>OZ243917.1:0-2895000 GCA_965213815.1 Alphaproteobacteria bacterium | reverse complement strand
GTACCCGTGGTTAGACGGAAAGACCCCGTGCACCTTTACTACAGCTTTGCACTGGTATTAGCGGTTGTTTGTGTAGGATAGGTGGGAGCCGGTGAAGCGTTGGCGCCAGCTGACGTGGAGGCAACCTTGAAATACCACCCTTGTGATCGCTGATATCTAACCGAGTCCCGTGAATCCGGGGCCGGAACCCTGCATGGTGGGTAGTTTGACTGGGGCGGTCGCCTCCCAAAGAGTAACGGAGGCGCGCGAAGGTGGGCTCAGGCTGGTCGGAAATCAGCTGTTGAGTGCAATGGCATAAGCCTGCCTGACTGCGAGGCCGACGGGCCGAGCAGAGACGAAAGTCGGTCATAGTGATCTGGTGGTTCCGCGTGGAAGGGCCATCACTTAACGGATAAAAGGTACGCCGGGGATAACAGGCTGATACCGCCCAAGAGTTCACATCGACGGCGGTGTTTGGCACCTCGATGTCGTCTCATCACATCCTGGGGCTGAAGCAGGTCCCAAGGGTTCGGCTGTTCGCCGATTAAAGTGGTACGTGAGATGGGTTTAGAACGTCGTGAGACAGTTCGGTCCCTATCTGCCATGGGTGTAGGAAACTTGAGAGGAGCTGTCCCTAGTACGAGAGGACCGGGATGGACGCACCTCTGGTGTACCGGTTGTCGCGCCAGCGGCATCGCCGGGTAGCTATGTGCGGAAGGGATAACCGCTGAAAGCATCTAAGCGGGAAGCCTCCCTCGAAACCGGGTTTCCCTTGAGAGCCGTGGAAGACCACCACGTTGTTAGGCCAGGTGTGGAAGCGTGGTAACACGTGAAGCTAACTGGTCCTAATCGCTCGATTGGCTTGATCTTCTCACAAGCGACTCACAAAACAGGGGTCCGGAAAGGCCCGCGCTTGAATACCACATCGACTGAAATCCTCCGGTGCTTCGATAGCCTGGTGGTCATAGCGGGGGGCCCCCACCCGATCCCATTCCGAACTCGGCCGTTAAATCCCCCAGCGCCGATGGTACTGCGTCTCAAGGCGCGGGAGAGTAGGTCGCCGCCGGGCTATCGAAGCACCGGGTTTTGAGGAACAGGAATAATGCGGGGTGGAGCAGTCCGGTAGCTCGTCAGGCTCATAACCTGAAGGTCGCAGGTTCAAATCCTGCCCCCGCTACCACCGACATTCCCGTTTTGGGAGTGTCGGTCACCCCTTTCCGGCTGCCGCTCCCGGCCCATTCGGGGATGGTGCCGAGGTCGCCGTGGAGCGCGGCGTGCAATTCACCGCGCTTCTCGCCGGGGGTGAGCACGATGCGCTTGATCAGACCCCGGATGGCCTCCGCCGCCTCGTCGCGGTCGCGCGGGTCGGCCAGCGCCTCGGCGAGGCGTTCGACCTTGCGCCGGTAGATGTCCGTGGTCTTCGGGTGGATGTCGGGCACGTCGACCGGGACGGTGGATAGCCGCTCCTCGATCTCGTCCTGGCGGGCTTCCAACTCGCGCATGCGGTCCATCATGCCCCGCGCATAGCCGCCATCCTCGATCACCGCGACCATGGCCTTGATCTTCTTCTCGATGCCGGCAAGCTCCTTGCGGTCCGTCGCCCCCGGATGCGCGGCGCGCGCGGTTGAGCCGGTTGGTCTCCCCGGCATAAGCCTTCATCGCCTCGGCGACGGCCTCGGGCTCCATCAGCTCCCCCCTCAGCCCCACCATGGACCCGCTCCTCGATCTCGACGCGCCGGATGCCCCTGCTGTTGGCGCACGACCCCGACATGACGTGGTTGGAGCAGCCGTAGCGGTCCTGGCCGCGCCTGGCGTAGGAACCGCCGCAGACGCCGCATTCGAGCAGGCCCGAGAGCAGGTAGCGGGTCGGTGGGTGCTGTTCAGCCGGTTGGCATGGGCCGCGCGCGTCGCCGCGGTGGCGTATTTCTCGGAGATTTCCCCCTGCCGGGTCTTCGCCGCCCGCCACAGGTCGTCGTCCAGGATGCGAAGCTCGGGGACCTCGGCGATGATCCATTCCTCGGGCGGGTTGAGGCGCGCGACCCGCTTGCCGGTGTCCGGGTTCTTCATAAAGCGCTGGCGGTTCCATACCAGCCGGCCGATATAGAGCTCGTTGTTGAGCAGCCCCGTGCCCCGCTTCGCGTGGCCGCGCAGGACCGAGTCGGTCCAGAGCCTGCCCTTGGGGCCGGGGATGCCGTCTTCGTTGAGACGCCGCGCAATCGCGCGCGGGCTGATGCCCCGGGCGAACTCCCCGGAAGATGCGCCGCACGATCTCCGCCCCGGCCTCGTCGATGCAGCGGCTCGCCCCGGATCGGCTCGCCGGCGGCGTCGAGCAGCTTCACCACGTCGTAGCCGTAGCAGATGCCGCCGCCGGACTTGCCGGCCTCGACCCGGCCCCGCAGTCCCCGGCGCGTCATCGCCGCAAGGTCCTTCAGGAACAGCGCGTTCATCGTGCCCTTGAGGCCGACATGAAGCTCGTTGATTTCGCCTTCCGACAGGGTGACGATCATCACGCCCGCGAACTGCAGATGTCTGTACAGGGTCGCCACGTCGGCCTGGTCGCGGCTCACCCGGTCGAGGGCCTCGGCGACCACGACCTCGAACAGGCCCCGCCTCGCATCCTCAAGCAGCCCCTGGATGCCGGGGCGGAGGATCACGCTGTCGCCCGATATGGCGGAGTCGCGATAGCAGCCGGCGATCTTCCAGTCCTCGCGTTCGGCGTGTTCGCGGCAGACCCGGAACTGGTCCTCGATGGAAGCGGCCCGCCGCTGGTCGGACGAATAGCGGGCGTAGAGCGCGGCGTGAAGGGTCATGGTCTCGGGTCTCCTATCGGTCGTGCGCCTCCATCTGCGGCGCGTTGTCGTTGGCGGCGTCCGGCCGGTCGAATTGCTCGCGCGCGATCTGCCGGCCGAGGCGCATCACCGCGTCGTCGATCCGCGCTTCCGGTCCGGCCTTCGAGCCGTGGTTGTCGTTCGCGGCGGCGCGGTGAAAGTCTCCGCGTTCCCAGCCGTTTCCGTCTCGCCGCATCGCTCCCGCCTTCCCGGATTCGGTGACCCTGGAAGGGTGATTTGAACCTGCGGGCAAGCCTTGTCAAACGGCGCATTGAGATAATTCTTCAATGGACTCTACTATTTGTCCGCAACAGGCACGCCCTGGCCGCGCTTGGCTGCGATGAAAAAGTACCGCTACCCGAGCTCATGAACCGCGACCGCAAGCGGATGACCGGCAAGACGCCTGTCCACGGTAAGCAGCCGGAGACCTTCCTCTTGTGCCTGGACCATCAGAAGTTCATCGAAAGGGTCCTTGTGGTCCAGCGGCACTTCGAGTTCGCTGGCGGCATGGCGCATGGTCATCGGCAGGAACGTCATGTCCTGATCCCCCAGTGCGGCGACCACATCCTCGGGAGAGAAGCGGCTCTTGCGCTCGCCGGATCGGTGGCGAGCGTTATGCTTGAGACGCATTTCCCAAATCGAAACCGCGCTGACGTAGAAATCCGTCCCCCGAGCCGCCAGCACACGGCGCTCGGAGTCCAGGAACATGCCCGGCCTGTCCATGAAGTCGAACAGGTAGGGGGTGTCGAGCAGAACGCGCATTGTCTGTCCGGCTACTCTTCGTTGAGCCCAAGCACCTTGCGGCTGAAGGCGGGGTCGTTGAATTCCTCCGGCCAGCCTTCTCCGTCGCCCTCAATTCCGAGACGCCGACGGGCAGCCTCCAGCTTTTCGAAGTCAATCCCACCGCGCCGGTCGCAACGCACCAGCTCGGCCGTCGGCTGGCCGTGCCTTGTGATAATCACGCGCTCGCCCTTGCGGGCAGCGGCGACCAACTCGGAGAGGCGTGCTTTGGCATCGCGGATGGGAAGTTCCATGACGGGTTGCTTTCAGTTTGAGTTTCTTTTTCGTCAGTATTTCGCGATGGCGTTTGCCAATCAAGACCATAGCGTGACTACATCGTTCCCGCCCTATCCTGTTGCGACGCCTTGGGAACTGCTGCCGCATCGGGCCGGTTGATAACAGCTCGCGAGGCGATTGACCGGATCTCCGCGACGGCCATTCGACGACACTAGCGGCCATGGGCGGACAGCGGCGGACGCACGTATGTGCGGCACTTGTTCCACTCATCTCAAACGCCCATCTTGCCGATATGGACAGGCGCGAATCCCATGAATCCGTCCCTGCCGGAGCGTCCCGGCGATGGTAGCGTCCATCGGCAAGATCGCCTCGCCGTTGCAGGGCGTAGGGTATTTCGAACGCGACGGCTACTACGCTAGGGACGACGGCGCGCACCGCGAGGCGAGCGCCTGGGCCGGTAAGGGCGCGGCGGCGCGGCATTGTGCAGGCAACGCCGACCGTGCGTGTCGATGCGATGGTCGGCGCCACCCACGAACGCCCTCGTTCGCCATTGTGGCGCAACTCCGGGCGTTGGGTACGTCTCGGCGCTTTCGTCGATTTGCCACGCGGCTTCACCGTCAGCGTCAGCGGAGAATTTCTCTGGACGCGCTACAAGGGCAGTTGGGCTCCATTCACGCCCGACGGGTCCGCACGAAAGGATCGGACCCGCGTTCTCCGGGCTTCGGTGTTCAACCGCGGCTTTACAGTGTTCGGCTTCAGTCCCAAACTCGCTCTGATCAACGAGATTCGCACTTCCAATGCGCAGTTGCATGACTACCGCAGAAATCGCGCCGAATTGCAGTTCGTGAGGCAGTTCGGAGATTGAACATGCAGTCAATTGTCGAGCCATTCCTTTACGCGATCGGCGAATTCCTGCGCAGCATCTTCCACCATGTCATTAGTTCCCGCATCGATCACATTCTTCGTGATTTCTACCAGAAACCCGATGTTTCCGGAGAACGAAACGTCCTTCTCCTGTTCTCGGAAATGTCTCTCGGCAATAGTCCGCTGTGTCGAAGAATCCACGATTTGCACACGTGCGCCGACATAGCTCCGGTTGCCCAGGATCGCTCTTCCGGCACCGCTTGCAATATTCATCTCGTCGACATGCACAAGCATCTGTACAGGGTTGCCGCCCGGAAACGAGACTACGAGAGTCCGGCTCATGACCTCTTCAAGGCGTTCCTTGAACTGGCTGGCAAACTCCTCGTCATCGAGGTCGTCAACCCTTTCAAACAAGCCGGTGAATGCGCCTTCTTCGATTGTAACCTCGACTTTCGCGAGCGAATGGCCGCGAACCTGATCCTTCACCCCCATCTTGCCGGTAGCAAAACACCCGGCCAGAAGGATCCCGAATAGGGACAAGGCTACTCCCGTACGCAGGAATCTCAACATGCTTCAATCTCCTGTTCGTTCAGATGCGCTAACGGCAACCGCGACCCCGCGATGATCTCCGCCAGAGCCCACCGGCGGGTTTCACCAGACCAAGGACGCGAATGCGAGGAAGAGCATGGTTCCCCGATCGACGCAGATTGTACCCGCCGGAAAGCGCGGCCGAAACGGGCGAATGGGGCCGCCTGTGTCGGGGTCCCGTCGCGACAAGACGGGAGTAGGTGAGGATGTCCACCCCGACCGCAGCGCGTCGGGCTACGGACTCGCCCGGCCCAGTCTCCTCAATGTGATCGTCCCGACCGTGGTTTCGTGCGACCGATGCCAAGCTTCTACATTGCAGCTCGTGAATCGATCACGCTAGCCAGCCAACCTGCGACCTACATGCACACCGGCAGCCAGGACTCGGCATTTGCAGGTGGGCAGGTCTGTACCTTGTCGGTAGCCGGCCGGGCGAGAATGAGCGACAATTGACTGACCGAAACAGGCCTCGAAGAGGATCGACCGGACATGTTCAACTCGCATTCGAAATGTTGCCGCGACACGGCATGGCGGTCGGTCGGTCTTCTAACTGTCACCGGCCCGCCGATTTTGTTCGCCCTGTCCGGATGCCTCGCTGACGACGCCTACCTCGCGCGTGGTGGCTCGCGCGTCGTTATGCCGGCCGCGACGCCGATGAGGTCTCGGCTTCGGCGCGGACGCCCATTTCGATTGCCCGATCCTCCCCGAAGACCGAAACACCATCGATTCGGAAGATCGCCAACAAGGCTCACAACAGGAGATTCTTCATCGCGATTGGCAGAGTCGTGCTAGAAAACCACGCGGGAGACGACTTCTTTTCCGACCCCGACATATTCGTCCAGATGCAGCGGCGGGATCTGGATATTCTGCAATCGATCCGTCTTGCGGAAGAACGGCTGTCGGCACTTGGAAAGCAGGGACGCGCGATCCAAGAGGAACTGGGCCGCTCGTGGTGAAGAAGCGGAACAGCGAGATAACTCCGGGGGAACCGCTTTCTCAAACCCGGGTTCGACGACTGGCAGATCTCTCCCGCAGTCTGGGCAACATCTGCGACGAAGGGACGAAGCGGTGTGTGTGCAGGGATTGTGGACGCTACGACGAGTTACGTTTCCTGCTGAAGTTGAAGTCCGCAAGCGAGGTCGAGCTGGGCCCTCCCCTCAGCCACGCGGAGGAACAGAGGTTGCGCGATCTGAAAGAAACCAGTGCGCGCACTTCCAAGGGCAAGCGAGCAGCGAACCGGGAGGCCCAACGCCTGCGGGACCGGATCACCGGGAAAACGAACACTATTACGACTCCGGGATTCACACTGGATTTCGGCGTCCAGGCCATTCAGGAAGTGTTTCCCGAGAATGAATTATGGATAGCCGTATATGACGATGATCTCAATGAAGACGACCTGTACGGATCGACGGCATTGCGTATAGGCAGCGAACTGCTGCATGGCGGCGATGTGACGATTGCAATGCCGAATGTCCGATCTCTGGTCTTGCGGATCGTTTCCCGTTGACTGCCCGCTTGCGCTCTTGTCGCATTTTCCGGATAACTCATGGGCCACACCGTCGGTACGGCGAAGTCGGTTGGAGCCGATAATGAATGAGACGTACGCACCCGATTTACGTTGCACTCAAGGCTTCGGGCGACTTGCGATTCACACGTCGGAATTCGTGGATCGTCCGAAGTCCAGCACGGTAAAGAATTTCACTCGTTTCTTCTCTTTGCTTTTCTCTATTTTGGCATTCGGAATATGCGATGTTTGCGCTCAGGAACCACATGTCATTATCCATCATGATGCCGCCTTGCGTGCTTGTCCAGATTCCGAGTGTCAGGTCGTCGCGCAGCTTCCGATACTCAGTCCGGTGTACGTCAAGAAGCAAAGAAGGCCGCCCAAACCTGAGTATGGGAAAGGGCTCTGGACCTATGTGGAAACAACGCAAAGGAATCGTGCGTCAGGCTGGACCCTTGATGACCATATAGGATTTCCGGGTAGATTTCGCCCGATTCGAAACTGGGAAATCCGACAGTTTTCGTACTGCATGGGCGACTACTGTCCTGAGTTCGTGTTTACGGCGTCAGGTAAGTTTACAGTAAGGTACCCACCCTGTTTCGATGGAAACTGTCCGGACCCGCCCAGCAAGGCACCGTGCCACTCGGAAACGGACAAAAAGGAGACAATCGGCGGATCGGTCTTTTGTGTTTCAATGGGCAAGCTGTACCGTGCTGGCGAAGCAATCCGCTTGGGCGGCCCCAATTCGCATGAGTTCATGTATTTCGATAGGCGGAACCAACTTTGCGTCGATATGTACACCTGCCAAGCGTATCGAGAGAAGAAACCATGACATCGTTCATGGGGCGGCAAACAAGCGGCCGGTTTCGTTTTCCGATTTCGCGAACACTCTGAGGCCGGCGGGAAGTTCGTTCGAGTTATAGCAGAGGCGGTTAGAGCAGTGGTGGCCAAAACGAGGATCCAAGGCGATTTCCTGCCGATTCCTCCCGACTGACAGAGCCAGGGCGTGATGTGCATCAGCAACAACGTCCCCTATGCCGCGACGGTCGGCCTTGAGGTCGAAACGCACGGGAGGAGTCTGGCCGGAAATGCGGTGCGCTTCGCCTTGATGGGGTAGGGAGGGCTGGGCTGGGTCAGATATCGACGACAAGCGCGTGTCGGTCTCGGCTGTAGCGAACCCCTGCTACCACTGCAAGACGCGGAGAACAGTGACATTTTCGAGGGTGGCACTTGCAAGACCCTCGATCCTCGACTGCCCCGGCCATCGTCGGTGATCTGCAGGCCGGGCTCGGCGCCCTCAATTCGGCGATTCGAGGCATGAGTCTTCGGACATTCGGAACATGATGCGAGCATCTACGGCGCCGGGACACGTTTCTTCCTGTCGCCTCTTCATCGGGGCGACGACGTGGGGATCCAGATGACAGGAAGGACGGCTCAGATCGTCAGACGCATGAGTTGATCGACAGTGAGCACCAGGATCCCGAACATGAGGTGGCAGAACACTTTCTCGTGACCGCGCACCCGGACGTGACGGCCGCCATAGGCATCTTTCAGAAGGCCGTTCACCCGTTCCACGGTCGAGCGTTCGTTGTAGCGCAGTGACTGTGGGTCGACATGACCGGCACAGCGTCGGGCCCACGCTTCGCGTGCCCGGTCTTTCTTGAGTTGTGTGTCGCGTCTGGGGTCCACATTGATGATCGCCACATGACCTGACAACCAGGCGTTGAAGCCGGTCTCGATGCTGTCTTAAGGCCGCATCCATGAGCTCGCAGAGGCAGGTCGTCGGAGTCGGTGCTCAGTCTGGAGAGTGGAATGGCGGCCTGGGATGTTTCGGACTCGAATGCGCGCACCCGGCAATCGAGGCGAGCATCCCGGCTCGGCCCCTTGTCAACGTTTCATACTGATGTGTCGATCCGGTTCATGTGAACTGCGGCCCGGGAGCCGGAAGGCGTTGCCCATCATTTCCCGCAGGAGCTCCAGGGGCCGGTTCGGTGAATGCACCGTTTGCACAGGTTGCAGCACCTCTGGTCGGAGGATGAAGAGCGCCGTATCGTGACGCAGACTTCGTCTCTTCACACTACTGGATTCCGCAATGACCAGGCTTCCTCTTGCCCTTCTTGTCTCGCTCGCCTTGTCCTGCGTCGCGCAGGCGTCCGGTTCCTTCGTGTTCGAGGCCCCATGCAGCGAGGACTATGCCACCGTGGGGGATACCACTGCGGGTCGTCTCGATTGCGACGTCCGTATTGTCGCAAGCGACGGAGTTCCCTTCGTGGAAGGACACGTTGGCGATCTCTCCGGTTTCGTGAGTGTCCGGCAGGGTACCGGCGGCGACTTCCGCCTGGACGCGCTGATGGAGCTGCGGTTGCCGGACGGGCATCTCTACGGTCAGGCGCATCGCGACGATGGTGTGCTGCATCAGGGCGAGGGGCAGCTGCGGATGATCGGGGCCTCTGGCGAGTTCGCGGACATCGAGGCAACCTGCACCTACACGGTCCGGCAAGACGGGGCGCTGCTCATCGTCCACGACTGCACATGGCGCCGTTCAGGCGGTTGAAGTCCAGGATTCCGCGTGTGCGACGAAGACCGTCAACCTGCGTTACGTGGGGACTGTCATTGCGAGAGCACCCGTCGGCATGCCCTGCTGGCATGGGCTGTATGGCCTCGACAATGGGGAGAGAACACTCGGCACCTCAGGAGCGCCGCCGGTCGTGACTGTTCGGGCCACTGGAAGTCCGTGAGCCAAGGGGGGTGACCATGGACGGAGAGCAGTTTACGGGACGGCATCCATCAACGGAACCGGTTGGGCATGCGGATTGATGTCACAGCCGGTCATGCACCGACTGCCATGCCGGTCTTCAGCCCTTCGAGCACGGATTCTTCTGCGGTGCGCGGCGACAGCTCATCGCCGGTCGCACGCATCTCTCCCGGCCAGTCCGCCAGTGCGTCGGCAAGTGCAGTATTGCTTGACGTCCCCTTCAGGGTCTCGACGCCTTCGCAGACGATTGCCTCGTCGGTCACCGTATGCTGCAGACAGACGGTGTCACGTTCGGCGCCGAACAACCGGGCGCAGGGAATGATCTCGACGACGAGCCTGGAAAGCTGGCCGATCCGGTAATCGCGCACGGCCCTGAATGTGCCAGGGTCAACGAGGGCCTCCTCACCGTGAAACGGGCGAGTCAACCAGGAGGTGATGACGCACGTGTCGGCGGTGCGTCAGGCGCATGCCATGCGGACGGACGTGACGCGTCAGGGCTCATCTTCCATCGCCCGCAGGAGGGCCTTGACCACGCTCGACGCGTTGCCGGCGGCCAGGTCCAGGAAGATCTCCATCTGGTTCGCGCCATCGCCGCCGCCAGCGAGATCGGCGAGGCTGCGCACGGCAATGAAGGGTGTGTCGTTGGCGTGGGCCACGTGGGCGACGGCGGCACTTTCCATGTCGAGCACCCGTGCCTCGAAGGTGCCAAATGTCCAGGCCCGGAATGCGGCGTTGTCGACGAAGGCGTTGCCGGAGACCCCGGATCCTCCAACGACGATCCTGGGAGTTTTCTCAAGACAGGTGCCGTGTGTCGTACAGCGCTCGAGTGTCACCGTATCCGCCATGCTGCGGGCCGAGGCGAGCATCTGATCATCCACCTCGAACCAGAACCGGGTCTCCGGGTCTTCGGCTCCGGGGCGGAGCACGGTGACCGAACGCGGAAACATCATGCCGAAGTTTCCGTACGGGTACTCGAAAAACGGTATCGTTGCCCAGCCGTCATCGGTTTCACGCGCGAACAGCATTTCCAGATATTGGCCCCAGCGATCCGCGATCACGACGTCGCCGATATTGAGGCCTGGATCCACGCCACCGGCGATGCCGGAGAACACCACATTCGCGATGGCGAAATGGTCAAGCGCCAGTTGCACCGTCATCGCCGCGTTGACGACACTGATTCCGCTGAGAAAGAGGACGACGTCGTGCCCTTCGAGAGTGCCTGTTGTGAAGGTGACACCGTTCACCTGGAGTTCCGAGGCGTCCTTGAGGTCACCCTTGAGAATGGCCAGTTCCGGAGCGAAGGCGGAGATGATGGCGATACGCGCCGTCTCGTCGCTGATCGCGTGGGCGTCCGCCGGACGGGGCAGGGCAGCCGCAAGTAACAGCAGGATGCCAAGACCGGCGATCAGGGCCCGTCGGGGCCCGGGATTGAAAAGGTATGCCTGCCTCATCGGTTCGTGTTCCGTTGGAAGAGCGTGCAGTCTGGAACGGGTCCTTGTGCATTGCCAAGGGAAAACGGGGTCAGGCAGGTCGGCCGCTCCGCGGCAATCGGGAAGATGATGATGGGACACGTTACGGCGCCGGGTGCAGGAACGGGCACCGTTCTCGAAGAGGTTGACCTCCCGAACTTGATTTTGGTCCCGACCGAACGATAGGGTCATTCCGGAGTACCGGGATACGTCATGCCGCTTCTTCACTTCTCCCGAAACGAATTCGATCGCCGGCTTGCCAGGGCCCGTGCCGCCATGGGGCGTGAGGGGCTTGATGGTCTGGTGCTGTTTCGTCAGGACAGCATGTATTACCTGACCGGCTACGATACGAGTGGCTATTCCATGTTCCAGGGGATGTACCTCGGAGCTGACGGAGCACTCGCATTGCTGACGCGTTCGGCGGACCGCATCCAGTCCCGCGAAACCTCCATCGTCGGGGACATTCGCATCTGGCAGGATCGGGAGGATGCATCGCCGGGTGACGATCTCAGAGACATGCTCGAGGACCATGGGTGTCGGGGCCGGCGCCTGGGCGTCGAGTACCACGCCTATGGTCTCACCGGGCAGCGTGCAAAGATGGTCGATGCTGCGCTCGACGGATTCTGCCGGACTGTCGATGCCTCCGATCTCGTCCGCCTGCTGCGGCTGGTCAAGAGCGAGGCGGAACTGGCGTATGTGCGCAAGGCGGGATCCCTGTGCGATCGGATTCTCGACGTCAGCATCGAGCACACCATCCCGGGCGCCTCCGTGAAGGCGGTCTACGGGGCGATGATGCAGGCGTTGATGGAGGGTGGCGGGGATCCGACCGCAGGTCGCTGGCCCATGGGCGCCGGTGACGCTGCCGTGTTTTGTCGCTACCACACCGGTGACGAGACCGTGACCGAAAGGGATCAGGTCGTGTTCGAACCGGCCGCAGCCTTCCGGCACTACCACGCCGCCATGATGTACAACATTCTGACCGGAGCCCCGGATCACCGCCATGTGAACATGAACCGCGCCTGTGCCGATGCCATCGACGCCTGCCTGGATGCCTTGCGTCCGGGTCGGACCGTTGGCGACGTGTTCGACGCTCACGCAACGACCCTGGGCGAGGCCGGGTTCGGCCACGCCCGGCTCGCCGCCTGCGGCTACACCATGGGGGCGATGTACCCCCCGACATGGATGGACTGGCCGATGGTGTGGGCCGGGAATCCGCAGGTCCTGGAACCCGGCATGGTGTTCTTCCTTCACATGATTCTGCTCGATGACACCACCGGATTGAGCATGTGCATCGGCGAGACCGCGATCGTGACCGAGGGCGCATGCGAACGTGTCAATCACATTCCCCGGGAGCCGATTGTCAACTGACATGGGCGTCGGCCGATGAGCGGCGGTGCGGGTCATCACGGGCTCCGCGTCCGGCCGGCCGTGGAGGCAGACTTCGCCGACATTGCCGGGATCTATTCCTGGCACGTGCTGCACACGACGGCATCGTTCGAGATCGATCCGCCCGATGCCCGGGGCATGATGGCGCGCTGGCGGGCGATTCGTACTCAGGGCCTCCCCTGGCTCGTCGCCGAAACGGCCGACGCCATCACGGGATATGCGTGCGCTTCACCTTGGCGGTCACGGTCTGCTTACCGCCTCACGGTGGAGAACTCGGTCTACGTGCGCCACGGGCAGGACAGGGAGGGAACGGGTCTCCTGCTGATGGAGGCGTTGATGCGGCAATGCGCGGACCTCGGGTACCGGCAGATGATCGCTGTCATCGGGGACTCTGCCAACGAGGCCTCGATCGGCTTTCACGAACGGCTCGGGTTCCGTCATGCCGGTGTCCTGCGATCGGTCGGCCACAAGTTCGATCGCGGGGTGGATACGGTTCTCATGCAGCGCGCCCTTGGCGGTGGCGAAGCATCCCTCCCGAAGAGCCGGTGATGCACGATGTGTCACGGTGATGCTATGGTGACGGGCACCTTGACCGGAAAGGGCTTCAGTGATGGAAAGTCTTGAAAGCCAGAACCTGACCGACGAGATCCTGGCGCTCGATGCTCATCTCGTACATTCCTTCGCCAATCTTGATGGATTGAAGGCCGAAGGAGCGCGCACCGTCATCGCCGAGGCCGATGGGGCCTTTGTCTACGATGCCGATGGTAACCGCATGCTGGACGGCATCGGCGGCCTGTGGTGCGTCAATGTCGGTCACGGACGCCGCGAGATCATCGATGCGGTTGCCGCGCAATTGCGCAAGCTCGACTACTACTCGACCTTCTACAATCTGACCCATCCCGAAGGCGCGCGCCTTTCCCACAAGGTGGCGTCACTGGCTCCGGGTGCGCTCAACCATGTCTATTTCGGCAACTCCGGATCGGTTGCCAACGATAGTGCGGTGCGCATCCTCCACCATTACTTCAACCGCCTTGGCGAGCCCTCGAGGCGGATCATTCTCTCGAGAATTGGCGCCTATCACGGCTCGACCCATCTTTCCGTCGCCCTGACGACTCCAGCCTATCGTGCCGATTGGAATTCGGCCGAGGATCTCGTGCACCACCTCTCGTCTCCCTATCCCTACAGACGGCCAGCCGGCATGACAGTCGACGAATTCTCGGACTTTCTCATCGAGGAGATGATCGAGGCCATCGAGAGGATCGGCGCCGAGAACATCGCCGGCTTCATCGCCGAACCGATCATGGGGGCCGGAGGTGTTATCGTGCCGCCTGACGGCTATCACAGACGGACGAGACAGGTGTGCTCGACCTACGGCATCAAGTACATCTCCGATGAGGTCGTCACGGCGTTCGGACGTCTCGGCCACTTCTTCTCGTCGCAGGATGTCTTCGGTATCGAGCCCGACATTATCACCTCGGCGAAGGGGCTCACCTCGGGCTATCAGCCGCTCTCGGCGACGATCCTTTCGCAGGAGATCTTCGATGTCATTTCTGCACCGGGAGCAATGTTCCTTCACGGCATGACCTATTCGAGCCACCCCGCCGCCTGTGCAGCCGCCCTGGCGAACATTGCCATCATGGAAGATGAAGACCTGTGCGGGCATGTGCGGGCCACGGGACCCCTGTTCGAGGCAGCGCTCCATCGCCTTGGAGACCTCGATGCCGTAGGCGAAGTCCGGGGCAGCCACTTCATGCAGGGAATCGAGTTCGTCCGTGATCAGGCCACCGGGGCGCTCCATGACGCGGAGGTGGACTTTGGCGGGCGCGTGGCGCGCCATGCCCAGAAACGCGGGCTGATCGTCCGGCCGCTCGGTCACATGGCGGTGCTGTCGCCACCCCTCATCATTGGAGAGAGGGAGATCGGCGTCATCGAGGACATCCTGCGGCAGAGCATCAGAGCCGCCCTCGACGATCTCGCGGCAGAGGGCCTGTCCTGATCGGATCAGTCCCGCCGCACCCCCTGGCCAAGGTACCACCAGCGGTGAACCAGGGTTCGCGCATCGCCTTCCGGCAGGCGTGCTGCAGGGGGGCTGGCAAGGGCGCGAAGGGTCAGTTCCTCTCTCTCCAGAGGGGGTCGTTCGTCGAGATAGCCGTGATCGCCTAGCCAGGCCTCCAGGTCGTCTGCACTGCGCGCCCGGAACCGAGCGAGGGCGGGGGGCCGGTTCGAGCGCAGGACGTCGAGAAGTGCCCGCGGATCGCCTTCCAGAGATTCTGTGATCGCGACCAGCGGCTCGAGGTAATGCCCGGATACGGCATTGCTTCGTTGCAGGGCATCGCGGTCAACCATGCGGTCGCGGCCCTCGTTCATCAGCGCAATGAAGATCGCGAAGAGATCGATACGCGCATCAATCATGACGCCGGCGGGTGCGATGGATCGCAGCTTATCCCCCAGGGACGATGGCGAAACATGTTTCCATTGCCCTGCCAGCCTTATGCCATGGCACAGGATGTCATGGAGGAGTTGCGGCTGGTCCCACAGGATGTGGTGAAGGTGCTGTCCCTGCCAGCCTCGTTCCGGCCGCAGATGAGGAACGGCAAGCGCTGCGGCATAGTCCTGTGGAGAGAGCGTGCCCGGATGCGGAACGGTCTCGAGAGGTGGAATGTCGACGGGAACCATCATGGCTTCCCGTTGGCGGATGGCACCTAGGTCGATGGCGGTCACAGTCACGCCGGCGGATCCGACCGCACGGCGGAATCTCTCGACATCGAGGGGATCGCTGGTCAGGTAGACGATCTGCCGGCCGTCGCGCTCAGCCATCTCACCAAGGCTGCCGGCGATGGCGTCGAATCGTTCCGGATCGCTCTGATCGAGCGCCTCGTCGAGAAACAGGGGAAGGCGTGTCTCACCTTCGACCTCGCCGGCGAAGGCGACGCGAGCCGCCAGCAGCAGCTGGGCGCGGGTGCCATCGGAGAGTTCGTCGAGTTCACGGCTTTCGTCATGGCCAGGATCGGTGGCGATGAGCCGGGGCGGACCGTCGTCCCGCGAGAGGCGCACGTCATGGCGGTAACGCGTAAAGGTGGAAAAGTGGCGCCGGGTCTCTTCGAGGAGGCGTGGCATGCGGATGCTGTCGAACTCGCGTTCCACCGCATCGATGAGGAATCGTCCGCAGGCGGCGAAGAGGGCATCGTTGCGGCGCTCCTGCAAAGTCCTGCGTGCCTCTTCCATGGCGGCCAGCTGTTCCTCGAGATGGTGTGTCCGTCGGACTTCGGCGGCTTCGGCCCTGATTCCGGCGATTTCCTGGCGCAGGTTCGAGGCGCGGTCCGGCGCTCCCGAGAGATTCCTCTCGAGGTCATCGAGTTCCGCGGCGTCACAGCTGGCGAGCTCGCCTTCACCGTCCGCGGCAAGCTCGTCCGTCTCCCGCCTGACACGACTCTCGAGTTCTCTGGCGTATGCCACGAGTTCACTGTAGCGGGGGAGATGTCCCACCAGAATTGCCAGCGCCGTCGCATCGCCGTCCTCAAGTGATGCCTTGCGGTAGACTGCAGCAATCTCCCCGAGCAGGGCTGCATGGTCATCGCGTGCCTCAGCGAGAGAGGTGGAAGCCTGGGCCTCGTCCCTGAGAGCTCTCTCCAGCGCCGCGCTGCGCTGGCCGAGGGAATCAAGGCGGGCCAGCGCTTCCCGCGCATCCCCGGGCAGTGCCTCGCCATGGCGGCCGAGGAAGGCTGCAAGCTCCGAGAGCATGCCGGCATCCTGGGCTTCGAGATGTGCGACAACACCGCCGGCCCCTTCGCTGGAGATACGCGTCTGCCTGAGATGCGCCAGCGCATCGGCAAGGTCGAGCAGCTCGGCCGGCGGGGGCAGGGGACCGGCGTTCTTCAGGAACGGCCTTGCGAGGTCTTCCAGAGACGGCGTGTTCGCGGCGAGACCGGCGCGTTCGTTCTCGAGCTGGTGCAGCTCGACATCCCGGTCGCGCCGGCGTTGCATGCGGGACACCCCGGTTTCACAGGCCTCCAGCCGAACAGTGGCCTCCTTCGTGGAGCGGGGAGGTTTGAGGTCGAACCGCTTGAATTCCTCCACGACCACCGCCCTCTCGCCGCGGCGCGACACGAGCACCGGCAACACCATCCCGCCACCGGCGGCGGCCGCCAGAAGCCCCCAGTCGAAGTGAAGGTAAGCCAGCAGGGCACCGGCACTCACGAGGGCCAGGGCGCCGACAACCCATGCGCGCCTTGGGGTGGGTTCGCCGGAGCGCAGCCAGCGGCGCAACAGGTCCATTTCCGTGCGCCGGGCCTCCTCTGCCTCATCAGGGTCACGATCGCCCTGCAGGCTTCGCAGAAGGTCGATCCGCGATTGCAGGGCGTCTGCCGCGAGACGGTGCTTCTCGGCCACGCGAAGGGCTTTGAAGAGTCCGGCATGGTCACCAGGAGCGAGATCGGTTGTCTCTTCGGACTCGCCGACGGCAATGAGCGCCTGCCCGAGTTCGTGGCGTCGCTGCTCAAGGGTCTTGCGGGCCTCGCGGAGGTCCAATTCGATAGCCGCGAGGTCTGTTCCCCGCTGGCGCCAGAGGGTGAGGTCGGCCGGCGCCACGATCGAGTCGAGGCGCGTGGACTGTCGGGTAGCACGGGCCTCGTCAAGCCTTTCTTCCTGTACGCGAATTCGCGCTTCCAGGTGTCGAACCCGTTTGCCGGTCTCGGCAATGTCCTGCGGCTCGTTGCCGGTAAGCTGGTCGAGGGCGGCGGGAAGGGTCTCCAGCTCCCGCCCGGTGTCGGCGAGCGTCCTGCGGTGTTCGACGAGCGTCCTGGCACGGCGGACACTCGTGCGCCGCCGTTCGTGGTTGACAGCCGTTTGGAGTGCGTCCTCCAGTTCCTTCAGCCGGTCCATGTCCCGCTGCAGGCGAGCATGATGGCCCTGAATCTCCCTGACCTTCTTTGCCGACTCGTTGAAGGTCTTTCTGGCGGCCCTGCCGGACTGTCTGGTGGGAGGGCGAAAGAGTGTCTGCGCGATGCCGTCAAGATCAATGCCGCCTGACATCTCGCGCCTGATCCGCGAGGCGATGTCGCGCGTTCCCTCGGCGGACGGGTCGGTGAGATCCCGCAGGCGCAGAAAGAATGAGCGGTGGTGCCGCGAGTCGGGCAGGCGGGGCGGCTCACCCTCTCCCTCGGAGAGGCTCCACACCAGTTGCGGTCCGTCGCGGCGCGCCTGCCAGACGATGCCGTCCCGTTCGAACTCGCCGTCGATACGGGGCGCCGACCCGCCATGCCGGTCCTTCCAGTAGAGACATGCGACGGCCCGGCAGACGCTCGACTTTCCGATCGCGTTGGGCCCGACGATCACGTGGATGCCATCGCCCTCCATGGTCATGGAGAAGGGCGCTTCAATTCCGCCAAGGCGGCGGATCGACAACCGTTTCAGTCGCATGCGCCCCGCCCTTCCCGGGCGAGCATGGCGTCAAGAGCGGCCCTGCCAGCCCGGATGAGCATGTCGCGCAGGGGCTCGTCGGCCAGCGGATCGATGGCATGCCGGTGGTCGTCAACCGGCGCCCAATGGGCCTCGCCGGCCACACCGGCGAGTTCCGTGCGCGCCTGCCGGAGCAAGTCCTGTGCTGCCTTTCCATCCTCCTTGAGCGCGACAAGGCGACGAGCCAGCAGTGCGGCCGGGTCACTGCCCTGGGCAAGCCTGTGGAGGTCCCTTGCGGGTGTCAGGGCGGGAACGATGCGGCTGTAGAAGACTGCCGTGTCGTCAATCATGCGCCCGAGATCCGCCCAGGCGCCCGAAGCCAGGCGTGTCGTCACTTCCCCCTGACAGGGGGTGGATCCGGTGAGGCGGGCCTTGAGGCCGAGCGCCCGGGGCAAGGGCCCCTCGCCGGCAAGCTCGCGGCAGCGGGCTGCGGCCTCGGCCAGAAGCCGATCCGCCACGTCATCGGCTTCTTCGAGACTGTCGTCGAGTGAAATGGTGATGTCCTCAAAGCGTACCGGTGCCAGCGCCTGCTGGTCGCATTTCATCCGGCCATCGGGAAAAAGGGTGATGAGCCACGGACCGTGAGGTCCCGTTTCCGAGGGGTCGAGAGCGGCGATCGACCCCAGATACCCGCAGGAACCGCCGGCAAGAGAGGGTTTGTGAATGTGGCCGAGGAGCCATGCATCGAATCCGGCATCGTCGAGTTCCGCCCGCCTCACCGGGGCATAGACGCTTGCGGAAGCGCCGAGATCGGCGTGGAGCAGGCCGATTCGCGGAATGCCCGGACCCGTCGCTGCCACGGGATGTCTGAGCAGGTCCGCCACCGGGCTCTGGCGGACCTCGCTGGCGCCGAAAGACCAGCCGATGATCTCGGCCACCGGTGCGCCATGGTGATGGACGACATGGGTCTGCCAGGCGCCGCCGGCGCCGAGCAGCCGGAAGCCCTCGACCATGGACGCCAGCCGGGGCAACGCCTGGACATCATGGTTTCCGGCGACGGCGACCACCTCGATCCCGGCATCGAGAAGCCGCCTCGTGCAGGTCTCGAGAGGGACCATGGCCTCGAAGCGGGCGTTGCTGCTGTCGACCACGTCGCCGGCGAGGAGGACAGCGGCGACCTTCTTCTCAATCGCCAGATCGACGCAACGCGCCAGGGTTGCCGCCGGCGTCAGGTCCGTCGGATCGATCCCCCAGTCCATGACGGCATCGGGAATGCCGGATGGGCGAGTGCCGAGGTGAACGTCACCGATGGCCAGAAGTGCCGCGCCGTCACCCATGCCGTTCCGCTCCCGGATTGTGGCTGGTGGTGATCGCGTCTAGATTGAGGTTCCTGCAGGCATATCCAAGAGAATCATTCATGAAGGGCAACCCGGACGTCATCGAATTCCTGAACAGGGTTCTGAAGAACGAACTCACGGCGATCAACCAGTACTTTCTTCATTCGCGCATACTCAAGGACTGGGGAGTCGTCCGCCTGGCCGAGCACAACTACAGGGAGTCCCTGGAGGAAATGCAACATGCCGACAGCTTGATCGAACGTGTTCTCTTCCTCGAGGGTCTGCCCAATCTCCAGGAACTCGGCAAGCTGATGATCGGCGAGGACGTCAGGGAGATCCTGGAATGCGATCTCAGGCTCGAGTACGCCGCCGTGCCTGTGCTGCGTGAGGGGATCGCCTGCTGTGAAGGCAACAGCGACTTCGTCAGCCGCAACCTGCTGCGCGACATCCTGCTCGCCGAAGAGGAGCACATCGACTGGCTTGAGACTCAACTCGGTCTTGTCGAAAAGATCGGACTCGAAAACTACATCCATCTGCAGAGCCAGCCCGCCGCCGGCTGACTCACCCATCCATGTGCCGTTGATCCCGGTGGGTGCCGTGGACGAGGTCGATGAGCGCCTGGGCATCCTCCAGGCACTGCCCGCAACGGGGCCCGGAGCCGAGCAAGGCATAGGCCTCGCGGGCGCAGTGAACGCCCGATTGCGCCACCCCGGCAATGTCGCGTTCACGATAGGCATTGCAAACGCAGATGAACACCGTGTCTCATCCTCAATGACAGGGCGCGTATGCTGACTGTGCTTGCGAATGATTGTCAATCCCGTAATCGCCCCTGTCCGGTCGTTCATCAGCGAAGCGCCCTGCAATGGATGGCGGCGACAGGACTGGCTGCTGCGAGGCTGTCACAGGCGCTGTGTGCGCTCCGGGTCATCCGTGTTCGAAGACACTGGCCATGCGGTCCAGATCTGCGGCGCGCCAACCAATCGTACGGTGTCGCGAGGTCCCTGCGGAGCGAACAGGCCTGCGCCAGCGTCAGTGCGCAGAACGCGCTGGCGACCTCCGGCATATCGTCCCGTCGTCGAGATCGATACTGCTCGTCAGGATGCGCGACCTGAGGTCCACCAGCACAGGATTGAGGTCGTAGGCGGAAGAGAGTGACCACCCTGCCTTTCTGCGCCACAGGAAGCGGTGATTGCGCAGGTGATCGTCGACATTGGAGATCAGCACGTTGAAGACGACTCAGCGATCCACGGCATGGGCGTCGGCCTTTCTCCGGGCGCCATGTTCCGCGAGAACATCGATGACTTCGGGGTCGCTACCGCGCTCGCCGTCTCTCGCGCCCATCATCGCCATGGCCGACAGGAAGAGAATGCGGACCGCACCAGTCACGCGCCAACGGTCACCTGCTGCCCCTTGAAGGTTTCCGGGTCTTGCGCTTGCCGGACTGTGCGCCGGGGCGGTAGTTTCGGGCCATGACACCGACGGATGCCATCAGGCTTCACCTCAATGCCCCGCACGTGCGGCAACGAACCTATGGGCAGCGCCAGGCGCGGGTGATGTCCAGGGCGACACGCGGTGTTGCAAGACAGGCGATCGCGTGCTGGCCGGGCTATGATCCCACACCTCTGGTCGATCTGCCCGGACTCGCTTTGCGTCTCGGCATCGGTGGCCTCAGGATCAAGTACGAAGGCCGGCGCTTTGGCCTGGGAAGCTTCAAGGCCCTCGGTGGCGCCTACGGCGTGCTGCGGGTGCTTTCCCGGGAAACAGGGTGCGCCATGGATGACATCATGGCAGGACGCGCCAGGGACGCCGTTGCCGGCGTCACGGTTTGCTGCGCCACGGACGGCAATCACGGGCGGGCCGTGGCATGGGGCGCAGAACTGGCCGGCGCCCGTTCCGTCATCTACCTCCATGACCATGTCAGCCAGGGACGCGAGGACGCGATCGCATCCTACGGCGCCGACATCGTCAGGGTGAAGGGAACCTATGACGACTCGGTCCTGAAGGCCGCGGAGGATGCCGGGAGCCGGGGCTGGATCGTGCTCTCGGACACGTCGTGGCCCGGTTACGAGGACATTCCCTGCTGGGTGATGCAGGGCTACACGGTGATCACGGACGAGGCCATGGGGCAGATGGCGGGACGCCGGCCGAGCCACGTCTTCATACAGGCGGGTGTCGGCGGGCTGGCAGCAGCGGTAGCCGGGCCGATGTGGGAGGACTGGGGGAGCGCACGGCCACTGACGGTGGTGGTCGAGCCCCACGAGGCCGACTGTGTCTACCAGAGTGCCGTTCACGGTCAGCCAACCGCGGGATCCGGCTCTCTTGACACCGTCATGGCCTGTCTTTCCGCCGGAACGATGTCACCGCTCGCCTGGGACATTCTGGCGTGGGGAGCGGACGCGTTCGTCACCGTTGCCGATCGGTATTCCCCGCAAGCCATGGTGATGCTTGCAAACGACGCCGAATCGCCGCTGGTCGTGGGGGAGTCGGGTGCGGCCGGTCTGGCAGGTCTTCTGGCAGCGCTGGAGGAGGGCGATGTGGCCGCGGCGCTGGGACTTGATCCGGCGAGCGACGTTCTCCTGGTCGCCAGCGAAGGAGCGACGGATCCACAGATCTATGCGAGGATTGTCGGACGGCGCCCCGATGAGGTGTCGGGTGGTTGAGGTGAGGGCCCTTTCCTGTCTGGCTGTGGCCCTGGCGCTCCTTGTCGCGATGCCGGCCCGCGGGGATGATTCGGCACGCATCGAGGCGGTACAGCAGGCTCTCGAGGTCATGGGCTACGACCCCGGACCCGTCGATGGCGCCATGGGCGACAACACCCGGCGCGCCGTGAAGGCGTTTCAGGGAGAATTCGGTCTTGCCGTCGACGGCAAGGTCGATGAGGTGCTGCTCGAGAGGCTTCGCTCGGCGGCCGCCGTCGACACGGCATCGCAGGAGAAGCGGCTGACCCGCCAGGGATTGCTGCGCAGTTATACACGAGCGATACAGGACGGGCTGCATGATCTCGGCTTGGATCCTGGCCCCGTCGACGGGATTGTCGGTCCGCTGACAAGACAGGCGGTGCGTGCCTTTCAGGCGGCGGCGAACGTCGATGTGACGGGGATGATCTCGCCGCAACTCCTCGAGATCATCAACCGTGCGAGAGGCCTGTGACCTCTCCCTTCTACCCGGGCCTCGGCGCCGCCGAGCGAGATGACCGGCTCCACGCACCGGCGGCGGACCGCAACGCCGCTCCCATCCTCGATGTCCTCAGGCGTTACTGCGGCAGTGGAGCCAGGGTGCTGGAGATCGCCAGCGGCCCGGGCCAGCACGTCGCCCGCTTTGCCGAATCCCTCCCCGACGTTCACTGGCAACCCAGCGATCCCGACGAACGCATGCGGGCAAGCGAGTCCGCCTGGACACGCGAACTTTCCAATGTCGCACATCCCGTTGCCCTCGATGTTCTGGACGAGGCGTGGTGGGACCAGCTTGACGGGACATTCGGGCTCGTTTTGTGCATCAACATGCTCCACTGCACGGAACGCGCCACGGTGGAGGGACTTGCTGCCGGCGCCGGGCGCCTGCTTGGCCCGGGCGCCCATCTTCTGATCTATGGCCCCTTCACGTTCAATGGCGTGTTTGGCGCACGGAGCAACAGGAACTTCGATGACATGCTGCGCCAGCAGCATCCGGGGTGGGGGCTGCGCGATGTCAACGACATTGCGGCCACGGCGCACGCTTGCGGTCTCGAGTTCGAATGCGCTGTCGAGATGCCGTCGAACAACCACATGCTGGTCTTCTCGCGCCGCTGAGCCGACAGGCGCGGGTATGGTATGATGGCCCACGGAACCTGGATGGAAGGGCATGGCGGGGCTTGGACGGTTCTTTCCTGATGAGGAGTACCAGACACGGTGGAGGGACGTCGAGGCCGAGATGGTCCGGCGCGGCCTGGAAACAGCGGTTGTCTTCGGGCGCTCGGGCGGAACCAATGACCGTTGCGGCGATGTCCTCTGGCTCACCAACTTCTTCTCCACGGCATCAGGCCAGGGATACGACTCCTTCCTGTTCGAGGGGCGCTCGTTCAATGCGGTGCTGCTTCGTCGCGGTGAGGAACCCGAACTCCACGCCGATGAACCGGGGTTGCGGCGTGAACTCGTTGCAACGCCGAGGATCCTGTCTTCCAACACGCCGTTCCGCAGTGTCGCGCAAGCGCTGGTCGACGGCGCAGTGACGGGCCCGGTCGGCCTTGTCGGCAGCGACGTCATCCCCTTGCGCTACTGGAATGTCATGCGTCAGTGTGCACCGGCCATTGACTGGGTCATCGAGGATGATCTTGTGCTCAGTTGCCGGCGCATCAAGTCCGCCCTCGAACAGGACGCCATGCGGATTGCCGGAGGGACGGCGAGCCGGGCGCTGACCAGGTTCGTCGAAGGGCTGGTCATGGGCCGGCCGGAGGCCGAGGCGGCATCGGAGGCGGCGCGCGAGGTGGTGCGTTCGGGAGGCACCATCCACATGCTGCCCTGTTGCCACGGCGACCTCATCAACCAGTTCGTCGCCAATCCGATCGCTGCCTACACCTTCGAGGCGCCGCGGGAGGGTGATCTGGTGCGTGCCTGGGTCTATGGTCCGATGTTCGAGGGGTATTATCAGGATCCGGGGCGTACCACGGTCTGTGGCGGGAAACCGCGCTCGGCGGAGCAGAAGGACATGGTGGAAACCGGCGCCAGGATCGTCGAGGCGGTCATGGAGCAGATTCGTCCGGGTGCCCGGGTGAAGGAGGTGGCCCGCCACGGCCTGCAGTTGTCACGTCAGTATGGAGCCGAATCCAACCAGATGGCCGAGAAGTGGCCGCACTTCGGCCATGGTCTCGGCCTGTTCTTCGAGAAGCCCTACATCGGCGTCGACATGTGCGGAGATGACGAGATCTTCGAGGAGGGGATGGCGATCGGCGTCGAGGCCTTCTTCGGTCTTCCCGGCCTGGGGAGTGCGGGTTTCGAGCAGAACATGCTTGTCACCCGGTCCGGAGTCGAGGTCCTCTCGACACTGCCCATGATCTGGTGGGATTGAGCCTTGTTTCAGTTACGGACATTCGCCGACATCGCGCCGCACAAGATCCTGGAAAGCCGCGGTATGACATTCCATGACGGGGGAGAGAACACCGCTTTCCCAGACCCGGGCCTCGAGATTGCGCTGGACCGATTCGCAGACAGCGAGGTCCTCCTCGACGATGGTCCTGGCCCAGGCGAAGCTATCCGCGATGTCGTCTTCGCTCATGGTGGCATCGTACCATGCCCAGCTGACGGAACGCAGGGCTGAGGGGCCTGCCGGTTCGATCCGCTCGGCCTTGAATCCGGTGGCGCCCAGGACTCCCTGGAAACCGGGATAGCGCCAGAACCAGATACCGTCACCGCCCCGCAGGCTGGCGCCATCACCCCGGTAGGCGACGTGGAAGACGACAAGATGGTGATCGTCGTAACTGCGGATGGTGACGGACTGGGTCTCGAGTGATCGTGCGAGACGCTGGTGAATGAAGGACAGATGGTAGCCCTCCAGGGTGTTGTCGCAGTAGGTCTTCCAGTTGGCGTTGCCCTCTACGGTGAAGTGTCCCCGGTAGGTGAAGTCGGCCGTCTCCGGCCATGGTTCCGCGAGCGAGGGAAGGGAACCCAGCCAGGTGAGGAGCGCCGGCGCATCCGGGTCGATGGCGATGAAGACGCATCCCCTCCAGGTTGCCACCCGGACAGGTCGCAGCGCCATCGCGTTCCTGTCCAGCTCTTCACCGAACCGTGGCGCCAGAGCAAGCGTGCCATCAAGTTCATAGGTCCAGCCATGGTAGGGACAGACAAGTCGCGTCGGACAGGAACCCGTGCCGTCGGGCAACAGGGAGGCGGCGCGGTGGCGACAGTGGTTATGGAAGGCGCGCAGGTATCCACCGCGGTCCCTGAGCACGACAACGGGCCAGCCGTTCACCGTACGCGCCGCCCAGGTTCCCGGACTCGCGACCTCGTGTTCGGGTCCGAAGAGGGACCAGTTGCGGGCAAAGATGGCATCGCGCTCCCGTTGCGCCATCGTGCGTGACGTGTACCAGGAGGCGGGTAGCGTCGGCTGGACCATGTCGTTCAGGTGCCCCGGCAGGCGGCGCCGAAGGCGGCGAACAGCGCCTGATCGTGAGCCCGCTCACGAAACCGCCACTCGGGGTGCCATTGCACACCAAGCTGCATGATCGGAGCGCGCCGCACGCTCACCGCCTCGATCAGTCCGTCAGGGGACTTCGCCTCGACGGCGAGGTCAGCTGCCAGACGGGCGATGCCCTGACCGTGCACCGAGTTGACGCGATAGTGTCTGATCCCGGTGATGGCGTGCAGAGTCCCCCCGGCGACGACGTCGATGTCGTGAAGCGGACGGTACTGTTCTTCGCGCGGCTTCGACTTGCCTACCCGGTGCGCCAGCAGACCGTCGACCTCTTCGAGAACCATGTGGAGCGTGCCGCCCAGCGCCACGTTGAGTTCCTGGATGCCGCGGCAGACGGCGAGCAGAGGAACCTGGCGCTCGATGACGCGACGGATGAGCGGCAGGACCAGCGTGTCGCGCTGCGTGTCCAGCATGGTGAACTCCCTCGGTTCCCCGTGGCCGTAATGGCGCGGGTGAACATCGCTCGGACTGCCCGGGAGGAAAATGCCATCGACCCGGTCGAGCAGATCGTCGATGGCGTAGATGTCCTCGAGGGGCTCGAGGTCGCCGCCTCTGCCGAAACAGGGAATCAGCATCGGCAGCGCCTCTGCACCGTGGGCCACGGCATCGATGTACTTCTCACCCACTGCATGAAAGGGGTGGATGTCGATCATGCGCACGTCACAGGGAATGCCGATGACGGGCAGGGGGCTCTTGTCCACCATGGAGGATCACCTTGGCGCATCGCAAAACACGATGCCACCCTATCAGGGGATCATGATCATCGGAACCGGATCGGGCGGGTCACCGCCCCGGTGCGATGTCGCGCACGAGACCGGGGTAGCGATGCCACAGGGCCAGCGCCCGGACAGCGAACAGGAGGGCAAGGCCCAGCCACAGGCCATCGTTGCCGAATTCTGCATGGAAGAGAAAGATCGCCGGCAGATAGATAACGACCGCAAGGATCATCGCATTCCTGATATCGCGGCCCCGGGCGGCGCCGGTGAAGATGCCGTCAAGCTGGAAGGACCACACCCCGATGACGGGCATGAGGATCGCATAGTGTACATGGGCGTGGGCCTGCGCCCTCACCTCCGGGATGTCGGTGAGAAGAAGAATCAGAAGATCTCCGCCGAGGGCGAATCCCAGGCACACGACCAGCGACGTGAGCCCCGACCACAGGAAGGTCACCCTCACGACCTCCCGCAGCATCCGCCGGTCCCTGCGGCCGCAGGCTTCGCCGACGATGGCTTCGCAGGCATTGGCGAAACCGTCCAGGGCAAAGGCGGCGAAGGTGAGAAACATCATGAGAATTTCGTTGGCTGCCAGGGTGGTGTCGTCTATCCGTGCCGAAAGGCTGATGAAGACGCCGAACGCGACGTTGAGAAGGAGTGTGCGGATCAGGAGATCCCGGTTGAGCGCCAGCAGGGGTCGGTAGGGTTCCAGAGCCCGGGCGGCGCCGAGGGGCCAGGGCCCGCGGCCGTCCGGCAGGGCGCGAACGAGCGCCACGAGACCCGTTGCAAGGCCCGTGCCCTCGGCCAGGGCGGTGGCGGCCGCCAGGCCCTCCACACCCCAACCGAGGACAGGAACGAAGAGGATGTCGAGAGCCACGTTGAGCGTGGCGATGACGGCCTGCACAACCAGCGCCAGACCCGTTCTCTGGAGCCCGATCAGCGCTCCTGCAATGATGAAGTTGCCCATCACCGCCGGTGCTGCCCAGATCCGCACATCGAAGTAGAGTGCCGCCTGGTGTGACACGTCGGGGCCGGCCTCGACCAGGCCCAGCGCCAGCCGGCCGAGGGGATCCTGGAGGACGATGAGGGCAAGGGCGATCACCAGGGCGATCACCGCCGCCCGGATGATGATCGCCTTCAGTTCCTCGCGGTCGCCGCGTCCAAAGGCCTGGGCGATGTATCCGGTGGTCGACAGGCGCAGGAATCCGAATGTCCAGAAGGTGAAGCTGAAGATGAGAGCGGCCACTCCCACGCCGCCGAGATACTCCGGTCCCGGCAGGTGTCCGGCGATGGCAGTGTCCACCGTGCCGACGACCGGCAGGGCGAGATTGGACACCATGATGGGTACGGCGGTCTTCCAGATGCGCCGGTGCCATCCCCTTCCGACCGCCGGACCGGAGGGTGTCGTCAATGCACCGTCGCCGCCGCCGGTTCGCCCGCCTCGATGGTGCGGATCAGGTGGTGCCGCAGCCTGTCGAGCCCGGCCTCGGAGGTGATCTTTCCGCCGTCGTCGTTGCACAGGTAGAAGGCGTCGACCGCCCGCTCCCCGAAGGTGGCGACACGGGCGGTGACAATCGACAGGTGAAGTTCGGCCACGGCGTGGGCGAGGTCCGTCAGCAGGCCTCTCCTGTCGCGCGCCGTGATCTCGACAAGTGTGTGGCGGGTCGAAACCCTGTTGTCCACCAGGACACGGGGCAGGACCGCAAGAACCGGCCCGTTGTGCCAGCCCTTGCGGCGGCGGTTGATTTCACCGGCGAGATCGAGGTCCCCGGTGAGTGTGCGCCGGATGGTGTCACGCAGGCGCTCGAGGCGCCTCTTGTCCCTGAACGCCGACTGGTGTTCGTCCTGCACCCGGAAGGCATCGAGCGCCATGCCGTCGAGGGTGGTGAAGATGCGGGCATCGACGATGCTGGCGCCGGCCACCGCGATGGCACCGGCGATTTCCGCAAACAATCCGGGGCGGTCCGGTGCGAAGACGGTGACTTCCGTGATGTCCCGGGGATCGTCGATCTCGGTGGCCACGGTCACGTCCCCGACGGCGCCATTGCTCATCAGTTCGGCATGCCGCACGTGGGCGGCGCTGTCGAAGGCAAGCCAGTAGGGTGTGACGAGGCGCGCGACGTGCCTGTCGATCATGGCGGGCTGCCAGCCCTTCAGCGCTTCCCTCAGCCGGTCCATGCTCGCTTCAACCCGGGCCTGCTTGGCAATGGCGGCGCCATGGCCGCCGGAGATCACCTCCTCGGCCCGGTAGTAGAGGTCCCTCAGGAGATCTCCCTTCCAGTTGTTCCACACCCGTGGTCCGACGGCGCGAATATCGGCGACGGTCAGCACGAGCAGCAGCCGCAGGCGCTCGACCGACTGGACGACCCGGGCAAGGTC
Source organism: Alphaproteobacteria bacterium (assembly GCA_965213815.1). GTDB lineage: Bacteria > Pseudomonadota > Alphaproteobacteria > SP197 > SP197 > SP197. The sequence continues at coordinate 2,866,622 of OZ243917.1, read as the reverse complement.
GTCGATCGTGCGCGGCTCCTCGAGATCACGGCGAAAGGCCGTGTTGGACATGATCAGGTGATGGCGCACCAGCCAGGACACGGTCTCTGTTTCCTCGGCGGTGAATCCGAGGCGTGGCGCGAGGTGGTTGGCGACCCCGGCGCCAAGAATGGAGTGATCCCCCCCGCGCCCCTTGGCGATGTCGTGGAGGAGAACGGCAAGGTAGAGGACGCGGCGCTGCAGGATCAGCGGAAACACTCCGGTGGCCAGGGGCAGTTCGTCGGCGATCTCGCCGCGCTCGATGGCTGCGAGGATTCCCACGGCCCTGATGGAGTGCTCATCGACGGTGTAGACGTGGTACATGTCGTGCTGCATCTGGGCGACAACACGTCCAAAATCCGGCAGGAACCGGCCCATCACGCCGGCCTCGTTCATTGCCTCGAGTGTTCCCAGGGGATCGTCTCTGGCGGTCAGGATGTCCATGAACAGGCTGTTGGCATGAGCATCGTGACGCAGCCTGTCGTCGATCCTCGCGAGACTCTGGGTCATCAGCCAAAGGGCCCGGGGATGGATGTCGACGCGCCGGCATTGAGAGACGTGGAACATGCGTACGAGATCGCCGGGCGATTCCTCGAAATGGCGGCGGTTGCGGATCGAGATCATGCCGCCGGAGACAGGAAACCCGTCGACTTCCGCGGCATCGCACACATGCCTGGACCGCGGCTGGCCGCCATGCTGTTCGGCGATGACGGCGGCAAAGATGCGCGACAGGCCGCCGACGTCCCGGGTGGCGAGGAAGTAACGTTTCATGAAACGTTCGACGGCCCGCTGGTTGCGCGCGTCGGAAAAGCCCATGCGGTGTGCGATGTCCGTTTGCAGGTCGAACGTCAGCCGTTCCTCGGCGCGGCCGGACAGGAAGTGGAGATGGCAGCGGACCCGGTTGAGAAAATCCGCCGCCCGGCGGAACCTGGAGAGTTCGGCGCGGCTCAGAACCCCGTGTGGCACGAGATCCTCGATGCGGGAAATCGGATAGAGGTACCTGGCAATCCACACGAGGACGTGGAGATCTCTCAGCCCTCCCTTTCCCTCCTTGACATCAGGCTCCAGGACATGGCGCGAGTCGCCCGTCTTGAGATGCCGCCGATCACGTTCCTCGATCTTGGCGCGCACGAAGGCCGCGTCACTGCCGATGACGACGGATCCGTGGAAGCGGCGGCGGAAGGTCCGGAAGAGACTCCGGTCCCCGGCAAGAAGACGGGCCTCCAGGACCGCGGTGCGGATGGTCATGTCGTTGCGGGCGCCCTCGATGGCCTCGTCAAGGGTGCGTGTGGCGTGGCCGACCTTGAGACCAAGATCCCACAGGCAGTAGAGAACCCGGCTGATCACCGCTTCCTGGCGGGTCGTGACCGGTCCGGCGAGCAGGAAGAGGAGATCGAGATCCGAATGCGGCGCGAGTTCGCCGCGTCCATAGCCACCGACCGCGACCAGGGCCATGCGGTCATGAGCGCCGTCCATCTCCGCCTTCAGGACACGGGCGAAAAGTTCCTTGAGTACCGCGTCGACAAGACGGCTCATCGAGGTGACAAGCGCGATTCCTGATGCGCCACCGTCGAGGTGGCCGCGCAGTTGTGCCAGGCCGTCATCAAGCACATGGCGCAGCACACCTTCGAGGCCGTCATTCGTGGCCGGCAGGCCGGCGAGCGCCAAGCGCAGGCGCTGCCGGTTGACAAGGCTGCCAGGTACGGGTCTTCCCGGGGACTCAGTCATCCTCTTCCTCCGCCAGATCCTTCAGCCTGTAGACCAGGTCGAGCGCCTGCCGCGGCGTCAGCTGATCGGGCATGACGTTGCCGACAGCCTGTCTGAGGGCGGAGACGGGAGCAACATACCGCGAATTCCTGTGCGCTGCATCGAAGAGGGGCAGATCATCGGCGAGCCGTGCCAGGGAGCTGGCGCCGTCTCCTGTCTCGATGGTCTCGAGCACGTCCCTGGCGCGTTCGATGACCGCCTGTGGAAGGCCAGCGAGGCGGGCGACATGGATACCGTAGCTCCGGTTGGCTGCGCCGCGCTCCACCTCGTAGAGAAACACGATATCGTTCTTCCATTCCTTCACCCGCATGGAGTGGGGTCTCAGCGCCGACAGGGTTGCGGCGAGCGCCGCCAGTTCATGGTAGTGGGTGGCGAACAGCGCCCGGCACCGGTTTGCATCGTGAAGGTGCTCGAGTACGGCCCAGGCGATGGAAAGGCCGTCGAATGTTGCCGTGCCACGACCGATTTCGTCGAGGATGACCAGGGAGCGTTCTCCCGCCTGGTTGAGGATGGCCGCCGTCTCGACCATCTCCACCATGAACGTCGAGCGTCCCCGCGCCAGATCGTCAGCGGCGCCGACGCGGCTGAACAGCCGGTCGACGATTCCAAGCCGGACGGTATCCGCCGGCACATAGCTCCCGGCCTGGGCCATGACGGCGATCAGGGCGTTCTGCCGCAGGAACGTCGACTTTCCGGCCATGTTGGGCCCGGTGAGCAGCCACAGGCGCGCATCGTCCTCGAGAACGCAACCGTTGGCGACAAATGCCACCGTGTCGCTGGCCAGGGCCTCGACGACGGGGTGTCGTCCACCCTCGATCGTGAAGTCGAGGTCGGCTGTCACCACAGGTCGGGTATAGCGGCGTTCAGCGGCGAGCTCCGCGAGTGCGGCCGCCACGTCAATGACGGCGGCCGCCCCGGCGGCTGCGGCGATGGCGGGCGCCTCGGCGAGCACGTCGTTCGTGGCCTTGTTAAAGGCATCGAGCTCGAGAGCGACGGCACGGTCGGCCGCACGCGCCATCGCCGTCTCGAGTTCGCCCAGTTCGACAGTCGTGTAGCGCATCGCATTCGCCATGGTCTGGCGATGGATGAACGTCCCATCGTCAAGACGCTCCGCATGATGCCTGGCGATCTCGACGTAGTACCCCAGGACATTGTTATGGCGGATCTTCAGGGAGGTGACGCCGGTTTCCTTCTGGTACGTCCCCTGGAGTCCGGCCACCAGCTGCCGGCTGTTGTCGCGCAGTTCCCTCGCTTCGTCGAGTTCCCGGCTGTAGCCGGTGCGCACGAAGCCTCCCTCGCGGGCCAGCGGAGGCGGATTGTCGACGAGGAGGCAGGCGAGGTCGTCGGCGAGGGCCGGGGCCGCCTCGATGATGTTCCCCGCCCCTTCGAGTTCCCGCGGCAGATCATGATGGCGCACCAGTCTTGCAGCCAGTCTGCCGGCTGCTGTCAGGCCGTCGCGTATGGCTGCCAGGTCGCGGGGGCCGCCTCTCGAGAGAGCCAGGCGCGCCAGAGCCCTCTCGAGATCGGGCGCTTGCGCCAGGATGGTCCTGATGTCCCCACGCAGTTCCGGATCCTCGAGAAATGTCCCGATGGCATCCAGGCGCCCGGCGATGGCCGCCGTGTCGGTCAGCGGCGCAGTCAGTCTCTTTCCGAGCAGGCGGGCGCCGGCGCCCGTCACGGAGCGATCCATGATGCCCAGCAGGCTCCCCTGGCGGTGACCATCGAGTGTGCGCATGAGTTCAAGATTGCGACGCGTCGCCTGATCGATCAGCATCGACTGTCCGGCCACCTGACGCGCTGGTGGCGCCAGCCTGGGAAAGCGGCCCTTCTGGGTCAGTTCGACATACCCGAGGAGCCCGCCCATGGCCGCCAGTTCGGCCCGCGTGAAGGAACCGAAACCGTCCAGCGAGGCCACGGCGTGGAGATCGCGCAGACGCCGTTCTCCAGCGCGGCTGTCGAACCTGCTGTCGGGTTCCCGGACCAGCCGCGCGCACCAGGGCGCCAGCACATCCTGGAGGGCGGCATCATGGCCGGTCCGTTCCGCCACCACGAGTTCCGCCGGAGCGACGCTCTCCAGAAGGGCGTTGAGGTCGGCCACCGCAATGTCCATGACGGAGAAACTGCCCGTCGACATCTCGATCCAGGCCACCGCGGTGGCGGAGCCTGCCTGGGCCAGCGCCGCCAGGTGATTGGTGGAACGGGCATCGAGAAGCGTGTCCTCGACAAGCGTTCCGGGTGTCACAATGCGGATCACATCCCGCTCCACGATGGCGCTTGCGCCACGCTTCCTGGCCTGGGCGGGGTCCTCGACCTGTTCGCAGACCGCGACCCGGTAGCCCTTGTGGATGAGCCGTTCGAGGTAGCTGTCGACAGACACGGCCGGTACGCCGCACATCGGGATTTCCTTGCCCTGATACTGCCCGCGGGTGGTCAGGGCAATGTCGAGTGCGCCGGCCGCAGCAACGGCATCGTCGAAGAAGAGTTCGTAGAAATCACCCATGCGGAAGAGGAGAAGCTCCCCCCGGTGATCCCCCTTGATTCGCCAGTACTGCTCCATCATCGGCGTCACACGACCGCCGCGCTTCGCCGTCGGGCCCGCCATCTCTGCTGCCGCCGAACGGGTCATCATGGTGTGGCCGCGCGCCTGGCATGCTCCCTTGCCAAGGCGCACCACGAGGCGATGTCGACCTCCTCGGCCCGGGCCCGGGGGTCTACACCGGCGCAGCGAAGCAGACCCTGCGGATCGCTCGAGACGGAGCCCAGGGCGTTGCGAAGCACCTTGCGCCGCTGGCCGAAACCCGCTTGCGTGAGTCTGCGCAGCACCGGTTCGGGAGCGGGCGAAAGAGGGGACACGCGGGGCGTGATGCGAACCACCGCCGCGCTGACCCTGGGCGCCGGTACGAAGGAGGCCGAGGCAATGGCGAAACACCACTCGACCCGGCACAGCCACTGGACGAGGACACTCAGTCTGCCGTACTGGCGGGTGCCCGGCGCGGCGACAAGTCGTTCGGCCACCTCCTTCTGGAACATCAGGACCATGCGATCGATCAGGTGGCGATGTTCGATCAGGCGCATGGCAAGCCGCGTCGAGGTGTTGAAGGGAAGATTGCCCATGACCACTGTTCCAGGCTCGAGGACGTCCTGGAGGTCGCAGCGAAGGGCATCGCCTTCGTGAATGGCGAGTCTGCCCCGGGCGGCGTCACGCAGACCTGTCAGCGCGGCGCAGCATCGCCGGTCCATCTCGATGGCAAGGATCCGGCGTGCCCCGGCCCTCAGCACGGCCCGCGTCAGGCCGCCCGGACCCGGGCCGATCTCGACGACAATGGCGTCCTCAAGGCCGCCGGCGCTGCGGGCGATGCGGTCGAGCACGTTTTCATCAAACAGGAAATTCTGACCCAGTGACCGGCGCGCCCTGAGAGAGAATGCATCCGCGACGTCCCTCAGACTGGGAAGCTCGTCGAGTGGATTCAACGCGCTTCCCGGATACGGATGTCGACGAACGCCTGGCGTCTGAGGTCGCGCAGATAGCTCCGCGCGATGGTGTCGTACTGGCGCGCGCCCAGCGTGTTGCGCGCTTCATCGCGTGTCGGCAGGCCGTGCTCGACACGTTCGCAGACCATCATGACGTGCACGTTGCCACCGCTGGCAACCGGACTGCCCGCGGTTCCCGGTTCCAGGTTTTCCACCTGAAGGCGCACGTCGTCCTGGAGGTCGGTCAGCCGTGCCGACACGAAATCGCTCACTTGGGGCCCGCCGTCGGCGGCGGCGAGCGTGTCGAGGTCGTCACACGAAGAGAGCGTGGAGATGGTGTTCGACACACTCTCCAGGGAGTCTGCGGTGTCTTCGTTCACGGCAAAGACCGCCTGGCGGATGGTGACCTCGATGTCGTCGTCACTCAGGCGATAGCCCGGACGGATCTCGCGCATCAGGATCAGGGTGTAGCCGCCGAGTGTGCGGATCGGTGGCGACAGCTGGCCGGCACGCAAGTCGGGCACCACCGCGGCAAGTTCCTCGGAGAGTTGGCTGTGAACGATCCAGCCAAGATCGCCGCCATTGCTGGAACTGGCGCTTTGCGAGAACTGCTGGGCGAGAATGCTGAACCGGCCTCCCGAACGCAGGGCATCGGCGAGTCGCTCGATGTCCTCCCTCACACGTGCCTCCTGGCTCGGGTCGTCCACGGAAAGGACAATCTCTGCGAGAAGGTAATGGGGCTCGTGTGCGGCAGCGATCATGCGCTGGTACTCATCCTCCACCTCCGCCTCGAAGATCGGTCGCTGACGTTGCCGGGCCCTGACGAGTTCACCCCAGACAATCTCCGCCGTCAGCTGATCGTCGAGGGACCCCAGACTGAGGCCACGTTCTTCCATGAAGATGACGAGTTCTCCCGATCCCAGGCCGAGGCTGCGTTCCACGAATCCGTAGGTCTCGTTGCGATCGATGCGAAAAGAGTCGAATCCCTGCCGGTTCCCCTCCTGCATCTGCAGTTTCTCGTTGATCAGCATCGTGGTGACCTGAGGCAGCAGTTGCCGGCGGCTCTCGGGCGTATCGGTGATTCCCGAAAGCGCAAGGACGAGGGACAGGCGTGCGGCCAGATCCCTTTCGGTGATCGCCTCGTCGTTGACGACCACGGCGACTCCCAGCGTTTCCTGGGCCAGGACGGGTACCTGGAGGAAAGCCAGGGCCATGGCAAGAAACACCCGGGCAGTCAGGACCCGGGGCAGTCGACGGTTCATTGACATGTATTCTCCAGACGACCGCCAAGGTGCTGGAATCGATCGGGTGAATCAAGATGACAGCGGGGAATTCAGCCCAGCGTGACGAGCCGGACCTTGAAGACGACCACGGTTTCCGGGTTGTAGTCCATGGTCCGGGTGAAACGCCTTTCTCCGCGCAGGCTCAACTCCACGCATTCGTCCTGATAGGCGAGGGTAGAGCCATAGAAGATGGATTCGCCCCTGTCCACATCGCCGCGCCAGCTTCCCTTGAGAGTCCAGTTGTCGATCAGCTTGAGAACGACGCCGGTGTTGACCTGGGCGCGTTCCCGGAGAGGGTAGATGACGGGGTCGGTCTCCTCGTCGAGCCGCACGTAGCTGACTTCGAGGTTCGCCTCGTCGGTGCCGGCATTCACGCCGAGTTCCGAGCGGTAAAGCGACTCGAACTCGTCAGAAATGCGGAACCGGTAGAGCAGGTCGAGGTAGGGGAAGGGATTGACCTGCAGTCGCCCGACATAGTCGGAAAAGTGTCCAGACAGCCCCTGGCTCTCGTCGAATGTGCCGTCGTCACGCACCCGCCAGGCCTGGCCGAGGAAGAGTTCATAGTGTTCCGAATCGAGGCCGTACTGGCCGAGACGCAGCCCGTAGTTGATCCGCAGCCCGCCCTCGACCCTGTCGAGTCCCGGAAACCTGTTGGTCGAGAAAAGGTTGACTTCGTCGAACTCGAAGTCCTGCCCGTCCTCGTTGGGAATACCCCGATGATTGCCGCCATTGGGACTCCATACGGCCATGACCATCGGTTCCAGGAGCTGATGGGAGGTGTCGCTCATCCGGGCGAAGGGATAGCGCCACTCGATCAGCCCCTCGGGAATGAACCTGCTGACGAATCCGGACTTCTTGCGATTGCCCGTGGGAACGTCGGAGGCATGGTAGGCATCGCCGCGCAACGAAAGTCGTGTCCGGAAGTGCTGGCCGTCCGCCGTCAGAAAGGGAGCCTGCCAGGCTACACCGGTGGAGAACCGGCGGCTGTCGGTGCCGTCGCTTCGTGTCAGGACGAGAAGACTGGAATCGACACTGGCCGACGATCCCGTCTTCGAGGGGGGCGTGAGGAAGCTGTAGGTGAGGAGCGGAGCGACGAGAGGGGTCTGGCCAGGATCATCGATCGGTTTCAGACCCTGGTAGAGATAGCCTGACGCTCCGGCATAGGAGCGATCGTCGAAGCGTTCGACAAAGGCATCCGAGACAAGGGTGTCGAGACTCGTGATATCAAACCGCGACAGGTAGGAGTCGTCGGACGCGCGGTGAATGTCGCCACCGAAATGCGTGCTGGAGTCGGCCGCCCACAGGCCGTTCGCCTTGAGGTGCCAGCGTGTATCGCGCCCTCCCTTGAGATGGCCGTTGTTGTGACGGGCCCTGGCGCGGACAACGGAGCCTTCCACCTGCATGTCGCCGGTCGCCATGAGTTCCCGGTATTCGGCGGAGAGAACGGGCCCTTCCTCGCGGGTGATGATGGGGGTCACCGTGAGGTCGCGCGCTGGCGAGAGTTCGGTGTAGTAGGGGACGCTCACGTACGTGCCGAGCGTGCTGCTCCTTCCGTAGTCCGGCGCCAGGAATCCGGTGCGCCGGTTCACCGTCGGATCCGGATGACTCATAAAGGGCGAGTAGGCAACCGGAACCCCAAAAACCTCCAGGGTCACATCCCGGTAGATGATATCGCGCGTTTCCTCATCGTGGGTCACGCTTCCTGCCTTCAACTGCCAGAGCGGCAGATCGTCGGGATCGTCCGGGCACAGTTCGCACGGACTGTAGACGGCACGCTCCATGACCGTCATCCGGCCATCAATGCGTTCGGCCCTGGATGCGGCGAGCCTGGCGCCGTTGGCGAGCAGCAGACGGATGCCTTCAATGACGCCCTCACGCAGGTCTCCGGTCACCTCGATATGGTCGGAATGAAGGGTCTGTCCTTCACTGTCGACGATGACGACACCGCCGGATGCCGTGACGCGATCGCCGGGCCGGTCATAGATGAGATTGTCGGCCTCCAGGACATAGCCTCTGGTCGTCAGATTGACGGAACCCCGGGCCGTCGTGACCCCGGTTTGGCTGTCGTGTGTGATCTCGTCAGCCAGCAGCACAGCCGGATCGGCCCCGTGATTGTCCGCGGCCAGCTGGCCGCTAACGAACGCAAGTACGAGAGCCGCCGCCAGGACGGTCGTCCGGACCATCTACCCGTCTTCCGTATGGAGCAGCATGGTGCTTCCGATCGAAGTGAAAATCGCAACAGGTCCCCACACGGCAAGCAGGACCGGCAGGTTGCCCGACATGCCGTAGGCGATGAAAATATCCGATACGACGTAGACGATAAACCCGAATCCCAACCCGGCGATGGCGAAGAGGCCGACTTTGCCCTGGCGCGTCAGACGAAGCGAGAACGTTGCCGCCACCAGCACCATGGATGCCAGAAACAACGGTATGGCCAGTATGGCATGCCAGTGGATGCGGTGCTGCAGTGCGGAAAACCCTGCATTTTCCATGACCGTGATGAATCCCGGGAGATCCCAGAACGAGATGGTCTCAGGCGATGCAAAGGCAGCCTGCAGGCGGTCGAGGGAAAGCTCCGTCGGCACCTCGAGTGTGCTGGCGCTGGAGGTGCTCTGGTCGGGGCGGCTGATCAGGACCTCTTCCATGTCCCAGTGATCATCGGCAAGGGTGGCCCGTTTTGCGTCGTAGCGCTCGATGAACAGGTCGTTCTCGCCGAACACGAGGATGATGACATCCTCGAGTTCGGTGCCGCTGGCTGACACCTCGTGAGCATGAATCACGGACTGGCGCGTGTCGTCGCCTTCCCGGATCCACATGTTGCCGGGCGCGACGGCAAGAACGTTGGCCTGGCTTCTGACATTGCGGTTCTCGAGCTCTTCGAAACGGGAAATCAGGGCCGATGCAACGGGGTTGAAGATGGTGATGGTGGCAATCCCGAGAGCGATTGTGATGGAGAGCGCCGGCAGCAGGAACTGCCACACCGACACACCAGTGGCCCGCATGACCACCAGCTCATGGGTCCTGGTGAGCCAGACATAGGTCAGCATGGTGCCGAACAGCACCGAAAACGGGAGAATCTTCACCATGAAGTAGGGAATGCGCAGCAGCGCCATCTCCAGCACCAGGGCAAGGTCCGCACTGTTACGGGAAGCAGCCCGTCCTCCCAGGTTCACGATGTCGACGAGAAAGGTGACGGTCACCATGATGACGAGTACCAGCATGACCGACATGAAGAATCGCCTGGCAATGTACTTCGAGAGGACAAAGGACAGCCGCATGGCGCTAGACGCCTGTTCTGAGTGCGCCGAACGTGGAGAACGGCAGGGAGAAACGATGCTGCATCATCGTCCAGATGGCGAGCCAGAGGGCGATGACAGGCAGTCCGTAGAGAGGACCGATGAGGAGCGTGTTCTTGACCACAAGGCTGGTGAGAGAGAACGAGACCCCGAGATAGAGCAGGCCGAGGCCCAGTCCGCTGACAATCCTCGGCCACTGGTGGCGACGGTCGAATTCGCCGGCGGTCAACGCGGAAAAGCCGATGAGCGCCATGACGAGGGATGCCAGCGGCAGCGCCAGGCGCCTGTGGGCCTCCGCCAGGAACTCGCCGCTGTTGCTGCCGTCGATGGCAGTGAACGGCCCGCTGATCAGTTCATGAAGATAGCGCTCCTTGGGTTCCCTGTTGCGTGTCGGGGGGACGCCTGAAAGCTGGGCGAGGTCAAGGGCGTAGCTGTCGAAATAGAGCATGCGCAGGGAGCGCTCGTTGCCGGCGATCTCCTGGCGCGTGCCATTGGCCAGCACCAGCTGAAGGCCGCCGTCCTCCGCGACCAGCGATCCCCACTGCGCCAGCATGGTGATCTTGCGCTCCCGTTCGCGGTTGTCATGGATGATGATGCCGTGGAAACGGCCTTCCCTGTCCTCATCGCGGTAATAGACCGTGAATCCCGGAATGAGCTGGTTGAATGTGCCCTTGCGCAACAGCAGGTGATGAAAGTCGCTCCTGAGGTGCGCCTGTTCATCCTTGAAGTCGCGGAATCCCGCAGGTGAAAGCCACAGCGTCAGGATCCAGCCCACGATGGCAGCGAGAACACCAAGAACGATCACGGGCCGGGCCATGTCCCAGGGACCCAGTCCGGCGGACCGCATGACCACCAGTTCGCGATCGACCGTCAGCCGGTTGAAGGTGAAGATCACGGCGCACAGCACGGCGACCGGCAACGTCACCGGAAGGATCGACGGCATCAGGAGCAATGTGATCTCGAGGAAGGCGAGGACCGAGAGGCCGCGGTTGATGATGAAGTCGAGGAATCTGAGCGACTGGGTAAGCCAGATCACGCTCACCAGCACCGCAGCGATGGTGATCGTCGTCAACACCAGCTGGAGCAGAATGTAGGACGTATGCCTGCTGACCATGGGCATGGAGTGTGCGTTGCTCCCCTCCCTTTGCGATATACAGCGGAAACGGCGCGACGTCACCTTTGCCACGCAAGCCGCCGGACACATGATGAGGCTTCCAGAAGGTTGTCCCGGCAGTTCCCGTCCGGGTCGCCGGAAGCGAAGAGTCGATGATCCGGAGCATGCCCGGCCTTCCCTGCAACCACATGTCGATCCCGGAGAGGCTCCCCTCGCCCGGTCTCGCCGTGTAGGCTGGCGCCTGCAGCTTGCGAGGAAGCCGATGCCGCAATTCGACCGCGCCGGCGAGGATGTCGGCAACATCGTTGCACTGGAGCACGTCAATCTCCGGGTGCCGGACCAGGCGCGCGCGACGGACTTCTACATCACTGCTCTCGGTCTCACGCGCGATCCCTACCTGGTGACCGGAACGGACAACATGTGGGTCAACGTCGGACAGAGCCAGTTCCACCTTCCGACAGGCGCAGCGCAACGCCTGCGCGGGAGCATCGACCTTGTCATGCCCGATCTCGACGCACTCGAAACCCGTCTCGCCGCCGCCGGCCTGCCCTGCGTGCGGGAGGCTGGCCACATCGACACGGCATGCCCCTGGGGTAATCGCATCCGCGTGCATGGGCCGGGAGATGGACGCACGCTCGCCATGACTTGTGTGGCCTTCGATGTGCCCGAGGGAACGGGGGAGGCGGTGGTGGCGTTCTACCGCGAGGTATGGAAAACGGACGCCAGGGTGGATTGCCGCGGCGTGGTCCGTGTTCCGGTCGGGCACGGCCAGGAACTGCGCTTTGTCGAGTCCGCAGGCCCGCTTTGCGACTACGACGGCCACCATATCGCGATCTACGTGGCCGACTTTTCGGGCCCGCACCACTGGCTGGAAAGGCGCGGTCTCATCTCGGAGGAGAGCAACCGGTGGCAGTACCGATTCCTCGACATCGTCGATCCCGGCACCGGTGAGCCGGTGTTCCGCATCGAGCACGAGGTTCGCTCCATGACCCATCCGATCTACGCCCGCCATCTCGTCAACCGCAATCCGGACATCACCATCAGCACCTTTGCCGCGGGTCACGAGGCGGTCGCCTGGACCGCCCCTCCAGAGCGGTACTGACCGGTTCACCAGCCATGCTGTCGCGAAAATGTCGGGTTCCTGTCGTGGTATCCAGTTGCCATGCGGGTCATGTCGGCTTGCCTGAACGTCGGGAATGGCGGTGATGATCGTCCGAAAGCTGCGTCTTGAACGGGGATTCTCCCAGGAGCAACTCGCGTCGATGGCGGGTGTCAGTGTACGCACCCTGCAGCGCATGGAGCGCGGCGCGAACCCGAGTGCCGAGACACTCAAGTGCCTTGCCGCTGTTCTGGAAACCGACATTTCCACCCTGCGCAAGGAGCGAGACATGACCACAGCAGCCGACATTCCGCATCTCTCTGACGACGAACGCGACGCCATGGAGTATGTCCGGGACATCCGGGGCTTCTACATTCACGCCGTCCAGTACGTCGTCGTCATCGCCGGCCTCGCGGCGATCAACCTCTTGACCAGCCCGGGCTATCTCTGGTTTCTGTGGGCTGCGCTCGGCTGGGGCGTCGCCGTCACCGTCCACGGCCTCGGCGTATTCGAGATCGTCAATCTGTTCGGCGACGGCTGGGAAAGGCGTCAGGTTGCAAGGCGTCTCGCCAGATCAAGGCAGAGCCGCGGGCAGCCGCCTGTTCCAGACGAGACAACCCCGACAGGCGACTGATTTCTTTCCGACACGGCCCCCGTCGCACTCGGGGTGTCTCCGGTCGCTGAGGACGGAGGGACACCTCCATGCACCACCGGTCAGGCCCGTCCGGCCCGGGGGCGACGAATCCGCTGCTGGACACCTCCATGCGCTACCGGTCAGTCCTTCTGGCAACGCTCGACGAAAACTCTCATGGCCCGCCAGCCCAGAGTTGCACGCCGCAATGACGCAGTTTGATCTCCGCTGCGATGATGATCTCGTCGGGCCGGGCGCAGGTTCTCGACCTGCCTCAACGAGGCGACGGTCGGACGAGGCCGGCGCCGACCCTTCGGCTTGGCCCGGGACAGGTAGAATTGAGTGACGTAGCGGTCGTCGTCCAGGCAGTCGCCGACGAAATGGACAAGACAAGGTGCGGGTACCGCCTGCATCGTGCCGTGCTCCCTGGGTTGGGTGAAAGGCAACGTCGACGGCACGTCACTCCCGGCCCGCCGGCCACCACCCCGCTTTCGGGCGAGAGCCCAATTCAGGCCGCAGGCTCGCCGAGGTTGCTTCGGCCGCCATACGGATGCGAACGAGTCGGCGAACCTTCCGGGCGGTGCAATCGGCAGGTGAAAGCCACGTGGCCGAAGAGCCACAGGTCGATCGTGGGGCGAGCATGCCTGCAGCCGACACCAGATTGGTATCGCACACACTCGGATGCATAAACCATGCGCGTGTTCGACGAGATGTGCCTGACGCCGGCAGAGGCGAAGTCGCTGGAGGACATTCGGACGCTGCGGCTTCGGGAAACCCGAGCGGGCGGTGTTCGCGCGCTACCTCAACGTGACCAAAGGGGCTGTTGAGCCAGTGGGAGCGAGGCGAAAAACGCCCCAAGTGCCGTGGCGCAGTGACCGGTTCAGCGCGATTGCAGGCACCCGGCGTTCCTGGGGATGGTGCCGCGTTCTCGCACGATCCACTCCTCGACCCGGAATGTCATCGCACGCAAGATTTCCAGCGTGCAATTGGCCGCCGGGCTTGCTCTTGCCTGCCGGGGCGAGCCACGCGACCACTTTCTCGAGGCCGATGGGATCGATGAGCGTCTTGTCGAACGCGGGCAGGGTGCGGGCCTTGAGACGGACGCGCACCCGTCTCGCGCCCGGAGAGCTTCCAATGCGGATTGCTGCGCCGCAGGTATTCCTCGGTGAACTCACGGAGGATCGATGCCTGCTTCTCCCGTTCGCGCACACGCGGCAGCTCTTCCCCTTGATGGGCGCCTGCACGATCCAGACCTGCCAGCCCGACGGGTGACTGCGCACAGACGCCTGGCGCTTCGATCCCACTCCGATGGCCGCTCCTTGCGGGCATCTTGGATTTGCACCACGGCAACCTGACACAGAGAAGACGCTGGACGGTCGCGGCGAGCCGTGCGGGTGGACGATGCCATTGCCCCACCGGCCGACGCACGCAAGGCGATCTTCCGCAGATCTCCCCGGCCGTGGTATAGGGTGAGGCCCATATCGTTCCTGATTCAATGACAAGTGGCTGTCAGGTCTGCCAGGCCGGCCGGAGGATCTTCATGATGCGTGTCGAATTTGCCCCGTCCATTCCCGATGATGCCGATACCATCGTCGTGGCCACGCAGGAGGACGGCCAGCTCTTCGCTTCGGCCGAAGAGATCGATCGTGCGGCCGGTGGCGCCATCAGTCGCGCCATGGACGTCTCGGCGCGGTTCTCCGGAAAGAAGGGCCAGATCCTCGACATTGTCGCGCCGGAGACCATGAGTGCCAGCCACATCGTCGTTGTCGGCACCGGTGACTATGCGACATTCACCCCACTCGACCGTCAGAATCTCGGCGGCGGCGCCTACCGCCATCTCGACAGACTGGGGGCGCGACATGTCGCCATCCCGGCTGGCCACCCCCTTGATGTCTGCGAGTTCGTCCACGGCATGACGTTGCGGAGCTATCGCTTCGACACCTACCGCACGGTGGTGAAGGAGGAGTCGAGACCGACGGTCGACAGGGTCACCGTGGTGACGCAGGACGTGGCAACGAGTGAATCGAAGGCGGCGCGTCTCAAATGCGTGGCCGATGGTGTCTTCCTGACCCGTGATCTGGTGAGCGAGCCCGCGAACACGCTCTTTCCTGCGGAGTTTGCCCGTCGCGCCACGGCATTGCGTGATCTTGGCGTCAGTGTCACCGTGCTTGGTGAGGCCGAAATGGCGGAACTCGGCATGGGCGCCCTCCTCGGTGTCGGCCAGGGCAGCGAGCGTGAGAGCCAGCTGGTTGTCATGACATGGAAGGGAGCTGGTGATGACGACCCATGGCTGGCCGTGGTCGGCAAGGGTGTGTGTTTCGACACCGGCGGCATTTCGCTCAAACCCGGCGCCGGGATGGAGGACATGAAGTTCGACATGGCCGGAGCGGGCTGCGTCACCGGACTCATGCACACCCTGGCCTCCCGCGGCGCCCGAGCCAACGTTGCCGGGGTCATCGGTTGTGTCGAGAACATGCCCTCCCACAACGCGCAGCGCCCTGGCGACGTGGTGACGACCATGTCCGGCCAGACCATAGAGGTGATCAATACCGATGCCGAGGGGCGTCTCGTCCTCGCCGATGCCCTCTACTGGACCGTGCAGAACATCAAGCCCGACCAGGTCATTGACCTGGCGACGCTGACCGGCGCCATCATCGTTGCCCTCGGCACCTACAGGGCAGGACTGTTCAGCAACGATGACGACCTTGCCCGGGCTCTCGAGGCCGCGGGCCAGGCGACCGGTGAGGAACTGTGGCGCATGCCGCTTGGCGAGCGGTACAGCGAGGACATCAACTCGGACATTGCCGACATGAAGAATGTCGGCAAGAAGCGCGAGGCGGGGTCCACCGCCGGGGCCGTGCTCCTGGAGAGATTCGTCGGCGACACTCCCTGGGCCCATCTCGACATCGCCGGTACGGCGTGGGCCCATTCCGACGAAGCCCTCACACCCCGGGGCGCGACCGGGTTTGGTGTCCGCCTGCTTGACCGCTTCGTGGCCGATACCAGGGAATCATGACCCGGGTCGACTTCTATCACCTGCTCACGTCTCCTCTGGAGACCGCGCTTCCAGGCCTTCTGGAGAAGGCCCTTGAGAGAGACTTGCGGGCCGTCGTGAAGACGGTCTCGCGTGAACGGGCCAGCCACCTCGACAGTGCCTTGTGGACCCACAGGAAGGAGAGTTTCCTGCCCCACGGCTGCGTTGGGCATGCCCGGAATGCGGAACACCAGCCTGTCTGGATTGCCGACACCGATGACAACCCGAATGGCGCCCGCCTGCTGGTGCTCGTCGACCGGGCCGACTGCGCCGATGTCGATGCCTTCGAGCGTGTGGTCGACATGTTCGACGGCCACGACGGCGAGGCCGTTGCCGAAGCCCGCCGTCGCTGGAAGGCGCGCCGTGACGCCGGACACGTCCTGACATACTGGCAGCAGACTCCCCGGGGGACGTGGGAGAAGAAGGCGTCAACCGTCGCGTGACCCGATGGCGCGCATCGTTCCCTCGGATGTTGACCGGCTGGCCCTGGCCGGCGGTCATGCTCCGGAACTCGCGACACTGGAGCGTCTGCGGCGCGATCTTGATCCCGACCTGACAGTCTTCCATTCGGTCCACTGGACGCGGGAATCGGGTGACCGGACCACCTGGGGCGAAGCCGATTTCATCATCGTCAATCGCGCCGGCAGGGTTCTGGTCATGGAACAGAAAAACGGCTCCCTGGACGAGACTGACGGCGGTCTTGTCAAGCGGTACCGCGATGGCGCCTCCTCCGACCCTGTCCTCCAGGTGCGGCGCTCGGTCGACAACATCAAGGGCAAGTTCCGCAAGGTGCACCGGCGTGAACCCGCTCTTGTCACCGACTATCTCGTGTATTGCCCCGACCATCGCGTGCGCTCCGTCAACGCCGTCGGCCTCGACTCGTCGCGCATCGTTGATGCGGCAACGGACCATCTTCTTGTCAGCAGGATCGTGAGCCTTCTGGACGAGGAAGAAGACGAACCGCAAAGGCGGGCAACCATCGAGGCCTTCCTCCGTCAGTCCTTCGACATCCACCCCGACATCCACGCCCGTGTCCGCCACGGTGAGGAGCGGTTCGCGCGGCTGAGCGGACGGCTTTCGCAACTGCTTGCCTCGATCGAGATGACTCCGTTGCGACTGCGCATCCGCGGAGCGGCAGGGTGCGGCAAGACGGTGATGGCCACACGCCGCTTCCAGGGCGCACTTGAACAGGCACGCAAGCCATTGCTGGTATGCTTCAATCGCCAGCTCAAGGAAAGGATCGGGGCATCGGTCGACAGCGGTGGGCTGGTGGAGACCTGGCATGGCCTGTGTCACCGCTTCCTCGAGGATATCGGCAAGGCGCCGGATTTCGGCCGCCGGAATGACTTTGCCACGTTCTGGTCACACGTCCAGGACGAGGTCATGGCGGCGCCGGTCCCGGACAGGTGGATGTTCGATACCCTCATCGTTGACGAAGGTCAGGACCTTGAACCTGACTGGTTCGACATCCTCCGGCTGTTCGCCCGGGATGACGCGGACATCCTCTGGTTCGAGGATCCCGACCAGGGCATTCGCAGGAACGAGCCGGTCACACTCGAGGGCTTTGTCGGCCTCAACATCCGCTCCAACTACCGGTCCCCGGGAACCGTCGCACGGTTCATCGACAGGGCACTTCCCTTCGACTTCGAGCAGGCCAACGGGCTGCCCGGATTCGATGTCGGTGTCGACGTCTATGAAGATGCCCCTCACCAGGTGAAGCTGGTATCGCGCGCGGTGTCGCGGTTGCTGGCCGACAGGTTCAGGCCCGAGGACATCGTCATCCTGTCGATGAAGGGGATCAGGCATACCTGTCTTGCAGGTCGCGACAGGGTCGGCAACCACACACTCAGGCATTTCTCCGGCGAGTACGACCTGCTTGGCAACCAGGTCTTTACCCGCGGACAGATCCTTCTCGAGAGCATCTATCGCTACAAGGGACAGCAGGCGCCGGCCATCATCGCCATCGACGTCGAGAGCGGCAGTGATGACGAGCGCCACCTGCAGCGCCTTCTCTATACGATGTTCAGCCGCGCAACCGTGCGACTCGACGTCCTGGTCAAGTCCGGTGATCCGCTCGAGAGGCGTCTGGTCGAGGCAGCCAGATGAACGTCAGAGCGTCACACGACAGAGGCGAGTTCGACGATTTCGTGTTTCCAGGGAACGTCGTCGCCGACCGCTTCACCGAGTTCGCGGGCATAGCGGTAACCGCCGAAGACGGCAGCAGCGATCGGTCCCGGGCCGTAGCAGTCGCCAACGCGTGACACGCGACGAATGCCAGCCTCGCGGTTGGCCGCCTCATCGGCCATGAGCGCGTGATAGAGATCGTCCACCGGATCCTGGGCCGTCACCATGACGAGGCTGCGGCAGGCGATCCACTGGCAATCGCCGGTGTAGACGTCCTCGATCTCGAGCCGGCTCCATTCGATGGTCTTCACGGCAAAGCCCATGTGCCGCGCGACGCCGAGTTCGCGCATCCGGGCCTGGATGCGCGCATGCTCAAGTGTGTACGTGGTCCACGCCGATACCGAATCCTGCGGCGTGACGATGCTGACCGCGTGACCGTCCTGAACCAGTTTCTCGGCGATCACTCCACCCATGTAGTAGTGATCATCGTCGAACACGACGACGGGCCCCTCGAGTGTGGCGCCGTCCATGATGTCGTCGGGCGTGACGATGTTGGCTGACCCGCAGGCAAGGGGAAAGTCGTGGTATCTCCCGCTGCCGTTGCGCCTCCACCGGGCGCCGGTGGCCACGGCGACAAGGCCGGCGCCGGTTTCGCGCACACTGTCGGCGGTCATCGCCGAATCCATGTAGATCTCGACGTTGGGCAGCTTGTGGAGCTGGGTCATGCGCCAGTCGCGTACGCGGGCCCAGGCGGCAAGACCCGGCAGGCGGCACTCCCGGGCGACCCGTCCGCCCGGTTCGCGGTCGGCCTCGGCAAGCATGACTTCGTAGCCGCGCTGACCCAGTGCCCGCGCCGCCTCCAGCCCGGCGGGCCCGGCGCCGACCACGAGAACACGCTCGTCCGTATCCCGCGGCGGCATCACTTCGGGATGCCACCCCCGGCGCCATTCCTCGCCCTGGGTCGGATTTTGCGTGCATCTCAGATAAGTCGGCTGGTTCGCAATGCCGACACACATGTTGCAGCCAATGCACTCGCGAATATCCTCGGGCCTCCCCTCCTCGATCTTCTTCGGCAGAAAGGGGTCGGCGATGGAGGGGCGGGCAGCGCCGATCATGTCGAGCACACCGTTTCTGATCAGGGACACCATGCGATCGGGGCTGGTGTAGCGGCCGACGCCCACCACCGGCTTGCTGGTCAGGGACTTGACGAAGGAGATGTGCTCCTCCTGGAACCCCTCGTCGGTGAATCTCGATGTCTCGCTGTCGTTCTCCCATTCGCTGACGTTGACATCCCACAGGTCGGGCAATTCGCCGAGCATCTCGATCACGGCACGGCCGTCCTCCTCGGGTGTGATGCCCTTCGGTCCGACAAGTTCGTTGACGGCGAGGCGCACGGCGACGCCACACGTGTCGCCGACCGCATCCTTGGTGTCTTCGATGACCTCGCGAAGCAGGCGCACCCTGTTCTCGATGGAGCCGCCGTACTCGTCGGTGCGCTGGTTGTGGCGCGCCGACAGGAAATGCATGCACAGCGACAGGCTGTGTCCGGCATAGACATAGACGATGTCGAATCCGGCCCGCTTGCCGCGCAATGCGGCGTTGCGGTGCCATCGCCGGTAGTCGGCGATGTCGGTCCTGTCCATGGTCCGCGCATGGAACGGCTCGATACCGTGGACCGGTCTTGCCGTGGGCGCCATCGGGATCTCGCGGCCGATGTAGTTCGCGGTGTAGTAACCCATGTGGGTCAGTTCGAGCCCGGCAAGGGCGCCGTGCCGGTGGACCTGGTCAGCCATGCGTGCGAGGTAGGGAATGTCCCGGTCGTCCCACAGGCGGACCTCCCGTTCGGTGTCGGTGGTCACGTGGATGTCGCACTGCTCGGTGCACACCACGGCCCAGCCGCCTTCAGCCTTGATGCCGCGCATGACTGCCATCGCCGTGGGATGGGCGCGACCCATGCCATTGCAGTGGGGCACCTGGTAGAAACGGTTCCGTGCCGTCACCGGTCCAATGGTGACGGGCTCGAACAGGACGTCATATCGCGGGTCTCGCGGCATCGGACTCCGTTCCTCCTGTTGACTGATCCGATTGTGGCACGAAATGCTGCCGCACCACACTACCGGCGCTGTCGACAATCGGCGGCACGACCACTAACGTCCCTCGCCGTGACATTGCAAACCCAGGGAGGACCAGCATGTCAGTTCTAGCGAAGGGATCATCACGGCGCGCATTCATGGGCACCGCACTGGCGGCGCCGGCCGCGGCGGCGCTAACACCGGCCCAGCTCCTGGCCCAGGCAAACGACGGCATGGAGGCAACCGGCGAACCCATACCGGTCGGCCAGGCGTCGGCCCAGACCAGCTGGGGCGCCCCGGACGGAATCGAGTTCATGCGTGGCCTGACCCTGGCTTGCGAGGAAATCAACGCCATCGGCGGTATCCTGGGGCGTCCTCTCGAGCCCCATATCGAGGATACCGGGGAGATGGGAGATGACCGCAACGTGCAGGCGGTCCAGCGTCTCATCGACCGGCACGACGTCCATGCCATCGTCAACGGCTACAACGTGGGCACCGGGATCGCCATTCAGGATGTCATTGCCGATGCCGGCATCATCTACATGCACTACGACACGGTGATCGCGCACAACGAGCTTGTCTCTTCCGACCCCGACTTCTACTTCGGGAGTTTCATGGGCGATCCCCCGGAGTACTGGTACGGCGCCGGCTTTCTCGACTACATCAACACCCTGGAAATGAACGGCGAGTTCACGCGCAGCAACAATCGCATCGCGATCATCACCGGACCCGGGCCCTACTCGACCAACATCGCCAACTCGATTCGCGAGGGCGCTGGCGACTACGGATACGAGGTGAGCCTCTTTGAAGCGGTGACGGTGCCGATCTCGGAGTGGGGGCCGACACTGGCCAAGATCCGCCAGGATCCGCCTGCGGTGATTGCCATCACCCACTTCTATCCGCAGGATCTCGCCCAGTTCATGCTGCAGTTCGTGCCGGACCCGACACCGAGTCTCATCTACATGCAGTACGGCCCGTCCCTTGCCGCCTTCCGCGACATTGGCAAGGAGTCGACCAACGGCGTCCTCTACGCCACGGTGATCGCGGCGCTGCCCGACGAGATCGGAACAGCTTTCGAGCGGCGCTACAAGAAACGCTGGGGCGAGGATGCGACGCACCTCACCGGATCCCAGCCCTACGACGGCTGCTATATCTGGGCGACGGCCTGTGCTCTTGCCGGCGGGTCGGGCGCTCCCGGAGACGAGGAACAGAACCGCAAGGTAGCGGCCCACATCCGGCGCATGATCCACCGCGGCATGAACGGCACCACGCGGTTCATTCCCGGTGAGCAGGCTGCGTATCACTACCCGGCGCAGACCAACGATCCTTCACTTGGCATGCCGCACCAGTTCCTGCAGATCCAGGACCACATGCGAACGCCGGTTCTGGTGGCGCCACAGCCCTACAGCGCTGCATCGTTCGTCACGCCTCCGTGGATGGGCTGAACCACGAAGCCGCATGCTCGCCCCGTCCCCTCCTTGTGGTGGACGGGGTGAGCAAGCACTTCGGTGCCCTGGCGGCCGTCGACAACCTCAGTTTCGAGGTGATGCCGGGAGAGGTTCTCGGCATCGGGGGTCCCAACGGTGCCGGCAAGACGACGCTCTTTGATGTCATCACCGGGCTCGATCACGCCTCATCGGGGCGAATCCTCTTCGCCGGCGATGACATCACGCGAGCCGGACCCGAGCGGATCTGCCATGCGGGCATCGCACGCACCTTCCAGCTCAACGCCGGCTTCGACACGCTGAGCGTGCGCGAGAACATCGAGGTTGCGGCCATCTACGGGCACGAAGCGCCGGTGTTCCCCGGGTTTCGCATCCGCCCCGACATTCACCGCAGGGTTGACGCCGCCCTCGAACTCTCCGGTCTTGCCCCTCGTGCCGCAACAACGGCCGGAGAACTGGCGGTTCTCGAGCGCAAGCTCCTCATGGTGGCCACGGCGATCGTGACAAGGCCGCGTCTTCTCATGCTTGACGAACCCGTGGGCGGGCTGACACAGGCGGAGATGGACGCGTTTGTTGGCATGCTGGCGCGAATCAGGGGCGAGGGCATGGCCATCATCCTCATCGAGCATGTCATGCGCTTTCTGGTCTCGCTGGCCGATCGGGTTCTCATCATGCATCACGGTGAAAGGATCTTCGAAGGCCGGCCCGACGATCTGGCACACGACAGGCGTGTGGTGGACGTCTATCTTGGCGACGGTGCGGCGGACCTGATTCGCGCCGCCCTCGATCCCGGCGTGGACCCGTGAACGATCCCCTGCTGAGCGTGTGCCAGGTCTTTGCCGGCTATACCGGCAGGGATGTTCTGCGCGACATCTCGCTTGATGTGCACGAGGGCGCGGTCGTGTCCGTCATCGGACCCAACGGTCACGGCAAGAGCACGTTGCTGAAATGCATCAGCGGTCTCTTGAGGACCAGCGGCGGTTCCATCCGTTTCTCCGGTGACGATGTCACCGGTCTTGCGGCACCGTCGATGGCGGCGCGGGGCCTTGTCCACGTCCCCCAGGGCGACATGCTCTTTGCCGACATGACGGTTCATGAGAACCTGATGATGGGCGGTTACCTGACGCCCGACAGGGCGGTCATCCGACGCCGTCTCGACGAGGTCCATGCCATTCTTCCGCGCCTTGCCGACCGCCGCCAGCAACTCGCGAGAACGCTGTCGGGTGGTGAACGCCGCATGGTGGCGATTGGCCGCGGACTGATGGCCGGAGGACGGCTGACCATGTTCGACGAACCTTCACTCGGCCTGGCGCCCGTGATCATCGACCAGATCTACGATGTCATGACGCGACTGCGGGAAAGCGGCAGGACCATCGTGCTTGTCGAGGAAAACGCAATGCGGGCGGCGAGGCAGTCGGACCGCATGTACCTTCTCGACAACGGATCCATGGCCTGGCAGGGCAACGGCGAGGAGTTCCTCGCCCGTCCCGAAGTGATCCGCAGCTACCTTGGGGGATAGGCGGTGATGGAGGTCGTTGTTCAGGTGATCGCGTCGGGTCTCACCCTGGGGGCCATGTATGCTGTCGCCGCTGTCGGTCTGGCCCTGGTCTACGGCGCGCTCGGCATGCTCAATATCGCGCATGGCGCGATCCTCACGTTCGGCGGATATGCCACCTTCTACGTGATCACCTCGCTGGGTCTGCCGATGGTTGTCGGTGTCGCCGCCGCGGTTGTGGCCGGCGCGTTGCTGGGTCTGGCGATCTATGTCGTTCTTGTCCATGGCATGCTGTCGGCGCCGGCCTTCGAGACCAACATCTTCATTGCCACGTTTGGCATCGGCATGGCCCTGGAGAACGTCGTGCTCAAGCTCTTCGGCGCCTATCCGGCAGCGCAGCCCCTGGCCTTCGACGGCGCCGTCGAGGTCCTTGGCGTGTTCATTCCCCTGCGCAACATCGCCATTCTCGTCGCCGGCGTCCTCCTGATGGTGGCGACGGCGTGGTTGCTGACGCGCACGAAGACCGGCAACGCCATCCGGGCGACGGCACAGAACCGGGCGGCTGCGGAACTCATGGGTGTCCGGGTGCGGTGGATCTACGCCAAGGTTCTGGCGATTTCAGGGGCACTCGCCGGAGTTTCGGGAGTCATGGTGAGTTCACTCACCAATCTGTCTCCCACCATGGGCGGCGACCCCATGCTCAAGGCCTTCATCGTCTGCGTCGTCGCCGGCCTCGGCAACGTCCACGGCGCCATGATTGCCGCCATCGTGCTGGGCCTCGTCGAGGCCGCGGCACAATACCTTCTTGGTGTGCGCTTTGGTCTGGCGACGTTGCTGGTGCTCGTCATCCTGACCCTGATCTGGCGGCCGCACGGTCTGTTCGGCCGGACACAGGTGCAACGGCTGTGACCGCGCCGGGGAGGGATCTGGTGATCGGCGTCGTCCTCGTCGCCATCGCCGCCACCGTGCCGTTCCTGTTTCCGGTGCGCTATGTCATCACGCAGATGACGGTGCTCTTTATCTACGCCATCGTGGTGACCCAGTGGAACCTTGTCCTTGGTGTCGCCGGCATCTTTTCCCTGGCGCAGATGGCGCTGTTTGCCTGCGGCGCCTATGCCACCGCGATGCTCGGTCTCTATCTCGACTGGTCGCTGTGGGCAGCGATGCCGGCGGGAGCCATGATCGCGGTGATCGCCGGCCTCCTGGTCGGTCTTGCCTGTCTGAGGCTCAAGGGCCCCTATGTTGCCCTGCTGACCCTGGCGCTTGCCCAGGTGGCCTATCTTGTCATCATCACCGACACCGATTGTTTCATCAGGACGGAGACGCGCTGCGAGCCCTTCACCGGTGGCGCCAGCGGGCTTCGGAGATTCGGGGATCTCGGCCTGAGGGAGTGGCTTGGCCGCGACTGGATCATTGGCAACTACTTCATCGGCCTTGGCCTGCTGGTGGCGGCCATGGCGTTCTCCGTGGCCATTGCGAGGGGGCCGTTGGGTCTCGCCTTCCGGGCGCTCAGGGACAACCTGGGTTACGCCCGTTCGCGCGGCATCAGCCAGTTCAAGTACCAGCTTGTCGTCTTTGCCCTGTCGGCCTTCTTCACCGGCCTTGCCGGCGCCTTCTACGCGGCGCACTTCAAGAGTGTCGGTCCGACGATCTTCTCTTTCAGCCTGCTTCTGCTGCTTCTGGCCATGATCGTCGTCGGTGGGCTCGGCACCATCTGGGGCCCCATCGTCGGCGCCACGCTGGTGATGTTCGCCGACGAGGGACTGAGGGAAGTCCAGGACTTCCGCACCCTCGGCCTCGGTCTCACACTGGCCCTCTTCGTACTCCTGCTCCCCGACGGCCTGACCGGTGCCGCATCCCGTCTCCTCGCCCGATGGCGCGGCTCCGGCAACTGACATGTGCGGCGAGTCCTTCCTGGCACCTGGGCCGGCGTGAACTGCACCACCGATTCCACATGGTTCTTCCGGATTCAGGATGCCTGGGACATTCCCGCAAGCGCCGGCATCTTGTTGGTTCTCAGCTGCGCGAGTCGCGGACAAGGCTTGTCAGCGACTCGCGCAGCTTCACCAGGGCCAGCGTGTCCCGGGCGCAGTAGGCGCGAAGGTCCTCGAACGTGTGTCGGCGAAGTGCCGGGTCGGCGGTCGCGAGCGCCGCGGCATAGTGTACCGCCGCAGCCTGTCCCTGCGCGATTGCCAGATCGTCATAAGATATCCCTGCAGCGAGCACCGGGAGGACGACCTTGATCGAGAACGAGCCGCGGAACTCCGGATGATAGTAACCGTTGCGCACAACCGGGAGCAGGTCGAACAGCCGCGCCTCGATGGAATCAAGGTTCCCGGCCCGATGCGGCAAGGCCTTGCCCAGATCGCGAAGCACCTGCCCTTCGTAGGCTGAGTAGGTGCAGATACTCCCATCGCTTCCCAACGCTTCGATCAGACGGTCGGCGAACTCTTCCCGGGGGTCGTCCGCACCCTCGTGCAGGTAATCCACGTGCGCGGGCGGCTCGCCATCGCGTTCGGTGTGAACGGAGAACAGGAACGGCACGGCATCGAAGGGGCGGGTTCCGGCAAAGCGCGGGATGGCTGGCGCGAAGGTCTCGAAATCGAGATGGCGCACCGGCCTTTCGATCTTCGCCAACGCGCCGGCGATGTCGCCGTGCATCGCTGCGCGGCCTTCGCGAATGGTCTGGCGGACGATGCCCTGGAGCCTGGTCAGCGGGAATTCCTGGGGAACATCCCGGATCTCCTCGATCCCTGCCGCGAGGAGTTCCTCGCGGCGGCCCGCGTCGAGTCGGGGAAGCTCGTCGATGCCGTGATCCGGCAGGGCCGCATCCCGAGTGCAATGGGCGTGGAATGGGCATTCGTATGGCGTCAGACAGTGGTCGCCCGGAGCGATATCCGGCGCGGACGGCCGTGACAGCATGCGCCGCATTCCCGAGACCTCCGCGCCCAGGGTGTCGAGATACGCCTGCGCCTCGTCGAAGACCGGATGAAGCCTGAAAAGGGTGCCGAGATCGAGTGTCACGCCATCATGGACGTAGTTCCGGTCGAGTGTGAGGACCCCGGCATCGCGCACGTCCAGGCCAGCGCCCTTCAATACCCAGAGCTGAATGGCTGCATCGCGCACGAAGACGTCCTTCAACCGGGTCGAGGACTTCACCTCGATCAGGCGCCAGCCCCCTCCGGGAAGGCGTTCGATCACGTCGGCACGGACCAGTACACCGCGGTGTTCGAAGGCGGCCTCGAAGAGCGCCGGTGCGGATCCCTCCTCAAGGACTCGGCGTGTTTCCTCGAGAGCCTCGGGGATATGCCGGTGGTCGTGACTGACGGCATGGCCGCCGGGGTAGAGCCGGCACGCCATTCGGCCGACCTCGTGCCCGGTATCGAACACGGTCTGCAGGACTTCGTCGGGCTGTGTCCGCAGACCGGGCCTGTGCGTCTCGTACCAGAGCCGCAGGTGGCACTGCGTTCCGGACATGAATCGCGACTTGGAAAGGCGTGGCTCTCTCATGGTTCCCTCCCATCGACGGGCCCGGCCCTGGTTGGTCCATACGCCAATGTCGGGCCAGGTGGAAACTGCAGGCGTGGATTGACATGACCGTTTGGAACGGCGTGTCTCGTCCCGCCGCAGACCGAAGCGAGCAGCATTGCGGGGCGATGTGGCCGCATGGCGCTTCTTGCAGACGGGGGCGACTTGGTGGAGAGTGATGATCGCCTTCCGGGCCTTCTTGCCGGGAGGTTGCTGGTTGTCGACTTCAGGGAGGACCTGCCATGGCTGTTGTGTCCAGAATTCATCCTGAGAGAACCGGGACCCGGGAGTGGGAGATCCGCTGCGACCTCGCCGCACTTTACCGGGCGTTCGTCCGCTACGGCTGGACCGATCTGATCTACACCCACATCTCCGCCCGTCTCCCGGACGAACCCGGCCACTATCTCATCAACCCCTACGGGCTCCTCTTCGAGGAGATCACGGCGTCCAGCCTGATCGTCGTCGACTTCGACGGCAATCTGGTGCGCGGAGACTGGCCGGTGAACGAGGCCGGTCATGCCATCCACCACGCGCTCCTGAAGGCGCGCGAGGATGTCAACTGGGTCCTGCATACTCATTCGCGCGCGGGCATGGCGGTGGCGTGCATGAAGTGCGGTCTCCTGCCATTGACCCAGCAGGCCATGTTCTTCCATGGCCGCCTGTCATCCCACCCGTGGGATCTTCAGACAGCGGGGCAGGAGGAATGCGATCGTCTGGTTGCCGACCTCGGCGACGACCATGCCATGATCCTGGAAAACCATGGGCTTCTCGTGTGCGGACCGACACCGGCCTTTGCCTTCACCCAACTCTACAACCTGGAGGTGGCCTGCAAGGTCCAGGTTGATGTCCTGTCATCGGGCCAGGAGGTCATCCTTCCCGACGCCGACATCGTGGAGCGCACGGCGGCCGCTGGCGCCGACCCCGAGTTCCTGGTCGATGATCTCGCATGGCAGGCCATTCGCCGTTCCCTCGACAACAGTCAGAGTGACTACGCCACCTGAGTGCCGCTCAGTCGAGGAAACCGGCGTCCTCGCGCACTTCGATCAGAGTGGGCCCGTCGGCATCGAAGGCTTCCCTGATGATCCCGGTGAGCGCCGACAGAGACCCGGGTCGTGCTGATCGTGCCCCGAAGGCGCTTGCCAGGGCTCCGAAGTCGGGGTTGCGCCCCGGCGTGACTCCGACAGGAGCGATGTCGTGCTCGATCATGCCATCGCGAATCTGGCCGAGGCCATCGTTGTTCCACAGCACGATCGGCAAGCCGACCTTTTCATCGACCGCGGTGGCGAGTTCGCTTGCCGTGAAGAGAAATCCGGCATCGCCGGTCAGTGCCACGCCGTGGCGTCCGGGCGAACCGAGCCTGGCGCCGATGGCCGAAGGCATGGCCGAGCCCAGGGTGCAGTAGCCGTTGGGATGGGTGTAGGTGCGTGGCCTGGAAGTGGACCAGTATTCGTTGGCGAAGTAGGCGATCTGGGTGGCGTCGGTAATCAGCCAGCCGTCATCGGGAATGGCGTCGCGCATGGCGTCGAGCACGGCCGTGAATCGGCCCGCGCGCGGGCTTGCGAGCAGTTGCTCCATCACCTTGCGGCGCAGATCCGCGATGGCCCCGGAGCCGGTGAAGCCCGGTTGCCCTCCCGCCGTGGGCAGGGCTTCGGCCAGCATGGTCATGGTCAGGCCGGCATCTCCCAGGAGCGCCGCATCGGGTGTGTAGTCCCGGGCCAGGTTGCCGGCATCGACATCGATGCGGATGAGCCGGCCCTTCAGTTCGAGAAAGTCAGGATCCTTCCAGATGTCGGTCTCGGAGAGTTCGGTGCCGACGGCTATGACAACATCGGCGTCCTCGACAAGCCTGTGGGCCAGCGGAGACGCGAGACAGGCGCCGCAGTTGAGGGGATGGGACACCGGCAGTGCGCCCTTGCCGGCGATGGTGAGAACCACGGCAGCGCCCAGCCGTTCGGCGAGAGCCCGCAGGGGTTCACCGTGATCGATCGTTCCGCCGCCGGCGATGATGACCGGTTGCCGTGCGCCCGCGGCAATGGCGGCGGCCTTCTCGACCGCCGCCGCATCGGGCGCCAGCGGACCGGTGATGGGCGAGGTCCTGACGGCGAACTCCGCCGTTTCGGCGATCCTGTCGATGGGCAACTCGATGTAGCAGGGCCGGGGACGGCCGGAAGCGAAGGTAGAGAAGGCGCGATGCACGGCCCCCGGGATCTGGCGGCCATCGAGAATGGTCTGGGCATTGGCGGTCAGCGGACGGATGGTCGCCAGCTGATCGGTGATTTCGTGAAGGCGGCCGCGGCCGGCGCCAAGATCGGCGGATCCATTGGTGCTGGCAATCACCAGCATGGGTTGACTGTCGGCATAGGCGTTGCCCACGGCGGTGGCAATGTTGGTCACCCCGGGACCCGTGATGACGCAACAAAGAGCCGGCTTGCCCGAAATCCTCGCATGACCATCAGCCATGAAACCGCCGCCCTGCTCGTGACGGAACAGCACGTGATGCATGCCGGCGTCGGCGATGCCGCGATAGTACTCCAGGGTATGGACCCCCGGCATGCCGAAGACCGTCTCGATCCCGTAGGCCCGGACCAGCTGCATCAGTGCCTGCCCCCGGGAAAGGTTGCCGCCTGCCATGGTCGCTCTCCTTGAAGCGCACGAAACGCCGATGGTAGCCTCCCACCCACCTCACGGAAACGGAAAACCGCCATGGCCTCCAATCCTCTTCGCTGCCGCGAACCGGAAGGAAACACCCCTCAACTCGCAGACTGGGGATGCAATTCCGAATACGGTGTCCTCACCGATGTCCTGCTCGGGCCGGCCGATCACTTTCGCTGGCTCCCCACAAGCTCCATTTCCAGGGCCACTCTCAAGCGTGGAGACCGGTTCGATTCACAACTGGCCATGAAGCAGCACCGCGAGATGGTCGAAGCCTACGAGGAAGCGGGTGTGAAGGTGCATTGGCTGGAGGCTGACGGTGAGCTTCCCTACCAGGTCTTCGCCCGGGATTCCTCCTTCATGACGCCCTATGGCGCCGTGGTCACACAGATGGCCCAGTGGTGGCGGCGTGGGGAGTATGGACCGGTCATCCGCTTCTATGTCGACAACGGCATTCCGATCTTCGACATGGTCACGGCAGGGTCCTTCGAGGGCGGCGATTTCGACATCATCGAGCCGGGTTGTGTCCTCATCGGCTGGTGCGGGGAGCGCACTCAGGAACAGTCGGCACACCAGGTGAGACAGTGGTTCGAGAGGGAGGGCTGGGAAGTCCGCGTGACGCCGATTGCCGAACACTATGTCCACATCGATCTCATGGTCTGCATGCTGGCCGAGAAACTCTGCGCGGTCTGTCTTGACACCACCGAGCCTGACACCGTCGACTGGCTGAAGGGGAAGGGGATCGAGATCGTGCCGGTGAACTACCCCGACACCATGGCGCTGGCATGCAACGTCGTCTCCCTGGGCAATGACCGGATTATTGCGCCGGCCCAAGCCAGGGACCTGGTCGCGCGTCTGAAGGCTCTGGGCTTCACCGTCTATGATCCCGACGTCGACTGCTTCACCCGCGGCGGCGGCGGTGTTCACTGCATGGCGCAGTCACTGCGCCGCGAACCAGTCTGAGCGGAGGCCTGAACATGTCTCGACCGGTCATGATCGTTACCGGCGGCAGCCGCGGAATTGGTGCGGAGATCGCCCGTCTGGCTGGCAGGCGGGGCTATGATGTCGCGGTCAACTACGCTGCCTCTCAGGATCGCGCCGAAGCGGTGGCATGCTCGATCCGGGCCGAGGGCCGGCGTGCCGAAGCCATCCGCGCCGATGTGTCCCGGCCTGATGACGTCGAGTTTCTCTTCGCGGAGACCGACCGCCTGCTTGGTGCGCCGGCGGTGCTGGTCAACAATGCCGGAGTTTCCGTCGAGACACCGCTGGCCGATCACGAAGTCGACACGGTCCGTCGGATCATCGACACCAACCTTCTCGGGCCGGCGCTTACCAGTCGCCAGGCGATCCGCCGCATGTCGACGCAAAGGGGCGGCAGCGGTGGCGTCATCGTCAACGTGTCATCGATATCAGGCGTCTACGGTGGCCTGCCCGGTGATGTCGTCTACGCCGGAACCAAGGGCGGACTCGATTCCCTCACGCTGGGCCTCGCCAAGGAAGTGGCGGGCGACGGCATTCGCGTATGCTGCGTGCGCCCCGGCCTCATCAGGACCGAGATCTGGGATGACGGCATGGGGCAGGACGAGGTGATCGAACTCGGAAAGCGTGCCGTTCCGATCGGTCGCATCGGCGAGGTCGGTGATATCGCCACGGCGGTCCTGTGGATGTGTTGCGACGAGGCCGCCTACGTCACCGGCGCCATTCTCAATGTCAGCGGCGGCCGCGAGACCTTCGTGCGTGGCGGCTGATCGCTATCTCCCCTTGAACCGGGGCTTGCGCTTTTCCGCGAAGGCGCGTGGGCCCTCCCTGGCGTCGTCGCTGGCGAGCATGCGCGTGTAGATCGGCAGGCCGCCGCTGCGCAGCGTGTGGAAGCAGTCGGGGATCGACATGTGCATGGTGTGGCGTACGGCCTCCTTGGTGGCCTGCAGGGCCAGCGGTCCGCCCTCGGCGAGGTGATCGGCAGTCTCGCGGGCGCGTGCCATCAGGCTATCGGGTTCCACGATCTCGTTGACAAGGCCCCACTTGAGGGCCTCTTCGGCGTCCATGCGGCGACCGCTGAGCAGGATGTCCATGGCCACCGAGTGAGGCAGGCGGCGGGGCAGGATCTGGATGGCGCCGGCATCGGCGATGAATCCCATGTGCACGTCGGGGATGAAGAAGGTGGCGTGGGGCACCGCGTACTGGATGTCGCTGGCCAGGGCGATTTCCCAGCCGCCGCCCACGGCGTATCCGTTGATGGCGGCGATGACCGGCTTGTAGAGGTTCCACATCTCCGTGATGCCGGCAAAGCCGCCGTCGACCTCGTCCTCCTCGCCCGCAACGGCTTCGCCGCTGTCGGCGGCGTCGAAGTCCCGGGCCGCCTCCTTGAGATCCCATCCGGGAGAAAAGAACCTGTCGCCGGCGCCGGTGACGATACCCACCAGGAGACCGGGATCGTCGCGCAATGTCGCGAAGGCCCGCGAGAGGCCCGCCGTCACCTTGCGGCCGATGGCGTTGGCCGGCGGGTTGTCGATGGTGATTTCGAGGACCTTGCCCCGGCGTTCGCAATGGACCACGTCATTCATGGTTCAATTCTCCGTTCCGGTCATTGTCATCATGCAGTCGGCCACCACCACGCCTTCGCCCCGGGGCATGACGAGAAGCGGATTGATGTCGAGTTCCACGAGCCTCGCGGGTCGAGCCGCAGCAAGGGCGGCCACGGCCATGACGGCATCGATGAGGGCCTCCACATCACCAGGCGGCGCTCCCCTGTAGCCTTCCAGAAGCCGCGAGATCCTCAGGGACCCGATGGCGCGGCGCACGTCCTCGCGTTCCAGAGGGAGAAGCAGGACGGCGGAATCGTCAACGAGTTCGACGAAGGTGCCGCCGGCGCCCACCACCAGCACCTGCCCGAATGTGTCGTCGCGCGTCACGCCGATGATCATTTCGGTGACATGGCCTGTGACCATGGCTTCCACCAGAAGCCTCCTGGCGCCGGTACTGCGGGCGACGGCCCCGGCGGCCCGGGCGACCTCGTGGTCACCGGCGAGGTCGAGGGCGACGCCGCCCGCCTCGGTCTTGTGGACGATCGCGGCCGACAGGGCTTTCACGACCACCGGATATCCGATGCGCTCGGCCGCCTGGACAGCGGTCGCAGGATCGACGCACTCACCGGGCGGGATCGGCAGTCCGGCGGCAGCGAGAACCTGCTTGCCTTGCCGCTCGTCAAGGGTTCGCGCCGCGCCGGCAAGGGAGACCGGCTCGGCAAGGGCGCGGTTGCCGGGCGCCGGATGCGACAGGAACGCGCGCCGCCTGGCGCCGTAGAGGCAGGCCCGCGCCAGGGAGAGCGTGCCCGCCCGGATGCCCTGGGTCATGGCGATGCCGGCCTCGTGAAACTGCTTGCGGAGTGTGACGGAGGTGTTGTCGGGAAGCGATGAGGTGATGACGCCGGGAATGTCGTGCCGGAGCACCGATGTGCGAAACGCCCGCATGGCCGCCGCCGCCCCGTCATCCTGCGAGCGTGTGTCGGGCGGCCGTTCTGCATCGGCGATCGTGTCGACCACCAGAAGTCCGGCGTCGACCCCCTGGCGAAGCAGCACCGGAAAGATGGCTTCCAGGACATCCTGGCGGCCCCAGTTGGAGGTGTTGTAGTCGAGCGGATTGCCAATCGACGTGAAGGCCTGCATGTGGCGGGCAATGTCGTCGTGCTGGCGCTGATCGAGTTCCGGCAACGCGATGCCAAGGGGTTCCACGATATCGGCGACGCATCCCGAATCGCCTCCCGAGCATGTCATCACGGCAAGCCGGAGTCCTTCGGGAACACCTGTCACCGACACCACCTTTGCTGTTTCCAGCAGGTCTTCCGGGGTCTCCACGCGGATGATGTCGAGGCGGTCAAAGAGCGCCTGATAGAACCGGTCGTCACCGGCAAGGGACGCGGTGTGACTCATAGCCATGGAGGCGCCCTTCCTGGAAACGCCCGACTTGAGCACGATGACGGGTTTGCCCGCCTCGAGGGCGCGCAGCGCGGCGCGGCTGAAGGCAGGGGCGTCGGGCAACGTTTCCATGAAGAGGGCGAACGAGGTGACGGCGGGATCGTCGACGAGAACCTCGATGTAGTCGGCAAAGTCGAGAACGGCCTGGTTACCGCAGGAAATCACGTGGGAGAGTGGGGTGCCGCGCCGGCCGTTGGCGACATTGATGCAGATGTTGCCGCTCTGTCCGATGAAGGCGCATCCCCTCGCGGTTCTTTCTCCCAGGGTCGGCGTTGCCATCGCCAGGGCGCCGCTGACAAAGTTGTTGAAGCCGTAGCAGTTGGGTCCGATGACGGCGAGATTGCCTGCCCTTTGCCGGAGTTGCTGTTCGAGGGCGAGGCCGTCCCCGCCGGTTTCCGCATAGCCCGCCGCGTAGCACACCGCACCCCCGGCGCCCATGTCGGCGAACCGCGCGATCAGGTCATTGGTCATCTCGCGATTGACCGCCAGGAAGACGACGTCGGGTGGTGTGTCGAGGTCGTCGATGGATCCCAGGCATGGTTCGCCGGCGATGGACTGCCGTCGCGGGTTGACGACGCGAACGTCCCCGTCGAATCCCAGGTTCCGGGCCGCGGCGATGGCCGGCTCGAGGAAGGAACCGCCGACGAAGCAGATGTTTCCAGGATAGAGGGCGCGCCGGAGGTTGGCATGACGGGCTGCGCGGGACATGTCAGGCGGACGCCGAAGAGGGGGTTTCGTGTGACATCAGGAAAGGGTAACGCCCTGCAGACGGGAGTCAGGCAAGGATGAGGAACCGCGCACGCAGAGGCAAGGCCGGAGATCGGGGTCTCGACCTACCATTTCGACATGCGTCCCAGATCGCGGTCCATGTGGTCGCGCAAGGCCGACTCGGTCAGTACCTGGGAGGTTCGCAGGACCGTCACGAAGTCGCGCTGTTCGTCCATCGGCACGGGTCCGCGCCGTGTCATGCGGTAGAGGGCGAAGCCGCCGAGCAGTGCCATGGTCAATGCCGGGAACCAGAAGTAGCCCGCCGGTCCGGCAAGCTGCATCATGGCGCCGGCGGCCGTCGGGCCGAGGATGCCGCCGATGCCGGCGGCGAGCAGCAGCCCGCTGGAGGCAGCCACCATCTGCTTGGGTTGCAGGTGATCGTTCGTGTGGGCGATCGAGAGCGAATAGAGCGGGGATACAAAGCACCCGACAATCGCCACGGCGATGATCTGGACCAGGGGCTCAGGCCCGGCGAAGAGGGCTGCAAGCCCGGCGGCGACGCCTCCGGCGAACGCCACGATCGTCAGGATCTTGCGACGATCGAACCGGTCGCTCAGCTGGCCGATCGGCCAGATCAGGATCACACCGCCGATGATGGTGGCGGCCGTGAAGACAGAGACATGGGCGATGTCCATGCCGAGGCCCGTGCCGTAGAGCGATGCCAGCCAGATCAGGGCTCCCGAGGTGGCGCCGTTGGCAAAGCACCCGGCCACGCCCAGTGGCGACGACTTCACCAGTTCGACGACACCAAGTCGGACCGGATCCTCGAAGTGCGGTGCGGGATAGGTGGTGAGCGATACCGGTACCACGGCAAGCGAGTAGAGCATGGAGGCGATCATGAAGAGGAGAAGCCCGGCGGGGTCCGCGGCATTGAGGAGCAGGGGTCCCATGGCCATCGAGGCCGACATGGCGATCATGTAGACGCCGAGCAGCTGGCCGCGAGTCTCGTTTGTCGACCGGTCGTTGAGCCAGCTCTCGGCAACGATGAGGAGGCCGATATTGCAGAAGCCGGTGAGGATACGCAGCACGGCCCAGGCCGTGGCATCGACAAGCAGCGCATGACCCAGAGCCGAGATCGAGGCCAGGGAGGCCAGCGCCGTGAATACGCGGATATGGCCGACGCGTCCGACGAGACGGGGCACCGCGATGGCGCCGAAGACGAACCCGAAGTAGTAGCTCGACATGATGACGCCGGTCACAAGATCCGGAAAGCCGGCAGAGGGCGCGCGCAGGCCGAGAAGTGAGCCCTGGAGGGCGCTGCCGG
The DNA here is from genome assembly GCA_965213815.1 of Alphaproteobacteria bacterium. Classification (GTDB taxonomy): domain Bacteria; phylum Pseudomonadota; class Alphaproteobacteria; order SP197; family SP197; genus SP197. The sequence continues at coordinate 2,831,587 of OZ243917.1, read as the reverse complement.
ACATCAACAGGGAGATGCTGACGATGACCGCCCAGACGCCGAAGATCGCTGCAATCACGGCTACAGTCCCCGAGCAGATGACGCTTGCGCCTATGCCCTATCGGCGTGCGTGAATCCAGTCCGAATAGTCCGGTTTGTGGATCCGTCACATGAGGAAATAGCGCCTGGAGAGGGCAACATGATGGACCGGCGGGACGTCGAGGAGAACACCGTCGGCATGGACTTCGAAGGTTCCCGGATCGACCGTGATCTGCGGCAGGGAATCATTGCGGACCATGTCCTTCTTGGAAAGGTGCCGCGTTCCCGTTGCCGGCAGCAGCGTCCGGCCCAGATCGAGCCTTGCATCGAGGCCGCTGTCGATGGCGAGGGGGTGGACAAAGAGGAAGGACACCCGATCGGGAGCGCTGCCGCATGCGGGCCAGGCCTCGCGATACACCACGGGTTCACTCAGAGACAGCGATGCCGCGGCCGTGCCGAAGGGACTCCACACCTCGGCTCCCGCCTTGAAGACCTGCTGCGCCTTGACCCCGAAGAATTCCGGACGCCACAGGACGATATCGGCGATCTTGCCGACTTCGATGCTGCCGACATCCCGGGCGATGCCGAAGGTGATGGCGGGGTTGATGGTCACCTTGGCGAGGTAACGAAGGATGCGGGCATTGTCCGCATTGTCGAAGGGCTCGTCGGCAAGTGGTCCCCGGCGATCCTTCATCGCCGAGGCGAGGCGCCACATTCCCGCGATGACATCCATGACCCGCCCCATGCCTTCGGCGTCGGAGCCCGCCATGGAAATGGCGCCGAGGTCGTGCAGCACATCCTCGGCGGCCATGGACTGAGGCCGCAGCCGGCTCTCGGCGAAGGCGACATCCTCCGGCACATCCCCTCTCAGCGTATGGCACTGCATCATCATGTCCATGTGCTCGCCCAGGGCATTGTGGGTGAAGGGGTTGGTGGGCGAGGTGGAGGACGGAAGGCAGTGGCGTTCTCCGTTGCAGCGGATGATGTCGGGCGCGTGCCCGCCGCCGGCGCCCTCGGTGTGGTACATGTGAATGGTGCGGCCCGCGATGGCCTCCATCGTGGTCTCGTAGAACCCCGATTCGTTCATCGAGTCGGTGTGCAGCTGGACCTGGAAGTCCAGGCGGTCGGCGACGTCGAGACAGGTGTCGATGAGAGCCGGCATCGCCCCGAGGTCCTCGTGGATCTTCACGCCAATGACACCCGAGGCCAGCTGCTCCTCGATGGCGCCCGCCCGGCTGGCGCCGCCGCGGCCGAAGAGACCGAAGTTCATCGGATAGCGCCGGGTGGCCTGCAGCATGATGGCATTCGCCCAGCCGCCGCCGCTGTCGACGGCCCAGCATCCGGCAAAACCGCCACCGATCATGGTCGTGAGACCGGCCGACAGGGCGTGCCAGACCTCGGCCGGCTGCAGGTAGTGGGCGTGAACGTCAATCCCTCCGGGCGTCGCGATGAGTCCCTGACCGTTGATGTGCTTGGTTCCCGGACCGATCACCATGCCCGGTGAAACACCGGCCATGAAGGCGGGATTGCCGGCCTTGCCGATGGCATGGATGCGGCCGTCACGCACACCGATGTCCGCCTTGTAGATGCCACCGACAGGGCACATGACCACGACATTGCAGAAGACGGTCTCGAGGGCACCCTCGTCGAGTCTGAGGCCGCCGTGTATCCCGGCGTCGCCGCGCAGCGTCTTGCCGAGGCCGGTGAGCGCTTCCTCGCCATGGGTGGCATGGTCGTGCTCGATGCGGGCAAGCAGGCTGGTGTCGCCAAGTCGGATGCGGTCTCCCGTGGTTGGTCCGAAGAGGGCCGCATAACGTTCCCGGGTCATCGTCGCCATGGCTCAGGCCCCCCGGAATCCGCGCTCGCGGGCCCGGGCAAGGGCCCGTTCCCTGACGTCAGGGTCGTGGATGTTGCCTTCGGTGAGTCGGTTGAACCCCTGGATGTCTCCGCTTCCGGCGATGTCGGTCAGCATCACCCGCCGGTGTTCACCAGGATCGAACCGGGCACTCGCCCCGGCGGGGAGATCGAGACGCCTGCCGAAAGCCATGCACCGATCGAACTCGAGGTCGCGGTTGGCCTCGAAGAAATGATAGTGGCTGGCCACGTGGACCGGCCGGTCGCCCCTGTTGAGAACGGTGATCTCGGTCTTCTCGGCGCCTTCGTTGAGGGTGATGTCGCCATCCGCGACCAGCACCTCGCCGGGGCGGCAGGCGGGGCCTGCGGTTTCGCTTCCCGGGCGGACCGGTTGCCAGACGGTCACGGTCTTCAGACCATCGTCAAACTGGGCATCGACGTTGACGACATCGATCATCTCGGCCACGCCGGGGAGTACGTCGTCGGTGGTCAGGATGGCCGCAGCGGCGCTGCGGACCTCGGCAAGAGTGCGCCCGTCGCGTGCCGTCTCCATGATCTCGTCGGCAATCAGCGCTACCGCTTCGGGCTGGTTCAGCCTGAGGCCACGGGCCCTGCGCCTGCGTGCGAGTTCCGCCGCCGTGAAGAGGGTCAACCGGTCGATTTCCGCGGGCGTGAGCATCATGGGTCAGGTGTTCTCCGATGTGTTGCAAGGTCGCCAGATCATCGCGATCAGGGATCGAAGGCTCGGTAGACGACGCGGTCGCCTGTCTCGATGCCCAGCCGCCGGGAGGTGCCGGCCAGCACCTCCAGAACGCCGGCCGCCGGCACGCCGGAAGGAATCACCGTCTCATTGAGCGGCTGGGCATTGGCGGTAATCGAGACGATAACCCCGCGGCGATCGAGAAAGATGATGTCAAGGGGAAGATAGGTGTTCTTCATCCAGAAACTGCGCGGAGCTTCCCTGTCGAAGAGAAAGAGCATGCCCTCGTCTTCGGCCATGGTCTTGCGGAACATGAGACCGCGGGATCGCTGTGCCGGTGTGACGGCGAGGTCCACCTGGAATGTCCACGACCGGTTGTCCGCGGTGATGACCTCCAGGGCGTCGCTGGCAAACGGGATGGCTTCCTCTGCGGCCGCCGGAAAGGCAATCACCATCACGAGGACACGGAGCAGCCGGGAACACAAGCCTTGTCCCCGGTTCGCTCTTGGGCATACTCGGGCGGGCCACGGAAATGGAGAAAGTGCTGTGGGTCGCATGATCAGCCTCGCGGTCGTGCTCTTGGGCGTATGGTTCGTCCTCAGTGGTTCCACCGACCCGTTCCTTCTGGCGTCGGGGGTGGTCAGTGTGCTGCTCGTGGTGATCATCGCCCATCGCATGGGAATGATCGACGAGGAAGGGTTTCCGATCCAGCTTCTTGGCGGTCTGGTGCTCTACCTGCCCTGGCTTGTCTGCCAGATCGCCCTCGCGAACCTTGCCGTCGCCCGCACCATCCTTGCTCCGGCGATGAAGATCGATGCCGGCTCGGCCTGGGTGCCGGCGGGCCAGAAGACACCGGTGGGTCTCGTCGTGTTCGCCAATTCGATCACCCTGACCCCGGGCACCGTCTCCCTGTCGGTTCTCGAGGATCGCATCCGGGTGCATGCCCTATCCAGGAAGGGGCTCGAGGATCTGCGGCGCGGCGAAATGAACCGTCGGGTCTGTGCCGTCGAGGGCCGGCGCTGATGTTCATGGCGGTCACGGCCCTGCTGGTGGCAGCCATGGCCATGACCCTGGTGCGCGTCGCGCGGGGTCCCACGCCCTACGACCGCATTCTGGCGGTCAATGTACATGGCACGATGACGGTGCTGCTGATCGCCGTGACAGGCTATCTGACGGGTCGGCCGGATTTCCTCGATCTTTCCATTGCCTATGCCCTGCTCAACTTTGTCGGCACCCTTGCGGCGTTGAAGTACTTCAGATTCGGTCACCTTGGAGACGAACCCTGAGCACCCTGATTGACGTTGCGAGCTGGATCGCCCTTCTCGCCGGCGGTCTGCTGATGGTGACCAGTGCGCTTGGCATGATGCGCCTCCCTGACCTCTTCACGAGGCTTCACGCCGGCAGTCTCGCCGACACTGGAGGAGCGGCCCTGATTCTGTTCGGACTCGCCCTGCAGACCGAACCTGGGCTGAACACGCTGAAGCTTCTTCTGATCGCACTGGTGCTCTTCCTGACGACGCCTGCCGCCAGTCACGCCGTGGGACACGCGGCACTCCTCGGGGGTCTTTCTCCCGATCCGGGAGAGAACGACGACAGCCAGAGCCCGGTGTCGTGACGCACGACGTTTCGATTTTCGGGCTTGTCGTGCTCCTGATTGCGCTCGCCCTCGTCGTGGTCAGGCTGACCAGCCTTCTCGGGGTCGCCATTCTGGCGGGGGCCATGAGTTTCATTCTGGCGACGGTCTACACGCTTCTTGATGCCGTCGATGTCGCTTTCACGGAAGCTGTGGTGGGAGCCGGCATCTCCCTTGCCCTCATGCTGGCGGCGATCTCGCTGACGACCCGTCACGAAGCGCCGTGGCGCGGCCGGCCGGTGGAACGGGGAATGGCGCTCCTCGTGAGCCTCGCCTCCGGCGCCGGCCTTCTCTATGCCACCCTCGACATGCCGCTGCTGGGGGATCCGGCAGCCCCGGCCAACCTCCATGTCGCCGCCCGCTACATCGCGGAAGCCCCGTCAAGCACAGGGGTACCCAACATGGTCACGGCCATTCTCGCCAGTTACCGGGGCTACGATACCCTGGGGGAGGTCGCAGTGATCTTCACCGCCGGGGTTGGCGTCATCGCTCTGCTGCGGCGCTGGCGCGGGGACAAGGCATGAACGAGTTCATTCTTGTGCGTGTGGTCGTCAAGATCATGGTGCCGTTCATCCTGCTCTTCGCGCTCTACGTGCAGATGCACGGCGACTACGGCCCGGGAGGCGGTTTCCAGGCGGGTGTCGTCTTTGCAACGGGCATCATCGTCTACACCATCGTCTTCGGCATCAGGAGGGCGACCGAGGCGGTGCCCATGGCCGCCGTCATGGCCATGGTGTGCTGTGGGCTGATTCTCTACGCCGGCACCGGATTTGCGACGATGGCGCTGGGTGGCGAATACCTCAACTACAGCGTCCTTGATCGCGCCGATCCGGTGCATGGTCAGCATGTCGGCATCATCATCATCGAACTGGGCGTCGGGATCACGGTCGCCGGTGTTCTGACCGCTGTCTTTCTCGTCTTTGCCGAACGCAGGGCACGGCGATGAACGCGGTCGATTTCATCATGGGGCATGCCCTGCAGTGGGGTTCCGTCGCACTGCTGATGATCGGACTCCATGTCGTCATGACCCGCGGCAACCTCATCAAGAAGGTGGCCGGTCTCAACATCTTCCAGGGCGGTGTCTTCCTGTTCTACATCTCCATCGCCCATGTCCGGGACGGCACGGCGCCGATCGTCCATGAGGAAGCGGCACTCTACGCCAACCCGCTCCCCCATGTCCTGATCCTGACAGCCATCGTGGTGGCCGTGGCCACCACCTCGCTGGCGCTCGCCCTGATCGTGCGCATTGGCGAATCCTACGGTTCCATCGAAGAAGACGAGATGGCCAGGGTGGACATGGGCTGACCGCATGGGTCTGCTCCAGCAACTTCCCGCACTCCAGGTCGCGGTGCCGCTCATCGGAGCGCCGCTGTGTGCGCTTGTGGGCAGGCCCCGTCTGGCCTGGATGCTGGCCGTCGCCGTGGCATGGATCAGCTTCGCCATCTCCATCGCGCTTCTCGAGCATGTTATCGATGCCGGCCCCATCCACTACACCATGGGCGGCTGGCCCGAGATTCTCGGCATTGCCTATGTGATCGATCCTCTCAATGCCCTGGTCCTGGTCCTGGTGTCCGGCATGGCCGCCATCATCATGCCGGCCACCCGGATCGGCATCGATGTCGAGGTGGTGCACCGGGCGCGCCATCTGTTCCACACGGTGGCGCTTCTCGCCCTTGCCGGAATGCTCGGCATTGCCATTACCGGCGACATCTTCAATCTCTATGTCTTCCTCGAGATCTCATCCCTGGCAAGCTACGCGCTGGTGGCCATGGGCATCGACCGGCGGGCAACGCGGGCGGCCTTCCACTATCTCGTGCAGGGAACCATTGGCGCCACCTTCATCCTCGTCGGTATCGGTCTTGCCTACATGATGACCGGTACTCTCAACATGGCGGACATGGCGGCCCGCCTGCCGGGTGTCAGCCACACGGCGCCCATCCAGGCGGCGCTCGCCTTTATTCTCATTGGCACGGCCATCAAGGCGGCCATCTTCCCGGCCCACTCCTGGATGCCCAACGCCTATACCTATGCGCCGTCGCTGGTGTCCGCCTTCTTCGGCGCCACGGCAACCAAGATTGGCGCCTACATGCTGCTGCGCCTTGTCTACAGCGTCTTCGGAGCGGAATTCGCCTTCGACGACATGAAGATCGGGTGGGTGCTCATACCCCTGGGACTGGCCGGCGCCGTGGTCGGTTCCATCGTCGCGGTCTGGCAGCACGACCTCAGGCGCATGCTGGCCTATTCCAGTGTCGCCCAGGTGGGCTACATCGCTGCCGCCATCGGATTTGCCAATCGTGACGGCCTGATTGCCGCCATTGTCCACGTCTTCAATCACGGACTCATGAAGGGTGCGCTCTTCCTGGTCATGGCCTGCGTCATCCACAGACTGGGCAAGGCGGACATGGAGAGCTTCCGGGGTCTGGGGCGACGCATGCCGCTGACCATGGGGTGCTTTGTCGTGGCCGGACTGTCGATGATCGGCGTTCCGGCGACCGTGGGTTTCGTGTCCAAGTGGTATCTGGTGGCGAGCGCCCTTGATGCCGGACTGTGGCCGCTGGCACTTGTCATAGTGGCCTCCTCCCTGATTGCGATCATCTATATCGGGCGTGTCGTCGAAGTCGCCTATTTCGCGGAACCGCCGCCAGGGGTGAAAGGCGAAGCACCGGTCATGCTGCTGATGCCTGCCATGGTCCTGTGTGCGCTCTGCGTCGTTCTTGGCGTTTCCACCGACCTCACGGTCGGCGTGGCGGACACCGCGGCGCGACTCCTTGGGGGAACGCCGTGACCGGACTGGTGCTGCCGCTCGCCCTTGCCGTGCCGCTCATCACCGCCGGAGTCGTCCTGGCGACTCACCGCCGGGCCAACGTCCGGGAAGCGGCAAGTCTTGCCGGTGGCACAATCCTCTTCATCGTCATGGCGGTCATCGCCGGGAACAGCTCCGCGATCCCCGAACTGGTTGTCGCGGAACCCGTCGCCGGCCTCGCGCTCGCGTTCGCCGTCGAGCCACTGGGCATCGCCTTCGCGCTCATGGCAAGCGGTCTGTGGGTCGTCACGACGGTCTACTCGATCGGCTACATGCGCGGTCACCACGAGACGCACCAGACCCGGTTCTTCACCTTCTTTGCCATCGCCATTGCCTCGGCAATCGGTGTCGCCCTTGCCGGCAACCTCTTCACGCTCTTCGTGTTCTACGAGGCCTTGACCCTGTCGACCTTTCCGCTGGTCAGTCATGCGGGCACGGCACAGGCCAGAAGGGCAGGGCGCACCTATCTCGGCATTCTCATGGGGACATCCATCGGCATGTTCCTGGTGGCGATCATCGTGACCTTCCAGGCGGCGGGAACGCTCGACTTCGTTCCAGGTGGCATTCTCGAAGGCAGGGTGACGGACATGACCGCCGGACTCCTGCTGGCACTCTATGTCTTCGGTGTCGGCAAGGCGGCCCTGATGCCCTTTCACCGCTGGCTGCCGGCGGCCATGGCGGCCCCGACCCCGGCGAGCGCGCTGCTGCACGCCGTCGCCGTCGTCAAGGCGGGGGTCTTCACCATTCTCAAGATCTCCTGGTTCACGTTCGGCTTCGACATGCTGCAGGGTCTCCACGTCCTCGAGATCCTGCAGTGGATTGCCGGCTTCACCATCGTTGCCGCCTCCCTGGTCGCCATGACGCGGGACAATCTCAAGGCAAGGCTTGCCTATTCGACGGTGAGCCAGCTTGCCTACATCGTCCTTGCTGCCCTGCTGGCTGGCCAGGCCGGATTTGTGGCCGGCGGCCTTCACATGGTTACCCATGCCTTCGCCAAGATCACCCTCTTCTTCTGTGCCGGCGCCATTCTCGTGGCGACCCTGAAGACCCAGGTCTCGGAGATGGATGGCCTGGGACGCGCGATGCCGGTCACCATGACGGCGTTCACCATCGCCAGCCTCAGCATCATCGGTCTGCCGCCACTGGGCGGGTTGTGGAGCAAGTGGTTGTTGTTCGAAAGCGCGCTGGCTGCCGGGCAGGTGCTGTTCCTCGCCGTGCTTTCCCTGAGCACCCTGCTCAACATCGGCTATCTGCTGGCGATTCCCCTGCGCGCCTTTCTGCGTCCGGCGCCGCAGGGGGAGCCTACAACCTGGCACGAGGCGCCCGTCACCTGCCTGGCGGCCATGGTCATCACGTCACTGGGTTGTCTGGTACTCTTCTTCTTCCCCGACACCATCACCATGTGGCTGGACAGGGTTTTCATCATGGCCGAGGGGCGATGACATGAGCGACGAAAAGCGTCGTTTTCTGGACAATCCCGGGAACGTCCGCTGGATCATCCGGGCGCTCTATGGCGCGTGTCTCCTTCTTCTGGCCGCCGATTTCGTGGTCCACCGGCATATCGAGCATCCCTTCGAGACACTGTTCGGTTTCCATGCCCTCTACGGTCTCGTTGCCTGTGTCATCCTGGTGCTGGCAGCCCGTGAATTGCGCAAGCTCGTGATGCGCCGGGACGATCACTACGATGACTGATGTGGCGCCATTTGTGATCTTCTTCGCTGGCGCTGCCGGCGTCGCGCTGTCGCCGGCACGGTGGCGCGCGATCCTGCTCGTCGCCACCCCCGTTGTCGGCGCCATCAACCTGTGGTTTCTCGATCCCGCCGCCACGATTGGCGCCTCGTTCATGGGTCTCGATCTTGTCATCCACAGCGGCGACCGGCTTTCCGTTCTCTTTGCCGGGCTTTTCCATCTGGCTGCCCTGACCGCGGTGATCTACAGCCTGCACATGTCGGACCGCCTCCAGCAGGTGGCGGCGCTGGCCTATGCCGGCTGCGCCGTTGGCGCTGTCTATTCCGGCGATCTCGTGACCCTCTTCCTGTTCTGGGAAGGGCTGGCCCTGACATCGGCGGCCCTGATTCTGGCGCGGCGTACGCCGAGCGCGTTCCGGGCAACCCTGCGCTACCTCGTGGTCCAGGTGACATCGGGCATGTTGCTGCTGGCCGGTGTCGCGATGCTGCGCGCCGGAGGCGAGGATATCTCTCTGACAGCCATGGAACTTGATGGAACGGCGGCGTGGCTCATCTTCCTGGCCCTTGGCATCAAGTGCGGATTTCCGCTGCTGCACGGATGGATCATCGACGCCTACCCGGAAGCGACCGAAACCGGCACCGTCCTGATGAGCGCATTCACCACCAAGGTTGCGATTTTCGCCCTTGCCCGACTGTTTCCTGGAACCGGGGAGCTGATCTGGATCGGTGCGGTCATGACCATGTTCCCGATCTTCTATGCGGTCATCGAGAACGATCTCAGGCGCGTGCTGGCCTACAGCATGATCAATCAGCTGGGCTTCATGGTGGTAGGGATCGGCATCGGCACCGAACTGGCCCTGAACGGTGCCGTCAGCCATGCCGTCAGCCACGTTCTCTACAAGAGCCTGCTGTTCATGACCATGGGCGCCGTGCTGTATCGCACCGGGCGCATGGGAGGCTCGGAACTCGGCGGACTCTACCGCACCATGCCGGCGACCACGGGGCTGTGCATCGTGGGTGCGGCCTCCATCTCGGCCTTCCCGCTGTTTTCAGGATTCGTGTCCAAGTCGATGATCCTGGTCGCAGCCATCGAGGAGGGTCATGGATGGGTGTGGATGGCCCTGCTCTTTGCTTCCGCCGGGGTGTTCCACCACGCCGGCATCAAGGTTCCCTTCTTTGCCTTCTTTGCCCACGATTCCGGGTTGCGTCCGAAGGAAGCGCCGCGGGCGATGCTGGTGGCGATGGCGATTGCCGCCTCGGGGTGCCTGGTGATCGGGATGTGGCCGGATCTCCTCTACCGCATGCTTCCCTGGCCTGTGCATTACGAGCCCTACACCTGGAGCCACGTCCTGACACAGTGCCAGTTGCTCTTCTTTTCGGCCCTTGCGTTCACGCTGCTCAAGCTCTACGGGCTCTATCCGCCGGAACTTCCGGGGGTCAATGTTGATGCGGACTGGTGCTATCGTTGGCTGCTGCCGAGGCTGGCGCGTCGCGCTGCCCGGCTGGCTGGCGACGTTGCCGTGCCTGCGCGCGCGGCGGCGCAGGCGCTGATTGCCGGTGCGACAGGTGTCGGCAGGCGCTGGGGCGGGCCGTCGGGTATCATGGCGCGTGACCCGTTGACCGGCACCGCGTCAATGGTGGTGCTGTTCGTTTTTGCCCTCGTTCTCGTGCTGCATCTCGTGCGCGGCGTCTGAAGGATCCTCATCATGCATGTCTCCGGTGAACATCGAATCAACGCGCCACGCGAGGCGGTGTGGCAGGCTCTCAACGACCCTCTCGTCCTGCATCAGGCGATACCGGGCTGCGAGACGGTGGTACAGGAATCACCCACCGTCTTCACGGCAAGGGTGAAGGCGAAGATCGGCCCCGTCTCGGCGGTCTTCGCCGGCAGGGTTGAACTGAAGGACCTCGATCCCCCCGGCGGATGCGTGATCAGCGCCGAGGGCAAGGGAGGTGCGGCAGGCTTTGCCAGCGGCGATGCGCGGATCACCCTTCGCGAGGACGGGCAGGCGACACTTCTTGGATATGAGGCCGAGGGGAAGATCGGAGGCAAGCTTGCCCAGGTGGGAGCGCGTCTTGTGGAGGCCAGTGCGAACAAGATCGCCAACACGTTCTTCAACCGCCTCGACGGGCTCGTCGCCCTGCCCGAGATACTTCCGCCCGCCGACCGGTCGCCGCCGGCCGCGCCGAGAATGCCTGAGGTCTCCCTGGAACGGGTGTTCGTCGCCCCGGCCGCCGCCCTGTTGATCGTCCTCGGCATTGTCGCGGCCTTCCTGCAGTAAGGGGGTAACACAGATGACGATCTCCGTTTCAATGACGGTCAACGGCCAGAAGCGGTCCGGGGAGTGCGAGGAGCGCACGCTGCTCGTCACGTTCCTGCGCGAGACCCTGCGCCTGACGGGAACCCACGTGGGGTGCGATACCAGCCAGTGCGGCGCCTGCGTCGTCCACCTCGACGGGGATTCCGTCAAGGCCTGTACCGTCCTTGCGGTGCAGGCGGCGGGGTGCGACCTGACGACCATCGAGGGGATAGCCGACGGTGACACGCTCCATCCCGTGCAGCAGGCCTTTCACGAGAACCACGGCCTGCAGTGCGGCTTCTGCACACCAGGCATGATCATGAGCGCCCTCGATCTTCTCAAGCACAATGCCGCACCGACAGAGCGTGAGATCAGGGATCATCTCGAGGGCAACCTTTGCCGCTGCACCGGCTACCACAACATCGTCCGCTCGATTGCCGCGGCGGCCGGGATGATGGCGTCGCAGGAGGCCTAGAGAACCGTGTACGCCTTTCGCTACCATCGTGCAGGGTCGGTCGATGAGGCCGTGCGCCTCCACGGAAGCGGTGAGGATCCAGGCTATATCGCCGGCGGTCACACCCTTCTTCCGACGCTGAAGATGCGCCTTGCCCAGCCGAGTGATCTCATCGACCTTGGCGCTATCGACGTTCTCAAGCACACCGCCCGCTCCACCGGCGCACTCACCATCGGAGCCGGCGTGCGCCACAACGATGTGGGGCGCATGACGCACCCCATTCCGGCGCTCGCCAGTCTCGCTGGCGGGATCGGCGACTTCCAGGTGCGCAACCGGGGCACGCTCGGCGGTTCCATCGCCAATGCGGATCCGGCCGCGGATTATCCGGCGGCCTGCGTGGGCCTTGGCGCCACGGTCATCACCGACCGCAGGCAGATTGCCGCCGACGACTTCTTCGTCGATCTCTTCGAGACGGCACTTGAGGAGGGTGAGCTTGTCACCTCGGTGGTCTTTCCCGCGCCGCGCCGCGCCGCCTACATGAAGTTTCCGAACCCGGCGTCACGCTATGCCATGGTCGGTGTCTTCGTCGCCTGGACCGACTCGGGCATGCGTGTTGCCGTCACCGGAGCCGGTCCTTGTGTCTTCCGGGTGGCCGACATGGAAGAGGCGCTCACCCGCGACTTCTCCCCCGACGCCATCGCCGATATCCGGATTCCCGACGACGGCCTCAACAGCGACATCCACGCCACGCCCGAATACCGCGCCCACCTCGTCACAGTGATGGCCAGGAGGGCCGTGGCCTGCGCCAACGCCATCGCGTGAAGGCCTTGCTGCCTTTCCGCGGTCGACAGCGCCGCAGGTTGAACACGTCCACTATCACGAGCAGGACCCTGCTTGCCGTCGTGCTGGCGGTTTGCTGGTCCATGGGAGCCGTCGGGTCGGAAGCGAAGATCCTGTTCTCCATGAGACTGCCGCCGGGTGAGGGGCCCTTTCCCGCGGTGATCCTGATGGCGGGCTGCAGCGGCCTTGTCGGCCCCGTGGAACGGGGTATGACACGCCATGCCGACCACCTTGTCGACGCTGGCTTCGTTGTGCTGATCCTGGACAGCTTCACGGCGCGCGGGATCGATTCGACCTGCACATCAGCGCGCAAGGCAGCCGAATCGACGCTGTTGCGCCAGTACGACGCCATTCATGCCTTGCGGTACCTGCAGGGCCTGACCGGTGTGGACCCGCAGAATGTGTTCCTGATGGGTCAAAGCGAGGGTGGAAGCGTCGCAGCGAAACTCGCCGCCCACCACCTCTCCTCGATGGTCAAGACAGACACACTGGCCGAACCCTCGGGACAGCCCTGGTTCGCGGCGATCGTCGCCTACTACCCCTGGTGCCCCCATGTTCCGAAGTGGCTCGACACCCCTCTGCTCGTTCTCTCCGGCGAAAAGGACGACTGGACACCTCCCGAGGGTTGCCTGTGGCACAAGGCGGTGGTGAAGGGGGCGCCCTACGAGGTCGAGGTCTACGCGGGCGCCCATCACAGTTTCGATCTGCCTCTGCCGGTGCAGAGCTACCTCGGCCATACCGTCGGCGGGCATCCGGCGGCCACAGCAGAGTCACGGACGAGGATGATTGCGTGGTTTCGCGAACACATGTGACAGGCCAGCGTCAACGGGACTTTCCCACCACGGCCCCCTTTTGACGCCCGGGATCGCGAGGGCGTCGTCGTGGGTCACGGGAAGAGTGCCCGTTGCAGGCGTCTGGCGCCCTCGTGGAGTATGCCGACCCTCGCGACCGCGGCCTGCAGCGACAGTCTCTGCACAGGGCCGTGAATGGCGATGGCTGCCGCCCAGACATTGTCAGGGCTGAAGACCGGCACCGCAACGGCATTCATGTCTTCGATGAATTCACCACGGTCAAGAGCATAATTGTTAAGGCGAATTTCCTTGATGTCCGCAAGAAGCGTTGACGATTCAACATGGGTGTTCGCCGTAAGTCGGGTGAGTGGAAGAGCGTTGACGAAGGCCTTGCACTCGGGTTCGGGAAGGCTGGCCATGAACATCTTGCCGCTGGCGGTGCAGTGGAAGGGTACGTTGGTGCCGATCGGCAGCTGGATGCGGAATGGCCAGTCAGTCTCGACCCGGTCGAGATACCGCATGCCCTGTTCCTCGGCCACGACGAAGTTGACCGTCTCGCGGACCTCCGTGGCGATCACCTGGAGTACCTGGTGGCGCGCGATGTGGGCACTGGATGCGTGGAGAATGCCTGAACTGAGAGACCGCAAGCGCCGTCCTGGCCGGAGTTTCCCTCTACTGCGGTCCCTTACCACGTAGCCCTCGGCTTCCAGCGTTCTGCACAACCTGTGAACGGTGGCCTTCGGCAGATTGATCTCACGGTTGATCTCGGCCGGCGTCAGCGCTTCGTCGCTCCGTGCGATGATCTCGATGATCCTCAGAACCCGGAGATTGGTCGGAATGCGTTGTCTGTCTGCATCGCCGTTTGCCAAGGATCCGCCCTTGTTTGCGAACGTGGCTTGCGCCATCGGATCGGGACATTATGCTGGAAACAGAAAAATGATACTATCAGTCTCAATATTCAAGTACGGAGAGCATGGAATTCGATTTCGTCATCGTCGGAGCCGGTTCGGCCGGTTGCGTCCTTGCCAATCGCCTCACTGCGGATGGCCGTTATCGCGTGGCTCTCGTCGAGGCGGGCGGACGTGACAGCAATCCGTGGATCCATGTTCCGGTGGGCTACTTCAGGACCATGGACAACCCCCGGACCGACTGGCGGTACCGCACGGCTCCCGATCAGGGTCTCAACGGCCGATCGATCCCCTGGCCGCGCGGCAAGGTGTTGGGAGGGTCGAGTTCAATCAACGGCCTTCTCTATGTCCGCGGCCAGGCCGAGGACTACGACCACTGGCGCCAGCTTGGAAACGAGGGCTGGTCCTTCGAGGACGTTCTGCCGTACTTCCGGTGTGCCGAGAACTGGCAGGGACCAGGGAACGGGACCACTGATGTTCGCGGCACAGAGGGGCCACTCGTGGTTTCGCCGTCGGGTGTCAGACGCGAGATCGTCGATCTGTGGATCGAGGCCGCGGTCACGGCCGGCTACTGCCGCAACCCGGACTACAATGACGGTGATCAGGAAGGTGTGGGTTACGTCCAGCAGACGGCCGCGAGAGGGCGCCGGTGCAGCACAGCTGTTGCTTATTTGCGCCCCGCCAGAAAACGACGTAATCTCCGGATCTTCGTCAAGACACATGTCGAGCGCCTGATGTTTGTCGATGGCCGCGTGTCGGGCCTGGAGGCGGTCTCGGGAGACAGCAGGTTCGCGATCACGGCGCGTCGCGAAGTCGTCCTGTGTGCAGGTGCGATCGGCTCACCGCAGATCCTGATGCTGTCAGGTGTCGGTGATGGCGAGGAACTCCGGCGCCACGGGATTGGCGTCAGGCGCGACCTCGCCGGAGTCGGCAGGAACCTCCAGGACCATCTGCAGGCACGACCCGTTTTCCGCACCGATCTGTCGACCATCACGTCGAGACGGACAACATCTTCAGGCAGGCTGGTGTTTTCCTGCGTTATCTGCTGACCCGGGACGGTCCGATGTCCATGGCTGCCAGCCTCGGAACCGGTTTTCTCAAGACCGATTCCGGCCTCGCCACACCCGATATCCAGTTTCATATCCAGCCGCTCAGCGCTGACAGCCTGAGCGAGGGAACCCACCGGTTCTCTGCCTTCACGGCCTCGGTGACCCAGTTGCGCCCCGAGAGTCGGGGAGAGATTCGCCTCCGCACGTCAAGCATACACGATCATCCGGACATTCATCCCAACTACCTCGCCACCGACAACGATTGCCGTACCCTCGTCGAGGGTATCCGGATTGCCCGGCGGATCAGCCTGTGCGAGCCGCTGAAGTCCCGGGTCACCGGAGAACATGCCCCGGGCGACGATGTACCGCTCGATGACGATGAAGCCACACTCGAATGGGCGCGCAACACGGCGACGACGATCTTTCACCCGTCCGGCACCTGCAAGATGGGCCGCGACGCCGGGGCGGTGGTCGACCCGCGCCTGCGCGTGCACGGTGTCGGCGGACTTCGTGTGGCCGACGCATCGATCATGCCGACCCTGGTGTCAGGCAACACGAATGCACCCGCCATCATGATCGGCGAGAAGGCCTCCGCCATGATCCTCGAGGACGTTCGCGGATGAACGGCCGCATCTCCCTGGCGCCGCCTGCGGTCGGATCGTCGGGATGCGGACGGGACCCGCGCGACAGCACTGACAGAACACCGACCAAAGACGTTCGCAGCGAACGCGCCAGGAACGTCTTTGGTCGATCGTGTGCACCGGCACCCCTGCCTTCGCGGCCGGCGCAGGATGCAAGAAGAAGGCACCAACCATTGGGGAGCAGTCGAATGTTAGACATGAAAGGAAAGGCAGGAACAGCGCTTGCGGCTGTCTCGCTTGCCGCAGTCCTGTGCACGGCCCCGGCGGCCGCGCAGACAACAATCCGCGTCCAGTCCGTGATTCCGGCCACGGCCGACGAGGTCGTCATGCTGAAGGACTTCGGCGCGGACGTGGCCGCACTGACCAACGGCGAAGTGATCATCGAGGTTCTTCCGGCCGGTGCGGTCGTGGGCGTCAAGGAGACGCTCGACGCCGTGGATGCGGGGTTGATCGAGGGCGGTTTCGCGTGGACCCACTACTGGTCCGGCAAGCATCCGGCCGCCATGCTGTTCGGCTCGCCGGTGGCCGGCGCCGGGGTCGGAATCGACAACATCGCCTTCCTGAGCTGGTTCCAGTTCGGTGGCGGCAAGGAACTCTATGACCGCCTCTGGGACGAGATGGGGGTCAACGTCAAGGGCTTCATGTTGCAGCCGGTGGGCCCGGAAGCCCTCGGCTGGTTCAAGGAGCCGATCAATTCGATGGAGGACTTCCGCAAGTACCGTTTCCGCACGCCCCCGGGCATTCCCGGACAGACCTACAAGGACATTGGCGTGGCCTCCGTGGCCATGGGCGGCGGCGACATCCTTCCGGCACTCGAGGCCGGTACCATCGATGCTGCGGAATGGTGCTGCCCGAAGCCTGATTCCGTGTTCGGATTCCAGAAGGTGCTCAAGCACTACTACCTGCAGGGCCTTCATCAGGTCGTCGTCAATGCGGACATCTATATCAATGGCGATGTCTACGAGTCATTGACGGATCATCAGAAGAAGGCGCTGGAAGTTGCGGCAAACGCCTCCCTTTCAAAGGCGATGTCGTATCGGATCTACGAAAACGGCAAGGCGCTGAAGGATCTGGTCGAAAACCATGGCGTGATCCTTCACGACACTCCTGCTGACTATTTCCCGGCGTACATGAACGCGGCCAGGGCAAGCCTGGAAAAGAACGCCGAGGAGAACGCGTTCTTTGCCGAGGTGTGGCAGAGCCAGAAGGACTTTGCCGAGATTGCCGTTCCATTCTGGGCCGGAGCCCAGGCATCGAACGCAAGCCTTGGCAAGGCCTTTGCGGACGGTCTGAAGTAGCACCCGGGGCATCCGGCCGCGGTGATGCCGCGGCCGGATGTGACAACGGGCTCAGGCCACGCGGTCGGCAGGGAGAAGCGTGATGGTTGACAAGAGTCAGTCCGGTGGCCTCGACATCACGGATGAACTGATCGCCGAGCGGCGTTCCGGGACGCCCGGACAGACGCCCGACGACATGACGCCGTGGATGCGCACGGTCGTCGGCCACATCGACGTCATCAATCTCTGGGTGGGACGCTTCACCTGCCTGCTGCTCCTTCCCGTCATCTTTGCCATGGTCTACGAGGTTGTCGCACGCAAGCTCTTTGTTGCGCCGACCCTGTGGGCCTACGAAGTGAGCCGGATGTTCGCCGGCACCCTCTTTATGCTGGGAGCCGGTTATGCCCTGATGCGCGGCGTGCACATTCGCGCCGACTTTCTCTACCGTCACTGGCCGGTCAGGACCCAGGCGACCGTCGACGCGCTGCTCTATCTCGTCTTCTATTTCCCGGCCATGCTGTTCTTCTTCTGGGTGTCGGCGGACTACACCGCCGGCGCCTGGATCAGCGGCGAGCGGTCCATGGACACGACGATGATGGCGCCGTTGGCGCCGGCGCGGACAGCCATGCCGCTGGGGGCCTTCTTCCTGATCCTTCAGGGCATCTCCGAGCTTCTCAAGTCCCTCCACAACATGGGCCCCGCACGACAGCGCCGTTTCCTGATGGCCATGCCTTTCTATGTGGTCGTGCTCGTTGTGATCTTCCTCGGGACCTTCGCACCGCAGAGCGTGCCGGTCGGAGAATTCTGGTCGACCCTGATTTCCGGCACGGGCCTTTCGGGAATTGCTCCCGAGTGGATCGGGGTGATCATGATCGGCGTCATGCTGTTCGCAATCTTCGTCGGGTTCCCGATCTCGTTCACCCTCGTCTTTCTTGGTTTCACGTTCGGAGCCTGGGGTTTCGGCGGCAAGCTCGTCTTCTACCTGCAGACGTTCCAGTTCAACAACGTCATGCTCGAGCAGACCCTGGCCGCGGTGCCGCTCTTCGTGTTCATGGGCATCCTGATGGAACAGGCGGGCCTCATGGAGAGGCTGTTCGCCGCCGTACAGCTCATGTTGTCGCGTACCCGCGGCGCCCTCTATCTCGCGGTCATGTTCGTATCGACCATCTTTGCCGCAGCCACCGGCATCGTCGGCGCCTCGGTCACCATTCTCGGTATCATGGCGGCCAAGACCATGAACAGGTCCGGCTACAACGTCCGGCTCGCCGCTGGAACGATCACCGCGGGCGGCACACTGGGCATTCTCATTCCGCCGTCGATCATGCTCGTGGTGATGGGTCCCGTGCTCGAAGTGCCTGTCACCGACCTGTTCGCGGCGGCGATCATTCCCGGCATCCTGCTGGCCAGCCTCTATGGAGCCTATGCGCTGTTCCGCTGCTGGATGGACCCGACGCTGGGCCCCATCCTGCCGCCGGAAGCGCAGCCGAAGACATCGCCATACTACTGGCTCGAGGCGGTCACGGTGCTGGGCTCCATCAGCATCTTCTTCGTCCTGGTGGTCCTGGCGCTTGCCGGGACACTGACAGGTCTGTTTCCGCTGTCCTGGGCCATCTTGCCGCTTGGCTGGATGGGCTTCATGTACCTTGGCGCTGTGGTGATACGCCGGACCAGGCCGGCGGGATTCTACTTTTCGGATCTCTGGTACGAATTCTTCATGGGGCTCGTGCCGCCCTCCGCCCTGGTGGCATTCGCGCTCGGCTCGATACTCTTTGGCTGGGCGACTCCCGCCGAGGGTGCGGGATGCGGAGCATTCGGCGCCCTCGTGCTGACTACCGTCTACGGAAAGATGTCGCTCCGGTCGCTGTTCGATGCCCTGATCAAGACCCTGGAGATCACCGTTCTCATCATGTTCCTGGTCGCGGCATCCAACTTCTTTGGCGCCGTCTTCTCCAGGCTGGGCACCCCGACCATGCTCACCGAGCTGCTGCTCGCATGGGATCTCTCCGAGACGCTGATCCTCATCATCATCATGGCGCTGATCTTTCTGCTGGGATGGCCGCTCGAGTGGGTGCCGATCGTTCTCATCATCATTCCGATCCTGATCCCGGCGCTGGACAAGATCGGCATCAGCCTGACCTGGTTCGGCATTCTCGTTGCCGTCAACCTGCAGACCGCCTGGCTAAGTCCGCCCGTGGCCCTTTCGGCCTATTTCCTCAAGGGCGTGGTGCCCGACTGGGATCTCAAGGACATCTACTACGGCATGATGCAGTTCATGGTCATTCAGCTGATCGGCCTGACCCTGATCTTCATCTTTCCGCAGCTCGCCCTGTGGCTGCCGTCCTACATTTACGGAGAGTAGGGACGACACGTCGCATGGATGGAGTCCCCGCCCCTCAGGGGCGCAATCGCGAGCAACTCGCAAGGCGGCGGCGGAGGGTCAGATCCTGTCGGCCAGGGCGGTGATGCCGCGCTTGTGATGGAGGATCTCTTCGCGGTTCAGACCGTGGAGTTCATGGGGGAAGACCAGCCAGCTGTCGGTCCTGTGGATGTAGAAGTCCGGTTCGCGTGCTGTGCGGTTGCTGTCGGGCTTGTAATAGACCGTGGCGATGCGCGTGTCGTCAGGCGTGTTGCGGCGGGCCTTGCGGCGCAAGTGGGAGATGACCGCATCGACGCTGAGGCCGGTGTCGAAGACGTCATCGACGATAAGCAGCCCCTGATCGGCGTTCACATTGTCGATGATGTACTGCATGCCGTGCACACGGACCTTCTCGCGTGTCTTCGCGATGGATCGGTAAAACGATGTGCGGATGGCGATGTGATCGGTCTCGACACCGAAGAAGTCAAGCAGTTCCTGTACGGCAATGCCCACCGGCGATCCTCCGCGCCATACGCCGACAATGAAGGTCGGACGAAAGCCGCTGTCGAGGATCTGCATGCCCAGGCGGAAGGAATCCTCAAGCAGGGACTCGGCGGTGATGTAGTGCTTGTCCACTGCCGCCGTTGATGCGTCTGTCATGGTCTGCGGCCTCAACCCTGGAATGTCGGCGTGAGGGCAGATCTCCTGCGCCTTCGGCGGCGACTATGGTCATGCTTGCGATGCCGTTCAAGGCGATCCATCCACATGGTCGAGCCGGGTATCAGACCACCCGGCCGCCGGCATGGGACGAGGTCACCGCAAACCGGTAGCCGCCCGGTCCGTCGATGTGGAAGGTGTCGTGAATGCGCCCGCGTTCTATGTCCGTGGCGGCAACCCCGGCGGCCGTGAAGTCGTCGCGCGCCACATCGATGTCGTCGACCATGAGATCGAAGGGTGCGCCGGCGCCGGGTTCCACCGCCTCGCGGGCCCGGCTCACCACCAGATGGGTGCCGCCGCGCAACTCCAGAACGCCGAAGTCGTCACCGCGGAAGATGTCGCGCATGCCGTGACGCACGAAGAAGGCGTACGCCTCGTCGACGTCGTCCACCTGGAGACTTACATGCCCCACCGCCAGTTTCGGTCTGCCATCGTCGTCCATTGCGGTCTCCTTCCCGGGCCGGGATCATACGACACATCGCAGACGGCAGGCCAACCGGCGGTCTATTCGGTAGTGTCTCACTTTGACTTTCTGGGTCCGTCTGCGCATCAGCTGATCGGCTTGGATGGCGCGTCGAACTCCATGATGCGAGCACGGCATTCGATGGAACTAGCCGAACCTCGTAACCTGACCCCCACAAACATGATGCGGGTCAGCTCCTCCGCCAGATTCTCGTCGCGTTCCAACCGCACGAAGCCTTCATGAGAGAACCACTGATGGATTGTCGTATGCAAGATACTACGTACGAGATCCCCCTCCCTCTCGAGGTGCCAGTCGCTTGCTCCTGCAATGTCAGCGATGAATGCGCGACGTGTCCTGTTGCAGAGTTCGTGTGTGATTGGACTCAGAACATCCAGGATATGCAGGTTGAAGTCGATCTCATTGTTGTCCCAGTTGTAACTGACCCATATCAGCCCCACTCCGAGCTCATCGGCTACGCGCCCTGCTTCTTTAGCTTCCTGTTCGGCTCGTGCCATCCCCCAGTCCCACAGCGTCACAGGCTCGTTCATCAGCCATCGCCCAATCGGCCCTGGCTCAGCATGTGCTACACTTCCGAATGAGGACAACAACGCCACAATCAGAAAGAAGCGTCTCATTGCACCCCCCCCCTTCCCATCTGATTGATCAGCGTCGCATGGGGAAGTGGGGGTTGTCGATGTGAAGGACTTGTGCACAATGGTTCCCCTTACCAAGTTTAGCGACAGACGCTATATCCACACGAAGGGAGGCAGACCATGACTGATCACAACAGGAGGCCACGCTAGGCGTGCCTAGAGGCCCACAGGGCGAGAAGCGTCCAGCAGACGTGGTCGGCCGTGCCGTCCATGTCGCCAAGATCGCAACAGGCGAAATCGAGGAAACAACCTACAAGACGCCAGGACGCGCCCGGTCGGGCCGCGCCGGCGGTCGTGCGCGGGCTGACGCACTGACGGCTGATGAAAGGAGTAAGATTGCTGTCAAAGCCGCTTCTGTCCGTTGGCAGTGAGAAGGGGACCAATCTAATGACTACCGTCGAGATCAATGTTCAGACAACCCTCGAATGGGCGGCATCTAGGAGCGAATCCTGCGACAGGTGGATTGCTGAGTGCGAGGCGTTGGGCATTGCTATGGAAGGAGAAACACTGGACGAGCTTCATAGCTTGATCGGCGAAACATGCTTCGCCCTGTTCCGAGACCTGCTGGAAGATGGCGATCTGGACCAGTTTCTTCGGACGAGAGGTTGGACGGCAGTGAATCTGCCAAGCGATCCTGCGGATGACAACATCGAGTTTTCTGTCCCATGGAATCTCGTTACACGGGGCAATACCGATGGTGCCGAACGACGCCCTCATTAATGTCTTGCGGCGCAAACTCAACCACACATTCAAGCAGCAGACCGAGAGGGTTAGCATCTACAAGCAACGTGGCTCCACCAATAGAGTGGCGGTCAAGAAGGCGAACCAACACTCCCCTGAGTATGCGGGGACGGTTCTTCGGCAGGCCGGCATGAGCCAAGAGGAGATCGATCAGTTCTTGGTTGAAGCACAAACTTAAAATGATATAAATGCTTGACAATGACTGTTCATGCCCCTATCATCGGAGGCATGAACAGGCTTCCCACATCCAAGAGAATTCAGATCCTCAGCATGCTGGTCGAGGGCATGTCCATGCGTTCTATCAGCCGCGTAGCCGATGTCTCGATCAACACCGTCTCGAAGCTGCTGATTGATGCTGGCGAGGCTTGCGCGGCCTATCACCATGAGACGGTTCGGGATGTCGAGTGCCGGAAGGTCCAGTGCGACGAGATATGGTCCTTCTGCTACGCCAAGCAGAAGAACGTTGCCCGTGCGACAGCCGCGCCGCAGGGCGCTGGCGATGTCTGGACATGGACGGCCATTGAAGCCGATCACAATATGATCCTGGCCTATGAGGTCGGGGATCGCTCGGGCGCCACGGCAATTGAGTTCATGGACGATCTGCGCGGACGCCTTGCGAACCGCGTCCAGTTGACTACGGACGGCCACAAGGCATACCTAGAAGCCGTGGAAGGGGCCTTCGGAGGCTACGTGGACTATGCCCAGCTTGTGAAGCTCTACGGCGAAGAGGGCGGCAAGTCGTCCGAACAACGATACAGCCCTGCCGAATGCACTGGGATCAGGAAGCGGACAGTCGAAGGCAGGCCGGACCCGAACCACATCAGCACGTCCTACGTCGAGCGCCAGAACCTCTCCATGTGGATGGGCATGCGCCGCTTCACGCGGCTCACCAATGCGTTCTCCAAGAAGATCGAGAGCCACCTGCACATGCTCTCGCTCTACTTCGTTCACTACAATTTCGTGCGCGTCCACAAGACACTGAGGATGACACCGGCCATGGCCGCCGGTGTTTCCGATACACTGCACCACATGGAATGGATCGTTGATCTGATCGACGCCCGTGCGCCGATGCCGAACAAGCCGGTCCGAAGCCAGGAACAGGCGGAAGATCTCATAAGTCAAAGTGAGACACTACCGTCTATTCTGCCGGTTGCATGACCCGGGGCGGACAGAACAGGGTTTCCCGGCCGGGCATCGGCCGGGCAGGAATCATGCAGGAAAGGGCGAGCGAGATCGCCGCCATGCCGGCTCCGACGAGAAACACGGTCATGCGCCCGTCGGCATCGGCAACCCAGATGAGGCCCAGCATCCACGGCATGGTTACGGCCGCGATATGGTTGATCGTGAAGGAGACGCCGGCGGTCGAGGCAATGTCGCCGGTTTCGGCGATCTTGCGGAAGTAGCTCTTGATGGCGATGGCAAGGGCGAAGAAGAGATGATCGAGGATGTAGAGCGCAGCGGCCATCCAGGCGACATCGACAAAGGCATAGGCGACAAAGATGCCGATCAGTCCGACGTACTCCAGGATCAGCGCCGGCCTTTCGCCCCAATGCATGATCAGGCGTCCGACTCTCGGAGCCAGCCAGATGGCGATGACGTGGTTGGCCGCAAACAGGGCGACGACGGCCTCCGGGCGGTAGCCGAACTCGGCGACCATGAGAAACGCGGCAAAGCCGATGAAGATCTGGCGGCGTCCCCCGGACATGAACTCCAGGGCGTAATAGAGCCAGTAGCGCCTGCGCAGGACGATCGTCATGGTCTGGAAGCTGGACTCGGCGAAACGCGGGAAGAACATCCAGCAGAACAGACCAAGCCCCAGAGTGGCCGACCCGGAAATCAGGTAGACAATCCAGTAGGGCGAATCCAGGAACTCGAAAGCGACATAGACGAAGGCATAGGCGACCAGGGATCCGGCGGCAGCGACGGCGGCCATGCGCCCCAGCACCAGGGGAAGTTCCTCCTTCGACGCCCACTGCATGGAGAGCGATTGCTCCATGGTCGCAAGGTAGTGGAAGCCGGTCGACATCAGTACGGTCGTGAAATAGAGCCCCCAGACCGTGGGCAAGAGACCGGTAAGGGCGACTCCCAGGCCCAGGACGCTGAGCGCAAGAATGGCAAAGGTCTGCTGGCGCCAGACAAGCAGCGTGTAGACGACGGTGAAGGCAAGAAACCCGGGGACTTCGCGCACGGATTCGAGAATGCCGCGTTCCAGCCCGGTAAAATTCACCACATCGACGGCGAAGTTGTTGATGAGTGCCGACCACGGTTCGAAGGCGATGGGCAGCGATGCGGCGAGGATCAGCAACAGGATCTGGGGACTGCGCCAGCCGTCCTTCAGCACGCCCTGCCAGTCTCGAAGCAGAAGTCGCCCGCGCACGGCTCAGCCGGCAAAGTGGTAGGAGTCCATGTCGAACCGCGGCTGGCCCGTGACACCTGTCAGGCCGCCGTCGCACACGAGCATGGTGGAATTGACGAAGCTGGCGTCATCGCTGGCAAGAAAGCAGATGGCGGCAGCGCATTCCTCGGGCGTGCCGATGCGGCCCAGAGGGGTCGAGCGGGCATAGGCGGCAGCCTGTTCGGGCGCCGTCTCAAGGCTTCCCAGCATGCGTCGGGTGCCGATGGGGCCAGGACAGATCGCGTTGGCACGGATGTTGTAACGCCCGACTTCCCAGGCGAGACACTGGGTGAGATTCCAGATGGCCGCCTTCGCGGCGTTGTAGGCGCCCCACCCGGGGTCGCCGGCAAGGCCGGAGATCGACGACATGTTGACGATGGCGCCGCCGCCCGTCGTTTTCATGCGGCGTACCGCCAGGCGGCAGCAGATAACGGTCGAGAGCACGTTGAGACGCCACAGACGTTCCCAGTCGTCGCTGGCCAGGTCCTCGATGGTTCCGAACATGGAGTTTCCGGCAATATGAATCGAGGCGTCGAGCCTGCCGTCGAGTGTTGCGAAGGCCGCCTCGATCCCGGCCTCCTCCATGACGTCCGCCACGACCGCGGTCACGTTCCTTCCTGCAGCCTTCAGCGGACCGACGGCATCGCCAAGATCGCCGGCCTCGTGGTCGACGGCAACGATGGCGGCGCCTTCGCTGGCCAGTCGTTCCATGGTCGCCCTGCCAATGCCGTTGGCGGCGCCTGTCACGAGAACCACCCTGTCTTCGAACCGGTTCATGGTCACGACATAGCGCCTCCGGCAACCGGAGGCCAGACAATCCGGAAAGGCAGGGCGCGGACGGGCTATCATCGCCTGATTGGCAGAGTCCGGAGAAACAGGATGCGCGTATCGTCTCTTCTGGCACCGGTGATCGATGTGGTCGCTGAAGCGGCAGACATGCTGGTCAACGAATCACGTCGTCCGGGCCGAGCGGGCGATGCCAAACAGCTGATCCTACAGCCACATGAAGGGTGAAACTCCCACGCATCGCGCGTCAGGTGGAAGTGGCCGGCGATCACGGTCGGAATGGTGGGACACTGGCGTTACCAGGAAGAGCATTCGATCCCTGCTCGCGGGAGGAAGTTTGCAACGTCCGGTAATTTACCGTACATAGATGGCATTTGAGGGGGTAGAGGCCATGTTGGACTTCAAGGACAGTGCGGCCGCCATTGAAGAGCCAAGGACGGCGCGGATGGAGCAACGCACCAAGCCGAGCGTCAAAACGCAGATTCAGTGGGCGGCGGCCCTTCTGGGCGTGGACGAGACTGCTTTCGTGATCAGTGCGGCACTGGATCGCGCTCGTACCACGATTGCAGATCATGAGCATACGGTGCTCTCTGCTGAGGACCGCGCCCTGGTTCTTGCCGCTTTCAATGCGCCTTCCGAGCCGACTCCAGCCTTGCGCGAGGCGGTGGCCCTGCACCGGGCTCGGGTGGCGCGTGGCGCCTGACGCTGTCTTGAGCTCGCCAAAGATATCCATAGAGCCACTCGATCCCAGTCAGCACAACAGACAGGCTTTCTCTTGTGGGACCGACCGGCTGGACAATTTTCTCAAGAAGACAGCAAGGAAGCAGCAGGCAGGAGATTTCACGCGACTTTGGGTCGCGACGCATGTTGGGCAAACTGAAATACTCGGCTACTACGCGATAAATGCACATCACCTGGAAGCTAAAGACCTGCCAACCGGTCTGACACGGAATGCTCCTCGAACAGGTGGCATTCCGGCGATCTATCTATCAATGATTGCGGTCGACTACCGCCATCAGAACCAAGGTCTCGGGCGATTACTTCTCGCGGACGCTTTGGAGCGTACCGAGAGCGTTTCCGATCAGGTGGGACTAAAGGCTGTGGTACTTGACGTGATTGAAGATGGTGGCCAAGAGGTCACCAAAAGTCGATACGAATTCTATAGCGCGATGGGGTTTCAACCTCTGCCATCTCGACCTTCAAGAATGTTTCTTGGTGTTGAGACGATCCGCCGGGGAGTGCGTTGAGACTACCATGGAGCCGCGTCTGCTGAAGCTTCGCGAAGCGTCGGAAACAAGACGAACGCAGAGACATCAACTTCAAGGCGACCAGCGCAGCGCCACGAGGCGGGTGTGCTGGCGGACTGCTGCGGACGCCATGACGATCTGCCGCTCGGGATCGATGGAAGCCTGGCCGGAAACGTCTTCACGTCCGACGACATCATGGCTGGAGCGCGGGGGTGCCTTTATCGGCAAGGCAGAATGGATTCCCTGCCGGAATCTCGTCATGGTGATGGCCCAGGTTTCCGTCGATGATCTTCTGGCCGGCGAGGCGTCCAGCCGGGATGCGGGACTCCACCGCGTGTCGAGGATGGGCGACTGCTCAAGATCCCGGACCGATCGCGGCCACCGCCATGCGGGCGAACTCGACCGGCCCATTGGCGGTGACATCCTGCGGAAACTTGAAGTCATCGAACTTCCGAAGACTATGCATGATCCGCACTATGCGGCAGGATCATGAGCAGGAAAGGGAGGATCGGCTCATGACGAATTTCCATGATGTGTTCCGCAGCCCGCAGTGTGATCGCCGCCAACTTGCTTCTCTTGCCGCGGCTGCGGGGGTCGCCATGTTCACGACGCCCGTGGCCCTGCGCCCGGCACGGGCCGCAGGCGGTGACCTCGATGTCTTCGAGTGGGCCGGCTACGATCTTCCGGAGTTCCACCAGGCCTATATTGACCAGCATGGCGCCTCTCCCGAATTCGCCCTCTTTGGTGAACTCGAGGAGGCGTTGCAGAAGCTGCGCGGCGGTTTCGTCGCCGATGTCACGCATCCCTGCACCAGCAGTATCGGTCGCTGGGCTGACGCCGGCGTCATTCAGGCGGTCGACACGGAACGGCTCGCCCACTGGGGCGACATCTTTCCGAGCATGCGCGAGATCAGGGCGCTCCACCACGAGGACACCATCATCGGTGTACCGGTCGACTGGGGCAACTCGTCCATCCTCTATCGGGCCGACCTTGTCGAGCCCATGGAGAACTCCTACAACCTCTTCCTCGACGAGCGCTACGCGGGGAAGATGGCGTTCTTCGATTCCGCCGACGCCTTCGCCCAGGTCTGCGGGCTGATCCTCGGAGTCCATCCCTTCACGATGGATGAAAGGGAAATCGCCGAGGCTGCCGACATCATGCGGCGCATCCACGCCAATCTGCGATTCTACTGGACTGACCCGACGCAGATCGAGCAGGCGCTCGCCGCCGGCGAGATCGTGTTGTCCTATTCCTGGAACGGCTCTGCCAAGAACCTGAAGTCCCAGGGGCTGGATGTCGCCTTCATGGATCCCAGGGAAGGGATCCTCACCTGGGTATGCGCCCTGGCGCTGGGCAATGGCGATTCGGCAGATCTCGATCTGGCCTATGACTTCATCAATGCCTGGACCTCGCCCGAGGCCGGCCAGAACCTGATCGAGATGTACGGCTACGGGCATTCCAACACCAGGGCGTTCCCGCTGGTCGCGGCGGAGGTCCTGGAGTCACTGGGTATTGCCGACCCTGACGCCATGATGGCCAAGGGCACCTTTATCGAGGAGATGTCGCCCGACACGCGAGAAGCGGTGATCAGGGCCTTCGATGACGTGAAGTCGGGCACCTGAGGAACCTCGCCTTGCTCCTTCGATGACCACTGCGTACGACATCCGCTCCTTCCCCGAGCCGATCGATGCGGCCCTGGTGGAGCGCCTCGCGCGGGCTGAGACCGCCACGATTGGCCATGCCAGGCTTCACGGGTTTCTCGATTCGGGCATTCACCCGGTGATAGCCGGATGCCGCATCGCCGGGACTGCGGTTACCGTGCGCATTCCCGGGGCGGACTCGACACTCCTGCACCATGCGCTGGGCCATGTGCGGGCCGGCGACATCCTCATGATCGATCGTTGCGGAGATGATCTCCACGCATGCTGGGGAGGCTCGCTCACGGTGGCCGCCAGGGCGCGCAATGTCGCTGGTGCGGTGATCGACGGTCGCGCCACGGACTTCGGCGACATCAGGCGCATCGGTGTTCCGGTATGGTGCCGGGGGCCATCGCCCATCACGACGCGCCTGCTCGCGGCAGGCGGCGGACTCAACGTTCCGGTCGCGGTGGGGGGCGTCGTCGTCAATCCTGGCGACGCGGTGATTGCCGACGACAACGGCGTCGTCGTGCTCGCCCCCGCCGAGGCGGAGTTCTGGGCGAACTACGCGCTTGACGAGCAAGCCGAGGAGATACCCTTCAACAAGGCGCTGGAGCGTGGGGAACGACTCGGCGTTCTTTCGGGAGCGACGGCCATGATCGAGGACGCCACCGGCCTCGATCTCGCCGGCGACGAGAGACCATGACCGGCGATCTCGCGATCTGGCTCTCCACGCCGCATACGGCCATGATCGAAATCGCCCGTGACCTGGGATTCCGGCGCGTCGTGCTCGACATCGAGCACGGTGTCTTCGACCTCGAACGCCTGGACAGACTGGTGCCCTTCGCACGCGCCCTCGGCATGGAAGTCCACGCCAAGATTCTCGGTCCCGAGGCCATCCCCATCCAGCAGGCACTCGATCTTGGATGCGACAGCGTCATCATTCCGCACATCGAGGGCCGTGATCACGCGTCCCGCACATGTGCTGCAGCCAAGTACCCGCCCCTGGGCAAACGCAGCTTCGCGGGCGGCCGAACCGTCGCCTACGATGCACCCGCAGACGGCTGGTTCGAGTCGGAGAACCGGCGGCAACTGTGTTTTCCCATGATCGAGAGCGCGGCGGCACTGGCGGATATCGATGCGATCCTGGCACTCGACACGGTGGACGGCGTATTCGTCGGGCCGTCCGATCTTGCACTGTCATGCGGTCGGGACCGCTACCGCTTCTCAGCCGAGGACCGCCGGGATCTGGAGATCATCGCAGGTGCAGCGACGGCTGCCGGCAAACCCTGGATCATGCCGGGCTGGACAGCCGAGGAACGCACTCTCGCCCGAAGACTGGGAACTGCCTGGATGGTCGTCGCCGACGAGACGGGATCGATCCATTCAGGTCTGGCCACCGCACTCGCGGCGATTGCCACGGAGACCGGGGAGTCCGGTCGATGACGACACGCAGCACGGGAGAGGCCCTGATACATCTTCTCAAGGCCTACGGTGTCGACACGGTCTTCGGTATGCCCGGAGTGCACACTCTCGACTTCTATCGCGCGCTTCCTGAGGCCGGAATCCGCCATATCGGCGTGCGCCACGAGCAGGGGGCGGGGTTCATGGCGGACGGTTATGCACGCATCTCCGGGCGACCCGGGGTCTGCCTGCTGATCAGCGGTCCCGGCATCACCAACGCGGCGACGCCGATCGGCCAGGCCTTCTCCGATTCGCAGCCCATGCTGGTTCTCTCTTCCGTCGCCAGTCTCGCCGATCTCGGCATGGGCAGGGGACGGCTTCACGAGATTCCCGACCAGCGCGCCGTGACCGCGCCGATCACGCACTTCAGCGAGGTGGCAACAACGCCTGCGCAGGCGATGGAACTGGTCCATCGCGCCTTCGCCCACTTCGCCTCCCACCGGCCCCGGCCCTGTCATGTCTCGGTTCCACTGGATGTGCTGCCCCAACCCTTTGAAGGCACGCTCAAGGCGGCGCGCCTGCCGGGGCGCCCGGCGCCGGACGGCGACGCGCTCGATGCGGCCGCGTCGCTTGCGTCATCATGCGGTCCCGCAGTGATCATTGCAGGAGGAGGCTCGGTGGAGGCGGCCGACGAGGTGCGCGCGCTCGCCGAGCGCCTCGGCGCGGCTGTCCTTCCGACGATTGCCGGCAAGGGCGTCATGCCTGCCAACCACCCCCTGTCGCTCGAGATGACGGCGGACCAGCCGGGTACGCACTCCTTCATCTGCGAGGCCGGACTGGTCATTGCTGTCGGCACGGAGTTCGCGGAACCCGATTTCTGGATTTCCGAACCCCTCCCGGTGACCGGCAAGCTCATCCGCATCGACATCGATGCGGGCACACTGGCCCGGGACTGGCGCGCCGATGTTGCCATTCTTGGCGATGCCGCCCGGTCCCTTGCCGGCATTCTGGAGCGTCTGGCGGGACGCAACACCGGCCCCGGTTTCAGCGGCGATGCCCTCGACGCGGCGCGCCAGGCCGGTCGCGTCGGCTTCGGATCCCTCGAGCGGCTGCACGAACCGGTCATCCAGGCCATCCGGAATGCGCTTCCGCCCGACGGATACTGTTTCACGGACATGACGCAGATTGCCTACTCGGGCTACGCGCTCTTTCCGGCGAACAGACCGCGCCAGTGGTTCTTTCCCGCCGGCTACGGCACCCTGGGTTTTGCCCTGCCCGCGGCGATCGGAGCCGCGTTCGCCGCACCCGAACGGCCCGGCGCTGTGCTCATCGGTGATGGCGGGCTGCAATTCACCATGGCCGAACTCGCGACAGCCGTCGAACACGAACTCCCTCTCGCCATCGTGCTGTGGGACAATCACAGCCTCAAGCAGATCGCCCGATTCATGCGCGAACAGCAGATCGAGGAAATTGGCGTGCACCCGAGGAACCCCGACTTCGCCATGCTGGCGCAAGCCTATGGCATGGCCTTCGAGGAGCCTTGCGGCCTGGAGGATCTCAGCCAATGCATGCGGCAGGCATGGAAGACCAGGGGCCCAACTCTCATACGCATCGACGAGTTCGCGGACTGGGTCCAGGAAGGAGCGCACGCGTCACACTGACATCGAGGTCCGCACAGTTCCATGAGGGCCGCGGAAAATCAGACGTCCATGCCGACGAGGATGCCTGTCAGGCATGCTCCGGCACGAGGCTTTGACGCCTTGCATCGACAGCCCTGCGCCAGCATCTGCGAACGATCGTGTGCATGGGGGTCTCGGCTGCGACCTCGCGACCGTGACGGGCGCCTCCGCTTCTTCTCACCTGCGGCGTCGGATGATTGAATCAGGGCACTGCTTTGATCCCGGTCTCGGAGACCCACCATCATGTCTGACTTCGCTGTACATCCCTACTCCACGGCAATCGGTGCCGAAGTGGCGGGAGTCGACCTCGCCCGGGAGCTCGATGACACGACGTGGACTGCGCTGCGCAAGGCCTACCTTGAGCACCTTGTCCTCTTCTTTCGCGACCAGGCCCTCACGCCCGAGCAGCAGGTCGCCTTCTCGCGTCGCTTCGGTCGCCTCGAAGAATACCCCTTCGTGCACGGCATCGATGGCTTTCCCGAACTCATCGACATCGTCAAGGAGCCATACGAAGTCATCAATTTCGGCCATCTGTGGCACACGGACATGACCTTTCGCGAACAACCGCCGGCCGGCGCGGTTCTCTACGCCCTTGAGGTTCCCCCGGTGGGCGGTGACACGTTGTTTGCCAACATGTACCTGGCTTGGGAGATGCTGTCGGAGGGCATGAAGACCGTGCTGCGTCAACTCCGAGGGGTCCACGATTCGGGGACACCGCAACGCCACTCCTCCACCTTCAAGGGCATGAAGATGCAGCACAGGCAGGGATCGGAGCGACAGTTCACGGCCCACCCGTTTGTTCGGGTGCACCCCGAAACCGGTCGGGAATCACTCCTCATCAGTCCCAGCTACTGCCATCGCATCGAAGGCATGAGCGATGAGGAAGGCCGGATGAGCCTGGACCATCTCGAGCGCCATGCAACGCAGGATATCATCACCTGCCGCTTTCGCTGGCGACCCGGCACGGTCGTCATCTGGGACAACCGATGTACCATGCACATTGCCCTTGAGGATGACCTTGCCGCCATGCGCGGCGACAAGGGCTTTCGCCGCGTCATGCGGCGCGCCACCATCGGTGCCTGACGTCACCGGGGATGCGCTCATCTTCGGGATGCGGCGGCTTGCGTCAGAATGTGACATAGCGCCGCGAGGCGTGGGGTGCGAGCAGGCGTGTGTGCTGTTGGATTGCGTCGGGTGAGAGATCGCCTGAGGGCGGATGCTCCAGAACGAGATTGCCCTCGTGGCGCCCCCGCACCGGCATCGCCGAGATTGGCGGACCAGCGGTCCACCGGATGCGTCCCGGGAGATAGCGGATGCAGAGCCCGGTTCGTGGACTGTCCGTCGTGTTCGGGCCGGACCCGTGCACAAGCAGGGCGTGGTGGAGCGACATGGTGCCCGGTTCGAGTTCGTTGTCGTGAACCGGCCACTTCCCGATATCGATCCTCGCCGTCTGTCCATGGGACAGCATGTTGTCCGCCTTCCGGCGCTCGTCGTGGACGACGCGGCCGAGCCTGTGGGTTCCCGGAAGGAAGCGCATGCAGCCGTTGGCCGATGTCGCTGGCGTAAGAGCAACCCAGGCCGTGACGATGTCGAGTGGATCGAGGTTCCAGTAGCCGGCATCCTGGTGAAAGGAAATGTGGCGGCGGTCCTGTGCAGGCTTGGTCCAGATGTCGGCGCTCATCACCATGATGTCGGGACCCGTCAGCCGCTCCACTGCATCGAGGATGGCAGGCCGGCGGACCAGTCGGTTCATCCACGTGAAGAGCAGGTAGGACTTGTAGTACCAGGGATGCGGCAGGTTGACGTCGACAGCGTCGATTCTGGCAAGGATACGGGCGGCATCTTCAACCGCCATGACTCTCAGTGGTGTCGCAAATCCCGCGGTCCGGTAGTTTGCGATGTCGTGGCGTGTTCCCGATGCCATCACTCTTGCAGTACACTTCGGCCCCGAGAAGACTATCGCCAGGAGATACCATGGGCAGGTTCTATTTTGATGACGATGCCGATCCGACCTTGCTCGACGGCAAGACGGTTGCCGTGATCGGCTATGGCAACCAGGGACGCAGCCAGGCGCTCAACATGAAGGACCGTGGTGTCGACGTGATCGTCGGCAACATCGAAGACGAGTATGCCGCAAGCGCCCGGGCTGACGGATGGGATCTTCTGACCATCGAGGAGGCGGCCGCGCGGGCCGATGTCCTGATGATGCTGACGTCCGATGACAGTCAGCCCGACATCTATGAAAACTGGGTGAAGAAAAGCCTCAAACCCGGTGATGTCATGTGCTTTGCCCATGGGTTCAACATCCATTATGGCGAGATTCTTCCGGAGCCGCAGACGGATGTGGTCATGGTGGCGCCACGCATGCTCGGAGAGGGCGTACGGGCGACGTTCCTTGAGGGGCGAGGCTTTCCGAGCCTCATTGCCGTGGCCCAGGATGGCAGCGGCCGGGCTCTCGACATGTGCCTTGCCATCTCCTGGGCGATCGGAACGACAACAATGGGGGCGCTGGAATCGAGTTTCGGCGAGGAGGTCCTCATCGATCTCTTTGAGGAACATCAGCCGGGACTCTACGCATTGCGCGCCATGTACACGGCGCTTGTCGAGGCGGGCTGTTCTCCCGAGGCGGTCATGCTCGACCTCTATGCTTCCGGAGAAAGCGTCAAGTTCGCCGAGTACGGGCGCGACCTCGGTGCTTTCGAGCGCATGAAACGGACCAGCGCCACGGCGCAGTTCGGACATCTCGTGTGGTCGAAACAGTACTTCGACGAGGAACAGACGCTCGATGGCATGCGCCGAATGATCGCCAACATCAAGGACGGCAGCTTCATCCGCGCCCTGAAGGCCGAACGGCAGAAGAATCGGCCGGCGGTTGAAGCCGTCTGGCAGGAAAACAACGATCACGAACTTGTGCGCCGTGAACATGATCTCTACCAGCTGCTCGGACGTCGGGCGAAGGATGCGCCCACCTCCGGAACCTGACACGGCACAAAGGCGGTTGCAGGCCGGCGGGGAACCCTGTTCCCATCGATGTCACAAGATACGGACAAGGCCCGCATAATGCGTGAAGAAGACTGGCGTCTTGGCGTCGACATCGGTGGAACATTCACCGACTTCCAGCTCATGAACACCCGGTCGGGAGAGGTCGTGGCGCTGAAGACGCCGTCGACGCCCGAGGACCCGTCGCTCGCGGTGGCAAGGGGGCTCGAGGACATCACCAGGCGGCATGGCATTGACCCAGCCGCCATCCGCTACTTCGCCCACGGCACCACGCTCGCCGTTAACACCCTTCTCGAGCGCAAGGGTGCGTCCACCGGGGTGCTGATGACCCAGGGCTTTACCGATACTCTCGAACTGCGTCGTTTGCGTCTTTCGAAGGCGAACGACTTCTTTGTGCCCCGACCGGTTCCGCTGGTGCCCCGTCGGCTTGTCCGTCCGGTCGACGAGAGACTGAAGGCCGACGGAGAGGTGATTACTCCGCTGCGGCGTGAGGATGTGGAGGATCAGGTCCGCGCCCTCGTGAACGAAGGCGTGGAGACCGTGGCCGTGTGCTTCCTCCACGCCTATCGCAATCCACATCACGAACGACTGGCAAGATGTTGGATAATTGAACGCTTTCCGCAACTCTACGTCACGATCTCAAGCGAGGTGTGGCCCCAGCAGCGTGAGTATGAGCGCGCTCTCATCAGTGTCATCAACGCCTATGTCGGCGGTCGCATGGAGGCCTATTTCACCACCCTCGAGAAGCGGACACGGGACCTTGGCGTGCCATGTCGTGTCATTTCGACCAAGTCGAACGGTGGCGTGATGACGGCCGCCTCGGCGGCCCGCCGGCCGGTCGAGACCCTGCTTTCCGGTCCGGCCGCAGGCGTCATCGGCGCCCGCCATGTCGCCAGGTCCATCGGAGACGACCATGTCGTCACCCTCGACATGGGCGGCACCAGTGTCGACGTGTCGATCATCCAGGGGGCCATCGGCCAGGCGACGGACAACACGATCGGGGATATCCCGGTCATCATGCCGGCTGTCGATGTCTCGGCGGTCGGCGCGGGCGGCGGCTCGATCGCCTGGACGGACGATGAAGGCGTGCTCAAGGTGGGCCCCCGGAGTGCCGGAGCCCGGCCGGGTCCGGCGTGCTACGCCAGGGGTGGCACAGAGCCGACCGTGACCGATGCCTACCTTGTGGCCGGGATCATCGGCGAGAAGAGCCTCCTCGATGGCACGATGGTTCTCGACAGCGTGCGGGCCCACGTCGCGATCGGCCGTCTGGCGGCGGTCATCGGCCGCACCACCAGCGAGACGGCCGATGCGATCCTCCAGGTGACGACAGCCAACATCTATGCGCAACTGCTGCCCCTGACGGCGCGACGGGGAATCGATACGACGGGATTTTCCATGCTGGCCTATGGTGCCGCTGGTCCGACGCAGGCCTTCATGCTGGCGCGCGAACTGGACATGCGCCGCATCATCGTGCCGCCGGCACCCGGGACGCTGTGCGCCCTTGGATGCCTTGTCGCGGATTTTCGTGCGGACTTCGTCCAGAGTGTCTGGCGTGATCTCGACACGCTTGCCGACAGCGATCTTGGCGACACCTATGCCCGTCTCGAAGAGCAGGCCCGTGCCTGGTTGGCGGAACAGGATGCCGGGGTGGCGGACATTCATGTCCTGCGTTCGGCGGATCTCTGTCACGTCGGGCAGTCCTACGAGATCAACGTGCCCTTCCCGGACGTTCCGGCCTTGTGCACCAGGGATATCAATCGCTGGTTTCTCGAGCGCTATCAGCAGGTCTACGGCTATCACGACCCCAAGGCTCCGGTGCGGATGCTCGAGGCGCGTCTGCAGATTGTCGGTGTCACGCCCTCACCTGCGGCCCTCTCCCTCGCCGCCGCCGGCGGCGGCGGCCCTGCAGGCGTGCGCCGGGTTCACGAAGCGGGCGACGTGGTCGAGGTCCAGGTGTGGCGGCGCGAGGATCTGCGGCCACACGAGAACCATCCCGGTCCCCTGGTGATCGAGCAGTACGACACCACGACGTGGGTACCACCTGGATTCGTGGTGACGGTTGACGAATACGGGAACCTTATCGGGGAACGCGGCTGATGGACGATCCCGTTCGCCTCGAAATCCTTCTCAACCGCTTCCAGGCCATTGTCGACGAGATGGCGGGCGTCATCTCGCGCACGGCGCACACGGTCTTTGTCAAGGAAACACAGGACTATGGTTCGGTTCTCGTGTCGCGGTCCGGCGAGGTGTTCGCCGCACCGCGCCGCTATGGTGTACTGATGATGATCGGCATGCCCATGGCCGGGGCCCTGGAGCGGATCGGCGACGATGTCGCAGAGGGTGATGTCTTCATCTCCAACGATCCGGATGCCACCCGGGGCATGGCGACCCATCTTTCCGATGTCTACCTGTGGGCGCCGATCCATGTCGACGGCGTCCTGCTGTGCTGGGCCTGGACCTTCATTCATGTCTCGGACATTGGCGGCAGGGTTCCCGGGTCAATCGCACCATCGAGCCACGAGATCATCCAGGAGGGTCTGCGGATACCGCCGCAGAAACTCTATGGCGGGGGTGTCCTCAACCAACCGCTCCTCGACATGATTCTCGCCAACTGCCGCACCCCGGAGGGCAACTGGGGCGACATGAAGGCCTGTCTTGCCGGACTGGCGACCGCCGAACGCAGGGTGCGGCATCTGGCCGGCCACTACGGCCGCGAGGTGATCGACCACACGATCGACGAGGCGCTCGATTATGCCGAGACCCAGGCGCGCCGGGTGATCGCTCATGTTCCCGACGGCAGCTATCGCTACACCGACTACATCGAGGCCGACATGGTCGGTCTGGGCCTGGTGCGCATTCATGTCACGCTGACGGTCGAGGGCGACGGCATGCTGCTTGATTTCACGGGAACAGCTCCCCAGGTGAGGGCGGCCCTCAACATCCCGACCTACAACCAGGACGGGCACTGGATGCTGATCACCGGCCTGGTGAACTGGATGTGCACGCAAGCGCCGGCCATCGCCTACAACGCCGGTCTGGTGCGGCCGCTGCGGGTGACGATCCCGAAAGGAACGATTCTCAACCCCGAACCCGGCGCGGCCTGCGGAGCGCGTTATTCCACCAGCCACAAGGTGTGCGATGTCACCGTGGGGGCCCTTGCCCAGGCGGTGCCCATGGAATTGCCGGCGACGGATTCGGGGCAGGGCTCCATCCTCCTCGTCTCCGTCCCCGACCTGGAGACCGGCGGTACCAGGGTGTCGGTGATCCAGCCCATCGTCGGTGGTTCCGGGGGCCGGCCGGTGGCGGATGGCGTTGACGGCACCATGGTGATCCTCAACTTTCTCAAGAACATCCCGACGGAGATCTTCGAGAACGAGATGCCGGAAATCCTCATTCGCCACTATGGTCTGAGGGACGATTCAGGCGGTCCGGGCCGTTACAGGGGAGGGACCGGCATCGAGATCGAAATCGAGACGTTCTCGCACTACACCTCGATCACGTCGAGGTGCATGGAGCGCTATGTCTTCGGTCCGCCCGGAAGACTGGGCGGACACATGGGCGCCACGGGATACACCTTGCTCAATCCGGGAACGCCCCGGGAATGCGACCTTGGCAAGATCGATATCCTCGAACTGGGGCCGGGTGATGTCCTGAAGATCGGAACCCAGGGCGGTGGCGGTTTCGGCGATCCCCTCGAAAGGCCCGGGAGCGACGTGGCCGTCGATGTGATGAACGGTGTCGTGCATCGAACCAGCGCCGAACGCCACTACGGAGTCGTGCTTGATGATGATGGCGTCGTCGATGCCGCGGCCACAGCCCACCGGCGTCAGGCCATCCGTGCGCAACGGGACTGGCAGAACCCACCGCTATACGGATTCGGTGACGCCAGGGATGCCTGGTCCGCGCTGTGGACCGATGATCTCGAGGATGCCATCTCGGCAGCCACCCACAATCTGCCGGCACAACTGCGGCAATTCGTCCATCAGCAACTCATCGAGGAGATCCGCCGGCGCCTCGAAAACGGAGAAACCGTGCCGCCCACCCTGGTTCCCCGTCTCCTCGCCACCGTCTACCCCGGCCTGTAACGGTCGAAGCCTGCGGGCGGGATCGCATCACGCCCGACAGCACCTCGGAATACGGGACCGCCGTGGTGTCACCGGATGCCGACGTGTGGCGATGGTGCGCGCCCGCGGATGTCAGACCCGACAACCGGAGAGCCGGCAGGGCCGTCAGGACAGGGCGCCGTGGGGGAGGTTCATGTTGGCTGCATCGCGACCCAGGGAACTGGCGAGGAGGCGCAGGGTCGAATGGAATTCATCGGTCTCGATGTTGCACGACCTCATGTAGCGGTCACTGTCTTCGGCGAATTCCGTTCTCCCGTGGAGCACCCGCTGATTGTTGAAGAACAGCGCTTCGCCGGAGGCACAGGCCAGAGTGATCCGGAATGCCGGATCGAAGAGCATCTGCTGGAGGAGGCGCATGGCCAGATAGAAGGAACGGATCTCGCCATCGGGGAGGTCGCCCGGGCCGATGGCCCGGTCGAGAAGGCGGATACCGGCAATCTCTCCATCCTCGTCGAGACTGAAGGCTGGCGCCCGCATGCGAAAATCGCGGTCCGGGTTGACCAGGCGCCGATAGAAGGTGATGGGCCTGCTCGACAACAGGCGGAAGGCCTCTTCGTCCCTCTCCTTGAGGCGCATACCGACATTGAAGCCGTCCGTGAGGGTTGATGCCCCGCCATGTTCCGATGCCCGGACAAAATGAAAGCAGGTCACGGATGGCGGATTCTGGCGGTAGGGCTCATCCGTGTGGGGATCGAGCCTGACGTTCAGGTCACCGAGAACGAGAGCGTCCGGCTTGCGGGTGAACTCGTAGAACCGTCCGTAGTTCGTGGTCCGCAAGGGACCTGCCAGAGAGGCGATGGCTTCCGTGTAGTCCGGGTCACGCGGCACACCCCGCACCAGGACGAAACCGTAATCCCTGAGCGCCTCCAGCATCGCCAGGTGCGCGGACCCGTCCTCCATGCAAGCGGCGTAATCGGCCTCGGGCGGGCTGTCCTCGAGACCGTTGTCCCACAGGACCGGCCGGAATCGCCGCCGGTCGCGTTCCGCGGCGCTGTTGCACCGGTTGCGCAGCCATTCGCTGTCAAAACGGCTGACATGGCCGTCTCCCGACCAGACGACATCCAGAATTCCAGGATCACTCGAGCAGGTGCTGTCGATGCGGATATCCTCGGGGATGTCGACGAGGCGCAGTGTGCGTATGGCGCTGTGGTAGGCGCCACACGAGACGCACTCGCAGGCGTATCTCAGCCAGAGTGCGTCAAATCTGCTTTGGTGTCTGTCCTGCCAGTGAATGACCAGGTGGTCCCCGGCGTTGTCGATATGGGCGATACGGTAACGCGATGTCGAGGCAACCCCAGTCATGGTAGTACCCCATGGCGAATCGACACAACGGAAAGTGTCACAGCCGTGATTTCGAGGCAAGCGGGAATGCGTCGGGCTGTCGCGATCATAATCCTGACAAGCAAGACGGACCGCTGGTAGACTTGGCGCATCGACTGATCGGGGCAGGGATGCCATGACACAGCCACTGCGAGAGGTTTCTGGCGCCATGTCCGAGGAGGAGTGGCAGGTTCGCTGCGACCTTGCGGCATGCTACCAGCTGGTCGATCTCTACGGCTGGTCGGATCTGTCGAGCACGCATATCTCAGCGCGAATCCCGGGAACCGATGACGTGCTCTTCAATCCCTATGGCGTGCTGTTCGACCAGATCACGGCGAGTTCCCTTGTGAGAGTCGACAGCAGCGGTGAAGGCCACATCAATCCCGCCGGCTTCCTCATTCACCGCGCCATCCACGATGCGAGACCCGATGTGCATTGCGTTCTCCACACCCATACGCGGGCCGGCAATGCCGTCGCCATGCAGGAGGCCGGACTGCTGCCGCTCAGCCAGAAGGCTCTCATCCTGATGGGCTGGATCGGCTACCACGATTTCGAGGGAGTGGTTCTCGACTCGGAGGAACAGCAACGCCTGGTTCGCGATCTCGGCGACAAGATGATTCTCGTCCTGCGCAACCACGGGCTGCTCACGTGCGGCGACAGCGTCGCATCGGCGTTTGTGTGGATGCACCGCATGGAAGCCGCCTGCAGGTACCAGATTGACGGCATGGCGGGTGGCGCGCCGCTTCGCTATCCGGATGCAAGTGTCCAGGAGAAGACCATCGAACAGGGCCGCCGCATACTTTCGAACTCGGGCCATGCCCGTTCGGGCATGGAATGGTCGTCTCTCCTCACGCAGCTCGAACGGCAGAGAGGGAACGTCTGGCGGACGTGACCCTCAGGCGGCGGTCAGGCCGCCGTCGATGACGAATTCGGCACCGGTCACGAACCGGCTCTCCCTACCGGCAAGATAGAGAATCATGTCGGCCACTTCGCGCGCCCTGCCCAGGCGGCCCAGAGGGATCTGCGCCTCGAGTTTCCTGCGGGTGGATTCCGGGTCGCGGCTGCGCTCGATGAGAGAGTCCACCATCGGCGTCTCGATGAACGCCGGATGCACCGAATTGCAGCGGATGTTGTAGCGCTTGCGGGCGCAGTGGAGGGCAACGGACTTGGTAAGCAGGCGCACGGCGCCCTTGCTCGCATTGTAGGCAGCAAGATTGTGGCCGCCGACGAGACCGGATACCGACGAGAGATTGACGATTGAACCGCCACCGGATTCCTTCATGGCGATGACCGCGTGCTTGCACCCGAGGAACGTCCCGTCGGCATTGATGGCCATGACCTGGCGCCAGTCCTCAAGGGTTGTTTCCTCGATATTGGAGGAGCGGCCTGTTCCGGCGCTGTTGACGAGGACCGCAATCGGTCCGTTGACATTCCCGGCTTCATCGATCGCCGCCATCCATGAGTTCTCGCACGTCACGTCATGATGTATGGCGCACACGGATGATCCCAGGGGAACGGCGGCCGCGGCCAGATCCGCCTCGTTGATGTCGCTCATCGCCACCCGGGCACCCTCCTCCAGGAGGCGATGGACAGTCAGCAAACCGATCCCGGATGCGGCACCGGTGACAAGTGCCGAGGTTCCTGTGAACCGTCCCATGATCCTTCGTGCTCCACACCGTCAATCAAGCCGACGATAGGCGAGGCGGTGGCGGCGCGGCAACCATCGAGCGTTGCAGCCGCCGTTTCGAGGGCGCACCATGAACCTTCCGGCAACCGGAGAATGGACCCATGACGCGCGGCATCGATGACAAGGTGGCACTTGTGACCGGCGGTGGTTCGGGGATTGGCGAGGCGACGGCACTGCGCCTGGCCGGCGAGGGCGCCAGGGTCTTCATTGTCGGACGCCGCGCGGAACGGCTCGCGGCGGTCGTTGAGCGTGTCAGGACACATGGCGGCGACGCCGGGGGCTGCCCTGTCGATCTTTCCACGAGAGGGGGCGGGGACGAGGCGGTTGCCGCGGCGGTCGCATGGGGAGGCCGGCTCGACATTCTTGTCAACGCCGCGGGGACCTTCCCCGCGACGCCCGTTGACAACCTCGACGATGACGACTGGGAGGCTGCGCTTGCCGTCAATCTGGGTGCGGTCATGAGGACGTCGCGTGCTGCGGCACGAACGATGGCCGGGAACGGTGGGGCCAT
Organism: Alphaproteobacteria bacterium; assembly: GCA_965213815.1. Classification (GTDB taxonomy): domain Bacteria; phylum Pseudomonadota; class Alphaproteobacteria; order SP197; family SP197; genus SP197. The sequence goes on along the minus strand of OZ243917.1, from coordinate 2,789,911 downwards.
TGTCAACATCGCGTCGGTCAATGCTGTCATGGGGGACAAGGTCTCGGTGTGCAGCGCCTACAGCGCTGCCAAGTCGGGGCAACTTGGTCTCACGATGCAGTTTGCCGCCGAACTCGCACCCTCCATCCGGGTGAACGCCATCCTGCCCGGGCCGGTGGACACGCCCATGCTGGAGGGATGGCTTGACGATCCACTGGAGCGCCGCGCCTGGCTGGAACGCTTCGTTCCTCTCGACCGACTGGGATGTCCCGAGGAGATTGCCGGAGCGGTGGCCTTTCTCGTTTCGGACGACGGTGCCTACATCACCGGCGCCGTTCTGCCCGTCGACGGGGGCATGACCATTGTCTGAGAACGAGGCGGCCGCCGCGCAGCGCCTTGTGCGTGATGATCTGGTGGCGCCCGGAGCGCCGTGGTCGGGCATTGTCTGTCGTAGCGAAGTGCTGCGCATCATCGATCTCGAGGGACGCCAGGGCGTGGATTTCCTGTGCTACAACGCCGTCGATCCCGCGGAGCGCTATCACGCTCCCAACACCGTCAAGAAGAGCGGAACGCTGCGTCTGACCCAGGGCCATGTGCTCTACTCCGACCGGGCGCGGCCACTCTTCACCATGGTCGCCGATACTTGCGGCTTTCACGATACCATCGCCGGCTGCTGCAGCGAATCGTCCAATGCGATGCTCTATGGAGTTAACGGCATGCCTGGATGCCGCGAGAACTTTCTCAAGGCGCTGGCGCCACATGGTCTGGGCTGGCGGGACATTGTGTCCAACGTGAATTTCTTCTGTCATGTCCCTGTTCACGAAGAATGTCTGCTGGCGGAGCGCACGTTTGTCGACAGTCCTTCCGTACCGGGCGACCGGGTCGATCTCAGGGCCGAACGGGATGCTCTCGCCGTCATTTCCAATTGTCCGCAAGTCAACAATGCTGCCGCAGGCGGAAGGCCGAGCCCGATCAGAGTCCAGATCATCACTTGCCAGTGATGCATGGCGTGACAAGATGGGCTTCGACGACCTTCGCGAGTCCTGCCATGACCTTCCGGATTGCCGATACCTGGTTCGAGCGCCGACGCATCGATGACGACATCACGCTCGTCTTCGAACCCCATGTCGACCCCCTGGGGCGCTGCAACATATGGCATGTCCGGGGATCCGAAGCGGATCTCCTTGTCGACACCGGCATGGGGATTGCCGAACTCAAGCCGGCGATCGAAGATCTCTTCGACCATGCCGTCGTCGCCTTTGCCACGCACACGCACTTCGACCACGTTGGTGGGCTCCACGAGTTCTCCGAACGCATCGTTTCACGTCAGGAAGCCGCCATCATGGAAGATGGCGACAACCGCTTTTCCCTCTACAGGGACGACATGGATCCCGAAGTCGTGGAGTCGCTGGAGAATGCCGGATATGCCCTGCCGGACTGTCTCATCGATGCGCTGCCCCATGCCGGCTACGATGCCAGGACCTACCGCGTCGAACCGGCCCGCCCTACCCGCATCGTCGACGAGGGCGACGAGGTCTCCATCGGCAACCGGTGTTTCGAGGTACTGCATCTTCCCGGGCACTCTCCGGGGAGCGTGGGTCTGTGGGAGCAGCAGACCGGCACGCTTTTCTCCGGCGATGCGATCTATGACGGGCCACTGCTCGACGAACTGCCGGAATCCGATATCCCGATCTACTGCCGGACGATGGAAAGGCTGTTGACCCTGCCCGTGAGCGTCGTTCACGCGGGCCACGAACCGAGCTTTGGCAGGGACCGGCTCGTCGAACTGGCCCGCGCCTATCTCGATTCGCGAATGCACCCGGGGGTGTGACGACCGTGGGCGACTACTTCGATCTTGGCACATTCCACATGCCGGTCACCACAACGTCACCGCAGGCACAGACCTGGTTCGATCGTGGCCTTGCCTGGTGCTACGGCTTCAACCATGAAGAGGCGCTCCATTGCTTCCGTCAGGCGCTTGAACACGACCCCGCTTGCGCCATGGCGCACTGGGGAATCGCCTTTGCCAGTGGTCCGAACTACAACAAGCTGTGGGGCGACTTCGGTGACGCCGAGCGCGAGGAATGCCTGGGTCTGGCCCGTCGGGAGAGCCGGGAGGCTCTCGAATGTGCAGCCGGTGCGAGCGACGTCGAGAAGGGACTTGCCGGTGCGCTCGTGGCGCGGTTTCCCGATGATCCGGAAGGTGACTGGTCCTCCTGGGATGACGCCTATGCGGCAGCCATGCGTGAGGTTCATCGCCGGCACCCAGACCACCCGGATGTCTGCGCTCTTTGTGCCGATGCGCTCATGAACCGGACGCCCTGGAAACTCTGGGACCTCGAAACCGGCGAACCGACGGCAGGATCGGACACTCTGGAGTCCATCGATGTGCTCGAGACGGCGCTGTCGGGGATAGACGGTGCCTGGCGCCACCCGGGTATTCTCCACATGCACATCCATGTCATGGAGATGTCGCCACATCCCGAGAGAGCCCTGAAGACGTCGGATGCGCTCCACGGTCTCGTTCCGGATTCAGGTCATCTCCACCACATGCCAACCCACATCGACGTGCTGTGCGGCGACTACCAGACCGTGGTGGAGCGCAACCATCGCGCGATCATTGCCAATCGTGCCTTTGTCGAGCGCCGCGGCGTCTTCAACTTCTATTCGGGCTACCGCGCCCACGACTACCATTTCAAGGCCTATGGGGCGATGTTCCTGGGTCAGTTCCGCCCGGCGATCGAGGCGGCCGAAGAAATGGTCTCGACCCTGCCCACCGAGCTCCTCGCCTCGGGCGATCCACCTCTTGCCGACTGGCTCGAGGGATATGTTCCGGTCAGGCAGCACGTGCTGATCCGCTTCGGGCGCTGGCAGGACATTCTCGACGACCCACTGCCTGACGATTCGGAACTCTACTGCGTCACCACCGCGACCATGCACTACGCGCGCGGAGTGGCCTTCTCGGCCACAGGCCACGTCGATGCAGCGGAGATCGAGCAGGAGAGATTCCTTGCCGCCCGTGAACGTGTTCCGGAGACCCGCAAGTTGTTCCACAACACGTGCCTGAGTGTTCTCGAGGTGGCAGGCGAGATGCTCTCCGGTGAACTCGCGTACCGCAAGGGTCACGTCGACGCGGCCTTTGCCCACCTGAGGCAATCCGTCGTTCTTGACGACACCCTCGAATACGACGAACCGTGGGCGTGGATGCAGCCCACCCGGCATGCCCTGGGAGCGCTGTTGCTGGAGCAGGGAGAGGTGGACGAGGCCGAGGCGATCTATCGCGCCGATCTCGGTCTTGACGACAGGCTGCGCCGCCCCTGCCAGCATCCAGACAACGTGTGGAGCCTGCACGGTCTCCACGAGTGTCTCTCCCGCCGCGGCGAAACCACAGAACTCCGCCATGTCAGGAAGCGTCTCGATCGCGCCATGGCCCGCGCCGACGTCGACATCAGGGCTTCGTGCTACTGCCGCCTCGACAGCTCCTGAAATCTGCGAGAAGAATCGTGGTATCTGCTCACCCGTCCTCGTTGCGTTTGTCTGTTCCGGGGCCGCAGCCCTTTGTCGGTCGCGAAGCGATGCGGCCTGTCCCGGTGCCCGGGCGGGGCCGCCATCTGTGAATGTTGCCGTTCCTGGAGACACCGTGCACGGGCTTGCGGGAAGCGGTCCGTCATGCCGTTGCCGGTGTTGTTCTCCAGAATCCAGACATCCCGTGGGCATCCGGGCTGGCGAACGAGGGGCAACAGGGCAGGTCAATCCGCTATGTGTCGCAGAGGCGGTGGAGTTCGCTGACCGCGTTGCCATTGAGATCGATTCTGAAAGCCAGCGTCCTTGACTGCATCGCCGGGATGCCACAGATCCGTCTGAACGAACTCATGCCTTGGCGCCAGAGGGTATTTCGCCAGCAGGCCATCCCCGCATAACCGGCAGCTTTCCCCGATGGCTGTTCCCAAGGCTCTCCAACAGTGGGATCCTGCGCCAGGAGATATGGCGCCCGCTGGACCACTCCTGCCTACCTGGAGTTCAGGTTCCGCGCCTCGTGTGACGGGAATGGGAACGGATATGACGAGTCGGCAATGCCCACCTGACGAGGAAGAGCCGAAGGCGCTTTCAGACACCCCGGTGAACGGCGATTTGCGGATGTCGCACGGGCAGATGCTCGAACTTGGACGCAAGGCGCTCGAACTCGTGGTTGAGCGGATCGAGAGCTTGCCCGCAGAGAACGCCTGGGAAGGAGATTTCCGGCAGGCGCTCGAAGACCAGCTGATGGAGGACCCGCCCGAGAACGGGCAGCCTGCCGGCGAGGTTGTTGAAAGGGCGGCGCGCGATATCCTGGCATACTCGACTCGCCTGGATCACCCTCGCTGCTTCGGGTTTGTCCCTTCATCGCCCACCTGGCCCGGTGTCGTGGCCGACTTCATGGCCGCCGGCTACCACATCAACCAGTGCACTTGGCTGGTCGCGAGCGGCCCGAGTCAACTGGAGCTGGTCGTCATCGATTGGTTCAGGCGTTGGATCGGCTATCCGGAGAGCGCCGGTGGGCTCTTCACCAGCGGCGGCTCGGCGGCAAGCGTCGATGCCTTCGTGGCGGCACGCGATGCGGCGGGCCATCCCGAGCGCGCCTCCGTCTACATGAGCGACCAGAGCCACATTGTACTCGCCCGCGCGGCGATGATCGTGGGCGTCCGGCGCGAGTGCATTCGCATGGTCCCGAGCGACACGCAATTCCGCATGGACATGGACGCGCTCGCCCGCGCCGTGGCCGAGGACCGCGATGCCGGGCTGACCCCTGTCGCGGTCGCTGCCAACGCTGGCACAGTGGGCACGGGCGCAGTCGACCTTTTGGAGGAGTTGGCCGATTTCTGCGAGGCGGAAGGTCTCTGGCTGCATGTCGACGCCGCCTATGGCGGCTTCGCGGTGGTGACGGAGCGGGGCAAGCAGATCCTGCGCGGGATCGAACGCGCGGATTCGGTTGGGCTGGACGCGCACAAGTGGTTCTTCCAGCCCTACGAGGCCGGTTGCCTGCTCGTGAAGGACGAGAGCACGCTCAAGGACGCCTTCGCAGTGCGGCCCGATATTCTTCAGGACACGGTTTGGGGGACCAATCACCCCAACTTCGCGGATCTCGGCCTGCAACTGAGCCGCTCGGTTCGCGCCCTGAAGGTCTGGATGTCAGTCCAGACCTTCGGGATGGCGGCGTTCCGGCGCGCAGTCGCCAGGGGAATGGATCTGTCTGCGCGGGCGGAATCATACATCCGCGAGAGTCCGATTCTGGAGATCATGAACAAGGTAACGCTGGGGATCGTGTGCTTCAGGGTCAATCCGGCCGACGGCGGACACGGCGAGGAGACGCTTGACAAGGTCAACAGAACGGTGCTCGCCCGTCTGTTCTGGGACGACCCCGCGTTCGTGTCGTCAACGCTTCTGCATGGAACATTCACGCTCAGGATGTGCGTCATCAACCACACCACGACCTGGATTGACGTGCGCGAGACCCTGGAGGCGGTCGAGCGCTTCGGGCGCGAGGCGCTGCCGAAAGGCGACGTGATCGCTTGATGGCACGGTCCACAGCCTTCCCGGAACAGTCCTTCCCCGGTTGAGGTTCCATAGACCCCGGCGATACCCGGGGGCAATCCTCGGTGAGGGCTGCGACATTCGATCCAGGTTACGGCCAGGCCCGTAAGCGCGCCCGGCAGCATGGATCACGACCATTTGCCTGATGACGTGGCCCCGGATCATGTCGAAACCGGCGCCGCCGATGAAGGCCGATGTGACGACAGACCGTAGAGAGCCGTCGGTCTCGAAGTAGTGGCCCGTCGAGGCGGCTTCACTCGGGCGGGTGACCGTGGCGACCATCACGCTCGCCGTTGCAGATGTCGAGGCTCGCTCCCTATTTCCCTGATGAAGCTGAGTTGGACGCCATTTCGACCAATTTCATCTGGGCACGCACAATCATCTGCCGATAGCTGATGGCCACGGGCGTTCCGGACTTCGTCAGTTTCGTGCCAGCCGCCTCACAGCGGGCGTGACCGCCACGGTCCCGTTTGCGACGTAGTCCTCGTGGTTCCTTTCGATGTCCCGCGGGTCGTAGACGTAGTTGACCATCATGCCCGCCGACTGGGAGAAGCCCTTCGCGGAGACATCGCCCCTCCAGTTGATCCTTGCCAGGCGGGCTCCGTTTCGAAGATGGAAGCGGGCGACAGGATCATGCGGGAATTGTCCCCGCCTGATCTCCAGGAGATAGAAGGCGGCAAGACGAAGAAGAATGGATTTCAGCTCGTTTTCGCAGTGATTCCAGTCGGATGTGTCGAGTGCCATCAGGAGGCTTCTTTCCGAACCTGCGATCAGCCCGGGCTCCGGTTCGGCCAGAACGTTCGACAGCCAACGACGAAACTGCGGTATGGGCGAAAGCGTGGCAAATGTCTTCAGATTCGGGAATTCCCGCTGAAGTTCCAGCACGACCTGCTTGATCAGGAAGTTGCCGAAGGAAATGCCCTTGAGTCCATGCTGGCAGTTGTTGATGGAATAGAAGATTGCGGTGTTGGCCCTGCTTGCCCGTATGGTGGGGCGCTGGTGACCGATCAGTGGCTGGATGGAACCGGAAAGACCATCGACCAGCGCCACCTCGACAAAGATCAGTGGATTGTCCGGCAATGCAGCATGAAAGAAGGCAAAACACCGGCGGTCTTCCGCGAGCCGTCCTCTGAGATCGTCCCAACCGGCCATGGTATGCACGCTTTCGTAGGAGATGATCTTCTCGAGAATGGAGGCGGGAGTATCCCAGTCGATACGCCGCAGAACCAGGAATCCCCTGTTGAACCACGATGAGAGCAGATGAGCGAGATCGTCGTCGACCGGCGTCAGTTCAGGTGCCGAAGCGATGGACTTCAGGATGTCCTCTCTCATCGCGATCAGCATTCTGGTGCCGTCGGGGGCCATGTTGATTCGGCGAAAGAGTTCCTGTCGGGGAGACTCGACCGCTGACTGCAGTGCAGCAAGACTCTCATCGTCGCCGGTTTTCCGGTAGTTGTCCGCGCAAGCCAGAATCCTGCCGTGATCAACGTGAAAGCGGGAGTGCAGTTCCCGGAAGAACGCGTACCTATGCGACTCGTTCATGGTGGAATAAGCGTCGACAATCAGACGGGCCAGGGTGACGCCCAGGGCTTCTCCGCGCGACGAGAGAAGGTCGCGGCAAAGGCCGGCCATGTCTTCCGGCGACACAGTCCGGCTGGCCGGGCGTCGGCGGATGAGCGCCAGGCCGGCATCGGCGACGGTGTCGAGAAAATGGTGAAGGCTTGTCGAGGCCATTATCCAGCGCCTTCACACCCTTCCGCCCGGTATGGCAGTTGGTCCGGCTCAGATACTGTATTCATCGCGTGATGACAATGGTACTGCTTGGGAAGAGGTGACATCAGTGGTCGGTTCGCATGGAACCTGCAAGTTCGCAAGGACTCCCTGAGTACGAGTGTGGCCCGTCCGGTGAGTGACGGCGCGTCCAATCCTGTTGTCTCCGGCCACCGGAGCCATCTTCGTGGTTCATCAGGTCGCAGTTGCGGCTGGCATGGTGGGTTCGTGCGAGGGTGCCAGGTTCCGTGCGAACCGGTGCCGCCGCACCGCTGCTGCAACGGTCGATAACATGGTGGACTTCGGGCTGATCGCCATTGCGTTCGGAGACGTGGCATGGATTGCCATGGCGTTCGTGCTGGGCCTGCTGTCGCGAGCCGTCGGGCTGCCGCCCCTGGTCGGTTTCCTTGTTGCAGGTTTCCTGCTCAACCTGCATGGCGTGGCCGGTGGGGACATGCTGCGAAAGCTGTCGGACCTCGGCATTACCCTGTTGCTCTTCATCGTCGGCCTGAAGCTCAACCTCCGGATGTTCGTGCGACCGCAGGTATGGGCCGTGACCGGGCTGCACATGGCCATCATCGTGCCACTCCTTGCAACGGCCATCTATGTTGTCGCCGCCCTTGGAGCACCGCTGCTTTCCGACCTCGACTTTTCCAGATCCCTTCTCATCGCCTTTGCCCTGAGTTTTTCCAGCACGGTGTTCGTTGTGAAGGTGCTGGAAGACAAGGGCCAGACGGCAGCGCTTCACGGCCGGATCGCGATTGGAATTCTCATCGTGCAGGATCTGGCCGCCGTCGTCTTTCTGGCCATCTCGGCGGGGAAATGGCCGACCTACTGGGCCCTGCTGGTCCTTCTCATCTTTCCGCTTCGGCCACTGCTGACCCTCGTGCTGCAACGCGTCGGCCACGGAGAACTCATGGTCCTCTATGGCTTCCTGCTTGCTCTGGGCGGGGCGCAGTTGTTCGAACTCGTGGGACTCAAGGGCGACCTCGGCGCCTTGGTTCTGGGCGTTCTGATCGCCAGTCACGCCAAGGCCGACGAGATGGCGAAGGCCATGCTCGGCTTCAAGGACCTTTTCCTGCTCGCCTTCTTTCTCTCCGTCGGCCTGTCGGGGCAACTGACCCTGGAGACGCTCCTGATCGGTGCTGCGATTACGCCGTTCGTGCTGTTCAAGTCGGCCCTCTTCTTTGGACTTCTGACCGCGTTCAGGCTCCAGGCCCGCACGTCGCTTCTGGCAGCGCTCAATCTCGGCAACTTCAGCGAATTCGGGCTCATCGTCGCGGCCATCGGGGTCGCGCATGGCTGGATCGATACCGACTGGCTGATCGTGATCGCGATCGTGCTGGCCTTGTCCTGTGTCGCCTCGTCTGGGCTCAATCTCGCCAGCGATCACATCTACACGCGCTACAGGAGTGCGTGGAAGCGCCTGCAGCGATCCGATCTTGTTGCCGACGACCGGCCGCTTGACATCGGCGCTGCGACGATTGCCATCATCGGCATGGGACGCATCGGATCGGGAGCCTATGACACGATGCGTGACCTGCATGGCGAGACCGTCGTCGGGGTGGACATCGATCTGACCACGGTCGAACGCGAACGGGCCAGGGGGCGAAATGTGTTGCTGGGGGACCCCGGTGATGCTGATTTCTGGGATCGCGTTCAGACCACCCACACACTCGAACTGGTCATGCTGGCCCTGCCAAATCTCTCCGCCAACCTCGCCGTGATCGACCACCTCAAGGCCGCGTCATTCGACGGCCGGGTCGCCGCCACGGCCAGGTTTCACGATGACATCGAGACGCTCGAAGAGGCCGGCGCATCGACCGTCTTCAACGTCTACGCGGAAGCAGGTTCAGGATTCGCCGCACATGTCGCCGGGCACACCCCGGCCCGGAGCGACGACCCCTCTCCGTCATCTTGAATCGCACATGTCGTCTCACCGCAGGGCCACATCCTTTGCACTCTCCCCGTTTGTCAATGGCACCATGTGGCTTTTGCACCGGAACCGGGCCACAGGTCATGTTGATTGTTCGGTAGCCGGGGCGACTCTAGACTGTCAGCCTCCGCCTCAAACAATGAGAGCGGCGCTCCTGGCGTGACAAGCCATGCGGGCATGTGCCCATCGAGATCGTCGAAAGCGAGGTTAAGACCCGTATCGAAGCAACCAACTCAACGAGATCTACCACGAATGCTGAATTGCAACGCAACATCAAGGCTTTCGAGGCAATGTTCGAAGAACTGAACAGGGACCACGCCGACGAACACGTGATCTTCCACGACGGAGAGTTCGCAGGCGCCTATCCGTCGTTTCACCAGGCGGCTGAATCGGCGGTGCAACAGTTTGGAGTGGGCCCCTTTCTCATCCGGAAGGTTGGCGACCGCCACGTCATGCCAATGCCCGCCTCCGTGGCCTATAGAACCATTCATGCCAACAGTTGAGATCGGATGGAGGGACGAAGGTGGCACCCTCCATCCTGACAACCTTATCCGATATGGCCCCAGCATAGGGGTGATGGTCACCTCATACCCGGAACCAAGTCCGACAGGACCATCCCCTCAATCTCAACCCGTGGGACGGCTGACTTTTGCCTTGGTGGATACTGACGCAGAAGAAAGTTGTATCGATACGCAACTTGCAGAGCAACTTGAGCTGTCAGCCGTTGATACACAATGGATCAGCGGGGCAGGAGGGGCAGCCGAGCATCCGGTATTCATGGCCTATGTGAGTGTTCCCGAACTGGGTCTCGCTCAATATGGGCGATTCGCGGGAGTCAGTCTTTCTGACGGTGGCCAGGTGCACGGCGTTCTGCTGGGGCGCACTTTCCTCTCGGGGGTGACCATGATTTACGATGGCCCCACCGCGAGTGTCCGTCTCTCTCGTGGGTAGCAACGTGAGAATGGCAATCAGGATCCAGCCTTCCTCCCCGGTTGGACACGATGAAGGCACGGACGTCTTGTCTCCGCAGGAGACCGCCTGTTCGGTGCGTTGTTCCGCAGACTTGTGCGCTCGCATCGGACCCGTGCCCGTCTGAGCCATGATGGCATCGATGTCCTCAACCGGGCCTTGCAGAATGACCATCTCGGCAGGTGGTTGCCGTCGTCAGGGCAGAACGTTCCTCCGGGTCCGGGGACGACAGTCTGGTCCTGGGTGGGCAGGCGGGCCATGATCCTTCTGGAGAGGTGAGGCACGATGGCAGAACGAACCGGCTGCGTGGTGATTGGTGGGGGGCTGGTCGGTCTTGCGGTCGCCCACGAACTGGCCGGGAGAGGGACACCCTGTCGTGTGATCGAACGGGGCAGGATCGCCGGCGGCACGACATCGACGACGTTCGCCTGGCTCAATGCCACGTCCAAGCTGGAAGAGGACTACCATCGACTCAATGTGGCCGGCATGGAAGGTCATCGCCGCTGGGCTCGCCGCTGGGGGAACGATGTCACCGGTCACCGGCAACCAGGCTGCCTGATGTGGGCGCGTGCAGACACCGCCCCCAGTCTGCATGATCTCGAGGGAACCTTCGATTGTCTCGCGGACCGAGACTCTTGCGCTGTAGCGATTTTCAGCGCCTCGGCCTGCCGGGCTGACTCCGCCCATCGGGTGCCAGCACCACCCGGCAGCGGCTCTGAGCCCGCTTCGGGTGTCTGAATCGATGCTTCACGACTGATTTCGAGCGCTGTTGAGGGCCGGCGGTGACATCCGGACGAGCGGAAGCGTTCCGCTCAGACGGGTCTCGCGGAACGCCTCCGCTTCAGCGGCAGCCTGGATCAGCTGGTATCGGGCAGGGTGCCGGTCCGCACCAGGCTCCGCATCAGGTGGGGCTGGCGCTCCTCGACGCTGGCATGAGCCAGCGCCATCATCACCACGAGGGCGAGATTGACCCGGGCTTTCATCTTGCTCAAGCCCCGGATCGTGTGGTGCTCGAAGCCGAAGCTCTGATCAAGACGGCCATTGATTCTCTCGAGTGCGGACCGTCCCCGGTAGCAGCGGGCCCAGGTGAGTGAACTGCGGGGTGTCGGGGTGAAGATCCGGCGGTCGAGGTCGAGAGGCACCCGGACGATGCGGCCGTATCCTTGTGTGTGGCACTCACCGGCCGCCTCACAGACCTTCCGACCCTGGCAGTTGAAGCCATAAGCTGCCGCCGGACAGCGGTACTTGAGGGTTCCTCTCGTCGCCTCGAAGCCCTGGAAGGCCAGATCCCGTTCGCTGCCGGTCTCGGGACAGATGCAGCGGACCTCGCCACGTTCGGTATAGACCATGGTATCGGCCTTCCCGGCATCGAGCGGCCGGCTGATCCGCTTCTTCGGGTCATGACCGGGCTCCGCCTTCTCGTTGCGCCACATCAGGCGGGTATCGATGATCGGGCGGACCTGCCAGGTCTCCCACAGGGCCTTCTTGAGAGAACCGCTGTCGTAGCCCCGGTCGGCACTCATGTCCCTGCAGCGTCGCGCCAGGTCCGGACTTTCCTCGAACAACGTCGCCAGCATCGCTTCAAGGGTCTTGACCTCCGAGGCCGAGGCCTTCGTCAGCGCCGCCGCGACGGGGATCTCGTACGTGGTGTCGGCGATCAGATGAAGAGTATAGCCGAACCAGCTCTTGACCTTCGTCCAGACCTTGCCCTCGGCATTCACGCCGGAGGTCTCGTGCTTGCCCCAGTTCGCATCCTGGTCCGACGTCTTGCCCGTCGTCGTGTTGACCACGCCCGTCGACTGGCTCGCGATGGCCTTGCCATCGCAGCCAAGGTGGACGCCGAAGTCGGGTATGAGGTCCATCAGTCGGTGCCGCAGGTCGACGAGCATCTGTGACAGCAGTCCCTCCTCTTCCTCGACCCTGAGCAGGGACACGACAAAGCGTGACACATTGTAGCTCGAGGGGATCGACGAACGTTCCTTGCCAGCGATGACGTGGATCACCTTGCTCTGCGGATCCTGTCGAAGCCTGCGCTTGCCCCTCAAGGGCACCGGATGGAAGCCGCAGGCATCGAGCAAGGTCGGATTGCGGTTGAGTTCCCTCAACAGCGCCTCGATCGAGGGATGCTGGAAGACGATGCCGGCCACCAGGGCCCGCCACATGGCTTCGAGGGGATAGTCGTTGCGGCCCTTGCCGCGTCGCTTCTCGAGGGCGGTGATGAGGGCGTCGTCGGGCAGGGCATCGAGGACCCGGCGCAGGCGCTCGATGTCGGGAAGGCTCTCGACGTCGGACCAGGAGAAGAGTAAGGGTGTCTGTGTCGTCATGGCGCTGGTCGTACCTCCTTGCCGAGGTGGGCTTGACACTCGAGACATAGCCCATGACGACACCTTTCGTCAATTTATTCCGTCAGTTAATACACATCCGCACCATTCAGGAGGACGCCGTATGGTCACGTACGGCAGGCGCGGCGAGGGGAGGCTGTCGCCGGACCGATGCCGGTTCAGCCCGCCTGCAGAGGCTGCCGGTGCGACGCGAGCAGGGCCCTGGGGTGGAATCCCGCCAGATGAGCCAGGGCCGGAACAGACAATCGTGTCTTCTCAAAAGGTTACAGGACGACGATTGGGGGAAAACAAATTCCGACCCCCAACTTCCATGTATATTCTCAACGAGTTAGAAACAACGCAGAGGTCTCGGACCTCGATTATCCCTGTCGCCGGGTAGGCGGACGTGAATTGGCTTCCCTGGAACCGCGCATCGCCTTCGGCCATGGAGCCGAAGGATTGCTGATGCCCCTCGATGGCTGGCTCGATGCACCGCGTCTTGCCCGTCACCTCGCCGACGGCATCGTGCGCCAGGGGGGTGCCATTCACGAGGAGGCGCCGGTGATCGGCTTCCTGGGTGACGCACCCGTTCTGGACGGGGTTGCGACCGCACAGGGCCCGGTTCATGGCGACACGATCGTCATGGCCGCCGGCACCGGAACCGGCGACCTCGTGGCCATGGCGCTGGGAAGCCGGTCGACATTCCCTCCGGTGGGCAGTGATCCCGGCCTTCTGGCGACCATCGCCGGGGCGAGCGCCTGGCTCAACCACATCGTCTGCTTTCCGGAAGGCGATGATGAGCTGCACATGCGCCCCGATGGGGGAGGGGGCTTGCTGATGGGTGCGGATGCCGCCGACAGGATGTTGCCCGACGAGGAGCGGGCGAAGCGTCTTCTCGCCGACAGGGCACAACACTATTTCGTCGGCCTCGAAGCGGCCGACATGTCGGCGAGGGTCGGACTTCGTCCGATGCCGGCCGACGGCCGCTCGATCGTCGGTCAGCTTCCCGGGTATGACAATCTCTTCGTCGCCGTCACCCACAGCGGGATCACTCTGGCGCCGGCCATAGGCGCCCTGCTTGCCGACGAGATTACCGGAGGGCCGGGATCTCCCCTGTTGCAGCCATTCAGACCAGGCCGGTTTGCCTGGACATGACAAGGGGCCCTCCTGGCCGGACGCCTGGAGGACCCCTCGTATGGTATCAGATCAGATCTTGTATCCGAGCGCCCGCGCGCCGTCGATGAAGTTCCTGTACTGGGCCTTCTGCTTGTCGAGGCCCAGTTTCTGGGCAATCTGCACCCATTCCTCGGCCGCCTCGTCGAGCGCCTGCTGGGAGGTCAGCTCGCCGGAAATGGCCTTGGAGATATTGCGCCCAAGGGCGTCGGCGTACTCCGGCGCCCCTTCCCAGAAGAACTGCGGGTAACCCACCTCGACATTGGCGAGACCGGCATCGAGATGATTGCGGGCCCTGCCGAAGGTCTGGAAGATGCCGTCGTTCGTCGGGTAGATGTCGTTCGTCCCGCGTTGCGGGTTGGGCTCGATGTACATCTGGGCCGCCGCATCGGTGTAGTGCGATGCGCCGAACGGATCGGATCCGCAGTAGGGGTCGGCGACGATCCTGTCGGAGTAGTCGGGATGCGACATGCGGTAGATGAAGTAGAAGGCCGCATCCTTGATGTCCTGGGGCAGGTTCGCCGGAATTGATGCTGTCCGGCACCACAGGCTGATCGCCCGGTGGACCACCTCGCCATCGTCATGGACCCAGCCCGGCACGACAGCCGCACCCTGGTCTTCGGCACGCTCCATGCCCTGCTGCTGGACCGTGAACTCCGCCAGGTCGATCCACCACACCGACATCACGTCCGAACCCGACTGCCAGCGCTGGATCGTCGTACCGATATCCATGGCTTCGGCGCCCGGAGGTCCGAACTTGATGATCTCCCGGTACATGTCGAGAGACTCCGCTGCCTTGCCCTGGTTGATCACCGGGTTCATGTTCTCGTCGAAGTAGTTGACGCCCGCCGACGCGGCGATGTCCATCCAGAAACCCCAGCCGAAGTTCGGTGGATTGACCACCATTGACGTGCCGTAGATGCCTTGCGAGCCGAGTTCCTCGGTCATGAACTGAGTGACATTGAGGAAGTCCGGCCAGGTCGTCGGGACTTCGAGGTTGGTCTGGAAGCGCTTGGAGTACTTCGACTGCAGCTCGGCGTCCTCGAAGAAGCTCTTGCGATAGTGCAGGATGTGAATGTCGCCATCGAGCATGACGCCGTAGGTCTTGCCTGCCCACTTGGTATAGAACTCGCGGTAGGCGGGCATGACCCAGTCGAGATAGGCATCGCTGCCCTCGTACTGGGCGAAGTAGTCGTCAAGCGGTTCGAGCTGCCCGGTTTCGGCGAAGGCGCCGAAGAAGAGCGACGGATACTGAACGAAATCGAACCGTGGATTGCGCGACAGGAGCTGCGGCAGGATCTTGGCCACGGCATCGCCGCCATCGTAGTTCTCGCGTCCCTTGATGCCGACGCCGGCTTCTTTCATCAGGTGCTCGGACAGCCACAGTGGCGCATGAAGCCAGTTCGAGTCCTGGAAGTAGGTCAGCTCGACGTCGTTGAAGAGCTTCTTTCCGGGAGGAACGGACTGAGCGCCCCACGACAGCCTGCCGGGAAGCTGGAGGCCGGCCGCGGCACCTGCCCCGGCGGCTACGGATTTCATGAACTTGCGTCGCGTCCATGCACTGAAAACACCCATGGAATTCTCCCTTTCTCCTGGTCAATGTCGGGACAGGAGAGGCCCTGCCCCGGATGTTGGGCACGTGTGACCGTCAGGTCACAAGCGCTCCGGTCTCGGTGTCGAAGATCATCACGTTCCGCGGGTCGAGGCTGAAGCCTGCGTGTTCTCCCGGCGCCAACCGGGTTTCCGGAGACGCCAGCGCCTGCAATGTCACATCTCCCGTCACGATGGAAAGGATGGATCTCTCCCCGAGATACTCGTTGATCACGATCTTGCCGCCAATCGTCGCTCCTTCATCGCAAAGATGAAGGTTCTGTGGCCGGATTCCTACCATGAATGTGCGCCCGCCGTGGGCATCGAGGATCGGCACACGTTCGGACGCCACGTCAAAGACGAGATCCGCACCGGTGGCATGAAGACGGGTGCAGCCGGCGTGATCGCGCCGTTCCACCGGAATGAAGGTCGTCGGTGGTTCGCCGATGAAATCGGCCACGAACATGTTGGCCGGACGGTTGTAGAGCGTGTTGCGGTCGCCGACCTGCTGAAGTTCGGCATTGGACATCACGGCCACCCTGTCTGCCAGCGCCAGAGCTTCGACCTGATCGTGGGTGACATAGATCATGGTGCGCCGGAGCTCCTGGTGAAGCCGTTTGAGATCGAACAGCATCTGGAACTTCAGGTGGGCGTCGAGGTGGCTCATCACCTCGTCGAGAATGAACACCGCCGGTTCGCGGATCAGTGCCCGGCCCAGGCTGACTCGCTGCTGTTGGCCGCCGGAAAGGACCGGCGGCTTGGCCGACAGGATTTCGGTGATGCGCAAGAGCTCCGCCAGGTCCCGCGCACGGCGGCGTCTTTCGGCCACTGGCACACCGCGCACCTCAAGGGGAAAGGCGAGGTTCTCCTCGACGGTGAAGTTCGGATAAAGCGCATAGGTCTCGAAGGCCATGGCCACGTTGCGTTCCCGGGGTTCGAGATCGTTGACGCGCTCGTCGCCGAAGTGGATGTCGCCGGAGGTGATCGGTTCAAGGCCGACGATCATGCGCAGCGTCGAGGTCTTTCCGCATCCCGAAGGCCCCAGCAGGGCCATGAATTCGCCATCGGGTACTGCGAGGTCGAGATCGCGCACCGCATGAACGCCCGTCCGCCCGGATCCGTAGATCTTGTTGACCTTGTTCAGTGTGACGTTCGACATGTCACAACAGCAGGTTGCGCCCGTCGCCCGGGCTGAAGAAGTAGAGGGAAGCCGGTTCCCAGGCGAGAGTGATCATCTCGCCATGCTCGAAGTTCCGCTCGGGGCGGGTGAGTGCCGTCAGTCTGACGCCACCGGCCTCGACAATCATGACGCCTGTGGAGCCGAGCGCCTCGAAGATATCGACGCGGCCTTCAAGCGCCAGGCCCTGGGGAAGTTCATCGGCCGGACGCAGATGCTGGGGCCTCAGCCCGATGGTCACATTGCGCTCCTGCACATCTGCCAGAGCCGTGCGGTGGGCCGGCGAGACCGGCAGGCGGAGTGATCCCGCGCGGGCTTCGAGGCCGTCGTCTCCTTCCACGAACTCGGCGGCGATGGCATTGATGGTCGGCTGTCCGAGATGCTCGGCGACAAAGAGCGCCGCGGGTTGTTCGAAGAGTTCGCGCGGATCGCCGACCTGGACGAGGCGGCCACCATTGCCCATGACCGCGATCCTGTCACCGAGCGACAGCGCTTCGGCATAGTCGTGGGTGACGTAGACAGTCGCCACCCGGCGCAGATCCTCCAGGGTATGGAACTGGCTGCGCAGTTCGTGACGGATGCGCGCGTCGAGGTGGCTGATTGGCTCGTCGAGCAGGAAGACCTGCGGGTCGGCGACCAGGGTGCGACCCAGCGCGGTGCGCTGTTTCTGGCCTCCGGAGATTTCGCCGGGTTTGCGCTCGAGCAACATGTCGATGCGCAACAGACGCGTCACCTCTGCGACCCGCCTCCTGATCTCGTCCTGCGCAAGACCCTTCGCCTTCAGCGGCGAGGCGATGTTTCCGGCCACGGTCATGTGGGGGTAGAGGGCGTAGCTCTCGAATGTCATTGCCACATCGCGCCGGTAGGGAGGAATCCGCGTGACATCGCGGTCGCCGACGAGGATGCGGCCGCGGTCCGGTGTCTCGAGGCCGGCCACGAGTCGCAGCAACGTGGTCTTGCCAATACCGGAGGGACCGACGATCACCAGGAACTCGCCCTCCTCGACGGTGAGCGAGAGATCGTCGATGACCGGATAGTCCCAGCCCTTGCACAGTCCTTCGATCGCCAGGCGCGCCATCAGCCCTTGACCACTCCCAGAGACAGTCCGCGCACCATGTAGCGGCGCAGCAGGATGAACAGGGTCACGGGGGGAATCATGGCGATCAGCGAGAACGCCATCTGCAGGTTCCACAACGTCTGGGATCCGTGCGTGAACGTCGGAATGACGATGGTGTAGGTGCGCACGTCGGTTCCGACGAAGAGATTGGCGAACAGATACTCGTTCCAGGCGAAGATCCAGCACAGCATGGCGACCGAGATCATCCCCGGCAGGACCAGGGGCAGGGTGATGCGCAGGAAGGCGCGCAACGGAGTCCAGCCGTCGAGATAGGCGGCCTCTTCCAGTTCGCGGGGCGCATCACGGAAGAACACCATCATCAGCCACGTGGCCAGAGGCAGGTTGAAGACGAGGTAGAGGATGATCAGCGACCAGATCGAATCGGTGCCCCACGGCGTGGAGTCGAAGAGGAAGAACATCGGCACAAGGATGGCGACCGGCGGAAACATGCGGTTCGAGAGAATCCAGAAAGCAAGGTTCTCTCCCCCGGCCTGGCGCGGGAAGCGGGCGAAGGCATAGCCTGCGAGCGTGCCGAGAAACAGCGACAGCAAGGTGTTGATCGTGGCGATGACGAAACTGTCGACCAGGGCATCGAAGTTGGTGGCTTCGGCGAAGACCGCGGCGAAATTGCCGAATGCCAGGATCTCGGGCCAGAAGGTCGGCACCGTGAGATTGGTCTCCGCGGTCGTCTTGAGAGCCGTGATGATCATGAAGTAGAGCGGGAACAGGGTGAACAGGAGCCACAGCCCCAGGAAGGCGAGGAACAGCACCCGGACGTGCCGCCAGCGGTCGTCGGGTCTTGTCTGGTCCGCCATCGCTCAGGCGAGTCCCTGGGCGCGCATGACACGTTTCATGTACTGCAGGAAGAGCGTGACGAGAATCGCCGAGATGGCAAAGATGATGATGGCGTAGGCAGCGGCCTCGCCGATGGCGAATTCCCGGATTCCGCGCTGGAAGGCAATGTAGGTTGGCAGTTCCGATGTCTGTGCCGGGCCCCCCGATGTCATGACATACACCAGGTCGACGAACTTGAAGGCGTCGGTAAACCGCAGGATGAAGGCGATGGCAATGACTTCCTTCAGCATGGGAAGGGTGATCCGCCGCACCACCTTCCACTGGCTTGCGCCATCGACCCGCGCCGCCTCGTAGACCGCCGGGGGCAGACTGACGCGTCCGGAATAGATGATGAGCAGCGGCAGCGCTGTCCAGTTCCACACGTCGGCAATGATGATCGACCACAGTGAAACGCCGGCATTGAACCACTCGATGTGGGCCGAGATCAGTCCGAGGTCGAGGAGCGCCTGGTTGACTGCGCCGTTGGATGGCGTCAGCAGGAAGCGCCAGAGAACGCCGACGATGGAGGGCGGCAGCATCATCGGCAGGACCAGAAGGATCAGGATGATGGTGCGCCACAGGTTGGACTTGACGACTTCGTAGAGCGTCAGGGCCAGGACAGCGCCGAGAATGACCTGGAGTACGGCGCCGAACGACAGGTACTGCAGGAGATGGACCAGGCTGTCCTGGAAGCGGTCGGAACTGAACACCGTGCCGTAGTTGGTAAATCCGACATAGGCGTGATTGCCGGTGAACAGCCCCGTGATGTTGGTGTCACGCAGCGAGTGATAGAACATCCAGATGGTCGGGTAGACGACGATGGCGAAGAGAACCGCCACCGGGAGTCCGACCATGGCGATCGGCACCCAGCGCGCCACGATGAGAGGCCGCTGCCGCCGCTTGCCATCGAACCAGTCGGGGTAGGTCGAGGGGTCACCCCTGACAATCGTCTGGCGCACGCTCAACACTCCAGAGGTACAGACACTCCGGCCCATCGTGAGCCGGCTCCCGATCCTGATGCATGTAAACCAGAATGCCCCGGCCATCAGGGACGGAAGGCGGACGCTACACGAGATCAGAGTGGGCGTAAATGTCGTTTCCCGGACCTGACAGGGCTGTCAGCCCGATGATGGAACACAGCTCTGGACAGTTCGCCCGACTCTGGCGAATCTCCCGCCGGGTTCGGCTTGAGCTTGGGGAGGCTGTGACGTGGATATTGACGTGCCGGAGGCCTATGTACCGCAGACGCCGGAGAGCCTGCCCGGACTGCTTGGCGACGTTGCGGTGATCCGTGACGTCCTCGGAGGCACACCCGACGCCTGGGTCGTGGAGGAGGTTGGTGACGGCAATCTCAATCTGGTTTTCAAGGTGCGTGGTCCCGCCGCCGGCATTGCTGTCAAGCAGGCACTTCCCTATGTCCGCCTGATCGGCGAGAGCTGGCCCTTGCCCTTGACACGGGCTCACTTCGAGCATCTTGCCCTCGTCCGCCAGGCCCGCCATGCCCCCGGACTCACTCCGGCGGTCATCCACTATGACGCCGACATGGCGCTCTTCGCCATGGAACTCCTCGAGCCCCACATCATCATGCGCCATGGCATGATCGACGGCATTGTCTATCCGCTGTTCGCCGAGGCCCTGTCGACGTTTGCCGCTTCGACCCTGTTCCACACGTCAGACCTTGCCATGGCGGCAGCCGACAAGAAGGCCCTCGTCGCCGACTTCGCCGGCAACAGCGCGCTGTGCGGCATCACAGAAGACCTGATCTTTACCGAACCCTACATGGTCGCCGAGAACAACCGGTGGACCTCTCCGCAGCTCGACGGACTGGCGACGTCCTTTCGCGCCGACAGCGACCTGAAGATGGCCGTCTCACGACTCAAGGTGACGTTCATGTCGTCGGCCGAGGCCCTGATCCACGGTGATCTTCATACGGGTTCCATCATGGTGACGCAGACCGACACCCGGATCATCGATCCGGAGTTTGCCTTTGTCGGTCCCATGGGTTTCGACACCGGGGCCGTGATCGCCAACCTGCTGCTGAACTACTTCTCGCAGATTGGCCATGAGAGCACCCCCGGCGCCCGGGATTCCTACCGGGACTGGGTACTCGGCAGCATCGAGGAGTTCTGGAACGGATTTCGTTCGGGATTCCTCGCCCTGTGGCGAAGCGAAGGCAAGGGCGATGCCTATCCGGCGGTTCTCTTCGATACCCCGATGGCCCGCGCGCACCTGACCCGCGAACAGGAACGCTACATGGCGCGGTTGTTCAGGGACACGCTTGGGTTTGCGGCCGCCAAGATGATCCGCCGCATCCTTGGTCTTGCCCACAACATCGACCTCGAGAACATCGCCGATGCGAACGTGCGCGCCGCTGCCGAGGCCCGGGCCCTGATGATGGCGCGTTCCCTGATGACCGACCCCTGCAGTTTCGCCTCAATCGGTGGTGTCACGGCGGCCGCCCGTCAATGGAACGCCATCGATCCCTTTTCCGACGCTTTGGCCGCTCCGTCCAGATGACTCCGCAGGAAGTCTGCGATGTCGCGCAGGGAATGATGGGCTTCCGGTATCTCGTCGTAGAACTCGAAGACGTGCCATAGCTCATCGCGGACGCTGAGTGTCACGTCCGCCCCGGCTTCATCGAGAATGCGGGCGAGTTCCTCGTTCTGGCTGAGAAAGAGATCGCGTGTTCCGGTGGTGATCGTGACCGGGGGAAGCGGACCTGTCCACGTGCCACGCAACGGCGAGATGTCCGGATCGGCAAGGTCGCGTCCGCCGGCATAGAGATCTGCCGCCTGGCAAACGAGGTCGAGAGACAGTGTCGGATCGCGCCCGTCGTTGGTCCGATGACTGGGGCCCCTGTGCGTGAGGTCGCTCCAGGGAGAAAGAAGGGCCACGGCTGCGGGCATGACGGTGCCGTCATGTGCGAGGCGCCGGAGAAGCGAGAGGGCGGCATTGCCGCCCGCCGATTCGCCGGCGAGGGCAAGCGGACCGCAGGCCGGGTCTTCCGCAACCGCTTCGAGAACGGTCATGCAGTCGTCGATGGCTGCGGGGTGGGGGTGCTCGGGCGCGAGGCGGTACCACGGCGCCACAATCCGTACCCCCGCCCGTGCGGCGAGCGCCGCCATGACGATCAGATCCTCCTGCGGACTTCCCATGATGAATCCGCCGCCGTAGCAGTAGAGAACCGTGCCTGGCTGACGGTCCCTGTCAGGCACGACGTCGAGGCATGCGATCCCGGCCAGGGTTTTCGGGCGGACCTCGACGGCAAATCGTGCCAGCGCACGCTCGACCCGGGGAGCAAACTCCGCCGCAACCTCCGCTCTCAGCGCCGGCAGGTTGTCCGTTGTGACGTCGCGTGGCGGTTCGGCGAGGCTTTCGGACAGGAAGGCCAGAGCTTCGGGACTGCACCTTGAGGATTGATGGATCTTCACCGTGGTTCCTCATTCTTTCTCTGCAACATGTTCCGGATCCGGGCGTTTCATGGTCAGGGGTGAGCGCAAGCGCGCATGGCGGTTTGGGGTTGACGGCTGTTGCCGGGGTTTAGCCTCAATGACTCTTCGCACGGGAGGGTTCCGCAGGCGTGCGGCAACGCACGGCATCGGCAAGCTTTTCCGCGATCATCAGCACCGGGGCGTTGAGGTTCGCTGTCACGTTCGACGGCATGATCGAGGCGTCGATGACGCGCAGGGCCTCCGTCTCGTGTACCCTCCCCTGGTGGTCCGCCACCGAGTCGTCGCCGGTTCCCATGCGGCATGTCGAGGAGGGGTGGTACTCGGAACCGCCGGTTGCCGCCAGCCATGCACGGATCTCCGCGTCGCTCTGGACATCCTCGCCGGGCATGTGCTCCCCGGCGCGCCAGGGGTCGAAGGCCGGCTGACGCGCCATCTCGCGGGTACGCCTGAGGGCGTTCACCATAACCGTCGTGTCGTTCTCGTGGTGAAGGTAGTTGAACACGATGGCTGGCGGGTGACACGGATTGGCCGATTTCAGCCACACCCGGCCACGGCTCTGCGGGCGCATGATGCCCATCGAGAACATGAACCCCGGTGCGGCATTCGCCTCTTCGGCCCCGGCAAAGCCGCTCATGGCGTAGAACTCGTGTTGCACGTCGCAGTATGGGACCTCGGGAGAGCTGGCAAAGAAGGCTCCTGTTTCCGAGAGCGTCGATGTGCCGATGCCGCGTTTCGCCAGTAGCCAGGCAAGCCCCGTTCCGACGCGCCTCCAGCCCTTGTACCACTTTGCCACCGACAGCGGCCGCCTTTCCGCATAGATGACCGGGGCGATCAGGTGATCCTCGAGACCACGCCCCACCTGGGGCACGTTCGCCACCAGCGCAATGTCGTGTTCGGCCAGATGCGCCGGGTCGCCGACCCCCGAGAGCAAGAGGAGCTGAGGTGAGTTGAAGGCGCCGCCGGCGACGATCACCTCCTTCAGGGCCTCGAAGCGACGGACGCCGTCTTTCGTCCCGGCGTCGACCCCGACAGCCCTTCTGCCGTCGAAGACAATGCGATGGACCAGGGTCCGCTCGACTACCGTGAGATTGGGGCGGCCAAGAACCGGTTTCAGGTAGGCGGATGCGGCACTCCAGCGCCGTCCCTTGCGGGTAAAGCTCTGGGCGACGTGGAACCCCTCGTGGCGGGCGCCGTTCTGATCGTCGGTGACGTGATAGCCGGCCTCTTCACCGGCCTTCAGGAAAGCCTGGTCATAGGGATGGCGCGCCGGACAGGTCTCGATGTACTGCGGGCCCCTGTCGCCGCGCCATGTATCGCCGCCACGATCGAACGTTTCGCTCTTGCGGAAGTAGGGAAGGCAATGGGCATACGACCAGTCGTCCAGGCCTTCGTGCGCCCACCGGTCGTAGTCCCGGGGATTGCCACGATTGGCGACCATGCCGTTGATGGACGACGAGCCTCCCATGATCCGTCCCCTGCGGGCGTGGATTCTGCGGCCATCCAGAAAAGGCTCGGGTTCGCTCACATAGCCCCAGCCAAAGCGGGGATTCCGGGCGGCCAGGGCTGCCGCCGCCGGCATGGAGATGGCAAGTCTCCGGTCGCTGCCGCCCGCCTCGATCAGGAGCACCCGCACACCCGGATCCTCGCTCAGGCGGTTCGCCAGCACGCACCCGGCCGTGCCTGCACCAATGATGATGATGTCGTGACTTGCCGTTCTCTTCATGACGCCAGGGTTCTCGCTCAGGCCTCGCTCTTCCACGTCCGGACACGCGGGGCGCCAGACTGCCGGTTGTGCCACGCACTTCCAGCCCTATGGAGTGACTGTGCCAGGATGCTCGCAGAAAACATGTGCATAGCTCTGAGCCATGCCTGTCGCGGGATCAACGAAATCGTCAATGTCCAGACCGCCCCGGTCAATATGGTCGAGAATGTCTGCCCTGGCTGGCCCCAATCGGGACGGAGACCGACTTCAGTTGTACGGCGTTTCCTTGATCGAGTGCGCGAGAGACTGAAGTTGATGGCCAGTGCATCAAGGATCGATGTCCTTCCCGCTCCGTTTCGGCCTGCAATGACGGTCGCTTCGGGTTCAAAGCCGAGCGTCAGGTCTTTCGCGCCTTGAAAGCCTGTCAGGTGCAGGTCATTGAATCGCATCGTCCATGACGGCTGCATCCGCTCGTCTGGTGGCTCTGCCTTGTCCGCTTTTCCTGCGCTCATGGCCGGTTGCTCCGGCACCAAAGTGAACTGTTCATTGACCGCATGGACACTGCCACATGTCTCGGCAACCCGGGTCTGGACCTTGCGCATCATGTCCTGACCGCGTTCCGGACAGCCATGATACTCAAACATCTCAAAGGTATCCACGGAACCGCCGCTTCGCAATGTCGGCGATGGCCCTTGTGTCTCCACCCGGAGCGAGTTTTTTCGGTGTCATACCGTCTTCTTTCTTGTGGTCCCGTCGGCGCGCCGAACAGCTTTTCCATCACGCAAGTCCCGGAGCGAACGCACGGATCCGGGCAAGCCAAGTCACAGTGGTCATCGTCGGCTTCCTGTTGCCCTGCAGTGAGTTCATTGTTTCAACGCCTTGACATAACGTACCTTTGCTCTCACCAGCGGATGCGACCAATAGTGACACTCCAAACGTTCGATGATGAGCCCTCCAGGATCGGACCCTTGCTGTCATCCGGACAGGGCGCCAGTATGCTCGCATGGTGGCCAGTGCCGGCGCCGCAGGAACAGAGATGGCAAGTCCCCACGCCGACGTTGATGGTGTCGCCCTTGCTGCTCGTCCGCAGTCGACTGCTGCATTGACACTCTGATGGGGTGCAGTACCGGAAGCGTTGGTTGCCGTGCTCAGCGAGCAGAAGTAGCGAACAGGGGACGGGACTTGGCCAGGAACCATATCCTGTCCGCCAGGGCGGCGAAGGATATCGATGAACGTGTCGAGCGCGTATTGCGGCTGGAGGAAGTTCGCGAACTGCTGAAGTTGGATCGCGACTTCTCGACGGACGATGCAGGTGTCCTGCGGGAGACTGTCAGTCAAGTTCGCGTAGCGGGGGGGCTCAGGTCTGCAAGCGGCCGACGCTCCTTATCGGTGAGCGTTCCCGGTAGCGCCACACTTGATTGTCTTGAATGTCAAAACACTCAGATCGTTATCGTGAACATGGTTGAAACTTCGGTTCAAGAATTGCGCTTCTGATCACGGAACCGCTCGAGTCCCTCTCTCCATTCCGTATCTGCCAGGCATCGGTCGATTGCCAGGCGTTCGACGGCAATGCCGCTGGTCAGATCGACCGTCGCACCGATGTCAACCGACCGCTTGACAAGGCTCATCGCAAGGGTTGGACCGTTGGCGATCTTCCGGGCAATTTCAAGGACCTCGCTGTCGATCGTGTCCGGATCGAACAGTCGCTGTACCAGGCCGATGCGATACGCCTCATCGGCTTCGAGCGTCCTGCCGGTGAACAAAAGCTCCTTCGCATAGGCCATGCCTATTGCGCGCGGCAGACGCTGCGTTGCCCCAACAGTACCCCATAGGGCCTCGGGAAACCGGAAACTGGCCGTGGTTGAGGCGTAGATGAAGTCGCAGGCCATGGCAATTTCGCCACCCGACCCCACCAAGGGACCATTGATCACCGCAATATGAGGAGTCTCGGACATGCGAATGGCCTCATAGGCCCGGAAGGCACGGCGTCGACGTTCCCGAACCCACGCTTCGTCCTTTCCCGCTCGCTCCTTCAAATCGGCGCCCGCGCAAAAGACAGGGCCGTTGCCCCGGACGATGACTGTCCCGATGCCGCCGGAAGCCGCCAGTTCCTGTTCAAAGGCATACAGGTCGTCGCAGAGTTCAAGGTTCAGCGCATTGCGGGACTGGGGGCGGTTGAGCGATGCGATGAGGACTTTGTCTTGCCGTTCGACATCCAGGGTTCCGTAATCCACCTTCACAGCACACCGCCCTGCTTCAGTTCTTCGATCTGCTCCGAACTGTATCCCAGAACGTCAATCAGAACTTTCTGCGTATGCGCCCCGAGTACCGGCGGCGCCGAGAGTTCGGGATTGTCAAACCCATCCAGAAGCAGGGGATTGCGCAACGCCGGAAATGTTCCGACTTCAGGATACTCGACCATGCCGACCATGCCGCGTGCCACAGTGTGCGGATCATCTAGTATCTGTTTGACCGAATTGATCGGGCCGACTGGTATGCGCCGCTCGTTCAAACCCGCTACAAGCGTATCCCTGGAGATCTTCCTGATGGCCATTCGCAGAGCCGACATGACCTCGTCGCGACGTCGCACCCGTGCGGAATTGGCTCGAAGTTCCTTGTCCGCCGCCAATTCTTCCAGGCCGAGAAATTCGCACAGTGGCAACCAATGCTGATCAGAGCCGGAAACTTGTGCCCACTCCCCGTCGCGGCACTCGAATGCAGCCGAAGGAACGCGTCCGGGATGCTCGGTTCCTTCGCGTTCAGGTGATACACCGAAGGCGAAGTAGCGAGCAGCGGCAATGGTCAGCAGACTCACCTGAATGTCCATCATGGCTACGTCAACGCAGCAGCCGGCACCTGTCCTGCTGCGTCCGGCCAGCCCTGTGAGTGCAGCGATGACAATCCACAGGCCGGATGTCAGGTCGGCAAGGGGCAGACCGGCCTTGACCGGATCGCCGCCTTTCTCGCCGGTCAACGACATCAGGCCACCCATGGCCTGAAACACGGTGTCATAGCCGACCTTTCCCGAGCTCGGTCCGAACTGACCGAAGCCCGTGTTGGACACGTAGACAAGCCCCGGGTTGCCATCCTTCAGATCATCATAGGACAAACCGAATCTGGCCATCGTGCCGACCGGGAAGTTCTCGACGAGGATGTCCGCCTTCATGGCGAGGTCGTGGGCGACAGTGCGCCCTTGCCTGGACTTGAGATCGAGCGTCAGCGACTCCTTGCCACGGTTGAAGGCGAAGAAGTAACCACTGTCTCGCGCGAGCTTGGGTTCCCAGGACCGGGTTTCGTCACCGACACCGGGGCGCTCGATCTTCAGGACCCGTGCTCCGAAATCCGCGAGAATCTGGGTCGCCATAGGCCCGGCCAGAACACGGCTGAAATCGGCGACAAGAATGCCATCCAGCGGCTTCATCGTCTATGTCCTGAAGCCGCGCATGATCTGGTTGACGTCTCTGCCGGCCCGCATCGCTTCGTCATAGGGCAATTCCGCGGTGCGATAGAACAGCTCCTTTGTGGTCTGCATTGCAATGGGGTGAACCTCTGCCACGCTGTGCGCCATGTCGAGCGCCACTGACATCAGGTCGCTGTCGGCAACGACCCGGTTGACCACGCCGGCGGCGAGGGCCTCTTCAGCGGTTATCAATCGTCTGAGAGCCAGCAGCTCGAATGCCGTCTTTCGTCCCATGGCCCGTGTCAGTCCTGTCATGACCAGGGCGGCAACAATGTCATGTTTCAACTCGGGATAGCCAAACTTCAAGGTCTCGGAGACAACCGCGAGATCGGAACCGACAAGCAGTCCCGCGCCACCACCGACGGCCGGTCCACGCGCCGCCGCGATGACAGGTTTCTTCAGGTTTGGCAGAAGAGACTGAAGTCGCCACGTCAATTCGGCCCTTTGGCGCACTGCATCGGAATCGGCCTCAGTGAAGCCGTCAAACTCGCTCAGGTCTGCACCGGCACAAAATCCACGGCCTGCGCCTGTGAGAAGCACGGTCCGAACACCTTGGTCACTGTCGGCATCGCAGAGGGCATCGACAAGTCCTGTGGTCAGTTCGGTGTTGAGGGCGTTGAGTTTGTTGCTGCGGTTCATCGTCAGGATGCGAACCGCGCCATCATCTCTGACAGTCAGAAGTTCAGTCACCACATGTTCCCCGGATAAAGGGAGAGAGGCCGGTTCGTGTCGTGCGACCGTACAACGCACGACCAAGCGCTGTCTCGCAGTATGCAGCCGTCTCGATCAGGCGGTCGAGGTCAACTCCAGTTGAAACATCCATTGATTCAAACAGGTTGACCAGATCTTCAGTCGCCACATTCCCGGTGAATCCACCCCCGTACCTGATCTTCGCCGGGTGGCCGCCAACTCCGCCAAAGGCGGAGTCGAACCAACGGCATCCGGCGTCGAAGGCGGCCACACAATTGGCCAGGCCCGTGCCGCGCGTGTCGTGAAAATGCGCGATCAGCGTGACCGCGGGTGCCATGCCCGAAACAGTGTTCCAAAGGTCCTTGACCGCCTTTGGCGTGGCCAGGCCGGTTGTGTCGCCGAGGCTGACGTGACGGATACCCAATTCTGCAAACCGCGCACAGTCTTCGGCCACGACATGGGCATCGACATGGCCATCAAAGGGACAGCCAAACACAACAGAAAGCGAGCCGATGACCCGAAACCGGCCTCCGGCGGCCCTCGCCATCTCTGCGACTTTCGCCCACTGTTGTTTCCTGGTGGCTCGAAGGTTCTTCTGGCTGTGGGATTCAGAAGCGGAAACCAGCAAGCTGATTTCGCTTGCGCCAATTCCGTCGTCAAAGTCGCTGATGGCGCGTTCAACAGCTCGCAGATTGGCGCAGGTCGCCTTGTAGAATGTCCCCTTCCTGCGTGTGATCCGCCTCAAGACATCATTGGCATCGGCAAACTGTGGCACCACTGCAGGGTTGGAATATGACGTCACCTCCACTCTCTGAAATCCAAGATCGGAAAACCGGTCAATCAAGGCAACCTTCAATGCCGTCGGGACCGGCTCCGGCTCGTTTTGCAAGCCATCGCGGGCAAAACACTCACTGATGATGATGTGATCGGGCACACCATCCACCAGGACAGAAGACATCGGAATCGACAGCCAATCGGGATCTTTCCGAAATCGTGCCATTGCAACGGGACAGACATTTCCGGGAACTGGTCATGGCGCAGGATAGTAGGGTTGCGAAAGAGTATGTCAAACGGCGACGGCGCCATCACTCTGGACATCGAGACAACAGGCTGCTGTTTCCGGCGCAGCATCTGATGCGGGCTCCGGGGGATGACGCAAGAGGATACCTTCCTTGTAGCGCAAGCTGTGGACAGGGAGCGATCCGCAAGACCCGTTGGGCAGCAGGGTCGGTGGCCGGCCAATCACGAGCACCCGCATCGGGATGCGCAGTTCCGTGGCATCGTCACTGCGACGCCCCCACCCGGAAACGCTGCTATCGCGGATGTTCGGCACGGAATGTCGTCCGGAGCAGGGCTTCGAGCACCACACGATCCGCGGCTTGAGCAAGATGAAGGCCCGGGTCAATCTCGCTCTCGTGGTGATGATGGCGCTGGCTCATGCCAGCGTCGAGGAGCGCCAGCCCCACCTGTTGTGGAGTCTGGTGCGGACCGGCACCCTGCCCGACACCAGCTGATCCAGGCTGCCGCTCGCCCGGATGTCACCGCCGGCCGAGGCGCCGAAAATCGCTACAGCGCAAGAGTCTCTCTTGACAATCGGGCAAGTTGCCGCTACCCAGTTCAGTGGACTAGGCGTAATCTGTGTCGGCACGCCTTCGTGGTGTGTCGGCAACCTGAGGATTTCAAACCGGTTCTCACCATGGGCAGTTGCTGCCCATGGTGAGAACCGGTTTTTCTTACATAGGCGGCAATCTTGAGAGGAAACAACATGTCGGAAACGGATCGACAAGGCGGCGCCAGCCTTGAGCGTGGCGTCGTAGGATTTCCAACCGCACTGGCGACAGCGATTGGTCTCATCATCGCCGGACCGGTGCTGCTGACTGCAACCACCGGGTTTGGCATTGGCGGATGGGTATTCGCCATCGCGGTCATCATTGCCTATGTCCTGATGCTGGCACAGCTCACCAGCTTCTCGGAAGCGGCAGCGATGATCCCGACAGCCGGATCGGTCTATGACTACATCGGATGTGGTCTGGGCCGGTTCTTCGCCATCACCGGTACCCTGTCGGCGTATCTGATCGTTCACATTTTCGCTGGAACTGCAGAGGTGGCTGTCGCCGGAGCATTCGCGACGGTGAATTTCGACTTCCTCTCCGGTATTGCCGAGTCAGGCTCGTGGATCATCGGCGTGACTCTCATCGTTCTTCTGGGCTTCGCCAACATGCTTGGCGTCGAGGTCTACGGCAAGGCCGAGATTTTCATGACCGCCGTCATGTGGTTCACGCTCATGGCGTTTGGTATCGCCGGGGTTGTGATGGCGCCTGCGGCAGAAATCGACGGATTCTTCGGTGCGTCACTCGTCGGAACCGACTTCCTGACCATCCTCTCGCTGGTTGGCCTTGCATTGTTCCTGTTCGTTGGATGTGAGTTCGTCACCCCCTTGGCCGCGGAACTCAAGAGCGCAGCCCGCAACATACCGCGGGCCATGTACATCGGCACAACGGCCGTTGCCATTTCGATGTTCATATACGGTTCGGCGATCAAGAGGCAGGTTGGCGACGTACCGCTGGAGGGAACGGACTTTCTGCTTCTGGAAACACCGCTGGCAATTCCGGTCTTTGCCAATCAGATCTTCGGAACGTTCGGGCAGTGGTGGCTTGGTATTGCGGTCCTGCTGGCCTCCGCCGCAACCATCAACACACTGTTGGCCGGAATACCCCGCATCCTCTACGGGATGGCCATGGACGGCACGCTTCCCAGGGCATTTGCGTACTTGCATCCACGCTTCAAGACGCCGGTCGTCGGTATCGCAGTATCGGTCGTCATTCCGGCGGTCTATGCAATCTACATCGACGGCAACGTTGACTCGATCCTGACCCTGGTGCTTGCAGCCGTGTGTGCCTGGCTGGTGTCCTACATCCTGATCAACATCTCGATTGTCCAGCTTCGCAACCGTCGTCCGGATCTTGATCGGCCGTACCGGGTGCCGTTCTACATGGGGCCACAGATTGTCGCCTCACTGGGCATGCTGGTAGCGATCTGGTTCATCGCGCCACCGGGTATGACCCGGGCTGACGTCTACGTTCCCTTTGCGATCCTTCTGGGTGTTGCCGGAGCCTATGCACTGGTGTGGACAATCGGCGTAATGCGTATCAACCCGTTCAAGCCGGTTGAGCCCGAGGAGCTGGCCGAGTTCCGTGAGATCAAGGGTCTGGACTGATTTCGTTCCTCCGGCAGTTTCTCGCGCCAGACGTCCCGGCAGGGTATCGTTCGGGAGAACTCCTGTCGCGGATTGCCGGGCGAGATCTGCCGGGGTTGGAACGGACAAGTGATGGAGTGACGGCGACCATTCGTCTGGGCGACGAAACGGTGTTCGCCCGTGAACGGATCAAGAAGGACTTCCTCCAGTTCACGGTCATCGCCGTTTTCGCGATGGGTCGGGCAGAAGGACCTTTACAGGTCACTGCCCGACATGTCGGAGGGATGCGCCGCAGGGGCGTCAAGTTCAGGGGCAATCAGAAACTCGCAGATGTCCTCGATTGCAACAGCGTGTGTACGGCTCTTCTGCCTCTCGACTTTACCCGGCTTGAAGTATCGGGCGGACCCGGCGGGTTCAAGACCGAAATCGAGACGTATGGCGCTTCGATGGTGGTCATGCGCATGCCAAGGGTCCGCCGGTACGTTCCAATGGGTCAAGAGCAGGGCAGACAGCTTCTGGGTGCATTTGCAGCGATCGCCGCATCCCTGTCACGCGCATTCCCGACATCGGATATCACGAGGGAATCGTGCCGTTCGTCGCGTTGAAGACGCCCTGTTCCGATATACCGGACACCATTGTCGCGGCCTATGACCGAGCCGCGGCGGGGTCCAAGAGACTCGAGGCTGTCAAGGAGGGGGGCAACTCCGTCTCCTACGGGGACCTGAAGTCGCGAAGCGAGGCAATCGCACGTGCTCTCGCCGTTTCGGGAATCGGGCCGGGCGACCACGTCGGAGTATGTGTGGGCAATGGAGCCCAGTGGGTCGAGTTGTTTTGTGGAATCCTCCGTGCAGGAGCTGTGTGTGTCCCGGTGAACACCCGGCTCAAGGGAGGCGAAACAGCCTTCCATCTCCGTCATGCCGACGTGAAGCTGCTGTTCACGGTCGAGGCACTGCTCTCTGTTGATTTCATGGCCATGTTGCGGGAATTCTGTCCAGAGGTGGATAGCAGTCTTCCTGGCGAGACGTTGCCTGAGCTTCGGCACATTGTGGTTCTGGCTGAAGAGGCGCCTCGCGCCTGCATGACGCTTGAACTGTTCCTGGCGCAGGGCAACGGCGCCTTGTTGCCCGACGCGCCGTCACCGGACGATGCTGCGCTGGTCCAGTTCACGTCCGGCACCACCAGCCTGCCGAAGGGCGTGCTGCTGTCGCATCGCAACATCGTGACTGATGCCTTTTTCGCAGGCCGACGGATGGGAATGCGGCCCGGTGATCGATACCTGAGTGCCCGTCCCTTCTTTCATGTAGCGGGTTCGACCCTGTCGGTGGTCGTGAGCGCGGTCTATCAGATCACGCTTGTGACCATGCAACGGTTCAACGCGGAAGAGGCCCTGCGTCTGTTCGCAGAAGAACAGTGCACGCTGACATCGGGCAACGACACGATGTACCTGATGCTTCTCTCAAGCCAGGATCTCGGCAACTACCAGTATGTACTCCGTGGCGGGTGGGCCGCGGTGTCGCCCTCGATCATGCGGCGCATTGCCGAACAGCTTGGTGCGACCGAAACGGTTGTGGCCTATGGCCTTTCCGAGGCATCACCGAACATTGCCATGTCAGACCATGGTGCGGCGCTCGAGGACCGGATCGAAGGGTGGATGTCGCCGCACCCCGGGCTTGATGTGAGGATCACCGATCCTGATACCGGAATGGAACAGCCTCGCGGGACATCGGGCGAAATCCGTGTTCGCGGCTGGTGCGTCATGAAAGGTTACTACAGCGAGCCGGAGGCGACGGCCGAGACCATGACCGACGACGGATTTCTCAAGTCGGGCGATCTGGGCGTCATGCGGGAAGACGGGGACATCCGCTTTGTCGGACGGCTGAAGGAAATCATCCGGGTCGGTGGAGAGAACGTTGCGCCATCGGATATCGAAAATACACTGAATCTTCATCCTGCCGTTCGTCAGGCTGTGGCTTTCGCCTTGCCCGACGCGCGTCTGATCGAAGTGCCAGGGGTTTACGTCGTTCTCCGTTCGGGGGCAACGCTGACCGAACGGGAACTGCTTGCCTGGACCAGACAGAGGTTGGCGGGCTTCAAGGTTCCCAGGTACCTCGCAATCGTCGACAGCTTCGAGAGCATTGGAATGACCGCCAGCGGCAAGGCACAAAGGAAGCATCTTGTCCGGCACGCAATTCGGAAGTTCGGGTTGGCAGACGTCGCATGATCGCCACGCGCTTCACGGATCGTTTCGGTACGCGCTATCCGATCGTGCAGGCAGGGATGAGTTGGGCATCCTCGAATGTCGTGCTACCCGCAGCGGTCAGCAATGCCGGTGGCCTGGGGGTGCTGGCCGCAGGCCCGATGTTCATCGACGACTTCCGCGAGGCGTTGCGGAGCCTGAAGGAGGCAACACAGAGACCATTTGCCGTCAATGTTCCCTTGTACCGTCCACAAGCCGGTGAAATTCTGGAGATCGTGCTGGAAGAGCAGGCTCCGATCCTGATCGCCTCACAGGGCGGGCCAAAGACCTATCTTGAACGGTTCAAGTCTGCTGGTGTCAAGTGCATTCACGTCGTCGCTTCCGAACGTCACGCCCTCAAGGCGGCTGAAGCCGGGGTGGACGCACTTGTAGTCGTGGGCGGAGAAGCTGGTGGTCATCCCCCCGCGGAACAGGTTTCCACCCTGGTGCTGGTGCGTGCTGTCGCCCGGAGTGCTCCGGGCATTCCGATCATTGCAAGTGGAGGCATCGCGGATGGTGCCGGTATCGTTGCAGCATTGTCGCTCGGTGCCGATGCGGCACAGCTTGGTACGCGCTTTCTGGCCACGAGGGAGTCGCGCGTCCATGAGACCTACAAGCAGGCAGTCCTGAGTGCCGGTGTCGCGGATACCGAGCTTGTCGGACGGGGCATGTCACCAATTCGCATGATCCGAAATGCCTTTTCGGACCGCTTTCTGGAGGCTGAAGCCGCTGCCGTGGACATGGCGAGACGCCGCGAGATCTTCCATGAGAGTTCGCTCAGGTTGGCAGCGCTTGATGGCGACCCGGTCAATGGAAAACTCGAGGCAGGTCAGAGTGCCGGCTTGATCGACGATCTGCCCGAAGCCGGGCGTCTGGTCGAGCGGTTGGCCGACGAGTGTCGCTCAACCCTTTCCTTCCTGTCGGAATTCAACGTATCGCTGAAAGGCAGCCCTTAATGCAACCTGCAGGGAAGATCTGGAAGGTGTGTTGTAGTGAGTCCTGATCGACTCCAGAAGGCCGTCAAGGCCGTCGTTGAGGCAATAGCCCACGACCTGACGCCGAAAGAAGTCCCTGGCGAGCCTGGTCACGAATGTTCCATCGGCGTCAACAATAGAATGGGTCTTGCAGTCAATTTCCAGCACGACACCAATCCACGTCATCAACTCGGACAAACCGGTTCCCTTCGGCGCCTGGGCATATCCGCTTACCAGAACAGTCTTGTCCGGCATGTCGTGCGTCTCCGTACAAGGGAGGAAGGAACCGGAAGTCTCTACCCTATCTTTCGTTCGATGCAACTCGAAACACCTTGAGGACGTCGTGAATTGTCTTGTCTTCAGACATCAACTCCCGGACCGACCGGCATTGATGACGCGTTGGCCCACTCGGGCCACTGAACGGGTATACAGGGTGATCGCCCATGAGTCTGACGATGGAGTGTCCTTCCAGACGTCACCTGTCGTACTGATGAAGGTTCAATCGTATTATCTGCGACAATACTGTGAGAACGAGCGGAGGACATGAAGCAGATGGAGCGGGAACCAGAAGTATTGGCTGATGTTCGCAGCTTCCTGCGCGCCTTTCAGGCTCTGTTGGTTGAGTTGCCAGACAGCGGAAATCCTGAAATCGAATCCGAGCGACGTGTCGTGGCGAAACTGCTGCGAGACGTTGGTCAGGCAAGATGTGAGGATCGGCCTGCCATACGAATGCCGGTCTGCAGATTTCTTGATGCGGCCCACAAGGTGCCGGAGGAGGAGAACCTCTGCAATCTGGTGAAGGCCAGCCGTCCACTGTGTGAACGCACGGTTTGGCGGAACAAGTACGCCAATCTGCCGGGCATGGAGGGGCTGTTCGAGAACTTCGCATTCTGTGACTTCATCGGCCCGGATGGTTGGCTTCAGTCCAGGAACGTGACGCTGGGCTTGACCATGCTGGGCCCCGGAACCGAATACCCATTTCACCAACACCCGGCAAGGGAGCTCTATCTCCTGTTGTCGGGGTCCTCGTATTGGGCTGTGGACTTTGAGCCCTATGGGTGGAAGTGCCCGGGAACCTGGATGCTGCACAAGGAACTGCAACCTCATGCCATGAAAACTGAAGACCTTCCGATGCTGGCTGTGTCTGTCTGGCGCGGCGACATCGAGACGGGGTCTCGATTTTGTGAGAACCAAGAAGCATGACCGAAGGAGAAGACATGACAGGAAAACTCACGATTACACCTGAAACCACCTTGGGGCCCTTCTATCCCGAGACATTTGTTCCACTCGATTCCAACGATCTCACCCGCGTACGCTTTGGACAGCCGCGGGCCAATGGTGAAAAGGTACGCATAGTCGGCAAGGTCATCGACGAAAAGGGCATGGGTCGTCCACGCATACTGATCGAGATTTGGCAGGCGAATGCCGCAGGAGCCTACCGGCATCCTCACGAACCCAACCCTGAGTCGCTGGATGCGAACTTCGACGGTTGGGGGCGTGTGTTGACAGACGACGCCGGAGACTTCCAATTCCTGACCATCATGCCGGGGTCTGCCGGCGGGCGCGCGCCTCATGTCAACATGACTCTCTTCGGAACCGGCATCGACCGGTTGCAGACAGTGATGTTCTTTCCCGGCACCGCTGAGCTTGACGGTGATCCGGTCCTCAAGGCGGTCGGGGCACGCGCACGCGCCCTTGTTGCAACCGAAGAGAGTGTGGAGGAAGGCGTCCGCCAGGTCCGTTTCGATATCCGTATGCGTGGAGAAGACGAAACCCCGTTCCTTCTGGACTAAGCAAAGGAGTTTCCGATGACATACCCCATTATTGCGGCAGAACCGAATGGCGTTCCGAAGGTCATGGTCGGCGATTCCGACAGCATAGTTCTGACGCCATCGCAGCCGATGGTTGACGTCGGGATGCAGAACGACCCTATCCTCCGGCCTCACTTTCCCGGTCACTTCCTGCGCGCCGGCGAAAACGACTTGACATACATTGCACCCGGACGCCCGCAAGCCGAAGGTGAAGTCATTTCCGTGTCAGGTCAGGTGCTTGATGATGACGGTCGACCTGTGCGTCACACGTGTGTAGAGTTATGGAATGCCAACCGGCATGGGCGCTACACCCATGAGCACTGTCCAGCCAAGACCGGACCGATAGATCCCAATTTCCACGGTTGTGGTCGCACGGTGACTGACGAGAGTGGTCGCTATGTGTTCAGGACAATAAGGCCCGGACCGTATCTTGCCGAGCCTGATATCAATTGGTGGCGACCAGCGCACCTTCATTTTTCGATTTTCGGTGGTGGCACACGATTGATTACACAGATGCTGTTTCCGGGAGACGATCTGATCAAGCAGGATCTGGTCTGGTTGTTCGTGGATGACGAGAGGAGACGCAAACGCATGATCGCCATGGGCGACATCGAAACCGGAAACTACACTTTCGACATCATCCTGCGTGGTCCACTGCAATCTCCGATGGATGACTCGGGCCATCACGGATGATCCGGAAAGAGTCGACAATTGAAGTAGGGTCGGTGCCGTTGCTGTGCTCCTGGGGCGGACTTGCAGGCGGGAAAGTCTGATGCCGAGTCAAGCCGATACCAGATCATTCCTGGAGGTGTACGCTCGAACACAGCCCCGCTGAACACTCAAGGTGGGCGCTCATTCCGGATTTCGCGCCGCCGCGGCACTGTCCATGCGGATTGGGACCGGGTAGAGGAGGTCACCACCTGTTCCGATGACAGGGGTGTCGCCAGATTCGAAAGTATGCTCCGGCTCGGTATTGCGCCTCAACACAGGCCTCCTCTTCGCTCTGTCGAGGCATCCCAGGGAAGTCTGCCGTGTGTCACAGGGTCACGTCGTTGCGGCAGTTGACGATGAGTTCGGCGACCGACGCCGTGTTGGAGAGTGCGATCAGGGTGGCGGCAAGTTCGGCGATGTCGGAAGGCTCCATCATCTCATCGTGGGGGAAGGTGGTGACGTCGGCTGTCATGTCGGTGGCGACGAAGCCGGGGCAGAGCGCCGTGTGACTCGGTATGACCAGCTTGCCCAGCAGGTCAACCTCCCGCCAGCGGCATCCGCCATCGGCTTGCGGGTCCGGGCCGGCTTCCACCCACAACGCGAGCAGGTCCCGCTCGGTGGCGGCGAGACGGGGCGGGCGCCCGGAGCGGGGCTTGTCCGCAAGCCCGGCCGGCCCTTCAGCGTTGTAGCGCATGACCCGGTTGCGAAACGACCGTGTCGTCACCTTGAACGCCTCGGCCACTGTACGCCGCGACATCCCCCTCTTGATCATCGCGATCGCCATCAGGCGATATCCCGTCTTCACCGATTTGCTCTTGGACGCCAAGTCATGCAACTGTGCCAATGTGCAATCGGTCCAGGTGATTGGAACCGGTGCGGTCATGCCAAACCTCCCATGCTGATGGTCTTCGACAAACCTCGACATAGGACAATCACACCACCGGTTGCGCCCTACATAGCGACCAGTTCTGCAAGAAATTCGGACCGGAAAGGATTTTCCGGGATTGGTATGGCAGAGGCGCATGGCACTGGATTCCATAGTCCCTCTGGGCGACATTCAACCGTCAGACTGCGTGTCCTGCTCCTTTGCCGACAGCGAAGAACGTGGATGATGCTTGTCGCGCACATCAGTTGATAAGGACACTCCCGAGGAGTGAAACAATGAAGGATTCAGACGAGTACCGGTTTGTCATTGACGCCTGCACCCCCGATACCCTTCCGATGTCACGTCTGGCCGGATACATGGCCGATTTGGCGCAGCTGCTCGGCAGGGAAGAACAAGTGCATTTTCTGCGTCTTGAGCCTGGCAGCACCGTTATGGTGCAGCAGATTGAACGGGATGCGGTTCCCGAAGTCAGACGCCGACTGCATGGGCTTGTCGAGCACACAGCCCCGGAGGATGCGGCCAGGGCATATGAAGCACTCAACCGGCGTCTGGCCAAAGACGAGGCGACGGGCCGCCTGCTGGAGGGAGCTGACAACGAAGTGATTCAGTTTCCCGGTCGAGACCGACCGCCGGCATTGACGTTCGATGCCTTCAATCAGCCTGGGGTTCTCGACGGTGTGCTTATTCGCATCGGCGGACGCGACGACACCGTGCCGGCGCACCTGCGTGATGGCAAGACAATTCACGTATGCAACGCCACGCGCGACATGGCCCGGCGGCTCGCGGGTCATCTTTACGGTCCGGTTCTGCGGGTGCTTGGCGAAGGGCGCTGGGAGCGCACAGTGGACGGCACATGGTTCATGAAACGCTTCAACATTTCGGAGTTCAGGGAGCTTGATGACGAGCCCATGAGCGAAGTCGTGGAACGATTGCGCGGTGTTGAAGGCAGTGGTTGGAAGAATGTCGACGATCCATTGGCGGAAGTCCGGCGATTGCGTGGTATTGACGAGGTGCATTGATGGCAGTCTTCGATGCCACGACGCTGCTGTACCTTCTGGAACCGGATGCAAAGGCGCCGATTGATCCCACCACAGGCAATTCGGTTGCGGACGCCCGGCAACGCATCGAGTTTCTGATCAAGACACTCGAAGACCAACGCGAGACCGTGGTGATTCCGACGCCAGTTCTGAGCGAGGTGCTGGTTCACGCTGGCATCGCAGGCCCCTGTTATCTTCGAGTCCTGGACAGTACCCGTTGCTTCCGTATCGAACCATTCGACCGTCGTGCGGCCATCGAGCTTGCGGAGATGACCAGTGACGCCATCAGAGACGGCGACCTGCGTGCCGGCATCGATACGACTCGGGCAAAGCTCAAGTTCGATCGACAAATCATCGCGATCACCCATGCCTTGGGCGAGTCAACTATCTATTCAGATGATACGGGTGTTGCGAAGCTCGGACGCACACTCGGGCTCAAGGTCGTGCCTGTACACAAGCTTCCTCTTCCTCCCGAAGCGCGACAGGGAACATTCGAACTCTGAACCGGCGACACCGGCCGTCTGCAGTTGTCGTCCATGACCGTGTGTCACAGGGTCACGTCGTTGCGGCAGTTGACGATGAGTTCGGCGACCGACGCCGTGTTGGAGAGTGCGATCAGGGTGGCGGCAAGTTCGGCGATGTCGGAAGGCTCCATCATCTCTTCGTGGGGGAAGGTGGTGACGTCGGCTGTCATGTCGGTGGCGACGAAGCCGGGGCAGAGCGCCGTGCAGCGCACCCCGTCGTCCCAGCCGCAGTGGCGGGTTGCATGGGAGAGAGCGACGGCGGCGAACTTGGTCATCGCATAGCCGACGTTGTTGTTGTAGACGGCCTTTCCGGCGATCGAGGCAACATTGATGATGCGTCCCGCACCGCTTTTCCGGAGGTGCGGCAGGGTGAGGCGGATCATCGACAGCGGCGCCTTCACGTTGACGGCCCACATGCGGTCGAGATCCTCGTCCCTGTCGACCTCGACCGTGACCCGCACCACCATCCCCGCGTTGTTGACGAGACCGTCGATGCGCCCGAAACGCGAGAGAGTGTCGTCCACCCAGGAGCGATGGGTCGCCTTGTCCTCGGCGTCATAGTGATGGCGCAGAAGGCGATCGGGAGTCCATTCGTGGGTCATGCCGGCGAGGGAGTCGGGATCACGAACGCCCAGACTGAGTGTGTAGCCGGCATTGTGGAGGCGTTCGGCGATGGCGCGGCCGATCCCGCGGTTGGCGCCCGATACCATGATGACGCGTCCTTCAGGGGCAAGCATGGACTGTTTCCTCCAGACTCAGGACCAGAGCGCCACACAACGGACTTCGATACTCCAGCGGTCGGGTGCGTCGTCCGCTGTTGACGGATCTTCGAAGGCACTGTGAAAGCTGAAGGTGGAGGTCGCGTCCCCGTCGCCATGCCGCCCCGAGGACGCCGCGAGTGTCCCTTGTGAGTCCCATTGTTTGAGGATCAGGACCTCGTCACGGGTGAGTGACGAATAGAAGGCCCACCGGTGGGTGGCGGCATGCCTGGCGAAGTAGTTCTCTCCAATGCGGTCGGCGTAGTGAATCTCGAAAACGACCAGATCGTCCGGATTCACGCTGGCGGCGTCACACAGTGCCAGGGGATGAGTGGCGACCGGTTCCGGTCTCACGTTGCGCCATACGTTGATGATGGCAAACCGTCCGGAAGCCAGAACACAGTCGACCTCGTCCCCGTCGAGCAGCGTCGCGCCGGAGGCAAGCACCGTGGAGAGAGTATCGTTCTCGCCCGCCGGCCGCGTCAGGTCGCGGAGTCTTTGCGGTGCGCTGGTCAGCGTGTAGTCACCGTGGACGACATGTGCCGGTCCCTGCACCTGCTGGCCACCCCTGATGCGGCTGCGACTGGACTTGCCGCCCGCTGAACGCACGTTGTGATCGAAGGCGGCGGCGAAGGATGCGCCGCTCGCCTCGCGCACGATGTCGGCACACTGCGGATAGTAGCGGCGCACCACCTCGTCGTGGTCGAGAAAGTCGACATCGGGACGCGCCAGGGGACTGTGGGTCATGCAGAATCCGTTGCGCGCGAGTGTCGGGTGTCGGGCGGCCTCGAGCTGACGGGCGTCATGCACCGGCATCGGAGTTTCCTCGAGATCGACTCCGATCCACTCATCGTCGCTGCCATCCCGGTCACGCCGGGTCAGGACCTTGCCATTGCGGTAGAGGGAGGGCTCCACCGATGCGCGAAGATAGTTGAAACGTCCTGTGGCTGGCGTATGTGTCATGATGCGGTATCCGATGAATGGCTTGAACCTGGCCATTCTGCCACGATGGAATGTACGGAACCATGAATCTGGAGGAACACACGATGGAACTCTTTGCCGATCCGATCACGGTGAACTGCCGCAAGGTGCTCGCCGGACTGCACCTTCTCGACTGCGAGTACTCGCTGACCAAGATCGACTACTTCGCTGCCGAACAGACGGGCGAGGCCTTCCGCAAGATCAATCCGAATGCCGCCCTGCCGGCCCTGAAGGATGGTGATCTTGTGCTCTGGGAATCGAACGCCATCCTGCAGTACGCCGCCGAAAAGTCGGGCCGCGCGGACTGCTATCCCGTGGAGCCTGCAGCCCGTGCCGATGTCAATCGCTGGCTTCTGTGGGAAGCCGCGTCGTGGTTCCCGTCGTGCTACATCTACCTGGTCGAAAATTGCGTGAAGCCGTTGCTCGGCGATTCCACCGATCCGGACGTGTTGGCCGGGGAGGCCGACAACTTCCACAAGCTCGCCGGCATCCTCGACGATCGCCTTGCGGATAACCCATGGCTCACCGGAGATGCCGTCACGATTGCTGACATCGCGGTGGCAGCGCCCATGCATCTCCATGAATGGGCCCGGTTGCCGCTGGATGACCATCCTCATCTGGTGCGCTGGATGACCGAAGGCGTCGAACAGCTCGCGTGCTGGAAAGCCACGCATGTGGGCGAGGGATTTGTCGCCGCGCCCGCAGCCTGACATCGATCCCTTCCCGGCCTCCCGACGTCGGGCTGACGAGTGGCGTGTCAGCGACCCAGGACGAGGATCAGGATGCCGGAGATGATCGCCAGGATGCCAAGGAGTTCCGCCGTGGTGGTCTGTTCCCGGAACACCAGCCGCGAGGCGATGAAGGCGAAGACCAGTTCGACCTGACCCAGGGCGCGCACGTAGGCGGCGTTCTCGATGGTCATGGCGGTGAACCAGCAGGCCGATGCCAGCATGCCGGTCAACCCGACGGTTCCGGAAATCCGCCAGGTGCGAAAGGCCTCGGCGAGAACCCGGCGCCGGCGCACCATGAGCCAGAGCGTCATGACCACGGTCTGCCAGGTGGTGACGCAAAGCAGCGTGAAGGCGGCCTGCATCAGGTATCCCTCACCGCCCAGCGACAGGGAGGCGGCGCGCACCGAAACCGCCGTCAGGGCAAAGAGCGCTCCTGAGCCAAGACCGATGAGGACGGCGCTGCCGGAGAGTTTTCGTCCGCTCGCCGCGGTGCGCGCCATGCCAATTGCGAGGATGCCAGCAAGGCTGACCAGGATACCGGTCAGGGCGCCCATGCTGAAGGGATCAGCCAGAATGACGAGGCCGATCGC
Organism: Alphaproteobacteria bacterium; assembly: GCA_965213815.1. Classification (GTDB taxonomy): domain Bacteria; phylum Pseudomonadota; class Alphaproteobacteria; order SP197; family SP197; genus SP197. The sequence continues at coordinate 2,747,735 of OZ243917.1, read as the reverse complement.
CGCCGCCTGGACCGTCTCCGTCTTCGAAAACGCCGTTCCGACGGCGAAGGTGCCCAGAGAAAACAGCGCCACAAGGAGCAAGGTGGCGAGAATCTGGGCCAGACCGGCGATGGCGGCAAAGACAAGGAATGTGTTGCCGGGTCGCGGCAGGTCATGGCCGCCGATGGCCATGAGGGCGACGACCCAGGCGACGGCGAAGGGGACCGCATAGACGAACCGCACATAGGTGGCGCCGACGGTATCGAGCCTGTCCTTCAAGTGCTTTTGCAGAGCCGAGCGGGCGTTCTGGAAGAACGCCGCGGCGACGGTCATCGGGATCCACAGCTCCATCAGCGGTTCTGCATCTCCACCGGCACCTGAGTGGGCGCTGTCGACGGCTCGGGGGAGTGCAGCAGATGCCTACCGCTTCGGGAAGGGAATGACGTTTCCGGTATCCCCGGTCTCGTTGGTGTCGACGCTGACGGGCAGGGGATCGCCGATTCCATCAGCATTCTTCGGCCGGATCTCGACCTCGTATTCGATTCCGGGCCTGAGGTCGACGAAGGTGCACACCGGCAAGGGGGTCTCGAATCCCGGACCCCAGGAGTCCGCGCCCTTCTCGCGGATCCGCACCACATAGGTGACATCACAATCCCAACGGGCGTCGAGCGTCCGGCCGTCGCCGGTCGGCAGTGTCGCATGCCAGGTCTTGCCATCCCAGGAGATCCGCGGCGCTTTTGTCGTGCTGTCGCTCATGGAGGAGTCCACTCCTCGAGTCGAAACTCGGCGCGCAGTCTACCCCGGCGCTGCTGAAGTCCATCAAAGATCTTGTCCACATCCACGGCACCAGCCTGATCGAGAGGCAGGGACGAGTGGGCCTCTGCCAGAAAACGATCGTTGGCGCGAGGGACGTAGGCCTTCTCCCACCATGTGCAGATTCGGTCCCGGGCATCCTCGAGCGCCCTGGCGGAGGGAAGTCTGGCGCCTTTCAGGCGTTGATTGACGCGGTTCAGCGAGGGCAGGAGATTCCACAGATCGTCACACGGCCATGCCGCCCACGGCATGCAGTGGTCGATATCGAGATTGCGTGTCGACAGCCTGTTTCCCGTCCACACGCAATGAACGTCATGACCCCCGAACATCTCCCCGGCGATCCGCCGGACATATCCGACATCGCGAGCGGGATCCGACCAGCGCATGGCGAACGCGATCTTGCGGTGATCAAGCTCTTCACCCCGATTCCGGGCCCAGTCGTTCATCAGCCGCATCCATTCGGCGACAAGCGCCGGTTCGATCCATGCGGCGTGGCGCATGAGCGAGCGCCACAGGTGAGCGGGAATGCGGAGTTCGCCAAATCGCGCAAGGTAGTCCCGGTCGACGAGAAGGGACGATGGCGCCCTGCCGGCCCCAGTCCTTCGTGCCGTGAATACCTGCTTGCTGGAACCGGGAAGGGTCATGTGGTGGACCGGCATTGTGACCAGCGTCCGAGCGATGTCGCCGAGGGCGCGGTGCAGACCGTGCGCCTCGTCGCCGGAAAAACTGCGCCCTACGCGCAGGTCGAAGGGGGCCACATCGCCCAGCGCCCGCCAGCCATCCCCGATGAACCCGAGACTGGTGGCGGCCTGCCTTCCGGGACGCTGCGGCAGACGGGCCGTGATCATCGGCCTGTAGAGTCGGAGCCAGTTGAGGGCGATGAGGCCGAGCGGCACGGTGACGGTGTCGTCGTCGACGTAACGCGCCACGCCGGGGGCGCTGTCGGCCGTCCTTGCCACGGTGCGAAGCAGGCCGAGTTTGTAGGTCGACGACTTCTTGTCATGGAGGATGATGTGGCGCAGCAGGGGCAGGGCGCCGGTGCCATCATCGGGAAGACGCAGGGCCACGTGTTCCCAGTGGATACTGGCACGCCCGAGGCTGTCGGGGGTGGAGCATCCGGTCTCGGCGAAGGCGCCGTGGCGGCGTCCGAGGCTCTCGATCTCCCCGGCATCCGTCGGATACATGCCGTCCTCGTCGTCACGGCCGCCCACGCGCAGCGCGAAGACCATGAGTCCGCCCGGCTTGAGCAGACCGATGAGCTTGCGAAAGGCGCGCGTCCTGTCGTCGGGAGGAACGTGCATCCACACGGCGTTGATCAGGATGACATCGTAACTGCGCCCCAGGCGCGCGACGTGCCCAAGGGATGGCAGCTGATCGCGGAGCCAGGCAATGGTCGGCGCCGGATGCCGTCTCATCGCGGCTGCGAGCATCGTCTCCGAGGGATCGACGGCAACGACCTCGTGGCCCCTCGAGGCAAACCAGGCGGCATCACGCCCCGACCCGGCGCCGACATCGAGCACGGCGGCCGGCGCCTGCGGGAGGTGATCGACGAACCAGGCATGAATCGCGTCGGGATCGACCGATTCGTAGCGCCGGGCGAGGTCGTGTCCCTGTGCGCCCTCGTACCTCCCGAGCCGGCTCTTGCGTGTCGCCATGGCCCAACAATAGCCTTCCCGGCGTGGATGCAGAAGGCCGTGACTCTCCGTGGTGTGTGCCATCGATGATGGACGCCGTGGCGGGGGAGACGGCGGGGCCATCGGCGGATTATGGTGACGGGCGGAACAACCTGCAGGGATGCGGCCATGACGAGCGCGATGATCAGCTTTGCCTCCGGGAACGCCAATCCGGAGACCTTTCCGGCGGTGGAGTTCGCCGAAGTGGCCGGCGATGTGATGCGCTCCATGGCCCAAGACCTGACGACCTATCCCGGGAGCCTCGGACATGAGGGCCTGCGACAGCTGATGGCCATGCGCGAATCGCAAAGGGAGGGAGTGTCCGTCGACCCCGAACACGTGCTGATCACCAACGGATCGATGCAGGCGGTCACTCTGGCCGTGGAGACGCTGTGCCGCGGAGAGGACGATGTTGTCGTGACCGAGGAACTCACGTACTCGGGCAGCATTGTTGCCTTCAGGTCCATGGGCATCGAAATGGAGGGCATCCCTGTCGATGGCGACGGCATGAGGACGGACGCCCTCGACGCATGCCTTGGACGTCTGGCGAACCAGGGCAGAACGCCGCGCTGCATCTACACGCTTGCCACATACCAGAACCCGACAGGCGCCGTGATGCCGCGCCTGCGACGCCTCGAGATGATCGAGATTGCCAACGGCTACGGCGTTCCGATCGTTGAGGACAACTGTTACGGCGACGTCCACTTCGAGGGCGATGTCGAGCCGGCCCTCTACGCGCTCGATGAGTCGCCGTCGATGATCTACCTGTGCTCGCTCTCCAAGATCTTCGCCCCGGGTGTACGCCTCGGTTACATGGTGGCGCGTCCGCCGATGCTCGAGAGGGTGCTGGCGAAGCGTCATGACGCGGGCCCCAACACGCTGGCGTCCGCCATCACCCATGCCTATCTCAAGGACCGCCTGTGGGACCATGTCGCCATGGCAAACCAGGCCCTGAAGATCAAGCGCGATACCATGATCAGTGCCCTCAGGCGCGAACTGGGCAACGCCTGTTCGGTGATCCGGCCGCCCGGAGGGCTCTTCATCTGGGTCCGTCTGCCGCACGATGTCGATCCCGGGGAACTGATCGAGCGGGCGATGGAGGAGGGGGTCGAGGTGGTCGACGGATCGTCCTTCCATGTGCGGAATGACGCCGGCGCCGCCATTCGCCTCGCTTTCGGGTTTCCGACGGTCGAGGAGATCGATGAGGGTGTGCGCCGTCTCGGCGTCGCCCTCGACAAGATCCGTCAATGAGTCGTCCCTTTGCCCGGGAGGAGTACGAGGAACGCTGGCGCCGTGTCTTCAAGGACATGCGGCGGTGCGGCCATGCCGCGGCGCTGGTCATCGGCCGTGGCGGCGGATCCTACGACCGGTGCGGCGATGTCCTCTATCTTGTCAACCACTACTCTCCGGCATCGGGCCATGAGGTCGACAATCCCCTCAACACGGCGCGCTCCTTTTCGGCCGTCCTCCTCGAGGAGGGCCGCGAGCCGCAGCTCCTGACCGATGATCCGGAACCGCGCCTCGATCGTCTCGTCGCAGGCGACGTCAGCGGCCACAGCGATCCCATGTCCGCCGCCGGACGGGCCGTGGCGGCACGCTCGATTGACGGCCCGGTTGCCCTGGTGGGAACCGATTTCCTGCCTCTCAAGTACTGGCGGCTCATCCAGGCGGAGGCCGGGGAGGTCGTCTGGACGGAGGACGACACCCTCGTCGCGCGTTCCCGGCGCATCAAGAGTGTGGCCGAGATGGAGGTCTTTCGCGAGGCTGGCGAAATCGCGACACGGTCCCTCGACCTTCTCATGGCGGGCCTCGTGGGCGGCAAGTCGGAAGCCGAAGCGGTTGGCGATGCGATTCGCGAACTGCGCAGCCGGGGTGCCGTCTCGCAGATGATCCCGGTGGCCCATGGCCCCCACATCAGCCGCTGGACTTCGGATCCCCTGACCGGCGCCAGCCGTGACGTGCCGCGCACCGGCGATCTCGTCAGGGGCTGGCTCGACAGCATCATCTTCCAGGGATACTGGCTCGATCCCGGCCGCACGGCGGTGGCAGGAGGCAGGCCCACTGCCGAACAGCGCCATCTCGTCGAGGGTGCGGTGGAGATTGTCGATACGTTGATCGAGGCGATCCGCCCGGGCGTTGTGGTGCACGATGTGGCGCGCCTGGGGGACCGTCTGACGGCCGAGTTCCGGCAGGGTTCCAGCCAGATGAGCGCCCAGTGGCCGCTCTACGGCCACGGCACCGGACTCTACTGGGAGCATCCCTACATCGGTCTTTCGATGTGCGGGTCGGGCGAGTGCTTCGAGGCCGGCATGGTCCTTGGCGTCGAGGTCTTCCTCGACCGTGACGGCACCGGAACCGCGGCGCATGAGCAAAATGTGATTGTCCACGACCATGGAAACGAGATCCTGACCCACTCTCCCGCTTTCTGGTGGTAGCGATACCGGGCAGCGAAGGGCCGGAACGGGTTTTCGTCCCTGACATGTCGGCTGCGATCGCGCCACGGTTGCAGGACATCATCGCCCATGAGTGTTGCTGCTCACGCTATGGTCTGCTCCGTTCCATGGTGGCCGAAAGCGCTCGTTGCGAACGGCTACAGGATGTGAAGCGGACGTGCCTGTGTCGGGACGGACAGCCCTGTCGGGCGGGCGCCTGGCAAGGGGGAGGATGTGGTGCCGGTGTCCTGCCGGCTGGCAAGATCACGCTCACCACGCCAGGAGTGGATAGATCTGCCCTTGCAGGCATGAGTGTGTTTGACAGCGAACCGCCCTCTACATACCGTTTGGAGACAGAGTGCTTCTGCTTGCGCCTGGCAGCCGGGCCGAGGGGAGGCCGGCGCCATTGGAGGGGGAGGCCATGGGCTCGAAGACTGATTGCCATGTCCGTGACGAAGGTTCCGGACTGTTGAGGTATGCCGCCGTGCCAATTCTTCTTCTGGTCTTGGCGCCGGGCGAAGCCATGGCTGCGGTGTCCGACGAATCGCAGTTTGTTTTCAACACCTTCTCGTTCCTGGTGTGGGGCGCTTTCGTGATGTGGATGTGCGCCGGCTTCACGATGCTGGAGTCGGGTTCGGTGCGCACCAAGAACGCGTCGGTCATCTGTCTCAAGAACATCGGCCTCTATTCCATCGCCGGTCTCGCCTTCTACTTCATCGGCTACAATCTCATGTACGTCGATGTCTCGGGATGGATCGGCACCGTCACGTTGCTCTACGGCCCGTCAGCCGACGAGGTGGCGCTGCTCGATGGCGACGAGGGAGCGGTGGCGGCCGTGGTCTCCAACGGCTATTCGGTGATGTCGGACTGGTTCTTCCAGATGGTCTTCGTTGCCACCGCCGCCTCGATTGTGTCCGGCGCTCTCGCGGAACGCGTCAAGTTGTGGTCCTTCTTTGCCTTCATCACCGTGCTGACCGCCGTCATCTACCCCATCGTCGGCGCCTGGACCTGGGGTGGCGGCTGGCTCAGCGAGATGGGCTTCCAGGACTTCGCCGGGTCCACCATCGTTCATTCGACCGGCGGCTGGGCCGCCCTTGCCGGCACGATCGTGGTGGGGGCCCGACGGGGCAAGTTCAGGGCGGACGGCAGCGTCAAGCCGACGCCGCCGTCGAATGTTCCGGTGGTGACTCTGGGTGTCTTCATCCTCTGGCTGGGCTGGTTTGGTTTCAACGGGGGTTCGCAGCTCGCACTCGGAGGCGCTGTCGATGCGGTGGCCATGAGCAACGTTCTCGTCAACACGAATCTCGCCGCCGCGGCAGGCGTCATGGCTGCCATCAGCACCGCCCGTCCGATTTTCGGTCGCCTTGATCTGCTGGCCGGCCTTAACGGCGCCATCGCTGGTCTCGTTGCCATCACGGCAGGTCCGGATATGGTCGATCACTATTGGGCGATCATCATCGGCGCCGTGGGCGGCGTCGTCTGCACTGTCGGCATGAAGGTCATGGAAGTGCTGAAGCTCGACGATGTGGTGGGTGCGGTCCCTGCCCATCTCGCCGCCGGCATGTGGGGCACTCTTGCCGTCTGTATCACCGCCGGTGGCAACTTCGGAGTTCAGCTCATCGGTGTGCTGGCCATCGGAGTCTTCGTCTTTGCCGTGTCCTTCATCCTGTGGTTCCTGCTGCAGAAGACGATTGGCGTGCGGGTTTCCGAAACCGTGGAGGAGCTTGGCCAGGATTCTGCCGAGCTTGGTATCGAGGCTTATCCGGAGTTCGTGGTCATGCCCGATGCGGATGACATGGAGGAACTGAGACGGTCCTGAAGCCGGGGCGTCATTGATGGCTCACTGGTGGCAAAGGGGTGCGGTCGAGACGGCCCTGGCGATCAGCCGGCGGGAGGTGAGTGCTCTCGAGGTGGTGGAAAGTCACATTGCCCGCATGGACGAGGTCAACGGGCATGTGAACGCCGTCACCGTGCGCATGGATGACGAGGCGCGCCGTGTGGCGCGCACCGCCGATGAGGCCATGGCTGCCGGGACACGTTCCGGACCGCTGCATGGCGTGCCCGTCACCATCAAGGAGAATGTCGACGTGGCCGGGCAGGCGACCACCAACGGCATTCCGGCCTTCGCGGATCATGTGGCCAGCGAGGACTCGCCTGTCGTCGCCCATCTCAGGAAGGCCGGCGCCATCATCATCGGCCGCACCAACACCCCGGAATTCAGTTTCCGTTGGTTCACCGACAATCCGTTGCGTGGTGCCACCATCAATCCCTGGAGGGCGGATGTGACACCCGGTGGTTCGGGGGGCGGTGGCAGTGCATCCCTGGCCGTGGGGATTGGCTGCATCGCCCATGGAAACGACGTCGGTGGTTCCCTGCGCTACCCCGCCTTTGCCTGTGGCGTGGCCACCGTTCGCCCGACCCTCGGGCGTGTGCCGGCGTTCAATCCCTCGGCGCCGGCCGAGCGCCCGCCCATGTTCCAGCTGATGTCGGTCCAGGGCCCGCTGGCGCGCGAGGTGAAGGATGTGCGCCTTGCCCTCGGGGTGATGGCGGAACGCGATCCCCGGGATCCCTGGTGGGTGCCGGCGCCGGTCACACCGCCGGCAACCGGGCGCATGCCCCGGGTTGCCGTCTCACCCGACCCCGGCGCCATGGGTGTCGACCGGCGTTGCCGCGATGCGGTGACGGCGGCCGCCGATGCCCTTGCCCTGGCCGGATACGACGTTGTCGAAGCCGACCCTCCGCGAATTGGCGACGCCATGCGCTGCTGGGAACGTCAGATTGCCACCGAACTGACCTTCTTCATGGAAGGCGACATCCGCCGCCATGGCGGCCATGCGATCAACCGCAAGCTTGATTTCATCAGGGCCAACGTCCCGACTCTCGATCTGGAATCCTATCTCGCGCTGTTGTGCGAACGGCAGACCCTGTTGCGGGAATGGCTTCTCTTTCTCGAGGACTATCCCCTGATTCTCGGCCCGGTGTCCACGGAGCCGCAGTATCCGGTGGACGACGATCTTGTGAGCGCCGCACGGCTTGCCGAGATCTTTGTCGCCAACCGATTGCTGACGACCGTCAATTTTCTCGGCCTGCCGGCCGCCGGCGTTCCGGTGGGATGTGCCGACGGCCTGCCCCTCGGGGTGCAGATCATCGGCAACCGGTACCGCGAGGACATGACCCTCGATGCCGCCGAAGCCATCGAAAACGCCACAGGAATCCTGACGCCGCTCGATCCGCGCTGATCCGACACAGCCGCCGTGACGCCACGGTCCGGCATCAGGCATGATGGGGCCATGCCCCGATGGCTCGGACATCCATGAGCGCTTGCGCTCACCCCGGAACATGAAACGCGGATCCCAGCGGTGCTTCATAGAAAAGAACGCGGGAGAATTGTCGCACTCGTCATGATTGTGGCCGGCGCGGCCGTGATCGCGAGTCTCCATGGCGCCCGCCACGAGATTGCGGGATGGCTGGTCAGCCGCAGCCTTGGCGAAGCGGTTTCCGGTTTCGAGGTGACGGAGGTGACGTGGGGGACCGTCACCATGACCCGTGTCGCGCTCAGTCCGCAAGGCGCCATCGAAGAGGCCCAGGCCTCGTGGAGTGTGGTCGGTCTTGCCGCCGGCCGCCTCGACCGGTTGATGCTCAGAGGGTTGAGGACGGACTGGCCCACCCTGGTGCGTGTGGCTGGCGACATGACAACACTGGCGGCGGACGTGGTCGCCGAGGACACGCACCTTGCCCTGTCCGTACCCTGGGGCGTCATCAGCCTTCAAGTCGATGCGATGCTGGAAGGTCAGTGGACTGGCAGCGGGCGATGGCAGGCAACGCTGATGGGACTGGAGAGCGCCGGTGATCTTGCCTTCACCTGGCACGGCGTCGACGATCGGGTGGTGATTGACATCACGCCGGGGGGCACCGGGTTTCCCGGCGGCCGCATTGTGGTCGACGGTGTGACGGGCCGCCAGCCGCGGGCCGGGATTCGTCTGGCCTGGTCTGGTCTTGCTGCAGGTGATCTCGATGTCGAGGGAACCGTCGACAGCACGGGCTTTGTCGGCACGGCCTCGCATTCGGGCGCAGGCATGTCGCTCGCCGCCGACATCTCTGTCACCGGCGAGGGCGGGACCTGGCAGGCGGAGACGATGGTGACCTCGGGCTCCTCGCTCCATGCCGCCCTGCGATTCGTCGCCCGGATGGCCGACGAGTCCGCGCCGGCGAACTGGACGATCACGGGTGACGGTGTCGTGGAGACTGCGGACTTTCGTCTGGAGCCATGGTTGGCCATGGAGGGTGCGCGTGCCACCGCGGATCTTTCCTTCGAGGATGGCCGATGGCAGGCCTCGCTTGAGGCGCCCGTTCCCCTCGCCCTGCATCTCGGGCAAGGCGTGCGTCTTGATCTTGCTCTGGAGGCGGCCTCGCTGGAGGCAAGGCGGCAACAAGACGGCGTCGGGCTTTTCGTGGCCCTCGAGACATCGCTCGAGGTGGCAGGCCGGGGGCGTGGCCAGGCTCGCGTCAGCGCCGATGTCGCATTCGACAGTGCCGGGAGTGTCGTCGCACTCGGGATTCCGGGCCTCGATCTCGTCATGGAGGGCGATGTTTCGGGCCATGTCACCGGATCGGTCGACGTGACTGGCGGGCCGGATGCATGGCGGGGAGGTATCGCGCTTCACGGTCTCCTGGACGAGGTGGTGATGGCCGACGCAACCTTCTACAACGTCGCACTCGATCTGCCGCTGACGCTAGCGGGCGGAAACGGCAATCATCTCCTCGTCAGCGATTCTTCGGCTCTCCTGCATGTCGGCGAGGTGCGCAGCCACGCCCTGGTCATGGGCGGTGTGGATCTGGAAGTGCCCTTCGGAATCAATGTCATGGAACGCGGTATCGAGGTCCGTCAGGGCGACACCGGCTGGATCGACCTGCAGACGCTCACATACGGGAATCTGCGCCTGGTGGGACCGCTTTCCGTCAAGCTCGAGAAGGAACCACTCCCGCTTTTCGTCCTTGAACAACTGGGGAATGATCTTTCCTGGGACCTGCGTCTGCAGCTCAACGACACGCCGCTGCATGCTGTCGTTCCCGCCGATACGCCACGTCCCGTGGTGATCGAGGGTGTCCTGCCGGATCTCGGTATCCGCCTCGAGAGCCTCGGCGCCCACTATCTGCAGGCCACCATGGAGGCAGAAGGCGGCGACCTCGTTGTCAGGGGGCCGGATCTCGGGATCGGGGATGTCCGTGCCCTCCTCAACTACAATTCGGGTCTGTCCCCCTGGCCACAGTTCAGTGCCGACATACGAAGGATCGAGGATCTCAGAGATCCGCAACGCTTTGCCCGAGTGTCGCTGGATGTGGTGGCGACGCCGGTGTGGCCGGCCGGCGACGATGCACGGCTGTCGGTGACCCTCCACGCCGAAAAGGCGCGCTTCCTCGGCGCCGTTGATGCCCGCTATATTCCGGAACGCGACCGTCTCGAGGCGTCTGTGAGGACAGCCGGCGCATTGTTCGAGATTCCGGGCCTGCAGCCGGCAGACCTCTCGCCTCTCTATGGTGGTGCCTTCAGCGATGTCCTTGGTGGCATCGCCGTCACGGGAACGCTGTGGTTCGAAGGAGACGAGTCCGGTGCCGACCTTGCCGTCACCATCGAAGACATCTCCGCGACGGCCGCGGGTGTCGAGGCGCGGCACGTCTCCGGCACCGCGAGCTTCACCCGCCTCGTGCCCCTGAAGACGTCGTCGGCCCAGACGTTCACGATCGCCGGTCTCGACGCTCTCGTGCCGCTCCACGATGTCGAGGTGTCGGTGTCCTGGCCTGGCGACGGCAGGGTGGTGGTGGAGAGCGCGGTGGCGCGTCTGCCGGACGGTCAACCGTTCAGGGTCGAGCCCGCGGGCCGTGACGGCGAGGCGATGGCATTCCGTCTTCGGGGACTCCATGCCGGCTCGCTGTTCGACCATGCCGGGGTGGCGGGAATCGCTCTGGAAGGCCCGTTTGATGGCGAGGTCGTGGTGTCTCCCGGTGAATCGGGCCTTGTGATCGACGCGGCTGAACTCGGCGCGTCGTCACCGGGAGTCGTCGTCTTCGCAGGCAGCCGCAAGCGAGCCTATGATGCGTTGGTGTTCTACTATCATCGTGGAGAAGGGACATCCGGATCGATGCATGTCACGATGACGCAAGGCCGCTGCCGGTTGCACCGGGAGTTCTCTCTCGCTCACGGCATTGACGCGCTGGCCGGCGCGGTCGCGGCCTGGATGGATGTTTCCCGATGCGACAGCACATGAAGGGGACTCTCCCCGACTCGATCGACGAGACCGCGCACCTTCTCGATTTGCACGGCTATGTCACGGGGCGCGGCCTTGCCTGCGCCATCTACCTTGCGCTCGCGATGGAAAGACCCCTTTTTCTCGAAGGCGAGGCCGGTGTCGGCAAGACGGAGACGGCGAAGGTGCTGGCGACGGCGCTTGGCCGCCGCCTGATCCGTCTGCAGTGCTATGAGGGCCTCGATGTGGCCCAGGCGGTCTATGAGTGGAACTATCCACGCCAGATGGTCGCAATCCGGCTGGCGGAAGCTGCCGGACCGGTTGATCGCGACGCGGTCTCCGGCACGATCTATCGCGATGAATTCCTGCTCAGCCGGCCAGTTCTCGAGGCGTTGCGCGCCCACGAGGAAGGGCCGCCCGTCCTTCTCATCGACGAGATCGACCGTACGGACGAGCCTTTCGAAGCCTACCTGCTGGAGGTGCTGTCCGACTGGCAGGTGAGTATTCCCGAACTGGGCACGGTGACGGCCGCCCGGCCGCCGGTCGTCATCATCACCTCCAACCGGACACGCGAAGTGCATGACGCTCTCAAGCGGCGCTGTTTCTACCACTGGGTCGATTACCCCTCGCCCGAGCGGGAGATCGAGATCGTGGAACGCAAGGTACCGGGATGCGCGGACCGGCTCGGCGCCGCCATCGTCAGGTTTGTCCAGACCCTGCGCCGCCAGAATCTTTACAAGACCCCCGGAGTTGCCGAAACCCTCGACTGGGCGATGGCCCTCGAGCACTTCAACACCCGATCACTGGAACCGGTGATTGTCGACAGCACGCTTGGCGTGCTGCTCAAGCACCAGGACGATATCCGGGTCATCAGGGACACCGGTGTCGACGTGCTGCTGAAGGAGGCCGGTGCGTGAGCGCGGTCCTGGCAAACGTGGTGCGCCTTGCCGGTTCCCTGCGTGCCGCCGGCCTGGCGGCGGGACCGGAAAGAGTGGCTGACGCCGTCCGGGCCCTGGACCTGGCGGGCGTCGCCCGGCGCGAGGATGTCTTCTGGTTGTGGCATGCCGTCTTTGTCTCACATGCCCGGGAAAGTGATCTCTTTGCCCGGATCTTTCACCGCTTCTGGTCAGACGAGGTCGCTGACGGGAACGTCGTGCAGGAATCTGTCGTGCGGACCGCCACCGTGACCCCGGGATGGCCCGAGGGCGCCAGGCAGGACAGGGAACGCGGCCCTCAAGCCGGTGAAGAGGGAACCTGGTCGGCCGCCGAGGCACTGCGGGACATGGACTTTGCCGACATGGATGAAGACGAGATGGCACGGGCCCGCGAGGTGGTGACCCGCATGTCGGTGGCCCTGGCCCCGCTGGTCGGACGCCGCCTCAAGCCTTCGCCATGCGGCCGCCGCATCGATCCGAGAGCGGCGCTCCGGAACAGTGTGCGTCAGCCTGGCGGCATGATCGCGCTGCCTTTCGTCCGGCGCCTCGACAAGCCGCCTGGAGTGGTGGTGCTGTGCGACATTTCCGGGTCCATGATCGACTATGCCCGCATGCTCATCTGTTTCGCCCATGCCCTGACGGCCCATGGCCGCCAGGCCGGCCCCCGGGGGACCACTGGGGCGAAAAGGGTCCAGACCTTCACCTTCGGCACCCGGTTGACCGACATCACCCGGGATCTGGCGACGCGGAATGCGGTAGCGAGCCTGAGTGCGGTGGCCGAGCACGTGGAGGACTGGTCCGGCGGCACTCGCATCGGTGCGTGTCTGGGGGCCTTCAATCGCGGCTGGGGCCGGCGTCTTCCCGGTCAGGGTACGATCGTCATCCTCGTCACCGACGGACTCGATCGCGATGTCGATGGCGGTCTCGGCCCGGAAATGGCGATGCTCAGGCGTTCGTGCCGGAAACTGGTGTGGCTCAACCCCCTGTTGCGGTGGCGTGAATTCCGTCCCCGTACCTGGGGAATCCGGACGATGCTGCCGCATGTCGACAGGTTCCTTCCATGCCATAATCTCGCGAGTCTCGAGGGCCTGACGGAGGTGCTGGCCGTGCCGGGACGCGGAACCGCGGAGGACATGCAGGGATGGCTGAGAGCGATCTGATGGCGGATGTTCTGGAGACGGCCGCGGCGTGGTCCGATGACGGCCATCAGGTTGCGCTGGCCACCGTAACCAGGACGTGGGGGTCGAGTCCGCGTCCTGTGGGGAGTCAGCTTGTGGTGCGCCAGGACGGCTCCTTCCGGGGCTCCGTGTCGGGTGGTTGCATCGAGGCAGCGGTCGTCGCCGGGGCCCGCGAGGCGATGGCAGAAGGGACCGTGCGCACTCTCGAGTTTACCGTCTCCAACGAACGCGCCTGGGAAGTGGGACTGACCTGCGGCGGCACAGTTCAGGTCTTCATTGCGCCACTGACATGAAGGGTGCCACGCTCAGGGCCCTCAACGAGGCCCGAAGGAAGCGGCAGGGCGTCATTCTCGCGACCTGGCTTGACAGCGGCGAGTCGTGGCTGATCCGTTGCGACGACACGCATGATGCCGTCCTGGACCGGGACATCCGCGAGGCGTTCCGCCTCGATCAGTCCCGGGCCCTGGAGGTGGAGGGCCGGGCGCTCTTCCTTCATGTCTTCAATCCGCCGGCGCGGTTGGTCATCGTCGGCGCCGTGCATGTCGCGCAGCCCCTGGCGCGACTTGCCGGAACAACGGGGATCGACCCGGTGATTGTCGATCCCCGCCGCGCCTGGGCCGATGCCCGGCGGTTTCCCGATGTCCGCGTGATCGAGGCCTGGCCCGACGATGCCCTGGCAGAGCTTGAACCTGACCACCGCACGGCCGTGGCTGCACTGACCCACGATCCGCGCATCGATGATCCGGCGCTGATCGCCGCGCTCGCAACGCCGGCCTTCTACATCGGCGCCCTGGGCAGCCGGCGCAGCCATGCAAGGCGCCTGGAACGCCTCGCGGACGAAGGGCTTGAGGGTCTTGCCATGGCGCGAATTCACGGGCCCGTCGGTCTCGACATCGGGGCGCGTTCGGCGGAAGAGATCGCGCTTTCGATCATGGCGGAAGTCGTCGCCGCCCGGAACGGAAAGCTGTTGTGAGGTTCCGGGAACTGCCGGTGCGCGACGCTCTGGGCGGCATTCTTGCCCACAATGTAACGATTGATGGGCGTTCCGTGAGGAAGGGTCGCCGTCTTGACGAGGCGCTCGCCGGCGAACTTCTGGCGGCCGGTGTCATCTCGCTTCACGTTGCCATGCCTGACACCGGGGATGTCCTGGAGGATGAAGCGGCAACCAGGGTGGCCCGGGCCCTTGCCGGGGCCAATCTTCTGGCGCAACCCGCCTCGAGGGGACGGGTCGACATCGTCGCCCGGCAGGCGGGCCTGGTGACGGTCGACACCATGTCCCTTGAGGCCGTGAACCGCGTCGACGAGGCGGTGACGGTTGCCACGGTGCCCGCGTTCGCGCCGGTGGGCGAGGGCGAGAGAGTGGCGACCATCAAGATCATTCCCTTCGCCGTGCCGTCGGCCATCGTGGCGGCCTGCGTTGACCTGGCAGAGAAGCCCGCCCTTGCAGTCGCCCCCTTCAGCGCCTGGCGCACGGGTCTCGTCATGACCACCACACCGGCGATGAAGCCCCGGGTTCTCGACCGCACCGCGAGCGTGGTGACCGCGAGAATCGATGGCTTCGGGCTGTGTCTGGGCGACAGTGTCAGAACGCCCCACCGGACGGAGGATCTCGCTGACACCATCGCCCGCATGGCCATGAGCCACGACATCGTTCTCGTCTACGGCGCCTCTGCCATCTCGGACCGCCGGGATGTCATACCGGCCGCCGTCGAGGCGGCAGGTGGCGTGGTCGATCATCTCGGCATGCCGGTCGATCCGGGCAATCTCCTGCTTCTCGCCCACATCGGCAGCACCCGTCTCCTCGGTCTGCCGGGGTGCGCCAGATCACCGCATCCAAACGGGCTTGATCTCGTTCTGGGGCGACTCGCCGCAGGTTTGGGGGTGACCGGCACGGACATCCAGGCCATGGGGGTCGGCGGTCTCCTCAAGGGACGGCCCTCGGGTGTCCTTCCGGTGGCGGGAAGCCGCAGGGAGATGCCGGCCGCGGTTGTCCTGGCGGCCGGCCGCAGCCGGCGCATGGGCAGGCGCAACAAGCTCCTTATGACGATCGACGGGACGCCCATGGTGCGCCACGTGGTGAACGCCCTTCTTGCGGCCGGAATCACGGTCATCCAGGTGGTGACCGGCCATCAGGCCGGCGCCGTGCGCGCCGCCCTCGGGGACTGTCCCGTCTCGTATGTCGACAACAGCGATCACGAGGCCGGGCTCAGCACCTCACTGAAGGCGGGTCTCGACGCGCTCCCCGCCTCCTGTGGCGCAGCACTCGTCTGCCTGGGCGACATGCCGGCGGTCGGCGGTCCGGCGCTGCGTACCCTCGCCCGCGCATGGCAGGATTCGCGGACCAAGGCGATCATCGTGCCGACGTGGAACGGACGTCGCGGCAATCCCGTTCTGTGGGACAGCAGCTTCTTCCAGGCGATGCGCCGGGTGACGGGCGACGCCGGCGCCCGACACCTGATCGGCGAGTACGGAGACTACGTGATCGAGGTGGCGATGGACGACGGAGCTGTTCTGGTGGATATCGACACGCCGGAAGACGCGAGCGGTATCGTCGCGGCCAGCGTGACGGAAGACCAGGGGAATGGCGAGCGATGAGCGTGACGATCGACTCCATCCGGAGGGCCGCCGGCGTGATTGCAGGGCATGTCGTCAGGACCCCCTGTGTCCATTCGCGCACATTGTCGACCATGTGCGGTGCCGAAGTGTTCGTGAAATTCGAAAATCACCAGTTCACCGCATCCTTCAAGGATCGTGGCGCTCTGGTGAAGATCGCTTCTCTTGCGCAAGAGGAACGCTCCCGCGGCGTCATCGCCATGTCGGCCGGCAATCACGCCCAGGCGGTTGCCTACCATGCCCAGCGTCTGGGTATTCCGGCCACCATCGTCATGCCGAAGGGGCGTCGGTGGTGAAGGTCCGGAACACCGAACGTTTCGGGGCCCGGGTCATCCTGACCGGCGAGACCATCGACGATGCGGCGGTGTCCGCACATCTCATGGCGGCCGATGAGAATCTCGTCTTTGTCCACCCCTACCATGACGATCACGTCATGGCGGGGCAGGGGACCCTTGCCCTCGAGATGCTCGAGGATGCGCCGGAACTCGACGCCATCATTGTTCCCATCGGCGGCGGCGGGCTGATCGGCGGTATCGCCGTCGCGGCCAGAGCCATCCGCCCTCAAGTGGAGATCGTCGGTGTCGAGGCCGAGATGTTCCCCTCGATGTACCAGCAGCTCCGGGGGCTGGACGTGAAGGCGGGAGGACGCACCATCGCGGACGGTATCGCGGTGAAGACACCCGGAAGGAATGCCATTCCGATCGTGCGCGATCTCGTCTCGGAGATTGTCCTGGTGAGCGAGGGCCAGCTTGAACACGCCGTCCAGACCTATCTGGAAATCGAGAAGACGGTGGCGGAAGGCGGAGGGGCCGCGTCCCTTGCCTGTCTTCTTGCCCGGCCCGAACGCTTCCGCGGGCGCAAGGTGGGTCTTGTCCTCTCGGGAGGCAATATCGACAGCCGGTTGCTGTCGATGGTGATCGAGCACGGTCTCGTGCGTGACGGCCGCATGGTCCGTCTCGGCCTGGAGATCCCCGATGCGCCGGGTGTCCTGGCGAGGGTGACCGCCATCATCGGCGAGAACGGGGCCAACATCATCGAGGTGCACCACCAGAGGGCCTTTTCCAATCTCTCGGTCAAGCTCGCCGACCTTGACATCGTCCTGGAGACCCTCGACGGGGATCACATCAACCGCATCGCCCGGAGCCTGAGGGAAGCGGGATTTCGCGTCCAGCCCAGCCAGCCGGACAGCGCTCTGCGCGGCCACTGATCCACAGGGTTGCTCGTGCGGCATTCTTCCAGAGGGCGGGTATGCGCCGGTGACGGAATCGGTTATGTGTGCGGCGTTTCGGGAGCGGCAGGCCGCATGTCATGACTGGGGAGAGGGACTGTGTGCGGCCAAAAGTGGTCTCGGTTGTCCACGCCGAGTGGTCGACAACCGGGCGTTTCGGCCGCACCCTGAACGAGAAGGGCTACGAGGAAGTGCGTTGTTGTCCCGCTACCGGGGACCGACTTCCCGAAGACCTCCGGGACATCGCCGGCGCCATCATCTTCGGCGGCCCGATGAGCGCCAACGATGACGACAGTCTGGACTTCATCGCTGCCGAATTGCGCTGGATCGACCATATCCTCGAAGCCGGCACCTCCTTTCTCGGCGTGTGCCTCGGGGCGCAGATGCTGGCCCGCTGTCTCGGGGCGTCGGTGAGGCCGCGCGACGACGGCTGGCACGAGATCGGCTTCACGGAAGTTCTTCCCACTGCCGCCGGCAAACCGGTCCTGCGCGACCTGCGACACGTCTACCAGTGGCACGGCGAAGGGTTCGATCTTCCGTCGGGTTGCGAACTTCTGGCCAGAAGTGCGCGCGAACACTTTCCCAACCAGATGTTCCGCACCGAAGGGAACGTCTACGGGGTGCAGTTTCATCCCGAGTGCACCATCGACATAATCCGCTCCTGGATGAAGGAGGGCTCCGGGGAATTCCATCATCCAGGCGCCCAGCAGCCTGCCGAGCAGTACGCCGGGGCAAGAAAGTACGATCACCTCGTTGATGACTGGCTGCCGGGGTTCGTCGATCTCTGGCTCGGCTGAAGACCTACAGGCGACCCTCGAGGGCCGCCTCGAGCAGGACCAGGCGATCGTTGCCCCAGAAGAGCCTGCCATCGAAGTGGAAGGAAGGCACGCCGAAGGCGCCAAGGGACGCTGCTTCGCGGATCCTCGCCTCGTGCATCTCCTCGACTTGCCTGCCCTCCAGATCGCGCCGGAAGCGTTCGACATCGAGTCCCTCGGCCGCCGCGGCCTGCGTCAGGTCCTCGAGGTCGATGGTGGTGCGTTCGTCGGTGAAGATGAGAGCCATGACGCGGCGGCTCATGGCCTCGACAGCTCCCTGGCGTTCACCGGCCAGGCAGGCGTGCGCCGCCAGCCGGGGATCGAAGGTGAGGCGGTCGACGGGTTCGTTGTAGGGCACACGGTAGTGACGGGCCCACATCAGGGCATCGCGTTTGCGGTAGTTCCAGTCGTACTGTCCCGACGGTGGCGCCTTCGCGCCCTTGCCGTCCACCGGAACAAAGGGATCCCGCGCGTCGCGGCAGATGAGGGCGCCGCTGTTCAGCGGCAGCCAGCGAAAGCGGCAGTGCAGCCGTTCGGCCATGGCAGGGAGCTGTGTGGCGGCAAGGTACGAGTAACGGCTGCCCGCGCCGAAATAGAAATCGACCGATAGGGTCACTCGGCCGCCTGGGGTACGGGCAGCGGGCCGCCTTCCATGGCCTGCATGACCAGCATGTGGAAATGGTGCACGGCATGTTCGCTGATGTGACTGCGCGAGCCGTCGACGATGAAGCGCCCGCGATCGTAGCCCCGCGACTTCAGCCCCTGGTGGACACTCTCGCAGAGTGCGATGTCCTCGGGCTGCAGAATATCGACCACATAATCTACGGCCGCACGCGACTGGTCTGTCAGTGTGCCACCCAGCGCGTGCCAGTGGAGGTGCTCGATGCAGCGTTCCGGTCCGTCAGGGATCATCTGCAGGGTCATGAGATTGGGTTCACCCGGCATCAGCCAGATCGTCAGGTTGGGCCATACGAAGTAGCCGGCATAACCGAAGTCGACATCCCCGGACTCGAAGTCGTAGGCCTGGTTGGTCTGTGACCGCGGCTTGTCCGATGTCTGGGCCGACCAGTACTGGTGGGTGTGGTTCCGGTAGGACGGCATCGCCACCATATCGACGAAGGCCGGATGCGCCGGTTCGCAGTGATAGCATTCCTGGAAATTGTCGATGACGACCTTCCAGTTGGCCTGCAGGGTGAAGTCCCTTTGACATGTCGGCTCGAGAGACCCGGCCCGGGGCATCCAGCGCAGAATGTCGTCCTCCAGCCCGGCGTACTGCTCGGCGAACGGGGGTGCGTCCGGATCGAGATTGACGAAGACGAGGCCCAGCATGGTGTCGATGCTGACCTGCTTCAACGAGAAGGCCGACTTGTCAAAGTCGCGGACATTCTCGCAGCCACGTGCCGTTCTCAGGGATCCGTCGAGGTTGTAGGCCCAGGCGTGGTAGGGGCATGTCATGACGGGGCCCAGGGTTCCGCTGCCGCTGAGGACGCGGTGCGCCCTGTGCTGGCAGACATTGTAGAAGCAGCGCAGGGTTCCATCACGGCCCCTGACCAGGGCGAGGCTTTCGTCGGCGATATTCACCACCTGGTAGCTGCCCGGCGCCTTGAGTGTGCTTTCGTGTCCGGCAAGGAGCCACGAGCGGGCGAAGATGCGCTCCTTTTCCTCCTCGAAGATCAGGGGATCGGTGTAGTAGCGCGAGGCCATGGTGAAGGAACGCGAGGGATCGTCGTGGAGACCTCCCGGAAGAACGTCATGAAGCGTCATCGCCAGAATCCGCTGATGGTCAGTGAAGAGGATCGCACCATAGAAACACCCTCGCCGGCAGGCAAGCGCAGGGTGACAGCCGGTGTTGTTCCTGATATCGCAAATGGCCGGATGGGGAGGATCACAACGATGGCATCGATCGCGTCGCCGGAAGGTGATTTTCCCGTCATCATCATCGGCGTGGAGTACGACCTTCGTCCCGATGTCAGGCAGGCGAAGACCCGGCCCGGCATCACGACCGGCCCCGGGAGTGCGCGGTGATGGACCGCGCGCCGCCAGGCGAACCCGGAGCAGGACGGCGTCTTCCGATCCTGGCCTTCTGCGCCGGCCACATGGCCGTCGACTGGCCCCACGGCGCCCTGTGGATCCTGATTCCCGCGATTGGCATTGCCATGGACCTGTCGCCGTCCGACCTCGGGCTGATGGTGAGCCTTGTGGCCATCGGGGGGGCGCTGAGCCTGATCCCCGCCGGGGTGCTCAGCGACCATACCCGAAGTCGGGGGCCGCTTTTCGTCGCCACCTTCGTGTGGGTGGCGGTGGGATACGGGCTTGCCAGTCTGGCGCCGGACTTCTGGTCCCTGACGCTGTTGCTTGCTGTCGCCGGGATGGGCACCTCGGCCTGGCATCCTCTGGCCACGGGGACGCTGACGCAAACCCTGCCGGCACAGCGCGCGCGGGTGCTGGGTATCCATGCCATGGGCGGCACACTTGCCGAGGTTTTCGCGCCCGTGCTGACCGGTGCCCTGCTGGTTCACGTCGACTGGCGCCAGGGCCTGTTCGTGTCCGTTGTTCCCGCTGTCGCCCTCGGCATCGTCTTCTTTGCTGTGCGCCGCCGCCTCGTGGTCCCCGTCGGGTCAGGCGCACGCATGGTGGATCTCAGGGATCTGGCGCGGCGCTGGCTCAGTCGGGCCGGCCTCCTGCTCGTGGCGATGATCAGCGTCTACAACATGGCCATCATGGCCACGCTCGCCATGGCAACGCTCTTCATCGTCAACGATCTCGGCATGTCCGAGTTCCAGGCCGGCATCGCGTTTGCTGCAATGATCCTGGCCGGTGCGGTGCTGCAACCTGTGATGGGGCACCTTTCCGATATGCTGGGCCGGCGCAAGATCTTCGCCTTCTCGCTCCTGGCGGCCTCGCCTCTTGGTTTTCTCATGCCTCTGGTTGACGCACCCTGGCTCGCCCTGGTCTTCCTGATCGCCATGATCGGGGCCTTTTACGGCGTTCGCTCGGTGGTGCTCGCATCGGCGCTGGACTTCGCCGGCAAGCGCGAGGGAACGACGCTGGCGCTGGCATTCGTGCTCATGGACGGTGTCGGTGCGTTGGGCGCCTTTCTGGGCGGTTACGTCGGTGACCTTGACCTCGCTTTTGCCTTCGCACTTGCCTCGGCGTTTGCCGTGGTGGCAGCGATCCTCGCGGCTGCCTCGACACTTGCCTCTCCGCGCCCACCGACAGAGTTATCGCCTACGAGACCGGCATAGCGGGTTGTGGCGTGCCTCCCCGCGCGCACGGACGAAGCGCCTTCTGCCGGGTCGCGGATGACGAGGAACTCGTGCCTCCCTGCGCGCACGGACGAAGCCTGACTTGGCGACTGGCGACATTGAACTGACTGCGTGCCTCCCTGCGTGCACGGACGAAGCGTGGACGATACCGCGCCCGGTATCGCCGAGGCCCGTGCCTCCCTGCGCGCACGGACGAAGCGTTGATGCCCCATCGATCAATCGGCTGTGGTACGTGCCTCGCCGTGCGCACGAACGGAGCTGCGGCGCGGGTTGTCAGGAGGACTGTGGCCGCCTTGCCTCACCGAGCACACGGGAAAAGTTGGCAACATGATCATGACCTTGTCGTGCGGTTTTCGGATGCCAGGGAGGTGGCTAGTGCCCCCCGGACCGATCGCCGAGCAGTCTGGCAGGTGCCCGGATTGTCGTGATCGCTCCCGAACAGGGCGAAAACCGCGCCCTTTTCGGGGAACGCTTGCACTCTGGCATCCAGAGGATGGCCGCGAACGGGCGCTCCTTGTTCCCTCTCGAAGTGCAAGGGCTCGGCGTGGCAGGCCGATGCCATCGTGCGGGCGTTGCGAAGTATCGATATGGCAGTTCGCTGACCGTCGGCATCACCGTGTCATGGGAATGTCTTGCGATATGGACAGGTCGGCGCACTGCTTGACATCGGGGCGATCGAGTCCGGATCATGGGCTGCGGAGGCGGTATTCATGGAACTGATGAATCTGCGGGCAGAAGCTGATGTTCTGATTGTCATCGACGTGCAGAACGACTTCTGTCCAGGCGGCGCACTGGCCGTGCCGGGCGGTGACGAGGTCGTGCCCGTCATCAACCGGCTGGCGTCGCACTTTGGCCATGTCGTGGTGACCCAGGACTGGCACCCGGCGGATCACCTCTCCTTTGCCAGCAATCACTCCGGTGGAGCACCCTTCGGGACGGTCACCCTCGACTATGGTGAACAGGTGCTGTGGCCCGATCACTGCATCCAGGGAAGCCACGGCGCCGCCTTTCACGAGGATCTTGACTGGACCGCGGCCGACCTTGTGCTGCGCAAGGGATTCCGCCGCTCGATCGATTCCTATTCGGCCTTCCGGGAAAACGACCGGAAGACGCCCACAGGCCTCGCCGGCTATCTGCGCGAGAGGGAACTCGAGCGTCTCTTCATCGTCGGCCTGGCGATGGATTTCTGCGTTGCCTGGACGGCACTCGATGCCGTGGCGGGAGGCTTCGAGGCTCACGTCGTCGAAGATGCCTGCCGGGCCATCGATCTTGATGGTTCGCTCGCTGCATCCATGGCGACCATGACCGGAGCCGGGGTCACGATGACCCGCGCTTGCGCGATTGCCGGGTGAGATCAGCCGGTTGCCGCCGAGCGCCGGTCCTCGTCCCAGAAGTCCGTTGCGGCGCCGACATGGGCCGCGAGATGACGTGTCAGATCGCACGCATCGTCGCCGGCCCCATGAATGAAACTCGACTTGCGTCGCCGCAGGAATGTCAGCCCGATGCGATAGAGACCCGGGGCCACCACGCCTCCCTCATGACGCAGGCGGCCCTTGTGGTCGAACACCGGAAGATGGAGCCACGAATGGTCCGCCTCAAAGCCGGTGGCCCAGATCACGCTTCGGATGCCCTCCCGGGCGAAATCGAGAAGCAGGTCCGGTGACCCGGGCAGACGCGTCGGATCCGGCCTTTCCGGCGCCTCCACCACGCCATCAAGTCCGTGGCAGGCCGCCCACTCGTCAAAGGTGTCGAGAAGACGACCCTGCTTGAGATCCGCGAGGGCACACTTGTTGGCCAGCGAGCCGGAGAACTGTGCCCGTCCGTCCGCGATGCCGGCAAGACGCCCTACCAGCCGGACTCCATCTGCCGTCAACGCGTTGAGGTCGAGTGTGCATCTGTGAACGCTGCCGGCGAGCTGCGGAGACGGCACGCGACGGGCTCGCACAATGTCCTCGATCTCGTCCCAGCGCTCGTCGTGAAGTCCCGTGCGGTCGAGCCACCAGAAGACATCCCGTCCCCGGTACAGTCTTGGCATGCGCACATGCTCGCCCACCGCGAGGGTGACCGGACGCCCGGACCGCTGCACTTCCTGTGCGATCTGGACACCACTTGCCGATGCGCCGACCACCAGGACACCTCCCGGAGGCAAGATGGAAGGAGAGGTGTAGTCGAGGGGCGTCAGCGATTCGATGCCAACGGGCAGGGACGCTGCGAAGGCGGGAATCCGGGCGATGTTGAAGCCGCCCGAGGCGATAACCACAGCGGAACACGCCATGGCGCCCCGGTCGGTGGTCACCACATAGCCGCTTGCCGATGCCGTCACCGACTCGACATTCGTGCGTGTCCACAGCGCCGGGCTGACGACGTCTGCATAGCGCTCCAGGAAGGCAACCAGTCCGGTCATGTCCATGAAGCCATCAGGGTCATTACCGTCATAGGCCAGCCCCGGCAGACGGGTCAGCCAGTTCGGCGTGAGCAGCCTGAGCGACTCCCAGCGTCCGGTGCGCCAGGACTGGCCTACCTCGCCACGCTCGATGACCACGTGGTCGATACCGAACGCGGCGAGGCAGTGACTTGTCGCAAGGCCGGCATGGCCGGCCCCTATGACGACAGCGGTCGTACGCATGACTTTGTCAGGCCACCTCGACGGTGACGTTGGTCGGATTGGTCACGATGTCGAAGACCGCCGAGCGCTTCTGCGACTGGGCGACAAGCGCCCTGATGTCCTCGGCGGAGGCGTCGGCATCGATGTCATAGGTGACACGGATGTGGTTGAAGCCGTTCCTGACATCCGCATCGGCTCCGAGGATGCCCTGGATATCCATGTCGCCCTCAATCGTGGCCGTGACCGAGTTCAACTGGATTTCCCGGTTCTGGGCGACGGCGGCCACCCCGGCCGTGAGGCAGCTTGCCAGTCCGACGAGGACAATCTCGACGGGTGTCGCCGCATTGTCCTCGGCCGCGAAGACGAGGGGGTGGTCGGCCTCGAAGTCGAAGGTCGACTTGTGCTCATGTTCGTCGCCGAGCCCGTAATAGCTATTGACCGACGAGCGGGAGTGGGTGCCGTGGACCCACTCGTTGGTGGCGCGCCAGACGAACCGGCCAGCCTCCGGGGTTTCGGCAAGGGCGCTGCGGGCGCCGAGCAGGGCTTCGACGTTGACGCCGTTTTCTGCGGACTTGACCTGTACTTCAGTCATGACTGTCTCCTTTTGGGTCATCGGGGATGGCATCGCAGGAACGCGGCCCCCCGAACGGCAGGAGAGAAGCCCGATGCGAACAGGGCACGCAGCAGCCGAGGGTGAACAACCTGGAATGTCGAGACGGATTCATTCATCCGACGGTACTCCACTCTCAAACTCCTGCGCGCTCTGAAGAGCGCCGAGAGCGGTGTGACCGCGTATCGGCTGACTCATCGATCAGGCATTGGCACCGTCGAAACGGTTGCCGCGGCTTCAAAGGGCCTGTCCCTCCGCCGCTCTGGATGAGCGCGTCCTGTGTCGCCACTGTGAAATCAGCACGGAGACCATGTCAAGCGATTTATTCCGAACCGTGGAGACGCCTGATGCGGCCCTCTGTGGTCACGGAAACGGTGCCGGTCGCCTGGATGTCATCGGCCAGCAGATCGACCAGCAGCGTGCCGGCCGCAGCGTCGATGATCACGTCCGCCATCTCGAGTGTGCCGTATCCGTCGCCGCCTCCGGCAAGGTAGTCGTTGGTGGCAACGGTGTAGAGGGCCTGGGGATCGAGTGCCTTGCCGCCCAACTCGATGGCCGCGATACGCGCACCCTCGGGGCGCGACGGGTCGTAGGCGAACGAGAGCCCGGAGACCTGCAGGAACCGTCCGGAGCCTTCATCGATGGCTGAAACAGCATGTTCGAGAACCTGTCCCAGAGTACGGCCGGCAAGGTGCAGGACCACTGTCCTGTCACCGAATGGCAGTTCTGTGAGCAGCATCCTGCGTGTGATGGCGGTGCCGGGCGGATACGTGGTGTTGCCGCGGATGCCGCCTGCGTTGTGGAACGCAATGTCGCTGCCCGTGGCCCGGCGCATGGCATCAGTCACAAGGTTCCCGAATGCCGTTTCGCGCGACCGCACATACATCCGCCTTGTGTCGAGGGCGCTCTCTGCATGTCCGATCACCTGGTCGAGGCCGACCTCGAGGTCGGCCTGGAAGCCTGCGACCATGGCGGCAATTTCCGGATCGTCGCCGGCGCCTGCGGTGGCCTTGAGGCGAATGTCCTCGACGTCAATTGTGCCATCTTCGTCGACGACGAGATCGGCCACGGCCACATGATGCCCCTGGGAGCCGGACTGCAGCATCACCTGGTTGCCGTCCCAATGGGCCACGACCAGATGGTCGTGCCCGCCAAGCACCATGTCGATCGCATCCGATGCCGCCAACAAGGCGCGGTCGTCCGCCATGGCGAGATGGGTGAGGGCGATGATGACATCGGCGCCTTCAGCCTCGAGTGTCCGGGCCAGTGCAGTTCCCCTGTCAAGGAAGGGGGCAAAAGAGACATCGTCGCCAGGTTCCGAGATCCTGGCAGTGCTCTCGGTGACGAGACCGAGGAGGCCGATTGTCAGGTCACCACGGCCCAGCATCGCCGCGGTGTGAGTTCCGGTCAGGGGGGAGCCTCGACGGGTGACATTGCTCGCCAGCCAGATCATGGAGGATTCGGTGAGGCGCTCCTCGAGAACATCGGCGCCGAAGTCGAACTCGTGGTTGCCCGTGACGCCGGCGTCGAATCCGATGGCATCGGCCAGCGCCATCATGTGGGCGCCCTGATCGATGGCCGACAGCATGGATGGTGCAATCATGTCGCCGCCGAACGTGACAAGGGTTGCCCTGCCCAGGGATGCCGCACGCACCTTTTCCCGGGCCACCACCGTGGCGATGCGCGGCGCGGCCGTCATGTCGTCCCAGTCGTTCAGGTGGATGATGGTCAGGCGCTCCGCCGCGTGGAGGGGATGCATGGCCAGAAGGCCGAGAGCAAGGACCCGCATCGCAAGAACGTGCCCCGGGATCATGGTCCGCATCCCTTGGCGCCCGTTGGCGGAATTCTCATCACGGCCCCTCCGCAGCGCGATGGTCGCAGGGCGGTCAACCGGATGTCGCCTCACCCCTTATCGGCGACCGTGTCCGCCCGTCCGGGTCGGTGACGCCGTCAGTCCCTTTTCCCACAGGAACACGATGGATCCGTGCCCGGCGGGCATCACCATGCCGGTATGCGGCATGGCGTACAAGCGGCCCCGGAGGCACGGTTCTGTCTGGTTTATCCCGCCGACCAGCGGATCGGTCTTGTGGCCACGATGTGGCCCTTGGGAAGCTGTGGCCTGCGCAGGGGCTCGGGACCCGGGATTGAGCGAGCAAAGGAGGCGACCTGGTCGCGGGTGAGTCCGATATCGCGCAACTGTTCGTTGGAGAGAGTCTCGAGTTGCCGGCGGGCGCGCCGGACGTCCCATGCATGGCGAATGTGTTCGAGAAGGCGTCGCATGGATGGTGTCCCGGTGAGGGTCGTTGAGCCGGTGCCTGAGGTAGGGTGTCGCGCACCAGGGCGCCAGCGCTGTTATGGCACTACGGTCATGCCGGGCATGCATACCGGGAAAGGCTTGCGGTGGGAGCCATGCGTTTGTTCATGGTCTGCCATGCGCAAGGCTCGTGTCAGACCTTGCAGCGAACGAGAACATCGACGGCCATCGCGCCCTGGGAGTGGACGATCAGCGGATTGATGTCGAATTCTTCGAGGGTGTCGCCAAGGGAGGCGACCAGACGGGAAAGACGTGACACGGCATCGGCAAGGGCCCGCCGGTCGAGAGGGGGCCGTCCGCGCACCCCGTCAAGGACTGGCGAGACCTTCAGCTGGCCGATCAGTGCATCGGCCTCCTCGATGCCGACCGGCGGGACAAACATGATGGCATCGTCGAGAACCTCCACCAGGATGCCGCCGGCGCCGATGGTCATGATCGGTCCGAACACCGGGTCGGTGATCATGCCGACGATCATCTCGACGCCTTCGGGTGCGGTTTCCTGGACCAGGACCTCCGGACCGAGGGCGGCAGCCATGGTGCACCATGCCTGTCGGAGCGCGGCTTCGCCGGTAAGTCCCGTGACCACGCCGCCGGCCTCTGTCTTGTGGGCAATATCGCGGTTTGCCGTCTTCAGGACAGCCGGACGGCCGGTGAAGTCCAGGGCCGGGCCAAGATCCTCCTCGATGCGGCAGGTGCGTGTTCGCGGCACCTCGAGACCAAGGTCCGCCAGGAGACCAAGCAGACCTTCCGGTCCAGGCGGCCCGGAGGTGAAATGATGGCGCCAGTGCCCGAGAGTGTCCTGTGGCAGGGGCGCGACGTGTTTGCGGGGTGTGCGTCGCCTGGCATGCCAGGAGATGAGATGACGAATGGCCCTGAGGCCGGTCAAGGTGCCGCAGAGTACGGGGATGCCCGCCTTGCGAAGTCGCCGGGCTTCGTCGTCATCGATCGACGAGGTGATGTTCCCCATCATCAGGCACGGTTTGTCTGATGTGCGGTGTGCCGTCTCCAGGGCCTCGCAGGACCGGTACAGGAGTTCCCGACCGCTCACCATGTTGGTGGCGAACACCACCACACCGGCCTCTTCGGCCTGGCCGAGAATGCCGGTGACCCGCGGCAGGGCCTCAAAGCCGGTCTCGCCCCAGTAGTCAACCGGGTTTGCGGGATCGAGTCCGGGGTCAAGAACCCCGGCGAGCGCCTGGCGTGTGGCAGCGGAAAACGTGGCGAGAGGCACGTTCTCGCGCTCCGCGAGATCCGTGATGAGCTGGCGTTCGCCACCGGAGTCGGTCTGTACGGCGACTGTGTCGACGGTCGGCACGCGGCCGCAGGAAAGGGCTTCCAGCGTGTCCATCATCTCGTCGAGCGTGTCGACCGCAATGACGTTGTGGCGTCGGAAGACGGCATCAAGGACCCTTTCGTCGCCGGCGAGAGCTCCGCTGTGAGTGAAGGCGAAGGCGCGGGACGTCGCGGAGCGGGCCAGCTTGAGCGCGACGAGAGGGATGCCGGCGGAATCGGCGGCCTCGACGGCAGCCAGGAAACGCTCGCCGTCACGCACGGTTTCCAGGACCATGGCAATGGCCGACGTGGTCTCCTCGGCAACGAGATGATCGAGGTAGTCGGCAACGCCTGTCACAAGTTCGTTTCCGGCCGACACGCCGGTGGAGAAATGCATGGATCGCTTGTTGGCGCCGAGGCCCGACCATGTCGAGCCACTGTGAGAGACAAGTCCGATGCGTCCCGGCTGGTCCAGCTCCGGAAGATCGGACAGCGACAGACGGACATCCGTCCTGGTGTTGAAAAGGCCCATGCAGTTGGCGCCGCAGACCGCCATGCCCGCTTCCCGGGCTATGGCGGCGATCCGGTCCGGCAATGTTCGGCCGCCGTCTTCGGCGGTAACGAGACGGCCGAGCACAACGGCGCCCTTCACGCCCGCGGCGGCGGCATCTTCCATGGCTGCGGCAATCCTGGAATCCGACACCGCCATGATGGCGCAGTGAGGGGTTTCGGGAACGTCTGCGAGCGACGCATGACAGGGACGTCCCAGCACTTCGTCATAGCCCGGATTGACGGCAACGACGGTGCCCCTGAAACGTGGCCCTCCGGCATGCTCAATGATCCGCCTGCCTGCCGCGTTCTCTCTGGGTGTGGCTCCGACAACCGCCACTCGTTGCGGATTCAGCAGGGCTTCGAGAGCCGACATCCTCGACATTCCGGCAAAACACGGGCATGGAACGGTCTTGCAGCCCCGGGGTCAAGAGCGAAACAGGCATGACGGGCCGACTTATCCTGATCGGTACACCGATCGGCAATCTCGGTGATCTGTCGCCGCGCGCCCGGGATGCCCTGGGATCGCTCGATGCACTCGTCTGCGAAGATACCCGCCGCACCCGCACGATCCTCGAACGTTTCGGCATCGCCCGTCCACGCATCGTGTTTTCCTGTCACGAACACAACGAGGAACGTGCCGTCGCCCGCATGGAGCGGCTTCTCGATGAGGGGCTGACGGTCGGCCTGGTGAGCGATGCCGGCATGCCGGGCATCAGTGATCCCGGATACCTCGCGGTGCGGATGGCGACCGGGCGCGACCATCCGGTCGAGGTCATCCCCGGTCCCTGCGCCGTCATCGCGGCACTCTCGGTCTCGGGTCTGCCCATGTCGCGTTTCTCGTTCCTCGGCTTTCCACCCCGCACGACAGCGAAGCGCCGCAGGTTTCTGGAGCCGCTGGCCGTTCTGGATTCGACGCTCGTGCTCTTCGAATCACCACGGCGTCTGGGCGCTCTCCTTGCCGACGCCCTGGCGGTGCTCGGTGACCGCCGCGCCTCGGTGTCGGTTGAACTCACCAAGATGTTCGAGGGGACCGAACGCGGCTGGCTTGGTGACCTCGCCGATCACTTCGCCGGAACGCCCCCAAGGGGCGAAGTCACCGTCGTCATCGCCGGCAACAACAGCAAGTTCACCCGCACGGAACAAAGGGAGGCCTGACAGGATCCCCGGATCAAGGACGGAGCAGTTTGAACGAAAATCGTATGAACGGCGGTCGTTATCGCCATCGGCGATGTTCGGTCCTTGCGCCTTTTCCGTGTGCAGCGGCAGTCTTGGCCGGGAAGGCGCCACTGTTTACATACTGTACATTCTGTGCAATCTTGACATGGAAGACGAACCGCAGATGGGGGTTGAAGTGGCCAGTTTGAGCGGACCGACGAGCGGGACGATGGGACTTCTCCTGGAAGAATTCCCGGTATTGTCGGGCACCGCCAGGAATTTCGTTCGCAGGCATCCTCGGGAAGCGCGTGTGGTTGTCGCTGCTGCGCTGGAAGCAGTCGCCGCCCAGCGGGAAGTTACCGACATCGCGGACGTGCCGGAGCAGCTGCGGCCGTTCGTGGTCCGGCGGAGCGGCGACGAGGGAATTCTTGGCGTTTCCGAGGCCGCAGAGCGGCTCGAAGTGTCTCGCACGACGGTCTACGAGTGGGTGAAGATCACCAGGATGATCGCCTGGAAGGCCACGAAACGCGGTTTGCGCATTCCGGCGGGGCAGATTCTCGGTGCCGGGCGGGTTGTGCCGGGTCTCAAGGATGTCGTGGACGCGGTCGGAGACCCCGAGCTGGCATGGGCCTTCCTGACCCAGGAATGGGCGTTCGAGAAGACGGTGGCGCTGCCGCTTGAGTTGCTCAAGGACGGACGTATCGAGGAAGTGGCAAACGCGGCGCCGGGGTTTGGTGCCACGTTTACATGAGCGGAGGTGGAGGCCTCTATCGCAGGAGCCGGATCGCGCCCGTCCTGGTAACGGCATCCTTACCGTGCAGCTACAGGATCATGGCGGGCCGCCATCGGTCGGGCCCGCGCGGAACGGGCCCGGCCGATTCGCGCTTCTGCACGCGAAACGGCGCCTTCACGGTGCTCTACGCAGCGCCAGAATTCGCCACGGCATTCGTCGAGACGGTAGTGAGGGACAGGTTCACGGGGCGCCAAAGCTGCGAAGTCGCAATAAAGTAAATCACGGCGCGGGTTTGGGTGCGTATTTCGATGCAACCCGAAGCGACGCTGACGTTGGTGGATCTGCGCCGGGACGGTTGCACCCGAATTGGCGCGCCGACCGATACGGTGAAGGCGAGGAACCACGCGGCAGGCCGTGCATTTGCCAAGGCCATCCATACAGATCATGTCGATGTCGACGGCATCGTCTATACCTCCCGCCTGACCGGGGAAGATGTCTATGCCGTGTTTGACCGCTCCGCGGGAAAGCTTGCCTCGGCGGAAACCGGATTGTTGGAACATCATCCGGAACTGCCGGACATCCTGAAGCGGTGCGGGATTGGTCTCCTTAGGTAGCAGTGGCTGATGCTGTGTGGATCAGAACATTGGCATTCGATTACTTTCTCTGAAACACATTCCAGTCAGGTGTTCAGGTGGCATCGGCTGTTTCGCGAGCCTGCGCGCACCGGCGGTACCGGCCGGTTCGTGCCGGTGGTGGTCGAGGCGGCACCAGGCCAGGAGGCGGGAGCTGCGGCGATGGGCCCGCCGTCCGACGATGGTGTCGCGCAGGTTCCGCCCGCGGCGGGCCGGGTGGAGATCGTGTTGGCGGGTGGGCGTCGGGTGATCGTCGACCGGGTGGTCGACCCCTCGACGAAGTCACGGCGGGCAAGACTGAGGACGAACTGGCGGCCGAGAAGGCTGCGGCCGGGAGCACCGAGGTCAAGGGCTTCGTCCGCCGCAAGCCGGCACGCAAACCCTTCCCCGATCATCTGCCGCGCGAACGCGTGGTGGTGCTGGGGCCGATGGCTTGCGCGTGCTGTGGGTCGGAGTGGCTGTCGAAGATCGGCGAGGACGTGACCGAGACGCTCGAGGTGATCCCGCGCCGGTGGAATGTGATCCAGACGGTGCGCGAGAAGTTCACCTGCCGAGACTGCGAGAAGGTCTCCCAGCCGCCGGCGCCCTTCCACGCGACACCGCGGGGCTGGGCGGGCCCGAACCTGCTGGCGACGATCATCTTCGAGAAGTACGGGCAGCATCAGCCTCTGAACCGGCGGCGGGACCGCTACGCCCGAGAAGGGATCGATCTGAGCCTGTCGACACTGGCCGACCAGGTGGGCGCGTGCGCTGTGGCGCTGAAGCCGCTGCACGACCTGATCGCGGCCCACGTGCTGGCAGCGGAGCGCCTGCACGGCGACGACACGCCTGTGCCGGTTCTGGCCAAGGGGAAGACCGACACCGCGCGCGCCTGGGTCTATGTGCGCGATGACGCGTCCTTCGGCAGCCCGGACCCGCCTGCGGCGTTGTTCCGGTACTCCCGCGACCGTTCGGGCGATCACCCGGTCGAGCATTTGCAGACCTGCACAGGCATCCTTCAGGCTGACGCCTATGCTGGCTACCGCCGGCTCTACGAGCCCGGCCGCTCGCCGGCGTCGGTGACCGAGGCGCTTTGCTGGAGCCATGGCCGACGCAAGTTCTACGAGCTCGCCGACATCGCGGCGAACAAGAGGCGCGGCAAGCGCGCGCCGCCGATCTCGCCGCTTGCGCTGGGGGCTGTGACGCGGATCGACGCGCTGTTCGATATCGAGCGCACGATCAACGGCGAGAGTGCCGAGCGTCGCCTCGCCGAGCGCCGGGAGCGGAGCGTGCCGCTCGTCGCAGAGCTCGAGGGCTGGATGCGCACGGAACGTGCCGGGCTCCCACGCCACGCCGCCGTGGCCAAGGCCATGGACTACATGCTCAAGCGCTGGGACGGCTTCGCCCGCTTCCTCGACGACGGCCACATCTGCATGACCAACAACGCCGCAGAGAGGGCGCTGCGCGGCATCGCGCTCGGACGCAAATCCTGGCTCTTCGCGGGCTCCGATTGCGGCGGCGAGAGGGCGGCGGTGATGTACACCCTCATCGGCACCGCGAAGCTCAACGACGTCGATCCCCAGGCCTGGCTCGCCGACGTCCTCGATCGCATCGCCGAGCAGTCGCAGACCCGACTGCACGAACTCCTCCCCTGGCACTGGAAGGCCGCCCGGCAGCAGGCCCTCGCTGCATAGCTGCCGGAAGGTCAGGTTGGTCACGACCACTTCGACAGCCGTATGACAGGCTGCAGAGTTGACCGAAGTGAGCGACCGGCGCGACACCTTGGCGGTGGCAACAAGTCCTTCGACGAGATGCGGAAGCTCAGTTGCCCGGCTTCGCCATCACTGATCGCACCCTCTCTGCCAACGCTGCGTTGGCGGCCGCATAGGCGGGCTCGATCCAGTCCGAGCTCCAGAACCAGAGGCCGATGCCGCGGTCCACTTCGTGCTGGATGACCTTCGTTCCGCCATCTGCGGGCTCCAGAAGCCAGCGATGGTCGAAGGTCAAAATGCCGGGGATGCCCCCAGATTGGCGCAGCTCCGCACTCGGGAGAAGGGTCTCCACCGTCGCGGTCATTTCCAGGATGGCGCCGCTTGGCTCGCGGACCCTGTTCAGCACCGTCTCCCCCTCCGCATAGGCGCCGTTGACCCCAACGAAGACCGGGTTCCACTGCGGGTAGGCCCGCGTGTCGATCAGAACCTCCCATACAGCCTCGGGCGGGGCGGGGATCCATATCTCCACAAGGAAGGTCTTGCGGATGGCGAGCGTGCCCGTCACCGCGACAATCAGGACAATCAGGACGGCGGCTGGGACACCCCATTTGACGAGGGAGCGGGGCTTTGACATCTCACATAGCCTGGCGAACCGGCCCATCGGGTCGTCGGGAGCACGGCCGCTCAGGCGGCAGACGGGGGCACGAGCATGGCGCCGAGCTGGTCCAGAAAAGCCTGGCGCTTTTTCTGCCCCATCATCGCAATCAGCATCTCCGCGTCGGCGCCGGTCGGATTGTTGATTGGCGCATCGCCCGAGACGCACTGGAAGATCCGGTCCGCGACCTCTTGCGGATCGGCGAGATTCCCGCCCTGGTTCGCCATCTGCTCGCCCACCGCGGTCATCTGCGCACGCAGGCGCTTGGAGAACGCGACGAGCTGGGCGTCGCCCACCTCCAGCCGATCGTCGGTATTGACGCCGAACGCGGTGGTCGGATAGGCGCCCGGCGCGACCGAATGGATGTGCACCCCCAAGGGCTTGTATTCCAGCGCCATGCTCTCGGTCAGGCCGATCAAGGCGTGCTTGGAGGCGGCGTAGATAGCATGTCCCGGCAGGCCCAGGTGGCCGGCCATCGAGGTCACGTTGACGATGGTGCCATTCCCCGCCGCCCTCATCTCGGGCAGCGCCTCGCGCATCACATTCATTGGGCCAAACACGTTGGTCTCGAACATCGCGCGGATATCCGTGTCGCTGGCCTGCTCGAACAGGCCATCGCCTCCGTAACCGGCATTGTTCACGACGGCATCGATGCGACCGAATCGTGCGCGCGCGGCGGCGAAGGCGGCGGAGATGCTGTCCGGGTCGGTGACGTCCAGCTTCAGGACCAGCATCCGGTCATGGTCAGCAAGCTCAGGCACCCTTTCGGGCGAGCGCATGGTGGCGACAACGTTCCAGCCCGCGTCTTGAAAGGTCTGGGCGCTCAGCCTGCCGAACCCGCTGGAGCATCCGGTGATGAGAACGGTCCGGGTCATGACGTCCCCTTACATATAGACAGATTGTGACGTTGTGTATAGTATATCTTACAAGTCACCACATCTTGTCAAGTCGTGAATCCTGAGATATCTCCAGTTGGATGAGCAGCTTGCGTCGCATCCCCCTCACCGAGACGGAAGCGCGGATCGTCGAGGCCGCGATCGGCATCTTTATCCGCTATGGCGCGAAGAAGACGACCATGGCGGATATTGCCGAGGCGGTCGGGGTGTCGCGCCAAACCGTCTACGCGTCCTTCGGCGACAAGGATGGGATCATCGTGGCGTGCATCCGCCACGTCTCGGAGGCGTCGCTGGCGGCGATCCGGGCGCGGCTCGGCAGTTGCGGCACCTTGGGCGAACGGCTCGACGTCTATTTCGGGGAGACGGTGGTGAAGTCCTTCGAGATGCTGCAGGAGGCAGGCGACCCGGAGGACCTGATTAGCGGTCACAACCAGGCGGGCAAGGCGGCGATCAGGGAGGCCCACGCCCGTCAAGCGGCGCTGATTGCCGAACTGCTGGAGCCTTACGCCGATACCATCGCCCGCTCCGGCCAAACGCCCGCCCAGTTGGCACGATTTGTGGTCACCGTTGCGATGGGCCTCAAGTACGGGGCCGGGGATCGAAGCGCGCTTGATGAACTCCTGCAGTCTCTCCGTCGCAGTGTGATCGCGCTGACGGACTCAGGGTAGGCCGGCCCAAGTCCGTCCGCCCGGGTCGATCGGGCAGCAGGCTATGTCGAACTCCAATGATTCGTGTCGGATCGCGCGCGTCTCCGAAGTTGCCGGCCCGGCTGCTCCGCGTTCGCCACGTGTCCCGTCACCGCCACCGTACTCTCCCAACGACGCCGGGGGCCTTTGCCGGATGCTTACACTCCACCGGCGTCAGGCCGGACTCGCCGCAGAGCTCGTCCGTGGAGATGCCGCGGTCGGGCGGGGAGTCGAGCAGGCTGCGCACGAGCCGGAGGAGCTTGGTCCGGTAGGCCTGGCTGGTGTCGGCCGCTTCGATCCGTTCGCGCGCTTCATCGATGGTCCGGATCTTCAGTGACGACGGAAACACCCGCACGAAGTTCTCATCGCGCTTGAGCAGCACCGCCTCTTCGAGCCAAGAGACGGCGATTTTCACCCGGGTATCTTCGGTGCCCCTGTCCCGTCCGAAGTCGCCGTCAACATCTTCCTTGACGATCTCGCCGGGTGTCGCGACGACTTCGCCCTCCCGTTTGGATCGCCGCCCCAATCGCCGCAAGGACTTCAGGATTGCCCCGATTTCCTGCTTGTCGAGGCGCGACCGGGCCGAGAGCGTGAACTGCTTTTCGATATCGTCGTTGCTGTAGAGAAGGACGCAGCGGGCGGGCTCGCCGTCGCGTCCGATGCGGCCGGCCTCCTGGACGTAGTTCTCGAGCGAGCCCGGGATGTCGGCGTGGACCACAAGACGGATGTCGGACTTGTCGATCCCCATGCCGAAGGCGTTGGTCGCGGCGATCACGCGGACCATGCCGTTCGCGAACTTCTCCTGCGTCTCCAGCTTGGCTTCCGGCTTCAGGCCCGCATGGTAGTGGCCGGCGGCGTAACCCTTCTCGTTGAGGAAGTCGGACACCCGCTCGGTGGCGCTTCGGGTCGCGCAGTAGACGATCGCGCCCGAGGCGCCTTCCGAGGGCAGCGCATCCTCTAGAACCGAGACGATGTCGCCCAGCTTGCCGGTCTTGTCGGTCTGGATGACCTCGAACGAGAGATTGTCCCTATGCGCGCCGCCATCGATCCGCTTGAGATCGACGCCCAGCTTCTCCTCGAAATACTCGCAGATGTCGTCGATGACGCCGGGCTTGGCAGTCGCGGTCAGGCAGATCAGCGGCGCCGGTTCGCTGTCGCCGGAATACTCCCGGATGAAGCGGGCGATGTAGCGGTAGTCCGGCCGGAAATCATGGCCCCACTTGGAGACGCAGTGTGCCTCGTCGACGACCCAGTATCCGGCTTCCCTCTGCTCCAGCCCATGTTTAACGTGCGCCGTGGAAAGGCGCACGTTAAAGATAGGTCAACGTGACGACAGGCCTGGTGAGCCGGTGGGAGCGCGGCACTTCGCTAAAGCTGCTGACGCTGGTGGCGAAGAACGGTCTCGGAGCTCATCGCCTGCTCCGGCCGTACATGTGTCCGGCTCGCGCGGGCCGTTCAGGGGCAGGGATAGGTGTAGCGGCGGTGAATTTCCTCGATGGCCTCGATGAGGTCTTCGGGCAGTTCGACATCGACGCTGGCGAGATCGCGGTCAAGCTGTTCGGCGTTCATCGCCCCGATAATGGTGGAGGTCGTGAAAGGCTGCCGGTTGACCCAGGCCAGCGCCATGATGCCGGGCTCGAGGTTGAACTTGTACGCCAGATCGACGTAGGCCCTGATGGCCGGTTCGGCATTGGGCGGCCCGAGGTATCGCCGGTTCGACGGATACATGGTCATGCGGGCGCCGGCCGGCCGGGCGCCATCGAGATACTTGCCCGAGAGGGCGCCGGCGGCCATGGGCGCATAGGCAAGAAGCCCGACCTCTTCATACCGTGCGATCTCGGCGCACCCCGCCTCGAAGGATCTGTTGAGCAGGCTGTAGGGATTCTGGTTCGAGACGATGCGCGGCCACCCCAGGGTCTCGGAAAGATGGAGGAAGCGCATGGTGCCCCAGGGCGTTTCGTTGGAGACGCCGATGAAGCGCACCTTTCCGGCCTTCACGAGGCCGTCGAGGGCCTCCAGGGTTTCCCCGAGGGGAGTCGAGTCATCGGTCTCGGGATAGTGGTATCCCAGGCGCCCGAAGGTCGTGGTCGGCCGTTCCGGCCAGTGGAGCTGGTAAAGATCGACGTAATCGGTCTGCAGACGCCGGAGACTGGCATCGATCGCCTGCTCGATATGCCATCTGTTGAAGCGTGGCTTGCCGTCCCGGATGTACGTGAAGTGGTCGCCGGGCCCGGCGACCTTGGTGGCGAGGATCACGCGGTCGCGGTTCGCCCGGCTCTTCAGCCAGGTGCCGATGACCTCCTCGCTCCTGCCATAATGTTCGGCGCTTGATGGCACCGCATACATTTCGGCGGTGTCGATGAAATTGACACCGTGTTCGAAGGCCTGATCCATCTGCCGGTGACCCTCGGCCTCGGTGCTGTTACTGCCCCAGTTCATGCTGCCGAGACAAAGCAGGGAAACCTCGACCCCGGTACGCCCAAGTTGCCGATACTTCATGCCGACCAGACTTCCCCTCGCGATGCGGCTGCCATCATGGACCGGGCCTCCCGAATCGTCCACCACGGTCGCGAACCGGGCAAGGGGCGTGGCACACGCATGGATGCACATGACGACGCTTCGCTGTGATTCTCATCGATCGCGTCCTTGCATGGTCCGACAAGGCTCCGGACGGATCCTGCCGGACGTGAGATGCGCCATGTCCTTGTAGCAGGGTGCGCGGGTCAGTGGGTGTGTCGATCCGAAGTGGCGAGGTCGGCGGTGTCTTTGCAATCGCTGTTGGCGGTGGGGTAGAGTTCACCGTCCGTGAAGCAGGACACATCAGACCGGGAACAACCGGTTGATCGGTCGCTGCCCCGTGGCCTTTGTCACGTGGTGATCACAGAGGGAGGAACATTCATGCAAGACCGTTTGAAGGCCACGAGAGTGGCCCGGGCGGGCGCCGTCGCGTTGGCGCTCACCCTGGGAACCGGAGCCTGGGCTGACGACGACATCAAGGTCGGCGCAATCTTCGATCTGACCGGTGGACTCAACATTTACGGTATCCAGCAGAGTCAGGCGCTGCACCTTGCCGTCGACAGCATCAATGCCGACGGCGGCGTGCTCGGCAACCAGATCAGCGTCATCGAGAATGACGCGCAGTCCGATCTCGCCAAGTACACGCAGTACACCAACACACTCATTCTGCGCGATCAGATCGATGTCCTGTTTGCCGGGCTGACGAGTTCGTCGCGGGAAGCCATCAGGCCGGTCGTGAGGCAGAAGAAGGTGCCGTACTTCTACAGTGCCCTCTATGAGGGTGGTGCCTGCGACAAGCAGACCTTCATCAC
Source organism: Alphaproteobacteria bacterium (assembly GCA_965213815.1). Classification (GTDB taxonomy): domain Bacteria; phylum Pseudomonadota; class Alphaproteobacteria; order SP197; family SP197; genus SP197. The sequence goes on along the minus strand of OZ243917.1, from coordinate 2,709,428 downwards.
CGGTGCCTCGGCGTCGCAGCAACTGAGCGTGCTCATCGACTGGGCCGTGAAGGAGTACGGACCCAGGATCTACATCATGGCGCCCGACTACAACTTTGGCACCATCTCGGCCCATTGGGTGGAGTATTATGCCGAACAGTTCGGCGCCGAGGTTCTCGGGGCGGACTTCCTGCCTCTCACGGTGACCGACTATTCGCCCACGATCCAGAAGATCCAGGCGGCCAGTCCGGACTTCGTCGTCGCTTTGCCGGTGGGCGCCAACCAGACAGGATTCCTGGAACAGTTCGCGGCTGCCGGACTGAAGGACAAGATGGGCATCGTCTCCACCAACTACGGTTCAGGCAACCAGCAGGTGGTGGTCTCGCCGGACGCGGGTGAGGGCATTGTCGCCTCCCAGGAGTACTTCATGTGGATCGACGAGCCGAACAACGAGCCGTTCATGGCCCGCTGGGAAGAGGCCTACGGACTCGATGAGCCCATCATTTCCGAGGCGGTCGACGTCTGGAATGCGGTTCACATCTGGGCTGCTGCCGTCGAGGTCGCCGGTTCCACGGCGAACGATGCCGTGATTGCCGCGCTCGAGGGCGGTATCTCCTTCGAGGGTCCGAACGGAACGGTCTCCATGCAGCCCGCTTCCCATCATCTGCGGCAGAACATCTACATCGTCCGCGGCAACCGTGAGCAGGCCTTCGATGTCATCGAGAAGTTCGAGTACGTGGTGCCGAGTTTCGAGGACGAGGTGTGCGATCTGATCGCCAATCCCGACATCGCGGAACACTTCGTTCCCTGATTCCTGGAGAGGGATGCGGGCGGCGGTTGAAGCAGCTGCCCGCGCCTTCCCGGCCTGACCGGGCGCCAGTACTGGGAGAGTCCCGACCGTGGAACTCGACTATCTTGCGACAGTTCTGCTGTCATCACTGTCCAGCGCATCCGTTCTGCTCATTGCCACCGTCGGGCTCGCCATCGTCTTCGGGTTGATGGGGGTCATCAATCTCGCCCATGGCGAGTTCATCATGTTCGGCGCCTACGTGGCGCTGGTTGCCACGCGCATTGGTGTTCCGTTTCCCTTGGCGGTTGTTCTGGCCAGCGTCGTCACGGCGCTGTTTGGCGCCATCGTCGAGAGGGCGATCATCCGTCATCTGTACGGACGCATCCTCGACACCCTGCTTGCGACCTGGGGTCTTTCGCTGGTGCTCTACCAGTCGGCGGTCCTGTTGTTCGGAACGGTCACGCCCGGTGTCGGTATGCCGCAGTCCAACATCGAGATCGGAAACTACACACTTGCCACCTACCTGCTTTTCCTCATTCTCGTGGCGGTGGTCCTGATCGGACTTCTCTACTGGCTGCTTACGCGCACCGGCTACGGCATTGTGGCCCGCGCGGCCATTCAGGATCCGCAGACCGCAGCGACGATGGGGATCGAATCCGGACGCATCAACACGATGACCTTCGCTCTGGGTTCGGGGCTCGCCGGATTTGCCGGTGCCATTCTGCTTCCCGCATTTCCGGCGACGCCGAGCATGGGCTTCGCCTTTGTCATCAAGGCCTTTCTTGCCGTGGTCGCGGCGGGCCCCGTCACCCTGTCGGGAACGGTTGTCGCCGGCGGCGTCCTGGGCTCCGTCGCCAGCATGACGGCGAGTTTCTATACGACCGTCATGGGAGATGTCGTGTTCTTCATCGCGACCATCACGATCCTGCGGATCTTCCCCCTGGGGATCTCCGCCCGCTGGCGCCTGAAACTCTGACCCGATGGAAGAGGCTGCGAAGACGCACATGCCCAGGGTTGCGCGCTATGAACCCTTCTCGCTGGTCTGGTTCTGCGGGCTGGTCGGCCTGGCGGTTGTCGCCAGCCTTGGCTTCGATCCCTACCTTGCCTATGTCGCAACGTCGTGGGTCATCTTCGGCCTGCTGGGTCTCAGCCTTGACCTGGTGTGGGGCAGGGGCGGGATCCTGAGTCTGGGACAGACCGCATTCTATGGTCTGGGCGGCTATCTTGGCAGCATCACGGCGATCAATTGCGCGACGCTTACAGGGAACACGCTTGTCTGGTCGCTGCCGGTGGGCATGGCGGCGGGGGCGGCAACGGCGTTCCTGCTCGGCGCTCTCACGTTCTACGGTCGTCTCGGACCGCTTCAGACGACCATCATCACCTACACCTTCACCCTGGTGCTGTGGACCGTGGCGGTGTCGTTCACCACGACAATAGGCGATGCCGTTGTCGGCGGCGACAATGGCATGTCGAACATTCCGGGGTACATCCTCGGTTTCGGGCAGGATGCCCCGCTGCTGGAACCCGGGGCGATGTTTCTGACAGTCGCCGTCATTGCCGCCATCGCGTGGTATGCCAGTCACGTCCTGATGCGCTCGCCGTTCGGACTGGTGATCGATTGCATACGCATGGATCCGGTCAAGGCCGAACTTCTCGGCTATGACGTCCGGCTCTACCAGCTTTTTCTCTTCACGATCGCCGGGGCGGTCGCAGGTCTTGCCGGGTCCCTGTTCGGCGCCTGGGCCAACTATCTCAACCCTTCCGTCTTCAGTGTCCAGGAGGCCCTGCTGGTTCCCATCTATGTCCTTGTCGGCGGCAAGGGAACACTGGTGGGCGCCTTTCTTGGGGCCCTCGCGGTGGGAGGTCTGTCCTTCTGGCTTGGCGGGGGAGTCATCGGTGGTCAGACCACTCTCGTCATGGGCGCCTGTCTCATCCTGCTGGTCATCTTCCTGCGCAACGGGCTGACTGGCGGGCTGAAGGATCTTCTGGATCTGGCGAAGCGCCTGGCGAGGCGGGGCGATCAGGCTGGCGAGGGCGAAGCCCGCATGTCCAGCCTCAGCGTGGACTTCGAGCGTCTCGACCTGTTGCGTGCGGCGGGCAGGGATCCGGTGGTCCTGGAGACCGAGGACACGTTCAAGCGGTTTGGTGGCGTGACCCCGGTGAGGCATGTTTCCCAGTCCTTCTCTCCTGGCCGGGTACGGTGTCTCATCGGCCCCAACGGTGCCGGAAAGAGCTCCTATCTCAAAGCCTGCACAGGCGTCTACAAGCCCGATGGCGGAAGCATCACGCTGGCTGGGCAGGACATCACGAAGACCGATCCCTATCGTCGGGTGCGCATGGGGCTGGGCATCAAGAACCAGAGGGCTCAGGTGTTTGCCGATCTCGATGTGCGCCGCAACCTTTGGGTCGCCGCCTACAGCCGCAGCCGGGATGCGCGAAAGGCCGACTGGATCACGACGGAGATGCTTCACATGCTCGGCATGGAGAACCTGGCGTCACGACCGGCCAGTGAACTTTCCCATGGGGAGCAGCAGTGGCTGGATCTCGGCATGGTGCTTGCCCTGGCCCCCGATGTCATCCTGCTCGACGAACCTGCGGCGGGCATGACAAACGAGGAGCGCCGTCAGCTGTCCCATATGGTGCGGGCGCTCGCCAGGACGGCCTCCGTGGTGGTGGTGGAGCACGACATGGATTTCGTGCGCACACTCGATGCCGACGTCACGGTGCTTCACCAGGGCGAGGTGTTCGCCCGCGGCGACATCGAGACCCTGCGCCAGGACGATCGGGTACTCGACATCTACCTGGGCCGTCATCAGCATGTTTGAGATCGCCGACGCCACCGGCGGCTACGGCAAGACGCGGATCATCCGCAACGTGTCGATGGCTGTGAAAACCGGGGAAGTCGTGGCGCTCCTGGGGAGGAATGGTGTCGGCAAGACGACGCTGCTGAAGTACATCATGGGTCTGATCGATGTCTTCGGCGGACAGGTGTCGCTCGACGGCGTGCCTCTCCCCGATTCCACAGCACGGCGCGCCCGCGCCGGACTCGGTTACGTGCCACAGGGCCGCTACGTCTTTTCACGTCTCACAGTGACGGAGAACATCGCGGCGGCAGCCATCGGTTGCGGCCTTGACAGAAGGGAGGCAGTCGAGCGGGCGCTTGGCGACTTTCCCGTCCTCCGCGACAAGGCCGAGGCCCTGGCCGGCAGCCTGAGTGGTGGCCAACAGCAGATTCTCGCCATCGCCCGCGCTCTCGCCACGCGCCCCAGGGTGCTGATGCTCGATGAGCCCAGCGAGGGCGTCCAGCCGTCCATTGTCGACGAGATCGCCGGAATCCTCATGGCAATGAAGGAAGAGGCGACGCTCTCGATCATCATCGCCGAGCAGAATATTGACTTTTGCCTGTCTCTTGCCGAGCGGGCCTACGTCATGGCGGGTGGTGCCATCGCCCGGGAGGTCACACGCGATGAACTCATCGGCGATCGCGAGCTGCTGCATGATCTGCTCGGCGTATGACGTCACACGAAGTGCCAGGAGAAGTGGCTCCCATGACACAGATGACGTGTGAACAGGTGGTCGGCGAACGCCGAGCCAGGGGCTGGCCGGATCTCACGGAGGCCGATGTCGATCGGGTGGTCGACATTCTCAACGATGCGCTGGGCGCGCTCGCCGGCCTCGACGATGTGTCGTGGGTCGAACCGGCACATCGATTCCGGGTTGAGCGCCATGACTGAGGCGCCTCTCAACGAACTGGAAGTCGGCGATCTCGTTCATCATCTGCAGCACCGTGACATCACCGCCGTCGCTCTCGCAGAAGCCTGTCTCGCCGCCTCGACGAGGGTGCGTGACTCGATCAATGCCCATGTTGCCCTTGACGAGGGCAAGGTTCTCGCCGAGGCCCGGGCACTCGACGACATGAGGGAAGGCGGCGTTGTTGCGGGGCCGCTCCACGGTATTCCGGTGGCGGTCAAGGACAACTTCTGGACCCGGGACTATCCGACAACGGCATGTTCCCGGGTTCTTGCGGCGGCGCCCGCCGGTATCGATGCGACAATCGTGGGGCACTTGCGGGCCGCCGGCGCCATCATCTTCGGCAAGACCAACATGCATGAATGGGCCTACGGAGCGACGAACACGGCCTCCGCGTTCGGTCCGGTGCGCAATCCGTGGAATCCCGACCATATCTCGGGAGGGTCAAGTGGCGGATCTGCAGCCGCCCTGGCGGCGCGTGTCGTGCCTGCGGCTCTGGGCAGCGATACTGGCGGTTCGGTGCGAATACCCGCAGCAGCATGCGGCGTCTGCGGTCTCAAGCCGACTTACGGGCGTCTCAGCCGCTTCGGCGTTCTGCCGCTCTCGTTCTCACTCGATGTCGCGGGGCCCATGGCCCGTTCGGCGCGGGATCTTGGAATTCTCCTCAACGTCCTGTCCGGCGAAGACCCCAGGGATCCCACGACCCGTGTCGACAGACGTGCTGCCGGGAGGTCCGGAAGAACACAGCTCGCAGTATTGCGCGGCGAAGGAGTTCTCTGCGATGCAGAGGTCGGGCGTGCCTTCGAGGACGCTCTCGGCACGTTCCGGGAAGCGGGCTTTGTCCTCACCGATGTCGGGATGCCCGGCCTTGATCGGGGGTTTGGCATCTGGAAGATCATCATGCTCGCCGAGGCCTCTGCCTGGCATGCGCGGTACCTGGAAACCAGTGCCGAATCATATGGCGAGGACGTCAGGGCACAGTTGCAGGCTGGACAGCACATCGCAGCCATTGACTATCTCGCGGCCCAGCAGTTCAGGACCCGTCTGGCCGCCGGGTTTCAGGAGCTTCTCCGGCACCACGACGCCGTGTGCCTGCCGACCCTGCCCGTCGCCGCGCCGGGATGTGGGGAAACGGACCTCACTGTCGGCACAAGACGGATCTCTGTGCAGGACGCGATGACGGTGATGCCATGGATCGCCAATCTGACCGGACTGCCGGCGGTTTCCATTCCCTCGGGGAGCAATGCAGCGGGGCTTCCGGTTGCGCTGACCCTGATGGGTCGCCCCTTCGGGGACGAGGCCATTCTCGACATGGCTGGAACATTCCAGTCCGTCACCGACTGGCATACCCTCAAGCCCCGCATGGTGGCATGACCTCCTGCGCTGATTCGGAGGATGCAAACGGTCTCGATCACCCTGGGCACCGGGAAGGCTTGAGGGACGGACAAGAGACTTCTTGAACTGATGATCCATTCGTAACGGGACAGGCTGATGGCGCCGATCGGCGAGGCCATGACACGGCCCTCTGGCCGAGGTTCCGAGCGCACAGCGGTTTGGCACCCCCTTCATCAATTCGCAAGGCGGTGCACCGGATATCGATGAGTGGCCGATGCTCTGGCGCCGCCTGGTGGACAGAGACTTTGCCATCGACCGCCTGGTTCCTGCCCGCGAGAGCGGCGGACAACCGCTCATCGAACAAAGTTCCGTCAACATCAACTGGAAGACCTACCAGGAAAACGCGTCCATCAACCTCCTCCATGAGGCCTTCACGCACGACATCTATCGCAAGTCCCCCGAGGTTCCACGGGTCGGAACGGCGGGAGAACCCCGCTTGGAACTCACCAAGAAGGGATCACTCCTTGCCTTTGCCCACTCCCGTGATCAGTCCGGCGCCACATATGTTGGGCCCACCTTCCATTCAAGACTGCAATGGCGATCAGTCGCCGGGTTTGTTGCCGAGGAGAGACAGTGATCCTTGATCTGCTGGCAGCTGGCACACAAGCCGGGAATGCTTGTTGGTGGAGGCTGGCCAACTTTATTGAGCAGGACCTTGATCAGAGCCAGGTCATCACGACCGGTTTGTTTCTGAAGTTGCCGATATGAACTAAGTTGAGTAAACTTAGTTCATATCAAGAGGCTCATCATGCGCACCGTCAATATGCACGAAGCCAAGACGCATCTGTCGCGTCTTGTCGAAGCTGCCGTCAAAGGCGAGTCGTTCATCATCGCGCGCGCCGGAAAACCGATGGTCAAGGTCGTCGCTCTCGACGCCCCGGATGCGCGGCATCGAATTGGTTTCCTGGCCGGGCAGATCTCTGTACCGGACGATTTCGACAGCATGGGCTCGGATGAAATCCGCACCATGTTTTCGGGGTGCGGGTGAGGCTCCTGCTGGACACGCACCTGTTGCTTTGGACGGCACAGGGGTCGGGGAAGCTTCCGGCTGAGGCGTACGATCTCATCGTAGAGCCTGGAACCGAACTGGTGGTGAGTGCAGCGTCGCTCTGGGAGGTTGCGATAAAGAACGGACTCGGGCGTACCGATTTCCAGGTCGACCCGCATCTCCTGCGCCGCAGCTTGCTGGAAAATGGCTATGCCGAGCTTCCCGTGACCGGTGCGCATGCAGTGGAAGTAGGCTTGCTGCCGTTGCTTCACAGTGACCCCTTTGACCGCATCCTGATTGCCCAGGCGCGCGTCGAGCGCATCTCCTTGCTGACCGCCGACAGGACGCTGGCGCGCTACGCAGGCCCCATCCGCGCTCTGTAGGCATGTCTTGCGGCCCGACGTCGCACGCGGGGGACAATGCGTCCGCCGGGAAGTCGAGTTCATCCCTACTACCGGCAACATTGTCGGGCTCTGGTTCCGAGGCCTGGTGGCTGACTACGGAAGGTCCTGTGATGTGCGCCCTGCCTGGTGTCAGGATGTCACTCACTGATGCGGGTGAAATCGCTTCGTGACAGCGTAGAACTTGGAAATCATGTCCCCTGACTGGCAGAGTGCGGTGTCTTTGCCATTGCCGATTGCCGTCGTGTGGGCAGGTCTTCCGGATCAACAGGATGGGGTTGAACGATTTCCCGGCCGGACCCGATCCGGTCACGTTCCTGTCTCCGGTCGTGCGCATGCTGTGGTGCCGAGTGTTGCTGGAGGATTTGAGGGATGGACAAGAGACTTCTTGAACTGATGACCCGTGCGGAGCGGGAGAGGGTGATGGCGCCGATCGGCGAGGCCATGACACTTCCGGCCCAGGCCTTCACGGACGGCGCGTGGCATGCCCTGGAGGTGGAACGCGTGTTTGCGCGGAACTGGACCGCGGTCATGTTCGCCGTGGAGCTTCCGGGCGTCGGCGACGCCCGGCCGTTCGATCTCTTCGATCAGCCGCTTGTGGCTGTCAGGGGGAGCGACGGGAGGCTGCGGGTCTTTCACAACATCGTTCCCTATGACGGCTGCCTCGCCCTGCTGCATCCGGCGCAGGCGCTGAAGGCCATCGACAGCCCCTACCACGGTCTGCGCTACGACCTCGCCGGTCGCCTCGTGGGTGCCCCCTACTGGAACGGCAATCCCGGGGCCGGGCCCGAGGCCCTGGTTGCATGGCCGCGGGATCTCGTCGAGATCCCGAGCGCCGAACGGTTCGGCACCCTCTTCATCAATCTGCAGGGCGGGGCGCCGGATATCGACGAGTGGCTGATGCCCTGGCGCCGCCTGGTGGGTGCCGACTTTGCCATCGATCGCCTGGTTCCCGCTCGCGACAGCGACGGACAGCCGCTCATCGAACAGAGATCCGTCAACACCAACTGGAAGACCTACCAGGAAAACGCGTCCATCAATCTCCTCCACGAAGCCTTCACCCACGCCATCTATCGCAAGTCGCCGGAGGTTCCGCGAGTGGGAGAGGCCGGAGAACCCCGCTTCGCACTCACCATGGAGGGATCACTCCTTGCCTTTGCCCACTCCCGTGAGCAGTCCGGCGCCACCTATGATGAGGTCTACCTTCCTTCAGCCGGTCACGATACCGGCATCGTGCCGGAACGGGGCTACTTCACGACGCTCTATCCCAATGTCAACATTCCGCTTCTCGACACCTTCGCCAAGATCAACATCGCTCTACCGCGAGGGCCTGATGTCACCGAACTCAAACACTTGCGCCTTTATTCTCCTGAGGCGCTCGAGGATCCTGCCTTCCAGGATGAGGAGAGGCAGGTGCAGCATCTGTTCGATGTCATCCACGCGGAGGACAGGATCATGATCGAGGCCGTGCAGGCCGCCCGCCGCAGCCCGGTGTGCCGCCAGCATTACTACGCGCCGTTCTGGGACAGGCTCCATCACCGATTCAACCAACTTGTCATGGCGGACATGGAACGTGCCTGAACCTGCCCGGGAGTTGTCAGGCAAGCCGGCGCAGACGGCTGCCGTCAGGATCGGCCATCAGGAGGTGCGGGCTTGCGGATCCGATCCGCACCTCGCCGGTCGCCGGGAGCCGGGTGACGGAGCCGGTGAGGAGATCGATGGAGAGAACGGGATGATTGGACCAGGGCACGGCAAGGGCTGGCGACCGGGTGTGCGGCACCACCAGCACCAGTGGATGGCCCGCTTCCGTCATCTCCAGGCATCGCCCGCCCGCCACGTCCCGGGCGGCGCCGGGCACGATTGCGTCGTCGACGATGTCGAGGGCCGCATGCATGTGGCGCACCATGTGGTAGCCGGGCCGCGGGTTGCACAGACGGTCGAGAACGCCTGACCGGGGAAAGTAGCCCCGGTCGATGTCCACCAGGGTGTCGGCAAACACAGTGACATGGGCAAAGGCCGCTGCAGCCGCCATCGCCTCGGCGATCCGCCTGACAGTCAGGGCATCGTCCATGACCGGGCTGGCCGGACTGGTTCCGGCCATGCGCATGTGGACGTGGGCCATGAGACCAAGGCCGGTGGCCGCGGCGCTGGCCGCCGCCACCGTCTCCCAGACCGGCATGTCGAGGGTGAGACGGAAGACTACGCCGGCGAGCACGCCATCGAGTTCGGGCCGCCCTGCGATTGTGGCGATCTCTTCGGTGTCCTGAACGAGGAATCCCTGATTGATCGCGTGGTAGTACTTTCCCGCTTCGGCGCGTTGTTCGTCGATCGAGCGCAGGCGCGACAGGACGAGGGGGACCCCGGATCTGGTGGCGGCAGAGGCAATCGTGCCGATGTCGCGATCTATGACACCCGGATTGATGGCAACGTCCCAGGTCCTGAAGAGGTGGCGGTGAGTTGTCAGGCGTTCCGTCAGGTCACTGGCCGGGGCGCCGAACGACATGAGCGTGAAGAGGTGCCCGTGTTCTGCCAGCACGGTCATGCGGGCTACGTGCGTCTCGTTCACGAGGTCGCGCACCGGCACCCTCAATGGCCTTACCGCCATGTCCCACAGGGCGAGCAAGGGATAGTCGTTGCGCACGGTCTTGCGATCAAACTCGTCGAGGCCGCCGGTGGGAGGAATCTCGACGACCTCCATCCAGTTGTGGCGCATGTCGAATCCGAATGAGGCACGCCGGTTCTGGCGCGGATGGATGGCGGCGAGACGGGGTTCCGATGGTGCGGCCGGTGCCGGATCGGCGTCGAGAGTGTGTCCCCACGTGCGCACGATCTCGACCAGGTGTCCCGCTTCATGGACGTGACAGAGCGCATAACCAAGCTTGGGCCGGTCATTGCGTCCGAATTCGGTTTCGGCGCCAGGCGAGGCCCGCAGCATCTCGGCGTAGTCGAAGCGCACGAAGGCGGTCGACGGCAGGATGTAGCAGTCGGTCGGGCCAAGTCGGAGGTACCAGAAGTTGTGGACATGTCCGGCAATCAGGGCTTCGACCCGGTGCTTGCGGGCGAGCTCGAGGAGCCATGAGCGGCCGGGTTCGCCGATGTTGTCATAGGTCTCTTCCTCGTCCGCCTCCATGAGACAGGGCGGATAGTGGCTGAACAGGAAGATGCGCCGGCCATGATGGGCGCCGAGATCGGCCTCCAGCCAGGCGCGCTGGCGTTTCTCGGCCTCGAGGTTCGAGTTGATGACCTGGGCATTGATGATGACGAAGTGGCACTCCTGGTGATCGAACGAAGCGTATTGGTCGCCGAAATGGTGTTGCCACAGGGCGAGATGATCCTCGTTGATCAGGGCGGCTGGAGCCCAGTCGTTCGGCTTGTCGCCGACATCGTGGTTGCCGGGTGTGAGCCGGGCGGGGTGGCGCAGGGTATCGAACACCTCGAAGAAGCGCCGGGCCGCATCGGCGTAGAGCCCGGGGATCGCCGGAACCGGGTGGACGATATCGCCGACGTGGACGACAAAGGCGAGGTCGCGCTCATTGAGATCGCGGATGACGTGGCGCATGCGCCGGTTGGCAAGGCGTCCCGATTCGAAAGGCGAGTTCGTCTCGTCCTCGCCCTGGTTGACGTGGGTGTCGGTGATGATGCCGAAACTGAAGAGATGCCTGCCAGGGGCAGTGGATCGGTTCCGGGGCCCGGTCAAGACGATGCTCCAGTGCAATGGCTCGCGTGGCGTGCCAGTCTGGTTCGTTTGTTGACCTCCGGTCAATCTGCCAGAACAGGAACGTCGATGGCAGGAAGGGAGAGTCCATGCCGGATGTCACCGTGATCGATCATCCCCTGGTCCAGCACAAGCTCTCCCTGCTGCGCTGCAGAGAGACCCGAACCCGTCCCTTCCGCCGGTTCATGCGGGAGCTCTCCCTTGTGGTCGGCTGCGAGGTCCTGCGTGACCTGGATCTCGCAGAGCGCACCATCGAGACGCCGTCTCTCAGGTCGGGAGAACCGGTCCTCTTGACGGCATGCTCGAACTGGTGCCATCGGCTCTCGTGGGATACATCGGGCTGGTTCGCGATCCGCGCACGCTTCAAGTGAGTGAATACTGCTTCAGAGTACCGGGTTATCTGGCATCGAGGCCGGTCGTCGTTCTTGATCCGATGCTGGCAACGGGCAATACCGCGTCTGCCGCGCTGTCGCGGCTCAAGGCACCTCGGCCGGCAGCATCCGACTGATGACCCTGCTGGCCGCGCCCGAGGGAATCGAGACCCTGGCGAGAGCCCATTGGGATATCACGGTCTTCACTGCCACCATCGACCGATATCTGGATGATCATGGCTATCTGGCGACCGGCTGTGCGGAACCTGGATCGTGCTCCGGGGGCGTCGTTGCGACGCCTGTCCGGTGCCGCTGGTGCGGTCTGTGCCGCGCTGATACAAGTCATGACGTGAAGGGAGCGCGGAGGAAGGACATGGGAACAACGGGGTTCATCGGTCTTGGGCGCATGGGGTGCGCCATGGCTTCCAATCTTGTGCGCAAGAACTTCGATCTGGTGGTGCACGACATCGTGCCGGATCGTGTCGACGCCCTGGTCCGCCTGGGTGCCGTGCCTGCCGCGTCCCCGGCAGAGGTGGCGGCACGGGCCGAGGTCGTGATCACCATGCTCCCCGGCCCGGCGAGTGTCCGCGAGGTCATCACCGGTGACGAGGGGCTCCTCGCCACGGCGCGCCGTGGCGCCATCGTCATGGACATGAGCACCATCGACCCCGGAACCACGGACGCCATGGCGGAACTCTGTCACGGCAAGGGCCTGGAGTTCGTCGATGCCCCGGTGGGACGTCTTGCCTCCCATGCGGATGCCGGAGAGTCCCTCTTCATGGTGGGAGGCACATCCGAAAGTCTCGAGCGCATCCGGCCGCTTCTCGAGGCCATGGGAACGACGATCTTCCACTGCGGCCCGTGCGGTTCGGGGACGCGCACCAAGCTCGTCAACAACTTCGTCTCCACGGCATCCTGCCAGATCAACGCCGAGGCGCTCGTTCTCGCCGCAGCCTTCGGTCTCGATCTCGACAGCACGCTGGACGTGATCTGTGGCACGTCGGCCGTCAACGGACAGATCAGTTCGGCCTGGCCTGTCAAGGTACTGGCCGACGACACGTCGGCCGGGTTCACCATTGACCTGGCGCACAAGGACCTCTCGCTCGTGGTCGAGGCCGCCAATGCCACGGGTGTACCGATGCCCATGGCCGCCACTGCCAGGGAGACCTACAGTGCGGCCAGGGTGCGCGGATTTGGCGGCAGGGACTTTTCGGCCATGCTCGATGCGCACTGCGACATCACCGGCACCCCGCCGCCGCGCCTCACGGGAAACTCGAGGCATCGCACCACGCAGCGTGCCGGAGCCGGCGGCTCTTGTTGAGTTCGCTCGTTTGATTTAAGTGAACGTGGGGTCACATTCTGGCGGGCGATAAGGGCGATGTCCGAGATCAGGTATGTATCGACCCGCGGAGGGACGGCCGAAGCAGGGTTCGAGGATATCCTGCTGGGTGGTTTGGCTCCCGATGGAGGTCTGTGGCTTCCGAAGACCTGGCCCTGGTTCACGGCCGAGGACTTTCGGGCCATGCAGGGCATGACGTATGCCGGGATCGTCGCGCGTGTCGTCGAGCCCTTTGTCGCCGGCTGGATCGGGTCGGACGACCTGCTCTCCATGACACGCCAGGCCTACGCGCAGTTCGACCATCCAGCGGTCATCCCCATGATTCAGACGGCGGACAACGACTGGCTCCTCGAACTGTTTCATGGCCCGACCTTTGCCTTCAAGGATCTCGCCCTGCAGCTTCTCGCCCGTCTCATGGACCGGGCGCTCGAGAGGAGGGGGGAGCGGGTCACCGTTCTTGGCGCAACGTCGGGAGACACGGGTTCGGCGGCCATCGCCGGGTGCGCCGGTCGGCGCAACATGGACATCTTCATCCTGTTTCCCAAGGGCAGGGTGAGTGAGATCCAGCGGCGCCAGATGACGACCGTGGTTGCCGGCAATGTCCACTGTATCGCCATCGAAGGGACGTTCGACGACTGCCAGGCCCTGGTGAAGGCCCTGTTCAACGACTCGGCCTTCGCGACCTCCCGCAGACTGACGGCGGTCAACTCCATCAACTGGACGCGGATTGTGGCGCAGGCGGCCTACTGCATCGCCGCCGCCGTGCGCCTCGGCGCACCCGGTCGCAAGGTGGCCTTCTCCATTCCCTCCGCCAACTTCGGCGCCTGTTTTGCCGCCTGGTGTGCCGTCAGAATGGGGCTTGGTGTTGACCGTCTGGTGGTGGCAACCAATGAGAACGACATCCTGCACCGGTTCTTCCGGACCGGACATTACACGCCCCGTGATGTCGTGGCGACGTTGTCGCCCAGTATGGATATCCAGATATCGAGCAATTTCGAACGCCTGCTCTTCGAACTCTATGATCGCGACGGCAGTTCCATCGAGCGCCTGATGGGACGCCTGCCACGTCTGGGGTCGTTCGACGTGACCGCACGGGCCCTGATGCGGGCGCGCTCCATCATCGCCAGCCATCGTCTCGATGACGACGGGATCATCGACGAGATGCGACGCATGCGGCGCGAACATGGCGTCGTGGTGGACCCCCACACCGCCTGCGGCACGGCCGCAGCACGCAAGGTCGGGATCGATGCGAATGTACCGGTGATCATGCATGCCCAGGCCCATCCGGCGAAGTTTCCGCAGGCCGTCGCGACTGCATTGGGAGAACCACCGAAGAGTCCTGCGAAACTCTCGAGAATCCAGGGGCTGAGCGAGAACATGACGACCTTGCCAAACAACGTCGACATCGTGCAGGGTTACGTGCGCGACAACACGGAGGCGGACGGTTGATCAAGCGGCTGATGCGTGCAGGGCAGCCTTGAGTCTGGATGTCACGCGCCTCGCCAACGGGTTGAGGGTCGTCACCGACAGGGTCGAGGGTGTCGGCTCTGCCTCGGTGGGTGTCTGGGTCAATGTCGGCGCCCGCGATGAGCCGGATCATCTCCACGGTATCTCGCACCTTCTCGAACACATGGCATTCAAGGGCACAAGGCGACGCAGCGCCCGCATGATTGCCCAGGAGATCGAGGATGTCGGCGGATACGTGAACGCCTACACCTCACGCGAGAACACTGCCTACTATGTCCGGGTCCTCGGGGACGATGTGCCGCTCGCCATCGACGTTCTTGGAGACATCCTGCAGAACTCGGTCTTCGACGAAAGCGAACTCGAGAAGGAGCGCTGGGTCGTCGAGCAGGAGATCGCCCAGGTCTTCGACACGCCGGACGATCTCGTCTTCGATCTCTTCCAGGAGTGCGCCTTCCCGGACCAGCCCATGGGGCGCTCCATCCTCGGCACACCGGCAAGCATTGCCGGCATGGACCGGCAGACCCTGATGGGGCACATGACCGGCCACTACACCGCCGAAAGCATGGTGCTGGCCGCCGCCGGAGCTGTCGATCACGGGGAGATCGTGCGTCTGGCGGAGGACCAGTTCTGCGATCTGCCCCACTCCAACGGCCATGTCCCGCATCCTGCTGCCTATGCCGGCGGCGCCATCGACCGCAAGGATGACGTCGAGCAGGTTCATCTCGTCATGGGGTGCCCGGGGTTCGGTATCCGTGACGACAGCTACTACCCGGTCCAGTTTTTCAGCAATGCTCTGGGCGGCGGCATGTCGTCACGTCTCTTCCAGGAGATCCGCGAGGAAAGGGGGCTGGCCTACACCATCTACTCGTTCCACTCGGCCTTCGAAGACAGCGGTCTCTTTGGCATCTATGCCGGGTGTGGCGAAGGCGATGCCAGGGAGGTGGCGCACCTGGTCGTCGATGCGGTTGCGCGAACGACAGACGGCCTCGCCGATGACGAGATTGAACGGGCCCGCACACAGATGAAGGCGGGGCTCCTGATGGCGCGGGAAAGTACGGCCATGCGGTGCGAGGCGCTGGCGCGCCAGATGCTCGTCTTCGGGCGCACCATTGCCGAGGAAGAGATCATCGCAAGGATCGAGGCCGTGTGCGCCGAGGACATCCGCCGGTGCGCCGAGATCCTGTTCCAGGGCACACGTCCGGCGATGGCCTGCATCGGACCACACGAGGGCATCGTTCCCTACGACAGGGTGCTGTCAGGCCTGGGCAAGTGTTCGCCTTCCTGAGGAAACCGGCGTCGCGCCAGCAGCCGGCCGCTCTCGAGAGCGCCAGGCTGGTCCTTCGCCCACCTGTCATCGACGACTGGCCACTTTGGGCCAGGCTGCGCCACGAAAGCAGGGAGTTCCTGCAGCCCTGGGAGCCGACCTGGCCGCGCAATGCCCTGACCAGGGGTTCCTTCACCCGGCGCATCAGACTGCAGGCGCGCGATCATGAGGCCGGAACGGCTTTCAGCTGGTTTCTGGTGCGACGTGATGATGATGCGCTGATGGGTGGCGTCACCGTGAGCGACATTCGCCGGGGTGTGGCGAGCTCGGGAACCCTTGGATACTGGATTGGCCGCTCCTACTCCCGTCAGGGGTTCATGAGCGAGGCGGTAGAGGCGGTGATCGGCCACGTCTTCGACGGGTTCGGACTGCATCGTCTGGAGGCGGCCTGCCTGCCGGCCAACGAGGCGAGCCGCCGGCTGCTTGTCTCCCGGGGGTTCAGCCTCGAGGGGATCGCCCGCAGCTACCTCAAGATCGACGGGGACTGGCGCGACCACCTGCTGTTTTCCCTGATCGACTCCGAATGGCGTCCGCTGTGCCGGACTCCCGGGTCGCAATCGCCGGGAACCTGACAGGCAGGTCGATCCACGCGCATCACTGCAGCATCGCAAGAGCGCGCCATCGACATGGTCTGGCGACCCTTTCCGGGACAGCAAAGAGAGTGCCGGTGACCCCGGAAGGATCAGTTGGGCTTGCCGGTGCCGCCCACGGCGGTGGCCAGCATGGCCGGATCGATGCCGAGTCTGGTCAGCGCGCCCGTCCACTTGCCATCGAGATTGCTGTTGAAGAGGAGCTCGGGATCGGCGTCACAGACCAGCCAGCCGTTGCTCTGGATTTCGGCATCGAGCTGGCCTGGCGCCCATCCGGCATAGCCCAGCGCCAGCAGGCTGTTCAGGGGGCCTTCTCCCCGGATCATGGCCTTGAGGACATCGACCGTGGCGGTCAGGGCGATGCCGCCGGAAATCTGCAGTGTTCCGTCACGCACGTAGTCGTCGGAGTGCAGCACAAACCCCCGCCCTGTCTCCACAGGGCCGCCGAAGTGCACGCGGATTCCATCACCGCTGTCGCCCGGATCGAGACCAAGCCGTTCGACGACGTCGCTGACCGTGATGCTTTCGAGTGGCTTGTTGACCACCAGTCCCATCGCACCCTTGTCGCTGTGGGAGCACATGTAGATCACGGTCCGATCAAACCGCGGATCACCGATCGTCGGCATGGCAATCAGGCAGCGCCCCTCGAGCTGGCTGTCGTCGTCCATTGGTTCCTTCATGAATTCATGTTCAAGGGCCGGGGTTCATCATAGCTGTTGGCGCAGACTTTTCCATGACCGGGGACAACAAGGGGTTGAGGAAGGATGTCGGCGGGTCCATATACCACGGCACAGGCCACCCAACCCGGACGAAGGGAAGAGACGATGACGATCCGTGTCGGCGACAACATGCCATCTGGAACACTTCACACCATGACGGCGGACGGTCCGTCGCCGATCTCGACCGACGAGCTCTTTGCCGGCAGGAAAGTCGTCCTGTTTTCTGTTCCCGGTGCCTTTACCCCCACCTGTTCGGCCAGGCATCTGCCGGGGTTCGTCACGCATGCCGACGCGATCAGGGCGAGGGGCGTGGACACCATTGCCTGCATGGCGGTCAACGACGCCTTTGTCATGGGTGCCTGGGGCGAGCACCAGAGTGTCGGAGAGAGTGTCCTCATGCTGGCCGATGGCAATGCGGACTACTCGAGGGCACTGGGACTGGAACTCGACCTTTCCGGAGTTGCCTTCGGCATGCGTGGCAAGCGGTTTTCGTTGCTCGTCGAGGATGGCGTGGTCAGGCAGGTCAATGTCGACGAAGACGGCTTTTCCTCGACCAGTGCGGAGACCATGCTCGAGCAGCTCGGCTGAGCACCCCGGATTGCGCGTCGGCGTGACAGGTGGCATGCGGTAGCAGGACCGGGTAGCATCTCCGCCAATTCGCGGAGACAGGACGGTGACGAAGACGCCGCTTCTCGACACGATCAGGGTTCCAGGTGACCTCAGGAAATTACCGGTTGAAGCACTTGGGCAGGTCGCCGACGAGTTGCGGGCGGAGACCATCGATGCGGTGTCGGTCACCGGAGGCCATCTTGGAGCAGGTCTCGGGGTGGTCGAACTGACCGTGGCGCTTCACTATCTCTTCGACACGCCCGACGACCGGATCGTCTGGGATGTCGGCCATCAGGTGTACCCCCACAAGATCCTGACCGGACGCCGGGACCGGATCCGCACACTGCGCAAGGGCGGTGGCCTGTCGGGATTCACGAAGCGCTCGGAGAGCGAGTACGATCCGTTCGGCGCAGCCCACGCGTCAACATCGATCTCGGCGGCTCTCGGGTTTTCCGTGGCCCGCGACATCCAGGGGCGGTCGAACAGGGTGGTTGCCGTCATCGGCGACGGCGCCATGACCGGGGGCATGGCCTTCGAGGGCCTCAACAATGCCGGCGCCATCGCCAGCAAGATGATTGTCGTCCTGAACGACAACGACATGTCGATCGCCCCGCCCGTCGGCGCGCTGTCGGCTTACCTGTCGCGTCTCATCTCGTCGAAGTCATACCGCTCCCTGCGCGACATCGGCCTGCAGGTCTCGGAGCGGTTCCCCGATACCGTCAGGAAGACCGCGCACAGGGCGGAAAGCTATGTTCGGGGGATGCTGACCGGGGGCACGCTCTTCGAGGAGCTCGGCTTCTTCTATGTCGGGCCCATAGACGGTCACAACCTCGACCACCTGATTCCCGTCCTGCGCAACGTTCGCGACGATGCGGGTGAGGGACCGGTCCTCATCCATGCCATCACCCGAAAGGGCAAGGGCTACGCCCCGGCAGAAGAGTCAAGCGACAGGTATCACGGGGTTGGCAAGTTCGATGTGGCGACAGGCAAGATCGCCAAGAGCGTCAGCAACAAGCCAAGCTGGACGGGAGTTTTCGCCGACAGCCTCATCGATCAGGCGCGGCGCGACGACTCGATCGTGGCGATCACGGCGGCGATGCCTTCGGGAACCGGGGTCGACCGCTTTGGCGACGTGTTTCCCGATCGCACGTTTGATGTTGGACTGGCCGAACAGCACGCGGTCACCTTTGCGGCGGGCCTGGCGGCCGACGGCATGAAACCCTTCGCGGCCATCTATTCGACCTTCCTCCAGCGGGCCTTCGACCAGATCGTCCATGACGTCGCCATCCAGAGCCTGCCGGTACGCTTTGCCATGGATCGCGCCGGATTTGTGGGCGCGGACGGTCAGACCCATTGCGGCGCCTTCGACATCGCCTACATGAGCTGCCTTCCGGGTATGGTCGTCATGGCGCCCGCCGACGAGGCGGAGCTGGTCCACATGGTGGCAACCGCTGTGGCCATTGACGACCGTCCGAGCGCCTTTCGCTATCCGCGTGGCTCAGGTGTCGGTGTGCCTCTGCCGGAACAGGGCCAGCCCCTCGAACCCGGGCGCGGCCGGATCATGCGCGAAGGCACGCGCATCGCACTCCTGTCATACGGTGCGCGGCTGCAGGACGCACTGGAGGCGGCGGTGGTGCTGGATGCCAGAGGGCTTTCGACGACCGTTGCCGATGCCAGGTTCGCCAAGCCTGTCGATGATGAACTGATCAGGCGTCTGGCGACCAGCCACGAGGTTCTCCTGACGATCGAGGAGGGTTCGACCGGCGGCTTTGCCACCCAGGTCATGCATGTCCTTGCCGGCGCAGGCTTCTTCGATTCCGGTCTGATCTTCAGACCGATGGTCATGCCGGACGCCTTCCTTGACCAGGATGCGCCCGACAGTCAGATCCGACTGTCGGGGCTCGATGCATCCGGGATTGTCGCGACGGTCCTCGCCGCGGTGGGAATGGAGGAGCACCGGCAGGCGGGGAGCGGTGCATGAGTCCCGTATCCTGAACGCCGGGACCTTCGTGACCGACGACCCCTGGGAACACGTCAACGGAATCATCGCCCGTTCCGGCACGTCGTTTCTGTGGAGCATGAAGGTGATTGCGCCGGAACGCCGGCGCGCCATGCATGCGATCTACGCCTTTTGCCGGGAAGTCGATGACATCGCCGACACGCCGGGCGACGTGGCCCCCAGGCTGGCCGCCCTCGACGCCTGGCGCGAGGAGATCGACCGCCTCTACGGCGGCTCTCCCGTCAGGCCGACCGCCCGCGCGCTCGATGAGGCCGTCAGGCGCTTTGAACTCCCCAGGGAGGAATTCCTGGCGATCATCGACGGCATGGAGGCGGATGTTGCGCCGGGCGTGGGCATGGCGGCAATCGACGATCTTCTTGCCTACTGTCGCCGCGTGGCGGGAGCTGTCGGCGTTCTCATCATCCATATCTTCGGCATTGCCGGGCATCCCGGACCGGCCATGGCCGAATCCATGGGAAACGCGTTCCAGATCACAAACATACTGCGTGATCTTGAGGACGATGCGAAGGCTGGAAGGCTCTACGTTCCCAGGGATCTCCTGGCAAGGCACGGTATCGCCGCCGCCCCGCCAGACGAGGTTCTGAAACACCCGGCCTTTGCCGGCGCCTGCCGCGAACTGGCAGCGATGGCGCGGCGCCACTTCGTTGAAGCGGATCGGCTTCTGGGCGAGATCGGTCGTCGGCGCATCGGGCCGATCGTGGCCATGATGATGGTCTACCGCGAGATCCTCGATCTCCTGGAGCAGCGGGGCTGGACCAGGCTCGATCGTCCGGTGAAGCCGTCGAAGGGGCGTCTGGTATGGCTTGCTCTCAGATACGGACTCCTGTGAAGGTCGAAGCCCGGTGCCCGTAATCCACATCGTTGGCGCCGGGCTCGCGGGCCTTTCGGCCGCCGTTTCCCTGGCGGAGAGCGGCAAGCGGGTGGTGCTCCACGAGGCAGCCGCACAGGCCGGCGGGCGATGCAGGTCTCTTCTGGACTCGCGGCTCAAGTGCCGGATAGACAATGGCAATCACCTCTTGATGACCGGGAACCGTCACGCTCTCGCGTACCTCGATGCGATCGGCGCGACCGATCAGGTCCGGGGGCCGGTTCCTGCCGCCTATCCCTTTGTCGACGTGCGCAATGCGCGCCAATGGACCGTGCGGCCGGGAAGGGGGCCGATACCGTGGTGGATTCTCGATCCACGGCGCCGTGTTCCATGCACCACGCTGGCGCAGCATCTCTCGGCGTTTTCCGTCATGACCGCCGGTGAAGGCAGCACAGTGGGAGAATGCGTGGAAGGCTCGGGAAGGCTCGCGACGTGCTTCTGGGAGCCTCTGAGCGTGGCGGTTCTCAACACGCCACTCGCGGAAGCGTCCGCGGGACTGCTGAGAGCGGCGCTTGCCAGGACGCTCATGAAGGGAGAGTCCCGGTGCCGCCCTCTCGTCGCTCGACAATCGCTCTCGGCCACCTTCGTTGATCCGGCTCTCGACTACCTTGCGCAAGGCGGCATCGACATCAGGCTGACGAGCCGGCTCAACGGTGTGGAGACCAGGGTCGGCAGGGTGGAAAAACTGCACTTTGCCTCGACAAGCATCACTCTGGCCCGGGGAGACGGCGTGATCCTTGCCCTGCCGGCCTCGATCGTCCGCGGTCTCGTGGCGGACCTTGAGGTCCCGCGCAGGCACCAGGGAATCGTCAATGTGCACTTTCGCCTGCCGGCGCCGGCTGTGCTCCCCGGTGGCCACCCCTTTGTCGGATTGATCGGAGGCATGGTTCAGTGGATCTTTGTGCGGGGCGATGTTGTGTCCGTCACGGTCAGTGCGGCCAACGACATGATTCACCGGCCACGCGACGATATCGCAATGACGGCATGGCGTGACGTGGCTGCCGTTCTCGGGGCCGACCCGATGGCGCCGCCGCCCTGGCGTGTCATCAAGGAGCGCCGGGCAACGATCTCGCAGGACCCCGACACCATCGCCAGGCGCCCGGGAACCCGCACGGCGTTCGACAACATGCACCTGGCCGGCGACTGGACGGATACGGGGCTGCCGGCAACGATCGAGGGGGCCGTGCTCTCCGGCAAGCGTGCCGCCCGGGCCTGCGAGGAAGCATGACGTCGGAACGCACGCGCGGGTCGCCGCTTGAAGTCTTCCGCGTCTTTCTCGTTCTGGGCCTGACGTCCTTCGGGGGCCCTGTGGCCCACATCGGCTACTTTCGCGAGGCCTTTGTCGAGAGGCTTCAATGGGTGAGCGACAGGACCTATGGCGAACTTGTCGCCCTGGGACAGCTCCTTCCCGGTCCCGCCTCGAGTCAGGTCGGCATGGCAATCGGCCTCCTGCGCGCCGGCTATGGCGGACTTGTGGCGGCATGGCTTGGATTCACGCTCCCGTCAGCACTCATTCTCACCGCCTTCGCCTTCGGTGCCGGAGAACTGGAAGCGGCGCTGGGTACGGGCTGGATTCACGGACTGAAGGCCGCCGCGGTCGCGGTGGTTGCCCATGCGCTCATCGGCATGGCGCGCAGTCTGGCGCCGGATCGCAAGCGGGCCACGATTGCGGTCGCCGGCATGATCGGCGCCATGTTCATTCCCTCCACGACCGGGCAGCTGATTGTCATCGTCGCCGGAGGGCTTGTCGGACTCGCCTGGTTGCGTGACGAACCGGAGCCGGAGGGGCCGATGGAAGTGCCTGTCGGCCGGCCGACCGCCATCCTGGCCTTGCTCACCTTCTTCCTTCTTCTGGCGGCCCTTCCGGTGGTGTCGAGAGTGACTGGAGAGGGTGCATGGCCTCTCATCGATGCGTTCTATCGTGCCGGCTCGATGGTCTTCGGTGGCGGCCATGTGGTCCTCCCGCTTCTCGAGGCCGAGGTTGTTGACACAGGCTTGGTCGATCGCGAGGCCTTCCTCGCCGGTTACGGTGCGGCGCAGGCGGTCCCCGGACCCTTGTTCACCTTTGCCGCATACCTTGGCGCCGTGATGGAGACGCCGCCTTCCGCCGTGGCGGCGCTCCTGGCCCTGGTGGCGATCTTCGTCCCCTCGGCCCTTCTCATTGTCGGCGGCCTGCACTTCCAGGGGCTCTTGCGCCGCGCGGCGGCTGCGCGGCATGTCTTTTCCGGCGTCAATGCCGCGGTCGTGGGACTCCTGGCCGCCGTGTTCCATGACCCGATCCTCGCGGCCGGCCTCGTCTCGGTCCACGCGACCGCCATCGCCGTGACCGCCTTCGTGGCGCTCGCCGCCTGGAAGGCGCCCGCCTGGGCCGTCGTGCTGCTTGCCGGCGCCGCGGGCTTCGTTGTCCTGTGAGCGCGACCGCCGGCCGCCTCGCTCTCCCGGAATGAAGATCCGGCGGCAGACCACGTGGGAAGACAGCATGACGTGGAAGGTCTGCTGTCGTAGAGTGGAGGGGCGTTGGCCGCGCCCTGGTCGGCGGAAGGGAAACGTGTGATGGTCGAGCCGGTATTGCAAATGCCACGCCGGTCGGCACTGGCGGCGACAGCCGGTGGCGTCGTGGCAGCGCTGGCGCCGTCGACACTTCTGGCCGACGACGACCTGACATTCTTTCGTATTGCAACGGGCGGCACAGCCGGGACCTTCTATCCGGTGGGCGCACTCGTGGCGACGGTGATTTCCGGTCCACCCGGCGTGCCGAACTGCGAAGAGGATGGTGGCAGTTGTGTGCCTGGACTTCTGGCCACGGCCCTGTCGTCCGAAGGCGCCGTCGGGAACATCGGATCGGTCGTCTCGGGCGATATGGAATCGGGATTTTCCCAGTCGGATGTTGTCTATTGGGCCTACACGGGAACCGGAATCTTCGCCGGCAGCGCCCCCCGGCGGCAGTTGCGGCTGATCGGCAGCCTCTATCCCGAGGTCATCCACATCGTCGTCAGGCGCGATGCCGGCATCAGTGCGGTCCCGGATCTTGCCGGCAAGCGGATATCACTGGATGTCGAAGGGTCGGGAACGCTGGTCGCCGCGCGCATCATTCTCGATTCCTACGGTCTCAGCGATCCGGATCTCGATGTCCGCTACATCAAGCACGGTCCGGCTGTGTCCATGATGAGGGCGGGCGAGCTCGACGGACTCTTCGTCATTGCCGGGTATCCCGCCAATTCCGTGTTCGATCTTGTCGAGGAAGGGATTGCGGATCTCCTGCCGATTCCTGCGGAACATGCGCTTGGCCTTCTCGTCGACCACCCCTTCTTTTCCCTGTCGGTGGTTCCGGAGGGGTCCTATCCCGGTCTTTCCCATGTCACGACGCTGGCGATCGGCGTGCAGTGGATCGTGACGCGGGCAGCATCCGATGATCTCGTCTATCAGATCACGCGGGCGTTGTGGCATCCCGCCAACAGGCAGCAGCTTGACTCCGGGCATCCCGCGGCACGCCAGATGAAACTCTCAAATGCCCTGCTCGGGGCCGCCGTGCCGTTGCATCCTGGCGCCGCCGCCTACTACATCGAGGCCGGACTCGATCTTTCGGATGTCGTGGTGGCGGATCCTCTTCCCGCTCAATAGCCCCGGTCGAGATCCACCACACTGATGAAGGGCTCGCCGGTGCCGAGCCGTCGGCAGTTCTCGGCAATCTGGGGGGCGCTGGTCTCCGGCACGGTCAGGGCCGCGATGTGGGGGAAGGTCAGGATCTTCGGATGATACCACAACGGGTGGTCGCGAGGCATGGGTTCCTGGCGCTGCACATCGAGGGCGGCGCCGACGAGATGGCCATCGTCGATCGCCCGGACGAGATCCTCTTCCACGACATGGCCACCCCGTGCCGCGTTGATGAGAAAGGCCCCCCTCTTCATCCAGGACATCGTGCGGGCATTCAGAATGCCTTCCGTTTCGCCGGTGAGGGGCAGCAGGCAGATGACGACGTCACAGGAGCCAAGGAAGTCCTCGAGCGCTTCGGGGCCTGAGTGGCAGGTCACGCCGTCGATGTGTCGCGGCGATCTGCTCCAGCCACTGACCTGGTAGCCCAGGGACGCGATGACGCGGGCACAGTCTCCGCCGAGCACACCGAGTCCCAGCACACCCACCATGACATGGCGCGGCAGAGGCACCTCGAGTTCCTCGTAACGGAGCTCCCGATGAAGCCGGCGGTAGTCTTCCATCCGGCGCAGGTGGTCGAGCATCACCATCAGGCACCAGCCGGTCATCTGAGCAGTCATGGCGGGATCGACAATGCGTGTCAGGGCGACGCCATCGGGGACGAGATGACGGGACGCCATGACATGGTCGACGCCGGCGCCAAGGGACATGACGAGCCTGAGACGGGGAAAGCGCGCCAGATCGTCGAGAGGGTGATTCCACACCAGGGCGGCATCGATGTCCTGCGCCGGGCCGCTATCGGGGTGGATGCGAAAGTCGAGACCGGGACAATGGGGCGCCAGACATGCCTGCCACATAGGCCCGTCGTTGCGTCCGCTCATGTAGAGAAGTGCCATTGTGCTTCCTCCAGGGTCAGGACTGCGGATCCTCACCGGTCGGTGACCATGTGCCGCCCGTATCGCTGACCGCAGCCATCAGGGCGCGGGTATAGGCGGATTTCGGTGTTTCGAAGATGTCGTGAGCGCTTCCCGCTTCGACCACGCGTCCGTCCTTCATCACCAGGACATGGTGACTCATCGCACGCACCACCCGGAGATCGTGACTGATGAAGAGATAGGCGAGATCGTGATCGTTCTGAAGCGTGCGCAGCAACGTGATGATCTGGGACTGTACCGACATGTCGAGAGCGCTGGTCGGCTCGTCGAGGACGACCACCTTCGGCTTGAGGATCATGGCGCGCGCGATGGCGATGCGCTGGCGCTGGCCGCCGGAGAATTCGTGGGGATAGCGATCCATCATGGCGGGTTCGAGACCGACCTCGTGGAGAGCTTTGCCAACCAGGTCGCGGCGGTCTGCCGGATTCGCCCCCATGCCATGGACCTTCAGTCCCTCCTCGATGATTCCGGCCACCGACATGCGTGGCGACAGCGAGCCGAAGGGATCCTGGAAGATGATCTGCAGTTCCCGGCGCAGTGGCCTGAGTTCCCGGAAACCGAGCCCCTGCAGACTGCGGTCTTCATACCTGATGTCGCCCTCACTGGCGATGAGCCGCAGGATGGCCATGCCGAGCGTCGACTTTCCCGATCCCGATTCGCCGACAATGCCGATGGTTTCGCGGCCGCGAACGGCGAGCTCGATGCCGTCGACTGCCTTGACATGGCTGGTCGCTCTCCTGAACAAGCCGGCGCGGACTGGGAACCAGACCTTCAGGGAACGGGCTTCGAGTCGCCTTGCGCTGTCGTGTGGTACCGGCTGTGGCCTGCCACGGGGCTGCGAGGTAAGGAGATGCTGCGTCGAGGCATGCTGCGGCCGGGTGAAGACCTCGCTGACGGCTCCCGATTCGACGATCCGTCCACCATCCATCACCGCCACCTGGTCGGCAAACCGATGGACGATGGAGAGGTTGTGGGTAATGAAGAGAACGGCCATCGACAGCTGTCGCTGCAGAGTGCCGAGGAGTTCGAGAATACGGGCTTCCACCGTGACATCGAGGGCCGTTGTCGGTTCATCGGCGATCAGCAGATCCGGGTTGCAGGCCAGCGCCATGGCGATCATGACGCGCTGGCGCTGGCCCCCCGAAAGCGTGTGAGGGAAGTCATGAATCCGGTCCGAGAGGCCGCCCAGTCCGACGAGGTCCATGAGTTCACGCACGCGCCCGGCAGCGGCGTGCGCCGTCATGCCCTGGTGTACCACCAAGGGTTCGGCGATCTGCCGGGAAATGGAATGGAGCGGGTTGAGGGAAGTCATCGGCTCCTGGAAGATCATGGAAATCCGATTGCCGCGTACCTGGCGCAGGGCGCGTTCGGACATGTGGGCGAGATTGTCGCCCTGGAAGACGACCTCGCCGGAGGACTGTGCGGCGGCGACGAGGCGAAGAATGGAGAGTGCCGTGACCGACTTGCCGGACCCGGATTCGCCGACAAGGGCGAGGGTCTGCGACGGAGCGATGGAGAAACTCACATCCCTGACGGCCTCGATGACGCGCTTCTCTACCTTGAAGCTGACCGTGAGATTGCGAACATCGAGAAGCGTCATGACGGCAGCTTCCGGGGATCGAAGGCATCGCGTACGGCTTCTCCGGTGAAGGTGAGCAGGGAGAGCATCACCGCGACGACGGCAAATCCCGTCAGCCCGAGCCATGGCGCCTGAAGGTTGTTGCGACCCTGGTTCAGCAATTCTCCAAGTGACGGCGAGCCCGGCGGCAGGCCGAACCCGAGAAAATCGAGAGCGGTGAGTGTGGTGATCGAACCATTGAGGATGAAGGGCAGGAAGGTCAGGGTCGACACCATGGCATTGGGCAGCACGTGGCGCACCATGATGACACTGTCGCTCACCCCGAGTGCGCGCGCCGCCTTGACGTAGTCGAAATTCCTCGTGCGCAGGAACTCTGCCCGCACCAGACCCACGAGCGCCGTCCATGAGAACAGGACCAGGAGACCAAGAAGCGTCCAGAATCCGGGAACGATGACGCTCGCCAGAATGATGAGGATATAGAGCACCGGTATGCCGCCCCACACCTCGAGGGCGCGTTGTGCCAGCAGGTCGATCCAGCCTCCGTAGTAGCCCTGGACCGCCCCGGCAGCGATGCCGATGACGGACGAAACGAGTGTGAGGACGAGACCGAAGAGGA
Source organism: Alphaproteobacteria bacterium (assembly GCA_965213815.1). Taxonomy (GTDB): domain Bacteria; phylum Pseudomonadota; class Alphaproteobacteria; order SP197; family SP197; genus SP197. Next base: position 2,682,322 of record OZ243917.1, on the reverse strand, counting down.
CCGAGAGACGAAATGCGTAGACGACACGCGCCGCGACGTCGCGGCCCTGATCGTCCGTTCCCAGCCAGTTCTCGGTTGTCGGAGGCGACGGCGCCGGACTGGGAAGGTCGTAGTTGATGGTGCGGTAGTCGTAGGCAATGAGCGGCCATACGATCCATCCGCCTCCTTGATGGATGAGATCCTTGACGAAGGGGTCGCGGTAGTCCGCCTCGGTCTCGAAATCTCCACCGAAGGCCGTCTCGGGATAAGCCGTCAGCACAGGCATGTGGAGAGCGCCTTCGAACCAGACCGCAAGGGGTCGGTCATTGGCAATCAGTTCTGCCGGCAGGGTGAAGGCGAAGAGAACGAGAAAGATGCGGAATGACCAGTAGCCACGACTGTTGGCCCGGAAGTTGGCCAAACGCCGTCGTGTGATGGGGTCCAGCCTGTGGCTGCTGAATCTCATCCGATATCCCGGCTTTCGAAGTCGATACGCGGGTCGACGAGGACGTACATGAGATCGCCGGCGAGATTCATGATCAGGCCAAGGAGCGTGAAGATGTAGAGAGTGGCGAACATGACCGGATAATCGCGGTCAATGGCCGCCTCGTAGCCGAGCAGACCGAGGCCGTCGAGGGAGAAGATGATCTCGATCAGCAGGGCGCCTGTGAAGAGGATGCCGATGATGGCCCCGGGAAAGCCGGCGATGATGATCAGCATGCCGTTGCGGAACACGTGGCCATAGAGAACCCGCCGCTCGCTCAGTCCCTTGGCGCGTGCTGTCGTGACGTACTGGCTCCGGATCTGGTCGATGAAGGAGTTCTTGGTGAGCATTGTCAGGGTCGCGAAGCTGCCGATGATGAGGGCCGTCAGCGGCAGCGCCAGGTGCCAGAAGTAGTCGGCGATCTGGCCCAGGGTGCTCATGTCCTCGAAGCCCGGAGACACAAGGCCGCGCAGCGGAAAGAGTTTCCAGTAGGACCCGCCGGCGAACAGCACCACGAGAAGGATGGCGAACAGAAAACCCGGGATGGCATATCCCAGGACAATGGTGCCGCTTGTCCACACGTCGAAGGCGCTGCCGTCACGCCTGGCCTTGGCGATTCCCAGGGGGATGGAGACGATGTAGACGACAAGCGTTGTCCATAGTCCAAGGGAAATCGACACGGGCATCTTCTCGACAATGAGATCGACGACCCGCCGGCTCCGGAAGGCGCTCTCCCCGAAGTCGAAGGTGAGATAGTTCTCCATCATCAGGAGGAAGCGTTCGACCGGCGGCTTGTCGAGGCCGTACATCTTCTCGAGTTTCTCGACGAAACCGTCCGGCAGTCCCTGGGCTCCGCGGTAGAGCGACTCGCCTGCCGACTGGACGTCGCCGCCTGAACCGGCAACCCGTGCCGTGGCGCCGACGGCCGTGCCTTCCAGTTCGGCGAGGATGCGCTCGACGGGCCCTCCCGGCACAAACTGCACGATAACGAAATTGACCATCATGATGGCGAGGAGCGTCGGGGCGATGAACAGCAGGCGCCGGACGATGTAGGAGAGCATGACGCGGCCTTCGCTCAGTCGTCCTGCGCTCCGATCCGTGCCTTGAGGGCGGCCTCCTTGTCGGAGTCGATCCACCAGGTGTCAAGAATGATGCCGTCGTCGGACACCACCTCGGGCTGACCGAACCTGTCCCACCAGGCAACCCGGTCGTAGGTGATGTGCCAGTTGGGGATGACATAGTGGCCGTGACGCAGCGCCCGGTCGAGGACCCGCGCTGCCGTGACAAGTTCCGCGCGGGTGCCGGCATAGATGATCTCTTCGATGAGGCTGTCGATTGCCGGATTCCGGATGCCGGCGAGGTTGTCGCTCCCGGGGATGTCGGCGGCTTGAGAGCCCCAGTAGTTCCTCTGTTCGTTGCCCGGTGAACGCGACTGGCCGAACCCGGTCACCACCATGTCGAAATCGAAGTTGTCGAGGCGTTCCTTGTACTGGGCGGCATCGATGGGCCGGATCTCGAGGCTGGCTCCGAGACGTTCGAACTGGATACGCAAGGGCTGGAGAATGCGTTCGAAGGCCGGCTGGACCATGAGGAACTCGATCTCCAAAGGCGTCCCGGTGGGACCGGTCAGGACGCCGTCCTCGACCGTCCATCCGGCTTCCTGAAGCAGGGCCCTGGCCTTGCGCAGATTGGTCCTGTTGTTGCCTGACCCGTCGGTGACCGGCGGTATGGGGACCTCGCCGAAAACGGCGTCGGGAAGGCCGTCGCCGTGGCGCTCGAGCAGGGCGCGTTCGGCATCGTCCGGGGTGCCGCTGGCGGCAAGTTCCGAATTGGAGAAGTAGCTCACCGACCTGAGATACTGGCCATAGAAGAGATTCTGGTTGGCCCATTCGAAATCGAAGGCCATGGCGAGTGCCTCGCGGACCCTCGGGTCGGCAAACTTCTCGCGACGCAGGTTGAAGACGAATCCCTGCATGCCCTGGGGACGGCTGTGTGCGACCTTCTCGACGATGACCAGACCGTCGTCGAAGATGCTGCCGCTGTAGGCGGTCGCCCAGCGCTTGGAGTTGTTCTCCGAACGGAAGTCGTATTCGTTCGCCTTGAAGGCCTCCATCGCGATGTCGAGATCGAGATACTCGTCATAGCGAATGCGGTCGAAGTTGTGGAAGCCGGCATTGACCGGAAGACCGGCGCCCCAGTAGTTCTCGTCGCGCTCGTAGGTGATGGAGCGCCCCGGGTCGACATCGACGACCCGGTAGGGCCCGCTCCCCATGGGGAAATCGAGACTGGCGTCCTCGAAGTCCCGATCCTCGTACCAGTGCCGTGGCAGCACCGGAAGCTCGCCCAGAATGAGCGGCAGTTCGACATTTCCCGGGCCATCGAAGGTGAAGCGCACCCAGCCGCCGTCCTCGACTACCGCCTGCGCGACATTGGCGTAATAGGCGCCATAGTGCGGCAGACCGCTCCGGCGCAGGGTTTCGAGGCTCCACACCACATCGTCCGCGGTGACCGGTGTGCCGTCGTGCCAGCGCGCTTCGGGACGCAGGCGGAAGGCGACCCAGGAGTGGTCATCCGGCACCCGTACGCGGTCGGCCAGCAGTCCGTAGGCCGCGGTTGGCTCGTCGTTCGACGCTTTCAGCAGGGTGTCATAGAGCCGCGACAGACCGGCCGCCTTGCGTCCCCTGAGGCTGTAGGCGTTGAGCGTGTCGAAGCCGCCGAAGCCGAAGAATCGGGCTTCCCCGCCCTTGGGCGCATCGGAATCGACATAGTCGAAGTGACGGAAATCCTCGTCGTACTTGAGATCGCCATAGCGCGAGATGCCGTGGGACTCCCGCACCGTTTCGGCCAGCGCGGACCCTGCCGCCAGCATCAGGACAGCAAGAATGGACACAAGACGCATGGCCAACACTCCGCATCACGAAAGGGGAGGCAAGTATGGCACGCCGTCATGTCCCGATGAAGGCAGGCAGGGCCTTAACAATAACCCCGGAATCGCCATGCCCATTCCGCGTGAGAGTCCGTGCACATGATGACCGCTCGTACCTTCAGCCCCATGTTCGTGATTGCATCCGACGAGGTACGATCCACAAGATCCGATGCGCCACATGGGGACACCAGTCAAAGTGAACAGGATAAGCTCGACAATCGTCGGAGCCGCCGGCGAGTACTACGTTCTCAGCCAACTGTTGCGGCGGGGGTGGATCGCAGCACTGGCCCCCGATGGGCCCCGAACATGGACATTCTCGTCACGGACGAAGGCAACCGGAAGCTCTGTGCGATCCAGGTGAAGACCCGCCGGGACATCGGGCGCGACAAGGGCTGGGACATGAAGGCTAAGCACGAGACCATGATCGTGGACGATCTGTTCTATGTCCTTGTCGATGTTGGCCAGCAACCTTCAGATCGGACAACCTGTTATGTCTTGCCATCGAACGTGGTTGCGGACTGCATTCGAAGTTGTCACCGAGTCTGGCTGGACACTCCTGGCAGGGGTGGGCGACCCCACAAGGACAGTAACATGAGGCGGCTGCTGCCGGACTATTCCTCCATCAAGCCTGTTTCCGACGATGGCAGGATGATCGTTGATCAGTACCAGTCCGGCTGGCTGACGCGCTATCGGGAGAACTGGGGCATCTTGGGTTTGCCCGTGGCTCGAAGGTTCTAGTCCGACGAGCATTCCTGAAGGATTATCCATGCGCTTGCGCAGGCTTCGGCGTCTTCATTCCTGCAAGCCAGGGGGAGAGCTCGGACCCTGGATCTCGATGCATGCTTCGAGCATCAGCACGCAGGTCGGCCCGCGTCTGGCCATGCTCGCTCCTGATGATCGAGGCCGAGACCTTCAAGGTCCGCCGGGAGTAGCCGGTAGCGTATGATGTTCCCTTCATGCAGGCGGCGGATTTCCTGCCCGACATAGTTGACCACGTCCTCACGGTCCTCTTCCGGAATGTCGGCTCGCACGGCCATCTCCATGACCTGCCGTGACCGGAAGGCCTTCCAGTCCAGCACGCTGCGCCGCACCGCCTCTCGGACAAAGTCGCGATAGTCGAGCGCAGCCTTGGCCGGCGCCTCGACCTCGGCGCGCAGTACGCGATAACTGTCTGCGGAGGCCAGATAGGCGTCGATATAGGCCTCGCGCAGCAAGGAGACATTGTTCATCTCGTAGACGCCGATCACGCCGTCGATGTAGATGCGGTCATCCATGGCCAGGAAAGACATGGGCGCGAGACCGGCCTTGAGCAGCGGGATGTTGGAGGACACGCGCGAGGTGCGTTTGTTGATATCGTCGAACGCCTGCAGGTAGGGGATGTGAACAAGCAGAAAGAAGGACTGCTCGAACGGATCGGTAATGGCCGTGGCCTTCGCGATCAGGATGTTGAACTCCTCCCTGATCGCGAACTGGTCCTCAAGCGGTCGGTAGCTTGATTGCGTGATTCCGACCGGCATACGCCGGAGGCGTCCGACCATGGAGGGGTCTGCCAGAAGGCCGTCGGCCAGCAAGGCGTGAATGTTGCACAGGTCCAGTCGCCTGATGGCGATCTGGCCGAGATTGTCCACGACGTACTCGATGGCTTCCTTGTGATTGAGGATCATGACCGCTTCCTTGCGGTCCTTCCCGGAAGCCTCCTGACCGAAGCGAATCAGGCGTTCGGTTTCGGGCAGGTTGTAGGTATTCCCTTCCATGCGTGATGACGCCCACGACAGATCGACCAGCAGCCGTTCGAGAATGCGGCGTGCATAGGTGCCTGCAGGGAGTGGCGCGCCAGCGGGTGTGCCGGCGTCGAGCAGGCGTTGCCGGTCTGCCTCAGGGAGGTAGAAGGTCTTGTCCGGGATGTAGCTGTCCAGGAATTCCCGGTTGTGGCTGACAGGCTTGCGGCGGTTGTAGGGCGTTTGCAGGTGGGCGCGAACCACCCCTGACCCTGCAAGCGTGTAGCCTGTTGCGCGACCCGCGCCCGAAACCTCGAGTTTTCCCTCGTCGACCAGCCGCCTGAGCGCGCGCCAGACGGTCGTCTCGCTGCTCTCGGGCGCGGCGTGCCGCCTGATTTCCTTCCGGCGAGCGCCGGGATGGTCAGCGATGTAGTCGACTATGGCTCGTTCCGAGAGAGGCATGCAACGAGTCTTAATTCCCTGTGAAACGAGTAGCTCTCTATAATTTTGTAAAACATTCGTCAACTCAAGCTATCGTTTCTATAGATGTGAAACGATATGAAACCCGGCACAACGCGGGGTCCAGATGGCCGCAGACGCGTTCTCGTTGAGCGCATACGTGGAAGCCACCATCTATCGACAAGGAGGGTTTCGTGGAGATTGTCAACCTGTAGAGCCACAGTGGCTATGCCAATCCCTGCCAAGTGAGGCACGTCCGGCGACTGACCCTGAAGTACAGATCAGCCCCTGAGCGCGCCCTGCGGCAAGACGGACGAGTCCTTCTTGACACGTCCCATGACCGGACCATGCTTTGCCGGCGGTCTGGCGAGGGTTCACGATGACGGCACGCTCCCATTGGCTGGCACCTCTGCTGGCGCCCCGGTCCATTGCCCTTGTCGGCGGGTCGCCGCGCCCCGGCACTGTCGGCAACCTCATGGTGAAGAGCCTTCTGGCGGGTGGGTACCCTGGACTTCTTGCCGTGGTGAATCCGAGGCATGCCGTCGTCGAAGGCATCGAGGCCAGGCCTTCCCTGGCTGATCTCCCGGGGCCGGTCGATCTTGCCATCCTTTCGGTGGCCGCGCACCGCATGGAAGGGGTCTTCGATGAGGCGATCCGCGCCGGCGCCCGGGCCATGGTCATCTTCGATTCCTGTTTCCTGATCGACGACCGGGAACCTCGCCTTGTCGAGCGCCTGAAGGCGATGGCCCGCGAAGCGGACGTTCCGGTCTGCGGTGGCAACGGCATGGGATTCTACAACTTCGACGCCCGGACCTTTGCTAGCTTCCAGGAGCCCCTCGATACCGATCCCGGCCATATCGCCGCCCTGTGCCACTCGGGATCGGTCTTCGGCATGCTGGCCAACGAGTCACGCCGGATGCGCTTCAATCTCCTGGTGTCCCAGGGTCAGGAGATCAACGCGACCGTCGCGGACTACATGGACTATGCCCTGGAACTGCCGACAACCCGTGTTCTGGCGCTCTTTGCCGAGGCGATCCGCGATCCGGACGCCTTTGTGCGGGTCCTTGCCAGGGCACGTGACCGGGGCATTCCGGTGGTGGTGACGAAGGTCGGAAGAACACCGGAAAGCGCCAGGCTCGCCAGCACGCACTCGGGCGCCCTTGCCGGAGACGACACGGCATTCGATGCGGTGTGCCGCCGCTACGGCGTGTTGAGAACGGACGATCTTGACGGCCTGATGGCCGCCGCCCAGATCCTCGGTCTTGGAAAGACCGTGGGCGAAGGGGGCTTTGCCGCGGTCCTCGATTCGGGAGGATTGCGTGAACAGATGATGGATCTTGCCAGTGATATGGGGATCGAGTTCGCGCCATTGTCCAGGGCCACAATCAGTGCTCTCGAATCCTGCCTCGATATCGGACTTGAGGCGGTCAATCCACTCGACGCCGCCGGCCGCTACAACGAACGTCTCGGACCCGTGATGATCCAGTGTGCCGGCATTCTCGAAAGGGATCCCGGAGTTGCGATTCTTGCCCATGAGTATTTCCGGACGGACCGGCACGAGGGTCTGCCCGAAATCGGCGAGGCAGCGCGGCAGATCGCCGCTGGATCGGAAAAGCCCTACGTACTCACCAACTCGCTGGGAGCCGCACACAACGGTGCCTTCGCCAGCGACATGCTCGGCAGTGGCGTGCCGGTGATCAGCGGTGTGAGACCGCTTCTCACGGGCGTGAAGTGTGCACTCGCGTATCGAGACTGGCGGGCGCTCGAAGATGGTGCGGTGCAACCCGTGGACCCCGAACTCGTCCGGCTCTGGAGGGAACGCCTTGCCAGGGGTGATACCCCAGGCGAAGCGGAAGCCCTCTCCATGCTGGGGGCATTCGGCATCCCCGTCGCGGCGAGCCGACTCTGCCGGTCCCCCGACGAAGCTGCCGCAGCGGCACGCGACATCGGATACCCGGTGGCGCTCAAGACGGCGGTGCCGGAACTCCATCACAAGTCCGACAGGGGCGGTGTGCGTCTCGACCTGCCCGACGAGGCAGCCTTGCGCGCCGCCGCCGGCTTCCTGATGTCTCTGGGGCCCGAGATGTGTGTCGCCGAAATGGTCCGTGGGGAAACCGAAGTGGCCTTCGGCATGATCAATGATCCCCAGTGGGGCCCGGTGGTGATGGTGAGCGCCGGAGGCACCCTGGTGGAACTGCTTGATGATCGTGTGTACGCGCTGGCGCCATTCGGCGCCGACGAGGCCCGCCGTCTCATCGATGGCCTCAGGGTCCGGCGCCTGCTTGAAGGTGCACGCTCCCGTCCGCCATGCGACGTTGTCGGGCTTTGCGTCGCGCTCAGCCGTTTTTCGGCCCTGTGCCACGCGCTCAGGGACGTCATCTCCGAGATGGACGTCAATCCGCTTATCGTCGGTGAAGACTTCGTGAGGGCCGTTGATGCCGTGCTGATCACCCGATCCGGCCAGGTCGGGCGGGACAGAACCCCGTCCTGACCCACGTGGGCCTGCTCGCCCCGGGAGTTCGTGCCGGGGTTCCCGGTTCCGGAGCCCGGCGATGCACCGTCAGGTCATGTTTGCAGGTGGAATCCGCGCCGGAGGTGCCTCACTTGGATACGGTCTCTATCGTCGGCAGCGCGTCAGGCCGTGTCGCCGATGTCTGATACGATGTGGCTGACGATTCCGTAGTCGCGGGCTTCTTCCGGAGTGAGCCAGTGGTTGCGGTCCGTGTCCCGCGCCACCTGCTCGAGTGACTGTCCGGTCTCGTTGGCAATGATGTGGTTGAGGCGGTCGCGCATCTTCAGGATTTCACGGGCCTCGATCTCCATGTCGACGGCGCTGCCGCCGATGCCGCCCATGGGCTGGTGAAGCAGGAACCGGGTGTTGGGCGTGCAGTAGCGCCTTTCCCGCGCAGCGGCGAGGTAGATATGCACACCCGCACTGGCCACCCAGCCGGTTCCGATGACCGTCACGGGAGCGCCGACGAAGCGAATCATGTCGTGGATGGCATCGCCTGATTCGACATGGCCTCCCGGTGAACTGATTACCAGGCGGACGGGATCATGCGAGATCTCGCTCAGCGCCAGGAGTTGTGCGGTTGTCTCACGCGCCACCTTCTCGTTGATTTCGCCGAAGAGCAGGATCAGGCGGGAGTCGAAGAGGATCTTCGCTGCTGCGGTAGTCCTGTTAACAGGATCCCGTTCGTCTTCAGACTGCACCGGTTTTGTCATGCGCACCGTGTCCGGTTGAATGGAGGCTGACGAATAGCAGTCCAGGCGTGGTCATGAAAGCCCCATGAGAGAGCGGGCGTATTCGCGTGCTTCGAAGGGCTTGAGGTCATCGGCCCCCTCGCCGACGCCGACGGCGTAGAGGGGGAGCTGAAACCGTTCGCCAAGGCTGACCACGACACCGCCTCGCGCCGATCCATCGAGCTTGGTGACGATCAGTCCCGTGAGGTCGCACGCATTGTGGAAGGTCTCGACCTGGACGTGGGCGTTCTGGCCGGTGGTGGCATCGACAACGAGAACCCGGTCGTGTGGCGCCTCATCATCGAACTTGCCCAGCACCCGCCGGATCTTGACCAGCTCGTCCATCAGGTGACTCTTGTTGTGGAGTCGGCCGGCCGTGTCGATGAGAAGAAGATCCGCATTGTGTGATTGCGCCGTCTGATAGGCGGTGTAGGCAAGGGCTGCCGGGTCGCCTCCCTCCTTGCCGCTGACCACGATGGCGCCGGTCCGCCGGCCCCAGATCCCGAGCTGTTCGATAGCTGCCGCACGAAAGGTATCGCCGGCGGCCAGCACCACTGCGAGACCCTTCTCCCGGTAGTGCTGTGCGAGCTTGCCGATCGTCGTGGTCTTCCCGGTTCCATTGACTCCCATCACCAGAACGACATGGGGACGATTGGCGGGATCGGGCGAAAGCGGCATGGCAAGCGGCTGGAGAATGCGGGTGATGTGTTGGGCAAGATCACCGCGCACCTCCTCATCCGTCACATGCCGGTTGAATCGCTGGTGCGACAGTTCCGCCACCAGGGCGGCCGCCGTGGTCACCCCGATATCGCCTTCGATCAGTGCATCCTCGAGGTCCTCGAGGGCGGCGCTGTCGAGCGTTCTGGCGTTGACGATCGCGCCGATCGAATTCTTCAGCCTGTCCGAAGAGCGGGCGAGGCCGGCGCGCAGCCGGACGAACCAGCCGTCCGTACTCACGGGCCGGACCCTGCAAGAAGCCGGTTGCCGTCATGACCGGTGAGGGCGAGGGCATGGATGCTGCCCGGAGCGAGATCCGTCGGCGTCGCCACCGGGGCATAGTGTTCCGTGCGGCCGCTGCCCGGGGTTTCGACGAGAACGGCGGATGTGGAGCCGACGAGCGAGTCCAGACAGACGACAGCGGCGGCGGCACCGGCCTGGCGCAGTCTCGCCGCACGCTCCTTGCGCACCTGGCGCGGAAGACTCGGCATCCTTGCCGCAGGTGTTCCGGGCCTCTCGGAATAGGGAAAGACATGGAGCCATGTCAGGCCGCAGTCGTCCACGTGGGCCAGGGTGTTGGCGAACATGTCCTCTGTTTCGGTGGGAAATCCGGCAATCAGATCGGCACCGAACACGATATCGGGGCGCAGCCGGCGCACATTCCGGCAGAATCGGACAGCGTCGGGTGGCGTGTGCCGGCGTCTCATGCGCTTGAGAATCATCGGATCACCCGCCTGAAGCGACAGATGGAGGTGGGGCATGAGGCGCTCCTCACCGGCGATCGCATCGAGGAGCGTCGCGTCGATCTCCCCGACATCAAGGCTGGTCAGCCTGAGCCGCGGCAGTTCGGGGACGCCAGCGAGAATGGCGCGGACAAGGGCGCCGAGGCGCGGCCGATCCGGCAAGTCCTGACCCCACGCCGTGATGTCGACTCCGGTCAGCACCACCTCCTTGCAACCGGACGAGACAATGTCGCGAACATCGTTGATGACATCCTCGACCGGACGGCTTCTCGAGGCGCCGCGACCGCGGGGGATGATGCAGAACGTGCAGTGATGATCACACCCGTTCTGCACCTCGACGGGGGTCCGGACCCTCGCTGTCGGGGATACCTTCCGCGCTGGCGCCGCGGTCCACGTCTCGCGACGGGTCTTGAGGCCGTTGGCCACAATGCGATCGATCTCCGGCATGGCGGCCCATGCCTGGTGGTCGACTTCGCTGGCGCAGCCGGTGGCGATGATGGTGGCCGAAGGATTCTCACGACGCAGACGGCGTACCATCTGGCGCGCCTGGCGCTCGGCTTCCATCGTCACGGCGCAGGTGTTGACGACGATCGTGTTCTCCACGCCTCCCGATTCCAGGTGACTGGACATGATCGCCGCCTCGCGGGAGTTGAGCCGGCAGCCGAAGTTCACCACATGACTCATGCCGTGATCTCCGGCATGAGGGTTCCCCTGCACACCAGACTGGCGGGTCCGGTCATGTGAATGTGTCCGGTCCCGCGCCAGTCGAGATCGAGATCACCGCCCGGCAGGGCCACGGTCACATGGCGCAGGGTAAGGCTGCGCCGGTGGCCGGCAACGGCGATGGCGCAGGCCGCCGAACCGCAGGCACGCGTGGCGCCGGCGCCCCGTTCCCAGACCCGTGCCCGCACCCGCGATTCCGTCTCGACCGTGGCAAAGCTGATGTTGGCCCGTCGCGGGAAGATCGAGTGCCCTTCGAGCAGTGGTCCGGTCGCCCGCAGATCCACCGCGTCGCAATCATCGACAAAGAGGACGGCATGGGGATTGCCGATACCAACGCAGGTGGCGAGCGAAGGTGCGGCATCGCCGAGATCCACCCGAAGCGTGTCCGACGGTCTCGCCAATGGGACGTCCTGCCAGTCGAGCCGCGGCTCGCCCATGTCGACATCGAACATGGCCGCTCCACGCCGGTGCGCCTGCAGCAAGCCGGACTCCGTTTCGATGCCGGCGTCGTCTCGTCCGCTCTCTTCCATGAGCAGCCGGGCGACGCAGCGGGTTCCGTTGCCACAGGCCTCGGCCTCGCTACCGTCCGGATTCCAGATGCGCATGAAGGCATCGCCGGAGACCGAAGGCTCGAGACGGATGATCTGATCGCATCCCACACCAAGACGGCGGTCGGCGATCGTGCGGATCGCGCATGGGAGAAGCGGTGTGGCACGTTCCCGGGCGTCGATGATGACGAAATCATTGCCCAGGCCGTGCATCTTGATGAAACTGACAGGATCCATGGCTGTTGCTATATAGGGGCCGACGCCACGGGCGTCCATGCCCGCCGGGCAGACGAGGTGACTCCCATGACAACGCTCAATCGACTGCCGGTTCTCGAAAGGCGTCGCATTCAGGCGGAAGTGGTCAGGCCGCTCTGGCAGGCCATGAAGGCCGAGGTCGGCGAGGCAGGGGCGCGCCGCATCCTTTCAACGGCGATTGTCAAGGCGGCCATCGCCGAGGGGCGCGAGTTCGCTGAAAGGAACGGGGGTCCCGGAGGGATTCGCGGATTTCTGTCCTTCCAGCATCTCTGGGACGCCGATGGCGCGCTGGAGACCGAGGTCACGCGCAGCACGGATGACGAGTACATCTATCGTGTCACGCGATGCCGCTATGCGGAGATGTACCGGGAGATGGGGTTGGCAGACATCGGTTTCGAGCTCTCCTGCAATCGCGACGCGACATTCGCGACAGGATATGATTCACGTATCCGCCTCAGCCGCACGCAAACCATCATGCAGGGTGCGGACCACTGCGACTTCCATTACCGGATGGTCCGGGAAGAGAGCTGAATCTCCATGTTCGACAGACTTGCCGGCAACCTTGAGGGAATCTTCACCCGACTGCGGCGCAAGGGCTCCCTGCGTCAGAGCGACATTGACGCCGCCCTGCGTGAAGTGCGAGCTGCCCTGCTCGAGGCCGATGTCGCACTCTCCGTTGTCAGGGAGTTTGTGGAGGCAGTCCGCGAGCGCTCACGTGGTACGGAGAGGCTGCGGGGCGTCAATCCGGCCGAGCAGGTCGTCAAGCTCGTGCATGATCACCTGGTGGAAACGCTCGGTTCCGAATCCACCGGACTCGATCTCGCCGGCAATCCGCCCGTTGCCATGATGCTGGTCGGTCTCCAGGGCTCCGGCAAGACCACGACCACGGCCAAGATCGGGCGCTGGCTCCAGGAGGGTGAGGGGAAGAAGAAAGTCCTGATGGCCTCCCTCGATGTCCGCCGTCCGGCAGCCCAGGAACAGCTGGCAGTACTTGGTGAACAGGCGGGGGTCGCGACCCTGCCGGTTGTGGCCGGAGAAGGCCCTCTCGCCATTGCCCGCCGCGCCCTCAAGACGGCGCGGCGCAGCGCCACCGATGTGGTTCTTCTCGATACCGCGGGCCGGCTCCATATCGATGATGATCTGATGGAGGAGCTGGCAAGCGTCAGGGAACTGGCCTCGCCTCGCGAGGTGTTGTTCGTGGCGGATGCCATGACCGGACAGGATGCGGTCAACAGCGCCAGGTCATTTCATGAAAGTGCCGGTGTCACCGGAATCGTCCTGACCCGGATTGACGGCGATGCCCGCGGAGGAGCTGCGCTTTCGATGCGGCAGGTCACCGGGTGTCCCATCAAGTTGATGGGAACCGGCGAACGGCTTGACCAGCTCGAACCCTTCCACCCCGACCGCCTCGCCGGCCAGATTCTCGGCATGGGCGACGTCGTGAGCCTGGTGGAAAAGGCCACCCGGATCGTCGAGGAGGAGGATGCGCAGAAGCTGGCAAGGAAGATGGAGTCCGGTCAGGGGTTCGACCTAGACGATCTGCGCTTGCAGATATCCCAACTGCGCCGGATGGGCGGCATGCAGGGCCTTCTCGGACTGTTGCCAGGAGCCGCCCGGGCGCGCCAGCAGATGCAGGCCTCGAAACTCGACGAGTCCGCCATCAGTCTCATTGAGGCGATCCTCTCGTCGATGACGCCCGCCGAACGCCGTGATCCACGCATCATTCACGCGAGCCGCAAGAAACGCATCGCCGGCGGTTCGGGCACCCGCATCCAGGATGTCAACAGGGTGATGAAAATGCATGCCCAGATGAACGGCAGCATGAAGAAGGTCCGCAAGATGGCAAGGAAGGGCCAGCTCCCGCCCGACTTCGAGATGCCGGAGTCCGGGAACCCGCTGTCCGGCATCGACCTGCCGGGCGGACTGAAGTTTCCCTGAACGGGACAACCGGGCGGTGGCCGAGGCATGCTCCGCCACCGCCCGGTCGCGAGACGATCAGGAACCGGCCATGGCGGCGTCGACCATGGGCTGCCAGGTGTCCACGTTGTCGTCGAGCCACCGGTTGGTGACGTCGATGAGATCCTGTTGCTGGTTGTCGATCAGATCCATCATGATTTCCTGAGGCCCGTTCGCGAGAGTGAAGCTCTCGAGGAACCGGGCCGCCACGGGCCATTCGTCGTGAATCCCGGGCCAGGCGGCCTTGAAGATACGCGGCTTGTGCAGGCTGTACTGATTCACCAGGTCTTCGGGAATGTCGATCCATCCGCTGTCATGAACGGACAGCACCCAGTGAGGGGCCCAGAACATCATGACGAGCGGCGCCTTGCGTTCCACTGCCGAATTGAGTTCGGCGATCATCGTTCCCTCACTTCCCGCGGGGACAACATCGAACGGCAACTCCTGCTCGCGAATGAGATCGCCGGCGCGACTGCGCCATTCCGATGGGTAGTCAAGGAAACGACCGTTGGGAATGGTCTCGGTCGTGGCAAAGATCTCGTGGCAATCGAGGAAGGCTTCCCACGCGGGCAGGCCCGGGCATTCCTCCTCGACATAGAGTGGATAAAGCCAGCCTTCCCGGGCATCGAGTCCGAGATCACCGATGTCGATGATGTCGCCGTCCTCGATCATGACCGGATAGACCTCACCCAGGTTGTTGCTCCACAACTCGGGCGAATAGGTGATCTCGCCATCGGCGATTCCCTGGGGCGCGGCCAGTGCGGCGATCGCCACGTACTCGACATTGTAGCCCATGCGCCTGAGAATCTCTCCCGAAACGGTCGAGGAGATCTGGGCGCCGGTCCAGTTGTGCAAGGGAACGATGATCGGTCGTTCCGATTCGGGGATATCCGCCCCGGCCGGCGCCGCGAGCACCAGGGCCGCCCCGGCGGCGAGCAGCAACTTCCTTGCGATGTTCATGACTTCAAACTCCTGTCGTCAGCTCACATGTGATGGTGAGTCTGCCCTGTCGCGTCAGACAATGCGAGTCGAACGCTCCTCCTGGAAAGTGTATTGATCCTGCGGATGACACGACGGAGTTGGAGGATCATGAGCCGAGCGACGATCAATGCGATGTGTGCGGTCTTTCCGGGCGCGGTGGACACCGATCCCTGGGGAGACGGCCATGATGCATGGAAGATTGGCGGCAAGATGTTTGCCTGCATGGGGGCATCCGATGAAGGCGTTTCCGTCAAGACCGACAGTATCGAGACGGCGACGATGCTGATCGATGCCGGTGTTGGCAGGAAAGCACGGTACTTTCATCGTTCATGGATCAACCTGCCCTTTGACTGTGCGGAGGATCAGCTGTGGCAGCGCATCGCCGTTTCCTACCGCCTCGTGCGATCCACGCTCCCGGCCCGGGTGCGCACGGAACTCCCCCCTGAGGAGGATCCGGCAGTCCTCCATTCGAGATATCGGGCAGCAAGAACCGGTCAGTAGGCGGCAACATTTCCCGTGTCGTAGCCGCTTCCCGCTCGCCTCCCGGTCTCGCCGGTGCCGGTCGGGGAATCAGGAGGCAATGCGGTCGAGGTACCAGTCAGTGAAGGAAGCCGAGTAATCCTCCAGGACCGCATAGGGTCCGGGCGCGTAGCGCGAGGAGTTCACCCCCTTCTGGTTGTCTATGATGATCTTCGTGTCCTCGACGGTGGTGACATCCCACATCCAGATCAGGCGCTTGAGGTCGACGTCCCGGTCCATGTCGGCATCGGCGCGAACATGCCAGGTCACGAGCACCTCGCTGAAGTCCGGCGTGACCGGCGTGAAGCGGAACATCGTGAGATGATCGGCGCACAGATAGGCATAGGACAGCGGACCAAGTGTGAAGGCCGTCTCGCCGCCATCCCAGTGTTCCAGGGTGCCAAGCAGGGGAGCGACAGGTTGTCCGTCCTCCGAAAGCGTGACAAAGCCCTCCCTGATGGGCTGGCGCCAGACGCTGTGAGGCTGACGCGGGTCACCGGTGTCGCCATCCGACCAGCCCACGGGGTGGCCGAGTTTCCGCGTCTTCTCGGCCCAGGCATCGACCACCGGGCGGTAGGTCTCCGGGTCGCGGTCGTGCGCCTTCACGTAGGCATTGACCATCGTGTACTCGGGATGTGCCGGTGAGCAGTGATAGCACTCGCGGAAGTTGTCGACGACGAGTTTCCAGTTGGCGTGGGTCGGATAGACCTCGCGGTGCACGACCTTTGTGTCCTTGAGGTGATGCAGCCAGGTGTAGGTGTCGAGCAGGTCGGCAATGCCGCCGAAGTCCGCGACATGCGGATCATCGGCGCCGGCCAGACAGATGAAGATGAGACCGTGGGCGACACGGACCGAGCACCCGTGAAGCGGATAGTCCGCCTTGTTGAATCCCTTCGCCATGGAACGCGCGGCAATGAGGCGGCCGTCGAGGCCGTAGGTCCATGCATGATAGGGGCACACCAGCTTGCCGGCGTTGCCGCGTTCGTCCAGACAGATGTGACTGCCGCGATGACGGCAGACGTTGAAGAACGCGCGAACCGTCTGATCGCGGCCGCGTATGAGGATGATGGACTCCTCGCCAATCCGGTAGACAAGGTAGTCGCCTCTCGAGGGAATCTCGCTTTCATGGGCGACATAGAGCCACGATCGCGACACCACCTTTTCCATGTCACGCCTGAAGATGCCGGGATCCCGGTAGAATGGCTGTTCCAGGGTGAACCCCGACCGTTGCCGAGCGATCAGGTCGTCCACCGCAGGGATGTCCTGTGGTTGCATGTTCACCTCCCGTTGAAGCCTCAAGGTAGCGCACCAGCCCTCGGCAAGTGAAGTCCGGCCGAGGAGCATGACAACCGCCTGTCTTCGCTGAAACGGGTCCATCGCCGGCCACGCCCGCCCTTGACGCGTGTCGCGATGATCGGTCGTCGTCCGGTTCCCTCGCAACAATCCCGGAATCTGCCTCGTCCGGCTGTACCGCCGTTGCCGCGGCGATCCTGGTCCCACTTTCCCATGAACCCGATCCCGGTCTGTGAGGCGCGGGACCGGATTTGCCGTCTGCCCTGGCGGCGCTACTCGGAGGAGCGGGGGGACCAGGCCGGAGGTCCGGTCACGAGCATGTCGGCCCTCTCCCGGGCGCTGGCGAGTCCGGCTTCATCGAGGCGGGAAGCGAGATCGGTGAGTAGCTGGCGCGAATAGAGATAGTCTGCCCCGGGTCCGGTGTTCTCCAGGGCCGCCATGGCCCAAGCGCAGGCTTCTGTCGCGTCGGCGGGGACACCGTTGCCCTCGGCGTAGCGCCTGGCTATGTCGTGCTGGGCGGCCAGCAGCCCCCACCGCGCCGCATTCAGGATCTGGCTGAAGGCCGATACGCCGGGCGGTCGCACGTAGTTCACGCCCGGTTCGGTGCGACCGAGAACCAGCGACGCGTCCGCCGAACCAGCAGCTTCGGCCCGGGCCAGCAGCTGACCCTTGAGGTTGTTGATGAAGAACGTTCCCCAGTTCTCGGTGAGCATGGCGGCAAGGGACCAGATGGCTCTCGGGTGACGGTGGCGGGCGGCAACGAGATACCAGTCGGTGGCATCCTCGATGCTGGGAATGCCGGTCCTGCCAAATCGCGTCATGTCTCCCATGAGCAGGGCAGCCTCGGGCGTGCCATCCCGCGCCACAGGCTCCAGGAGCTGATGAGCCTTGTGATACTCGCCCTGGCGAATGAGTCTGCGGGCCTGCGTCACGTCGGGAGGCTCGGACCCGGACCACCGGCCGGGCCAGGTCGCGTCCGGATAATCCTGATCGACCACCAGGGTCATGACCCATGTTTCCGGCGGTGTGCCTTCCACGATGACGGCGATGCCATCGCGCGCCCGCACCTGCCTCTTCTCGGAGCCGGGCCAGCCAAGCCAGGCTTCGTAGTAGAGGCTGTAGAGCCATGTTGCCATGGGCGAGAGTTCAACCGGACCGGCTTCCATGGGCGGCATGGGCGGCAATGATGACGGCAGGGTCACGACGAGGCCGGCAAGAGCGGCTGCCAGTTCAAGGCGGGGCTGCAATCCCTCCCAGGGGGCGGCCATGACAAA
The DNA here is from genome assembly GCA_965213815.1 of Alphaproteobacteria bacterium. Classification (GTDB taxonomy): domain Bacteria; phylum Pseudomonadota; class Alphaproteobacteria; order SP197; family SP197; genus SP197. Next base: position 2,664,504 of record OZ243917.1, on the reverse strand, counting down.
CTGGACCTGTGTCGGTCCCTTGGCGCCGTCGAAGATGATGATGCTGAAGGTCCGGGCCGGATCGTTGGATGCGACGGGCCGGCCCACCAGGAGTGGTCCTGCATGAGGATCATCGATGACCTCGAATTCGCCCCGGGCGATCAGACCGCTGGCAATGGCCGCGTCGACGATGGCGCCGCTCGACACCGGCAGAGCCAGGGCGTCGTCACCGGCAAGGCTGGCGTGAGACCAGACGAGGAGTCCGAGGAAGGCGACAATGCCGGAAAGGCAGGGTCTTTGCGGCGCAAGGCGACGGGTCATGTATCCTCAGACGGGCAGCCTGAGCCGCCTCCGGTGGGACGGTTGCAAGAGGGGGTTTTGATAATGCCGGCAATTGCTCTAGTCTAGCGCCCGCAACATCGCATGCTCCCGGCGGCGAGAACTGACGACGCATCTCGTCGTCGGGAATTGCAACAAGTGGGCAGGTGGTCAAGCGTGGAGATCATGACGTGGGTGGCATGTCCGGAAGTGGATGAATGACGAACAGCAACAGTAGTCCGGGTCAGGAAACGAACGAGCCACAGGTCCGGTTCGAGAACGTCCAGAAAACCTATGACGGTGAGATTCTCGTGGTGAAGGATCTTAACCTGGCGATCGAGAAGGGCGAGTTTCTCACCCTTCTCGGGCCGTCCGGGTCGGGCAAGACAACGACGCTCATGATGCTTGCCGGGTTTGAATCGACGACTCACGGCGACATCGTCCTCAATGGTCGTTCGCTGCGCCTGGTGCCGCCGCACAAGCGGGATATCGGGATGGTTTTCCAGAACTACGCCCTGTTTCCCCACATGACGGTCCACGAAAACCTCGAGTTCCCGCTGCAGTGCCACAAGGTGGAAAAATCTTCCCGTGAGAAGAAGATCGCGGATGCCCTTGCCATGGTGGAGCTGACAGGCTTCGAGAGGCGCCGTCCGGCACAGCTTTCCGGTGGTCAGCAGCAGCGCGTCGCTCTGGCACGCGCCCTTGTGTTCGAGCCCCAGATCGTCCTCATGGACGAGCCGCTCGGCGCTCTCGACAAGAAACTGCGCGAGCAGATGCAGATCGAGATGAAGCACATTCATCAGAACGTGGGTCTGACATTCGTCTACGTCACCCATGACCAGAGCGAGGCGCTGACCATGTCGGATCGCATCGCTGTCTTCGATGACGGTGTCATCCAGCAACTCGATGCGCCCGAGGAACTCTATGAACGGCCGAAGAATGCCTTCGTTGCCCAGTTCATCGGCGAGAACAACCGGCTCAAGGGGAAGATCACGGAACTGGCCGGGGATGTCTGCCTTGTCGAACTTCCCAGTGGACACACGATCAGGGCCCTGCCAGTCAATGTTTCCGGGGTGGGCCAGGAGACCACCCTGTCACTGCGCCCCGAGGTGGTGGTGGTCGGCGCCGTGGAAAGCGATGGATGTGATGACCTCTTCACGGCGGTGGTGCAGGAACAGATCTACATGGGTGACCACACGAGAGTGCGCATGGAGGTGTTCGGGCAGGACAACTTCGTCGTCAAGGTGCCCCGCGGTTCGGTTCATGGCAGTCTCGAACCCGGACAGGAAATCAGAATCGGCTGGCGGTCAGGCGACTGCCGGGCGCTGGATGCCGCCTGACATGACGGGAGGCATCCTTTGAGGCCGCGTGACGCGGCACATGAAGCACGATTTTCGTGATCGTGCACGACATGAACAACGTCCTTTGAAGGGAGACGACAATCATGAAGGGAGTATTGAGAGTTTCAGCCGCGGTCCTTGCCGGCGCCGCGCTGGCGGGCCTGCAGGCTCCGTCAGCGGCCCTGGCTCAGGACACGGTGACCGTGGCCTCCTGGGGCGGCGCCTATTCGGCCAGCCAGCGCGAGGCCTACTACAAGCCTGCGGCCAAGGAAATCGACATGACCGTCCTCGAGGACGAGTGGGGTGGCACCCTGTCGGAGATCCGCGTTCAGGTCGAGAGTGGCGAATACAAGTGGCACGTCATCGATACGGAGTCGGGAACTGCCATGGCCGGTTGCGACGAAGGCCTTCTCGCCGAAATGGACTGGGATATGCTAGGCGGAATGGACCGCTTCTTCCCGGGTGCCGCACTCGACTGCTCGGTGGGCACCATCTCCTGGGCGACCATCTATTCCTATGATGGCGATGCCTTCTCCGGTGACAACGTTCCGACCACGATCGCCGATTTCTTCGATCTCGAGACGTTCCCGGGCAAGCGTGGCCTCTATGCCAACAGCCCTGCCGCATCCCTGGAAATGGCGCTCATCGCTGACGGCGTTCCCGCTGATGATGTCTATTCCTACCTCACCGAGAACGAGGACGAGGGCATTGATCGTGCCTTTGCCAAGCTCGAAACGATCAAGGACGAGGTCATCTGGTGGGATACCGGCGCCATGGCGCCGCAGCTTCTTGCTGACGGCGAGGTCGCCATGACCACCGCCTGGAACGGCCGCATCTACAATGCGATCGTCACGGAAGGGAAGAACTTCGTCATCGTCTGGGATGGACAGATCATCGACTATGATCACTGGGTCATCCCGGCCGAGCATCCGGAATACGATCTCGGCATGAAGTTCATCGAGTATGCCAGCCGTCCTGAAGTCATGGCGCGTCAGTCCCAGTACATCTCGTACGGACCGACGACCGCCGAGGCAGGCGCACTCATCAATCCGGACATTCTGCAGCACCTGCCGACCGCTGCGGCCAATCTCGCGAATGCCCTTTGGGTGGACACCGTCTGGTGGGCAGACCGTGAAGAGGAGCTGACTGAGCGCTTCCAGGTCTGGCGTTCGCAGTAACCATCGGGTTCAGGGGAGAACCGGGACATCACGGCCCCGGTTCTCCCTGTCCTTTCAATCAACGGTCCGGAGACGGCAGGACATGGTAGCAACCACCGGCGGCCCTGACGTGATGCGCACAGCCGACGGCGTGCCGCTGAAGATCAAGCTCAGGCGCGCCGAGCGCATGCGCAAGGTCTGGGCTCTCGCCCTTGTTGCACCACTCTTCACGTTTCTCGTGGTCGGGTTCATCCTGCCGATCATTTCGCTGCTGTCGCTTTCCGTCGAGGATCCGGATCTCACGTCGGGGTTCCCGCGCACGGCGGAACTGTTCCAGGAGTGGGATGGCGAGGGATTTCCTCCGCCGGAGGCCATGGCCACCTTGGCCGAGGAACTCGCTGTCGCCAAACGCGGCGAGTTCGGACGCGCGGCCAAGCGGCTCAACTATGACATCAGCGGCTTCAAGTCGATGATGAAGAAGACGGCACGCAATTCCGAGCAGCTGATGCTGCTCCCCCTTGATCAGATCCACGATGGTTTCATCAGGATCGACGAGGACTGGAGCGATCCTGCCTACTGGTATGCCATCAAGAATTCCTCTGACTTCTACACCGATTACTACCTCCTGTGGTCGCTTGATCTGAAGCGCGACAAGGAACGCGAGATTGTCGGTGTTTCCCCGGACAGGGCGATCTACGTGGATGTGCTCCTGCGCACCATAGAGATCAGCTTTGCCGTCACTCTGCTGTGCTTCCTGCTCGGCCTGCCCATTGCCTATCTTCTGGCGACATTGCCGACACGCATCAGCAACCTGCTGCTGATTCTCGTCCTGCTGCCGTTCTGGACATCGCTGCTGGTGCGCACAACCTCGTGGCTCGTGTTGCTGCAGAATGAGGGACTGATCAATGACATGGCGTTGTGGATGGGCCTGTGGAACGAACCCCAGGAACTGATCCGCAACCGGTTCGGTGTTTACGTGGCGATGGTGCACATCCTCCTGCCGTTCATGGTGTTGCCCATGTACAGCGTGATGAAGACCATCAATCCGTGGCACATGCGGGCCGCAGCGTCCCTTGGTGCGCCGGGCTGGAAAGCCTTCCTGAAGGTCTACTTTCCGCAGTGCATGCCCGGCGTGGCGGCGGGAACACTGCTCGTCTTCATTCTTTCACTTGGCTACTACATCACGCCGGCTCTGGTCGGCGGACCCGGTGATCAGATGATCAGTTACTGGATCGTCCAGAACATGGGGCGTACAGCCAACTGGGGTCTCGGGGCGGCCTTGTCCGTTGTGCTGCTGTTGCTCACCCTTGTCATGTTCTTCATCTACAACCGTTTTGTCGGTGTTGACCGACTCAAGGTGAACTGACCATGGCCATGCCGTCCTACGCCACGACGCTTGATCGTGTCTGGTATGTCACATTCCGTGTGATCTGCTGCCTGATCTTCGCCTTCCTGATCATCCCGATCATCGTCATCATCCCGCTCAGCTTCAATTCCGAGCCCTATTTTACCTATCCCATGCCGGGCTTTTCGCTGCGTTGGTACGAGGAGTTCTTCACGAGTCCGCAATGGATACTGGGTCTCCAGAACAGCGTCATCGTCGGCATCTTTGCGACCCTGGTGGCGACGGTGCTGGGGACTCTGGCAGCGCTGGGTCTCAATCGCGCCGAGTATCCGGGAAAGTCCACGATCCTCGCCGTCCTTATCTCTCCCATCATCGTGCCGATCGTCATTACGGCGGCAGGCATGTTCTATTTCTATGCCAAGCTCGGACTGACCGGGACGCTTGCCGGCCTGGTCTTCGCCCACGCGACCATCGGTGTGCCCTTCGTCGTCATCACCGTCTCGGCCACCCTGGCCGGCTTCGACTACAATCTCATCCGGGCCGGTGCGAGTCTGGGTGGCGATCCCCTGCGCGTCTTCCACAAGGTCACGCTTCCCCTCATCCTTCCCGGGGTGGTGGCCGGTGCGCTCTTTGCCTTCATCACGTCGTGGGATGAACTGGTCATCGCGATCTTCCTGGCCGGCACCGAGGAGCACACGCTTCCGAGGCGCATGTGGTCGGGCATCCGCGAGCTTCTTTCGCCCACCATCATGGCGGTTGCCACCATGCTCATCATGATATCGATCGGATTGATGGTCGTGATGGAACTCCTGCGCCGGCGAGGCGAGCGGCTTCGCGGCATCACCTCCTGACGGCCAGTCAACAGGCTGCCGACGGGCAGGACACCTGTTCGCCATCACATCTGATCATTGTCGCATCGCAGGCGGCCACGTGACTCCTTTGCGAAATGAAGGACGGGCTTCCCGGCGATGCTGCTGGCGGATGATTCTGGCGCTCAGGCGGCATGTCTGGCAGGTGTGCGAGACGCCCATCGTCGGGCATCAGCCGTACTGGCCGAGCCGGCGAACCGCAACGACACGGGAAGGGGCAGCGGCACGATCCGTCGAGCCTCCCTTGTAGGCTCATGAATCTCTCCAGGGCTTTCCTGACGGTCAGCGGACTGACAGCTGCGAGCAGGGTTCTCGGATTTGTGCGGGACGTGCTGTTTGCCGCAGCCCTGGGGACGGGATGGGTGGCGGATGCCTTCCTTGTCGCTTTCAAACTTCCGAATTTTTTCCGCCGCCTTCTGGCGGAGGGCGCCTTCAACACAGTGTTCATTCCACTCTTCGCCCGCAGCCTCGAGGGCGAGGGCGAAGCCGCTGCAAGGCGGCTGGCCGACGAGGTCCTGGCGGTTCTCGTCGTGGTGCTCGCGGTGCTGGTTGCGGTTTTCGAGGTGGCGATGCCGTGGGTCGTCACGGTCCTGGCGCCCGGGTTCGTCGACGAACCCCGCAAGTTCGATCTGGCCGTCGATCTCACCCGCATCACCTTTCCCTACATCCTTCTGATCTCACTGGTGGCGCTCTTTGGCGGCATGCTCAACTCGACCGGGCGATTTGCCGCCTATGCCGCAGCACCCATCCTGCTCAATCTCAGCCTCATCGGTGCAGCCCTCCTCATTCATGTGCTTGACGATGTGCACGCGGGCAGGGCCGTCTCCTGGGGCGTGACGTGCGGCGGACTTCTGCAACTGGCGCTTGTCCTCCATGCGATCAGGCGTGCCGGCATGGCGCCGCGCCTTCTCCTGCCACGCCTGTCGGCAGGAGTGAAGGAACTGCTTCGCCGTTTCGTTCCCGCAGCCCTCGGCGCCGGCGTCGTCCAGGTCAATCTTCTCATCGATCTGTGGGTTGCCTCGTTTCTTTCCACGGGCGCCATTTCGTGGCTCTACTATGCCGACCGGGTCAACCAGTTGCCGCTGGGCGTTGTCGGTATTGCCGTGGGCAGTGCCCTGCTGCCCCTGTTGTCGAGGCAGATCGAGGCCCGTGACGAGGCCGGGGCCAACGAAAGCCAGAGCCGCGCCATCGAACTCGTGATGGTCCTCACCCTGCCGGCGGCGGCGGCCCTCATGATCATCGCCCATCCCGTCATCACCGCGCTCTTCGAACGCGGTGCCTTCAATGCGGCCGACAGCGAGGCGAGTGCCGCAGCTCTCCGGGCATTCGCCGCCGGGCTCCCCGCCTATGTGCTGATCAAGGTGCTGGCGCCCGCCTTCTTTGCCCGCAAGGACCCCGGAACGGTGCTGAGAATCGCCGTGGTCGGTCTCATCGCCAACATTGCCGTCATGGCGGCACTGGTCTGGTCCCTGGGCCACGTCGGGATTGCCATGGCGACAGCGACGGCGGCGTGGATCAACGCCATCATCCTCTGTGTGCTCCTGGTCCGCCGGGGCCACTTCACCGCCGATCAGCGCCTCAGACGGCGTCTGCCCCGCATGGCCGCCGCGACGATCGTGATGGCGGCCACGCTGGCAGCGCTCCACCACACCCGACACCACTGGTGGCCCGCCGACGGCGCCGCCTACCTCGCCATTCTCGTGGTACTCGGTCTCGTCACCTACGCCGTCGCAGCCCGACACCTGGGCGCCTGGGCCATCGCCGACCTCCGCGCCATGATTGGTAAGAAGTCCGACTGAAGTGATATCGCTTGAGATTGTCGTCGACGGAGCCCTGCCGTCAGCCCCGTGGAAAAAACGTCGAAATACGCAAGGCTGTCCAACCAGTACCGCCTCGATTGATGTCTGGTCTCGTCCTCACTTCGTCGGGTTTGCGTGAACAGCGATCAGGCTGTCCGGGAGGCGACACGGCGCACACAGAGACTGGTGCTCCATGCCAGGCGTGAGGATCACCTGCGCCGTCACTGCCCGGCATCTCGACGCCTGGGTCATCGCCGGTCCGCGCGCCATGACCATATGTCCCGCCGCCTTGCCTCCAAGGCCTCCAACGCGCGCGAACAACGGATGATGGCGGATACTTCGCTCTCCGGGCACAGTGCTCACTTGCCATGAAGCGCCTGGATTGGGTGCCATCGAATCCGCCAATCCGGCGTTGGTGACAGGCGCCACCGTGTTGACGTTGGAGAGTGCGTCAGGCGCTGCGTGAATCTGAGCCACGCGTAAGACACTGGCCATGCCCGCAAGAGAGTTGGGGAGCGACAAGTCTGTGCTGCCGGCAGGGTCCGACATCATGGATGGGCCCGCCTGCGGCGCCACAGGGTCAGTCCGACGATGGCGAGACCGAAGACCATGATGGCAGCGGGGAGCCAGATTTCGTGTGTGCGCGCCTGCCGGAGCGCGCCCGTTGTCTCCTCGAGAGAAAGGAGGGTGCTTCCGGCGCTGTCGAACTGCCACAGGAAGGTGGCGTCGTCGGGGTCCGGGGCATCGGCCCACAGATGGAAGACGTGGGTTCCCGCCTTGAGGGTCTCCTTGAGTTCGGCGTAGCGCGGAAGATTGGAGGAATAGCGCACCAGTCGTCCGTCGCCACCCAGAGTCGCTTGCAGTTCCAGGGGGTCGGGGATGAGGAAGCGGACCAGAGCGCCGCGCCGCTTGCGAATCTCGACAGCCTGCAGCACATCCGCTTTCACAGCCACGAGGTCGTCGATGTGAGGATAGTCGTGGCGTATGGGCTGCAGGGAAAACCAGGCGCCGAGCAGGACGAGAATGACGCCGGCGACCATCTGGCCCGGCAGGCGTTCTCCGAGCTTCGACGCAAAGCGTCCGATCATCGCACGCCCACGGCATCAAGCGCGGCGCCGAGTGTTGCGGCGAGGGTGTCGATTTCGTCGGTTGTGATGACGAGGGGTGGCGAGAGAATGAGGGATTCGCCGGTGGCGCGCACCAGGAGGCCGCGTTTCCAGGCTTCTTCACGCACCGCTGTCGCGGTGCCCCTGTTGCTCGAGAGTTCGACGGCGGCCATCATGCCGACACCGCGCACCTCGCCGACGAGCGGATGATCGCTCAAGGCCCGCAGGCGTTGCTGCAGGCGGGGTCCGGTCACCGAGCGGCTCCGTTCGATGATGTCCTCGCGCTGGAGGATGTCGATGTTCTCCAACGCCACGGCGGCGGCAACGGGATGGCCGGACCACGTGAAACCGTGCTGAAACTCCCCACCTTCTTCGACCATAACGCCGGCAATCCGGTCGTGCACGAGTATGCCGCTGATGGGCTGATAGCCTGACGAGAGACCCTTGGCGATGGTCATGATGTCGGGTTCAATGCCGAAAGTGTTGCTACCGAACCATTCGCCCGTCCGGCCAAACCCGCAGATCACTTCATCGGCAATGACGAGGATGTCGTAGCGGCGGCAGATTCTCATGATCTCCGGCCAATAGCTTGCCGGGGGGACGATGACCCCGCCGGCACCCATGACCGGCTCGCCGATGAATGCGCCGACGTTCTCCGGACCGGTCTCGATGATCAGGCGTTCGACCGAGCGGGCCGCGGCGATACCGAAGTCTTCCGGGTCCATCCCACGGCCGTAGCGATACCAGTATGGACAGTCCGCGTGGATGAATCCGGGAAGGGGAAGATCGAACTGGGGGTGCATCTCCTCGAGTCCGCACATGCTCGCCGCCGCCATGGTGACGCCATGGTAGGCATGGTGGCGGGAAATGATGGTCTTGCGGGATGGCTGCCCCCTGGTATGCCAGTACCAGCGCACCATCTTCGCCGCGGTGTCATTTGCTTCCGATCCGGAATTGGCGAAGAAGACATGGTTGAAGCCCTCCGGAGAAATCTCCGCGAGGCGTCCGGCAAGGCGGGTGGTGGGCACGGTCGATGTCTGGAAGAAGGTGTTGTAGTAGGGTAGCGAAAGGAGTTGGTCATGGGCTGCCCGGGCAAGTTCCCGACGCCCGTAGCCGATGTTCACGCACCACAGACCCGCCATGCCATCGAGTACGCGATGACCGCGCGAAGTGGTCAGGTAGACTCCTTCGGCTCCCGTGATGACGCGTACGCCGGCGTCATTGACGACGCGGGCATCGGTAAAGGGATGCAGGTGGTGATGACGGTCGAGATCCTGAAGTGACTGCGTGAAACGGTCGTCCATGGTGTCATCCATCTCCCGGCCCCCCGGAGTGTCAGAAGATCGTTCTACCATACCCGGCGCCAGGGCAACCACGGTGTCGGTGACGTTGTCTGCCCGACAACGGGCCCGTTGCGTTTGCCGGGAATGCACTTGACCGAAACGGGCAGGGGCCGGTGCAGCCCGGCCCGTTGTTCGATCGTGTGCTGCCTGGTTTGGCCTGTCGGTCGATTGCAATGTCTACCCCGAGGCCGGAAAGCACCGGAAAGTGCCCACGGGGCGTCGAAGGTCTGAACCGCCCCATGAACCCCGTCGGGCAGGTCCGGTCCTGGTGTTCGTGGGTGATCAGATTGGTCGTCACCGTGAAGGGATCGACCACCGGACCGGCGAGCGCCGGGCGATCGGACGGCGTGGCGGCTCTACGGTGGCTGCCTGGGGAGGCGCCTCGGGCTCGATGACATCCAGCGTGCTCTCGGCCGGGAAGGGGAGCAGAACGGCGTCCTGGGCGGGCGCACCGGCGGCGAGCAACGCCATGCCGGTGAGGCAGCAGGCCAAGAGGCCGGGATGTGTCATCCGGCGTAACCGGGGGTGGTGCGGAGGAGGCTGGCCAGGAGATCCCAGCGATAGGCGGCACGCTCCTCGATGCCGTCGACCTCCAGCATCAGGCGGCCTCGCGACACCAGCCAGCGACCGCCGAAGTCGCGGTCATTACCCCGCACTGTGAGAGCGCCTCCCTCTGCAAAGGAGAAGCGCGCCTGGCGCCCCATGTAGGGCAGTACGATGTCGTCCGGGTCCTCCACCAGCCTGTCTGCCAGTGCGAAGAGCGGATGCTGGCGGCCGGTGTCGATCACCGGAAGCGGATCACCCGGACGGTGGTGGTAGTTGGCCACGTCGTCCTTCAGCTCCCAGTCGAGGTCCAGGGTCTCCGTCACGCCATTCCAGGTGAGGTAGCCGACGTCGGTGAGGTGGCCCTCGCCGTCGATGGCCCAGAACTCGTCCGGATTGCCGAGCGCCGGGACATAGGCACGACCCAGGCGATCCTCGAGAATGTGACCGTGGGCTGCCTTCAGCGCGTCGGCGAGCTCGCGGCGACGCAGATGGTCCGCGGCCTCGTCTGGCGATTCAGGCAGCAGGAGGGCTGCCCCGTCGCCAAGTGCCTCCGCCTCGCCTTCGGGGAAGCAGTGATCCGGGAGAACGGGGCGATTGTTTGTCGTGAAACACCACTCGAAAGGGTGATTGTGCGGGCGGGCCGCCGCGATGCCGGTAGGGTGTAGGGGCGACATGTAGGGAAGGACGAGGGGTGCGGCGGGATCCTGCTCCAGCATCTTCCAGATCGTCGGGTGCGTCTGCTTCTCGTTGATCCAGCCCCCGTCGGCGAGGATCTCTTGCGTGATCTCCGGGCAAGCGTCGGCCATGACTTGCGGCCAGCCCTCCTGGATCCAGCCGTCTGCATCGAGCTCCCATCTGTCGTCGCGTGGGTCCCAGTCCTCAATGTGGAAGCGGCCGGTGGTGACATTGTAGAACACCGGCGCGCGCCAGCCGCTGTCATTGCCGACGGCGGCGTAGGTGTCGTCATGACCTTCCCAGGTGAAGTAGGAGCCGGCGAAGCGCACCTCGTGGTAGCGCCGCTTCTCGCCCTCACAGGAGAGGGTGCCACCGTCCTTGAGGCCGTCGCCGCGGAGGTGATAGACGGCGCGGGTGACAAACCAGTTCTGCCAGTCAGCCGGGTAGCTACTCTCGTCGAACAGGATGACCGTGCGGCCGGGAAGCAGGAGGCGCTCGATCCACGACACATGGTGCGATCCCGGATTGGGCGGGCGCTCGGCGGTGTCCGTTGTCTTGCAGGCGGCCACGCTAATGGCGATGGCGAGTGCAATGGTCGTGAAGCGGATCATGGGCGTCTTCCTCGTCGAGTGTCGGTCCGGTTGGGTTCGCCTGGTGGCGATGGCTGTGACACGGTAGCGGTCGCCAGCGCTGCATTCGATTGCCTCATCGATCTCACCTGCCTCGGTCGCCACTACCGCGGTTGCCGCCGGGCCCGCCACCGTCCCTGTCGCCGCCTCTCACGTAGCTGTAGGAGTTACCGCCGGACGACATGCAGGAGCCGCCGGAGTAGGTCCAGTTCGTCGCCGCGACCTGCTGCACTGTCGCCGACGGTCCCATGGCCACTTGAGGTGGCGCCAGGTGAGCGTGCGTGTCTGGGTCCGGCTGCCTGTGTAGCCCGATCCGCAGCTGACCGAGCGCGTCTCGGTCGTCGTCGATGTTCACTCGGTCGGTGTCGGCGGGATCGGGTTGGGATCCGTCCAGCAGGTTGTCGAGACGAACTGCGGCGCGCTGTAACTCGTGCCTGATGCCGTCACCGACTTCTGCCGGCGCCACACCGCCTCGCCGGTGAGTGTGCCTGTGTGCGGCTCTCCCGGCGCAGGGCTGGCGGAAGTACTCCCACTCCACCGTGTCGGCCTGGTTTGGTCTGCCGGTCGATTGCAATGTCTCCCCCGAGGCCGGAAAGCACCGGAAAGTGCCCACGGGGCGTCGAAGGCGGCCGGAGGGGATGGCTGTCTCGTGTGGCATCAGGACGCGAACTGTGGAACATTGATCGCAAGACCATTGAAAGGAAGTTTCCCCCGGATTTCCAGGACACGCGGGGAACCACCACACAGCAGCGGGCAATCGACCCCAGGTTCCTGTGTTCAGGGGAAACCGAACCGTCCGCATTCTCCGTGAACATTGCAGCGACGCGGGCGACCATTGAAGCCATGCCGTATCGCGTTGCAGGCACCGCATCGAGAGGAAACCGGGCACAAACGTCATGACGGAAGCAACGATGTGGACGATACCCGAGCCGCTTGCCACGTTCGATGTCCGGACCGACGAGACCACCGTGACCACCGTGCGGCGACACGGCAACCCGGCCGGTCCACGGCTCATCCTGACCCACGGCAACGGTCTCGCGGCCGACCTCTACTATCCGTTCTGGTCGTTGCTCACCGATGACTTTGACCTGATGCTCTACGACCTCAGGAACCACGGCTGGAACGAGGTCGGTGTCCAGCGGGATCACAACATTCCGACTCTGATACTCGACCATGACATCATTCTCGATGCCATCATCCGGGAGTACGGCGAAAAGACGACGGTCGGAGTTTTTCATTCACTGTCGACGCTTGTTGCCCTGCTGTCATTCAATGATGCCTACTCCGCGCTGGTCCTGTTCGATCCGCCGCTCTGCAAACCTGCCGCCAGCGAACTGGAGTTCATCGAGGCAGCGGAACGGACGGCTGCCTTGACCCGGCGCCGGACGGAGCGGTTCAAGTCCGAAGAGCAGTATGCAGAAGTCCTGGCCATCGTGCCCGGATTCGCCCGGGTTGTGCCGGGTGTGCGCGATCTCATGGCACGATCGACTCTTCGCCGGAGCGCCGACGGAAACGGATACGAACTGCGCTGTCCTCGGGACTACGAAGCCCAGATCGCGGAGTACGTGAGGAGTTTCTCGCCGTTGCTGGACCTGTCGATACTGATCTGCCCGACCAAGGTCATCGGCGCTGATCCGACGCTGCCTTACGCGTATCTCCCCACCTTCGATCTCACTCATGCGTCGGCCGTCGACTACGACTTCGTGCCACAGGCGTCGCATTTTCTGCAACTGGAACAACCCGCGCAATGCGCGGCGATGGTGCGCGAATACCTGACAGGCCTTGGCATCCGGAAGGCCGCGCCCGGTGATCCGGAAGGCGAAATCCGTGTTCGTGATTCCGCCTACCGTTCGCGCGACACGAGCCAATGGCTTCGGCGCTGGAACGGGTAGCCGGGAAGCGCGATCCGGCGCCTGGCCTCTCCCGAAAAAAGACCCTCGAAAGACACCGCCAGACCGGCCTCGTAAGCTGCGGCGACCGCAGCCATGAAGCCGCCGTTCCCGTCTTCGGCTGATCGCCGCAGGGTCTCGATCGAGAACGCCACGCCGCTGTCGCAAGACGCCGTCGAGGCACGGGCGAGCATCGATCCGAATTCTGTTCCAGGGCCGATCTCGATCATTGCGTCGACGTCCAGTTCCGCCAGAGTGCGGGCGCAGAGATCCAGGGGCGCCCGCACGTGTGTCTGATGACTCCAGCTGGCTCCGTCCGGCATGTCGCCTGGATCCAGCAGTCGCCCGGTGGCGCTGCTGACGATGCTGATCGATGGCGGAGATGGCATGATGTCTTCGGGTGCATCGTCCGGGTCCGCCGCAAGCCTGAGCCCCTGCTCCAGATCGAAGACGCCGGCGGCCTGGGCTGCCGCCAGTTCGCCGGCTCCCCAGCCGATTGCCACGCCTGGCCGGATGCCGATGCTCGACCAGAGCGCCGTGAGCGCACATGCCAGGGAATAGACCATGGGCCGCGCCCATGCCGGATCATCCGGTTCGCTTCGGCGGAACAGTCTTTCGAGCAACGGCTCGTTCCACCGGTCGAGCATGGCGGCCTCACAGCGGTCGAGCACCGCTCGGACCACCGGTTCGGTCTCGTAGAGGGTTCCTGCCAGGGCAGTCCAGTCGCCCAACTCCTCCGGGTAGATGAATGCGACCTTTGCAGGTGTCCCGGGTTCCGGGAGGTCCCTGGTTGCCACCAGGGCCTTCAGGCTGGTCTGCAGCGTTGCGGCGTCACGGAACACAAGGCCGGCGCGATGTGCAAGATGGCTCCGCCCGACCCCGGCCGTCCATGCCATGTCGGACAGCAAGGGGCCGGATGCAGCGTCTTCCGGCGCCAGTGCATCGCCCCACTCGTCAAGCCATGCAAGGTACCGCTCGGCGAGCGCTCTCAGAGCGACATCCGACTTGGCCGAGAGCGGCAAGAGACGCATGGCGCGCACTGCGAGCGCAATCTCCTCCTGGGGTTGAGAGACAATCGATTCCGGCAGGGAGGCTGCGGTCGGCAGAGCCGGCCCCACGGGCACAGGGTTCCCGGTTCCGTATCCCTCCAGCACGACATGGGCGTTCACACCCGAAATTCCGAAGGCGCTGACCCCGGCCCTCGGCGGTCGGTCGGGACTGCGTGGCCAGGCGACCGCTTCCTCCGTCACCCGCACCGGCAACCGGTCCCACTCGATGAGTGGATTCGGAGTCCGGAAGTTCAGGTGACGGGGAATGGCACCCCGATTCATGGCAAGAACGGTCTTCATCAGACCGGCGATGCCGGCTGCCGACTCGAGATGTCCGATACTGGTCTTTACCGAACCGATCAGCAGCGGGCGGTCGCTGTCTCTCTCCTTGCCGTATACGGCCGCCGCGGCCTGCACCTCGATTGGATCGCCGAACGCCGAACCGGCGCCGTGTGCCTCCAGGTAGTCCACCTCGCCGGGGACGAAGCCGGCCTGCGAGAGCGCCTGCTCGATCACCCGCTCCTGAGCCGGACCGTTCGGCACCGTAGCACCGGCGGCCGCGCCGTTCTGGTTGACCGCAGAGCCGCGGATCACCGCCCAGATCCGATCGCCGTCGGCTTCCGCGTCTGCAAGGCGCTTGAGGATGATCATGCCGCAGCCCTCGCCCCGCACAAATCCGTCCGCTTCGGCATCGAAGGTCCTGCACGCACCGCCGCGCGACAGCAGGCCCAGATCGGCCATTTCGCGCGTGACCGGTGCAGACAGGACGGCGCTCGCACCGCCGGCCAGGGCCATGTGCACCGTACCCAGGCGCAGGTCCGTGACGGCATGGTGTACCGCAACCAGCGACGAGGCGCAGTTGAGTTCCACGGGCATCGCGGGCCCGCCAAGACCGAAGCGGAACGAAAGCCGGCCAACCGCCATGCTCGCAGCGGTGCTGAGATAGCCGATACCGTGATCGTCATTCCTCATCAGGTCGCGATATTCGCTGCTCGCTATGCCGGCGTAGACCCCGGTGCGACTGCCCTTGAGCCGGTCGGGGTCGATTCCCGCATCCTCCAGAGCCTGCCAGGTTGTTTCCAGCAGCATCCGTTGCTGCGGATCGACCAACCGTGCCTCGATCGGCGACATACCGAAGAACCGGGCATCGAACAGATCGATCCCGTCGATGAAGCCTGCGCTGCCATATGCGGCGTATTGCGGGGGCAGATGGTCGATGTAACCACTCCAGGGGCCTGTTTCGGGACGCTCTCCGGTGACGGCGCTCGAGCCGGAATCAAGGTGCCGCCAGAAAGCCGGCAGGTCCGGTGCTCCCGGGAATCGGCAGGCCATGCCCACGATGGCGATGCCGTCCGAAGTGTCGTCGTGTTCGCGCACGGCTGCCGGCACGGTTGGCGTGGCGGGCGCGTCGGCGCCCACGATTCCGGCAAACTCATCCGCGAGATAGGCAGAAAGTGCGGCAATGTCGGGGTAGTCGAACACCACCGTATTGGACGCCGTGTAGGTGCCTGCGAAGGCGCGATTGAGCCGATTGCGAAACTCCACCGCCATCAGGGAGTCCATGCCCAGATCGAAAAATCCGACCGTGGGCGCCGGTGGTCTGGGAAGTCTGAGTACAGCCTTGATTTCTCCCTGGATAAACGACGCCATCACGTCTTCGCGCATGGCCGCGGGTGCATCCTGAAGGCGGGTGATCAGATCGTCGGCCAGGGCATCATCGGCACCGTCGTCGGCACCGTCTGACAACAGGTCCTCCAGCAGGGGCGGACGGCTCTCGAGCGATTCTCCAAACGCCGTCCAGTCACGCGCGAGCACCACGGACGCCGTGGCGTCCTCGCGCACCAGCCGGTCGAAGGCCCTCATGCCCTGATCAGGAACGATCCACTCGAGCCCGCCCGATGCGGAGCGCCGGGCCATCCGCTCCCTCTGCTCCTCGGCCTCACCGATCCCCGACCAGGCGCCCCAGGCAATGACCTGACCGGCAAGCCCGAGAGAGCGACGGTGCGCGGCGAGCTGATCGAGAAACGCATTCGCCGCCGCATGGTTGGCCTGGCCCGGATTGCCAAGAACGCCCGCGACACTCGAGAAGAGCACGAACATGTCGAGATCGCGGTTTTCGGTTGCCCTGTGAAGGTGCCATGCTCCCAGAATCTTGGGCCAAATCACAGTTTCGAAGTTCTCCCAGCTCTGATTGCCGATCGCGGCGTCAGAGAGGACACCGACGCTGTGAATCAGGCCCGCGAGTGGCGGTAGATCCTCATCGATGCGTGCCATCATGGCGTCCACCGCGGGTGGGTCGGTCATGTCGGCAATCTCCACGCGCACCTCGGCCCCCCCCTTGCGGAGAGCCTCGATCACCCGCTCGACGTCGGGGTCGGGAGCCCGTCGACCGTTCAGCACGATGGAACCGGCGCCGCGGTCCGCCAACCATTCCGCCACCGCACAGCCGATGCCACCAAGCCCACCGGTAACAAGATAGCTCCGGTCACCCCGCAGGGCTCCCCTGGCGAGCGGCGAATTGGTGAAGACGATCTTGCCGATGTGCCGGGCGCCCTGCATGCACTTCATCGCGGCTCCCGCTTCGGCCACGGGCCATCGTGCGTGGAGCAGCGGGGTCAACTCTCCGTCGGCAAGCCGCGCCATCACGCCGCGCAGGATGTCACCGGCGCGTGCGGGTTCGTCCTCCTTGAGAGCGTCGATCATGAGGATGGCATAAGACACGTCCGGACGCTGAGCCGCCATCTCGTCGTTGCTCAGAATGCCGACCCGGCCCATTTCGACGAAGCGCCCGCCACGGGCGAGGCACGACAGACTGGCCTCGATGAAGCCCTCGCCGGTCAGGCTGTTCAGCACCATGTCGACGCCGACGCCGTCTGTCACCTCCAGGATATCCCGGCCGAAGGCCGTCGTGCGACTGTCGAACACATGAGTTACGCCCAGCGATCGCAGGTGGTCCTGCTTGCGCGCACTCGCCGTGGCGAAGACCTCCGCGCCCGCCGCCTGCGCCAACTGGATGGCCGCAAGGCCCACCCCGCCCGCGCCGGCGTGGATGAGTACGCGATCGCCCGCCTGCAGTCCCGAGAGCTCGAACGACAGCGCGGCTGAAACGAACGCCGTCGGAATTGTCGCAAGCTCGCTGACCGAGAACCCCGGTGGTGCGGGCACGATCATCTTTGCCAGGGTCACGGTCTCGGAGCCGTAGTTCCGGAACGTCAGTCCGACGACGCGGTCTCCCACGGAGACGCCGGTAACACCCTCTCCGACTTCGAGGACGCGGCCGCAGAATTCCCCGCCCATGAAGTCGTCGACGACGCCGATGGCGATGAAAACGTCGCGGAAATTGAGCCCGAAGGCGTCGACTGCTGCGCGGACCTCTCCGGGTTCGAGCCTGAGCGGTGGTACCTGCATGATCCCGATCGAGTCGAGCGAGCCGCCGGCATCAGGCTTCAGTTCCCAACCGGGCTCCTCGGGCAGGATCAGCCGGTTCGCGACCGCTTCTGCGCGGACCAGCCGCGCGCCAAGGCGGCGGCCGAAGCGACGAGCGATGTGGGTTTCCGGATCGGGATGGAGGAACTCGTCCGCCAGGTCGGATGGCAGGACCGCATCGTCGGGATCGAGATCCAGCATTCTCGGTTGCAGCTGGGGCGCTTCCCGTGCCGCCACCTTGCCGAAGCCCCACAGAGCGGCGCCGGTCAGTTGTCCGCCACGCTCGCGCTCCAGGATCTGCGCGCCCTGCGTCAGGAACCAGAGCCCCTTCGACAGGGCCAGATCGCTGTCCACCAGCGCCTGGGTCAGTGCCAGGGCGCTCGACGCCGCATGGCGGGTGTCCTCGGCCAGTTCCGCGGTCGTCGCCTGCGCGCCACGGCCGTCCATCCCGGCAAGATGAACGACACCTGCAAGGTCGCCCGGCAGGTCTTCGAGCAGGGATGTCCACGACTCACGTCGCTCCGCCTCCACGAGGGTCTTGATGATGCCCGCGGCCTCCGTTGGTTCACCGGGGGGCGTTTGCGGTCCTGCAAGCACCACCGTCTGGTTGTGTGCCGCGAGATCCGCCGCGAGATCCGCCGCCACGCCACCGCGGTCGGCGGCCAGCACCCAGACTCCCGGTTCCTCGCTCACGTCCTCCGGACCCCGGGCAAGGATCACGCCCCGATCCGGATTGGCGTTCGGATCGCACTCGTCGAAGCCCAGGATCGCGATGTCCCCGAAGCCGGCGTCGCCCAGTGCCTGGCGCCACACCGCCGGAGTGGCAAGGGCATGGTGCGGGCGGTACGTGTCTTCAAATCGCCACCAGCCGTCGAGTTGCCCGAAGGTCAGGTCGAGCCATCCCTGGCCACGCAGGTTCTCAAGCGCGACAAGCTGGCCCGACGGGGCCAGGACCTTGAGGCAGTGCGCCAGCGTCTCGTTCAGATATCGTGTCGCGTGCAGCACATTGGAAGCGATCACGAGGTCGTAGCCGTGCCGGTCGAAGTCCTGTTCCACCGGGTCCCTCTCGATGTCCAGCACCCGGTAGTTGATCGATGCCTCGGTGCCGCCGAAGCGTGATTCCGCTTCCGCGAAGAAGCCGGCCGAGATGTCTGTATAGGTGTACTCGTAGCGCCCTTCCGGAAACTCCGGGAGTATGGCCCCGGTGGCCGAGCCGGTGCCGGCCCCGATCTCCAGAATACGCAGCGTGCGTCCATCCGGCAGGGTTCGCAGCAATGCCGCCGTCGCGTCCGCCAGCATCCGGTTCGCGGCGCGGGCCACCGGCGCCTTCAGATAGAGGTCGGCCGCTGTCGGTTCGCCGCTGCTGAACAGCAGTGTCAACGGATCCATGTGTCCCTGCAGGACATCGGCCAGGGCATCGGCGCTTCGTCGGAACAGGCCGATTTCGGTCGTGCCGTGCGCGTACTGCGCCACCATGTCGTCAGCCACGGCGTCCGGGTCGCACGAGAGTCTCCCCGGCAGAGGTGCCCCGGAGGAAACGCTGACGACGAAGCTGTCACCCTGGTCCGCCAGAACCCCGTCCTGAGCCAGCATCTCCAGCATGCGGCGGAACAGCCGCCGGTGATGGTCGCCGACTTCCAGACGCTTTCGAAGCGCCTCGGATTCCACGCGTTCGCCGGCGATGCGTTGCCAGCCGAGCCTGTCCAGGGTCCGGAGGGCGTAGGCGTGTGCCAACTGCTCCAGGTCCGTGAGAAGCGCGGCCCGGCTTTGCGCGCCCACATCCTCGTTTGCCAGATAGTCGCTGAAGAGTTCAGTGTCGGCTGCAATGTCCCGCGGCCCGGTCAGGAAATCCGCAGGCAACATGCCGGGTGCAAGGGAGCGGTCCCGCCAGACGATCTCGTAGAGGAGATCGTCGATTCCTTCCACGGAAGCCAGCAACGCCGCCCGTGTCGCGCGCTTGACCGTGAAGCCAGCCAGTTCACCGACCAGTACGCCGTCCGGATCATAGAGCCACAGATCGGCGGCCCGAACCTCGGGAGCATCGTCGTCGGCAACCGCCTGCGAGCCCGCCGGAGCTTCCCTCATCTTCACATGGCAAACCAGCCGACCCGGCAGACTGCCCGCCAGCCACAGCCGCTCCCAGGCGAAGGGGAGGTAGGTGACGTCCTCGCCGTTGCTGCCGGGGTTGCGCGCGGCGCCGACGGCCTGGAAACAGCCGTCGAGCAAGAGCGGATGCACATCGAGCGCATCACCTTCTCGCTCGACGGGGAGCACCACGTCCGCGACCGCTTCACCGGCGTGGGCCCACAGCGCCTGCAGTGTGCGGAAGGAGGGACCGAGACCGATTCCTACAGCCGCCTTGGAGCGGTAGTAGGCGGCGAGGTCGACCGGGAAGAGGCGGGCCTTCATTCCCTCGATATCGAGGCGCGAAGGCGTCCGCATCGAGCCGGAGGCGTCTGTCGGGATGCGGCCCTCTGCATGCAATGTCCACGTGTCCTCGCTGTCGCCCCTGCTGAGAATGCGGATCCGGCGGGAATCGTGGTCGTCGTTCAGAAGGACCTGTATCCGCCGGCCCCTGTCGTTCGAACTCTCCTGCGAGTCGTCTTCGGGAAAGACCAGGGCGCTCTGTATCTGGAAGTCCTCGACCGCAGCATCCCCGTCGCCTTCGGCGCGGATGCCGGCGGCGGCCATCGCACCGTAGAGCGCGCCCGGCGCAATCAGCCGGTCGAACACCCGATGGTCGTTGAGCCACGTCGGGTCCGAGGGAAAGATCTCGGTGTCAAAGGCGACCTCACCACTCGCGGACTCGTGGCGCGTTCCCAGCAAGGGGTGGCCGGCCTGCGATCGCCGCCTGGTGCCCTCGACCCAGTAGCGCTCTCGCTGGAAGGGATAGCCGGGCAGGGCGATGCGGCAACGCGTCTCGCCCGCGAACAATCCCGGAAAGTCGAGCGCCAGGCCCGCATCGAAGGCACCGGCAACCGCCTCCATGAAACCGCCACCCGAACCCGGCGGGGGCGTTTCCTCATCCTTGCCCGGACGTCGCAGGCTTGAGAGCACGACAGGAGGTTCGGCTGCAGCTTCCGGCCATGCCATCGTTGCCATCGGGCCCAACACCGCATGGGGACCGATCTCGATGATTGCGTCGACGCCGATTTCCGCCAGGGTCTCGATGCACGCGCGGAAGGCCACCGGCTCGCGCACCTGACGCCGCCAATAGGCCGCATCCGGTGCGTCACCGGCCTCCAGCGCGCAGCCGGTCAGATTGCTGACGAACGGGATCGAAGGCGGCGCGAACGTGGTTCCGGCCAATGCGCCTTCCAGGTCGTCGAGGGCCGGGTCGACCATCGCACTGTGGTAGGCCGGGCTCTTGCGCAGTTTCACGGCCCGGATGTCCTGACCTTCCAGGCGTTCCAGGATCGCATCGATCTCTGCTTCCGGACCGCTGATCACCTGTTGGGCGCCGTTGTCCACCGCGATACAAAGGCCAATGCCGTCCGAAGCCGCATTGTGCTCGTCCAGCGCCCCGGCGACACGTGGAGCGGGCGCGAAGACTGCGACCATCGCGCCGTCGCCGGGAAGCGCCCCGATCAGCTCGCCCCGGGCGGCGGCGAAGCGCAGTCCTTCCTCCAGACTGAACACGCCCGCGGCCTGCGCCGCCGCGATCTCACCAAGACTGTGTCCGACCACGACATCCGGCCGTACGCCGAGAGTGTCCCACAGCGCGGTGAGAGCGCATTCAAGGGCGTAGATCGCCGGCTGCTTCCACCGTGGGTTGTCAAGGTCACCCGCGGCTCCCGGTCGATCGAACATCACGTCCAGCAGTGACGCATCCCGCACCTCGGCGAGGATCGCGTCGCAGTGGTCGAGCACCGCGCGCGCCACCGGCTCGCTTTCATAGAGCGCTTCGCCCATGCCAGGCCATTGGCTGGCCTGTCCGGTATAGGCGAACGCCACCTTCCTCGCCGCCACCGGTGTCCGCGTGTCGCCCGCCTCCTGGAGGTCTTGCAGACCAGTGCGCAGGGAGCCGGCGTCATGGAACACCACTCCCGACCGGTACTCGAAATGACTACGTCCGACGGCGGTCGTCCAGGCCATGTCGGCAAGCGTTCCCGCGCTGTCGTCGTCGGCGCGGTCATCAAGCCAGGACAGATACGATCCCGCGAGTTCCCTCAAGGCTTCGTGCGACCTGCCCGAAAGGGGCAGGATTCGCGAACCGCGCGGGGCCAGCGTCTTCGCGACCGGTGCCGTTCCTTCGATCGAGGCCGGTTGTACGATGGCAATGCGCTGTGGCGACCCGTCGGTCCATCGCCCCGGATCTGCTGCGACGGTGTCATGCCGGTCGCCATAGCCCTCAAGCACCACATGGGCGTTGGTCCCGGACCAGCCGAAGCCGCTCACCCCCGCGCGCGGCGGCGCTCCGGCAGACCTTGGCCAATCCGTGGCTGTTGCCGTCACCTGCAAGGGCAGTCGGTCCCATTCGATTTCCGGACTGGGATCCCGAAAATGGAGGTGCCTGGGGATGACGCCCCGCCTCATGGCCAACACCGTCTTGATCACTCCGGCGATTCCGGCCGCGGCTTCGAGGTGGCCGATGTTGGTCTTTACCGAACCGATCAGCAGCGGGCGTTCAGGATCGCGTCCGTGGCCATAAGCCGTGCCGGTAGCCTGCGCTTCAATGGGATCGCCGACTTCGGTGCCTGTCCCGTGTGCCTCAACGTAGTCTACATCCGAAGGCGTGAGGCCCGCCCGTTTCAGCGCCGACTCCATGACCTTCACCTGTGCCGGACCGCTTGGCACGGTCAGGCCCGGGCTCGCGCCGTCCTGGTTCAGAGCGGTGCCCCGGATAACGGCCCATATGCGGTCACCGTCGGCCTCGGCATCAGAGAGACGCTTGATCACCACGATCCCGCAGCCCTCACCGCGCACGTAGCCGTTGGCAGCCGCATCGAAGGTTGCGCAGCGGCCGTCCGGCGACAGCATGCCGGCATTGGCGCGCATCTCCAGCAGACGACCGGAGAGGATTGCATGCACGCCGCCGGCCAGTGCCACGTCCGCCTCGTCTCGCCGCAGTGCGGTCACCGCCTGATGAATCGCGACCAGGGAGGACGAACAAGCCGTATCGAGTGCGAGCGCGGGGCCTTCCAGGCCAAGTGCGAAGGAGACCCGGCCGATTGCGGTGTTGAACGAGGTTCCGGTGACGGAGTAGAGGCTCGCGGCGGGCTCATCGGGCCGGGTCCTTTCCAGGATCAGCCCGCGATACTCGTTGTTGCTGATCCCTGCATAGACGCCGGTGCGGCTGCCTTTCAGGTTGTCGGGGTCGATGCCGGCATCCTCGAGCGCGCGCCAGCAGGTTTCCAGCATCATCCGTTGCTGGGGGTCGAGAAACTGCGCTTCCACCGGTGAGATGCGAAAGAATGCGGCGTCGAACCGATCGAGTTCATCCAGGTAGGCGCCGAACCTGCAGGCCGGAGCCCGTCCCTCGCCTTCAGGGAACAGTTCGCCGATGCGCCCGGCGCCGGAGCCGGGAACCCCTTCGATCACGCCGCTCTTCCCCTCTTCCAGCATGCGCCAGAAAGCGAAGAGGCTGTCTGCGCCAGGAAAACGGCATGCCATGCCCACCACCGCCATTGCCTCGCCGCCGAGGGACATGTCCTGTTCGCGGCCTGCCAGCCTGTCCGCTTTCGTCAATGCGCTGCTCCCCTGGTCGGCTGACCGCCATGATCGTACCGCTGTCGATACATGACAGGCAGCATGAAAGTCGCGACGCGATGCAACTCTCAATCGGCGTCCGATACCGGCGCCGCAACACGAACCGTCACGATATCGACGCCGTGATACTGCTGGTGATGCACAGAGGATGCCAGTCCCTGCAAGAGCCGCAGTGACACCTCCCGTTCCGCAGGCGTTGCGCCGGGTTCCCCATCGATGAGCGCGAGACGATCCTGGAGGTTGTCGTCCTGCGCGGCCACGACGAATTCGACGACCGCGTCGTTGCCTTCCCTGTGGACCGCCAGGCGCAAACGTCGGTCCGTGTTCGGCATTTCTGGCCCGTCGTTCTGGTGGAGAAGGGTGAGAAGCGTCTCCTCGCAGGCGGCGTCGAGCCGTGCGGCCATCGCCCGCCCCCACCCGCTCCGGTCGGTGAACGCACCGAGAAATTCCCTGATTTCTGGCACGGAGGAGGTTTCGAACGTCACCACGAGCCGGCTACGGCGTGGCTTCGTCAATTCCACGAAGAGTGTCATCAGGATGGCCGTGGCTCCGCCTGTCATGACCCCGTTGCGAAGGAGTCCTCCGGCAATCTCGGAAACCTGTTCGGGATAGATCATGTCGTACTGGAAACCGATGCCGACCCAGAAGGAAACGCCGATGATCAGGCCCTTGCGGTAGTCGATCCCGTCGCGCATGGCGACACTCATTCCGACGATGAAGATCATGGCCAGCAACACCCCGAGATAGGCTGCGACCACCGGCCCTGGTATCGCCAGCACGATGGCGAGCGCCTTGGGCAGAAACGCGATCACGACAAGTATTGCGCCGGTGGCGATACCAACGCTGCGGCTGGCGACACCCGTCAACTCAGTCACGGACGCACCGACGGTCGTGGACGCGTTCGGCACCGTACCGGCGAGGCCGGTGAGAAGATTGCCCAGACCGTCCACCGTGATCGCACCTTGCACCGCGCGGAAATCCACCGCCCGTGGCCGGCGCCAGGAAACCCGCTGGATCGCCACGGCGCCGCTGATGGTCCGGACCGAGGCAATGACGGTGACGAGCAGAAAGGTGGGCAGAAGCGCCCAGAACGCCGCGTCGAATTCGAGATCGAAGCCTGCCCACTCGCCCGTGGGAAAGCCGATCCACGGCGCCTCGATGATGCGGCCGGTGTCGTAGAGGCCGAACGCGGCGGCGACAACGGAGCCTGCGACCACCCCGAAGATCGGCGCCCACAAGCGTGGAGCGCCCGTCACTTTCAGCGCAATGCCGACAATGACGAGGAGAACCGCAAGGGCGCTCAGCGCCGATGCCAGAACGGACGTTCCGTCAGGCACGGTGGTCAGGAGACCGAACACGGCAGGCATCACCGTCACGGGGATCAGCATCAGGACCGTCGCCGAAAGCGTCGGTGTCAGCAGCCGCTGGAACAGCGGCAACCATGCGGCCAGCACGAGCGGAAGCACCGACGAGACAACAACCAGGGTCGCCATCAGCGACGGTCCACCCTCGGAAACGGCGGTGATGCAGACGGCAATGTAGACCCCGGTGGGACCCATCACGACCAGGTAGCCGGTGCCGATTCGCCAGATCCGGATTGCATGCAGGATCGTGGCTGCGCCGCAGATCGCAACCGTTGCGAATACCGCCCAGGAGAGATAGTTCTCGCTGGCTCCGCCGGCCCGCATCACGATCGTCGGGATCAGGATGATGCCAGCCAGGGAGAGAATGACGATCTGCAGTCCCAGGCCGAGCGAGAGCGCCGCAGCCGGCGTTTCATCAGGCTGGAAGCGGATGCCTCGCGTTTGGGCGGTACTCATGATGCCTGTCGGTGCAATGTGCCATGGCGCAGGCCGCAAGCCGTGCGGCGGCACGCTGGGCCAACGACCGCATCGGGACAAGGGCGGACTCCGGTCACGGCGGTTACCACCGAGACTCGCTGTCCGGCGGTTCGTCGCTGGTCTCGATTCGGGTCACTACGATAGCCGGTAGGCAAGCGCGGCGGCAAAACGGGGCTCCCCCAGGTCCAGGACTCGCCACGCCTGTGACGGCAGGTGCGGGAAGCGGAAGACGCCGGACCGTTCTCCCCGCAGCATCGGTCCGGGAACCTCGAATCCCGACGGGCTCAGGGAAAACCCGGTGCCGAGTGCCTTGATCAACGCTTCCTTCATGCTCCACAGGCGATAGAAGATCTGCACTTTCTCCCGATCCGAAGCGATCCCCAGGAACCGCCGTTCCCAGGGGCCGTACACCAGGCTGGCGATGCCGTCGAGATCGCGCTGAGGTGCACGTTCCTCCACGTCGACACCGACACACGCCTTGTCTGTGATCGCGATCAGGCCGTGCCCGCCGCTGTGACTGACATTGAACGCGATGTCCACGGACCGGTCGGCGAGCCTCGCGTAGGGTTTGCCGTGTTCCTGGAAGCCGAACGAAAGCCGTTCACCAGAGCAGCCCAGACGCTCGGCGAGGCTGACGCGAAGCGCCGCGCGGCAAAGAACGAACTCGCGGCGGGCACGAACGGACCGGAAGCGGCGGCCGCGCACTTTCTCGCTGTCGTCGAGCAACGAGACCGCCCGCGCTTCGCGCCCGGCATCCGGCGTCAGATCGACATGGAGAACGACCGTGCCATCCACTTCGCGCCAGTGAGTCCACCATGTGCTCTCCGTCAGGGTCATGGTCGGAGTCCCTGGTAGTCATGCCTGCCGGGACTCTACCGGCCGCATTCGGATCCGCAAACGGGGCCCGGCACGGACTCTACCAGGGCGCTGGAAGCGTTCCGGCACACAACCTGACACCATGGCACCGTTCGACTCGAAGTTCCTGTGCCGGCTGGATACTCGTCGAGTTGGACAGGCAGCAGCGTGGGGCGTGGTGGCCTTGTCGCCACCTGCTCACAGAGTGGAGGCCCGGCCGACGCCGTTTCGGCTTCTTCAGTGACCCCGTTGCGGCACGTGTGCCAGCCGGCCTGCCCTCAGGAATCCATGGTGAGGAGCCCGTCGTTCGGGCGGAAACCCTGGCCCGGACATCCTCTCGGTTGTCAGTGCAGATGTACTGTTACGCCGCCTTCTGATCGATGTGCTGAACCAATTGACTCAGCGTCTCGAATTGCCGGCACTCCTCGGCGACCAGGCCCAGGCTGAACTCGTCGTTCACAATCTTGAAAAAGGCGATGCAGTCTACCGAGGACACGCCGGAGTCAACGAGTTTCGCGTCAAAGTCGGGATCGCGGCCAAC
The DNA here is from genome assembly GCA_965213815.1 of Alphaproteobacteria bacterium. Lineage (GTDB taxonomy): Bacteria > Pseudomonadota > Alphaproteobacteria > SP197 > SP197 > SP197. The sequence continues at coordinate 2,638,088 of OZ243917.1, read as the reverse complement.
GTCGAGATTATCGGCGATGATCTGCCTGATGCGGTCAGCGGTGGTGGCCATGTGTTCAGTCTCCAAAAGAGTTGGGCAAAACAGTTCGACGGCGCGTAAACGACCCAAAGCCCTGAAGAAGGACAGACGGTCGATTGCGCCAACATGTCTGCATCACGCTAGTTATTCCCCTGCCCGGGTCAAGTGGGGTGTTCCCGGACCATGCAGACAATCAATTGCGGGAGGGTGTCGCTCTACAGGATGATCCGGTTTGCGATGGTCTGCGTCGGCGCGCGGATCAAGTGTGACAGATCCCCGGCGGACCGGCCGGGCAGCAGGGGTCGTTACCAAGTCCCTCCCTCAAACGCCCATGAGCGTTTGCGACTCACCCCGGAACGTGAAATGCGGATCCCAGCGGTTTTTCAGAGAAAAGACCCGGGTGTGCGCGGTCGATGCACGCAGCTTCCACCTGTTGATCGGCGCGGTCACACATCGATCCGGCTGGATTGCCGGGGAGGGGGGGTGATCAGTCGGTCATGGCCTCGAGCTCGTCGCGGGTGAGTTCGATACCGAAACCGGGCGTGGCCGGTGGAACGAGGTGGCTGTCCTTCGGGATGGCCATGCCCGGTGTCGGGCGCCAGCCTTCCTCCAGCGGGACGCCGGGAGCGGAATCAATGTAGAGTTCACCCCACATGTTGCTGGGCATGGCATGGCACAGGTGCTGGCCGAACAGATCGTTGGCGCCGCCGTGGAGGGCCACCTGGAGGCCGGCGCCTTCGGCGATGTGACCGATCTTGATGCAGGCCGTTACGCCTCCGACCCAGCGGACATCGGGCTGGAAGATGTCGACGGTGCGCCGCGCCGCCGCCTCGCCGAAGGGAAGATGGGTGAACCAGCGTTCGCCGGTCGCCAGTGTCTGCCAGGGCAGACGCCGGCGCAGTTCCTCGTACGAGGCGAAGTCCTCCGGGTAGAGATAGTCCTCGAGCCACTTCAGGCCATAGGGCCGCAAGCGTTCACCAAGCCTCACCATGAACTCGACATCTCCAGCCACCCAGCAGTCGAGCATCAGTTCACGTTCGGGACCGATCATCTCCCTGGCCTGCGCCACCTTCTCCTCGATCCTCTCGAGGGCCACGATGCCCTGGGCCTCGCCCAGAAAGCAGGGCAGCTTGACCGCCTCGAACCCCGATTCGAGCATCCAGGCAACGTCGTGGCCCGTGGCATAGCAGAAGACCTCCGCGTGCGCCGGCCCGCCCAGCAGTTCATAGACCGGCCGCTGCAGGAGTTTTCCCTTGAGATCCCACAAGGCGAGATCAATGGCGCTGATCGCGTAGCTCGCAATCCCGCCAACCCCGGGAACGCTGGCATGGCGGAACATGAGATCCCACAACCGCTCGGTTGCCAGTGGATTGCCGCCTTCGATCATGGGGGCGAAGTACTCGTTGATCAGAGGTACGACTGCCCCGGAGAAATCGGTGATGCCCATGCCCCAGGTGCCGTCGCTGGCGATGGCCAGGCACAGGGCCGGCGGGCCGCTGCCTCCCGGGTCGCGGGCCTGCCCGGAATACTCCCGATAGCGCGCCAGCGTGTTGCCGCCGTCGCCACCGGGCGGGATGGACGCTCGAGGCGATGTCCCCCGGTCGAGGGGTGATCCGCGCTTGAGCGGACGGGCGATGATGCGTTCGATCTTCATGCCATGCACCCGGTCATTCAGGGGACCGTAACCGATAGGACCACCTGTCGCGATCCCGAATTCCCCGGCGTTGGGCCATGCCATGAAACGCTGATGCAATTCCAGCGGGGCATGGATAATCTGACCGGGAATTCTGGCCCTGTGACGGACGGCAGACTTGTGAATGCGGACGTGATGATCGGCATGGATGCCGGCACTTCGGTGTTGAAGGCCGTGGCCTTCACACCGGAAGGCGACGAGATCGCCGTGGTGTCGCGACCCAACAGCTACCGGACCGGTGCGGATGGCTCTGCCGAACAGGACATGGCGCGGACCTGGGATGGGACCGCGGGCGCGCTGCGCGACCTCACCGACCAGATACCCGATCTCGCCGGCAGGGTCCGTGCCCTGGCCGTGACAGGGCAGGGGGACGGAACATGGCTGATCGATTCCGCCGGAGACCCTGTCGGTCCGGCGTGGTTGTGGCTCGACGGCAGAGCGGCCGATGAGACCCGCCGGGTCCGGGAGGGTCCTGATTACCAGGCGCTCTATGATGCCACGGGCACCGGAGTGGCGCCCTGTCAGCAATCGAGCCAGCTTGCCTGGATGGCCCGCCATACCCCGGACGTGCTGCGTCGCGCCGCCACCGCCTTTCACTGCAAGGACTGGCTCTACTACCGGCTCACAGGCCAGAGGGCGACCGATCCGTCGGAAGCGGTCCTGACCTTTGGCGACTTTCGCACGCGCCGTTACTGCGATGAACCCCTGGCGCAATTCGGTCTTGAATCCCATGTCAGGCTGTTGCCCGACATTGTTGACGGAATGCGGGACTCCCATCCGCTTACCCGTGACGCGGCTGCCGCCACCGGGCTGCCGGAGGGCCTGCCGGTGATTCTGGCCTACATCGATGGCGTCTGCACGGCGCTTGGGGGCGGCATCCATGATCCTGCAGGTGGTGCGGCCTTCTCGATCATCGGCTCGACCGGCGTGCACATGCGCTACGTGACCGGTGCGCGGTCGGTGCGGTCCAGTCCCCGGCTTGCCGGCTACACGATGTGCTGTCCGCTTCCGGAGACCTACATCCAGATGCACTCCAATCTCTCGGGCACGCTCAACATCGACTGGCTGCTCGACCTCATGTGTGACGTTCTCGGGGATTCGGGAATCAGCAGGACCAAAGAAGACCTGATGCCGCGAATCGATGCCCTGGCCCATGCCGGAGAAGCCGGGCGGGTCCTCTATCATCCTTACATCTCTCCGGCCGGAGAGCGGGGGCCCTTCCTCGCACCGGAGGCGCGGGCGAGCTTCACAGGCCTCGATTCGGGGGCCGGTCTCGCGGAACTGGCGCGCGCCGTGCTGGAGGGCCTCGCCTATGCGGCCCGCGATTGTCACAGCGACATGGGTCCGGTTCCACCTGAGGTACGCCTCGCGGGAGGCGCAGCTCGCTCGGCTGTCCTGCGCGCCATTCTGGGCGCCGTGCTGAACCGGCGCCTGCGCCGTACCCGGCGTGACGAGACGGGTGCGGCGGGAGCGGCGATGATCGCGACCATGCAGCAGGGGATCTACACCACCATGGAAGAGTGCGTGGCCGACTGGGTGACGCCGCTTCTGGCAGAGGCCGAGGCGCCGGACCCCGAACTGGTCGGAACCTACGAGGATCTCTATCCGCTCTATGTCCGGACCCGCGAGGCCCTGGCCCCGGTGTGGGGCGCGCACGCCGCAGTGAACCGCAGGGCCGGGCGATGATCCGGAACATTGCGATCATCGGTGACCGCTTCATGCTCCCGGGGATGTTCGATGACGCCCTGCGCGAGGCCTGCGGGAAGCGGATCGCGACACAGCTTCACGAACTGGCGTGGCCCGATGAGCCCATGGAACACGGCTATCGGGTTCCGGGAATGGAAGGATTGAAGGAATACATGGGCTTTGCGGGCGACATCGTTGCGTGGATCGGTGACGCCGAAATCCTTGTGACCCAGCTGGCCCCTCTTTCGGCCTCCATGATGGAGCGGCTGCCCCGGCTGAAATGTGTCGCCGTGTCGCGCGGCGGGCCGGTCAACATCGACATGGCGGCGGCGCGCGCGCACGGAATCCGCGTCGTCAACACGCCGGGCCGCAACGCATCGGCGGTGGCGGAGTTCACCATCGGCGCCATTCTCGCCCTGACCCGCAACATCGTGCGGGGACACGAGGCATTGCGCCACGGCGTGTGGCGGGGAGACCTCTATCGCGCCGACGAGGCGGGCGTGGAACTCTGTGACATGACTGTCGGCGTCATCGGCTACGGGAACATCGGCAACCGTGTGGTTCGCCTGCTGCGCGCCTTCGAGTGCCGCATTCTCGTCTTCGACCCCCTGGTCGAGGTGCCACCCGGGGACATCGATGACAGGGTGTGCCAGGTGGGTGTCGAGACTCTCCTTGAACAGTCGGATCTCGTGACCCTGCACGCCCGCGTCACTCCGGCGACCGAACAGTTCATGAACGCGGAAGCGTTTGCCCGGATGAAGCAGGGGGCCTGGTTCGTCAACACGGCCCGTGGACCGCTGGTGGACTACGATGCTCTCGCGAGCGCCCTCGATAGCGGGCGCCTCAGAGGGGCGATGCTGGAGACCTTCGCCGTCGAGCCCGCGCCGGCGCACTGGCCCCTGCTCTCCCATCCCGGCGTGGTCCTGACACCGCACATCGCCGGGGCCTCCACGAAGACCGTGCGCGACGCCGCGACTCGGGTGGCGGAGGAAGTGCGGCGCTACATCGACGGCGAGCCGCCACTCAATCCCTGTTGACGCGGGTCACCGGCCCACGGCGTAGCACTGCCGTCGCGGACTGGCGGCGGCGCGTAGCACGCGACCTTCCTTCGAGGCCATGGTCATCGAGTTGTAGTGACTCCAGCGCGGATAGATCCTGAGGTCGTGACCCCGGCGGTCGAGCTCCGCGATGGTCGTCTGCGGGAAATGATCCTCGATGGCCAGATGACCGGGCATCCACTCGCGCGGGTAGAATGAACTCGGCATGTGGTCGGTGTAGAAGGACGGTGCATCAAGGGACTCCTGGAGAGTCATGCCGTGATCCACATGGCGCAGGAAGGCATGGAGAGACCACTGGTCCTGATGATCGCCCCCGGGCGTGCCGAAGACGAGGCGCGGTTCGCCATGGTGAAGCGCCAGGGTCGGGGTCAGTGTGGTGCGGGGCCGTTTGCCTGGCTGCAGTGCATTGGGGTGGGCATCGTCGAGCCAGAACATCTGTCCCCTGACCGAAACAGGAAAGCCCAGACCGGGCACCGCAGGAGATCCCGTGAGCCAGCCGCCGGAAGGGGTGCCCGAAATCATGTTGCCCTGGCGGTCGATGATGTCGAAATGGCAGGTGTCGCCATGGCGCCGGGCCACGAATTCGGCCCATGTGCGCCAGGGTTTCGATCCGGCGCTGCTCTCCAGCGAGGTTGATGCGTGGGCGATGTTGGTCGAGCCCAGCGCACGCAGCGTGATGGCGCCGCCGTAACCCTCGATCGTTCCGGGCCGCATCTCCATGCTGGCGGTTTCCTCGACGAGCCGACGCCGGCCGGCGCAGTAGTCTTCCGAAAGCAGTCGTTCAAGGGGCACGTCGACAAAATGCGGGTCGCCGTAGAAGGCCTCGCGATCGGCCAGCGCAAGCTTGGCGCATTCCTGAATGATGTGGACGAACTCAGGTCCCGAAGCATCCATGGCCGCTACGTCGAAGCCCTTGAGCAGCGCCAGCTGCTGGAGCAGGACAGGCGCCTGGGACCACGGTCCGGCCTTGCAGACGGTGTAGTCGCCGTAGTCCAGTGTGACCGGATCCTCGACGGTGGCGCGCCAGCGCGCCAGATCGTCACCGGTGAGGAACCCCACGTGGACCTCGCCGCTGGAATCCATGACCGGTTCGCGCATGAACCGGTCGATCGCCTCGGCGACAAACCCCTCGTACCACGCGTCGCGTGCCGCCTCGATCTGGGTCTCGCGATCGCCGCCTGCGGCTTGCGCCTCCTCAATGATCCTCTCCCAGGTCCGGGCCTGCATGGGCAGGCGGTGGAGATCACCGGCCTCGAGGGTGCCGTCGCAGTAGGCTTCAGCCGATGTCGGCCAGAATTCCTCCATGAAGGCGCGCGCCTGTTGGAGGACAGACGCGACCGTGGGGGTGAGCAGGAAGCCGTCGCGAGCGATGGCGATGGCCGGTTCGAGAACCTCGCGAACCGTGAGGCTCCCGTAGTCGCGCAACAGCAGCATCCAGGCCCCGAAACTGCCGGGTACGACGACGGGCAGATGTCCGGTTCCCGGCATGATGTCGAGGCCCATGTTCCGCAGGGCCTCCCCGGAGATCGTTGACGGCGCTACCCCCTGGCCACAGATGACATCGACCCTGCCCTTCTTCTCGCTCCACAGGATGAGGGGGACATCGCCACCTGGACCGTTCTGGTCGGGTTCGACCACATGCAGGACACAGCCGGCCGCCACTGCCGCATCGAAAGCGTTGCCGCCCCGTTCCAGCATGGCCATTCCGGCGGCGCTGGCCTGCCAGTGGGTGGTGGTCACCATGCCGAAGGTTCCGACAAGTTCCGGGCGCGACTGGATCATGGCATGGCTCCCCGACCATGGATCTTGGCGACAGGGTAGAGCACCGGGATGACGCGTGCCAGTTCGCTCACCCCTGTTCCAGCCAGGCCTGCGGAGCTCCTCCGGCGCGTTCGATGTCGAGATCCATGACACCGTCGGGTGGACCCTCGGCGCGGCCATTGGGACGCGCCGCCTCGATCTGTGCGCCGGCATCTGCACCCTGCATGGCCGCAGGCGGGGGTTCACCCCAGAATTCTCGCCACGGCTGCAGCCATTCGCCGCCGTCACCGGAGGAGCGCACGCCCTTCTTCGCAAGGGGTGTCCCGTCAACGACGATCGTCGTGTCGGCGCGCTCGTTCCAGAATGCGAAGTGTCCGGCGACCGCCGCCACAGCGGACAGGGGACGCACATACTGCCAGGCCGCATCCCTGCAGCGTTTGCCATCGATCCGGACATGGTGATAGCGGGCACGACCCTTGTAGGGGCAGAGCGTATAGGTGGCGCTCGGCTCGAATACGTCCCTGTCGACGTCGTCTCGCGGGATGTAGAAGCGCGTCACGAGCCCGGTCTCGAACAACAGCACGGGCCGGTGCGTCTGCGCAACGGTGCGTCCGGCGATGTCGACCCTGACGGACCGGGCGCTCCGCACCGCGTCCACCCGCAGGAACGGATCGCGCGCGTGCACGTGGATGCGCTCGTCCTCCTCCCACCAGGCGTCCATGCTGTGCCAGTCGAATCCGTAGTGACCGCTGGTGTCGGGCGACCCCTTCCTTGGCCGCAGATACCGCCACACGGCGAAGCGGGCGACACGTGAGCCGGTGTCGAGATGCCAGTAGCTGGCCGTGCCCTTGTAGGGCGATGTGGTCGTGTAGTCGCTGCCCACGAGAAGGTCGGTGCGCACGTCGTCCTCGGGGAAGTAGTAGACCGGCAGGAAACCGTGCTGTCGCAGCAGCATGGTGCGCCCGGAGTCCGCGACCCGGATGCCGTCGAAGTGCACATGAACCCGCCGCGGGCTTTGCCGCCATTCATGGGTTCCGGTCTCGCTCTTCACCGTATTCCTGCTCCCGTCAGCGATACCGGTTCAGCCTACCCCATGCGCAGATTGTCGGGCCAGCCGGCGCCGGGCGCCATTCCCGATCCACGCAGGGAAGCGGTCGATGCGGGCAGGAAAACGTGTGTCGTGCGGGCATGTTGACGGGACGGCCACCGGCGTGAACTCAGGTGCGAGAAGAGTGTCATCGGGCGGTTCCAGGTCCTGGCGTGGACATGGCACGCACATACTCACGCGAGGCATCACGCGGCGGTCGCCAGTCCCAGGGGGTGCGACGGCCAACCGACAGGGCGGCGTGAAGGAACTTCCTGCGCCTCTGGCTCTCGATCACGCGATCCTTCAGGGCCGCAACGTCCCACCGGCGACGGACCTCGCCGGCCAGATCATTCTCGATGCCGCTGACCTCCGGTTGTCCGGCGAGGTTGGCAAGTTCGTCGGGATCTCGCCTGAGATCGAAGAGCAGGGGCGGATCATCATCACAGTGGATGTATTTCCAGCGTTCGCGGCGAATCATGAGGATCGGTGAGGAGGCGCCCTCACCGCAGTACTCGCTGGCGACGGCATCGGGCCAGCCGTCGCGGTGTCCGGCCGCCAGTCCGGCGATGCTTGCGCCATCGACCGGCGCGAACAGTTCCGGCAACTCGCCGTCGCCGGCCCATTCCAGGAAGGTCGGGAAGAGGTCCAGCAGGGACACGTTCTCCCTGACCCGGCGCGCACGATAGAGCGCCGGCGCATGCACGATCAGCGGTACGCGCACCGACCACTCGAAGAAGCTCATCTTCAACCACAGGCCACGCTCGCCAAGCATGTCTCCGTGATCGGCTGCGAGGACGATGATCGTGTTGTCGTGTGCGTCGATGGCCTTGAGGGCTTCCAGGATTCGCCCTATGCGGTCATCGATCCAGCTCATCACGGCATAGTAGGCGCGTCGTGCCCGGCGGATGTCCGCAGGGCCGATCGTCTGCATGTGGCGACCGATCGTGTAGTACAGTCTGCGGCTGTGAGGGTCACGCTCTTCGAGAGGGATGTCGCCGACCCCGGGGTCGTCGATCTCGTCGTCCGAGTAGAGATCCCAGTGAGACGGTGGCGCCAGGTACGGGTCGTGCGGGCTGATGAAACTGGCCGCCAGGAAGAAAGGCCGGCCGTCGGCCCGGTCGGCGTGATCGTGCAGCCAGCGGCAGGCCTCGACGGTCACCTCCTCATCAAAGCTCGTATTGACGCTGCGCCGCCCCGGTCCCGCATCGAGCACGACCCGCACCGAGTGGAACCACGGCTCCCAGAAGGTCGGGCCCAGCGACCAGTCGCTGGTCCACGAGAAGTCGGAAGGATAGACATCGGTCGTCACCCGGTCCTCGAAGCCGTGCAGCTGATCCGCACCGACGAAGTGCATCTTGCCGGCGAGACACGTGTGATAACCCATTGCACGAAGATAGTGTGCGAAGGTCGGGATCTCGGATGGAAACTCGGTTGCATTGTCGAATGCTCCGATGCTGCCCGGCATGCGGCCCGACATGAGACTGAAGCGGGCCGGCGCACAGATCGGGTAATTGCAGTAGGCGTTCTCGAACACGACGCCTTCGCTGGCCAGCCGCTCCAGATTGGGCGTCCGGCACACCGTGCCGCCGTAAGGCTTCAGCACCTGCGGCGCGAGCTGATCCATCATGACAAGAAGGATGTTGGGTGGCGTTGTCATGGTTCGTCCTGCCTCGTCGGTCTGGTCCCGGTCCCGGGGGACAGACTAGACTACCCTCTGTATCGGAGGAATCCGTGATGAAGCTGCCGGAGAGCCTGTGGGCCGCGAGCGCGGCGCCAGCCGTCGACACGCCTCCCCTTGCCGGCCAGACCGGTGCGGATGTCGCCATCGTCGGTGGTGGCTTTACCGGATTGTCGGCGGCGCTTCACCTGGCCGAAGCCGGCAAGCGGGTGATCGTGCTGGAAGCCGGAGAGCCTGGCTGGGGTGCGTCGGGGCGAAACGGCGGCCAGGTCAACCCGGGCTGGCGCATGCTTCCCTCGGAGATTGCGGCAAAGTATGGCGGCAACAGGACGCCCGCCATGCTGGCCATGCTCGATCAGGCAACGGATCTTGTGTTCGGCCTGATCGACCGCCACGGCATCGCCTGTGATCACGAACGACCCGGCCTCGTCAGCGCTGGACTTGGCCTCCACGGCAAGGCCTTTCTTGAGGCGTGGTCCAGGGAATGGGGGGAACTCGGCGTGAAGGTCGAGCGCCTGGAACGTGCCGCCCTGAAGGAACTCATCGCAACGGACTACTACCATCTCGGCATGCACGACCCGCGGGGTGGTCACGTGCAGCCCCTGTCTTATGCTCGCGGTCTGGCGCGGGCCGCCATCGCCGGGGGCGCCTGCGTTCATGGCCGGACCCGCGTGCAGAGTGTCCATGCCCATGGCGCAGGCTGGCGTCTGGTCGCCAGCGGAGGCGAGGTCGAGGCCGAACATCTGCTGCTCTGCACGAATGCCTATACCGACCGGTTGTGGCCCGGACTCGAGCGTTCGGTGGTGCCCGCCACGAGTTTCATTGCCGCGACCGAGCCTCTGGATGATGCGCGTCTGAGAGCCATCCTGCCCGGTCGGCATGCCGTCGCGGAGACCCGCCGGACGCTGCACTACTTCCGCCTCGACCGCGACAACCGCTTCGTCATGGGCGGTCGCGGTAACCTGACGAACGGTGCGGAACCGGGTTCGGTCGGACATCTGCGCAGGATGGCGACGGCGATCTTCCCGGCGCTCGAGGGCGTCGCCTGGACCCACCGCTGGGGCGGTCGGGTCGCCGTGACCCCCGATCACACGCCACGTCTCTTCCGGCTCGCCCGGAATGCTCATGCCGGACTGGGTTTCAACGGACGCGGCGTCGCCATGAGTTCGATGTTCGGCACCCAGCTCACACGCCTCGTTCTAGGCGAGGAGACCGACATGCCCGTGGAACCGATGGACCTCGTTCCCCACCATGGACTGCGGCAGTTCGGCCTCACCTGGTACCTCGCCTCCGGCATGATGCGCGACCGTCTCGACCTGCGGGAGACCCCGCCGACCTGGTCCTGATCCCCATCAAACGGATCCGGCATCGTCGCAGTCGACGAGCCCCTGTAGTCAGGGGACCGGCGGCGAGACAGCCATGCCGGTGCATGCCCCGCTGCGTGGCGAACAATGAGTGCACCGAATCGATGCATGAGCACCCGGTCTGCCGCAGTCACCATGAATCCTGCAGCAGCGATGGTTTCCAGGCCCACGCACGACGCCCGGTTTCACTTCTGCAGCGCGCTTCATTCCACGCGGAACATCATGTGAACGAAGTGGCGGAGCCCCGGTGTTCGTGTCAGGGTAGAGCCATGTGCGGCCGCTTCACACAGCGCTTTGCCTGGCGCGAACTCCACGAGTTGCTCGACCTCGTCGGCTCGCCGGCAAACCTGGCGCCACGCTACAACGTGGCGCCAGGGCAGCAGGTCGCGGCGGTGCGCGCCGACGGCGATGGCCTGCGTCTCGCCATGTTGCGCTGGGGTCTGATTCCCTCCTGGGCGAAGGAGCCCGGCATCGGCTACCGGATGATCAATGCGCGCTCGGAAACAGCCCGCACGAAGCCGTCGTTCCGCTCGGCCTGGCGGTCGCGCCGCTGCCTGATCCCGGTCGATGGGTTCTACGAGTGGACGAGAGAGAAGAAGGCAAGGCAACCGTGGCTGCTCGCGATGAAGGAATGCGGCATCTTCTGTTTCGCCGGGCTGTGGGAGCGCTGGCGCGTGCCGGCCGGGCTGGCACTGACCGGATCGCTGGCCGAACGTGCCGCCGGCGACGTGCTTGAGACCTGCACGATCCTGACCACGGCCGCCAATGACGATATGGCGCGGGTGCATGATCGCATGCCGGTGATCCTGCCGGCGGCGGCGATCCATTCATGGCTTGCCGGCGACGATGTCGCCCCTGACCCGTGGCCGCCGGGCACGCTCACCCTTCATCGGGTGAGCACACGGGTCAACACGGCCACCAACGACGATCCCCGCTGCATCGAGCCTGCCGACGTCACCTGACCCAGGCGCACCGGCGGTCTCTCATTGACACCCGCAAATTGTCGCACGCGGCCCGGGCCGCGTGTCTCAGGGCAGGTTGAGGTCGGCGAGGTCCGGGACCGGTTCGTGTAGTCGGGGATCTGCCGACCAGGTCTTCCAGGAGGCATTGATCACGCGGTCGCGCTGGCGCCAGTCGTCGAGAACGAAGCTGATCCAGAACTCCATCATCTCCTCGTCGGAACCCCATCCCCACGTCACGGTCTTTGGCGGCATCGTCGGGTTGTAGGGATTGGCAGACGTGTTGTCGAAGCGTATCCAGCCGTCGATCGTGCTGCCGGCGGGCAGGTGGACCGGTTCGCGGAAGAAGTAGATGTTCTGCCACCGCAGATCCCATTCCGCGACATGGACGAGGGGCACCTGCGTGCCGTCGGGCAGCGTCGCGATTGCCTTGGCCTCGGCGCCCAGGTAGTGCATGTGCGGCATGATGTCCACAAGGGTCATCGGTGCCGGAACGTCCATCCGGACATGGCGCCAGTAGGTATCCGATTCCGGTGGGATCGCGAGTTGTTGCGTGCCGATCACGAGTCCGTCAACCCAGTGGACAACGGGTTCTTCCGTGAAGGTGAGGCCGATACGGCTGCGGTCTTCGGTGGCCTTGCCATTGAGGTGATAGTGGATCTCGAACACGATGTCTCCCGCGCCGGCGGGCAGCCACATGGCATGGTTGTCGGGAAGGACATAGGGATCGACGCCGGGCGTCCAGCCTCCAAGCCCCCAGGCGTTCTCTTCGCCGCTGTAGTCAAAGAAGCTTCCCGTTCCGAACACGGAAAAGCCGGGTTCGTCGTCCCGGGCGTCGGTGCGGCGCGCAGCGCCCGAATAGTCGACAAAGATGTTGGCATGGTGAACCACGCGCTCGTCGCCGGGCTGGAACTCGATGGCGCTGACGGCACGTTCCTCGAGGAGTTCGAACGGAATGACGAAGTACCGGTAGATGTCGGGACCGCTCGCGGGAATGGCAAAGGGTTCTTCCATGGCGAGAACCAGGTCCGGGTCCCCGGCCCGCCATGCGGGATCCGGCCACACTGTTTCCGGCAGCGCCTCCACGTCTTCCCCCAGCGGCGCACCGGCTTCGGCCCATGCCGCGAAGAGAGCGATCTGGCGATCGGAGAGGTGCCGCTCGTCGCGGAAGGCCCCGAACCCCTCGACGGCACGCCAGGGCGGCATGATCTGCTCGCGGGTCACGAAGGCCAGCATGCGAGCCCGGCGTCTGGCATCGACAAACGTGTCAAGGGGGAAGGGGGCAACACTGCCGTCCCTGTGGCACTCCGTGCAGTTCGCCGCCAGCAGGGGCGCGATGTCCCGGTTGTAGGTCACGGACTCCGGCAGGCGGTCCGCATCCCAGCCCTCGAACACGCATCCGACGGGCGTCGTGGAGGCGGGCAGGGGATCGCGTTCCGCCATCGCGATGGCATCCTTGAGGTCGTGGCTGGTGACCCGGTCGCGCAACACACCGATGGCTTCGAAACGGTCGTCGATGCGGCCGCGATAGATGACGTCATCTCCGGTATCGATGACAAAGGCCTCCGGGGTGACGGCGGGGTTGAGACGCAAGGCGAGATCACCGGAAGGATCGAAGATGACGGGAAAGCCGAACCCGTGGTCAGCCACGAAGTTCCTGGCTTCGCCCACCGTCAGATAGGGTCCCGACATGACGCCGTAAAACGAGACGCCGTGGGTGTCGGCGAATGTGGCAAGGTCATTGAGTTCGGGGGCGTAGCGGTTGGATACCGGACAGAAGGCGCTCATGAACAGGAGGACCACCGGCTGGACGCCGGCGTCGGTCCCGATGCGATGAACATTGCCGTCGAGATCGACCACGCGGGTGCCGTAGACACGGGCCATCTGGCCGTTCCACGCGTCGTGGCTGTCATCGGCGGCCATGCCCTGAGGGCAGGCCAGAAGGGCAAGTACGAGAAAGTGAGCCAGCAAGGAGGTGGGACGGTTGTGCATGAGACCAGCCCTGCGCTGCTGTTTGCGGATGACAATTCTGGTGGATCACCATAAATTGTCAATGATGACAATCAACCTCTCTGGCGTGATACTCCCAAATCCATGGCGCGTCCCGACCTCAGTGCCGAACGAACAGAACAAATCCTCGATGCGTTCTCGCGGTGCGTGGCGCGTTCGGGGCTCGATGCCGTGTCCCTGGAGGAGGTGGCCGGTGAGGCGGGTGTCCGCCGCTCGATCATCCGTCACTACATCGGCAACCGCGACGATCTGGTCGCGGCGTTCCTTGATCGTCTGGAAGCACGCCTCCAGCGGCAGAATGACGACATGCGCGCCTGGTTCATCGCCGGGGAGGACGTCGCACGCCTGCCGGACTACCTGTTTCCGGAGGCTCCGGACGACGAGTTGCCGGTCCTTGAATCGGTCTACTCCGCCGCCCGCCGCAATCCGGATATTGCCGGGCGCCTCGAGACCTGGTTCCAGGGGTTCGTCGAAGCGCTTGGGGATGTTCTGCGCGCCTCGTTTCCCGAAGAGGATCCGGGCGACATCACGACCGTTGCCTACGGCCTGGCCGCCATCTACAACGATCACCAGTCGATGCTGACCCTTCAAGGACCGTCTCGCTACCGTGCCATGGCTCTTGCGGCCACGCGAAGGCTGGTCGCCTCGCTGACAACGAGACCGTGACCCCGTCTCTCGGACCAGTACGATGGCCATGTCGATCCAGAGGGCTCCATCCCCGGGTGATGGAGGGATCCGATGCGTGAAGGCGTTGCCGCATGCTGTGACAACCTGGCCTGCCACCTCGACAACCGGCAGGCGGAAATCCTCGACTGGGGTTGCGGTGATGGCGTCGTGGGTGCAGATCTCGCGGATCGTGGATACCGGGTCATCGACGGCATGGACACTTCAGGCCGCCTGCTCGCCGGAGCGCGCGCAAGGGGCACCTACCGCCGGCTCTTCAGCGCCAGGTCACCGGCTGACCTGCCGGACCGGACCTACGATGCCGTCGTCGCAGTGTGGGGCGATGCTTCTCTTGACACGCTTGACGGCCTCGTCAGATTGCTGAGGGCGGGAGGCGTGATGTCTCTTGCCGTCGCGTACGGCGGCGCACTGGCGGATGCCTGCGAGCGGATGTGCACTGCAGGAGCGCTGTTGAAGATGAACGCGATCTGGGACAGGTTGCCGGCAACGGGAGAACCGGCCTTGCGGTTTCTGGTTCTTGGACGATTCTAGCTGGGGTCACGCATCATGCAGATCAACATGCAGGGGCCGGCAGGCCGATACAATCCGCCCTATGGTGGTATCGCGACATTCCTGCGTCAGGACTACTGCGATGACATTGCCACTCTCGATGCCGATTACGCCATACTCGGCACACCGATCGACGAGGGATCCCCGTTCATGGGCGGGTCGCGCTTCGCACCCCGTTCGATCCGGGAGCATTCCCTGAGGTTCGGATCGCAAGGGTACTACGACAGCCTCACCGGCAAGTCGTACCTGGTCGAGGAAACGGCAAACCGGCGTATCGTCGATGTCGGGGACAGCGACATCCTGACCACAAACGTCGAAAGGACATTCGACAACATCACCGCCGATGTCGCGGGGATCCTCGATCGCGGCGCCATGCCGGTCATCATCGGCGGTGATCACTCGGTTACCTATCCGGTGGTGCGGGCGTTCGGTGAACCCATGCATGTCATGCACTTTGACGCCCACCTGGATTACCAGCCCTTTGTGCATGACCTGAGATTCACGAACGGCCATGCCTTCCGACACATCAAGCCCATGTCCCATGTGCTGTCGCTGACACAGATCGGCATACGCAGCCTCAGGAGCGCCCTCCAGGAGTTCATAGACGCCCGCGCCGAAGGCAGCCATATCGTGACCATGGACGACATCCGCCGCCTTGGCCCCGAGGACTTCGTGCATGAGACCTTTCCGCGGGGCGAAAAGATGTATGTGTCGATCGATGTCGATGTTCTCGACATGTCGCTCGTGCCGGGCTGCGTCTCTGCCGAGCCCAACGGCATGCTCTATGCCGAACTGCGCGACATCCTGCGTGCCACGGCACGACACATGGATGTCATCGGCTTCGACTTCGTCGAGGTCAATCCCCAGCTCGACGTCGGCACCGGCGTGACGTCCTATCTCGGGGCCCACACCATGCTGGAGTTCCTCGGCGCCATCGCCGAGGCGAAAGCCGCCAGAAGGTAGATCCCGCAACAGCAGGGGGCCTCACACAAGATCACGGTCGATTGGCACGGACCAGCGGCGCGTCAGGATCCGGTCACGACCCTCCCGGACGTCGAGATCGGCAGCGAGATGGAACTGTGCGCGTGACGCCCTGAGATGGGTGCGGGCACGAACGTCCACCTCGAAGTTGCCGCGTTTCATGTGGGTGGTGACAACAACCTCGCTTTCGGCCGACAGCGGGTCGTCCGGCGCGATGCTCATGCGTTCGAAGGTGTCCCGCGCGAACTCGAGGCCATGGTCCTCGATACGGTAGGTGCCGCTACCGCGCTCCGACGTCACCTCGAGGCGTCCGGATTGCTGATCGATCGTGACCACGTTGCGCGACCGCGGAGCTGCGATCTGTGTCCTCGCCATCTCGGGCGCCTGTTCGGGTTCCGCGAAATCACCGACCTGCGGCCCGCCCTCGGTGGGTCTCACCGGAAGATCGAGCACGCTGGTTCCGGTGTGGACAGTCAGCCGCACCGGTTCGGGAGCCGGAAACAGCATCGGCCAGTAGGTTGTGGAGAGCGCCAGGCGAATCCGGTGTCCCTTTCGGAAGCGGTAGGCGCAGTCGTTGAGCGTCAGCCGTATCCTTGTCGGGCTGTCCGTGGGCATGGCCTCGGGTGCGTCGTGTCCGTGGCGGTGGGTCAGGTTGAGGACGCCGAAGGACGCCCGTGACACCGCGCCATCGGGGTGGACGTCATTGAGGCGGCCGATGAGATAGGCGACCGGCCTGTCGACCTCGAGTTCAAGCTCCGCCACCGGCTGGCCGAGGATGTCGACGTCCGTGTCAAGCGGTGGAGTCTCGAAAGTGATCGACGCGCCGTCGTCCTGGCGCTGATCGCCCGGGAACTCCGGTCCGTCACCTCCGGTGCCGTAGGGGCACCATTCGCCACCGGCAAGACCCAGTGTCTGGGGCGTGACGGCGGACCGCGGCTCGTCCAGGCCCGGTTCGCGGCCGAGACCGTCGGGGTTCAGGTGATGGCGGTGGTTGCCGATGCGGTCCGAGGGCCACGTGATCTCGCCGATCCAGTGACCGGGGCAGTCGCGGTACCATGAACGTGGCGGCACCCCGTCCTGCAGGAAGACGCGCAGCATCGGTTCCTCCATGATTCCCGTCTCCTTGTGCTTGAGCCAGTGATCCCACCAGCGCAGCATCTCCTGGAGAAAGCCGAAGTGGGGTCCGGGCGCGGTCTCCATGTGACCCCACTGGTGGGCATGGGGGCCGACGAGGCCGAGACGTGGCACGTCGAGCCCGGCAAGCAGACGGAAGACGGCATTGGAGTAGCCGTCAAGCCAGCCACCGACAGCGAAGACCGGACAACGGATGGCGCCATAGTCCTCGCACACCGATCCGTGGCGCCAGTAGTCATCACGCCTCTGGTGGCGCATCCACAGTTCGACGGGGCAGGGGACATCATCGAGCCGCGCTTGCCAGTTCGCCCGCCACTCTTCTCCCATGACCAGCGGGTCTCCGGGGAGAGGCAGGATGCCGAAGAAGGTCGTGCCCCAGTCGAGGTTGTCGTTGAGAAGGCAGCCACCCATGTAGTGCATGTCGTCGCCATAGCGGTCGTCGGTGGAGCACGACGTCACAATGGCCTTGAGTTCCGGAGGCTGCAGGGCGGCCACCTGGAGCGAGTTGAAACCGCCCCAGGAGATGCCGAACATGCCCACGTTGCCGGTGCACCAGGGTTGCCTGGCAATCCAGGCGATCACCTCCCTGCCGTCCTCGAGTTCCTGTTGGGTGTATTCGTCGCGCATGACGCCGAAACTGTCGCCAGCGCCGGCGAGGTCGACACGCAGGCTGGCATAGCCATGCCCGGCGAACCATGCGTGTTTCGGCTCGTCTCCCGGCCGCGTCATGTCACGCTTGCGATAGGGGAGGTATTCGAGAAGTGCTG
Organism: Alphaproteobacteria bacterium; assembly: GCA_965213815.1. Lineage (GTDB taxonomy): Bacteria > Pseudomonadota > Alphaproteobacteria > SP197 > SP197 > SP197. The sequence goes on along the minus strand of OZ243917.1, from coordinate 2,620,659 downwards.
GTACCGGGTGGCGCTCCGCATCGTCGGGAAGCCAGATCCGCGCCGCCAGACGCACGCCTCGTGCGAGGGGGATCCATACACCTTCCTCCCTCACCTCCACCTTCGACGGCAAAGCGTCAACGATGCGCATGGCTGTCACTCCGCTTGCTCCGTGACAGTCTACACGCATTCGTACCGCGCTGCGCCGCTTGGAAGTTTGATTGACCAGTCAGAAAAACTCTGGGATGCTGCCCGGGTTCGCTACCAGTTGGCGCGGACTTGAACATGAAACCCTGGGCCACCGGGCTCCGGGCTGGTGACAATCTGGAGGAGTACATCCATGGATATCAGGGATACCATCAAGCGACTTGAAAACCGGGAACTCAGCCGGCGCGAGCTCGGCCAGGCGATGGCTGCGGTCGGGCTGGTGTCGACGGTGATGCCGTTGACGGCGGCCCGTGCCGAGGAACAGGCGATCTACTTCACCTGGTCCGGCTATGACGTACCGGAAATCTGGCCAGGCTATGTCGAAAAACATGGCGTGGAGCCGGATTGTCCGGTCTTCGGTGACGCCGAGGAATCCTTCACCAAGGTGAGGTCAGGATTCGTGGTGGATGTCATGCATCCATGCAGCAACAATGTGCCGCGCTGGCGGCACGCGGGCGTTCTTCAGCCCATCGACACCACTCGGCTTTCCAACTGGAAGGACGTGGTTCCGGCACTCTACAACATCCCGGACGCCCAGCACGAGGGACAGCAGTGGTTCGCTCCCTTCGAGTGGGGACAGACCTCGATCACATACCGCACGGACATTGTCGACTGGCAGGGCGAGGAAGAATCCTGGGGTCTGCTGTGGGACGAGCGTTACGCCGGCAGGCTTTCGATCATCGATGCGGCCGAGGACGCGTGGTGGTGCGCCGCCATCTACGCCGGTGTCGATACCGACAACCTGACCGATGAAGCCCTGGCGACGGTTCTCGATAGCCTGAGAGTGCAACGTGATCTGCTGAGGTTTCGCCAGAGCGACATGACGACAGTCGAACAGGCTCTTGCCTCCGGTGAACTCGTGGCCGCCATGACCTGGAACAGCTCACCCCTGGAACTCACCAGGCAGGGCATTCCGGTGAAGTTTGCCGACGTCAAGGAAGGTGCGCTCACCTGGGTCTGCGGCACGGCGCTGACCAGCAATGCGCCCCACTACGACAAGGCTCACGATCTCATCGACGCCATGCTCGCTCCCGAGGTTGGAGAGCATGTGATCGTGGAATTCGGTTATGGTCACTCGAGCTCCGCGGCCTTCGATCTTGTCAGTGATGACGATCTTTCGGCCCGTGGACTCTCCCGGAATCCTTCCGACATCCTGGACAAGGGTGTCTTCCTGATGGCGCAGGAAGAAGAGATCGAGACCAAGATCAACCGTGACTGGGGTGAGATGATCGCCGGTTTCTGACCGGACCATCGAACCTTCTTCGCCTGACTTGAGGGAACCGGGACCCATGGGATCCCGGTTCCCGTCCCCTTCACGAATGCGGTAACGCGCCATGCCAGCTGTCGCATCCCTGGCTTCGACCAGCACGGCGGGTCGCCGTCTTGCCGCCCGGCAGGCACGGCGCCAGCAGCTGATCGACGCCACCATCGAGTCCATTGCCAGACGTGGGTTTTCGGGCACCACCCTCGAAACGGTCACCAGGGGCGCCAGACTGTCTCACGGCGTGGTCAACTTTCACTTCCGCACCAAGGAAGATCTCTACGTCGAGACTCTGGGCTACCTGGCGAGGGAGCACTACGAGCTGTGGCGCGACGCCATGGTGAGTGCGGGTGCGGACCCGGCTCACCAGCTGCAGGCCATCCTGGAGGCGGACTTCGATCGCCGGATCTGCTCCACCAAGAAACTGGCGGTGTGGTTTGCCTTCTGGGGCCAGGCGAAGTATCGCCCCGCCTATCTCGAGATTCACCATCGCTTCGACGACGAGAGGTATGTCGAGATCTGCCGCCTGTGCCGGGAACTGGTGGCGGCTGGCAGCTACGAGGACGTCGACGCGGAGGGGATTGCCCGCAGTATCGAGGCCCTGGTCGACGGCCTGTGGCTCAACCTTCTCATGTATCCCCGCGAACTCCGCCGGCAGACCGCGAGAACGGACTGCCTGACCTATCTTGCCACGGTCTTTCCGCGTCATTTCGGGGGGGCCGTGGACTCTGGTTGTACGGCCTGACGCGATGGCCCGGGATCCGCGTCACGACATCCTGTTCGAGCCGGTGGCCATCGGTCCGGTGACAGCGCGCAACAGGTTCTACCAGGTGCCGCACTGCACCGGGAGTGGCTGGCAGAGCCCGCACATCCTTGCCGGACTGCGCGCCATGAAGGCCGAGGGTGGCTGGGCCGTGGTCAACACGGAATACTGTTCGCCCCATCCATCGATTGACGACACCCCCTATCCCATGGCCTCGCTGTGGGATGACCGCGACATCCGGGCGCACTCCCTGATGACCGATCAGGTGCACGAACACGGTTCGCTGGCCGGTGTGGAACTGGTTCTGGGTGGCGCCAGGATGGCCAATCACCTGACCCGCGAAGTGCCTCTCGGGGTGGTCAGCATGCCCCTTGCCACAGGGGAGCCCTTCCAGACGCGGGCCATGGATCGCCAGGACATCCGCGAAGCCAGGCGATGGCACCGCAATGCGGCGTTGCGCGCCAGGGAGGCGGGATTCGACATCGTCTATGTCTATGCCACCCACGACTACCTGCTGTCGCAGTTCCTGTCGCCGGTACTCAACACCCGCTCGGACGAGTACGGCGGATCGCTCGCCAACAGGGTGCGGCTGGTGCGCGAACTCATCGAGGACACGAAGGAGGCTGTCGGCGCAACCATGGCGGTTGCCGTGAGGTTTTCCGCCGAGACGAACGGCGGTGGTGGCGGTGACGGCACACCGGTTCCGGGCGAAACCGAAGACATGCTGGGACTCCTGGGAGAACTGCCGGACCTCTGGGACATCAATGTCAGCGACTATTCCCTCGAAATGGGGCTGTCACGATTCGTCGGCGAAGGGTCCCTTGAATCCTACGTTTCGGCCATCCGGCCCCTGACGACGAAGCCCATCGTGTCCGTGGGACGGTTCACCTCTCCGGATACCATGGCGGCCTGGGTAAGGAAGGGGCTGGTCGATTTCATCGGTGCGGCGCGGCCCTCCATCGCCGATCCCTTCCTGCCGAAGAAGATCGAGGAAGGACGCATCGAGGACATTCGCGAGTGTATCGGCTGCAACATCTGCTACATGGGCGATGCCCGGGGCGCCCCCATCCGCTGCACACAAAATCCCACCATGAGCGAGGAGTGGCGCCGCGGCTGGCATCCGGAGTCCATCCCTGGTCAGGGTTCCGCGTCACGGGTTCTCGTCGTCGGTGCGGGACCGGCCGGTCTGGAGGCAGCTCTTTCCCTGGGGCGACGGGGATATGAAGTCGTGCTTGCCGAGGCCGCCCGCGAACTGGGCGGCCGGGTAACGAGGGAAGCCCTGCTTCCCGGCCTCGCGGAGTGGCGCCGTGTGCGTGACTATCGGGTGACCCAGTTGAACGGGCTCGCCAACGTGGAGATCTACCCGGAAAGCAGGATGGGTGCGGGAGATGTCCTCGAGGTGGCGGCGGACCATGTGGCCATGGCGACGGGGGCGCACTGGAGAGCCGATGGATTCGGCACCAGCAATCGCCGGGGGCTCGATTGCCTCGGCCCTCGCGAGAGCCTCTTTACGCCCGACGACATCATGGCCGGGCGATGGCCTGAAGGCCGCGTGCTCGTCTATGACGACGATCACTATTACATGGGAACCGTTATGGCCGAGGCCCTGCGCGGCCAGGGTCTCGAGACCACGCTTGTGACGCCGGAAGATGCCGTCTCGTCCTGGGCCGGACTGACCCTCGACCGCTGGCGTGCTCGCAGACGGCTCATGGAGTGCGGCGTCGGCATCATCGTGGCTCATGAACTGGTGTCCTTCGATGGCAGCCAGGTGCGCCTCGCCTGCTGCGCCAGCGGCAAGGAACGGGACCTCGAGGCGGACTCCATCGTTCTTGTCACATCGCGCACCCCCGATGATGCCCTCTACCGGGCGGTTCTGCGGAGCATGGAGGCGGGTGAAGAGGGTGCGCCGAAGTCGCTGAAGCGGATCGGTGACTGTGATGCGCCGGCCATCATCGCCGCGGCGGTGTACTCGGGCCACCGCTACGCCCGCGAACTCGATGCCGACATCGACCGCGACAATCCTCTCAGACACGACCGGGTCAACGTGGAGCTTCGCCATGGACACTGACGGCACCCTGCCGATCGCCGAAGTCTGGTTTGCCATCGAGGCTCTGGGCGACGGGATCATCCGGTTCAGGGAGGACCACATCGATTCCTATGCCGTGGGGGACATCTGGCTTGTCCGCGGCAGGGACCGGGATCTTGCGGTCGACACCGGCACCGGCATCGTGCCGCCCGCCCCGCTTGTCGAGGCGGTGGCCGGCAAGCCCGTCACCGCCGTTGCCCTCAACTGCTACTACGATCATGCCGGGGGTTGGGCGAGTTTTGCCGATCGGGCCTGCCATCCCCTCGATGCGCCGGAACTTCGCGCGCCCACACGGGAAAGTGTAGGTGCGGGAACCTATCTCAACCGGACGACGCTGTGGGCGCTGCCCCACGCACACTACGACGTGGACGGCTACACGATGACACCGGCCGAGCCCACACGCCTTGTCGAGGATGGATCGCGGTTCGATCTGGGTGGTCGTGTGCTCGATGTCCTGCATGTCCCGGGGCGGTCGCCGGGTGGCCTTGCGATCTGGGATCCGGCCAGCGGTACGCTCTTCACCAGCGACATGCTCTATGACGGCGATCACGGGCCTGCCTGGCCGCCCCCCGAACCGGCCGTCTACTGCGCCAGTCTGAGGCGCATGCGCGATCTTCCCGTCAGGCGAGTCTGTCCTGGTCACTATGGCGTCATGGACCGCCAGCACATGCTCGATGTCATCGACCGGCAACTGGCCGATCTCGAGCAGGTCGACAGGGAAGCCACCTGACCAGGCGCGGTGGGTTCCTCATGACAGCGTGGAGGCGACCTCCCGGGCGACGGCTCGGCCGTTGAGCCAGGCGCCGCCGGCGAGCTGGTACCATGGCGCGGCCGTGGCCTCGCCGGCAAAGTAGATCCTGTCGGCGACCGGCCGGGCGAGTTCGGCCCGTGCGCCATGGTGGCCGGGGACTGCCGCGGCATAGGCGCCGCGTGTCCTGGGATTGCTGTCCCAGTCCGTCGCAAGCCCCTTCACGAAGTGCTTGTAGACGTCACTGCCGAAGATCCGGGCAAGCTCGCCCAGGGCAAAATCGACTGCGGCATCGGGCCCGGCGGCCGCCAGTTCGCGGCCGAAACGTCCTCCCGTGAAGCCGATCATGAGATCGAAATTGAAGGGGAATGTGAGGAAGTAGCACGCCCGCGCCGGCAGCAGGTTCCCGACATGATAGGTCAGCCAGTTGTTGTCACCGAGACCGAACCGCTCGCCATCGAACTCGAGGGCGATCTTCATGAGGAGCCCCATCGGCAACCGGTCGATGGCCTCCTGTTTCCACAGGGGAAGGGCGGGAGCAAAGGAGATGTCGCCTGAGCCCAGCACGCCGGTGGAGACGGTGACGATGCAGGCTCGTGCCCGCACGGTGCCGGAGGGTGTCTCCACCGCCACCCCTTCGCCGCTCCAGTCGATGGCGGTGACCGGTGTTTCCAGCGTGACAGGAAGGCCGGACCCGTCGCGGGCGACCAGCGTGCCGTAGCCTTCACGGATCATGTAGTAGGCGCCGACATCGCCGTACATCCAGTTATCGAGGGTCGACAACTCGTCAAAGTCGACGGAGAAGTCCATGGGTCCCATCCACGTCTGGGACACGCCCGAATACGGCATGTCGGACGGAACAACCGTCGAGGCGGCGACATCGAGACCGTCGCGTCCCGCCTTGTTGAGAGCGCTGTTGATGGCGGCCCAGGCGCTGTCGTACTCCCCCCTTTCCTGGCCGGTCGCCTTGCGGTCGCCGACAAAGACCGATTCTCCGGCGCTGTTGTGGTTGTGCAGCGTGAATCCCCACTCGCGGGCCCTGGCGAGATAGGGAAGATCCGCCGGACCCATGACCCAGGAACATCCGTGATCGAAGGGAACACCGAAGGTGTCGCTTTCCGTCCATGCCCGCCCGCCCGTTCGTCCTGCAGCCTCGAGAACGACGACCGACAGTCCCTCCTCCATCAGGGTCCGGGCCGCAGCAAGGCCGGCGGCTCCGGCTCCCACGACCACGACATCCGGATTTCCGGTCGCACCGAGAGCGCCGGAAGGCAATGTTAGCGTTGCCCCGAGACCCGCCAGAAACGAGCGGCGAGAGAATGGATGTACCTGAAACATGGTCGATCACTCCTATCAGTTGGCTGCCGGTTTCCCGGTCATGCCAGGTATCGTGACCGCCGGCGCCGACGCACCACCAGCAGGACCGCGCTGACGACAGCCGCGACGACCCACAACGGGCAACCCAGAACGGGCAGGACGACGTCCAGCCACAGGTCGGGATCCACGTCCTTCTCGATCAGTGCCTGCAGTCCGACAAGACTGTTGGCATCGATCATGGCCCAGAGGTCGCCGATGGAGACGGATGTATAGAGAATTGCCAGCACCAGGGTGATGATGACAACGAGACTCGTCGTGATGAATCGCACCTCGGACAATCGAGAATCTCCCCGGCCCGGCCAGCCAACCACGACGCAGTGTAGCCGACATCCTCCGGCCCGTCATCGCGGCGCCACCCCTGGATGTTGACGCCATGACGGCAAGGCACGAGATTGCTCCGGCGCGAGGATTGGAGAGCGGCCATGTCCGCCGCACGGGAGACAGGATTGGTGCCGGGTGATGCCATGGCAGAGCCGTCCCGGCGCGTGACATGATGGCGGCGGATCCCGGAGCGTTCATCGCCTTTGCGGCCATCATTCTGGCGCTGGTGCTCTATGCGGCACCGCGGGCGTCGATGGAACTCGCGTCGCTCACCATCCTGTGCCTGTTGATGGCGGCGTTCCAGGTGTTCCCGGAAACCGGTGCGGATGGCCGCAACAGGCTCAGCCCCGATGTTCTGCTGGCCGGCTTTGCGAGTCCGGCGCTTCTCGCCCTGATCGGCCTCATTGTCATCGGTCAGGGTCTGGCCCAGACCGGCGCGCTTGACCATCTCGCCAGGGTTCTGCTGGGCGCCGCCGGCGGCAGACCGGATGTGGCGCTGGTCTTTTCTCTCATGACCGTGCTGCTGATCAGCGGGATCCTCAACAACACGCCTGTCGTCGTGATCTTCATCCCCATCCTGCAGGCCTTCGCCAGCCGCGCCGGCACGCCGCCAAGCCGGATCCTGATGATTCTGAGCTATGCCGCCATCCTGGGCGGCATGACGACACTGGTCGGCTCGAGCACCAACCTCCTGGTCGATGGCATGTTGCAGGATCTGGGGCAGCAAGGCTTCGGTTTCTTCGACTTCACGGTGCCCGGGCTCGCGATTGCCGTTCCAGGTCTTCTCTTCGCACTCGTCGTGGTGCGGCGCCTGCTCCCCAGGCACGACATCTCCGGTGAGTCCACCCTGCCGTCTGCCCGCCAGTTCCTGGCCCAGATCGACGTCGTGACGGACCGTCCGCTCCATGGCCTCAGGCCTCGGGGCGGCTTTTTCCCCGAACTCGGTGAGGTGACGGTCCACGCCATCCGACGCGGTGAGATGAGCCTGCTGCCGCCCTTCGAAGAGGAGGCCGCGCTGTGTCACGGGGATATCCTCATCGTCAGCGCCACGCGGGCCTCGCTCACCGAGACTGTCCGCGGCCAGATGGATCTCCTGCACCCCTCCCTGGGCGATGCCTGGGTCCCGCGCGAGGACGAGTCCCACGGCAGGCCACCCTGGTTGCGTGGCCGCCAGATGCTGAGCGAAATCATGATTACGCCGGGATCGGAACTCATCGGCCGTACGCTGGAGCAGATCGGGTTTCGCTATCGCTACAACTGTGTCGTGGTCGGTGTGCAGCGCCGGACCGCACGCATACGTCGGCCGATTACCGATCTTCCCCTTGCCGCAGGGGATGTGCTGCTGATTCAGGGGACAGCCGAGGCCAAGGCCGGCCTCAGGGGCCGTCCGGGCATGCTGCCGATCGAGTGGTCGGCGAGCGACATCCCGTCGGCCCCCGAGGCATGGCGGGCGCTCATCATCTTTGCCATCGTGATCGGTGTGGCGGCGCTCGATATCGTGCCGATTGTCATCAGCGCCCTTGCAGGGGCGGTCGCCATGCTGGCCATCGGCGTGATGTCCCTGCGTCAGGCGGGACGTTCCATCGGCGCGGACCTGGTCCTCATGATTGCTGCTGCCCTGGCCCTGGGCAAGGCGCTGCAGGAAACCGGCGGCGCGGAGATTCTCTCGGGTCTGCTCGCCCTTCTTCTGGTCGATTCACCACCTGCAGTCGTCCTTTCAGCCTTCTTCCTGCTCGTTGCGGTGTTGTCCAACCTGGTGGGCGCCAAGGCAGTGGCCGTTCTCTTCACGCCGATCGCGGTGTCTCTGGCAGCGGAAGTCGGCGCTCCCGTCGAACCCTTTGCCGTGGCCGTCGTCTTCGCCGCGAACTGCGCGTTCGCCACGCCCATGGGCTTTCCGACCAATCTCCTGGTGATGGGACCTGCCGGTTACCGGTTCATGGACTTTGTCCGTGCCGGCCTGCCCATGGTTCTCTTCGTGTGGGTGACCGCCTCCATCGTGCTTCCCTTCCATTACGGCCTGTGGGACTGAGCGACTGTTGACCGCCGCCGGGCGCCGGGGGAGAGTGACGAGGCGGACGACAAGAGGGTGCGGGTGATGAGGAATACGGCTGAACGGGACGTGCGGTGCGACCTCGCTGCGGCACACCGTCTCGCCGTGCGTGACGGCCTCAACGAGGGGGCGTGGAACCATCTCTCGGTCATGTCTCCCGATGAATCCTCGGTGATGCTCATCACGCCGGGCTATACCCACTGGAGCATGGTGAACGCCAGCAACCTTGCTGCCGTTGACGCCGATGGCTCGCCTGTCAGCAAGGGCGGTCCGGTCCCGTCCGTTGCCGGCTTCATCATTCACATGCCGGTGCATCAGGCGATACCCGCAGCGCGGTGCCTGATGCACGTTCATGCGCCCTACATCACGGCCCTGTCCATGCGCCAGGGCGTCCGGCTCGACACGTCGTCATCGCAGCAGGCGGCGCAGTTCTGCGACGATGTCGCCTACTACGACAGCTACGACGGCCTTCTCGTCGCCGAGGACGAGGGCCGGCGCATGGCTGACGCGATGGATGGCAAGCGTGTTCTCATGATGCGCAACCACGGCGCCATGGTTGCGGGAAGGACGGTGGGTCAGGCCTATGTCGATCTCTATCAGCTTGAGCGGGCATGCATGTACCAGATCCTCGCCACGGGCGACGGGCATGCGCTCGAGAAGATCCCGCCCGACATCGCCATGGCAATGGGGCGCGATGCGCGTGAACGGCCGCGTTCCGACCGGTTCTTTCGCGCCATGCGCGATGTGCTTGATGCCCGGGAACCGGACTATGCCGCCTGAGGCCGCTCAGTACCGTTTCGGGATGTAGCGGGAGTACCAGGCCCCTGCCGCCATGCCGAGACCGGCCCAGGCAAAGACCGTCGACAGCGGCAGGACGAGCAGGACCACGGCAAAGATGCTCTGGGGGATGATGCGGCCGAACTCCCTGTAGGTCGTGTAGAGCGAGATCATCTCGGCCCGTTCATGGGGATGGACGGCACGCACGAACGGTGCGTTGCCCACCGCATCGATCCATGAGGCGCAAAGGCACGACACAAGAATCAGACCGATGACGACATCGGGCAGAAAGGCGAGAAGCGTGGCCGTCACGGAGATGACGGAGGTGGCAAGATAGCCGATGATGAGGTGCCGGCGCATGCCAAGAGAGGCGCCCAGCCGACCCCACAACGGGGCCAGCATGACAAAGAGGCTGCCCACGGAAATGATGAGGCCGGCGTCGGCGTCGGTAAAGCCGTTGTTGATGCAGTAGATCGGGGTGTAGATGAAGAACACCGACCACCAGGCCGAACGCGCCAGGGACAGCACATAGGCAAGACGCAGGCGGGGCTGTCTGGCAAATCGGGGAATGAAGCGCAGCGGATTCGAATGGCCGCGGACCCTTCTGCGGGTCGGCGTCACATAGCGCCGCCACACGATCCAGGCGCCCGACGACAGCGCCAGGAGCGCCATCGCGGCAAAGGGCGCCCACAGCCCGGCGCGTGACGAAAGCTGGACTCCGGCCCACGGGCCCAGTGCGAAGGCAAGACCCAGAACCGCCATGCGTACCGCCTCGAAGCGCGCGAAACTGCGCCGTCCCACCCGTTCGATGATGACCATGTTCATGACGATGTCGGCGGCAAGAAAACCCCAGGTATAGAGAACGACGGCGATGAAGAACGCCAGTCCGCTGTCCATCGGAAAGAAAAGGGCGGACACCAGCACGTTGGCGAAGCCGAGCATGGTGAGACGGAAACGACCCAGGCGCGCCAGCATGTAGGGCAGGGCGAGCGCTCCGCCCAGGCCCATGATTCCGACCGCCGTGAAGAGCACGCTCACCTGCTGAGTGTCGCCCAGCAGTTCGAAGGCACGCAGCGGAAAGACGGTGATCGGAATGGCCAGGGCAAGGATCATGAGACCCTGTATCAGAGCCAGTTCGAAGGCATGGGGAATGCCCTCGATGTTCAGCATTCGAACGATACGAACCGGCACGAATGCGATCCCCGACAAGGACGGCACATCATCACTCCCGCCAGGGCGCCAATGTCAAGCACCCGAACGAAGAAAGTCGGGACTTCAGCCGGCGATGATCTCGCGAATCTTCCGGGCGACGACGTCGGGCCTGTGCCGGAAGAGCGAACAGTGCCCAAGACCCTCGAGAAGGTGGAAGTGGCCATCGGCCGCCGCCTCGGCCACCAGGCGGCCGCGGGCCGCCGGCGTCTGCATGTCCTGATCGAAGGCGATCACGTGGAGTGGTCGCGTGCAGCCGGCGAGCCGATCCATGGCAGAGTAGTCAAGACAGGCCTGCCACTGGGCGGCGAGCATGTCGCCGTCGCGCTCGGCATAGGCGGCGGCAACCACCGGCTTGCACCTCTCCCACATCTCGTTGTCGCCCAGAACCTCGCTGGGGTACATCAGCAGGGCGTAGTGGGCGAGGGCGAAGTCGGGAGGCAGCCGATGCCCCGCTTCCCGGAACCTGATCTCGGCATCCTCCCACTCCGCAATGAAACCGCCCTTGGCGCCCGATGTTCCCATGGCGATTCCCAGGCGTACGAGTTCCGGCCAGGCCAGCAGCATCTCCTGGACGATGAGAGCGCCCATGGAAAGGCCTACGATCACCACCGGAGGATTGCAGACCTCCCTGATCAGTGCCGCAACATCATCGGCGTAGGTGGCGATGGGCCAGGGTGGCGGACGGTGGCTGACAGTGCGCCCGGCGCCGCGCGGATCAAAGCTTGTGCAGCGGTGGTCCGGGAAGAAGCTGAACTGTTCCTCCCATTCCTCGCCGGTCTGGTCCCCTCCCGGACACCAGACGATGTCCGGTCCGGTCCCGCTGCGGACCCAATGGAGGGAGACGTCGGCGGTCCTGAACGTGGCATGCTCCATCGCGGGTTCCTTCAGTCGGTCAGGCGGGCGAGTTGAATCGGCCCCGGTGAAATCCACAGGCAGAATGTGAAGAGCGGTGTGGTGCGGGTGATCATCTCGTGGGGAAGCCACGGGGGGTTGTGAACCGGTTTGCCTGGTGGGCGCGGTCGCGGTCGTGCGTCATCCTGCCCCCACAGGGTATCGCCGCCGAAGGGATAGTAGATTTCCTCGGCTTCGTGATGGTGACGTGGATAATGCTGTCCGGGACCGATGACGAAGAACGTGGCGACGACGCGGTCGTGAGGTACGAGGGCCTCGAAGCCCAGAATGTTCGTATAGCAGTAGTTGTTCATGTAGTCGTCGCCGAGGCTCTCGCGGTAGTGCTCGGTGCGGATCCAGCGCAGCGAGGGCTCAAGAGCGGCAAAGGCGCTGGCGAGGCTGGCCATGGGACCCTCCATGGCCATGGAGAGTGCCGCATCGAGATGGCGGCAGCCCGGCAGATGCCGGGCATCCTGGATCCGCTCCGGCAGGCGGGCGGCGGAGAGTTCCCGGGAGAGAATGGCAACGGGCTGCGCTGTTGCCCCATCGGCCTGGCCGGCAAGAAAGCGCAGGACTTCCTGGCGCAGGCGCTCGAAACGCTCGTCGGTCCCAACGTCGCTCATGGGCTCTTTCCCCGCATGCGTCTCCCTGCCATGGTGGGCAGGTAACCGGTCGAAGAGTGCGGGTAATGGAGATGCGACACAAGCCGGGGTGGCTGACACCGGCAACCGACTACGGGCCGCTGGCCCTCTTCCTTGCCGCCTATCTGCTGGCTGACCTGATGGTGGCGACAGGCGTGCTGGTGCTGGCGACCCTTGTTGCCATCGCCCTGGGATACCTGGTGGCCCGTCACGTGCCGAAGATGGCGACTGTGACGGCCGTTCTGGTCTGCGTCTTCGGTGGACTGACGCTGGCGCTTCAGGATGCGACCTTCATCAAGATGAAACCGACGATTGTCCAGTTGCTGTTTGCCGCGGTGTTGGCCGGTGGTGTTGCTGTGGGCCGGTCACCCCTCAGGTTTGTCATGGGTGGCGCCTTCGATCTCGACGAGAGGGCCTGGCGCGTTCTGTCACTCAGGTTCGCCGCCTTCTTCACGGTGATGGCCGGTCTCAACGAACTCGTCTGGCGTACCCAGGATGAAGAGACCTGGGTGTTCTTCAAGGTGTTCGGCATTCTCGGTCTGACGGTGCTCTTCGCCGTGGCCCAGACCCCGTTTCTGATGCGTCACCGCCGCCCCGACACCAGCGATTGAGGGAACTCAGCCCACGGTACCCGAGTACGACGCCTGGATGTCGCCGCCCTTGCGGAAGTAGAGTTGTGACGCATCGCGCAGAGGCTGGAAATCCCAGGGAGTGCGCCGGCCGGTGTCGAGGGCCGCACCCACCAGACGCCGCGCCGCCTGGCTGTGACGCACCGCAGTGTCGAGGGCCTCGATGTCCCAGGTCTCCTTGACGGCGGCTTCGAGTCCGGCGCGCACGCCTGCGTATTCGGGACTCCAGGCGCGGTTCTCCCGTTCGTCCGGGTCGGCGTCGAGGTCGAAGAGAAGCGGCGGGTCGGTGGGGCTCGAGATCAGCTTGCAGGAACCCTTGCGTACCATCACCAGCGGCGCCCGCACGCCCTCGGCCGTGTATTCCGCGCAGACCAGATCGGGCCAGTCATCGCCGCTGCCCGAAGCCAGAGGCACGAGCGTGTGGCCGTCAGTCGGCGCCGCCGGTTCCCCGGGGTTACCGTCGCAGGCCACGTCGAGGAGGGTCGCGAGGAGATCGACATGGGAGACGTTTGCCACCACCCGGCGTGGGGCAAAGGCACCCGGCGCGTGCACGATGAGGGGGACGCGGACCGACCATTCGAAGAAGGACATCTTGAAGAAGAGGCCGCGTTCGCCCAGCGAATCACCGTGATCGGAGGTGAAGACGATGACCGTGTCGTCTGCCATGCCGGTCTCGTCGAGGGCTGCCAGGAGTCTGCCGATCTTCGCATCCACCAGGGCTGTCACCGCAAGATAGGCGCGGCGCATGCGCATGACATCCGCCTCGCTGATGTCGGCAAGGTGGCGTCCGGTCAGGAACCAGTGGCGCCGGCTGTGCGGATCGCGTTCACCCAGCGGAATATCCCGAACCCGGGGCGCGGCGATGTCGGCATCCCGGTACTGCTCCCACCAGTGGGGTGGTGCAAGGTAGGGATCGTGGGGGGAGATGAACGAAACGGTGAGTGCAAACGGCCGTTCGTCACCACTGTCGGCATGCTCGTGCAGCCAGCGATTCGCCTCGAACTCGACTTCGTCGTCGTAGGCGATGTTGACGCTCTTGCGGTGTGGTCCGGAATCGAGGACCGCATGCATGCTGTGATACCACTCAAGCCAGCTCTCGTCGTCGAGACGCCAGTCCGGAGACCACAGGAAATCCGCAGGGTAGACATCGGTGGTGACACGCTCTTCATATCCGTGAAGCTGGTCGGGGCCGACGAAGTGCATCTTGCCGGCAAGGCAGGTCCGGTAGCCGGCGATTCTGAGATGGTGGTGGAAGGTCGGTGTGGAAGCCGGGAACTCGACGGCATTGTCGAAGGCGCCGATCCGTGAAGGCAGACGTCCGCTCAGCATCGAGAACCGCGCGGGCGCGCACAGCGGAAAGTTGCAGTAGGCGTTCTCGAACACCACCCCGTCACCGGCGAGACGATCAAGATGCGGGGTCGCCAGCCCCGTCCCGCCATAGGCGGACAGAACCTGCGGCGCGAGCTGGTCGACCATGATAAAGAGTATGTTGGGCCGTCTTGCCATCGAACGCGCGCACCTGCGTGGCGCCGGAACCTCGGCGTCAGGAAGCGGCCTGGTCCGCCATCTCCTTCTCGCGCGCCTGCCTGGCATCGGCTTTTTCGATCGCCTCGTTGAGTTCCGCCGCGGTGCACAGCCCGGCGAGCACCGGATCCTTCATCTCGATCATGCTCGAGTTGCGATGGGTTCCTTCCCGGATTCTCTCGATGGTCTTCCTGGTGGTGCCGATGAGCCTCTCGATCTGTGGGGCCGACAGCTGGGGATAGTTCTTGATGAGATAGGCGATGGCATCAGGCTTGTTGCGACGCTTCGAGATGGGTGTGTAGCGGGTGTTCGAGGTCTTCCGGGGCACTTCCTCGATCCGCTCGGCGAGTTGCATGGTGGCGGAAGGGTCTGCCTGGCAGCGGTCCAGTTCCTCCCTGGTGATCTGACCTGTCTGAACGGGATTCTGGCCGATGAGATCCTTTTCGATCTCGCCGTCGGCGATGTTCTGGATTTCCAGTTCGTGCATGCCGCAGAATTCGGCGATCTGGCTGAACGTGAGAATTGTGTTGTCGATCAGCCATACGGCTGTTGCCCGAGGCATCAGCAATTCTTGCGACATGGTTCAACTCCGCACCAGTGATTCGGAAAGGACGGCAGCGAGACGTCCGGCAGCCGCCTGTCACCGTGCTTCAGACGGCACGCGGCGCGGTACCGCCTCCTGATGGGACCATAGAACACCGGCAACGGACGTGACAAGGCGCATGCCTTCATCTTTGTCGACACTCGAGGGATATCGCGCGTGCCAATGCGCAGAGCCGCACGGTCAGCCGTCACCATGAGCCCGGTCATCAACTCATGGTCAGCACCACCTTGCCGACATGGTCATCGTCGAGCATGTCCTGGGCGCGGGCAGCCTCGGCGAAGGGAAGGGTGGCGTGGATGACCGGTGCCACGCGGCCGCTCTCGAGCAGTGGCAGAACCTCGCGTTCGAGTTCGGCGGCGATGACGCCCTTCTCGTTCACCGATCTGGCGCGCAGCGTCGAGCCGGTGATCGTCGCCCGCTTCATCATCAATGGCGCAAAGTTGACGCTTGCCCTGGATCCCGAGAGGAATGCGATGAAGCACAGGCGGCCTTCGGTTGCCAGAAGATGGATGTTTCGGGGGATCGTATCTCCTCCGGCCATGTCGAGGATGACGTCGATGCCGCGCCCTCCCGTCAGTTCCCTTGCCAGCGCGGCAACATCGTCATGGTGGTGGTTGAAGGCGCGTTCGGCGCCGAGTGTCTCGCAGGCCCGGCATCTCGAATCGCTTCCGGCCGTGGCAAACACCCTGGCGCCCCTCGCATCGGCCAGCTGGATGGCGGTGGTCCCGATACCGCTTGCGCCACCGCACACGAGGAATGTCTCGCCACCGGCCAGACGGCATCTCTGAAAGACATTGGTCCAAACGGTGAAGAAGGTCTCCGGCACTCCGGCGGCCTCGGCGTCGCCCAGACGGTCGGGAACGCGCAGGGCCTGGGGGACGGGAACCACGCAGTACTCGGCATAACCACCTCCCGACACCAGCGCCATGACCCGCTGTCCGGGCACGAGACTGCTGCTCGATGGTCCGTTGGCGATCACTTCTCCGGCGATCTCGAGACCCGGGATATCGCTCGCTCCGGGCGGTGGTGGATAGTTGCCGGCACGCTGCAGGATGTCCGGCCGGTTGACTCCGGCCGCATGGACCCTGACCAGTACCTCGCCGACGCCGGGCTGCGGGATGGCGCGGCGTACCACGCGCACCACACCGGAATCACCGTGGCCGTCGTACACGATGGCGTTCATGGTGGCAGTCATCGTTGCTCCCCTGCGTGGCAGGTCCGGAGACTCCGGCGTTCCGCGAGACAACACAAGATATCCGGGCCGAAAGCGTGTGTGTTCAGGCACGCCATGCGCAACAGGCATTCCGGCGCACCAGCCGCAACCCCCGCGGCCATGTCGCACCCCCGGGCCCCTGCCTTCATCACCCGCCTTCGGAGTCGGGCGCGGGAGTCTCCAAACATGGCGGCGTCATCGTGACCCTGTTCACCTTTTTCGGCAATGGATGTGCTATGGTCGCTGCCTCGGTAGAGGTCGGGAGATTGCCGGAAGCGTCATGGCCGGGCATTCCAAGTGGAAGAACATCATGTACCGCAAGGGCGCGCAGGATGCCAAGCGTGCCCGCCAGTTCACCAAGGTGGGGCGCGAGATTGCCGTCGCCGCCCGGTCCGGTCTGCCCGATCCCGGTCACAATCCGCGTCTGCGGGCGGCAATTCAGGCAGCCCGGTCGGTCAACATGACCAGGGAGGCCATCGACAGGGCCATCAAGCGGAGCACCGGAGGCGACGGTGCGGCCGATTATGTCGAAATGCGCTATGAGGGCTATGGTCCGGGCGGGGTGGCGATCATCATCGAGGCCCTGACCGACAATCGCAACCGGACGGCCGCCGAGATCCGCGCCGCCTTTTCGAAGAATGGCGGCAGTCTCGCAGAGACGGGCAGCGTCTCGTTCATGTTCGAGCGCAGGGGTCAGATCGCTCTCGCAGCCGAGGCCGGCGACGAGGACGAGGTCTTCGAGGCGGCCCTCGAGGCCGGCGCCGGTGACGTGGTGTCCGACGATGACGGCCACACCATCGAGTGTGCGCCGGAGGATTTCGGCGCCACCAGCGATGCCCTGGCGGCGCGATTCGGCACGCCCCGTGAGGCGGGTCTCGTCTGGAAGGCCTCGGTGGTCACGGAGGTGTCGGAGGACAAGGCGGTGAGCCTGCTGCGGCTGATCGGGGATCTCGAGGACAACGATGATGTCCAGTCCGTGGCGGCCAACTTCGAGATTTCCGATGACGTGATGGAACGTCTGGTTGCCTGAGGTCCGGGATGCGCATTCTGGGACTGGATCCTGGCCTCCTGAACACCGGCTGGGGAGTGATCTCGATCGATGGTTCCCTGCTTCATCACGTCGCGCACGGCGTCATCTCGCCGCGTCCCTCCCTCACCATGGCCGAACGGCTGACCGTGATCCATCGGGGTGTCGGTGATGTGCTGGCGGATCAGGCTCCCGACCAGGTCGCCATCGAGGAAACATTCGTCAGCCTGAATGCGGACAGCACCCTCAAGCTCGGACTGGCCCGCGGCGCAGCCCTCGTGGCGGCCGCCGCCACCGGCCTTGAGGTCAGCGAGTACGCGACGCGGCTGGTGAAGAAGACCGTGGTCGGAACGGGGAAGGCGGAGAAACACCAGGTCGCCGTCATGATCGGCGTCCTGCTCCCGGGCGCGAAGGCGGCGCGCAACGATGCCGCCGATGCCCTGGCGGTCGCCGTCTGTCATGCCTATCATTCGCGCATTCTTGAGAGAATCGCGGCCGGGACGCACGCATGATCGGACGTCTCACCGGCCGTCTCGACGTGGTGGCCGACAACCGGGTGATTCTCGATGTCCAGGGTGTGGGCTACCGCCTGGCCTGCTCGGCGCGCACCATTGGTGCGCTGGCGGGGCAGGAGGGCGACGCCCGCCTCCTCGTCGAGACGTTCATCCGGGATGACCGGATTGTTCTCTACGGATTCGCCGACGCAGCGGAACAGGTCACCTTCACCATGCTGACGGCGGTCCAGGGGGTTGGTCCCCGCGGCGCCCTTGCCGTCCTCTCGGTGCTGGGTCCGGGTGACCTGGTCGATGCCGTGAGAGCGGGTGACAGGCGGGCCATTGCCCGGGCGAACGGTGTCGGCCAGAAACTGGCCACACGCATCATCACCGAACTTGCCGACAAGGTGGACGGCATGGCGCCGTCTTCCGATACCGGCGGGGAAACAGCCGCCGGCGCCATCGAGGCGGACGCGATTGCCGCCCTGGTCAATCTGGGATACACGCGATCCGAGGCGTGGCGCGCGGTTGGTTCCGTGCGCGGGGCCGCCGAAGCGGGTCTCGACGCGCTCATCCGGGCGAGTCTGAAGGAACTGGCGCGATGACGGACGAAGCAGAGCGCCTGGTGGATGCGACCGGGGCAGCCGAAGAACAGGCGCCGTCACTGCGTCCGCGCCGGTTTTCGGAGTTCATCGGCCAGAAGACTGTGACCGAGGGCCTGATGACCGGGATCCGCGCCGCCCGCGGCCGTGGTGAACCGCTTGATCACGTGCTGCTGCATGGTCCGCCCGGCCTCGGCAAGACGACCCTTGCCCGGATCATTGCCAACGAGCTTGATGTCAGGTTTCACCAGACGTCGGGTCCCGTGATCATGCGCGCCGGCGACCTTGCCGCACAGCTCACCAACCTCGATGAAGGCGATGTCCTGTTCATCGACGAGATCCATCGCCTCAATCCTGCCGTGGAAGAGGTGTTGTATCCGGCCATGGAGGACTTCCAGCTGGATCTCATCATCGGCGAGGGCCCGGCGGCGCGATCGGTCAGGATTGACCTGCAGCGCTTTACCCTGGTCGGAGCGACGACGCGTGCCGGCCTCATCACCAAGCCGCTCTACGACCGGTTCCTGATTCCCCAGCGCCTCGACTTCTACGAAGCGGACGATCTGGCCGTGATGCTCCTGCGTCTGGCGCGGGTCATGAACGTCACCCTTGCTGCCGACGGTGCGAGGGAGATGGCGAGAAGGGCGCGCGGAACTCCGAGGGTCGCCGGGAGACTGCTGCGCCGGGTCCGCGACGAGGCTTTCGAGAAGGTGGATGTCATAGATGCGGCCTTCGCCTGCCAGGCGCTGGAAACGCTCGGTGTCGACGACAAGGGCATGGATGCCATGGACAGGAGGTATCTCGCCTGCATCGCTCACAACTATGGCGGTGGTCCGGTCGGTGTCGAGACACTTGCGGCGGCGTTGTCCGAGCACAGGAACGCCATCGAGGACGTTATCGAGCCGTTCATGATGCAACAGGGGTTCATCAGGCGCACACCGAGCGGCCGCGTCCTTGCCGCTGCCGGCTGGCGTCACCTCGGGCTTCCGGCTCCCGCGGACGATACCCCGGATCTCTTCGCGGACGAGCCGGCGGATGGCTGAACCGGCCGGCAGGATCAGGACGAGGATCTACCATGAAGACACCGACGCCGGCGGCATCGTCTACCATACCGCCTACCTGCGGTTCGCCGAACGGGGCCGCACGGAACTGCTGCGTTCCCTGGGTCACGACCATCGCAGCCTGCGCCTCCGGGAAAGGGGCGGTTTCGTCGTGCGATCCATGGTCGTCGACTATGCGGCGGCCGCAAGGCTTGATGACGAGGTCGAGATCGAGACGGAGGTCGTCGACGTGAAGGGCGCCAGCCTCGTCATGCGCCAGAGGGTCACGCATGACGGCCGGACACTCGTCTCGATGGACGTGCGCCTCGCGTTCCTCGGCGCCGGGGGGAGCGCGATGCGCCTTCCCGCGGCGCTTCGGGAGACATTTGACCGATACCCTGGCGAAGGAAACTGATCCGTGGAAACGACTGTACTCGCGGATGTGTCGGCCCATGGCGACATGTCCGTCTGGAGCCTGTTCTGGCGCGCCGATGCCGTGGTCAAGTTCGTCATGCTGTTACTGCTGGCAGCCTCTTTGTGGTGCTGGGCCATCATCTTCGACAAGATCAGGAGACTGCGTCAGCTCGGCGCGCGGGCTGCGGAGTTCGAGCAGGCCTTCTGGTCGGGCGGCCCACTCGACGAACTCTACAGGGACGCCGAGGGTGCTCCGCAGCACCCGATGACGACGGTGTTCAAGGCGGCGATGGACGAGTTGCGGCGCGCCATGGGCCACCAGGAAATGATTGCCGACAGCCGGCTGCGGGCCGACCTCAAGCAACGGATCGGCCAGGCGATGCAGATCGGCATCGACCGCGAGATGGACCGCCTCGAACGCTACATGGGGCTGCTGGCCACCGTGGGCTCCACGGCGCCCTTTGTCGGACTGTTCGGCACGGTCTGGGGTATCATGAACGCCTTCACGGCCATCGCCGTGGAGCGCAACACATCGCTGGTTGTCGTGGCCCCGGGCATCGCCGAGGCGCTCTTTGCCACCGCGCTTGGCCTGCTGGCGGCGATTCCCGCCGTCGTGGCCTACAACAAGATTTCCGGCGACCTTGACCGCTATGCCAGCCGGCTCGAGAACTTTGCCACGGAGTTCCACGCCCTGCTTTCGCGGCAGCTTGACGAGCACGGCGGCTGATGGCAGTCCAGTTCACCACGGCCAGCGCCAGACGCAGCGCCCGGGCCGGGCGCCGGCGTCCCCCGATCAGCGAGATCAACGTCACGCCCCTGGTTGACGTCATGCTTGTCCTGCTGGTCGTGTTCATGATCACCGCACCTTTGCTCACCGCCGGTGTCGAGGTGGATCTGCCGGAAGCTGCTGTCAGCGATCTCGCCGGTGTGGATGAACCCGTTGAGGTCACGATTACGGCCTCGGGCGAGATCTGGCTTGGTGAAACGGCAGTGGAGCTGGATCAGCTCGGACCGCGTCTTGCCATCATCTCGGACAACAATCCCGACGTCAGGGTCTTCATCAGGGGAGACAGAATGGTGGCTTATCAGGAAGTCATGGCTGTCATGGGCGCGCTGACCGAGGCGGGTTTCCGGCGTCTGGCGCTGGAGGCGCGACGCTTCGAAGGAGACTCCTGAGACGTGTCTCCCGCGGGCTGGGCCGGATCCGTCATCTTTCATGGGCTCGTCATCACGCTCGTGGTGATAGGGCTTCCTGATCTGTGGAGGGTGAGACCGCCCGTTGCCGACACGGTGACTGTGGATGTCATCACGGTCGCGGAGGAAAGCGTGGCGCCCCCGGAAAGTGTGGAACCCGAGCCTGAGCCGGACCCCGAGCCGGAACCTGAGCCCGAGCCAACTCCTCCTGCCCCGGCGCCGGCTGTTCCCGTGGTTCCGGAAGAGCCCCTGCCTGCCGAGGAGGTGGCAGAAGAGCCTGTCGAACCGGTCAAGGTGACGAGGACCGCTCCGGTTCCACTTCCGGCCGACAAACCCGAGACGCCGCCCCGGCCCGAGGAGGTCATGTCCTTTACCAGTGTCAGGGACAGTTTGCTGGTTGACCGCAGGGAACCGGCGCCCGAGGAGCAGCCCACCACCTTTGCAGACGTCGAATCGGCCCTCGACGGCGCTCCCGATGTCCCGGTCTCGGATGTTGAACTCGCCTCCCTGCGCCGCGCCATCGCCAACCAGGTGACGCGCAGATGGATCATCCAGAGCGGCGCCATCGATGCCCGGGATCTCATCGTCACCATCGAGGTGGTGCTCTCCATCGACGCCCGCGTGCTGCGTGCGAGAATTGTCGATGTCGAGGGCGGAGAAAGCGAGCACTCGCGGCGGGTGGCGGCCGAATCGGCCTTGCGGGCGGTTCTCTTCTTCCGCGATCATCCCTTCGAGAACCTGGACAGGAGTCGCTATGACATCTGGAAGGAACTGATTGTCCGTTTCGATCCCAGCGCCCAGTTCTGAGAGAAGGCGCCGCGGAGTTGCCACATGAACCCTTTACAAGCACACAGCCCGCCCGATGGTTGGGCAGGGGGCGTCACTCGGCGCTTGATTCGCGCTCGCTGTTGCCGGTATCAACAGGGAGGCCTTGTAAGGAGTGCAGCCGGGCTGACCGTCTGTTCGGAAGACAGGACGACACAATCCATGATCGCGCATGTCGCCAGGTTCATTCTGGCTGGGGTTTTCTGTGCAGTCCTGTTCACGGACAGGGCCGCGGCACAGCTCGATGTCGGCGTCACCGAGGGGCGTGCCGATCCGGTTCCCATCGCTGTCACAGACTTCAACGGCGTTGGCCCCCTGGCGGACCTGGGGGCGGACATCGCTTCGGTGGTGAAGGCGGATCTCGAGTTCTCCGGCCTCTTCCGGGCCATTCCACCCGGCGCCTACCTCCAGGATCCCACTTCGCTCGGGGAGGATGCTCAGCCGCGCTTTGACCTGTGGCGCAGGAGCGGTGCGCAGGCGCTCGTGACGGGCTGGGTGTCGACCGAGAGCGATGGCCGGATCCGGGTGAGCTTCCGGCTGTTCGACACCCTGACAGAAGAGGGTCTCGTGGGGTTCGTCTTCCGCGGAGGGGAAGGAATCTGGCGGCGTATCGCCCACAAGATCTCCGATGCCGTCTACCACCGCTTCACCGGCGAGGGCGGCTACTTCGATACGCGCATTGTCTATGTCCACGAGGAAGGGCCGCAGACAGCGCTCACCAAGCGTATCGCCATCATGGACTACGACGGCGAGAACCACAGGTTCCTGACGTCGGGGGATCATACGGTGCTGACACCGCGCTTCTCACCGACAATCCAGAAGATTGCCTACTTCTCCTACTTCAACGAGACCACACCGCGCGTCAACCTGCTGGATCTGACGACGGGGCGGCGCGACGTGCTCGGCGACTTTCCGGGCATGAGCTTTGCACCGCGGTTTTCGCCTGATGGATCCAGCGTGATCATGTCTCTTGCCATCAACGGCAACACGGACATCTATGTGATGAATCTCGAAACCCGCACCATCAGGCAGTTGACGGACGGGCCCTACATCGACACGTCGCCGTCCTACTCGCCCGACGGTTCCAGGATCACCTTCACCTCGGACCGCACGACCCAGACGCAGATCTACGTCATGAATGCCGACGGCAGCGATCAGCATCGCATCAGCTGGGATCTCGACAATCGGGCCTCGTACTCGACGCCCGTGTGGTCGCCGCGCGGTGACCTGATCGCCTTCACGAAGCACATCCCGGACAGCGACTGGGCCATCGGCGTGATGAGTCCCGAACCGGGCGAAGCGGAAAGGCTGCTGGCGTTCGGTGATCTCGTCGAGGGACCGACCTGGTCCCCGAATGGGCGTGTCATCATGTTTGCCCATGAAACCTATGGCGCAGGCGAGGGCACGGACAGGGTCATCAAGAGCATCGATCTCACAGGTTATGTTGAACGCACCATTAGCACACAGGGCGCTGCCAGCGATCCGGCATGGTCTCCCTTGATTCCGTGACTTCCGGTCGTTTATAGAATGGTTGGTCCTTGTGAACGGCACTGGCGAGGCGATGACAAGGTTGACATCCGGCGGTGTTTGCGGTCATTAGTGGCGCGGTTCTCGGGGTGTATTGGCGATCTATCCGGAAAGGGGGCTTTCCCATGCGTTTCAAATTGATTGCGGCCCTGGCGGCGGGCCTTCTGGTGGCCGCGTGCGAGTCTACCCCGGAGGTCGCGGAAGAAGACGACGGCGCGGGTGCCGTCGATGTCTCCGAGGAGATGGTGGTCGAGGCCGATCCCATTGATCCGAGATCCGAGCGCTATATCGAGGAAGTCCTCGGCAAGCGTGTTTTCTTTGCTCTCGACAGCTCGGTGCTCAATGCCCGTGCCCAGTCGACCATTCGCCGCTGGGCGGACTGGATGAATGAATTCAGCGACGTCAACGTGATCGTCGAGGGACACTGCGACGAACGCGGAACCCGCGAGTACAACCTGGCGCTCGGCGACAGGCGCTCCAATGCCGTCAAGGACCATCTCGTTGTTCTGGGGATCGATCCCAATCGCATCACGACAATCAGCTACGGCAAGGAACGCCCGCTCGTGCTCGGTCACACCGAGGCCGCGTGGGGACAGAATCGCCGGGGTGATCTGACCCTCAGTTGATCCCGCTCGGGAGAGCAGGGCGCGACGTCCCGGCTCCCGTATCCGGATGAGGCGCAGGCGCGGACGCGCGCCTGCAGGGTGTCATGTTCGCCGGCGTTCCCCGGAGAGGGATGGTGGCCATGAAGAGACTCCTTGTGGCACTTGTTGTCATGGCATGGACAGGTCCGGCCGTCGCTCAGGACGGGTCCGCCGAACTTGCGCAGGCCCTCGAGAGTCTGCGCCGGGACGTGATTGATCTCCAGGCGTTCATCTACAAGGCGGGCTCCCCCGAAGACGGCAGCATTGCCGGCGCCCCCTTCGATGGCAGCAAACTGCATGCCGGCGTGCAGCAGATCCAGGAGTCCCTGCGCGAGCTTGCAGGGCGCATCGACGGCCTGGAGTTTGCACAGCGCCAGATTCGTGAACAGCTTGCTGCCCTTGAGGCCGATGTCGCGGCGCGAACCGCCACCGGAGCCCTCAACGCGGAGGAGGAAGGCGGCGAGCCGTCGCAAGACCCGCAGACCGGGGATGGTGCCGAGGAAGGCGTACTGCCGCCGGGAACGGAGATGGAGAAGTACGATCACGCCTTCTCGCTCCTGCGCAAGGCCGACTACGAAGCGGCCGAACTGGCCTTCTCGGCCTTCATTGCCGAACATCCGGAAAGTGAACTGGTCGGCAACGCATGGCACTGGCTGGGATCCATGCACTTTGTGCGTGACCGGTTCCACGAAGCCGCTGTCGCCTTTCTCAAGGGTTATCAGCAGGCCCCGGAGGGCCCCAAGGCCGCCGGTAGCCTGCTGAAGCTCGGCACATCGCTGGCGAATCTGGGCAAGAACGGGGAGGCCTGCGCCACGTTCCGCGAGTTCATGGACCGCTTCCCCGATTCCGGCGAGGCGCTGCTCGCTCAGGCGCGCGAGGAGGCCGCCGCCGCCGGGTGCACCTGATTTTCGCCTCCTCTGCCGCGATGTCGCACGAACCCCTTGGAGGTGCGGAGTTTGCCGGGGCGATGGCGGCGCTGGCTCCCTTCGAAACCCGACCCCGCCTGGCTGTGGCCCTCTCCGGCGGACCTGACAGCACGGCGCTTGTCCTGCTGGCCGACCGATGGGTACGGAACCGCGGCGGCACACTGCTGGCCTTCATTGTCGATCATGGGCTGAGAGAAGGATCTGCGGTCGAGGCGCGGGCGGTGGCGCGGCGCTGCGCCTCACGGGGCATCGTGTCACGGGTTCTCGCCTGGAGCGGGACGAAACCGGCAAGCGCCATCGAGGAGACAGCGCGTCACACGCGCTATCGCCTTCTCGAGATGGCCTGCCGCCGCCATGGCATTCTCCATCTGCTCACGGCGCACCATCGCCAGGATCACCTGGAAACCGTTGCCCTGCGCCGTGAATCCGGCAGCGGACCGATGGGTCTGGCCGGCATGTCCCGATGTGTCGAGCGACCCGCCTTCAGGATCCTCAGACCCCTTCTCGGCGTCCATCCCGCACGCCTGAAAGCGACCTTGCGGGAATGCGGTGAACCCTGGCTTGACGACCCCATGAACCGGGATTCCAGGTTCGCCCGCGTCCGCCTGCGCCAGCAGGGCGTTCCCGACTGCCCTGCTGGCCACTCTGACAGTCGTCCTGCACTGGAAGGCGAACTCGCCCGCCTGCTGCCCCGCATGGCCCACGTCGATGGCCGGGGTGTGGCGACACTCGAGCGCTCGGCATGGCAGGACTTGCCGACCAGGATGGGTTGCCTGGTTCTGGAGCGTCTGGCGATGACCGTGGGCGGCGGTGCCTATCCGCCGGCCGCCCGCAAAACCGGGAGGCTCGCCCGCCTGCTTCATGCGGACGCGGCGCTGGCGGCCACTCTGGGCCACTGCCGCTGGCAGGGCAGGAGCGAGGTGACGGTCAGGCGCGAGAAGCGCAACCTCCCCGTCATCGAGGGACATGGCGGAGAGGCCGAGATTCTCTGGGACGGACGGTTTCGCGTGACGGTGCCCGAGGGCCCCTGGCGCATCCGTCCGGCTGACGGTTCGTTGCCGGTGGTCGAACGGATGTCGGGCGAACCCTGGCCTCCGGGCGCCGCGTTCGTCCGCTTCGCACCCCGCCATCCCCTCACGGATCCGCTCTTTGTTGGCTGACAAGGCGCTGCCGGCACTGGAAATTCGCTCGTGCAGTCACCATAATACCTGTCAGGTCAGGGTATCGAGACGTTCTTGAGCAACTTCGGACGCAATCTTGCGCTTTGGGTGATCATCGGCTTCCTGCTGATCGCTCTCTTCAACCTGTTCCAGCCTGCGGGCAACAGTGAACGGGAGATCGCCTATTCTTCTTTCCTGCAGGCGGTCTCTGCCGGTCAGGTGCAGGATGTCACCATCCAGGGCAACCGGATCACCGGCCACGAGGCCGGGGGTCAGGGTTTTTCGACCTACGCACCGGATGATCCCGGTCTCGTGCCCCGTCTCGAGGAGCACGGGGTCATCATCTCCGCAGCCCCCGCCGATGAGGGCATGCCGTCCATCTTCAGCATCCTTCTGTCCTGGTTCCCGATGCTGCTCCTCATCGGTGTGTGGATCTTCTTCATGCGCCAGATGCAGTCGGGAGGCGGCAAGGCCATGGGATTCGGGCGCTCCAAGGCCAAGCTTCTGAACGAAAAGCAGGGCCGCGTGACCTTCGAGGATGTGGCCGGCATCGACGAGGCCAAGGACGAGCTTGAGGAGATTGTCGAGTATCTGAAGAATCCCCAGAAGTTCCAGAAGCTCGGTGGCAAGATTCCCAAGGGCGTGCTGCTGGTCGGCCCGCCGGGAACCGGCAAGACCCTGCTGGCCCGGGCCATCGCCGGCGAGGCGAATGTTCCGTTCTACACGATCTCGGGTTCGGACTTTGTCGAGATGTTCGTCGGTGTCGGCGCCAGCCGCGTGCGCGACATGTTCGAGCAGTCCAAGAAGAACGCGCCGTGCATCATCTTCATCGACGAGATCGACGCCGTGGGACGACACCGCGGCGCCGGACTGGGAGGGGGCAATGACGAACGCGAGCAGACCCTGAACCAGTTGCTCGTCGAGATGGACGGTTTCGAGACCAACGAAGGCATCATCCTGATTGCCGCCACCAACCGTCCGGATGTTCTCGATCCGGCGCTCCTGAGACCCGGGCGTTTCGATCGCCAGGTGGTGGTGCCCAACCCCGACATTCTCGGGCGCGAGAAGATCCTCAAGGTGCATACCCGCAAGACGCCGATTGCCGCCGACGTCATCCTCAAGACCATCGCCCGCGGCACCCCGGGGTTTTCCGGAGCCGATCTGGCGAATCTGGTGAATGAGGCCGCATTGCTGGCGGCACGCCGCTCCAAGCGTGTCGTCACCATGCAGGAATTCGAGGACGCCAAGGACAAGGTGATGATGGGGGCCGAGCGCCGTTCCATGGTCATGACTGAGGACGAGAAGAAGCTCACCGCCTATCACGAGGGCGGACATGCGCTGGTCATGCTCTACGCGCCGGGGCACGAACCGCTCCACAAGGTGACCATCATCCCGCGCGGCCGGGCGTTGGGCCTCACCATGTATCTTCCCGAACGCGACCGGCTCAGCATGTCGGAGCGTGAACTCAAGGCCAAGCTGGCCAGCCTCTTCGGCGGCCGCATCGCCGAGGAGATGGTATTCGGCAAGGAGAACATCACCACGGGTGCCAGCAACGACATCAAGGTGGCAACCGATATCGCGCGTCGCATGGTCACGCAGTTCGGGTTTTCGGACAAACTGGGTCCGTTGCTCTATGGCGACAATGAGGAAGAGGTCTTCCTCGGGCACTCGGTGACACAGAGAAAGAACGTGTCCGATTCGACAGCCGCCGTCATCGACGCTGAGATCAGGCGGTTGATCGACGAGGGCGCCGATGCGGCGCGCGACATTCTCACCGGGCACCGCGACGAGCTTGAACTCCTCGCCGGGGCCCTCCTCGAACACGAGACCCTGACGGCAGACGAGGTGCGTCGCGCCATCAGGGGCGAGACGATTACCCGAGGCGACAGCGACGAAGGTGAACACCGGTCGCCACCGCGCCAGGAATCATCGGTTCCGGCCACGGGTGAACGGGGAGGGGCAGCAGCCGGACCGGAGCCCGAACCGCAGCCGGGGCATTGACCTTACCGATTGTCAACACCGACGCGGACGGTCTCGTCGACGCTTTCACTTCCGACTGCACGCCCTACGTCAGGCCTCTGCAGGCCACGGGAGCGATGGAGGTCATCGTGCGCCGGCCCGATGGCCTGCTCGCCGCCAGGATGGACGCTGCCGGTGTGGATGTCTGCGCCAAACGCCTCCCGGAAATCGCGGCCCGGCGCCTTGCCACCTTCGCCGGTCGTCTTCGTTCACCGCGGCGCTCATTCGCCGGGCTCGACCTGACGGAGCCCCGGGTCATGGGCATCATCAACACGACGCCCGACAGCTTCTCCGATGCCGGCATGGCCCTCGAGCCTCACGATGCCATGGCGCAGGGCGAAGCCATGCGGGAGGCGGGCGCCGCCATTCTCGACGTCGGTGGTGAATCGACCCGGCCCGGCGCCGAGCCGGTGGACCGGTGCGAGGAAACAGGAAGGATCCTGCCGGTTATCACCCACCTTGCAGACGCCGGGGCCCTGGTCTCCGTCGACAGCCGCAAGGCGGACGTAATGCAGGCGGCCATCGCCGCCGGTGCTCGGATCGTCAACGATGTCAGCGCGCTTACCCATGACCCCCGTTCCATGGAGGTCGTGGCCGAGGCAGGTGTGCCGGTCATTCTCATGCATGCACTGGGGGATCCCCGCACGATGCAGGATGCGCCGTCCTATGATCATGTCAGCCTCGACATCCACGACTATCTCGAGAGCAGAATTGACGCCTGCCTTGAAGCCGGCATCGCCCGTCACAACATCGCCATTGATCCGGGAATCGGATTCGGCAAGACACTGGCCCACAACATGACCCTCCTGGGACACCTGGCATTGTTTCGCGCCCTGGGTTGCCCCATTCTTCTGGGTGCGTCACGCAAGAGATTCATCGGCCGGATCACGGGCGAGGAGAGGCCGGCGAATCGCCTCGGGGGCAGCATCGCGGCGGCGCTCGCCGGGGTGGCGGCCGGTGTGCAGCTCCTCAGGGTCCACGATGTGGCCGATACGGTGCAGGCGGTGAAGATCTGGTCAGCCATGACGGAGCCGGTGACGACATGAGGCAGTTGTTCGGAACCGACGGCATACGCGGCCGGGCGAATCGCGAACCGATGACCGTCGAGACGGCATCGCGGGCCGGCATGGCCGCCGGAGTCCACTTCCGCCGCGGCGATCACACGCACCGTGTCGTCATCGGCAAGGACACCCGACTTTCCTGCTACATGATCGAGTACGCCATGGCCTCGGGGTTCGTGAGTGTTGGCATGGATGTCCTGCTCATCGGCCCGGTGCCGACACCGGGTGTGGCCACCCTGACGCGGTCGATGCGTGCCGATCTCGGGGTGATGATCTCGGCGTCCCACAATTCCTTCGAGGACAACGGCATCAAGCTCTTCGGACCCGATGGCTACAAGCTCTCCGACACCGTGGAGGCGGCCATCGAACAGGGCATGGCGGGCGATCTGTCGGCAGCCAGGGTGGATTCCGCTCACCTGGGACGGGTGCGGCGTCTCCAGGGCGCGCTGGGCCGCTACTCCGAGTTTTGCAAGAATATCTTTCCGAGAAACCTGCGTCTTGATGGTCTGAAGATCGTCATCGATGCGGCCAATGGCGCGGGCTACCGGGTGGTGCCCGAAGCTCTCTGGGAACTCGGCGCCGACGTCATGGCCCTGGGCGTCGATCCGGATGGCACGAACATCAACCGGAACTGCGGTTCGACGGCGCCCGCGGCAATGCAAGACGCGGTGAGGGACCATGGTGCCGATATTGGAATTGCCATTGACGGAGATGCCGATCGCGCCGTCTTCGCCGACGAGAACGGAGCACTGGTCGATGGTGATCAGATCGTCGCATTGCTCGGCGACTGGCTCAACCGGCAGGGCAGGCTTTCAGGGGGCGCCGTCGTTGGCACGGTGATGTCGAATCTCGGTCTTGAACGCTTCCTTCAGGAGCGTGGCCTTCGTTTCGAGCGCACGCCTGTGGGAGACCGCTACATCGTGGAACGCATGCGGGACCGGGGCTGCAATTTTGGCGGCGAACCGTCCGGCCACATGGTCTTCGCCGATCATGCGACAACCGGGGACGGCCTCATCGCCGCCCTGCAGGTCCTTGCCGTCCTGGTGGGGAGCGGACGGCCGATGAGCGACATCGCGCACCAGTTCGAAGCGGTTCCTCAGGTGGCAAGCAATGTCCGTCTCAACGACAGGTCGTCGCTGGCAAGCGACGCGGTTCAGGCCGTCATGGCCTCGTCGCGTGCCCGCCTTGCCGCCGAAGGGCGTCTCGTGGTGCGCGAATCGGGAACCGAACCGTTGATCCGCATCATGGTGGAACACCCCGACAATGGCCTCGCGCAAAGCCTGGTGAGCGAACTCGAGAGCGCCATCGGTCTGGCAGCCGGCGACGTCTGAACAAGGCCGTGCGCTCTCCCTTCTATCAGGTTGACGCGTTTACCGGCGAAGCGTTCAGGGGCAATCCGGCGGCGGTGATGGTGCTGGAGGCCTGGTTGCCCGACGCCACGCTGCAGGCTATCGCGGCAGAGAACAACCTGGCCGAAACAGCCTTCCTGGTGCACCAGGCGGACCGGGACTGGGAACTGCGCTGGTTCACGCCCGTTGTTGAAGTGCCCCTGTGCGGCCATGCCACACTGGCGTCCGCCTTCGTCATCATGACAAGGATCGACGTCACGGCCGATGAGGTGTAACCCTCAAACTCCCGGTTCAGGTCACCGACACATCAACGACACCTAACCGCTTCTCTCTACTTATCGGCCTATCTACATCAGCTTACACGGCAGCACAAGCCCAAGGTGCATCGCCGCAAGACCATGCAGTATCATTCTTGTGTCGTTGAACTGTTGCACTCAGGGAAGCAGGGCCGTTCTTGTCGTCAGGTATGCCCATTCCTTCAAACAGGCCAGAGAGTGATGTAATTCCGCACCGTTGCCACGACACAAGAAATACATACCACAAGAATTCTCAACGACAGCGTACAGGAAGACCGTAGGTAAATTACGCCCATGATCGTGCATCCGGCCATGCATATGTTGCTGCCGGTCACGCCGATCCCGGCGTCATGACCGACCGTCACAGTCATCCTCTTGGCGACGGATGGGCCAGTGGGACCGGCCCTGCGGGAAGCGCTCGTTCCGGCTCGTCCGACTGATCCGGGAGCGGCCAACCGTCGGAAGCCAGCAGATGCCGAGGGAGGACACGCTGGCTCAAACGGCCGCGGCATTGCGCCGAGAGCTTGCCGGCGGGCAGGGTCTGAACCTCTCTCGCGGCGGTGGCTGTAATGAACCCATGGCGATGAGACCGCGTCGGCGTCAAGTCACCTCACCATCCCGGCGACGGACGCAGGGTGGGAGATGGTCCGGTCGTGCGGACCACGGGCTCTCGCCGGCCCGCCTTCTCGTAGGTCTGGCAGGAGACCGAGGGGCCAACGCTGGAGCTTGCTGTCGTTCAGCAGCGGGAACTCCCGGCGTGCCACAGGGAGGTCGTCCCCCTGTCGGAGAGCGACATCTGAGGTGCGGACCGCGGTGATGTTCAACCTCCTGGCGCACGACATGATTGCCCGCGGTCGCAAGAAGGATATCGGACATGCCGGCGCTGACTTGCCTTCCCTCCATCATCGGCCTACGGTTTGCACGATACGGAACAGGTGATGCTCGGCATGAGCGTGCGTTTCGTGCGCTGGCCGGGCGTCAGGCTCGGAGACGATGCGATGATCCTCTTCAACGAAGCACGCTCGGCAATCCGCACTCTGTGCGCGGCCATCACCATGCGCACGCAGCCCTTGACAAGTGCTGAGGTCTCTCACCACGTTATAATCGCCGGATCGCCGGATCGCCGGATCGCCGGATCGCCGGATCGCCGGATCGCCGGATCGCCGGATCGCCGGATCGCCGGATCGCCGGATCGCCGGATCGCCGGATCGCCGGATCGCCGGATCGCCGGATCGCCGGATCGCCGGATCGCCGGATCGCCGGATCGCCGGATCGCCGGATCGCCGGATCGCCGGATCGCCGGATCGCCGGATCGCCGGATCGCCGGATCGCCGGATCGCGCTTGGTGCGTCTTCATGGTGGCGCCGCCTAAGGCGCTCCGCCTCCCGGCCTGAATCTTCCGCATCCGCCGGCTGGCGTTCCGACACCCGCCGGCCCGCTTCCTCCTCCGACAGCTTCGCTCCTTCTTCCGCCCGCGCCACGGCGGGTTTCCGTGCCGCCGCCCGCAATCCGTGGCGCGGCCTGCTCCCGGTCCTGCTTTGCCTGCCGCTGTTCCTGGGTTTCGCCGCCGGGGAGGCGCAGGCGCAGACCACCCTGTCCATCACCGCCCCCGCGGACGCGAACGAGGGCGATTCCAGCACGCGGGACCTCGTATTCACGGTGACCCAGTCCGCAGGGGTGTTCAATACAACCGATTATACAGTCTGCTTCACCGGCACGGCGACCATCCATACGCCCAGTGCCGCTGTTTTCTTCCCCCCATATCCCGCCATTCCTGCCGGCAGTGACTACCAAGCCTGGCAAGGCACAGGCTCAAACCTTGCTGTATGGAACCAAAATTGCGTTGACGGCTCTATCGCGTCGTACCAAACCGGCCCTAATTCCATTAACACCATTGGCATCCGTGTGAAGGGCGACACCGACGCCGAGTCCGACGAAACGGTGATCGCGACGCTGTCCTTGCGTGGTTCAAACCCCGGCGTCACCCTCGGCACCTCCGTGGTGACCCACACGATCCTGGACGACGACACCCCGGCCCCGGAGATCTCGGTGTCGCTGCCGATCAGCGAGGGCGAGAGCCGCTCGGACGCGGGCGAGAAGAAGGTCCCGGAGAGCGAGGGCGGGGTCGGCATCGGGTTCAACCTTGCCGCCGACCAGCCGCTGCCGAGCGCCCTGACGGTATGCGTGCGGGTGACCGAGAGCGGCGGTGACCGGGTGGCCTCGGGCAGCGAGGGCATCCAGACGGTAAGCATGCCGAGCAGCGTCATCAACGGCTCGGGCACCCACACGCTCAGATGGACCAACACCGCGGCCGACGACCAGGACAGCAGCGTGACCGTCGAGGCGGTGGCGCCCAATACCGTGGGCTGCTCGGCCGACAACGACAGCTACACGGTCTCGTCCAGCGACGCCTCCGACAAGCTGCTCATCCAGGACGACGAGAACACCACGGTCTCGCTCACGGTCTCGGACATGACCATGACCGAGGGCGACGCCTCGGACACGGCGACCCTCACGATCTCGCTGTCCCGCCGACTCTATGCCGGCGAGACCATCGGCGTGCCGATCGCGCTGGCGTCGACCACCGGGGCGCGGCTGCCGGGGAGCACGAACAGCGGCACCGCCAACCACGACTTCACGGTCGCGGCCGCGGCCGGGAGCGGGCACAGCGGGGTGACGCTGGCGGCCGACGCGCCGGCTGCCACGCCAAGGCTGATCTTCACCGGCCACGACACGAACACGGTGCAGACGGCGACGGTGACGCTGACCCCGGTGGCGAACCGCGACGACGGCGACGCGGCCCACGAGACGATCACCGCGACACTGACCCAGCTCGGCCAGCTGGACACGACGGTAAGCGGCGTGGCGCCGCATGCGTCGAACAACGCGGCGACCCTGTCGCTGGAGGACGACGAGGCCGCGCCGCCGCCGGCGACATGCTCTGCCCAGAACCCCATCTTCAATGATACCAATCTTCGCATCCTCGAGACCGGCGAAACGACCTATTGCGTGCGCCTGACGACCGCCCCGTCCGGCGGTGACACCACCGTCACCATCGGCAGGATTGGCGGGGGCGCGACCGTCAGCCCGGCGTCACTCACGTTCACGTCATCGAACTACCAGACACCCCAGCAGGTAACGGTGACCGGCGCGGACGAGCTCAATACGCATCGGAACCGCACGACGCAGTTGACCCACACGGCCAGCGGCGGCGGCTATTCGAGCCAGAACCTGGGCCGTGTCTGGGTCGACGTGGACGACGCGCCCGAGGTCGAGGCGTATTGGTACATCAAGGGCGGCGCGGGCGGCGTGCGGATCCGGCGACCGCATACGATCACGTCAACGCGCGGGCTGACGGCGTGGCAGAACGCGGCGCCCGGCGACAGGCTATCCTATGCCGTGCGCCTGTCGAACCGCCCGGAGCCGGGCGGCACGGTGACGGTGACGGCGACGGTGCCTTCGGACAAGCGGAACCTCGTCGGCCTGTCGCTGACCGAGGGCGGCGAACCGGAAAACTCGGTGAGGGTGGAGTTCAAGGACCGCAGTCCCGGCGCCGGCACGGGCTGCAGCAACTGGTTCGGCCATCAAGCGCATCAATACTTCGACAGCCACGGCAACACGCGGACAGTGTCGGGCCGGCAGCCGAGCGAGAGCTATGACGGCACGCCGGACACGCCCTGGGAGTGCTGGCGCATGATTTATGTGGTCCGCAAGGACGCCTCGCGGAACATCGACGACACCTGCGCCGACATCACCCACACCGCCACAGGCGGCGGCGTGCGCAAGGTCACGGTCGATACGATCCGCGCCCATGTAAGGAACCCGGGGCGCAACAGACGGGGGTCAAGAGGTTACAATAGCCAGTGCCGCAACCTGAACGGCAACACGGTCTCCGCACCCGCCCTTGCCGCCCCGGCGCCCACCGAGGCGGTGGCCAACCTTCAGGTGACGGCGGTGGACGACACCAGTGCCAGCGTCACCTGGGACGCGGTGGAGCATGCCACCTCCTATGACGTGTCGTGGAGTGCCGAGAGCAGCGACTCGCTGAACGCTTCCGCCGGCGACTTGCCCGGTGTGACGGGCACCACGACCACCATCGACCACGGCGCTTCGGTGGCGATGACGCTGACGGTCACGGTAACGCCGGAATTTGTCGACAAGAACGGCGACACACAGCAGCTGGCGAGCCTCGCCGGCACGGCAACGCTGGCGGTGGGGCCGGGGAGCGACGCGCTGAGCGCCAGTGCCGAGAGCACTGACAGCCAGACACCGGCCTGCGTCTCCGACGCCCTGCTTGCCGAGGCCCGGAAGGCTGCGGGCGAGACCTGGCGGGCTTCGGACCATGTCGAGCGCTGGAGCCGGGTGCTGGCCGCCTTCGGGGAGAGCAACGCCTGGAGCAGCAACCCGATGACCGTCGCCGAGGCCGAGGCGCAGGCGGATCGCGGGTTGAAGCGCTGGGCGCCGGTGGCGCCGGCGCTGGAGTGCCTGGAGAAGGAGCCGGAGGAAGAGGCAGAACAGGCGGAGGCCCAGGTCTCCGCTGCGCCGGATCTTCCGGCACTCACCGTGACCGCCGGAGGGGATGTGACGGAAGGCACGGCGGCGACGTTCACGCTGAAGGCCGACCCGGTGCCGGGGGAAGAGCTCGCGGTGACGGTGACGGTGGCGCAGACCGGTGCGGTCGCCGACGCTTCAGGTCTGGGCGAGCGTACGGTGACTCTTCCGGCGGGGGAGGCTCAAGCCTCCTTCACGGTGGCGACACTGGCCGACGAGGCCGACGAGCCGGCGGGTGCGGTTGTGGCGACCGTCTCCGACGGCACGGGCTACACGGTGACGGAAGAGGGTGCCAGCGCAGCTGTGGGGATCGAGGACGACGATGCCACCACCCTTGTCCTGTCGGCGCCCGAGGGCGATCTGCCTGAGGCGTCGGGCTCCATGACGCTGACGCTGACATTGGGGAGGGCGCTGGTCGAGGGCGAGAGCCTGGCTGTGCCACTGACGTTCGCCGGCACGGCGACGCTGGGGAGCGACTATACCCTGTCGGCGCCGCAGACGGCGCCTGCAGGGGTGAGGTATGCCCACCTTGCGGGAACCGATCCGAAGAACCCACCGACGGTGACCTTTGCCGGTGCTGCGGGGAGCCAGTCGGCAAGCGTGGCGACGCTTGTGCTGACGACGGTGGCCGACGGCGAGGCCGAGGGTGACGGGGAGACGGTGACGGTGACGCCGGGCACGGTTGTGGCGACCGGTCTTGGCGGAGGTGCCGCGGCCTCGGGTGCTGCGGGCCTTGCGATCCTGGAGCCGCCTCCGGAGATGGCGATAGCGGCGCAGACCGGGACCGTGGTGGAGGGCCAGGATGCGGTCTTCACCCTGACGGCGAGCCGGGCGCCGGGGGCTGATCTGACGGTGAGCCTCACGGTCTTGGAAACGGAAGGCAGCGACGTCGTGGCGGCGGAGCATGAGGGAGCCGCCACGGCGACCCTCCTGAAGGGGGAGACCGAAGTCACGTTCACCGTGGCGACGGTGAACGACACCGTGGCCGAGCCCGAGGGCACGGTGACCGTGAGCCTTGCCGACGGGAGTGGCTATGAGGTGGCCGCGTCACCCGATGACGCGGCCTCGGTGACGGTGACGGACGACGATGCGGTCGCATCGGCCCCGACGCTTTCGGTCTCTGACGAGACGGCGGCTGAGGATGTCGGCCTGATGTACTTCACGATCCGTCTTGACCGTGCGGTAACAAGTAAGGTGAAGGTGACCTTCACGGCGCGCGAGGCGACTCCGGTCTCCGCGCGTCAGGGCGAGGA
Source organism: Alphaproteobacteria bacterium (assembly GCA_965213815.1). GTDB lineage: Bacteria > Pseudomonadota > Alphaproteobacteria > SP197 > SP197 > SP197. The sequence continues at coordinate 2,583,997 of OZ243917.1, read as the reverse complement.
CTGGTTCTGGTGGTGGCCGGACGGCATTGGCATCACCTTCTGGCCGGGTCAGACCGAGAAGAAGATGTGGGTCTACATCTACAACGACAATCACGACGAGGACCCGGAGACCTTCGAGGTGGTGCTGTCGCAGCCGACGGGCGGTGCTGCGATCGGCGACGGTGTTGCGGTCGGCACGATCGTGAACTCCGATCCGATGCCGGCGGCGTGGCTGGCGCGGTTCGGACGCACGGTGGCGGAACAGGCCCTGGACGGCATTGCCGGGCGCATTGCGGCGCCACGCACGGCCGGTGTCGAGGGCACGTTCGCCGGACAGGCGCTCAACCTCGATCCCGGGGCGGGAAACCCGGACGGGACCGCGGCGCAGGGCGCCCCGGGGAGCCTTGCCGGCACGGACATGCTGGCCGAAAGCGATGTCGCCTTCGGCGGCACGGGCGGCACAGCTGAATTGGGTGATGACGCGCTCGGGTTCGACAGCGCCAGTGGACACTCCTACGCGATGACGACTGCTGAGGTATTGCTGGGGAGCAGCTTCACGGCGACCGGGGAGGAGGACTCCCATGGCGGCAGCCTGGCCCTGTGGGGCCGGGCGGCGCAGTCGCACTTCGATGGGCGCGAGGGGACGTTCTCGCTCGACGGCGAGGCGACCACGGCGATGCTGGGGGCGGACTATGCCCGCGGCACGTGGCTCATCGGCATGGCGCTGATGCAGAGCACCGGCGAGGGCGGCTACCGGGACACCGACCCCGGCGAGAATGTCTGCGACGAACTCGCCAAGGTCAGCACGAACGGCATAGACCCGGATACAGACCTGTGCGACGGCGCCGTGCGCGCGGGCGACGGCACGGTGGAGGCGACGCTGACGGCGGTGCTTCCCTATGCCGCGGTCCAGGCCTCGGAGCGGTTGAAGCTGTGGGGCGCTGCAGGCCATGGCACGGGCGACGTGACGCTGAAGACGGAGATGGACGGGGTGCTCACCTCGGACATCACCTGGACCATGGGCGCGGCGGGCATGCGCGGCGACGTCATCGCCGCGCCTCTCGAGGGTCCCGCCCTGGCGGTGACCTCGGACGCCCTGTGGGCGCGCACCTCGTCTGAGAAAACTCATGAACTGGCGGCGTCGGACTCCGACGTGACGCGCCTGCGGCTTGGCCTGGAGGGGAGCTGGCGCATGGCGCTTGAGGGCGGTGGATCGGTGACGCCGAAGCTGGAGACGGGAGCGCGCCATGACGGCGGCGATGCCGAGACCGGGTTCGGGGTGGAGGTCGGTGGAGGTCTTGTGTGGAACGATCCGGGGCTGGGCCTTCAACTTGACCTGTCGGGCCGCACACTGGTGGCCCACGGCTCGGATGATCTCGAGGACCGGGGCTTTGCGGCGTCGCTGGCCTTCGATCCTGATCCGGCGACGATGAGGGGTCCCTCGCTGACGCTGCGTCAGGACTGGGGCGGTGAGGCGACAGGGGGTCTTGATCGCCTGTTCACGCCGGAGACCCTGGAGGACCGCACCGGAGGGGCTGAGGACGAGATCCGCTGGCAGGCTCAGGCGGCTTACGGGTTCCCTCTCTTCTCCGGTGACTTCACCGGCAGCCCGCAGGCCGGACTGGGACTGGCCACCGGGGTGCGTGAGTACAGTCTCGGGTGGCAGCTGACGCCTGGAGAGGGGGTGCTGGATCTCTCGTTTGGGCTGCGGGCGACGCGCCGGGAGAGCGAGGGGGCGCCGGCGGTGCATGGCTTCGGCGTGGAGATGACCCTTCGCTGGTGAGACGCGCCCGATGGCGTGACGGACGCATGAGAGGTTGCTGACAGGGTTGCGACGTCACTCGTCACATATGGCCATGATTGCATCACCAATACGTTCCGCAGCGGCCTCGACTTCCCGGTCTGCCACATGTGCATAGCGAAGCGTCATCGAAACCTGTCGATGACCGAGCAGCCGCGCCACCGTTGGCAGCGGAACGCCCTGCATGACGGCATGGCTGGCGAACGTGTGACGCAGATCGTGAAGGCGAACTTCCTCAAGCCCAGCCCGCTTGCGCAAGGTGGACCAGAGTTTCGTGGATCGTGACGTGGGCGAGGTCGGATCAGAAGGCAGTGGGAAAACATAATCGCTGCCGGCGCGGGGCTGCCGATCGATGATCCGCCGGGCCTCACTGTTCAGGTAGACTTTTCGCGGTCCTGTCTTGCTGTCGGCAAGATCGAGAGTGTCGGTGCCCACCTCGCACCACTTGAGTGTCCGGATCTCACTGTGGCGGCATCCGGTGCAGAGGAGAAGACGGATGACGTCTGCCTGTGCTGCTCGCTCCGGGCGTTCGCCAACCAGCCGGTTCAGCTCGGCATGCAGGCGATGGGTTTCGTCCCGGGACAGGAACCGGTTGAACGTGCGCGCCGGGTTGCGGCGAATACCGCTTGCCGGGTTGATCTCGAGATGGCCGAGAAACTCAGCGTGACTGAGGATCTGGTGCAAGACGTTGAGAACCCGGTTGGCGCCACCAGGCGCGGTCCCGCTGTAGCGATCAAACCACGCAATCACGTCCTTTCGTCCGATCTCATCAAGTGGCATGCCACCGAAGATCGGCAAGAGTTGACTTGCGAGTGCGCTATTGGTCCGACGCCGCGTGGAGGGCTTGAAACGGTCGAAACACTCGGGTCGCCAGGTGGTCGCGACAAAGTTGCCGAAAGTCGGTACGGGAGCCACGGATGTGTCGTCGAGAAGGTCCTTGGTGCCGGACTGAATGGCAAGACAACGGGACCGCGCTTCGTCGACGGTCATGTGTATCACGGGACCCAGCGTCCGGCGCTTTGAGGAGCCGCTGCGGTTGTCCAGGAATACGAACGACCGGTGGCCGGAAGGCCGGACCCTGACGCCGAGACCGGTGACCCGCGTGTCCCAGACCGAATACTCGGTTGATGCCGATGACAGCCGGGCAACGGCACGATCGCTCAGACGCATCTTGCGTGTCATGGCCCAGCCCTCCCGCCCAGGACCGGCACCAGAGTCTCCGCAGCCTCGTGGACCGAGGCATCGGCAAGGTGTGTGTACTTCAGCGTGGTCGCTGGATCATTGTGACCAAGGAGCCTGCCGATGGTGAGGATCGTCTCGCCATGAGCGAGTGCCACGGATGCATAGGCGTGACGCAGGTCATGACAGCGGACATCCGTGATGCCTGCCTCCGTACGCACTTCGCGCCAGAATAGGTGGAGTGTACCCGACGACAGGTGGCGTTTCCCACGAGGGGAGGGGAATATCCAGCGCCCCGTGCGGGGCAACTCATCGAGTATCCGTCGGGTAGGCGATGACAGCCAGACCGTGCGCGGGCCTGTCTTGCTGTCGCGCAGGTAGAGCTTGCCTTCACGGTAGTCAGACCACTGGAGGGTGAGGACCTCCGACTTGCGACATCCGGTGAGAAGCAACAGCCGCACGATCGCAGCCAACAGAGGCTGCTTTGCAGCCTTCTCGTCGAGAACGCGGCTCAGCCGCCGGATCTCGTCGTTGTTGAGGAACCTCTCGCGATTGCGCCGGCGATTGCGCTTGATGCCTGTGCAGGGATTGGATCCCTCGGGGCGATATCCGTAGACCTCGGCCTGGCGGAGGATCACGGAGAGAACCGGTGCCGTGCGATCCGCAGCGACCGGCGTTGCATGGAGCGAGGCAAACCACCGCTGAACGTCGTGTCGCGTGATGTCTCCTATAGCTCGACCCCTGAACCATGGCAGAATCTGGTTCCTGTAGTATCCGAGGTTGACCTTCAGGGTTCGTGGCTTCCAGTGTCGCCTGTAGCGCCGGAAGACCTCATCGGCGACATCCTCGAACAGGATGGACGCGGTGGCGGGAGGAAGAGCATCGTCCGACCGGGACCGTACCGCCAGCAGGGATGTCGCCTTGCATCGGGCACACTCGAGGGTCATGGTTTGAGCATCGCCGATCGAGTGCCAGACTCTCCTGCCTTCGATCTGACTGTGGAGGAAATAGCTCTTGCGCCCTGACGGCAGAACACGGACACCAAAGCCCCGGATGACACAATCGCGAACGTCCAGGGTCTTCTTGCGTGGCTTGAGGGCATCGACCCGTCGTTGTGTGAGACGGTCTTTCGGCATGACGTTCTCCCCGGATCCTGTTGCACCGGGGGTACGGAAACGATGTGAATCCGCTTCCCCGGCGAAAGTGCTTGAGAGAGAACGCGTTTTAAGTCATTGTGTTACTTGTCCGTTCAGCACCGAAGGTGCGGATGAGGTGTGGGTAAGCGTTCGGTGACGCGGTGATGGGTGAAGTGTGTGTCACCGGTTGAGGATGCGTTTCCAGTCCTTGCGCAGGGGTCTCAGCCAGATGTCTTTTTTCGGTTTGTCGCGTTTCGTGTGGGTATCGTAGCGCCCGCGTCCTTGAGTGGCACCGACATGGATCCATCCTGAGGCCTTGTAGACGGCGCCGGTGAAGCGCGGTGTCTGGACGAAGGTTTCGATGAGGACCGGCGTGGTGTTGTAGCGCCTGGTCCAGTCACCGGGCAGGCGACGTCGCATGATGGCGAGGATGTGGGAGCCGAGATTGTCGATTCGGATCCAGGGCAATATCAAGAAGCGAGGATTGTCGATGACCAGCGGCAGGTTCTTCTGGCGCACCTCGGGCGTCCATCCGATGAGGGTGTCTCGGGGCGCGAGTTTCCATGCGGCGGTGGAGAAGCCGAGCATGGCGACGGGCCATCCGTTGCGGTCGTGGACGGCGTAGCGCATCTGGGCTCCGACCAGGGTTGTGTATCCCAGATAGTGGTAGCGGGCGACGAACTCGTTCCACAGCTTCCCCTCCCGTGCCCCGCTTGTGACGATGGAGACAGTGAGGGGTCGTGCCTCGTCGAGGGTGGTTGGAGGGGCAAACAGCGGCGGTTCTGTGTCCGGCCCGAAGACGATGGCCTTGCGCGGACCCGGTCGCCATCGTGGTGGCGGCAGGGTGATGAGGCCATCCCTGTGCATGGCCAGCATGGTGACCTTGGCCATCATGTGCTTGAGGCCGCCGTCGGGCTTGCGCCAGTCGGTACGTTCACAGAAGGCCCGGGCGATGGCCGCCCGGCTCGTCTCGGTGGTGATCAACTTGCGTATCAGCGCCATCTCGGCGGTGGTGAAGTCACGACCGTGGTAGCGACACGCGACCTCGCCGGTTACCCCGGTTCCATGAGGTCCCGCCGGCGTTCCGGACTCATCGACCATGGCAGCCACGGGGCAAGGTCATCGGGCGCCTTGCCGCCGTTCCTGGCACAGGCTTCAAGCCATTCATGGAGCCAGCGCCGGATTGAGATGCCGTTCATGGCAAGAGTGCCGATGACGGAGTACATGATGGCCGTGAAGGCGGCGCCACCCTCGCTGTCGGAACCGAAGCTCAGCCGACGCCCGATCACCGCTTTCCGGAAGGTTCTCTCGGCCTCTGAGTTGTCCATGGGAATCAGAGGATGGTGGACGAAGACGCTCAGTCCCTCGCGATGGCGGATCAGGGAACGCAGGGGCTTCGCTTCGCGTGCGTCTTCCGGCAAGGCGTCGAGTTCCGTCTGCGCCTGGGCAAACAGTGCCTCGACAGTCTCTTCCAATGCCGCCTGCAGCGCGTCGAACGTCGTTGTCTGATGGTCCAGTGCGGGGTCGTAGTGCTTCAATCGCGCCTTGTTCAGATTGAAGATCGCCCCGTACCTGGCCAGCCATGTGTTCTTCCAGTCTTCCAGTCCTTCCTGGCCGGCCGCGGCCTCGATGGCGTCGCGTCTGCTATGGGTCCAACAGAGACACAGGATGATCTTGCCGTCGAGTTCGCGGGCCAGCTTTCTGTAGGCGCTGTAGCGGTCGCAGACAAGGAAGACGGTGACCTGGGTGGAGCCGAAGAGCTTCCTGGCCACCTCGGCGCTGCGTGACGGGTCGATGAGGAAGAAGACGGCGTCGGCGCTGACCGAGTTCCACATCCAGGCCCGCTGCGAGCGCCCGGAGAGCTTGAGGGACCCGATGCGCCAGCTGGTCTCGTCGCCGTGACGCACCGTCATCGTGTTCTGATGTGCGAGGATGGCGCAAGCCAGGGGGGCGAACATCGGCGCCAGACGCGTCATGCCGTCGGCCATCGTCCCCGGCGCCATCTCCAGGCCCTGATCCGCCATCCATCGCGAGACCCCGCGCAGGGGCCGCAAGCAGGCGTAGCGCTCATAGAGCACACACGCCCAGACACTGATGCCGTAGGGTGTCCGGGGGAACAGCCGCAAGGCAGGCGGCGCCGTCACTTCCCGGGGCGCCGACGGACACTGACAACCCCGGCGCCAGCGGCCACGCCTGATCGTACGGGTATGGGCCTTGACCTGGATCTCGATGAGAGAGGACTCGTGGTCGCCGTTGGCGACATAGGCCTCGCCGCAACACGGGCACACCCGCTCCTCTGGAGCCGGGTCATGCCTTTCCTCCTTCTCCGGGAGTGAGGGACGTTCGGTGCGGCCATGGCCCGGCGCTCCGCGTTGCTGGCCCCGCTTCTTGCCGGTCCCCTTCTTCTTCTGCTTCTCGCTCCTGGAACCGAATGCCACCTTCGACAGCGTGGCCCGCGTCCCGCGCAGCCTGGCAAGCTCGGCTTCCTGTTGCGTGCAACGGATCTGCAACGCCTCGATCGTCTCGCCCTGCCGGACAATCTCGCGATCCCGGGAGGCAACCTCCCTCTTCGAGGCCTTCGCTTCCTTCAGGGCCTTCTTCAGCGAGACGACCTCCTGGCGCAGCGAGGCAATCGTCGAACGCTTGCGCGCATCAATCCCCATCTCGCCAACAAGGCGGGTCAGACGATCCACCTCAGCCTGCGAGGCCAGCGCATCCTTCGCCGCCCGGCGAAGCGACGCCGAAAGCTCACGCTCCTCAGCAAGCTTGTCCCTCGCAATCTTCTGCAATGCCGAACACGAGCCTGCCCTCTTGCGCTCCGCTATCACGTCCAGGCGAAGCTCTTTCTTCTCCGCTTCCAGCTCGTCAATCCGAAGCAAGGCTGCCGAAAGAGCCGACGCGCAGGCCTCGAATCCACACGGCGCACCAGCACCGCTCGCCGCAATATCCGGGAGAATGAACCCATCCATGCAACGTCATGTGGTGATGCCAAAAAAAGTTACCAGTGCCCGGGAGGAAAAAGTTCTCAGGCCCGGAATATCGCCGCCATCACCGCGTCACCGAACGCTTACAGGTGTGGTTCAACACGGCGAGCGGGCGCCTCGGCGTCCACCGCCGGGGCGACATGTTCGTCCTCGACTTTCCGGCGGAGACACCGGAGCCGTGCGCGCCTCCGGGCGACGTCGTTGCGGCCGTCGGCAGGGCGCCAGTGGAAACCCTGCGCGGCAGCAATCATCTTTTCGTCTACACCAGCGAGGCCGAGGTCCGCTCTCTGGAACCGGACATGAGGGATCTCGGCGCGGCGCTCGAGGGAGGGGCAAGCGGCGTGATTGCCACGGCTCCCTCTTCGAGCGATGCCGCAGACGTCGTCTCCCGGTACTTTGCTCCTCATCACGGTATCCCGGAAGACCCTGTCACCGGTTCGGCCCACTGCATGATCGTTCCCTACTGGGCCGCCCGGCTGGGAACAAGGACCATCCGTGCCCTTCAGGTCTCGCACCGCGGCGGCGAACTTCATTGCCGGCTGAAACACGACCGGGTCGACATCGCCGGCCAGGCGGTGGTGTTCGTCGAGGGCGTTGCCTCGATACCGTCATGACGGGGGACCTCGACCGGCTGCGTTCCATGCTCATCGACGCCCGGCGCATTGTCGTCTTCACCGGCGCGGGGATCTCGACGGAATCGGGGATTCCGGATTTCCGCAGTCCCGGCGGCATCTGGTCCTTCAGCACGCCGATCATGTTCGACGACTTCATGACCTCCATCGAGGCGCGGCGCGAATCCTGGCGCCGGCGGATCGAAATCGGACGGGACATGGCCGGTGCACGGCCCAATGCCGGCCATGTGGCCGTGGCTCGCCTCGTGGCCACGGGCAGGGTGAGTGCGCTCATTACGCAGAATATCGACGGACTGCACCAGGCGTCGGGCGTTCCCGAGGAGAAGATCATCGAACTTCACGGCAACAGCACCTACGCCATCTGTCTTGCCTGTGGCGAACGCCACGCCCTCGATCCCATCCTGAAAGCCTTCGGCGCGGATGGCACGATTCCCGAATGCGGGGTGTGCGGCGGCATCGTCAAGACGGCGACCGTCTCCTTCGGTCAGCCGATGCCCGCCGAAGCGATGGAAAGGGCGTCCAGGGCAACGCTCTCTTGTGACCTCTTCCGTGCCGTCGGATCCTCGCTGGTGGTCTGGCCCGCCGCCTCCTTCCCGCTCCTGGCCAAGCAGAACGGTGCGGCCCTCGTCATCCTCAACCGCGAGGCCACCGACCACGATCCCTGTGCCGACCTCGTCCTCCACCGCGAGATCGGTGCGACACTGTCGAACGTGGTCAACACCGCCTGACAGCTCGCCCCGATGTGCGGCCGGACCCGTGATGATTCCGAACATCGAATGTTCCGTCTGTGATCGACGGGTGGATGCCATGTTGCCAGTCCGCTTTGCCGGTGGGCGAACGTGTGGCAGGGTCATGTGTGATGTCCGGAGGGTACTCTGATGGAGAGCGCGCAGCCAATCCCCACGACACCGTTTGAAGACGGATACGTCATGCCGGGCCGTTTCGAAAGGCATGCCCGCACGCTGCTGACATGGCCGCCGGTCGAGGAGAAGGTCGGAACGGACGTTGACGGGTTTCGTGATGAACTCGAGGCAACAGCCCGGGCCATCAGCCGCCACGAACCCGTCACACTGATCGTCGACCCGCGCGACGAGGAGGATGCCCGCAGCCGCCTTGGCGGCGAGGTGGAGTTTCTCGTGTTGCCGGTGGACTGCGGCTGGCTCAGGGACAACGGACCGATTTTCGTGCGCAACAAGGCGGGTGACATTGCCGGTGTCCACTTCGGATTCAACGGATGGGGCGGCCGGTTCCCCTGTGGCAAGACCCAGGAGATGCCGTCTCGTGTTGTCGAGCATCTCGGGTTCCGGTGCTACCGGACTCCCTTCATCTGCGAAGGCGGCGGCGTTTCGGTGGACGGCGAGGGAACCCTGATCACCACCGAGCAGGTGATGCTGAACGACAATCGCTACCGCGGGATGTCAAGAGACCACATCGAGGCCATGCTCCACGATTATCTCGGCATCACACAGGTGATCTGGCTCGGACTCGGTCTGATCGAAGATACCGAGACGGACGGGCACGTCGACAACGTGGTCGAGTTCATCGAACCGGGACGCGTTCTGGTGCAGGTCGTGTCCGGGCGCTCCAACCCCAATCATGGGCTTCTCCAGGAGAACCTGCGGCGTCTCGCCAACGCGACCGACGCGAAGGGCCGGGCTCTCGACATCGTCGAGATGCCGGTTCTTCCCTACCAGCAACAAGGGTCCGGGCACTACGTCATTCCCTATACGAACGCCTACGTCTGCAACGGCGCCATCATCGCGCCCGAAGTGGACCCACGGCTCGACGAAGAGGGATGGTCCATTCTCGAGAGCGCCTTTCCGGCGCGCGAGATCGTGCCGGTCCGCAGTCTCTGGCAGGCCGTCGGCGGTGGTGGCATCGGCTGCATCACCCAGCAGGTTCCCGCCTGAGTACAATCGCGACTTCGGCTATCAGTTGTCTACTTGGTCTTCCCGATTCCGAGTGGGCATCGTTTCTGGAGAAGATCGGCCCGGAGCCGTTCGAAGTCAGGACGCCAAAAGTCGCTGCAGCGCAAGAGTCTCGGGGCGTCGAGGTTGACACGACGGCTGGCGGGTTGAATAGTCCCGGTGGCCGCTGAAACCTGCGGGAGAGACCGGTCCCTGGACCGGCGCCGAAGGTGCAATCTGTCCCGAAATCTCTCAGGCAAAGGGACCGCAGGTGAATGGCTGCTCTGGAGAGAAGAAGGCGCTGATGCGTCTTCTCACCGAAGGGGAAAGCCGGTGTTCCGGTGATGCTCTCAGGTTCGGTGACAGAGGGGGCAAGACGGGTGCGCGTGCGCCTTCTTTGCAACGACCAGGACAGGTTCCGTGACCCCTGACGATACTCTCCTCGAGACCCCTCTTGGCGCCCTTCACCGGGAGCTTGGAGCCCGCATGGTTCCCTTTGCCGGCTATGCCATGCCGTTGCAGTACAAGGCCGGCATTCTCGCCGAGCACCGTCATACGCGCGGCTCTGCTGGCCTCTTCGATGTCTCCCACATGGGCCAGGTCCGCCTCTCGGCCAGACCGGGGACGTCCATGGAGAGTGTGGCCCGCGCGCTCGAGCGCCTGGTGGCGGCCGACATTGTCGGTCTTGGTCCCGGAAGGCAGCGCTACACCCAGTTCACGAACGGCGCGGGGGGCATCCTTGACGATCTGATGGTGACCGCGCTCGGCGATCACCTGTGGCTGGTCGTGAACGCGGCCCGCAAGCACGACGACATCGAGCGCCTGAAGGTGCTGATCGGCGAGGAGTGCGATATCGAGGTCCTGGAGACAAGGGCTCTCGTCGCTCTGCAGGGACCCGCGGCCGTGTCCGCCTTTGCCCGCCTGGTCCCCGAATCGGAGAACCTTTCCTTCATGCGGGCGGCGCTGTGGTCCGTCGATGGCGAGACACTCATGGTCAGCCGGTCCGGTTACACCGGCGAAGACGGCGTGGAGGTGTCGGTGTCCTCGCGCGGCGCCGAGTCCCTTGCCCGGCGACTGCTTGCGCAAGACGCAGTCGAGGCGGCCGGGCTCGGTGCGCGGGACAGTCTTCGCCTGGAGGCCGGCCTCTGTCTCCACGGCCACGATATCGACACCACGACGACACCGGTCGAGGCCGGGCTCGCCTGGTCCATCCAGAAACGGCGGCGTCTCGAGGGCGGGTTCCCCGGCGCCGACGTGATTGTCGCGCAACTGCGCGACGGCCCGCCAAGGCGCCGGGTCGGTCTGGTTCCGCAAGGAAAGGCGCCGGTGAGGGAAGGGGCCGCCATCCGCTCCACATCGGGCGCGTCTCTCGGCAGCGTGACGAGCGGCGCCTTCGGCCCGACGGCCGAAGGACCGGTCGCCATGGGCTATGTGGCGAGCGAGGCGGCCGCGGCAGGCACTGTGGTCGAGGTCGCCAGACGCAACGCGTGGATCGAGGCCGAGATCCGGCAGCTTCCGTTTGTGCCGCACCGCTATCACCGATCATGACACCATTGACGTGAAGGGAGACGAGCTCATGGGGAACAGACTCTACAGCAGGGAACACGAGTGGATTGATGTCGACGAAGGCGTCGGCACCGTCGGCATCTCCGATTATGCCCAGGAACAACTCGGCGACGTTGTCTTCGTGGAGTTGCCGGAGGCAGGACGCGAGGTGGCAAACGGTGACGAGCTCTGCGTCGTCGAGTCGGTCAAGGCGGCCAGCGAAATCTACGCCCCCGTCTCCGGGGAGGTCGTCGACGTCAACGACGCGCTCGGCGATGATCCGGCGGAGGTCAATGCCGATCCCTATGGCTCGGGCTGGTTTGTACGGATCCGGCTTGCGGATGCAGGGGAACTCGACGCCCTGATGGATGAGGACGCCTACGGGACATACCTCTCGGAGCTTGCCTGATGCGCTATCTGCCCCTGACGGACGCCGACCGTACCGCCATGCTGGAGGTTGTCGGAGCCCGCAGCATCGGTGATCTCTACGCTGATGTTCCTCGGGACGCGTGGCGCGAGGAGCTTCTCGACCTGCCGCTGCATCAGGGTGAAATCGAGGTCGAGAGGGCGCTCTCCGTCATGGCGGAGAAAAACCTGCATGGCGGCAATGCGCCGTTCTTCCTCGGCTGCGGCGCCTATCGCCACCATGTGCCGGCGGCCGTGGATGCTCTCATCCAGCGCGGCGAGTTTCTCACGTCCTACACGCCCTACCAGCCGGAGATTTCCCAGGGCACCCTGCAGATGCTCTTCGAGTTCCAGACCATGGTCGCCATGCTGACAGGCATGGAGGTTGCCAATGCCTCGATGTATGACGGCGCATCGGCGGCGGCCGAAGCCGTTCTCATGGCCAGTCGTGTGACGAGACGGCGCCGTGCCGTGGTGTCGGGCGGTCTCCATCCCCACTACCGCGATAGCGTTGCCACCTATGTGCGCCACGCCGACCTTGATGTCGTGACGCTGCCCATGGTTGTTCACGAGGTCGACCTTGAGGCTGAAATCGACGAACAGACAGCCTGTGTCGTTGTGCAGACCCCGGATGTCTTCGGCCGCCCCCATGACTTCTCGGCACTGGCGCAAGCCTGCCACAAGGCAGGTGCCCTTCTGGTTGTCGCCGTCAGTGAAGTGGTGTCGCTCGGCCTGCTCACCTCACCAGGCGACATGGGGGCCGACATCGTCGTCTGCGAGGGACAGTCACTGGGCAATTCCCTGGGGTTTGGCGGACCCTATGTCGGCCTCTTCGCCACCAGGAAACGCCATGTCCGCCAGATGCCCGGGCGGCTGGCCGGCGAGACCGTGGATGCCGACGGACGCCGGGGCTGGGTTCTCACCCTGTCGACACGTGAACAGCACATCCGCCGCGAAAAGGCGACCAGCAACATATGCACCAACTCGGGCCTGTGTGCCCTTGCCTTCACCATCCATCTCGCATTGCTCGGGGAACAGGGTCTGGTTCGGCTGGCCACCCTCAACCACGAGGCGGCACAGCGGACCATGGAGCGACTCGTGGCCATCGAGGGCGTCACCACGCCAAATGACGGTTTTTTCAACGAGTTCACGCTCGAACTCCCCGTGGCGGCCGCCGATGTCGTCGACCAGCTCGCAGGACGGGGCATTCTGGGGGGTGTGCCTGTATCGCGATTCGAGCCGGCGAACGAGGCACTGGCGAACCTGATGCTGGTGGCCGCAACGGAAATGACGACGGCTGGAGAGATCGACGCCCTTGCCGGCGCACTGCAGGAGATCCTCTTATGAGCGACATGACATCGGGTGGCCATCGCGGCCTCGTCATGGACGAGCCGCTGTTGTTCGAACTCGACGGTGGCGAACGCAGCGGAGTCGATCTTCCGCAACCGGAAGGCAGGACACCGAAGCTGGGCGGCGCCCGAGAGCGCCAGGCGATCGGCCTGCCGGGAGTTTCGGAGCCCGAGGTGATGCGCCACTTCACGCGGTTGTCGCAGAAAAACTACGCCATCGATTCAGGACTCTATCCCCTGGGGTCGTGCACCATGAAGCACAATCCCCGGCTGAACGAGAAGGTCGTCAGGTTGCCGGGGTTTGCCTTGGCGCATCCCTTGCAGCCACCGGCGACGGCACAGGGTTGCCTGGAGCTCATCGCCACACTGGCGCACTGGCTTGTCACTCTCACCGGAATGCAGGGGGTAGCCATGTCACCGGCCGCCGGCGCGCATGGCGAGTTTGCCGGTCTGATGTGCATTCGCGCCGCGCTCACTGCCAGGGGCGATGCCAGGCGCCGGATTCTTGTCCCGGAATCGGCCCACGGCACCAATCCGGCGACGGCGGCGCTCTGCGACTACAGGGTCGACACCGTGCCCTGCGACGCGAGAGGGCGCGTCGACCTCGCCGCCTTCGAGCGCGCCCTCGACGACGATGTCGCCGCCCTGATGCTGACCAATCCCAACACCTGCGGGCTCTTCGAGACCGACATCGTGACGATCGCCGGCATGCTGCATTCCGCCGGAGCCTTCCTCTATGCCGATGGCGCCAACTTCAACGCCATCGTCGGCCGGGTGAGACCGGGAGACCTCGGCGTTGACGCGATGCACATCAATCTTCACAAGACCTTCTCGACCCCCCATGGAGGCGGTGGACCGGGGAGCGGTCCGGTGGTTCTCTGCAAGGAACTGCTGCCCTTCGCTCCGTTGCCGCGTGTCGAGGCGGATGGCGATGACTGGCGGCTCGTCGAACACGACAGGGACGGACAGGCCTTTGGCCGCCTGCGCAGTTTCCACGGCCAGATGGGCATGTTCGTGCGGGCGCTTGCCTACATGATGAGTCATGGGGCCGACGGATTGCGTCAGGTTGCCGAGGATGCGGTGCTCAATGCCAACTACGTGATGGCGCGTCTTGAGGGCGCCTACAATGCGCCGTTTCCGGGGCCGTGCATGCACGAGTGCCTCTTCGACGACGGGAATCTGAAGAACACCGGGGTCTCCACCCTCGATATCGCCAAGGCGATGATCGACGAGGGATACCATCCCATGACCATGTACTTTCCGCTCATCGTCCACGGCGCCATGCTCATTGAGCCGACGGAAACCGAAAGCCGTCAGAGCATTGACCGGTTCTGCGATGTCATGGTGCATCTGGCGGACGAGGCGAGGAAGGGGAACGAGGACCTCTTCCACAGCGCCCCCCGGTTCGCCCCCTGGAAGCGGCTGGACGAAACGGCTGCCGCTCGCCGTCCTGTCCTGACCTGGACGCCTGACGCCGCCTGACGCCCTCCCCGGACGCCCGACCGGCGCCCCCCTCACGGCCGGAACTCTCCTCTCGGCGGCGTAAACCGGCATGGCGGAGACGGCGGCGGGATCGGGGTCGGCCCGCCGGAGACTGGACCGGGAGGGCGGGCGAGGTTGCGCGAAAGGATTGAAGAGCACCGCACTGGGTGTTATAAAAGAAGCCATGAAGGCGGTCGCTGGCGAGGGCCAGATTGCAGACGTTCAAGACCAAGACGTTCGCCCGGTTCGCCGACCGCGAGGGACTGAAGGATGCGGCGTAGTGCGAGGCTGTCCGGCGCGCCCGCGATGGGCTGATCGACGCCGACCTCGGCGGCGGCGTCATCAAGCAGCGGATCGCCCGCAAGGGCGGTGGCCGGTCCGGCGGGTTCCGTACAATCGTGGTGTTCCGCCGGGGCGCGCTGGCGTTCTTCGTGCACGGGTTTGCGAAGAGCGACCGGGAGAACCTTCGGCGCAAGGAGCTCTCGGGGCTGCGTTCGCTGGCGGACGAGTATCTGGCGTTGGACGCGGCGGGTCTCGCGGCCGCGCAGGCGGTTGGCGCGATAATCGAGGTGGAATGCGATGACCAAGCAGTATGAGAGCGAGGTGCTGGCGTCCGTGCACGAAGCCGCGCTCGGTCTGGCCGAGGCGGGCCTCATGTCGAAGCGGACCATGCGCAAGTTCGACGAGCTGTGTCTCACGCCGGTCAGGGAGATGACGCCGGAGGACATCCGCGCGCTTCGGCTGCGCGAGCATGCGAGCCAGGCGGTGTTCGCACGCAACCTCAACGTGACGACGGGTCTGGTGAGCCAGTGGGAGCGCGGCGAAAAGCGTCCGCGGGGCGCCTCCTTGAAGCTCCTGACGCTGGTGGCGAAGAACGGCCTCGGGGCGGTCGCCTGACGGACATCGGCCGGTGGGTCGCCGTGTTGCGATAGTGTTGACACGCGATCTGGAAAGTCCTTCAACCCTGAAATAACCGTTATAATACAGCAGTGTAGACTCTTTCCAGCACCCTGCGGCGATGTTCGAATTGCATGCGGTCGCCGACCTCCGGCGCCTCGCCGAACAGCGGGAACGCGGCATAGCCCCACGCCCCGTCCGACCAGCTCGCATTGACGTGGACGTGCGAGACTGCGGCGAGCCAGAGCGCCGCCAGCGCGATCATCGCCGCAAGGCCGATACGGCGGCGCCGCTACCGCTTCGACTACACGGACGCCGACCACGCCGCGCTTCTCGGCATCCTGAAGTCGCTGCCCTGCCAGGTGATGGTCTCCGGCTATCCGTCCCGGCTCTACGACGAACGGCTGGCCGACTGGCGCTCGCTCGAATCCAGGTCAACAACCGGTCCTGTATCGTAACCGAGAAGCTGTTGTTCAACTGCGAGCCCGACCGGGTGCGCTGGGCGTCCTTCACCGGGCGGGACTTCACCCACCGCCAGACCGTGAAGCGGGCGGATCTGTTTGACGAAGGCGCGAACGCGCTCGGTGTCGGTGGGCTGGCGGTCGTCCCAGGCATGGCGCAGCAGCGGCTCCGACGTGACCACCCTTCCTGCGTGGACCGAGAGGATGCGCAGGATCTCGTACTCGGTGGCGGTGAGCGCCACCCCGCGGCCGGCCACCGTCACCCGGCGCCCGCGCGGTGAGTTCGGTCGCCGAGAAGTGCTTGACGATGTAGTCGGCGCTGCCGGCCTCGAAGGCGCGCGCGATGGTCTTGTCGCGGCCGTAGCCCGAGATGAAGATGACCGGCAGGTCGGAGATCTCCGGAATCTCCCCCATCAGCTCGATGCCGCCGTTGCCGGGCAGCATGAGGTCGAGCAGCACGAGCCCCGGCCTCTCGGCGCGGACGAGATCGGCGACCTCGCCCGGCTCGGCGGTGACTGGCACGGCGTAGCCCGCCTTGGTGAGCGCGTCGCGCACATGGCGAAGCGTGTGCGGGTCGTCGTCCACGACGAGGATGCGCGACTCCGCCGACGGCCGAGCCTTCGCGCCGGCGGCACCGCCCTCGGCCACGGGTAGCGTGAAGGTGACCCGAGACCGCACCGGGAGACGTACGCGGCCGGGCCGAGTGAACGTAGGCGGAGCCGCCGCTGTTTTCAAAGCCAACGGTTAGGGGAAATCCTGCATTCGCCCGCACTCCATGCCCGTGCCCAGGTGTTGCGCGCCCGGTTGCGGGTTCGCCGGGGCGATTTTCGTGGTCATCGCGATACCGCCAGACACGGCATCCCCGACGCCCTGCATTCGCGTCCTGGCACCCGGCCAATGGCCTGTCGGCAGTATGGAGTCATGCGGACGCATGCCTCCGTACCGCAACGCGCGGTTTCGGATCCGGATCGCTCTCTGGATGCTTACGGCACTGGATTCGGTCCAGCAGGCAAGTTCAAAAAAGTCTTACGTACTGTCTAGTTAGACAGATTATGGGCGTTTCATACGACGTGTGTATCCAGAACGAGTCGCTCAGCTTCCATCCGCCAGAAGCGCGTCGAGCCGGGCGCCGGTCAAGCCATTCCCGGAGGCTTCCTCGTCCAGGGCATCCATCGTCGTGGCCAGACGCTCCCACGCGGCGCCCCGAAGCCGCTCATACTGCTGCACCGACATCACCACGCCGACCGCCCGGCCCTTATCGGTCACACGTATGGGCGTACTCTGCGCAACATCAAGCAGGTGGCCAAAGCGATTCCTAGCCTCTCTCGCGGCGACTTCCCTCATGCGGCCATGATTGCCGTAATGGCGTCCCTTCGCAATCGCTCCCTGTTCTGCCCCCATAGACGGATCGACCTCGAAGTCAGGATACGCCCGGGACCGCCCGACGGATGGAGAGAGTCGCCGCTCCTTCGCAGACATGGCGAACTGCGCCCGACCCCATCCGCTGCAGGTTGTCATCGTCCTTTGTGTGGTGATGCAGGGACGATCCTCTCCTGGCACGAGGTCCGGCTCTCCTCCGTCTGTCCGCAAGGAAGGCTTGCGGGCTCTCCCGTCCCCGGCTATGGAGCGGCCTGACAACTTGAGGCGATGTGAACGGATGTCCCCCAGGGGCGCCCTGATCAAGGGGCCATCGCGCAAGTCCGTGGAACCATCGCCGCCTGACCGGCGAGCGCCCTCTTGTCGAATCATGCATCCGCACCGTCCTGCGGAGTGAGGGCCTGATGAACGATACGACGGACGCGCGTCCCTTCCGCTTCTTCGACAACCGGGAGAAGTACCTGCTTTTCGTCACCACGTGCGGCGAAAAATGGGCGATCGGCGAGCGCATCGGCGCAGAGCTTTCCAGACTCACTCCCGAGCCTCCCGCGCTGAGGATGTTCGACGCCGGAACCGGCGACGGCACCGTGATGGCCGGTGTGCTCCGACGGCTTCACGGACGCTTCCCCACCGTGCCGTTTCTCGTTGTCGGGAAAGAGATCAGCCTTGAGGACGTGAGGCTCACCCTGGACAAGCTTCCCGATCGTTTCTCCGAGCATCCGCAGACCGTCGTGGCGCTCACCAACATGCACTATCGCGAGGCGCCCTGGCTGTCCCCGACCGGGGGTGACCTCAACTGGCGTGAGGTAGCCCTTGACGGTCACAACGCGCACGAGTTCGACCGGCAGATCGCCGATCTCCGCCCGGTCCTGGCGGACTGGTGGAAAGTGCGCACGAGTCCCAGGACCGGCAACCCGGTCTACGTCGAGCCCTCCGTGATCGTTCTCTACCGTTCCGACCACAGGTTCATGCTCGATCCGGTCATTCCCAGGCGGGGCACACCGCCAGGAGGCTATGACCTCGTGATCGCGGCGCAGCCGTATCGGGCGCGCCACGCTGCCGAATTCAAGGTGCGGTTCGTGCTTGAACCTCTCGCCGCTTCGCTTGCCAGGGGCGGGCGCATGATCTCCATCCAGTCGACGGGGCAGGACCCGGGGATGGAGATCATCCGCAAGATCTGGCCTTCGGAAGAGCCGTTCCGGACTCCGGGACCCGTGCTCATGCAGGAATTGTGCTCCCGCCTTGCGGCCGACTTCCCGGAACGCGAGTTCGGCATTGACAGCGAGTCGAACAGCATTTTCCGGTATTCCCTGCACGTCATGCCGAACGAGGTTGCCGAGAACATCGGGACCTCGACCCGGCTGGCGGCGTGGAATGCCGCGGTATACGTCGCCCAGATCGATGACGAGCGTATCACCCAGGCCATGTCCGAGGGCGGCTGGCTGGATGCGACGGCCGAAGTCGTGACGCGCCATGGGGGACTGTGGTTCGTAGACGAGTCGTTTGTCGTGGTGCGGCACAGGTGACCTGGAGTGATCTGGCTGCTCGCGTATGGCGGCAGCCGATTCGCAATGTCAACAGGGTAAGCGAGATGATGCTGCCCTGTGATGAGCTCTCGAGGCCAGCGTCGGCGGCCGGACGGTTTTCGGCGAAGGTCAGGGCGCTGAAAACCTGCGGAGGCTGAAATCGGCTTTGGGGCAGGCGCCCTCTTCTTCAGGCGGCCTTTCCGGTGACGTTCAGGGCGGCGACCATGGTGCGAATGTGCTCGATGGTCGTGCCGCAGCAGCCGCCGATGATCTGGACTCCCGAGTCAACCCAGCCACGGCAGGCAGCCGCGAACTCCACGGGGTTTGCCGTCGCCGTGCTCCGGTGGCGTGCCGGATCGAAGAGCAGCGTTTCCGGATAGGCCATGACCGGGCCGTCCCAAAGTTCACGCAGAACCTCGAGGCCGGGTCCCGTAGCCTCGATCGAACTGTGCATGATTCCATAGACGTCGCCACCCATCGCCGTGAGCCCGGCGACAATCCCGGAGAGTGTCATCGGGGTTCTGGGCCTGTGATCGTCGGCCAGCCGGCCTTGCTCCTCTTGAGAGATGTCCCAGCCCATCATGGACCCGTCCGGCAGGCGGCTGCAGCTCAAGCCTACCCAAACCGGCAAGCCTGTCGCCAGTGCGGCCTCGAGACAGCGACTGGCGCGATCGATGTCCGACATCATCTCGAGAAGCAGGAGATCGGCACCCGATTCGGCAAGGATACTGGCCATCTCGCGGTAGTTGGCGGCTTCCTCGTCACGACCGGGCACAAAGCGGGGGTCGGGGCTGACCGTGCCCTCGATCCAGGGGACCATGGTCGACATGGAACCCGCCACCCAGACCGGTCGTCCGGGCGCCGCGGTGTCGCGCGCTTCACATGCCAGCTCGATCGCGCGCCGGTTGATCGCCGCGGTCTCCTGGTCGAGGCCTGCGCCCGCGAGGACATGACGGCAGGTCGCGAAGGTGTTGGCGGTGATCACGTCGGCTCCGGCGCGGATGTACTCCTCGTGGACCGTGCGAATGACGTCGGGGTGCGTCATGTTGGCTTCCGCACACCATGCCACGCTGTTCATCCGGCCGCCCAGCCGCGCGACTTCCGTGCCCGTCGCGCCATCGAGCACGATGGTGGCGCCTGAAGACACCATGTTGTTCAGTGTCACGGTCCTGCCCTCCCGGATGCGATCCGAGGCACTCTACTGGCACCGGGCAGGTGTTTGAAGATGACCGGCTCGTGTGTCCGTCCGGAATCTCGCCGCATTCCCTTGCGCCTCGGCAACCGCGCGCCGATCGCCCACAACACCTTACGAAGGCTGACAGCGGCTTGAGGGGAGGCGACTGCGTGGTCAGGCGAGGCGCTGGTCGAGTTCGTCGATGGCCTCGTCCACGAGACGTGCCTGTTCGGCGTCGTCGAGTCGTGTCCGGATGAGCTGCGCCGTGGCGCCGAGGGCGAGGTCGACAGCGGTTTCGCGGACCTGGTTGACGGCGTCTGCCTCGGCCTGGCGGATTCTCTCCTGTGCCGCGTGGCGCCGCTGGGCCAGTCTGGTCTGGAGTTCGCGGGATGCGTCGCGTTTCAGGGTCTCCGCTTCCTCGTGCGCCCGCGCCATGATGTTGGCTATCTCGGCTTCGGCCTCTCGATGCTTGCGCCTGTAGGAAGAGAGCAGTTCCTTTGCCTCCTCGTTCAGCGTGTTCGCTTCGTCGAGCTTCCTTGCGATCTCTCCGCTGCGCGTGTCGAGTGCGGATATGATCATGGAGGAAAGCGGTTTGGCGGCAATGGCGACGGCGATCACGAAGGCGACGGCCACCCAGAACGTCGGATCCTCGAAAAGCTGCTCCATGGATCAGGCCTCCCGAACCGCTGCCAGCGCGCTCAGTGCTTCCTCGTCACTGACATCGGCGCCGGTCAGCCGCCTGGTTGCCAGGCGGGCCGCTTCCACCGCCACGCCCTCGAGGTTGGCAAGGGCCGTGGCCCGCGCCTCGTCGATGGCGCGCTGCGCCTCCTCGAGTTCACGCCCGGTCTCGCGATCGAGCTCCCCGAGTCGCTGCTCGCCATCCCCGGCCGCCTGAAGGACTGCCTCGCCGATGACGGCCCGCGCCCTGCCGCGGGCCTCCTCGAGGGAACCTTCGTACTCGAGACGCGCCCGTTCGGCCTCTGCCCTGGCTCTTTCGGCGCCGTCGAGGTCCTGTTCGATCCTGTGCTTGCGATCAGTCAGGACACGGCCGATCCGCGGCAACGCGACGAAGGCCATGATGACATAGAGGAACACGAAGCACACCGCGAGCCAGAAGAACTGCGGCAGGAAGTGCCAGAATTCCAGCTGTGGCATGGATCGATGTCCTCCGGGTCAGACGCTACGAGTGCTCAGAAGACGAAGAGGAGAAGAAGGGCGATGAGCAGGGCGTAGAGCGCCACGGCCTCGACGAGGGCGAAGCCGATCCACATGAAACCCTGGACGTTGCCGGCCGCCGCCGGATTGCGTCCGACCGAGGAGATCATCGAGGCGAAGATGTTGCCGATGCCGGCACCAACGCCACCCAGTCCGATCACCGCAAGGCCGGCGCCAATGAGCTTTGCAGCTTCTGCATCCATCATGAAAGGTCCTTTCCAGTTCTTGGTGATGTGCCTCGACGGAGGAAATCCCGTCAGTGCATGTGAATCGCGTCGTGCAGGTAGATACAGCTCAGCACGGCAAAGACATAGGCCTGCAGGAACGCGATGGCGAATTCAAGAAGGGTCAGTCCGATCACCGCCGCCATGGGGACGGCGCCAGGGAGGATCCACAAGGCCCCCAGAGGCGCCACGAAACCGGCGAACACCTTCAGCATGGTGTGGCCCGCCGTCAGGTTGGCAAAGAGGCGCAGGCCCAGGCTCACCGGGCGGATGAGGTAGGACAGGACCTCGATGGGAATCACCAGGGGAGCAAGAAAACCCGGGACACCCTGGGGGAGGAAGAACTTGAAGAAGCCCAGCCCGTGTTTCACGAAACCGACAATCGTGACCCCGATGAAGACGACTAGGGCGAGTCCGAAGGTGACGACGATCTGGCTTGTCACCGTGAAGCTGTACGGCAGCATGCCCAGCATGTTGCAGAAGAGAATGAACATGAAGAGGGTGAAGACGAAGGGAAAGAACGGGCGTCCCTGATCCCCGACGTTGTCCTCCAGCATGTTGGCGATGAACTCGTAGGAAATCTCCACCAGGGACTGCATGCGTCCCGGCACCATGCTGCGCCGTCCGATGAACACGGTGGTGAAGATGATGACGAGTGCGGTGGCCGCCATCATCCAGATGGCCGAGTTGGTGATCGCAAGGTCGAGGTCGCCGATGCCGAACTCGACGGCAGACGACACTGCAAACTGCTCGAGCGGATTGTGTCCGGAGTCAGTCGCCACGCGTTCGATCCCCTTCACTGTCCACGGGATCGCGCCGCGATCCACGAGTCATCATTCCTGCGGCCCTCACCACATTGATGACACCGGCCGCCATGCCCATGACCAGAAAGATCACCAGGAACAGTGGCGCGGTATCCAGTTCCCCGTCGATCCAGAGTCCCAGAAAGACGGAAACGGCCAGGGCAGCAACCAATTCGACCGTCATGCGGACGGCCATGCCGTAACCGGATGCCTGTGCCTTCCCCGGTGTCCTGCCACCCTTGCCCTTGTTCCGGGCTGCGGCGATTCGCGCCTCAAGATCGGATGGATCATCCGTCATGTCGTCTCGCCCACCAGGCAGTCAAGGCCGCCGGAAAATGCGGGCGCACATTAGATAACGGGTGGCAGGCGTGTCAATCGGCTTTGCCCGATTGACTTGCCCCCTTCCTTGATTTCACATGGCCCGCCGCTGGGCCGGGGGGATGAGACATGGCTGGAACGGGTGGACGGCGCGGGGGGCGGGCCAGACGCCATCGCGAACGCATCGGTGCGCCCATCGTCCAGAAGCGCTACATCACGCGCGAGATACCGGTCTACGAACTTCTCGACGAGGCGGGGGTCGACCTGCTTCACGACACCTCCATGCAGATTCTCGAGGAGACCGGCATCGACTTCCTCGACGATGAGGCCTGCCGCCAGTGGAAGGACGCTGGCGCCGATGTGGCCGGGCAAAGGGTGAGGATTCCGCGGGCCCTGATCGAGAGTCTCCTTGCCAGGGTGCCGGAAAGCTATGTCCAGATGGCGCGCAATCCCGAGCGCAACGTGGTGGTGGGCGGCGACAACACGGTCTTTGCTCCCACCTTTGGCTCGCCGTTCGTGCGCGACCTCTCCAACCAGCGTCGCTACGCCACACTCGAGGACCTGCAGAACTTCATCAGGCTCGCCTACATGTCGCCGGTTCTCCACCATTCCGGAGGGATCATCTGCGAGCCGGTGGACGTACCGGTGCCGAGGCGCCATCTCGATATCGTCTATTCGCACATGAAGTACTCCGACAAGCCCTTCATGGGTGTGCAGTCGGCGCCCGAACGCGCCCTCGATTCGTGCCGCATGTGCGAGATTCTCTTCGGCGCCGACATCGTGCGGGAGAACACGGTGATGACCTCGGTGGTCAACTGCAACTCGCCCCTTGTCTGGGACAGCTCCATGCTGGGCGCACTGCGCCACTATGCCGAGCACAACCAGGCCGTTCTCGTGACCCCGTTCATCATGGCCGGGGCCATGGCCCCGGTGGTGACCGCCGGCGCCATTGCCCAGCTCAATGCCGAGGTGGTGTCGGGCCTTGCCTATGCCCAGATCGTCCGTCCCGGGGTGCCCATGGTCTACGGCAGCTTTCTTGCCACCGTCTCGATGCGATCGGGAGCGCCGATGATGGGAACGCCGGAGACCCTGCAGATGATCTATGCGGTGGGACAGCTCGCGCGGCGCTACCGGGTCCCGCTGCGCTCGGGAGGCATGCTCAATGGCGCCAAGGTCGCCGATGCCCAGGCCGCCTACGAGTCGATGCAGACCATGACGGCAACGCTGCTGGCGGGGACCAACTTCGTGCTGCATGCCGCAGGCTGGCTCGAGGCGGGACTGACCGCCGGCTATGGCAAGTTCATCATGGACACCGAACAGGTGGCGATGCTCCAGAGTTTCTGCCGCCGCCTTGACCTTTCGGAAAACGGACTCGGTCTCGAGGCAATACGCGAAGTCGGTCCGGGCAACCACTTTCTCGGTTGTGCCCATACCAGGCGCAACTACCTCGACGGGTTCTTCATCCCCGAGATTGCCGACAACAACAGTTTCGAACAGTGGCAGGCCGAGGGCGAACTCACCCACGACGAACGCGCCGTGGCCACCGCCCGCCGGCGCCTCGAGGCCTACGAACCGCCGCCGCTCGATGAGGCCCGAGACGAAGCCCTGCAGGACTTCATGGCCCGGCGCAAGGCGGAACTGCCCGATACCGTCAGCTGACGAGGCTTCGCCTCAGACCGACGAACAGCGGTGCCAGACCCTTGGCGGTCCGGTTCAGGACCCGGTCACAGCCTGTTCGACCGACGGGTTCTGCTTCTTGTGGTCGCAGAACGTCGCGAGAGAAGTGATTCTGCACAGGTGCCGGCTGAGAACGTCGATTGTCGTTGCACGGCCCGGCAACTGGCGATTCCTGTCTGTCATGGTCTTCTCCCCAGGTTGGCGGTCGCTCCGAGCGTTTGGAGCACCAGGCAAGGAGACATCTGAATTGGTTCCTGGGGAACCCGACTGCATGTGCTCCGTCACATCCAGGCGATATCGACAAGGCGGCTTCGTCCAATGGTGATCCAACCGAACAGGATACTCACAGCCCGGCGAGCGCCCCGATGAGGTCCTCCATGCAGTCGATCATGCAGTCGGCGCCCAACGAGGCGGGCGGTCCGCCGGCATAGCCGTAGCTGACGGCGACACACGGCATGCCCGCGCCGTGGGCGGCAGCAACGTCGGCATGGCTGTCTCCCACCATGACGGCTTCGCCGGCGCCCACGCCGAGGCAGTCGAGGACAACGGCGAGATGGGCCGGATCGGGCTTCATCACACCGGTATCGCCGCCCACCACGGCTCCGATGGCGTACCCGAGGCCGAAGGTGGCAACGACATGGTCGGCACCGGCCTGGCGCTTGTTGGTGCACACGCCGATCACCGTGCCCTCCCGGTGGAGCGCGTCAATGGTATCTGAGACACCGGGATAGAGGCTCGAAAGGCGCGTGCTGCGCGGCAGGTAGAAGTGGCGAAACCTGTCCTCGATGGCGGATGCCGCCCCTTCCGGCATACCGCCCGTGAGGGTCATCGCCCGGTCGAGAAGACCCGTCCAGCCATCACCCACCATGTCCCGCACGGTCCGTTCGGTGAGAGCCTGGCGTCCGTGGTCGGCCATCACCATGTTGATGGCGTCGGCGATGTCCGGCGCGCTGTCGATCAGCGTCCCGTCGAGATCGAAGATGACGGCGCGGAACCTGTGCCGGGTGGATTGTGTCATTGAGTGTTGCAATTCTTGACTTCGGTCACTTTTTCTAGTGTGGCACCAACCACTGGTGACCGAAAGGGGTCCTCCATGGAGTCTGCTCTCGCCCTGAAGGATGTCGCCGTGGTCGTCCTCGCGGCAGGACGGGGTACGCGCATGAAATCGGACCTGCCCAAGGCCATGCACACCGTTGTCGGCAGGCCCATGGTGAGTCACGTGATTGCCGCCGCTGCTGCAATCGGACCCGAACGTGTCGTCGTGGTGACCGGACCCGGGGACGAGATGACGGCCGAAGCCGTCAGGCCCGCCCGTGTCGTCGTCCAGCCGGAGCCGCGCGGGACCGCGGATGCGGTCAAGGCGGCGCGTGGCGCCCTCGAAGGACTGGCCGATAACGCGGATGTCGTGGTGCTGTTCGGTGATGCGCCGACCCTGGAATCGTCCGCCATTCACGATCTCGTCCGGGTACGCCGCAGGAGCGGCGCCGTGGCTTCGGTTCTTGGTGTGCATGTCACCTCGGCCAACCGTTACGGCCGGCTGGTGGCCGATGCCGGCGGTGTCCTCGAGAGGATTGTCGAGTTTCATGACGCCAGCGAGGTCGAACGAGCCCAAACGCTGTGCAATTCGGGGATGATGAGCATCCAGGCAGGCCGTCTTTTCGCTCTCCTCGACGAGGTGTCCAACGACAACGTCAAGGGTGAATTCTACCTCTCCGACGTGGTCGCGATCGCCCGGCGCCAAGGCCTTGAGACCGCTGTTCTCGAGACCACGGACCCCGACGATACCGTCGGCGCCGACGACCGTGTGGATCTCGCCCGTTTCGAGTCGGTCATGCAGCGCCGGCTGCGCCATGCCGCCATGGTTGCCGGTTGTTCGATGGTGGCGCCGGAGACGGTGTGGCTTTCCTTCGATACGGTGATTGGACGCGACGTCGTGATCGAGCCCGATGTGGTGATCCGGCCGGGTGTGACCATCGGCGACGGCGCCGTCATCCGCAGCTTCAGTCATCTCGAGGACTGTCATGTCGGCGACGGCGCCGTGATCGGCCCCTTTGCCCGGTTGCGTCCCGGAACCCGCCTCGGAAGTAACACGAAAATCGGCAATTTCGTCGAGATCAAGGCCTCGACGCTGGAGCAGGGCGTGAAGGCGAACCACCTCGCCTATGTCGGCGATGCCGAAGTCGGCGCCGGGACCAATCTCGGCGCCGGAGTCGTGGTCTGCAACTACGACGGCGTGGCCAAGCACCCGACGCGGATCGGCAAGGGGGCGTTCATCGGGTCCAACGCCTCTCTGGTGGCGCCGCTCACCATCGGCGACGGTACGATGGTCGGCGCCGGCAGCACGATCACCAGGGACGTCGGCGACGATGCGATGGCCCTCGAGCGGGCGCCACAGACGGTGCGCGATGGTGTGGTGTCGCGGTGGCGCCGCAGCAGGTCAGGCGGGAGCTGACAGGTTCATGTGCGGAATCATCGGTTATCTCGGGAGCGGTGAGGCGGTCCCGGTTCTCCTCGACGGGCTGCGCCGGCTCGAGTATCGCGGCTACGATTCAGCCGGCATCGCGGTCCTCAACCGGACGGGAATCGTGCGCCGGCGCGAGGCCGGCAAGATCGCCAATCTCGAGGCCCTGCTGACCGCGAACGGCGTGGCGGGAAACGCCGGGGTGGGTCATACGCGATGGGCGACTCACGGGGCGCCCACGCGGCCCAATGCTCACCCCCACGTGGCCGGACGCGTTGCCGTCGTCCACAACGGTATCATCGAGAACTACCGGACGCTGCGTGACGACATGCGCAGCCGGGGGCGCTCGTTTGAATCGGACACGGACACGGAGGTGGTGGCCCACCTGTTTGACGCGCTGCTGGAGAGTGAAGGGGATCCGGCAACGGCGATGAGCGCCCTGATGGACCGTCTCGAGGGCATGTTCGCCCTTGCCCTACTCATTGAGGGCGACGATGTGGTGCTCGCTGCGGCAAGACGGGGAGCGCCGCTTGCTGTGGGTTGGGGCGATTCGGGTCTCTTCCTCGCCTCGGACGCCATCGCCCTTGCCGGTCACACCCGCAAGGTCTCCTATCTGGAAGAGGACGACCTGGTGCTCGTGCGCCGCGACGGTATCGAGATTCTCGATACCGGTGGTCGTCACGTGGAACGCCCGGTGGTGGATACCGAACTCTCCGGCGCGGTGATCGGGAAGGGGAACTACCGGCACTTCATGGAAAAGGAGATTCATGAGCAACCGGTGGCCGTCGGCGAGACCCTGGGCGGCTATCTCGATCCCGAGGCGGGTTCGATCACGATCCCCGGCGCGACCCTCGGCTGTGTGGAGCGCATGACCCTGATCGCCTGCGGCACGGCCTACTACGCCGCTCTTATCGGCAAGTACTGGCTCGAACGCCTTGCCAGGTTGCCCGCCGACGCCGAGATCGCCTCGGAGTTCCGCTACCGTCAGGCGCCGATGGTGGAGGACAGTCTGGGCGTCTTCATCTCGCAGTCGGGAGAGACCGCGGACACCCTGGCCGCCCTGCGCTATGCCCGTGGTCTCGGCCGGACCGTCCTCGCGGTGACCAACACGGAGACCAGCACGGCGGCACGAGAGGCCGATCTGGTACTTGCCACCCATGCCGGACCCGAGATCGGTGTGGCTGCCACCAAGACCTTCACCTCCCAGCTTGCCGTCCTCTTGTGCCTTGCCGTGGCGACGGCGCGTGATCGCGGCGCCATCGACCATCATGAGGCCGGCCGCCTCGCCGGTGTGCTGACCACGCTGCCGTCGACACTGGCCCGGGTCATCGCCATGGAGGAGGAGTTCCGACGGATTGCGTGGGATATCGCCGAATCGCGCCATGTTCTCTACCTCGGCCGTGGCACCTCCGCCGTCATCGCCATGGAAGGCGCACTGAAACTCAAGGAGATCAGCTATATTCACGCCGAGGCCCATGCCGCGGGAGAGATGAAGCACGGGCCGATCGCGCTGATCGACGAGCATGTTCCGGTCATCGTCGTGGCTCCGGGCGACGATCTCTTCGACAAGACGATGTCCAATGTGGAGGAAGCGCGGGCGCGAGGCGGCAGGATCATCCTCATCACCGATGAGACCGGGGCCGCCGGGGCGGGCCCCGTCGCCGACAGCATGGTTGTCCTGCCGGCCGTCGACGCCCTTGTGACGCCGCTGGTTCACGCCATCCCGGTGCAGATGATCGCCTACCACGCTGCCGTGCGCAAAGGCACCGATGTCGATCAGCCGCGCAATCTCGCCAAGAGTGTCACGGTGGAATAGGCGGTCGTCTCAGTCCGTCGCCGGCCCGATCGCCCGTGCAATACGGGTCATTGCCGAGGTCACCATGGAACGGGGGCAGGCCACATTGAGGCGCACGAATCCCCGCGCCACGGTGCCGAAGTCACTTCCCGCCTGGACGTGCAGCCGCTCACTGTTGATCAGACGGTCCATGAGTGTCTCCTCGTCGATGCCGGTTCCGGTCGTATCGAGCCACTTCAGGTAGGTGGCCTCGGCCTTCACCGGGACCACGCCGACGAGTTCCCGGGCGCACCAGTCATCGACAAACGTCATGTTGCCGGCAATGTGTTCAAGCAGGGTGTCGAGCCAGGCGCCGCCGTGGGCGTAGCCGGCAAGGGCGGCCGCCCGGGAGACCGGATTGACACCCCATTCCCCGCTCCTCAGCACGGCGTCCTCGAACCGTTCGCGAAGCGCTTGTGATGGAATGACGAGATTGCTGAGGGCGAGGCCGGCGAGGTTCATCGTCTTGGAAAGGCCGTTTGCCGCCACCACCTCGATGTCGAGACCGTCGCAGACCTTGAGGAACGGCACCAGGCGATGGGGAGGCAACACGAGGTCGCCGTGAATCTCGTCGGCGAAAACCATCACCTTGCAACGCGCGGCGATGTCCGCGAGGCGGCGGAGCTCGTCCGTCGTGAAGTTGCGGCCGGTCGGATTGTGGGGATTGCACAGGATGAACAGGCGGGCGTCAGGATCACGGCAGGCTTTCTCGAATGCCCCGAAGTCGATGGCATAGGAATCCGCGTGGCGCGTCAGCCGGCTGGTGATGACCCGATGGCCGTTGAGGGTGATGGCATCGAGAAATGGCGGGAATGCAGGCGTCATCACCACGATGCCCGAATCGGGCGGAAGAAAGGCGCGTATCAACTGGAAGAGCGAGGGAAGGACGCCGTGGTGGGTCACCACCCACTCCGGGCGGATGGCATGGCGGTGGCGCTCCATCTGCCAGGCGGCAACGGCCTCGACATAGTCGTCCCCGGCCATGGTGTAACCGAAAATGCCATGCTCGACTCGTTCCGCCATCGCCTTGAGCACCGGAGGTGGCGCCGGAATCTCCATGTCGGCGATGGACATCGCCAGTGCGTCATCGGCCATCGCGTACGCCCACTTGGCAGCAGCCGTGGCGCGCCTGTCGATCACCTGGTCAAAGTCGAATTCCGTCATTCCCATTCACGTCGCCGGAGTCTACATTCGCCCGGCCCGGTACGCTGTTCTTGAACCTTGCGAGGATTTCCCATGAATCTCAGTGACGCAACCCTGTTTCGCCAGCAGAGCTACATCGATGGCGCCTGGTGCGATGCCGATTCGGGCGACACCATCGATGTCAGGAATCCGGCCACCGCCGGTGTGCTTGGAACCATTCCCCGGATGGGTACCGCCGAGACCCGCCGGGCCATCGAGGCGGCGGCAGCGGCGCTGCCGGCCTGGAAGGCGAAGACCGCAAAGGAACGCGCATCGGTGCTGCGCCGCTGGTTCGAGCTGATGCTCGAGAACCAGGAAGATCTCGCGCAGCTCATGACCCTCGAACAGGGCAAGCCCCTGGCCGAGGCACGTGGCGAGATCGCCTATGCGGCAAGTTTCATCGAGTGGTTTGCCGAGGAGGGAAAGAGGGTCTACGGCGAAACTGTTCCCCAGCATCTCGCCGACCGCCGCATCCTGGTGCTCCGCGAACCCGTCGGCGTCGTCGGGGCGATCACGCCCTGGAACTTTCCGGCGGCCATGATCACGCGCAAGGCGGGACCGGCGCTTGCCGCGGGCTGCACCATTGTCTGCAAGCCGGCGACCGAGACGCCCTATTCGGCCTTCGCGCTGGCGGAACTCGGTGAGCGCGCCGGACTGCCGAAGGGCGTTCTCAACATCCTGACCGGCAAGTCGGCGCAGATCGGCAGCGAACTCACGGGCAATCCCCTGGTGCGCAAGATCACCTTCACCGGCTCGACTGAGATCGGCAAGATGCTGATGGAACAGGCGGCATCCACGGTCAAGAAGGTCACCATGGAACTTGGCGGCAATGCGCCCTTCCTGGTGTTCGACGATGCCGATCTCGATGCCGCAGTCGAGGGCGCCATTCAGTCGAAGTTCCGCAACATGGGGCAGACCTGCGTGTGCGCCAACCGGATCTATGTCCAGTCCGCGGTCCACGATGCCTTCGCCGAAAGACTTGCGGCACGGGTCGCCGGAATGAAGGTGGGCAACGGTCTCGACGAGGGGGTCGTGCAGGGGCCACTGATCAACCAGGCCGCAGTCGACAAGGTGGAGGAACACATTGCCGATGCCTCGGCAAAGGGCGCGCGCGTCCTCGTTGGTGGTCAGCGTCACGCCCTGGGCGGCACCTTCTTCGAGCCGACGGTCATGGCCGACGTCAATCCGCAGATGCTCGTGGCGCGCGACGAGACCTTCGGTCCCCTGGCGCCGCTCTTCCGGTTCGAGCGCGAGGATGAGGCGGTATCCCTGGCCAATGACACCGAGTTTGGCCTGGCCAGCTATTTCTACGCCCGCGACATCGGTCGTATCTGGCGTGTCAGCGAAGGCCTCGAATACGGCATCGTCGGCGTCAACACCGGCATCATCTCCACCGAGGTAGCTCCCTTCGGCGGGGTCAAGGAATCCGGCATCGGGCGCGAAGGCAGCCACATGGGCATCGATGAGTATGTCGAATCCAAGTACGTCTGCGTCGCCGGCCTCGACAGCTGACTGAGGAGTCCCGCGATGGGTTCCTTCGACTACGATCTCGTCGTCATCGGCGGCGGCTCCGGAGGGGTGCGCGCGGCGCGGTTCTCCGCAGCGGCAGGGGCCCGGGTGGCGATTGCCGAGGAACGTGACTGGGGCGGAACCTGCGTCAACGTCGGGTGCATTCCCAAGAAACTCTTCGGCTATGCCGCCCATTGCAGCGAGGAGTTCCGTGATGCCGGGCGCTTCGGCTGGTCGTCCATGGCGCCCCGCTTCGACTGGCCGACGTTGCGTGACAACAAGACCGCCGAGATCACCCGGTTGAACGGCATCTACGTGACCATGCTCGAGAACGCCGGTTGCCGTGTCATCGAGGGGCGGGCCCGCATCGCCGGTCCCCATGACGTCGACATCGGCTCGAACCGCGTTCACGCCGGGAACATTCTCGTCGCAACCGGCGGCTGGCCACATGTGCCGGACATCCCCGGACGCGAACACGCCATCACATCGAACGAGTGCTTCTTTCTCGATGACTTGCCGGAGAGCATTGTCATCGTCGGCGGCGGTTACATTGCCGCGGAGTTCGCCGGGATCTTTCACGGCCTGGGTGTTCAGGTCACGCAGTTCTACCGGGGAGAGCTCTTCCTGCGCGGCTTTGATGACGACATCAGGCGCCATCTCGCCGCGGAGATGAGGACGAAGGGGATCGACCTGCGGTTCTCCAGCGATGTGACGGGCATCGCCCGGGCAGAGGGCGGATATTCCGTCGCTCTGAGCGACGGCACCCGCCTCGAGACCGGCCTGGTGATGTATGCCACCGGCCGCCGGCCGCTGACTTCGGGTCTCGGACTCGAGGACGCCGGGGTCACCGTCAACGAAGACGGCACCATTCCGGTTGACGAACACTTCCGCACGAACGTGCCGTCGGTCCTGGCGATCGGCGATGTTCTGGGCGGCCACGAACTGACACCGGTGGCGACCACCGAGGGCATGGCGGTGGCCGCGACGCTCTTTGGCGACGGACCCAGAAGCGTCGATTACACGAACATCCCCTCGGCCGTCTTCAGCCAGCCGGAACTGGCCACGGTGGGCCTGACGGAGTCGGAAGCCCGCCGGCGGCACGCCGACGGCGTCGACATCTACATGGCCCGCTTCAGGCCCCTGCGCCACACGATTTCGCTCAACGACGAGATGATCCTGATGAAGCTCGTCGTCTCTTCGGCCACGGATCGCGTCGTCGGTGTTCACATGGTGGGCCCCGATGCCGCCGAGATCCTGCAGGGATTTGCCGTCGCCATGAAGGCGGGGGCCACCAAGGCCGACTTCGACGCCACGGTCGGCATTCATCCCACGAGCGCCGAGGAATTCGTCACCATGCGCCAGAAGGCCGCGTGACGGTACAGACATGGCGTCGGGAGGAAGCCATGGCGCTTCCGCTCACATCGCAACGCCGATACCGGGCGAGCCTGCGAAGGGCGTCAGGAGCCATCGCAAGGTGCAGCGCCGGCCTTGTCGCCGGGCGAACTGATCAAGAGCCGGAATTCGGGGCGTCATCGGGCTCGCGGAGGGAATTGCCTCGGTCTTGTGACTGTGGGGGAAGCACCGCGGACGGCGAGTCGCCACGGGTCGTCCGGCGTCCAGGAACGCGGGCACAGCCGCAGGATAGCGCGCCGGGCAAACCGGGAGATCCTGCCATGTCCGTGGGAGACAGAGAGCCGGCCCAAGAACGGATCAGCTGTGGTGCCGGGTGCGGGACTCGAACTCGCGACCTACCGCTTACAAGGCGGTTGCTCTACCAACTGAGCTAACCCGGCCCCGGCCGCTACCTAGCACGCCCTCACGCGGAAGGAAAAGATCGAGGCCCGGCCGGGTGCACGACAGCTTTTCCCTGACCTTGTCCCACACTGCAGAACTCGATCATGGGTCGACGACTCTTCTTTATCGATCGCCCTCGGATCCACTCACTTCGCGGGCGGCCGCTACGACGGGCATCAGAAAGGCTTCGAGCGGCCCGGGGTCGACCCTGAGACCCTGCCTGAAACTCTCCCATCTGGCGCTTGACGGCGTCCTTCGCGAACGTCGGCGACAATCCGTCGGGAACCGCACCCGGAATCGTCGCGCACCGCCGATCCGGCCGACAGATGGTTGTTCAAGGGCGGTGCCTTGCGGCCCGACGGTGACCGCCCTCTCGAGGCAGGGCATGGAACGTCGCTGCAAATGCACGAGTCTCTGGCTTGCCTTCCCTCCGGGGCAAGCGCATATCGAACTCCACATTCCTTGAAAACACGTCGTTGAGTTGGGGATTTTCAAGGAATATGCTCACACTTGATCATTGACCGATCTGGCGCTCGCGATCGTATCCACGAAGCGTTCTTCGTCCATCCCGTGGTCGCCCTGAACGGACCGCGCCAATGCGGCAAGACCGCGCTCGCCCGTATGATTGCAGCTGCTGACCCTGAGGGAAGCACGTTCCTTGATCTTGAGAGCGCGGTGGACCGTCGGCGACTGCAAGCGCCCGAGAGGACATTGGCGGGCCTCACTGGCCTCGTGGTCATCGACGAGATACAGCGTGAACCAGCGCTGTTCGAGACGCTTCGGGTTCTTGCTGACCGGCCCGGCAATCCGGCACGGTTTCTCGTGCTCGGGAGGGCATCGCCGGCGCTTGTCGCGGGAATTTCGGAATCCCTTGCCGGGCGCGTCGGGATGGTCAATCTGGGTGGATTCGATCTCTCGGAGGTCGATCCAGGCTCATGGCGCACCCTTTGGCTGCGTGGCGGTTTCCCGCGTGCAAACCTCGCACCGCACGACCGCGCTTCCACAGTGTGGAGGCAAAGCTTCGTTCAGACGTTCCTCGAGCGTGACATCCCCCAACTGGGCATCACCGTGCCTGCGGAGACCCTTCGAAGATTCTGGACGATGCTGGCCCACTATCACGGTCAGGTGTGGAACGCGGCGGAGTTCGCCCGAGCGCTCGGGTCGAGCGAAGGTACGGCACGAAGGTACCTCGACATCCTGACGGGCGCATTCATGGTACGAGCGCTCCCTCCCTGGTTTGCGAACATTCGCAAGCGTCAGGTCCGCTCACCCAAGGTCTACGTGCGCGACACGGGGCTGCTCCACACCCTCCTCACGGTGGACACCGGCGATGAGGTCGCCGGCCACCCCAAGGTGAGGGCCTCCTTTGAAGGCTTCGCGGTGGAGCAGATCGCGGGTGCGTTCGGAACGAGCGGAGTCTATTTCTGGGCAACGCACGGCGGTGCAGAACTCGATCTGCTCGTCATGCGCGGCGGGAAGCGCTACGGCTTCGAGTGCAGGCTCGCCGACGCTCCCGGCACGACGCGCTCCATGCGAGTAGCCCTGAACGACCTGGAGCTGGAGCACCTCTGGGTGGTGTACCCCGGACACAAGGCGTATTCGCTTGACGACCGGATCTCGGTGTTGCCGATAGCGGACATCCAGACTCTGGCGTGATGCTGACTCATGGTGAACAGTCTCTCTGGTTGACTGTCATCGTCACGCACATCCGGCAGGCAATTCCGGGGAAGAGACGACATGACCGGGCAGGACATCCATCTTGACCGGACGTTGAGGGCCCTTGCCAGACAGAAGGGCGTGACGCGGCGCCCTTCGACAGCTTCCGCATGTTCCGGAAGTGGTCGTTCCGGCGCCGTTCTTCCCACGGTCGGGGAACGCTGTGATCCCTGCGGTGTCTGCGGCATGGTTCGCTCCATGGTCAATGGGTGCGGATCTCGTGGAGGGCGATGGCGGCGGCACTGGCCACGTTGAGACTGAGGTCATGGCCCGGGGTGGCGATGCGCACCAGCTGATCGCAGCTCCGGGCAACGAGACGGCGCAGGCCGGTTCCCTCGGCGCCCAGCACCAGGGCGGCGGGGAGAGGCAGTGGTGTCCGGCCCAGGGTGAGGGATGCTCCGGCGTCGAGGCCGGTAATCCAGAAACCGCGCTGCCTGAGGTCGGCGAGGGCGCGGGCAATGTTGGCGACACGCACCAGGGGCACCCATTCGAGGGCGCCGGAGGCGGCGCTGGCGAGCGCTGCCGCAGGGGGTGGCGCATGGCGGTCCTGCATGATGACCGCCGCCGCGCCGAAGGCCGCGGCCGATCGCATGATGGCGCCGGCATTGCGGGGATCGCTGATGCGGTCGAGGACGAGGACGACGTCGGCCGATGCGGGAATGTCGCCGATGGTATGATCGGGCAGCGGATGGACGAGCAGCGCCGCCCCCTGATGGCGGGTGTCGCCGTCAAGCAGGGCGGCAATCGCCGATGACGTCATCGCCTCACAGGTTGTTGTGTCGCCGCGTTGCGCGAGCAGCGGCGCCAGCCGCTCGATCATTTCGGCGGTGGCGGCAAGGCGCACCACGCGCCGCCGCGGATTGGCCAGGGCCGCTGCCACCGGGTGGCGGCCGTGGATCCACAGTGCTCCCGCGAACTTTTGTTGTGCCGGGTGCTTGCGGGCCATGGCATTGTGCTATATACGACCGCTCCACCATTTGGAAATCCGGTGTGGTCGTCAACGGTGCAGAAGGCACTGCCCTTGTTGCGCGGCTGCTGCCGGGTTGATCGTGTCGCGAAACCATTCACCAGCAGTACACGTTGTCCGGAGGGGTGCCTGAGCGGTTAAAAGGGACGGGCTGTAAACCCGTTGGCTATGCCTACGGTGGTTCGAATCCACCTCCCTCCACCATCCATGGTCCAGGGGGACGGTTGCGAGCCCCGACGAGGCGGGTGTAGCTCAGTGGCAGAGCCCCAGCCTTCCAAGCTGGTTACGCGGGTTCGATTCCCGCCACCCGCTCCACGCTCCCCGGACCAGGGACCATGACTTTTGAGAACCACCCCCCTCGCGAGGGAGGGTCATTGCCCGGGAGAGGTCGAGAAGGATGGCCAAGGAGAAGTTTGAGCGTACGAAGCCGCATGCGAACATCGGGACGATTGGGCATGTGGATCACGGCAAGACGACGTTGACGGCGGCGATCACGCGGATTCTGGCGCGCACGGGGGGTGCGACGTACACGGACTATGCGTCGATTGACAAGGCACCTGAGGAGCGTGAGCGCGGCATCACGATCAACACGGCGCATGTGGAGTATGAGACGGAGGGTCGTCACTATGCGCATGTGGACTGTCCTGGTCATGCGGACTACGTGAAGAACATGATCACGGGTGCGGCGCAGATGGATGGCGCGATACTGGTTGTGTCGGCTGCGGACGGTCCGATGCCGCAGACTCGCGAGCACATTCTTCTGGCGCGTCAGGTGGGGGTACCGGCGATTGTGGTGTACCTCAACAAGGTTGACCAGGTGGATGACGAGGAGTTGCTGGAGCTTGTGGAGCTTGAGGTTCGCGAGTTGCTGGACGAGTACCGTTTTCCCGGGGATGACATTCCTGTGGTGCGTGGATCGGCACTGGCGGCGATGGAGGATGGCGACGCCGAGACGGGTGAGCAGTCGGTTCTGGAGTTGATGGCGGCGGTTGATTCCTACATTCCGACGCCGGAGCGGGCGGTGGACCGTCCGTTTCTGATGCCGATTGAGGATGTGTTTTCGATATCGGGACGCGGCACGGTTGTGACGGGTCGTGTGGAGCGCGGTATTGTGAAGGTTGGCGACGAGGTTGAGATTGTGGGTCTTCGGGAGACGTCGAAGACGGTGTGCACGGGCGTGGAGATGTTCCGCAAGTTGCTGGATTCCGGCGAGGCGGGGGACAACATTGGAGTGTTGCTTCGGGGTACGAAGCGTGACGATGTTGAGCGCGGCCAGGTTCTGGCGCGTCCGGGGACGATCACGCCGCACACGCGTTTCAAGGCGGAGACCTATGTCCTGACGAAGGAGGAGGGGGGCCGTCACACGCCGTTCTTCACCAACTACCGTCCGCAGTTCTATTTCCGGACGACGGACGTGACGGGTCACGTGCAGTTGCCCGACGGCATCGAGATGGTGATGCCGGGGGACAACGTGACGATGGACGTGGAACTGATTTCGCCGATTGCCATGGACGAAGGCCTGCGCTTTGCCATCCGCGAGGGTGGCCGCACCGTCGGCGCCGGCGTCGTCGCCGAAATCGTCGATTAAGGGAACGAGGTCTTTCAAGGAGTGTAGCTCAACTGGTAGAGCACCGGTCTCCAAAACCGGGGGTTGCGGGTTCGAGTCCTGCCACTCCTGCCACCGGCAGACCCCTTGATTGAAGAGCGGGAAAACAGCGGATCAGCTCATGGCGAAAGTGTCACCGGCCGAATTTGTCAGACAGGTCCGGGCCGAGGCCATCAGGAAGGTGACCTGGCCGACGACCAGAGAGGCGGGAATCACCACGCTCACCGTGTTCGCGATGATCGTGCTCGTGGCCATCTTCTTCTTTCTGGTCGATCTCGTCTTCGCCGAGGGGATCCAGATCATCCTCGGGCTGGGGAGGCAGGGGCTGTGACGCATCGCTGGTACATCGTCCACTGCTACTCCGGCTTCGAGAAGAAGGTCGAGAACGCGATCAGGGAGCGCGCCGATGCAAGTGGCATGACGGAGCAGATCTGTCAGGTTCTGGTTCCCTCGGAGAAGGTGACGGAGATGCGCGGCGGCAAGCAGATATCGACCGACCGCAAGTTCTTTCCCGGGTACGTGCTGGTGCACATGGATCTCACCGACGCCACCTGGCACCTCGTCAAGGATACGCCGAAGGTCAGTGGTTTCCTGGGGGCCGGCAACCGCCCCAGACCGATTCCCGATTCCGAGGCGGCGCGCATCATCAGCCAGGTGCAGGAGGGGGTCGAGCGGCCGCGGCCCTCGATTACCTTCGAGATCGGCGAGAGTGTGCGCGTGGCAGACGGACCGTTCACGTCCTTCAATGGCACGGTCCAGGAAATCGACGAGAACCGGGCGCGCCTGAAGGTCGCGGTGCTGATCTTCGGCCGTCCCACGCCCGTCGAACTTGAATACACCCAGGTCGAGAAGACCTGAGACGTCCACCAGGGTCGGGAATCGCAACACAATGGCCAAGAAGATCGCAGGCACGATCAAGCTCACGGTTCCGGCAGGAGCGGCAAATCCGTCGCCGCCCATCGGTCCGGCGCTCGGTCAGCGCGGCCTCAACATCATGGAGTTCTGCAAGGCCTTCAATGCGGCCACGCAGGGTGTCGAGCAGGGTACTCCGGTACCAACGGTGATCACGGCCTATGCGGACCGTTCGTTCACCTTCGTCACAAGGACGCCGCCGGCGGCGTGGTACATCAGGAAGGCGGCCGGTCTCGAAAAGGGCGAGGCCACCCCCGGCCGCGCCGTTGCCGGGTCGGTCACCATGGAACAGGTGCGCGAGATAGCCGAGGCGAAGATGACGGATCTCAATGCCAACGGTATCGATGCGGCATCCCGGATCATCGCCGGAACGGCGCGGTCCATGGGTGTCGAGGTGGTGGAGTAGGGACATGGCAGGACACGGCAGAAAACTCGATGCGGCCTATGCGACTGTCGATCGCGAGAGGGACTATACTCTCGAGGAGGCGATCCAGGCGATCAAGGACACGGCCTTCGCCAGGTTCGATGAGACCGTCGAACTGGCGCTCAATCTCAATGTCGACCCGCGCCATGCCGACCAGATGGTGCGCGGTGTGGTCAGCCTGCCGCACGGCACCGGACGCGTGGTCAGGGTCGCCGTCTTTGCCCGTGACGCCAAGGCCGACGAGGCCCGTGACGCCGGCGCCGACAGGGTCGGCGCGGAGGATCTCGCCCAGAGCATCCAGGGAGGCGATCTCGGGTTCGACCGGTGTATTGCGACCCCCGACATGATGCCCGTCGTCGGCCGCCTGGGAAAGATCCTCGGGCCGCGCGGACTCATGCCCAACCCCAAACTCGGCACGGTCACCATGGATGTCGCCGCCGCGGTGGCCGCCGCCAAGGCCGGCCAGGTGGAGTACCGCGTGGAACGGGCGGGCATCATCCACGCCGGTGTCGGCAAGGTGTCGTTTCCGGTCGACAGGATTGCCGAGAACACCCGGGCGCTTGTGGATGCCGTGGCCAAGGCACGGCCCCAGGCTATCAAGGGAACCTATATGAAACGGGCAACACTCAGCACCACCATGGGGCCGGGTGTGCACGTTGCCACGCAAAGCCTCGTGGCCGCCTGACGGCCCGGGACCCAGGGACGGCTCCGGCCGTCCGGCGGCATGCTCCGGCGTGCCGCCACCCTGTCCGAGACTGCCGGTACCCGATGGCGGGTTCAATGGCGACGCCGCCGGCATGAGACGGGAGACCAGCCGGTTCCGGCATGTCCGGAACCAGGAGGGGATTCCGGGGCAGGACACCACACGTCCCCTCGCCTCGTGAACCGGGGAAAGGGGGCAACCAGTGAACCGGATCGACGGGTTTCGGCCCGGCGTTTCGATCTGATGGAGGAGTCCTTTGGAACGTTCAAGGAAGGAAGAGATCGTCAGTGAACTCGCCACTGTGCTCGGCAGCGCCGGGATCGTCGTCGTCGCGCGCCACGAGGGTCTCACGGTTGCCGAGGCGACTGAGCTTCGGCGTTCGGTACGCGATGCCGGCGCCAGCTTCCGGGTGGTCAAGAACCGGCTGGTTCTGCGCGCCCTGGAGCAGGCCGGCATGGAGGCGATCGCCGGAATGTTCCACGGGCCTTCGGCCATTGCCACGGCAACGGATCCCGTGGCCGGCGCCAGAGCCACCGTCGACTATGCGAAGAAGAACGCCAAGCTGGTCGTTGTCGGTGGAACCCTGGCCGGTCGCCCGCTCGATGCGGACGGGGTCCGGACAATTGCCCAGCTGCCATCGCTCGATGAACTGCGTGCCAGACTGATCATGCTGATCAACACGCCGGCAACGAGGATTGCAGGTGTGTTGCAGGAACCGGGAAGCCGCATTGCACGGCTGCTTGATTCCCGGCGGACGGCACAGTGATCCGGTTCGGCCACAACCGAAACACCCCAACTGGAGTTATGGAAGACCATGAGCAAGATTGAACAACTCGTCGAAGACCTGTCGTCTCTGACCGTCATCGAGGCGGCGGAACTCTCGAAACTGCTCGAGGAAAAGTGGGGCGTGAGCGCCGCCCAGCCGGTTGCTGTTGCAGCACCCCCGGGAGCCGCCGGAGACGACGCGGCCGAAGTCGAGGAACAGACGGAATTCGATGTCGTTCTCACCGGCTTCGGCACGAGCAAGATTCCCGTCATCAAGGAGGTCCGGGCGATCACGGATCTCGGCCTCAAGGAGGCCAAGGCGCTCGTCGAGGATGCGCCCAAGGCGGTGAAGGAGGGCGTTTCGAAGGACGAGGCCGAAGCGTTGCAGAAACGTCTCGAGGACGCCGGCGCGACCGTCGAGGTCAAGTAGGTCGACACGTGTTTCCGCCACCGGGGGGCCATCCCTCAAGGTGGTGATCCCGTTTCCTCAAGCCGGCAGGGGCATGCCTCCTGCCGGCAGGGGGCGGGCGTCAACGCATATTCCCGTAACGATCGATTGCAGGGGCTGACACCATGGAAAAGCACATGAACAGGCGTTCCGCCATGCGGCGCAACTTCGGGCGGATTCCGCCGGTGATCGACATGCCCAACCTGATCGATGTGCAGCGCATCTCCTATGACCATTTCCTGCAGCGCGATGCGGCGCCCGACGAGATTCTCGACGAGGGTCTCGAGGGCGTGTTCCGCTCGGTTTTTCCGATCAGCGATGTCTCCGAT
Source organism: Alphaproteobacteria bacterium (assembly GCA_965213815.1). Lineage (GTDB taxonomy): Bacteria > Pseudomonadota > Alphaproteobacteria > SP197 > SP197 > SP197. The sequence goes on along the minus strand of OZ243917.1, from coordinate 2,543,276 downwards.
CGCGCCGACCTCGAGTTCGTGCGCTACCAGATCGAACCGCCCAAGCACACGGAACTGGAGTGCCTGGCGCGGGATCTGACCTACGCCGCACCCTTGCGGGTGAAGCTGCGCCTGGTTCTCTATGACGTCGACCGCGATATCGGCAAGAGGGAGGTCCGCAACGTCAAGGAGCAGGATGTCTACATGGGCGACATTCCGCTCATGACGGACAAGGGCACCTTCATCGTCAATGGCACCGAGCGCGTGGTGGTCTCGCAGATGCATCGTTCGCCGGGCGTCTTCTTCGATCACGACAAGGGCAAGACCCATGCCTCGGGCAAGTTCCTGTTCGCCGCCCGCGTCATTCCCTATCGCGGCTCCTGGCTGGAATTCGAGTTCGACGCCAAGGACATCGTTCACGTGCGCATCGACCGCCGCCGCAAGCTGCCGGCGACGACCATGCTCTTTGCCCTGGGCTTTACCGCCGAGGACATTCTGGACACCTTTTACGACACGGTGCCGTTCGTGCGTGTCCAACAGGAGTGGGCGATGCCCCTCGATGACGCGGAGCGCTCTGGCGGAGTCCTGCGACACGATGTCATTGACGTGGCCAAGGGACGTGTGGTGGCCGAGGCCGGCGCGACCCTGCCGAAGAGGGGAAGGACCTCGAAGAATCTTGCCCGCCACGTCGGCGATGACACCCTGATGGGACGCTGTCTCGCCGGGGACGTCATCGATCCGGAAACGGACCTGGTCATCGTCGGTTCCGGGACGGTGCTGACCCGCCGCAATCTTTCCGAACTGGGATCCGCCGAGATCGACGAGATCACCCTGTTCGGCGGCGACTCGCCGACCACGGCCCTGCGCTCAGGCGAACACCGGAAGTGGTGCGTCCCCTTCGATGTCGCCGGAGCCACCGGGAACGCGCTCGCGCACGATCTCCTTGATGTGCGTTCCGGCAAGGTTGTCGCTCCGGCGGGGACCCGGATCACGGACGCATGGCGCAGCGAGGTTCTCGACGGCGCCGACGGCCGGACGCTGGGTGTCGAGATCACCCGTGACGAGCTCGAGGGGCGGACTCTGGCCATGAACGTCGAGGGCCCCGGCGACACCGTGGTTGCCGCGGCAGGCGCCCATGTTGACCGCAAGCTGCTCAACAAGCTGGTGCGCTCCGATATCGAGAGCATTGCGCTCTTCGAGGAAGGGCAAACCGTGACCGCCCGGCGCCTGGTTCGTCCGGGCTGGAAGGTGCCGTTCGACACCTCGGAATCCTCGGCTCTGCTGGGCACCAAGCTGACGCGCGACCTCGTCAACGCAGCCGATGGCGCCATCATGGCGACGGCCGGCACCAAGCTCACCAGACTGCAGTTGCGGAAACTGGCCAAGGCCGGGCTCTCGGAGCAGTTCGTGGGCGATGATCTGCTGCTGGGCAGGTACCTTGCCGGAGATCACATCGACGAGACCAGCGGACTGGTTCTGGCCGAGGCCGGGGCCGAGATCGACAGGGAACTGCTTGATCTTCTTGTCGATCACGAAAATGACGAGGTGGCTACTCTCGACATTGATCACGTCAAGGTGGGTCCTCACATCTGCAAGACTCTCGGCATCGACAAGACATCGAACCGCGAGGAGGCACAGATCGAGATCTACAAGGTCATGCGGCCCGGCGATCCGACCACGCCGGAAGCCGCGGCGTCCCTCTTCAGAGGGCTCTTCTTCGATGCCGACCGCTACGATCTGTCGACGGTGGGGCGCGTCAAGATGAACGAGCGTCTCGGTCCCGATCATGGTGAAACCGGCCGCGTGCTGACGCCAGGCGACATCATGGCCTGCGTGAAGACACTGGTGGAACTCAGGGACGGCCGCGGCGACATCGACGACATCGATCACCTCGGCAACCGCCGCGTGCGCTCCGTCGGCGAATTGCTCGAGAACCAGTACCGGGCGAGCCTGTTGCGCATGGAGCGGGCAGTGCGCGAGCGCATGAGCCAGGCCGAGCTCGACAAGGAAGTGCCCCACGACCTCATCAACGCCAAGACCACGGCGGTGGCGGTGCGCGAATTCTTCGGCGCCTCCCAGCTCTCCCAGTTCATGGAGCAGACCAACCCGCTCTCGGAACTGACCCACAAGCGCCGCCTGTCGGCGCTCGGACCGGGAGGTCTGACCCGCGAGCGCGCCGGCTTCGAGGTGCGGGACGTGCATCCCACCCACTATGGCCGGATCTGCCCGGTGGAGACGCCGGAAGGACCCAACATCGGCCTCATCAACTCCCTTGCCACCTTCGCCCGCATCAACCAGCACGGATTCATCGAGAGTCCCTACCGCAAGGTTGAGCTGGTGGATGGTGAACGCCAGGTCACCGACGAGATCGAATACCTGACGGCGATGCAGGAGCGGCTGCACACGATTGCCCAGGCCAATGCCAGACTCACCGAGGATGGCCGCTTCGCCGACGAGCTTGTGTCGTGCCGCCGCAACGGCGAATTCGTCATGGCCGACTCGGCCTATGTCGACATGATGGACGTGTCGCCCAAGCAGCTGGTGTCAGTGGCCGCCGCCCTCATTCCCTTCCTCGAGAACGACGATGCCAACCGCGCCCTGATGGGCTCCAACATGCAGCGTCAGGCCGTGCCGTTGCTCCGCGCCGAGGCGCCGCTCGTCGGTACCGGCTTGGAGGATGTGGTGGCCCGGGATTCCGTTTCCACCATCGTCGCCCGCCGGGGCGGCGTGGTCGACCAGGTCGACTCACAGCGGATCGTCATCAGGGTCAACGAAGAGGAAGCCCTCAACACGCTCAACGTCGACATCTATCCGCTGCTGAAGTTCCAGCGCTCCAACCAGAGCACGTGCATTCTCCAGCGGCCGCTGGTCAAGACCGGCCAGCGGGTGGAAAAGGGCGAGATCCTCGGCGACGGACCGTCGACGGATCACGGTGAACTGGCGCTTGGCCGCAATGTGCTGTGCGCCTTCATGCCGTGGAACGGCTACAACTTCGAGGATTCGATCCTCATTTCCGAGCGCATTGTCAAGGATGACGTCTTCACCTCGATTCACATCGAGGAGTTCGAGGTGGTGGCCCGCGACACCAAGCTCGGCCCCGAGGAGATCACGCGCGACATTCCCAATGCCGGCGATGAGGCCCTGCGTCATCTCGACGAGGCGGGAATTGTCTACATTGGCGCCGAGGTCGAGGCCGATGACATCCTCGTCGGCAAGATCACTCCGAAGGGAGAGAGTCCGACCACTCCCGAAGAGAAGCTGCTGCGCGCCATCTTCGGCGAGAAGGCCTCGGATGTGCGCGACACGTCGCTGCGCGTGCCGCCGGGCGGTCAGGGGACAGTGGTCGAGGTACGGGTCTTCTCGCGGGCGAGCTACGACACGGACCAGCGCGCCGAGACCATACACAGCGCCGAAGTCGACCGCCTCGAACAGAACCGGGCCGACGAGCACTCCATCATCGAGCGGACGGTTCACGCGCGTCTCCTTGACCTGCTCGACGGCGGCACCGTCAAGCGCGGGCCCAAGGGTGTGGCGCGGGGCGCCGTGGTCGACCGGGATCTCCTCGAGTCCCTGACGCATGGCCAGAGATGGCAGGTCGTTGTCGACGACCGCGCCACCATGGAGGCCATCGAGGAGCTCAAGGCGCGTTACGATGACCGGATGGCGGACCTTGAGCGGCTGCACCGGGCCAGCCTCGAGAAACTCGAGGCGAGCGACGACATGCAGCCCGGCGTTCTCAAGATGGTCAAGGTCTTTGTTGCCGTGAAGCGCAAGCTCCAGGCCGGCGACAAGATGGCCGGACGCCATGGCAACAAGGGCGTCATTTCCCGCATCGTGCCCATCGAGGACATGCCCTATCTCCAGGACGGCACGCCGGTCGACATTGTGCTCAACCCGCTCGGTGTGCCGAGCCGCATGAATGTCGGGCAGATACTGGAAACCCACCTGGGGTGGGCCTGTGCCGGAATCGGCAGGAAGATCGGCCGCATGGTCGACAGCATGACCATCGAGATGCCTCTCGACGGAGACAGGGTGTCGACCCATGACGATCTGCGCACCCTGCTTTCCGGGGTCTACGGAGAGTCTCCGGAGGCCGGCCGGTTCCAGACGATGAAGGATACCGAACTCATGGAGTTCGCCAACGAGCTGAGATCCGGCATTCCGATCGCCACTCCGGTGTTCGATGGCGCCGGCGAGAAGGAGATCACCGACATGCTCGAGCTGGCCGGATTGTCCGCCAGCGGCCAGGAGATCCTCATCGATGGCCGCACGGGGGAACCCTTCGACCGGCCGGTCACCGTGGGCTATCACTACATCCTGAAGCTCCATCACCTCGTCGACGACAAGATTCACGCCCGCTCGGTGGGTGCCTACAGCCTCGTCACGCAGCAGCCGCTCGGTGGCAAGGCCCAGTTCGGCGGCCAGCGATTCGGCGAAATGGAGGTCTGGGCCCTGCAGGCCTATGGCGCGGCCTACACGCTCCAGGAGATCCTCACCGTCAAGTCGGACGATGTCGCCGGCCGCACGCGGATCTATGAATCCATCGTCAAGGGCGATCAGCACTTCGAGGCGGGCATTCCCGAGAGCTTCAATGTGCTGGTCAAGGAAATGCAGGCGCTCGGCCTCAATGTCGAGCTTGAACAGGCAGGCTGACCGCCGGTCAACAGGAGACAGGGCATGAATGAGCTGATGCGCATATTCGGTCAGGCAACGGGCATCGAGAGCTTCGACCAGATCAGGATTTCAATCGCCAGTCCCGAGACCATCCGGTCGTGGTCCTTCGGCGAGGTCAAGAAGCCGGAAACCATCAACTACCGGACCTTCAAGCCGGAGCGTGATGGCCTCATGTGCGCCCGCATCTTCGGTCCGACCAAGGACTACGAATGCCTGTGCGGCAAGTACAAGCGCATGAAGTTCAGGGGCATCGTGTGCGAGCGTTGCGGGGTTGAGGTCATCAAGGCAAAGGTGCGCCGCGAGCGCATGGGGCATATCGAGCTTGCCGCCCCGGTCGCCCACATCTGGTTCCTGAAGTCACTGCCGAGCCGCATCGGCCTGATGCTCGACATGACCCTGAAATCCCTGGAGCAGGTGCTCTACTTCGAGCAGTACATCGTCATCGATCCCGGCCTGACGCCCTTCGAGCGCGGCGAGTTGCTGACCGATGCGGAGTACGATGACGCCATGGACGAATACGGCGAGGACGCCTTCGTCGCCGGCATGGGCGCCGAGGCGGTGCGCCGCATGCTTTCCATGATCGATCTCGATGACGAGAGCAAGGTCCTGCGCGAGGAACTCGCCGACACCACCTCGGAGGCCAAGCGCAAGAAGATCGTCAAGCGCCTCAAGCTCATCGAAACCTTCCGTGCGTCGAACAACAGGCCCGAATGGATGATCATGGAGGTCATTCCGGTCATCCCGCCCGAACTGCGGCCGCTGGTGCCGCTCAACGGTGGCCGCTTTGCCACCTCGGACCTCAACGACCTCTACCGCCGCGTGATCAACCGAAACAACCGGCTCAAGCGGCTCATCGAGCTGCACGCGCCGGAGATCATCGTGCGCAACGAAAAGCGCATGCTGCAGGAGGCGGTCGACGCGCTCTTCGACAATGGCCGGCGCGGCCGCACCATCACAGGCGCCAACAAGCGGCCGCTGCGTTCGCTTTCGGACATGCTGAAGGGCAAGCAGGGACGTTTCCGTCAGAACCTTCTGGGCAAGCGGGTCGACTATTCCGGGCGTTCGGTGATCGTCGTCGGACCGGAGCTCAAGCTTCACCAATGCGGCTTGCCGAAGAAGATGGCTCTCGAGCTCTTCAAGCCCTTCATCTATTCCAGGCTCGAGATGTACGGCAAGGCCTCGACGATCAAGGCCGCCAAGCGTCTCGTCGAGCAGGAGAGGCCCGAGGTCTGGGACATCCTCGAGGAGGTGATTCGCGAACATCCGGTTCTCCTGAACCGGGCGCCCACCCTCCACCGTCTCGGCATCCAGGCATTCGAACCTGTGCTGATCGAGGGCAAGGCGATCCAGCTCCATCCCCTGGTTTGCGCCGCCTTCAACGCCGATTTCGACGGTGACCAGATGGCGGTTCACGTGCCCCTGTCGATCGAGTCGCAGCTCGAGGCCCGCGTCCTCATGATGTCGACCAACAACATCCTGTCCCCGGCCAACGGCAAGCCGATCATCGTGCCGTCCCAGGACATCATCCTCGGGCTCTACGACATCTCCCTCGAGATCGCCGGACAGACCGGAGAGGGTATGGTGTTCCGCGGTATCGGTGAGATTGAGCATGCCCTGCATGTCGGCGCCGTGCGAATGCACGCAAGGGTCCGCGCGCGTCGCTACGTCGACGACGGCGAAGGCGGCCGCTCCTCGACCATCGTCGAGACCACGCCAGGGCGCATGATGCTTGGCAGGCTGCTTCCCGACCATCCCGAACTGCCCTTCGATCTCGTCAACCGTGTTCTCACCAAGCGCGAGATTTCGGGCATCATCGACAGGGTCTACCGCTACTGCGGCCAGAAGGAGACAGTGCTCTTCTGCGACCGCATCATGAACCTCGGGTTCCACCACGCCTGCGACGCCGGAATCTCCTTCGGCAAGGACGACATGGTGATTCCCGAAGGCAAGGAAACCCTGGTGCGGGCCACCCAGGAAAAGGTGCGTGAGTACGAGAAGCAGTACATGGATGGCGTCATCACCCAGGGCGAGCGCTACAACAAGGTGATCGACGAGTGGTCCCACTGCACCGACAAGGTGGCGGACGCCCTGATGTCCGGTCTCTCGCAGCCCGGCGGCGAGAACGACAGTCAGCGGATGAACGCGATCTACATGATGGCCCACTCCGGGGCCCGTGGCGCGCCGGCGCAGATCCGGCAGCTTGCCGGCATGCGCGGTCTCATGGCCAAGCCCTCGGGCGAGATCATCGAGACGCCGATCATCGCCAACTTCAAGGAAGGCCTTTCGGTCGGCGAGTACTTCAACTCCACGCACGGGGCCCGCAAGGGTCTGGCCGATACCGCTCTCAAGACTGCCAATTCGGGCTATCTGACGCGCCGCCTGGTCGATGTCGCCCAGGACTGCGTCGTCGTCACCGAGGACTGCGGCACAACGCGTGGCATTGATGTCAAGGCCGTGGTCCAGGGGTCGGAGGAGATTGTCTCCCTGGCCGAGCGGGTGCTTGGCAGGTTCACCCTTGAAGAGGTCGCCAACCCGAAGGACGACACGGTTCTGGTCGAGGCCGACACGATGATCGAGGAACGTCACATGGAGGCGATCCGGGAGTCGGGGCTGGAGCAGATCCGGATCCGTTCGGTTCTGTCGTGCGAGACCAGATCGGGAGTCTGTGCGCGTTGCTACGGGCGCGATCTGGCGCGCGGCACGCCGGTCAACATCGGCGAAGCCGTCGGCGTCATCGCGGCGCAGTCCATCGGCGAGCCGGGAACGCAGCTCACCATGCGCACCTTCCACATCGGCGGGTCCGCCCAGCGCGGCGACGAGACTTCATCGATCGACACCCCGGTGGCCGGCACGGTCGGCATCCGCAACTCCCAGCTGGTGACCGACAGTGACAGCAACATCATTGTCCTGGCGCGCAACAGCGAGGTGTTCATCACCGACGACGACGGCCGCGAGCGGTTTGCCAAGCGGCTGCCCTACGGATCGCGTCTGTTGGCCGGGGCCGAAACCCGGGTCGAGCGGGGCGACACCCTGGCGCGATGGGATCCCTACACCCGGCCGGTCATCACCGACCGCAGCGGCCAGGTGGAGTTCAGGGATCTCACCGAGGGCAAGACCCTGCGCGAGACTCTCGACGAGACCAGCGGCATGACCAGCCAGGTCGTTGTCGACTGGGCCCAGCAGTCGCGCAGCGCCGGTCTGCGGCCGCGCATCGTCGTCACGTCTACCGGGGATGAGGACTCCAAGGATTTTGAACTGTCGGTGGGCGCGGTGCTCTCCGTCGAAAACGGCCAGCAGGTGCGGCCCGGCGACGTGCTGGCGCGGATTCCCAGGGATTCCGTCACCAACACGGACATTACCGGCGGTCTGCCGCGGGTGGCTGAACTCTTCGAGGCGCGCAAGCCCAAGGACCACTGGGTCATCGCCGAGAACGACGGCAGGGTGGCTTTCGGCAAGGACTACAAGAACAAGCGGCGTCTCTACGTCAAGTCCGAGGACGGTCTCGAATCCCGGGAGTATCTGCTGCCCAAGGGCAAGCACATCGTCGTCAACGACGGCGATGAGGTGCGGCGCGGGGACATCCTGATCGATGGCAGCCCGGTGCCCCACGACATTCTCCGGGTGCTCGGCACCGAGGCCCTCGCCAACTATCTCATCGACGAGATCCAGGGCGTGTACCGTCTTCAGGGTGTGCGGATCGATGACAAGCACATCGAGGTGATCTGCCAGCAGATGCTGCAGAAAGTCGAGATCAGCACGCCGGGTGGCACCATGTTCCTCGTTGGCGAACAGGTCGACAAGAACGAGTTCGAGGATGCCAACGCGCGGATCAGGGAACAGAACGGGAAGGACGCTGACGCGGCGGAGCAGACCATGGAGGAGGCGACGGCAACGCCGGTTCTCCAGGGAATCACCAAGGCCAGTCTGCAGACCGGCTCGTTTGTCTCGGCCGCCTCCTTCCAGGAGACCACGCGGGTGCTCACCGAGGCCGCGGTGACGGGCAAGCGCGACACACTCGCCGGCCTCAAGGAGAACGTCATCGTCGGCCGCCTCATTCCCGCCGGAACCGGGCGTGTCACCCAGCGACTGCGCAACCTCGAAGAGATGAACCGGCCCCGGTTGCCCGTGGAGGACGAGGAGCTGCCCGATGCCGGGCACCTGTCATTCGAGAGCGATCTGTCGCATCTGGTTGCCGAGTAGGGTCCGCAAATGTGGCCGTTCAAGGGGGACTTGACCGGATGCTGAACGGGCCCTATAGTCCGCTTCCCCTTGCCACCCTGCGGGGAGGGGAAGGGGAAGCCCTTGAACACACTCTCACGATCCCGGGGCGCAGGCCACGCGGGAGAACGGGAAGTGTATTGTCTGTGCGACGGAACCGGGAATCAGGCGCATGCCGACCGTGAACCAACTGATCCGCAAGCCGCGCAAGCCGCGGCGGGCGCGCAACAAGGTGCCGGCCCTAGAGGCCTGTCCGCAGAAACGCGGCGTGTGTACCCGCGTCTACACGACGACGCCGAAGAAGCCGAACTCGGCCCTGCGCAAGGTGGCGCGGGTGCGTCTGACCAACGGTTTCGAGGTGACGAGCTACATTCCGGGCGAGGGGCACAACCTCCAGGAGCATTCGGTGGTCATGATCAGGGGCGGCCGTGTCAAGGACCTGCCCGGGGTGCGCTACCACATCATTCGCGGCACCCTTGATACCCAGGGCATCGCCCAGCGCCGCCAGAGCCGTTCCAAGTACGGCGCCAAGCGTCCCAGGTAAGGAGTGCTGCCGCCATGTCACGCCGCCGCGCCGCCGAAAGGCGGGATGTCCTTCCCGACGCCCTCCATGGCGACATCGTACTCACCAAGTTCATCAACAGCGTCATGAGGGACGGCAAGAAGGCGGTTGCCGAGGGAATCGTCTATGGCGCCCTTGACAGGATCCGCGACACCACCGGCCAGGACCCCATTGGCGTATTTCACCTGGCGCTGAATGCCGTCAGGCCGGCTGTCGAGGTGCGCTCGCGGCGCATCGGCGGCGCCACCTACCAGGTGCCCGTGGAGGTCGGTCCCGACAGGCAGCAGGCGCTGGCCATTCGCTGGCTCATCGGCGCCGCGCGGGCCCGTTCGGAGACCACCATGGTGCAGCGCCTCTCGGGCGAGTTCCTGGATGCCTCGAGGCAGCGTGGTTCTGCCGTCAAGAAACGTGAAGACACACACCGGATGGCGGACGCGAACAAGGCGTTTTCGCACTACCGCTGGTAGCGGTCGAAGCTGGTAACCCGGGGCCCCCGAAGCGACCCCAAGGACGAGCAGACATGACACGACGTCACGCAATAGAGCGCTATCGCAACATCGGCATCATGGCCCACATCGATGCCGGCAAGACGACGACGACCGAGCGCATCCTCTATTACACCGGCCGCTCCCACAAGATCGGCGAAGTCCATGAAGGCACCGCCACCATGGACTGGATGGAGCAGGAACAGGAGCGTGGCATCACGATCACCTCTGCGGCCACCACGGCAAACTGGCGCGACCACCGTATCAACATCATCGATACCCCCGGTCACGTCGACTTCACCATCGAGGTCGAGCGCAGTCTGCGCGTCCTTGATGGCGCCGTGGCCGTCTTCGACGCGGTCTCGGGCGTCGAGCCCCAGTCCGAAACCGTGTGGCGCCAGGCCGACAAGTACGGGGTGCCGCGCATCTGCTTCGTCAACAAGATGGACCGTGTCGGCGCCGACTTCTTTCGATGCGTCGACATGATCGTCGAGCGTTTCGGCGTCACGCCGGCGGTTCTGCAACTTCCTGTGGGCGCGGAAGCGGACTTCCGCGGCGTCGTCGATCTCGTGACCATGAAGGCGCTGATCTGGCACGACGATGTCAAGGGGGCGCGCTTCGAGGAAACCGAGATCCCCGAGGAGTTGCGCGCCGCCGCCGGCGCATGGCGCGTCAGGCTCATCGACGCGGTGATCGAGCACGACAACGACGCCATGGAAGCCTATCTCGATGGCGCCGATCCCGATGCGGCGACCCTGGTGCGATGTGTCCGCGCCGGAACGCTTGCCAGAACCTCGGTGCCGATGCTGCTCGGCAGCGCCTTCAAGAACAAGGGTGTCCAGCCCCTGCTCGATGCGGTGACGTACTATCTGCCGTCACCCGTCGACGTGCCAGCGATACGCGGCGTAGCGGTGAAGACCGGCGAGGAGGTGACGCGGGAAAGCAGCGACGACGCGCCCTTTGCCGCCCTTGCCTTCAAGGTGATGGCCGACAAGTACGTCGGCACGCTCACCTTCGCCCGCATCTATTCGGGCGTTCTCAAGACGGGTGATCAGCTGTTCAACGCCGCCAAGGCAGCCCGCGGCCGGGCCGGGCGCATGTTGCTCATGCACGCCAACAGCCGCGAGGACATCGATGAGGCGCGCGCCGGCGACATCGTCGCCCTGTGCGGCCTCAAGGGAACCACCACGGGCGACACCATCTGTTCGCCCAGGGATGCGGTGGTTCTCGAGCGCATGGAGTTTCCCGACCCCGTCATCGAGGTGGCGGTCGAGCCGAAGACCCGCGCCGACCACGACCGCATGGGCATGGCGCTCACCAGGCTCGCTGACGAGGATCCGTCCTTCAGGGTGTCGACGGACCAGGAATCGGCACAGACGATCATCAGGGGCATGGGTGAACTGCACCTCGAGATCATCGTCGACAGGATGCGCCGCGAATTCAGCGTCGAGGCCAACATCGGCGCGCCCCAGGTCGCCTACCGCGAGACTCTCACACGGCCCTTCGACGTCGACTACGTGCACCGCAAGCAGACCGGCGGCGCCGGCCAGTACGCCAGGGTCTGCATCCTCTTCGAGCCGGGAGAGTCGGGCTCCGGAATCGAGTTTGTCAGCAAGATCGTCGGCGGCAATGTGCCCAGGGAATACATCCCCTCGGTCAAGGCCGGTATCGAGAGGGCGGCGGTTTCGGGTGTCCTGGCGGGCTTTCCGGTCACCGACTTCAGGGCGACGCTCCACGATGGCGCCTTCCATGCCGTCGATTCCAGCGCCATGGCCTTCGAGGTGGCGGCCCGCGCCGCGTTCCGCGAGGGCGCCCTTGCGGCGGCGCCGAGGCTTCTCGAGCCGACGATGCGGGTCGAGATCGTCACGCCCGAGGAGCACATGGGGGATGTCATGGGCGACCTCAACAGCCGCCGCGGACAGATTCAGGGCCTTGAACCCCGGGGCAATGCCCAGGTGGTGCGGGCCAGGGTACCGCTCGGCACCATGTTCGGGTATGTCAACGACCTGCGCTCGATGAGCCAGGGACGGGCGACCTTCACCATGCATTTCGATTCCTATGAACCCGTGCCCGACCTGGTCTCGGAAGACCTGCGGGCACATATCGCCTGAGTGCGAGCCACTTGATCAAGGACGGATGAGGCAAGGATGGCCAAGGAGAAGTTTGAGCGTACGAAGCCGCATGCGAACATCGGGACGATTGGGCATGTGGATCACGGCAAGACGACGTTGACGGCGGCGATCACGCGGATTCTGGCGCGCACGGGGGGTGCGACGTACACGGACTATGCGTCGATTGACAAGGCTCCTGAGGAGCGTGAGCGCGGCATCACGATCAACACGGCGCATGTGGAGTATGAGACGGAGGGTCGTCACTATGCGCATGTGGACTGTCCTGGTCATGCGGACTACGTGAAGAACATGATCACGGGTGCGGCGCAGATGGATGGCGCGATACTGGTTGTGTCGGCTGCGGACGGTCCGATGCCGCAGACTCGCGAGCACATTCTTCTGGCGCGTCAGGTGGGGGTACCGGCGATTGTGGTGTACCTCAACAAGGTTGACCAGGTGGATGACGAGGAGTTGCTGGAGCTTGTGGAGCTTGAGGTTCGCGAGTTGCTGGACGAGTACCGTTTTCCCGGGGATGACATTCCTGTGGTGCGTGGATCGGCACTGGCGGCGATGGAGGATGGCGACGCCGAGACGGGTGAGCAGTCGGTTCTGGAGTTGATGGCGGCGGTTGATTCCTACATTCCGACGCCGGAGCGGGCGGTGGACCGTCCGTTTCTGATGCCGATTGAGGATGTGTTTTCGATATCGGGACGCGGCACGGTTGTGACGGGCCGTGTGGAGCGCGGTATTGTGAAGGTTGGCGACGAGGTTGAGATAGTGGGTCTTCGGGAGACGTCGAAGACGGTGTGCACGGGTGTGGAGATGTTCCGCAAGTTGCTGGATTCCGGCGAGGCGGGGGACAACATTGGAGTGTTGCTTCGGGGTACGAAGCGTGACGATGTGGAGCGCGGCCAGGTTCTGGCGCGTCCGGGGACGATCACGCCGCACACGCGTTTCAAGGCGGAGACCTATGTTTTGACGAAGGAGGAGGGGGGCCGTCACACGCCGTTCTTCACCAACTACCGTCCGCAGTTCTATTTCCGGACGACGGACGTGACGGGTCACGTGCAGTTGCCCGACGGCATCGAGATGGTGATGCCGGGGGACAACGTGACGATGGACGTGGAACTGATTTCGCCGATTGCCATGGACGAAGGCTTGCGCTTTGCCATCCGCGAGGGTGGCCGCACCGTCGGCGCCGGCGTCGTCGCCGAAATCGTCGATTAGGGATTGGGGCGAGGGGACGAAGGCCATGGCCGGACAGAACATCAGGATCAGGCTCAGGGCCTTCGATCATCGCCTGCTCGACCAGTCGACCAGCGAAATCGTCTCCACGGCGCGGCGCACCGGCGCCAGGGTCAAGGGTCCCATTCCACTGCCCACGCGGATCGAGAAGTTCACGGTCCTCAGAGGCCCCCATATCGACAAGGAATCGCGCGAGCAGTTCGAGATCCGGACCCACAAACGTCTGATCGATATCGTGGAGCCGACCCCGCAGACCGTCGATGCGCTCATGAAGCTCGACCTCGCGGCCGGTGTCGATGTCGAGATCAAGCTGTGAGGTGATGACGATGCGTTGCGGCATGATCGCCAGAAAGCTCGGAATGAGCAGGATATTCACGGGCGACGGTGGCCACATACCGGTCACCGTTCTCGAGGTCGCTGCGAATCGCGTCGTGGCCCGGCGATCCGTCGAGCGGGACGGATACACGGCCCTGCAGATCGGCACGCAGGAGGCGAAGGCCCGCCATCTCAATCGGTCGCTCAGGGGACACTTCGCCGCTGCCGGCGCCGAGCCGCTGCGCAAGCTCGTCGAGTTCCGTGTCAGCGATGAGGCCATGCTGCCGGTGGGGGCGACGCTTTCGGTCGACCACTTCGTGCCGGGCCAGAAGGTCGACGTCACGGGCGTGACGCGGGGCCGCGGGTTTGCCGGCGCCATGAAGCGTCACAACTTCGGCGGCATGCGTGCCACGCACGGTGTGTCGGTCTCCCACCGCGCCCATGGATCCACGGGCAACAGCCAGGACCCGGGGCGCGTGTGGAAGGGCAAGAAGATGGCCGGGCACATGGGAGACATGAAGGTCACAGTGCAGAATCTCGAGGTTGTCTCAACCGACACCGGCAAGGGCCTCATCATGGTGAAGGGTGCCGTACCGGGTGCGCCCTCGGGCTGGGTGCTGATCCGCGATGCGGTCAAGGCTCCGCCGGGCGACGGCGTTCCCTTTCCCGGCGCCTTTGTCAGCGATGACACGGACGATGCGTCATGAAGATTGACCTCCACTCCTTCGATGAAGGCGCCAAGGGCGATGTCGAGTTGCCCGAAGAGGTGTTCAGCCTTCCCGTCAGGCCCGACATTCTTGCCCGCGTGGTGCGCTGGCAGCTGGCCCGGCGGCGTCAGGGCACCCACATGACCAGGACGACCGGCGAAGTGACCGGGACCACGGCGAAGTTCCGCCGCCAGAAGGGGGGCGGCGCCGCACGTCATGGCAGCCGCAAGACGAACATCTTCCGTGGCGGCGCCGTGGCCCACGGGCCGCGTCCGCGCAGCCATGCCCACGGACTGCCCCGGCGTGTCCGCGCCCTGGGCCTGAAGACGGCGCTCTCGCTGAAGGCGGGTGAGGGCAAGCTGGTCGTGGTCGACGGCACCCGACTCAGCGAGGCGAAGACCGGCCATCTCAGATCCCGCCTGAGGGAGATGGGCATCAGCAATGCGCTCGTCGTCGACGGCCTTGAGGTGGACGCCGGCTTCCGGCGTGCGGCCTCGAACATCCCCGGGATCGACGTGCTGCCTTCATGCGGCATCAACGTCCACGACATCCTGCGCCACGACACGCTGGTCCTGACCACCGATGCCGTGGCGGCGCTCAGGGAACGACTCCAATGACGCCAGAGAAGTGCTACGACATCATTCATCGGCCGGTCATCACGGAAAAGTCCATGCAGGGTGCCGAGTGGAACCAGGTGACCTTCCAGGTGGACCGCAAGGCGACCAAGAAGGAGATCCGTCAGGCCGTCGAAACCATCTTCGGTGTCACGGTCAAGGCGGTGAACACCATGAACCAGAGGGGCAAGGTCAAGAGATTCCGGGGCCGCCTGGGCCGTCGCAACGCTGTCAAGAAGGCGGTTGTGACGCTGGCCGAGGGTCACCGGATTGACGTGACCGGGACACTTTAGACCATGGCACTCAGACCCCAGAAACCCGTGACACCGGGCAGGCGTGGCCTCGTCCAGGTCGATCGCCGTCATCTGCACAGGGGCGCTCCGGTCAAGGAGCTGACCGAGGGACTCACCAGGAAGGGCGGGCGCAACGTCCACGGCCGCATCATGACCCGCCGGCGTGGCGGCGGGCACAAGCGCCGCTACCGCAAGGTCGACTTCCGCCGTCAGCGGTTCGATATCCCGGCCACTGTGGAGCGCCTGGAGTACGATCCCAACCGCTCTGCCCATATCGCACTGGTGCGCTATGAGGACGGCGAACAGTCCTACATTCTGGCACCCCAGCGTCTTGGTGTCGGCGACCGCGTGGTGTCGGGTTCCAGGGTCGACATCCAGCCCGGCAACGCGATGCCCCTGCAGAACATCCCTGTGGGCACCGTGGTGCACAACATCGAGTTCAAGGCCGGCGCCGGTGGCAGGATCGCCCGTTCGGCCGGCGCCTATGCCCAGCTCATCGGCAAGGACCAGGGCTATGCGCAGCTGCGTCTCAAGTCCGGCGAGATGCGCGTGGTGCGTGGCGAGTGCATGGCCACCATCGGTGCGGTGTCCAATCCAGAACACCAGAACCGCAAGCTCGGCAAGGCCGGCCGGTCGCGCTGGCTTGGCAAGAGGCCCTCGGTGCGCGGCGTCGTGATGAACCCGGTGGACCACCCCCACGGCGGCGGCGAGGGACGTACAAGTGGTGGCCGTCATCCCGTGACTCCGTGGGGCAAGCCGACCAAGGGTGCGCGCACGCGTTCGAAGAAGGCCAGCGACAAGCTGATCATCGCCCGCCGCCACCGCAGAAAACGCTAGGAGATCCGACGTGACCCGATCTGTCTGGAAAGGACCCTTCGTGGACGGCTATCTGCTCAAGAAAGCCGAGGCCGTGCGCGAGTCCGGGCGCAAGGAAGTCATACGCACCTGGTCGCGGCGCTCGACCATCGTGCCGCAGTTCGTCGGCCTCACGTTCGGCGTCTACAACGGGCGGCGTCACATTCCGGTGCTGGTGACCGAAAACATGGTGGGGCACAAGTTCGGCGAGTTCTCGCCGACCAGGACCTACTACGGACATGCCGCCGACAAGAAGGCACGGAGAGGCTGAAGCCATGGCGAGACGGCACTCACTGCCCGGTGAGGGAGAGGAACGGGTGCATGCCCGGGCTCGTTCGCTCAGGGTCAGTCCGCGCAAGCTCAACGAGGTGGTGGCACCGATCCGGGGCAAGACCCTTGATCGGGCGCTCAACGATCTGCTGTATTCCCGCCGCCGCATCGCCGGGGATGTCCGCAAGGTGCTGTTGTCGGCCATGGCGAATGCGGAAAACAATCACGGCCTCGATGTCGACCGCCTGGTCGTCCGGGAGGCCACGGTGGGCCCGGGGCTGAAAATGCGCCGTTTCCGGCCGGCCGGTCGCGGTCGTGTCCACCCCTATCGCAAGTCGTTCTCGAATCTCGAGATCGTGCTCTGCGAGACCCAGGAAGGTGAGGACTGATATGGGACACAAGGTCAATCCCGTCGGCTTGCGCCTCGGCATCAACCGGACGTGGGATTCGCGCTGGTATGCCAGTGGCGCGGGCTATGCCCGCATGCTGCACGAGGATCTGGCCATACGCCGCCTTGTGCGCAGCCAGCTGTCGCAGGCGGGTATCTCGAAGATTGTCGTCGAGCGCCAGGCCTCCAGGGTGCGGGTGCTGATCCACACGGCCAGGCCCGGCGTCGTCATCGGCACGCGTGGCAAGGGAATCAAGTCGCTGAGCGAGAGTCTCCAGGCGCTGACCGAGTCGACCGTCGCGGTGAACATCGTCGAAATCCGCAAGCCTGAGGTGGATGCCTACCTGATCGCCGAGAACATCGCCCAGCAGCTCGAACGGCGCGTCTCCTTCCGTCGCGCCATGAAGCGCGCCGTGCAGTCGGCCATGCGGCTCGGGGCGGAAGGCATCCGCATCAATGTCGAGGGGCGCCTGGGCGGCGCCGAGATTGCCCGGGCGGAGTGGTATCGTGAGGGCAGGGTGCCGCTCCATACCCTGCGCGCCGACATCGATTTCGGCCGGGTCACGGCCAAGACCGCCTACGGAACACTCGGTGTCAAGGCGTGGGTCTTCAAGGGCGAGGTATTCACCCATGATCCCGGAGCCCATGAGCGCCGTGAAACAGAACTTCACGGCACCCAGGCGAGGATGTGACGGTCATGCTTTCTCCCAAGAAGACACGCTACCGCAAGGCGCAGAAAGGCCGCATCCATGGCAATGCGAAGGGCTACACCAGCCTCAACTTCGGCGCCTACGGCATGAAGGCGCAGTCCGCCGGGCGCATCACGGCACGCCAGATCGAGGCGTCCCGGCGGGCCATCACCCGTTACATGAAACGCGCCGGGCGCGTCTGGGTGACCGTGTTCCCGGATGTTCCGGTGTCCACCAAGCCGGCCGAGGTCCGCATGGGCAAGGGCAAGGGTTCGCCCGAATACTGGATGTGCCGGGTGAAGCCGGGGCGTGTGATGTTCGAACTCGACGGAGTCGACGAGACGACAGCCCGTGAAGCGATCAGGCTGGGTGCCGCGAAACTGCCGATACCGGTGCGCTTCATCCAGCGCCATTCGGGGGGTGCGGCATGAAGGCCGTCGAAGTCCGGGCCATGAGTGCCGACGAGAGACGCGAACAGATCCTCTCGCTGAAGAAGGAACTCCTGAACCTTCGCTTTCAGCAGGCCAACGGGCGCGAGGGCAACACGGCGCGTGTCCGGCAGATCCGCCGCGATATCGCCCGCATCAAGACTGTCGAGGGCCGGTCCGTGACCAGCCTTGAAGGAGGCACGTGAGCCATGTCGCGTCGCACGATGCAGGGAGTGGTGACAGGGAAGTCGGGCGACAAGACCGTCGTGGTCAGGGTCGACCGGCTGATGAAGCATCCGCTCTACAAGAAGACAATCCGCCGCTCCAAGCGCTACCACGCCCACGACGAGACCAACGAGGTCCGGGTCGGCGACAAGGTCCGGATCGGCGAGAGTCGTCCGCTGTCAAAGCTGAAGCGGTGGACCGTTCTCGAGCCTGCCGTCTGACCGGCACGACTGCTCGAAGGAGAAGTGATCGATGATCCAGGCTGAGACCAATCTCTTCGTCGCCGACAACTCTGGTGCGCGGCGCGTGCAGTGCATCAAGGTGCTCGGCGGCTCGAAGCGCAAGACCGCGAGTGTGGGCGACATCATCGTCGTCACGGTCAAGGACGCTGATCCCCAGTCGCCGGACCGCAGCGCCAAGATCAGGAAGGGCGATGTGGCCCGCGCCGTGATCGTGCGCACCGCCAAGGAGATCCGCCGTCCGGACGGAAGCGCCCTGCGCTTCGACCGCAACGCGGCGGTGATCATCAACCGGCAGAATGAACCGGTGGGAACCCGCATCTTCGGCCCGGTGACGCGCGAACTGCGTTCGCGCAATTTCATGAAGATCATCTCACTGGCGCCCGAGGTGCTCTAGATGGCTGCACGAATCAAGCACGGGGACCGCGTCGTCGTCCTTGCCGGCCGTGACCGGGGTCGCCAGGGGGAGGTCCTGAAGGTCCTGCCGCGCGAGGGCCGGGCCGTCGTCTCCGGCATCAACGTGGTGCGCCGCCACACCAAGCCGACGGCAAGGGACCCGGGCGGCATCGTCAACAGGGATCTCTCCATCGATCTTTCGAATCTGGCGGTTGCCGATCCCGTTGACGGAAGACCAACCCGAGTCGGTTTCCGCACCCTCGACGATGGCCGCAAGGTCCGCGTGGCCAAGCGTTCCGGCGAAGTGATTGACGGATGAAGGAGGGCGCTGCCATGGCTGTGCCGCGTCTCAAGGAGATGTACAACAGCACCATTCGCCCGGCGATGATGGAGACGTTCGGCTACCGGAACATCCACGCTGTCCCCCGGCTTGACAAGATCATCCTCAACATGGGGGTGGGTGATGCCGTGCAGGATACGAGGCAGGCGGAGGCCGCCGCCGGTGAACTGACGCTGATTGCCGGGCAAAAGGCGGTCGTCACGAGGGCCTCGCGTTCGGTGTCGAACTTCAAGCTGAGGGAAGGCATGCCTGTCGGGGCCCGGGTCACGTTGCGCGGGCGCCGCATGTTCGAGTTCCTCGACCGTCTCGTCACCATTGCGCTTCCCAGGGTGCGGGACTTCCGCGGCGTCAACTCGAAGAGTTTCGACGGCAAGGGCAATTTCGCCATGGGCCTGAAGGAACAGATCGTGTTCCCCGAGATCGATTACGACCGGGTCAGCCGCATTCGCGGCCTCGACATTGTCATCTGCACCACCGCCAGGACCAACGATGAGGCCTGGCACCTGCTAGACGGTTTCCGCATGCCATTCACCAGGACGTGAACGCCCCTCGAGCGGGTTTCCAACGAAAGGACGATCATGGCAAAGAAGAGCGCCATCGAAAGAAACAAGCGGCGCAAGAAGCTCGTCGCACGCTTCGCCGCCCGGCGGGCTGCACTCGCCGCCCTGGCGAAGTCGCAGGACCTTCCCGTGGAAGAGCGCTTCCAGGCGAG
Source organism: Alphaproteobacteria bacterium (assembly GCA_965213815.1). Lineage (GTDB taxonomy): Bacteria > Pseudomonadota > Alphaproteobacteria > SP197 > SP197 > SP197. The sequence goes on along the minus strand of OZ243917.1, from coordinate 2,523,531 downwards.
ACTCAAGCTCGCCAAGCTGCCGCGCAATTCATCGAAGGTCAGGGTGCGCAATCGTTGCGCTGTGACCGGCAGGTCGCGCGGTTACCACCGCCGGTTCGACATGTCCCGGGTGATGCTGCGCGAACTGGCCTCCGATGGCCTGATTCCCGGCATGGTCAAGTCAAGCTGGTGAGCGAGGTGAGACAAGTGTCATGACGATGACCGATCCCCTGGGCGATATGCTGGCCCGCATCCGGAACGGCCACATGCGCGGCAAGTCGCGCATCAACTGCCCGGCGTCGAAACTCAAGGAAAACGTGCTGGGCGTGCTCAAGCGCGAGGGCTACATCCGTGACTGGCACCGCAGCAGCGAACTGCCGTCGCGGCCCGAACTCGTGATCGAGCTCAAGTACTACGAGGGCGAACCGGTGATTCGCGAGATCGGCAGGATCTCCACACCCGGACGCCGGATCTATACAGGCGTCAGGGACATGCCAAGCGTCTATGGCGGTCTGGGCATCACCATCATGTCGACGCCCAAGGGTGTCATGACCGATGACGAGGCACGGGCCGCCAATGTTGGCGGTGAAGTGCTTTGCCGCATTTTCTGAAGTCGAGGAGAGGCAACCCATGTCCCGCATCGGAAAGAATGCGATCGCCGTGCCCGAGGGGGTGGCCATCACCGTGGCCGGGTCCTCGATCGAGGTCTCCGGCGCAAAGGGATCGCTCACGCAGTCCTTTCTTCCCGAGGTGTCGGTCGTCCTCGAAGGGAATGTGCTGGTGGTGACGCCGAATTCGTCATCGCGCCAGGCGACGGCCCTGTGGGGCACGACACGCTCCAACATCCAGTCCATGGTGATCGGGGTCACCACGGGATTCAGCCGCGCGCTCGAACTCCAGGGCGTCGGTTATCGGGCGCAGATGCAGGACGGGATGCTGCGGATCCAGGTCGGTTACAGTCACGATATCGAGATTCCGGTGCCCGATGGCCTTGCCATCGAGTGTCCGAATCAGCAGGAAATCGTCATCAGCGGCATCGACAAGCAGCGCGTCGGCCAGCTCGCCTCGGAAATCAGGCGCCTGCGGCCGCCCGAGCCCTACAAGGGCAAGGGAATTCGCTACAGAGGCGAAGTCGTGTTGCGCAAGGAAGGCAAGAAGAAGTAGGGACGGCCATGAAGACGGCAAGGGAACTCAAGGCGCGCCGCCGGGCGCGTACACGTCTCAAGCTGAAGGCCCGGGCGGCCGGTCGGCCGCGGCTCTGTGTCTTCCGCTCGTCGCGGAACATCTATGCGCAGATCATCGAGGACGGCGCCGGGCTCACCCTGGCCTCGGCATCGAGCATCGACAGCGTGATCCGCGACGAGGTCGCCAGCGGCGCCACCATCGAGGCGGCGTCGCGTATCGGCAGCGTCATTGCCGAGCGCGCCATCGCCGCCGGAATCACCGAGGTGGTCTTCGACAGGGGTGGTTACCGTTATCACGGTCGCGTCAAGGCACTTGCCGACGCCGCCCGTGAAGGTGGTCTCACACTTTAGAACGTGTTCTGGAAGGGATAGGGGATGGCATCATCGGGTCGTGAACGGGGTGGCGGACGCCGCGGCGGCGGCGGCGACAACCGGGAGGGAAGCGAGTTTCTCGAGAAGCTCGTCAGCATCAACCGCGTCGCCAAGGTCGTCAAGGGCGGCCGGCGTTTCGGGTTTGCCGCGCTCGTGGTCGTTGGCGACCAGAAAGGGCGTGCCGGTCACGGTGCGGGCAAGGCGCGCGAGGTGCCCGAGGCCATCCGCAAGGCGACCGAACAGGCCCGCCGCAACATGGTCCGGGTACCGCTGCGCGAAGGGCGTACCCTGCATCATGATGTGACCGGACGCTATGGCGCGGGACGCGTTGTCCTGCGTTCCGCGCCACCGGGCACCGGTGTCATTGCCGGCGGACCCATGCGCGCCGTCTTCGAGGCGCTCGGCGCCCAGGACGTTGTTTGCAAGTCGACCGGCAGCGCCAATCCCCACAACATGGTCAAGGCGACGTTCGATGCCCTGACGCGGACGATGTCGCCACGCCAGGTGGCGGCCAAGCGCAACAAGCCGAACCGCCTGATTCAGGATTCGAGGACCTGATGGAAGACGAGAACACCGGGCGCATCAGGGTCACGCAGACCGGCAGCCCCATCGGTCGTCCGGCGGACCAGCGCCAGACACTTGTCGGCCTGGGCCTGGGGCGCATGTCGCGTACGCGCATCCTCGAGGACACGCCGGCTGTGCGAGGCATGCTGAAGAAGGTGCACCACCTTGTGGAGTGGGAAGAAATCGGCGGGGAGTCCGGCGCATGAAACTCAACGAGATCCGTGACAATCAAGGCGCCACCCATGCGCGCAAGCGCCGCGGACGTGGTATCGGCTCCGGTCTTGGCAAGACGGGCGGACGTGGCCACAAGGGTCAGAAATCACGCTCCGGTGTGGCTCTTGCCACCTTCGAGGGCGGCCAGATGCCGATCTACCGGCGCCTGCCCATCCGCGGGTTCACGAACCCGTCGCGCAAGCGCTATGTCGAGGTGACCCTGGAGCGGCTGCAGCGGGCCATCGATTCCGGCAAGCTCGACGCCAGCCAGGCCATGACCGGGGAAACCCTGCGTCAGGCCGGTGTCATCAGGCGACTTCGTGACGGCATCAGTCTCCTCGGCTCAGGCGATCTGGCGGCCGAGATCGAGATCACCGTCGCCCGGGTCACGAAGTCGGCGCGTCGTCAGATCGAGGAACGGGGCGGTACCGTCAACGTGACCGCAGGCTGACGACAAGGAGCATGGCAACCCGTCCGGACCAGTTCGCCGGCCAGCTCAATCTCGGAGCGCTGGGCAAGGCGACGGAACTCAGGAAGCGCCTCTGGTTTACCCTGGGCGCTCTGGTGGTCTATCGCCTGGGCACCTACATCCCCATTCCCGGTGTCGATCCCTCGATTCTGGGCGACCTCTTCCAGCAGCAGGCCGGCGGCATCCTGTCGATGTTCAACATGTTTGCCGGCGGCGCCCTGGAACGCATGACGATCTTCGCGCTCAACGTCATGCCCTATATTTCCGCTTCGATCATCATGCAGCTCATGACAGCGGTCTCGCCGCGTCTCGACCAGCTCAAGAAGGAAGGCGAGTCGGGGCGCAAGACGATGAACCAGTACACCCGCTACCTGACGGTGGCCCTGTGTATCGTCCAGGGCTACGGCATCGCCGTCGGTCTCGAGGCGATGGCGGGAAGTCAGGGTTCGGCGGTCATGGAACCCGGTCTCTTCTTCCGCTTCACCACGGTCGTCACCCTGCTGGGCGGCACCATGTTCCTGCTGTGGCTTGGCGAGCAGGTGACCCAGAGGGGTGTGGGCAACGGCGTCTCCCTCATCATATTCGCCGGTATCGTCGCCAGCTTCCCGGGCGCCATCGCCCAGTTGCTGGAACTCGGCCGGGTCGGCTCCCTTTCCGCGTTCACCATCATGGCGATCTTCGTCGGCGCGGCCCTGATCATTTACTGGATCGTCTGGATGGAGCGCGCCCAGAGACGCATCATCGTGCAGTATCCCAAGCGCCAGGTCGGCAACCGGATGTTCGGTGGCGAGAGTTCCTACCTCCCCCTCAAGCTCAACACCGCCGGCGTCATTCCCCCCATCTTTGCCAGTTCTATCCTCCTGATGCCGGCGACCTTCGCCAGCTTCTCGGCGGTGGGGAGCGGTTCGAACTGGCTGACAGAGATCACCAGGCTACTGGGTCGTGGCGAGCCCCTCTATCTGCTGATCTTCGGCTCGGCGATCGTCTTCTTCTGCTATTTCTACACGGCGGTGGTCTTCAATCCGGCTGATACCGCGGACAACCTGAGAAAGAACGGCGGCTTCATTCCGGGCATCAGGCCGGGCAAGAACACCACGGAATACCTTGATTTCGTGCTCACCAGACTGACCACCTTGGGCGCGCTCTACCTCGCTCTTGTCTGCCTGCTTCCCGAGTACCTGATCGGCAGCCTTGCCATTCCCGTGTTCCTGGGAGGCACGTCGCTTCTCATCTGCGTCACCGTGACCATGGACACGGTCTCCCAGATCCAGTCCCATCTGTTGGCGCACCAGTACGAGGGCCTCATCCGCAAGGCCAAGCTCAAGGGGAGGCGGCGATGAAGCTGCTTCTGCTCGGTCCCCCCGGAGCCGGCAAGGGTACGCAGGCGCACCGCCTGATGGCGCGCCATGCCATCCCCCAGCTTGCCACGGGCGACATGCTGCGCCGGGAAGTGGCCGAGGACAGCGAACTCGGCCGCACTGCCCGCGAGATCATGGAACGCGGCGATCTTGTCGGCGACGACCTCATTATTGCCATGATTGCCGGACGTATCGACGAGGAGGACTGCCGGAACGGGTTCATCCTGGACGGATTCCCCCGTTCAACGGTCCAGGCCGAGGCTCTCGACACCATGCTGTCATCGCGCTGCAGCGCGCTTGACCGCGTCATCGAGATCGGTGTCGATGACGACGTCCTCGTTGCCCGCATCACCGGGCGTTTCTCGTGTCGCGCCTGCGGCGCCGGGTACCATGATGTCTTTCACAAGCCGGCCGAGATTGGCGTGTGCGATTTCTGCGGCTCGCGAGACTTCGACCGGCGCGCCGACGACAACGAGGAAACGGTGCGTTCGAGGCTCGCCGTCTACCATCGTCAGACAGCACCTCTTCTGCCTTACTACGCTTCGCGCGGCATCCTCGCCACGGTCGACGGCATGGCCGCCATCGACGAGGTGACCGATCAGATATTCGCGGCGCTTCCGGCACCGGCGACGATTGACAGCGGGGACGGGCGGCCCTTAGAATGATGCCCTTGTCCGCCAATCAAATTCATCCATATCCCCTTCAGTTACTGTCCAGGGAGAGACGGCTTTGGCGCGCATTGCAGGAGTGAACATCCCGACGTCCAAGCGGGTGGAAGTGGCGCTGACCTACATTCACGGAATCGGTCGCACAAGTGCGCGTCAGATCTGCCGTGTGGCGCAGATACCCGATGCCAGACGTGTCAACGAACTCACGGACGCGGAAGTCGTCCAGATCCGCGAACTGATCGATCGCGACTATACGGTCGAAGGCGATCTGCGCCGCGAGGTGGCCATGAGCATCAAGCGGCTGATGGATCTCGGATGCAACCGCGGCATCCGTCACCGCAAGGGGCTCCCGGTCCGCGGTCAGAACACGCACAACAATGCGCGAACCCGCAAGGGCAAGGCGCGGCCGGTCGCCGGCAAGAAGAAGTAGAGTCCCGACTATGGCACGTGAAACGACCCGCGTCAGACGGCGCGAGAGGAAGAACATCACATCGGGTCTTGCCCATGTGACGGCATCGTTCAACAACACCATGATCACCATCACCGACGCCCAGGGCAATGCAATCTCCTGGTCGTCGGCGGGGTCCATGGGCTTCAAGGGATCGCGCAAGTCGACGCCCTATGCGGCGCAGATGGCGGCTGAAGACGCTGGCCGCAAGGCGCAGGAACACGGCGTCCAGACCCTGGAAGTCTACGTCAAGGGACCGGGTTCGGGACGTGAATCGGCCCTGCGCGCGCTCTCCGCAGTTGGTTTCCAGATCACCGCCATTCAGGACGTCACCCCGATTCCGCACAACGGATGCCGACCGCGCAAGCGTCGCCGGGTCTGATTCTGGCCCCTGACATCGTGACCCTGACGGACGCCGCATTGCGGCAGCGTCACCAATGAGGCAATGGAGCACAATGGACAAGAACTGGACGGCCCTGATCAAGCCCAGGAAGTTGCAGATCATTCCCGGAATGGACGCCTCGCGCGAGGCGGACATCGTGGTCGAGCCTCTTGAGAGAGGGTTCGGCACGACCCTGGGCAACGCCCTGAGGAGGATTCTGCTGTCGTCGCTGCGCGGCGCCGCTGTGGTGGGCGTGCGGGTGAACGATGTCGTTCACGAGTTCTCCTCGATCCGCGGCGTGCACGAAGACCTGACCGACATCATTCTCAACATCAAGGCGCTGGCCATCAAGATGCACAGCGACCATACGCCCGAGCAGCCGCGGCGCGTCTTTCTCAACGCCAGCGAGCCTGGCGCCGTGCTGGCGGGCCGCATCGACGGCGGCGCGGACTTCGAGGTGCTGGACTCCGATCATGTCATCTGCACCCTTGATGCCGGGGCGAGCCTCGAGATGGAACTTCTCGTGGCGACGGGCAACGGCTATGTCCCGGCGTCGCGCAACCGTGACGAGGAAGCGCAGATCGGACTGATCCCCATCGACGCCATCTACAGTCCGGTGCGCAAGGTTGCCTTCAAGGTGGAAAACAGCCGTGTCGGTCAGGTGACGGATTACGACAGGCTTGCCATGTCGGTGGAGACCAACGGCGCGGTCAGCCCCGAGGACGCGGTGGCCCTGGCAGCGCGCATCCTCCAGGAACAGCTGCAGCCCTTCGTCAATTTCGAGGAGCCGCAGGACCTTGTCGATCACGACGATGCGCGGGAGCCGGAGTTCAACAGGCACCTGCTGCGCAAGATCGACGAACTCGAGCTCTCGGTGCGCTCGGCCAACTGTCTCAAGGGAGACAACATTGTCTATATCGGCGACCTCGTGCAGAAGTCCGAAGCGGAGATGATGCGAACCCCGAACTTCGGCCGCAAGTCGCTCAACGAGATCAAGGAAGTGCTGGCGCAGATGCAGCTCGGCCTCGACATGAATCTGCCGGACTGGCCTCCGGAGAACATCGAGGATCTGGCCCGGCGTTACGAGAATCCCTTCAGCTGAACCAGGACGGGAGAGGGTCATGCGACACCGGTATTCGGGGCGCAAGCTTAACCGAACGAGCGCACACCGCACCGCCATGCTGCGCAACATGGCAGCGGCGCTGATCAAGCACGAGCAAATCACCACCACCCTTGCCAAGGCGAAGGAAGTCTCTCCCTATGTCGAGAAACTCGTCACCCTGGGCAAGCGCGGCACGCTTCACGCCCGGCGCCTCGCCCATGCGAGACTGCGCGATGATGCGATGCTGGTGAAGCTCTTCGAGACGCTGGCGCCGCGCTATGAGGACCGCGCCGGCGGCTACACCAGGGTCCTCAAGGCAGGCTTTCGCTACGGCGACAGCGCGCCCATGGCGGTCGTCGAGTTCGTCGACCGAGACGACGACGCCAAGGGCCAGGACTCGGGCTCCCTGCCGGAAAGCAACGGCGACTGATCCGGTGCCCGGACTGGTGTAGCGATTGGGCCTTGTGCTCGCTACCGGTGCAGAATTCTCGTCATTTGCATCCAGAACGTGGTCGGGGATTGTGTAGTGGAAGAAGATGACCCGAAGGTATTCGATTGGTCATCGTAGCGCTGTGGTGAAAACGTCGAGGGATCGATCGAGGCGACGGGTGGTCAGTCCTGGAAGAGCGTGTCGCTTCGTCCCGCCCGGTCGTCAATCTCGATGACCCAGAGATCGGGGTCATAGGTCTCCTGGCGGGCGAGGTGGCGGTCCGCCTCCATCTCGTCCAGGACCTTGTGCACGGTGGACGTGCCGTCTTCGCGCGACACCCGCAGGATGGAGACCTCGTCTGCTCCCTTCACCAGTTTCAGCCAGATTTCCCCGGCGTCCGGATCGCCGCGCCGCAGGACGTAGACGGGAACGGCGGCAAGATCGCAGCGGCGCAGGAAGGCCTGGACCCAGACAGCCGAGGCAAGACGAACGGACATCGTTGAGGGATCCTTGAGCGAAGGTCCCATGATGACCGATCCCCTGGCCGGGGGCCACCGGCGGTTGCCGCCTCAACCGCGAACGGTGCACCATGGCACAGCGCCAGCTTTGGGAAAGGAACGGGTGTTTGACGAGTCTCTTTGAAGACGGGGTGCCGCGGCCACTGGCCGACCGCATGCGTCCGGCGACGCTGGCCGATGTCGTCGGCCAGGACCATCTGCTGAAGCAGGATGGGCCGCTGGGCCGCATGATCGCCCAGGGACGCCTTGCCTCGATGATCCTCTGGGGGCCGCCCGGCACCGGCAAGACCACCATTGCCCGGCTCATCGCCGAACGGGTCGATCTCGCATTCGATCCCGTATCGGCTGTGTTCTCCGGTGTCGCGGACTTGAGGAAAGTCTTCGACCGGGCCCGTTCGAGGCGTGCCACGGGTCTTGGCACTCTGCTGTTTGTCGACGAAATCCATCGTTTCAACAAGGCACAGCAGGACGCCATGCTGCCTTTCGTCGAGGATGGCACGGTCGTTCTTGTGGGCGCCACCACCGAAAATCCCTCCTTCGAGGTCAACCAGGCCCTGGTGTCACGGTGCCAGGTGCTGGTGCTGGAGCGACTGGCCCTGGACGCTCTTGGTCAACTTCTGTACCGGGCCGAGACGTTCCGCCAAAGTACCCTGCCGCTGGATGACGATGCCCGTCTCGCTCTGGCCGCGATGGCCGATGGCGATGGCCGTTTCCTGCTCAACATCGCCGAGGAACTCCTCGCTCTCGATGTGCCGTCGCCCCTGGACCGGCAGGGCCTGGCAGAGGTGGTGCAGCGCCGGGTCCCGGTCTACGACAAGGCCGAGGAGGGCCACTACAACCTCATCAGCGCCCTTCACAAGTCGGTCCGGGGATCGGATCCGGATGCCTCTCTTTATTGGCTCGCCCGTATCCTGCAGGCGGGAGAGGATCCACTCTTTGTCGCCCGCCGTGTCATCCGCATGGCGGTCGAGGACATCGGCCTCGCCGATCCCGCCGCCTTGCCCCAGGCCGTGGCTGCCCGGGATGCCTTCGCCTTCCTCGGATCGCCCGAAGGGGAACTGGCCATAGCCCAGGCGGTCCTCTACTGCGCCACGGCTCCGAAATCCAACGCCGCCTACCGTGCCTTTTCCGCTGCCACGAAGAGCGCCAGGGCCGGGGGAAGCCTGATGCCGCCAAGGATCATCCTCAATGCGCCGACGCGCCTCATGGAGGACCTTGGCTACGGCAAGGGATACACCTACGACCACGACACCCCGGCCGCGTTCTCCGGGCAGGACTACTTCCCGGAAGGCATGGAGCGGCAACACTTCTACCGGCCGGTGGAACGGGGCTTTGAACGCGACATCACAAGGCGCCTCGCCTACTGGGAAAGGCTGCGCCAACGGGCCGGAGAGGACGAATGATCAAGGCCTGCCTCTTCGTGGCCGCCGGCGGCGCACTGGGCGCCGTGGGCCGCTATCTGGTGACGGCCGGCGCCACGGCCTTGCTGGGAAGCGGCTTTCCCTGGGGCACTCTCGCCGTCAATGTGGCGGGTTCCTTCCTCCTTGGAGTCCTGGTTGCCTTGATGTCGGCCGCCTGGACGCCGCCTGGCGACATGAGGCTCTTTCTCGTCACCGGCTTTCTCGGGGCCTTCACGACGTTCTCGGCCTTTTCCCTTGATGTGGTAAGCGGGTTCGAACGTGGGTCGAATTCCCTTGCGATTCTCTACGTCGTGGCCTCGGTGGCGCTCTCGGTCCTGGCACTCCTGGCGGGACTTCGCCTCATGCGCCTCATTCTCGCATGACCGCCGTTACCCGCCTTGCCGTCGCCAACATGCATCTCCCCCTCGCATGACCGGCGTCACGTACCTTGCCGTCGCCGAGACCGACGCCGGCATGCGCTTGGATCGCTGGTTTCGCCAGCGCTTTCCTCATGTCACCCATGGACATCTCTCGAAACTCCTGCGCACGGGCCAGATCCGCCTCGATGGCGGCAGGTGCGGCGCCGGAGCCAGGCTACAGGCCGGCCAGGCGGTGCGTCTGCCACCTCTTCCCGATGCGCCCGAGGCGGTGCAGCGACCCGGGAACAGCCGCGATCCAGGGGATATCGCCTCACGGATCATTCACATGGACGACTGGGTGATGGCCATCGACAAGCCGGCAGGCCTTGCCGTGCAGGGCGGAAGCGGACTGTCGCGCCATCTCGATGCCCTGCTGGACGGATTGCGTTTCGGTGCGGCGGAGAGGCCACGCCTGGTTCATCGCCTCGACAGGCAGACCAGCGGTATCCTGCTCGTCGCCCGTCACGCGCCGGCGGCGCGCGCCCTGCAGGCCTGTTTCAGGGCAGGCAGGGTCGAGAAGACATACTGGGCGCTCGTCGCCGGAGTGCCCGATCTGCCGCGGGATGGTCGCCTTGCCATGCCGCTTCTCAAGAGGGGAAAGCCGGGCCACGAGCGCGTTGAGGTTGTGGAAGAGGATGGCCGGCGCGCCGTGACCCTGGCGCGTATTGTCGCCACGGCCGGCCGTGTCGCCACGTGGCTGGAGCTGCACCCGCTGACCGGGCGCACCCACCAGATCAGGGTGCACTGCGCCGCCATCGGCCATCCGATCCTCGGGGACGGCAAGTACGGCAGCCGCACGCCCGGACGGATCACGCATGTCCGGCGCCTCCACCTCCACGCGCAGTCGCTGCGCCTGCCTCATCCTGCCGGCGGTGGCATGCTGAACCTCGACTGCGCCCTTCCGAAGGATCTGCAGGAGACCTGGGACATGCTGGGATTCACTGTGGACGGGGATGGTCCGTGAAGCGGCGCTACACAGCCGCCGGCGTCTCCGGGAGTGAAGGGGACTACCGCGTTGAGCTCGACGGTCGGTCGGTGACGACGCCGGCACACCATCCCCTTCGCGTTCCGTCGCGGCCCCTCGGCGAGGCCATTGCCCGGGAGTGGGCCTGTCAGGAAGAGCGCATCGATCCCTCGACAATGCCCCTGATGCGCCTTGCTGCCACAGCCATTGACAGTGTTGCGCCCGATCCGGCCCGTGTCGTCGACGGGATCGTGGCCTGGGGCAAGAGCGATCTCGTGTGCTTTCGCGCCGATCATCCCCGTGAACTGGTCAGGCGCCAGGAAGCGTGCTGGCAACCCCTTCTCGACTGGGCCGCGGCCGAGCACGGTGCTGCCCTCGCCGTCACCACCGGGATCATGCCGCTGGAACAGCCGCCCGACTCGATCCACGCCCTTCGCTCAGCCGTTGAGGAACTCGACAGTTTCCGTCTTGTTGCAGTCCACAGTGTCGCGAGCGCCACCGGTTCCCTTGTCATTGCCCTGGCACTCCTTGACGGACGCCTGGATGCCCCCGAGGCCTTTCACGCCGGCGCCCTCGACGAACTGTGGTCCCTCGAGGCGTGGGGGGATGACGCCGAGGCCCGGCAGCGTCTCGATGTCAGGCAGAACGACATCCGTGCGGCGGATTGCTTTCTTCACCTGCTTCGTCACCGGAGGTGAACCTTGGTATGCTGACCGGTGACTTGAACCAGGCGGACCCGGATGATGCAGGATGTGATCGGTGAACTGACGGAGCGCCGCGCCCGGGCCCGCGAGGGAGGTGGCGAAGGGCGCATCGCCAGTCAGCACGCCAAGGGAAAACTGAGCGCTCGGGAACGCATCGAACTGCTCCTTGACGAGGACTCCTTCGAGGAATGGGACATGTTTGTCGAACATCGCTCGGCGGAGTTCGGCATGGCGGAGCGCAGGGTGCCGGGCGACGGGGTCGTGACTGGCTGGGGGACCATCAACGGACGCCTGGTCTTCGTGTTCAGCCAGGATTTCACCGTGTTCGGAGGATCGCTCTCGGAATCCCACGCCACCAAGATCTGCAAGATCATGGACCGGGCCCTGCAGGTCGGGGCTCCGGTGATCGGCCTCAACGACAGCGGTGGCGCGCGCATCCAGGAGGGTGTGGACTCCCTTGCCGGGTACGCCGAGGTGTTTCAGCGCAATGTCCTGGCCTCGGGGGTCGTGCCCCAGGTGTCGCTGATCATGGGCCCCTGCGCCGGCGGAGCGGTCTATTCCCCGGCCATGACCGACTTCATCTTCATGGTGAAGGACACCTCCTACATGTTCGTGACCGGTCCCGATGTGGTGAAGACGGTGACCCACGAGGTGGTCAGCCACGAGGATCTCGGTGGCGCCGTGACCCACACCACGCGATCCGGCGTGGCGGACCTTGCCTGGGACAACGATGTCGAGGCCCTGGCGCAGACACGGCGTCTGATGGACTTCCTTCCGGCCTCGAACCGCGAGAGGCCGCCGATTCTCGAGACATCCGATCCCTTCGACCGGGTCGAGCCGGCACTCGACAATCTCGTGCCCTCCAATCCGAACAAGCCCTACGACATCAAGGAACTCGTCACGAGGGTGGTGGACGAGCAGGACTTCTTCGAGATCCAGCCGGCACATGCGGCCAATATCGTGGTCGGTTTCGGCCGCATGGAAGGATCCACCGTGGGTGTCGTCGCCAATCAGCCCATGGTGCTGGCCGGTTGCCTCGATATCGAGGCCTCGCGCAAGGCGGCGCGTTTTGTCCGGTTCTGCGACTGCTTCAACATCCCGATCATCACCTTCGTCGATGTTCCGGGATTTCTGCCGGGAACCGATCAGGAGTACGGCGGAATCATCAAGCACGGATCGAAACTCCTCTATGCCTTTGCCGAGGCAACGGTTCCGAAACTCACCTGCATCACGCGCAAGGCCTATGGCGGTGCCTATGTCGTTATGGCCTCGAAACACCTGCGGGGCGACATCAACTACGCCTGGCCGACGGCGGAGGTGGCGGTCATGGGATCCAAGGGGGCGGTCGAAATCATATTCCGTTCCGATCTTGACGATCCCGCGCGCATGGAGGCGCGAGCGGCGGAGTACCAGGAGCGTTTCGCCAATCCCTTCGTCGCCGCATCGAGGGGATTCGTCGACGAAGTCATCATGCCGCGCAACACGCGCCGGCGACTGTGCAACGCGCTTCGCATGCTGCGCGGCAAGGAGCTGCGCAACCCGTGGAAGAAGCACGACAACATTCCCCTCTAGTCAGCGCGGTGCCTGAACGTGTTCAACCGAATTCTCATTGCCAACCGGGGCGAAATCGCCTGCCGGATCATCACCACATGCCGGGCGATGGGCATTGCCACGGTCGCGGTTCACTCCGAGGCCGATGAGGATGCGCTCCATGTCCGGATGGCCGACGAGTCCCTTCCCATCGGACCGCCGCCACCGGGAGAGAGCTACCTTGCCATCGACAGGATCATCGATGCCCTCGTGAAGTCGGGCGCCGAGGCAGTCCACCCCGGCTTCGGCTTTCTTGCCGAGAACGCCCGCTTCGTCGAGGCGGTCGAGGCCGCGGGCGCCGTCTTCATCGGGCCGCCCGCAAGAGCCGTTGCCGCCATGGGCGACAAGATCGAATCCAAGAGGATTGCCGAGGCGGCAGGGGTCAGCGTGGTCCCCGGCAGCGCCTCCGAGACGAGTGACGTCGACGAGGCGCTCAAGGCTGCCCGCGACATCGGCTATCCGGTCATGATCAAGCCCGCCGCCGGAGGCGGTGGCAAGGGGATGCGGGTGGCCGGCGATGACGACGAACTCGTCGAAGGGTTCCGGGCCTCGCGATCGGAGTCCGCCACCGCCTTCGGTGATTCCAGGATCTTTCTCGAGAAGTTCATCACCGAGCCGCGCCATGTCGAGATCCAGCTTCTCGCCGACAATCACGGCGCCGTGGTGGCCCTGAACGAGCGGGAATGCTCGATCCAGCGGCGTCACCAGAAGGTCATCGAGGAAGCGCCGAGCCCTCTCATCGACGAGGCGACGCGTCGGGCGATGGCCGCCGAAGCGTGTGCCCTGGCGCGCGCCGTCAACTACCGCTCGGCGGGCACGGTCGAATTTGTCGTCGACCCCGACAGGAACTTCTACTTTCTGGAGATGAACACCCGTCTCCAGGTCGAGCATCCGGTGACGGAATTCATCACCGGCATCGATATCGTCGAACAGATGATCCGTATCGCCACCGGCGAGCGCCTCGCCTTCACGGCCGATGCTGTCGGTATCGACGGCTGGTCCATCGAGGCACGGATCTATGCCGAGGATTCACGGCGCGGATTTCTTCCCTCGATCGGCCGTCTCGTCACCTACCGCCCGCCGCAGTCCTCCCGGTCGCTGAGGATCGACAGCGGTGTGGAGGAGGGCTCCGAGGTGACCATGTTCTACGACCCCATGATCGCCAAGCTGGTGGTGCATGGCGAGGACCGGCGGGCCGCCATTGCCGCCATGCGCCAGGCACTGGATTCCTTCGAGATCAGGGGCGTGGAGCACAACATCGATTTTCTGGCGGCTATCATGCGAGAGGGGCGGTTTGTCGCAGGCGACATGACGACCGCCTTCATCGACCAGACCTGGCCCGACGGCTTTCCCGGCGCGCCTGTGACGGAGCGCGAGAGGACGGTGCTGACCGGTGTGGGTCTCTTCGCCCACTTGAGGGTTCTCGAGCGCGACCGCAAGATCACGGGCACGCTGCGTCAACCGGGCCCGATGACCCGTGACTGGATCGTGCAGTGCTGCGGTGAAGAGTTCGAGGTGTCGGCGCGGCTGACCGGGAACGGCCTCATCTGGCGAAGCGGCGAGCGTGACGTCACGCTCGAGAGTTCATGGAGCCCGGGCCAGACGTTGTTCGAGGGCGAGGTGGACGGCAGCCCGGCCATCGTCCAGGTACAATGCCAGGGGACATCCTGGAACCTTGTCCATGCCGGCATCAGGGAACGGATGACGGTGCTCTCCAGGGGGGCGGCAAGGCTGTTGTCGCGGATGCCGGCCAGGCCCGCTGCCGATCTCTCCCGCCTCGTCACCTCGCCGATGCCCGGGCGGATCGTCGATCTGGCAGTCGCGGAAGGAGACGAGATCGAGGCAGGTCAGGTGCTCATCGTCATTGACGCCATGAAGATGGAAAACGTGCTGCGGGCGGAGCGCTCCGGCGAGATCGCGACGGTCCATGTTGCTGTCGGCGACTCGGTTTCGGTCGACTCCGTGCTTCTCGAATACGCCGCCGCCCCGTGACCCCGTCTGCGGAGCGCGAACTACGCGTCAGGGTGAGGGTGACAGGCCGTGTGCAGGGCGTGTGGTTCCGGGCATGGGTGCGCGAGGAAGCGCGCGACCTCGGTCTCGACGGTTGGGTCCGCAACCGCAGCGACGGCTCGGTGGAGGCAGTTCTTGCCGGCAGGCCAAGGGATGTCTCCACCATGCTGGATTTCATGAAAGAGGGGCCGCCGCTCGCCGTTGTCGAGACATGCGTGTGCGAGTCGTTCCATGGAGAGGTGGATTGCGGCTTCGCTCAGCGCTCGACGCTTTGAAACACGTCGGCGAACGTTGCTTGCATGGCGGCGCGCAACGCACCGGCATCGGCGTCGACTCCCAGGGCCTCCAGGGATGTCACGCCGTGTGACCTGATGCCGCACGGCACGATGCGGGCATAGGACGCAAGATCAGGCGCGCGGTTGATGCTGATCCCGTGAAACGTCACCCAGCGCCGCACGCGTATGCCGATGGCTGCGATCTTGTCCTCCCGGCCGCTTGCGTCCACCACCCAGACCCCGACACGGTCCCGCCGGCATTGGCCGGTCACGCCGAAGCAGGAAAGCGTGCGGATGATCCAGGTCTCGAGGTCACCGACAAAGGCGCGCAGGTCGTGCCCCCTTCCGGCAAGATCGAGCATCACGTAGGCCACCTGCTGTCCCGGCCCATGCCAGGTGTAGCGGCCGCCGCGTCCGCTGCGGTAGACCGGAATATCCCCTGCATCGATGAGTTCGTCCTCGACCGCACTCGTTCCCGCCGTGAAGAGGCTCGGATGCTCAAGCAGCCACACCGTTTCCGGCGCCTCGCCGGCACGAATGCCGGCGGCCGTTTCTTCCATGGAACGCACCGCATCCGGATAGGCCACCGGCCGGTCGCTCACCTTCCAGCAAACAGATGTCATGACCCTGACTCTACCAGACTGTCTGCGCCGGCCGCATCTGCCTGTCGACGGCCACCGCGAAGGAGATTGCCGCGTTTTCCCGGGAGCCGCCGTCCACCCCCGGCGGTCACCAACGCATCCCCTTCGGCTTGCGGCGCAGGGGATGATTGGCTATAGGTGCGGGTCTGCCCGTCAATGCGGTCGTGGCGGAATTGGTAGACGCGCAGCGTTGAGGGCGCTGTGGGCGAGAGCCCGTGGAAGTTCGAGTCTTCTCGACCGCACCATTGTCAGGACAGCCGCACGCGCCCGCATTGAACGAGGGGACGTGTGCCATGACAGATACATCGCAACAGTCGGCCCCGGATCTCTACGGGCTGAACCCCGATCTCCTTCGGGCGATTATCGCTGCCGTCGATGCGGAAGATCTGGTGCGTCTCGAGGCGCTCGTGGTGCCCTTGCACGCTGCCGACAAGGCGGACCTCCTCGAACAGGTTGGCAGTGTACAGCGCCGCGTCGTGATCGAGGCCCTCGGCCCGGACATTGACGCCGAGATCCTTCCCGATCTCGATGACACCGTTCTCGATGACATCCGCAAGGAACTTGGCGTCGAGACGTTCGCCCGGCTGGTGGGCACGCTGGAGCCCGATGATGCCGTCGATGTCATGGCCGATCTTGACGACCCGGTTCGCCGGGAAGTCCTGGAAGCGGTGCCGGCGCCGGAACGCCGGGCGGTGGAGCAGGGGCTTACCTTTCCTGAAGACAGTGCCGGACGTCTCATGCGCCGCGATGTCGTGGCCTTGCCGGTGTTCTGGAACGTCGGTCAGACCATTGACTACCTGAGAGGGGCGGGGGATCTTCCTGATCAGTTCTATGCTGTCTTCGTCGTCGACCCCGGTCACCGGCCACTGGGCGTCATCGCGCTGGCAACGCTGATTCGCAGCAGTCGAGAGGTGGAGCTGACGTCGCTCATCGAAGGCGAACCCCTGACCGTGAAGGCCGATACCGACCAGGAGGAGGTCTCCTGGCTCTTCCAGCAGTACGGGCTCTCCGAGGTGGCCGTCGTCGATGTCAACGGCAGGTTGCTGGGCACCATCACCTTCGACGACATGGTGGACGTGTTGAGCGAGGAGTCGGAAGAGGATGTGCTTCGCCTTGGTGGCGTGGCCGGCACCGACCTCAACCAGGGGGTGATCGACACCACGCGCAAGCGCTTCTGGTGGCTCTTCATCAATCTCGGGACTGCCGTGATGGCGTCCATGGTCATCGGCATCTTCGAAGGCACGATCCATGAGATCGTTGCCCTCGCTGTTCTCATGCCCATCGTCGCCTCGATGGGGGGCAATGCCGGCACCCAGACGATGACGGTGGCGGTCCGGGCGCTGGCGACCAGGGATCTGACCCGGGCCAACGGCCTGAGGGTGATCGGCAAGGAGATACTTGTTGGCACCGTGAACGGCATTCTCTTTGCCGTGATCAGCGGGCTGATCGCCTGGGTATGGTTCCACAGTCCCATGCTTGGTGCCGTCATCGCCATGGCCATGGTGGCCAACCTTGCCGTAGCCGGTTTCATCGGCGCCGCCACGCCTTTGGTGCTGGATAGGTTCGGTATCGATCCCGCGGTGGCCGCGAGCGTTTTCCTCACCACGGTGACGGATGTCGTGGGTTTCTTCGTCTTCCTCGCCCTGGGGGCCCTCCTTCTGGCGTGATCAGGCGTTCAGGAGGATACGGGAATAGAGGTCGCGGTCGATGTTGCCGCCCGAAAGGACGAGAACGACCTTGCGCCCGGCCATGCGTTCGCGTTCCCGGAGAAGGGCCGCGAGGGGGGCGGCGCCGGCGCCTTCCGCCACGTTGTGGGTGTCGGTGAAGTAGTGCCGCATGGCGGCACGGATGTCGTTCTCGCTCGTGGTGACGATGCGCTCGGCGCCGGCATTGATCTCGCTCACTGCTTTGTCGTGAGGCACACGCACCGCCATGCCATCAGCGATGGTGTCGCAATCGTTGGTGGTAACGGGTGAGCCGGAGGCAAAGGAACGGGCATAGCAGGGGGCGTTCTCGGCCACCACGCCCACCACGTCGGCGCGGGATGCCATTGCATCGCGCGCCCTCATGGTACCGCACACTCCGGAACCCAGACCGATCGGTACATAGACGGTGTCGATGTCGTCATGGCTCCGGAAGATCTCGAGGGCGTAGCTTGCGACCCCGCATACAAGGTCGTCGTGGAACGAGGCCAGCATGTGGAGACCGTCGCGTGCGGCGCGTTCCCGGGCGTGTACCAGGGCTTCCTGGAAATCGTGACCGTATTCGATCAGTTCCGCACCAAGTGCCCGCATCGCCTTGTTTTTCTTGACAGAATTGCCGAAAGGAACGACGATGGTCGCAGGGATGCCGGCCAGCCCGGCCGCCAGCGCGACACTCTGGCCGTGATTGCCCCGGGTTGCCGCAATGACACCGGGAACATGGCCCTGGCGCTCCTTGAGCCTCTCCATGTAGACGAGTCCTCCGCGGATCTTGAAGGCGCCGATCCGGGTATGATTCTCGTGCTTGACCCAGACCTCGGCGCCGCTGCGCCGGCTGAGCAGCGGCCAGTGGTGAAGGGGGGTCTCGCCGACGTGGCGGCGCACAATCCGCTCGGCCGCCTGCAGGGTCTCCAGAGAGGTCACGGGGTGTTTTCCGCCATGATGGCCTCGAGCGCCATGGTGAGGCGGTCCACCTCGTCCGCTGTGTTGTAGTGGACGAGTGAGCATCGAACGACACCGTCCGCCGGATCGATTCCCGTCGCCTCCAGCACTCTGGGCGCGTAGAAGTCGCCGGCTCCCGCAACGATACCGCGAGCTTCCAGCAGTGCGGGCAGCTGCTGACTGGCCATGCCGTCGATGGTGAAACTGAATGTGGGCGCCCGGCCGGTGTTGCCGGGACGGCGGCGGCCGATCAGACGAATCCGGGGATGATCCGCAGCCCATGACAGAAACCGACCGGAAAGGGTCGATTCATGATCCCGGATGAGGCGGAAGACCTGGCGATAGCGCCCGACCGGGTCACTGGCGGGTTCATCGAGATGGTGTCTGGCCAGGGCGTCGAGATAGGCGCCGACACCGGCCGTCGCCGCCGTCAGCTCGTGATTGGGCGCACCGGGGTTGAGCTTGAGCGGGATGTCGTCTTCGCCGTGGAAATGGAAGTACTGTCCGGGCAGCGAGAGGAGATGCTCCCGCTTTCCATACATGACCCCAAGATGTGGCCCGAAAGTCTTGTAAAGGCTGAAGAGATAGTAATCGACATCGAGGGCCCGGACATCGATGGACGTATGCGGCGCCATCGCCACACCGTCGATGCAGACCTGGGCCCCGGCACCATGCACCAGAGCGGTGATCTCACGCACCGGATTGGGACCGCCGGTGATGTTGGAGCAGTGGGAAAAGCAGACCAGCCTCGTTCGCTCATTGAGCAGCGGCTCGAGGGCGCCGGCGTCAAGTTCCGCCGTTTGCGGGTCGACCTGCCACTCCCTGATGACGAGGCCATGATCACCAAGGCGCCTCCAGTGGTTGTTGTTGGCTTCATGGTCGAGGTTGGTGACGATGATCTCGTCGTTGTCGCGAAGCCGGGAGCGCATGGCCATGGCCAGGGTCTGCACGTTGCGTGTGGTCGAGGGACCGACGATCACCTCGTCCGGCGCGGCGTTCAGCATGGCGGCCGCGGTCGCCTGTCCGGCCGCCATGCGTTGCCGGGCGTCGCGGGCAATCGCCGCGTTGTCGCCAGGCTGGACCTGGCATTCGCTCATGTAGGCGCTGACCGCCTCGATCACGGTGCGCGGCACAAGGCTGCCGCCGGCGTTCTCCATGAAGGCCCAGGAGTCGTTGAGGGCGGGAAAGAAGGAGCGGACGTACTCGGTATCGAGAAGGGGAGGGGCCACGTGAGATAGTCCTTAAGAATCGGGACCGTCATGTCGCCACAGCGCCCACGCGACATCAAGGCTCTTGGCGGAAGTCCGCCAGAAACTGCGTAGGCATGAGCGAAACGTGTGCGTCGAGCGGCGGAGCGAGTTCGAAGGCTTGTGGCGTGCGCGAGACGTTCCACAGGCGGAGCAATCTCCATTCGGCGCTTCTCTCACGGGCGACCGCCAGTTCGTTCCGGGAAATCCAGAATGGGGTGCGCTCGTATCCTTTCGTGGTCTTCACCTCCAGGAGACGGACCTTGCCATCGGTGGTGTAGCTCGCAATGTCGTATCCGGCGCCGTCACCGTCCTCCTCGGACACCCAGCGCACGTCCCGGGCAAGGTCGCTGCGGCCGGCACGCGCCAGCACACACCGTTCATGGGCCAGCGCAAGACGCTCGCCGAGACGCCCGAGCGCCCGGTTGCGTTCGTCGCGTCCAGCGACGTCGAACCGTTCGGCGATCCCGGACACTCTTTCGTGTCCCTGTGGCAGCGGGGCATTTCTCTTGCTCGGCGACGGCCCGATCTGAAGGGGCATCGCGCCCTCCGGCGCCGTTGCGGGTACGCTCTCCAACCACTCAGGGTGGCGCGCCAGCCACCGGGCGACGGCATCCTCGAGAGATGCCTGAAAGTTGTAGGCCGGCGGGTAGCCTGGCAGCCAGTTGTCGCCAAGGCCCTGGAGGACGGCGCTGATGTTCTGATGCTTGTATTCGATGGCTCCCTTCGTGCGGTCCTGCAGGCGATTCCCGAGTTGGCGCACATGCCTCGCCTTGGTATAGGCCCGTCCGTCGAGGTCGGCAGACAGCATCCGGAAGTAGTCGGCGACGATCAGGTCGTTTTCGTCATCTGTCCAGGGAACGTTCGCCATGGCGCCAGGGTAGGGACACGACCAGCGCCTGTCACGCAGGGCTCGACCTTCCTTTCGGACCGGACTGGCGGCAGTATCGTCGGTCAGGAAAAAGACCGGGGACATTTCGTGGCGGAAGGCTCGGCGCGGCCATGCAGTCACATATCATGAGGGTCCTTGCGGTTTTCTCTAGCGCTCCCTCAACCGCGACAGGCCCGAGGCGATCCAGCCTGGAGCCTTCTCTCCGGGAAATGCCGGTTGGTCTTCGTTGAGAACAAGTGTGCGCAGGCCACCTTGCGTGGTCGTTCCCAGCCGGGCTGGATAGGCGAGCCACCACACCAGGGGTACGCCGATCATCCAGAAAAGGATTTGCCAGACCCAGAGAGAAGGAAGGCCGAGTGCCGCCGCCTCGTCTGCGAAGACAGGTTCAATGAAGAATGTGTTGCCGAGAATGGCGCCTGGACCAAGGGCGAAGAAACTCCAGAGCAGAACCAGGGACCATGCCGCGGTTCTTGAGGCTGGTCCGCCGAATCGCACGGGCCACGATGCCCGAAACTCGTCATGCAGACGGTCGCGGACGTCACGTTCGGTACCGCGCCTGGTGAAGATGGAGACGAGCAGGACCGCAACGACATTGCACATCAGCCCCCAGGCAGCCGAATGCACGGTCAGGGGCCACCGGCCCCAGGGCAGGTCGACAAACAGGCCCTCGAAGAGGACGAGCCCGGGAGGCTCGGTAAAGATGACGACAAGCCCGCCGAGGATCATGCCGGCCAGGACGGCGGCACGGCTGATCCACGGCACGAAGGCGAAACCCAGGAGAGCTGGCGCCACCTGAACCGAGAGAGGTAGCGCCACACTCGCGAGATTTGCCGATGTGAGTGGCGAAAATGCCGCCAGAAGCGCCACCGAAATGAAGGCGCCAGCCAGCGCAATGCGTGTTGCGAAACGCTCCGCGCGCGGATGGAGTTCGGGCAAGACATCGCGAAACAGCAGGTCCCTCGCGATCTGCAGGGTTCCGCCGGTGACGAAAAAGGCAACGGTCAGCTGGGTGGCGACGACAAGGCCGAAGACCGCCGTTGCACCGGCAAGGACATCCACCCGGGCCAGCATCGTGGCAAAGGCGACCAGATCACCGTCGATTCGCGTGGCAAGGAACGGGACAGCAAGCACCAGAACGGCCCCGACAAGGCCTGCCATGAGCCAGACGTGCATGACCGCAAAGGCGTGGCCCGGACGGGTGGTCATGCCGAGGTAAAGAAAAGCCGGCGACAGCACGAAGCCGACCAGTGCGAGTGTCGCCGAAGCCACTCCGACAGTGGTGAAGATACCACCGGCCGGCACGGCCTTGCCGATACCTGCCGCATACTGGACGACGCCTGGAATGTGTTCAGCGAGAATGCTGTCGGCAACCGGGATCGACGTCCGCAGGAATCCGCCATCGGCGAACATGCCTTCGCCAAAGAGGACCACCGTGACGATGGCGACGACGACCATTGCGGATTGCATTCCTGCTACCAGGACGACAGCGCGCCAACCGCCGATGACAGCAGGCAGGAAGATCGTGAGGGTCAGCGTCCAGATGGCGGCCTGACGCGGTATGGCGCCATCCGTTGCCGTGTCGATGATGGCGCCGGCACCGGACAGCACATGGGCGGAGAACGGCAAGGCGAAGAGTGCGGCCAGTCCGGCGATGAAGAGGCGCACAGTGGTGCTCTGGTAGTACCAGCCAATCGCCAGTCCGACACTGGCCAGTCCGGTGATTCGTACTCCCAGCCACAGGCGCTTGAGAACCAGGATGACGGCCAGGGAGGCGATGATGATACCGACGCCGACGTGGCTGGCCTGCAGTCCGTAGCGGTCGACGAGGCCAAGATGGTCTGTCAGGCCGAATCCGGCGAGCACAACGCCGGCGGCCGTGAAGGCAAAGGACCAGCCGGGAATGTCATTGCCACCGTGGAGAAATGTTCCGGGCGCGCGGCCAGCACGCGCCACCATGGCAGCCATGTAGACACCATAGAACGCTAGCACGGCAATGGCTGTAGCGAGTGGTGTCGTCACAAGCGTGACCGATTGCGGCGCACCTGTGATGATGGTCGCGGATTGTTGTTGCGGATGATGTCGAACTTCCCGAATGCCGCGCGTGTGCCATGACGTATCACCATGGTGATCGCGACAGCGCCGACGAGGCAGGTCATGCCGATTGCGATGGTGAGAAAGAACGTGGCGTAGAATTCGTCCACCAGGATCATGGCGGCAACGAAGGCGAGCAGGGCGGCGAGATACAGGACCATGCCGACGCCTGCCTCCCTGGCGGTGAATCCGGTCTTGAGGGCAGCGTTGATGATGATGTGGCCGGCGAACCCGGCGAGTACGGCGGCGAATCCCGAGGCGACCCACCAGGATTCATGGGAGGTGAACCCGTGATTCAACACAATCGCGGCGACAAGGCCGACGGGCAGCCAGAGGGCCATGACGAGGGCATGGCGGTCAAGCCGCGAGTGTGGTCCGGACGCCACCGCTCGGAACCTCAGGTGTCGTCGCTTCCGGCCTTCTCTGGGGCGGTTTCGGGGAAGTTGCGGAACGACATTCCCCCGGCAGAGCCCAGGTTCTTGAGCGGCAATCCGATTTCCTCCATCAGGCCGTCGACGAATGCCACCTGCGTCCGGTATTTCATGGCCGAGTTCACGACCCGATCCGAAACGTTGTCGGACCCGCCCCCGGGAGATCCGCCGCCATCAGACGGACTATTCAGTCCGGGCAGACCGTCGACCTGGAGAATCTTGATGGATTCGATGTTCTCCATTGGTCTGACGGATTCCCGGATGACTTCTGGCAGCGTCCTGACGAGGTGTTCG
Organism: Alphaproteobacteria bacterium; assembly: GCA_965213815.1. Taxonomy (GTDB): domain Bacteria; phylum Pseudomonadota; class Alphaproteobacteria; order SP197; family SP197; genus SP197. Next base: position 2,500,244 of record OZ243917.1, on the reverse strand, counting down.
TAGATGGCACTGCGACGGCTCTCGTCGGTGCGCATGTTCTCGGCCTCATTGAGCTTTCTGTTGCCTTCGGCGTCTGTCTCGTAGCGTACCTCGGCGGCTTTCGATTCCGCGATCTCGGCCTGGGCCCTCTTCTCCATGGCGACCTTGTGGCCTTCGGCGTGTCGCACGAGGCGCATGTACTCGCGTTCGACCTTGGCCTCGGCATCGATGATCTCGATACGCTTGTTGCGTGCTGCGACTTCTTCCGCCTGGGCAGAGTCGATGCGGGCTTCCGTGGCAGCAAGGTTGCGTCGGGCTTCGGCCTCGTTGGTGAGCGCGACGGCCTCCTCGACCTGTTTGTTGATCACGGCGATAAGGCGCTCCTTGTCGGCCACTTCGATCTGCATGTTCTGCTCGATCTCGAAACGGTCGATGAACTTGCGTGCCGCAACCCGCATTTCCTCAAGTTCCCGTTTGGCTGAAATCTCCGCGTCCTCGGTGTTGCGGAAACTCCCGGTCTCCGCGAGCTTGATGGCCTGCTGGCGGGCAATGTCGCGTTCCGAAACCTCCTGGTCCGTCTGCAAGCGCGCCATTTCCACGGCAAGGCGTTTGGAGATGCTTGCCCGTTCCTGCTCGCCTGCGGCCTGTTCCGATGAGACCCTGACCTCTTTCTCTGCCTCGACGCCAAGGAGTTCGATTTCCCTTTGTTTGGCAATGCGCTCAGCCTCGACTGCACGCTCCCTGGCAAGACGGGCCTTCTCGATCTCGGAGAGGGACTGCGAGTCGAAGACCTCGACTTGCATCTGGGATCTGATGGACGCCTCACGGATCTGGCGCTCGCGCTCGATCCTCTCGGCCTCGACCTGTTGGCGACTCTGGATACGTTCCGTTTCGAGTGTCGAATGGGTCTCGATGTCAATCAGCTCGGTGTCGCGCTGATTCTCGATCTCCTGGGTGCGGATATGGTTTTGCGAACGGATACGTTCGAGTTCGATGGCCTGTTCCTTGGTGATGCGCAGGAGTTCGCTTTCCCTGTCGGCCTTGAGTCTGGCCTCGACCACGGCGATCTCCGAACTTGAGCGTTCGGCTGCGACTTCCGCGAGCTGCATCGCCTTGCGATTCTCGATGTCCCGGGCCTGGTTGATTCGCGCGATTTCCAGGTCGCGATCGATCTCGAGTGCCCGCTGCTCCGCCTCGAAATCCTTCAGCTTGATATCAATGCGTGCGTCGTTCTCGATCCTGTTGCGCAGTTTGCGGCGTTCCTCAACCTGCTCGGTCAGCTGGGTGAGGCCTTCGGCGTCAAAGGCATTGGAAGGGTTGAAAACCGTGATGTCCGACTGGTTGAGGGATGTCAGCGATGCATTTTCGAGTTCGAGACCGTTGCTCTCCAGAGTGCCGGCAGCCAGTTCGGCGGCCTGGCGAATGTAGCCGCCCCTGTCCTGGTGGATCTCTTCCATGGTCATGCGTGCGGCAACGGCTGCCATGGCATCGACAAAGCGACCGTGGATGACTTCCTTGACGGCGATCGCATCCTGGGTTCTGGCGCCGAGGGTGCGCGCAGCGGTGGAGACTCCTTCCTGCGTCGCGATGACACGAACAAAGAACTCGGCCACCAGGTCGATCCGCATCTTGTTCTTCGTGATCAATGACTGTTCGCCGGTTCTCCGGATTTCGACGGTGATGGCGTTCATGTTGACGACGGTGATGTCGTGGATAATGGGGATGACGAGTGCGCCTCCCCCCATCACGACTCTCTCGCCACCGGCGCCCGTGCGCACGAAGCTCTGATCCTTCGATGAATGGCGGTAGAGCCAATGCAGCAGGTAAACCCCTACGGCGACCAGGATCGTCAGCAGGATGATGATTGCGATAGCGTCAGCACCGTTCATTGTCGTGTCCTCGTCTCGGGGCTCGTGCCCCTTGCGGTTGGATGGGTATCACCTCAGAAACGCTCCTGACCCGCGACAGCCAGAATGATGAGTGACGGCGTGATGAGATTGATGAGGTCAAACAGCGTGTAGAGCGCAACGACGCCTGGCGCCTGTCCGGCTCCGATCACCACATCGACAAAGTGCAAGATGGGATAGATTGCCCAGCCGACTGTCATGATCAGGCGGATCCAGAAGTATCCCAGACGCACGGCCCGACTCTCCCGGCGGACGATATCCGCCAGAGGGCCGAAATAGAGTTCGCCCAGGACATAGAGCCAGAAACCGATGGAGAGCAGGACGCCGAGAGTCGGATTGAAGAAACCGGCGTCACCAAGATAGCGCGTGAACACCATCAACAGCGCGGCGGCGGTCGTGCGCCAGAAGATCCCCACGGGCGGCGTCGTGAGAGCGCGCACGAAAAAGTACATTGCCGCGACCTGCAACGGATGCACCGTAAACCAGGCGGAATAACGGATACCTCCGCTTGATTCCCCTCCCTGCAGCCACAAGGCTGCCGCGCCGGCATAGTGCAATGCTGACGCCAGAGTGGCGACGGCGACCATCGCCAATGGAATCCGCCATTTCCCGGTGGACCAGCTCAGACCCGCAAAGCACAGGGCTGCGGTGGAGAAAGTGGCCAGTGCAGCGATGACGAAGCTGCTGCTGACGACGTGCTGCGAGGTGTAGAGAACTCCGAACATGTCCCTTCCCCTAGACTTGAGCCCTGATGTGTGCCGAACGCCCGTAGAGGGCAACCATGGGCAGGATCAGAAGACCGAAAATGAACTGCTGCCACTCGTACTGCAGACCGATTCCGATCAGAAACGAACTTAGCACCTGAAGCACCAGAACACCGATGATCGTGAAACCATAGCCGCCGTAGCCGCCGAGCAGCGACGTGCCGCCGATGACCACGGCCGCCAGTGTAGTGAAGAGGTAGGGGTCGCCGACCCCGATGAATCCGCCACCCGACCAGCCCAGCAAAAGCGCACCAGTCAGGGCGGCGAACATGCCGGAAAGAACATAGGCGAGGGTCCAGTACCTGAACTCGGAGATGCCGATCAGACGTGCTGACTGGCGGTTGCCGCCGAGACCGTAAAGGTTGCGTCCCCAGGCCGTATGGCGCAGGCCGATGATGACAACCACGGCGATGGCGACCCAGATCAGGATGGTCGGTGGAAACGCCAGACCGAAGGTCTCGCCGTTCATCGCCGCCAGATTTTGCAGCCATGGGGGAACCGTACCGAATACGTTGCCGCTGAATGCCGTGCCGATGGATGTCAGGATCTGCACCAGGCCGGCGACACCAAAGCCGATACCGAGCGACACGATCAGCGCCTGGCCCTGAAGTCTGAAGCTCAGGATCCCGTTGAGCAGGCCGATGAGACCACCAATCAGAAGGACGAATCCGAAGGCGACGTAGGACGGCACACCGAGGCTGATCAGAAACAGCAAACCGATGTTCGCGGTGCCGATCACGAAGGGAATCGAGAGGTCAAGTCCTCCCATGAGGGCAACCAGCGTCTGACCGACGCAGGCGATGCCCAGGAACGAAGCGAACAGCAGGATGGCCTTTACGTTGGTACCGGACAGAAATCCGTCGATGGTGAATGAGGAGATGACGATCAGGGCGGCAAGGACGATCAGTCCGATGAAGGCACTTCGCCCGTGGGCAAAGCGCCCTGAAACCTTGAAGGCAAAGAGAAGGATCGCTTCCAGGACCAGGAAGGCGATGAGATTGGTCACGGTCCGGAACGACTCAACCGACGCGGTGATGATGAGGTAGGCGAGCAGCAGCAATCCCATGGCGATGATCATCACGCGGTTCGACTGCCACAAGCCGCGAGGTCCGCCGGTTGATGCCCTGCCTGCAACGCCGCGGCACTCGAACATGACGACGATGTAGTTGAGGAGCCACAGCAACACCGCAACAGATACGACCGTGGAGACGATGACATCCTGGGCAGCCAGCCCCTGACTGAACCCGACCCCGAAGCCGATGGCCGCCACGATCAGCGCCACTGCCAGGTTGATCCAGATCATGAACGTTGAACGTGGAATGGGTATCAGCTGCACCCGTGGATCGCGTCCGCCAGACGGCGGATGTTCAGTCATGGCGCCGTTCCTCCGAACAGGACGGTGTCATTCTGGACCATCACCAGCGCAAAGAGCGCGATGACGAGAATTGCAAGCAGACTGTAGGTGAACAGTCCGAGACGCCTCCGGCGCGCCTCGGCGCTCATCAGTCTCACCGCCAGCGTTACCGCCGTTGCGGCGGCAACAAAAGCAAAGGCGATCCTCTGGAGAAGGGAGAACCGCGACGCTTCCGCTGCGGTCTCTGCGGGCGTGACAAGAAGATAGCGCGTCGCCAGTTCGGCGCTGTCCACGACAACGGGGCCTTCCGCCGGCAGGTAGGTGCCGGAAGTTGCCACATGCAGCATGATGCCGCCGACTACGGTGGAGAGAACCAGAAAGGCGCTCCACGGCGAAATGAACGCGATGTGCCGGGCGATGACCGGAACCAGAAGAGTCAGCAGCAGGGAAAGAACCAGAATGACCCCGTAGCTCATCTGTGTGACGAAGGCCTGGATAGCCCCGAAGTTGAGCGTCGCGAGGACGTAGCCGATCAGGTAAAGGTTGAGCGCACCGAGAAGGGCGCCGGTGACGCCACCGCGCCCACCCGCCAGGCTGACGCCGCCGAGTACAAGCGCGGTGACGGCCGTCAGGGTCATCGTTGTACCCTGGGTCGGGTCGCCCGAGGCGATGAGCGCCGTATAGCAGATGGCGCCCAGTCCGACGAACAGACCTGCGATGACGTGGGCACCGACGCGCACGATGTTGATGCGCACACCGCTGGTCCAGGCTGCCCGTTCGTCGTAGCCCATCATTCTCAGGTTCTTGTAGAACGGCGTCAGCGTGAACAGCAGCCAGCCGGCAGTGGCGATTACGACGATCAGCAGGACCGGTGAGAAGATTGAGGTGCCCAGCCCCCAGCTGGCCATCCATTCCGGCGCCAGCCCGCCCGGCCGCGGAAGGATCACAAGATTGATGCCCGATAACGCCAGGAATCCCGATAGGGCAACAATGATAGGCTGGACCCGGACCCAGATCACCACGAGAGCGAAGAACAACTGGTAAAGAACACCCAGCCCCAGCGCCACCAGGAAAACACCGAATGGTCCGGTAACCAGTTCGAGCATATTCAGTTTGACGATTGCGACGTTGATGAAAGCAAGCAGGGGGCCGACAGCAAGGTCGATGGTGCCGCGCCCGGCAATGGCCAGTGACATCAGCGCATAGGTCGCAAGAGTGAGCGGAGCGGCGACAATGATGGCGCTGCCGAACCCCGACATCGAGACGAGATGCGGTCCGCGAATGGCCGCTGTCGACAACAGCACCATGAGGAGTGCAATCGGCACCAGGAGATAGGTGCTCGTTGTCGATGCCCGTTCCGCAGGCATGGTTCAGACGCCGGACGCGGCGGTCTCTCAAAGTTCGATCACACGCCGCGGCTCCGTTGTCTGGGATTGTTGTGGTCTGGCGGGCGGGCCGGACAGGGACCGGCCATCGCCGCGTCGCTGCGGGTCGTTCTGGAGGATCTTCTTGAGAACTGGAGCCACGACATTCTTGAACTTTTCCGGATCTTCGGAGGTCGGGAAGTGCCCGCCGGAAAAGATGATGCACTCGCAACCCTTGACTTTCTCCGCTGTGCGCTCGGTCATTTCGGGGGTACAGGCGAAGTCGTAGTCGCCGGTCAGGAAGTAGATCGGCAGGCGTCCCGAAATCCTGTGCACCTTGTCGCGGTAGTCGCTGTCGATTGAATAGTAGTAGAGATCTCCCTTGAAGACGCCCGGTCCGCTCTGTGCATAGTACCACCAGGTCTCCCAACGGTAGTGATCCGGACTTTCCGGCGACATCAGTCCGAACACCGATGTCGCCACGGCTTCGCCACCATGAATGTGCGGGTGATGCAGCGGGTCGATCCACCAACCAGGTGAATGATCGCAGGCCTCCAGTGCAATCAGGGCCGAGAAGTCGTTCTCGTAGTTCAGGGCGAGTTCAAGGCAGATGTTGCCGCCCATGGACTGGCCCATGATGACCGGCTTGGCGAGATCAAGGGCCCGGCAGAAGGCGACGATGAACTCGGCGTAGAACCGCGAAGTCAGTTTGTATTCGTCCTCCATCAGGTAGAAGTCCTCAGGAGGAATTGATTTGCCATGCCAGGGAAGGTCGAACGCTATCATGCGAAAATTCGACGAGAAATCAGGTTCGCAAAGCTGATGGCGATACTGGCGGCAGTCGGTGCCCGCGGTATGCAGGCAGACCATGGGGATGCCCTCGCCGGTCTCTTCGTAATAGGTCCTGTAGGTCTTCCCCTCGCAGGTCACGTAAACGTAGCGTCCGATGATGGGATCATGCGGGTTCATCGTTCTTCTCTCCGTCAGATTTCGCGCATGAGTGCGAGCATGCGTGTCAGCGCCCGCACGTTTTGCCAGAAGGACAGCTGATTGCCGTCAATGACCAGCTGCTTGTGCAGCGGATGCGCCATGGCCCAGATGTCGTTGAACATGGGAGGGGGCACGGGCTGGCTGAACTTCTCCCATGCGCTCGAGGGCGCGCGCAGGGCGAACTCGAAACCGAAGTCGTTCGGTGTCAGGCCCTCCGAAATGCGGGTGATCTTCCCCTTTTGAATCTCGAACAGGAATTCGGTGTCGTCGAAGGCGATCAGGAACCGGCTGTTGAAGAACCTGCCAACGGTCGGCAGGATCCTGTCTTCATTGACGCGACGCGCCCAGCGTTCGACCCACTCAAGGTCGAAACTGGCTCTGCGGCCATATCTGCTCATAAGGTCCTCCTGTCAGTTCAGCAGCAACGTACATGCATCATGCGGTGGGTAGTGGACTGCGGGCGGGCCCGTAGACCGCGGTGAATGAGGTCTGGTCGATCGCGACCGGCAGGACCGCGGCGCCGAAGGCGGCGAAGTCCGAGTCCGCCGCAATGGTGATCTCGGGCACCTTGATTGCGTAAAGCGTGAAGACATATCGATGTTGCCGGTCGGGGGGCCACGGGCCGCCCCAGCCGCGACCGAAGCCTGGAACTTCAAAGGTCACAAAATCGGAATTGAGCTCCTGGGCGCCTCCTGGCATGGCCTGGCCACTCACACCCTCGGGCAGCTCGCGCACGTCGCCTGGGATGTTGCAGACCAGCCAGTGGGCGAAACTGCGTGGAAAGTTGAAGGCTTCCGGCACGTCCGGGTCGGTTACCGAGAGCGCGAAACTCTGCGTGCCGTCGGGTACCCCCGACCAGGAGAGAGCCGGCGAAACAGTGTTCGATTCACAGAACCGGTCCGGAACCACCGCACCCTGGGGAATGTCCGGTGCACCGAGATGAAAACCTGACTGATTCACGTTGCCCTCCAGGACAGTTGAAGACTTCAGAGACACCGGTCGACCGGCTGGTCGTCCATCGGCCAGAATTGGTGCCACAGCCGGATGTCGCCCGGTCCGGCCGGTATCACGGTGATTTGCCGACGGGGCCTTGCCGCGACGCCGGCCGAACATGGCATTGAGAATATCGTGGCCGTCGAGTGGAGGCGAGAACTCCGCGGAGATAGCGCCGTTGCGGAACACGTGCACACGGGTGCAGAGATCGAGGAATTCCTCGATTTCGGACGACAGGAACACCACGGCGTTGCCGCGTGCCGCAAAATCCCTGAGATTGCGATAGAGGTCGCGTTTGGCTCCGACATCGATCCCGCGTGCGGGATCGTTCAGCACTAGAACCGACGGCTTCTCCGCAAAGGCGCGTGCAATCAGGACCTTTTGCTGGTTGCCGCCGGAAAGAGACGTGACAAGATCTTCGGGCGAACCCATCCGCACATCGAGTCGGTCCGTTTCCCACGCAAAAACGGGCCGGAGTTTTGTCGGGTTGATCAGATTGAGCCAGCCCCCACCCCGGTACTCCCGATAGACCGGGAGGAGCAGGTTTTCGAAAATGCTGAGATTGGCGAATATGCCTTCCTTCTTGCGGTCGCCGGAAACATAGCTGACGCCGTTTTCCCGTGCCGACCGGAGATCATCGACGGCGACCGCTGTCTTGTCCCGCACAATTGCAATACGTCCCTCCACCATCGGCTGGACTCCCGCGACGGCCCGGACGAAGTCGGTGTGACCGTGCCCGTCGAGTCCTGTAACTCCGACGATTTCGCCCGGATGAATCGTGAAGTCGAAAGAGCCGGCGCCGATCCACACCCGCGCCCCCAGAACGCGAAGAAGTGGCTGGTCCGACAGTCTGGGGGCCGTTCCATGTGATCGACTTTCTCCGTGTCGCCCCTTCCCGGCGATCATGTCCAGAATCCTTGTTTCGCTGATGTCCCGACTTGCGAGGGTTCCGATTGCGCGCCCATCGCGGAGCACGGTAGCGCTGTCGGCGATGCGCACCAGTTCGGCGATGCGGTGAGTGACGATCATGATCGTGCAACCGTCGGCCTTCATGCGGCGCAACTTGCCGAACAGTCGCTCCGTGGAGTCGAAGTCGAGGGCTGCCGACGATTCGTCGAGGATGAGAACCCTGGGATCGGTCAGAATCGCGCGGGCGATGGTGACCCATTGCTTGATCGACAAGGGAAGGTCGGCTACGGCAAGATCAAGGTCGAGTTCGAAGCCGAGCAGTTCTGTCATCAGTTGGTGTGCTGCGCGATAGCGCTCCTCCCGGGCAACCGGGGTGCCGAGCAGGCCGTCGGCGCCAAGATAGAGATTGTCGAAGACCGAGCACTCGTCGGCCACGAGAACTTCCTGAAAGACGTTCGAAATGCCCAGTTCGCGAGCCTCGTAGGGGGAGCTTGCGGACTTGCCGAGGATCGAGACGTGACCGCCGTCGGGGATCAGTACCCCGGAAATCACCTTTGCGAGCGTACTCTTGCCCGATCCATTGCCGCCGATGATCGCGTGAACCTCGCCCGCAGACGCACGCAGCGACACGCCATCGAGGGCAATAGTAGGGCCGAAGGCCTTGCTGACATCGGAGACTTCGACGGTGGCTGTGACCATGTCAGCGGCTCCGGGCAGCCTGCACGGCGGGGCTCGCCACTGCCGGACTACCAGGGCAGTGGCGAGCCATCACTCGTTTGGTTGGTTGAACGATAGCCAAACGTTACTGAGCAGCCGGATGTGAGGCCGGATCATACATCTCGGGATCGGCCGGCCGCAGGAAGAAGTTGTCCAGATAGTCCTTGCCTGCCCAAGCCTCGACACCGACGTGATACCAGTCTGCCGAGTTCTCGTCACAGTCCTCGGGAATGGCAGCGAGCATCTGATCCCTGTTCATGGAAAAGGGTTTGGCGAGGATCGACTGGACCTTCGGACCCTGTCCCTGAAGTGTGCGCATCATGATGTTCCAGGACATCTCGAAGTCGTCACCGGGAGGCCACGCATGGATGGCACCCGAGACGTAATCCGGGTTGTTGCGCCAGTAGCAAAGGGCGCCGAGTTCGCTGCCGATGGTGACTGGAACCATGTCGCGGCCTGACTGCTTCAGGGCACGCAGCGCACCGAGTTCCGATGCGGACTGGATGATGATGCCATCAAGTTGGCCGGGGTTGGTCGCCATCCACTTCTGGATTTCGGCCTGGGCCACCTGGTCCGTCCACATGCCGGCGATCTGGCCGGCAATTTCGACATCCGGGTAGTCGGCGAGCGCTGCCTCGATGCCTACATTCTGACTGTCCGAGGCCGAAGTACCGGGGATTCCCTCCACGTTCAGGACCTTGCCCGTGCCGCCGATCTCGTTGGCCATCCATTCGCCCATCATGCGCCCGCCTACGACGAAGTTGGCCGACGAGTTCACCGAATAGGGGCTTGTCAGGTAGCCGACCGCCGAAAACGTGGGAACGCCACGCTCGTGGGCGTAGGCCACGGTCTGGTTGAGTGCCGTCGGATTCGAGCAGCAGACGATCAGTGCATCGACGCCCTGGTCAACAAGTTGACGCATCTGCTGAATCTGCACCGCGTCGTTGAGGTTCGATTGCGTGATGACGACCTCCGAGATCAGGCCAAGCGCTGTCCACTTCGGAATGATCTCGTTCTGCAACCGATTCATGACTGCGGCGCGCCAGGTGTTGCCGGCGTAGCTCGAGGCGTAGCCGATTTTCCACGGCGGCGGGTTGGCGGCGATGAAGTCGCGGTAGGGACTGTCGTCCACAGGCTGCACAGGGTCCATGAACGCCGGGTCGTAGAGATCGTTGCGGATGTCTTCCGGCAATTCTTCGACTCCGGCCGATACGGGCACGGTGATCATGGCCGACACGCAAAAGGCGAGTGTCGGCAAAATGGCAATCTTGCAACGTTTCATGGGGCCTCCCGTCACTTGAGAAATGTCACATGAACGGCATGTTCGTTGGTGCCTCGGCACCAGGTCTCCGCCGATCCGGGCGGAATACCTACACCATGTCAGTTCAAACCAATAGTCTGGTGTGATGGCTTGAGGCTCGACCGCAACCGGCCAGTTCGCCGCAGCACATCGCCAACCGGTTTGATGAAGACGGGATCCTCGGCCTGAGTCCCGACATGCGCCGCACGAGCATTCGATCGGGGCGGTGCCCAAGTGGCATCCGTCAGCAGCCGTTGAGGGACTGTTCTTTCCATCGATCGATGAGGGTCACGACGCAAAGCCTTCCCTTCGCGTTGGGGTGGCGGCAAAGTCGTTGTCAGCAGTTCGGTCTGGAGCCACCCATGACATCGTTATCCGCGCACCGCCTTCAACCGCTTGATCCCGATGCATGGGACCCCGCCCTGGGGGATGTGCGGCGGCGGATCGGGCAACCACTCAACATCCACCGGGTCATTGCCCGCCATCCGGAACTCATGATGGCGTATGCACCCTTGCGCGAACACGTGGTGAGGTCGTCCTCACTTGATGCCGGGGACCGGGAACTCGTGATCCTGCGGATTGCCCATCGCACGGCGTGCGACTACGAGTGGCGTCACCACGTGGTGCGCGGCCGCAAGGCCGGTCTTGACGATGATCGCATCGCCCGTGTCAGGGAGGGAAGCGAGGTCCCTGGCTGGTCGCCGCGTGAATCGATTCTGCTGCGCGCCGTCGATGACATGCTCGATGCCAGCGAAATCAGGCCGGAGACCTTCGATGCGATGGATGGCGTGTTCAGTGACAGAGAGATTCTGGATATCGTGTTCACCGTGGGCGTCTACTTCGTCATGTCGACGTTGCTGAAGACAGCGCGTGTTCCTCTCGAGGAGGATTTCGATGACGACACGATCCTGGCGACAGGCGCTGGCTGACCATCGCACGCCCGGTTGCGAGAACCATGGCGCGACTGGCAAGGGACTTGTGACCATGTGCCGGATGATGACATGAACAAGGCAGGATCTCCCTACCTGCTGTTTCTGGGCGATGCCCGCGACGAGTTGTCGATCAAGGGGGCGACCGGTGTCAGGATCTGGCGCCCCGACAAGGCGCGGGCGCAGATCCGCCTGGCGGATTGCAACCAGGATCTCGGGCTGCCCGACATGACGGCCGGCGAGGCCGTGGAGGCGGGATGCCGGACGATGCTGGTGGGTGTCGCCAATGCCGGAGGATTCATCCCCGATCACTGGAGCGCGACGATCATCGAGGCTCTGGAGGCGGGACTCGACGTCATGGCCGGCATGCATGCGCGGCTGGCGGACATCCCCGCCGTTGCAGACGCCGCGCGACATCACGGACGCACACTCCATGATGTGCGTCACGCCACCCGGGAGTTCTCGGTCGGCAAGGGATCCCGGCGCAGCGGCAGGCGTCTTCTCACCGTCGGCACGGACAGTTCGCTCGGCAAGATGTTCACCTCCCTTGCCGTCGAACGCGAGATGCATGATCGCGGCATGAAGGCGACCTTCCGGGCCACCGGGCAGTCCGGGATCTTCATCTCCGGAACCGGTATCGCCGTCGATGCGGTGGTCGCCGACTTCATTTCCGGGGCGATCGAGTGGCTTGCCCCGGCCAATGATCCCGATCACTGGGACATCATCGAAGGCCAGGGATCGCTCTTCCACCCTTCCTTTGCCGGGGTCAGTCTGGGTCTTCTTCACGGCGCCCAGGCGGAGGCTCTCGTCATGTGCCACGAGCCCACACGAGAGCACATGCGCGGTCTTCCGGGGCGGTCTCTTCCGTCACTGCGGCGCTGTATCGAGTTCAATGAACGGATGGCCGGCCTGACTGCGCCCGGCGCCCGCGTTGTCGCCATCTCCCTCAACACCTCGGCGCTTGGAGAGGACGAGGCCCTTCGCGAGATCGAAAGAACTGCCGGCGAACATGATCTGCCGTGCGGTGACCCGTTGCGTCATGGCGCCGCATTCATCGTTGATGCCCTGTCGCCATGACAAGTCGGCGAACCGTTGGCGCACGCCACGAGATCTGGCCGTTGGCCCGTCCCTTCAGGATCGCGCGGGGGGCGAAGAGCGAGGCCCACGTCATTGTTGTCGAGATCGCTCAGGACGGGGCAACGGGCAGGGGTGAATGCGTTCCCTATGCCCGCTATGGCGAGACCACACAATCGGTGCTGGCGGATATCGAAGACCTGGCGAGCGCGGTCGAGAGTGGCGCAGGGCGCCGCGAACTGGAGGGGGCAGGGGCGGCCCGCAATGCGATCGACTGTGCCCTGTGGGACCTCGATGCGCGTCTCGCCGGAATACCGGTCTGGCAGCGCGCCGGTCTCCGGGAACCATCATCGCTCGTCACCGCCTGGACCATCAGCCTCGATTCGCCCGAGGCCATGATGAAGGCGGCGGCCGGCAACCGGGATCGCCCGTTGCTCAAGGTCAAGCTCGACGACGCGTGCATCATGGAAAGGGTCCGTGCGGTACGCGAGGGCGCGCCTGGCGCGCGTCTCGTGATCGATGCCAACGAATCCTGGACCATGGATCATCTCGTGGCTGTCGGGGACGACCTCGCAGGCCTTGGCGTCGAGATGATCGAGCAGCCGCTGCCTGCGGGCAACGACGCGCCGCTGGCCGATTACCGCTGTCCGCTTGCCCTGTGTGCCGACGAGTCCTGCCATACCGCAACCGACGTCGACCGGCTGGCGCACTGCTACGACATGGTGAACATCAAGCTCGACAAGACGGGTGGTCTGACCGGTGCGCTGGCGTTGCGCCGGATTGCTCTCGAGCGCGGACTTCGCATCATGGTGGGTTGCATGGTGAGCACGTCGCTGGCCATGGCGCCGGCGATGCTGCTGGCCGGCGATGCCGGCATCGTCGACCTTGACGGCCCGTTGATGCTCCGCGTCGACCGCGAACATGCGATCCGTTACGATGGAAGCGTGATGTATCCTCCCGACGTCTCCCTGTGGGGAGGAGGCGCAGTTGCCGGGCGCGTGCCGCGGCCCGATAAGGAACGGGAGAGGAGACCTGGCTGACATTCATTCAAGGATTACCCAGTCCATCATGGCCCAGTTGCGCGATGGCATCCGGCCATGGATGAGACCCTGGGACTCGGGGGTTGACGGCGCATTTCAGGGTGCAGGCCTGCCTTTGCGCGATACCGGACAACCCTACAGCGGCATCAACGTTCTCGTCCTGTGGATGGCGGCGGCTGCGGTCGGTTACACGAAACCGACCTGGATGACCTTCAACCAGGCGAAACGCCACGGTGGCCGGGTGAGGAAGGGCGAGAAGGGCCAGTCGGTCGTCTATGCGGACCAGTACACCAGGAAGACCCGGGATCCCGAAACCGGTGAGGAGAATGTGCGCCGTCAGGGTTTCCACAAGACCTTCACGGTGTTCAACGTCGAACAGATCGATGGCCTCGATGAGCGCTGGCACCGCACCTATGCCGAGTTCCACCCGGTCAATCGTGACCGCCGGTCTCGGGATCTCGATGGCTTCTTCCATGATCTCGGCGTCGATATCCGCCATGGCGGAGACGAGGCCTACTATGTCCTGGCGGACGATTACATCCAGATGCCGCCATACGAGCTCTTCCATGACGGCGAAGCCTATTACACGACACTGGCCCATGAATCGGTCCACTGGACGCGTCATGCGAGCCGCCTCAACCGCAAGTTCAGGGGCAGCTACCAGGTGCCTTATGCGAAGGAGGAACTGGTCGCGGAAATCGGCTCTGCCTTCCTTGCGGCGGAGCTCGCCATCGCTCCCGCCATCAGGGAGGATCATGCCGACTACATCGGCGCCTGGCTGAGGGTCCTTGAAGACGACGACAGGGCGATCTTCCGGGCGGCCAGTCATGCATCGAAAGCGGTCACCTGGCTGCTCAATCAGGCCGGGCGAGGAGCGGCCGACGTGACACAACGGCTGCCACGCAAGGATGAACCGCCCGTCTCGACCTGGGTCCAGGGAAGCCTCTTTCGCGGTGTCGCGGAGAACGGCCGGGATCAGGCTTTCCGGCCCATGAGTCTGATCATGTCCGAGGCCATGGGAACGGCCTTTCCGGACATTGCCATCGGCACCAGGGTCGAAAAGGAGAATGGCGACGGCGCCTGTAACGCCGGCGAGATTGTCGCTTTCGAGGGTGACGACGCCATTGTTCACTGGCATGGCGGAGAACTCACGGAACGCATGGCGCGGACTGTTCTGCCCGATCTTGTCGTGGCCAGCGGGGAACCGTGAGCGCCGCCGCTCCGGGACGTCAGTCTGACGGGAAAGCGGCGATGACATTCGTGTTCGACGAAGGGAAGACGGAAACAGCCACATCCAGCGAGACCCGGCGTGTCGCGGAACTCATGGCCGACGCCCGCCTCGAGGCCGCCGATGAACGCATGGTGAAGAAGCGTGCCACGGCGGAAATGAAGGTCGACGATCGCGCTCTCATCGACACTGACGTTGTCCCCGAGATCGACCGCGATGCACTCGCTGGACTCGAGGCCCGTCTTGCCGGAATGGACTCCGCAGGCCGCATTCTCTTCCACTCCACCCTTCACCCGGAACTCGTCCGTCACGGCACGCTCCTGGCTCCCGCCACCCTCCCGAACGGGTGGTCAACACAATCGCCGGGAAGGAAACGCCACGCTCATGTCCCTGGGCGATGCCTGTTCCGCAAACCATCATGAGCCAGTGGTTGTTCCGGCTGTGTGGAGCGATAGGTTTGTTCCTGCATGAAGAGGATCAGGACCATGAAGATCGATCATGAAGGCAGACGGGTGCTCGTCACGGGCGGGACCAGGGGAATAGGCCTTGCCCTCGTCGAGGCCTTTGTCGAGGCGGGCGCCCGGGTGGCGCTCAACGGCAGTTCCGACGAGACCACACGTGACGCCATCAGCCGCCTCGACGCAGGAGACCGTGTCGTCGCCGCGCCGGGGTCGGTGGCGAGCGTGCCGGGCTGCAGGGTGGCCGTGGAGGCTGCCGTCGAAGGACTCGGTGGCCTCGATGTACTCGTCAACAATGCCGGCAGGGGCGGTGGCGCCGCTATCGAGGACTTCACGGAAGAGTTGTGGGACCGCGTCATCGACACCAATCTCAAGGGTACGTTCTTCACCACCCAGGCAGCAGTCCCGCACCTGCGCCGCACCGGAGGCAACATTGTCAACATTGCGTCGGTCAACGGCATGACAGGCGTTGTGCGCAGTACCGCCTACGGCCCTTCGAAGGCCGGTGTCATCAACATGACAAAGTGTCTTGCGAAGGAACTCGCCCCTGATATCCGGGTGAATGCTGTCTGCCCCGGAGGGGTCGATACCGACATGTTGCAGAACCTCGCCGTGCGCATCGCCGGCACTGTCGATGAGGGCTACCGGATCATCGCCACAGATTGTCCGCAACGGCGCATTGCCCGAACCGCCGAACTCGCCGGACCGGTGCTGTTCCTGGCCAGCGATGCGGCAACGTTCGCAACCGGTTCAATCGTGGCCATCGACGGCGGCGAGACCGCATGATGCGATGACTTTCCCGGTCCCTGCGGTTGCACCCGAGGGACCCCTGACAACCCGGCAGTGCGCGGCGATGCCCGGACAATGTTCAGTCCTGAGGCCTCAACGCCGACCGGACTTCATGCATCGCCCGGCGCCCGGAGAGCCAGGCGCCATGACAGGTGGCGTGGAACTCCGGTATGGTGGCCTCGCCGGCAAAGAAGATGCGATCGTCGATCGGCCTGGCGAGTTCGTGGCGCTGGTGCGCATTGCCTGGCGTGGCAGCGGAATAGGATCCCAGTGTCCACGGATCACCCTGCCAGGCCGTGACGATCACACGGTCGGTGAAGTGTCGGGTGATGGAGTTCCCCCATGCCGCCTTCAGGTGTTCGGCAAGACACTCCACAGACGCCTCCTGGCCCGAGCGCTCGAGCCAGGAGCCAAATCGCCCTCCGGTGACGCCAACCGCCCAGGAGGTTCCGTAAGGTCCAAGCTGCACGCCCATCGGTACGTCGCTACCGGAGAGCAGCACCGTCATGTCTTCGTCACGGCGTTCTTCAGGGAGGTCCTTCAACAGCATCGCGATGCGATTGTGAACGCCGAGCGGCAGTTCCCGCGCCGCCGTTTCCTTCCAGGCGGGAAGTCCGGGGTCGAAGGTGATGCGACCCGACGCCAGGACGTTGGTGGATACCGTCACGAGAACGGCGCGTCCCCGCACTGTTCCCTTGCGTGTGGTGACGGCGACGCCATCGCCGGTAAGTGTGACGTGCGTCGCCTCGGCGTTGAGGGTTACCGGTATCGAGGCGGCCCAGGAGGCCACCAGGGAGCCGTAGCCATCGATGACCGGCCAGTCCTCGTCGGTATCCCGGTAGGCGCTGACGTCATGCACGCCGGTCTGGTCCATGTCGCAGGAGGTTCCCAGAGAGAACCAGTAGGCGTCGTAGGCTGCCCACGGGCTGTCGAGATCGACGACGTCGCTCACAGCCTTGTCGTCTGCATCAAGAACCGCGGCAAAGGCCTTGTCTCTCGATGCAAAATAGGCATCGAACTCCGCCAGGGCGGACTCGTCCAGCAGTGATCCCCGGTGATGGATGGTTCGGTCCCACCCACTCTCGCGGCGATAGGAGAATCCGTGCTTTTCGGCAATGGCGACAAAGGGATTGAGGCTTGCCGAGTGCATCCAGTGGCACCCGAGATCGAAGGGTTGTCCGGGTGCAATCTCCTCGGTCAGGGCCCGTCCGCCAATCCGGTGGGAGGCTTCCAGCACCGTGAACGTCAGGCCCTCGTCCATGGCCACACGGGCAGCCGACAGCCCCGCCGAACCGGCGCCGATGATGATGACGTCGCAGTGGTCAGCCATTGTTCGCAAACTTCCCTGTTGACGATCCATCATGCACCCTTGAGGCCGCATGACGGAAGTGCGCTGTTGCATGATCGGCCCGGGACGCCAGAGGAGGATTGACGATGAAGGAAGTTGTTCTGGGGCGCTGGGTGATCCCGGACGCCGAAGGCGACGTGCTGGAAAACGGGGCTGTCGTCGTTGAAGAGGGCCGCATTGTCGATGTCGGGTCAGCAGACAGACTGTGCCGGGAGCATGACGACGCGACGGTCTCGGGCGACCGGCGTTGCGCCATCATGCCTGGTCTCATCAATGCCCATCACCACAGTTCGGCCGCCAGCCACGTGCAGCACGGCGCGCCCGACATGCTGTTGGAGAGCTGGCTCAAGGCGTTGGCAGTCATGCGCCCGACTCCGGTGCGTCTCGACATCCTTCTCTCGGCGACGCGTCAACTGCAGGGTGGCGTGACGTGCGTCGTTGATCTTGCCTCGCTGTCGGGGTCTGCCCTGCACGTCACAAGGGAGTGCGGGGAAGCGCTGCGGGCCTACGATACGGTGGGAATTCGCTGTGCCTACGGTCCCGGAATCGCTGATCAGAACCGTCTGGGTGTTGGTCCGGGCGACTGCGATGAGCGATTTCTCGCGACTCTTCCCCGCGACCTCGCGCGACGGCTGCACGCGGAGTACATGCCTCGCAGCGACTGGATGACCGCGGCGGACTACATCGGCGCCATGGAAGACCTGATCGGCGCCTGGGATGCCCATGAGCGTATCGATGTCTGGTTCGGTCCGCCCGGTCCGCCATGGGTAAGCGACCCGTTTCTTGGACTCATCGGGGATGCGGCATCAAGGCTGGATGTCAATATTCAGACACATGTCTCGGAATCGTATTATGAAAAACTTCAGGGTCCGATGTTTCATGGGGCGCCGGTCCTGCTCCATCTCCATCGGCTCGGTCTGACCGGCCCACGATTGTCGCTGGCCCATGGTGTCTGGATGACCGAAGAGGAGATCGCCATCATGGCCGGGACCGGAACCGCGGTCTCGCACAACCCCTCGAGCAATCTCCGGCTACGCGCCGGCATCGCTCCGCTCACCGCCTTCCTCGAAGCCGGCGTCGTCACAGCGCTTGGCATGGATTCTACCACCATCAACGATGACGAGGACATGTTCGCCGAAATGCGACTCGCCCTGCGCCTTGGCCGTTCGCCCACATACCACGAGCCCGCGCCGGCACCCGTGGATGTCTTCGGATGCGCCACGAAGGGCGGGGCGACGCTGATGCGCAAGGGAGATCAGCTCGGGCGCCTTGCCCCGGGCTTTGCCGCCGACCTTCTGCTCATCGACATGGACTCCGCCACCACGCCCTGGGTGGCGCCTGAAGTCTCGCCACGGGAACTGGCGCTCATGAAAGTGCGGGCAACGGATGTGCGGGACGTGATGGTGGCCGGGGAATGGGTGCTGAAGAACCGCCTGCCGACCCGCTTCGATCTCGATGATGCGATCCGCGAACTCAACGAGGTCATGGCGGCGACACCGTTTCCTGCATCGTCCCATGCCCTTGCCCTGGAGGTCTTGCCGCATGTCGAGGACTGGTACGGGTCATGGGACCATCCGCCACGCCAGCCCTATACGGCAATGAACAGCCGTACCTGAGGCACCGTTCAGTCGAGGCGGCCCTCAAGAGCGTCGAGGAAGAGTCTGCGGAAGGACTCATCGGTGAGTGGCCGGGGATTGGTGGCAGCGGTCGGGTCGGCGAGACCCTGGCGGACCACCTCGTCGACAGCGTGATCGTCGACTCCGATCTCGCCCAGGGTATGCTCGATGCCGACCGTCCGGCGCAGGTCGAGAACCCACTCCATCACGGCATCGACTCCACCGCTCCCGAGGCCAAGCCAGCGCGACAGATCCCGGTAACGCGCCGCGACGACATCCCTGTTGAAGGCGATGACATAGGGCATGACGATGGCGTTGGTCCGGCCGTGGTGAGTGTCGAAGAGCACGCCGACAGGGTGTGACAGGGAATGAATGGCGCCCAGTCCCTTCTGGAAGGCGGTGGCCCCCATGGTGGCGGCCACCAGCATGTGTCCCCGGGCCTCGAGGTTGGCGCCATCCTTGACAGCGACCGGCAGCCACTCCTTCACCAGGCGCATGCCCTCCAGAGCGACGCCATCGGCCATGGGGTGGTAGCCGGGCGCGCTGAAGGCCTCGAGGCAGTGGGCCAGCGCATCCATGCCGGTCCAGGCGGTGACCGACGGCGGCAGCCCGACGCTGAGCCGGGGATCCTCGATGACGATGCCCGGCAGCATCCGGGGGTGAAACAGAATCTTCTTGGTGCGCAGGGCCTCGTCGATGACGACGGCCGCACGACCCACCTCGGATCCCGTTCCGGCGGTGGTGGGAACGGCGATGATCGGCAGGACGGCGTCATGGTTGGCGCGTGTCCAGTTGTCGCCCCTGTCTTCGAACATGAACATGTCCAGAGTCTGTCCGGCCATGAAGGCGATGGTCTTGCCTGCATCCATGGCGCTGCCGCCGCCAAGGGCGATGACGCCGTCATGGTTCCCGGAACGCAGGCGCCCGGTTCCTCTCGTGACATCGGACCCGGACGGGTTGGGACTGATGTCGCAGAAGAGGCTCGCCGGGAGACCGGAGGCGCGCACGGCGTCAAGAGCCCTTGTCACCATGTCGAGGCCGGCGAGCCCCGGATCCGTCACGAGGAGGGGCCGTGCCATGCCCAGGGCGCGGCAGGCGTCCGCGAGTTCCTCAATTCGTCCGGGACCGAAACGAATTTCCGTGGGCCAGGTCCACGTGACGCTCTCGGGAATGGTCATGGCATCGTCGATCCTGTTGAGGTGCGCCATGGTTTGCCTCGCCACGGCAGCGGATGCAAGATAGGCCCGTTGGTCACGTCCTGGTCCTGGAGTGGAACCGCTTCCCGTCATCTTCGACTGTGATCCCGGCAAGGACGACTCTCTGGCGCTCTTCGTCGCCCTGGCCCTGCCGCATGTCATCGATGTTCTCGGCATCACCACGGTCGCCGGAAACGTTCCGCTCGAACACACCAGCCGCAATGCGCGACGAATTGTGGAAGCCGCGGGCCGTCACGACATCCCGGTCTATCCCGGCTGTGCCCGGCCCCTCCTGCGACACTCCGTGGCGGCTGTCGATGTCCACGGCGCCGACGGGATGGGAGGATCGGGGCTTCCCGATGCCGTGCATCCGGTCGAGGACTTCCATGCCGTGGAGGCCCTTGCCGGTTTTCTCGAGGAGGCTTCGACACCACTGACCATCGCGGCGATCGGTCCCTTGACCAACATTGCCCTGCTGATTTCCCTGCGGCCGGATCTGGTGCCGGCGATTGGACAACTCGTGATCATGGGGGGTGCCCACAACGGGGGCAATGTCACACGCAACGCTGAGTTCAACATCTTTGCCGACCCCCATGCCGCCCGGATCGTGCTGGCGGGCACGGTGCCGGCAACCATTGTTCCACTGGACGTGACCCGCGGGATCCTGCCGCCGCAGGACTGGTTCGACGGCATGGAAGGCCATGGGGAACCGGGACGGGCCGTCGCCGCCATGTGGCGGGACTCACCGGTGGCGCTTCACGATGTCACGGTAACGGGGCTGCTGGCCTGGCCTGAACTCTATGCGCTCGAGCCATGCGCGGTCGACGTGGTGTGGCACGACACCGACGCCTTCGGGCGCACGGTCTTCACTCGCGAAGACGGACCACTCAGCGTCGTTCGGAGCCTTGATCAGCGACTCTTCGCCGAGCGGGTGGCCGAGGCGATGGAGACCTATGCCGCGTGAGACCCCCTCAGGCGACCCTGTCGGGTGGCTCCTGACCGGCAAAGAAGGCATCGAGATTGTCGAGTGCGCGAAATCCCATGGCGTCCCGGGTCGGCATGGTGGCGCTGCCGAGATGCGGCAGGAGAAAGACATTGTCGAGGTCGCGGTAACCCGGATGGATATCGGGCTCCCCATCGAACACATCGAGCCCTGCGGAAAAGAGCTTGCCGCAGGAAAGGGCGGCGATCAGGGCATCGTCATCAACGACATTGCCCCGTGCCGTATTGACGACAATGGCGCCGTCGGGCAGCTGCCGGAGGCTTTTCTCGTTGATGATGCGCAGGGTCTCCGGGGTCGATGGGCAGTGGATCGACAGGATGTCGCTGACGGCCAGCAGGCTCCGGAGACTGTCATGAAAGCGCGCTCCCGCCTCCCGTGCGCCTGCCAGCCGCGACCGGTTGTGGTAATGCACCTCCATGCCGAAGCCTGCGGCCCGTCTGGCCAGTGCCTGTCCGATGCGGCCCATGCCGAGAATGCCCAGCCTGGCGCCGGTGACGTGGACACCCCGCATTGCGGTCGGCGCCCAGGCGCCCCAGGTCTTCTCGTAGATCATCCCCTGGCCCTCGTGGACCCGCCTTGCGGCGCCCAGGATCAAGAGCATGGCAATGTCGGCGGTGGCGTCGGTGAGAACGTCCGGCGTGTTGGTGACGACAATCCCGCGGCCGGCTGCCGCGTTGATGTCGATGTGTTCATAACCGACGGAAAACGACGCGATCACCTTGACGCTGTCGGCGAGCCGACTGATGACGTCGGACGTGATCCTGTCCGTCGGACAGGGAACGATGGCGTCAGCCTTGCGGCACCCCTCGACCACCTCGTCGGCCGATGGCAGGTGATCGTCGGTGTTGAGAATGGGCCGGTAGTCGTGGCGGAGACGATCCTCGACAGCCTCGGGGAGGCGGCGGGTGACAAAGACCGAAGGGCGGGTGTCTGCGCTTGACATGGTCGTTCCTGACTTTCAAATACGTGGGATACTCAACGAAGTGTCCATAATGAAATCCCGCTCCAATCGCAAAATATTCGTCGCCTGGCTATTGCTGGCCTGGATGACGGGTGGGGCCCATGCCCTCGACATGCTGCCCCATCAGGCGTCCTACCATGCCAGCGTGCAGGTCCTGCGGGGTGATCCGGCGATGAGGGCAGGCGAGGGTGTCGTCGAGTGGAAGACCGTGAATCACTGCGAGACCTGGCTCTTCAGCGAAGCCTCCCTGATCCGCATCGGCAGTGGTGATGATGCCCCCGAGTTCACAAGCAACCAGGTGAATTTCGAGGCCAAGGACGGCACCTGGTATCGCTATCAGAATGAATTCGAAGGGCCGGGAGGAGCTGAGTTCTCTGCCGGCGAGGCGGTGGTGGGCGAAGCGAGCGCGCCGGGGCGGGTCGTGGTCGAGGAACCGGAAACGGCCACCGGAAACCTTCCCGTCGGGACCGTGTTTCCAATGCGCTTTACCATTGATGTTCTGGAGCGCGCTGCAAGGGGCGAACGCTTCATGAACCACACCGTCTTCGATGGACTGGAAGGGGCTGCGGCGAGCGAGTACACGACCTTTGTCCGGTCGACCGGCACGCGTGATGGCCATACGATGTGGAGCATGAAGGTCTCGGTCTTTACGGACCCGGAACATATCGGTCCGGACCTCGAGATGACGGCCAGCATTCGCGACGATGGCGTGATCGACACCATCCGCTACGAGGACGACACGACGGTCACCACCCTGACACTCCACGAATTGACTGAACTCCCTTCCGAAGACTGCTGATGCATGGCGGCAGGCGTTACCGCGTCACGACAAGACGATAGCCGAAGTCAAGGGACTCCTTGTGAAGAATGCGGGAGTATCGTCGTTCCCACGCACCACTGCCAAGATCGTCTTCCAGGCGCTGCAGCGGTTCGGTGATGTCCCCGATCTTCCAGAATGAAGAGATCGAGCGGCGCACCTCAGGATCGAGATAGGCAGCGGGCCGCCGCCAGTAGGCGCACAGCATGCCATCGACGCAGTCATGGGGAATGGGAACCGCAATCCTGTCGACCGGGCCGAGTGCGGCCTCGAAGTCGTCCATGGCAGGCATGTGCCGGCTGTCCAGGCTTGCCAGGGATGGCAGGTAGTCCAGCAACCAGAAATTCGATATCCGGGGATCGAAGGTGAGGACGACGATCCTGCCACGCGTCACCCGCCGCATCTCCCGCAATCCCCTGCGGACGTCGGTCCAGTGGTGAACCGTGAGGATTGCCATCGCGGCATCGAAGACCCCGTCCCCGAACGGCAGGTCCTCTGCAACGCCCTGGACGACCACTGCCGTGCCTTGAGGCCGTTGCCGGATCATTTCTGCGGACGGCTCGACGGCGGTTACAAGGAGGCCTGCCGGTTCGTACGAACCTGCGCCTGCGCCCACGTTCACAAGGGTGCGGGCCTGCCCGAGACGGGCATGGATGGATGCGGCGATTCTCGGGTCAGGCCGACGCAGGCGGCGATAGCCCACTCCGATCGTGTCGTAGAGTGCGGCCCTTGTCTCCATCGCTGCAATCACGCGGGGCGCACGCCCAGACAACCCTCGATATAGGAACAGATGCCGGGCCAGTCTCCGGCATGGTGATGGCAGTCCCTCGCCGGCCCGAGGAGGCCCGCCAGGCGCCGGTTGGCCACATAGTGGATACGGATGACATCCGCGGTGAGGTTGGCGACATCCCGGTGATGCTCGGGAATGTCATCGACGAAGAAGACGGGCCCGCACGTCAGTGAGGCCAGATGCGCGATGGCGGGTGCCTTGGAGCCACGGTTGGCGATGACGGGGTAGGGCATGCCCTGGTTCTTCAGGGCGTGGGCCCTGGCGTCGCGGAATTCCGGCCAGATGTTGCTCAGAACGACGATCTGCAGGTGGCGGTCGAGGTGCTGCAGGGATTCTGCCGCGCCGTCTACGGCGGCAAGGGTCCGCGTGTGATTCTCGAAAAACGAGTAGATGAGTGATCTCACCTCTGTCGCATCCACAGCCTCGCCTGTGCGATCATCTATGATGTTGCCGTTGAGACGGAAGGAGGCCCACGAGAAGCTCAGTCCACGACTGATCAGGAAACCCTCGAAACCCTCCATGAAGGCAAAGAGCACCTCGTCGGCATCGCTGATGAGAAGGGGTCTGCCGGAATCGATGTCGAGAGCGTTCAGCTCGTCGGAAAGTTGCGTCAAGAAGTGAAACCGGACTACTTCAGCCTGGCTTCCTTGAACACCACATGCTTGCGTGCCACGGGGTCGTACTTGCGGAAGGAGAGTTTCTCCGTCTGCGTGCGGGGATTCTTCTTGGTCACGTAGTAGTAGCCTGTGTCCGCAGTACTCTCGAGCTTCACGAGAATGGTGGTCGGCTTGGCCATGGTTCACCCGCTCCGGCAAGTCGACGGGACACTAGGGAAGAGCCGGCGCAGATGTCAAGGTTGCCGATGTCCCCCTGTTACTCTCGCGAGCCCTTGATGCGTTTCGCTGACCTGCCATCATCAAGTGAGGCAGCGGACCAGGGCGTTCGTTGGCGCGCGTGGAGGCGAGTCGCCTCGCAAGGGACTCTCCCGGTGAGCCCAGAGACCTCATCTCTCAGGGTGCGACTGTGACGATGGTGCAAGTGTGCCCCCCATGCGTACCATGGCGTGCGCAAGATCAGACTGACTGCGGGAACCGCCGGAGTCGTGCAGGAGAACCGGAATGGCATCAGGAATTGAACGGCATTCCTTGCGTGTGAGCCTCTATCGAGCGGTCATGGTTGGTGCTCTCTCGGTCGCACTGATTGCGGTGTCATTTGACGGGAGACTGGACGAGTTTGCCCGCGAAACAGTTGCCGATACCACCAAGGAGACGCTTGGTATCTATGCTGCGTCGAGAGCGATCAACGGCCTGGTTTCGGTTCTCCAGACCTCACAGATCAAGGTGCCCCTGCTTGCCTCAGTCGAACTGGGTCAGATGTTCGATCCTGTCAACGACGCGGTTGAACGGCTTTCTTCGGTCTTGGCATGGGCGCTTGGTTCGTTGTTCGTTCAGAACATTCTCCTTGAGGTCGTCGGTGGGCCCGCATTCAAGTGGTTCCTGTGTTCAATTGGCTCCGTGATGGCCGTCTTCGTGTTGCTTATGGAATGGAAGGGGTTCCGGACCGGATGCGGCCGACTCCTGGCGGTGTCGAACACCCGGCTCGACACGTACCGGGACTGGTTCGTGCGCCTGTTCGTTCTGGCAGTCATCGTCCGGTTCATCGTACCCGTGTTCCTGGCGCTGAGTTTCATGGTCAGTCAGATGTTCTTGGATCAGGAGATAACGAGAGACACGGAACAGTTGATGCTCCTGAAAGAACTGGCGTCCGGCATGGTGGATGCACACTCTTCTGACCCCTCAGCCCTGGAGGCGGAGAGGGAGCGCGAGGAAGCACGAAACACGGAGCTCAGGGAGTCGAAGGCGTCGGTGCAGGATCAGTTTGAACGGCTCGATGCACAGATTGATGAATCCCGCGATGACGCCGGATTGCTGCGGTGGCTCCCGGAGAGTCTTGGAGGCGTCGCGGAGGAAGAAGGCATTCAAGACATGAAGAGGCGCCTGCAGGAGCTTGCCGCGCAGATCGAGAACAAGGACGATCTCATTCGCGAAAGCGACGAGGCACTTGAGTGCATCGACACCCGCCTTGATGGCGGATCGTGCGAATCGCTGTGGCAGAAGATTTCGAACGCAACCTGGGCCGGCGCCATGCAACTTCGGGAAGCGAGCGGGAAACTCGTCGATATGACGACAAACATCGCTTTCCTTCTCGTTGCCGTCGCGGTGAAGAACATTCTCTTTCCAATCGTGTTCCTGATTGGGGCTGTGAAATGCAGCGTGCCTCTTGTCCGCCTTGCGTCGCGATCCCTTGCCGGTTTCCAGCACGACTCAGGAAAGCTGGAGGCAGCAAAAGCGAACCGGATCAAATCGTGAGGCCATGCGGTCCGTGTCCTGGATCGGCACGTCCTTGTCCGGTGAGTCGTAGCGGACGGACGTGGAGTCCTTCGCGAGGTTGACCGGGCGCGCGTGCAAGGGGACGTCGCAGGTAGGCCCACCCGGACCGGTATGGCGCACGCCGATATCGAACGCGTCGGCAACCGGATCGCGGACGAGATTCTCCGTGACATCCGGTGTCGCGCAGCTGTGGGCAGGGAATGCCTCATGAATTGTTGCCGTTCCTCCAGGGGCTGGCCGCGCTATCGACAAGAGTCTCGAATGCCTTGTAGCAGGCAGAACGAATGAGGCGGACCGCCAGCCCTCTCAACGGGCTATCAAGATTGATGTCGGCGCAGCGAATGAATGAAAGTGATGTCAGTCCGTCAACGCGGTGCCGTAGGCCACCAGGTCTTGTCAATCCGGCACGGGCGCCTGAAGAGCGGCGGAATGAACTGGAGTGTCCGGGGCGCCAACCACATCTTCGCTTTGCGGCGTGCCGTTCACAGCAATCGCTTCGACGACTGCTGGGAACAGCGGGCAACCTGACCCACGCCATCCATCACAGAATTGTCGCACACCCGATGTGCTCCGCTCTGCATGCGGGAGGCTTGCTGCCGGAAACGGCTGGGACCTGTCGGCCTTTGCGGCCATGATCGCCGCCGCAGGTTGATCGGGAGTGGACTGACTCATGAACGCATCTCAAGTCGAGGCCTCGAGGTCCGCTTTTCTGTCCTGCGGCTTTCGGCCCTTCTTCCTCGCGGCGGCGCTGTGGGCACTTGTCTCCATGGCGCTCTGGCTCGTGATGCTCACCGGAAGACTCGAACTGCCGGGCGCCTTCGGCCCGGTCTCCTGGCATGCCCACGAGGCCCTGTTCGGTTATCTGGGCGCGGTGCTCGCCGGATTTCTGCTCACCGCCGTGCCGAACTGGACAGGTCGGCCAGCGCTCGCAGGCTGGCCCCTGGCGGGCCTCGTCGCACTCTGGATCCTCGGACGGATTGCGGTCGCGGTGTCGGAGTGGCTCGCACCCCTGGTGGTGGCCCTGGTCGATCTTTCCTGTCTTGTCGGTATTGGCGGCTACGTGCTGCGGGAAATCGTCTGCGGGAAGAACTGGCGCAATCTCGCGATGGTCGCCATGATCGGCGTCTTCATTGCGGGTAATGCCCTCTTTCATCGGGAAGCTTCGGGCGAAGCCCATGCGGCGTCGGGCTACGGGTTCCGCATCGGCCTTGTCGCCGCGATCATGATGATCTCGGTGATTGGCGGACGCATCGTTCCTGCGTTCACCCGAAACTGGCTGATGGCGCGCGGCAGCGAGGCTCTGCCAACGGTATCAGGACATCCAGACAGGCTGGTGCTCGGGCTCACCCTGATCGCCCTGGTGGCATGGGTCGTGCTTCCGGCTGCGCCGGAGACGGGTTTCCTGCTGCTTGCCTCGGGCCTCGCGCAGGTTGCGCGGCTCTCCAGATGGCGGGGGCTCCATACCCGCCGCGAACCGCTGCTCTGGATCCTGCACGCGGGATATGCGTTCGTGCCTCTCGGCATGCTGGGGATCGGCGCATCCATTGTGTGGCCCGGCAGCCTGCCGACGGCTTCGGCCCAGCATCTGTGGATGGCGGGCGCCATCGGCGTCATGACGCTTGCCGTCATGACCCGCGCGACGCTTGGCCATGGCGGCCGGGAACTGACGGCGGGTCCGGGGACGGCCGCAGTATACCTGCTGGTGGTCGTTTCGGTGCTGGCAAGGCTTGCAGGCGATGTGCTGGCGGAGCATGCGACGGTCCTGTGGACGCTTGCGGGCCTCCTGTGGTGCTGCGGCTTTGCAGGGTTCGTGCTGCTCTACGGCAGGCTGTTGATCGGTGCGCCACAGCAGTGATGCCGGTCGTGCCCGGACAAGTGGTCCGGTCCGTGTGTGTCGATTTCGCTCGCCACCCTGGCGGTCATCGGCGCCATTTGAGCCAGCACCAGGCGATCCACACAGGCAGGCCGAGAAGCACGGCCCATGCCGCGACTGCCACCGGCCCGAGCAGGCCCGCGAGCACGGCCCCCGCCACCGTCGGAATGCCCAGTGCGACACCTGTAACCCAGGCCGCGCGTCGATAGCCGAGATGCCACAGGCAGCGGCAGGCAAGAGCCAGTGGCAGGCCGCAGGGCGCGACGAGAGCGAGTGATCCCAGGGCCGCGAACACCTCGCCGGAATCCGCAAACAGGCCGGGCGATTCTGCAAACCGGATTGCCGCCTGTGCGACGAATCCCGCTGGCAACCAGATGAACGCCAGGAACCAGAATCCGTGCCGCACGATCCATGCCCTTGCGTTCATGTGAAGTCGATGCCCCGGTCAGCGCCGCATGGAACCCGGGGACTCTGGAATGCAGCGGGCACGGGGAGGGCGCATGGCGTCGCGGCCTTTCATTTCGACCTGCGGATCAAATCCAGAACTGTCAATCCGGTGACCCTGGTGCCGGCGTTTCACGGTCGAAGAGGATCTGACCTTTCGAGAGACTCCGCTTCATGGCGAAGCACGGCCGTGACCTGTCATTCAGGCCTTTTCCATCGTGGTGGGCAGGGGCACGTCGGCTGGTGGCAGCGGCACGCGCCCGAGAATCATGTCGGCAGCCTTTTCTCCGATCATGATGGAGGTGGCATTGGTGTTGGCGTTGACGATGCTCGGCATGACCGAGGCGTCGACCACACGCAGGCCCTCGATGCCGTGTACCTTCAGTGCCGGATCGACCACGGCCATGGAGTCGTGGCCCATACGGCAGGTTCCCGCCAGATGGAAGTCGCCGGCCACGTTGTCGCGGAGATAGGCTTCGATGTCGCCAGGCGAACGAAGGTCCGGGCCCGGGTCGACCTCCCTGGGGCCATGAGCCTGGTGGGCCGGGCGGGAGGCAATGTCGCGGCTGATGTCGAGGGCCCGCTTCATGCGCGTGAGGTCGGCGTCCGTCGACAGGAAGTTCGAGACAATGCGGGGCGGGTCCTCAGGACTGGCGCTGCGCAGCCGGACCCAGCCACGGCCGTCGACACGCGTCGGGCCCAGGCAATAGGTGAAGCCATGGCTTCCGGGCAGAACCTCGCCCTCGTGGGTGAGAAGGACGGGCAGGAACTGGATCAGCATGTCCGGGTGGGAGAGCGAGGGGTCCGTGCGCAGCCAAGCACAGGTCTCGACATTGTTCGTTGCGCCCGGCCCGCTGTGCGTCGTCAGCCACCGAAGGCCGGTGTAGGCCATCATGTGCGGCCTCATGTAGCGACTCATGGAAACCGGCTGGTCGACGCGGCACTTCATGTAGATGATCGGATGATCCTGGAGATTTTCTCCCACACCTGGAAGATCGACCCTGACATCGATGCCATGGAGCCGCAGTTCGTCCGCCGGCCCGATGCCCGAGAGCTTGAGCAGGTGCGGCGAGCCGACGGCGCCTCCGGCAAGGATGACCTCTCGGGTGGCGTGAACCGTGTCGCGGCCGCCGCCGCTGCTGGGGCGGAAGGTGATGCCCGAAGCACGGTTGCCCTCGGTCGTGATGGCGGTAGCCAGCGCGCCGGTCTCGATGACGAGATTGGGGCGATGCCGGTTGGGGCGCAGATAGGCCTCGGCAGTCGATGCGCGGACACCGTTGCGCACGTTCATCTGGAAGGCGGCGAAGCCCTCCTGGAGTTCACCATTGATGTCCCCGGAAAAGGGATAGCCCGCCTCGGCGCCCGCCTCGATGAAGGCCTGATAGAGTTCGCTGGGCCAGGTACCCCGGATGACATGTACCGGGCCCGAACCGCCGCGCCAGCGGTTCTCGCCATCCTGCCAGGTTTCCAGGCGCCTGAAGTAGGGCAGAACCTCGCGCCACGACCAGCCTGCGGCGCCTTCCCTGACCCAGCGCTCGAAATCGAGGGCGTGGCCGCGAATGAAGCACATGCCGTTGATGGAGGATGAACCACCCAGCACCCGGCCCCTTGGCTGGATGATGGAGCGGTTGTTGAGTTGCGGCTCCGCTTCGCCCTCGAACATCCAGTTGAACCGGGGATCGAGCCAGGTACTGCCGAACGCGGCGGGCATCCCCACGCGCCAGTGATTGAAGGGCGTTCCCCGCGCCGGACCGGCTTCGAGAAGAAGAACCCGGATCTGAGGGTCCTCCGTCAGCCGGGCCGCCAGGGCGCACCCGGCGCTTCCCGCGCCCATGATGACGTAGTCGTACTCCCACCGGTTCGTCACGGTTCCTGTCTCTCGGTGGTGGTGAGAAAATCGAGATCGCAGCCTTCGGTCCAGGGCAGCACACGCGTCGCTTGAAGCGAGCGGTACCCGCGCCGGTGGGTCGCGCCGGGCGCCTGCCAGGCACGTCGCCGGCGTTCGAGTTCGTCGTCGCCGACCAGCAGGTCGATGGTGCCGGAGGAGACGGAAAGGCGGATCCGGTCACCGTTCTCCACCAGGGCCAGAGGGCCTCCGAGGTGGGATTCAGGGGCCACATGGAGGACGATGGTTCCAAAGGCCGTGCCTGACATCCGGGCGTCCGAGATGCGCACCATGTCGGTGACCCCCCGGGCGGCGAGCTTTCGCGGAATGGGAAGATAGCCGGCTTCGGGCATGCCCGAGGGGCTTGCCGGCCCCGCGTTCTGCAGGACGAGGACGTCATCGGCGCGGACATCGAGACCGGGATCGTCAATTCTTCTGGCGAGGTCCTCGAGGGAGGAAAAGACCACGGCGCGGCCCTCGCTCTCGAGAAGGCGGGGTGTCGCGGCCGCCCGCTTGAGAAGGGCGCCCCCGGGCGCCAGGGATCCGTAGAGGATGATCAGCCCTCCCTGGTGGTCCACGGGGTTGTCGGCCGTGCGGATGACACGGTGATCGACCTGGTCGGCGAGGGGGTCCTTGAGCCGCCTTGCAAGCGTGCGTCCCGTGATGTCGACGCAGTCTCCCGCGAGACCATCGGCAATCGCGCGCAGCACACCGTCAAGGCCGCCGGCGGCATGAAAATCCTCCATGTAGCCCTCGCCTACGGGCTTGAGGTCGACGATGACGGGGGTGGTGCGCGCCAGGTCATTGAAGCGGCCGGTATCGAAGTGGACGCCGGCGCGCCCGGCGATGGCCGCAAGATGGATGACGGCATTCGTTGACCCGGAGACGGCGAGCAGGACCTGGAAGGCGTTGTCGACCGACCGGGGCGTAATGAGTGCGCGAGGTGTGGGGCCACCTTCTCTCGCCATTCCCACGGCAAGGGCGCCTGTCTCTTCCGCGGCGCGAAGGCGATCGGCGTGAACTGCCGGTATGGCTGCCGTTCCCGGAAGGACAAACCCCAGGGTTTCCGCGACAAGGGCCATGCTCGAGGCCGTTCCCATGACGGCGCATGTTCCCGTGGTGACCGCTAGCCGGGACTCGACCTGTTCGATCTCTTCGCGGCTGATCCTGCCGGCACGAAAGAGCGCCCAGAAACGCCGGCAGTCCGTGCAGGCGCCCAGGCGTTCGCCCCTGTGCCGTCCGGTCATCATCGGCCCGGCCACCACCAGGGCGGCGGGCTTGCCCGCCGATGCAGCGCCCATCAGGAGGGCGGGCACGGTCTTGTCGCATCCTCCCAGGAGAACGACGCTGTCCATCGGCTGGGCGCGAATCATCTCTTCCACGGCCATGGCCATCAGATTGCGGTAGACCATCGATGTGGGATGGAGGAAGGCCTCTCCGAGAGAGATCACGGGGAACGGCACCGGTAGCCCGCCGGCGGCGGTCACGCCTGTGCTGACCGAGTTCACCAGGTCGCCAAAGTGCCTGTGGCAGGGGTTGAAGCCGCTTGCGGTGTGACAGATTCCGACCACCGGACGGTCCAGCGAGCGGCTGGTCAGACCGGTGGATCGGGCGAAGGAGCGGCGCAGGAATCGCGCAAACTCCCGGTCACCATAGTCGGTGAGTCCGCCGTCCAGTCCCTTCGCCTTGCCCGTCATGGTCAGATCAGGGTGCCGGTCCAGGTTTTCTCGACGTCCTCGCACCAGTTGCCCACGTTCCACGCGCCCCATGCGCCAAGGCCCCCGAGGGGGTTGCTGCCATAGTAGACGGGAAGGTGAACGACACTGAGCCCTGGCCAGGCATGCGCCTCATGGAGTGCGTTCCGCAGACTCTCCGCAGTCCAGCCACCGTGAAGGGCCTTCACGCCTCCAACCGCGGCGGCAAGGCCGACGAGATCCACGATGACGTCGTCGGCGGTGCGGTAGTCTCTGCCGTACTGGGCCACCTGCAACTGGCTGATGGCGCCCATGCGGCGGTTGTCGAGAACAAGGATGGTGCCGTGGACACCATGTTCGATACCATCGATGAGAATCTGGGGGTTCATCATGAAGGACCCGTCACCGGTGATGGCGATGGCGTAGCGCCCCTGGTCGGCGAGGCCACCGGCGAGCAGCGCGGAAACGGCGAACCCCATGTATGACGAGCCCGACTCAGTGATGCTCTCGCCCACCTTCTCGTCCTCGACGACCTGGAAGCCGTTGGCCTGAACGTCGCCGGCATCGAAGAACTTGATGGCGTCGATGTGCCGGGCGAATCGGTCAGCGATCCGGATGGCCTGGGGCTGGGTGAGAACAGGGCGCTTCCAGGTGCTGTCGGGGAGTGGTCCGCATGCATAGCGTTCCGCCCTGAAGGCCTTCCACGCGGCCTTCCTCTCTGCACAGGCGGCCAGCCAGGAGGACTCTTCCGGGCCCGGACCGAGGCGTTCGGTCAGCCGGTCCATCACCGTCGCGGCGTCGCCGGATAGGGCCAGGGTGTTGTTGTAGTGGAGGACATCGACGGGATCGGCGTTGATGTTGATGACCTGGCGAACCCGGGGCCAGCCGATGCCGGAACAGTCACTCTGGCAGACGGCGCGGCTTGCGACAAAGATGGCAAGCTCCGCGTTCGCCATGGCGTAGTTACCGCTGATCGATCCCTTGGATCCTCCGACATGCATGTTGAGCGGGTGGCTCTCCGGCATGACGCCCGTGGAGCCCGGGGACAGGACGACGACCGCACCGGCCGCCTCGGCGAGCCGCCGGAGCGCGCCACTGGCGCCGCGGGCGCCGCCGCCCGCCTTGATGGCAACGCGCCCGGCATCCCTGATCATCCTTGCCGCTGTCTCGATGAGGGTGTCATCGGCGGGCGCCTGGGCGAGAGCCCGGGGCCGTTTCGGCAGGGCGTCGGGACGCAGGGTCACCATGGCAGGCTGTGTGTTGAGCGGCAGGTTGAGATAGAAGGGCCCGGCCTTCCATGGGTGAAAGACCGTTGCGGCTCCGCGCCGCAGCGCATCGCGCATCGCGCCTGGCGTGTGCAGCGTGTAGGAGGCGCCCATCAGTGCCGTGATGCGCCCGAAGAGGCCCTGTTCGGGTTTGGGCACCTGTTGCATGTTGTAGCCTTCACCGCGCGTCGTTTCGTCACCATAGATGTGGTAGAGCCCGACGCCATTGGACGCTGCGGCAAGGGATCCGGCCATCGCCTGCAGGGCGCCCGGACCGATCGATGTCACCACGGCAGCCGTCTCGCCATAGACCCAGCGCAGCGCCGTGCCTGCATGGGCCATTTCGACTTCGTTGCGGAACTGGTACCCGCGGACCAGCCCGGCCTCCTCATAGACCCTGAGTGTCTCCGCGAGTTCCGTCGAACCATGGCCGAGGATCATCAGGTACTTGGTGACGCCCTGGCGCATCAGCCCCAGGACAAGCGCTTCGGTGAGGGGAAGGGTCACGGGCTCGGAGAGGTGTCCGGCGCCAATGGCCTCCTCCAGTCCGCCCCGGGACGCCAGCCACGCCGCGCGGGCGCTCCGGGTGTCGCCGATCATGTCAGATATCCGCGTAACGCACGGCACGACCGAGCCGTGCCGATTCCTCAGCGGCAAGGGCGAATCGCAGCACGCTTCTTGCGTTCCGTGCGGTCAGTGCCGGAGTGTGCCCTTCCTGCAGGCAGGTAAGGAAGTGCCGGGTGGCGCGGGCGAAGCTGTCTTCCCAGCGCGAACAGGTCTCGTGAACGCAGTCCGGTTCCCCGTTCCTGAAACACTGTACGGATGGCTGGATGCCGAGGCTCCCGTGGCCCCGGTTGATCCAGATGACCCCGCGGGTTCCGGTGATCTCGATCCGGTCGTCCTGGGGATACTGGCGCGTTTCGATCTCGAGGTCGGGAGAGTAGACGACCTCGAAGCTGCCTATTCGCTGTTCATCGAAGCGCAGGGAGACGATCGACGGGGCATCAAGCAGGCTGCCGTCCCTGTGACGTGTCTGGCCGATGAACGCATGAACCTCCTCGGGCTCGCCCATGAAATGCCACGCCAGGGAGAACTTGTGGTGTCCATCGTCGAAGATGAGCGGACCGCCTCCGGAAAGGTCCCGTCTCTGCCGCCATGCTGTGGCTTCCGCAGGGACCTCCCAGGAACCCCGGCCCTTGCCGGGATTTGATTTCATGCGTATGGCCAGGGGCCTGCCGATGGCGCCGTCGCCGACAAGGGCGTCGGCCACCATGACCGGATGATCGAACAGGATGTTCTCGAACACCCGGACCGGGCGATCGTGGGCCTCGGCCGCCTCGACCAGACGGTCGGCTTCTTCCATGGAAAGGCACATGGGTTTCTGGAGCGAGACGATCTTGCCGGCCTCGATCGCCGCGAGGGCGACCGGGCAATGAAGATGGTGGGGCAGGAGAATCTCGACGAGATCCACATCGTTGCGGGAAAGCAGGGCTGCGGGATCATCTGTCACCATCGCGTCATCGAGACCCCAGGCAAGCGCCCTCGAGCGTGCGCGCTCCACATCCGTGTCACACAGGGCGGTGATGCGGGCTGCCGCATGGCCAAGGTATCCGGCCGCATGGAGATCGGAAATCCGGCCCGTGCCGATGAAACCGATCCGTACCGGTGTTCCGGTCATGGCGCGCTGTCTTCGGGAACGATGACGGTGGCCCTGACCAGCGCGCCGAGTTCCTCGAGGCGGGCGTCATCGATGCGCACCGATGGTCCGGAAATCCCGAGAGCGGCGATCATGTCGCCGCGGATGTCGTAGACGGGGCGGGCGACACACCGGATGCCCTGAGCGAACTCCTCGTTGTCGACGGCAAAACCCCGGGCCCGTGTGGCTGCCACGTCCCGCGTCAGGAGATGACGCTCGACGATCGTGCGATCGGTGTACCTCGACAGGACGGGTGGGATGCCGGCCCTGCCGAAGGCGAGGAAGGCCTTGCCGAGCGCCGTGCAATGGAGCGGTGACAGCGCTCCGATGGGGTGGTCGACCTTCAGAGGCAACGCGGACTCCACCTTGTCGACGTACCAGACCCGGTGTTCGACAAGAACGGCAAGATGAGCGCACTCACCCGTTGCGGCAACCAGTGATTCGAGCGCGGGGCGGCACCGTTCCTTGCAGGCCACGACGTCCGACAAGGTGTGCCGCTCCGTGCAGCGGGCGGCCGGAGCATAGCGGCGTGTGTCGTCCTGGATGGCCCAGCCAGCCGCGACAAGGGTCTTGAGAATGTGGGAGGCGTTTGACTTGCGGACACCGAGTTCGTGGGCAACATGCGTCAGGCGCAATGGCTCGCCGGCCTCCCTGAGAAGGTCGAGAGTCTTCAGACCTCGCGACAGCGACTGCAAGACACGCATCGGGCACATCCTCACAGGAGGGACCGTATACTGCACAAAATGTTCGATACTGTTGTACATAGTGCGCATATGCTCGACAACATGCCGCCGTTTTACAACATTGGCAACACATCCCGTTGACAACCCTGCGGAGCGGCGCATGCTGGCCCTGCATCGAGTTTGACTGTACAACATGTGCAAATTGATCGGGAGGGAAGCTCTGATGACAAGTTTCAACAGACGTGCGCTGATCGGCTCCGTTGCCGGGGCGGTCATGGCGGCGACCGGACTGTCCGTGTCGGCCGAGGACAACGACATCACGATCACTCACTACTTTACCGGCGAACTTGGTCTCAAGGCTCTCAACGAGCAGATCGCCCGCTTCGAGGAGGCGAGCGGATATGTGATGCGCAACAGCCCGGTGGGTCACGAGGATTTCAAGACGGACATTCTCGTCCGGGCTTCCGGCAGCAGTCTGCCGGATGTCTTCAGCTACTGGGCTGGAGCCAGGGTGCAGTTCGTCGTTGATTCGGGGAGCCTGACACCGATTGACGACATGTGGGACCGAGAAGGTCTTGACGATGTCGTGGCAAAGTCCATCGCCGACAGCGCCACGCTTTACAACGGCATGCGCTACCTCGTGCCGTTCAACTACCACTATGCCGGAATGTTCTATAACACGCGAGTGTTCGCCGACGCGGGTATCACAGACCTTCCAGGTAGTTGGGAGGAGTTTCTCGATGTGGCCGAAACACTGGCGAACGCCGGCGTGACGCCGATCGCACTGGGCTCCAAGAACCGCTGGCCGGCCCAGTTCTGGTTCGACTACCTGCTCCTCGGGACGGCCGGGCCCGACTACCGTGCGGCACTGATGAACGGCACGGCCAGTTACGATGATGACGAGGTCGCCCGGGCGATGGCGATGTGGAAGGACCTTGTCGACAGAGGATACTTTACCGCCAACGCCAATGCCGACACCTGGACCGACGCATCGGACAAGGTTGCCCGAGGTGATGCTGCCATGACCCTCATGGGGACCTGGATCACCGGCTACTGGAACGATATCGGCCTCGTTCCGGGCGACGACTATGCGTTCTTTCCGTTTCCGGTGATCGACGGATCGGTTCCGGTTTCGGTGGTGGGACCGGTGGATGGGTTCGTGGTCTCGGCCCATGGCGACAATCCGGAAGGAGGAAAGGCGTTCCTCGCATTCATGATGTCCGATACCGACGTCCAGCTGGCGTGGACCAATGCGGTCGGCGCCGTTTCGGCCAATGTGAATGTCGATCCGGCACATTACAACGACGTGACGCAGAACGTCATCGCCACCATCGGGGCGTCGGACAACTTCGCCTTCAACTATGACCTCGCGACACCGCCGCCGGTGGCCGAGGTCGGTCTTTCCATGTTCGCCGAGTTCATGGACGACCCCTCAAGGGTCGACGCCATTCTCGACCAGGTGGCCTCGGACGCAGCATCGGCCTTTACCCAGTGACGCAGTGAAGGGTCGCCGCCTGGCGGCGGCCCTTCAAACCGGCGGAGGAGCGCATGGAACGCGAGAACCGTTTCTGGCGTGTTGTTCTGCTCCTTCCTCCGCTCTCGGTCTTTGCGGTCTTCGTCGTATGGCCGCTCTTCAGTTCCTTCTGGTACAGCTTCACCGACTGGAACGGCTTCGATCCCGACTACGCTTTCGTCGGACTCGACAACTACGCCAGGATCTGGACGGACCGGCTGTTTTTCGGGGCGATCATCAACACCGCCCTGTGGATGGTGGCCGCCATCGTGCTGCCGACACTGCTGGGACTCGCCCTGGCACTTCTCCTCGACAGACAGATTCGCGGTGGGCGGGTCTTCAAGACCATCTTCTATCTGCCGATCTGTCTGTCGGCCATTGTCGTTGGCCAGATATGGACCTGGATCTATCAGCCCGACTGGGGTCTTCTCAACGCGATCATCTCGTTCGTGGCCGGGGAGCCGTTCACCCATGCCTGGCTCGCCAGACCCGGCAGCGCCCTGTGGTCGGTCATTGTCGCCTGGTCCTGGCAGCAAACCGGGCTTTCGATGGTCATCTATCTTGCCGGGCTGACGGCGATACCCTCTGATCTGCTCGAGGTCTGCGACATCGAGGGAGCCACGCCATGGCAGCGCATCCGGCGTGTCGTCGTGCCCCTCCTCATTCCCTCCACAATCGTCGTCATTGCGCTGTCGGTCATCAACTCGCTCAAGGGGTTCGACATTCTCTTCATCATGACGGGCGGCGGACCGTTTCATTCCTCCGATACGCTTGCCATGCACATGTACAACGAGAGCTTCAAGAAGTACCTGATGGGCTACGGCAGCGCCATATCGGTCGTTCTCTTTCTCATCGCACTGGTCATCATCGGGTTCTATTTCCGGCAGTTGAAGAGGATTGATGAGATCTATGGCTGAAAGCCGGTCGCTTTCGCTGACGCCGTGGACGGCGGCCCTCATGGCGATCCTGATCATGCTGGCGGTGCTGTTTCTCACGCCGACCGTCGGTGTGCTGCTGTCCTCGATCAAGACGACACGGGCCATTGCCCTGGGGGACCTGTGGTCGATCCCCGGCACGCTCTTTCTTGGGAACTACGCCGAGGTGCTCTCCAATCCCGCGGTTCACCGCTATTTCGTCAACACGCTGATCGTGACCGTCCCGGCGACCGCCGCGTCGACCGCGCTTGGCGTCCTTGCCGGCTATGTCTTTGCCAAGCTGCCGTTCCGCGGCGCCGGCATCCTCTTTCTTGCCATTGTCGCCGGCATGTTCTTTCCTCCCCAGGTCATCCTGGTGCCGCTCTTCAGGCTGTTCAATGGCGTCGGTCTCATCGATACGCTGTGGCCCATCTTCCTCGTCCACACGGCGCTCGGCATTCCCATCTGCACCCTGCTGATGAGGAACTTCTTTGCCACGGTTCCCGATGCGCTGAGAGAGGCGGCCATCCTTGAAGGCGCCAGCGAATGGCAGGTCCTGACCCGGGTGGCGGTGCCGCTGGCCCTGCCGGCGCTGGCGGTCCTTGCCACCCTGCAGTTCACATGGATCTGGAATGACTTTCTGTGGCCCCTGATCTTTACCCAGTCCGACGAGAAGCGCACCATCATGATCGGGATCGTCAACCTGAAGGGGCAGTACACCGTCGCCTGGGGTGTCCAGGGCGCCCTCTCGCTGATTGCCAGCCTGCCCACCCTCGTGATCTTCCTGTTCTTCCAGCGCTACTTCATCAAGGGCATGACCATGGGCGCCGTCAAGGGGTAGGAATGGCACGCGTCACACTGGAGAACATCCGCAAGTCCTTCGGCGATGTCGAGGTCATCCGGGACGTCTCGCTCGATATCGCCAGAGGTGAATTCATGGTCCTTGTCGGTCCATCGGGGTGTGGCAAGTCGACCATGCTGCGCCTGATCTCGGGCCTCGAGGATGTCAGCGACGGCACCATCCGGATTGGCGGGCGTGATGTGACCCGCGTTGCTCCGTCGAAGCGCAAGCTGGCCATGGTCTTCCAGTCCTACGCCCTCTTTCCGCACCTCGATGTCGCCGGCAACATCGGTTTCGGCCTGTCGCTTGCCCGCACGCCGGCCCGGGAGACCGAGCAGCGGGTGAGGGACGTGGCGGAAAGGCTGGGTATCGCAGACCTCTTGACCCGCATGCCCCGCCAGTTGTCCGGTGGCGAGCGTCAGCGTGTCGCCATCGGTCGGGCGATCATCCGCGATCCGGCGGTATTCCTGTTCGACGAGCCGCTTTCCAATCTTGATGCGGCGCTGCGCGTGCGCATGCGCCTCGAGATTGCCCGGCTCCACAAGGCGCTTGACGGCGTGACCATGATCTATGTCACCCACGATCAGACCGAGGCGATGACCCTTGCCGACCGCATCGCCGTCATCAACCGGGGCAGGGTCGAGCAGGTCGGGACTCCGATGGAACTCTATCATCACCCGGCCAACACCTTCGTCGCCGGATTCATCGGCGCCCCGGCCATGAATTTTCTCGACGGAACCGTTGAAACGAGCGGCGCGGTCGCCTTCGCAGGCGCCACGATCATGCCTCGACACCCGGTCAGCCACAGGGGAAGGGCCACCATCGGGCTGCGACCGGAAGCGTTCAGGCTCGCAAGCACCGGGGAGGCGGACCTCGTCGCCCGCCTCGATCACATCGAACCTCTCGGCGCCGAGACACTCCTGCACTTCAACACACCGCTGACCGTGCGGGTCAACGACGCCATTTCGGCAGCGGAAGGCGACATCCTCGGCCTCGTCGTCGACAGAACACGGATCCATGTCTTTGCGCCATGAAGTCCGTGAACCGATGCTCTCCTCGCGCCGTCAGGGTTTCCGCGGTCCGGTGCACCATTGTCCCGAGCGGGAAATTTGACATTAGTTGAACCAAGTTTTCCACATACATTCCCGTTCGGTAAGATCCATGGTTCACCGAACGCTCACACCCGAAGATATCGGCCGCATTGTGCGGATCACCCGCAAGGCCCTGGGACTGCGCCTGGACGAACTCGCCGGCACGGCGGGTGTGGGTCTGCGTTTCCTGGTTGAACTCGAACGAGGCAAATCGACGGCACAAGTCGGCAAGACGCTTCAGGTCCTGCACGCTCTGGGCTGCTCGTTCGATATCGCGCCACCGCCAGAGGCCGAAGGCACGCAACTCACATGATCCGTGTTCTTCACGTGTGGTGGGATGGAGTCCTTGTCGGTCAGCTTACCCAGAGCCGCTACGGCGAACTCGAATTCTCCTATGCAGATGCCTGGCTCAGGGATGAGAGCGCCCAACCCCTTTGCGTATCGCTGCCCAAGCGTGACGAAGCGTTTTCCCGCCGTGAGTGTCGCCCCTTTTTCGGCGGTCTGCTGCCCGAAGAAAGCCAGCGCCATGCGGCAGCCAGGGCACTCGGCGTATCAAGCGGCAATGACTTCGCCCTTCTCGAAGGCCTTGGCGGTGACGTAGCGGGCGCGCTTCAGCTCCTGGTGCCCGGAGAGTCCCCCGGGGTGCCCGACGTCGGCCGACAGCCTGCACCACTTGATGAAGCGGGCCTCATCAGCGTGCTCGATTCCCTGCCGACACGCCCTCTGCTCGCCGGTGAGAAAGGACCCAGGCTTTCGCTCGCCG
Source organism: Alphaproteobacteria bacterium (assembly GCA_965213815.1). GTDB lineage: Bacteria > Pseudomonadota > Alphaproteobacteria > SP197 > SP197 > SP197. The sequence continues at coordinate 2,459,666 of OZ243917.1, read as the reverse complement.
GCGCGCAGTCCAAGCTGCCGGTGGTTCTCGTCAATGGCGCGATCGCCTTGCCCGTTCCCGGGCAACCGACCACGCACATTCTCAAGCAACCCAATGAACGGTTTCCCGGCACGACAGAGAACGAAGCCTTCGTCATGCGGCTTGCGGCAGACAGTGGTCTCGATGTCGCGTCGGTGGAACCGCGCGTGGTCGGCGGCCGGGAGTTTCTCCTTGTCGAGCGATATGATCGCTCGCCTGATGGCGATGGCGTCATCCGGCGGGTCCATCAGGAAGACTTCTGTCAAGCGCTCGGTGTGCTGCCGGAACTCAAGTACGCGGACGAAGGAGGGCCTGCACTTGAAGACTGCTTCGCCCTTCTCCGCCGTGTCTGTGCTCGACCCGCGGTCGATCTCCTCAAGTTGCTTGATGCCGTCATATTCAATCTGATGGTCGGCAATGCCGATGCTCACGGCAAGAACTTCTCCATACTCCATGACAGAAGGGGGGTGCGCCTGGCGCCTCTCTATGATCTTCTGTCGACCGTGTTCTGGCCGGAACTGGCACCCCGGTTGGCCATGAAGATCGGAAACTCCGCAGCGCTTGAGGATCTGGATGCCGGGGACTGGGCGACATTCGCTTCCGGCGCGTCCCTGGGGTGGCCGCTGGTTCGCCGGCGTGTTGCGGAACTGAGCGAGGATGTGAGGGCACGGGCGACAGGGGTTGCAGACACCATGATGGATCAAGGGCTGGACGCCGGCAGGTTCTCGCAACTCGCCCGGCTCGTTCAAGAACGCGCGGAGCAGTGCGCCCTGACAGTCCGGAAGTGACTCTCATGTCGAGCACATGGGCATGTCTGACAGGTTCAAACCTTTGGCTCGCGAAATTTGATAGCACAATTTGATTGTTGGTGATCAGCCGCAGGACTCTCTGAGAAAACAGGAGGCACCGCCATGGGCACCAGCATCACCGTCCGCGACATCGATCCTGGAGACAAGTCCTGGCTGCGACGTGAAGCCCGGCAGGTCGGCGTCTCGATGGAAGCATTTGTCCGCCGTTTGATTCACGAAAAGCGTACGAAGACCGAGCATCGCCCGAAACCGTCGGAGGCCTTCGCGCGCCACTTCGGAGAGGAACACGGCGTCAAGCTTCCATCACCGATCCGTCGGGGCCATCAACCGCCGTTGTTCTCCGGTGAGAGTAAGATATGACCGCCCCGCTCGCGTGGCTGATCGTCACGAACGTCGTCTCCGAAATGATGCGCACACGGCCCGAACCGCGAGTGGCCACGTTTCTCGATGCGATCGAGGCCGAAGGCATCGGTCTCGCCACCATCACCGTCTGGGAAATTCTCGACGGTGTCGGCCGTCTGGCTCCCGGCCGCCGCCGACGCGGCCCCACCGACCGGTTCCACGATCTTCTCGATGAGTTGTTTGAGGACCGTATCGTCGAATGGACCTTGGCCGATGCGCGGACGTGCGCGCGCATCATGGAAGACAAGCGCCGGCGCGGCGAAGCGCTCGATGATCACGTGGCGGACGCAATGGTCGCTGCGGCAGCCGCCACGCGCGGGCTCGCCGTCGTGACGAGGAACACTGGCGAGTTCCGCAACACCGGCGTCGCAACCGTGAATCCCTGGACGGAGACATGAGCGGAACGACCCAGGCTTTCGCGTGGGTCAAGATCAACAAGCTTCTCAAGGATTCGGGCTGAAACCTGCGGGAGTTTCTCCTTGTCGAGCGATATGACCGCTCGCCTGACGGCGATGGCGTCATCCGGTGCGTTCATCAGGAAGCCTTCTGTCAGGCGCTCGGCGTGCCTTCGGAACTCAAGTACGCGGACCAAGGTGGGTGAAGACGGCTTCGCCCTTCTCCGTCGTATCTGCGCTCGACCCGCGGTCGATCTCCTCAAGTTTCTTGATGCTGTCATACTCAATCTGATCGTCGTCAATGCCGATGCTCACGGCAAGAACTCCTCCATACTCCATGACAGGAGTGGGCCGCGCCTGACGCCTCTCTATGATCTTCTGTCGACCGTGTCCTGGCCGAACCTCTCACCCCGGTTGGCCATGAATATCGGAAACTCCGCAACGCTCGATGATCTAGACGCCGAGGGCTGGGTGTCAATGCTCCCGGCGCCCCCTGGGATGGCCGCAGGTTTGCCGTCGTGTAGTGGAACTGAGCGAGGGTGTCAGGGCACGGGCGAAACGGGTTGCAGACACCATGACGGATCCAAGGCTGAATGCCGGCAGGTTCTCACAACTTGCCCGGCTCGTCGCAGAACGGGTCGAGAAGTGTGCACTCACAATCCGGATGTACCCCTCTTGTGTCGAGTCGGAACGGCCGCTGCGCGGTGTCGTGCCATCCTGAACCGGACCTTCGGACGCAAGGAAAAGAACACCGCTGCGCCGTGTCGAGATGATCTGTCTGCAGACCGCTTCGGCACCCTTTCAATGTACGTGCCGCGCCGTTCAAGGGGGCGACGCGCGGAGGGCTGTGGAACGTCTCCGGGAAGGTCGACAATGGCGTGCACCCTACTCCCGGTCTCGGTCTCCACATGCCCGCATAGCCGCTCCGGCAGTCTGACCAGTCCGGCGATGCCGATCTTCGGAGATGATCGGGCGAGTACACCGGCAGTCTGCCATGGGTCTATGCCAACTTCCATCTCGGCCAGAAAGCGGCGAAGGACATCGTTGCCCGGCAGCCGGCGCCATCCGGGAGGCATGGGAAGACATCACCGGACCTACGGGAAGTGAGAGTCTGTAAGGGCGGGCACCCGGAACAATGACCCCGATCCGCAACAGTATGCGGAACGGCAGCATCAGCCTGGTACCACTTCCTCGATACGCAGGCAGGTTGCTACGGTCGTTTCACTTGATATAGGCTTTGAAACACAAAAGTAGCAGGGATCGCCGCATGAAGAAAGCAGGTTCCCGCGCACGAGTGCGTGTCGCGCACCCATTGGACAGTCAATCCGCACTGGCGCGCGCGGCTCGATGATCTCCATACCGACGGACGCATATGCCCGGAACGCACGCTCGCCCGTGGGGACCAGGTCTGGCCATCACCCTATCGACCGGACCGTTGCCAGCAGGATCAGGATGATCGAAACGCTCCCGAGTGATGTGGCCGGGACCTTGAGACCACGAACGCATCGGAGTTCGACATGACTGAGGCAACAGCAAGACCGATCATGCAGTTTCTTGAACGGCTTCAGAGGGATGGCGGTTTGAAGGGAACCGACATCGCCAATTTCACCGGTGTCTCCAAGGCTACCGTCTCGCGCTGGAAAAATGGCCGGAAGTCGCCGCACCCCAAGACCCAGCTGGACATGTCCGATCTGGCCTACGTGGTGATGCGGCTGGGCGAGTACTACAGCCACGAGGAAGTGCGGGCATGGCTCTACGCACGCCATCCGCAGTTGGGCGGCCAAAGAGCGATCGAACTCATACACGGTGGGCGGACTGAAGACGTGATTGCCATTCTTGATCGCCTCGACGCCGACGCCTATCTCTGATCATGGCCAGTCGGCGCATGCGCCGCATCCGCGATCAGCGGCTGCTTGACCTATTGGAGCAAGACGAGCGGACTCCCTACTCGAGCAGGGTTTGGCGTTCGGTTCGCGAAGGGCGCGACCCGCTTGTCTGCTGGCGAACCGGAGGGCGTTGGGACGACGGTACCTTCGACGTCCTCTACGCGTCTGAAACCAGGGCGGCTGCGGTGGCCGAGCGACGGTTCCACCTCTATCAAGGTCAGCCGCTACCGCCTTCCAGGGTGCGATACGAGCTTTTCGAATTGTTCGTTTCCCTCAAGGCGGTGTTGAGCTTTCCCGACGTCGATTCGCTTGCATCCATCGGGCTTGATGTCGGTTCGTTTGGCCAATTGAGCTATGTCGAACGCGAACGGGAGTATCCGCGTTCGCAGGAGATTGCCGAGGCGTGCGCATTCCTCGGCGCCGACGGTCTGCTGGTCCCCAGCGCTCGCGAGATTTCTTCGAACAACGTGATTGTATTCTGTGAACAGGAAGAGCCTGTGGACATCAAGGTCATCTCGAATCATGGATTTCTGGACTTTTGTTGAACCGGAGGATCCACTCCAATTGCCCCGTGTGGCCATTGCTTGCCCGCCCCGGGTCCGGTGCAGCGTGATCATGTCTTGGAGCGCAGCTCCCGTGAGACCCCGGGCTCGCCATGCCACGGGTTGAACACTCGCGGCTTTGTTGTTCCATGACGCTCTGAACGCCCTTTCCACCAGTATGCGTGCCGTGGAAAGCCGGGCGGCCCGAGAGCAAGGATCGATGCCGCCCGCACGGCGCCAAGACGCGATGTTCGGCACAGGGCTCGTCGGGGACAGGACTGTCGCGGCACAGCCGAGCGACGAGCCCTTTGCGTACCGACACACAAGACGCCTTCGACGTGTCGATGAGTTCCGAAGAACCCACGCCGACGCCGCGTTCCCGACACGGCTGAAGGACGGGCGGACGCTACACGCGATCCCGGGCACAACGCCCTGCACCGACTGTGGTCCAGCGAACTGGAATTGGCCTTGCTGCAGTGATGCAGTTCGACGATCCCGTGTGTGCTGGGCCGGGTTGCTCTGCAGACCACGCCGGGCCCTGGCGACACAGCGTGTCAGGGAGTGACCGATTGCTCAGACGGCGAGGGCCATGCCGTCACCATAGGGGATATCGGCCCCGCCTGAGGGGTGGCCGGCGGAGTCGAACCCGATCGCATGGACGGAGGCGATATCGTAACTGAACGGACTGCGTTCGACGCGGTAGCCCTCGGCCTCGAGTTCCGCACACAGGTAGCGCGGTATGCGTGCCGTCACGGTGATGGTGTCGCTGGTCGCCGAGAAGCGGGGCGCCAGAATGGCCTCTTGCGGGCTCATGGCGAACTCGATCACGTTGAGAATGACCTGCAGCACGCCCATGGCGATCTGGGTGCCTCCCGGGGCGCCCAGGGCCAGGACGGGACGATCACCGTCGAACACGATGGTGGGACACAGCGAGGAGAAGCGGGCCTTGCCCGGAGCAATCGAGCCTGTGCGGCCCGGGCGCGGGTCGAAGACCGCCATCGCGCCGTTGTACATGAAGCCCAGTCCCTCGGTGATGACCCCCGACATCATCCCCAGGGTATGCGTCATGGTGACGATGTTGCCCTCGCTGTCGGCCGTCACAAGGTGGGTCGTGCCGCGCTCCTCGGCGAGAGGCACCCGCTCGACGTGGGCCTTCTCGCCGGCCTCGATGGCCCTGGCATGGGCCCTGGCGTACGCCTTGTCGGTCAACCGCTTGACCGGAACGTCTGTGAAGCGCGGATCTCCGACATGATTGTCCTTGTCCGCGGTCGCGATCTTCATCGCTTCAGCGACGGTGCGGATGTAGGCGGGCGAGTTGTGGCCCATGGCGACGAGGTCGAAATTCTCGAGGATGTTGAGCATCTCGATGAGCATGATGCCGCCGCCCGGCGGGTGGTTCGTCGCCAGGCGGCACCCGCGGTAGCGGCCCCACAGCGGGGCGTTGGTGTCGGTGGCGTAGGCGCGCAGGTCACGGGCCGAAAGCAGGCCGCCGTGGGCCTTCATGTCGGCATCGATCCGGGCGGCGATCTCGCCCTCATAGAACGCTTGAGCGCCTTGCTGTGCAATCTGTTCCAGGGCAAACGCCATACCGGGGTTGCGGACCGTGCTGCCGATGCCGTGGAGTTGGCCGTCGGCCTGAAAATAGACGGCGCGGCCCTCGGGAGAGAATGCGAGGCGCTCGCGCACCGCGGTGCGCCCGGCCAGACCCGGAGCAACCCAGTAGCCATGGACGCCCGGTCGCACGATGAAGCCGTCCCGGGCGAAGGCGATGGCCGGCTCGATCAGTTCGTCCCACGCCAGGGTGCCGTAACGGTGGTGCGCTTCGGCGAAGGCCCGGCAGGTGCCGGGTGTCGTGATCGCCTGGTAGCCCAGATCGTTGACGGCATCCCGCAGGACAAATCCGAAACCGTCCTCGGTCTCACCCAGGATGCGGTCCTGCCACATGTCCGGTGTCGCCGCAGCCGGGACGCGCCCGTGGAAGTCGATGATCTCATGGATGCCCCGTCCGGGCATGTAGACCTGCATTGCCCCGAAGCCGGCGATACCGCACATCATCGGATCGACGACGGTCTGCACGAAGGCACAGGCCAGTGCGGCATCGACCGCATTGCCGCCCTGCTGCAGCACCCGTGCGCCGGCCTCGACCGCATCGGGCTGAAGACTGGTGATCATGGCCCCCGGCATAATTGTCCCCCCTTGTTCCACGACAGAGCCATCATAGTCCGGGTCTTCAAGTCATGGACTTCGCCAACTGCAGCAGGAGTTCTTCTGCCAACCGGAAGCTGGCAGGCGGTCCTGATGGAGGGGCTACCGGCGGAGGATCTGGCGGACGGCGGCAAAGCAGCCGTAGAAGATGACGGCGATGAAGAGTGATCCGACAAAACCGTGGGGCCCGAATTCCTCCATCGACAGGCCGACCATGAGCGGTCCCACCATGCCGCCCACTCCGAAGAGAAGCGAAAAGACGGCGTTGGCTGCGACCAGGTCGACGGACCGGAAGCGTTGCCCGAGCAGGGTGATGCCGACGGTGAAGACGGCCCCCATGGCGCCACCCCACAGGACGATGACCGACCACAGGAGAAGGCCCGGTCCACTCCACCATGGCCCGGCGCCGCCAGGGAGGAGCCAGGGCAGGGGCGCCAGACAGGCTGCGATGACGAAGACGCACCCGACGAGAAGCCAGCCCCGATGCACACGGTCGGCCAGCCAACCGACAGGATACTGAAAGAAGATGGCGCCCACCGATCCCACCCAGATGACACCGTATCCTGTCTGGCGGAATTCATCTCCGAGCACGTCCATGGTGTAGAGGTGGGCGAAGGACTGCAGCCCGCCCTCGAGAATGCCGAACATCGCCGACGACAGCAGAACGGCCGGCGCCGCCAGGAACACGATCACGAGACGGCCGATGCCGGAGTGGGCACGATCCTCGACGGGAAAGGTGAACGTGATCCTGCGGGTGGGCAGGAGCAGCACGGAGGTGACGAGGACCGACGACAATCCGATCAGGAAAGGCCAGGCGGTTTCCGGGTCAAGGCTGGCGCCGACCACGGGCCCGACGGCCCAGCCGGCCATACCGACTGTGGTGTAGATGCCCATCCACCGTCCCCGGACGCGATCCTCGAGAATGTGGTTGATCCAGGTGTCCCCGGCGGTGAACAGCAGAGCGTTGCCGACACCGAGCAGGAACCTCAGCGCACACCAGGCCGTGTAGTCACGCCAGAGCGGCAAACCAAGGAGTGCGATGGCGACCAGAACGAGGCCGGCAGCGATCGAGCCCAGGACTCCCAGCATCGGAATGAAGCGGGTGGCGACAAGGGACACAATGGCGATACCGGCGAACTGCACGGCGGCACTGATGCTGATCGACGTCTCGCTGTATCCCCTGTTGCTCAGGGATTCGGCGAGAATGGGCCACACGAGTGAACTCGTCATGCTGACGACCGACAGCGCCGCAATCAGCATGACCAGGCATCGTCGTCTGTCGCCAGGCGACAGACGAATCTCAGACGTGGTCGATCCGCTGTCTGTCGCGGACATAGTGCACGAAGGGAATGGTGGCGGGACCCGCCCGGTCCCGCCAGCGTTGCCTCGCCGTCTTCAGGGCGAGTTCCGTGACATCGATGATCGGCAGAGAAAAGGCCTCGTCGAGAGGCAGCCAGTGAAGATCCTCGAGCTCGCCGTCAACGAGCAGGTCGCCACGACAGCCCGCGCCATCGGCGAGAAAGAACCGCGTGTTGAAACGCCTGGGAGACAGGGTGGGGGTGAGCGCCCGCATGATGTAGTCGAGAGCAGCCACGTCCGGCACCATGCCTGCCTCGCGGCAGGCGCTCCAGAAGGGCGTTGACGGCAGAGCACCGGATATGTCCCCACGCACGGCTCTTCCCAGGAGATACCCTGTTTCCTCATGGGTTTCGCGAATGGCGGCCAGGGCCAGGGCCAGTGGCGAGGTGTTCGGGGTATCGCGCTTCAGGGTCAGTTCGGTTTGTGCCGACAGGTGAAACCGGTCGCCCGGCACCCGTCTGTCTGCGGCATCGACACGGCCGCCCGGGAACACGTAGATATCGGGAAGGAACCGCGCACGCTTGCGGCGCCGTCCCATCAGCACCTCGATCGTGTCTCCGCTTTTGCGCAGCAGGACGACACTTGCCGCATCGCGCGGCCTGGCGGGGCGCGCCTCACGGGACCCGCGGCCCATTGAAGGCAGATCAGGCAGGGATGTGTCAGACGAGAATGCTGCGGCCGGCTTCGGTCAGCCGGCAGACCAGCCAGTCAGGTTTGATTGGGTTGGTGATCCAGGGCTCGGCCCATCCCTGTCGTATGCAGCTTCGTATGGTGCGGGGATCGACTTCGCGACCGACGTCGTCGAACAGTGGCAGCTTGCCGCCAGGCTGGCCTAGTCCCTTCATCAGCCAGCGCTTCTGGACCATGGTGGGGCGCCCATGAACACCGCGATCATCATGACGAATCTCTGTGGCCAATGCCATGGCATCCTCCTGCCCTGCACCTACCATGATGCATCGCTTGAAGTGCATCGTCAAACGGCAATGTATAACATTAGAAGATAATTGTATAAGCTGTAAATTATATGATAAAATGTTCTTGCCAGATCAATTCTCGACGAGTGTGTAGAGGATGGAGCCGGTGTTGGTGTCGCATTCTGCAAGTCTTGCATGAACACTCTGACCAAGAACGTATCGCCTTGTCCTGCCTTGTAGTGTCTGACGTGATTCCTGATACCGGAAAGGACCGCCCGGCAGGTAGCGAGCGGGAATCAGGCCTTCGGCGTCGATGGGGCCGGCCCTGACAATGATGCCGAATCGACCCAGACCCGTTATGGAGCCCTTCATGACGACGCGGTCGCGGGTTGCAAGCCAGCGGGCGACGTAGTGATCGCCTGCCTGTCTTTCGGCGGCGGTTGCCCTGCGTTCCATGGCGCCGAGATGGCGGCCAACACGGTCAAGATCATCAGGCAGCGTGTCGCCGAGAAGCGCGCGATGGACAAGGAGATCGGCATAGCGCCTTATCGGTGAGGTGAAGTGGCAGTACTGGTCGAGTGCGAGACCGAAGTGGCCGATGTTGTGAGGACTGTATGCCGCCAGGGCCTGGCAACGCAGCACGATGTCCTCGACGGTCTGGCGCTCACCGGTATCGGCGGCGCGTTCGAGAACCCGGGCAAGATCGCGAGGGGAGGGGCGGCGCGCTTCAAGGGAACCCTGGCCGCGCATCGAAAGAAATGAGCGCAAGGTCTCCAGTCTCTCGTCGCTGGGCCGGTCATGGACCCGGAACAGACATTCCCTGCCCCGCGCGGAGAGTTCCCGCGCCGCCGCGACATTGGCCACGATCATCAACTCCTCGACGAGACGATGGCTGTTCAGGCGATTTCGCAGATTGATGTCGCTGATGCGGCCCTGACTGTCGACCGTGACCTTGCGCTCGCCCCGTTCAATCTCGAAGGCTCCGCGGCGTCGCCTTGCGTCGAGAAGAACCTCAAAGACACCGTAGAGATGTCTGACAAGATCGTCGGGAAGAGCGGACGTTGCGGGCGACGGGACTCCGTTGCGGTGCTCCTCGACCTCGGCATAGGTAAGGCGGGCCCTCGAGCACATGACCGCCCGCTGGAACTTCCAGCGCCGCAGCCGTCCGTCGCCGGTGATCCACAGGTGAGCGGCCACGCAAGCGCGCGGCACTCCGGGTTTCAGGGAACACAGGTCATTGGAGAGCGCCTCGGGCAGCATGGGCACCACCCGGTCGGGAAAGTAGACAGAGTTCCCCCTCTGGAAGGCTTCCCGGTCGAGGGCGCTGTGTGGCCGGACATGATGTGAGACATCGGCGATGGCGACGATGACGTTCCAGCCGTCACCGTCGGGTTCCGCAAACACCGCATCGTCGTGATCCCGGGCATCGTCGTCGTCGATGGTGACTAGGGGGATGGCGCCAAGATCACGGCGGTCTTCGGTGTCGCTTGCGGTCACCACGGTGTCGGCATCCACAAGGACGTTTTCCGGAAATCCGAGAGGGATATCGTGGGCCGCGATGGCGGCAAGGCTGATGGCGCCGGTAGCCCGCCAGCTTCCGAATGTCCGGATGACACGGACGCGGGGCGGGCCAGTGCGGCCATCATCCATGGGCTCTGCCAGGACCAGGTCATCATGCTTCACGGAGTCGGCATCGCAAGCCGCAACCGGGTAGGCACGCTCTGCGCGGCGGCTGATGCCGGCCATGAAGCGGTTGCCGGCGATGTGCTGATAGACTCCGGCCATTCTGGCCGCAGGCGAGGGGAGGATGCGGCGTATCCTGCCATGACGGCGGCCGTCGGCTGTCTTGCGCCGGAGCGAGACCAGGGCACGGTCTCCGGGCCCTGGTGCCGGGGACTTCTGACCGGCGATGGCGTCGAGCACAATGAGCGGTGGCTGACCGCGACCGCTCCACGTCACGGGACGTGCGAGCGGGTGGCCCTCTTCGTCGAGATCAATGACCTCGACCACAATGTCGCGCCGGTCATGGCCCCCCGGACGGCGGCCCATTTTCAGGCGGCGCGACCGGATTTGCTGGCCTTTCGTGGCGTCTTCCGCCGATTCTTCGGCGCAGCCTTCTTGCGGGCAAGAAGGTCGAGCGCCATCTCGAGGGTGATGTCGCCTGGATCGAGTCCCGTGGGAAGCGAGGCATTGGTCCGGTTGTGTCTGACATAGGGGCCATAGCGCCCCTTCATCACCTCGACAGACGCCTGATCGTCGGGATGTTCGCCAAGCACCCGGAGAGTCTGTCCTCCCTTCCGGGTATTTCCGCTCTCGGCGATCAGCGCCACGGCCCTGTTGAGGCCGATCGTGAGCACATCGTCCTCAGGGAGATTGATATAGCGGGTTCCGTGTTTGAGATAGGGGCCGTATCGCCCGATTCCGGCCGTGATGGTGGATCCCGTTTCGGGGTGTTCGCCGACTTCCCTGGGAAGGGCCAGGAGTGCGAGGGCCGTCTCGAGCGTCAGTCCGGACGGAGTCATGGAGGTGGGGATGGAAACCGTCACTGAACCGGGTCCGGCCTCGCCCTTGCGGACGTAGGGTCCGAACTTGCCATGGCGCAGGCTGACGGGAAGGCCGGTCCCGGGTTCCTCGCCAAGGACGCGTGGTTCGTTGTCCTCCGGCACCGTCTCGCCGCTCCTGTCGAAGGGATTCTTGGTGTAGCGGCAGTCCGGATAGGCCGAACAGCCGATGAAGGCGCCGAACTTGCCCAGTCTCAGATTGAGCGTGCCTTCCTTGCAGGCCGGACATATGCGCGGGTTGCCATCACCCTGGTCCGGATAGATGTCGTGTTCCAGAACCTGTTCGATACTCTCGATGATGTGCCGCAATTCGAGGCTCCGGGTGTCGCGCGTCACGCGTTCGAAAGCATCCCAGAAATCTCGCAGCACGGCCTTCCAGTTTGCGTTCCCGTTGGAGATCCGGTCGAGATCCTGCTCCATGTCCGCCGTGAAGGTGTACTGCACATAAGTTCCAAAGAACGTCTCGAGAAAGGCGACGAGCAGACGTCCGCGGTCCGCCGGACGGAACTGCCTGCGTTCCAGGGTGACATATTCCTTGTCTTTCAGAACCCCGATGATGGGCGCATAGGTCGACGGTCTGCCGATGCCGAGTTCCTCGAGGCGCTTGACGAGGGTGGCCTCGGTGAGTCGCGGCGGCGGTTCCGTGAAATGCTGTTGCGGTCTGACCTCGCCAACCTCGAGGCATTGGCCCGTTGCGAGGTCCGGCAATCTCCTGTCGGCCGAATCACTCTCCTTCGCGTCGGTGGATTCCCGGTACAGCCTGGTGAAACCGTCGAAGACCATGACCGAGCCGCTGGCGCGCAATCCGACGTCGCGGCCGGTGTGACCATCGGCCGGAGATTTGATATCGACAGTGGTCTGGTCGAAACGGACCTGAGACATCTGGCTGGCGAGAGCCCGCTTCCAGATGAGCGCGTAAAGTCGTGCCTCCCTGTCCTCGAGATACCGTGCCACCGCCTCGGGCGTGCGACGGAAATCCGTCGGTCTGATGGCCTCGTGTGCCTCCTGGGCGTTGCGTGCCCGGGTGGTGAAGGTCCGCTGTTTCTCGGGCAGATAGTCATTGCCGAATGTACCGGCAATGAGCTGCCGCGCGTCACGGATTGCCGCCTGGGACATGACGACGCTGTCGGTGCGCATGTAGGTGATGAGACCGGTTGTCTCGCCGCCGATGTCGCGTCCCTCATAGAGGCGCTGGGCGTGGCGCATGGTGTCCTGGACGCTGAAGCCGAACTTGCGCGAGGCATCCTGCTGCAGGGTGGATGTGGTGAAGGGCGGCGGAGGATTGCGTTTCGCCTTCTTGCGTTCCACGGTGTCGACGGAGAAGACGCCGCTGCGCACGCTGGCAGCGGCCTCTGATGCCATCGCCTCGCCGGACAGGGTGAACTTCTCGAGCCGGACGCCATCGAGGCTGTGGAGCCGAGCAGTCAGGGAGGCACCGCCCGTGGTTCCGAGATCCGCCTCGACCGACCAGTATTCCCGGGGGGTGAAGCGCTCGATTTCGGCCTCGCGCTCGCAGATCAGGCGCAAGGCCACCGACTGCACGCGGCCGGCGGACTTGCAGTCGCAGCCGGGCAATTTGTGCCAGAGGACAGGAGACAGGGTAAATCCGATGAGATAGTCGAGAGCCCGCCGGGCCAGTTGTGCCTCGACGAGGTGCATGTCGATATCGCGCGGTTCCGCCAGGGCGCTCCGCACGGCGTCCGAGGTGATCTCATTGAAGACCACCCGCTTCACCGGACGTCCCGTCGTCGCTCCGTTGTCCTTCAGCCAGTTCAGCACATGCCAGGCAATGGCCTCGCCTTCCCGGTCGGGGTCGGTGGCAAGAACCAGGGACTCGGCCCGGTCGAGCGCCGTGGAGATGGCGTTGAGTGCCTTGAGAGACCTGGAGTTGGTCTCGAAGGTCATCTCAAAGTCCTGGTCCGGCTGCACGGAACCGTTGCGCGAAGGCAGATCGCTGACGTGTCCGTAGCTTGCCAGCACGGTGTAGTTCGGACCCAGATACCTGCTGATGGTCTTCGCCTTGGCCGGCGATTCAACGACAACGACCTGCATGGACATCCCCAAGATCCGCTCGGCACGTGCTAAGTGGCACTCGTCGCGCGGTCCGTCAAGGAACCGCGGCTCTCCTGTTGATGGCGCGTGAACACTTGTCGCGGGTCTTGCCGCCGCGCGCGCCAGGCTCGCTAGCGGCCGATCCGCGGTTCGCTCCCGGTCACGAGGCGGCGGATGTTGGCGTGGTGACGCACGACCACCAGAAGGGCGACAATCATCATCACGCTCGCGTACTGCGTGTCGCTGGTCATCATCCAGATGGCGGCCGGTGACGCGAGGATGCTTGCCATGCCGGCGACGGACGACATCCGGGTCATGCCGGCCACGGCGAGCCACACCGCCAGGATGGTCAGCCCGGACTGCCAGGAAAGCGCCAGAGTGACGCCCAGAGCCGTGGCGACTCCCTTGCCGCCCCGGAACACCAGCCACGGGTTGAACACATGCCCCGCGACAACGAACAGCGCAGCGATGACGGCCATGTCGGGACCGCCGGTGTCATGGCCGATGGCCACGGCCAGCACTCCCTTGGCGTAATCGCACACCAGTGTGATCGCGGCGGGCAGCCGCCCCGCTGTCCGCAGAACGTTGGTGGCGCCGATGTTGCCTGAACCCGACTTGCGGAGATCCCCGCGTCCGGCAAGGTGGGACACGACCAGACCCGTAGGCAACGAACCGATGAGCCATGCGGCCACGGCACCCACCAGGAAGGGCCACAGGTAGGGCAGGGCATCGAGCGTGAGCATGCGTTCGTCGAACAAGGGGGGTCCCCGGTCAAGAAGGGCATCATCATGCGTCCGGCATCATGGCCGGTCCAGCCTTGCAATCAGGACCCGGGGGCGATGTCCATGACCGTGCGGCCACTCACCACGGTGCGGACCACGCGCCCGGTGACCGTACGGCCCTCGAAGGGGGAGTTCTTGGACTTGCTCTGGAATGTCTGGTTGTCGATCTGCCAGGTCGCACAAGGGTCGATAAGGGCGATGTCCGCCGGGCCTCCGATCGCCAGCCGGCCGGCCTTCAGTCCGAGCAGGTCGGCCGGTCGACAGGTCACAAGGGCCAGCGCATCCGCAAGGCTGATCCGTCCCGAAGCGACGATATCGAGAATGAGAGGAAGCAGTGTCTCGAGTCCAACGATGCCGAAGGCCGCCTGGGCAAAGGGCTGCCTTTTGCTGTCCTGGTCGCGTGGTTCGTGGGCCGATACGACGGCATCGATGACCCCTTCGGCCAGGGCCGCCACGAGTGCCTGGCGGTCTTCTTCGCTGCGCAACGGCGGGCGCACCTTGGTGAAGGTGAGGTAGTCACCCACCGCACTTTCGTTGAGCACCAGATAATGGGGGGCGGTATCGGCACTCACCGGCAAGCCCCGGGCCCGCGCCTGGCGCACGAGATCGGCGCTCTCGGCGGTCGTGATGCTGCTGAAGTGCAGGCGACCCCCGGTCATTTCGACGAGGCGGATGTCGCGGGCGATCATGATGGTTTCGGCTTCCGGCGCCATGCCTTCCAGCCCCAGGCGTGTCGCCGTCTCGCCACTGTTCATCACGCCGTCGCCCGTGAGATTGAGATCCTCTGCGTGGTGCATGATCAGAGCATCGAAGACGGTGCCATAGGAAAGAGCGCGGCGCAGCACGTTGGCGTTCATGATGGGTCGGGGACCGTCAGAGAAGGCGAGGGCGCCGGCTTCGCCAAGCAGTCCGAGTTCGGTGAGTTGCTCTCCCTTGCGATCCTGTGTGACGGCAGCGACGGGATGAACTTTCACCAATGAGGTCTCCCGCGCACGGCGTTCGATGAAGTGAACGAGCGAGACATCGTCGATGGTCGGTCTGGTGGTCGGCATGCAGGCGATGGACGTGATGCCGCCCACGGCCGCTGAACGGCTTGCGGTATGGATGGTCTCCTGGTGTTCGAAACCGGGTTCCCTCAAGTGCGCCCTGAGATCGACAAGACCGGGCGCCGCGATCAGTCCCCGGGCGTCGATGACGGTGGTGGCCGGGGGGATGCTCTCGCGTGTCACCTGTGGTCCAAGATCGACGATCGTCTCGCCGTCAGTGAGGATGCCGCCGATCTCGTCACGCCGGCTTGCCGGATCGATCAGGCGCAGGTCGAGGTAGGCGGTCCGTTCCGCCTTGCGCTTCTTGATCGAGATATCGGCAAGTCGCGGCGTCACTGGTTGTGCTCCGGGTGGTCGAGATTGCCGGTGAGAAGCTCGAGACAGGCCTGACGTATGGCGACACCCATCTCCACCTGATCGAGGATGGCGCTGCGATTGATGTCGTCGGCAACTTCGCTGTCGATCTCGATCCCCCGGTTCATCGGACCCGGATGCATGATGAGGGCATCGCAATTGGCGTGCGCGATCTTCTCGTAGGTGAGCCCGTAAAACTGGAAATACTCACGCTGGGAGGGCACAAAGCTTCCCTGCATGCGCTCGGTCTGCAGACGCAGCATCATGACGATGTCGGCGCCCTTGAGACCCTCGGTCATGTCGTGATGAACCTCGACACCGTACCGGTCGACCCTCGGCGGCAGCAGGGTTGGCGGGGCGACGAGACGCACCCTGGCGCCCATGGTGTTGAGGAGGAGGATGTTGGATCGGGCCACCCGGCTGTGTGCAATGTCGCCGCAGATGGCGACTGTCAGGCCGCCGAGACGCCCGAGGCGGCGGCGGATTGTGAGCGCGTCCAGCAGGGCCTGGGTCGGATGTTCGTGGCTGCCATCGCCTGCATTGATCACGGCGGCCCTGACGGAACGGGCAAGGAGCTTGACTGCGCCGCTGTCGGGATGCCGCACGATGAGGAGATCGGGATGCATCGCGTTGAGCGTGGCCGCCGTGTCGATAAGGGTTTCGCCCTTCTTGATCGCGCTGGTCGAGGGGGCCATGTTGATGACATCGGCGCCGAGGCGCTTGCCGGCGAGTTCAAACGACGTGCGGGTCCTGGTCGAACTCTCGAAGAACATGTTGATCTGGGTGCGGCCGCGCAGCAGGTCACGCTTCTTCTCGGCGCGCCGGTTGAGCGCCACGTAGGTGTCGGCCAGATCCAGAAGAACATTGATGTCGTCCGGCGACAGATCCTCGATGCCAAGCAGGTGGCGATGGGAGAAACTCAAGGGCGTGACGTCGCGCGGCATGATTGAGAGAGGATTCCTATACCACGGCACGTCATCCGTCATCCCCAGGGTCCATCACGCAGTCATGGCTCCTTCCACAACCGCGAGACCGGCAGGGCGCAGAGGCGCTCACCGAAGGGAACCGCCGTTTCTCCGTCGTAGAGCACGACGCCCCGCCTGAAACGCTCGCCGAGTGCGTTTCTCAGCCTGCGCAGACCACGGAAATCGCTGGACCTGACCGTCGCCGAGGCCTTGACCTCGATGCCGGCCACAGAGCCGGAGAGATGCTCGAGGACAATGTCCACCTCGGATCCGTCCTTGTCGCGAAAGTGAAAGAATCCGCAAGGAACGTCATGCCAGCTCGCCTGGCGCCGCAACTCAGCCAGGACAAATGTCTCAAGGAGCTGACCGAAGAGGGTCCGGTCACGTTCCAACGTATCGGCACTGGCGCCCAGAAGGGCCGCAGCGAGACCGGAATCGGTGAGGTGGAGTTTCGGGCTCCTGACCAGCCGCTTCATGCGGTTGCTGTGCCAGGCCGGAAGCCGTTCGATGAGGAAGAGCCTCTCGAGCAGTGTGACATGGCGGCCAATCGTCGGTCTGCTGAGTTCGAAGGCCGATGCGAGATCGCTGAGGTTGTGGAGCCGGGCGGTTTGCGAGGCCGCCGCGCGCAAGAGTTGAGGCAGGGTGTCGAGCGAACGGATTCCGTCCATGCCTTTCACGTCGCGCTGGATCAGCGTGTCGACATAATCGTGGTACCAATTGGCCCTCCGTGCCGCGGTCGCCCGGGCGAGAGCCGGCGGATAGCCACCTGTGATGACGGTCTGGATCAGTCGCCTGCCAAGCCAGTCGGTCCGGAATACCGGGAACCCGTCGCCGAACAGCGCGTCAAGGAATTCCGTATCGGGCGCTTCGGCCTCAAGTTCCCTTTGCGCCAGAGGATGCAACCGAATGATCTCGAGGCGTCCCACCAGGGATTCGCTGAGCCGGGGCAGGAGCAGAAGGTTGGTGGAACCGGTCAGAAGGAAACGTCCCGCAGTCCTGTTGCGGTCGACAAAGAGCTTGATGACCTCGAACAGGTCGCCAACCTGCTGCACTTCGTCAAGAACGACAGGACCGGGAATTCCGGCGATGAATCCCATCGGATCGTTCCGGGCGGCATCGCGCGCCACAGGATCGTCGAAGGTGATGTAGCCATAGTTCCTGTTGGCGCCAGCGGGATGTCGGGATGTGCAGGTCATCCGGGCAAGCGTGGTCTTGCCGCATTGCCGCGGGCCGTGGATCAGAACGACAGGCGAATCGTCGAGTGCCTCGATGAGGCGTCGCTGGAGCAATCGGGGGTAGAGGAGGGAATCTGGCATCGGCCAATTGTAAGTCATGATACCGGCCATTTGCAACTTTTGCGGCCGGCCAATTGAAACGTTTGTTACCGGCCATTTGCAACTACAGTTACTGGCCAGTTGAAACGCGGGACCCGGATCGTCACCGCACCCCGCTGATCGCGCCAAGGGCGTCACGCAGGATGACTGATGCGGCTACGGCGTTGATCCAGTATCTGTCGTGATGCCCCCGGCCCTTGTTTCCGGCGATGATTTCTTCGGCCTCGAACGTGCTGAGGCGCTCGTCCCACAGGAGGACCGGCAGTCCGAGCCCGGCCTCGAGGTTGACCCCGGTCTGCCAGGCGGACTGCGCTTGTGGTCCCTCGCTTCCATCCATGTTGATCGCAAGACCCAGAACGATGCCGGTGATGCCCCTCGCGTCGACGAGACTCCGGAGATGCGCGAGATCGTCCCTCCAGCGCCTGCGCACGAGCACTTCGACCGGCGAGGCGATCATCCTCGATGCGTCACTGGCCGCGATGCCGATACGCTTCGTGCCGGGATCCAGTCCCAGAAGCGCACCCTGCGGGGAGAGTGCGAGAAACGACGCCATGTCCCGCTGCGGCTTGCCCGGCATGGCGGCCGCTGATAGCTTCGGTGGCGATGGGTGGTGGTCAGTCACGGCTCCATTCCACCATAGACGTCCGCACAACGTCAGGCCAGCAGATGAAGTTCGACAAGGACACTGTCGCGCGGGTTGCGCGACTGGCGCGAATCGCGACAGGCGAAGGCGAACCCCAGCAGTTGGCAGGGGAACTCTCGGCCATCATCGAGTGGATCGACACGCTGGACGAAGTCGATACCGATGATATTGAACCCATGACCGGAGTCGGCGCCATGACGCTGAAGTGGCGCCATGACGACGTCACCGCGGGTGGCGCCGCCGACGACATCACGGCCAACGCGCCGGCTTGTGCCGAAGGGTGCTTTGTCGTGCCCAAGATTGTCGAATGACCGCCCTGACAGACCTGACGATCGCCGATGCGCGCGATCTCCTTGCCGACGGTCACATCTCGGCGGTGGATCTTGCCGGCGCCCACATCGAGGCAATGGAACGTCACCGCGGTCTCAATGCCTTCATCACGGAAACTCCCGAGCGGGCCCTTGAGCAGGCGCACGACTCGGATCGCCGCCGCAGGTCTGGCGACGCCGGCCGTCTCGAGGGCATACCGGTGGCGATCAAGGACCTGTTCTGCACGAAGGGTGTGCCAACAACGGCCGCCTCGCGCATTCTTGACGGTTTCACGCCATTCTACGAATCGACGGTGACCGCTCACATGCTGCGCGAAGGCGCGGTGATGCTGGGGAAGACGAACCTCGATGAATTCGCGATGGGTTCATCCAACCTGACAAGCTGGTACGGCCCGGCGATCAATCCCTGGCGGGCATCGGGGGATGACGGGCCGCGGGTTCCCGGCGGCTCGTCGGGTGGATCGGCATCGGTGGTCGCGGCGCGCATGGCGATGGCGGCAACGGGCACGGATACGGGCGGGTCCATCCGTCAACCGGCCGCCTTCACCGGCACCGTGGGCCTCAAGCCGACCTACGGGCGGTGTTCGCGTCTCGGCATTGTCGCCTTCGCGTCCTCCCTTGATCAGGCCGGTCCGCTGACGCGCACCGTACGCGATGCCGCGATCATGCTTGGCGTCATGGCAGGCCACGACCCCCTGGATTCGACGTCCGCGGACATGCCTCTCGAGGATCTCGAGAACACCCTCGAAGCCGGTGTCGAGGGCATGACGATCGGCATTCCCGAAGAGTACCGGGTCGATGGAATGCCGGCGGTGATCGATGACTTGTGGCAGCGGGGAATCGCCTGGCTCGAGGATGCCGGCGCCACGGTGCGGGAGGTCTCGCTTCCGCACACCCGCTTTGCCCTGCCTGCCTACTACATCATCGCGCCGGCCGAGGCCTCGTCGAACCTCGCCCGCTACGACGGTGTCAGGTTCGGCCTGAGATGCGAGGGCGATGATCTCGTCTCGATGTACGAGAAGACAAGGGCCGAGGGATTCGGGGCCGAAGTGAAGAGGCGCATTCTCATCGGCACCTATGTCCTCTCCGAGGGCTACTTCGACGCCTACTATCTCAAGGCGCAGAAGGTGCGCACGCGCATCGCCGATGATTTTCGCGAGGCCTGGACTTCGGTTGACGCCCTGTTGACGCCGACCACGCCGTCAGCGGCCTTCGCCGCCGCGCGCCCTCCGGATGATCCGGTTTCCATGTATCTCAACGACGTCTTCACCGTTCCGGCGAGTCTTGCCGGCCTCCCCGGCATTTCCGTGCCGGCAGGCCTGGACGGCGACGGGCTGCCGCTGGGACTGCAGGTCATTGCCCGCCCCTTCGACGAGGCCCGCCTTCTCCGGGTGGCAAGGACGATCGAGGAGGCAGCCAGATTCGACACGGCACCCCGGGGTCTGACGTGATGGCCGAGCTGATCGAACGACAGAGCGGGTCCTTCGCCTACGTCATCGGACTCGAGGTCCACGCGCAGATCGTGTCCTCTTCAAAGCTCTTTTCCGGGGCCTCCACGGCGTTCGGCGCCGCCGCGAACACCCAGGTCTCCGCCGTCGATGCCGGCATGCCCGGCATGCTTCCCGTCATCAACATGGCGTGCATCGAGCAGGCGGTGCGCACCGGGTTGGCCCTGGATGGCACCATCAACCGGCGCTCCGTCTTCGAACGCAAGAACTACTTCTACCCCGATCTCCCGCAAGGCTACCAGATCTCGCAGTACCAGCAGCCGATCGTCTCGGGAGGACATCTCGTGATCGAACTCGCCGACGGCGCCTCGCGCACCATCGGCATTGAACGCCTCCATGTGGAACAGGACGCCGGCAAGAGTCTGCACGACAGGGATCCTGCCCACTCGCTGGTCGATCTCAATCGTTCGGGCATCGGACTGATGGAGATCGTCTCCCTTCCGGAACTGGAATCGCCCGATGAGGCCGTGCGCTATGTCAGGACGCTGAGAAGCATCCTGCGCTATGCCGGGACCTGTGACGGCAACATGCAGGAAGGATCGTTGCGCGTGGACGCCAACGTATCGATGAGACGGCCGGGCGAACCGCTCGGCACCCGGTGCGAGATCAAGAACCTCAATTCCCTGAAGTTCCTGCAGCGTGCCATCGAGCATGAGGGTCACCGCCAGGCGACGATCCTGGACGAGGGGGGAACGGTCCGTCAGGAAACCAGGCTCTTTGATGTGGATGCCGACGAGACCCGCATCATGCGCAGCAAGGAGGATGCCGAGGATTACCGCTACTTTCCCGATCCGGATCTGCTGCCGCTCGATCTCGACGAGGCATGGATTGCCGGGATCGCAGGCACGATGCCGGAGCTGCCCGATGCCCGCAAGCGGCGCTTCATGGATGAGCACGGCCTGTCTCCTTATGACGCCGGCGTCCTCGTGGCGGAACGCGACAACGCCGACTTCTTCGAGGAGGTCGCCCGGGGCCGCGACAGCAAGCTGGCGGCGAACTGGGTCATGACCGAACTCTTCGGCCGCCTCAACAAGGACGACATCGGCATCGCCGACAGTCCCATGAGCGCCGCCGCGCTCGGTGGCCTCATCGACCTCATCGTCGATGGCACCATCTCGGGGCGCATCGCCAAGGAAGTCTTCGCAGAGATGTTTGCCAGCGGCAGGGATGCCGCCGCCATCGTCGAGGAACGGGGTCTCAGACAGGTGACTGATACCGCGAGCATCGAGGCTCTTGTCGACGGTGTGCTGACCGCCCATCCTGACCACGTGGACGAGTACCGCGCCGGGAAGACGAAACTCCTCGGTTTCTTCATGGGCGAGGTCATGAAGGCGTCACGCGGCCGCGCCAATCCGCAGGCCGTCAACCAGGCTCTAAGGCTCAGACTCAACCAGACAAGGTGAACTCATGATTGATCTCTATACGGCGCCGACACCCAATGGCCGCAAGGTTTCCATCATGCTGGAAGAGGTGGGTCTCGCCTACACCGTGCACCGCATCGACATCGGCGCCGACGAACAGTTTGCGCCGGCCTTCCTCGAGATCAGTCCCAACAACAAGATTCCGGCGATCGTCGATCATGAGGGACCGGGGGGCGAACCGGTCAGTGTCTTCGAATCGGGAGCGATCCTCATCTATCTTGCCGACAAGACAGGCCGCCTGATGCCGTCGGATGCACGGCAACGACTCGTCGTGCTGCAGTGGCTGATGTTCCAGATGGGGGGCGTCGGGCCCATGTTCGGCCAGGCAAACCATTTCATCAAGTTCGCCAGCGAGGACGTGCCCTACGGCAAGACCCGTTACCGCAACGAGGTGATGCGCCTCCTTGGAGTCATGGACCGCCGCCTGGCAACCGTTCCCTTTCTTGCCGGCGACTATTCCATCGCCGACGTGGCGACCTGGCCCTGGGTCATGCGCACGGAGTGGTACGACACCGACTGGAGCCGGTTCCCGCATGTCAGGCGCTGGTACGACACCATAGGCGAGCGCGACGCCGTCATGCGGGGTGCTGCCATACCGTCATGAGTGACACCTGGGGTTACGCCGCCGACAATGGTCCGGCGTGCTGGGCTTCCCTGGACCCCGCCTTCGGACTCTGCGGCTGTGGCGCCGAGCAGTCGCCCATCGATCTGGCGAATGCCCAGGCGCGAGACGTGCCGGCACTCCACTTTGACTACCGCCTGGTGACCGCCGGCATCGTCGATACCGGGCGGACCCTCGAGTTTCATCCACCTCCTGGCCAGGGCCTGACGGTGGGAAGCCGCCGCCATGACTTGCGGCAGCTCCACTTCCACCACGCCAGCGAGCACCGCATCGACGGCAGATGCCTGCCCATGGAGCTGCATCTTGTGCACACCGGTTCCAACGGCGCTCTCACCGTCGTTGGTGTCTTCATCGAGAGCGGTGATGAGAATGCTGCGGTGACGTCACTGTGGCAGGCGCTGGTCGATGATCCGGAAACCGTCGATGTCGATCTCGCGGCCCTGCTTCCGGCCTCGACGAAGGCCTGGCGCTATCAGGGATCTCTCACCTCGCCGCCATGCAGCGAGGGCGTCAGCTGGATCGTCCTCGTCGACCCCATCACCCTCTCGGCCCCGCAGATCGCCGCATTCAGGGACTTCCATCCTCCGAACTGCCGCCCCGTCCAGCCCCTCGGCAGGCGCTCCCTCGTTTTCGGTTGAATTGCCGGCCTGTCGGCAGTTCCCCGAATGCAACGTAGAAGGGAGGGAAGACATGACGACAGGTTATCTCACGTAAGTTCAGATCGATAACCTCCGGCCGGTCAAGAGCACCAGCAACATCCGCGACGGGGAACTCAAGGGCTATCGGTGTCCGGGTCCTGCCTTCTGGGCGCAAACGTTACTTTCGCCAACGTCAGGGCGAGTTCGGTCACCTGAATGGCATCACCGTGGTACGGGCGGTTGAAGCAGGATATGTCCTTTGTCGAGGCCGAGATTCCGGAAGCGGCGGCTTGGGTGTCGATCTGGTGATTGCCGACTGCACGCTTCTGCGCCTGCGGAGGTCCTGATACTGGGTGGGTGGTCGCGGGGAAGTGTGACGAGCGCGCCGGGCGATGCCAGTCATTGGGCGAATTCGCAGAGCGTTTGCACCGACGTTTGGACGCTGCCTTCGGGATCCTGTACGTCGAAGGGCAAGCAGACCAATCCGGCACGGTCAAAAAAGCGGTAGTGCAGCGGACACCTGAAGGCTTGAGTGCGGGGATAGACAAGCGCCACGAGATTGCATTCGTAGGCTTTGGCGTAGGCGTAGAGTTGGTACAGGTCGTCCTGATCGATGCCATGTTTCGGATCGTTGCCCAGCGCGTCGATCGGTTTCCACTTCGCATCGAGTACGAAAGCGACACGGTTGCCGTCCATGAGGGAGAGGTCCGGTTTCATCATGAACGCATTGCGATCGCCGATTCTTGTCAAGCGCTGACATGTCCTTGACTTCATATTCCAGCGACTCCATCCTGCCGCCATGGGCTGGCAGGTCGCTTTCCATGACGAGTTCGTGCCGGAGTTTCGCGATCTGCCCGTCAAGGTGCAGGACGAGGTGTACACGGTCGGCCGCAGGTCGATTCGCTGAACGGGTCGCGGCACGCGAACATGAAGGAGATACGGTTCGGCGCGGCGGGTGGAGAATGGCGGGTAGCCTTCGCCTTCGACCCCGCACGTGAAGCCGTGCTTCTGGTAGCGGGCGGCAGCGGACGGCGGTTCTACCGTGCGCTCATCCGCAAGGCCGACGAGCGGTTCGACCGGCACCTTGCCCGCCTCGCCGATGAAAGGGGAACGCAATGACTGTGAGCCTTGATGCAATGATGGCGGAACTCGACCCCGAGCGACGGCGCAGGATCGAGAAACGGGCCGCCGACCTGATAGCTGAGGAAATGACGCTGCGCGAGCTGCGCAAGGCCCGCGCGCTGACTCAGGCGAGCGTCGCGCGCGAACTCGGCATCAGCCAGGACGCTATCTCCCGACTGGAGCAGCGGAGCGACGTCCTGCTGTCGACGCTGCGCCGGACGGTGGAGGCGATGGGCGGCAGCCTGTCGCTGATTGCCAGATTTCGCGACCGTCCTCCGGTCGAGCTCACCGGCTTCGTTGGAGACGACGCCCGAGATTGAGTCGGCATAGGGAGATCGTGGCTGGCCAACCGTACCTCGAAGTAAGGAGTACGACAGCCGTAGTGAGGGCAATGATCGCTATCGTGGCTTGGCTGATCGTCTTGATCGTCGCTCGTCTGTCCACATTCAGGGAGACCTCACCTTGCTCAAGGCTGCCATCTGAGCCTGCCTATCGTGTCGGGCTGCGTGTTCCGAACCTTCCGACCGGGAATGCGTGCCATGTGAAGTCCAGTGACTGCTGCAGGGAAGTCTCAAGAGCGGTAGCCGTGGTAGTCACGGAACCAGTCGACGAAGCGGGGCAGCCCCTCGTCGATGGAGGTGGAGGGGTCGTAGCCGAGGTCCCGGGTCGAGGTGGCGATATCGGCAAAGGTCTCCCGAATGTCTCCCGGCTGCAGGGGTTCGTAGTTGATTTCCGCTCTGATTCCCGTTGCTTCTTCAAGCACATGAACTAAATGCATGATCGATTCGCTGCGGTGATTTCCGAGATTGTACAGGGCATGGGGAGGGGAGGTCTCTGGGGGCTTCGCCAGGGCCGCCAGGATGCCGGCGACGATGTCGTCGATCCAGGTGAAGTCCCGGCGCAGATCACCGTGATTGTAGACTGTCAGCGGCCTTCCTTCGAAAAGTGACTGCGTGAAGATCCAGGGCGACATGTCCGGGCGTCCCCAGGGGCCGTAGACCGTGAAGAAACGCAGTCCGGTAGCGGGGATGCCGTAGAGATGGCTGTAGCAGGATGCCATCAGTTCTCCGGCGCGCTTGGTGGCGGCATAGAGCGATGCCGGCTGATCGACACGGTGATCGATTGAAAAGGGAACGGTGTCGTTGGTTCCATAGACCGATGAGGAACTCGCATAGACGAAATGTTTCAGGTCCTTGCAGGAACGGGCCAGTTCAAGGATGGCGAGCTGACCTTCCACATTCGCCGCCGTGTAGTCGTGTGGCGCCACCAGGGAGTGCCGGACGCCGGGCTGCGCCGCCAGGTGGACAATGCGGTCGAAGCTCCGACCACCCAGTCCGGCCAGCGCCTCGGGGTCGGCGACATCCATGTGATGGAACGAGAAGGCGGGCTCCCGGCTCAGTCTGGCGAGACGCGCCCGCTTGAGAGCGACATCATAGTACGCCGACAGGTTGTCGATACCGATCACGCCCTCGCCACGCTCCAGAAGGGCCCGGGCGAGGTGGTAACCGATGAACCCGGCGGTGCCGGTCACAAGCACCGTCATGACGGTCCACGCGCCACGAGGCCGGCGTAGACGTCGGCGTCGACATTCCCGCCGGAGATGATGACGACAACGGTCCGTCCCTTCACCGGGACCATTCCGCTGATGGCCGATGCCAGCGCCACGGCGCCGCCCGGTTCCGCGACAAGCTTGAAGGACGTCAGGGCTGTCACCATGGCCCTGATGACGGCCGGTTCCGTGACCACCGTTCCCGAGTGCACGAGGTTCCGGTTGACCTCGAATGTCAGCTTGCCGGGACTGCGGGAAAGCAGGGCGTCGCAGATCGAGGCGGATGTCTGCGTGACGGACTGGCGCTCTCCGCTGAGAAGGGAACGGGCCGTATCATCCCATCCCTCCGGTTCGGCGGTATGGATGGCGCATTCCGGGAACCGGTGGCTGATGGCAAGGGCCACACCGGCGGTGAGCCCGCCACCGCCGCAGCAGGTGATGACGGCGTCCGGGTTGATGCCCCGTTCGGCGCACGCATCGGCGATCTCAAGTCCGACCGTGCCCTGTCCGGCTATGATCATGGGATCGTCATAGGGAGGCACGATCGTCATGCCGCCGTCGTCAGCCACGGACCGGGCGATCTCCTCGCGCGACTCGTCATGCCTGGAGTAAGTGACGATGTCCGCTCCCCAGGCGCGGGTGCCGGCCATCTTGATGGCAGGCGCATCCCCGGGCATCACGATGACTGCCGGGTATCCCAGCATGGATGCCGCCGCGGCGACGCCCTGGGCGTGGTTGCCCGATGAGTAGGCCACAACGCCGTTTTGTGTCGTGCCGCCGGCGATCCTGTTGAAGGCGCCCCTGAACTTGAAGGAGCCGGTCAACTGGAGGCACTCCGGCTTGACCAGAAGGCGGCCGCCGAGGGTGTCGTTGAGTCTGGGCGATTCGAGAAGCGGCGTGACGACCGCCTTTCCGGCAAGACGCCGGGCGGCGGACTCAATGTCCGCATATGACGGCATGCCTGGCATCAGCGCCTGCCCCGATCCATCCACGCCCTTTCTTACTCCATTCACTGCAGGGGTGCGACGCCAAAGAGATGAAGGGCGTCTGCGCTGTCTCCAACTCGTTAGAGGATGCGGGGAAGTGGAGTGTTCTGCCTCAGGAAGGCACGACATGCGGCGTGGATCGTGACGGGCAATGCGAGGGATGTCGCGAAGGGCGAACTGGTCTTTGACGGCTTCCGGGTTGTCACGCCCGGAGCCTGGCTGAAGGAAGGTATCTGACATGGCGACGCTGACGATCCGGCTTCCCGATGCCCATCGCGACCGACTGGCGGCGATGGCGGCACATCGTGGCCTGAGCATGAACAAGCTGATGGAAGAGCTCTCGGTGCGGGCGCTGGCCGAACACGATACCGAAATGCGTTTTCGGATGCGTGCGGCGCGCGGCGATATCGGGCGTGGTCTGAAGTTGCTTGCCGAACTCGACCGTCGGCACGCGCAGGCCAACAGAGAGCGGCCCCGTTAGATATCCTCCGCGCTGATTCCAGTTCGCCGAGAAACTGCAGGTCAAGTTGAGGGGCCAGGCCCTGCCCCAGGCGGCGTTGAAGCAACTCCCTGGGAAGACACGATGTGCCTTCCTCAACCTGGCTCATCTGATGAAACCGGTTACCGCACCCGACGCCTTTCTGGTCTCGTCGG
This sequence comes from Alphaproteobacteria bacterium, assembly GCA_965213815.1. Taxonomy (GTDB): domain Bacteria; phylum Pseudomonadota; class Alphaproteobacteria; order SP197; family SP197; genus SP197. The sequence continues at coordinate 2,432,570 of OZ243917.1, read as the reverse complement.
CACGCCAGCACGGTGCTCCGTCCCCGCCAATCCGACCACGACGGCGCAAGGGCATCTTTCGGTGTTGCCCTTGCCGAGGGGCTTCTGGGAAGATGGGGCGAAGGGACGCAACTGATGAGGGAGCGAGGCGTGTCTGAGAGAATCTGGACCCTGCCCGACGTGGCGACACATCACCAGTCGGCCAGTGCCGGAGCCCTGACGTTTGTCGGTGGTGCCGGCGATTTCGATTCGACAGGGAGGATACGGAATCCGGGGGATTTCGATGCACAGGCCGGCGGCGCCGTGCGCGCCCTCGCCGAAGCCCTCGCCACGGAACTGTGTACTCTGGAGGATGTGGTGCGCATCAAGGCCTACTATACGGCCGATGTCGATGACTGGGATGTCATCGCTGCCCTGGCGCGGCACCTGCCGGGTGATCCGCTGCCGGCAATCAGCACTGTGCCTGAACCGCTGCAGCCCTTTGACGGCCAGGTCATCCAGGTGCAGGCCATCGCCTGCCGCGGCTGGCGCGGGGGCGCTGATGTCCGTTTTTCCCATCAGCCGGTCCCGGCGGCGGTGCGGGAGAGACTTGGCATCGAGAAGGTGACGGCGGGCCTGAGGGCAGGGGAGTTCATTGCCGTGGCCAACCGCACGGCGGCCGATGACGAAGGCCGGATCCTGTCCGCGGATCCTGTTGAACAGAGCCACGCCGTCATGGCCATGCACGAGCGGACCCTGGACGAACTGGGGGCATCGCTGCAGGACAGTGTCAAGATGGAGGGTTACTACTTCGGCGCCAGCCTCGAGGAGTGGGCGCCTCTGGCCAGGGCGCGCGCCAGCCATTTCCGGGAACCGGGCCCGCCGGCAACCGTGGTGCCGTGCCACCTGCTTCACCCCGAAGGGGCGCGCACCAAGATCGGCGTCCTGGCGATGCGTGGCCGCCGCGGAAGCTTCGACAAGTACATCCCGCGCCTCGATGTCTGGCCGGATCGTGTCTGGGACTGGCCCATACCTCTGCCCTACAGGCAGGCGATCTGCCTGCGCGACACAATCTGGCTGGGTGGACAGGTGCCTCACACACCCTTCACCAACGACGGCGGGCGCGTGATGGAAGGTGACCTCGTGGCGCAGACACGATTCACCATGTCGTTCGTGGAGGATCTGCTGAGGGGCTTCGGCCGGGGGCCGTCGGATCTCAAGCTGATGGTCTGCTACTACACGTCAACCGGCACCGCCGATACACGGGCCTTTCTCGAGACCCTGACCGCCACCGTTGGCGGAACCCTGCCCCCGGTCACGCTGGTGCCCAAGCCGATGATGCATTCTCCGGAAAACACTGTTGAAATCTGGGGTGTTGCCCAGGCCTGAACCGGTGAGGGCCTCTTGTCCCGGCGCCGCGTCGCGACTAGTCTTGACGGGAGAGCCGAGCTGGACACTGTCATGATCACCGAGAAGCTGAAGGGGTCCTTCGTCGCACTTGTCACGCTGTTCCGCGATGGCAAGGTCGACGAAAAGGGATACCAGGACTTCATCGACTGGCAGATCGATCAGGGAACCCACGGCGTGGTCGCCATGGGCACCACCGGCGAGTCTCCGACGCTGTCCCATGACGAGGACATGCGTGTCGTCAGTCTCGCGGTGGAGGCTGCCGCAGGACGCGTTCCGGTGGTGGCTGGAACCGGATCGAACTCCACCGCCGAGTGCATCATGCTGACACACCATGCACGCGAGGCGGGCGCGGATGCCGCACTGATCGTCACCGGCTACTACAACAAGCCGACCCAGGAAGGTCTCTTCCGCCACTTCGAAGCGGTCAACGACGCCGTCGACTTGCCCGTCATCGTCTACAACATCCCCGGACGGACAGGTGTCGACATCGCGCCGGCGACGATGCAGCGCATTGCCGGACTGTCCCATGTCGTCGGCTGCAAGGAGTCGACGGCAGCGGCGGACCGCGTCTCCATACAGCGGTGGCTGTGCGGCAGCGACTTCATCCAGATGTCGGGTGAGGATGCCGCCGTCATCGGACTTCTCGGCATGGGAGGGCACGGGTGCATATCCGTGACCGCCAACGTGGCGCCGGCGCTGTGCGCCAGGATGCATGAAGCATGGCAGGCCGGCGATTGCGAGCGAGCCCGGGAGATCCAGGATCAGCTCATGCCGCTTCATGGGGCGCTGTTCAGCGAAACCAGCCCCGGACCGATCAAGTATGCAGCCAGCCTGCTCGGCTGGGGTGACGGCTCGGTGCGTCTGCCCCTGGTGTCTGCGTCGCAGGACACCAGAGGCAGGGTCAGGGATGCCATGAGGCAGGCCGGGATCCTCGCCTGACACCTGCCATGGCAAACAAGAACATCCCGGTGGGAACGACAGTTGCCCGCAACCGCAAGGCATTCCGTGACTATGCCATCGAGGACCGGATCGAGGCGGGCATTGTTCTGACCGGCAGCGAGACCCAGTCGTTGCGGGCAGGACGCGCCAACATCAACGGGGCCTTCGCCCGGGACCGGGACCGGGAAATCTGGCTCGAGGACTGCCATATCTCTCCCTGGCAGCAGGCAGGTCGCGACAACCACGAGCCTGATCGGCCGCGCAAGCTGCTCTTGCATCGCCGCGAGATCGAGAGACTGGCCGGTGCTGTCAGCCGCCGTGGCTACACGCTCGTTCCGCTCAGCATCTACTTCAACTCCAGAGGCGTGGCCAAGGTCGAGCTAGGGCTGGGGAAGGGCAAACACGCCCACGACAAGCGGGCGGCAGTTCGGGAACGGGAATGGAAGCGCCAGAAGGAACGCCTGATGCGCGATCGCGGATAATGTCGCCGTGAACTGGCTGCTTGCGGCGATTGGCGGGATCCTCCTGATCTGGGCCCTGGCCTGGATCGGCGTCAACGCACGCGCTTCGACCGTGCTGCGCTGGGCCAAGTGGATCCTCACGGCGGCGATCATCACCGGCATTGCCGCACTGGCGGCCTCGGGACAGTTTCGCGCCGCACTGATGACCGGTCTCATGCTGTTTCCGCTGCTCTTTCCCTGGAAGCGACCGCGCGGATTTCATGCCGGACCACGTCCTTCCGCATCCACCATGAGCCTTGCCGAAGCCGCCGAGATTCTCGGCGTTGCCGCGGATGCCGACGAGAAGACGATCACCGAAGCCTACCGCCGGATGATGGCCGAGCATCATCCCGACAAGGGTGGCTCCGCCTGGTTTGCCCGGCGGATCAACGAGGCAAGAGACGTGCTGATGGCGGGACGCTGACGATGACGCGGACCCACGGTTTGCTGTATGTGCACTCCCTGCTGGCAGCCTGACGGGACAATCGAGCAATGCGCATCACCATGGTGGGTGCCGGCTATGTCGGACTCGTGTCGGGCGCCTGTTTCTCTGAATTCGGCATCGATGTTGTCTGTGTCGATCAGGATGCGGAGAGGGTGGCCCGCCTGCAGTCGGGCGAGGTTCCCATCTACGAACCCGGTCTGCCGCGTCTTGTGGACCGCAACGCCGAAGCGGGTCGCCTGACGTTCACCACGGAACTTGCACCGGCGGTGATCGAGTCCGACGCCGTCTTCATCGCCGTCGGAACACCGGGCCACCGCGGTGATGGCAAGGCTGACCTCAGTTTCGTCTTCCATGCCGCCGAGGAGGTGGCGCGGGTCATCGAGCGTTACAGCGTGATCGTGACCAAGTCCACGGTCCCTGTCGGCACCGGGGCCCGGGTCGAGGAGGCGATGAGACGCATTCGGCCGCAGGCGGAGTTCGATGTCGTGTCGAACCCGGAATTCCTGCGGGAAGGCTCGGCTGTGCGAGACTTCCTGCGCCCCGATCGCATCGTCGTCGGCAGCGAGAGCGAGCGCGCCTCACGTCTGATGGACGAGATCTACGCCCCCTTGTTCTTCGAACGCACGCCCATCCTCCATACCTCGCGGGAGACGGCGGAGCTCATCAAGTACGCCGCCAACAGCTTCCTTGCGACCAAGATCGCCCTTATCAACGAGATGGCCGACTACTGCGAGAACGTGGGCGCCAATGTCCTTGATGTCGCCCGTGGCATCGGTCTCGATGGTCGGATCGGCGACCGGTTTCTGCATCCCGGTCCTGGCTACGGCGGCAGCTGCTTTCCCAAGGACACGCGTGCGCTTGTCAGCGGGGCGCGCGACAGCGGTACGCCGCTCACCATCGTTGAAGCGGTGATCGCCGCCAATGCCAGCCGCAAGCGTTCGATGGCCGAACGCATCGTGTCGTTGCTTGGCGGCGCCGCGGGAAGGACGGTGGCTCTTCTCGGTCTGAGCTTCAAGCCGGACACCGACGATATCCGCGAATCGCCGAGCCTCGCCATCGCATCGGAACTGCTTGACCGCGGTGTCGCCGTGAGGGCTTTCGATCCGGTCGCCATGGAGGCCGCCCGCGGGACCATGGAAGGGCTGGCGACCTGCAGTGGTCCCTACGAGGCGGCGACGGGAGCCGACGCCCTTGTCATCGTCACGGAATGGAACGAGTTTCGCTCGCTCGATCTCGCACGGCTGAGATCCGTCCTGAACCAGCCCCTGATGATCGATCTGCGCAACATGTACAGTGCCGCCGACGTCGTCGATGCCGGTTTCGACTACCACGGAATCGGCCTTGGGCATCTCTCCCGGTTGCCGTGACGGCGCCTGACGCTACAGGTGGTCGAGAATCTGTACCGATCCGCGCCAGATCATGTCCCCGGTCACCCACAGCAGCACTGCAAGTCCGATGTAGGCGATCCAGTGATGGCGATGAAGAAGCCTGGCAATGAAGTTTGCCGCAACGGCCATCAGGATGATTGACAGGATGAGGCCGAACACCAGGAGCACATGATGGCCTTGTGCGGCGCCGCCCACGGCCAACACGTTGTCGAGCGACATCGATACATCGGCAACAACGATCAGCATGAGTGCCTGGCGGATGGTTGTCGCCTTGCGACCCGGTTCGGCGGACTTCCCGGCCGAGACGTCTTCGGGATCACGGCTGAGCTGACCGCTTCGGATATCGCGCCACATGCGCCAGCACACCCAGGCGAGCAGCAGGCCGCCGACGAAGAGAAGTCCGACAATGCTCAGGAGCTCGACCACAATGAGGGCAAAGCAGATGCGCAGGATGGTGGCCGCAGCAATGCCGACGATGATGGCCCTGCGCCGCAGGACGGGTGGAAGGCCGGCCACGGCCATGCCGATCACGATGGCATTGTCACCGGACATGACGATGTCGATGACAATGATGGAGACAAGCGCGGAGAGCTGGACAGGATCCGTCGGGTCAAAGAAATCTGTCACGCCGCTCTCTTTCGGTGGTTGGTTCCGGACGGCAACATGTGGCAAGAGGAGAGGCTTCACAAGGGAGAACGTGCGATGGCTGCACCCTGCGATGCCGTCGGAAGGACCCGGGAATCGGTGGACGATCTGGGCGTGACGCCGGCCCGCCATCTTGCCGCCACCTTCGACAGGGAGGCCACCGGTCTCTCAACCGGCGACCGGCTCCCCTGTGGCTGGACCCTGCTCTATTTTCTTGACTGTCCACCGACATCCGTCATCGGCCATGACGGGCGCACGACGCCGGATGAGTTCATTCCGGCGACCGGGCTTCCCCGCAGGATGTGGGCGGGCGGTTCGTTCACCTTCGAGCGCGACCTGATCCTTGGCCGACCTGCACGCCAGACGGTCACCATCACCAGCGTCGAGAGGAAGAAGGGACGATCCGGAGACCTCTGCTTTGTCACAACGGAGCACCGTGTCTCCCAGGATGATCGCGACGCCGTCATCGAGGTGCGCAACCTCGTGTTTCGTGACGCACCCGGGTCCTCTGGCGAAGCGCGGCCTGTGTCGCCGCCACAGGGTGCTGCCTGGCGGCGCACCGTTGTCGCCGACCCGGTGCTGCTGTTCCGCTTTTCCGCACTCACCTTCAACGCCCATCGCATTCACTACGACGTCGAGTATTGCCGTAACGAGGAAGCCTACCCTGACCTCGTCGTGCACGGGCCGATGCAGGCGCTGCTGTTGCTCGATCTCGTGGAACGCACATGTCCCGAACGCCGCATCAGGCATTTTCGTTACCGCGGCGTGGCGCCGCTTTTCGCTCCGCACCCCTTCCTTGTGTGCGGAAAGCCCCTGGCGGGCGACGAGGTGGTTCTGTGGATCGAGGATTCATCGGGCGGTCTGACAACATCGGCGGAACTGGAATTCGCGTGATGCCGGCCGATGACCTGCATCGCCTGACAGCGCTTGACCTCGTCCGGCACTACAGGACCCGCGACCTCTCGCCGGTCGATGTTGCCGATGCCGTGCTCGCCCGCCTCGAGGAGGTGGACGGCAATCTCAACGCCTTCTGCCATCGTGACGACGAGGCATTCCGGGCGGCGGCAGCGGAATCGGAAGCACGCTGGGTGAAGGGCGCGCCACTGGGTCCTCTCGACGGCGTGCCGACCAGCGTCAAGGATGTGCTCAGAATCAGGGACTGGCCGACGCGCATGGGTTCGAAGGCGGTGGATGCCCGGCAGCCCTGGACGGCCGATGCCCCGGCTGTCGCCCGCCTGCGGGAGTCGGGCGCTCTCTTCATCGGCATGACCACAACGCCGGAAATGGGCTGGAAGGGTGTGACCGACAGTCCGCTTCACGGACAGACGCGCAATCCCTGGAACCTGCGCATGACGCCAGGTGGTTCGAGCGGTGGCGCCGCGGCGGCCGTGGCCTGCGGTGTCGGCCCCCTGGCCCTGGGCACGGACGGAGGCGGTTCGGTCCGCATTCCGGCCTCGTTCTGCGGCATTGTCGGCTTCAAACCGACGTTCGGCAGGGTGGCGGCATGGCCACCGGGTCTCTTTGGCACGTTATCCCACGTCGGCCCCATGGCCCGGACCGTGAAGGATGCGGCACTTCTTCTCGACGTCATCGGCAAACCTGATTCTCGTGACCCGTGGTCTCTTGCCGACAATGGCATCGATCATCTGGGTGAGACACAGCGTTCCGTGAAGGGTCTGAAGGTGGCCTACAGCCAGGACCTGGGGCACATCCGGGTGACGCCGGAAGTCGGCGGGATCGTCGATGAGGCGGTACGCGGTCTGAGCGAACTCGGCATGGAGGTCGAGGAGATCGAATGCGACGTGCCGAAGGCCGAGGAAGCCTTCCGCACCCTGTGGTATGCCGCCGCTGCGGCAGCCATCCGCACCCAGAGCCGGCACCGACGGCGGTTTCTCGACTATGGCCTTACCCGGATTGCGGTCGAGGGCGAAACCATCAGGGCGGTCGACCTTGTCGAGGCCGAACGGACACGCATGCGCTATTCGGCGGATATCGGCGCTCTCCTGGAACGCTTCGACCTTCTCGTCACGCCCACCCTGCCCATTGCCGCCTTCGAGGTGGGTCGCGAGGTTCCTTCGGGCTGGCCCCATGAACGCTGGTTTACCTGGACGCCGTTCACCTGGCCCTTCAATCTCACCGGACAGCCGGCCCTGTCGGTGCCCTGCGGGTTCACCGCGGAGGGCCTGCCGGTGGGCCTGCAGATTGTTGCCCGTCGCCAGGCCGATGCCCTCGCCCTCAAGGCGGGCGCCGCCTACCAGGAAGGGTTTCCGACCCTTTCCTCATGGCCCACCGCGGGACGTGCCGCCGGCTGACATCCACTGGCAGATCCTGTGGATGGATTGGCGGAATCGGCGTCGCGCCATGCGGACAGCCTGTCCCGGGAAGTGCGGGAAACTTCCATGGAATGGTCGAATTCGCTCGCCGTGATCGTGCGACCCCGGAATCTGTGGAAGAATTTCTGGACTGGCACGCGTTATCGTTTGTAATGAGCCAGAACCAAGCGTCAGGGAGTTGTTTGATGGCCGGTCGTGTTCCTGTTCGTCGCACCCGGAGCTTTCTGGCGGGACTTGCGCTATGCCTGCTGGTGAGTGTGACGGGCGCCGAGGCCGCCAAGGACACGACTTATTTCGTGATCGATGCCACCAACGGCAATGTGCTGGCGCAGCGCAAGCCCGACAAGGAGATGTATCCGGCCTCCCTGACCAAGATGATGACGCTCTATCTCATGTTCGAGGCACTCGAGAACGGCACCATCACACCCGACACTGAGTTCACCTTCTCGCGCAAGGCAAGCGATCAGGTGCCTTCCAAACTCGGCATTCCAAGGGGTGGTTCGATCGCCGCCGAGGACGCCATCCTGGCTCTTGCCATCAAGTCGGCCAACGATGTCGCCGTGGCGGTCGCCGAGGGACTTGGCGGCACCGAGGAGGGATTCACGTCCATGATGACGAAGAAGGCCCGCGAACTCGGCATGCGGCGCACTGTCTTCACCAATGCGTCGGGCCTGCATCGCCGGAGCATGAAGTCGACGGCGCGCGACATGGCCGTGCTCTCCCTGCGCCTGCAGTTCGATTTTCCCGGGTACTACCCGCTCTTTTCCACCCGGGCCTTCACCTACGGCGACCGGACCTACAGGAGTCACAACAAGCTGTTGGGCAAGGTCGAGGGTGTTGATGGTCTCAAGACCGGATACACCAGAGCGGCCGGCTGGAATCTGGCGGCATCCGCCCTCGTGGACGGCAGGCGCATCGTGGGCGTCGTGATCGGTGGCAAGGACCGGGTAACGCGGGACAGGCTCATGACGGACCTGATGCGGGAGGGTTTCGTCACGGCCGTCTCCATCGACAGGACTGTGCCCCTGCCATCACCCCATCCCCGGCGCGACGTCGCCCAGCAGTTCACTGCCGCCCTCAACAGCGGCCTTGATGATGACGCGCTTGTCGCCAGTCTGGTGGAGTCGCTCGGGCTGGATCCGTCAAATGGTACCGTCGACGAGGGCAGCGCCGGCGGCGACCGCAATTGGGGAATCCAGGTGGGCGCCTTTTCCCAGCGCGACAATGCGCTGCGGGCCAGCGCCGATACCGGGCGCTTCCTCGCACCTTTGCTGGCCGGCGACAGCGAGACCGTCATGGCGACTATCGAGACCGACGGGACCACACTCTACCGGGTGCGTATCCTCAATCTCGCAGAGAGCCAGGCACGGGAGAGTTGCCGCATTCTCAACCGGAACGATCGACCCTGCTCGGTTCTCCACGCGGGCGATTCCTGAAAGCAGATGAAGCGGCGCCCGGATGGCCGGGTCGCTGGTTCCCGGCCCCTGCCAAGGCGCACGCGAGAGTGCGAGAAGTGTGTCTCACGTCGCGTGGATCATGCGGCTTATGGTCCGTGAGAGGGAATCGTGGGTGAACTCGTGGGCATCGCCCTTGAGCATCACCATGTTCTCGGGCTCGAGGCACAGTGAGGCGATCACCTCTGCATCCTCCTCATCGAGTTCCCCGAGCGTCATGTCGAAGCCGACATCGTCAAGGAAACGCCGATAGAGAGCCGGCGCCTGGCGCGCGGCCGCAGGTCCGCCAAGCGCTGCTGAGACAGCCGAGTAGGCATCCGCTGCGACCTCTGCCGAGTGTTCCATGGAGGCGGCAAGGGCAAGACCGACAGCGCGTCCGTGGTGAACTCCGGCATGCTGTCCCAGGGCATGGCCGATGGCATGGGCGACGGCGACGCCTGTCACGTCGAAGGCAACTCCGGCGAGGGTGGCGGCGATCTGCACATGACCGCGTGCCTCTGTGTCGTCCGGGTGACGCACGGCTTGCGGCAGCCATGCGCGCAGTGTCCCGATGGCGCCGAGCGCGATGGTCGAGGACACCGGGTTGCGCCGTCGGCACGTCGCCGATTCGATCGCATGGACCATGGCGTCAACACCCGTGGCGGCCGTCAGTGACGCTGGCAGGGAACGGGTGAGATGCGGGTCAAGCAGGGCGAGGTTGAAGAGCAAGCTCTCTCCCCAGGCCCACAGCTTGCGCTCCGGCGTGCTGAAGACTGCGGTGCGTGTCACCTCGGATCCGGTGCCGGCGGTGGTCGGTACGGCGATCTTGGGAAGCCCGCCGCCGGGCACGGGCTTTCCGCCAAGGGCAAAGGTCAGCGCGCCTCTGCCGTCAGGCGCAAGGCAGGCGGCGAACTTGGCGGCGTCAAGCGTCGAACCGCCTCCCATGGCCACGATACAGGCCGCGCCCCGCGATCGGGCCTCATCCGCGATGGCATCGACGGTCGAGGCCGCGGGATCGCTGGCGATGTCGCTGAACACGCTGCAGCCATGTCCGGCGTCGCCGAGAACGCCGGCGGCGCGTTCGGCAAGGCCGTTGGTCGTGTGAACGGGGTCGGTCACGAGGAGGACCTCGGCGCTTTCGCCGGCAAGGCGTCCGACATCGCGGCCGAGTTTCATCAGGCGATCGGTGCCGAACGCCAGGGGCACCGGCGCCGAGAAACTGAAGGGAAGGGGCATGGAACGTCACCTCAGGTGTCTGATGACTTATGGTGGATCGAACCCTTCGCGTCAAACCGCCACATCTCATTGTGCAGTGCACAATTTTTCCTTGACGTTCATCACCGGTGTGCCCATATCGGTCATGTTGCAGTGCAACATAAACTGCCAGAGCGGAGACGAGACAATGGCCAGTGCCAAGAGAACCAGTGAGACGCAGCAGGTCCCGGGTGTGGACGACGTGATCGAAACCGGATTGAGGGTTTCCGAAGACGTCGTGAAGTGCAACACGGACGCCACCAGGAAGGGTTTCGAGACCATGGTCACCATGGGGCGCGAAGCATTCGACACGGCTGCCCGGACGGGCGGCGAGGACACCGTCCTCGGTGAGATCAATGACATCCGCCGTGCCAACTTCGAAGCGATGGTGGACGCCGGCGCCACCTTCATGAAGGGGGTCGAGGGATTGAACGGCCGCGTGCTCGAGATGGCCAGAGAGCGGGCAGCCGAAGGCGCGGCGACCCGCGAGGCTCTTGCCGGTGCAAAGTCGTTCGGCGAAGCGGTCGAGATCCAGCAGAAGTATGTGCGCAAGGCCTTCGACCACGCCATCCAGGACAGCGTGGCGATGACGCATGCATGGATCGGCATCGCCACGCAAAGCAGTCAGCCGCTCGGCCAGCGGTTCACCGACGCCTGGACCCGAGCCGTTCGTCCGACCGTCTGATCTGCCTTCTCCCGCACAAACACCCCCGCCGGGCCAGCCATCCCGACGGGGGTGTTTCATGTGGAGGCCCGGTCCGGTCGCCCCCCGCACAACGCGGCCCACCTCCGGCAAACACCCCGGCACGCCTGATCATGTTGTCGTTCACGTTTTGCGCTGACAGCAGGGACAGACCTCGCCCTTGCCGTCTGCAGTGATTCACCGGTGTTTCTGATGCCGTGCCGTCATGAACCCGTAGAGCGATGCTGCCGCCGCCACACGGCAACGGGCTCTCGACCTGCTCGGGGGAATCGGCCACGAGCGCCCCACCCGGTTTGTCAGCTTGACGGGCCGTCGAAGTTCCAGGGCAGGAGCTCGTCGATGCGGCTGTTCGGATGGTCGGCGGCGATCTTCGCCAGCGTGCTCATGAGCCAGGCGTAGGGCTCGACACCGTTCATTTTGCAGGTCTCGATGAGCGAGCCGACGCGGCCCCAGGAGCGAGCGCCCTCGTCGTGGCCGGCGAATAGCGCATTCTTCGCGGTGAGTTTCAGCGGGCGGATTCGGTTCCCCTTGAAGCTTTCGAGCAGCTTCTCGCCATTCCGAGGGGAGGGGCTCGGTAACGACTCCTCCTGCTCGGCCACTATACACGCGAGAGATTGAGGCTTAGGATGAGCGACCTTGTCAATTGCGCCAATTGATAACAGAACGGAGGTGGTATGCTGATGACTGGCGACCATCATGTCTCCCGACTGCTGAAGTCAGAAGTGAAATACATACTCTTGGCGCTGGCAGCAGTCGCCTCCGCACCCGGGAGCATAGCATACGGCAATGATGTAAAAGAATACGAAGGCAATACCATGGCCTTCGTGATAACAAAGCCAGTGACAAGTGCCGGTTACAATTATCCGGAACAAGTCCGTTATTCGTATAGTGTAAATGACGGTTCGGCGAAAATTGGATCGGACTACCGTGCCCCTGACGGGAAAACAGGCAAGATCGTTTTTCCGGCAGGCTCGGCAACGACCGCAAAGATCGAGATAAATTTGTTAGAGGATGACCTTGACGAAGGCAACGGCGAGACACTGGAATTAGTTCTGACTAGTCCGCAATACGAAGCTGCAAGCGGCATGTATTTGTACGGATTTTATTTGCCTACACGCCTAACCTTTGATGGATTGATTCTTGATCCCGATTGATCAGACCCTAGCAGGCTGCGGAAAAACGTTAAGACCGATGGAGTGGACGCCCCTTTCCGGACGAACAGACTTCGTCCCGGGTCGCCCTAATGAACGTGATACGCCAAGCTTGAAGCGTTCTTCACCGCGCCGATACGAGGTTTACGATATTCTGCCGGTCAACGGACGGGCACGACATCATGAAGCTATGCCGCGTCTTCCTTCCAGCGGTGACGAAAAAGTCCGTTCGTCAGTGATTTACGCATACGTCGCATTGGATTTCGGGTGCGTTCTGGAACACTAGATCGTCCAGGTCTGCAGACTCGAATGCCTTGCATTCAGTATTGAAGTCGCACGGGAAGGCGGTTTCCGCGGCTGGGTTCATCGGCCACATGTGCCATGTTTCTACCTTGGTCTCCACCAAGTAAATCTCGTCGGGAGTGTCTGCACGTGCCTCGGCGGCCCGGCTCAACGCTTTGCGAATGGAAACGGAATCGGAGAGCGCGATGTCCCCGCATTCCAGGACAAGGACCGTACGAGCTCCGCGGTCCTTGCAGCGCTGCAGTTTGGGGCATTTCTCCGCGAAAGCGCGGCGGAGGCGCGCGAACCTTTGTTCCTCAAGGTCGACATCCGGGGTCCGGGCAACGGAGAACCTACCGGCCACCGTGCCTGACGGCGGGCCCGACACGAAGCAGGACAAGTTCGCAGCATAGGGGAGCACGCCCGGAAATTCTCCGGCTGCAGTCGCGCTTGCCCGGCCCGCCGCCGGGCCGGGAGCCCTTCCCTGTATCTCGCGCCATTCCCGTCGCCCGTCCATCCGCCGTCGCGCCGATTACAGCGCAAGCGGTCCCGGCCCGCCACGGCAAAGAGCGCTTCGCCGCTTCCGCCGCAAGGCCATGGCGAACCATGCGCCGTCGACCCGACCGTCCGGCGTCGCGCCGGGGGCCCTCCTTGCTGCGCAACCGGCCCGGCGCCCTCCGCCGTCAGCCTCGCCGCACCAGCCACCACCAGGCGATCCGCACGGGCGGGCTGAGTACGATCACATGAATGGCGACCGCGACCGACCCCGGCAGGCCCGCCACCAGCAATCCGCGACTTCATCTCCGGCATCGTGCCCGATTCGGACAAGACATGACCCGCGCTCCTGCCGACACCGATGCGTGACGGATTTCCGTTGGCATTTCGGTCGCGGCGCACCTATATTTCTTCCTCGATGGAGGAAAGATTAATGACTGCCAGCACCCTGCCCCGGACCCTGTCGGCCAACGAGGCGGCCTGCGTAACCGGCGTGCCGCTGAGGCAGGTGCACCGCATCATCGACGCGGGCCTTCTCGGCAATGCCGCGGCACGGCGCGAGGGCTCCCGCGCCGTCCATTGCGACGGACTGGTGAGCCTGAAGCTCGCCCACGAGACGACGGCCATCTTCACCGTCGACGGGCGCCGCCGGCTGGTGCGCTACCTGCTCGGTCATCCCGAGGCTGAATCCGCCCGCGTGCGCGACGTGTCGGTCGACCTGCGCTCGATCAGGGATGACGTGCGCGAAGGACTGTCCCGCCTGGCGCGGGCGCGCGAGGCGATCACGGTCGATGACGCCGTACTTTCCGGCGCTCCCTGCGTCGGAGGAACCCGCATTCCGGCCCACGACATCGCCGAGATGCTCGCCAACGGCGACGATGCCGGCGCGATCCGCGCCGCTTGGCCTGTGCTCACGGAGGAACAGATCGAAGCCGCTGCCCTCTACGCCCGGGCCTATCCGCGCCGGGGCCGTCCCCGCAACGCGCCCTTCTGGCGCTCGCGCGAGCCCGTCGTTTCGGGCGAGACGGCCTTCGATGCGCTGCCTACGGCGCGGTGAAGTTCCTGATCGACGAGTGCCTGAGCCCCACCCTGGCGGCGCTTGCCCGCGAGCGGGGTTATCCGGAGTCGACGCACGTGACCTGGCTCGGGCTGCGGGCGCGGCAGGACTGGGCGCTGGTGAGGCGCGCGGTCGCCGACGGATACGTGCTGGTGACGAATGACCGGGGGGATTTCGCCCCGCTGATCGAGCGTGAGCAGCACCACCCCGGCCTGGTCTGCATCACGGTGGCGCATGGGCTGATGAGCCTCGACGTTCAGACGAGACTGTTTGCGCACGCCCTCACTCTCCTGGCCGGGCAGGATATCGAGGGCCGGGTCCTGGAGATCGCCCTCGACGCCGACCGGACCGTCCGGACCCGCCTCTATCCCCCGCGAGACGCGTGACTGGAAGACTGCCACTTGCGGCGGCGAGGCAGCGGCAGCAACGAATGACAACCGGAGCCGTGCGTCCCCCCCCGATCCTCGGCATTGGCGCGATACGGCGACGGACCGGCAGGCGATGCAGTTCGTCTCCAGGGCGGTTTGTTCGGTAGCGGTGACACGGCATCCTCGATGCCCTCCATCCGCGTCCTGGCGCCCGGCCAATGGCCCGCCGGCAGCATGGAGTCTTGCGGACGCATGCCTCCGCACCGCAACACGCGGTTTCGGATTCGGATCGCTCTCTGGATACTTACGGCACTGGAACAGGTCCAGCATGAAAGTTCAGAAAATCCCTATATACTTGCTAGTTGGAAAGTTTCTGGGTGCTTCATACGACGTGTGTGTCGATTAGGAAAGTCACAGAGCGGCGTCACGACCGAGGTCGCGTTGACGTTCGAGATCAACACCCTCAAGCGGTGCCGAGGCCAGCAATGCCTTGAGCCCTCCGGAGCACGGTGCGGAGATCTTCTCGCGCAGAATGGCGCGTGTCTCGGCCTCGCGCTCGGGATCGACCAACGCAGTGGTGACCTCCCGCACGAGCACGGCGTCTTCCTTGCGAACCTGAACTTCGACACGCACGAAGCCCTGTCGCCGGCGGCGCATGCGCCACCTTGTAACGGGAGAGAGTTCGGCGCTGGTCATGGCATCTTTCCTTTCCGGAAACCTTGCCGGGAAACGGACGCATGGCAACGGGGGGCCTTCTGTGGCGTCGGGATCCATGTGGTGAATGCCCGGCACAATCAAATGCCTTCCGGACGCGAACGCTCGTTGTTTCGATGCATTCATGATTGGGTTCTGGTTCATGCAATAGCGTCGCGACAGGTTGCGCTGGACATGACGCACGCTTGGTCCGCCTGGCCAGCGATTTACCGATTCCCGATGCGGGCCTGGTCAGCCCGATCAACTCGCCGACAACAACTTCGGTTGGACCGGCCGAACAACAGAGCCAGCATAGGAGCGTGCTTTCTAGCCTGCTGCGGCAACAAGTGGTTCGATGGTGCCAATCTCGTTTGAACCTCGCGCGACATCCAGATCGTAGAAGTTTTGCAGATTCAACCAAAACCCCGGTTTCATTGCGAGGGCGCGCCCGATGCGTAGCGCAGTGTCCACCGTGATGGATCGGCGACCGTGGACGATTTCGTTGATGAGGCGTGGCGATGCGCCGATCGTTTTCGCCAACCGGTGCTGACTGTTCCCGAGCTCGTCCAGAATCTCGGTCAGATGTTCGCCAGGGTGAATCGGAGTACGCGTGGTCATGATGTTCGATACCTCAATGATAGTTGGTGACTTCAATGTGTATCGCGCCTCGGCTCGTCCATCGAAAGTACACGGCACCACTGGTCGCCGCACAATGCTTGGAGGTGATGGGACGGCGCAAGCCGCAAGTCCGTCACGCCACCGCACGACTGAATTCACATGTGGGCACGACGCTGGATATCTGGCGAACGGCTTGGCCGCTGACGAGACGTTTGGTGTCCTTGAACTGGTTCACGATACGTATAATGACACAATGAGATCATGATCGTGCAGCGTACTTCAGAGACGATGCATGCACGTCCGAGATCCCGTCGCGTATGAGTTCGGCGAAAGCTATCGCGCGCATCAGTACCACCTGACTGACGATGCCACGCGCGGCCAGGTTGCCATACGAATGGCTGCGACGAGACGCCTGGAGTGCAGACCTCCCTCTGGTAAACCAAGTCAAGGAGCAGCTTTCCATGCGTTCGTGAAAGTGTATCGGTTGAAGGTGTGGGCTGCCCTGGGCCACGGCACGGGAGACGTCACGCTCAAGCCCGGCGAAGGCAAGGAGATGGAGGCCGACATCTCCTGGACCATGGCGGCGCTGGGGGCGCGTGGCGAGGTGATCGCCCCGGAGAGCGGGCCTGCCC
Source organism: Alphaproteobacteria bacterium (assembly GCA_965213815.1). Taxonomy (GTDB): domain Bacteria; phylum Pseudomonadota; class Alphaproteobacteria; order SP197; family SP197; genus SP197. The sequence continues at coordinate 2,416,266 of OZ243917.1, read as the reverse complement.
TGGCGTTGACGACCGACGCCCTGTGGGCGCGGACAGAGTCAGGCAGGACGCAAGGGCTTGTTGCATCGCAGTCCGACGTGACACGCCTGCGGCTCGGTCTGGAGGGGAGCTGGAAGGTCGCCCTGAAAGGCGACGGCAGTGTGACGCCCAGGGTTGAGGTGGGTGCACGCCATGACGGCGGCGATGCCGAGACCGGCTCCGGGGTAGAGGTTGGCGGCGGCATTGTCTGGAGCGATCCCGGTCTGGGGCTCAGTCTCGATCTTTCGGGCCGCACCCTGATCAGCCATGCCGCGGGCGACTTCGAGGACCGGGGCTATGCGGCTTCAGTGGTCTTCGATCCCGATCCGGCCTCCGAACTTGGACTGTCGCTTGCCTTGCGCCAGGAGACGGGCGGTGCGGCGGCGGGCGGGCTTGACCGCCTGCTTGCGCCGGAGGTGCTGGAGGCCCGTTCAGGCGCGGAGACGGAAAGTCGTTGGCAGGTGGAGGCCGCGTGGGGTATGGCGCTCCTCGAGGGTCAGTATATCGGCAGTCCGCACCTGGGATTCGGCCTTGCCAGAGACGCGCGCGACTACACGCTGGGGTGGCGGCTGACGCCGGAGAGCGAGGCGCTCGATCTTTCGTTCGGCGTGACGGCAACGCGCAGGGAAAGCGAGTATACAGCACCGCAGCACACCTTCGGGCTGCAGATCACCTTGCGGTGGTGACGTGTGGGGCCTGACGGCTCCTCGCCATCGCGTCGCCTCAGGTGGTGGCTGCCCGGGCGCTGCGCGTCTCCACACGTCTCATGCTCTCCGCAACGAGTGTGCATGCCGGAGGCGTGGCGTGGCATCACCCGACTGTCCCACGCTGAGCCAATCAGGGTCAGACATGATGGCAAGGGGCGTGAAGCTACAACAACGTGTGATCCTTCTGGGCAGCCGACGATGGTTCTTGACCTTGTTTCGTCCCTGACGTTACATTTCTGTCAAAATGGGAATACGCGCCACAGTTTCAACGCGTTGGTAGCGCTTGGTGGACTCCCGAGCGCCGCTGAAGGAGCCGGAATTCATGTCAGATGCATCATGGCGTGCGGGGCGCGAGCCACACGCGCGTTCCGGTAACGATTCCTTTGGCCCGTGGTGTGGCAGACGTTCAGGACTTCGTGGCCTCGTTGCCAGAAGGTGCCCTCATGAGCCGTTGCTGAGCCTTGAGAGGCTCACGCCTTTCAGCGTGACCGCACACACAGTCCGCATCCTGCCACGATATCGAACGGACCTCGCGTCGCAAACCGGCAATCCGGGCACCGCACGGACGAATGTCCGGCGACGCACTGCTGCCCCCCCCCCCGCTGCTGTCTGAAGACAGGCGATGACAGACTTGTGGCGCATGCCTCTCAGCGGCAATGGAGTGCGCAGGCACGCCAGCCTGGCGCGGCTCTGGTGGGCAGCGCTGTTGTCGTTGGCGATGCTGGTCGGGCTCCCGCCGGACGCAGAGGCGCAGAATTCCCCCGCCATCCTGCAGTACAAGACCTCCCTCACGCTCAATCGAGTAACAGCAGTCGCAGTGACCGCAACGCGCGTTGGCAACACCTCCGAGCCGTTGACGGTGAATTCCCGGGGCACTGGCAAGCCTGACAACCCCTCTCTCCACCGATTCAAAGCAGTTGATGACGGCGACTGCGACCTCTCGAAGACGGCGCAGAGCCTGATCCTTGCGGCCAGAAGCACCGACGCCCAATCGATCAACCTACAGACAAGTCACGCCACCGCCCACGAACTGGAGGAACGGTTCGAGGTGGTTGCGAGCGGCAACCTTGGCACCGCCGCGTTCGATGCCGGGTTGGATGGAAAGTTCATCGAGGATGGGCCGCCAACCGTTGATCGCGCCCACACGGATCCGTTCAGGATTGAGGAGAGTGACACGGGAACGGTGACGGTAACGACTTCTGCGGTTGGAGATGCTGCCAGGCTCGATGCGCAGATTGTCCCGGAGTCCCGGGAAAAGTTCGTGATGGAGCTTTACGGCCCTTCTACAGCACCCGATTGCCGGCCATTCAGCACCTTCACGACTTTGGGCGAAGCGAAGGAAGTGGTTGTTGTCGCAATGGTGGACGATGACACGCCGAAATCGAGCCAGCGTCTCGTCTACTTACACGGTTCCGAAATCCACACAGGCTCGCGGCGGAAAACGTCGAGAGAATGCAGTAGTGCCACACTCACGGTGACCCGGGTGGGGGACGCGCCTGCATCGGATGTCTGCCTTTCGCTCAAGTACACGGAGTTTCCGGCGGGCGATACGATTTGGGATGACGACCGGATCCGTGCCTTCGCGACGATCAGAAGCGGACAGCAGTCCAGCTTTGTACCGTTGCAGATCACCGATAACACAATAGACGACCGCTGCTATGCGTTTTCGAATATCGAGGTTGATGACGCCTCCGGGTGTTGGCCGATTGGTGCCACGACAGGGGACCGTTGCCCGTTCGAAGGCCTCATGCAGGGCAACGACAGGACTCCGGCCAACCTGCCGAATGCGAGCACGACCGCGTTGAAGGTGGTTTCGAACGCCCAAGATACACCGTGTCAGCTTGCGCGCAGACCCAAAGCAAACTCAATGGCATTGGAGCCATCTGCCGGCGTGAGCACCAACAAAGGCGTCGCAGGGGTCAGCGGATGACTTCCCGCACCATGGCTATCGGTTCCCTTGGAGCCTGTCGTGCACTCATCCGCGCATTCCACGCGAGTGCCGCCGGCTGTCTGTTGTCGGCGGTATTTCTGGCTGCGTGGCCGTCGGAGGCGGCGGCTCAGGCCCAAGGGGTTTCTATCTCGGTAAACCGGAATGTAGTCAGCCAGTATGTCCCGACAAAGGAAGGGGAAGATCTGACCTTTACCGTAACGAGGATAGGGGACAATTCAAATGCGCTGACCGTGAGTTATGAGACCAGCGGTGGTGGTGGACCTGACACCACACCCCGTGCGGACGCAGTGGAGGGAGATGACTATACTGCCATCCCCGAGTCCCATACATTTCCTGCGGGTGGCTCCACAACCCATGAGTTCTCTATAACGATAAACGACGATGATGCTTACGAACCAAATCAGTATTTCACGTTAACGGTATCGGGTTCTTATCAGCATGAAGGCAACACTATTGAGTTCGATGATGACGTCACAGTGAGAATCAGAGAAAACGATGAAAGATTTCTCACCCTCTCGCCTATTTCGGACTCTGCCCTGCCCATGGTTTCTCATCCGGAATTCATGGCAAAGGAAGGAGGCACAGGAAACGAAAATCAATTGACGATCAGCCTCAACGAGCCGCTTCCCTACGACCTGGTTATTAATTACACCGTCGGCGACGACCCCCACACAACCGCATCAGCCAATGACTTCACGATGGACAGCGGTACAGCGACAATAGCTGAACGTAGCACGTCCGTTACCATCGACATCGATATCAAAGATGATGACCGGGTCGAACCCACCGAGTACTTCACCTTGGATTTCGGCGTTATCGCCAAAAAGGAGGACCTTGGCAATTCGCTAGGGACATTCAACGCGGTCAATTTTCAGGAAAGCAAGCTTTCATCGCAGCCACTTTCAGTCTCCATCATGGATAACGACACAGCAGAAATGCAAGGTGTCGTTCACCTGCGTGGAGAAGGGGGAGGAGGTATTGATGGCTTCCCAAGCACGAGAAAGACTCGTACAGAAGGCCAGAGCGTAATTATCACCGCGGAAATAGCTGGCGCGGCGCCGTTAAGCGATATCCGGATTCCTCTCAAGTTCGACTATTTCCCGAGCGGTGAGGCAACGTCGGCTGACCACAGCGAGCCCGATTCTATCACTATCAAGTCGGGCCAAAAGTCCGGTAGCGTCACCCTGACAATCACAGATGACACCGATGACGAGCGGTACCGCGAGCTGCTGGTCGTGGAAATCGATGACAAAATGACTTTCCCAGCTGGCTACACCAAGGGAGACCGCAGCAAGTACGAAGTCGTCATGCTGGACAACGACAAGACCCCGGCCAGCCTGACGGGTCCGGCTCTCACCGCTTTGACGGAAGCCAGGGGCAGCGGCACCCATACGGCAACGTTCCAGCTTCGTATCGACCGCAGGCCCAAAGCAGCCGCGACGGGAATGGCACCGTTTACCGGCAAGGATGCCGGGACCGATGAAGGCAACGCTCAACTCGTTTTGGGATATACGGGAACGGCGACGCGCGGTACCGATTACAACAACACGCCTTTATCTTTCAATATTTCCAAGAGTGGCACTACGCTTCCCCCCGGTTGTTCGGCCAGCGGCGAGGCAGTGACATGTACGGTGACGCTCACAGTCAAGGACGACAACTTGTACGAGGGAGGTGCTGGCACAACCGAGAGTGTGAAAGTCGATCTCAACGCCGGAGGCAGTAGCTTCAACGACGGTATCAAAAGGGCCTCTGGATACGAACCTCTCAAGCTGACGATAGAGGACGACGACCTGCAGCCCATGTTCTCCATCGCGGATGTGAGCGGGCCCGAAAACGGCAATCTCACATTCACGGTCAAGCGCGACGGCGCACAAGGCAACAACGTGTCTGTGACCGCCGGCACCGGGAGCCATTCTGGCGCCACGAACAGTGCAACAGCACGCACGGACTACACGGAGAAGAGTGGCAGTCTGCGCTTCGAGAAGGGCAACACCAGCAAAACTTTCGTGGTCGCGATAACGGACGACAACATCGACGAAGACGACGAAACCTTCGCGGTGACGTTGAGCAATCCGGTGGACAATCAGGGGCTGCCGGAGCCCGCAATCAAGCCCGATAGTAAAACGGCCGTCGGCACGATCACCGACAACGACGACGCTCCCACCGAGCTCACCATCTCGGTGGATACCGCCACCATCGCCGAAGCTGCGGACCCGACCACGGTTACCGTCACCGCCACCATCGACAGCCTCACGCGCTTCGCCACCGATCAGATCGTGACCGTCACCGTGGGCAATTCCGGGAATGAGGACGAAGCCAGCGAAGGGGAAGGCGGAGACTACGAAACCGTAGATCAATTCACCATCACCATCCCGGCAACCGCGGCCAGCGGTACCGGCATGTTCGATCTGACACCCGTCAACGACCGTATTGACGATGATGACGAGAAGATAAGCGTCGAAGGCGCACTCGGCACCATGACGGTCAACCATGCCGCCATCACGATCGAGGACGACGACACCCGCGGCATCACCGTGTCGAAGGCCACGCTGACCATCGATGAGGCGGACGACGAGAAGACCGGCTCCGTGAAGGAAGACGAGGGCACCTACGAGGTGGTGCTCAAAAGCGAGCCTACCGGCACGGTAACGGTCAACATTGCCAACCCGGGTCCGACCGTAGCCACGGCGGACCCGTCCAGCCTGACGTTTGACGCGGACAACTGGGAGATGGCGCAGACGGTGACCGTGATCGCCAAAGACGACACCATCGACGATACCGGCAACCAGAAGACCACCACCATCTCGCACACTGTCAGCGCCGACGGCACGGACTACAAGGACGAAGAAGCTGGGGATGTGGCAGTCACCGTCCGCGATGACGACGAGGCGCCCATGGCGCTCACGCTCACGGTGGACACCGGCACCGAGGGCGACCAGGACACGATCAGCGAAGGCGCCGGCACACCCACAGTGCGGATCACCGCGACGCTTGACGGTGAAACCCAATTTGCCACCGACAAAACCATCACCATCACCGTAGGCGACTCCGAAAACGACACCGCCACCGAGGGATCCGGCGGCGACTATGGCACCGTCGAGGAATTCACTATCACCCTGCCCGCCGGCGAGGAGAGCGTCTCCCACGACCTGACACTCACCCTGAATGACGACAAGGTGGACGAACCGGATGAGACCGTCACCGTGGCCGGTGAGATCGCCGGAGTGACGGTGAAAGGCACGAGCTTCACCATTGAAGACAACGACGCCACGCCCACCGTCACGCTGGTTCTGACTCCGGCGTCGATCAACGAGAGCGGCGCCCCCAACGCCAGCACGGTTACGGCCACCATGGACGGGGAGTCCAGCGAAGCCGTGACGCTCACGGTTTCCGCCACACCGGTCGAACCGGCGGTTGCGGGGGACTTCACCCTCAGCGACACCAACACGCTGACGATCCCGGCTGATTCGCAAGCCAGCACCGGAGTTGTGACCATTACCGCAGTCGATAACGACGTGGACGCGGCGGACAAGACCGTCACTGTTTCCGCCACCGCCACCGGCGGCAACGAATTGGTGCAAGCGCCAGAAGAGCAGACCCTCACGATCAAGGACGACGACGCCCGCGGCATTACCGTGTCGAAGGCCACGCTGACGCTGGATGAGGTAGACAACACGGCCACCATGGAGGCGGACGAACACCAGGACACCTATACCGTGGTGCTCGACAGTGAACCCTCCGGCGGCACGGTGACGATAGGGGTTGCCAGTGGCGATACGACTATCGCCGGGGTCGCTCCGGCGACGCTCATGTTCACCGCCTCCAACTGGAGTGAACCGCAAACGGTGACGGTGACCGCGGTGGCTGACGGTATCGACAACGAGATGGACCGGCGCACCGCCGCCATTACCCATACCGTGACCGCCACGGGGACGGATTACGACGGCGCATCGGCAAGCGATGTGACGGTCACGGTCAATGACGACGATGGCCCGTCGACGCTGTCCATCAACAGCCCGTCCGTGATGGAGGTGGACGGTCGCGCCACGGCAACGCTCACCTTCACCGTGCGGCTGACCCCGGCAAGCGACAAACAGGTGACCGTGGACTACGCGGACGCCGGCACCGGCACCGCAACCTCGGGCGGCACGGACTACGCGACCCTGGCCAGCGGCATGCTGACCTTCGCTCCCGGCGAGACCAGCAAGCCCGTGGCGGTCACGGTGAGCGGCGATGCCATCGATGAACTCGACGAGACAGTAGTCGTGCGCCTGTCCTCGCCTTCCAATGCCACACTGACGGGCGGCGCCACCACGCTGGACGGCACGGGAACCATCAATGACAACGACCCCACGCCCACGGTATCCGTCGCCGACGCCGCGGCGGTGACCGAAGGCGACGTGGCGGCCCCCGATCCGCCCACCAACATGACCTTCGCCGTCACGCTCTCGGCCGCCAGCGGCCGGACCGTGACGGTGCCCTACACGCTGAGCGGCACGGCCACGGCAGGCACGGACTACACCGAGCCCGACCCGCGCTCCGTGATGATCGCCGCGGGGCAGACGCAGGCGAGCATCGTAATCCCCGTGGCCGGCGATGAGGTGGACGAGGAAAACGAAACGATCACGGTCACGCTGGGCACGCCGACAAACGCCACGGTCTCGACGGCCGAAGGCGCGGGCGCCGCCAGCGGGACGATCACGGATGACGATACCCGCGGCGTCAGCATCACTCCCACGGCATTGACCGTGGCCGAGGCGGACAACACGGGCACCGCCGATGAAAGGGAGGACCAGGAAACCTACAAGGTGGTGCTCACAAGCGAGCCCACCGGCGCGGTAACGGTCAACCTGAAAAGCGGCGATGAGTCCGTGGCCAGGATCGATACGGCGAGCCTGGTCTTCGACGCCGACGACTGGAATTCGGAACGCACGGTGACCGTTACCGGCCAAGCCGACGTCATCGACAACACCGGCAACGCGCGCGCCACCACCATCGCCCACACGGTGAGCGCCGTGGGGACGGATTACGCCGACGAAACTGTCGAGGGAGTGGCGGTGACTGTGACCGACGATGACGCCGCCCCCAGCGGCATCACTCTCACGGCGAATCCCGACTCGGTCACGGAGAACGGCGGCGCCAAAACCATCACCGTTACCGCCGCGGTGAACGGCGCCACCCGCTACGCGCAGGCCCAGACCGTATCGGTGAGCGTGGGCGGCGGCACGGCCATCTCCGGCACGGACTACACGGCCGTGGAAAGTTTCGACATCACCATAGGCGTGGGCGAGGACGACGCGAGCAACACCTTCACCCTCACCCCCGACAATGACGTGCTGGCCGAGGGCAACGAGACCATCGGCGTTACGGGAACCCTGTCCGGCATCACGATAACGCCTGATGAGATCACTCTCACGGACGATGACGCGGCGCCGAGCGGCATCACGTTGAGCGTGGACACCAACGGCGCCGGGGACGGCGCGCCGAGCACGGTGGCCGAGGACGCCGGCGCCACAGAGGTTACCGTGACGGCCACGGTGAACGGCGACACGCGCTATGTGGAGGCACAAACTGTGGCGGTGAGCGTGGCGGACGGCACCGCGGCATCGCCCGCCGACTATGCGGCGGTGAGCAACTTCAACATCACTATTGCCGCGGGCGCGGCCAGCCAGGTTGGCAGTTTCACTGTGACGCCGGTGGACGATGACCTCGACGAACCTAACGAGACGATCGACGTTACGGGCACGCTGAGCAGCGTCACGGTCACCGGCGCAACAGTAACCTTCACCGACAACGACGACCCGGTGAGCTTCTCGATTGCTGATGCGGAGGCCACCGAGGGCGGCAAGGTGACCTTCATGGTGAGCCGCGCCGGGGCCGGGGATAACGTGGCGGCGGTTAAAGTAACCACGGCCACGGACAGCGGCGATGGGGTCAATGCCGCCGATGCGGACGATTACACCGCCATCGCCACGGCGCAGACGTTGAACTTTGCCAAGGGCGTCGCCAGTCAGACCGTGGAGGTACAGACCACACAGGACGACCTGTTCGAGCCGGACGAGACGTTCCTGGCGGTGTTGAGCGCCCCGGCGCTGGCGGAGGACGACCCAGGCACCGGGGTGAGCATCGCCACGGGCAAGGGCACGGCCACCGGGACAATCAAGAACGACGACACCGAGCCGTCGTTTGCCGTGGCCGATGCCAGTGCCACGGAAGGAAACGGCGTCACCTTCACGGTGACCCGGAGCGGGGCGATGGACAACGCGGTGTCGGTGAAGTGGAACACCAAGCCGGACAGCGGAGCGGGCGCGGCTTCGGCCACCGACTACACGCCGGTCACAGCGGCGACTGTGCTGAACTTCGCCAGGGACGTGAGCAGCCAGACCTTCACGGTCGCCACCACCGAGGACGTGCTGGCCGAGGGCGACGAGACCTTCCTGGTGGAGCTGACCGGAGCGGTGGGCGGCACGATTGCCACCGCCGAGGCCACCGGCACCATCACTGACGATGACGCCGCCCCCACCGGCATCACCCTGTCGGTGGATGCGGACACCGCCACCAACAACGTGCAGAGCAGTATTGCCGAGGAAGGCGGTGTCAAGACGGTGCGGGTCACGGCCACCATCAACGGCGCCACACGCTTTGCCGCCGCGCAGACGGTCACGGTAACGGTGGGCAAGGACGGCGACTCCGCCACGGAGGGCACGGACTATTCCAACGTAGCGGCGCAGAGCATCGAAATACCCATCGGCGCGGCCAGCGCCTACGTGGACTTCCCGCTCACGCCCACCACCGACGTGCTGTCCGAGGGAAGCGAAACCATCAGCGTGGAGGGAACGCTCACCGACGTCACGTTCACCAATACCGCCATCACCATCACGGACGACGACGCCGCGCCCGGCGCGATCACCCTGTCGGTGGATGCGGACACCGGCACGAACAACGTGCAGAGCAGCATTGCCGAAGAAGGCGGCGTCAAGACGGTGCGGGTCACTGCCACCATCAACGGCACCACGCGCTTTGCCACCGCGCAGACGGTCACGGTAACGGTGGGCAAGGACGGAGACTCCGCCACGGAAGGCACGGACTACGCCACGGTGGACCAGCAGAGCATCGAAATTCCCATCGGCGCGGCCAGCGCCTACGTGGAGTTCATGCTCACGCCCACCACCGACGTGCTGTTCGAGGGCAGCGAGACCATCAGCGTGGACGGCACGCTCACCGGCGTCACGTTCACCAATTCCTCCATCACCATCACGGATGATGACGCGGCGCCCAGCGCGATTACGCTGTCGGTGGACACCAACGCCGGAGGGGACGGCACACCGACCACGTTGGCCGAGGGGGCCGCGGCCACCACGGTGCGAGTCATCGCGACCATCACCAGCGCCACGCGCTTTGCCACCGAGCAAACGGTCAAGGTGAAGGTGGGCAAGGACGGGGACTCCGCCGCGGAAGGCACGGACTACGCACTGGTGGCGGACCAGAACATCAATATCCCCGCTGGCGCGACAAGCGCCTATGTGGACTTTTCCCTCGCTCCCACACAGGACGTCCTTGACGAAACGAATGAGACCATAAGCGTCGATGGCGAGCTGACCGGCGTTACCTTCACCCCGGCCACAATCACGATCAACGACGATGACGCTGCGCCGGAATTCATTACCCTGACCGTGGACACCAACGCTGGCGGGAACGGCACGCCGACCAGTGTGGGCGAGGAAGCCGGGGCCACCACGGTACGGGTTACCGCGACCATCACCAGCGCCACGCGCTTTTCGGCCAACCAGGCGGTCACATTCGAAGTAGGCAAGTCGGCGGACTCCGCCACGGAAGACACGGACTACACCGAGGTCGGCACCCTCACCATCACGATTGACGGGGGTGCCGCCAGTGGTTACGTGGACTTTACCCTCACGCCCACCTCCGATGTGCTCGACGAGCCGAACGAGACCATCAGCGTGCATGGCACGCAGGCCAACATCACGTTTACCGACGCCACCATCACCATCACGGACGATGACGCGGCGCCGAGCGGCATCACGCTGAGCGTGGACACCAACGGCGCCGAGGACGGCACGCCGAGCACGGTGGCCGAGGACGCCGGGGCCACGGTGGTCACGGTCACGGCCACGGTGAACGGCACCACGCGCTACGTGGACGCCAAGACCGTGACGGTGAGCGTAGCGGACGGCACAGCCGCCTCCCCGGCGGACTATGCGGCGGTGAGCGGCTTCAACATCACGATTGCCGCGGGTGCCGCCAGCCACACCGGCAGTTTCACTGTAACGCCGGTGGACGACGACCTCGACGAGGCCAACGAGACGATCGATGTCACGGGCACACTCACCGACATCACGATCACCGCCGCGACGGTAACGCTGACCGACACCGACGCCCCGGTGAGTTTCTCGATTGCCGATGCCGAGGCCACCGAGGGCGGCAAGGTCACTTTCACGGTGAGCCGCGCCGGGGCTGAGGACAACGTGGCGGAGGTGAAGATTGCGACTACGGCGGACTCGGGCGACGGCGTCAATGCCGCCGACGCGGACGACTACACCGCCATCGCCGCGGCGCAGACGTTGAACTTTACCGCCGGGACCACCAGCCAGACGGTCGAGGTGCAGACCACGCAAGACGACCTGTTCGAGCCGGACGAGACGTTCCGGGCGGTGCTGAGCGCCCCGGCGCTGGGCGACGGGGACCCGGGCACCGGGGTGAGCATTGAGACGGGCAAGGGCACGGCCATCGGCACGATCAAGAACGACGACACCCAGCCGTCGTTCGCGGTGGCGGACGCCAGCGCGTCGGAGGGCGACGCCATCACCTTCACGGTGACCCGCAGCGGGGCCATGGACAACGTGGTGTCGGTGAAGTGGAACACCAGCTCGGACTCCGGCGCTGAGGCGAACGCGGCATTTCCCAGCGACTACACGCCGGTAACGACGGCGCGGACGCTGACCTTCGCCAAGGGCGCAAGCAGCCAGACCTTCACGGTCGCCACCACCGAGGATGTGCTGGACGAGGACGACGAGACCTTCCTGGTGGAGCTGACCGGGGCGGTTGGCGCCACGATCGCCACGGCCCAGGCCACCGGCACCATCACCGACGATGACGCCGCGCCGAGTGGCATCACGCTGACGGTGTCGCCGGCCACGGTCGGGGAGGGGGACGGCGAGACCGAGATCACGGTGACCGCCACGGTGAACGGCACGACGCGTTACGTGGACGCGAAGACGGTGACAGTGAGCGTCGGCGGCGGCACGGCGACATCGGACACGGACTACGACGCGGTGGCCAACTTCGACATCACCATCGCCGCGGGCGCCGCCAGCCACACCGGCACGTTCGACCTGACGCCCACCGACGACGACCTGCACGAGGGCAGCGAGACGATTGACGTGACCGGCGTCTCCGGCACGCTCACCATCACCAAGGCTTCGATCACCCTTGAAGACGACGACGCTCAACCGTCGTTTGCGGTGGCCGATGCGAGCGCGTCGGAGGGCGATGCGATCACCTTCACGGTGACTCGCAGCGGGGCGATGGACAACGCGGTGTCGGTGAAGTGGAACACCAAGGCGGCGAGCGGGGCGGGCGCGGCTTCGACCAGCGACTACACCGAGATGACCACGGCGACGAAGCTGGATTTCGCCAAGGGCGTGGGCACTCAGACGTTTACGGTCGCCACCACCGAGGACACGCTGAACGAGGCCGATGAGACCTTCCTGATAGAGCTGACCGAGCCGGTCGGTGCCACGATTGCCGATGCCGAGGCCACCGGCACCATCACCAACGACGACGCGGCCCCGACCACCCTCACGCTCGCCGTCGATGCCGATAACAACGCTGAGAACGTCCAGTCCTCGCTCGCCGAGAACGGCGGCGCGAAGACCGTCAAGGTAACCGTCACGCTCGGCGGCTCGACCCAGTTCGACGTTGACAAGACCTTGACGCTGATCGTCGGCGACGACGATGACAGCGCCAACGAAGGCACGGACTACACGAACGTCGCCGACGTCACCCTCACCATCCCCGCCGGCGACCAGGACGTTGAGCACATCTTCACCCTCACGCCCACCGACGACGCTTTCCGCGAGGACAACGAGACCATCTCCTTCGACGCGACCCTCGCCAGCGTCATCGTCACCGGCGCCAGCATCACGCTGACCAGCGAGGACGCCGCGCCGGCCATCACGCTGACAGTTGACGCCGACAAGGACACCGACAACATCCAGACATCCCTGGCCGAGGACGGCGGCGTGAAGACCGTGCGGGTGACCGCGACGCTGGACGGCACCACCCGCCTCGAGGAGGCCGCGGATCTCACGCTGGCCGTCGGCAAGAACAGCGACAGCGCTGTGGAAGGCACCGACTACGCCAACGTCGCCGACCGGACCATCACCATCGGCGCCGGGGTCGCCAGCGTCACAGATGATTTCACGCTCACGCCCACCAACGACGACCTGTACGAGGGCAGCGAAACGATCAGCCTGGACGGGACGCTGACCGGCGTGACGGTGACGGACACTTCGCTCACGCTCACCGACGACGATGCGCAGCCCTCGTTCGCGGTGGCGGACGCCAGCGCGGCGGAGGGCGATGCGATCACCTTCACGGTGACCCGCAGCGGCGCCATGGACAACGCGGTGTCGGTGAAGTGGAACACCAAGGCGGCCACCGGGGCGGGTGCGGCCTCGACCACCGACTACACCGCGATGACCACGGCGACGAAGCTGGATTTCGCCAAGGGCGTGGGCAGCCAGACCTTCACGGTCGCCACCACCGAGGACACGCTGCATGAGGGCAACGAGACCTTCCTGGTGGAGCTGACCGAACCGGTCGGCGCCATCATCAGCGATGCCGAGGCCACCGGCACGATCAACGACGACGATGCGGCTCCCACCGGCATCACGTTGACCGTGGACACGAACGGTTCGACCTCGGGCACGCCGAGCACGGTGGCGGAGGATGCCGGGGCGACGGTGGTGACGGTGACGGCGACGGTGAACGGCACCACGCGCTACGTGGACGCCAAGACCGTGGCGGTGAGCGTGGCGGACGACACCGCGGCGTCACCCGCCGACTATGCGGCGGTGAGCGGCTTCAACATCACCATTGCCGCGGGCGCGGCCAGCCAGACCGGCAGCTTCACCGTGACGCCGGTGGACGACGACCTGGACGAGGCCAACGAGACGATCGACGTGACGGGCACGCTCACCGACATCACGATCACCGGCGCGATGGTGACCCTCACCGACACCGACGCCCCGGTGAGCTTCTCGATTGCCGATGCGGAGGCCACCGAGGGCGGCAAGGTGACCTTCACCGTGAGCCGCGCCGGGGCCGAAGACAACGTGGCGGAGGTGAAGATCGCGACGGCGGCGGATAGTGGTGACGGCGTCAAAGCCGCCGGCACGGACGACTACACCGCCATCGCCGCGGCGCAGACGTTGAACTTTGCCAAGGGCGTCACCAGCCAGACGGTGGAGGTGCAGACGACGCAGGACGACCTGTTCGAGCCGGACGAGACGTTCCGGGCGGTCTTGAGCGCGCCGGCGCTTGGGGAGGACGATCCGGGCACCGGGGTAAGCATTGAGACGGGCAAGGGCACGGCCATCGGCACGATCAAGAACGACGACACCGAGCCTTCGTTTGCCGTGGCCGACGCCAGCGCGTCGGAGGGCGATACGATCACCTTCACGGTGACCCGCAGCGGTGCCATGGACAACGCGGTGTCGGTGAAGTGGAACACCAAGGCGGCCACCGGGGCGGGCGCGGCGGCTACCACCGACTACACCGCGATGACCACGGCGACGAAGCTGGATTTCGCCAAGGGCGTGGAGACTCAGACCTTCACGGTCGCCACCACCGAGGACACGCTGCATGAGGGCAACGAGACCTTCCTGGTGGAGCTGACCGAGCCGGTCGGCGCCATCATCGGCGATGCCGAGGCCACCGGCACGATCACCGACGACGACGCGGTGCCGACGGCACTGACGCTGTCGGTGGATGCGGACACCAGCACGGACGGCACGCAGACAACCATTGCCGAGGACGGCGGCGTCAAGACGGTGCGGGTTACGGCGACCCTGGGCGGTAACTCGACCTTCACCGAGGCCAAGACGGTAACAGTGGAAGTGGGCGCGGACGCCGACAGCGCCACGGAGGGGACGGACTATGCCAATGTCGGCACACAGAGCATCACGATCAATGCGGGCTCCTCAAGCGGGTACGTGGACTTCCCGCTGACGCCGATGCAGGACACGCTGCACGAGGGGAGTGAGACGATCAGCCTGGACGGCACGCTGACCGGCGTGACGGTGACGGACGCCACGATCACGCTGACGGATGACGACGGGGCGCCGACGGCACTGACGCTGTCGGTGGATGCGGACACGAACACGAACGGTGTGCAGACCTCGCTGGCGGAGGGCGGCGGCGCCAAGACGGTACGAGTGACGGCGACACTGAGCGGTAGTTCAACCTTCACCGAGGCCAAGACGGTAACAGTGGAAGTGGGCGCGGACGCCGACAGCGCCACGGAGGGGACGGACTATACCAATGTGGGCACACAGAGCATCACGATCAATGCTGGGGCGTCGAGCGGCTATGTGGAGTTCACGCTCACGCCTATCGACGACACCCGACACGAAACCAGCGAAACCATCAGCTTCGAGGGCGCCCTTGACGGCGTTACTGTCATCAACGTTTCCCTCTCGCTCACCGATAACGACGCGGCTCCGACAACACTCACGCTCGCGGTTGACGCCGATGACGACGCCGAGAACGTCCAGTCTTCGCTTGCCGAGAATGGCGGCGCGAAGACCGTCAAGGTGACCGCCACGCTCGGCGGCTCGACCCAGTTCGACGAAGACAAGACCTTGACGCTAATCGTCGGCGACGACGATGACAGCGCCACCGAAGGCACGGACTACACGAACGTCGCCGACGTCACCCTCACCATCCCCGCCGGCGACCAGGACGTTGAGCACACCTTCATGCTCACGCCCACCGACGACGCCTTCAACGAGGCGAGCGAGACGATCTCCTTCGACGTCACTCTCGCCAGCGTTGTCGTGACCGGCGCCAGTATCACGCTGACCAGCGACGATGCCGCACCGGCGATCACACTCACTGTCGATGCCGACAAGGACACCGGCAACGTGCAGACATCCCTCGCCGAGGACGGCGGTGTGAAGACTGTGCGCGTTACTGCGACTCTCGATGGAACCACCCGCCTTGAAGAGGCCGCGGACCTCACGCTGGCCGTCGGCAAGGACGGCGACAGCGCTGTGGAAGGCACCGACTACACAACCGTCGCCGACCGGACCATCACCATTGGCGCCGGAGTCGCCAGCGTCACACACGATTTCACGCTGACGCCGATGCAGGACGTGCTGCATGAGGGCAGCGAGACGATCAGCCTGGACGGGACGCTGACCGGCGTGACGGTGACGGACGCCACGATCACGCTGACGGACGATGACGCGGCGCCCGGCGGCATCACGCTGACGGTGTCACCGGCCACGGTGGGCGAGGGGGCCGGCGAGACCGAGATCACGGTGACCGCCACGGTGAATGGCAGCACGCGTTACGTGGACGCGAAGACGGTGACGGTGAGCGTCGGTGGCGGCACGGCGATATCGGGCACGGACTACGACGCCGTGTCGAACTTCGACATCATCATCGCCGCGGGCGATGCGAGCAAGGCCGGCACGTTCGACCTGACGCCCACCGACGACGATCTGCACGAGGGCAGCGAGACGATTGACGTCACCGGCACCTCGGGCGCGCTCACAATCACCAAAGCCGAGATCTCGCTCACCGACGACGACGGCCAGCCGTCATTTGCCGTAGCCGACGCGAGCGCCGATGAGGGCGATACGATCACCTTCACGGTGACCCGCAGCGGTGCCATGGACAACGCGGTGTCGGTGAAGTGGAACACCAAGGCGGCCACCGGGGCGGGCGCGGCGGCTACCACCGACTACACCGCGATGACCACGGCGACGAAGCTGGATTTCGCCAAGGGCGCGAGCAGCCGGACCTTCACGGTCGCCACCACCGAGGACACCCTGCACGAGGGCGACGAGACCTTCCTGGTGGAGCTGACCGAGCCGGTCGGCGGCATTATCAGCGATGCCGAAGCCACCGGCACCATCACCGACGACGACGCGGTGCCGACGGCACTGACGCTGTCGGTGGATGCGGACACGGGCACGATGGGAACCCAGACCTCCCTGGCCGAGGATGGCGGTGCGAAGATGGTGCGGGTGACGGCCACGCTGGGCGGCAGCTCGACCTTCACCGAGGCCAAGACGGTGACGGTGGAGGTGGGTCCGGACGCCGACGGCGCGACGGAGGGCACGGACTACACGGAGGTCACGAGCAAGAGCATCACGATCGATGCGGGCTCCTTGAGCGGCTATGTGGATTTCACGCTCACGCCTACCGACGACGACATAGACGAGCCCAGTGAGGGCATCAGCATTGAAGGCACGCTGACCGGCATCATCGTCACCGGCACGGCCATCACCCTCACGGACGATGAAACTACGCCGACGGTCACCCTGGTGCTGACGCCAACCGCCATCAACGAGAGCGGGAATGGCAACGCCAGCACAGTGACGGCGACGTTGTCGGGCAAGTCGAGCGTTGCGGTGACCCTGACGGTGGCCGCGGCGGCGGGCGCGGACACGGTCGCGAGCGATTTCACGGTGACCACCAACAAGACCCTGACGATTGCGGCGGGTGTGACCACCAGCGCCGGCACGGTAACGATCACTGCGGTGGACAATGACATTGACGCGCCGAACAAGAGTGTGACGGTTTCCGCCGTCGCCAGCGGCGGAGGCGTCGCCAACCCGGACAATCAGACCCTGACGATCAACGACGACGAGGGCGTCCCGACGGCCACCCTGGTGCTGACGCCAGCCTCTATCAGCGAGAGCGGCGCGACGAACTCGAGCACGGTGAAGGCGACGCTGTCGGGCAAGTCCAACGCGGCGGTGACCCTGACGGTGGCAACGGCGGCAGGCGCCAACACCGCTGCGGCCGATTTCACGTTGAGCGCCACCACGACTCTGACCATCGCGGCGGGTGCGACCACCAGCGCCGGCGCGGTGACGATCACGGCGGTGGACAATGACGTGGACGCGCCGAACAAGAGCGTGACGGTTTCGGCCACCGCCAGCGGCGGCGGCGTTGCTAACCCGGCCGACCAGACCCTCACTATCACGGACGACGAGGGCACGCCCACGGTGACGCTGGTGTTGACGCCAACCACCATCGACGAGAGCGGGGATGACAACGCCAGCACGGTGACGGCAATGCTGTCGGGCGAGTCCAGCGCCGCGGTGACGGTGACGGTCTCGGTGCCGAACGATGCCCCGGTCACGTTGAGTGGCAACACCACCCTGACCATCGCGGCGGGCTCGAAGGCCAGTACCGGCGCGGTGACGATCACGGCGGTGGACAATGACGTGGACGCCCCGAACAAGACGGTGACGGTCTCGGCCACCGCCAGCGGCAGGGACGTCGCCAACCCGGCCAGTCAGACCCTGACCATCACCGACGACGACGCCGCGCCCTCCGGCATCACGCTTTCGGTGTCGCCCACTGCGGTAGGCGAGGAGGACAGCGAGACCGAAATCACCGTGACGGCCACCGTAAACGGCACCACGCGCTACGCGGACGCCAAGACCGTGACGGTGAGCGTGGGCGGCGGCACGGCGATATCGGGCACGGACTACGACGCGGTGGACAACTTCGACATCACCATCGCCGCGAGCGATGCGAGCAAAGCCGGCACGTTCGACCTGACGCCCATCAACGATGTCCTCTCTGAGGCGAACGAGACGATCAACGTAGCGGGCACGTCCGGCAGTCTGACCATCACCCCAACCACGGTCACCATCACCGACGATGACGCCGCGCCCGGCGCAATCACGATTTCGGTGGACGCGGACACGGGCACGGACGGCACGCAGACAACCATCGCGGAGAACGGTGGCGCCAAGACGGTCCGGGTTACTGCAACCATCACTGGCGAGACGAGGTTTGTCGAAGCCAAGACGGTGACGTTGGAGGTGGGCGCGGATGCCGACAGCGCCACGGAGAGCACCGACTACAGGGAGGTCACGAGCAAGAGCATTCCGATCAATGCGGGCGCCGCAAGCGGCTACGTGGAGTTCACGCTGACGCCCACCGACGACACCCGGCACGAGGCCAGCGAGACCATCTCGCTCGACGGCAGCCTCGCCGGGCTCACCGTCAGCGACGGCTCGCTATCCATCACCGACAACGACGCCGCGCCGACCACCCTCACGCTGACCGTCGATGCCGACGATGGTACCGACAACGTTCAGTCCTCGCTGGCGGAAAACGGCGGGGCCAAGACCGTGCGCGTCACCGCCACGCTCGGCGGCTCGACCCAGTTCGACGAAGACAAGGACCTCACGCTGATCGTCGGCAAGAACACCGACAGCGCCACCGAAGGCACGGACTACACCGACGTCGCCGACGTCACTCTCACCATCCCCGCCGGCGACCAGGACGTCGAGCACACCTTCACTCTAACGCCCACCGACGACACCTTCCACGAGGCCAGCGAGACCATCTCCTTCGACGCCACCGTCGCCCGGCTCACCGTCGCCGGCGCCTCCATCTCTCTGACCAGCGACGATGCTGCCGCGGCCGTCACGCTCACCGTGGACACCAACAGCACGATGCAGGGCGACCAGGACACCCTCGCCGAAAACGCCGGGGCCACCTCAGTTACCGTCACCGCGACCCTCTCCGGCGCCACCCGCTTCGACAAGAGCACGGACCTCACGCTCATCGTTGGCGACGCCGACGCCGACAGCGCCACCGAGGGCACCGACTACACGGATGTCGCCGACCAGACCATCACCATCGGCGCCAACGCGCAAAGCGCCTCCCACACCTTCACTATCACGCCCACCGACGATGCCTTCCACGAGGCGAACGAGACCATCTCCCTCGAAGGCGCCCTCGCCGGCGTCACCGTCAGCGGTGACACCATCACGCTGACCAGCGAGGACGCCGCGCCGGCGATCACGCTCACCGTCGATGCCGACAAGGACACCGACAACGTCCAGACATCCCTCGCCGAGGATGGTGGCGGCAAGACCGTGCGCGTCACCGCCACGCTAGATGGGACCACCCGCCTCGAGGAGGCCGCGGATCTCACCCTCGCCGTCGGCAAGGACGGTGACAGCGCCGTGGAAGGCGCCGACTACACAACCGTCGCCGACCGGACCATCACCATCGGCGCTGGAGTCGCCAGCGTCACGCACGATTTCACCCTCACGCCGACCAACGACGTGCTGCACGAGGGCGCCGAGACGATCAGCCTGGACGGCACGTTGACCGGCGTGACGGTGACGGACACCTCGCTGACCCTGACCGACGACGATGCGACGCCCAGCGGCATCACGCTGACGGTGTCGCCGGCCACGGTCGGGGAGGGGGCCGGCGAGACCGAGATCACGGTGACCGCCACGGTGAACGGCACGACGCGTTACGTGGACGCGAAGACGGTCACAGTGAGCGTCGGCGGCGGCACGGCGACATCGGACACGGACTACGACGCGGTGGCCAACTTCGACATCACCATCGCCGCGGGCGATGCAAGCAAAGCGGGCACCTTCGACCTGACGCCGACGCAGGACGATCTGCACGAGGGCAACGAGACGATCGGTCTGGACGGGACGGTGACGGGCGTGACGGTGACGGACGCCTCGCTCACTCTGACGGACGACGACGGCCAGCCGTCATTTGCCGTAGCCGACGCGAGCGCCGATGAGGGCGATACGATCACCTTCACGGTGACCCGCAGCGGTGCCATGGACAACGCGGTGTCGGTGAAGTGGAACACCAAGGCGGCCACCGGGGCGGGCGCGGCGGCTACCACCGACTACACCGCGATGACCACGGCGACGAAGCTGGATTTCGCCAGCGGCGCGAGCAGCCAGACCTTCACGGTCGCCACCACCGAGGACACGCTGCATGAGGGCAACGAGACCTTCCTGGTGGAGCTGACCGAGCCGGTCGGCGCCATCATCGGCGATGCCGAGGCCACCGGCACGATCACCGACGACGACGCGGTGCCGACGGCACTGACGCTGTCGGTGGATGCGGACACGGGCACGATGGGAACCCAGACCTCCCTGGCCGAGGATGGCGGTGCGAAGATGGTGCGGGTGACGGCCACGCTGGGCGGCAGCTCGACCTTCGCCGAGGCCAAGACGGTGACGGTGGAGGTGGGTCCGGACGCCGACGGCGCGACGGAGGGGACGGACTACACGGAAGTGACGAGCAAGAGCATCACGATCAACGCAGGGGCGTCGAGCGGCTATGTGGATTTCACGCTCACGCCCGCCGACGACGATATAGACGAGCCCGTTGAGAGCATCAGCATAGAAGGCACGCTCACCGGCGTCACCGTCACCGGGACAGCCATCACCCTCACGGACGACGAGGGCACGCCCACCGTGACCCTGGTGTTGACGCCAGGCACGATTAACGAGAGCGGGAATGGCAACGCCAGCACGGTGACGGCAACGCTGTCGGGCGAGTCGAGTGCGGCGGTGACGGTGGAGGTCTCGGTGCCGAACACTGCCCCGGTCACGTTGAGCGCCAACAAGACGCTGACGATCACGGCGGGCTCGAAGGCCAGCACCGGCACGGTGACGATCACGGCGGTGGACAATGACGTGGATGCGGCGAATGCGTCGGTCGTGGTGTCGGGCGCGGCGTCGGGCGGCGGGGTGACGAACCCGGCTAATCAGACACTCACCATTACGGATGACGAGGGCACGCCCACCGTGACCCTGGTGTTGAGGCCAACCACCATCAATGAGAGCGGCGCGACGAACGCGAGCGCGGTGACGGCGATGCTCTCGGGGAAGTCCAACACGGCGGTGACCCTGACGGTGGCCGCGGCGGCGGGGGCCAACACGGTCGCGGGCGATTTCACGGTGAGCAACAACAAGACGCTGACGATCGCGGCGGGTGCGACCACCAGCACCGGCACTGTGAAGATCACCGCGGTTAACAACAACGTGGACGCGCCGAACAAGAGTGTGACGGTCTCGGCCACCGCCAGCGGCGGGGGCGTCACCAACCCGGACAACCAGACCCTCACCATCACCGACGATGACGCGCCGCCCACCGGCATCACGCTCTCGGTGTCGCCCGCCACGCTGGGCGAGGGCGATGGATTGACCCAAATCACGGTGACGGCCGCCGTGAACGGCACGACGCGCTACGTGGACGCGAAGACGGTGACGGTGAGCGTGGGCGGGGGCACGGCGATATCGGGCACGGATTACGGCGCGGTGTCGAATTTCGACATCACCATCGCTGCGGGCGATGCCAGCGAGACCGGCACATTCGATCTGACACCCACCGACGACGCCCTGCACGAGGAGGATGAGATGATCGAGGTCACCGGAACCTTCGGCGCGCTGACCATTACCCCGGCCACGGTCACCATCGTCGACAATGACGCGTCGGGGCCGGCGGGCACGGTCTCGCTCTCGACATCGCGCTACGAGGTGCTGGAGGGCGATTCGCTCTCGGTGACGGTCAACCTGTCCGAGGCCCCTGCTGCCGATACGATGATTGAGTTGGAGGCGACCAGCCCGGGCGGCTACAGCGCGACACCCGGCGCGGACTACGTTGGTGGCGTGCAGACGGTCACGATCCGGGCGGGCACAACGAGCGGGAAGGCGCACATTCCGACCACACGCGACAACCAGAATGACCCCAATGAGACCTTCAAGCTGGCAATCCGGGCATCCGAACTACCGGGCACCGTGACCCTCGGCGAGCCTGACACGGCCGTCGTCACGATCCGGGAGCGCGTGAGCGGGATCACGCCACCTGAGACGGCCACGGCGGTGTATGCCGGCAGAAAAAGCCGGATCCTGATGCCCGTGCCGGCGGGTCTGAAAGGCCACGGTATTGATGTGGCCTTCTATTTCGATTGGGGCCCCGGCACGGCCCAGGGTGGGGGCGATTGCAGGGAACCTGGAACGGATGTGGTCGATTGGGGCCACTGGCCCTCCTACCCCGAGGGGATGGTGAGAACCGGACCCCTGGTGCGCATCGCCGAGGACATCAATACCGACACGATCGAACTGGAAATCGAGTTGTGCAAGGGTTCCGTGGGCAAAACCTTCACTGCCAGCTGGGACAGCCTCCAGTGGCTCGGCAACCCGGATCGCGGTTTCCCCGGCGTGAAGAGCTACCCATTCAACGCCGCCGCGGCCCATTGCACCTCGACCGCCCTGTGTTACACGAGGGTCACGATCATAGGCGACACCCCCGACCCCGATCCCGAGATTACGATTGCGGCCGGCGGCGACATCACCGAAGGCGGCGACGCCGTGTTCACCGTCCAGGCAAGTCCGGCGCCGGCGTCGGACCTCGAGATCGCGCTGGCCATTGCAGACGACGCGGTGAGCGACTTTCTGACGGATGGCGAGGAGGGATCGAAGACGGTCACGATCGCCGCGGGGAGCGACACGGCCACCTACACGCTCGCGACAACGGATGACGATCTCGACGAGGCGAATGGCGGCGTGTCGGCGACGCTGGAGGCCGGAACCGGCTACCGGGTCGCCAGCCCGTCCACGGCGACAGTGGCGGTGGCCGACAACGACGGTGACGATGACGCTCGGGCGACCGTCGTGCGCATCACCGGCGGTGCCGATATCACCGAAGGGGGCGTTGCGCGCTTCACGCTGACAGGCGCCCCGGCCCCTTCGCAGGACATCACCGTGAACCTGCGCGTGACGCAAAGCGGCGCCTTCGCCGGGGACGGAGAGCTCGGTGCGCGGCCCGTGACGCTCGGCACGGACGCCACCGTCACCGTTGACATCCCGACCGTCGACGACTCGACGCTTGAAGACGACGGCAGCCTCACCATTATCGTCGAACCGGGAACCGGCTACACCCCGCACGCGACAGATGCCAGCGCCACCGTCGCGGTGGCCGACGACGAAGTGCCGTCCTTGCCGACGATCCATATTGACGATGTCGAGGCGGCGGAGGGCGACGATTTGCATTTCACGTTCACGCTCTCCCATGCGGTGGACCACGAGGTAGTCGTTTACTGGGAGACCCGATTTGGGGCGAACTACCACGACGACGAAAACGGCCACGGGCCGAGCTACGGGGAGGCGATCCCCCACGCGGATTTCCGCTACGCCGACAGCCGGGTGACCGTTTACCCGGGGTCGACTCGAGGGGAATTCTGGGTCGAGACCTTCGATGACTTCCACGACGAGGGCCGCGAGACCCTCACCGTCGTGCTGACCGAGGCAGAGGGCGCCATCATCGTGGACGAACTGGCGACGGGCACCATCATCAATTCGGATCCGATGCCGGCGGCATGGCTGGCGCGCTTCGGACGCGCGGTGGCTGAAGCGGCACTCGACGGCATTGCCGGGCGCATGGCGGCGCCTCGCACGGCGGGTGTCGAGGGCACGCTTGCCGGGCAGGCGTTCAGCCTTGGCACTGGGGGGCAGAGTCCTCCGGCCACTCTGGCGGCGGGCCCTGATGCCTGGAGTGATGATGTGTCCGGGACGCAGTCTCAAGGCATGACCATGCGCGAGGTGATGCTTGCCAGCAGCTTCGCGGTGACAGGGGAGAGCGATTCACGAGGCGGCAGTCTTGCCTTGTGGGGCCGGGGAGCACGCTCGGACTTCGACGGCAGGGAAGGGTCGTTGTCGCTTGCTGGCGAGACCACGACGGCCATGCTGGGGGGCGACTATGCCCGGGGTCCGTGGCTCGTCGGTCTGGCGCTGCTGCAGAGTGCCGGCGAGGGTGCCTATGCCGGCACTGACGAGGAGGACGGCGGCACGGTGGAGGCGTCGCTGACGGCGGCGGTTCCCTATGCGGCATTGCAGGCCTCGGAGCGGTTGAAGGTGTGGGGTGCCCTGGGCCACGGCACGGGAGACGTCACGCTCAAGCCCGGCGAGGGCAAGGAGATGGAGGCGGACATCTCCTGGACCATGGCGGCGCTGGCGGCGCGTGGCGACGTGATTGCCCCGGAGAGCGGGCCTGCCCTGGCGTTGACGACCGACGCCCTGTGGGCGCGGACAGAGTCAGACAGGACGCAAGGGCTTGTTGCATCGCAGTCCGATGTGACACGCCTGCGGCTCGGTCTGGAGGGGAGCTGGAAGGTCGCCCTGGAAGGTGACGGCAGTGTGACGCCCAGGGTCGAGGTGGGTGCGCGCCATGACGGCGGCGATGCCGAGACCGGCTCCGGGGTGGAGGTTGGCGGCGGCATTGTCTGGAGTGATCCCGGTCTGGGGCTCAGTCTCGATCTCTCGGGCCGCACCCTGATCAGCCACGCCGCGGACGACTTCGAGGACCGGGGCTATGCGGCTTCAGTGGCTTTCGATCCGGATCCGGCCTCCGAACTTGGACTGTCGCTTGCCTTGCGCCAGGAGACGGGCGGTGCGGCGACGGGCGGGCTTGACCGCCTGCTTGCGCCGGAGGTGCTGGAGGCCCGTTCAGGCGCGGAGACGGAAAGTCGCTGGCAGGTGGAGGCCGCGTGGGGCATGGCGCTCCTTGAGGGTCAGTATATCGGCAGTCCGCACCTGGGATTCGGCCTTGCCAGGGACGAGCGCGACTACACGCTGGGGTGGCGGCTGACGCCGGAGAGCGAGGCGCTCGACCTTTCGGTCGGCGTGACCCTGACACGCAGGGAAAGCGAGTATACGGCACCGCAGCACACCTTCGGGCTGCAGATCACCTTGCGGTGGTGACGTGTGGGGCCTGACGGCCCCTCACCGCCGCCCTGGAGTCAACTTATCGGTACACGTGCGGCTGCCTTGGGAGTATCATGGGTTGTCTGAGATCTTGCCTGCGTCAGATGGTGCCTCATGAGTGACGATGATCGCCGGAACAGTGATGGCAACGGGACCGGTGTCGCGACCCAGGTGCGCCAGAAGACCCGCAAGCCCTCCATGTACAAGGTGTTCCTGCTCAATGACGACTACACGCCGATGGAGTTTGTCGTTCACGTGCTGATCAGGTTCTTTCACAAGAGCCCCGAAGAGGCCGCCCGGATCATGCTTCACGTACACCGCCACGGTGTCGGCCTGTGCGGTGTCTATCCCTTCGATGTGGCCGAGAGTAAGGTGACCCAGGTCATCGACTTTGCCCGGCACAACGAGCATCCCCTGCAGGCGACGCTCGAGAAGGATTGATCCCTCCATGATCTCGCCCACTCTCGAACAGACGCTGCGCAAGGCCCTGGAACACGCCAACATGCGGTGCCATGAGTACGCCACCCTCGAGCATCTCATGCTGGCCTTGACCGAGGATGAAGACGCGGTCGCGGTTCTCCAGGCCTGCAATGTCGACCCCGAGCGCATCCGCACCGAGGTCGAGGAGTTCATCGAACACCATCTTGATTCCATCACCCTCGATGAATCCGTCGAGGCCAAGCCCACCCAGGGATTCCAGAGGACCTTGCGCCGTGCCGTGGCCCACGGCCAGTCAACGGGGGCCAATGAAGTGACCGGCGCCAACATCCTGGTGGCGTTGTTCTCGGAACGCGAAAGTCATGTCGTCTGGTTCCTTCAGCAACAGGACATGACGCGACTCGATGCCGTGAGCTACATCAGCCATGGTGTGTCGAAGGTGCCGGGGAGGTCGGAACCCAGGGTCGTGCGTGGAACCGGGGACGGCGAGGAGGAAGAGGTCCGACAGGGAGCCGATGCCCTCGAGGCCTTCTGCGTCAACCTCAACGAGAAGGCGAAGTCGGGTAAGACCGACCCCCTGGTCGGGCGGCAACGGGAGGTCGAGCGCACCATCCAGGTGCTGTGCCGGCGTACCAAGAACAACCCCCTTCTTGTTGGAGATCCGGGCGTGGGCAAGACGGCAATCGCCGAGGGCCTTGCCCGCAGGATCACCGAGGACGACGTGCCCGAAGTGCTGGCGGAGTGCACGATCTGGGCTGTGGACATCGGCGCCCTGCTTGCCGGGACACGCTACCGGGGTGATTTCGAGGAGAGGCTGAAGGCGGTCATCACCACGCTTGAGGCCGACCCCCATGCCATCGTCTTCATCGACGAGATCCACACGGTCATTGGCGCCGGCGCCGCTTCGGGAGGTTCACTGGATGCCTCCAACATGCTCAAGCCCGCCCTGCAGAGCGGCACGTTGCGTTGCATGGGTTCGACCACCTACAAGGAATTCCGTTCCGTCTTCGAGAAGGATCGCGCCCTGTCGCGCCGCTTCCAGAAGATCGATGTGGCGGAACCCTCCGTCGGTGATGCGGTGAAGATCCTGCGGGGTCTCAAGCCCTACTACGAGGAGTTCCACGCCATCCGCTACACCCGGGACGCTATCAGGACCGCCGTGGAACTCTCCGACCGCTATCTCCATGATCGCAAGCTGCCTGACAAGGCGATCGACGTGATGGACGAGGCCGGTGCGGCACAGATGCTGGTTCCGAAGAACCGGCGCCGCAAGAGTATTGGTGTAACCGACGTGGAAGCGGTGATCGCACGCATGGCGCGCATTCCGCCACGAAAGGTGTCGCGCCGCGACAAGGCCTCCCTGATGGAACTTCCCGCGCAATTGAAGGGCGTGGTCTTCGGGCAGGACCAGGCGATCGACGCGCTTGCCGACGCCATCAAGCTCTCTCGGGCGGGTTTGCGGGAACCCGAAAAACCCGTCGGCAGCTACCTCTTCTGTGGACCGACAGGCGTCGGCAAGACCGAGGTGGCGCGCCGCCTGGCCGAGTTCTCGGGCATGGAACTCGTCCGTTTCGACATGTCCGAGTACATGGAACGTCACACCGTGTCGCGCCTGATCGGCGCCCCGCCCGGGTATGTCGGGTTCGATCAGGGCGGACTGCTCACCGATGCCGTGGACCAGAATCCCCACGTTGTCCTCCTGCTCGACGAGATCGAGAAGGCCCACCCCGACCTTTTCAACGTCCTCCTCCAGGTGATGGACTACGGCAGGCTCACCGATCACAACGGCAAGAAGGTCGACTTCAGGAACGTCATCATCATCATGACGACGAATGTCGGGGCCAGTGAACTCGCCAGGTCGCCCATGGGATTCGGCAGGACAACGCGCCAGGGTGAGGACATGGAGGCCATCGAGAAGCTGTTCACGCCGGAATTCCGCAACCGCCTTGATGCGACCGTTTCCTTTTCGCCGCTGGCCCGCGAGACCGTCGGCCACGTTGTCGACAAGTTCATGACCGAACTCGACGCGCAGCTCGCCGAGCGCAAGGTCCGGATCACGCTGTCGCCTCAAGCGAGGGATTGGCTGTGCCGCCATGGCCATGACGAGACCTACGGTGCGAGACCCCTGGCGCGCGTGATCCAGGAACATGTCAAGAAGCCCCTGGCCAACGAACTCCTGTTTGGCGATCTCGTCGTCGGCGGGCATGTCACCGTGATCGTGAACGACGACGACACGCTGGGATTCGAGGTGCGGCCGCGAAACGTTCTGGGCGACTCCGCAACCGCCAACGGAAGGTCAGGCGTGCCGGAAGGGTGAGAGTTCACGTTCGATGTAGTCGGCCTGCTCTTCAATGTGACTGCCCTCCTCGGCAAAGAACCGGGAGACGGCATCCGCCATGCCGCGGTGGGCAAACCAGTGGGACGAATGGGTCGTGACCGGCATGTAGCCCCGCTGGATCTTGTGGCCGCCCTGGGCTCCGGCCTCGACCCGATGAAATCCGTTGCAGATGGCATGCTCGATGGCCTGGTAGTAGCAGCACTCGAAGTGAAGCATCCGGTGATCCTCGATGCAGCCCCAGTGGCGGCCGAAGAGTGTCGATGTGCCGGCGATGTTGAGGGCGCCGGCAATCCAGCGGTCGTCCCGCCGGCACATGACAAGCACGACATTCTCGCCCATGCGCTGGCCGAGCAGTTCGAAGAAGGCGCGTGTGAGGTAGGGAATGCCCCACTTGCGGTGCCCGGTATCGTGGTAGAAGCCGTAGAAGGCATCCCAGATTTCGTCCGTCAGCGCGTCGCCGGTCAACCGGTGGATGGAGATATCGCTGGCCGCAACCTCCCGGCGCTCGCGCCGGATGGCCTTGCGCTTGCGCGATGACAGGCTGGCCAGAAACCCGTCGAAGGAGTCGTACCCCTTGTTCTCCCAGTGGAACTGGATGCCGGTTCGCTGGAGGAACCCGAGACGGGAGACCACACCCGCCTCGCCCGTTGTCAGGAAATTGATGTGTGCCGACGAGACTCCGGCGTTCTTCGCCAGGGAGACAAGGGCCGACGCCAGTGCGCGCTGGCGTTCGGCGCGTTGCGCGTTCGTGGCCTCTCCGGTCAGCAGCCTTGGTCCGGTGACCGGGGTGAAGGGCACCGCGACGAGGAGCTTGGGGTAGTAGTGGCCGCCGGCCCGTTCAAAGGCGTCGGCAAGCCCCTGATCGAAAACATATTCTCCCATTGAATGGCTCTTGAACCAGGCAGGGGCCGTGCCAACCAGCTGTTGGCAGGAGTCCTCGAGAAGGACATGGGCCGGGCCCCACCCCGTTTCCGGGGATGCCGAGCCGCTGTCCTCGAGACAGGCAAGAAAGTCATGGCGGACAAACGGATTGTCGGTGCCGGCAAGACGGTCCCAGTCATCCCGGCTGATCTCGTGGATGCTGGCAATGGAGCGGGCGCTGTAACGATCCTGCCTGCCCGTGTCCGTTCCTGGAGCCATCCTGCCCTCGGTTGTGGCGACGGATTGTCCGGTGATGTATCGCAATAGTAAAGCGCCGGTCTCGGGTCCGGCACATGAGCGCCGTGGACAGAAGCCGGCAAGGCCCGAGGGACCCGGATGGGACCTCGACTCAGAACCGCCGCACGGGGTCAAGGCCCGCCAGCACGTCATTCTTCGTCTGCCTGTCTGTCAATCGGCAAGCCGGCAAGGTGCTGATAGGCCATGTACAATCAGTTCGCGATGGAACCGCTGCCCCTCCCGCCCGGCTTGTGATCCGCTGCAAGAGACACGTCGTATCCGATCAGGGAGCGATAGGGCAGGACCATGCTCTTCACCCTCCTGGTCATGCCACAGCGGGTAAGTTGTTGACGCAGTCTGTTGTAATCATGCGCTTTGCTGTATGGCAATCGTGCCTTGCTCGGTGTTCTGGGACCAGGGGTTGAATTCTGCCTCGAGCTTGGACATCAGGAAGAAGGTTTCCTCCACCGCATTGGTGACAAGCAGGATATTGGTCAGATCCCTGTGCAGAAGGGGCGAGTCCAGCCCCACGTAGCGGGCGCGCATCTCGCGCATCTGGGCGCGCCGATCCCCGATGAGTCGCGATGCGATAGTCCAGGAGACCTCGTCGCCGGACTCCATGGCGTCATGTACCGACAGGAACACGGCGTCGACGCCTTCGCAGATGTCGTTGCGGAGTTTCTCCAGCCCGGGTCGGTCGCCGAGGTCCAGCAAGGTCTCACACATGCCCCCCACCGCATTTTCCATCCAGGAAAGCAGTTTCAGGCGACTCACCATCGCATTGCGGCTTTCCATGCCCTGCAAGGGGTTGGACGCGTGCAGTTCGCCCAGAAAGTGCTCGATCTCGCCAAGCACATTCCGGCACGCATCCCGCACCGGCATCAGGTCCGTGCCTTGCCGCACAACGTTGAAATAGTGAGAAAAGATCCCGAACACACGCTTCTGCTCCAGCTCGACCAGCATCGCCGAGGTGTCCAGGTCCACCGACGCATGGTCGTAGATGAAATGCGCCTTTGAGAGCTCGTCGATGGGCGACACCGGCCAGAGTCGTTCGAAAAGCCGGGTCGTTGGATTGAGCAACACAAGCAGCACCGGAAGCAGGGCCAGCGAGCCGATCAGATAGACAATCGCCAATTGCTGCTCCAGCGGGACCGGGAGGGCAAGAACCAGGGCCCTGACCGCTGGCACATCGAGATAGAGCTCAGCGTAAAACAGGGGGACCATCACGGCGCAGATCACAACGTTGAGATACACCAGATACATGGAGACCTGGCGGGACCGGCCAGTCAGGTTCGCCGACAGGATGTACATGACGGCGCTTGATCCGATAAAGGTGCCGTAAATGACCATGATGGCCTGGTCCATGGTGAGGACCCCGGCGGCGGAAAGGCTGATGCCGAACACGGATACCGTGCTTGAAGACTGCACGGCGGCTGTAAGCCCGGTCGCGATCAGGAACGCAAACAGCAGCGAAGTCCCGGTCCCCTCCATGGCATCCCTGAACCAGGGCTGATCGGCCAGCGGTGCTGCCGAGTCCTTCAGCAGGGTCAGCCCGAAGACAACGATGGCGCCGCCCAGGAACGCCGCCGCGATCCGGCGGTGATTCGACAGGGACTTGCTGGCCATGGCAAGGCCGGAAAGGCCGAGCACGAACAGCGCCACCATCCTGACGTCGAAGGTGACGATCAGCACGAGAAGCGTCACGCCGCTGCCACCGCCGAGAATGAGTGCGAACGCGCTCTTCGTTGTAATCATCCCCGAGCGCAGGATGCTGACCACGATAAAGGCCAGTCCGGTCATGCTTTGCGTGGCACCGCCGGCGAGACCGCCCCAGAAGAAGGCGCTCAGGGGATGCCCCGTCAGGCGCTGCGCGGTTCGCCGCAGCCGCCGGCTTGCCAGTTTCTTGAGGTTCTCGGTAAGGAACCACATTCCAAAGACAAACAACCCAAGTCCGCCGACCACGCCGGCCACATGCTCCACCACCGCGCCTTCCCCCCAAGGCAATCCCATGTCGCATCCTGCAGGGGATGCCCGGTCTCCGCGCCACCACATCTCGTGATCCCCGCGCGGCAAACCTGTACCCCGGGAGTCAGACTGTCGGGGCCTTTCAGGTTGCAAGGCCGACGCTGCGCGTGACCATATGGCTCCCGTTGGACGACTTCAACTGCCCACTGTCGACAAGGTGGCCGTTCTCGGCGTATGCAAGCACCTCCGCAAGGGAGCGCTTCTTCTTCTCGCCACCCTGACGCCCACACGGGTGGCCTCGGCCAGGGAGATCGGCAGGCCGTCGCCGGAGGGGGCCACTTGATGGGTTATACAAGGCGTGCTGGCGTGCCATGATATGCGCCGTTGTGTCGCCATCAACGCATGCCTGCCACAAACTGCCGATGGGCAGCCCGCGAAGCGAACGAGGAACACGGCGGCGTCGCAGGCGTCAAGTGTATTCGCTTGCCGCCATGAAGACGGATGAGAGTCAAGGAAAGACCAGTAACATCTTGTCAAGATCAGGCAGAACATGACAACACAGGGGAACCGAACCCGGCGTCGCATCGATCTCGAGTTCGACGGTCGTTACAACATTGATGTATCGCGGGTCGACGCCGGGGTCTTGTGGCGAATCTCGGCCATGGCCTTCCGCAACCGCTGGCGCATGGCGCTCGGTATCGTGGCCGCACTCGCCGCGGGGTTCTTCCAGCTGTTCGTGCCACAGTTCCTCGGGCGTGCGGTGGACGAGGCCCAGGGCCTGCTGGGCACCGGGATCAGCCGGGATCTTGCGGGCGAGGCGCTGATGACGACCGCCATGCTGCTGATCGCCACCAGCGTGCTGCGTGGCCTCTTTGCCATGGTTCAGAACTACCAGGGTGAATCCGTCGGCCAGATCATCGGCTACGACCTGCGCATGGCCTATTACAGGCAACTGCAGGTCTTGAGCCTGTCATGGCATGACCGTGTTCACTCCGGTGAACTGATGACCAGGGGAATCCTTGATATCGAGGGCGTGCGCCTGTGGGTGGACACCGGCATCCTGCGCTGTGTGTTCCTGTCGACCCTCATCGTCGGCGGCGCCATCCTGCTTGTCCGCATCGACCCGGTGCTGGGCCTGCTGGCCCTGGGGTTCGTTCCCGTCATCGCCGTGATGGCCTCGGGTGCCCGCCTCAAGCTGCGTGACGCCTGGCTTGCCTTGCAGGAGGAGCTCTCGCAGCTCACCAAGGTCATTGAGGAAAATCTCGGCGGCATTCGGGTGGTGCGCGCCTTTGCCTCGACGGCCTACGAATTGATGCGCTATGACACCATCGCCGCGCGCGCACTTGCCCTGTCGCATCGCCGGATCGCGCTCTTCGTGCGTTCCAGCACACGCATGACATTCATTTTCCTCGCCGCCATGGGTCTCGTCTTGTGGGTGGGAGGAGAAAAGGCGATGGCCGGCGAGATCACGCTGGGTGAACTCGCGGAATGCCTTGCCTTCATGGCCATTCTGCAGATGCCGGTGCGTCAGATCGGCTGGATGATCAACTCCGTCGCCCGGGCCTCGACCTGCGGCGGGCGCCTCTTCAACGTGCTCGATCTCGAGCCGAGCGTCGCCGATCAGCCCGGTGCCGCGCCGCTGGAGGTGCGCGATGGCATCCTGAAGTTCGAGAGTGTCGACTTCGCCTATCCGGCCTCGGTGCGTGACAGGCGCACGCTGAGCGGCATCGATTTCGAGGTGGGACCCGGCAGGACACTCGGCATCGTCGGCCCTCCCGGCAGCGGCAAGAGCACCATCGGACAGCTGGCGGGGCGCTACTACGATGTGACGTCCGGGCGCATCACCATCGATGGCGCCGACATCCGCTCGCTGACACTGGCGAGCCTGCGCCGGCATGTCTCCATCGTGCCGCAACAGCCGTTCCTCTTTACCGCCGGCATCGATCACAACGTGGCCTATGGCGATCCCTGGGCCGGGAGGGCGGCTATCGAGCACTCCGCCGCGGCAGCCCAGCTTCACAACTACATCAGGAAACTGCCGACCGGATACGCCACCCTTGTCGGTGAACGGGGCGTGTCGCTGTCGGGAGGCCAGCGCCAGCGCCTGTCGATTGCCCGCGGCGTTCTGCCCGAGAGCGCCGTGATCGTGTTCGACGATTCCACGGCCGCTGTGGATGCCGCCACCGAGCAGCGCATCCATCAGGCCCTGCAGGATCTGACCCGCGAGCGCGCCGTCATCATCATCGCACACCGCCTGCGTTCGCTGCTTCACGCCGACGAGATCATTTTCCTGGAGGAGGGGCGAATCGTCGAGCGCGGGCGTCACGAGGATCTGCTGGCGCTCGGGGGGCGCTATCGGGCCCTGTGGGACCTGCAGGCCAGGGGTGGGAGCGCTGAACCATGACCGCCGACCGCAAGCCTGCCCTTGCCGTGGTCGGTGCCCAGGTGTCGCGCGACGAGGAACTCTTCGGCCGCGCCTTCGACCGCTGGGTGATCGCGCGATTCCTGGTGCACCTGGCTCCCTACCGGACACGGATTGCGCTGGCGGTGATTGCTGTCCTCTTCTTCATTGCCACGCAACTCATGGTGCCGCTCATCATACGCTGGGCGATCGACGACGCGTTGACGGCCGGTGACGGTGCCCGCGTCCTCCTCGTCCTCATCATGGGTGTGTTCTTCGGCATTGTCGTCGTCAACTACATCTCGATGTTCCTTCTCGAGAGCATCGTCGGACGCATCGCCGGTCACCTGCTGTTCGACCTGCGCCGGGCCATGTATGCCCACCTGCAGGTCGTCTCCCTGGGATTCATGGACCAGACGGAAGTCGGCCGGCTGATGTCGCGACTTCAGGGAGATGTCTACGCTCTCCAGGAGTTTGTCGAATCGTCCATCTTCGCCATTGGCGATGTGGTTCTCCTCGTGGGCATCATCGCGGTCCTCCTCATTCTCGATGTCCGGCTTGCCTCCCTGACCCTCGCGGTTCTTCCGGTGCTGATCGTCGTGCGCATGGTCTGGCTTCCCATGGCCCGGCGGGCCTTCCTGCATGCCCGCGAGACGAGCAGTGCGGTCAACGCGGCGCTGGCCGAGAACGTCCATGGGATCCGGGCCATACAGGAACTCGGCCGTGAAGGCGTCAATCTCGACCTCTTCGAGGAGATGGCGGCCGACAACCGCAACGCCCACCTGAGGGCGTCACGCTTTGCCAACGTCCTGATCCCGGTGGTCGACCTTCTGACTGGCTGTGCCATGGCGATTGTCGTCATCGTCGGTGGACAGCTGGTGCTGGACAGCACCCTCGACATCGGCGTCATGATCGCCTTTCTCTTCTATGTGCAGCGTTTCTTCGATCCCATTCGCTCGCTCTCCATCCAGTACAGCATCATGCAGCGGGCCATGGCGGCCGGGCAGCGCATCTTCGAGGTTCTCGATGTCGACGTGGAGGTCCGCGACAAGGCGGACGCCATCACACTCGACCGCGGCAACGGCGCCGTCGAGTTCGCCGACGTCACCTTCGGATATGTCGAGAAGCAGCCCGTTCTCAAGGACGTGAGTTTTCGGGTGAAGGACGGGGAAACCGTCGCCCTGGTCGGGCCGACCGGTTCAGGGAAGACCAGCGCCATGGCCCTGATTCACCGCTTCTATGATGTCTGGGAGGGTTCCGTCAGGGTCGGCGGTCACGATGTCCGCGACGTCACCCAGGAGTCTCTGGGCAGGCACGTGGCCATGGTCCTGCAGGACCCCTATCTCTTCACCGGGACGGTCTTCGAGAACATCCGCTACAACAGGACCGGAGCCAGCCGCCACGAGGTGGCCGAAGCGGCGCGGGCGGTTGGCGCCCACGACTTCATCATGAACCTGCCCAAGGGGTACGATACCCTGCTGGATCAGGGTGCGGTGACCCTGTCGCTTGGCGAACGCCAGTTGCTGAGCTTTGCCCGGGCCCTGGTGGCCGATGCGCCCATCCTCGTACTCGACGAGGCCACGGCAAACGTCGACAGCTACACGGAACTGAAGATTCAGCAGGCCCTTGTCCGTCTCCTCGAGGGGCGTACGGCCCTGGTGATTGCCCACCGCCTCACCACCATCAGGGGTGCGGACCGCATCATCGTGCTGCAGGATGGCCGCATCATCGAGGAGGGCCCCCACGACGACCTCATGGCCTCCGGCGGTCTCTACAGCATGCTCTACCGCATGAACTACGCCAGTTTCGACGACATCGACGACGCCGGCGCCCTGATTTCGACGGTCGAGGGCACCTGAACCGGATTCAGTTACCGGCGGAAAGGTCCCGGATGTCGGTGACGACATGGATGAGGGCAGGGCCGTCAAGACCGAGGGCCTCATCGAAGGCCGGCGCAAACTCCCCGGTGTGTTCGACACGCCAGGACGGCGCCCCGTAGGCGGTGCCGATAGCCCGGAAATCAGGACTCCGGAGAGCCACGGCAATGGTGTTCTCTGGTCCGGCATAACGCTGCTGGTGCATCAGGATGGTGCCGTAGTGTCCGTTGTCGCAGACGATGACAATGATCTTGAGGGCATTCTCCACGGCGATGGTGAGTTCCTGGCCGGTCATCATGAACCCGCCGTCACCGGCGAAGGCGACAACCCGGGCGTCGCGTCGGGCGAGCGCCGCACCGATGGCGGCAGGCACACCATAGCCCATGGCGCCCGACATGGGCCCGGCCTGACTGGCCGGCAGCCGGTAACAAAAGTGGCGCTGCACCCAGGTCGAGAAGTTGCCGGCATCATTGGTGATGACGTGATCGGTCGATTCGAGTCGCCGGTTCACGTGGCGCACGACGGCCGTCATGTCGACGGCTCCCCTGGCCGCCGTCGCCGAACCCTGGAAATGCATCCACGCGTCCTTCAGGCCGGACCGCCATGCGATCCGGGAGGCTGTCGGTCCGGCAAGGCGGCCGGCGATGGCATCGAGCGCCGGTCCGACATCGGACACCAGGCCGAGTCGGGGACGAAGGGCGGCGACGGTGGCGGCGTCGGGGTGGATGACGACAAACGGCTTCGATCCGTTTCGAAACCGGAAGTCGGCGGACGTGATGGCGTCGAACCTGGCGCCGGCGATCACCACAAGATCCGCCTCGTCCCAGGCCTTGTCGAGGTAGGCCGCCCGGCCCGTGGCCAGGGACCCCGCATAGGCATCATGGTCGTTTGCAAGGCAGTCCTGGCAGCGGAATGCCGATACCACCGCAGCGCCCGACCGCCGCGCCAGGTGATCGAGCCCGGGGTGGGCCGCTTCATGACGCACCATCTCGCCCGCCACGATGAGCACGCGGTCGGCTCCCTCGATCATCGCTGCGGCCCGGGCGATGTCGTCCGCCGGGGCCCTGGTCCGGAGTCCGGCAGCCGGTCCCGGAATCACCGGGTCCCCGGCATCGCCGAGAGTGACGTCCTCAGGGAGAACCACGATCACCGGGCCAGGCCGGCCCGCGACAGCGAGGGAGAGGGCGCGCGCCGTGGCGTCTGCCACATCCGCAGCGGCGGCAGGTTCGATCACTGCCTTGGCAACGGTGCCGTAGAAGGACGCATAGTCGATTTCCTGGAACGCCTCGCGGCCGATTTCACCGGTCGGCACCTGGCCGATGAACAGAACCACCGGCACACTGTCCTGGGCAGCCGTGTGAATGCCGATGGCGGCATTGGTGGCTCCCGGGCCGCGGCTGACCAGGACAACGCCCGGGCGCGCCTGGATCTTGGCGTAGCCGTTGGCGGCGAAGGTCGCCCCCGATTCGTGGCGATGGGTGACGAGGCGGATAGCGTTGCCGTGACGGCGCAACGCCTCGAGAACCGCAAGATAGCTTTCACCGGGGACGCAGAATGCCGTCGTCACACCGTGCTTGAGAAGGGTGGCGACAAGCGCCTCGCCGCCATTCATCTCAACTCAGGAGATCTCGGCCACGGCCTCGACCTCCGTTGCCACATCGAGCGGCAGGGAGGCGCAGCCCACGGCTGCCCGCGCGTGACGGCCCCTGTCGCCGAACACCTCGACCATGAGATCGCTGGCGCCGTTGATGACCTTTGGATGGTCGTGGAAATCCCCCGAGGCATTGACGAATCCACCAAGCCTGACGATCCTGACCACCCGGTCGAGATCCCCGCCACAGGCGGCCTTGATCTGGGCAATGACATTGAGGCCGCACAGGCGTGCCGCCGCATAGCCTTCCTCGAGAGTGATGTCCGCGCCGAGCTTGCCCTGGTGTTTGAGAGCGCCATCGGCAAGGGTGATCTGACCGGATACGAAGACCAGGTTGCCAGTCATCGCCCAGGGCACATAATTCGCCGCCGGAGCAGCGGCTTCAGGCAGCCTGATGCCGAGTTCGGCGAGACGTGCCTCAATCTTCCCAGCCATGACCGTTGCCTTTCATTCGTTCGGAACATCGTTGGATCTTGTGACATAAAGGAACCCATGCGTGAGCGTCAACGAGGCAAACCGGCCGGCCATGGTGGCGGGCGTACTCCTGGTCGCTGCCGGGGCCATCTGTTACGGCCTGCTGCCGCGGCCCCTTGAGATCCTGAGGGAGGAGGGAGTTGGCTCGACGTCGTCGCTGCTCGTCCGGTTTGGCGTCTCCATCGTGGTGCTCGCCGCCGTCGTCGCCTGGCGGCGGTGTCCGGGGGGACCCCTGGGCCCGCCGCTCCTTGCCGGTCTCGGGATCGGGGCCGGCACGATCTTTCTCTTCGAGGGCTACGCACGCCTGCCGGCCTCGACGACAATTCTCGTGTTCTACACCTACCCTGCCTTTACCCTCGTTCTGGCAAGCCTTCTCTTCCGTGCCGCCATGGAACGGCGCATGGTCCTGGCCATCGCTCTGGTCCTGGGTGCGGCCGCACTCATCGTCACTCCCGGCAATCTGCAGGCGGCGTCTCCTGGCAGCGTGCTGCTCACCTTTGGCGCGCCGCTGGGTTACGGACTCTATCTCGCCTGCCTGGGATCGGCCGGGGGCCATGTGCTGTGGCGCACCCTCATGGTCAGCATTGCCGCCTGTGCGGTGACCGTTGTCTGGCATCTGGTGTCGGATGCCGCGCTCTCCTGGCCGGTCTCGGCGATGGGCTGGGTCTCGCTTGGCTGGGTCGGTCTTGGCACCGGGATCCTCGCCACCTGCCTGGTGGTGGCCGGCACCGCGATGGCGGGGAGCGGGCGTTCCGCCGTGGCCGGTTCGGCCGAACTCGTCACCGTGCTTCTTGCCGGCTGGCTGGTGTTCGGAGAGGCGCTTCACTGGCAGGCTGTGGCTGGCGCGCTCGCCATCCTTGCGGCCATCGTTGTCAGCCTGCCGCGTGTCTCCCGGCGATGAGGGTGAAGATGTCGGTGAACATCTCCCACGTCAGGCGCCGCGTGTTGGTGTTCAGCCGCGAGCAGTGGTAGCTGTCGACGAGGACGAGGCCGCCAGCCGGTTCATGGATGGCGCCATGGGCAAACCGGAAGGCGGAACGCCTGGCGCCGACGGCGTCGAGGATGGCCTGGTGGGCGAGGCCACCGAGGGCAAGGACTGTATCGAGGCAGGGCAGTCGGGCGAGTTCCCGGGCAAGGAAGGGGTTGCAGGAACGGATTTCGCCGGCAAGAGGCCTGTTGCCAGGCGGCACGCAGCGCACCGCATTGGTGATCCGGCAGTTCACCAGCTCCAGACCGTCGTTCGGCCGGGCGCCATAGTTGCCCCTGGCGTAACCCGCTGCGATCAGCGCCGGATAGAGGAAATCCCCCGCGCCATCGCCGGTGAATGGTCGACCGGAGGCGTTGGCGCCCCTCAGGCCCGGCGCCAGCCCCACCACCAGGAGGCGGGCATCACGGGGTCCGAAGGTGGGAACAGGGGCATTGAACCAGTCCGGTTCCTTCTCGCGCCATTCATGGCGGAAGGCCATGAGACGCGGGCAAAGCGGGCAGTCGGGCAGGGGCTCGTCTGGGGTCATCGGGGCGCCTCGTTTCGTTCGTGGCGGCGCCCGCACGCGGAAGGGTTGCAGACGCACTGATGCACCCTATAAGAAGCAACCGCAGATGTCGGCACTCCCCTCCCGCCCCCGGGGCGGCATATATGTGGCCCTGGGCGCCAACCTTGCTTCACCGATCGGGCCACCGCGGCGCACGCTCGAGGAGGCACTGGTGCGGATGCGCCGCGCCGGTGTGGAGGTTCTCGACGCCTCCCCCTGGTATGAAACCCGGCCCATGGAGGACCGCGATCAGCCCCGCTATGTCAACGCCGTCGCCGAGGTCGACACCGCGCATGATCCCGAGGCCCTGCTTGCCCTCCTTCACGAGGTGGAGGAAGGGCTCGGCCGCCAGCGGCGCCTGCGCTGGGAGTCCCGCACCGTGGATCTCGACCTCATCGATTACCGTGGCCTCGAGAGAACCGGCCCGCCTCCCGTGCTGCCCCATCCCGGCGCCGCCGAAAGGCTCTTCGTCCTGCTGCCGCTCCATGATGTGGCGCCGGCGTGGAGGCATCCGGTGACCGGCCACTCCATCGCCTCTCTCATCCAGGCGCTCCCCCGGCGCGATGGCGACATTGCGCGCCTGGCCGGCGACTCCGGTCAGGGCTTGTCATGAGGGCGCGATGCTGGCATTTTCGGCTCTGGCTGCGGCTCCCACATCGAGGTGATGAATGGCCCGACTGACTGTTGAAGACTGTATCGAACGCGTGAGCAACCGTTTCGAGCTGGTACTCCTGGCCGCCCAGCGGGCCCGCGATCTGGGCAAGGGGGCGGAACTGACTGTCGACAGGGACAACGACAAGCATCCCGTCATCGCCCTGCGCGAGATTGCCGACGACACGATTTCGCTGGATGCGGTGCGCCGCAAGCTGGTCTACGGCGCCGAGACCGAAGAGGACGAGAATGCCGACAATGTCGAGGAGCTCGGCCTGGCGGCAGACAATCCACTCGATCGCGCCTTTGCCAATCTCGACCTCGACAGCGATCAGCACAACGAAGCCTGGGGCACCGGCATCGAAGACGGATCCACCCGCTAGAAGAATGTGAGCCCGGACGATGCTCCGGCAATTTGAACTGGTTGAGCGGGTCAGGAGTTACGACGCGGGGGTCGACGAGACAGCCCTCAACAGCGCCTACGTGTTCGCCATGGTCAAGCATGGCTCCCAGATCCGTGATTCGGGCGACCCCTATTTCTCGCATCCCGTCGAGGTCGCCGGCATTTTGGCCGACATGAAGCTGGACGGCGAGTCCATCATCACAGGCCTGCTGCACGATACCGTCGAGGACACCAACACCACGCTCGACGAAATCTCGGGCAAGTTCGGGCCCAGGGTCGCCCGGCTGGTTGACGGCGTCACCAAGTTGTCTCGCCTCGAGAGCCAGGCCGAGGAAGGCCAGCGCACCATGCGCAACTACTCCAAGCTCTTCCTGGCCATGTCGGAGGATCTGCGCGTCCTCCTGGTCAAGCTCGCCGACCGCCTCCACAACATGCGCACGCTGCATTACGTGCAGCACGGCGACAAGCGCCTGCGGATTGCCCGCGAGACCATGGAAATCTACGTCCCCATGGCCGAGCGGATCGGCATGCAGTGGGTCAAGGAGGAACTCGAGGACCTCGCGTTTGGCCACATCAACGGGGATGCCCGCAACTCCATCATCGAACGCCTGCGCTTCCTGCGGCCGGACTCCAACCTGGCGAAGATTGAACGCCATCTCAAACGGGTCCTCAAGAAGGGCGGTCTCGATGCCAGGGTCGACGGCCGCGAAAAGAAACCCCATGCCATCTGGCGCAAGATGCAGCGCAAGAATGTCTCCTTCGATCAACTCTCCGACATCGTCGCCTTCCGGGTGGTGGTCGAAGAGGTTCCCGACTGCTATGCGGCGCTCGGCGTCATTCACGGTGTCTGGCCGATGATTCCCGATCGCTTCAAGGACTACCTCTCGACGCCCAAGCCCAACGGGTACCGGTCCATCCACACGACGGTGCAGGGGCCCGAGGGCAAGCGTCTCGAGATCCAGATCCGGACCCGGGAGATGGACGAGGTTGCAGAATATGGCGTTGCCGCCCACTGGAGCTACGCC
The DNA here is from genome assembly GCA_965213815.1 of Alphaproteobacteria bacterium. Taxonomy (GTDB): domain Bacteria; phylum Pseudomonadota; class Alphaproteobacteria; order SP197; family SP197; genus SP197. Next base: position 2,374,869 of record OZ243917.1, on the reverse strand, counting down.
GCCGGCGAGGACCGGGCCTCGGCGAGCGAGGGCCGCCAGTACCAGTGGGTGCGCGAACTGCTGGATTCCATCGACAGCACGTCGGACCCTGAGGAATTCCTCAAGAACACCAAGTTGCAGCTCTTCCAGGACAGGGTGTACTGCTTCACCCCCATGGGCGACATTCATGACCTGCCGCGCCATGCGACGCCCGTCGACTTTGCCTATGCCATCCACACGAAGATCGGGGATACCTGTGTCGGCGCCAAGATCAACGGCGTGGCCAAGCGTCTCGACACGGTCCTTCAGAATGGCGATCAGGTCGAGATCATGCGTTCGCGCTACGCCTCGCCCAACCCGTTGTGGAAGGACTTCGTCGTCAGCGCCCGGGCCAATTCACGGATCCGCCGCCACATCCGCATCAAGGAGCGCGGCGAGTACATCCGGCTGGGACGGGCCATCATCCAGCAGACATGCGCCTCTCTGCGCCGCGCGGCCGACGACGATCTCCTCGGGAAGTTCTCCGAGGCGTTGGGCAAGCGCACCGTGAACGATCTCCTCGAGGCCGTGGGCCGTGGCGAAATCACCAGCGAGAGGGTGCGACGTCAGCTGACGTCAAGGCGTTCGCCATCGCGCAAGCGCCGGCGCTTCCCCTCGTCGGGCAAGCATGCCGTCTCGATCGCCGGACTTACCCCCGGCATGGCCATCCACCTCGCCGAATGCTGTCATCCGCTTCCCGGCGACCGAATCGTCGGCATCGTCGAGACCGGCAAGGGAGTCGCCATCCACACCATCGACTGCGACAGCCTGCAGGAGCACGAGGACTCGTTCGAGGAGTGGCTCGATGTCTCATGGTCCCCCGATGGTGCTGCGCCCGAACACTATGTCGGGCGCATCGCCGTGGACGTCATCAACCAGCGCGGCGCCCTTGGCGAGATCACCACCGCCATCGGCCATCAGGACGCCAACATCACCAATCTGAAGATCAATGCCCGCACCGCCGATTTTTTCGGCATGCTCATTGACCTTGAAGTCCAGGACGTTCATCACCTGACATCCATCATCGCCGCCCTGCGGTCGATCGCGATTGTCATGGACATCTCCAGGGGCGCTTGAGAGGAAGAGGACCAGTGCGACAGGCAATTCCATTCCGCGCCGGCCGGCGGACCACCATCATCGCCGGGGAGCGCAGACGGTGAAGGCCGCGCTGCGACTCGTCATGACCCGGCTGACCGGTGAGGACTCCTGGTCCGCGCTGCAGGTCGTGCTGGCCGTGCTGCTGTTGCCGTTCAGTCTGCTGGGCCTCCTGCTGCGGCCGCTGGAGTGGCTCCTGAAGGTGGTGTTCAGCCCCGTCGAACGCCTGCTCCCCGCCGGTCTGAGGGGTGATGAGGGGATGGTCGGTACCGTCAAGACCATGGTCTATGCGGTCATCATCGCCCTGGCCGTGCGCACCCTCGCCTACGAACCCTTCAACATCCCCTCCGGCTCCATGAAACCCACCCTGCTGGTCGGGGATTACCTGTTTGTCTCGAAGTTTTCCTACGGCTACAGCGACTATTCCCTGGGATTCGGCACCGACCTCGGTCTCCTCGACGAGCGTCTGTTCGAAGGCGAGCCCGAGCGCGGCGATGTCATCGTGTTCCGCCAGCCGACCGACACCTCAGTGGACTTCATCAAGCGGCTCGTGGGCCTTCCAGGCGATCGCATCCGCATGTCCGACGGCGTCCTCCACGTCAACGGCATGGCGGTGACTCTGGAGGAGGACACCCGCTTCGAGGACCGGTCGTGTTCCTCGTCAAGGGCCATCGAGCGCCAGACCGAGATCCTGCCGAACGGGGCGCGCCACAGCGTGCTCAACATCACCGACAGCGGCAGGCTCGACAACACGCCGGAATACGTGGTGCCGCCCGACCACTTCTTCATGATGGGGGACAACCGCGACAGTTCGAACGACAGCCGGGTCACGCAGCTTGTCGGATTCGTGCCAAGGGAGAACCTTATCGGCCGCGCCGAGTTCCTTTTCTTTTCCACGGATGGCTGCGGCTCGCTCTTCAATCCCCTGTCGTGGCCGGCATCGATTCGCTGGGACCGCCTGTTCCGGTCGATTTCATGAGTGCCGGATCTGGCGAACTCGAGGCCATCCTCGGGCATGTCTTCGCCGACAGGAGTCTCATGAAACGGGCCGTGACCCATCGCAGTGCGCCCTGCGCCACTGACAGTCACGGCTATCAACGCCTCGAGTTTCTGGGCGATCACATTCTGGGGGCCGTCGTTGCCGCCATGGTCTTCCACGAGCACGCCGAGGCGCCCGAAGGGGAGCTCTCGAGGCGCTATGCGAGGCTGGTCGCCAACCGAACCCTGGGCGACATTGCCCTGGAACTGGAGATTGACCGTTTCGTCGTGGTGGGCCCGCACGAGAAAAGAGGCGGGATGCGGCGCAATATCTCGATTCTGGCGGACGTCGTCGAGGCCCTGATCGGCGCCCTCTACCTCGATGCCGGGCATGGCGCCGCGGAGGCCTTCATCCGCCGCTGCTGGCAGACACGCCTGCGCCTGGAGGACGGCGACGGACGCGACGACAAGACCCGTCTCCAGGAATGGGCGCTCAAGCAGGGTCTGGCGCTTCCCGAATACCGCCTGCTCGAGATGACTGGCCCGGACCACGCGCCGCTCATGACCGTGGAAGTTCTCGTCGAGGGCTTTGCCGGCATCCGGGCGTGCGGGACCAGCCGGCGTGCGGCCGAGCAGCTCGCTGCCCGCAACTTCCTGATGGAGGCGCCGCGGTGACAGCCGAGCGGTGCGGCCATGTCGCCATTCTCGGAGCACCGAACGCCGGAAAGTCGACCCTCGTCAACACGCTGGTCGGGGCCAAGGTGTCGATCGTCACCCACAAGGTGCAGACCACCCGGGGACGCGTCACCGGCATCTGTACCGCCGGTCGCACGCAGATCGTTCTGGTCGACACACCGGGCATCTTCGAGCCAAGGAAACGCCTGGAGCGTGCCCTGGTCCAGACAGCGTGGAACGGCGCCGTGGGCGCCGACGCCACACTCCTGGTGATCGATGCCCGGCGCGGCCTTGACGAGGCCGCCTCGGCCATCCTCTCCCGTCTGGCCCGGCACCCGAATGTGCTGTGCGCCATCAACAAGATCGACCTGGTGGGGCGCGACGCTCTGCTGCCCCTTGCCAAAGGCATCGGCAGGCATGAGGTGGTCGAGGAGATCTTCTACATTTCGGCGCTGAACGGCGACGGCGTCGGTGACGTCGTCGCAGCGCTCGGGCAACGGTTGCCGGTCCGGCCATGGTTGTTTCAGAGCGATCGCCTGAGCGATCAGCCTCTCCCCCGTCTTGCCGCCGAAATCACCCGCGAAAAGCTCTTTGTCAGAGTCCATCAGGAACTGCCCTATGAACTCTCGGTCGAGACCGAACTGTGGACCGACATTCCCGACGAGGAGGCGGTCAGGATCGATCAGGTGATCTATGTTGCCCGGCGCGGCCACAAGCCCATCGTGCTGGGCAGGAACGGCCGCACCATTCGCGATGTCGGCAAGGCGGCGCGCCGGGAACTCGAGACACTGCTGGAGTGCAGGGTGCATCTCTTTCTCCACGTCAAGGTGCGGACCGGCTGGCTCGACGATCCGGCGCGATACCGCGAGATCGGACTCGAGTTTCCGGGCTGACGGCGATGGAATGGCACGACCGCGCCATTGTCCTGGGTGTGCGCCCGCATGGCGAGACCTCCGTGATCGCCACGTTGTTGACGGCCGGTCACGGACGTCATGCGGGCCTCGTGCGCGGTGGGCGCAGCCGCCGTCATGCCGGAGTGCTGCAGACCGGCAACATTGTCGCCGCGCGGTGGCAGGCCCGATTGCCCGATCATCTCGGAACCCTTGTCATCGAACCCGAGGCCGCCGTGGCATCGGCACTCCTCGAGGATCCATTGCGTCTTGCCTGCCTTGCCAGCGCCTGTGCCCTTGCCGAAAGGACACTCGCAGATCGCCTTGCCTGCGAAGCACTCTTCACCGCCACCGAGATGCTGGTGGGGCAGTTGCGGCTGGGCGCCAGTCACTGGGACGCAGCCTATGTCAGATGGGAACTCGGCCTGCTGGACGTTCTCGGATACGGACTCGATCTCACGCACTGTGCGCTGACCGGATCCACCGAGGAACTCATCTGGGTGTCGCCGCGCAGCGGCCGCGCCGTCTCGGCACAAGCTGGAGCGCCATGGCAGAAAAAGCTCCTCGATCTGCCAGGATTCCTGATCGGAGCGCAAGGCGTCCGGCCGGTCGACGTTCTCGCCGGCCTCAGGTTGACCGGGCACTTTCTCGAGCGTCATGTCGTGGCCGGGGAAAGAACCGGACTGCCACCGGCCCGACAACGCCTTGTGGACCTGCTGTCTGGACAATCCACCACATGTAGCGGTATGCAGAACTCATGACCGAGAGTGTACATGACGGCGTCATCGAGACCGTCGGTCTGGCCGATGCGCTCACGCAACGCTATCTTGCCTACGCGATGTCGACCATCACGTCGCGTTCGTTGCCGGACGTGAGGGATGGTCTCAAACCGGTCCATCGCCGGATTCTCTATGCCATGCGGCAGCTTCGCCTCGACCCTAAGGAGGGGTTCAAGAAGTCGGCGCGCGTGGTGGGCGACGTCATCGGCAAGTACCACCCCCATGGCGATCAGGCCATTTACGACGCTCTCGTGCGTCTCGCCCAGGACTTTGCGGCGCGCTACCCGCTGGTCGACGGCCAGGGCAACTTCGGCAATGTCGATGGCGACAATGCCGCGGCCATGCGCTACACCGAGGCGCGCCTGACCGCGGTGGCGGTGGCCCTGCTCGACGGACTCGACGACGATGTCGTCGATTTTCGCGACACCTACGACGGCTCGGAATCGGAACCGGTGGTGCTGCCATCGCGCTTCCCCAATCTTCTGGCCAACGGCGCCAGCGGCATTGCCGTGGGCATGGCGACGAGTATCCCGCCGCACAACGTCGCGGAACTGTGCGCGGCGCTGATCCACCTTGTGGAGACGCCCCGCGCCCCGGTTGGCGATCTTGTGGCCATCGTGAAGGGGCCGGATTTTCCCACCGGTGGCGAACTCATCGACGATCCCGCCACCATCCGCGCGGCCTACGAAACGGGGAGAGGATCGTTTCGCATCAGGGCGCGCTGGAACATCGAGAAACAGGCCCGGGGCACCTGGCGGATCGTCGTCACCGAGATGCCGTTCCAGGTCCAGAAATCGCGCCTGGTCGAACGCATTGCCGAACTCGTCGAGGCCCGCAAACTGCCGTTGCTCGAGGGCGTGAGCGACGAATCGACCGAAGACATCCGTCTCGTGCTGCAGCCGAAGAACCGTTCCGTGGATCCCACCATCCTCATGGAGTCCCTGTTTCGCGTCACGGACCTGGAATCGCGTTTCTCGCTCAACATGAACGTGCTCGATGCCTCCGGCATCCCCAGGGTCATGGATCTCAACGGCGTGCTGAACGCCTTCATCGATCACCGGCGCACCGTTCTGGTGCGCCGGTCGCGCAACCGTCTTGCCGCCATAGACCGCCGCCTGGAGATCCTTGAGGGGCATCGTGTTGTCTATCTCAATCTCGACGAGGTGATCCGCATCATCCGCGACGAGGACGACCCGGCCGCGGCGCTGGCCCGGCGCTTTTCTCTCAGCGATGTACAGACGGAGGCCATACTCAACATGCGCCTGCGTTCACTGCGCCGTCTCGAGGAGATGAGAATTGCCGACGAGATGGCAGAGCTGACCGCGGAGTCGGACGACCTGCGGCGCCTTCTGGACTCCGACAGCAGGCAGAAGAAGGCGCTGAAGGCCGAGTTTGCGGACATCTCCCGGCAGTTCGGGGAGGAGAGCGCATTGGGCAGGCGGCGCACCGCTTTCGGCAGCCCGCCGCCGGTGGACGCCATCCCGGTCGACGCCACGGTGCACCGCGAGGCCATCACGGTGGTGCTCTCCGACAAGGGCTGGATCCGCGCCGCCAGGGGCCATGGCGAGCAGGTGGGCGATCTGCGCTTCAAGGAGGGCGATCGCGAGAGGTTGCGTCTCGATGCTTGGACGACTGACAGGCTGCTGGTTCTCGCCACCGACGGCAAGTTCTTCACCCTGGCCTGCGACGGACTGCCGGCGGCCAGGGGGTTCGGCGACCCGCTGCGCCTCATGCTCGACATGGGCAACGATGTCGATGTGGCCGCCATGATGGTCTTCAAGGGGGGGCGCAAGTTCCTCGTGGCGTCCTCCGGTGGCAAGGGGTTTGTGGTTGGCGAGGATCTCGTGGAGTCCCGCAAAAGGGGAGGAAAGCAGGTGTTGTCGCCTGCAGCAGGTGACGAGGCCATGGTGCTCAGGGTTGTCGAGGGAGACCACGTGGCTGTCGTTGGCGAGAACGGCAGGTTGCTCGTGTTCCCGTTGCAGGATGTGCCGGAACAGGCCAGGGGCTCGGGCGTCATCCTGCAGCGCTACCGGGAGGGTGGACTCTCGGATGCGACTGTCTTTGCGCTCGATGCCGGTCTTGCCTGGCAATCGGGCACCCGCACGCGGACACAGCAAGACCTTGCACCATGGCTCGGCAAGCGCGGCCAGGCCGGTCAACCGGCGCCCCCCGGTCTTTCGCGGAACAACCGCTTCAGTTGAGACCTCTGCATTGTCACCAACTCGTTGAGAATCCATGTTTCGTCCTGGCCCTTCCGTCGGGATTCCAACCTGTTGGATTCCTGATTGTATCGACAGGATTATCCCACACTGTTTCGTAGGGAGTGGGACAGATTGTCTCGCATTCATCCGTTGGGGTGGTGGAGGGGCGCTTTCCCCCCCCCCCCCCATCTTGCCCGCGATACCGTGAAGGTCTCCGCGACAGCATCGACAACGATCTCGAGGCCGCACCTTGAGTGGAGATCATGCCCGTCGTAGGGGCGCAGTCGTGTTCAAGGGCGCTGACCAACGACCAGTCGGCGTGAATGCGGGTGAGCGTTAGTGGCCGGGCTCGTCCGGTTGGAAATGCCGGACCTTCGGCAGCAATTCCGGGCCGGGACGGCCGTCGACGGTCGCGGCCCAGCCGATGACGTCCGAGCGCCTTCCGAACAGCGCGATGACCCGTCCGTCCCGGTCGGGACCGGGTTGGAGGCCGCCGTCCACTCGGTATCCGTGAGCCGCGCCGGACTTCAGCGCCGCCGAAGGCGCGGCGAGACCATCGGCATGTTCGCGATGCCGCCGGGCAGCCTGCTGGCATGCCGGCCAGGTTTCCGGTCCACCGATCAGTGTTTCGCGAGGCAGGTCTGGTCGATGCGACGGGATTTCACCGATGTCGACCGCCCAGAGGCCCCGGCGCACGGTGGCGAGATCCTGCGGGTCGCGGATCTCCTCGTGTCGAAGAAACTCCGCCCAGGCGCCGTCCGGCGTGTCGCAGAAGTAGTGGGTCAGCTCGCCCGGCGCATTCCACCGGCCGGCGTATTGCGACGAATCCTCCCGCAGAAAGGGAAAGCGGGGATCAACATGGCGATAGACTATCATGTCGCAGGCGACGACGCCAATGCTCGGGCGAGATCCCGGACCCTTCGCGGGCCATCTTCTTCTGGCGACCACGCGTCGCCGAGCGCCTGCGAGGGCGTATCGCCGCCGAGCCGTTCGCGAGGCCGATCAAACCAGCGCCGCACTCCAATATCATTGTATGCGCCGCCAAGGTCCCCTGCCACGAAGGCGAGAAAGTGGAGCCGGGCGGCGATCGCGTCCGGGGTGGAGCGGTCACCGGAAATGTAGCGCCGCGCACTCGACCGGGAAATGCCGAGGAGGCGGGTCAGCATCTCCACTCCCAGGACGCTCTCCAGGGCGCACCATTCGTGCGCGGGGGCCGGGGACTGGTCGAAGGCCTCGTTGATCTTTTCCAGGAGTGTGGAAAGCCGTGCGGCATCGGAGCAAGGCATCCGGTGAAGTTCGGCAAGGAACCTGCGGCCGATACCGGCTTCGGCCATGCCCGTTTCAAGCCCCTGAATTGCGGAATAGTCCAGGCAGGTGACGGGACGCAAGAGCAGACCCATCGCATCGGCACGCGTTAGTGTCTCGATCGCCACGGAGGCGAGCCTCGGGTTGTCGAATGGACTGCGAACGGATTGGATCTGGAGATTCGTCATAGTCCAAATGTATGCTGTGTCCTCGGTCGGGTCAATGCAAACTGGACCAAGCCAGTGCGCATTTGGGAGCGGCCATGCGTTGAAGGCAGGCCGGGCCCAGCACACATCAGCAAGTCCTGCGTCGAGCGTGGCGACCTCTCCATGCGCATGGGTATGCGCCGCTTCACTCAGCTCACCAATGCGTTCTCGAAGAAAATCGAGAACCATCTGCACATGATGTCGCTCCACTTCGTACACTGCACTACAACTTCGTGCGGGTGCACAAGACCCTTCGCATGACACCGGCCGTGGCGGCTGGCGTCCCCGATACGCTGCATGACATGGAATGGATCGTCGGCCTCATCGACGCGCGGGCGCCGAAGCCGAACAAGCCAGGTCCGAAGCCCGGGACGGGCGGGAGGCCCGTAAGTCAAGCATCCGTGAGCGCTTGCGCTCACCCCGGAACATGAAACGCGGATCCTGGCGGTGTTTCAGCGAAATTGGGACACTACCCGACAGACCCTTCGGTTGACGCCGGGTGGCCGGGGTGGGAATAATCGCCGGATCCAGCCTGCCCTGAGTGAGGGAGATGTCACAGCATCATCATCAGCCCCCTTCGGCCATGGCCCTGCGCGTCGCCGCCCTTGAGCAACTGCTGACGGACAAGGGCTATTGCGATCCCGACACCATCGATCGTCTCGTCGAGCTCTACGAGACCAGGGTTGGCCCGCACCACGGCGCCAGGGTGGTGGCCGAGGCGTGGCGTGACGCAGCCTTCCGTGAACGCCTTCTTGCCAACGCCTCCGAAGCCATGGCGGGGCTCGGCATATCGGGCATGCAGGGCGAGAGCATGGTGGTCGTCGAGAACTCGCCCGGGGTCCACAATGTGGTCGTGTGTACCCTGTGTTCGTGCTATCCGTGGCCCGTACTCGGCCTGCCTCCGCGCTGGTACAAGAGCGAGCCCTACCGGGCCCGTGTCGTGCGCGAGCCGCGGGCCGTGCTGGCCGAGATGGGATGCGAGGTGGCGGACGATGTCGAGATCCGCGTCTGGGATTCCAGTGCGGACCTGCGCTACATGGTCCTGCCGCAATGTCCCGCAGGGAGCGACGGACTCTCCCGTGAAGAGCTTGCCGGCCTCGTGACTCGCGATGGCATGATCGGCGTGGCCAGAGTGTGACGGAGGCGTCATGGATGGCATTCACGACATGGGCGGCATGATGGGTTTCGGTGCCGTCGAGCGCGAGGAAGACGAGCCTCTCTTTCACGAGGATTGGGAGAAGTTGGCCTTCGGACTGCTCCTGCAGGTGTCGGGGCATGTCGGATTATCCGATGACCACCTGCGCGCTCACATCGAGCGCATTGCGCCTCTCACCTACCTCCAGGCGAGCTATTACGAGAGATGGACCCGTGCACTTGAGTCCTTTCTCGCCGAACGGGGACTCCTCCAGGCGGAGGCCATCGAAGCATCCATGGCGCACATGGCGTCGCCGACGCGTCCCGGTGGCGGCCGGGGCGCCACTCTCGATGACATCGAGGAGGCGGTGGCGCGGGGCGCATCGACACGGCGCGATGGTGCCGGAACATCCCCGCGATTTGGACCCGGCGACCAGGTCCGGGTGCTCAATGAACACCCCTGCCACCATACGCGCGCACCGCGCTACACGAGGGGGCGCAGAGGGGAGATCGTCAGCGACCATGGTGTCTTCGTCTATCCCGATACCCATGCCCGTGATCTCGGGGAGTGTCCCGAACATTGCTACACGGTGGCGTTCAGGGCCCGTGAACTGTGGGGTGCGAATGCACCCCTGTCAGATGTCGTCAACGTTGACCTTTACGAATCCTATCTCGAGGCGGCCGACGCACCTGTCTGAAGGGCGAGGCAGGTCGTGCATGTGTCTCAACGGTGTGCATAATGCCGCTCAGGAGAGCAACGGCTGTCCCTCGGGACGGGTCCAGTTGCCGTGTCATGTGGAACCTTGAAGAATCGGGAGAAGAAGTACCATGAACAGACGCAAGTTCCTGGCTGGCACCGGTATCGCTGCGGCAGGCGCCGCGGGCTCGGTGGCCACAGCGTTTCCGACACCGGCCATTTCGCAGGGCCGCAAGACCCTGACCATGGTGACATCGTGGGGACGCGGCCTCGCCGGCGTCCATGATGCCGCAGAGCGTTGTGCGAACAACATCACCGCCATGTCCGATGGCATGATCGAAATCGACTTCAAGGCGGCGGGCGAACTCGTTGGCGCCTTCGAGTGCTTCGATGCCGTGTCGTCCGGGCAGGCTGACATCTATCACGCTGCCGACTACTACTTCGTCGGTCAGCATCCGGCCTTCGCCTTCTACACATCGGTTCCCTTCGGCATGACGGCCGAGGAACTGAACAACTGGTACTACCACATGGGCGGCCGGGAACTGCAGGACGATCTGACCTCGATCTTCAACCTGAAGACCTTCCTTGCCGGCAATACCGGATCTCAGGCAGGTGGCTGGTTCCACAAGGAGATCAACGGCCCCGATGACTTCGAGGGCCTGCGATTCCGCATGCCCGGCCTCGGCGGCAAGGCGCTCGGCGAACTCGGCGCCTCCGTCCAGAACATTCCCGGGGCCGAGGTCTACAACGCGCTCTCCAAGGGCGAGATCGACGGTACCGAGTGGATTGGTCCGTGGGCCGACGAGAAGGCCGGATTCTTCGAGATCACGAAGATCTACTATACCTCCGGTTTCCATGAGCCGGGTCCGGGCCTCTCGCTTGCCGTCAACCGGGACGTCTTCGATGGACTGTCACCATCCGAGCAGAAGATCATCGAATGTGCGGCGGGCGAGGCCAACGTGTGGAATCTCTCACAGTTCCTCGCCAACAACTCGGCTGCACTCCAGAGGCTCATCGCCTCGGGTGTGCAGACCTTCTCCTTCCCCGAGAGTGTCTGGGACGCCTTCGGCGTGGCCTCCGAGAAAGTCTATGCGGAAAACATGGCCGACCCGCTGTTCAAGACGATCTACGACTCCTATCGCGACTCGCTCGTCAAGTCGGCGAGCTGGAATGCGCTGTCGTCGAGTGCCTACGCGGAGCAGCGCAACCGCGTCATGGGCATCTGATCTCCACGGCGCCCGCATCGCGATGAGATGCGGGCGCCGGCCCTTGTGCGCAATACATGCCGGACGTCATTCTCTGGCCCCTGAGCCATCTTCTCGACGGGCTGGCCAATCTCTTTCATCTGTTGATCGAGCCCGGGGCGTGGCCTGACCCCTCCGAGAGTGCGGGACTGGTCAGGATCGTCTACTTCGGCGCCTCCCTCGAGTTCCTGTTCGTCATCATCGACCTGGCCCTCATCATCCTGGTCATCGGACTCCTGAAACCTGGATTCCTGTGGCTCGTGGTGCGCGCCATCGAGGGGCTCTCCAATCTCGTCGGCCGCATTGCCGCGTGGGCGGTTCTCATCATGGTCATCCAGCAGATCATGATCATCGCCCTGCAGCGCATCTTCCTCGTTTCGGAGATCACCGTGGGTCCGTTCGGTGTCGTGTTTACCAGGGATCTCAGCTGGTTCAGCGAGGAGCTCAAGCTCTACAACGCGACGATCGTGGCCCTGTGCGCGGCCTACACGTTCGTCCAGGGCGGTCATGTGCGGGTCGATCTCGTCTATGCTTCCGTGTCCTTCCGCACGAAGCGGCTGCTGGACATGTTCGGTTCGGTCTTTTTCGTGATGCCGTTCTGTGGCGTCGTGTGGCTCTTCGGCTGGTTCTTCCTGTGGCGTCATCTCATCACGCCGAAGGTCTCGGCGCTTGACACCCTCGAACTCCTCGAGCGCAAGGCGCAGCTGCTGCGGTGGAATGTCGAGACCATCGGATTCTCGCCAAACGGCTTCGACGCCTACTTTCTCTTCAAGGTCCTGCTGGTGTCGTTTGCCGGTCTGATGTTCCTCCAGGGGCTGGGGCACTTCTACCGCAGCCTGCTGGAGTTCAGGGAAGGGGAGGCGTCAGCCAACCGCTACAAGGATCTTGATACCGTCCCCGACATCGTGCCCGAGAAGCCGGCCCGGAGCACGGAGGCCGGCGCCTGATGTTCGGATTTGACGGTGTCGAGGTCGGGCTCCTCATTACCCTGGTGTGCCTGTTTGCCGGAATACTGTCCGGCTATCCCGTGGCCTTCGCCATCGGCGGATCCGCCCTTGTCGCCTTTGCCATCATCGCCGGCCTGAGTGAATCCGGCCTCCTGGTCAAGGAGATCATCGACAATCGCAGCGACGACTATGCGGCACTCGTCGGCTCGGGCGTCAAGGAACACGCCATCACCCTTTTCAGGTATCCCGAACTGCCGACGCTGACAGTTCCCGTCTTCGAGAATGGCGTGGATGGCGCCTTCTTCCGCATCCTGACCTTCATCGTCAACCGGATGAACGAGCGGGTGCTCGCCGGCCCCTCCATCGAACTGCTTCTGGCCGTCGCCATGTTCATCCTCATGGGCATTTCCCTGGAGCGTTCGCGGATTGCCCAGGACCTGCTCACCTCCATGGCCCGTGTCTTCGGCGCCCTGCCGGGCGGGTTGGCAGTCTCGGTGGTGGTGGTGGGCGCCTTTCTCGCTGCCTCGACCGGCATTGTCGGCGCCACCGTCGTCACCATGGGGCTGCTGTCCCTGCCGACCATGCTGCGCAACCAGTATTCGCCTGAGCTGGCGACCGGCGTGATTTCGGCATCCGGCACCCTGGGGCAGATCATCCCGCCATCGATCGTGATCGTTCTCCTCGGGACCCTTGCCGGCGATCTCTACTCGACGGCCCAGGAAGAACGCGCGATCACGGCCGGGTGCCGCGATGCTCTCACCTATCTTGGCGAGGCGGCCGTGGTCTCCGTGGGCACACTCTTCAAGGCGGCGATCGTGCCCGGACTGCTGCTGGCGTTCATCTATGCGGCCTATGTGTTTTGCTATGCCCTGGTGCGTCCCTCCAAGGCGCCTCCCGTTCGCGTCACCTCCGCCGGCCTGACGGACGAGGGCGCCACGCTCAACCATCGCCTCTTCTGGTTCCTCGCCGTCCCGGGTCTGGTGATCGCCCTGGCAGGAGGCATGGTGACGGCCGGCCTTGCCGGTCCGCAGACCGTCGATCGGCTGGCTCTCGTCGAGCGGCCCGAATCGCCGGAACTGCGCACCAATGTTCCCGACGACTGCAAGGACTCCATGATCGAGCTCCACGGGCAGGAAAAGTGGGATCGGTCGCTTGCCATGGCGGAAATCGGGGCGGCGGCCGAGTTTGTTGCGCCGACCGACGAGGAACTCGATGCTCTGGAGGCCGAAGCGATCGACTTCCTGCCTCCGGTTTCCGAGAAACTGCTGGTCGGCCTCGTCTTCCTGGGCCTCGTCATGTCGATCTCCTGGGGTGTCGCGCCGTCCGCCTCCCGGCGGCCCCTTCTCATTGGTGTCGGCGGGATTGCCGCCACGCTGGCGGCCGATGCCTGGCTCGTGACGCCGGTGATGAGCACCGGAACCGCCTGGCTCATCCTGGCACTGCCGATCGTTGCCGTGCTCCATGGGCTGCGTCATGCCCTGCCCCGCCTCGCCGAGGTCGAGATCCTGCGCGTCGTGTTTCCGCCTCTCGTTCTCATTGTGGCCGTGCTCGGCTCGATTCTCGGCGGTGTGACGAGCCCGACCGCCGCCGCCGGTCTCGGAGCATCGGGCGCCCTCATGCTGTCGGCCTACCGGCGGCTCTCCGAACGCAAGGAGCGCCGCAAGGGCAGGATCATCATCATGTCGGCGTGGGCCGTTGTGGTCTTCCTGCTCGTGGGCATCAACTTCGATCTCAGAACATCGATTGAGGTGGTCGGCTTCGAGAACTGGGTGGCCTTCATAGTCTCCATCGTTGCCTACCACGTTGCCTTCGGCGGGCTGATCTATTCCTGTGTCATTCTCTACCGAGAGGGGATTCTAAGGTCCGTGGTGCGCGACACGGCGAAGGTGACGGCGATGGTGTTCGCCATCCTGATCGGTTCACAGATGCTCAACCTCGTGGTCATTTCCTATGGTGGCGAAGAGCACATCCAGGAGTTCCTGCGCTCCTTCGATGACGAGATGGTCGTCTTCCTGGTGGTCATGGCCGTTCTCTTTGTCCTGGGGTTTGTCCTTGATTTCCTGGAAATCATCTACATCGTCATTCCCATTGTCGGACCGGTGATCTACGGCGGCACACTCGATCCCAAGTGGGTGACGATCATGATCGCCGTCAACCTGCAGACATCGTTCCTGACGCCGCCCTTCGGATTTGCGCTCTTCTACCTGCGCGGCGTGGCGCCGCCGGGCATCACCACGGGCCAGATCTACAGGGGCGTGGTGCCCTTCGTCATCATCCAGATCGTCGCACTGGCGCTGATGTGGTTCATCCCCGACATCACGACCTTCCTCCCGGAACTCCTGCCCGAACACTGATCAGCTCCCTTCCGGATGCACGCATGTCATCAATGCCCGATCCCGGATCTCGGTGACGTCGCGGTCAGCCGGACCTTGGCGGGAGATCGGTCCAGCCCTCGTCGGTCAGGGCCTGCAGCGGGCGCAAGTGTCCCTTGTAGGACATGGTGTCGCTGCCGGCGATCCAGTAGCCCAGGTAGACATGGGCACGACCTGTCCGACGGGCATGGGTGATGTGCCAGAGAATGAGCCAGGTGCCGAGGCTGCGGCGCGCCAGATCGGGATCGAAGCACTTGTAGACTCCTGAAAGCCCGTTCTCCATCCAGTCGGTGAGCGACAAGGCGACGAGGACACCGTCGGCGGTGCGCGCCTCGACGAGGCGGGTGTCGACAGGTGTGTCGCAGACCATCTGCCTGAAGTCGCCGTAGTCCATCGCCGCCATGCCGCCTCCCTGGTGGCGTGCCTCGATGTAGCGGCGGAAGAGCCCATGGTACTCAGGTGTGGCTTTCGGCGCGACAACGCTGACCGCGAGATCCCGGTTGCGCCGCAGGATGCGGCGGTGGCTGCGTGATGCCCGATAGTCCGCGACCGGTATCCTGACGGGCACACAGGCATTGCAGCCGACACACGTCGGCCGGTAGGCCACCTGGTGGGAGCGGCGGAATCCGGCCTGACTCAGGATGTCATGGAGCCGACCCGGTTCGCGGGCTGCCTGGAGGTCTGTCAGCACCATCCGCTCCTCGCGATCAGGCAGGTAGGGACAGGCGCGCTCCCTCGATGCGGAAAACAGGACAAGCGGTGCGGTGTCCCCTGGTTTCGTCATGTGAAACCTGTGCTCCCGCTCTCTGGATGTTCCCGGTCATGGCATGCTTGTGCAATCCGGGATCGAGCGGCGCAGTATAGCAGACAGATCCCTCCCATGCCGGGCGGCCAGCAACGAGAGTTCGTGCGAACGACCGGGGTCTCCTCAGATCGAGGAGACAGGCCGGCGGGTAGGACGCTCTCGCTCGAAGAACCTGAACCATGATCACACCGCACGATCCGGAACCAGGACAGGTTGAGCGTCCATGTAGTGGGTACTTCGCGAGTAGTCACTTCGTTTCAGATGGACACTTGGCTGAATCCGCCAGCAGGGGACAGCGAGGTGGCAAGCCGGTTTCGCGGCAAGCAGGCATGAGGCTGGCTGACAGGTGTGGAAGTATATCGTGAATGCAATAAATCGCATAAAGCGCGAAGTACTGCAGCGCGGACACACTAGTTCCTTGCACGAGTCCGAATTTAGTGCAATAATACGGTTGAAATTCCCGGGAAATGCGAATAATCGCAGCGAGACTATACCCCTACATGAGCAAAGAGGCCTCCATACCTGAAGGACGTCGCCGACTGGCCGCGGTGATCCGGGAAGCAGGCGACATCGTCCGGATCGCCGATGCCGAGCGAGCTCTCGACGTCAGCCGTACCGCTGCCGCCAAACTGCTGTCCCGGTGGAGCCGACAGGGCTGGTTACGCCGCGTGGGCTCTGGTGCCTATGCACCGGTCAGTCTCGACTCCCTGTTCAGCGAGCAAGTACTCGACGACCCCTGGGTGCTGGTGCCGACACTGTACGATCCCGCCTACATCGGCGGTCGAACCGCGGCGGAACACTGGGACCTGACGGAACAGATTTTTCGCGACATTGTCGTACTGACGGAGCGGCCGGTGCGTGCGGGAAACCAGATGCGTCATGGCACCAGATTCACCCTGCGGCACGTTCGGGCGGACATGATGTTTGGGACCAGGAATGTATGGCGTGGCAAGACCAGGATCGCCGTGTCGGACGTACACCGCACCATCATAGACATGCTGGACGACCCTGCGTTGGGGGCCGGCATCCAGCATGTCGACGACTGTCTCGCATCCTATTTCGGTCGCAGGGACCGGGACGATGAAATGCTGGTCGCCTACGCCCATCGGATCGGCAACGGTGCCATTTTCAAGCGGCTGGGCTTCCTGGCGGAACGCAAGTCCAGCAGCAACGCTCTTCTCGACGCCTGCAGGGAGCGGCTGACGAAGGGCAATGCCAGGCTCGATCCCGCACTTCCCTGCCGGCGGCTGGTGACTCGCTGGCGCCTGTTTGTTCCGGAGAGCTGGATCCCGGCAGTGCCTGCATGATCGACCGACGCGAGATCCTCGATACGGCGGAGACCTTTGGTCTGCTGCCTCATGTCGTGGAGAAGGACTACGTGCTGGGCTGGGTTCTTGCCGGGATCTATGGGCAGAGAACTCTTGCCAAGAGCTGGATATTCAAGGGCGGGACCTGCCTCAAGAAATGCTATTTCGAGACCTATCGTTTCTCCGAAGACCTCGACTTTACGCTCACCGATCCTTCTCAAATCGACCGCGGCTTCCTAGCGGGCATGTTCCGTGACGTCGGAGAATGGGTCTACGAACAGACTGGCATCGAGCTTCCAGAAGAGCTGCAGGAGTTCGACGTTTTCGAAAACCCTCGCGGCACGGTCTCCTGTCAAGGCAAGTTGAGCTACCGGGGGCCGATCGCTCCTCGCTCCGGTGGTCTCCCGCGCGTCAAGCTCGATCTGACGCCTGACGAGCTTCTCGTCCTGCCGCCGGTCGAGCGTGTCATCTTCCACGACTACGGCGATGCGCCTGAGGAGGGGATCGCCGTTCTGTGCTACGCCTATGAGGAGGCTTTCGCTGAAAAGGTGCGCGCCCTCGGCGACCGCGCGCGCCCACGCGATCTGTACGATGTGATCAATCTCTATCGCAATGCCGAAGCGCGGCCCCGTGCCGCCGTGCTGCTTGATGTCCTCCAGCAGAAATGCGAACACCGCGCCCTTGCTGTTCCGACGCCCGGGGGGCTGGAGACACACAGAGGCGATATCGAGGGCTCCTGGCAACCGATGCTGGGCCACCAGCTCCAGGAGTTGCCGCCTGTCGAGAGTTTCTGGGAAGCACTGCCCGAGTTCTTCGCCTGGCTCCAGACAGGCGTGATGCCGGCCGAGCCGGCCACGTACCGGCTGGCTGCGGGCGAAACCCTGATCAGGGAGCGTACCCTGCGCCTTCCGGTTCCGGGCAGGGTACAGGCGTATCTGGAGATCATCCGTTTCGCGGCTGCAAACCGTTTGTGCGTAGACCTCGAGTATCAGGGTTCTGTCCGGCGGATCGAGCCGTACTCGCTACGCCGCACCCGAGACGACAATATCGTGCTGCATGCCACAAGAGCCTCGGACGGTGAGCATCGGAGCTACCGCATCGACCGCATGCAGGGCGCTCGAGCGACCCGGCAGAGCTTCATTCCCCGCTTCGCCGTGGAACTGACCCCGCAGGGCCCGCCCGTCATTCCACTGACCGCGAGCCGGGCGAAATCTCTCAGTCTGTCGCGCAGGCGAGTGCATACGGCACCTCGCCGATCCAGGTCAGTCGCCTGGCCAGACGGTCCTCGATACATCTACGAGTGCACATATTGCGGCAAGCGCTTCACTCGAAAGAAGACGACATCCAGGCTCAACCCCCACAAGGGAAAGTCCGGCTATCCCTGTCCGGGCCGGACCGGAATTCTCGTTGACACACGATTCTGAGGTAATCTCGAGCCACCGAGCGGCCAGCATCTGTGAGTGTAATGTCAGCTTTCTCTGAGAATTTCTTGATAACCTCTGCTTGGTACGGAAACCCGCACGGTGAGGACACGTTAGACTTATCTTCGCGAAGACCGCTCGCTCTTCGCGATAAGTTCTTAGTGAAAGGCGCCGCGCGTACTTTCGGCTGCGGAATGCCACCTGCCTGAGAGGACTTGATGCTCATGCCTGAGACAATCTGCGTGATCGGACTTGGAACCATGGGCCGTCCCATGGCGCGCCACCTCGGGTCGGCCGGATGCGATGTCACTGGTTGGGACAGCGATGCCGATGCGAGGGAGGGACTGGCCCTGGCATCCCTCGAGGAGACGGCGCGCGGGGCCGGCACCGTGATCACCATGCTCCCGGATGGCGGCAGCGTCGCCTCGGTGGTCGAAACCCTCCTTGAACAGCGGCAGGATCGCATCTTTCTCGACTGTTCCTCGATCGATGTCGCGACCACACGGCGTCTTGCCGAGGTGGCGGTGGCGGCGGGATGCGGGTTTGTCGATGCACCGGTCTCGGGAGGCCCCGAGGGCGCCGGGAACGGAACCCTGAGTTTCATGGTCGGCGGATCCCCGGATCATGTTACCCGGATCCGGCCTCTCCTCGAGATCATGGGAAGCCGGATCATCCATTTCGGCGAGTCCGGGTCGGGCCAGGCCGCCAAGGCCTGTCACAACATGATCTGCGGCATCACCATGCTGGGTGTGTGCGAGGCATTCGCCCTGGCGGAGTCCCTTGATCTCGATGCCGGGAAGTTTCTCGACCTGTGCCGCGGTGCCGCGGCACAAAGCTGGATCCTGGATAACCGTTGTCCGGTGCCGGGACTGGCGTCCGACGCGCCGGCCACCCATGACTACGCTCCGGGGTTCGCCGCACGGCTGATGGCCAAGGACCTCTCCCTCGCCCAGCAGGCGGCATCGGCCTCAGGTCAGACAACCCCCTTCGGCGCCGAAGCCGCCCGGCGTTTCGCACGCTTTGCCGCATCCGGACATGGCGACCTCGACATCTCCGCCATCTACCGGGCCATCCGTCCTGGTGTGACGAAGGAGTGACGTTCAGGCCTTCAGGCGGGTGTTGCAGGGATCGTAGAAGGGCAGGGGCGCCGGCGTCGCGGGGCAATCCCTTCCGAGGATCCTGATGGACCAGGCGTCCGATGGCGCGTCGGCCCTGACGTAGCCCAGCGCCAGACGCTTCATCATGCGAAAACCGGTGCCGGCCGACGTCACATAGCCGACCGGGACCGAATCGAGAAGGATCGGATCACCGGCAAGGGCATCCGCTTCGCTGTCGGCTATGACAAATCCGGCGAATCGCCATTCAGAGGCGGTCTGGCGCTGGCGCATCACGGCGCCACTGCCGATGAAGTCCTTCCTGTCGAAAGCAATGAAGCGGTCCAGTCCGGCATCGAAGGGGGTGTACTCGGTACCGATGTCGAGGCCCCAGGCATGATAACCCTTTTCGAGACGCAGCGAATCAAGGGCCCAAGAGCCGAAATCGGTGAGGCCAAAGTTCTGACCTGAATCGCGCAGGGCGTCATGGACCGTCGGGAGGTCGCTGGAAGCGAGATGAAGTTCCCAGCCCAGTTCACCGGCATAGGAGACACGCAGCGCCGTTGCAGCACACCCTGCGACAGTGACGCAGGCCGCGCTGAGCCAGGGCATGGCGTCATTCCCGAGATCGGCATCGGTCACGGTTGTCAGAAGATCGCGCGACAGGGGCCCCGCCAGCATGAGGGTGGCGTCTCTCTCGGAACCGCGTCTGAGATCGACACGCCACCCTGCCGGCAGGGCTTCCCGCAACCAGTCGTGATCACGGCGTTCGGCCAGGGTCGGACCACACAGGAGGTAGCGATTCTCCTCCAGGCGCGTGACGGTGGCCTCGCTCCAGATTCGGCCCGATGGTGTGAGCATGTAGGCAAGGCGTGTGCGCAGGACCCCCGGAATCCGGCCGCAGAACACCCGTTCGAGATACCGCGTCGCATCCGGTCCCTCCACCTCGAACTTGGTGAAGCCGCCATGATCCATGATGCCGACACGGTCGCGGACTCCCTCGCATTCGCGCCGCACCGGATCGCGCCACGGTTCCCGGTCGCGAAAACTCAAAAGCGCCTCATCCCTTGTGCCGTTGGTATCGAACCAGAAGGCGCGTTCCCAGCCACCGATCTCGCCGAAGACCGCTTCCCTGGAGGCCAGGGGGCAATAGAGCGGTGTTGTCCGCATGGGTCGAGATGATGAGAGAAGGCGGCGGGGATAGGGAATGGCGTACTGCAGGCCGTAGACCTCGACCGCGCGTTCGACTGCCATCTTTGGCGTGGCCCAGTCGCCGTAGCGGCGGGGGTCCCAGGCCGCCATGTCCCACTCGGTCTCGCCTTCGCTGATCCATTCGGCAATGGCCTTGCCGGCGGCGGCGGAGTGGGTGATGCCGATCTGGATGCCGCAGGCATGGTAGAAGTTCCTCAGTCCATGAGCCGGACCGCACAGCGGCAGGGCATCGGGAGAGTAGGCGATGGGGCCGTTGACGAAACGCCGGATTCCGGCCTCCCGAAGCAGCGGAAAATGAGCGAGCGCCTTCTCGAAGGCTTCCGCGATGTCGTCGGGTGATTCGTCGAAGAGCTGGTGGGCAAAGTCCTGTGGCGGTCCCTCGGTGAAGGCCGGCCGGCCGGGATGATCGTAGGATCCCAGCAGCATTCCTGATCCTTCGCGCCTCAGGTAGAAGCCGAGATCGGGATCCCGCACCAGGGGGAAGGGATCATCGGTGTCCTCGACGGCGCAGAGAGGTTCCGTGACCAGGTATTGGTGCCTGAGGGTCGCCACGGGAATGGACTGTCCGGCAAGGTGCGCCACGGCGGCGCCATGGAAGCCGGCGGCATTGACGACTGCCTGCGTGATCACATCTCCCTTGTCAGTCGTCACCCGCCATTCACCGCTGGGTGTCGGCGCAAGGCCCGTGACGGAGGTGAAGCGCGCGATTTGTGCGCCGGCCTTGCGGGCTTGCCCGGCAAGCGCCTGGGTGAGCTGGGAGGGATCGATGTCTCCCTCACTCGGATCGAGGATGCCGCCGACGACATCAGGTCCGGCCGTGTAGTGCGGGTGCAGAGCCTCCATCTCGCCAGGTGTGATCATCGTCAAGTCGACGCCGGCGGAGACCGCCAGACCGGTCAGGTGGCGAAAGTGATCCATGCGGTCGTCGCCGTGCGCCGGCCAGAAGGCGCCGGTATGGTGATAGGTGACGTCCTCGCCAAGCGCGCTGTAGAGACGCCGTGCATAGGCGCCGGCACGCATGCCGAGCCAGCTTGTCGCATAGGTCGGAATGTTCCCTGCGGCATGCCAGGTGGATCCCGATGCGAGTTCATCCCTCTCGATCAGCAGACATTCCGTGATACCGGCGCGGGCCAGGTGCCACAGGCAGGAAACACCGACGGCGCCGCCGCCGATGACAACGACCCTGGCCGATTTCTGCATCGTTCTAGTGTTCGGCCAGCAGCCGGCCAAAACCCGCGATCGGGTCCGTGATCCCGAGGTGCCGCAGGGTCTGCCAGTAGAGCGCCGCATTGCAGGCGACCACCGGCTTGCCGGTGAGGGTCTCGAGGGAGGCCAGGAGGTCGCAGACCGGTAGTGCTGTTCCCACCTGGAGAATGGCATCACAGTCACTGGCGGCGACCTCGCGAAAGGCCGCCTCGATGTCCTCTGTCGAAGTCTCGCAGATTTCCGGCAGCGACGGAGCGTCCGTGCCGGCGACCGCCGCCACGGTGAACCCGGCATCCGCCGCATTGCCGGCAACAACCCGATTGGTATCGTCACCAAAGGGTGTGACGATGGAGATCTTCCTGGCATCGAGGCGCCGCAGGGCCTCGTGGCAGGCAGTCGAGGCATTGAAGACCGGAATACCCAGTGACAATGCCAGACCGCGACAGCGCTCCTGAAGTTTCTTCACGCCACCTGGCCCCGCATCCGTCGTCAGACCGATCGCCAGGGCTGCCGGATGGCAGTCCATGAGCCTGATGGCCTCG
Source organism: Alphaproteobacteria bacterium (assembly GCA_965213815.1). GTDB lineage: Bacteria > Pseudomonadota > Alphaproteobacteria > SP197 > SP197 > SP197. The sequence goes on along the minus strand of OZ243917.1, from coordinate 2,352,741 downwards.
TCGTCGAGGTCGTCCGAAATCCTCTCGCCGCCCAGACGGAATCGTTGCATCTGGTTTGTCACGCCAGGGGGGCGCAGGGATTCGAGTTCCGGCTGCACGACGGTGTTCATCGCCGGTGTCATGACCCCGATGATGGAACGGTAACCCAGTGTGTCGGTCATTCAGCTGTTGTCCCTCAGCCAGGCGGCAAGGCCCTTCATGCCATCGCGGTAGATGAGATCGCCGACAATCGAGTCCAGTTTCGTTTCATCCTCCCTGGCACACTCGAAGGTTCCTTCCCAGATGCCGAGTGTCCAGTCGCCTTCGGTGATCGCCACGAAGCGGTGCGTGGAAAGATAGTTGGTACAGGGCAGGGGGCCCTCGACAATGTCGTAGGTGTAGGAATGCTCGACATCGGAGTGCGCCAGGAGCGTCTCGCGAAAGATGGTGCCGTCGGCGATGTCGAGATGCCGCACCGACCCGACTGCGGTCGACGTTCCGGTCTCCATGCGGGCGGCCAAGACGGCCGGATTCCACCTGCCCACACTGTCGAATTCCCTGACGGCGGCCCATGTTGTCTCGATAGGGGCCTTGATGATGAGACTGCGGCAAACATGCATTCACTCGTCTCCAATTCCTGGAAGTCTGATGGGGAAGCGTGAGCGGATGGCCTGATCCGCCGCCTCCGGAAGGTGAGTCGGCGGTGGGGCGTCGGCGATTCGGGTGACCCTGGACCTTGCCCGTTCCCAGAGTGACTCGGAACCGGATTCGACCCACTCGTGAACACCGCGCCTGTCGCCCAGGCGCGGGTAGATATATTCGCTCTTCATGAGCGCCAGGGTCTGCGGTTCGCCAAGGTAGTGGCCATCGCCGCAGACTACGCGCTCCATGGCCTCAAGATCGATGGCGTCGGGTGTGACGTCGATGCCGCGCACTGAACGCAGGATGGCGCCCAGCATCTCGTCGTCGATGACAAGGGCCTCCGGTGATGCCACCGTGATGGAACCCAGCATGCCTGCAGAAAGGTTGATCATGTCCGCTCCCGCGTGTGCCGCCAGGGCAATGGTGTAGGCCTTCTCGTACCCTGCCTGGACATCCGACTCCTTGGAGTCGGTCATGCCGGCGGCAACGGTGGAAGGCAGCTGGAGATGGCGCAGGAGTTGTGCCGCTGCGGCATTCGCAATGGCCGATTCGCCGCCTCCGCCACTCATGGCGCCGGTCCTGAGATCGGAGATGAAGGGCATGAAGGCATGAATGGCGGGGTGACCGGGCTTGAGGATGTCCACCACCATGAGCCCGGCGAGAGTCTCGGCGAGGCCCTGGGCGAGGGCGCCGGCGAGGGTGACGGGACTGGTGGCGCCCGCCTGACCCGCCGAACATGTCTGAACCGGCATGCCCTCGGCAATGGCGGCCCGCATGATGTCGACACCATCGGCCGCGTAGCGAAGGGGAGAAACCGCATGCACCACGACCGCCATGCAGAAGGGTTGCCGTTGAAAGCCGCCTTCGACCCCAAGGGCGCAGTCGAACATGGACACCACCGGGGCGACGTGTTCGGCATGGATGAACGACGTTCCGATGGGCTTGCCCGTTCCGGCGAGGCAGGCGTAGGCCGTATTGACGTCGAGTTCGAACGCGTCGGTCATGTCCCGCGCCACAAGGGGGCGGATTCCGTAATGCACGTTGGGGCACGCGTCGACCACCCGCATGATGGCGAGGAGATCGTCAAGCGTGGAGGCGCGATAGTGTTCCGTCGCGGCGTCAAGCACGTCGATGGCGGCACCACCGGTGCCGGTGTGGACCAGACCAGAGCCGACATCGATACCCCGCTCCTCGACAAGGCCCGGTATGGCCACGCATTTTGCCGCCCGTGCCAGCGCCTTCTCAATCCGTGGCCGCGGGAAGAGAAGGCGCCCCTCCCCGTGCCGTCTGGCGCCATCATCGATGGCCAACGACATGAACCAGTCCGGGGCCGATGCCATGCCGATCCGTTCGAGAATCGAAAGGGCGTTGTCGACGATCATGTCCCGGGACGTGTCATCGAGCGGCGCAAGCCGGCCGCCCCGTTCCCTGCGGGGAGCAGCTGCAGGGAGACCGGCCGACCGTCGGGGTCTCGACCGCCTCACCCTCTGGTTGCCAGTCGTGCTCATGAGAAATTGTTGTCACGCCCGGCCTGCGGGTTCAATTGTGAATGTGGGTGAATGCTCCAGACACCGCCAACACAGACCGGTGCAGGCTTGCCGCCTGTATTCGGTTGTCTTGCGAGGCGTTGAGGCTACTGTTGACCGATACCCGCCAGGTTCGCTCAAGCGATCACACTCCCCCGCCAAAGGGGGGCGCTCCCGCATGTCCGAACCTTGCCATGATCCCGCGTCCGAGGCACAGGATCATCCCAGCGCTCCCAGTCCCCGCATCTCTCGAAGTCATGTAATCCAGCGTGCCCGAACAGGTGCAAGGAGAGCCAATCAATCCACAAGAATCAGAACGGATTCGCCTTGTGCTCGCCAAGAAGTTCACAGCTCTCGCCACCCTGCGATATCCAGGCGCCTTGGCGCCTCTTCGGCAGAGTGTTCCGGTCCGGCAAACCGGGGTAGAGTGATCTGCGCCACCCACGGGACGAGAGCTCGGCTGTCTTCCGGGCGACGGAACGACAGTGAAGAGCGAATCACCATGGGTCGACGGTTGTGGCTGACAGTCTGTCTGCTCTACATCGGTATCACCTGGGGGCTCGTGCCAAGCCTGGCGCGGCTGGCCACCAGCGAGGGTGCGGATGTACTCAATGCAACGTTCCTGCAGGCCCTGGCGGGCGGATTCGTTCTGTTGGCCCTGACACTCGTGCGTGGCAAGACATTTCATCTGTCCTGGCATCACCTGTGGTTCTACACCGTGTGCGGCTTCACCGGGACCACGATCCCGACAGCCATCGTGTTCGCCGCCTCCCCCGAGGTTGGCGCCGGCATGATCGCCATCATGATCGCGCTTGCCCCCGTCCTCACCTATTTCGGCGCTCTCGTTCTCGGATTTGAACCGCACAGCTTCGGGCGCCTTGCCGGTATCGGCCTGGGCTTTGCCGCCGTGCTTCTCATCGTTCTCCCGGACCTCGAGATCGAGCTAGGGTCCCTGACAGCATGGCTCCTCATCTCCTTGTTCATTCCAACCTGTTATGCCGTTGAAAGTCTGATCATTGCTCTCAGAAGACCTCCAGAGGGAGATGCCATGATGCTGGTGGCGGGCATGCTGCTCTCGAGTGCGCTGGTCCTGTTGCCCGTGGTGCTCCTTGGCGGAGCGGCCCATGACATCCTGCCAGGGTGGGATACGGCCTCGATGGCCGTGGGTGGCATCGCTGTCATCAACGTGACCGCCTACGTCATCTTTCTCTATCTGATCTCGGCAGCCGGCCCCGTCTTCGCGACATTCGCTGGCTACCTCAACATGGTGTTTGGCGTTTTCTGGGGTATCATCCTGTGGCAGGAAAGCCATTCATCATGGGTCTGGGGTGCAGTGGTCCTGCTGGCGGTGGCCATGTATCTCGTCAGCGAACGCAAGCCTCAAGAGACATGACCTCTGCCCCGGCGCCATCGGGGCATGCGGTGGGAGCGCTCCGCTGGTGACGTGTGCCAGCGGCCCTCTGGCAAGAGTTGAAGGTCCTTGTGGCGGCTGGAAGCCTTAGGTGTTACAACCCGTAGGCGAGCACGGGTGATGGCATGAGTCGCAAGCGGACCTTCACCAAACGCCAGTTGCGTGATGCACTGGGCATGTTCACCACCGGTGTGACCATCATCACGTCCTCCACACGTGACGGCGAACTCCTCGGAATCACGGCGAATTCCTTCAATGCGGTGTCGCTTGATCCGCCCATGGTGCTGTTCAGCCTGTCGCGCGAGGCGCACAGTCTCAACAAGTTCGAGACATCTGATTTCTTCGCCGTCAACATCCTGTCGACGGGTCAACGTGCGCTGTCCGACCGTTTCGCCCGGGCATCGGTCGACAAGTGGAAGGATGTCGCCTTCGAGACCGGCGTGACGGGATGTCCGATGTTTCCAGGCTCACTGGCGCGTTTCGAGTGCTACACGCGATTTCACTACGACGGTGGTGACCACGTCATCTTTGTCGGCGAAGCCTTTTCGATGATGCTGGGAGATCCGGCCGACCCTCTCCTCTACTTCCAGGGACACTACCGTTCGCTGACACCGGATGTGGCGGACCTTGAATGGTCCTGAAGTCATCCGCTGGCGCCGTTGATCCAGTCGAGGGCCGCGGTCACGTACCGGGTGATGAGGTCGCTGACGGATTGTGCGGTGTCGCCGCGCCAGCGCAGGGGAAGGGTCTCCTCCATGTAGATGGCCTGGGAGAGTTCCAGCTGGATGGCATGGACGCCACGTGACGGCCTGCCGTAGTGACGTGTGATGTAGCCTCCCTTGAAACGGCCATTGATGGCGACGCTGAAGGTGTCCTGCGCGATCAACGGAGCGATGACCGACCCCAGAAGGTCCGGATGCGCCGCGGCGCCGTCTGCTGTTCCGACATTGAAGTCGGCAAGCCTGCCATCAAAGAGTCGCGGCACTTCGGAGCGGATGGAGTGACCATCGAGGAGGACGATCTGCCGATGGCGCTCCAGCAGCCTCGCGATCTCGCCGGTGAGTGTGTCGTGCCAGGGCTTCCAGTAGGAAGAGATGCGTTCCTCGATGGCTCGCGCGTCGGGACGCTGTCCGGGAAGGTAGATCTCTTCGTGGTCAAAGGTCGTAAGGGGGACCAGTTCGGACGTGTCCTCCCCCGGGTAGAGCACACGTTCGTCCGTTGCCCGGTTGAGATCAACGACATATCGGGAATGGGTGGCGGTCACCACAGTCGCATCGAGGCCTTCGGCACAGGCGTAGAGCCTGTCAACATACCAGTCGGTGTCGGGCAGGTGCCGGGCGATCGGGGTCATTCGGTCCGCAATTGACGCGGGAAGCCGGGTGCCGACATGGGGGAAACTGACGACAAGGGGGGCCTGGCCCCGTTTCACGATGGATGTCTGCACAGGCATGGTCCTTTACGGCGTAGCGGGCACGAGGGTGAGGTGGTGGGCGGCATCGGTGATTCTTCTGCCGGGAACAATCGCCACCGGACGGTTTTCATGCCAGCGTTCCACCAGGTTGTCATAGTAGGGCGAAAAGGGATTTCCTGACTGGCCGGGCATGGTGACGAAGTGTCCTGTCACGGGATCATCGAAATCGATCACGGCACGCAGTGACGGACCGTGGACGGTGTTGAACGTCTCATGCCTCGGGGAGAAACGGTGGCTTGTGGCGGAGATGCTGTAGCCGTCACCACCCAACGGAACGCTGACGCCGGTCAGGGTGTCGAGAACGGGGACGAAACCGAAGAGCGGGTGTCTGAGATGCATCGCGTGAACATCACCCCAGATCCAGTCGGACGGATCGCTGCCGGCAATCCTGACAAGGGTGTCTGCCGCCTCGTCGAGGGCGCGCCCTGAGACTTCGGCGCAGGTGAGGGTCTCACCGCTCACGACATCGTTGCACCAGCCGTGAGTGTCGGCGTCGAGAGTGGCAAGAACGAAGAGCGGGCGGTCCCACCATGCCTTTGCGAAGAGGTCGCCCAGCTCGTCAGCGTAGATGGCCCGTGTCAGGGCGCGATACCAGGTATGAAAGATCGTGGGCGCCACAAGGTCGGCGTCCATGGTGTAGTCCCAGTCTTCAAGGCGAATCTGCAACAGTCGTCCGGCCGTGGTTTGAGGCGTGCCGGCGAGGGCATGAGGAACCAGGACGGCGGCAAGACCCGACCAGGTGTCACGCTGGATACGGGTGAAACTGGCCAGATCGTGAGGTGCTCCTGAACCCAGAAGCTCGTCAATGCGCTGCGCCCGCCATTCAGGCTCCCATCGATGACTGAGGAAGTAGGGGTACTCCTTGCCGACGGGGCGGTTGTTGGCGGCAGCGATGATGCCGGACGGTGGATCGACGACGCGGGGCAATTCTTCGAAGGGGATGCGTCCAGCCCAGTCCGCTTCTCCCGAACTCCCGTCGACGGGAAGCCGGCCGTCACCGGAGCGGCGCACCGGCACGAGTCCCGGTGACAGCACTCCGATGGATCCGTCCCTGTCGGCATAGATGATGTTCTGCATTGGACCGGCGAAGGAGCGGGCAGCGTTGTTGAAGGTCTGCCAATCCGTGGCCGTGTGCAGGAGAAGCGCCGCGTTGGCGCTCTGGTCGTCGTCGTGCAGCATCGTCCAGGCGAGTGCCAGGACTTCGTCATCGTCGGGGCCACCTTGAAGGGAACTGACCATTCCCGTCAGGACCGGGCCATGGCGGGTCTCGAGCATTCTGATCTGTCGGCTTCCGGAAAACCGGACGGCAATGGTCTCATCACGCACGGCAAAGGGTACCGGTCCGGCCGGCGTCAGGTAGTGATCCGGGTTGTCCGGGTCGCGACGTTCGACAAAGAGATCCTGGGTGTCGGGTCCGGTATTCGAGAGTGTCCAGGCGATGGCGCCATTGGTGCCGACGAGAACGAATGGCAGGCCTGGCAGTGTGGCGCCGGCAACGCTCAGCCCCGGAGCTGTCATGTGGGCAAGGTACCAGACCGAGGGGATGGCAAGGCCGAGATGGGGGTCGTTGGCGGCGAGTGGGGATGCCGAAACGGTATGGGCGCCACTCACCGCCCAGTTGTTGGAACCGTTGTTGGTATCGGGCAGAAGGTGGGCGAAGAGCGTTGCGACTGCCGCAAAATCAATCCCTTCCGCGGCTTCGATGACGGTTGTATCGGTGTCAGGGGAGGGGGGAAGGAAACTTGCTGCCTTGTCCGCTCCCAGTCGCTGCACCAGCGCAGCGTGCAGCGCCTCTTCGCGCCAGTTGCCCGAGAGCATGAGGGCCATGATCTTGAGCCAGGAGACGGAATCGGCCGCTTGCCAGGGTTCCGGCTCGTTGGCCAGAACGAGAGCCAGCTCCGGTGCCGAGGGACCGGTGCGTGTGGCGAGCCAGGCATTCACCCCTGCTGCATAGGCCGCGAGGGCAGCACGGGCCTCGGGAGGCAGGGTGGCAAGAGACGCACGCGCCGCCCGGTAGAGATCGAGCAGGCGCACGAACCGGTCGTTGTCGACAGCCAGCGATCCCAGGAGTTCCGCGATCCGCCCCTGCGCGCCGCGGCGCTGCATTTCCATCTGGAAGAAGCGGTCCTGGGCGTGGGCGAAACCGAGGGCGAAGTAGGCATCATCGGGCGATCCGGCATGGATGTGGGGAACTCCCCATTCATCGCGCAGGATGTCGACCGGTCCGGAGATGCCGTCGACGGTGATCCTGCCGTCGATGTCGGGAAGGGAGGTCCTGAGCCAGAAATAGAGGCCCACACCCGAGGCGGCAACCACCAGCATGATGATGAGGATGACGCCGGCCACACGGCGCACGACTCTCTTCATCAGGCAGGTTCTCTGGAGCGGAGTTCCCGGAGAATCGGTTCGCGATGCTCGTCGAGGCCCGGGACGCTGCCGCGCTGCCGAGGATCCTCGAACGCGGAGAACTTGATGGGGTTGCCCGACATTCTGATGGAGCCCGCGCGGGCGTCCTCGGCGGTGACGATCATGTTGCGCGAGGCCACGTGTGGATCAGCCATGACATCGGCGACCGTGTTGATGGAGCCGCATGGAACTCCGGCGTTCTGCAGGATGGCGAGCCAGTGATCAGTCGGCCTGGCGGTCAGCACGTTCTCGATCTCCTTCTGGAGGATGTCCACATGCTGTGCCCTCATGGCATTGGTGGCAAACCGGTTGTCTGTGGCCAGAAAGGCAAGCCCGAGGACGTCGCAGAGAGTCACGAAGAGATCGTCATTGCCGGCCGCGATGACGATGTGGCCGTCACGGGTCTTGAAGGCGTCGAAGGGCACGATCGACGGATGGCGGGTGCCAAGGGGCCCCGGGACTTCGCCGGTGGTGGCGTGGCGGACGATGGCATTTTCCAGAATGGCGATCTGGCAATCGAGCATTGCCACGTCGATCATGCCTCCCTCGCCGGTCCGGGCTCTGTGGTGGAGGGCTGACGTGATGCCGATTGTGGTGAAGAGGGCTGCCGTGATGTCGCCGATCGACGTTCCGACACGGGTCGGTTCGCCTCCCGGATGCCCGGTGAGACTCATGACACCGCCCATGGCCTGGACAACCAGATCATATGCCGGACGGCTGCTGTAGGGGCCGTTCTGGCCGAATCCGGAGACCGCCGCATAGATAAGGCCTGGATGCCGTTCCTTGAGGAGCGCCCACGAGTAGCCGAGGCGCTCCATGACGCCGGGACGGAAATTCTCGATGAGAACATCGGCCGATCCGAGAAGGGCCTCGAACACCTCGCGGTCACCGTCATGGCGAAGATTGAGCGCGATACTCTCCTTGCCGCGGTTGATCGAGGCAAAGTAGCCCGAGAGTGGTCCCAGAAATGGCCCGATTTCCCGCGCATCATCGCCGGTATCGGGTTGCTCGACCTTGATGACCCGCGCGCCGAGGTCATGGAGCATCATGGTGCAGTAGGGTCCGGCGAGGACCCGTGTCAGGTCGATGACCGTGATGCCATGGAGTGGTCCGTCGGGCATGAACAACAACTCTCCTGGAATGCGGCCGGACCATCACACGAAGAGGGGCCTTCGTCCATCACAGGCGGCGGGCGAACTCCAGGGCATGATAGGTCAGGATGCCACTGCAGCCGGCGCGCCTGAAACAGGCAAGGGCCTCGCCCCATACCCTGTCGCGATCGAGCCAGCCGTTGCGGCAGGCTCCTTCAAGCATCGCGTATTCGCCGGACACCTGATAGGCGAAGACGGGAACGGAAAAGGTGTCCTTCACGCGGCGCACGATATCGAGGTAGGGCATGCCGGGCTTGACCATGATCATGTCGGCGCCTTCCTCGAGATCAAGCGCCACCTCGCGCAGGGCTTCGTCGGAATTCGCCGGATCCATCTGGTAGGTCCGCTTGTCGCCATGGCCGAGGCTGGCGGCGGATCCCACCGCGTCGCGAAAGGGGCCATAGAATCCCGATGCGTACTTGGCGGCGTAGGCCATGATGGCGATACGGCCATGCCCTGCATCATCGAGGCCTTTGCGGATGGCGCCAATACGTCCGTCCATCATGTCGCTTGGCGCAATGATGTCGCATCCGGCCTCTGCCTGGACGAGTGCCTGGCGCACAAGGATGTCGACAGTCTCGTCGTTGAGAATGTTCTCACCCGACATCACGCCGTCGTGTCCATGGGTCGTGTAGGGATCGAGCGCGACATCGACAAGCACCCCGAGATCATCGACGCGGTTCTTCAGTGCGGCAATGGCGCGGCAGACAAGGTTGTCCGGGTTGATTGCTTCCCGGCCATCGGCACTCTTCACTTCGTCGCCGGTGTGTGGAAAGAGAGCGATCGAGGGGATGCCCAGATCCCGGGCCTCGTCTGCGGCCTCGACGAGGATGTCGATGCTGATCCTTTCGACTCCCGGCATGGAGTCAATTGGTTCGCGCACACCATTTCCTTCGCGGATGAAGACAGGCCAGACAAGGTCGGACACCGACACGACATGCTCGCTCACCATGGAGCGCAGCCAGGGCGTCTGCCTCAGGCGTCTCATTCGCGTCGTCGGAAAGCTGCCGGGGAAATGCGCCATGTCCCGTTCCCGCCTTGTCTGCGTCCTGAGATAGGCTGCAAGCCCGTCGCCTGCAAGGCATGGCCTTGCACAAGGCAGTGGTCGACGGCGGAACGGGACGCCATCAGAAGCGTCCGTTCCGCCGTGCCACTATCCCGTCAGGGCCGCTCCGCCGCCAGAAGCCATGGCCGCAGCCGGAATAATCTGGTGGAACTCCGCCGCCATCCATGTGCCGGCGGCGGTGGTTCTGTGATGCTGTCTGGGCAGGCAAAACATGGTCTCCGAAACCCTTCAGGGCCCACGGAGATCCATCCGTGGCGCTTTAGCGGTTGGTGTCGCGGACGCAAGCTGCCCTATCAAATCCCGCGGATCCACCTCAAGAAGCGGATCATCCAGGGGCGATAACTCCCCTGTATCCCGTTATCTACGTGTCCGGATTGCGATTGTCAATGGCGTGTTCATCCGGTGAAGGCCTGAATGCCGGTCTGGGCACGGCCCAGAATGAGGGCGTGGATGTCGTGGGTGCCCTCGTAGGTGTTGACGGCTTCGAGGTTCAACAGGTGACGGATCACGCCGTACTGGTCGCTGACGCCGTTGCCGCCATGCATGTCCCTGGACATGCGGGCAATATCAAGCGCCTTGCCGCATGAGTTGCGCTTGATGAGGGAGATCATCTCCGGTGTTGCCCGGCCGTCGGCCTTGAGACGACCCACCCTCAGGCAGGCCTGGAGTCCGATGGCGATTTCCGTCTGCATGTCTGCAAGCTTTTTCTGAATGAGCTGGTTGGCGGCCAGGGGCCGACCGAACTGGGTGCGTTCCAGGGTGTAGGAGCGGGCGGCCTGCCAGCAGTAGGTCGCGGCCCCGAGTGCGCCCCAGGCGATACCGTAACGGGCATTGTTGAGGCAACCGAAGGGTCCTTTCAGACCGCGGATCTCGGGGAAGGCGTTCTCTTCCGGACAGAAGACGTTCTCCATGACGATTTCGCCGGTCGGACTGGCACGCAGACTGAACTTTCCCTCGATGACCGGAGTCGACAGTCCCTCCATGCCGCGTTCGAGGAGGAATCCCCTGATGGCGCCCTCGTCATCTTTTGCCCAGATCACCATCACATCGGCGATCGGCGCATTCGAAATCCACATCTTGGCGCCGCTCAACCGGTATCCGCCGGCCACCGCGCGCGCCCGGGTGGTCATGGAACCCGGATCCGAGCCGTGATCGGGCTCCGTGAGTCCGAATGCCCCGACCATGGTGCCGCTGGCCAGCGCCGGCAGGTACCTCTGGCGCTGTTCCTCGGTTCCAAAGGCGTGGATGGGGTGCATCACCAGACTCGACTGCACCGAGGCCGACGAACGGTAGGCACTGTCGATCCGCTCGATCTCGAAGGCGATGAGACCGTATGCGACCTGACTGATACCGGCACAGCCATAACCCTCGATGGTCGCCCCGAGCAGACCCATCTCGCCCATGTGACGAATGATCTCGCGATCCCCGGCCTCCTCGCGAAAGTCCTGCGTCACCCTCTCTGCCAGGTAGGTGTCGCAGAACTGCCGCGTCGAGTCGCGGATCATGCGCTCGTCCTCGTCGAGCTCTTCGTCGAGCAGGAACGGGTCATCCCACATGAAGGAAGGGCGGGAAGTGTTCACGGTCATGGTCTTTCTCAAGTGAGGGATCACCGGCACCCTAGTCCGAACTCCCTCCAGCGATCAATTGCGTCGACGCTGACGGGTCTCATGATTCCAGACGTTGTCATTTCATCGACCAGGTACGTTGCCGCGGGGGATGATCATGACTTCAGGCTGCTCCTCCAGAACCTATTCGGAGCACCGGAGCCCGGGTGACAGTGTTCTGTGTTGCTCCATGTCTGCAAGCGGCGTGATCTCCTCCAAGTCCCTGATCAAGTGGTGCCAGGGCGAGCGCTCGACGGAACGGCGCAGAGGCTTCCTTGGCCGTCAACGCGGGGGCGTTCGTTGTCAGGATCGTATGGCAGGACCTCGGTGATTCGGGCGGATCGACATTCGCCAGGAATGTCGATGTCAATTTCATGTGCCGACGCGACAGCTTCGGGGGCCAGGAAGACGAGGGCGAGGCTCTTCGCTACCCGGTGGCCATAACCGCCTGGACTGACAAGACCCGCGACCTTGCCGGCGAGGTAAACGGTTTCTCCGCCCTGGCAGTCGGCATCCCCGGCTTCCACCTCGAGGGCGGAGCATCGCCACTTCGTCGGATGTTCGAGGCGGGCAAGAGTCGCGTCGCGGTCAATGAAGTACCCCTTGTCCGGTTTGAGGAACTGCGCGACCCCGGCCACTACACGATCCGTGGCTTGGACCGGATGAAAGCCCGGGTCAATCTCGCCCTCGTGGTGATGATGGCGCTGGCTCATGCCAGCGTCGAGGAGCGGCAACCTCATCTGATGCGGAGCCTGGTGCGCACCGGCACTCTGCCCGATACCAGCTGATCCCGGCTGCCGCTGAAGCCCTGCGTTCCGCGACACCCGTCTGAGCGGAACGCTTCCGCTCGCCCGGATGTCACCGCCGGCTCTCAACAGCGCTCGAAATCAGTCGTGAAGCATCGATTCAGGAGTCCGAAGCCGGCTCTGGGGTGGGTCCGGGTGGCACAGGCGACTGACTGCCGGGGTCAGCCCCGTAGGGCAAGGCGCCGAAAATCGCTACAGCGCAAGAGTCTCGCTTGTTCTGGAAGGTGTCTATTACTCTTGATAGGTAGTATGATCATCAATAGTTAGTAGGAATAAACAAACTGGATCGACTTGGGGCGAGCCTCCACCCGAACGTTCTCAAGACACATTTGTACACAGATGAAAGTGAAGGAACTGCATGTCGAAGTACGCCCTTCTGGAAGCCCATCTGCGGGAGTGTGGTGGCAGAGACGTGCCCATGACCTTCGCCGAGATCGAGGAGGTCATTGGCAATCGATTGCCATCATCGGCTTTCAAGCACCGGCCTTGGTGGTCGAACAACCCATCCAACAGCGTCATCACCCATGCCTGGCTCCGGGCAGGGTACGTGTCGGCGGAAGTCGACATGGATGGCTTCAGGCTGGTCTTCCGCAAGTCGAACGCCGTCAATTCGCATACTGATGCGGAGGAATTCGATTTCTCACGCATCTACGGTGCGTTGGAAGGCACGGTGACGATAAGACCGGGGATCGATCTGACAGAGCCTGTGGACGTCGAATGGGACTCGGCGCGGTAGTCGGACAGACCTGTGTTGCTGCTTGATACCTGCGCGGTGATCTGGATCGCGCACGGCGATCCAATACGCGAACCCGCCTCGGGGGCCTTGACGCAACCAGGTAGGACCGACCTTGCGCTCTTCGTCTCCCCCATGACCGCATGGGAAATCGCGATGTTTGCGGCGAAGAATAGAATCTCTCTTTCGTTGAGCCCTGAAGTCTGGTTTGACCGATTCTGCGCCCTTCCGGGAGTGACGCTTGCCAGGATGCCACCGTCGGTGCTTGTTGCTTCCTGTTCGCTGCCGGGTTCGCCGCCTGCCGATCCGGTGGACCGCATTCTCGCTGCTACCGCGCGGGCATTCGGATACACCCTGGTGACCCGTGACCGTCTCCTGCTCGACTACGGCGCAGAGGGCCATGTGCGAGCCATGGAGTGCTGAGAGCCAGTTCGACGCCTTGGTCGAGCCGGGCACGGACCGGGTTCGATCGCCTCGTGCTCCCATCCAGATCGCACGGCAAGGCGGTTGGGCCGAGGCCTTGACCCAAGCGTTCAGCACCCAGTCTTTGCCGCGCCAAAAGCGCACTTTGATGAAACCGCCGACACCCTTCGTTGGCCGCGTCAGGGATTTCGACAGCGACGACAGCACACGTGATCAGAGGTGGGTGCGCCGGCGCAGCAGGGGAATCCGGATGTCGTCAGTTGAGATCGGGGAAACTGTCGCGCACGAAGATCGTGTAGCCCTCGTCGGCGGGGTCCTCGAGATCGATGAGCGGGGTGGAGGAGAAGACGCCATCCCAGACGCCCTGTTCAAGCGAATTGTCAGGCGCGGTCGTCATCGGCTTGAATGCATGGTGATCCTGATCCGGGAACACCGGCGCGTTGCTGACCGCGTTGTATGAGAACTCGAGGAGAATGCGGTTCCAGGAGGCCTGATTGTCGCCCGAGGCGTGGACGGTATTGCAGTGAAAGAAGAGGCCGTCGCCAGGTTCGAGCTCGATGGCCACATCCTCGAAGCGTTCCAGCATGGCCCTGACGCGCAGCGGGTGGATGTTGGAGTAGGCATGATCGTCACGGATGCGATCGACCCTTCCCATGTGGTGCGAACCCTTCAGCATGTGCAGGCATCCGCTTTCCTCCGTCGCCGGGGTCAGTGCCACGATACAGGTCAGCATGTCGGGCTTGAGGCATCCGTCCTGGTACCAGCCGCCGAAGTCCTGGTGCCAGACAACCCGGCCACTGCGTCCGGCGGGTTTCTGGACGATCTTCGAATGATAGTGATAGACGCCTTCGCCGATCAGGGCTTCGGCGCCCTCCACAATGCGGGCGATGCGCGTTGCCGTGCCGAGCCAGTCGTCGCCGTGGCGCACCCAGCCCAGATAGTCGTGCCGGGTTCTGGAACTGCCGTCGTGGATGGTCGCAAGGCGCCCGCCGACACCGGGATCCTCGTCGATCGCCTGGCGAAGCGGCGCCAATTCGCCATGGGAGAAGAATTTCGGCAAAACGAGATAGCCATCCCGGTGATACCGGGCCATGTCGTCAGGGGAGAGCGCCATCAGCGATTCCAACGGATGAGCGTGACATCATGCATCGCCTCTGGCGTGTCGGCCAGCGTCATCGCTTGAGGATGATACCGGCCTTGTCGCGATCGAAGGTCGAGGATGTGACACCCGCATGGCGCAGGGCCACCTTCCTGATCTTGCCCGTGGGAGTCTTGGGAAGGCTCTCTGTGACATCGATGTAACGCGGCACCATGAAGCGGGCCATCCGTGGCTCAAGGAAGCGGATGAGGGCCTCCGGGTCGAGTGTGCACCCAGGTTGCGGCACCACCGATGCCATCACCTCGTCCTCGGTGTGTTCGCTGGGCACGGGAAAGACGGCGCACTCAAGGACATCCGCGTGAAGGTTGATCTCGTTTTCCACCTCGAGGGAAGAGATGTTCTCGCCACGCCTGCGGATGGAATCACTCATGCGGTCGACAAAGTAGTAGCGGCCGTCGGCCTTTCTCATCATGGCGTCGCCCGAGTGCAACCACAGGTTGGACCAGGCTTTCTCTGTCCACTCCGGATGCCGCCAGTAGCCCGACATGAGGAGCCAGGGCTCCTTGCCGCGAATGACGAACTCGCCGACGGTGCCATCGGGCACGTCCTCATCGTTGGCATCGACGATCCGCGCCTCGTAAAGTTCGTCTGCCAGTCTGCCGCAGGTCTTCCAGTCGGGGTCGTTCCAGCCCATGCGGTGCGGTGCCGACACCTCCGTCGATCCGTAGGTGGTCTTGATCTTCATGCCGAATCGCTTCGCAAATCTGTCCGCATCCGGAAACATCGGAACGACGAGGGCGCGTTCGATGGGGACGTCGCTGTCATCGGACTGCGCGGGCTGGCGCGCCAGAAAGTTCGCCATGGCCCCGAGAAAGAACGTGACCGTTGCTCCGAACCGCCTGGCATCGCTCCAGAAGCGTTCGACGCTGAACCGTTCCGTCACCACGGCCGCCGAGCCGGCGATCAGCGACGAGTAGCACATGGCCCACTGCCCGGCGATGTGAAAGAGCGGCAGTGGTGCGTAGTAGATGTCGCCCGGTCTGAGGTCCATGAGTTCAAAGTTCCCGTGGGCATAGCCATAGGCCTGACGCTGGGAAATCATGACCCCCTTGGAGGGCCCCGTGGTGCCCGAGGTGTACATCACCGCCTTGAGATCGTGGTGGCGCGGGAGATCGCCAGGGAGCGTGTCCTCCGCGTCGAGCAGACGGGGGAAATCGATCCTGTCGAGGTGACAAAGCGCGTCCGGAAGCGAGGTGTGTGCGCCTGCGGGATCGAAGACGATGAGGCGTTCAAGATGCTCGAGATCACCGGCCACGTCGCCAAGGCGGTCGAGGAATTGCGCCGCGATGATCATCGTGCGGGCCGCCGAATCATTGATGATGTGGGTGAGAAGAGTGCCGCGCAGTGCTGTGTTGACGGGAACCTGGACGGCGCCGAGCTTGCCCAGACCAAGCCACACGAGGATGAACTCGACGACATTTGGCATCACCACCAGGACAGCCTCGCCGGAGGCGATGCCAAGGGCCGTCGCGCCGTTGGCGAGCCTGTTGGAGTCGCGATGGGCCTCACCGTAAGTGAGGGTGCGCTGGTCGGAAAGAATGAAGGGGGCATCCGGCGAAGTTTGTGCCCGGTGACAAAGAACGCGCCCCACGCTTTGCCGGTCCGGGGGGTCCCGTTGCGGCATCGATCAAAATCCATGCATCAGCGGGCGCTGGGCGCCCGCTGATGCATCGGGACCAAAATCAGAAACCGGCCTTGATCTCGTCGAACAGTGCAATGTACTTCTCGCGGACTTCAGGTCTGATCTCGGCAAAGAAGCGGCTGTCCTTCATGAAGGCTACCGGATCCGAGATTCCGAGATCGTCGAGCGTGGCCTGGTCCACCAGATCAAAGGCCTTCTGGTTGCAATGCCCGTACCCGTAGTTGTTGATGATGTACTCACCGGATTCGGGCGCGGTCACGGCATTGAGGAAGTCGTAGGCCTTGTCGTCGGACCCTTCGCCCGTGGCGATATGAACGGCGCCACACACCCAGGTGTAGATACCTTCCTTCGGGTTCATGTACTCGACCTCGACGCCCTGGTTCTTGAGTTCGATGACAGAACTGTTCCAGGCGTAGGAGGCGACAAGTTCGCCCGTCGCGAGACCCTGTTCGACAGCCGTGATGTCGGTCCAGTACCAGCGCAGGACTTCGCGCTGCTTGCGCATCCACGTGGCCGCTTCCTCGAGTTCCTCATCGGTCATGTCGAAGGGATCAGCCGCTCCGATGAGGGCGCCGACGACACCGAAGACCCCGTCCACCGAATCGTAGATTCCCAGACGCCCGGCATACTTCTCGTCGAACAGGATCATCCAGGAATGGTTGTCCGGGCCGGCGTACTCCGGCGCCAGGTCAGGACGGAACAGGACGGAACTGTTGCCCCAATCGACGGGAACGAAGACCTGATTCCCTTCGATGACCGCGCCAGTCACGGTCTGCAGACTGGGAAACACGTCATCCCAGTGTTCGAGGCGGGACGTGTCCAGTGGCTCAAGCAGGCCACCATCCCACCAGCGCTGGAGGCTGTAGGTGCAGGGCCATGCGATGTCGGGCTGGAACCCGGCCCGCATCTTCTGAAAGCCCTCCTCTTCCTCGCCCCACAGCGTGAAGGCCGGAGTGGTGCCGTGCTTGTCTATGTAGCTCGTGTGGAGCTCCGGAATGTCGTAACCGGACCATGTGAAGACGGTCAGATCGTTGTCGATTTCAAGATTTGCCTCTTCCTCCTCTTCCTGGGCGTGGCTTGCCACGAGCGGCATGGCAACGGTGGCCACGCCTGCCGACGCCAGCACCCTGTTGATGTCCCGGCGCGAAATGTCGTGGTTGGCCAGACGCGAACGGAACTCGTCGATATCCATGATCGGGGTCATTGTGCTCCTCCCTTTAGATCAGTGGTTGGTCCACATGATGGCGGGAATCCTATGCGAACCGGAACGATGGTGAAAGCAGGTTGACGCCGGGTGATCATTCGTGACCCTTGTCACGTCATGCGATTCAGCTTCTATCTGCCGTGTTACTGGCCCGACCTTTCCTACCCGGCACAGCGTCTCTATGAGGACGCCGTCGAGGAAAGCGTGCTCGCCGAGAACCTTGGTTTCGACACCCTGTGCATTCCCGAACATCACTTCATCAACTATCTCACCCATCCCCAGCCCTTGCTGACGGCGGTCAAGGTCGCTGACCGGACGCGGGCGATCCGCATCATCACCTCCGTTCTTGTCCTTCCCGTCCACGACATGCGCAGGCTTGCCGGAGAAATCTGTCAGGCCGACTGCCTGATGGAGGGCAGGCTGGAGCTCGGGGTCGGTCGTGGCGCCTTCGCCTACGAGTTCGACAGGTTCAACGTGCCGACAGGCGAGAGCCGGGAGCGTTTCGACGACGCCCTGGCCCTCCTGGAGGCGCTGCTGTCGGGCCGGGAAACCGGCTGGAAGAGCCGATGGTACGACTTCGAGCCCCTTGCCATCACACCCCATCCTGTCCAGAGGCCCATTCCTCTGTGGATAGCGGCCCTGGGCTACGAGGCGATCTATCACTCGGTCCGCCGCGGCTATCATGTGCAGACGACGCCTCTGAGGGGCAACATGGAAACGGTGCGGATGCAGGCCGGCGCCTTCAACGATGCCCGCCGTGACGGCGGTGCTGCCTGCAGCGGCGCGCGGTTCTCCATGCTGCGCATGGTTTACGTCGCGGCCGACGATGCGGACAGGCGGGAGAAGATCGCCATGGCCCATGACAACCACCGCAGGTTCTGCAATGTCTCGGGCACCCCCGGTACGGTGTCGAACGGCGAGATTGTGCCCCTCGATATTGCCGAGACGGTGGACGACATGGCCGAAGCGCTGCCGATCGGAACGGCCCGGGAGGTTGTGGACAAGCTGGGCGCCTATGAGGACCTCGACATCATGGATCTCCTCTGCAACATGTCATTTGGCGCCTGTCACATCGATGTCATGGCCTCCATGGAACGATTTGCGCGCGACGTCATGCCCCACTTCACGAAGCAGGACGCGTCATGACGACTCTCCACGAACGCGCCCTCATCATCGACGGTCTCAACTTCCACGGTGACGGCGATCCGGCCGTGCTGCGCCTGGCCGGTGTGACGGCGGTCAACATGACGGTGGGACACTTCGAGGCCGATTTCGAGGAGGCCATGGACGGCCTGGCGCGCTGGCATGCCATTGTCGCCAGACCCGGTTCGCGCTGGCGTCTGGTGAGGAGGGCCGCGGACATCGAGGCCTGTCATGCGGATGGCACCACCGGTCTCATCATGGGCTGGCAGAATCTGCGCCCCGTCGGCGACAGAATCGAACGACTGGTGATGCTTTACGAACTGGGCCTGCGCGTGGCCCAGCTCACCTACAATGGACGCACCCTCCTTGGCGACGGATGTCTCGAACCGGAGGACCGGGGTCTCACAGACCTGGGCCGCGAGGTCATCGCCATGATGAACTCCCTTGGCATGGCGATCGATCTTTCCCATGTCGGCCAGAAGACCTCCGTCGAGGCGGCCACGGTGTCAACAAGGCCGGTCCTTGCCACCCACGCGAACGCCCGTTCGGTCACGCCGGCCCTGCGGAACAAGTCCGACGATGCCATACGGGCCATCGCCGCGTCGGGCGGTGTCATCGGCATCAGCATCTATGGACCGATGTGCTGGGACGGCGATCCCCGCCGGCACCCGTCTCTGGATGATTTCATGCGTCATCTCGATCATGTCGTGGCCCTTGCCGGAATCGATCATGTCGGCATCGGGACCGATCTGCCCGCAGTGGCCGACAGCCAGGCGGTGAACCACATCACCGCCTTCACCCTGGAGAACTATCCGGCCGCCATCAGGGCCTACGCCGAAGCCTTCAGCAACCGTATCGAGGACCGCTATCTTGCCGATTGCCGCAGCCACGGCGACCTTGCCCGCATCACCGACCGCCTTCTCGGATCCGGTTGGGGCGAGGCAGCCATCGCCGGCTCCTCGGCGGCAACTTCCTGAGGGCCTTTCGCGCGAACTGGGGATGATCGTTCAGGTCCGACGGCCCTTGAGGGTCGCGATCAGGCCGTCGAGCAATCGCCCGCTCACCGGGCGGGCGTGGACCAGGTCGAAGAGGCGTCGCGTCGCCGGCATGGCGTCGAGGATGTCGAGAGTGGTGTCGAAACCGTAACAGACCCAGACACTCAGATGAAGATCCAGCAGACTGAGACGTTCGCCGAGATGGTAGGGACCATGCGCTGCCAGCCAGCTCTCGAGAACCTGCCAGCGTTCCACAGCCATCGCTTGCGAGAGCTTGCGGAACGCCTGCGTGTCGCTGTCCCTCAGTGCCCAGCGCCGGGGGTAGTAGCAATGCTTGAGTGCAGGCTGGATGTCGTTGGTGAAGTAGAAGAGCCTGGAGAGAAAGAGGCCGCGCAACGGGTCTGTCGGCAGGGGCGCCATCTCCTCGAGTGCGTGCCTGTCCGCCAGCCACAGGCAGATGGCTGCTGCCTCGTGCAGCACCGTGCCCTCGGGGGTGACAAGGGCGGGCACGTATCCGGCGGGATTGATGGCACGGTACGCTTCGCTGCGGTGCTCTTGGGCCGCGATGTCGACATCGCGCAGTTCAAAGGCGAGCGAGGACTCTTCCAGCACCATCTGGACCGCCAGTGCCCGGGTCACGTTGCCGCCATGGAGAATGTACAAGGAGCCTACTCCCTTGGTGTCCACGCGCCGAGCAGTTTGGGAAGATCGCCGAACCGGGCCACAAGGCTGAAGATGACGACGGCGAACAGGATGAACATCACCGAAACGGCCGCGATGATCGGTGAGTAGCCGGATCGCAGGCTGGAAAGAAGCTGCACCGGCAGGGTGATGGTGGCGTGCTGTCCGAGAAAGAACGAGATGATGTACTCGTTCATCGACAGCACGATGACGAAGGCGTAGCCCGCCACCATGTAGGGCAGCACCATGGGGAAGATGATGGTTGTGAAGATGCGCCGCGAATCCGCCCCCATGGTGCGCGCCGCCTCGAGAATCTCGTCATCGATGGATTCCAGGCCCAGGGAAATCATCACCAGCGGCAGGGTCACAAGAAAGACCCCATGGCCGATCATGATGTTCCAGATCTGTCCGACATACCCGACTTCGACCCAGAAGATCAGCATGCCAAGTGCCGTGATCACCGGGGGCAGGGCAAAGGGAACGATCCCGGCCAGGAAGAGTGCCTTGGCGTAGAGCACCTTGTGGCGCCACAGGAAATAGGCGATCGGCAAGGCGACCGAGATGGCGATGATGCCCGCGGCAATGGCAATGATCACGCTTGTGGTCAGGGCCTCCAGCCACTTGTTGGTTTCGAACACCGCCGGGTACCACTGCAGCGACAGCCCCTTGGGCGGAAAGAACATGAGTTTCTTGGAGTTGAGCGACACACCGGCAACGATGAGCAGGGGCGCGGCAAGCATGCCGAACATGGCAATGATGAAAGCCGCCTTGCTCCAGCGCACCAGGTTCATGTCTGACCCACCCGGTCACCGCGGCGCAGTCTGACCGTGATCAGGCTGAGAATGATTGTCACCGCCATGAAGAACATGGAAAGCGCCGCGGCAAACGGAATGTTGCCGCGATTGAGCGCCTGGTTGGCGATCAGCTGGGCCATCATCGTGTCCTCGGGGCGGCCGAGCCAGGATGGCGTGACAAAGGCGCCCATGGTGAACACGAAGAGCAGCACCAGAGCCGCCATGATCGTCCGGTCGAGCAGGGGCAGCACGATCGTCATGAAACTCCTGAACGGAGATGCCCCCATGGTCTGTGCCGCTTCCGTCAGTTCCCGGTCGAGCCTGGTGCAGGACGGAAACAGGATGAGAACGGCAAACGGAATGTTGAAGAAGCTCAGACCGAAGAGATTGGCCATGTATCCGGGATACCACGAACGCGCCTTGTCGATGAGACCGAGCCACTCCACGAAGCTGGGCAGACCACTCGACCGGCTCATGACGACCGACAGGGAGTAGGCGACGATCACTTCCGAGAGTGTCAGGACGCACAACAGGAAGACCAGTGCGATGACCTGCGGACGCCTGCGGAAACGGCTTATGAAATAGGTGAAGGGAACCGCGGCCATGACGGAGAGAATGCTGGCGAGAACGGAGAACTGCACCGAGACAAGAAGGTGTGTGGTGAAGAGCGGCGAGAAGAAACGGGCGTAGTGCGTGAACTCGAAACCCGGCTCGTAGGTTGATTCCGTGCGTGTGGCGAAGCTCACGACGAGCATGATGATGAAGGGAATGAGAAAGAAGACGCCCATCATGAACGTCGGGTAGAGACCGACCGGAAAGCGTTTCAGCGGCAGCAGGAACTGCTCCTTCCAGACCAGCCCGACGGTGGCGTCACTCATGCCTTGAGGACCACGCAACAATCGGCAGGCAACTCGACCTTGACCTTCTCGCCCTTGTGAACGTCCGGTCTTTCCTTCGGTGTCGCCATGGCGATGATCTGCAGGTCGCCGCATGCGACGAAGGTCTCGACGCTGGCGCCCACATCGCGCACGAACGTGACGACACCGTCGAGCATATTTTCGCCGTCACGGCTTTCCGGGTACACGTGCACGTCTTCGGGGCGAACCGAGACAATGACGTTCGATCCCGCGCCAAGCTGGTCCGGGACCCCGCTGGTCCGGCACGCGCATCCGGCGATGACAACGGTTGAACCGGCGTTGAGCTGCGCCCTGATGAGATTGCTGGTGCCGATGAACTCGGCGACGAAGGCTGAAGCCGGATTGCGGTAGATTTCCAGAGGCGGTCCCATCTGCTGGACACGCGCCGTGGACATGACCACCACTTCATCCGACATCGTCATCGCCTCACGCTGGTCATGGGTGACCACGATGGTCGTGATTGCGAGGCGCTCCTGCAGCATGCGCAACTCGACCTGCATGTCCTCGCGCAACTTGGCATCGAGCGCCGACAACGGTTCATCGAGCAGGAAGAGTTTCGGTTCCAGGTTGAGGGCCCGGGCGATGGCCACGCGTTGCCTCTGGCCGCCCGAGAGCTGTGCGATATTGCGCTCGGCAACCCCCGGCAGGCGCACCAGATCGAGGAGTTCCTCGGCGCGCCGATGTCGCGTCGCCTTGTCGACACCTCTGATTCTCTGCGAATAAGTGATGTTCTCGCCCACGGAAAGATGGGGGAACAGGGCCAGAGACTGGAACACCATGCCGATGTTCCTGTTGTGGGTCGGCTTGTCGGTCAGGTCCTCGTCATCGAGCAGGATGCGCCCCGTCGTCGCTGTTTCGAGACCGGCGATCAGGCGCAGCAGGGTTGTCTTGCCGCAACCGGAGGGACCAAGGAACGAAACGAAGCGGCCTTCCGGAATGTCGAGATTGATGTCGGTGACGGCGGTAACGGAACCAAAGCGCTTGCAAATGTTGCTGAGTACCAGGCCACTCATCAGGATCCATCCCCGGCTGACATCCCTTGATCAAGCCTGACGGGATTTGCCGGACTTGTAAACTGCCCGCGGACTTCCTCTAAAGGGCGGCCAGCGCGGCATCGGCGGCATCGAGAGTCATGGAAATGTCGTCATCAGCGAGCACGGCGGGGACGAACCAGGTTCCGCGAAGTGTCACGCGTACGCCGCGGTCCTGCAGTCCCTGGATGAAGGCCTCGCGCAGGGGCGTGTCGCTGGCCTTGTAGTCGCGATAGTCGACCAGCGGCGGGGAGTCGGTAAAGACGGTCGAGAAGATGGCGCCAAGCCCCTGGACGTGAAGTGGAACACCACGTCGTCGGCCACACTCCGCAAGTCCCGACATGAGCCGTTTGCCGTCCCGCTCCACCTTGACATAGACCGCCGCGTCATCGGCGGCGAGCATGTCAAGGGTGGCGATGCCGGCGGCAATGCTCGAGGTGATGCCATTGTAGGTGCCGCCGTGAACAGCGCCCCTCGTGACCCCTTCCATGATGTCGCGGCGGCCGGCGATTGCGGCAAGGGGGAAGCCGCTGGCCATGGCCTTGGCAAAGACGGCGAGATCGGGAGTCACGCGGTAGCGCTGCTGGGCGCCCCCCAGGGCAACCCGGAATCCCGTGATGACCTCGTCAAAGATGAGCACGATTCCATGCTGGTCGCACAGCCGCCGCAGCGCCTCGAGATAGCCTGGAAGGGGTTCGATGACACCACAGTTGCAGGCCACCGGTTCCACGACGATGGCGGCAGTCTCGGCGCCATGTCGCGACAGGGTCTCCTCGAGCACGGCGATGTCGTTGAAGGGCTGGACAATGAGGTTGTCGCGGATGTTGTCGGGCTGGCCGCTGCTCTGGGCGAGCACTGCCGGATGGTCCCGGGGTCCGGCCCGGTTGAGCTCGGGAGCCACGCTGGCAAAGATGTTGTCCGCCCATCCGTGGTAGTGGCCTTCGAACTTCACCACCCTGGTGCGGCCGGTGTGGTGGCGGGCGAGACGCATGGCGATCTGGTCCACCTGTGTTCCCGACGTGTCGAACCGCACCAGTTCGGCACAGGGAACGATCGCTCTCAGGCGTTGCGCCAGGGCAATTTCGCCGGCATGGACAGTGGTGAATGCCTGCCCCTTGTTCAGGGAGTCGCGGACTGCATTGAGCACCGGTTCGGGACTGTGCCCGAGAAATGCCGGACCATTGCCGCTGACATAGTCGATGTAGCGGTTGCCGTCGGCGTCCCACAGGTGAGGTCCTTCGCCTCGCTCGATGGCAAGCGGAACGGGAATGGGGTGATAGCGGAAGTTGCTCGACACACCTCCGGCGAGCACCGTGCATGCCTGCCTGTAACGCGCGATCGAGGTCTTGTATCGGTCCATGTCGGTTTCCTCCCGAAGTCCCGGTGCGTCGATCCCCCGCCCGGAGTGCGATCGATCCATGTTACAGCCCCCGCCGATTCCGGTCTCGACTTCGCGAGACCCCCAAACGGCCATGAGCACATGCGCTTGTGGCCGTTTGGGCAATACCGTTGACGTCAGTCAGCACGCGCAAGCAGGCGCTTGATGACGCCGCTGGATGTCAGACAGACCCTGTCGCCGACAACCACCTCGCACGCCACGAAGCTGAACTGACGGGTACGCCGCACCACCCGGGTGCGGGTCTCGAGAAACTCGCCGATCCTGGCGCCCTTCACGAAGTTGCTTGTGGCGCTCACCGTGATGGCACCTTCGGCCGCATCGTGCCAGCGCGAGTTCATGCAGAGCGCAGCGTCGGCCATGGTCATCATGACTCCCCCGTGAACCCATCCGTACTCGTTGGCATGGCGCTCGTCGGCAAGGACGCCGACCTCGATGCGGCCGCCACCCATGTCGTTGTACCAGCACACGCCGATGACGCCCTCGAAGGGATCATCCGGTTCGACCGCGACAAAACCATCCGGAATTCCCGTCGGTGTGCCCATCGCCTGCCCACATGCCGCCACGGACATTCTTTGCCGGAAACACCGAGCCGCGGTCAAGGATTCGCCACGTTCGGGATTGGCGAACGTCCGCTCTCGGGAGTAGGGTCCTAGCGCCCCACAGGAAGCCCGCATGGCGCTCGACTCTCAGACCCTCGAACAGCTTCTCGATACCCTGTCCCGGTTTGTCAGGGAACGCCTGATTCCGGCGGAAGCCGTGGTGGATGCCGAAGACCGCATTCCCGACGACATCATCACCGGCATGAAGGATCTCGGACTTTTCGGTCTGACCATCCCGGAGGCATACCAGGGGCTGGGCCTGACGACAGCGGAAGAGGTCGAGGCGGCATGGACCATCACCCACGCGGCGCCGGCCTTCCGGTCCGTCTTCGGTACCAATGTGACCATCGGTTCCCAGGGCCTCGTCATCGGTGGCACCGATCATCAGAAGGCAACGTGGCTGCCGCGCATGGCGCGCGGTGAGGTCATCGCCTCCTTCGCACTCACCGAACCCGAAGCCGGATCCGATGCCGCATCCCTGAAGACCAGGGCAGAGCGACAGGGGAACGGATACGTGCTCAACGGTGTCAAGCGCTTCATCACCAATGCCCCGGTGGCCGATGTCTTCACGGTGATGGCACGCACCGATCCGCACAGGACGGGGGCTGACGGGACTTCCGCCTTCATTGTCGATGCCGCAAGTGATGGTATCCGCCTGGGCCGTCCTTACGACAAGATCGGCCAGAAGGGAGCGCGCGTGTGCGATGTCATCTTCGAGGGGTGCCGCGTGCCAGCCGACGCGCTGATCGGAGGCGTCGAGGGCCAGGGATTCCGGATTGCCATGCAGGTTCTCGACCGCGGCCGCCTTCACCTCGCCGCAACCTGTTGTGGACTGGCCGACAGGATTATCGACGAGGCTCTTGACCACGCCCTTGACCGCCGGCAGTTCGGCAGGCCCATCGGCGACTTTCAGCTGGTTCAGGCGATGCTGGCGGACAGCCGCACCGAGCATGATTCAGCGTGGGCCTTCGTGCGCGACGTGGCGCGCCAGGCGACGGCTGGCGAACCCATCACCCGGCTTGCCTCCCAGGCGAAGTACCTCGCCAGCGAGATGGTGGGGCGGGTGGCGGACCGGGCCGTGCAGATTCATGGCGGCGCCGGCTACATCAACGAGACAGCCGTGGCCCGGCTCTACCGGGACGTGCGTCTCTACAGGCTCTATGAGGGAACGTCCGAGATCCAGAAACTTCTGATTGCGCGTCACATGATGCGCGAGAGAAGGGAATCCGGACCTTCACCGGGGAACGGACGATGAGGGCACGGACCCATCCGGGTCACGGTTGGCGCGTGTTCCGGTCATGTGTTTACCCTGGAGTTTTCGGTCATGCATGAGCCCGTTGTGCATGGCGGTCATCTCTTCACCTTTGCTGTCGTAGCCGATTCCCATGTCACCGAGGAAGAGGCCGCAGCCATCGGCGGATACGATACCGACACCGTCCTGCTCAATGTCGAGAGATGCCGCTACGTGGTCGAGGAGATCAATCGCCGGGCTCCCGACTTCGTGGTCCACCTGGGGGACATCACGCATCCCGAACCCGGCACACCGGCCTACGAGGAGTCTGCAGAGAGGTTCCATCGGGTTTTCGAGGAACTCGCGTGTCCTCTCCATCTCGTTCCCGGCAACCATGATATCGGCGAGAAGGCCTTTCCCGGCGATCCCCTGGCGGACCAGGATGCCCGACTCACAGTCAACGACGACATGATCGCCGAGTACGAACGTCACTTTCAGTCCCACTACCATGCGTTTGAACACGAGGACTGCCTGTTTGTCGTGATGAACGGGATGATCGTGAATTCGGGCCTTGCGGCAGAGGACCGGCAGAGGCGATGGCTGGAGTCGCTGCTGGCCGACAACAATGGTCGACGTATCTTCGTGTTCTCCCACTACCCGCCCTACCTGACGCATGCCGGCGAGAACGGCCACTATGATGGCACCGATGAACCGGGGCGATCGTGGCTGCTCGGGCTCTTTGCACGCCATGGTGTGGAGGCGCAGTTTGCCGGCCACGTCCACAATTTCTTCTTCAACCGTCATCACGGAACAAGCATGTACGTGCTTCCGTCGACGAGTTTCCTGCGCCACGACTATCACGAGTTCTTTCGCGCCGCGCCCGGTTCCGGTCAGGGCCGGCACGACACCGCAAAGCTTGGCTACGGTGTCGTCGACGTGCATGAAACCGGTCATCTGCTGCACGTCGTGCGGACCTTCGGTCGCACGCGTGGAGCGAGAAGGGGCCCGGCAACGCCTCCTCTTCATGGTCTCGGACCGCATCGGCGCGGCATCGGGCTCGATCTGCGGGCACCGTGGTGTGAACGTACCCACATTCCCACGCCCTGGGGCCTCGACAGTTTCAGGCGCAAGCCCATCCGCAACGATTATCCCCTGCTTGCCCTGTGGGAGATGGGTGTGGACCAGCTGCGGGTGCCTTTCGACGACCTCGCCGATCCCGACACCGTGGAGCGTCTGGCCGAACTCGCCGCGATGGGCCACCGCTTCACCGCCTTCTCCTATGGTCTGCCTGGAGCGGACGGGCGCCGGGCGCTTGAGGAACACGGCCATCATCTCGCCTTCTGGGAGGTCATTGCTCCCGTCCTTGCCCTGCCCGAACTGCTTGCAGGCATCGCGACGCTGCGAGGCGATGTCCCCGTTCTCTTCAACGCCTTTCGTCCGGAAAGCGGCCTCTTTAGCTGCAGCCACGGCCTCGGGGTCGACGAACGGGGGGTCGTGGAGAGTCTCCTCGCCCTCGACGGCGCTAGCGGCATTCTCGACGGCGTCGTGTTCGGCATAGAGAGGAGGGACTCTCCGGCAAGAGCCGTCGAGACCGCTCGCGCCAGCGTCGCGGATCTCGGCATCAAGGTGGTAGCGCACGTGCGGTTCACCGGGCGCACGCCCCTGGAGGGGGAGGAGGCTGCGCGATCCGATGCGAATCTCGTGGCTGAATCGGTGACGGTGGCCATGTGCTTCGACGATGTCGCGGTGGTGCTCGACAACTTCACCGGCATTGATCGCGGCTACCATTTCTGCGGCGGACTGGTCGATCGCCTCTGCAATCCGCTGGCCGGCGCCGCCATCGTGCGCAATCTTCACGGCATGCTGAAGGCCGGGTGCCGGATGACATCGATTACGCCGGGGTCGTCGGTCACGATCATGGATCTCGAGGGCGCAGCCCGGGCCCTGCTGCTTCCGTCACCGGGCATGCGTGATGTGCCCGTGCCGGAGATCACTGGCGTGGTGCGTGATCTTGTCACGGGCGACGCCGTCCCGGGGCGCCTGTCGGGTCCGGCCCTGGTCGTGGACCCGTGACGGCGCCTGGAATCGATCTTGCGCACGCCGCTGCCGTTGCCCGGCAGGCGGCCGAGGCGCCGTCTTCGCGACTTCTCGAGATTGCGCGATCAGGATCGTTCCGCACATCGATCAAGAACGACGGCAGTCCGCAAACGTCGGCCGACACCATGGCCGAACGCCTGGTGCGCCGGACACTCGAAGCGAGCGCCTATCCGGCCGGGGCTGCCGTCCTCGGGGAAGAGGAGGGCGAGACGGGCGACAGCGAGGCGTGGCGCTGGATCGTCGATCCGATCGACGGCACCATGGCCTTTGCCCGCGATATTCCCGTCTGGGGCACACTGGTAGCCCTGCAGTGCGTGGAGACCGCAGATGTGGTGACAGGCGCCATCAGGCTCCCGGGCACCAATGAGACCTTCTGGGCCTTCAGGGGAGGGGGCGCCTGGCGCAACGGCGAGCGCATCCATGTGTCCGCCGCACGAGAGCTCTCCCGGGCGACAGTGGCCGCAGGCCTCCTCGGACAGTTCCGGACAAGTGGTGTGGAGCATCTTGTCGGATCCCTTGTCGATGCGGTGGCTGATCTGCGTATCTTCGGTGATGTGTTCGCCCATGTCGCGGCGGCACGCGGTGCTGTGGATGCCGTCGTCGATCCCGACCTCTCCTTGTGGGACTTTGCCGCCTCCCGCATCCTCATCGAGGAAGCGGGAGGCACCGTCCTCGTGCGCCACACGGGGCGTGGCAGGGGGCATGACGTGCTGCTCGGCGCGCCGGAGGTTGTCGACCACCTCGCCCTGTTGCTCGAGTTCTGACGTGAGCGATCCAATGGGGACCGACGAGGGAAGGAAGAGAATTCGCGAAGCTGTCAACAGGGCCTTCTCGCAGGAGCATCGCGGTCGATCCCCGGCGAGGACTCTCCTTCTCATCGTCGCAGTACTCGTCGTCGCCTTTGTGCTGCGCGAGACGGGACTCATCGGCGACACGCATCCGGTCAACAGCACGGTAACCGGCAACATCACCGCCATGGTGGAGGACCTGCCGCAGGTCAACCGGCTCGGCAACCCCGAAGGCGAGACCGTCCTCTTTGTCTTTTCCGACTATCTCTGCAGCCATTGCCGTCGCCTGGCTGTGGCCATCGACGATTTCCTGGAGGAGAATCCGGACACCCAGGTGGCCGTCATCGATCTTCCCGGTGAGGCCGGTCAATCGGTAGATGCGGCGCGCCACGCCCTTGCCGCCGGTCTTCAGGGAGCGTGGACTGCCTACCACCGCGCCCTGATGTATGGCGCTGTTCCGGTGGATGACGCCGGCCTTGCCGGGGTCGGCGAGGCGCTGGGACTCGATCCTGGACGGTTGGTCGCCGACGCCGCATCACCGGCCGTTGCCGACACCCTTGCTGCCAATCGCATTCTCGCATCGAAGCTTGGCATCGAGGGTGTGCCGACGACCGTCGTCGGGGACCAGATGATTGTCGGCTTTGTCGACCCGTTCAGTCTCAGGGATCTTGTGACGAAGTTCGCACCGCGATGACGGTCTCACCAACACCTTGAAGAAAAGGACACGAAGTCATCATGCTGAAAGTCATTGTTGGAGTTGCTGTCCTGTTCATGCTGACACCCGTGATGGCGGACGACGAGGTGGTCACCAGGACCGATGTCGAAGCAATCATCGAGGACTACCTGACCCGCAATCCGGAGATTGTCATCCAGGCGCTCGATGCCTGGGAACGTCAACGCGAGGAACGTGAAGCGGATGCGGCAAGGCAGGCCATCGCCCGTTTCGACGATGAGATTCACCATGATCCCGAGACGCCATGGGGTGGTGATCCCGAAGGTGAGATCGTGATCGTTGAGTTCTTCGACTATCGTTGCGGCTATTGCCGTCTGAGCGCGCCTGGTCTCTTCGCTGTCAGGGACACGGTTCCCGGCGTCAAGGTGATCTACAAGGAGTTTCCGATACTGGGAGAGGACTCCCTGCGTGCCGCAAGGGCGGCCCTGGCAGCTCGCGAGCAGGGACTCTATGAGGCCTATCATCAGGCTCTCATGCTCGAGACAGAGGACTACAGCGAGGCCGGCGTCATGGCGCTGGCGCAATCGGTGGGTCTCGATACCGGACGCCTGCGCACCGACATGAACGATCCTGCCATCAACGAGTATCTCGAGCGGACCCACCAACTGGCCAGCGCCCTCGGCATCAACGGTACCCCGGCGTTCATCATCAACGGCGATCTCCATCCGGGCGCCATCAGACCCGGGGACTTCGAGGCCATTCTCGGGCTCGAATAGCGTCCGCCACCGGCAGCTGCCATGATGACCTTCGGGTGATGGCGCCAGGATCGGAACCATGCGCCCGGCCGCCCTTGCCGGAGGCTGTCGACCGCTGGTTCATGACTCGGGGCTGGCAACCCCGCCGGCACCAGCTCGACACCCTCGCCGCGATGACGCAGGGCCTCTCGTGTCTCGTCATCGCGCCAACCGGCGGCGGCAAGACCATGGCGGGGTTTCTTTTTTCCCTGATCGATCTTGCCCGTTCGCAAGGCAACGGACTGCACACGCTCTATGTAGCGCCGCTGAAAGCGCTCTGTGTCGACATGGCCCGCAATCTCGGTGCCATCGTGGACGAGACCGGCATTGCCGCGAGGATCGAGACCCGTACCGGCGATACACCCCAGGCACGGCGTCGCCGGCAGCGGAGCGATCCGCCAGACATTCTGCTCACCACACCGGAATCCGTCGCCCTGCTGACCTCCTGGCCGGAGACGGAGCACATTTTCGGCCGTCTCCGGGTCATCGTTGTCGACGAGATCCACGAGCTGGCCGGAACAAAGCGGGGCGATCAGCTGGCACTCGCCCTGACGCGTCTGACAGCACTGGCCCCGGGCCATCGCCGCATCGGTCTTTCCGCCACCGTGGCCGAGCCTGTGAGACTCACGGGCTATCTCGGGGACGGCGCTGGTGTCACGGTCATCAGGGCCGACGGCGGGGCGGCCCCCGACATCACCATCATGAAGACCGGCACGCGCATTCCGCTTGCCGGCCATACGGCCCGGCATGCCATCCCGGATATCTATCGCGCGATCCGTGAGGTGGGCACCGCGCTTGTCTTCGTCAACACCCGCAGTCAGGCAGAGCGCGTGTTCCAGGATCTCTGGGAGATCAATGACGACAATCTCGCAATCGCCCTTCACCACGGTTCCCTCGCCCGCGAGCAGAGACTGAAAGTCGAGTCGGCCATGGCCGACGGATCCCTGCGGGCGGTGGTGGCAACCTCGACTCTCGATCTCGGTGTGGACTGGGGGTCTGTCGACCTTGTTGTCCAGATCGGCGCCCCGAAGGGCGTGGCCCGCATGCTGCAGCGCATTGGCCGGGCCCGTCACCGCATGGACGAACCCTCGCGGGCGTTGCTGGTGCCTGGCAACCGATTCGAACTCCTGGAATGCCAGGCGCTTCTCGATGCCCTGGAAGAAGGAGTCCTCGACGGCGCCCCGCGGCAACGCGGCGGCATCGATGTTCTGGCCCAGCACATTCTGGCAACCGCTGCCAGTGGACCCTTCGATCCCGACACCCTCTACCGCGACGTGATCAAGGCGCCTCCCTATGCACATCTCAAGCGCCGCCTGTTCGACCGCATCGTCGACTATGTGGCGACGGGCGGTTATGCGCTCGCAGCCTACGACCGCTTCCGCCGCCTCATGGCGTGCGATGACGGGATGCTGCGCATCGCCAACGACGCGACGGCCCGGCGCTTTCGCATGAATGCCGGTACCATCGTCGAGGATGCCAGGCTGAAGGTGCGAATGAGGAGTGGCAAGGTCATCGGCGAGGTCGAGGAACATTTCGTGCTCGGCCTTTCTCCAGGCGAGACCTTTGCCTTTGCCGGTGAGGTGTGGGCGCTCGTCGGTATCAGACATACCGACGCGATTGTCACGAGGGCGCGCGGTGGCGACCCGCGCGTGCCGGTCTATGGCGGCGGTTCCTTTCCTCCCACCACCAACATTGCCGGATTCTTGAGAAAGATCCTGGCGGAACCGGAACGGCACGACGTCTTGCCTGACGACGTCAGGGAGTGGCTCGACGTCCAGGCGGAGTTCTCGACCCTGCCCGGGGCCGACGATCTCCTCGTCGAGATCTTTCCCCGCGCCGGCAAGGAGTTTCTTGTCGCCTATCCCTTTGAGGGGAGGCCGGCCCATCAGACACTGGGCATGCTGATGACAAGGCGCATGGAGCGCACGGGTACCGGTCCTTTGGGGTTCGTTGCCAATGACTATGCCCTAGCCATCTGGAGTCTCCGGCGTGTTGATGATGTTGCGACTCTCGTCGACGAGTCTCTCCTGCTGGAGGATCTTGACGACTGGCTCGCCGGGTCCAGCCTCCTGAAACGCTCCTTCCGCAAGGTGGCGACGGTGGCCGGCCTCATCGAGCGCCAGCATCCCGGCTATCGCAAGAGCGGGCGCCAGGTCACGTTTTCCACCGATCTCATCTATGATGTGCTGCGTCGCCATGAGCCCGGTCATGTCCTCCTCGAAGCGGCCCGGAAGGAAGCCATGGACACGTTGCTGGAAGCCCGACGCCTTGAGGACATGCTGGTGAGGGTGAAGGGACGCATTCTCCAGCGCGACCTCGACACGGTCTCGCCTCTTGCCCTTCCGGTCATGCTGGAAGTCGGGCGCCAGATGGTCGCCTCGTCGGCCCTTGACGATCTCATCGACGCATATGGCGGTGATCCGTGATCGTCAACGGGACGCTGCTTCAGCCGGATCGAACCGGAGCTCTCCACTGGGTGGAAGCACGCCTGCTTGCGGTCGCCGATCTCCACCTCGGAAAGGGCGCGTCCTTCGCCCGTCACGGCTCCCTGTTGCCACCCCATGATACGAAGGCCACAATCCGGCGTCTGGCGGAGGCCGTCACCCGCCTTGATCCCGAATGTGTCGTCTGTCTTGGCGACAGCTTTCATGACCGCGGTTCTGTCCGTGGGCTGGACCGGGCCTCTCTCGCGGCGCTTGAGGATCTGGCGCGGACGCGCGAGTGGATCTGGATTGCCGGCAATCACGACCCGGAACCGCCCTCCATGCTCTCCGGAAGCGCCATGGAGACATTCACCACGGGCAGACTGACATTCCGCCACGAACCATCATGCGCTATGGTGGCGGGCGAGGTCTCGGGTCACCTCCATCCTTCGGCGGCCATTGCTCCGAAGGGGACGAGAATTCGACGCCGTTGCTTCGCCAGCGACGGCAGGCGGGTCATCCTGCCGGCCTTTGGCGCCTATGCGGGCGGGCTTGATGTTCACGAAAGGGCCTTTTACGGACTGTTCCCGTCGGGTTTCGATGTGTGGCTTGTCGGGGGCAGGCAGACGCGGCGCATTCCCGGTGACCGACTGGTCCGGCCCGCGTGGATTGAACCGTGACCGGTGAGGAGACGCGGCACATGACCAACGCGCAACCCGATCCACATGATCTTCCCCGGCGCAGGATATGGGCGCGTCCGCGGGCCTACTTCATCACCGGCATCATCGTCGTGGCGCCGTTGGCCCTGACAGTCTATCTCGTCACGTTCATCGTCGGATTCATCGACGAGAACGTGCTTCCGCTGCTGGGCGAAACATGGAATCCGGAGACCTACCTTCCCTTTGCCGTGCCGGGCATCGGGGTGGTCATCTTCGTGGTCGCCATCACGCTGATCGGCTGGTTGGCCACCGGGCTGATCGGCCGCACCGTGGTCAGCCTGGGAGAACGGCTTCTCGAACGCATGCCGGTGGTTCGGTCGGTCTATTCGGTTTTCAAGCAGATCTTCGAAACCGTCTTTTCGCAGGACTCCAGGGCCTTTCGTGATGTCGTGCTGATTTCGTGGCCCCGGCCGGGATGCTGGGCGGTCGGCTTTGCCACCGGATCCGCGAAAGGGGAGGTGCGGGACGCCATTGGCGACGACGTGGTCAATGTCTTCCTGCCGACAACGCCCAATCCGACGTCGGGCTACCTCCTGTTTCTGCCCAAGAAAGACGTGATCTTCCTCGACATGACTGTCGAACAGGGCATCAAGCTGGTGATTTCCGGGGGTGTCGTGACACCCGAGATGGTCCCTGCCAACACCCGCTGACGTCCTTGCAACGTGGTATACAGGAAGTAACTGGTTGTTCGCGTTACAAGGATGGCCGAGCTGACGCATGGAACGAGAGATGCGACAGGTGTCGCCTCACCCTTCAGAGCGCCAGTCGCTCGACCCGGAAATCCTCGAACCGATCAAAATCGCGGTCTTCGGTCAACAGGGCGGTCACGCCGCAGTCCCGGCACAACGCCACGATCTGGGCGTCGAAGACAAGGTTGCCGACGGCGCGAACCTCGCGAACGGCGTCCATCAGCCGTGCCGGATAGTCCGGGCCAGGCCGGAGTACCAGGGCACTTTCGAACGACAGCAGTCGCGCCACCGCACCGCACGCTTCGACCGCCGTGTGCGGAGGATCGAACAGCCTGGGATGCGTGACCACCCGGAGAAACTCGCCGATGCAAAACACCGGAACGCCCCATGGGCCGGGGCTTCCCGAAAGCAGTTCAAGGCGCTTCAGCGCCGCCCGGTGCTTCAGAGATTCCTCGCGATGCGCGTGGACAAGAACATTCGTGTCGACCGCGATCAATCGCGGGCATCCATCGACTCGTAAAGCGCTGCCCGGCTGTCGATATCCACCCCGGGCACCGGCCGCCCCCCCTTGGTCAGCAACCCGCGGGAACGGTTTGACCGACCGTCATCCCGAACGTATTCGGCCACAATCCGCTCGATCAACGCCGTCAGTGTCTCGCCCGCCTCGGCGGCGCGCGCCTCGGCGGCGCGCACGAGACCATCATCGAATTCCACCGTCATCTTCATCATGGAATCCGTATCATCCGCCCCGCTCATGGTCAATCTTGCCTTGCCCGGCGATCGTCGGGGCCGGTCCACGCGACACCTTGTGACTCGCAATGTTCGCCGCCTATGAGATTGCTGCCGATTTTGCCGGTGACCCGCGAGGCGGGCTCTGGATCGAAGTCCGCCTCAAGTGCGCTCGCAGGTTGATTCACCGATCGGTCGACACTTGCGCAACCCGGATGATCTGTAACGCGACGGCGGCCTCGTTTCAGAACCCGGATTGCCAATCCCGACCGGAACGCAGGAAGTGCCAATGAACAAGCCGAAACCTGGGAACACTGCCCGCGGAATGGACGGGGCCGGGGTCGTGCGGACGAAGCATGCGGTTATCGCCAAGGCCCTTGCCAAGGGCGAGGAATGTCAAGAATCGAGGGCTTCGGAGCTTTCGGGAACGAAGCGCGTCCGGTCGGCATCGGTCGAAGCCCATGAAGGGGAGAATGTGCCGACAGCGCTGACGTTCAAACCGGGCAAGGCGCTGAAGGAGGCGATGTTTACTCCCGAGTGCGCATCCACTTGTTCAACGGCCTCCGGTGATGCACGAGCAAACAGGAGATTGATTCAAGCAGATTGCGCTGCGACGCTGACTTCGGTGCGTCGACTGGTGGCCCCACCAACACCCGCTGACCAGAACTCCGGCAGCGAGGCCGCGCGTCAACCGCTTCGTGCATGTCCCCGTTCTATTCCATGCGAGAGCAACGCCGGACAGGGTGATGTGCCCAGGCCCGTACCTGACCCAAAGCGGCTCCCCTTTGACGTGACCCACCTTGTCTGTTTTCGCAGGCAATGCTCCTGCATTTCGCCGTGCCGCGCCGTATGGTGATTCGGTCGATCCGTTGACCTCGATTCCGTCAACGCCACGTGTCATCAACCCGATCGTACGCGCCAACCGTGAGGTCCTCGACACCCTCCACAAGCTGATTCTTGGCAACCTTGTCGTCGCTGGCCGTCATCGGGAAGGACTGAGCGTACGCGAGGTAACGGGGAATCTTGAAGGCGGACAGATGCTCGCCACAATGGGTCAGGATCATCTGCGGCGTGATCTGTCGGGAGGTCAGGCCGGACTTCAGTTGCACATAGGCTTTGATTTCCTCGCCACGTTTGGCGTCTGGCACGGCAACCACAGCCGCCATGACGACACCTGACAGCTTGCACAGGCAAGCCTCGACCTCTGCAGCGGAGATGTTCTCACCGGAGCGCTTGATCATGTCCTTCAAGCGGCCAACCAGATAGTAGCCACCGTCCACGTCCCGTCGCATGAGATCGCCTGTCCGAAACCAGCGTCCGCGGAAGCTGTCGCGGTTCGCAGCGGTCTTCCGGTAGTAGCCGTGCAAGTGGCCGGGCCCTGCGGTCCAGACCTCTCCAACTTCTCCGTCGGGAACATCATGGCCGTCCTTGTCGACAATGCGAATCTCGCGCCAGGGCACTGGAATCCCCACCGATCCGCGACTCACCAGGTCCGGCCGGTCGACCGGGACGTAGAGACACAGGCCATTCTCGGTCATGGCGTAGCTGTCCCGGGCAACGACCCCGAAACGTTTCTCGATCCGCTCCAGCCAGTCACCGTGGAAGTACCAGGCGTGCACCCATTTGAGGCTTTGTCCCATCTCTGCCGGACGCTGATCCATGATGTGCACGGCTGGAACGGGAAAAGCGCAATAGTCGATGGAATAGCGATCGATCCACTCCAGGAACCTGGAAATGCTCGGTTTCGCCGGGTAGTAGACGGTTGCATTGCTGAGCAATGACACAATGAAAACAGCGTTGCCCTGAATGTAGAACATGGGCTCGTAAATCAGTGTGTTGCGGGGTGTGTGCCCGCCCATACAGTAGAGTCCGCAGGTGCCGATCTGCAGCCAGTAGCGATGATCGAGTATGCAACCCTTCGGGAATCCCGTTGTTCCGGATGTATAGAGAATAGTCATCACATCGTGCTCGCAGATATCCGCGCGCGGTTCGGGCGGCAACGGCTCGCACCGCCCCAGGTCCTCCCAGGCGTTATAGGGGTGGTGCGCCGCACCGCCGACACGCACGAAGATGTTCTCGTCAGGCAGGCGCTCGCTGCGCGCCCGCATGGCCACGAGCGATGCCAGGCAGGTTTCGTCGACGATCAGGTAGTCGGCATCCGAGTCGTTCAGCACGTAATCGAGCTCTCTGCCCGTAAAGTTCGGATTGAGCTGAACGGAGACCGCGCCGACCCAGGCCATGGCGAGCCAGGTCACGGGAAACTCCATGACATTGGGAAGCATCATGGCGATGCGGGTGCCTTTGCGGACTCCCGCCTCCAAGAGCCCGCTGGCTACACGCCTCACTTTTTCATCCAGATCTGCGTAGGTGACTGAGACGCCATGATCGAAAAACACCAGGGCTTCCCGATCCGGCGTCTTGTCCACCTGTTCGCGGAGCATCTGCGGGATGCTCTTTGGCATGCCCGCAGTCAGTTCATCTTCTCCTGGGTGAGAAACGGTGCAGTCGATACTCATGTTCCGTCTGTCACCTTGATTTCCCCGTCAATGCGGATGCGTTGTGTCATCGACCTCTACTTTCTCCATGCGGTCAGCCATTCTCCAACCAGGGCGGGGCGTTCCGTGCCTTCAATTTCGATCTCGACGTCGATCGGAATAATGGTGACCGCACCCCGTTTCGTGACGCCACATTCAGCGGTCCGGAAATACCCCCGAATCCGTGCCCCTAACGGGATGGGTTCGATCAGACGCATTCGATTGAAACCGTAGTTGAGAAGGTAGCCTTCCGGTACTGCGCTTCCGGAGCCGTCGATCTGCATGGCACTGGTCATCAGGTCGGACAAGAGCGACACGGTAAGGAATCCGTGTGCAAAGCGCTGGCCATCGATCTGCATGGGCTCCGGGTCACGTGTGACGACGGCGAACGCCTGGTTCATGTCTTCGTCGATGACAAGCCAGTCCGAAACGCCAAGACTGGACCCGGCCTGCAGCAACCTTTGGGAAACGCTGGCGGCTGCTTTTGGTGTGCTGTTCATCTTTCGTCAGATCCATGTTCGTCAACTGCGGCCTTCGGTGTGGCCGAACAGATTGGCGGCCGCGAAGAACAGATCGAAGCGGGCACGCGGCGGCCCCCGAGCCTGATCGGCTTCTGCCGAGGATCGGCCAGATTCTCGGTGCGAGTCGGTACGGCGGTGGTGAAGCCAGGTTCATAGGCGACGGTCTTGCCGTCGATGATGGCCCGATAGTCGGATACGGCCTGGCGCCCGGTCAGATCGTTCCTGCGTGGCCGGTCGCAGAGGCCGTGGCCAAAGCGGCGAAGCTGGCTCGCGGCGGTGAGGTGCTGCAAGGTCTTGTCGATGTCGGCAGGATCCCCGGGTGTCGATGCCTCATCCGAACGGGTTGCCGCGCGAGCGAGCAGCCGGGAGCGAAGGCTGGTTTCTTGTGCCAGACTTGTCATGTCCCAAATATGACAAGTGTTCCTGACCAAGCAAGTGACGTCCGAGACATGCTGCAAACTTCGGACGGGACGGCGGAATCCCGAAATCGGTTGCACGTGACCAGATCACGATCAAGAAACCCTGAGAACTTCGACTTGGGGGCGAGAATTGACGCCATGGCTGCCAGCATGCCTGAGGGCGTCGACCGGGAGGAGTGTAGCCTCTCGGAGGGCGACGTGATGTTCGCACTCACCCGGGGTCCGATCATCTCGCGGATCAACAGTATCGAACTCGGACTGAAGCACATCCTCGATGAGCGAGATGGGAGAACTCTCCCCAGGAAGCATGACCTTCGTCGTTCCTTGGAAAAGCGTCAGCATCATGCCGCTGCACGAGTCCTGGCGGGCCGCTGGTCCTTGACAGCGTCGGCCACGTCACAGGCCTCGCAAGCGTCCACCAGACGATTGTGGTTCGTACCGGGAGTGCCGTGGCTCGAGGCCGGAATCGCTGTATGGTCGGCAACGGCTTGCCTGGCACAACCGGAGAGAAATGGAGTCATGGTCACGAGGATTGCCAAGGCCGGAGCAGTGCTGCTCATGGCCGCCTATCTCACACTGGTCGCTTTCGGCAACGTGGCTGACTACGGCGCCAATCTCGACTTTGTCACCCATGTGATGACCATGGACACGACCTTTCGCAGCGAGGCGTCGATGTGGCGGGCAGTCGACACGCCAGCACTTCACCACGCCGCCTATGTTGCCGTTATCGTGCTGCAGGCAGGTGCTGCTCTGCTCTGCTGGGTCGGTGGCATCCGCCTGCTGAACCGGCTGCGGGAAGCGCCGTTGTTCCACGCAGCCAAGGCACTGGCGCTGGCCGGTCTCGGTCTCGGGGCCTTTATCTGGCTCGGCCTCTTCCTTGTCGTCGCGAACGAGTGGTTCCTGATGTGGCAGTCCTCGGAGTGGAACGCCAAGACGACTGCCTTCAACCTCGCCCTGCTGACCTTCCTGATCCTGGTCTTCGTGTCCTTGAGGGACGACGATGCGGACGCCTGACCTCTTTGTTGCCTGAATGGGGTCCAGCCCATCCGGCGCTGGGTCCCGAAGGCAGGGTGGCGGCTGGCGCGTGTCCCGCCATGTGTCGGAGCCCTGATGGGACGCACCGTATCGAAATCGGGCAACCGCCCTGTGGCGCTCGCTGCCTTGCGCTACCGTTTGCTGGCACCGAACCGGATGGGCCTTGCGAAGTCGGTGGCAGGTTCGGCAGGACGCAGAAGGGGCGATCAGGCTCGAACACCTGCTCCCGTCGACAGCTGGATCGTGGCAAGCAGATCAACTGACCATGCCTCCCGCTGTTCATCGGGCGCTCCTGGTTCTCGGCTACGGGTCGAAGAGATCGCCGAGAGACAATGGCAAGACTGTTGGTGACGACCGGGCGGTTCCGGATCTCCTGGACCTTGCATCCGGACTTGAGGCTCCGGCGTGCCAGGGTGTCGACAGCAAGCGTGGTGCGCACCACGAGGTGTTTCCCGAGTTGTCGGAGCCCGACGCAAAGGTCACCCCGATGCGAGGAGTCTGACGGCGTCCTGGCGCTCGAAGAGATGGAGCAGGACCGTGAGGGCGCGGCCGCGTTCGCCCTTGAGATCCGGGTCGCGGGCGAGGATGAGTCGGGCGTCGTCGTGTGCGACCTGGAGAAACCGTGACGCCGCATGCTGATCGGCGAGACGAAACCTCGCCAGGCCACTTTGCCTGGCGCCGAGCAGCTCTCCGCCCCCTCTCAGACGCAGATCTTCCTCGGCAATCTCGAAACCGTCATGGCTGTGTCTGAGAATGTCGAGACGCCTGTGTGCCGAATCGCCGAGGGGAGGGGCATAGAGCAGCAGGCACGATGACGGGGCGCTGCCGCGCCCCACCCGTCCGCGAAGCTGATGCAGCTGGGCGAGACCGAATCGCTCGGCATGCTCGATCACCATGAT
The DNA here is from genome assembly GCA_965213815.1 of Alphaproteobacteria bacterium. Taxonomy (GTDB): domain Bacteria; phylum Pseudomonadota; class Alphaproteobacteria; order SP197; family SP197; genus SP197. The sequence continues at coordinate 2,312,408 of OZ243917.1, read as the reverse complement.
GGTGGCCTCGGCCACGTCAAGGCCGACCTCCACCGCGGTCGTCGCCACGAGAAGAGCCAGGGCGCCGCTTGCGAATTTCTCCATGACGTCGTCCTTGTCGGCGGCGCTCATGCGTCCGTGAAGAAGTCCGACGCGTTCTCCGAAGACCCGCTCAAGATGGCGATGCCGGTCCTCGGCGGCGACCATGTCGCCCGATTCGCTGCGTTCGATGACAGGGCAGATCCAGTAGGCCCTTTCGCCACGCCCTATGGCGCGACCAAGCGCAGCCACCACGGCATCGAGGCGTCCCACCGGCATGGCGCGCGTGGTGACCTCCCGGCGTCCCGGCAAACGACCCTCAAGGCGCGTGACATCGAGCCCGCCGTAACCCGTCATCTGCAGGGTTCGCGGGATCGGCGTGGCGGTCATCACGAGGGTGTCGACCGCGTGTCCCTTGGCCGCCAGGGCAATGCGCTGGTGAACCCCGAAGCGATGCTGTTCATCGACGACGACAAGTGCCAGGTCATGAAACTCGGTGCCTTCGGAGAGCAGGGCATGGGTGCCCACCACCAGGCGTGTCGTCCCGTCGGCGATGTCCCGGAGAAGGGCGTCACGTCTTGTTCCCCGATCGCGTCCGGTGACAAGGGCAACATCGAGCCCCGTGTCGCGTGCCAGACCGGCGATGGTGCGCTGGTGTTGCCGGGCCAGGAGTTCCGTGGGGGCCAGCAACGCGGCCTGATGACCGGCCTCCACAGCCGCCAGCATGACCTCGACTGCCACCAGCGTCTTGCCGCTGCCCACATCGCCCTGCAGGAGACGCAGCATCGGAAACGGCGCCTCCATGTCGAGCGTGATATCGCGGATCGCGTCGACTTGTGCCTGTGTCCTGGGGAAGGCAAGCGCGTTCGAGAGCTTCAGGCGCAGGCTGCCATCACCCTTGAGCGAGCGACCCGGCATGGACCGACGTCCGGCCCTCACCAGGGCCAGGGCAAGCTGGTTGGCGAGGAGTTCATCGAAGGCGAGGCGGTCGCGCGCACCGGGATCTCCGGTAAGGTCATCGAGATCCCGGGGCTGATGAATGCGTCTCATCGCGTGCGACCACGACGGCCAGCCGTTCTGCTCCAGCCAGGCCCGGTCCTGCCACTCGGGCAGTTCCGGGGTGCGCTCCAGAGCCAGCGAGACGATCCTCCGCATGGTTGGCAGAGCGAGTCCGTCCACAAGGGAATAGACCGGTTCGAGGGGCGGCGCACCATCGGTATCACCGGGCTCCGCGACCTGGTCGGGATGGGCCATCTGCAGGCGGTCTGCGAAGTATTCGATCCGGCCGCTCACCACCTTTCTTGAGCCGGCAGGGAGAATCTTCGTGAGCCATGCCTCGCGAGCGCGAAAGTAGACGAGATCGAGGTTCCGGCCACAATCGTCCGATGTCACGACACGCCAGGGATGACGCGGCGTTCCCGGGCGCCTGTGGCGCTCCACAGTCACCGGCACGCTGATCAGCGTTCCCGGGATTGCGGCTTCTAGATCAAGAAGTTGCCGGCGATTAATGATGGACGTGGGAAGGTGCCAGAGAAGGTCCACAGTTCTGGGACCGGCGAGGTCCGAAATCAGCGAAGCGGTCCTGCGGCCGACGCGCGGAAGAGCAGTCACCGGCTCGAACAGCACAAAGAGAATCTCCGGTCTCATGGGATACAAGCATACACGAGACCCGGGAGTGTCCGTGACATCGTCGGCATCACGCTGTAGAGGGAACCTCCCCGAAACCGGCGCTGCGCATGACGGACAACAACACCCGCCTGCAACGGCTTCGCTACCGGGCCGCACGCCGCGGTTCCCGTGAGCTCGACCTGTTGCTCGGGCGCTATGCCGAACACGCGCTCGAGGCGATGAACGAGAACGAGCTGGAGGAGTTCGACGCCTTTCTCGGTTGCCCGGATCCCCTGATTCAGGCATGGATCATGAGCGCTGACAATCCCGCCAGAGGGGAGTTCAGGGAGTTGATCAAACGGATTCAGTTGTTTCATGCACATTGATACATTGCAGAACCATGTCATTGATTCACTGGACTCCGGTGATCTGAACACGGTGTCAGGTGTACCGGAAGGGGTGGACGCCGTGCTGCTCGCAGGGCTGCGTCAGCGCCATCCTGACCGCGATATCCTGGTGGTGCTTCACGATGAGGAGCGGGCACGAAGACTGGCCGGTGCTCTCTCGTTCCTTGGCGCCGGATCGTTCACGCGGCTCTTTCCTGCATGGGACTGTCTTCCCTATGACAGGGTTTCGCCGCACCCCGTCGTAGCGGGGGTCCGTCTTGCCCTCCTGGGAGACTTGTGTGAACGCCGGGGGGACTGCGGCGGTCTTGTCGTGCTCACCACGGCGCGGGCGATGCTGCAGCGGGTTCCGCCACGCTCGACATGGCATGGTCGGCGCCGGCACCTGTGCCGGGGCGCCAGGACGGATCCGGCCGCCCTGTTCCGCGAACTCCTTGCCATGGGTTACTCCAGGACAAGCGTGGTCATGGAGCAGGGAGACTGCGCGGCGCGCGGAGACATCCTCGACGTCTTTTCGCCGGCCATGGCAGAACCCGCGCGTATCGATTTCTTCGGTGACGAGATCACCGGGATCCGCACCTTCGATCCGCTGAGCCAGCGTTCATCGGGGAGTCTGGAGACCCTTTCAATCGATCCGGCGAGCGAGGTGGCGCTCGATCCTGCTTCGGTCAGACAGTTCCGTGATCACTGGCGCGAGCTCTTCGGCATGAACGCGCTCACCGATCCAATCTACGAATCGGCCGTCGAAGGTGTTCGGACCCCGGGTATGGAACATTGGCTTGGCCTCTTTCACCAGAGCCTCGACACCTTCCCCGACTATCTCGGCAAGGACTGGATCCTGGTCTACACCGCCGATGTCGAGGACGCGCTCAGCGCCCACATCGACACCGTTGAGGACCACTACGAGCATCGAAACTCCGGAATCGGGGAAGATGGCGTCACCTACCACGCGCCGCCTCCAGGCGGCCTCTACCTTTCGATCGCCGACTGGCAGCGGATGGCGCGGGCGCGTCTTGCGATCAGACTGCTCGCCGACACCCCCGACACGGTTCCTGACCACGCCATCGATGCCGGCGGACTGAAGTCCCGGGACTTTCGCCTCGAGCGCATGAATGTCCGCATGCAACTCTTCGATTCCGTCGCCCGGCACATCGCCGACGAGAAACTGAAGGGCCGCCGCGTCATTGTTGCGGCACTCGGCGAGGCCAGTCAGGGCAATCTGGCGACCATGCTGGAGAGTCACGGCGTCGCCGACGTGGCGCGGACAGGGGGCGAAGGACATGACTGGCTCGCTATGCCGGACTCGTCCGTCCCCGTCGTCGTGCTGCCGCTCGAACACGGGTTTGTGACCACGGACCTCAGTGTGATCGCCGAGCAGGACATTCTGGGTGACCGCATCACGACGCCGCGGCGGCGGCGCACGAAGCGCGATGCCGAACGGTTTCTTCTCGAGGTGTCGCAGCTCGCCGAGGGCGACCACGTCGTTCATATCGATCACGGCATCGGCGTGTTCGATGGTCTACATACGATCACGATTGGTGGTGCACCGCACGATTGCCTGCGCGTTCACTATGCGGGCGGCGATGCGCTGCTGGTGCCGGTCGAGAACATCGACACCCTGTCCCGCTATGGTTCACACGATGCCCGCGTTCAGCTGGACCGTCTCGGGAGCGCTGCCTGGCAGGCGCGTCAGGCACGCCTTGCCAACCGCATCGAGGAGATGGCGGGGGAACTCCTCAAGACGGCCTCCGAGAGACTCATGCAGTCGGGCCCCGTCATTCGCGTTGACGAGGAGACGTACAACGAGTTCTGCTCACGCTTTCCCTTTCAGGAGACCGAGGACCAGGCAAAGGCCATCGACGAGGTCTTCGACGACCTCGTCTCGGGCCGCGCCATGGACAGACTGGTATGTGGCGATGTTGGTTTCGGCAAGACCGAAGTCGCCCTGCGCGCCGCTCTCGCCGCGGTCCTTGAGGGGTATCAGGTGGCCGTGGTGGCGCCCACGACACTGCTGGCCCGGCAGCACCATGAGACCTTCGTTTCGCGATTCAGTCATTTGCCCGTCAACATCGCCCTGTTGTCCCGTCTCGTGACGTCGGGCGAGGCCGCGGGAGCGAGGAAGGGCGTGGCAGCCGGGACTGTCGACATCGTGATCGGCACCCATGCCGTCCTGTCCCGCACCCTCACCTTCGCCAACCTCGGGCTTCTGGTGATTGACGAGGAACAGCAGTTCGGCGTCACCCACAAGGAAAGGCTCAAGCAGATCAAGGCGAATGTCCACGTCCTCACCCTGACCGCGACACCGATACCACGGACCCTGCAGATGGCCCTGAGTGGAGTGCGCGACCTCAGCCTCATCGTCACGCCGCCAGTCGACCGGCTCGCCATAAGGACATTTGTAGGGACGTACGATTCGGTCACCATCCGCGAGGCGATCAGGCGCGAGCGCATGCGGGGTGGCCAGACCTATGTCGTGTGCCCCAGGGCTGCAGACCTCCCGCGCATGCGCAAGGATCTGCAGAAGCTGGTTCCGGAAGCACGGATCGCGACGGCACACGGCAAGCTGGATTCAGACAATCTCGAGAGCATCATGACGGCCTTCTACGATGGCCGTATCGATGTTCTGGTCTCGACCACCATCATCCAGTCGGGACTCGACATTCCCAATGCCAACACGATGATTATCCACCGTTGCGATCGCTTCGGTCTGGGACAGCTCTACCAGCTGCGCGGGCGCATCGGCCGCGCCCGCGCCCGCGCCTACGCCTACATCACGCTGCCGCCCGGCATGAAACCGGGCAAGGACGCGATGCGACGCCTCAAGGCTCTCTCCCAGATGGATTCACTGGGCGCCGGATTCTCCCTGGCAAGTCGCGATCTCGAGATCCGTGGCGCCGGTAATCTGCTCGGCCGCGAACAGTCCGGGCACATCCGCGAGGTTGGGGTGGAACTCTATCAGCAGATGGTCGAGGAGGCGGTCGCGAAGGTCCGTGCGGAACAGGAAGGCCGCGAGCGGGAAGCCCGGCATTCGTGGTCGCCGGAAGTGGGTGTCGGCTCGGCGGTCCTGATTCCGGATACCTGGGTTCGCGATCTTGACGTGAGACTGGTTCTCTACAGGCGCATTGCCGCGCTTGAGGACCGCGCCGGGATCGATGATTTGAGGGAGGAACTGGTTGACCGGTTTGGCGAGCTTCCCGAAGAGGCCGACAATCTCCTGCGCATCATTGCCATCAAGGGCGACTGCCGGCGCGCCGGCATTGCCCGGCTCGATGCCGGGCCGCTCGGCGCCGTGGTCGCCTTCCATGAAGAGACATTCGCCGCACCGGACCAGCTGATTTCCTGGATCACCGGGCAAGACGGCCATGCAAGAATGCGCCCCGACCAGACTCTGTTCGTGACCGGTTCCTGGGAAAAGGTGAGTGACCGCCTCGATGGCGCCGAGCGCCTTGCCTCAGAGCTCTCGGCAATGGCGTGCGGTGATTGCGAGGCGGTGCAGCACCTCGGCTGACTGGGCGCCGCCAACCGCAAGACGGCGGTCGAAGACAAAGAAGGGAACACTCCTGATCCCTCCCTCCCGCGCCTTCCTGGCGTCGCGGAGAAGACGCCTTGTCAGGATATCACTGTCGATCCAGGCCAGAGCCTCGACACGATCGAACCCGGCACCTTCGGCAATGTCCGCCAGCACCCCTGGATCGCCGATATCCCGGCCGGCGACGAAGTGACTCCTGAATACGCCGTCAATCACGTCGCCTTGCCGGCCGCTGTCTTGGACTCCCAGGATGAGTGCCTGCGCCCGCACTGCCGAGGGCGTTCTTGCCATGGCGTTGAAGGCGAAGGGAATGCCTTCCGCCAGGCCGTGCCGCGTGATGCGGTCAAGCGTCGTCTCGGCCAACCGGGCGTTGCCGAAGGCGCGAGCCAGCCAGGCCGTACGTTCCATGCCGTCAGCCGGCATCGCCGGATTCAGCAGGAAGGCCCGCCACACGATCCGGGGGCGAAGCTGACCGCAAAGACCGGTGAGAGCCTTCCCCAACCGTCGATGACCGATGTAGCACCACGGACAGGTCGGATCCGACCACACATCAACGGTGGGTTCCATGGCGACCTGCCGGCGCCCCGTTCAGGGCTGCGATGCACGGGCAGTGAGTCCGCCATCGCACACAAACAACTGGCCGCTGGTGAATGCGGCCTCGTCACTGGCGAGGAAAAGCGCGAGGGCGGCGATGTCGTCTGGTCGACCGATTCGCCCCACGGGCTGATTGGCGTCGAGCGCGCGGGCGGCCTCCACGGGATCGGGGACGCTCGCGAGGTATGCATCCATCATGTCGGTGCGGACCCAGCCCGGACAGATGACATTGCAGCGAATGCCGTCGGCGCCGTGGTCGACGGCAATGGCGCGTGACAGTGCGTGCACCGCGCCCTTGGTGGCACAGTAGGCGGCGAGTCCCGGATCCGCCACGAAACCGTCGTAACTGCCGATGTTGATGATGACGCCACCGCCCTGGCGCGCCATGACGGGAATGGTTTGTCGGCAGAACAGGAAGACGCTGCCGACATTGACCCGGAAGATGGTGTTCCACTCGTCTTCGCTGGTCTCGGTGATCGTCTTTTCGATCTGCATGGCCGCATTGTTGATGAGAACATCGATGCCGCCGAGACGCTTCCTTGCGGTCTCCACGACGCGGCAGACGTGGTTTGCGCAGGAGACATCACCGGGGATCCAGAGCATGGATTCACCGTTCCAGGTTTCCGGTGGCCGACGCGCCGTGGCGACGACCGTCGCCCCCTCACGGACAAGGCTCTCTGCGATCGCCCGGCCGATTCCTCTCGATGCGCCGGTCACGATGGCGCGCTTGCCTTCGAGTCTGCCGTCCATGTGGTCCTCCATCTCATCTTGTGCCTGGCAGGATATCGTGCCTTCACCATCGCTTTACAGGGGGCAGGGCGTTGACGGTTCGCACCGCCGGACCTGACGCCGCGAGGATCAGGCATCCCGATGGATCAGCTCGATGGCAGCTCCCCGGGGTGTTCCCCGACTGATGTTGCCCACACTTGAGGGGCAGGCGGAACACACGAGCACGACAGCCATCTCGGCGCGAAGCTCGACATGATCGCCGGCCACCGCAGAGGCCGGTTCGTCCATCAGCGAACCGTCGGGTCTGACAATGGCATGTTCGAACAGGTTCCAGGGACAGGGAATCGGTCCAAGGCGTACTCCGCGCTCCGCCATGACGTGCCTCAGGTTGTCCTCGCAGTTGGGACGGAGAGACTCCATGCCGAAGAAGCGGTTGCTTTCGGCGCTGCAGGCAGCATGGAGTGTGTCGTGAATTCCAGGAGAGGTGTCGGCCAGGATCGTCATCATGGGCCGGAAACGGGTGCTGACCAGCGTGTCGCCGGGCCTGAAGGCGATCCGGTATGTGGCGGACCTGCTGTGTTCCATTGAAAGGGCTTCGAGTGGGTCTGCCGTGCAGAACGCCCAGGTGTCGACGACCTGGTGCCCCTGCGTGTTGACGACCCGCACGACGTCGCCAGCTTCAAGAGTGACCGCGCGCGCCTCACCCGGCGGAACCGGTACCAGACGGTTCATGAAACCTCCTTCCCATGTGACCTCCCGCGCATGATGCCACCTGACGCTCAACACCTCACGGGTTGATAAGGCCTCGACGTAATGCAGACCCGCTTGCGTGGCCGGGCATGATCGGGGGAGGGCGTGCGCGCAGGCACGGGAAGCCGGTCAGGAGGCTCAGCAAAGTCTGCGTTCTCCGGATTGGCAACAATGATCGGGTCCGGTCACATTGTCTGGTGTCGTGCCAGTTGCTGCGCGAGCCCGCTCAGAGTCTCCTGAAGTTCCCGGGCCACGACGTCGCGCCAACCCGGTTGGCGGACCGTGCGGAGAGCTGTCGGTTCCGTCAGAAACCGGTCCATCTGGTCAACGAATTCCTGTGCATTGACGAGTTCCGCAATGCGCTCTGAAGCCGTTTCGAGCAGACCGGCGAAGCCTTCAATCCGATAGTCCGCACTCTTCGCCTCGACCATGCCGGCATTGACGGGAACGCCTTGTCTCATGAGCCAGCGCATGTCCCAGATGTCCCGCCAACGCGTGTGACGTGGAAGGACGGCGGGAAAGGCCACCAACTTGTCAGAAAGGATCTCTTCTTTCGTCTCAACCCTGATCAAGACATCTTCGTAGCCATCCGGCAGGAACTCGTAGTTTCGCCTCAACGGCATCAGATGACTGGCGTACGAAGGCACATGGCAAACTTCCAGATGGATCCTCTGACGTGGGATGTGCGGCTGCGCCGGGTGGGTCACGACACTGATCCGCCATCTGGTCGTAACCGGCCTCGAGGCTTCCGAAGTGTCCCGCACTTCAATCGGCGGCCTGACGAGCGTCTCGAACCGATAGCGCCTGGTGAGATAGTCCGTCAGATGCCTGTCAAGCTCGACCAACCGGGCCGTGGTGAAGTCAGGACCGCCGGCAAAGTCAATGTCCTCGCTGAACCGCGGCGCACCATGACAGAGCCTCAACGCCGTACCTCCCTGGAACACCAGACCTTCGAGAAAACCGCCCTGTTCCAGCGCAAAGAGAATGTCGTAGTGCAGGAGCTCCTTTTCGATGACCGGTTGCATGCCGTTCAGCTGAGGATCTTCCATGGCCCGGTCGACAAGGTCTGCAAGAAGATGCTGCGTCATGTCGGCGTGAGCCTCGCCGCTGCGTCGGCCTGCTCTTCGAGAATGTCCTCGTAGTATTCCAGGTTCACCATGTCGAGATTGCGTCCGACCCGACGGAGATCGCGCAACGCCGTTTCCACTCTGGCAACGCGCAGGGGCCGATTCTCCATGATGAGCGTGTTGCTCAGGATATCGACCGGCGAACGCCTCGTGTGGGTAAACTCGATGACGCCATAGGGTGTGTGGATTGTCGCGCTGCGTCCCGTGGTCATGACGGTGATCCGGCTCATCGGAATCTGCGAGATCACTCCATACTCGGAGAGCGCGGATTCCAGGCTGACATAGCTGTATTCACCACGTCGCAGACACACCGCGACCTTCTCGATCAGATAACGCTTCGACAAACGGGACAGGGGATTGACGTAGACTCCGCGCGCCGCCCGCTCAAGGAGCCCCTGATTGACCAGACGTCTTAGGCCTGCGGCAAGGGTCTTGTGCGACCGCTCCGGAAACATCTTCCTGATATCCCTCACCGAGAAGACGGACCGCCCACGTCTGTCCCAGTCCCAGAGCACCTTGACGGCATCCACCGTTTTCAAAGACACTTCCCTCTTGAGCGACATAAACTCGACTTATGGGCAGTATAACTGTGTATTTCAATGGACGCCGTGGAAAGGCGCATTTCCCGCCCATAGTTGTGGCTTCGGTTGGCAGTAGCCACGGCGGATCATGGAGGCAACGACATGCTTTGAAGCACTGCGGTGTCAAAGGGCTGCCTTGGGCAGTTCAGCGACCTTGCAGGTCGGAACATGAGTGAACGCAGGCCTCGAACAAGCCAGAAAGCGATGCAAGACTGCACCGTTGCCATACCACAGGAGTTTTCACGACTACGTAAAGGACGACCGCAGGTGAATGACGCCCGTGATCGTGCATCCGGCCATGCGTATGTTGCTGCCGGTCACACCGGTCCCGGCGTCATGACCGACCGTCACAGTCACCGTCGTGGCGACGGATGCGCAGAGTGGGAGCGGCCGTGCGGGAAGCGCCCATCCCGGCTCGTCAGACTGATCCGGGAGTGGTCAACCGCTGGAAGGCAGCGATGATGAGGGATGGCACACCGGCTCAGACGGCCGCGGCATTGCGCCGGGAGCTTGCCGGCGAGCAGGTTCTGAACCTCCTTGCGGCGGTAGCGGTGATGAACCAATGGCGATGAGACGGGCGTCGGGTGAGAGATGGTCCAGTCGCGCGCGCCACGCCGCGGGTTCTCCCTCGCACGCTGTCTCGTGGGCCTGGCAGGAGACCGAGGGGCCGACGCTGGCGCTTGCTGTCTGCCAGCAGCGGGAACTCCTGGCGTATCACCGGGAGATCGTCGTCCTGCTGCAGAACGACATCTGAGGTGCGGACCGTGGTGATGTCCAACCTCCTGGCGCACGACATGATCGTCCGCGGTCACATGCAAGGATATCGGACATGCCGGCGCTGACTTGCCTTCCCTCCATCGTCGGCCTACGGTGCGCACGGATACGGAACAGACGATGCTCGGCATGAGCGTGCGTTTCGTGCGCTGGCCCGGCGTCGGGCTCGGAGACGATGCGATGACCCTCTTCAACGAAACACGCTCGCTAATCCGCACGCTGGGCGTGGCCATCGTCGGTTATGCGCAGAATTGTTGCGCGCAACTCTTGACAGGGGCTGAGACCTCTCACCACGTTATAATCGCCGGATCGCCGGATCGCCGGATCGCCGGATCGCCGGATCGCCGGATCGCCGGATCGCCGGATCGCCGGATCGCCGGATCGCTTCACCTGCGTCTTCAGCACGGGACTGCTCTCGCCCGCTAGCCTCCCCGCCTGAGTCTTCCGCATCCGCCGGCAGGCGCTCCGATACCCGCCGGCCCGCTTCCTCCTCCGACAGCTTCGATCTTTCTCCCGCCCGCGCCGTAGCGGGCGTTGGTCCTGCCGCCTGCCGTCTGCGACGCGGCTTGCTCTCGGCCCTGCCGGTCCTGGCGCTGCTGTTCGGCCTCGCCGCCCCAGTTGCCGCGCAGACGCCGACCGTGCCGACGCTCAAGGTCGAAATACCGACCGTCACCGAAGGCGAGACCGGCACCATCAAGCTCACCCTGAGCCAGGAGTCGAGCCAGTCGATAGATACTCAGGTTAGCGCCTTCTCTATAGTTTGCGGCAGTGGCGTTACCTGCCCGCAAGGCGCGACCGCGGCGGCCGCCAGCGACTATTCCTTAACCAGCGTGACGATAACCTTCGCTCCTAGCGAGACGACCAAGACCGTCTCCTTCACCACGACCGACGACAGCACGTCCGAGTCGACCGAGGTGTTCCAGCTTGCGGTTACCGGTCTCGCTGCCTCCGAAGCCACCATCGACCCCAGCACGCCGGCAGACGGCCAAGGTTTTGGACAACCATACTGGTTCGTCCGCATCCAGGACAACGACAACCCGGCGAACCCGAACGTCACGATTACCTCTGGCACGTCGCCGGTGACGGAGGGGACGAGCGCGACCTTCACGGTGACCGCGACGCCGGCACCCGCTGCGACGACGACGGTCTCGGTGGCAGTGACGGAGGAGACCAGCGGCGGCCAGGATTTCGTGGCATCGGGCAACGAGACCACGCACACGGTGACCATTCCGGCCTCGGGGAGCCCGAACGCGGGCACCGGCACGCTCACCATCGCGACGGTGGGCGACTCCACCCAGGAGCCGCATGGCGCGGTGACCGCGACGGTGTCGGGCGGCACCGGCCACACGGTGGGCAATCCGTCATCGGCGACCGTGACGGTGCTGGACGACGACGGCACGTCGGCGCCTCCGGAGGTGTCAGTGCGGTTGATGACCGGCGAGGGCGAGAACCGCAACATGGCCGGCGAGGTGGAGAAGCCCGAGTCCGACGGCACGGTGTCGTTCCCTCTATCGCTGGACGCGCAACCGTCGGCGGCGCTGACAGTGTGCGTCCGAGTGACCGAGTCGGGCGATGTCGACCGGGTCGCATTGGCCGATGAAGGTATCAAGACGGTGAGTTTCAACTCCGGCGTGCAGACGGGGTCAATCGACGTGGCGTGGACCGACACAGATGCGGACGACCTGGACAGCGTCATCACCGTTACGGCAGTCCCGTCCAACACCGTGGGCTGCAGCAGCACGGACGTGTACACGGTGTCGAGCACCACCGGCTCAGACAAGGTGAAGGTCTCGGATGACGAAGTGACCGCATTGTCGTTGGCTTCTTCGGACACGGAGATGGGTGAAGGCGACGCTTCGAACACGGCGGTGATAACGGTGTCTCTGGGTCGTGCGCTGATCAGCGGTGAGTCGGTGGTGGCGCCGATCACGCTCGCTACCGACAACGGCGCACGACTGCCCGGCCACGCGACACCGGACTTTGCGGTGGCCGCAATGGGCACCGGCGTGGCGCTGAGCAACGCGACGTCCGCGACGCCCCGACTGACGTTCACCGGCTCCGACTCAAGCACCGTGCAGGAAGCGACGGTGACGCTGACTCCAGTGGCGAACCGGGACGACGGTGACACGGACAATGAGACGATCACCGCAACGCTTTCCCTGCTGACCGGCACGGGTTCGGGCACTGTGGTGACCGGCGGCGGCGTGGCAGTCGTACAGGCATCTTCGGTGGCGACCCTGACGCTGGAGGACGACGAGGCCGCGCCGCCGCCGGTGACATGCTCCGCCCAGAACCCCATCTTCAATGATACCAGCCTTCGCATCCTCGAGACCGGCGAAACGACCTATTGCGTGCGCCTGACGACCGCCCCGTCCGGCGGTGACACCACCGTCACCATCGGCAGGATTGGCGGGGGCGCGACCGTCAGCCCGGCGTCACTCACCTTCACGTCATCGAATTACCAGACACCCCAGCAGGTAACGGTGACCGGCATGGATGAGCCCGGTTCGCATCGGAACCGCACGACGCAGTTGACCCACACGGCCAGCGGCGGCGGCTATTCGAGCCAGAACCTGGGCCGTGTCTGGGTCGACGTGGACGACGCGCCCGAGGTCGAGGCGTTTTGGTACATCAAGGGCGGCGCGGGCGGCGTGCGGATCCGGCGACCGCATACGATCACGTCAACGCGCGGGCTGACGGCGTGGCAGAACGCGGCGCCCGGCGACAGGCTATCCTATGCCGTGCGCCTGTCGAACCGCCCGGAGCCGGGCGGCACGGTGACGGTGACGGCGACGGTGCCTTCGGACAAGCGGAACCTTGTCGGCCTGTCGCTGACCGAGGGCGGCGAACCGGAAAACTCGGTGAGGGTGGAGTTCAAGGACCGCAGTCCCGGCGCAGGCACGGGCTGCAGCAACTGGTTCGGCCATCAAGCGCATCAATACTTCGACAGCCACGGCAACACGCGGACAGTGTCGGGCCGGCAGCCGAGCGAGAGCTACGACGGCACGCCGGACACGCCCTGGGAGTGCTGGCGCATGATTTATGTGGTCCGCAAGGACGCCTCGCGGAACATCGACGACACCTGCGCCGACATCACCCACACCGCCACAGGCGGCGGCGTGCGCAAGGTCACGGTCGATACGATCCGCGCCCATGTAAGGAACCCGGGGCGCAACAGACGGGGGTCAAGAGGTTACGATAGCCAGTGCCGCAACCTGAACGGCAACACGCTTTCCGCACCCGCCCTTGCCGCCCCGGCGCCCACCGAGGCGGTGGCCAACCTGCAGGTGACGGCGGTGGACGACACCAGCGCCAGCGTCACCTGGGACGCGGTGGAGCACGCCACCTCCTATGACGTGTCGTGGAGTGCCGAGAGCGGCGACGCGCTGAACGCTTCCGCCGGTGAGGTGCCCGGTGTGACGGGCACCGCGACCACCATCGACCACGGCGCTTCGGTGGCGATGACGCTGACGGTGACGGTGACGCCGGAATACATCGACAAGCACGGCGACACCCAGCAGCTGGCGAGCCTCGCCGGCACGGCAACGCTGGCGGTGGGGCCGGGCAGCGACGCGCTGAGCGCCAGTGCCGAGAGCACTGACAGCCAGACACCGGCCTGCGTCTCCGACGCCCTGCTTGCCGAGGCCCAGCTGGCTGCGAGCGAGACCTGGCGGGCTTCGGACCATGTCGAGCGCTGGAGCCGGGTGCTGGCCGCCTTCGGGGTGGAGAACGCCTGGAGCAGCAACCCGATGACCGTCGCGGAGGCGCAGGCTCAAGCCGACCGCGGGTTGAAGCGCTGGGCGCCGGTGGCGCCGGCGCTGGAGTGCCTGGAGAAGGAGCCGGAGGAACAGGCAGAACAGGCGGAGGCCCAGGTCTCCGCTGCGCCGGATCTTCCGGCACTCACCGTGACCGCCGGAGGGGATGTGACGGAAGGCACGGCGGCGACGTTCACGCTGAAGGCCGATCCGGTGGGGTCAGAAGAACTCGCGGTGACGGTGACGGTGGCGCAGACCGGTGCGGTGGCCGATGCCTCAGTGCTGGGCGAGCGCACGGTGACGCTCCCGGCGGGGGAGGCTCAAGCCTCCTTCACGGTGGCGACCCTGGCCGACGAGACCGACGAGCCGGCGGGTACGGTTGTGGCGACTGTCTCCGACGGCACGGGCTACACGGTGACGGAAGAGGGTGCCAGCGCAGCTGTGGGGATCGAGGACGACGATGCCACCACCCTTGTCCTGTCGGCGCCCGAGGGCGATCTGCCTGAGGCGTCGGGCTCCATGACGCTGACGCTGACGTTGGGGAGGGCGCTGGTCGAGGGCGAGAGCCTGGCGGTGCCACTGACGTTCGCCGGTACGGCGATACTGGGCACCGACTATACCCTGTCGGCGCCGCAGACGGCGCCTGCAGGGGTGAGGTATGCCCACCTTGCGGGAACCGATCCGAAGAACCCGCCGACGGTGACCTTTGCGGGTGCTGCGGGGAGCCAGTCGGCGAGCGTGGCGACGATTGTGCTGACGACGGTGGCCGACGGCGAGGCCGAGGGTGACGGGGAGACGGTGACGGTGACGCCGGGAAGGGTTGTGGCGACGGGCCTTGGTGGAGGTGCCGCGGCCTCAGGCGCTGTGGGCCTTGCGATCCTGGAGCCGCCTCCGGAGGTGGCGATTGCGGCGCAGAGCGGGACCGTGGTGGAGGGCCAGGATGCGGTCTTCACCCTGACGGCGAGCCGGGCGCCGGGGGCGGACCTTGAGGTGAGCCTCGCGGTCTTCGAGACGGAAGGCAGCGACGTCGTGGCGGCGGAGCATGAGGGAGCGGCCACGGCGACCCTCCTGAAGGGCGAGACCCAAGCCACGTTCACCGTGGCGACGGTGAACGACACGGTGGCCGAGCCCGAGGGCACGGTGACTGTCGCCCTTGCCGACGGGAGTGGCTATGAGGTGGCCGCGTCACCCGATGACGCGGCCTCGGTGACGGTGACGGACGACGATGCGGTCGCATCCGCCCCGACGCTTTCGGTCTCTGACGAGACGGCGGCTGAGGATGTCGGCCTGATGTACTTCACGGTCCGTCTTGACCGTGCGGTGACAAGTAAGGTGAAGGTGACCTTCACGGCGCGGGAGTCGAGCCCCGTCTCGGCGCGTCAGGGCGAGGACTGGTTCTGGTGGTGGCCAGACGGCATTGGCATCACCTTCTGGCCGGGCCAGACCGAGAAGAAGATGTGGGTCTACATCTACAACGACAATCACGACGAGGATCCGGAGACCTTCGAGGTGGTGCTGTCGCAGCCGACGGGCGGTGCTGCGATCGGTGATGGTGTTGCGGTGGGGACGATCGTGAACTCGGATCCGATGCCGGCGGCGTGGCTGGCGCGGTTCGGTCGCACGGTGGCGGAACAGGCTCTGGACGGCATTGCCGGGCGCATTGCGGCGCCGCGCACGGCGGGGGTCGAGGGCACGTTCGCCGGACAGGCGCTCAACCTTGATCCCGGGTCGCAGGCTGACGGGCCCGCGGTGCATGGCGCCCCGGGGAGCCTTGCCGGCACGGACATGCTGGCCGAGACCGATGTCGCCTTCACCGGCACGGGCGGCACAGCCGAGTTCGGTGATGACGCGCTGGGCTTCGACAGCGGTAGTGGACAGTCCTACGCGATGACGACTGCTGAAGTGTTGCTGGGGAGCAGCTTCACGGCGACCGGGGAGGAGGACTCCCATGGCGGCAGCCTGGCCCTGTGGGGCCGGGCGGCGCAGTCGCACTTCGACGGCAGGGAGGGGACGTTCTCGCTCGACGGCGAGGCGACCACGGCGATGCTGGGGGCGGACTATGCCCGCGGCACGTGGCTTCTTGGCATGGCGCTGATGCAGAGCACCGGCGAGGGCGACTATACCGATACGGATGTCATGCCCCGCGCCGTGTCGCAGATGTGTGAGGATCCCGAAAACGGCATGGAACCGGATGAGATAGAGGGACTGTGCCGCGGCGCCGTGCGGGAAGGCAGCGGCACGGTGGAGGCGACGCTGACGGCGGTGCTTCCCTATGCCGCGGTCCAGGCCTCGGAACGCCTGAAGCTGTGGGGCGCGGCTGGTCATGGCACCGGTGACGTGACGCTGAAGACGGAGATGGACGGGGTGCTCACCTCGGACATCACCTGGACCATGGGCGCGGCGGGCATGCGCGGCGATGTCATCGCCGCGCCTCTCGAGGGTCCCGCCCTGGCGGTGACCTCGGACGCCCTGTGGGCGCGCACGTCTTCCGCGAAGACCCATGAGCTGGCGGCGTCGGACTCCGACGTGACGCGCCTGCGGCTTGGCCTGGAGGGGAGCTGGCGCATGGCACTCCGACGCGGCGGATCGGTGACGCCGAAGCTGGAGACGGGAGCGCGCCATGACGGTGGCGATGCGGAGACCGGGTTCGGAGTGGAGATGGGCGGTGGTCTTGTGTGGAACGATCCGGGGCTGGGCCTGTTGCTGGATCTCTCGGGCCGCACGCTGGTGGCCCACGGTTCGGACGATCTGGAGGACCGGGGCTTTGCGGCGTCGCTGGCCTTCGATCCCGATCCGGCGAGTGCCCTGGGTCCCTCGCTGACGCTGCGTCAGGACTGGGGCGGCGAGGCGACAGGGGGTCTTGATCGCCTGTTCACGCCGGAGACCCTGGAGGACCGCACCGGAGGGGCTGAGGACGAGATCCGCTGGCAGGCGGATGCGGCTTACGGGTTCCCTCTTTTCTCCGGTGACTTCATCGGCAGCCCGCAGGCCGGGCTGGGGCTGGCTACCGGGTCGCGTGAATACAGTCTCGGGTGGCAGCTGACGCCTGGGGAGGGGGTGCTGGATCTCTCGTTTGGGCTGCAGGCGACGCGCCGGGAGAGCGAGGGGGCGCCGGCGGTGCATGGTGTGGGGCTGGAGGTGACCCTTCGCTGGTGAGACGCGCCCGATGGCGTGACGGACGCATGCGAGGTTGCTGACAGGGTTGCGACTTCACTCGTCACATACGGCCATGATCGCCTCCCCGATCCGTTCAGCGGCAGCCTCCATCTCCCGGTCCGCCACATGTGCGTAGCAAAGCGTCATCGAAACCTGTCGATGCCCGAGAAGGCGCGCCACCGTCGGAAGCGGAACGCCGTTCAGGACAGCCTGCGAGGCGAAGTTGCTCAGATCATGGAGACGCACATCTTTGATGCCTTGTGGCATCGCATCTTGACATCAACTTGCAGATCATCATGATGAGTCTCATGCGAACCACACTGACCGTCGACCCCGATGTCGAGCAGTTCCTTCAGCGGGAGATGCGACGCACGAACAGAAGCATGAAAGCTGTCGTCAACGATGCGTTGCGCATCGGTCTCGGGATGCGGGGCAAATCAGCCCGGGTGCCTCCATTCAAGGTAGAATCCCATGCTTTCGGCTTCAAACCCGGAATCGATACCGACCGACTCAATCAGCTGGTTGACGAGATGGAGGCAGATGAGTTTGCTCGAGAGTCGGCCCGGTGATCATTCCTGACATCAATCTCCTCGTGTATGCCTACAACGCGCAGTCCCGCCAACACGAAGCAGCACGACAGTGGTGGGAACAACTGCTTAATGGGACGGGCACGGTCGGCATTCCCTGGGTAGTAATCCTGGGGTTCATCCGCATCGCAACCCATCCGAAGATACTCGACAACCCCCTCCCTGTGAGCGGCGCCTGCTCTCGTGTTCAGTCCTGGCTCACCCGTCCTCAAACGACACTCATCCACCCTGGAAACCGTCATGCGAACATTCTGTTCGATTTCCTTGAGAGCGTGGGATCAGCTGGCAACCTGACGACGGACGCGCATCTGGCCGCCCTTGCGGTCGAACATCAGGCAGATCTTCACTCAACCGATGCGGACATGGCTCGCTTTCGTGGATTGCGTTGGACGAACCCCCTCGCCTGATTGACG
This sequence comes from Alphaproteobacteria bacterium, assembly GCA_965213815.1. Lineage (GTDB taxonomy): Bacteria > Pseudomonadota > Alphaproteobacteria > SP197 > SP197 > SP197. The sequence goes on along the minus strand of OZ243917.1, from coordinate 2,294,383 downwards.
GTTTCCGATGGCGTGCCGAGGTGCCCCGGAAGAGGGTCTCGCGGAACTCGACATCAATTCGCTCATCGGGCTTCTAGGGGGCGAGACCGTACCCCATCGCCTGAACGGCCTTGCGGAATCGTGCCTCCGCCGCTGAGCGGACCACAAGACCCTTTGCTCCGAGTCGTTCGCACAGGCGGGACGTCGACCTGTCTGCAGCGATCAGATCTGCGGTTGCGGCATCGGCACATTCGATGACGAACGCGGTGCCGTCATGCCTGAGAGCCCGCGCCCGTTCCCGGATCTCGACCAGGAAGCCCTCGACTTTCTCCGGAAGCGGCTGATCGTCCCTTGCCTTGAGGAAGGCCGTGAAGTCGTCCGTACTCAGCCCCGAGACCACGGCATCGACAGCCTTCCGGCGATCGAGGCGCCAGACGCCATCGCCCTCATGCTCGGCCCATGCCGCGAGCACAGTCTCCTCTTCCGGAGAGGGTTCGCCTTCCACGCGGACGGCAAGACCGGGCAGAACCTCCAGCGTGCAGTGAACGTCGTCCTCGCCTGGTTCGTATGTCTCCTCGATTTCAAGACAAAAGGCGCCCAGGCGATTGATGCGGAAGAAGTGCAGTCCGTCGTAGCGGCTCAGATAGCCGTGGTCTTCGGCAGCCCACAACCCGCAATAGTCCGGGCGGGCCCCCTCGGGCTCCGCGTAGGCGACATCCACCAGGCCGAGAGTGGCGACGTATTCGAACAGGAAGCACAGGATGTACCGGTCCTGCAGAATCCCCCAGGAATGGGCGCCGTCGTACCCGAGGCTTCCGTGGTGTGGATCGGCGAGGTAGAGGTTCCACGGATCCTCCGTGATCTCGAAGTCGTACCCGCAACTGCGCATGAAACAGGAAAAGTCATCGAAGGCAATCCAGGAGTCCACCGGGCACTCGCCGAGGGCGTCGAGAATGATGTCGCGGCGCTCCTCCGGCAGCGTCATGCTGCGCTTGCCTTTGCCGCGCTGCCCCTTGATGGCGTCAACGCGGTTGAATTCGTCGATCGTGCCACCGTGCAACCAGTCATTCAGGAGCTCGCGCAGCGCCTCTGCGGAGACTCCGGCAAGAAGGGCACGGCCCTTGCGGGTCAGTTCAAGCCTGGTGCCCCGGCGCTGCACGAGCTTGGCCGCCTGGAGCAACAGCGGCCATGCATGGGCGCGCATGTCACCGTAGCCTTCGGGCGCATGACGCCGTTCATTCTCGGGCGCGTAGAAGTCGCCCTTGCGCAATACGGACGAGATCACTTTCCGCGCTGCCGCTGTCGCCTGTCCTGACTTGTCGCTGATCCTGAGCGCGCCGTTCTCGACGAGGCGCAACACTGCGACCAGTTCATGCGGCGCGGTCTTCTCTGTTGTGCGGCAGTGAAGCGGAACGCGCATCTCTTCCTCTTCCCTGATCGTCCAGTGTTCAACGTATTCGGGAAGATCATCGATTGTCGGAACTGTCGGCCGGGGAAGATCGGGAACCATGGTCTCCAGTCGCGTGCGCAGGTCTTCCGGCATGAAGGTCCGTGGCGCGTGGCGGCTGCGGGGGTAGAAGAACAGGGTCAGCCGGTCCTTCAGATCGCGACCATCGAATTTGAAGGTCATGACCGCCTTCCGGCCCAGGAGGGCCTCGAGTCTGCGCATGTCGAGGCGCCCCGCCGTCTTGTGGACCGCCAGTTGGACAGCCGTGCGTTCCGGGCCCTTGAGTGAACGCCACAACGCCTCAAGAGCGGCGCCCTCGAGGCTGTGAGCGATGAAACTCACAAGTTCTGCCTTGCGCAGCGACCCCTGGTTCGGCGGCGCGGGAAGCAAGTTGGCGCTGACCCGGAGTTCACTGACATTGATGAATTCGAGGGCATCGCTGACCCAGGGGTCGCGGTGTCTCTCGGTCATGGTTCTGGAATCGCTCACGATGGCCGATGCCTCGCCGTTATCCTCAAACCCAAGAGATACACCATGTCCGCTGTCGGATGGCGCATGAACTCTCAAGGTGTCCACATCCCTGTGATGGTGCGGTTGCCCAGGTGTCGCGATTGGCGCAGAGGCCGATTGGGTCTATTGTCCGGGCCTTCGCCAGGTGATGACAGGAAGGACGGGACATGGGCTGGAATGGTCGGGTGTTGCGGGTCGATTTGGGCAGTGGCCACTGTGAAGGAGAGCCGCTGAACCAGGACTGGGCCGAACAGTTCCTCGGACAACGGGGCCTGGCATCGAAGTACCTGATGGAGTCGATGGATCCGGCGGTGGATTCCCTGGCGCCGGGCAATGTGCTGATTCTTGCCACCGGCCCTCTCACCGGCACCATGGCGCCAACGGCGGGGCGTTACTCCGTCGTCACCAAGGGTGCGTTGACCAACGCCATCGCGTGTTCCAATTCCGGGGGCAAGGTCGGCGCCGAGATCAAGCTGGCCGGCTGGGACATGGTCATCATCGAAGGGGCCTCACCGCATCCTGTGTGGTTGTGGATCGATGACGACCGGGTGGAGTTGCGGGACGCGCGTCACCTGTGGGGCCGCTCAGTCTGGGATGTCGAGCCGGCCATCAGGGCGGAACTTCAGGACCCCGCGGTGAAGATTGCCTCCATCGGCCGGGCAGGGGAGAAGCGTGTCCGCTTTGCCTGTGTCGTCAACGACTTGCACCGTGCCGCGGGCCGGTCCGGTGTCGGCGCCGTCATGGGGGCCAAGAATCTCAAGGCGATTGCGGCGCGGGGAAGCCGGGGCGTGCGGGTCAGTGACCCGGCGGCCTTCATGTCCGCCGTCACGGAAGCGAAGGCGGGCCTTGCCGGACACCCTTCCCGCGAGCGTCTGGCACGGTACGGCACCCATGCCATGCTCGACATGACGCACAGTTACGGCAGCCTGCCGACCCGCAACGAACGCGACGTGACGTTCGAGGGCACCGAAAAGCTGAACGTGGCCGCCTCACAACGACCCCACGGCGCCAGCGGCACTGTCAACCTTGTCACCAACAAGGCCTGTTTTGCCTGTACCATTGCCTGCGGCCGCATCGCCACGATCGATCCGGATCACTTCTCGGTGAAGGGGCGCCCTCAGTATCACACGGCATCGGGCGGACTGGAGTACGAAAACGTCTTCGCGCTGGGCGCCATGGTGGGAGTGGACGACATCGATGCCGTCACCTTTGCGAATTTTGTGTGCAACGAACACGGGATGGACACCATCTCCTTCGGCGGATCCCTCGCCGCGGCCATGGAACTCTTCGAGACCGGTGTCGTGACGAAGGATGAGACAGGTGTGGATCTCTCGTTCGGTTCTGCCGAAGGGCTCGTTGCCATGGTCGAGGCCTGCGCCAGGGGAGAGGGATTCGGGGCCGACATCGGGCTTGGCGCAGCAAGGCTGTGCGAAAAGTACGCAAGACCCGAGTTCTCGATGACGGTCAAGGGCCAGGAGTTTCCCGGATACGATCCGCGCGCCATGCAGGGCATGGCGCTTGCCTATGCCACCTCCAACCGGGGCGCCTGTCATCTGCGCGCCAGCCCCTTCGCCTCCGACTTTGCCACGACCGCACTCGAGGGCAAGGCCGAGATCGTCCGTTCGTCCCAGGACGAACGGGCTGCCATGTTCGATTCATCGGGATTGTGCGCCTTCACGGCGGCCGCTGTCTCCATCGAGAAGGTGGCGGCCATGCTCGATGGCGCCCTTCCATCCGCGTGGACCCCCGAACGCCTGCGCGAGACGGGGGAGAGAATCTGGAATCTGGAAAGACTCTTCAATATCGCTGCCGGTCTCGGGCGAAGCGACGACACACTGCCGCATCGCATGCTGAACGTTCCGGCGCCGGGCGGGACGGCACAGGGCATGGTGGCCCGGCTCGGCGACATGCTGGACGACTACTACGAGATGCGCGGCTGGGACGAGAAGGGTGCGCCGCGCGGCCAGACACTTCATCGCCTCGGGCTGTCATGAGGGTGTCGGTGAAACTGGCCGCCTACGCGGGCGAGACCGTTCCCGACATCGGCGCCGACGGCAGGGGTGAATGGGACCTGTCAGAGGGCACGACCCTCGCCGGAGCTCTCGCCCGCCTCGGCCCACTGCAGGAACGTCCGGCCCTGATACTGGTCAATGACTCCGTGATCAGGGAGGCATCGCGGTCGCGCCACCGGCTCGCTGACGGCGACCGTCTGATCGTCATGCCTCCGATCGATGGAGGGTAGGGCACCCATGGACCAGCCACGTCTGACCTGTTGCCTCACCTTCGATTTCGATGCCATGTCGGTGTGGATCGGTTCCTACCGGTCGAGCAATCCCAGCGAGATCTCCCGTGGCGAGTTCGGCGCCGTGGCCATTCCGCGCATTCTCGATCTGCTCCGGCGGCGGTCGATTCAGGCCACCTTCTGCATACCCGGACACACGGCACTCGCGTGGCCTGACCTCGTCAGGAGCATCCATGATGAAGGGCACGAAATCGCCCACCACGGCTGGGTCCATGAGAATCCCGCAGACTTTGACGAGGCCGGTGAACGGCGCAACCTCGAACGGGGCTTCGAGGCTCTCGACGAGGCCTGCGGCGTGCGGCCCGTGGGCTACCGCTCGCCGGCCTGGGATTTCAGTGAACGGACGGCGGATCTCCTCGAGGAGTTCGGTTTTCTCTACGATTCGAGCCTCATGGGGGACGACTTCACGCCCTACTACATGCGGACCGCAGACAAGGCCCCGGCCACTGAGCCTTACGAGTTCGGCGCACATCTCGACATCGTCGAACTACCGGTCGCATGGGGACTCGATGACTTTCCCTATTTCGAACTCGACAACACCGGCGGTGGCCTCAAACCCGCCTCCCATGTCGAGGAAATCTGGCGCCAGGAATTTACATGGGCACACAGCCATGTCCCGGGAGGCATCTACAATCTCACCATGCATCCCCAGGTGATCGGCCGTGGCCACCGGTTGATGATGCTGGAGCGTCTGATCGACTTCTTCAGCGCACATGATGGCGTGGTCTTCGACACCCTGGCCGGTTACGCCGGGCGCTGGGCCCGATGCAACCCGCTGGTGAACTGGATTGATGGCGGATCCCTGCACGCCCGCGGATCAGTACGATTCCGGAGAACCGGCACATGAGCGTCTGGGGCAAGGTCATCGGCGGCACAGTCGGCTTCTTCGCGCTGGGAGGCCCGCTGGGTGCCCTCATGGGCCTTGCTGCCGGACACCTCCTTGATCAGACCCTGAAGGGAAAGAGACCCGCCGTCACCCATCAGGGTTCGTCAGCGGACGAACTCCAGGTCGCCTTCACCCTTGCCGTGATCGCCCTGGTCGCCAAGCTTGCCAAGGCAGACGGTCGCGTCACGCGCGACGAAGTGCAGGCGCTCAAGCGTGTGCTCCCCGTTCCGGACTCGGCGGCGAGGGATGTCGGTCGCATCTTCAATGCGGCAAAGGAAAGTTCCGACGGCTACGAGTCCTATGCCCGCCAGATCGCATCCCTGCTTGGTCACTCGCGTGCGGTGCGGGAAGATCTCCTCGGCGCTCTGTTGATGGTCGCCCATGTGGATGGGCACTATCACGCCGCCGAGCGTGCCATCATCAACGACGTCGGCCGCATTTTCGGGTTCTCGACCGCTGACATGAGGCGCCTCGAAGGCATGTTCGCGGCATCCGGCGACACCGCTGGTGACCCGTACGAGATTCTCGGTGTGTCGGCCGAGGCGAGCGATCGCGACGTGAAGGCGGCCTACCGCAGGCTTCTCCAGGAGAATCATCCCGATCGCGTCACGGCCCAGGGGTTGCCGGAAGAGTTCATCGAGGTCGCCAACCGCAAGATGGCCGAGATCAACGCCGCCTGGGACCGCATCAAGAAGGAACGCGGCCTGAACTGAACCCTCCGTCCGTGATCGTCCGATGGCGCCATGGGGGCAGCCCCGGTTGCATGGCGAAAGGCTGTCGGATATCTAGTCGCCGATGGGGCGCGTAGCTCAGCGGAAGAGCACTACGTTGACATCGTAGGGGTCGCTGGTTCAATCCCAGCCGCGCCCACCATCCCTCGTTGATTGGCGATCCGCACTCCCGCATGATCGCTCTGGCAGGACGGAGGACCGGCGCGTGGCTGACAGAGAAGACCAGGCCTTCAGGGGCACCCGCAATCTCCACCGCCTGGCGCGGATTTCGCAGACCCGGCAGGAAGAAGAGATCCGGCGGGGGCTGGAACTCGGGCTCGAGGCCGCCGATTCCATACATGACAGGACCATCTCGCTGTTCAGTCGCGGGCATCTGCCGGCCTTTGCCGGCATCAATACCTTCATGAAGGCGCCCTACTGCGAGGACATCAGGCGGATCGGCGACTACGAGGCCGCCTTTGTCGGCATTCCCTTCGACACCGGCACAACGTACCGGCCGGGAACCCGGTTCGGCCCTCAGGCGGTGAGGCGTATTTCGGCCGTCTATGACGGCTACAGTGTCGACGGCGGCATTGACCTTCCCGAGGAGCTCGATCTTGCCGATGCCGGCGATGTCTTCGTCATTCCGGGGAACATCGAGAAGACCTTCGATCAGGTCTCGAAGGCGGTGTCCCACGTCTACACCTCGGGTGCCTTTCCCATCCTCGTGGGCGGTGATCACAGTCTCGGCTATCCCAATGTCCGCGGCATTGCGCCTCACATTGACGGCAACGTTGGCATCATTCACTTCGACCGGCATATCGACATGGCCGACATGGACATGGACGAGCGCATGCACACGACACCGTGGTACTGGACGTCGAATGACCACGAGAGTGTCGACCGTGCGGAATCCCACCATGCCCACACCCACATGCACGATGTCGGCCTCGCCAACTGCCCGCCGAAGAACCTGGTGCAGATCGGCATTGGCGGTTGGTACGGTTCAAGGCGCGGTTCCGAGATCGCCCGCGAGCGCGGAACCAGTGTGCTCACCATGACCGATGTCGAGGAACTCGGAACACGAAAGACCGCTGAAATCGCTCTCGAACTGGCCTGGAAGGGCGCGAAGGCGGTCTACCTCTCCTTCGACATCGATTCCATCGATCCCGGCTTCGCGCCCGGAACCGGCACCCCTGAGCCCGGCGGGTTCACACCCCGCGAGGCTCTCGAGATGGTGCGCCTGATTGCCCGGGAAGGTCTGTGCGGCATGGAGGTCGTCGAGGTGTCACCGCCCTACGACGTCAATGACAACACGTCCCAACTCGCCTGCCGGGTCATCCTCGATGCCCTCGGCACCATGGTAGTGGAAGGCAAGCTCGGCCACCGCGACCGCGTCATGGGGTAAAAGCGGTCTGGAGTCAGGTGAGTGCGCTGTCCCGTTCGCACACGGGTTCCAGCAACCACGGACAACAGCGCCTTGCGAAAATTCGTGTCGCTATGGCGCTCGACCAGGTTCGACGTCACGGCGTCTTGAATCCATGGGTGGCGTGGGCGCTCGCCAGGCATTTTTCTTGCCGTGTGGCATAATATCAACCAGTCTGTGACTGGTTGATATTCATGAGATCCAGAGGAGCGCACTCCGTGTTCAGGATCGGTGCCTTTGAGGCAAAGACAAGACTATCGCAGCTGCTTCGGCGTGTGGAGGCGGGTGAGCGGTTCGTCATCACTCTGCACGGCCGCCCTGTGGCCGAGCTGATTCCCTACCAGGAGCACGATCGCGGCAGGGTGGAGGCCGCAATCGAGTCCCTGAAAGAGTTTCAGAGGACCCATTCTCTCGATGGCGTGCCGGTGCGGGAACTCATTGACGAGGGGCGCAAGCACTGATGCCGTTTGTCCTCGATTGCTCGGTCACCATGGCATGGATCTTTCCTGATGAAGCCTGTGAAGCGACTGATCGCCTGCGCAGTTGTCTCATCGATGACCAGGCATACGTTCCGTCTCTATGGCCAGTTGAGGTCGCCAACGCATTGTTGGCCGCGACACGTCGCGGACGCATCCACGCAGATGAGTGGATGCGAATCCGGTCGAACCTAGAAATCCTGCCCATCGGCGTTGAACCGGTGTCGACGCCTCGCATGTGGGAAGACGTGCTCGAACTTGCCGACAAACACAATCTCAGTGCCTATGATGCGTCCTACTTCGAACTCGCGTTGCGCAGGCAACTTCCGCTTGCGACCCTGGACAGGGCCCTCATCACGGCGGCGCGGGCCGCAGGACTCGAACTCTCTCTGGATGCCGGATCATCCCCCGTCCTCCACCGTGCCGTGGCGGCCCGGGCACTCCCCGCATCGCAGGAATCATGACTCACAGGCCGAGGATGGACCGGGCGTTGGCGCCCAGGATGCCTTCCTTTTCCTCCGCTGAGAGTAATGGCAGTTCCATGATGCGATCGACGGTGTTGTCAAGATCGTACCATGGGTAATCGGAGCCCATCATGACGCGGTGTGTGCCGATATCCCGGATGAGACGGGCGAGTTCCATCTCACTGGGTCCATTGGGGCTTCCGGTCCAGTCTATGATCTCGCAACAGTCGAAACAGGCGTTGGGGAAGGCCTCTGCCACCTCCAGGGTCTGACGCCACGAGGCGCCGCCAAGATGGGCGACCACCACCTTGAGGCGGGGAAAATCCCGCAACATGTCCACGAAGGCCGGTGGGTCCGAGTACCCGATACCCTGCTGGTCGGGACCGGCATGGGCAATGATCGGCAGGCCGCGCTCCTCGCAGGTCCTGTAGGTGGCCCACAGGCGCCGGTCGGACATCATGCATCCCTGGGCCGGACCATGGAGCTTGACGCCATGGGCGCCGTGGGACTCATGGAGATCGCTGACCAGAGCGGCACCGGTTTCATCCGGAGCCAGCAGGGGATCGGTGGCAACGAAGATCGCGAGTTCCGGGTGTTGGTGGCCGACACCACAGGCCCACAGGTTGAATTGCCACATCTCATCGGCCATGCGCGCTTCGATGTCCTGGATGGCCTTCTCACGCATGCCCGCGGTCAGCCCGGGTTCGAGTGTGGAAATGGCTTGTGAGCGAATCTCCACGGTGGTGTAGAGATTGACGATGACGGCTCGCGAAATCCCGGCCGAGACCATGGAGTCCAGCAACTCGTCGACCGTGCCGTCGAGGGCGCTCGCCCTCACTCCGGCAAGTTCTCCATACTCCCAGACCTCGTAACCCGTCTTTTCGGCCTGGCCGATTTCACGGGTCTCATAGACGTGGACATGGGAATCGATCCTGAGGGGATCGGCCATGAATCAACCTCCTCCTGGAGAAAGGGCTGCCCTGCCCCCGGACGGGGGCAGGGCAGGGTTCATGCCTACATGCCGCTGCGGCCGACCCACTTGTTCGAGTTGTAGGTCTCGTCATAGCCGTCCGCAGCCAGGCTCATGAGCATGCCGTTGTCGATGCCGTCCGCCGCTGTCGGTGCGTTGTCGGTCACACCGGCCTCCTGGTAGACCGAGGCAAAGATGTCCCAGGTCGAATCAAGGTACCCGGCCTCGCAGTCCTCACCACCGAACATCTGGCCCCAGTTGCTGGGCTCATCGGGAGGAAGGGGCGCACCTTCGGGGATGCTGGCGCACATCGGCACACCGCCCTCGACGCCGATGGCGCCAAGATTCTGGTTGATGTTGAGCATCACCGTGCCCTGCTGGGTGATCTCGACATCCTCGACCGGCCAGTCGAGACCCCGGGCAACGATCTCGTTGCCTTCAGAGGGGTTCTCCTTCCACCAGTTCACCGCCTCGAACCAGGCGCGCAGCACTTCCCGTGCCACCTCCGGCTTCTCCTCCATCCAGTCCGTGTTGCAGGCGATGGAGTCGGAGATCAGGCCGCGTTCCCAGGTGCGGTCGGTGCGGCTGCTCTTGAAGAGATAGGAGTCCTCGCGCTCCTGCGACTGCGTGGAAAACGGAATGAAGTTGACATCAATGTCGAGTGCTCCACTGACGAAGGACGCGGTTGCATCCTGCGGCAGCATGATCTTGTGCTCGACCGCATCGAAGTCCATGCCTGCACGCTTGAGCGTCAGCAGCATCCACATGTGGTTCAGGAAGCCGTAGTCAGCTGCGTAGGATCGTCCGGCAAAGTCCTCCACGGACTGGATATCGGCCGCCACCACCATCTCGTCGAGCCCGTAGGACATCAGTGGCACTGCGACATGCTTCACGGGAATGCCCGCAGCATGAGCGACAACAGTGGAGTCCATGGTGGTCATCATGCACTGCAGGTGACCGGTAGAGAGTCCGGCGTTGCGTGCCGTGATGTCCTCGATGATCTGCACCTCGAGGTCGACGCCCTGTGCCATCTCCTTTTCCTGGACGATGAACCAGGGTCCATAAACGGAGACGGGGATCAGAGTGACGGTCACTGTCTCGGCAGCGCGCAGAGCGCTTCCGGTTGTCAGTGTCACCGCCAGCAGCAGCCCGGCGAGAACGCCGGTCATGGCTGTTCTTGTTCGTTGCATGTCACATGTCCTCCGGTGATTGGTGTTGTTCAACTTTTCTGGATCTCCTCGCGCATCATGGCAAAGAGTTCCCTTTCGAGTTCGACGTAGCCGGGCAATGCCAGCATCTCTTCCTTGAGCGCAATGCGCCGTCCCTCCTTGAAGGCGACGGGAATGTCGGCCTTGATGCGCCCGGGAGACCGGGTAAAGAACACGATTCGATCGGCGAGATAGATGGCCTCCTGTATGTCGTGGGTGACGGTCACCACGGTGGTATTCTCGCGCTCGATGATCTCGATCATCATTTCCTGCATTTCCCAGCGCACCTGGGCATCGAGAGCGCCAAAGGGCTCATCCATCAGCAGGACACCCGGATTCTGTGCCAGGGTGCGGGCAATGGCCACGCGCTGTTTCATGCCACCGGAAAGGCTCGCCGGATAGGAATCTCCGAAGTCGTCGAGGTGAACGAGCCTGAGAAACTCTGTCGCCCGGTGGCGCCGCTCTTCCCGTGACAGGCCCATGATCTTCATGCCGTATTCGATGTTCCGTCGCGCTGTCAGCCACGGGAAGGACGTATAGGCCTGGAAAATCATGCCGCGGTCGGGGCCGGGGCCGTTGATGGGCTTGCCGTAGACTGTGAGGTCGCCCGCTGTGGGATACTCGAGACCGGCGATCATGCGCAGCATGGTGGTCTTGCCGCATCCCGATGGCCCGATGAAGCAGACGATCTCGTTTTCCCGCAAGTCCATCGAGACATCATCGACAGCGGTGAAACTGCCGCCGAGATACTGTCGCGTGACATTCCGCGCCTCGATCGCAACACGCGAAGGCGTCTTGTCATCCGGCATCGTCATTCGCCGCGCTCACGATTCCACGGAAACGCATAACGCGCAGCCAGGCGGAACAGGATATCCGTTGCCACCCCGAGAATGCCGATGGTGAGAATTCCGGCCATGATGATATCGACCTTGAGAAATCGTCCGGCGCGCATCATGACCGCTCCGATTCCGTCCGACGCGGCAACGATCTCCGCGATGACGAGGTAGGTCCAGCCCACGGCAATCATGTTGCGCATGGAATCGATAACGGCCGGCGCCACCGCAGGAACCACGACCTCGGTCACCACCTGGCGTCGTCCCGCGCCCATGGTGAGGGCCGCCTCGATGAGTTCGGGTTGCACAGCCTTCGTGTTGTCGAGAATGAGCGCCACCAGAAAGAAGATCACTCCCAGCACCAGCAATGCGAGCTTTTGCGTGTCGGTCGGACCGAACCACACCAGAAGCAGGGGAATGAACGATGCGGCCGGCAGGTAGCGGAAGGCGGAAATGGTCGGGTTGAGAAGGGCGCGCAGTCTCACGAAACAGCCCATGGCGATGCCCAGGGGAATGGCGATCAGGCACGCGGTAAAGAAGCTGGCAAAGATGCGAAAGCAACTCTTGAGAATGTCGGCAATGTAGTCCTTCTCCACGATGAGCGTGATGAGGGCGCCGAGAACCTCCTGGGGTGAGGGAAGGAATCTCTGACTCTCTTCGGGCGTGATGAAGTGGCCCAACTCCCAGACCAGAAAAAAACCGACCGCCCCTGCAAGGCCGAGCAGGAGGGTGCTCCTGGCGGAGGGCACTGCCCGCAACTCGAAGAGTGAGGACCGACGCCCGGTGGCGTCGCCATTGCGCTTGCGCAACCTGATCATCGGCACTACCTCCGTCAGCGGCAGCATATCAACATCCCGGCGTGCCGGGCAATGACCCCAACCGGCGTCTTGATTCACATGAACCGATATGCGGAAATGGGGTCTCTTCAGCCGGACCCGGGAGATGCCGGTGACCAGGCAATTTTCCTATCTGCGCCCCGACAGTATCGATGCCGCAATCGCCATGAAGTCCCGTCACGGCGAGAACGCCCGCTACTGGGCCGGTGGCACGGACCTGATGCTCCAGTGGCGTCGCGGCGAGGTGTCGCTTGATCACTGCATTGATCTGACGCGCCTTGCCGCGCTCGACGGTATCGAGGCCGTGCCGGAGGGGATCAGGATCGGTGCGATGGCGACACTCGATGATCTCGATCGGGCCGCCTCGATGCATCCCGTCATGACCGCCCTTGCCGATACCGCACGGTTGATGTGCACAAAGCAGACGCGCACCATCGCAACGGTCGGCGGAAACATGTGCAATGCCTCGCCCGGGGCCGATCTTTCGCCGCTCTTCGTCGCGCTCGAGGCCCGCTGTCTGATCCATGGCCATGAGGGTCAGCGGAGCATCCCGATGGAGGACTTCCTTGTCGGCGTCAACCGGACGAATCTGGTCGCTGATGAACTCTTGTCGGCCATTGTCGTGCCGCTGCCGCAGGCCCGACGCGAGGCGAGTTATCGCCGGGTCGCCCGGACTGTGGTTGACATCGCCCTGGTGAGCGCCGCGGTTTCACTGACGGTCACCGAAGGCGCCCTCACCGGTGCGCGGATCGCCCTGGGTTCCGTGGCTCCGGCTCCCGTGCGCGTCGGAAAAGGAGAGGCGGTTCTCGTTGGCAGGTCTCTCCAAGATGTGGACACGGCTCTTCTCGAAGAGGCGGCCAGCCACGCGACAGGGGTTGCGCGTCCGATATCCGATGTCCGCGCCGGTCGCGACTACCGAACCCGGATGTGTCCGGTGCTCGTCCGCCGGGCGCTCGCCGATGCGCTCGGACGATTGAGGGGAGACCAGGAATGATCCGCATGACCGTCAACGGCCGGACTTTCGATCTCGAGGCAAGACCGCACGAACGGCTCTGCGACCTCCTGAGGCGCGCCCTCGATCTCCATGGAGTCCGGGTCTCGTGCAGTGAGGGCGAATGTGGTTCCTGTACGGTGATCATGGATGGCGAACCGGTGACCTCCTGCCTCGTGCTCGCCATGCAGGCCGAAGGCCGGGAGATTCTCACCATCGAAGGCCTCGGCAACGAGGATGATCTCCATCCGATCCAGGAAGCCTTCATCGAGGAACAGGGGTTCCAGTGCGCATTCTGCACACCGGGGTTCATCATGGCAGCGAAGGCCTTCCTCGACGAAAATCCCGATCCGACGGAAACAGAGACCGCCATGGCCATGAGTGGAAACATATGTCGTTGCGGTGCTTATCCATATATTGTGAAGTCTGTCATGAATGCTGCGGCACGGCTGCGAGAAATCGAGACGGAGCCATCCGCCGGCTGACGAGGGAGAAGAAGACGTGGCAACAGCAACCGAGACAGCGGGACACCGCTCCGCCTGGAGGATTGCCGGCAAAGGCGTTCCTGTGAAGGATGCCCGCGAGAAGGTCACCGGCTCACTGAAGTACGCCGTGGACCTTGAAGTCCAGGGCATGGTGCATGGCAAGATCCTGCGCAGCCCCCACGCTCATGCACGCATTGTCTCGATCGACACCTCGAGGGCCGAGGCGCTGCCCGGCGTTCTTGGTGTCGTGACTCATCACGACACGCCCCAGAATGTCTGGGAGAACGCCTGGTTCAACTATCGCGGCAAGATTCTGGATGGCATTGCGCGTTTCCATGGCGACGACATGGCCGCGGTGGCGGCGGTCAGCGAGGAGATTGCCGAGGCCGCCCTCGAACTCATCGACGTCAAGTATGAGGTTCTCGAGGCGGTCTTCGATCCCGAAGTGGCGATGAAACCGGAAGCGCCGCAGGTTCGTGAGGAGGGCAATCTGCGTGATCCCTATGTCGTCGAGTGGGGCGATGTCGCGAAGGGCGCCGAGGCGGCCGATTTCATCGTCGAGACCGAGATCCGCTTTGCCAGCCAGCAGATGGCCCCACTGGGCCGCAATGCCTGCATTGCCGAGTGGAGCGGCGAGCGTGTGACCCTGTGGACGTCCTCCCAGACGCCATCGGAACTGCGTGACGGCATCCACGAGGCCTTCGACATTCCACTGAGCCGGGTACGGGTCATCGCGCTGCCGTCGGGAAGTTCCTTCGGCAACTGGTGGAGCGCCAACTTCATGCTCATCACCGCCCTGCTTGCCCGCAAGGTGCGAAAGCCGGTGAAGATCGAGCTTTCGAACGAGGAGTGCATGGCGACGGTGAAGCGCCGGCACCTCGAGGTATCCCGCGGGCGCATGGGCTGCCGCCAGGACGGCACCCTGACCCTGGCCGAGTTCGACCACATCATCGACAACGGCGGCTACGGGTTCAAGGACGACGTCGGCTTCTTCTGTGTCGACAACTGGGGCCGTGCGGAACACGGGCACTACGCCATCCACGGCGTCAACACGAACCTGTTGACCGCGGGCTGCATGCGCGCTGTCGGCGACGTCACCCTGGGATCGGTGGTGGAAAGGGTGGCCGACATGTGCGCCATCCGCCTCGGCATGGATCCGGTGGAATTCCGTCTCAAGAACCAGATCAAGCCCGGTGAACGCCTGCGCATGCAGCACAGCCGGCAATACATGAAGGGATCTCTCGAACAGTACCTCGAGGGTATTCCCGAGGAACAAAGACAGGAATGGCCAAAGCTCTTTCACCTGTCGAGCGGGTCCACCGACGAGATCCTGCGCAAGGGGGCCGAGGCCTTTGACTGGTCGTCGAAGTGGAAAGGCTGGGGTGTCCCCTATGCCGTGGATGGACCCAGGCGCCGCGCCGTGGGTGTGGGCACAGGCGCCCATGTCTGCGGTGTCGAGTTCGAGGGCAATGTCTCGGCTGTGGTGCGCATCAACCCGGACGGAAGCGCGAAGGTTCATTGCGCCGTCGGCCGGCAAGGGCAGGGGAGCGAGACCACCCAGGCGCAGGTCGCGGCCGAGGAGCTTGGCATTCCTTTCGACAAGGTGGAAATCGAGACTGGCGATACCGATTCGTGCCCCTGGAGTCACGGTTCACTGGCCAGCAACACCATGTACCGCGTCGGTTGGGCGACACGCGCGGCAGCCAATGATGCCAAGCGCCAGTTGCTGGATATCGCCGCCCGCGAGTTCTTCGATTCGCCGCGCGACGAACTCGATGTGGTCGACGGTGTCATCTACTCGAAGGACCCCAACAAGCGAAACATCCGCATCACTGTCGAAGAGGCGCTGAACCATTTTCGCGGGACCGACGCTCTCGGTCAGGCGTCGTCAATCACCGGCAGGCCGCAGGGGCCGATGCCACCGGCCAGCACCTTCGCCAGGCACTTCGCGGCGCACTTCGCTGACGTGGAGGTCGACATCGAGACCGGCGAGATCAGGCTGCTCGACTTTCTGGCAACCCAGGACAGCGGCACGATCATGAATCCTCAGGTGATGAAGAACCAGATGATCGGCGGCGCCATCTGCGGTGCGGGCTTTGCCATCTACGAGGCGCTTTCCTTCGACGACGACGGCCGCATCCTCAACGCCAATCTCCTGGACTACAAGCTCCTGCGGGCGGCCGATTTTCCGTTGCGCGACGAGGTGATCTACGGCGACTCCTATGATCCCGTGGGGCCCTTCGGCGCCCGCAGTGCAGGGGAAGCCCCGGCCGCCGCCGCCGGGCCGGCCATCGCCCAGGCCGTCTACAACGCCATTGGCACCTGGGTCGACATGCCCATGACTCCCGAGAACGTCGTCACCGCACTCGACGCCCTCCATTGAGACACGGTGCCTGCGAGAGGCAAGGGAAGCACAACACGAAGGCCGGGAGGCGTGAAGCTGCCGGTGGCCTCACCTTATCATGGGAGAGTTGTTCGCGGCTTCAGCACGTCGAGCGAGTACGCAGTCTGCTTCTCGAAGAAGCGGCATCACCGCCATCGACGGTTGCTGACGACGGTCATTACGAGACTTTGCGCAGCCAGGTGTTCTGCCCAAACGGTCGCCATGTGACATCCGTGCGTTTGAGGATGTCCACCGCGAGGCCGGCCACCTGATCAGAGAGCCGGAAGTCGTTGTGCGGGGCATCCTACACGCCGCTTGCGGATACTCCCGCCTGGGTCTGCGTGCGCCTTGTCGCGTCAGGCAAATGAGGGGTCCGCTGCCGGTCAGGCGTAGTTGGGCCTTTCCGGGCAGTCGGGATCGAGGGGGAAGATGGGGCGACGCACCTTGCGGAAGGTGAAGAGACTGTTGTCGCTGCTTGTCACGCCGACACCGTTGCAGGGAACTTCGGCAACAGCGATGTCGCTGAACCCCGCACGGAAATGAATGCGTGACTTGAGGATGATGTAGCGCTTGTGGAGTGGCTCGATCCCGACACTGCGCAGGCATCCCGGGTCGTAGGGCTCGGTCTGGCGCGAGACGACGACGATCTCGACGTTGTCGGTCTGAAGAACACCCGATCGCCCCATGGACATTGTCGTTCCCCGTCCCATAGGTACCGTGACGGTGAAATCGCCGTCGGTGAGCGAACGGACCTTCCCGGTCACCGTCAGCGGTTCTCCCTTTCTGCCGATCTCGGGCATGTCGACCTTGCCGCCGAGCTCGATCGTGACCTCGTTGCCAACGCCAGCGGCTGTCATGGCGTTCACTGCCGCCTCGTCGCAGATGCCGAACATGGCGACATTCCGAAGTCCCTGGCGCATGACCTCCCGCAAGACAGCGACCGTATCCTGTGTCCCCCCGGAGGCGGCATTGTCGGCATGATCGAGGAGAACAACCGGCCCCTCTTCAATCTGCCCGGCCCGGGCAACGGTGTGCTCGAGCGGTTCGGCTTCGAAGAGCCACTCATCGCGGCGCCGCCAGGCCTCACCAAGCAGGCGCTCCGCTGTTTCCTGTGCCTCGCCACGATCGCTATCGGCCACCGTCACGACCGAGAGTCCGGCGTTGTGG
Source organism: Alphaproteobacteria bacterium (assembly GCA_965213815.1). Classification (GTDB taxonomy): domain Bacteria; phylum Pseudomonadota; class Alphaproteobacteria; order SP197; family SP197; genus SP197. The sequence goes on along the minus strand of OZ243917.1, from coordinate 2,277,310 downwards.
AAATCGGCCAGAGGGAAGCCGCCGAAGACGCTGACGGCAAGCAGTCCCGCTTCCTCGGCCTCGCGGGCCATGGCGATCATCGATCCCATGGGTTCGTCGTCATGCCCCATGCGCAGGGTCTGGGCGAGGATGGGACGCTGTCCCCAGGCCATCACCGGGGTCACCCGGCGGTCGAGAGCGTCAACCATGATGCGTCCGGCATGCTGACCGGCCTCGTACATGTCGAGATGCGGATAGGTCTTGTAACCGACGATCACGTTCGTGTTGTCAACGATCTCAGGCGTGATGTTGGCATGGAGGTCGAGACTGATGGCGACGGGCAGCTCGGGAGCAACATCACGGATGCGTTTGAGAAGGCTGCCTTCACCGTCATCGGTTGTCTCGGTGACCATGGCGCCGTGGAGATCGAGGAAGCAGACGTCGCAACCAGCCTGCACGGCCTCCAGGATGGCGTCGCACATCACATTGTAGGCGTGGCGTTCGACGGGACCTGAAGGGGCGGCATTGCCGGCAATCGGCGTGACGGTCTCCATGCCGGCATCGTCGGCAACATCGAGGAAGGCGCCAATTCCTGTTCCGGTTCCCTTGAAGCGGCGATAGACTTCCCGACCCGTTGGAACGTCAGGCGAACCGAAACGGGAAAGCGGCGTCGGTACCGGCGAGAAGGTGTTGGTTTCGTGTTCCATCATGGCGACGACCGCACGCCTGATCATGGCTGACCTCCCGTTTTGAGGCCTCAACTATCGCAGCGCGGCCGATTGTGTCAAAACCGCATCCGATGAAGGTCACCCGGAGAGTGGCGCCATGCGCAAACGTGGATCCAGGGGTGCCCGACCGGCGGGTCTTCGCATCTGTGTGACCTGTCGCTGGAGAGCGCTCGATGTCATGCCGGACGGTGACGACCTGCCGGGCAAGAGGCTTCACGACATCGCCTGCGCCATTGCCTCGCCTGAGGAAAGGGGGCGCATTCATCCCATCGTCTGTCTGACCCACTGTCCCGATGCCTGTAACGCGGTGGCGATGCAACGCGGCAAGCCACCGCTGCTGATGACCAGGATGTCACCCGATCACGATACCGCCCGGGCGCTTCTCGATACACTCCATGCCTACGACCTCTCGCCCGACGGAACTGTCACCGGCAGCACCGTCGAGACGCGCCCCCTGGTTGCGGGCGGAGCACGCCGCCGCCGCTGACGCGGACTGATTCTGGGAATTCAATTCGGAATGGTTCCGAATTGCAAGTGCATGATTGCATTTGCAGTTTCCCAGATGGGGCGCTACCGTCCGTCTGTGTTCTGGCGTTGGCTCAAGGGGGGCTCATTTGATGCAGAAATCTCTGTCCATCGATCCGAACAAGTGCACAGGCTGCCTTCAGTGCGAGCTGGCCTGTTCGCTTGACAATGAAGGGGTGTTCAACCCCTCCAAGTCGAGGATCAAGGTTTTCAACTTCGAGGCGAAGGGGCGTTTCGTTCCATACACCTGTACCCAGTGTGACGAAGCCTGGTGCGCCGAGGCCTGTCCGACAAACGCCATCACGGTTGACCGGGAAACCGGCGCCAAGGTGGTCAGCGATGCGCTGTGTGTCGGTTGCAAGGTCTGCACCATCGCGTGCCCGTTCGGCACCATCAACTACAACCAGTCAACCGGCAAGGTGATCAAGTGCGATCTGTGTGGTGGTGATCCGGAATGCGCCAAGGCGTGTCCGACCGAAGCCATCACGTATGTCGATGCCAACTGGACCGGTCTTGACAGAATGCGCGCCTCGGCCGCGGTGGCCGATTCCGCGGCGCAGGCCTAGGGGAGGGAACGCACAATGGCATGGACTGGAAAAGTACTGCGGGTCAACCTTTCTGAAGGCGCCTGCAAGAGTGAACCTCTCAACATGGAGTGGGCGCAGGCCTACCTCGGCCAGCGCGGTCTTGCGACCAAGTATCTCTCCGAGGAGATCGATCCCAAGGTCGATCCCCTGTCGCCGGAGAACAAGATGATCATGACGACAGGCCCCCTGACCGGGACCTGCGCATCGACGGCAGGCCGCTATTCCGTGGTGACCAAGGGTGCCCTGACGGGGGCCATCGCCTGTTCCAATTCCGGTGGTTTCTTCGGCAACGAGATGAAGAATGCCGGCTGGGACATGATCATTTTCGAAGGCAGGTCGCCGTCACCGGTCTACCTCTTGCTGCTCGATGGTGATGCCCGCCTCGTCGATGCCTCGAAGCACTGGGGGACATCGGTCTGGGATACCGAAGAAGCCATCAAGCACGATCACGGCGACCCATTGATCCGGGTCGCATCGATCGGGATCTCGGGCGAAAAGGGTGTGAAGTTCGCCTGCATCGTGAATGACATGCACCGGGCGGCAGGACGTTCGGGCGTTGGAGCGGTCATGGGCTCCAAGAACCTCAAGGCGGTCGCCATCCGCGGTACACTCGGTGTCAGTGTCAAGGATCCCCGCCGTTTCATGGAAGCGACCACGGCGGCCAAGAAGGTCCTGGCCGACAACCCGGTCACCGGGCAGGGGTTGCCCGCCATGGGAACCCAGGTTCTCATGAACGTCATCAACGAGATGGGCGCCCTGCCGACACGCAATCATCGCGATGTCCAGTTCGAGGGGGCCGGCAACATTTCGGCCGAGGCCATGGCCGAGGTGCGCGAGACGGATGGCAAGAAGAACCTTGTCACCAATGCAGCGTGTTTCGGGTGCACCATTGCCTGCGGGCGGGTCTCGGAGATCGATCGCACCCACTTCTCGGTTGCCGAACGGCCCGAATACCAGATCATCTCCGGCGGTCTCGAATACGAGGCGGCCTGGGCGCTGGGCGCGGCCACCGGTGTTGACGACCTTGAGGCGCTCACGTTCGCCAACTTCATCTGCAATGAACAGGGCATCGATCCCATTTCATTTGGCGCCACGGTCGGTTCGGCCATGGAGCTGTTCGAGGACGGCGTGATCACCACTGACAACACCGACGGAATCGAGCTCAACTTCGGCAATGCCGAAGCGCTGTGCAAGGTGGCGGAACTGACTGGCAAGGGTGAGGGCTTTGGCGCCGAGATCGGCCTGGGTTCAAAGCTGCTGTGCGAGAAGCATGGCAGGCCCGAACTTTCGATGTCCGTCAAGGGCCAGGAATTCCCGGCCTATGACAGCCGTGGCATCCAGGGCATGGGGCTGACCTACGCCACCTCCAACCGCGGTGCCTGTCACTTGAGGAGCTACACTGTGGCATCGGAGATTCTCGGCATCCCCGAGAAGACCGACCCGCTGGTGACCGATAACAAGGCGGGTTTGGTGCGGGCCTTCCAGGATTCCACGGCGGCAGTCGACTCGACCGGCATGTGTGTCTTCACGACGTTCGCCTGGACTCTCGAGGACTTTGCGCCACAGGTGGACGCGGCCTGCGAAGGAGAGTGGACCGCAGAGCGTCTTCTCGAGACCGGTGAGAGGATCTGGAACCTCGAGCGGCAGTTCAACATCGCCGCCGGCTTCACCGGCGAGGATGACAATCTGCCGCAGCGCCTCGTCAAGGATGCGGCGAAGACAGGTCCCGCCGAAGGGAAGGTCAATGGCCTCGAGACCATGCTGCCCGAGTACTATGAAGTCCGGGGCTGGACCCAGGACGGCATCCCGAGCAACGAGACGATCGCGCGCCTCGGGTTGTAGACTCACAACAGTTGGCTGACCCGGACGGCCCCTTTCCGACTTCGGAAAGGGGCCGTCTGATTCCTGGGTGAAGGCAGTACCCTTCCTTGCGTGGGCGACATTCGGGGGCCGTCTTCCCAGGACCGCACGGAGGTGATCGCTGGTTGAAGGCTCACGGACCGGAGGGCGCCGACACCAGGCCCGGCAAGAAGGACAGGCTGCGCCGGTCAAATCCGTCGGACGTCACCGCACGCGCGGGAAGAGCGCACACTCCATGGAACCGCCATGAACAAGGCCCTCGCCGCGGTGAGGAGGGTCGGTCTCGATTGGCTTGTCGTTGTAGGTGATATCGTCACCGATCCAGTGGGTTGCGAGCGCGCGGCGACGGTTGGTGGTGGCCAGATTGCCGGGTGCGCTGTGGTGAGTCCTGCTGTGAAAGACGAGGCAATCGCCGGGTTCCATGGGAGCGCAGACAATCTCGTGATCGCCTTCGATGCGGTCCCACTCGGGCGGTACAGGCAGGTCTTCGGGGCGGGCATAGGCGTCGTCGGGATCGAAGTGGACCGAGCGATAGCGCTGGTCGCGCATCAGGTGAGAGCCGCGAACGAACCGCAAGGCAGTCTCGGCCGGAATCTGGTCGATCGCGATCCACTGATTGCAGATCTGTTCACCGGTGACCGGCCAGTAGGCTTCGTCATAGTGCCAGGGGGTCTTGCGGCTGGTGCCCGGTTCCTTCAGCAGCATGAAGTCGAAGTAGAAGATGAGCGATTCCGAACCCATGACCTGCATGGCAATATCGGGCGCGTGGGACTCCAGGCAGAATGACCGGAACTGTTCGATGCGCCGCCACATGAAGGTATCGTAGAAGAAGAAGCCAGGCTCGCCAGGTGCAGCAATGTTGAACGCATGTGTGTTGTCGTCTGCATTTGCCACCGCGATATCCATGCCTTCGGCCAGAAGGTTCACCCAGTCCCGGGAATAGGCATTCCGGAGCCAGACCACACCATCCCGTTCATAGGCCTCTACCGCTTCCTCGGGAACTCTTGCCTCCGCCACCTCGAATCCAGGCAATGTGACGGGATGCCTGGCGACCGGCAGTTCGGTGGCAGTCATGTGTACTTTCGGTATTGCATGCGACCACTATGGCGCAGACCAGGGGCCGGACAAAGCGTCTTTGGCGCAGGACCTCGACAGCGTTGAGCAACACCTTGCCAGGATGGAGTCGGCGACAAACGTGTCGTCGGTGTCGGGCCCCGCAACGCCGACTCAGCGTTCCCGGTGCCAGAGGTCAAGCATCGCGCCTTTGGCGCCGGTCACGGGATCGGTTGCAGGCAAGGGTACGTTCCGTACGGCCTCGCGCAGGGCTTGCCTTGCTGTCTCGCCCTCGCGTCTGTGGTCCGGGTGCTGACCCGGTGGATAGGCGCCCACCACCGAAAGGCCCGGTTCATCGTCGAGTCGACAGTGGCCGACGCCGGCCGGGATGAGTGCTGCATCACCTGCCTTGACAGCGAAGACGGGACCGTCGGGTCCGCCGAACTGGACAACCGCGCTGCCCTGGGCGATTCCCACCACCTCGTGGGCTTCGGCGTGGTAGTGGTGATGAGAGTAGATTGCCTGTCCCTGCCATCCGTTGCCCCAGCCGTTTACATGGAAGATGTGCTGCACATCATCGTCCGGGCTGCCCGACGTGAACGTCAGCACGTTCCTGTAGAGGATCAGGGGAAGTTCGGGATTGTTGGGGATATCCCCACTGTCTTCGATGATCCGGTGCACCACCTCGACCAAGACCGCCTCCCTTCGCAAAGAGCTTCCATGGTTCTCCCAATTCCTCGCCTCTGCAAGGTACTTGTTGGCAAGACCCGGGAACCTGCGTGCACCGATCGTCACAGGGTGCAACGGTTCCAGGACAATCCGATTGGTCGCCTGATCCGGGCGGTCGATGGCAGCCCTGAAAGGTGATGCCGTCCCAGGCGAGGCACGCTCTGTGAGAGAACATCCTTGTCCTCCGGCCGCCGCCACGAGACCAGGGTCCTGGCGGATGGGGTGGGATTCGAACCCACGAGACGCTTGCACGCCTGCCGGTTTTCAAGACCGGTGCCTTCAACCACTCGGCCACCCATCCGCAAGCCTGTCCTTTAAGGGGCGTGCGGCGCCGGGGTCAAGGTGAGCGTCGCAGAAAGGCGATGAACAGCAGTGAGGTGGCGAACATGATGAGACTGTAGGTTGCCGCCGGAATGACGACAGGGCCGGCGCCAAACAGCAGCACGGCGACGGCAATGGCAAGCGTGCCGTTCTGCAGGCCGCACTCGATTGAAATGGCGACCCTTTGCGCCTTTCCCGATGCCAGGATGCCGGCAAGACCGTAGGCCAGCGCCATCATCACCACGTTGAGCACCAGTGTGACGAGGCCGGCGTCCGCAAAATAGGGAACGATGTTGTCACGCTCCTGGACGATGGCTCCGGCCAGGACCAGAACAAAGAGGACCGTCGAGATGCGCCTCGACCACGGTTCCACGGTCCTTGCCAGATCCGTGGCCACGCGCCGCAATGCGATACCGCCGACAACGGGCACCGTCACGATGACAAACACGCTCAAGGCCGTTTCGGTGACCGAGATGTCGCCTGGCCCCCCGGAGCCGACGAGAAGCTGATAGGACATGACCACGATCAGCGGAATGGTGATCACGCTGACGAGGCTGATGATGGCCGTCAGTGAAATCGACAGGGCCACGTCACCACGGGCAAAGGATGTCAGAAGATTGGATGTGACCCCGCCTGGGGCGGCGGCGATGATCATGACGCCAAGCGCCAACTCCGGTGAAAGCGGCCACAGGCTGACCAGGATCAGGGCAACAAGGGGCAGGAGGATGATCTGCGAGAAGGCGCCGGCGAAGAAATCCTTCGGTCGCCTTGCCACCCGTGCGAAGTCATCGAAGGTCAGGCCCAGACCCAGCGAAAACATGATGAACGCCAGGGCAATCGGAAGAATGACGTCGGTGACGAGTCCCATGGCCCCCTCCTTCCTGTGGGCTTCATGCTAGTGGATTATCGGTTCGCGGACAATGCAACGCTGTCTCCGCTTGTCGAAACATCCGGGAACCGGCACACTCTCCTGCTGTGGCTGGCCTGCCTGGAGAAGCATGCGGATCACCTTCAAGCTCTTTGCCTCGTTGGCGCCCTACCTGCCGGACGACGCATACAAAAATGCGGTTCCACTCGAACTTGCAGAGGGAACCACCGTCGGTGCGGTCCTCGACCATTGCGCTGTGCCACGCCAGATGTGCCACCTCGTTCTGATCAACGGCATCTTCGTACCACCCGCAGCGCGCGACACGCGGGTCCTCAACGACGGCGACACGCTGGCCGCCTGGCCTCCCGTCGCCGGTGGGTGATACCACACCGGACGTGGTCGCGAAGGACATGGCGACCACGCCTGGGGAACTCCGCCGTCTGCTTCCACGGCTTGCCCAGGGCATGGCGTGTGTCGAGGAAGAAGGACGTGTGCGCATCGGGGAGGCCGGCAAGGGCGTCGTCATGACCACAAGCGTTCTCGAACCCCGCCGCATTGCCAGCCTGGTCCTTGAGCGGTGTCGGGTTGAACTGACCTTCCATGGCATGGACGCAAGCGAGATCGCCGCATTCCTGGCGCGCTTCGAACGTGTCTACCACAAGGGTGGAGGATAGGACGTCTTAGACGAGTCGACCCAGACGCACGGCAGTCTTGCCGGGCAGGGGTTCGCGGGCCGGCATCACCAGAACGCAGTCAGGGTAGGGGGTGCGAACGGGGCGTTCGCCGTCATGGGCGATCAGGGTTGCCTCTTCGGGGATGACCTCGAATCCCTCAAACTTGCGCACGAACCGGAAATCGTCGGTTTCGATGGTGACCGGCCCGGTCACCTCGACAAAGACCTGTGGTTCATCGTCTTCGCGAGACCATCGGGGACTCTCCTCGATCGTGCCAAAGTGCCGGAGAAAGCGCAGCGACGTTTCGATGGCGATATCCGATGCTGCGGCATGGAAGTGATAACCGCACTCCACGAGGCAGGCGCTCCTTGGGCTTCCCGGGTCGTCGAATGCGGCAAAGTCCCGCACTCTCTTTCCGGCGTCATGGCCCCTGTCCATGACGATATGGCGTGGCTTGCCGATGGCCGCCGCCAGGGCGCGGCCTTTCTCTCTCTGGCCGGCCAGCAGCATGGCGGGTTGCGGCAGATCAACCGAGTGGATATCGAGGAGATGATCGACGGTCCCGAACACCTCGCGCATGGCGCGGGCGCGAGCGAGTTCGCGGCTCATTCGCGGACCGTCCAGGGTGCTCTGGTCCCACAGCCGGTTGAAATCCTCGTCGACGAAACGGGATGCATAGGGATTGGCGGCATCGAAGGTCTCGTAGGCCGCGACATTGGCGAAGCTCAAGGTGAGTCGGCCCCGGACCGGCCGCACGTCGTTCTCGAAGAGGTAAGTCAGGGCGTGGGCGCCACACAGTTCATTTCCGTGGGTCAGCGCATTCACCATCACGTGGGGTCCGGGGAGACCGCTGTCGAAGGTGGTGACATAGTCGATTCCGGTGTTGCCCTTGCGATAGGCCGAGATGTCACAGGGCAGAAGGTGGATGCCGGGATCAGCTTGGGTGCCGTTGTTCATGTGATGAACTGCTCCTTGAGAATGCGTTCCTCGAGATTGTGCTCGGGATCGAACAGAAGCCGCACGCACCGGTTGCCGTCCGGTGTCACGTCGACCTTCACGACATCGCGAACCTCGGTGGAATCCGCAACCGCACTGACCGGCCGCTTGGCATGATCGAGGATTTCGAAGCCGACACCGGAATCGTCCGGAAGGATGGCGCCTCGCCAGCGACGCGGCCGGAAGGCGCTGATTGGAGTCAAGGCCAGGGTGTGGGACCCGATGGGCAGGATGGGTCCGTGGGCGGAGAGATTGTAGGCAGTGCTGCCGGCGGCAGTGGCCACCATGACACCATCGCACATCAATTCGTCCATGCGCACAACATCATCGATGCGGATACGGATCTTCGCCGTCTGGCTTGTTTCGCGGAACAACGAGACTTCATTGATGGCGACGGCCTCATGGCGCACGCCCCGGACATCCATGGCTGTCATGGAGAGGGGTTTCAGGATGGTCGTCCTTGCGGCATCGAGCCGTTCGATCAGATCCTGGGTTGCATAGGCGTTCATCAGGAAACCGATCGAGCCCCGGTTCATTCCGTAGACTCCCACCTCTCTGTCGAGATGGCGATGCAGGGTCTCAAGCATGAACCCGTCGCCGCCCAGGGCAACAATGACCCTGGCATCGTCGATGGACGAGCACCCGTAGAGAGCGACGAGCTCGTCGCGTGCCTGTTGTGCTCTGATGTCGGTTGACGCGACGAAGGCGATGTCCTGCCTTTCCAAGACCCTGCCTCCCCGATGTCATGACTGGCGTCCGCCAGGTGCCGGGGCAAGCGTTACAGGATGGTTCCAGGCGAGTCCAACGAAACAGCGTCTTCCCAATGCGGCTGCTACGCCATAGGTTCGGGAATCCTGCCGCCCCCCGAGCCCGTTGCCATGCCGCGATTTGCTGCCAATCTTTCCACCATGTTTACGGAAGTGCCTCTTGGGGAGCGGTTTGCACTGGCCGCGGAGGCCGGATTCGAGGCCGTTGAGATCCAGGAACCCTATGACCTTCCTGCGGCAACAGTCGCCAGGGCACTGAAGGAATGTGGTCTCGATCTGGTGCTGGTCAACGCACCAGGCGGCGAGGCAGGATTGGCGGGCATTCCGGGTGCCGAGAGCGAATTCGCCGACGCCATGAAGGTGGCGCTGGATTACGTCGCCCGCACCGACACCGGACTTGTCCACGTGCTTTCGGGAGTCCTTCCGCCTGCCACGGCTCGGGATGCCTGTGAGGAGGTCCTCGTCGACAACCTCCGCAAGGCGTCCGCCGAGGCTTCCTGCCGAGGAGTGACGCTTCTTGTCGAACCGATCAATGAGCGCGATGTTCCCGGGTACATCCTGACCCGTCAGAGTCAGGCACGGCGCGTGGTCAGGGCCGTGGACAGGACGAACGTCCGGATCCAGTTCGACTTCTACCACTGTCAGGTCAGTGAGGGAGATGTCTCGCGGCACTTCACGGAACAGCTGCCGTGGATCGGACATGTCCAGATCTCGGATAACCCGGGCCGTCACGAACCGGGCACCGGTGAAATCAATCATGACTGGATCTTCGATCTTGTCGATCGCAGCGGATACCGGGGCTGGGTGGGAGCAGAGTACACACCCGCCGGTACCACACAGGAAGGGCTTGGCTGGTTTGCGCCCTGGCGCAGTCGCACCTCGGTGTGACTCCTACGCGGAAAACCCTGCCCGCATGCCTTCGAGAACCGCTTCCTCGCAGGTTCTGGGGTTGAGGCTGTCGCCGATCTCGACGACTGTTCTGGACCAGTCCGCAAGCTCTTCGGCAAGTGTGGTATCGGGCATGTCAGGGGCTGCCGTGACCACGGTGTCGATGGATTCGATGACCATGATCTCGTTCGAGGCGCTGATCTTCCAGTCGAGCGCAAGCAATGCCACTCCGAACTGCACCGATTGTCCGTCGCCGGGCATCGTGTCCGGTGCCAGAATCGCGGGCAAGAACTTCCTCCCCCTACGGCGAAGACGTTTGGCTTCGCGAAGACCCACCGAGCGCAACTCGGCGACCTCGGCGTCCAACGTTTCGGGAGCGACGAGGATCATCTCGGCTGTCGCCGTCTCCGATTGCCTCATCGCAGTTTGCCGATCCGCTATTCCGGTCCACGCTGCATCTGGACGTAGCTCTCCAACACGCGGTTGATGCGCGTCTGGTAACCCCTTCCCGGCGCGCGGAAGTGATTGAGCACCGAACGCTTCACACGCAAGGTAATCTGCTCCGTCCGGTCGGGCTCGATCAGGTCGGCCTCACGCCAGAACGCGTCGTCCAGCTCCGGAATCTCCCCGAAGTCGATCGCGCCATCCTCCACCCCAGCGACATCAGCCGGATTCAGTGCCGTCCTGTATCCGCTCATCATATGACCTCCTCTCCTTTCGAGATGCGGGACGCGCCGAGATCAGGCGCCGCAGGTCCCCGCGCGTCGTGTGCGCTACCACGATAACGGCGGGGCCGACCCGTCCCACGCTGACATGGCGCGCCTCGCCGTAGTTGCGGCGCGTGTCGGGCCGGGTGAGCACCGGACCGTCGAAGATATGCCGCGCGATCGCGAAGTCGATCCCAAGCTTTGCGACGTTGGCCCGCGCCTTAGCGTCATCCCATTCGAAACGCATGTCGATGTATGTATAGTTTGTAAGTATGAAGATACAAACCCAATCTCCGGGAGTGGTGTCTCGGGGGCACCTTGTGGCAGCGTTCAGACCCGTCTTGACGTTGGACGCGCAAGACTGCGGTGCTCTCCTCTAACCCGGGTGTCGCTGCGATCACCGCCGCGGCCCCACGGTCGTCAACAAGGTTGTCCGGTCATTGCGCATGGCCGCCGTGACGGCCCGGAGGAGTCAGACCTTCATCGGCGCCAAACATCGCTCGCGTCTGCCTGAGAGCCGTCAGCTCACCACGGAAACAAGCGCGCCGGTGAGGTCGACGGGGAATGTCCTCCATGCTGATGGAGGTAGCGCAGGAAGCTGCGCAGCGCCGTGACCAGCAGCTTGACGCTCTACCGGGACAAGCGTCGGGACTGGCGTGTGATGAACTGATTGGCATCGCGTACGGTGAGCGTCTCAAGCGCCACGTCCCGCGCGGCGAAGCATTCGGAGAGAAAGGCGCGAATAATGGACAGATAACTCTTCACCGTCGTCCCGCTCAACGGAAAACCCTGCCCGCATGCCTTCGAGAACTGCTTCCTCGCAGGTTCTGGGGGTGAGGCAGTCGCCGATCTCGACGACTGTTCCTGACCAGTCCGCAAGCTCTTCGGCAAGTGTGGTATCGGGCATGTCAGGGGCTGCCGTGACCACGGTGTCGACGGATTCGATGACCATGATCTCGTTCGAGGTGACGTGCTGAAGCCAGGTGCCCGAGATGTCTGCGCCGACGAGACGAACGTAAGGGATGACCTCGACGCCGAGACGGTTGAGTTCGCCCGCCCAACGGTCGCGCACGTACATCTGGATCATCTGGCCCGGCATCGTGCCGTTGACCGCCAGCGTCACGCGGCATCCCTCCCGGGTGAGTTTTTCGGCCAACCCCAGGCCCGTCCAGTCGCAGCGCCAGTCGGCGATCACGACGCGCGAACCGACTGTCACGTCGCCGCGGATAACCTGACAGGCGTCCACAAGCATGGCGCGTCCATCGTGTTCGATCTTCGGGATGTACGGCCTTGCTCCGGTCGCCACGATCACGGTGTCGGCATTCCAGTCCACGAGTGTTTGCCGTGTCACCCTGGTGCCCAGTTTCACCTCGACACCGTGGCATGCCATCTCCTTTTGAAGATTGGTCACGATGCCTCCGAATTCGGCGCGCCCGGGCAACTCCTGGGCGAGCAGAACCTGGCCCCCCAGGCGGAGCGCCTGCTCGGCGAGAATGACCCGGTGGCCGCGTTGTGCAGCGACGGCTGCAGCCTTCATGCCTGCCGGCCCGCCACCGGCCACGACCACGGTCCCCGGCGCCCTGACAGATGGCTTGACAGCGTATTGCAGTTCCCGGCCGGTCTCCGGATGCTGGATACAGGAGATTCCGTGGCCGGCCTGCATGTGACCGATACAGGCCTGGTTGCAGGCAATGCAGGCGCGAATGTCGTCGACACGTCCGGTCCGTGCCTTGTTGGCCATGTCGGGATCGGCAATCTGGGCCCGGGTCATCCCCGTCATGTCGGCCTGACCGGTGGCGATGATGGTTTCGGCTTCGTGGGGCTGATTGATCCTGCCGGCGACGAACACCGGAATCGGCACCAGCTGCTTCACGGTGGCGGCCAGCGGTGCAAGATAGGCGGTTGCCACGTTCATCGGCGGAACCACGTGCACCGATCCCCTGAGGCCGATCATGGAGCCGGCGATAACGTTGATGTAGTCGAGCGCACCCGCGTTGCCGAGTCGCCGGCACACCTCGAGCAGTTCCTCGGGATCGTTGCCGCCGGTTTCCATCTCGTCGCCGGAGATTCTCATGCCGACGACCATCGTCGGGCCTGCATGGTCACGCACGCAGGCGATGACGTCCTCAAGGAAACGCATGCGGTTGGCCAGCGACCCGCCATAGGCATCCTGGCGCCTGTTCATGACCGGGTTGAGGAATTGTGCCGGCAGCAGGCTGTGGCTGGCGAGGATCTCGACACCGTCGAGTCCGGCCTTTTTCATACGGCCGGCCGCGGCCCCGTAGGCCGTGACAAGGTCGCCGATCATGGCGAGCGACAGGGCGCGGGCGATGGTGTGGGAACGCTGCGCCTTCACCTGGGAGGGGCCGAGTGCAACGCCGTGACTGCCGTCGGTGGTCGTCACGCCATAGGCGCCCGGATGACCGAGTTGGCCGAAGATCATGCATTCGTGGCGATGGACGGCGTCGGCGGTCCGCCGGTAGGCCGTGATGCAGGCATCGCCTGAGGCATCGAGGTTGCGCCAGCCGCCACTGGCGTGGACCCGCGCCGCCTCGGTGATGATGAGACCTGCGCCACCCCTTGCGCGGGCTTCGTGATAGGCGACAAAACGCTCGTCAGGCAGCATGTCCGCATCGAGCAGACAGGTCATGTGACCGGTCGAGAAGATGCGGTTGCGAAACGTCCGCGGCCCGACGGCAAGGGGAGAAAAGAGGTTCGGGAAACGGTCCGTCATGGACCCGCTTCACCCGCTCAGGCGGCTTCGCGCTGACGTTCCCGGAAGGCGGCGATGACATCGCGGCTGCTGCACCGTGCACCGTGCTGGAGATACTCCATCGCCCTGAGCGAGGCGTTGTGCGCCTCGAGACTGGACCCACCGACGCAGTCCTCGACAACATGGGCATGATAGTCGTGCTGGTGCGCATCGACGAAGGTGTAGTGGACACAGACATCGGTCAGTCCGCCGCACAGAAACAGCGTGTCGACCTTGAGTCCCTTGAGCAGAATCTCGAAGTCGGTTCCGAAGAAGGCGGAGTAGCGGCGCTTGGGGATCAGGTAGTCGACACCCTGTGAATAGGGCAGGCGAACGTGAATGCGCGTGCCGGGATGTCCCTCGACACAGTGAACACCCTCGTCACCGTCAAGCTCGCGTCCGAAATCCACATGATCGGGCCGGTGCACCTCGATGATGTAGATGACAGGTATGTTGCTGGCGCGCGCCGCCTCGATGAGTGGAATCACGCGATCGACACGCTCCTCCTCTCCTCCCATGCTGGGAATGCCGCCGTCATCGTCTTCGGGACGCCCCGTTCCCATGATGTCGACGATGATGAGGGCAGGATTTCCATTGCTCAGAGTTGCCATGTCGTCTTTCCTCCGGCGCTCACGACAAGAACTCTATTCTGTCGCCAACCCTGATGGAACCGGACTTCAGAACTCGGCAGGTCACACCGCCGCGCCAGTCCACGACAAGAGCCTGACGCAGGCCCGCGGCCTGTTCTTCCATGCGCGAGCACGGATCGGTTTCGCCTGTGATGGCGAGTTCCGCATCGCCGATGTGCACGGTCCGGCCGAGCTGACCCTCGACACGAAGGCCGGTAATGAAAATGTTGGAGCGTCGCGTGGTCCATGGCAGGCGTTCTCCAAGTTCGGCGCATGCCGCTTCCCAGCTTTCCCGGGTCAGGATGGTGACCTGTCGGTCGCCCGGTTCGCCACGCAGATCGCCCTCGATGCCGGCATCGACACTGACCGTCGTCGCCTCGAGTTCCTCCATGGGTGCGCGTGATGCGCCACGCCGTGCAATGGCAAGTATGGTTCCAGACATGGCCACTCCCCGGATCGCTGCTTCCTTGTGACACGGACGATCGCGAACGACAAGGAATCGGGCCACAATGGTCCGTGACAGACATGTCGAGGCGGGGAGCGATCCATGATGAAGAACTGCAAGGTGGTGATGGCGCGACGTCCCCACGGGTTGCCTGTGGCGGACGACTTCGCGATCGTCGAGGAGAATGCCGGCGATCCGGGGCCTGGCGAGGTCCTTTCGCGCACCATCTATCTCTCCCTCGATCCCTATATGAGAGGTATGATGGATGCTGCCGAATCCTACGCAGAACCCATGGAGATCGGCGATGTCATGATCGGCAGCACGGTTGGCGTGGTGCTGGACTCCCGCCACAGGGCCTTCCACGCCGGCGACATCGTCGAAACCCAGGGTGGATGGCAGTCCCTCGTGGTGGCGCACGGCCGCACGCTCCGCAAGGTTGACCCGACCCTCGCCCCCGTCAGCACCGCACTTGGAGTGCTGGGCATGCCGGGTCTCACGGCCTACCACGGCCTTGTCGATGTCTGTCGTCCGGTGGCCGGAGAGACCGTCTTCGTGTCTGCTGCGTCCGGTGCGGTCGGCGCCACCGTCGGACAGATCGCGAAAGCCCTCTCGTGCCGTGTGACCGGATGCGCAGGCTCCGGCGACAAGGTTGACTGGTGTCTCCAGGCTTGCGGATTTGATGCCTGCTTCAATCACAGAAACGTTGCCGATCCGCAGCAGGCCATTGCCGCCATGTGTCCCGAGGGGATCGACATCAACTTCGAGAATGTCGGAGGCCCTGTCGCGCGGGCGGCGATCATGAGCCTCAACGAGCATGGCCGCATGGCGGTCTGCGGGACGATCTCGAACTACAACGCGACCGGCCCGGACATGGTGGAGGACCATCTCTGGTGGTTCATTGTCCGCCGCATACGCATGGAGGGGTTCCTGGTGACGGATTTCTCCGAACGACACGACGAGGCGCGCCGCAGGCTGGCCGGCTGGATCGGTGAAGGCCGGCTGACGTGGCGTGAAGACATCGTGCAGGGACTCGAAAACGCACCGGTGGCATTCAATCGCCTGTTCGACGGCAGCAACTTCGGCAAGCTGCTCGTCCAGGTGAGCGACAACCCCGTGGCGTGAGTCGACGCGGCGACAGTCAGCCGTGCCCTGAAAGGCACCATCACGACTTTGCCTGACCGGTCGCACCCGGGATGCCGGGGAAGGGAAGCGCGGCTGAGGCGGCATGACCTGCCGAAAGGTCGAGCCCTGCGGGGACCGCTCCGGCCGGTTGCGCCGGAGCCGTGGCGACTGCATGGTGGAATGGTCTTTCGATCCGGAGTTCTCCCGCCATGCAAGACTCTTTGAAATTGATGCGGACCTTTCCCGCCGCTGCGGGCGAACAGGTCATCCTCGCCAACATGCACAAGGACCCTTCAATCGCTGGGCCTTTCGCAACATGCGCCGCATGCTGCCCACCGGGAATGTCTGGCGTGGTGAGGGGGCGGTTCGGCCACTGCAGCACGAGGCGGTGTGGCTCGACGATATCGAGTTTGAGGATGCCGATGGCGCCATGACCACCGTCGGCAGGACGATCGAGACAGGGTACATGGACGGTCTGGTGGTGCTTTGCCAGGGGGTCATCGTCACGGAACGCTATGCCGATGGTGTCGCTCCCCACGAACCTCATCTCCTCATGTCGGTGACCAAGTCCTTCACCGGATCGCTCACAGGCATTCTTGTCGAACGGGGTTTCCTGACAGCCGATGACCTGGTCACCGACATCATTCCCGAAGTCAAAGGCTCGGCCTACGATGGGGCTCGCCTGCGCCACGTTCTCGATATGACCGTGGGCATGGACTACGACGAGGACTACGACAATCCCGCGAGTGACATGGCAGGTCTCGATGCGGCTGCTGGCTGGCGTCCGGCCATCGAGGGAGTGCCGGACAACATGCGGGACTACATCGCCACAATGCGCCCGGCCGGCCGGCATGGCGAGGTGTTCCATTATGTGTCGACCAACACCGACCTTCTGGGGTGGATCCTTGAACGGGCGTCGGGGACGGACTTTGCCACGCTGCTCAGCCGGGAAATCTGGCAGCCGATGGGGGCGGGCGAAGATGCCTACGTCACACTCGATCGACTCGGTGCGCCACAGACTGATGGTGGCCTGTGTGTCACCACGCGCGATCTTGCCCGCTTTGGCCAGCTTCACCTGCAGAACGGGGTGATGGACGGCCGTCGCATCATCCCTGAGTCGTGGATCAGGGATTTCAGGGAAAACGGCGACAGCGATGCCTGGAATCGTGGATCATTCGCCGAGATGATGCCGGGGTGCCACTACCGCTCCAAGTGGTATACGGACCTCAATGATCCCCACCGGCCCTTCTTCGGTATCGGCATCCATGGCCAGATGCTCTTCGTCGATCCTGTTGCCAGTGTCGTGTGTGCCCGTCATTCGAGCCATCCGGCGCCGGCGGATCCGAAGTTCTTCGACAACATGGAACGTTCGTTCAGGGCCGTTGCCCACGCCCTTGCGACGTGACCACCCTCATCACGATTTTCCCACTCTGCCCGTGGGGCGTCCTTACAGACTGGCGAAGCGCTCGAGATGCCAGTCGATGTCGCCAAACAACCGGTGGATGACGCTGAGTCGCTTGAAATGGTGGCCGGCTTCATACTCATGAGTCATGGCAATTCCACCGTGAAGCTGCACCGCTTCCTGACCGATCAGGCGTCCGGCCTTGTCGCATTGCACCTTCATGGCTGATACCGCCCTTTGCCTCTCGGCGGGATCGGTGGCATCGACATCGCCCATGTAGACGGTTGTCATCGAGCGTGACTCCTCGAGCGCCACGAACATGTCGACCATGCGATGTTGCAGGACCTGGAAACGGCCGATCGGCTGGCCGAACTGTTCGCGGGTCTTCGAATAGTCAACCGTGAGGTCATTGAGGCGGGACATGAGGCCAAGTGACTCGGCACAAACCGCCGCGGCGGCCCTGTCGACGACTTCGCTCACCACGTCATGGGCTTCGCCGGCCGTGCCGAGCAGACGGCCGGGAGTATCGTGGAAATCGATGTCGGCTGCGCGCCTGCTGTCATTGGTCGGATAGGCGCGCCTGGAAACCCCATCGCCTTCACCATCCACCAGGAAGAGGGAAATGCCGCCGCGTTCCCGCACGTTGCCTGATGTTCTTGCCGTGACCACGAGGGACTCGGCGGTATCGCCGTTCAGGACCAGGCTCTTGCGGCCGTTGAGGGCCCAGCCATCTCCTGAGCGCGTGGCGCGGGTGGCCACGTGGTCGATGTGGTAGCGCGACCGCGGTTCGGTAAAGGCAAACGACGCCAGATGATCACCTGCCGTGATCCGGGCCATGATCTCCGAGCCTTCATCCCCGCCGCCGGCGACGGCGATGGCCTTCGCTGCCATGACGATACTGGCGAGGAATGGTTCGACCACGAGACCACGGCCCAGCCCCTCCATCAGGATGGCGACATCCCGGGCGCCTCCAAATTCGGAACCAAGGCCGACGCCGAGCCAGCCGAGTTCGGCAAATTCCTTCCACAGCGAGCGGCTGAATCCCCCGTCCTCGGCCACGGAAACGCGGTGGCGTTCAAAGTTGTACTCGCGCTCGATGAATCGATCGACGCTATCGCGCAGCAGCAGCTGCCCCTCGTTGAGTTCCAGATTCAGCATGTCTCTCAAAGACCCAGTACGTGCTTGGCGATGATGTTTTTCTGGATCTCGTTGGATCCGCCATAGATCGTCACCTTGCGGGTGTTGAAGTAGTCGGGGGCAACGGGCGCCGCATAGTCGGGGCCAAGCGGTTCCTCGTTCCAGCCCCCCTCGAGGGCCCGTGGCGCATAGGGCAGCACGTAGGGTCCGGCAGCTTCCATGGCGAGTTCGGTCATCAACTGATTGATCTGGGTGCCGCGAATCTTGATATAGGAGGCTTCGTTGCCCGGATCCTTGCCGGAGGCGACCGACGACAGCAACCTCAGCATCGTCGATTCGAGGGCCATGATCTGAATCTCGGCATCCGCCATCCGCGTCCTGAACGCCGGATCGCTGTCGATACCCTGATCCCCGGCGATGTGACGCAGGCGTCTCATCTGTCGTTTGGCCTGGGGGATGCCCGCCATGTTGAAGCGTTCGTACCCGAGAAGGAACTTGGCGTAGGTCCAGCCCCTGTTCTCCTCGCCGATGCGGTTGGCAGCGGGAACGCGGACGTCATCGAAGACCACCTGATTGACTTCGTGGCCGCCTTCCATGGTGATGATCGGGTGGATCGTGATTCCAGGGGAGGTCATGTCGACGAGGAGGAATGTGATGCCCTCCTGCTTCTTGCCTTCGCTCGAGGTGCGTACCAGAAGAAAGATCCAGTCGGCATAGTGGGCCATTGTTGTCCAGGTCTTGGTGCCGTTGACAACGTAGTGATCGCCGTCAAGCCGCGCCGCCGTCTTCAGACTGGCCAGATCCGAACCGGAGTTGGGTTCGGAGTAACCCTGGGCCCACCACAGATCACCCGCCAGGATGGGAGGCAGGTGCTGTTGCTGCTGTTCCCTGGTGCCGAAGGTCCAGACCACCGGGGCAACCATTTCGGGGCCGAACGGCACTGGCGGCGGGCAGCAGCCCTCGCCTGTCTCCTCCTCGAAGATGTAGTGGCGCACGGGCGTCCAGTCGCAGCCGCCATGTTCGACCGGCCAGTGGGGGCACGACCAGCCCTTCGTGGCGAGCTTGCGGTGCCAGTCGACGTAGTCCTCCTTGCTCGGAGAAAGTCCCTGCTCCATGCGTGCGCGTGAACCCGGGTCGCATTCCTGCTCGATGAAGTCCCGCAGTTCCTCGCGAAAGGCCTCGTCGGCAGCTGTCAACGTCATCTGCATGCGTCTGGTATCCCTCTTCCTGACCCGCGGATTAGGGTGGACAATCTAGTATGGCGTGGCAACGATGCGCAATGACGGGGGAAGAGGGCTATGGGACTGTTCGACCTGACGGGAAAGGTGGTTGTCATTACCGGCGCATCACGGGGAATCGGTCGCGGCATGGCCCTGCGCATGGCCGACGCCGGCGCCCGTGTCGTGGTATCCAGCCGCAAGCTCGAGGCGTGTGAAGAAGTTGTCCGGACGATCAGTGATGCGGGCGGTGAGGCGGCCGCGGTTGCCTGCAATGTCACCCACATCGACCAGCTGGAACACCTGGTGGCCACGTCAATCGACGTGTTCGGCCACATCGACTGTCTCGTCGGAAACGCTGCTGTCAATCCGCACTACGGACCGATGACGACCATCGGCGAGAGCGCCTTCGAGAAGATCATCAACTGCAACGTCAGGGCCAACTTGTGGCTTGCCCGACTGGTCCTTCCCGGCATGGCCGAGCGCGGAGAGGGCACCATCATCTATGTTTCGTCGATCGCCGGCATCAAGGGAACCGACGACATCGGGACCTACGGCATTTCGAAGGCAGCTCTTATCGCCATGGCGCGCAATCTCGCGGTCACCTGGGGGAAACACGGCGTCCGCGTCAACACCATCGCCCCTGGCCTGGTACGCACGGACTTTGCGAGGGCCTTGTGGGAGAATCCCGAACGACTGGCCGAGGTCGAGAAACGCTATCCCTTGAGACGTATCGGCGAACCCGACGACATTGCCGGAACGGCGGTGTTTCTTGCTTCGGATGCCGGACGCTACATCACCGGCCAGACGATCGTGGTGGATGGCGGCGGCACCATTGCTGCGGGACTGTGAAAGGAGACCAGCAACATGGCTGAAGTGAAGGCAACGTTCGCCGCCGGGTGTTTCTGGGGGCCTGAAGTCCGGTTCAGGGAAATCAGGGGTGTCGGTGACGCCGTCGTCGGCTACACGGGCGGCCATGTGGACCATCCGACCTATCACCAGGTGTGTACGGGGGATACGGGCCACGCAGAGGCCGTCCTGGTCTCGTTCGATCCCGATGTCGTGAGCTATCGCGAACTGCTGTCCCACTTCTGGGCGATGCACGATTCCACCACGGCCAACCGGCAGGGACCCGACATCGGCACGCAGTACCGCTCGGCGATCTTCGTTCACGACGATGATCAGCGCGAAGCCGCCCTTGCCTCACGTGACGAAGAGCAGGCCCGGCGCCATGACGGGCGCAGGATCGTGACCGAAGTCAGCGATGCCGGCACATTCTGGGTAGCCGAGGACTACCATCAGGGATACATGGAAAAACACCGCAGTCACTTCGACTTGCGGCGTATGTTCGGTCACTGACGCCCCGTCAGCTCCTCGCACTTGGTGATCAGCGCCCGTACCCGGTCGCCCATGACGGCAAAGCGTTCGTCACTGGTCTGACCCCTGAGGTAACGGATGTAGATCTGCTGGATGATGACGGCGATCTTGAAGGTGACGAAGACTTCGTACCAGGCAAACCGCGAGACATCGAAACCCGTGAGGCCGGCGTAGAGATCGACCAGCTCCGCGCGTGTCGGGAACCCCGGTTTGTCGGTGGGCATCCAGACCGCCTGCCGCCATGTCGCGCTGTCACTCTCCTCGGACCAGTAGGCCACGAGATTGGCGAGATCGAGCAGGGGGTCTCCTCGCGTGCACATGTCCCAGTCGAGGACTGCCACGGCCCTTGCCGGATCGTTCCGCGCCACCAGGATGTTGTCCAGCTTGAAGTCGTTGTGGACAAGGGTCGTCGCGCCGGATGCCGGGCGTTCCTCGCGAATCCACCGGACGAGTGCCGAAGCATCGGGAGAAGCTTCATCGAGAGCGGCCTCCCAGCGACCGGCCCATCCTTCGACCTGCCGACCCACGAATCCATCGGGCCGGCCAAGGTTGCCGAGATCGATCGCTTCGGCGTCAATGCCGTGCAGACCGGCAAGAACCTCGGCTGTCATCACGCCGATACGCCGGCAGAGTTCCGGCTTGCCGTCGGTGACCCGGGGATTGGCGGCCCGCAGCACCAGACCGTGGCGCCGTTCCATGACATGGAAGTCGGCACCGAGAATGCTGGCGTCGGTGCACAGGAGGTGGCTACGGGGCGCCAGGTCCCACGCCTGCCACAGACGCGAGAGAATGCGATGTTCGCGGCGCATGTCGTGGGCGGAGGGCGCGATCGGCCCCAGGGGCGGGCGCCGCAGAACATACTCCCGCCCGGCAAAGGCGAGGAGATAGGTCAGATTGGCGTGACCGCCGCCAAACTGGCGAACGATGAGCGGCCCGGTGGCTCCCTCGAGGTTGTCGCGCAACCAGGGTTCGAGACGTGTCAGGTCGAGCCGTTCCTCCGGCCGGACCTCCATGGTCTCGGGATCATGCATCGCAGGGCGTTCAGCACACCTCGAAGAGACCCGCCATGCCCTGTCCCCCGCCGATGCACATGGTGACAACGACATGGCGTGCTGCGCGACGACGGCCTTCTATCAGGGCGTGGCCGGTCATGCGTGCGCCGGACATGCCATAGGGATGGCCGATCGAGATCGAACCACCGTCGACATTGAGGCGGTCGTTGTCGATCCCGAGCCGGTCCCGGCAATAGAGTACCTGCACAGCGAACGCCTCATTGAGCTCCCAGAGATCGATGTCGTCAACGGTGAGGCCGTGGCGTTCAAGCAGTCTGGGCACGGCAAAGACCGGTCCGATACCCATCTCGTCGGGTTCGCATCCCGCCGCCGCCATGCCCCTGTAGACACCCAGAGGCTCCAGGCCACGGCGTTCTGCATGGCGCCTTTCCATGAGGACGAGAGCCGAGGCCCCGTCCGACAACTGACTGGCATTGCCGGCAGTGATGGTCTTGTCCTCACCCATGACCGGCGCCAGTCCGGCCAGGCCATCGAGTGTGGTCGAGGGGCGGTTGCCCTCGTCCCGGGCGAGAGTGACCTCTTCCTCGGAGACCGCTCCGGTCTCCCGATCCTTTACGAGCTTGACCGTGGACAGTGGCACGATCTCGTCGTCAAACCGTCCTTCCACCTGGCCGGCTGCCGTTCTCTGCTGGCTCTGCAGGGCATAGGCGTCCTGCCTTTCGCGGCTGATCTGGTAGCGTTCGGCCACGATATCCGCGGTCTCGATCATCGGCATCCAGAGTTCCGGCTTGTTGTCCTCAAGCCACTCTTCCCGGGCACGATGATGATTCATGTGTTCGTTCTGGACGAGGCTGATCTGTTCGGCGCCACCGGCAACAGCGACATCGACGTGGTCAACGACAATACGCTGCGCTGCGCTGCTGATGGCCTGGAGTCCCGAACTGCAGAAGCGGTTGATGGTGGCGGCCGCCGTGGTGACCGGAAGTCCGGCGCGTATCGCCGAGAGCCTGGCCATGTTGTGTCCGGTGGCGCCTTCGGGGAGACCGCAGCCGATGACGACATCCTCGACCTCGCCTCCCTCCACACCGGCACGGGCGACGGCGTGGCGAATGGCATGGCCGGTGAGGGTGGCGCCATGAGTGTTGTTGAAGGCGCCCCTGTAGGCCTTGCCGATGGGGGTGCGGGCGGTTGAGACGATAACGGCTTCACGCATGGCGATGGTCCCTGTCATGGTCCTCGAATGTGCGCTCGGACGCGGCGAGTTCCTTCAGCAGCGGTGATGGTGTCCATTGCGGAAAACCGAGTTCCGCGTGGTAGCGACAGACCGTTTCATGGATGCGATCAAGGCCGACGTTGCCGGCCCAGTGCATCGGCCCGCCCCTCCACACGGGGAACCCGTAACCGTTGATATAGACAAGATCAATGTCGCTGGCTCTCAGGGCATGTCCCTCGGCGAGAATGGCGGCGCCGATGTTGATCAGGGGATAAAGACATCGCTCGAGAATCTGTGCGTCCGAGAGGTCGGGTGGCCCGAGACCGAAATGGCGGCGGGCGGCGTCCATCAGGTCACTGATCTCCGGATCAGGGACCGGGGTGCGGTTGCCTTCCTCGTAGATGTAGTAGCCCCGCCTGGTCTTCTGACCGAAGCGTCCCTGTTCACAGAGCCGGTTGGCGATCCAGGAGCCGCGGTGTTCGGTGGCGGTGCCGCCCCCGGCGTCCTTGCGCTTGCTCCAGCCAATATCGAGTCCCGCAAGGTCCATGACCGCAAGCGGTCCCATGGCCATGCCGAACTCGAACATCACGCGATCGATGCGTTCGGGTGCAATGCCTTCCTCGACCATAAGCGAGGCCTCGCCGAAATACCCTTCGAGCATGCGGTTGCCGATGAATCCGTGGCAGACGCCGGCAACGATGGGAAGCTTGCCCATCCGGCGTGCCAGGGCCATGACCGTGGCGAGATTCTCCGCCGAGACGTTGGCGGTACGGACCACCTCGAGCAGGCGCATGACATTGGCCGGACTGAAGAAATGTGTGCCCAGGACCAGGCCGTGACGGCCGGGCATGGTGGCGGCGATGTCATCGATGTCGAGGTAGGACGTGTTGGACGTGAGAATGGCATCCGGCCGTGCAATGCGGTCGATCTCGGCAAAGACCGCCTTCTTGACCGCCATTTCCTCGAACACGGCCTCGATGATGATATCGGTGTCCGCGAGATCCTCCATGGCGATGGAAGGCGTGATGAGGGCCATGGCGCGGTCATGGGCTTCCTGTGTCATCCGCCCTCTTGAGACGGAGGCTGCATAGTTGCGCGAGATGATGGCCATTCCGCGATCGAGGGCCCCGGAACTGCGTTCGACAACTGTGACGGGAATGCCGGCGTTGGCGAAGTTCATGGCAATGCCACCACCCATGGTACCGGCTCCAACGACGCCTGCCGTAGCGATCTCGCGCAAGGTCGTGCCCTTGTCGATTCCGGGAATCTTGCCGGCGGCCCTCTCGGCGAAGAACACATGGCGCAGTGCCTTCGATTCGTCGGAGTGCACACATGTCTCGAAGATGCGGCGTTCCTCGGCGATACCGGCGTCGAAATCGAGTGTCACGGCTGCTTCAACGCACTCGATACAGGCATATGGGGCGCGCATGCCTCGTGCCTGGCGGGCAATCTTCCTGCGCATGGCATCAAAGATGTCGGGGTCATCGAGGGTGACCGGAATGTCCCGTGCGAGTCGGTGAGGGCCGCCTGCACGCGCCCGTTGTTCGGCGAACCGGCACGCGCCCTCCACCAGGTCATCCTTGATCAGGCTGTCGGCAATGCCGAGTTCCACGGCTCGCGGTGCCGTGACCGGTGTGCCGGACACGATCATGTCGAGGGCTGCCGCCACTCCTGCAAGGCGGGGCAAACGCTGCGTGCCGCCGGCGCCCGGCGGGAAGCCGAGCTTGACCTCGGGTTGTCCGACCCGTGTTCCGGGGGCAATGACCCGATAGTGACAGGCCATGGCGACCTCGAGCCCGCCGCCGAGGGCATGGCCATGAATGGCGGCAACCACCGGTTTGGAGCTGGTCTCAAAGGCGCGAATCACATCCGAGAAGCTTTCTTCGCCATCGGGCCAGGGCAGTGAGAAATACCGGATATCCGCCCCGGCAATGAACCCGCGACCGGCGCCCGCAAGGACAACGGCGTCTATGTTCCGGTCACGCGATGCGCGCGCGATACCCTCGCAGATACCGCGGGGAACTCCCGGACTCATGGCGTTGACCGGCGGGTTGTTGACGGTGAGAACGGCAACGCTCCCTCTCGGTTCGTAGTCAACCAGAGACATGGTCGTCCTCTCCCGTTAGTCGCATAGATTCCACTCGATAAGTACGTAATATCACTCTATGAATCATGTTTGGCAAGTTCCAGTCTGGAGATCACGGCGCGGTGGACTTCATCCGGGCCGTCGGCAAAGCGCACGGTACGGGCATACATCCATGCGTCTGCCAGGATGGTGTCCTGGGAGATTCCCATGGCGCCATGTGCCTGGATGGCGCGGTCAGCCACGCGCTGGCACAGGTTCGGGGCCACGACCTTGATGGCCGAGATTTCGCTACGCGCCTGTCTGTTGCCGACCTTGTCCATCATGTCCGCTGCATGAAGAACGAGATGGCGCGCCATGTCGATTTCAATCCTGCTGTCGGCAATGTCCGCACGGATGGTGTCACGGGTTGCCAGGGGCCGGCCGAAGGCGACTCTCTCCTTGACCCTGCGACACATGATGGCGAGACATCGTTCCGAAAGTCCGATTAACCGCATGCAGTGATGGATTCGACCGGGCCCGAGACGGCCCTGCGCGATTTCGAAGCCCCGGCCTTCACCGAGCAGAAGGTTCGATGCCGGAACCTGGACATTATCGAACTCGACTTCCATGTGGCCATGCGGTGCGTGATCGTTGCCGAAGACTCTCATGGGACGGATGACCCTGACGCCGGGGGTGTCCATGGGAACGAGAATCATGGATTGCTGCCTGTGGCGGTCGGCCTGCACGTCCGTCTTTCCCATGACGATCAGAATACGGCAACGCGGATCACCGGCTCCGGAGATGAACCACTTGCGGCCATGGACGCGGTACCCGTTGCCGTGACGTTCAATGCGCGTGCGGATGTTCGTGGCATCCGAGGACGCCACATCGGGCTCGGTCATGGCAAAGGCCGACCGGATGGTGCCGGCAAGCAGCGGATCAAGCCATTCGCGTTTCTGCTCGTCGGTCCCGTAACGTTCCAGAACCTCCATGTTTCCGGTGTCCGGTGCCGAACAGTTGAACGCTTCGGGAGCGATGGGGCTGTGCCCCATGAGTTCGCACAGGGGTGCATAGTCACGGTTCGACAGACCGTACCCGCGTTCGCTGTCGGGCAGAAACAGGTTCCACAGCCCCTGCGCCTGCGCCTGTGTCTTGAGTTCCTCGATGACGGGCGGCGCCTTGGTCCAGCCGTACTCCTGCACCTGTTCCTTGTAGAGCGTCTCGGCGGGATAGATGTTCTCGTCCATGAACGTGGCCACACGCTCGAGGAGCCGTTCGACCCTGGAAGTCTGTTGAGAGGACATGACGTTCCTTGACGGTTGATCAGGCGGTGGGCAGGACATGATCGCGGAAACGCTCACGCAACTGCAGTTTCGAGACCTTTCCGGTCGCCGTGTGGGGAAGGTCGGCCACGAACACGATATCATCCGGCATCCACCACCGTGCAACGCGTCCTTCAAGGTGGTGGCGGATGTCACCGGGTTCCGCAGTCTGGTCCGTCTTGAGGACGATGACCAGCATCGGGCGTTCCTGCCAGCGCGGATGAGGCATGGCGATGGCAGCGGCCTCGGCGACCGCCGGATGGCTCATCACCTCGTTCTCGAGATCGATGGAACTGATCCACTCGCCGCCCGACTTGATCATGTCCTTCGTGCGATCCGTGATCTGCAGCATGCTCTCGGGGGCAAGGGTAGCCACGTCGCCCGTGCGAAACCAGCCGTCATCGGTGAAGGCCGCAGCACTCGCTGCATCGTCATTGTAGTAGCTGTCGATGACCCATGGGCCACGACACTGCAGTTCCCCCTGGGCGAGGCCGTCAGCGGGCACGGGCTGGCCAGCGTCATCGACGAGGCGCAGTTCAACGCCGAAGAAGCGCTGCTGGCGCAGTTTCTGAACGTAGCGTTCATCACCTTCGGCGACATCGAGGGCACTGCCGGAGGCGCCGCAGGCGCACACGGGACTGGTTTCCGTCATGCCCCATCCCTGCACGACCTCGACGCCGTATTCTTCCTCCCAGGCCTTGAACATGGAGAGTGGAGCGGCAGAGCCACCGGTCAGGAGATGCCTGACGGTGGAAAGGCTCTCACCGGACTGGCGCAGCCAGGCCAGCAGTCCCAGCCAGATCGTGGGCACACCCAGCGCCATCGTCACACCTTCGGATTCCATCAGTTCATGGAGGCTCTCGCCATCGAGCTTCGCACCGGCAAGAACGAGTGACGCCCCGCAGATCGGCGCCGCGTAGGGCTGGCCCCAGGCCTGGACATGGAACATCGGCACCACCGGCATGATCACGGAGTTGCGGTTGAGGGGAAAGATGCCCGGCGCCAGGACTCCCAGAGCATGAAGGACGGTGGAACGATGGCTGTAGAGCGATCCCTTCGGATTGCCTGTCGTACCCGACGTGTAGCACATCGCCGCTGCGGTGTTTTCGTCGAGACATGGCCAGTCGTAGGTGTCCGGCATGTCTTCGAGGAGTTCCTCATAGCAGAGTGCCTTGCTGAGTGACGTTGAAGGCATGTTTCCGCGGTCGGTCATGATGACGACATGACGCACGCCGCCAAGCCTGTCTGCGAGTTGCTCGACGAGCGGCACGAGGTTGAGATCGACAAAGATTGCCCTGTCTTCGGCATGGTTGACGATGTAGTCGAGCTGATCGGCAAACAGGCGCGGATTGATGGTGTGACAGACGGCGCCGATGCCGGAGACGCCATAGTAGAGCTCGAAGTGCCGGTAGGTGTTCCAGGCGATGGTGGCGACACGGTCGCCATCGCCGATGCCGAGTTGCCCGAGGGCATGGGCCAGTCTGGCGGTCCGCCTGAACGCATCGGCGTATGTGTAGCGGTGGAGGGGGCCTTCCACGGAGCGGGATGTGATCCTGGATACTGGGAATGCCTCGGCGGCATGACGTAGAATGTCGATGACCAGCAGGGGTCTGTCCATCATTCTCCCGGAGAGCATCGCTCTTTCCTCCTCGATCGGGCCGCGTCGGGCGGATCATATCAAGCGGCAGGGGAGGTGCCAGCACTCTCCTTCGCCGATGGCGGCAGTCTGCGATACCGGGGACATCGAGATCATGCAGGACATATTTTCCGAAGGTTTCAGGGAAGAATCGTACTGGTGGGACCTTGCGCCCCGGCCCCGGCTCGACGAGTTGGCGCCGCCCGGCAGCACGGACGTCGTGGTCGTCGGTTCGGGTAATGTCGGACTGTCGGCGGCACTCACCCTTGCGCGAGGGGGGCGCGATGTTCTCGTTCTCGATGCCGAGGCCGCAGGCCATGGCGCCAGCACCCGCAATTCCGGTTACCTGGGCCGCACCGTGTGGTTCAAGTACGGCGACATGGTCCGGCGCATCGGCCGGGAGGCCGCCGGCGACATCGCCCGAGAGGCTGCCACGGCCCACGACTTTGCGGCAAGCCTCATCCGCGACGAGCAGATCGCCTGCTTCTACAGGAACACGGGCCGTCTCATCACGGCCCCTTCGAGAAAGGTGTACGAGAAACTTGAGCGCGACCTTGCGATGATGAAGGCCGACGGTGTTCCGGTGGAGGCCGACATGATCCCGCCCGACAGGCTGGCCGACGAGGTGGCGAGCGATCTCTATCATGGTGGCCAGGTGCTTCACGGCAACGGCCTCATCCACGCCGGACTCTATCATCAGGGGCTGCTCGAGCGCGCCCGCGCCCAGGGTGCGAAGGTGATCGGATACTGTCCTGTGACCGGGGTTGAACGGCAACGCGGAGGATTCGTCGTTTCGACCCCAAGAGGCGAGGTCTCGGCGCGTGACGTCATGGTCGCCACCAACGGCTACACGCCGAAGGCCCTTCCCTGGCATCGCCGCAGGGTCGTTCCGGTTCAGGCCTTCAATGTCGTGACCGAGGCCATTGATCCGGTTCTCATGAAGAAGGTCCTGCCGCAAGGGCGTCCGATGATCGAGAACCGCAATTCGCCGTTGTGGCTGCGGCCGACGGAAGACGGAAGGCGGTTGCTGTTCGGCGGCACAACGGGAGAAGGGAACACATCGATCCCGGTCAAGGCGCGGCAGCTGCATGGCGAACTGCTGCGGGTCGTGCCTGATCTTGAGGGAACGAAACTGACGCACTGCTGGAGTGGACAGGTTGCCTTTCCCTTCGATTTCCTTCCCCACAACGGGCTGGCCGACGGCATCCACTACGCCATGGGCTGGTGTGCGTCGGGTGTGCCGATGGGTACCTGGCTCGGGCACAAGACGGCCCAGCGCATTCTCGGAGACAGTGACGCCCGGACGGCGTTGACGGACAGACCGTTCCGCACCATCCCCTTCTACCGCGGTAACCCCTGGTTCCTGCCGCTCATCACCGCCTGGATGAGACGAACCGACCGCAAGCTCATGCGCGACTGAGCCCGCTGCGCCCCACAGGGCAGCGTGCATGACCCCCTGGCGGTATGCCGTCACGGTGGCAACATCCACGCTTGGCAACACCACAGCAGTGTCAAGCCGAGACGGATGACGCAGCATGATCGCTTCGCCGGCGAGTTCGGGCATGTCCCGCTCCAGGAGCATACGGAATCCGTCGCTCGGTTTCGCATCGAGAGCCCAATCAACCAGGGTCCGGACTACACCGACGCGCTGAACCTTCTGACACGTCCTGGACAACCGGGTCGTTCGTCCCCTCTCTTCGCTCAGGACATGTTCAAACGAATGAAAGGTGCGCCAGAAATCGTGTTCCGCTGTTCCGGGTTCTTCCGCAGGAAGAACGGCCACCAACTTCAGACATCCTGACCTCGGCCAAAATCAGATGAGACGACTGTGTGGTGATGCATTGTCGTGCCTCAGGATGTCTGAATTTCCAACCGGTTGTGTCTCAATGTCGTTGACAGATTCCGCTGGGGCCGACGGTGAACGGTCCGCGACAGGCGCCCGAATCGAGTCACGTCGGAGCGGATTGAGTTGGATGTCGGATGACGCCTGCGGTTGCTCCGTCCTGGATCAGTTGCCCGATGTCGGCGCCACATCGACGATCGTTCCGGTCAGCGTCATGGTCGTCGGAAAGCCACCGATGCCCTCCACGTGCTCTTCATGGCACGCGTCGATACCATGGTAGAGACCGAGCCACGTCTGGTTGCCGAGCTTGAGTTTGAAGGTCTCGTCGTCTTCGGAGACGGTGTCGTTGAGTGACTCCACGCCGACCGTCTTCTGTTTTTCGCCCGAGGAAAACTTGACCGTGCCATTGTTGGCCGTGTAGTCGTCGCCTGCGACCGCCGAGTCGTCCTCCGTCTTGAAGTCGTACTTGACAGCGCAGCCGCCACGCGGTGCGTTCGACAGGGTAACGGTGAACTTGATCGTGTCGCCCTCGTTCCCTTCGGCGTCCGCGCCGAGCGCAGCGCCCGGGGCGAGGAAGGCGCCGGCGACGACTGCGGATGCGATGGCGGTGCGAAAGCCGCGGGCCGCGGCGGGCCGTCGATTCGATCGGTGGTACATGGGAAGCTTCCTCCTGGTTGCGGTGGTGCCTGGCCGAGTCTGCTCGTTCAGAGGACATGCAGGATAGGAATGTGCACCAGGCCGTTCAAGGATCGATGCCTTCGGGTACGGACAAGGTTTTCCAATGGCGGGGGGATCGTGGGGATTCCGGTGGAGCCGATCACGAGTCGGAGCGACGCGACGCGGGAGTTCGATTATGAGCTTTGGTGATCGGTTCCGGAGACGACGAACATGCCGACCGGAACCGTGAAGTGGTTCAACGCGACCAAGGGCTGCAGATTCATCGCGCCCGACGACGGCACCAAGGACGTCTTCTTGCATGTCTGCGCCGTCGAGCGGGCCGGCCCGCTTCGCGAGAACCAACGAGTGAGCTTCGCAAGCCGTCCCGGCCGCGACGGTCGACTCTCCGCCGAAGACGTCTCGGTGGCCGAACAGAAGGCTCGCGCCCACATGTACACTCTGCGCGTGATACGGAACCGAAAGGGCTCCCGCGGGCAGACGGTTACTCGCCTGCTCGTCGCCGGCGCACTCGCGAGCGTCGCCTCGGTCGAGACTTGGCGCGGGCTCGTGGTGGCGCCGGAGCACCGCTGCTCGCCCGACTATCGGAAGCGGCGACTACCCGTACCCGCAGTCAGTCGATGTCGTGCCATTCGGGGGTATGGGTGGTTCCGTTCATGGTTGTCTGAGAGACGCGATCTGGGCGTAGACGACGCCGGCCAGGATGATGAGGCCACCGACGATCTGTACGGGTTGAGGTATGACGCCGAACCAGGCGGCGAGACCGATGGCGGCGACCGGCACCAGGTTGCCCCACAAGGCCATGGGCGTCACGCCCAGACGGTTGACACCGACGTGCCACATGAGATTTCCGAGCGCGATCGGGACGACGCCGATGGCGACGGCCAGCACAAGTGTCGTGTCGGTCAGCGGTGCATGCAGGGTCACGAGACCCGATGCCCAGGCGATGAACACCGCAACGGCAAGAAGGACACTTCCCGGAAGGATGGTGTAGGCGGCGATTTCCGTCTGGC
Source organism: Alphaproteobacteria bacterium (assembly GCA_965213815.1). GTDB lineage: Bacteria > Pseudomonadota > Alphaproteobacteria > SP197 > SP197 > SP197. The sequence continues at coordinate 2,245,767 of OZ243917.1, read as the reverse complement.
TGAAGCCCTTGAGCCACCGCTGTGCGGCGATCGAATGCCAGGTCCAGCCCACAAGCGCCAGAAGCATGAATCCCTCGCCACCCGTCGCGCTCGCGCTGGCGAATTCGTGAACCTTGACGATGAGTCCGCCGGTCACCGCCAGAGCGATGCCGATGATGACACCCCGCGTTGGCGGGATGGCGAAGAAGATCCGGGCCACCACGGCCGCAACCAGGGGCGCCATGGCATAGACGATGGCTACCGCAACGGACCCCGCCGAGAAGACGGCGAGCGTGGTCAGCAGCGATGCGCAGAACGGGCCCGTGAATCCGAGGATGGCCATGCGTCGCCAGGGCAGCGCGCGATGGATCGGGAACCGCCGTGTGCGCACCCACAGCAGCGTGACGAGGAGAGTGGCTCCAATGACCTGACGCGACAGGGTCGTCGACAGGATATCCCAGTGACCCAGCAACTGCTCGATCAGCGGAAAGTTCATGCCCCAGGCAACGACCAGGACGAGTGCCGCTCCGTTCCCGGAGAGCAGCGCGCTACGGGTGGGGGAGGGCGCCTGCGGCGCGCTCAATCAGGAAGAGTCCCCAACCGGCACCACCAGGACCCTGTCGCGCTTCACATGATCCGGCGAATCAAGGGTCCTCGCATAGAGGTGGCCGGCGTGGACTGCCGCTGCGATGGTCTGTGGCGCCTCGCAATCGCCAATGCGCCGGACGCTCTTCAGGCCGGCATCGGCGTGCTCCGCCTGGCGGGCCATCACCTCCTCCCACAGACCGTCGGCTGGCTGACGGGATGTCACGACGACGATGTTCCTGCAGGGTATCGTGACATCGGGTGATCCGGATGCGTGGGCGAGAACCGCCTGGCTGCCGTCGAAGGCGCAGAGCAGGCGTGACGTCCATGTCACCACCCCGATCTCGATGAGGCGGGCCTCGATACGTGCCTGATCCAGGGTGTGCGCGCACAGAGGCGACATGATTCCGGCGCTGGTGGCAACAATTACATCCAGGCCGCGGCCGACGAGTGTCTCGGCAATGACGCCGCCCATGTAGAAATGATCGTCATCATAGACGAGCACAGGGCCGTCAATGGGCGTTCCTTCCATGACGTCGTCGGGCGTGAGGACTCCGTCACGTTCATGTCCCTCAAATGGTTTGAAACTGGACCGTCCCGTTCCGTCGCGCCGCCAGGTCGAGCCGGTGGCGACGCACACATGTCCGAAGCCGAATTCCAGGACCTGGGAGGCGTTCAGTCTGCTCGACCGATAGATCTCCACATTGGCAAGCCTGGCGATCTGACCCAGTCTCCAGTCCCTGACGCGCGACCATGTCGAAAGTCCCGTCAGGGTCGCCTCCCTGCTCACTCGTCCGCCGAGTTCGGTGGTGGCCTCGGCGAGCGCCACCTGGTATCCCCGGCGCCCCGCCGAGAGAGCCGCCTCAAGCCCGGCGGGGCCGGCGCCGACCACCAGCACTTTCTCTCCGGATGAGGCCTCGTCCATGATTTCGGGATGCCATCCCCGGCGCCACTCCTCGCCCATGGTCGGATTCTGCGTACATCTCAGCGGTACGCCCAGACTGTTGCTGAGTATGCAGATGTTGCAGCCAATACACTCGCGGATGTCATCGAGACGGCCATCCCGGATCTTGGCCGGAAGGAAAGGATCGGCGATGGATGGCCGGGCGGCGCCGATGAGATCCATGAGCCCGCTGTTGATGACCGAGACCATGCGGTCCGGCGAGGTGTAGCGGCCCACCCCGACAACCGGTTTGCTGGTCACCTGCTTGACGAAGGCAATGTAGTCTTCCTGGGCGCCTTCTTCGGCAAAGCGTGCCGTTCGGGCATCCGCCGGGAAGTTCGCTATGTTCACATCCCACAGGTCCGGAAGCTCGGCCACGTACTCGACGAGAGCCCGGCCTTCGCCGTCGCACGTGATACCCATGTCGGTGTCGAGGTTGTCGACGGCGAAGCGGAGCACCACACCACACCGGTCTCCCACCGCCTCTGCGGTATCCTCGAGCAGCTCACGGATGAGCCGTGCACGATTCTCGAAGCTGCCCCCGTATTCATCCCGGCGCTGGTTCTGGACAGGGGACAGGAACTGGGCCGGGAGATAACCGTGCGCCGCATAGACGTAGACGAGATCGAATCCCGCTTCCCGGGCACGCAGGGCCGACAGCCGGTGCAGGCGGCGGAATTCGCGGATATCGGCCCTGTCCATGGCCCTGGTCTGCGTGACTCCATGCCACACCGGCATCGACATGGGGGCTGTCGGAACGGCCCGGGTGAGGCCGTTGTTGGAGGCATAGCCGCCGTGCCAGAGTTCGACGCCGGCAAGCGATCCGTGCCGGTGCACCGCCTCGACCATGGCGGCCTGGACCCTGACGTCGTCGTCATCCCACAAGGTGCAGTAATGGTGCCCGAAGTCATCCGATGAAGGGTCGATGGAGCAGTATTCGGTGCATACGACACCCCAGCCACCTTCGGCCTTGATCCCGCGCATGGCATTGAGAGTCTGCGGCAGGGCAAAGCCCATGCCCGAACAGTGCGGCACCTGATAGAACCTGTTGGGAGCCGTGACCGGACCGATGCGCAGGGGTTCAAAGAGGATGTCGTAGCGACTGTCCCGTGCCATGACCTGAAGCTCCTCCCGGCGACAATGGGCTCATGGTATCGTGCCGTTCCTGTCTTGTCAGTGGCGTGGCAAGGTAGCCGTCGGATGACGCAATCGGGGCGGCCATGCAACCTTCCGGTGTGACGAAACTTCTCCAGACGCTGATCAGGATGGACACCCGCGATCCGCCGGGTCGCGAGATCGACATGGCCCGGGTTGTCCACGACCGGCTCCTCGATGCGGGATTCGAAAGCGTTCTCGACGAATTCCTCCCCGGCCGGGCCAATGTCGTGGCGCGGCTCAAGGGCAGGGGAGAACGACCGGCGCTCGTGTTCTCTGCCCACTTCGACACTGTTCCACTCGGCCATGAAGAGTGGACCCACGATCCCTTTGGCGCCGCAATCATCGATGGTGCCCTTCATGGCCGTGGCGCAGCCGACATGAAGGGTGGCATGGCGGCGATGATCGTGGCCGCGGAATCACTCGCGACCGGACCGGCCATGCTTGCCGGTGATCTTGTTCTCGCCTTCACCGCCGGCGAAAGTTCGAACTGTCTTGGCGCCGCCGAACTCTCGCGATCCCGCGCCCTTGAGGGAGCCGGGGCACTGCTCGTGAGCGAGCCGACATCTATGGAGGTGCTGCTGGCGGAAAAGGGCGCCTTGTGGCTGCGCCTGACGGCCCATGGATCCTCGGGCCATCCGTCGGCCGGTGAGGGCTCCAGCGGCAGCGCCATCGAACGCATGACCGATGTGCTGTGCGACCTGCGCTCGCTGACGTTCAGTGATGCCCGCCATCCCCTTCTCGGACTGCCGACGGTGAGTGTCGGACGCATCGAAGGCGGAACGGTGGTCAATCTGACTCCGGACAGGTGCGAAGTCGACATCGATGTGCGCACACTGCCGGGGATGGCGCCCGACGTGGTTGAGAAGCACATTCTGGGTCACATCGGCCATGACCTCGACCTGGAGCGCCTCGATCACAAGCCGGCTGTCGAGACCGCTGGGGATCACCCCTTTGCGCGCCTGTGCCTTGATGTGGTCCAGGCGGAACGCGGAGCACCGGCCGAGCCCGGTGGTGCGTCCTACTATTCCGACGCCACAATCCTGTCGCCTGCCTTCGCCCTTCCCATGGTCATCATCGGTCCGGGTCGCCTCGGCATGAGTGGCAGGACCGATGAACATGTCATGGTGAGCGATGTCGAAAAGGCGGTCGCACTCTATCGCCACATTGCCCTGGCCTGGCTGCAGCCGTGATCAGTACCCCCTGGAGGGATCGACGACATTCTTCAGCGTCTTACCGTTGATGTAACGCTCGAGGTTTGCCACAAACACATCGATGGCATCGTGAATGTAGTCCTTCCAGGTCATCATGATCCCGTTGTGCGGTGTGATATGCACATTCTCCATGCCCCAGAGCACGCTCGTTGAGGGCAGGGGCTCGGTCTCAAAGACATCGAGGGACGCGGCGCGTACGTGGCCGCACTCGAGGGCTTCCACGAGTGCCGCCTCGTCGACCACCCCGCCACGAGACATGTTGTGAAGCACGACTCCAGGTTTCATGGCGGCGATGGCATCGCGTCCGATGAGGCCTCGCGTGGCCTCGGTAAGTGGCGTGACGACGATCACGTAGTCCGACAGGGCAAGGACATCGTTGATGTCGTCGGGACCCACCACCCGCGCGACTCCCGGTACGGCTTCCACACGGGCCTTTACGCCATGGACGGTCATGCCCAGTGTGCCCGCGATCCGTGCGCAGGCCTGGCCGATCCTGCCGAGACCGACGACAGTCAGCGTTCCTCCCGTCGAGCGCAGCGCATCGTGCCGCTTCCAGACCCTTTGCCGTTGCTGTTCGTGGTAGCGGAAGAAGTGGCAGGTCATGGCAATCAGCCGGGCGATGGCGAACTGGGCCATCGCTTCATCCTGAACTCCGGCGGCATTGCACACGGTGACCCGTGCCGGATCCCAGGGAACCAGGTGATTGACGCCAACGCCCGAGGCATGAACGAACCTGAGCGACGGCTGGCTGAACAGGGCATCCCGCGGAAAGGGACCCTCCTGGAATCGCTCCGTATAGGCGACGTGAGGATCGCTCCTGATCGCCTCCGCCAACATGTCGAACTGTGCAACCCGGGTGATCCGCAGTCCGGTGAAGCGACGTTCAATGGCCGAAACGACGAGGTCCGGATCCTCGGCCAGAACGAGAAGACGCAGATCATCGGGCACGGGACCCTCCTCCATATGCAGGTCAATCAAAACCCGGGAGGTGACTGGAAACCGCCGAACTCGCGCTCGATCAGGCGGGCCGCCTCGATCGTCGTGAGGTCTCCCAGCCACGGCCCGGTGATCTGGATGCCGCCCGGCAGGCCGTCGCGACTGATGCCGGCCGGGGCTACGGTTGCCGGAAGCAGGGCCATGAGACCGAAGCCGGCCCAGAACATCTGGTCGGTCGTGGAAGCCTCGTGGCCGTTCACCACAATCGTGCGATCATGCCGTTCGCCGGCATGGTCATGGGGGAAGGCCGTGGAGGCCGCGGCGGGCGAGACCAGGATATCCCAGTCCTCGAAGAAGCGGTGCCAGGCCCAGCGGATATGCTCACGCCGCTCATTGAGCGCCATCCATTCACGGTGGGCCATGGTGTTACCGCGGGTCATCAGGGCAAGGTAGCTGGTGTCATCGGGGTCGAGCCGGGCGCGTGCCATCCGGAATTCCTCCACCTTCGCCTGCGGCAACCGGGCACTGGTGGCGGCGCGAAGCAGCTGGATGTAGATCTCGTGAACATCGCGCATGTCGACGTCGGGCCGTGCCGTATCGCTGACCCTCGCTCCCTTGCCCGCGATGCCGTCGACCAGACCCTGCAGCATGCCAAGATAGGCGCCGTCCACTTCGGAGAGTTCGCCTTCGAGCATCACGGCGACGCGCAGGTCACCGAGACGTCGGGCACGGGGGGCGGGAAGTTCGAGTCGCCAGCCGGCTGCATCAAGAGTGTCCGCTCCGGCCATGGCATCGAGTGCCAGTATGAGGTCATCCGCTGAACGTGCCAGCGGCCCGATGACGGCCATGTCGGGGCCTGTCAGGATTCCGGGCAGGGCCTGTCCCCGGGGCGGACAGATTCCGAAGCTCGGCTTGTGGCCGAAAACGCCGCAGTAGTGGGCCGGATTGCGTATCGATGCGCCAATGTCGCTTCCGGTTTCGATACCGGTCAGTCCGGCGGCCAGGGCGGCGGCTGATCCTCCCGAGGAACCACCGGGTGTCCGTCCGGTATCCCAGGGGTTCGATGTGACCCCGTAAATGTCGTTGAAGCTTTGCCAGTCGGCAAGATTGAGCGGCACATTCGTCTTGCCGAAAAGAGTCACGCCGGCACGTTTGAGACGCTCCACGGCAACGCAGTCATGCCTGGCGACGTTGCTCCGGAACTCGGGATCCCCCCAGGTGGTGGGGGCGCCGGCGACGTCGAAGCTCTCCTTGATCGTCATGGGCACACCATGCAGCGGCGGCAGGTCACCACCGGCGACGGTTCGCGTATCCGCGGTCCTTGCCGTTTCCAGCGCTCCTTCTCGATCCTGCCAGATCACGGCGTTGATGGTCTCATCGAAGGTATCGATGCGCTCAAGATAGAGTTCGAGAAGTTCCACCGCGCCGATGTCCCGACGCCGGATCATGGCGGCAAGCTCGTTCGCCGAACGGAATGCTATAGTCATGACACGGATCCCTCATCTGCCAGGAGCCATGATGCCCCCTCTTCGACAGCAATGATGGTCGGTCCCGAGGCCTCGAGTGCCCCGGTGACGGCATCGGCGAATTCATCAAGGCTGTCCGGGCGTACAGCATGGGCGCGACAGGCACGGGCAAGCATCAGAAAGTCGGGATTGCTTCCCTCCACCCCCACCCGGTGGATGCCGCGGCTGTCAAGATCATCCTGGATCTGCTTGAGGCCGCCGTTCTCCCAGATGATCACGGGCAGCGCAAGCCCGAGATCGCTGGCCACCATGAGTTCGGGCATCGTGAACATGAAGCCGCCATCACCGGCCATGGCGACCACGGGACGCTCGCCCGGCGCATGCATGGCGCCGATGGCATTGGGAAGGGCGCAGCCAAGGGCACAGTACCCGGCAGGATAGAACCACTGGCGGGGCGCGAAGACCGGAAAGGCAAACGCACCGGTGTAGACCAGCTGGCAGGCATCGCCGGCAAACACCGTGTCGCGCGGCGTCGAGGACCGCAGACGTTCCAGGAGTCTGACATGCTGGCGTTCGGACGCCGTCAGATTGGCCATCACGGCGGCCCGGATGCGCCTGACGGAACTCTCTGTGCTCTTGCGCAAGGCGCCGCCGTCGTGGCCCTCAAGCAGGCAGGCCAGGTGTTCGATCACGGGAGCGGCGTCCGAAATGATGGCAAGATCAGCGGGATAGAGATCGTTCATCTTGGACGAATCGATGTCGACCCTGATGAGATGGCCACGGATGTCGAGGCGTTCGATAAAACTGTCGGTTTCGGAGAGTTCCGTGCCGACCGCGAGGATGGCGTCGGCCTCGCGGAGGAAGCGACGGACTTCCTCGCGCACCGTGCTGCCGGAAAGACTCAAGGGGTGGTCATCGCGAACGATGCCCTTGCCGGCAGTGCTGGCGATGACGGCAGCGCCGAGGGATTCGGCGATTCGGGTGAGACCGGCCCCTGCTTTCGCAGCACCTCCTCCGACCATGATGACGGGCCGTGTGGCGGCACGCAGCATCGTTGCTGCCTCTTCCGTCACGCCCGGCGCCGGCCCGGGTCGTGCGGGCAGGGGCACCGGCTGCCAGTCGTCCCCGATTTCACGTGCAAGAACATCGATCGGAATTGACAGGTGAACAGGCCGGGGTCTTTCGCCGGCGAAGATGGAAAAGGCCTGAGCCATCAGTTCTGGAATGTCCTGTGGCCGGCGCGCCGTGGCGCTCAGGGCCGTCAGGGGCCGCGTGACGTCCTTTTGTTCGGTGATTTCATGAAGCACTCCCCAACCCTTTCCGATTGTATCGCTGGATGTTTCCGCCGAGAGCAGGAGAAGAGGCAGCGAATCGGCCCAGGCCTGGCCAACGGCGGTGGCGGCATTCGTGACACCCGGGCCGGAGATGACCAGCGCGACCCCGGGCTCGCCGGTGGCACGCGCATACCCCTCAGCCATGAATCCCGCTCCCTGTTCATTGCGGGCCTGAACGTGCCGGACGTCACCGGTATCGAGACCCCGGCAGAAGTCGAGAGTATGGACTCCGGGAATGCCGAAGACCTCCCTGACACCGTAGTGCCCCAGGAGGCGGATCGTTGCTTCGCCACATGTCATCTTGTTCGTCATGTGCTGCTTCTCCATCAGGCACCGAGTTGCGCGAGAATGGCGTCGGTCATGGCATCGCTTGTGAGGCGGCCTCCGAGATCCCGTGTCCGCGCGCCGTTCTCGAGCGCAGCCGTCACGGCGCCTTCGATGTTCCTTGCGATGTCTGCCCGGCCGAAGGCGTAGTCGAACATCAGGGCGGCCGAGAGTATGGCGCCGACAGGATTGGCAATACCCATGCCGGTGATGTCGGGTGCGGAGCCGTGAACCGGTTCGAAGATACCGTGAACTCTCGAGGCATCGCCTGGAAGTCCGGTCAGGCAGGCGGAGGGGAGCATGCCGAGACCGGCGGCAATGACGCCGGCCTGGTCGCTCAGCATGTCACCGAAGAGGTTGTCGGCCATGATGACGTCGAATCGTCCCGGATCGCGGGCGAGCTGATAGCTCGCATTGTCGGCGTAGAGGTGTTCCAGGGTGATTGCGGGATAGTCGAGGGCGACTTCAGAAACCACCTCGCGCCACAGGACGTGCATCTCCATGACGTTGGCCTTGTCGGCCGAAACAAGATACCCGCGCCGTCTTCCGGCAAGACGGAAACCGACATGGGCAAGGCGGGCGATCTGGTGCTCGTCGTAGACTCCAAGATCGTATCCCCGCCGGGGTCCCTGGGGTGGCCGTTCGACTCCCCTGCTGGCAGCAAAGAAGTTGCCGCCAGTCATTTCCCGCAGCACCAGCACATCGGCGCCGGCCGTCAGACCCGGCCGGTAGGGAGACAGGGGTTCGAGACAGGCCATCGCGCGTGCCGGGCGCAGTCCGGCAAAGGTGTCGAGCTCCATGCGCAACTGCATGAGGCCGTCGGCCATGGCCGTCTCGCCGGCAGGGCGGATGTGGTCCCACCGTGGGCCTCCCGTGGCACCGACGAAAACGGCATCAGCCTTTCTGGCGTGATCGAGAGTCGTTTCCTGGAGGAAGGTCCCTGTCTTGTCATGGCAGGCGCCGTGCAGGAGATCCTCGGTGATGTCGATGCGAATGTCGCTGTCGCAGGCCTTCTCGACGACCTTGAGTGCGCAGCGGGTCACTTCCGGACCAATGCCATCGCCGCCCAGAGCGAGCAGATCGAAGGTTTCGGGCATGCCGGCCATCTCCTGCATTGTCCATCACATTGGTAGCAGACAGCCAGCGATGCAGACAGCCTTGTCCTCTGCCGTTCTTGTCACCAAAGACATCTTGAAAGCCCGATTTGTGCATCCCATATCACCGAATGCGACCGTCCCTTGCCTCATATGGAAGACCAGACGGGCGCAAAGGGGTTCTGCCTTCGGGGGGACCGATCACACATACCGCTCAAACGGAGGATATGTACAATGACACGCTTTGACTTTTCTCCCCTCTTTCGTTCGACCGTCGGCTTCGATCGCATGATGACCCTGCTTGAAGCCAATTCCCGCACGGGCGAAGACGGGTATCCGCCCTACAACATCGAGAAAAAGGGCGACAACGACTATCGCATCACCATGGCTGTCGCAGGCTTCGGCGAGGATGACCTCACGATTGAGGTCAAGGAAGGGACCGTGTCGGTTTCCGGCTCGGTCAACGCCGATGGCGACAAGGAGCGCACCTATCTCTATCGCGGCATCGCCGGCCGGAGTTTCAAGCGCGCCTTCCAGCTGGCGGACCATGTCCATGTGTCCGCAGCGGCGCTGGAGAACGGGCTGCTTCACATCGATCTCGTACGTGAGGTGCCCGAGGCGTTGAGACCGCGGACGATCCGGATTTCGACGGGCCAGGACCCGCACCAGATCGACAATCCGCGCCAGGCGGCCTGACACCCCATATGCATCGGGGCGCCGGACATCACGCCTGGCGCCCCGACAGTCTATCGCTCCGACGGATCGACGAGGGATCGGCCCCTGATGAGGGAGTCCCTCCCGAATTTCTGGCGGACGGCATCAAGCGCCTCGTCGACCCGGGTGTTGGACTGCTCTTGCGCGTGATCGAAGAGGTCGCCGAGCGAGGCATCCCGGGAATCGACAAAGTCGTGCGCACCGATGCCGATCAGGCGGAAGGTCCGACCATCGGTTTCGCGGGCCAGCAGGGCTTCACCGACAAGAAAGATCTCCTCGGCCGACCGCGTGGGATGTTGCAGTTGGCGGTTGCGGGTGATGAGGCGGAAGTTTGATGTCTTCAGCTTGAGCGTCACACCCCGTGAGGCCAGTCCGGCCTTCCCCATGCGTTCGCAGACCTTCTCCGAGAGTTGCCAGAGTATCTGGCGCAGTTTCGGGAATTCCGCCGTATCGTCATGGAGAGTGGTCTCGGAAGAGATGCTCCGGGTCTCTCCTTCCGGCTCCACCTGGCGATCATCCTCACCCCGGCTGAACTGGAAGAAACGGCGACCGATCTTGCCGTAGCGCGAGACCAGCTCGGCTTCATCGATGCGGGCGAGATCGCCGATCAGGGTGATGCCGTCCCGGGCCAGACGCCGGCGGGTCGCTTCGCCCACGCCCCACAGGAGACTGACCGGCTTGTCGGCGAGAAAGCGCCGCGCCTCGCCGCGGCCAATGATCGCAAACCCGCAAGGCTTGTCGAGATCGGAGGCGATCTTGGCAAGAAACTTGTTGTAACTCAGTCCAATGGAAACCGTGATGTCCAGTTCCCGGCCAATCCGGTTGGCCAGGCGGACCAGGGTCCGGGCAGGCGATCCGCCATGCAGGGTGCTTGTTCCGGAGAGATCCATGAACGCCTCGTCGATGGAAAGCGCCTCAACCAGCGGTGTCACGTTCTGCATCATGGCGCGGACTTCGTTTCCCGTGGCGACGTACTTTGCCATGTCAGGGGCAATCACATGGGCCTCGGGGCACAGCTTCAGGGCGCGGAACATCGGCATCGCCGAACGCACACCGAAGGACCGGGCATGATAGCAGCAGGCTGCAACGACCCCGCGATGGCGCCCGCCGACGATCACCGGCACGCCGGCAAGTTCAGGCCTGTCGCGTTTCTCGATGGCCGCATAGAAGGCGTCACAATCGAGATGGGCGATGGCAAGATCATCAAGTTCCGGATGGCGCACGATGCGTCGCGACCCGCAGACTTCGCAAGCCTCGCAATCGGGTTGCGGCCGATGACCGCAGGTGCGGCAGAGGGTCTTCACGGGCACAACCATAAGTCCCCCGGCGCCGGTTGCCAAAGTCGCAGGCATCCACGCCTTGCCGACGACCGCATCGTCGCTAACATGACGTGGTTCAAAACGGCTTCTCGAAGCGTGTCCTACCAGTATGTCTATGTCATGAAGGGCCTTGCCAAGACCTGGCCTGGCGGCAGAACCGTTCTGAGGAACATCTGGCTGTCATTCCTGCCGGGTGCGAAGATTGGCGTGCTCGGCCCCAACGGCGCCGGCAAGTCCACTCTTCTGAGAATCATGGCGGGTGTCGAACGGGACTTCGATGGTGAAGCCTGGGCGGCTGCCCAGGCAACGGTCGGATATCTACCCCAGGAACCGGAACTCGATCCTTCAAAAGACGTCATGGGCAATGTCATGGAAGCAGTGGCGGAGACGAAGGTCCTGCTGGATCGCTTCAACGAGGTCTCCGCACGCTTTGCCGAACCTCTTGATGACGGCGAGATGAATGCGCTGATCGAGGAACAGGGTGAAATCCAGCAACAGATCGATGCCGCGGGTGGCTGGGATATTGAACGCACGCTCGAGATCGCCATGAATGCATTGCGCCTGCCGCCGGGCGATGCCGATGTCGGACATCTTTCGGGGGGCGAGAAGCGGCGGGTGGCGCTGTGCCGCCTGCTCCTGCAAAAGCCCGACCTGCTACTCCTTGACGAGCCGACCAATCACCTCGATGCCGAATGCGTGGCGTGGCTGGAACGCCATCTTGCCGCCTACGAGGGAACCGTTGTGGCGGTGACTCACGATCGCTATTTCCTGGAGAACGTGGCCGGGTGGATCCTCGAACTCGATCGAGGTGAAGGCATTCCCTTCGAAGGGAACTACTCGGGCTGGTTGGAGAGCAAGCAGGAGCGGTTGCGCAGACAAGGCAGGGAGGAAGAGGCGCGCCGGAAGGCGCTTGCGCGCGAACTCGAGTGGGTTCGCTCGTCACCCGGAGCAAGACGCACAAAGGGGCGCGCGCGCCTTGGCGCCTATGAGGATCTTCTTGCCGAGAGCATCAGCCGGACCGACGGACCCGCACGTGGCCGTATCGCCATTCCACCGGGAGCACGTCTTGGCGAACTGGTGATTCGTGTCGAGTCAGTGTCAAAGGCCTTCGGCGATCGGCTGCTCATGGACGGTCTCGACTTTACTCTGCCCCAGGCCGGCATCGTTGGCATCATCGGCGCCAATGGCACCGGCAAGACGACACTCGTGAAGATGCTGACCGGCCGCGAGGAGCCTGATGGCGGGTCCATCGCCGTCGGCGACACGGTGGTCACCGGTTATGTCGATCAGAACCGTGACGATCTCGATCCCGGAGCAACCGTGTGGGAGCAGATCACGGGCGGAGCCGAGACCCTTCCCATGGGCGCCCGGGAGGTGTCGAGCCGCGCCTATGTCGGCGCCTTCGGATTCCGCGGGCCCGACCAGCAGAAGAAGGTCGGTGAACTGTCGGGGGGTGAACGCAATCGCGTGCATCTCGCCACCATGCTGAGATCCGGGGGCAACGTGCTCTTTCTCGACGAGCCGTCCAACGATCTCGACGTCGATACCCTGAGGGCTCTCGAGGAGGCATTGATGGGTTTTGCCGGATGTATCGTGATCATCAGCCATGACCGCTGGTTCCTCGATCGCCTCGCCACCCACATTCTCGCCTTCGAGGGTGACAGCCACGTCGAGTGGTTCGAGGGCAACTACGAAGCCTACGAAGAGGACAGGACCAGGCGCCTCGGAGCGCATGACCCCCGTCGCATCAGGTACAGGCCCTTGACCCGGTGACGGGACCTGCCAGGGCGACAACGGACCATGGGCGTGTCTGCCGCGTCATCGAGGTGCATGGGATTCTTGCTACCGTGGAGTTCGATGGTGACCAGGTACGCTGTGCACCGCGCCCGGGCATCGATCCCTATCCGGTTGTCGGCGACCGGGTACGCGTCACAACGGGGACAACGCCCCCCAGGATCGACACGGTCCTCGAGAGGCGCGGAGTGCTGGCCCGTTGGCGGCGCGATGCAAGCAGGCGCCCGTCGGCAAGCGCTACGGAGCACGTTCTTGCCGCCAACATCGATCGTGCCCTTGTGGTTGTCTCGGTAGCCAACCCGCCTTTCCATCCCCGCATCATCGATCGCTATACGGTCATCGCCGCCAGAGGCGGTGTCGGGGTCACGGTCGTCCTCAACAAGGTCGACCTCGAGAAGCCGCGCCCGGACCTTGCCGACTACCGCCGGGCCGGACTGACGATCATCGAGGTTTCAGCGGTCACGGGGATGGGACTTGACCGGCTGATCAGCTGCATCAAGGGCGAGACTGTTGTCCTCACCGGGCCGAGCGGTGTCGGAAAATCCTCCCTGGTCAACGCGTTGACAGGCTCGCAGGACGCTCAGGTCGGTGGTCTCGGCGGCCGGCGACAGCAGGGCAGGCACACCACCGCCCGTTCATCACTCTATGACCTTGGCGGGGGCACATCCCTCATCGATACCCCGGGAATTCGCTCCCTGGGCCTTGCCGGCATCACCCGCGATGAGCTGGCCGCACTGTTTTCCGACATCGACGAGGCGGGCCATGGCTGCCGGTTTCGTGACTGCACCCACGACCATGAACCGGGGTGCGCCGTGCGTATGGCAGTGCAGTCGGGCGCCCTTCCGGAAGGCCGTCTGGAAATCTATCTGCGACTGCTGCGTGAAGAGGAATAGGGGGCGAGAAGGGCATCCATGATGCGCCTGGTGTCGGAGTAGGCCGAGACGGAGGTGCTGTGGCGGGGGCCGGCGACATTGAGAACCCGCACCCCATGATGTTCCATCCAGTTCCGGCAGACGTCGACGGCATCCGGTGACTCGCCGGGATGAATGACAAGGCAGGGTTTCCCGCAGGCCAACGCCAGTCTTTCGGTGAGTGCGGTGCCTCCGGTCAACGGCCGGCGCGCCACGATGAGCGTGGCATCGGAATCGCGCACGTTGAAACGGGTGCGCTGGGCATAGTCCGCCCGGGAGGTCTCCGTCAGCGGGTAGCGGTCATCGATGACGCCGTCTTCGGCCCGTCGACCCTTGGGACACCACCCGCCGACCGCTCCACCACGGGCCAGTGCGGCATCAAGTGCCCCCCTGTCGGCGCCCGTCTGGCCGCCGGAAATGATCTTCAAAGGAGGAAAACGGCCAGCAGCGCAAGAATGACAATGCACGACACCGTCGACACCACGGTCAGCCGCATGACCCTCTTGTAGGTGGACAGGTGCTCGTTGTCGGCACGGTGCCAGTCGGCGATGACTTCAGCCATGGATGATCCCCGATCGGACTGTCTTGACTCAGGGCGCGGACTGTATCGGCAGGAAACCCCCGACTCAAGCGTGCAAGGAGACCGGTTCCGGATGTCACGCCACGAGTCCTGCTTGCCCGCATGCCTTTGTCCCTGCGGTGACAAGACCCCGCTCTACGGCGCCGATTTGTCACGGGAGCGCCGGCAACTCACCGTCAACCACAGCATGCAGTCGTCTGGCACACCGGATCCGGCGAATTCACAACCTCCGCACGAATTCGCCAATCTCTGGCGAATCGTCTGCGCCGCGCCCGGCAAGAACCCACGACTCAGTTCGTCTTCGCTGGTGGAGGCCATGGCATGCAGCGACCTTCGACATCGCCAGCGACGACATGACCGCCTCCCTCGACGCGACGCGCCTGATCCTGGAAGAACTGCCTGCAGGTCTCCGCGGCACGGGAGGCAGACTCGCTTCGGGTGGGTGCATGTCTTCCTTCGAGGGGACCGACAGCGAGACGATTACAGGACAGATCCGGAGCAGACGACAGCGGCATCGTATCGCAAAGGCAGATCGAGACAGGGTGCATGGGTTCCGTGATTCGCGTGGAGCAATCCGGCACTGAAGTGATCCGGATGACTGGATTGCCATCCCTGCATCGTTACACTCACCTGACCCAGTATCCGGGATGCCAGTTCATGCTGACTGTGTTGCGCCTTCTGTCGCTTCCGGGGCTGCTCGTGCTCTGGATGGTCGCGGTTCCCCTTGTGCCTGCCGGCGCACAGGAGAGCGTCGACACCATTCCAGGGCTCGTTTCCGTCCTTGAGGACCCTGTCAAGCGGCAGCAGCTGATCGACAGGCTCAATGCGCTGACGGCAAACGGAGATGTTGCCATCGGACAGGAAACTGCTTCCGGCATCTCCAGCCTTGATCAGAGAATGAAGAACCTTCTGGCGACCCTTGATGATGGCACGCAGTTGACGGGCTGGATCATCGACGAGGTGTCGCGCCCGGATTTCGCGCCCGGGTTCTTCCGGATTGCAGGCCAGGCCGGGCTCGCCCTTGGCGCCGGCATCCTCGCCTGGCTGGTGGTCCTCGGCCTCACGATTGCGCCACGCAAGAGATTGCAGGAGGACGAGGGCGCAACCATGATGGAGCGGCTTGCCGATGCCGGCTCCCGGTTGCTGCTCGCCATGGCGCCGGTCATCGGTTTCCTCCTTGTGACATGGCTTGCCACCTTCGTGCTGGTTCCGGACGCCCTCGCCATGGCTGTCATCGTCACGGCAGCCACGATCGTCGGACTCTATGCCATGGCTGTCACCCTGGTCCGCGTTATCCTGTCACCATTGCGACCGGCCATCCGGCTGCTGCCGGTTGCCGACCGCGAGGCGGCCTATCTGGTGGTCTGGTTCAACCGTACCTGGGCGGTCGCGCTCGCGGGTTTCCTGGCCACGGACCTGCTGGCAACGATGGGTGCGCCCGAAGCGAGCGTCGGTTCTCTGGTCCGCGGTGTCGGACTGATTCTCGCCGTCATGGCAATTGTCGTCATCCTGCAGAACCGGGTTGTCGTTGCCGCCTGGATCGGTGGCGGCGCCGATGGCCGGACCAACTTCATGCGCTCCCGCCTTGGCGATGTCTGGCATGTCGTGGCCATTCTTGCGGTGGCCATCACCTTCACCGTCTGGGTCTTCGAGGCACGCTCGGGCGCAACGTTCATCCTTCATGGCCTCGCCTTCACCCTTCTTGCGGGTCTGGCCGGAGCCCTGGCCAGCACCCTGGCGCGCCGGGCCCTGTCGCGACTCTTTCGTATCGGCGCTGACCTGCGGGAGAGGTTCCCGGATCTCGAACGGCGCAGCAATCGCTATCTCTATCTTGTTGGTGCGTTCGCCAATGTGCTGATCTGGACAATCGCCATCGTGACCGCACTGGAAAGCTGGGGCGTCGAGGCAACTCGAATCTTCCTGTCGCCGGAAGGACTCGATCTTCTAGGACGTCTGATCGCCGTTATCGTGATTGTCGTGATCGCTGTGCTGATCTGGGAAGTCGGTGACGGTGTCATCGCCAACCAACTCAGACGCAGTCACGGGGAAGGGGCCAACCCGCGCGTCCTCACCCTGCTTCCGCTGGCGCGGAACATTCTCATCGTGGTGATCGGGAGTGTTGCGGTCATGACAATTCTGGGGGAGCTCGGACTCGACATCACACCCTTGCTCGCCGGCGCAGGCGTGGTCGGGCTCGCCATTGGCTTTGGCGCCCAGTCCCTCATCAAGGACATCATCACCGGCACGTTCATCCTGTTCGAGAACCAGTTCACGGTGGGCGACTGGATCGAGATCGGCGGCAAGATGGGCGGAGTCGAGAGTGTGACCGTGCGTACCGTGCAGTTGCGGGATCTGAGTGGTTACGTGCATACGATTCCCTTCGGGGACATCTCCTCTGTCACCAACATGATGCGTGACTTCGGGTACGCTGTGATCGACATCGGTGTCGCCTATCAGGAGAACACGGACAAGGTGATCGACGTGGTGCGTCGGATCGACGAAGAGGCGCGTGGCGACGACACACTGAACGAGCGTCTGGCCGGCGAACTCGAGGTGCTTGGCGTCAATGATCTCGGTGATTCGGCGGTCACCCTGAGGTTCCGGATCCGCACTCTTGCCGGGTATCAGTGGGGTGTGCGCCGCGAGTATCTCAGGCGCCTCAAGCTGGGATTCGACGAGGCCGGTATCGAGATTCCCTACCCGCACATGACGGTGTATTTTGGCGAAATCCGCGAGGGCCGGACATCACCAGCCTACGTCCGCCTCGACGCTGCCTCCGGGGAGGCCTGAGTGCCGGGATTGACAACCTGCTTTCCAGCGCGCACACCTCCTGTCATGTCCGGCAGGTTTCAGGGACGGTGACTGTGAAGTCCTTCACTTTTCTCCTGATTCCGGAATTCTCGATGATGGCCTTCGCTGCCGCCGTCGAGCCGTTGCGGTCGGCCAACCGCATGAGTGGCGCCACCCATTACCGCTGGAGGTTCATTTCGCGTGACGGCCAACCGGTGCGGGCCAGCAACGGCATGGAGATCGTGCCTCATCACGCGATGAGTGACGTGGGCGCGTGCGAGACACTGTTCGTCTGTTCGGGCATTGATGCCCAGGCCTTTGCTGACAGATCGGTCATGGCATGGCTGCGCAAGCTGGCACGCCAGGGGACCGTCATGGGAAGCCTGTGCACGGGAACGCACATTCTGGCCCGTGCCGGCCTGATCCGGGGGCATCGCTGCACCATTCACTGGGAAGATCACGAGAGTTTCACCGAACAGTACCCGGATATCGAGGTCACCGACGACCTGTTCGAGATCGACCGCAACAGGATCACCTGTTCGGGAGGAACGGCTTCCCTTGATCTCATGTTGCATCTCATCAAGCTCGATCACGGCGTCGAACTGGCCGGCAGAGTCTCCGAGCAGTTCATTCACGAGAGGATCCGGCAGCCCGATGACCGGCAGAGGATGGCGCTCCACTCGCGTACCGGGGTCAGTGATGCGAAGGTGCTGGCCGCCATCGACGTCATGGAACGCAATCTCGAGGAGCCACTGGCCATTCCCGACATCGCCCATGATGTCGGCCTTTCGACCCGGCAACTTGAACGCCTGTTCATCAGGCACCTGGGACGCTCTCCTTCACGCTACTACAGGGAACTCAGGCTGCATCACGCCCGCCTGATGCTGCTTCAGGGGTCGACATCGATCCTGTCGATCGCCCTTTCTGCCGGCTTTGTATCGGCCTCGCATTTCAGTCATCGCTATCGAGAGCTGTTCGGGCGCCCGCCACGCGAGGAGCGGCGCGGTGTCGTGTGATCTGCTTCGACTACCGGCAGTGGCGCTCGTCTGCAGTGTTCATTTCCTGCTTGCCGCACCATCAGCCTTGGCCACCGGGTGGGACGCGTTTCTCGACGGTGTGCGTGCCGAGGCAGCTGCCGCCGGCATCAGTCAGCAAGTTCTCGATGCGGCGCTCTCCGGGCTCGAGCCGGACGCCCGGGTCATCGAACTCGACCGCCACCAGCCCGAAGGCGTACTGACCTTCGACGAATACATGGAAAGCCGGGTGCCGGCATCCCTGGTCGCAAGGGCAGGGAAGAAGTATGCCGAGCACCGCCCACTTCTTGAGGCGATTGCCGCCCACTATGGTTTTGACGCCGAATACATCGTTGCCATCTGGGCTGTCGAGACCAGATTCGGGAGCTACACCGGTGGTTTCGACGTGATTGCCGCGGTGGCGACCCTTGCATTCGATGGCCGGCGCGAGGCCTTTTTCCGCAAGGAACTCCTCCATGCGCTCACCATTCTCGATGAGGGACACATCGCCCGCTCCGACATGACGGGGTCGTGGGCGG
The DNA here is from genome assembly GCA_965213815.1 of Alphaproteobacteria bacterium. Lineage (GTDB taxonomy): Bacteria > Pseudomonadota > Alphaproteobacteria > SP197 > SP197 > SP197. The sequence goes on along the minus strand of OZ243917.1, from coordinate 2,227,077 downwards.
GAGCCATGGGACAGAGCCAGTTCATGCCATCGAGTTTCAACCGGTTCGCGGTGGACTGGGACCTCGACCGGCGCCGCGACATCTGGCGGAACCGGGGGGATGTCTTTGCATCGATTGCCAACTACCTCACGCGTTCGGGATGGCGGCGGGACATGCCCTGGGGGGGTGCGGTCACCGTGCCCGGGGACTTTGATGGCACGCGTGACGGTGTCGAGCCCCTTGAAGCCTGGCTCGCGCAGGGCGTGACGTGGCAGGGCGAGAATCCCGGTCTGGCTCCAGATACCGCAGCATCGCTCGTCCTGCCTGGCGGCGCCGATGGTCCCGCCTTCCTCGTCTTTGATAACTACCGGGCCATTCTCGAGTGGAACCGGTCCGACTACTTCGCGATGTCGGTGACCGCCATTGCGGACGCGCTCGCCCGAGAGCCATGACGCCCGGGCGTATCGCAGGCATCGTGCTTTTTGCCCTGTTTCTGGCTGCCTGTGCCGAAACCGATTTTGCCGCCACGATCATGAAGTCCGGTGGCAATGAGGCAAGGGGACACTACAAGGTCGGACAACCCTACGAGATCAGGGGAGTCTGGTACCACCCTGCAGAAGATCCCTTCTACGACGAGGAGGGTATCGCATCGTGGTATGGCGAACCCTTCCATGGCCAGCTGACCGCCAATGGCGAAATCTATGACATGAACGAACTGACGGCAGCCCACAAGACTCTGCCCATGCCTGTCTACGTCCGGGTCACCAACCTGGAAAATGGCCGGAGTCTTGTCCTCAGGGTGAATGACCGTGGTCCATTCATTGCCGGGCGGATCATCGATGTGTCACGCCGGGGCGCCCAGATGCTCGGATTCGAAGGGCAGGGGACGGCCCGGGTCAGGGTTCAGGTCATCGACCAGGAAAGTGGCAGGACCTGGGCCGAACTCGGCCGCCAGCCGGCGACAACAGACGCCGCGGCGGCCCCTGCCATCGATTTCACCCATGAGGATCCTGGTGGTGGATTGTTTGTCCAGGCCGGCGCCTTCACAGATGCGGCGAACGCCTTCGTGGTAAGCCAGGCACTTGTCGGCACCGGCGATATCCATGTCATCCGTGCGGTGGTCGCAGACCGGGTCTTCTACCGTGTCCGCGTCGGCCCGTTCCTGGCTCGTGGCCAGGCCGACCGCATTCGCGAACAGGTGATGACGCTCGGATATCGCGATGCGATTGTCGTCACCGTCTTGTGATGCGCCGCGCAGTTCCGCGGAATGTTGATGTCCTTCTCCTCTCTGGCCCTTGTCAGCGGAGCGGCGGGAGCCCTCCAGCAATGACGGTCGCAGGAATGCCATGGTATCGACGTGCGGCGCCGGGAAGCGGTATCCTGCGGGACGTCTCCCCGTCGAGCGGAAGGATATCCATGATCTGGCGAATTCTGATGGGTCTCGTTGCCGCTGCCAGCTTGTCGGCGCCATTGGCGGCGTTCGAGATCTCGGCGCGCGAGGCCATCCTCATTGACGAGACGACCAACACCATTCTCTATCAGAAAAACGCCGACGTCCCGACCGAACCCTCATCCATGACCAAGCTGATGACGGTTTACCTCCTGTTCGAGAAACTCGCATCAGGAACGCTTGCTCTCGACGACACCCTGCCGGTCAGCGAGAAGGCTTGGCGCAAGGGTGGATCGAAGATGTTTGTCGAGGTCGGTGACAGCGTGATGGTCGAGGACCTGTTGCGGGGGATCGTTGTCCAGTCAGGCAATGATGCGTCGATCGTGGTCGCCGAGGGGCTGTCCGGATCCGAAAGCGCTTTCGGCGACCTCATGACGCAGCGGGCCCGGGAACTCGGCATGAGCGACAGCACGTTTCGCAATTCATCGGGTTGGCCCGAAGAGGGACACGTGACCACCGTGACCGACCTTGCCCTTCTGGCAAGCCGGACAATCAGGGACTTTCCCCAGTATTATCACTACTACGCCGAGACGGAATTCACCTACAACAGCATCAACCAGAGCAACCGGAATCCCCTGCTCTACAGTGGCATTGGCGCTGACGGTCTCAAGACCGGCTACACGAGGGCGGCGGGTTACGGCCTCACGGCCTCCGCAGTGCGAGGAGACCGTCGGCTGATACTGGCCGTCAACGGGTTCGAGAGCGCCGCAGCCCGGGCACGGGAGTCCCAGGCGATCATCGAATGGGGATTCAGGGAATACGACACCGCCCATCTCCTTGGTTCCGGCGACGAAGTGGGGACGGCCAGGGTCTGGCTCGGCGATTCGGACACGGTGCCGCTGGTTCTGGCAGAAGACCTGATTGTCACCCTGCCTCGGGCAGCCCGGGATTCGCTCGACGCCCGGATCGTCTATAACGGACCGGTGCCGGCGCCGATCGAGGAAGGCCAGGAGATTGCCCGGCTGATAATCGAGACTCAGGGTGTGGAGACCATCGACAGACCCCTGCTGGCCGGCAGCGATGTCGGCAAGCCATCCATACTGCTCCGAATGACGACGGTTCTCGGTTATCTGATCTTCGGCGATGCGGGCGCGCTTTGAGGCAAGGCCGGCTGATCACCCTTGAAGGCGGGGAGGGGGCCGGCAAGTCGACACAGGCCCGGCGTCTGGCGTCGTGGATCACCGGCGCCTACGGGATCGATGTTGTGGTCACCCGTGAACCCGGCGGAGCACCGGGCGCCGAAGCCATCCGGAAACTGGTGGTTGCCGGCGCCACGGACCGATGGGATCCGGGAACCGAGGTTCTTCTCCATGTTGCGGCGCGACGCGAACATGTGCTGCGGACAATCCGTCCGGCCCTGGCGGAGGGTCGCTGGGTGATCAGCGACCGGTTTTCCGATTCAACCCGGGCCTACCAGGGCCTGGTGCAGGGTGCGGGCCTCGACTTTGTTGACGACATCTCACGTCTCGCCGTCGGCATGCTGAGACCGGATCTCACGTTCCTGCTCGACCTTCCGGTCGGGACGGGGCTCGCCAGGGCCGAAGACCGTGGCGCCATCAACCGCTATGAACGCATGGGGAAGGAATTTCACGAACGCCTGCGCGATGCCTTTCTCACCATCGCCGGCAGGGAAACCGACCGCATTGCGGTCGTGGATGCTTCGGGCAGCGAGGACGAGGTTACCGAACTCCTTGGATCAGAGGTGCAGCGAAGATGGCCACCATCATGAGGAACACCCGATCTCACTGGACAGGGATCCCGGATGTGACGGGCCCATGACGGTCGATGATCCTGTCGATATCCGCAAGCATCCAGAGTTCCCTGAACTCGGGATTCCGGCGCCGTGGGCGAATGAGGACCTCGTCGGACATGATGCGGCCGAACGCCAGCTTGCCACTCTGGTGGCGAGCGAAGGCCTTGCCGGCGCCTGGATCATCGGCGGCAAGGCCGGTATCGGCAAGGCGACACTGGCCTGGCGCCTGACCCGCCACCTGTTGTGCGGCTCGGGTGAAGATCTGTTCGGGGAACCGTCGCCAACCCTGGACTTCAATGCAGGCGATCCCGCCGCGGCCTGGATCGCGGCGCGCTCGCATGGCGATGTCCTTGGCATCGAGCCTTCCGTAGGTGAGCGGGGAAGGCGGCGCCAGGAAGTCGTCGTCGACGATGTACGCCGCATCAGACCTTTCTTCGCCCGCACAGCCGGCAACGACGGATGGCGCGTCGCCATCATCGATGACGCCGACCTGATGAATCCGAATGCGGCCAACGCGGCTCTCAAGGTGATCGAGGAGCCACCGCGACGCGCCGTTGTGCTGCTCGTCTCTGCCGCACCGTCCTCATTGTTGGCCACCATCAGATCGCGATGCAGAAAACTCTTTCTTCATCCCCTGTTGAATGAGCAGGTCATCCTTTTGCTGGAACAATATCTACCGGACCTCTCAGGCCCGGAGCGAGACGCCCTGGCGCGACTTTCGGGTGGCAGTCCAGGTCGCGCCCTGCTGCTGGCCGAGAAAGACGGCCTTGCGCTTTATCGTGAGATGATGGGCCTGGTTGCCACGGCTCCGGACATTGATCCAGAGGCACTCCACCGCCTTGCGGAGCGTCTCGGTCGGCATGGCGGGGAGGCATCCTGGCACCTGGCTTTCGATTTTCTCTCGAATTGGTCCGCGGCCATGATTCGCAAGGCGGCCACGGGAAAGGCGCCACAGCCGGTTCTGGCAGAGGACGCCGAGGCCATGGCGCGCATCGCCGGTGACCCCGCACTTGAACGCTGGATGGCCGTGTGGGAAAAGGTGGCGCACCTGCGTCGGACAGTCCAGTCCCTCAATCTGGATCGCAGGCAGTCCATCCTGTCGGTATTCGCAACCCTGCAGGCGGCTGTCAGGACCTGAGGCACCGTCATTCGCCAGCCCAGGGGGGTCTTGAGGCATGCGCGACAAGTTCTTCATCACGACGCCGATCTACTACGTCAACGACAACCCGCATATCGGGCATGCCTACACCACACTCGCCTGCGACGTGATGGCGCGCTTCAAGCGTCTCGACGGTCATGATGTGCTGTTTCTGACGGGGACCGACGAGCACGGCCAGAAGGTCGAGAAGGCCGCCCAGGAGGCCGGTACCGATCCGGCGACATTCTGTGACAAGGTTTCGGAGAACTTCCGCACTCTTGCCAGGGAGTGGAACTTTTCCAATGACCAGTTCATCCGGACCACCGAAGAGCGCCACATTCGCTCCGTCCAGGCGTTGTGGCAGCGCCTTGAGGAAGCCGGCGAGATCTATCTCGGGACCTACGAGGGCTGGTATGCGATCCGCGATGAGGCGTTCTACACCGAGGACGAACTCGGCCTGGACGAAGACGGCCGCAAGGTGGCGCCCTCGGGCGCTCCCGTGGAGTGGGTGAAGGAGCCGAGCTACTTCTTCCGCCTGGCGGCGTGGCAGGACCGCCTGCTGAAGCTCTACGAGGACCGGCCCGACTTCATCATGCCCGAGGCGCGACGCAACGAGGTGGTCAGCTTCGTCGCCGGCGGACTCAATGATCTGTCGATTTCACGGACCGGCTTCACCTGGGGCATCCCGGTTCCAGGCGATTCCCGCCATGTCATGTATGTCTGGATCGATGCCCTGACAAACTACATCACGGCAGCCGGCTATCCTGATGATTCAGGGGATTCATTCACATCCTGGTGGCCTGCCATGCACATGGTCGGCAAGGACATCCTGCGATTTCACGCGGTGTACTGGCCGGCCTTCCTCATGGCCGCAGGCATCGATGTGCCCCGCCGCATCTTCGCCCATGGTTGGTGGACCAGCGAGGGGCGCAAGATCTCCAAGTCCCTCGGCAATGTCATTGTGCCCTCGGAAATCGTGGCACGCTACGGGCTTGACCAGGTGCGCTACACGCTGATGCGCGAGGTGAATTTCGGCAACGACGGCGACTTTTCGCATCGCGGCGCCATGCTCCGGTGCAACCATGATCTGGCCAACGACTACGGCAATCTGGCACAGCGTGTGCTGAAGATGATTGCCCGCAACTGCGAGGGAAGGGTGCCGTCACCGGGCCCGCTTCACGAGCAGGACCGCGAACTCCTCGCGCAGGGAAGGGGCCTCGTCGATCGCCTTCGCCGGCACATCGACGTTCAGGCCTTCCAGTTGATGCTTCGGGAGATCTGGGACGTCATCGGCGCCGCCAACCGGTATATCGATGCCGAAGCGCCGTGGACACTGAAGACAGCGGATCCGCAACGCATGGAAACCGTGCTTTATTGCACCGCCGAACTGATCCGCGTCCTCGCACTGCTGACCCAGCCTGTCATGCCGCACTCGTCGTCCCGGCTCCTCGACCAGCTCGCTGTTCCCGGTGACCGGCGCGACTTTGCCTCGATCGGCGAGGAACACAGTCTGCGGCCCGGCTGTCCGTTGCCCGAGCCTGAGGGTGTGTTCCCGCGTCTTGCAGAAAGTGCTTCGTGATGCTTGTCGACAGTCATTGCCATCTCGATTTTCCCGACTTTGCCGATGAACTCGACGATGTCATTGAGCGGGCCAGGAATGTCGGTGTCCCGGTCATGCAGACCATTTCGACGCGCCTCAGCCGCTTTGCTGAGGTGAAGGCGATCGCCGAGGCCCATGACGGCATCTATTGTTCAGCCGGAGTCCATCCCCACCACGTTGCCGAGGAGGGGATATGGGCCGAACGCGACATCACCTCCCTCGCCGACTGTCCGCACGTTATCGGTATCGGCGAGACCGGCCTCGACTACCACTACGACAACAGCCCCCGCGAGGCACAGCGGCAGAGCTTCAGGGAGCATGTCAGAGCGTCACGCAACACGGGCCTGCCGCTCATCGTCCACACGCGCTCGGCCGATGAGGACACCATGGCGATCCTCGAGGAAGAAACCGAAACGGGTGGCGCCTTTCCTGGCCTCATTCATTGTTTCAGCGCCAGCCGGGAACTCGCGCGGCGCAGCCTGCGGCTGGGACTCTCCATCTCGATTTCTGGGATTGTGACATTCAGGAACGCTGGCGACCTGCGTGACATAGTCAGGGACATCCCTTCGGATCGTCTTCTGGTCGAGACCGATGCCCCGTTCCTTGCTCCCGTGCCAAAACGCGGCAAGCGCAATGAACCGTCACTCGTGGTTCACACGGCCCGCTGCGTTGCCGGCCTGAAGGATGTTTCGGAAGGGGACATCGCCGCCATCACGACCGACAACTTCTTTCGCCTCTTCGCCACCGCACACCGCCCATAATGTTCCATAATATACCTTATGCGATTATCTCCACCGGTTCGACGTTGCCCGTGCGCGATGACCGCTCGGCCGCCAGGGTTGCCGCCACCGCTGCCGCGGCATCCTCCGCCCTCCCGGCCTGCGGCGCCGTGCCACTGAGAGCTGCACGAGCGAATGAGGCAAGCTCGTCACGCAGCGCACCACCCCTGACGCCATCGAACATCGGCCAGTAGGTCGTATCCGGGCTGGAGAGTTTTCTGGCGTCGACGATTGCCAGATTGGGAAACGTGTCCTGTACGTGAATGACTCCCTCGCTGCCGATGATCGCCAGGCGCTCATCGATGTCGAACGGTGTTTGCTCGGGCATGCACATGGCGGTCTCCATGGTGGCGGTGGCACCGCTTTCGAACCTGTACATGGTCTGGCCGACATCCGGGTTTTCAAGGCCTCTGACGGTGACCGTCTGACAATAGGCCGAGACAATCCGCTCACCGGTCAGCCAGAGCATGAGGTCGGTATCATGGACCCCGTCGCCGACGACGGGTCCGATCTTGCGGATGATCTCGCGAGTCCATGCAAGGGGAATGTTCCTTCTTGAACTCATGGCCACGACCCTGCCGATCCGTCCTTCGTCGATGGCCATTTTGGCCATGCGGTAGCGTGGATTGAAACGGCAGATGTGCCCTACCTGGAGGATGCCCGGAGACATCCTTGCCGCTTCGAGGATCCTCCTGCACTCGCCAAGGTCCATGGCCATCGGCTTTTCGAGAAACACGTGCTTGCCGGCCTCAAGGGCGGCGCAGGCAGGTTCCACATGCTGATGCCACTGGGTGACGATGGAAACGGCGTCTATGGAGGGATCAGCAAGAATGTCACAGTAGTCCGTCGCCACCTTTTCGACGCCGAACTTCGTCGACATGGCCCGCAGGCGGTCCGGGCGCCGGGTGACAAGGGCAGCGAGTTCAAGCTCGGCGATACCGGCGATCGTCTCGCAATGAATCTCTCCGAACCAGCCGAGTCCGATCACGGCAATCTTCAATCTTTCCATGGAGACTCCCTTCCCTCTTCTCAGACAACATCACTCATGGTCCTCTTTCAGCAAACTTGGTAGACTGCTGGCGAGACAAACTGGGGAGATTGTGCGATGAAACAACCGGAACTCAACCGCCGTACGCTCATGGGAACCACCGCAGCGATGTCGGCTGCGGCCATGGTGCAGTCGTGGATGGCACCGGCCGAGGCGTCGGTCACGCCTGAGCGGGTCTTGCGCATGCGCACCAACCGCACGATCGTGTCGACGGATCCGGGCTACATGGTAGGCGGCATGGAAACCGTCCTGCAGTACGCCTGCCTGGCTCAGCTGGCGACCCTGAACGAAGGACCGGACTGGTCCTGGTCGCCCAGCGAGTTTGTCACGCACGTCGAGCAGAAGGATGCCCAGACCATTGTCTTCGAGCTGAAGACGGGCATCGAATGGCGTGACGGCACGACGCATGAGGCCATCAGCGAGCTTGATGCCGAGGATGTCAAGTTCTCGCTGGAGCGGATCCGGGAGTCTGAATGGAAGGACAAGGCCGCCGCACTCGATCATGTCGAGGTCACGGGATCCCATTCGGGCATCATCCACCTCAACCAGCCTTTTGCACCGGTCTGGTACACATGGCTGGCGTCGGGTACCGGCTCCATTCTGTGCCGCAAGGCGGTCGAGGAGTCCGGCGGCAAGTACGACGGCATGTTCAACTTCTATATCGGTCCCTTCCGGGTCAAGGAGTGGTCGCCCAAGCAGTTCTATGAACTTGAGGCCAACCCCTTCTGGAGCGGAACCCCCGCCGGCATCAACACAGTGCGGTTCATCATCATCGAGGACGAGAAGACGGCAGAAATCGCCTATGAAGCCGGTGATGTCGACTTCACCCACATCAGCACGGACACGTTGGCCCGCTATCAAAGCGACGGGTCGCCGGAGGATACCGTCCTCGAGGTCTACCCCGGCTTGCTGTGGACATGGATGGGGATCAACACCGAGCACCCCAAGCTCCAGGACATCCGCGTGCGCAAGGCCATCCAGCGGGCCATCGACGTCGATACCATTCTCGAAGCCGCCTATGCCGGTGTGGCGCCAAAGTCCCACGGTATCGTGCCTCCCGGTGTGCTGGGCCACCGTACAGACAGCAACTACGGCTTTGCGCCAGACGAGGCGCGTGCCCTGATTGCCGAAGCCGGCGCCGAGGGCCTTCAGCTGGAACTCAAGACAATCAACCGTACGGACCGCATGGCGGCCGCCACGGTCATCCAGTCCAACCTGGCGGACGTCGGGATCGAACTTGATGTCATTCCGCTTGACCCTGGGCCTTTCTGGAACCTGGGACTGGAATCCTCGGGCGATGACTGGAAAGACCTTCAGCTGTGGATCATGCGCTACGGCGATGCCCCGGATCCCAGCCAGATGGCCCAGTGGTATGTCGAGGCCCAGGTCGGTGTATGGAACTGGGAGCGGTGGAAGGATGCGGAATTCGACGCTCTCTTCCTTGAAGGACTCGGTGAGACCGACGAAGCGCGCCGCGAAGAGATCTATCTGCGCATGCAGGACATCATGGAAGAGACCGGAGCCTATGTGTGGATCACGCATGAACCGGTCGGAATCATCCATCGTGATGATCTCTCGCCGTCCATTCGACCAAACGGCTGGCAGTTCTACATGCAGAGGTTCTCCTGGTCCTGATGCAGGGATCGCCCGGCGCTTCCGGCGCCGGGCATCTCCGGGTGACCGGCCATGGATGACACCGGATCCATCACCCGCCTTCTCGATATCATGGCGCGTTTGCGCGATCCCGCGTCCGGTTGTCCCTGGGATGTCGAGCAGTCCTTTGCCTCGATCGCTCCCTACACCATCGAGGAAGCCTACGAGGTCGCCGATGCCATCGACAGGGAAGACTGGCCGGCACTGAAGACGGAACTCGGCGACCTTCTCTTTCAGGTTGTGTTTCATGCTCGCATGGCCTGCGAAGAGGATCTCTTCGGGTTTGACGATGTCGTCGAGGCGATCTCGGAAAAGATGGTGCACCGCCACCCCCATGTCTTCGCCGATGACGAACATGTGACTTCAGCGGCCGAACAGACGGTCAGATGGGAAGAGATGAAGGCACGGGAACGGCAGGCTCGTGCCGGAGATGGCGATGTGTCCGCACTCGACGGAATCAGCACCAACCTCCCTGCCCTCACCCGTGCCCGCAAGGTCCACGAACGGGTGGCGCGTCAGGGTTTCGGCCTCGCTTCCCCGGGCGAGGCGCTCAAGGACGTGATCTCTGAAGTTGATGAGCTTTCGCACGAAATGGCAGACGGCTCACCCGAACGCCTTGCCCATGAACTCGGTGATATCCTGTTCGCGGCGGTCAATCTTGCCCGTCATCTCGACGTCGATCCCGAAAGCGCCCTGCGCCACAGCACCGCCCGCTTCGAGACACGCTACCGTTTCATCGAACGCCGCCTTGGCCGTGACAATAGGACGATCAGCGACTGTCCCCCAGAAGAACTCGATGCCCTGTGGACCTCCGCCAAGGACGAGGAATCCGCCAACGCCTCGGATGGGCAGGCAGGCCAGGACAATAGAGCAAAATGACAACGCGTTACGGCTGTGCCTGACGGCGCGAAGGGGGAAAGCGCTTGTGGAAGCGGCCGAGGTCGCTGTCCTGGATACGGACCTGGAGACGGATGTCGTGGTCGCCGTCACGACGCTCGACGACATCGGCGTGACGGTAGAGAAATCCGATGGCGGCGCCATCCCTGACGGGCACGCTGAGTTCGACGAGGCGGTGCCTGCCGCCGAGGCGACGGGCGATGAGGGCGACGAGATCGTCGATTCCCTCACCTGTGTGAGCCGAGATAACCGCGGCATCGTCCTGACGCTCGACAATCGCATGCAGCCGCGAGGCCGAGTCCTCATCGAGCAGGTCAAGCTTGTTGTAGACGGTGACCATCCTTTCGGAGGCATCGAGCTCGTCGATACCAAGGTTTGCCAGTACGGCCATCACATCGGCGGCCTGGAGATCATGCTCGGGGTGGTGCGCGTTGCGCACGTGAACGATGAGCGATGCCTCGGTGACCTCCTCGAGGGTGGCGCGAAACGCGGCAACGAGAGTCTCGGGAAGATCGGATACGAACCCGACTGTGTCGGAGAGGATGGCGCGTATACCGCGGGGGAGATCGAGAGCCCGCATGGTGGGATCGAGTGTGGCGAACAGTCTGTCATCGGCATAGACGCCGGCGCCGGTCAAGCGGTTGAAGAGCGTCGACTTGCCGGCATTGGTGTAACCCACCAGGGCGACGGTTGGCCACGGCACCTTGCGCCGGGAGTTGCGGTGCTGGCCGCGCATGGCGACGACACCATCGAGTTCACGACGCAGCCGGGCAATGCGCTGGCCGATCAGGCGACGGTCGATCTCGAGCTGGGACTCGCCGGGTCCACCGACAAAGCCCAGTCCGCCGCGCTGGCGTTCCAGGTGGGTCCAGCTTCGCACCAGGCGACTGCGCTGGTAGGTAAGCGCCGCCATCTCCACCTGCAGCACGCCCTCGCGGGTGGCGGCCCGCGCACCGAAGATGTCAAGAATCAACCCGGTGCGGTCGATGACCTTGGCTTCAAGCTGCCGTTCCAGATTGCGCTGCTGGACCGGTGAAAGGGCCGTGTCGACAAACACGAGATCGATCTCCGAAGAAGCCACCTCGATCTTGAGATCCTCGACCTGACCCTTTCCCAGGAAGGTGCCCGCCCGGGGACGCTTCACGGGAATGACGCGGGCGTCCCGGACCTCGAGATCGATGGCTCTTGCCAGGCTGACCGCTTCCTCGAGGGCCTCCGGTCCGTTGCGTCTGCCATGCCCGCCGCCGGGCGAGGGATGGATGACGCTGGTGCGTGTGACGTCGCGTGATGCCTCAGGCATCGTCGTCAGACTCTCCGTCATCGGCGATCTGCAGGTTGATCATTCCCTCGGGCATGACGGTCGATACCGCGTGCTTGTAGATGAGCTGCGAATGACCATCCCGGCGGAGCAGCAGGCAGAAACTGTCAAACCAGGTGATGATGCCCTGCAGTTTCACGCCGTTCACGAGATAGACCGTGACCGGAACCTTCGCCTTGCGAATGGCATTGAGGAACGTGTCCTGGAGGTTCTGCTGTCTCGTCTGTGCCATGATAGCGGTATCCTGTGTGCTGGGCCCTGACCCCAAGACTACACGCGAATGGCCGTCAGGAAACCCTGTCCGGCAGCGTCTGACGGCGCGCGAAGTCGAGATAGGCATCGAGCAGCAGGCAGGTCACATGCCCGGGATGACCGTTGCCGATGACCGAATCGTCGATGCGCGAGACGGCCTTGACGAGGGAGGTCGTGCTGGTCAGGAAGGCTTCACGGGCCTCCGTCGCCTCGGCTACGCTGAAGGGACGTTCGATCACCTCGATGGAGAGCTCGCGGGCCAGGGCCATCAGCCGTTCCCGGGTGATGCCTCGCAGGATTCCGTCCGCGACAGGCCGCGTCACAAGACGGCCTCTGGAATCGACGATCCAGGCATTGGAGGCGGCGCACTCGGTCACGAACCCCTCGCCGTCGACGAGCCAGGCTTCGTAGGCCCCCTGCCCGGCCGCCCTGGTGCGTGCCAGGACATTGGGAAGAAGAGAGACACTCTTGATGTCGACACGTGCCCAACGCGCGTCGGGGAGTGTGATGACCTCGACCGCCGACACATCACGCGACGTTGCCGGTACTCGCATGCCCCGCGCCGTGCATACCACGCCGGGGATGAGGGAGGCCTTGTCGAAGACGTGGTTGCGGGGTGCTGCGCCACGGCTGATCTGGAGATAGACGATACCGTCCGTCACCCTGTTCAGGTGAATTGTGCGGTTCATGATGTGGGTGAGAACGCGCTCCGTCATCGGCCGGGGAATGTCGAGTTCGGCAAGCGAGCGGTCCAGACGCCGGAAATGATCCTCAAGGTCGATCATGCGGCGGTTGACCACGAGAACAACCTCGTAGACACCGTCGGCAAAGGTGTGGGCGCGGTCGTCGATATGAACGCTGGCGTTCAAGTGGGCGCGGTACCGGCCATTGACATAGGCAATGCGGGACATGTCAGAAGAACTCGAGACCCACGGAGAGGAGTTTCTCGACCTTGGTCATCAGGTTGGTGCTGGCGAAGAGAACCACACGGTCACCCACCTGAATTCTCGTGTCGCCGTCGGGGATGATGACCTCCTGTCCGCGTATGATGGAGGCGATGAGGATGCCCCTGGCGAGGTGAATGTCGCGTATCTTCCGGTTCGTGATCCGGGTCGTCTCGAGTGCTTCGGCCTCGATGAATTCACCGGCTCCCTCGTGAATGCTGTAGACGCTGCGAACACGCCCGCGACGTATGTGCTGGAGGATCGTCGACACCGTGGACCCCCTCGGGTTGACCACCGAATCGACACCAAGGTCCTCGACCAATGGGTCGTAGCTTTCCGAATTGACCAGCGTGATGGCCCGCTTGGCGCCCAGTCGCTTGGCGAGAAGTGACGAGAGAATGTTGACCTCGTCGTCGTTGGAGACGGCCACCACTGTCTCGACATCTCCGGCGCCGGCTTCCTCGAGGAGTTTGCGTTCCAGCGCATCGCCGAGCAGTACCGTTGTCCGGGTCAGCTGGTCGGCGACCTCCCGGGCCCGGCTTTCGTTGAGCTCGATGATCTTGCAGCGCACGGCAGCGTGGTGTTTCTCCATCTCCCGCGCGACGTAGAGGCCGATGTTTCCGCCGCCGATGATGATCACCCGCCGAGCCTCGGGTTCCTCATGGCCGAACACCGACATCGACCGCTGCATGTGGTCGGTTGACGAGACAAAGTAGACGATGTCCCCGGCGCGCATCTCCGTGCGGCCCGTGGGGATGACCAGTTTACCGTGGCGCACGATGCCGACCACAAAGACCTTGAGATTGGGAAAAAGCTCCGTGAGTTCCTCAAGGGGCGTGTCGAGAACCGGGCAATCAGCATGACACCGTACCGCAATGGCGCGTACCCGATCATCGGCCATGGGCACGATATCGAGGGCACCTGGCACCTCGAGGCGCCGGATGATGGCGCGCGCCACCTCGATTTCCGGCGAGATAATAACATTGATCGGCATGTGATCCCGGCTGTAGAGATTGCTCCACGCGGGGTCGAGATAGGACTGGTGGCGTACCCGGGCGATCTTTGTGGGCACGTCGAAGATGGAATGCGCCACCTGACAGGCGATCATGTTGACTTCGTCGGCATAGGTGACGGCAATCAACATGTCCGCATCTTCGGCGCCGGCGCGCTGGAGCACCGGCGGGTGGGCGGCGAATCCCACCAGCCCCCTGGCGTCAATGTTCTCCGTCACTCTGGCAATGCGCGATGCGTCACTGTCGATCACCGTGACATCGTTGGCTTCCGCCGCCAGTCTGCGGGCAATGTTGTAGCCAACCTGCCCGGCTCCACAGACGATGACACGCATGTCGTTCAGCCTCCGGCGTCGCGTTCCGTGACGCTGACACCCAGTGCTCTCAGTTTCCGGTGTAACGCGGACCGCTCCATCCCGACCGCCGCGGCCGTCCGCGAAATGTTGTTGCCGAAGCGTGCCAGCTGGGTCAACAGATACTTGCGTTCGAAGGCCGCCCGTGCCTCGCGCAGCCCAAGGGACATGACGTCGCTGGATTCCTGGAACAGGACCGGCGCCGGGCTAGCTTGCCTCACTTCGCCGGGCAGCATGTCCGCCGTAATGGCCCCGTCCTCGCCCTCCGGTGCCATGATCAGCAGGGATTCGATGACGTTGCGCAACTGTCTCACGTTGCCGGGCCAGTTGGCCATCAGCAGGGCCATTTCGGCGTCGCCCGCCAGCGTCCGGGAACTGAGGCCTTGCTGGCGCACGGCGCGCCTGATGAAGTACTGCGACAGCAACGCCACATCCTCGCGCCTTTCGGACAGCGGCGGGACGTCGATGGATACGACGTTCAGGCGGTAGTAGAGGTCCTCGCGGAAATGGCCTGACTGCACCGCTGCGATGATGTTGCCGCTTGCCGATGTGAGAACCCGTACATCGGCCCGGATCGGCGTATCACCGCCCAGCCTTGTAAAGAGCTGTTCCTGGAGGGCCCTCAGGATCTTGCCTTGCGTGGCCAGCGGCATGTCGGGGACGTTGTCGAGGAATAGCGTGCCTGCGTTGGCACGCTCGAACACGCCGTGTGTGATGACAGGCGCGCCTGATGATGTCCGGGTTTCCCGTCCGAAGAGTTCTTCCTCCACCCTTTCAGGCTCCATCGTGGCGGCATTGATGGCCACAAAAGGCCCCTGGGCGCGTGGCGACTGCTGGTGAATATGTCGCGCCACGAGTTCCTTGCCGGAACCTGCGGGGCCGGTAATCAGGACCCTGCTGCCGGTGGGGGCAACCCGGGAAATGGCTTTGCGCAACTGCATCATCGCCCGTGATTCGCCGACCAGGTCGTCAAGGACACGGGTGGAGCGCCGCAATTCCTCGTTCTCGCGACGCAGTCTTGCCTCGTCGAGGGCCCGCTTGACCACCAGGAGCACCTTGTCGGTCTGCAGCGGTTTCTCAATGAAGTCGTAGGCGCCGAGTCTGGTGCACTTGACGGCTGTGGTGATGGTGCCGTGACCACTGATCATGATGATGGGCATGAACGGATGGTGAGCAACGTAGTCGCGCAACAGGTCGACACCATCGCGCCGCGCCCCGCGAAACCAGATGTCGAGAATCAGCAGAGACGGCACCTGTTCAGCAACCGCAGCATCGGCGGAATCGGGGTTGGATGCGGTGCGCGCCTGGTAGCCCTCATCCTCGAGAACGTCAGCCAGGGCCCGGCGGATGTCGCGCTCGTCATCGACGATGAGGATATCGTGCTTCATCAGTCGCCGTTCCGTTCGAGAGGCAGCGAGAGGACCACCGATGCACCACCTTCCTTCCTGTTCTGCAACTCGAGATCTCCACCATGATCCCTGATCGTCGAGCGGGCGATCGTCAGACCGAGGCCATAGCCATCATCCTTGCCATGTGTTTCATGCGGCTCGAGGAGTGTCTCGGGACGCTCGATCGGGAATCCCGGACCGTTGTCCTCAATCGTGATCACGCACCACGCCCCCTCCTCCGCAATGGTGGCCGTCACGATGTCTCCCTCCACTCTCTCATCATCGCCCATGCGGAAGGCTTCAGCCGCATTCTTGACGATGTTGAAGATGGCGGCACAGATCATGTCGCCATCACAGTGGACCACCGGCGGGGTCCCTGGATAGCGGCGCTCGAAGAGGACATGGGTATCGGAGATCTCCTGAAGGCGAATGGCCTTCTCGACAATGTCGATGGCGCTTTCCGGGGACATGATGAGCGTCGGCATTCTGGCATGGCGGGAGAACTCGTCGACCACGTGTGTCATGTGCATCGCCTGTCGCTTGATGGTGTCGGTGAGTTCCCGGAACACCTCGGGCGACTCCGTGATGGCGCCTGCAAACTTGCGTTCAAGGCGCTCGGCGGAAAGCGTGATGGGAGTCAGCGGATTCTTGATTTCATGGGCCACTCGCAGGGCCACATCACTCCAAGCAGCCTTGCGTTGTGCAAGCACGAGGGGCGTGACGTCATCGATTGTCACCACGAACCCGCCGCGTCGCCCGGACCCTTCCGGGTCACCCTTGACATTGCCGATGCGCACGAAGAGGCGGCGCAACCCGGCGTCGCTCTCGAGGTCAACGCTACCCGATGCCGCCCGCGCCTTCATGGCCTGCTCGAGAATGCCGGCAGCTTCGGGCATGGTGTCGATGAGGCCAATGCCGACGAGGTCGCTATTGGTCGCATTGAGCAGTTCCCGTGCCCGGCGATTCACCAGTTCGATGGTTCCGGTGTCATCAAGCCCGATAACACCGGCGCTGACGCCCGAAAGCACCGACTCGGTGAAGCGCCGCCGTCCCTCCAGATCCTCATTGGCTTCAACCAGAGCATGGCGCTGTTCGGCAATTCGGTCGGCCATACGGTTGAAGGCCTGACCGAGCAGGGAGAGTTCGTCGGAACGTCCACTCAGGGACACGCGCACGGAAAGGTCGTCCTGGCGAATCTTCTCGGCGGCATTGGCCAGCGCCACGACCGGACCCACCAGGCGTGAGGCAAGCTGCAGGGCGAACCATACCGCAACAAACAGCAGGAGAAGGGCGGCGACCGCATAGAAGAGGGAAAAGGTCAGTTGCAGGCTGGTTCGCTCAAGAGCGAGTTTCCTGTAGGAGGATGCGACCGCGGAAACTTTCCTGGTACTTTCGATGACGTCCGGGTCGACACTGCTTCCCGCCAGCAGGTACGTGCTTTTCCGGCTGAGACTGACAAGGGCGCGCACCCTGTCCCTGGCGCTCGATTTCAGGATGACGGCATCGCCGGCATCGGCGCGCTCAATCTCGTGCGCCGTGAGGGTTTCCATGCCGAGTCCGGTGGAAAGAGATCCCTGCATGATGATCTGGCCGAGGCTGCTCATCACCACCCATTCCGAAATGCCTCTCACCCCCGCCCGGTCCTCCAGGTAGGCCGTGAACTCCTCGAGGCTCCCGCCTGACGTCGGCACCCAGAGATGAAAGTCGCGAGCGAGTGCCAGAGCGCCCGACCCAAGGGTAATGCGGTGTTCCTCGAGGTAGGCATCGGCAATTCTGGTCGACTGGGCGATGGCGGTCTGGACGCGTTCATTGAACCAGGAGTCGATGCCCATGTTGAAGAATGTCGCCGACGACACACCAATGAGCACAGCGGGGATGGTCGCCGCCAGCCCGAAGGCGGCGACCAGCCTTGCCTGCAGTCTTGATCCTGCCATCCCCTCCCGGCGTTGCGACCACATGCTGGCCAGACGGCGGATGATGATGACCGCAAAGGCAAGCAGGAGAGCCAAGTCGATGTTCAGGAGAACGATGAGGGTGTTCTGGTCCGGCTCAAACGGTCCCGAGCCAGTGAGGGCGCCGTAGGTCGCAAGGCCCGACAGCACAGCCGCCACGGCAAGAACCACGTTCACGATTCGGCCGCGCGACCATCGCCCTGTCGGCTTGCGGAACCAGCCGAACAGTCTGGGCAACAGGTTGCCCGGGGAGCGCATCGCCCCCGGCTCGGATGCGTGCGCGCCGGTTGTCTCGAGACTCATGGATTAAGGCGGAGCCCCCGAAATCGGCCCCGGCCATCATACAGGTGCTGCCCGGGACATGCACCTTGCCGGTGCGCCCTAACCGATGATGACATCCGTGACGAACTTGACCCCGGGATAGGCGAGAGTCATCAGGAGATAGCCGGTCAGCACCAGGCGTGCGGCCCTGCGGCCCCTTGTTCCCCAGAGCTGGCGCGCTGCGAGAAGCATGGCAATGACAGCGAAGGCAGCCACCGTAAAGACGATCTTGTGATTCATGCCCACGACGGCATCCGTTGTCGATGTGGCCGCCAGGCCCGTGGCGATTCCAGCCGCAAGGATGATTTCGCTCGTCACAAGAAGGCGGATCTCGAGTCGCTCGCAATCGGCCAGGGAGGGCAGCAACGGTGTCAGCCGACCCTGCTTGCGTCGCTTGAACGAGCGTTCCTGGAGAATGACGGCGAGTCCCGCGATCGCCGCCATTGTGAGGAACACGTACGTCGCGACGGACAACACCACGTGAAGACCAATCCATTCCGAGACGAGGTCGAATCCGGGAGACCGGGCTGCCCCCGCCTGGCTCCAGGCCAGGGCCAGGACCGTCATGACAAGTATCCAGGGGCCGAGAATCGCCCCCAGCCGCCAGAACTCCGGAACCAGAAGGGAAAGGATGACAAACAGCACCAGACAGGCCGACACGATGAGCCAGATTGCAGGACCGAACCCAGTGGACCATGAATGGCCGAACTGGGCCGCCGTCCACGCCGTGGCGGCAAGCGCAGCCAGACCGAAGGCGCCCCAGAAGCGCGGTCCCCTTTCGAAGCGGCCCATGAACGGCAGCACACCTGCCGGAAGAAGCAGGACAGGAACCAGATGATGCCAGAAGACCATGGATGCATCCTCGCCAATTCATCGTGTTGCCGCAATCCCGCACGGTTCATGAGGGATCGGCCCCGGACAGTTTCATGCATGTCGTGAACGCGCTAGGTTGCCGGCATGGGCAAGTCGGCACATTCGGTTGCTGTTGTCGTGGTGGCGGCCGGCCGGGGCGAACGTGCGGGCGGTCCGCTGCCCAAGCAGTACCGGGCCCTGGATGGTCGCCCGCTCATCCATTGGTCGCTCGGCCGCTTTGCGGCGCACCCGGCGATAGACCAGGTCATTGCCGTCATTCATCCCGATTTCGCGGCTCTTCACGAGGACTCTGTCACCGGACTCGACCTCCTGCCTGCCGTGCATGGCGGCGCCACGCGCCAGGAGTCGGTGCGCAATGGTCTCGAGGCCTTGCGCGTTCACGCGCCGGATCTCGTGCTCATCCACGATGCGGCGCGACCCTTTGTCAGCGACCGCCTTGTCGACGAGATCGTGCGGACTCTCCGGGAACGAAGGTGTGGCGTCATTCCCGTGATCCGCATCACCGACACCGTCAAGTACCGCTCCGGCGACGAGGTGACCGGAACAGCTGACAGGAATCGACTTGTCTGCGCGCAGACCCCCCAGGGATTTCCCTATGCCGGAATTCTGGCTGCCCACGGGCAGGCTGATGGCCGGACGTTGACCGATGATGCCGCCGTCGCCGAAGCCGCCGGCATGAAGGTCGTTGCCGTCGACGGCGAAAAGGCCAATATCAAGATCACGCACGACGAGGATTTTTCATTGTCCTCAGACCAGACCGAAATCTCCACCGGCACTGGCTACGACGCCCATGCGCTCGTGGCGGGCGATCATGTCATGCTGTGCGGCGTGCGCATTGACCACGACCGAACCCTTGAAGGCAGCACGGATGGCGATGTCGGCCTCCACGCTCTCGTAGACGCCATTTTCGGGGCGCTTGGATGCGGTGATCTCGGACAGCACTTTCCGGTGAATGATGCCACGTGGCATGGACGCCCCTCGGGCGATCTTGTCGGGGTGGCCCGGGACCTGATGATGCAACGCCGCGCCACCCTGCTCCATGCCGACATCACCCTGATGTGCCAGAAACCGCGACTCGCACCCCACCAGGCGGCAATGCGCCACAGGGTGGCGGGACTTCTGGTGGTCGCCGAACCGCGGGTCAACATCAAGGTCACGTCCACCGATGGTCTCGGTTTCCTGGGCCGCTCGGAGGGCATCGCGGCCTCGGCCACCGTCACCATGCGCCGCCCGCTGCCTTGACATGCGGCACAATCTGCCCATGACGGGGCCGGCTGCGTGGGTGGCGACCCTTGGGGGGGTCGGCCTCCTTCGTCCAATGCCTGGAACCCTGGGTTCCCTGGCAGCAATGCCGCCGGCTTTCCTGGTCATGTGGTATGCCGGACCGTGGGCCCTTCTTGGGGCATCGTTCGTCCTTCTCGTGACGGGCTTCGTGGCCGTGCGTCATGTCACCGGCACCATGGAGGCCGGTGCGGACCCGGACCACGCAGCCATAGTCATCGATGAAGCGTGTGGCCAGTTCATTGCGCTCATCCCGGCCATGCTCTCTCCCGTTCTGTGGTGCCTCTCCCTTGTCCTCTTCCGGCTCTTCGACATCTGGAAACCCGGACCCATCGGCATGATCGAGCGGCGCATCGAAGGCGCCTGGGGTGTCATGCTTGACGACGTGGCTGCGGGCCTGGCAGCGGCGACGTGTGTCTGGGCTTTCTCCTGGACTGGGTGGGCCGATGTTGTCTCCGAGATTCCGTTGGGATCCGTGTTTCATGCTCAGGGGTGAGCGCGATCACTCATGGGCGTTTGACGGGGCGATTGCCGATGCCGCCGGGCGCACCCTCGACCTCTGTCGGCAACGCACGATCATGATCGTCACGGCAGAATCCTGCACCGGCGGCCTGCTTGCCGGATCGTTGACGGCCGTTGCCGGATCCTCGGATGTCGTCGATTGCGGATACGTGACCTATTCGTGCTCCGCCAAGACCAGACTTCTCGGAGTCCCTGCCCATCTTATCCATGCCCATGGTGCGGTCAGCGGTGAGGTCGCGCGGGCCATGATCGAAGGCCTGCAGTTCCGCCATCCCGGGCGCGCCGGGCTCGCCATCACCGGGGTTGCCGGTCCGGGCAGTGATGCTCGGGAGAAACCTGCGGGTCTCGTGTACGTGGCTGCGGTTGCCGGCGGCGAAATCGTGGTCCAGGAGAATCGCTACGGCGATATCGGACGACACGCTGTCAGGATGGCCGCGGTGCGTGACGCCCTGATGCTCATCGCACACTGTCTTCGTCCCTGACCCGCATCTCGTAGAGATTCCGGTCCGGGAGAATTGCACGGTGACATCGGGCGCCATGCCGTCAGAGTGGCCGCGGTATGTGATGTCCTGATGCTCATCGCACGCTGTCTTCGTCCCTGACATGTGGCCCGTAGAGGTCGCGGGCCCGGTCTTCGAAGGAACGCACAAGACGCCGGGCTGCCTCGAGATAGAGAACCCCGATGGTGCGTTGCAAGAGACGCGAGTTGAATTCGAAGTCGATGGCGAAATCGACGAGACAGCTCCCGTCGTCCCGAGGAACGAAACGCCAGCTTCCTTCCATCTTCCTGAACGGGCCCGAGGTGCAGGCGGTGTGAATCTCGCGGTCGGGAACCAGAGTCACCCTGGATGTGTAGCATTCACGGATGAGGCGAAAACCGATCACGAGGTCAGCCCAGAGCACGTTGCCGTCCCGCTTTGTGACACGCGCCGCCACACACCAGGGGAGGAACTCGGGATACCGGTCGACATCGGCCACGAGGTTATAGAGTTGTTCAGCCGTCCACGGCAAAAGCTTCTGTTCGCCATGCCGGGCCACCCTCAGTCTCCGGCATGGCGGCGCGCCTGCATGATGGCAAAGTCCCGGTCGGCATGATGGGACGAGCGGGTGAGCGGGCTGGCGCTCACCATGAGGAAGCCCCTCGCCCGGGCGATGGCCTCGAGTTCGCGAAATTCTCCGGGCTCCCAGAAGCGGTCGATGGCATGATGGCGTGGCGTGGGCTGCAGGTACTGCCCGACCGTCAGGAAGTCGACATCGGCCTGACGCATGTCGTCCATGACCTGCATGACCTCGTCCCTGGTCTCGCCGAGCCCCACCATCAATCCCGACTTGGTGAAGATTCCCGGGTCGATTTCCTTGACACGCCATAACAGGTTGAGAGAGGCAAAGTACCTTGAACCGGGCCTGACATCGCGATAGAGCCTGGGAACGGTCTCCAGATTGTGATTGAGGACATCGGGACGCGCCGCGACAACCAGCTCGACCGCCCCCTCCTTGCGCAGGAAATCAGGGGTCAGGACTTCGATGGTCGTGGTCGGAGAGACACGGCGTATCTCGTTGATGCAGGCGACAAACTGACCTGCCCCGCCGTCATCGAGATCGTCCCTGTCCACCGAGGTGATGACCACGTGCCTGAGGCCAAGATCGCGGATGGCCTGCGCCAGGCGCCGCGGTTCGTCGTCATCGACCGGGCCGGGTCGTCCCGTGGTCACATTGCAGAACGTGCAGCCCCGGGTGCAGATGTCGCCCAGAATCATGACGGTGACATGCCGATTCGACCAGCACTCTCCGATGTTGGGACAGGCCGCTTCCTCGCACACCGTCGCCAGCCCGGCCTTGCGGACGAGTTGGCGTGTGGCCTGGTAGTCCGGAGACCCGGGCGCCCGGGCCCTGATCCACTTCGGTTTTCGGGGAACGGTCACGGGATCCCGCCACGCCTTTTCCGGATGGCGTTCACGCATGGGCTGTATACGGGAGAGTCTGGTCATGACGCGTCAGATGTGGAGGGCCCGGCCATAGGCCGCGAGAACCGATTCACCCATCATTTCCGACAACGTCGGATGGGGAAAGACCGTGCTCATGAGTTCGGCCTCAGTGGTTTCGAGAGTCCGGGCGATGGCAAATCCATGAATGAGTTCCGTGACTTCGGCGCCGATCATGTGGGCGCCGAGAAGCTCACCGGTGTCCGCGTCAAACACGGTCTTCACCAGGCCCTCGTCATCACCCAGAGCGATGGCCTTGCCATTGCCAAGGAAGGGAAAGCGTCCGACGCGGACCGGCCGGCCGGAGTCGCGGGCCGCCGCTTCCGTAAGGCCGATGCTGGCGATTTGCGGATGGCAGTACGTGCAGCCCGGAATGCTTCCGGTGTCGAGTGGCTCGACATGGTCGAGTCCGGCCATCCTCTCGACGGCGATGATGCCCTCGTGACTGGCCTTGTGGGCAAGCCAGGGAGGACCGGCAAGATCGCCTATGGCGAATACGCCTTTTTCTCCCGTTTCAAGCCATCGGTTGACGACGACATGACCCTGCGAGACGCTGACCCCGGTCCCCTCGAGACCGAGGTTTTCCGTGTTGCCGACAATGCCGACAGCGAGGATGACGCGTTCGGCCGACAGCAGCTGTTCCTCGCCATCGCCATCCGTGACACGAACCGAAGCACTGTCTGTCGAGGTGGTGACCTCCTGCACGAGGCTTCCCGTGTGAATGGCGATCCCCTGTTTCTCGAATGATGTGCGCGCGATGGCCGAGATTTCCTCATCTTCCGCAGGAAGAATGCGTTCGACCACCTCGATGACGGTGACCTCTGCCCCCATGTCCCGGTAGAAACTGGCAAACTCGATGCCGATGGCGCCGGAACCGATGACGATGACCGATGCCGGCATGGTCTCGGGCACCATGGCCTCGCGAAAAGTCCAGATGATTCTCCCGTCGGCCTTCACGCTGGTGAGCTCCCGGGGGCGTGCGCCCGTGGCAAGAACAATGTTACCGGCCTCCAGCAGGGTCTCGTCGACGCGGACCTTTCCCGGTTCGGCCAGTCGTCCCTCGCCTTCGATGACCGTCACGGCATGTCTGGACAACAGGTGCCGGACGCCCCGTGAGAGACGGTTGGCCACCTTGCGGCTCCGTTTGACCACGGCAGCGATGTCGAAGCGCGGGGTGTCGATGTCAAGACCGAAGGCGTCACCATGACGCGCCAGGCGCATCACTTCGGCTGAACGCAGCAACGCCTTTGTCGGGATACACCCCCAGTTGAGGCACACGCCGCCCAGATGGTCGCGTTCGATGACCACGACCGACATCCCCAACTGTGCGGCTCGGATAGCGGCGACATATCCTCCCGGCCCTCCACCAAGGATTGCAAGGTCGTAACGCGACTGGACCATCAGGTATTCCTCTTACACAAGCAGGGAAAGCGGTGATTCGATGCAGTTTCTGAACGCGTTCAGCAGAGCCGCACCGGTCGCGCCGTCGATGACCCGGTGGTCGGCCGAGAGCGTCGTGCTCATCAACGTCGCCACGGCGAGTGCGCCATCCCTTGCGACCGGTCGCTGATAGCCCGCGCCGACTGCCAGAATGCCGGCCTGCGGCGGATTGATGACTGCGTCGAATTCCCTGATCCCGTACATGCCGAGATTGGACAGGGTGAAACTCCCGCCCTGGTATTCCTCCGGCATGAGCCGGCCGCTGCGGGCGCGATCGGCCAGGTCCCGCATGGCGGCCGCTATGTCGAGGAGACTTCTGGAGGCGGCATCGTGAATGACAGGGGTCACGAGTCCGCCATCGATCGCAACGGCCACGGAAAGATCGACACGGGCAAAGCGCCGGATGACATCGCCTCCCCACTGGACATTGGCGTCCGGAACGTCCCTCAGGGCCAGGGCAAGCGCCCGGATGATGAAATCGTTCACGGATACCCGATGTCCGGCGCTGTTGATTTCGCGACGCGCCTCCAGCAACCGGTCGATGTCGCAGTCCAGCGTTAGATAGAAGTGCGGGATGGTCTGCTTGGCCTCCTGCAGACGCCCGGCGATGACGCGGCGCATGCCGGTGACCCTGATCTCCTCCCACGCGCCCGCGCCGACCGGCGGCCGGGCAACGACGCCCGCGTTCAACGCCTTTTCGATGTCGCGTTTGATGATGCGGCCTCCCGGGCCGGAGCCCGCGATATCGTCGAGGGACAGCCCCGCCTTGCGCGCCATGCTGCGGGCAAGGGGGCTTGCGGCCTTTCTCCGGCCGTTCGAGGCCTCTAGGTCGGTTTCCTCTTCCTTGGCCGCCTTTTCCGGTTCGTCATCGACGCTGCCGGTTTCATCCCCGACTGTGTCCTCGCCTTCCTCCAGGATGAAGGCAATCGCCTGGTTCACCGGGACATTCTCGGTTCCCTCGGCGACCAGAAGACGGCCTACGATTCCTTCATCGATGGCCTCGACCTCCATGGTGGCCTTGTCGGTCTCGATTTCGGCGAGCACGTCGCCCGACGCCACAGTGTCACCCTCGCTGACCAGCCACCGCGCCAGCGTGCCCGCCTCCATGGTGGGCGAAAGCTGTGGCATGGTGATGGTGATCGGCATGTCGGTCTCCCTCAGTGGCGATCAGACATGGAAGACGTCGCGCACAGCCTGGACAATCCGGTCGGCCCGGGGCAGCGCCGCCTCTTCCAGATTGGCAGCATAGGGCAAGGGCACGTCTGCTGCCGATACCCGTGCCGGCGGGGCGTCGAGATGATCGAATCCTCCGTCACACACGGCAGCGATCACCTCGGCGCCGATCCCGGCAAAGGACCAGCCCTCCTCCACCACCACGAGCCGGTTGGTGCGGGCAAGGGAAGCGATGATCGTCGATACGTCGAGGGGACGTATGGAGCGCAGGTTGATGACTTCGGCCTCGACACCTTCTTCGGCCAGCATGCCGGCCGCCTCGAGAGCATGGCTGACCATGATCGAATAGCTGACAATGGTGACGTCACGTCCCCGGCGTTCGATCGCCGCCCTGCCGATCTCGAGAACGACATCGCTGTCGCTGACGTCGAATGAAACGCCGTAGAGGATCTCGTTCTCAAGGACGATGACCGGGTTCGGGTCCCGTACGGCGGCCTTGAGGAGCCCCTTGGCATCCGTGGCCGACCACGGCGCAACAACCTTGAGACCGGGAACATGGCCGAACCACGATGCAAAATCCTGGGAGTGCTGGGCAGCCACCCGCGCCGCGGCGCCATTGGGCCCGCGAAGGACGATGGGGCAGCGTACCTGACCCCCGGACATGTAGAGTGTCTTGGCTGCCGAGTTGATGATCTGGTCCATCGCCTGCATGGCAAAATTGAAGGTCATGAACTCGTTGATGGGTCTCAGTCCGGCCATGGCGGCGCCGATGGCAAGGCCGGCGAAACCGTGTTCCGTAATGGGTGTGTCGATGACCCGGCCGGCGCCGAACTCCTCGAGCAGACCCTGGCTCACCTTGTAGGCGCCCTGGTACTCGGCAACTTCCTCGCCGATCAGGAAAACCCGCTCGTCGCGGCGCATTTCCTCGGCCATGGCGTCGCGCAGGGCCTGGCGCACCGTCATCTCGACCATCAAGCACTCCCGCCGTCTGCGTCGACCATGACGTCGCTCACAAGTTCTCGCATGTCCGGTTCAGGGCTTGTCTGGGCGTATTCGGCCGCCTCCGCCACGGTCTTCTTGACGTCCCTGTCGATGGTCTTCAGCGCCGCGTCGTCGATGGCGCCTCCTTCGACGAGCCGGGCCCGCAGCTGTTCGATCGGATCCTGCCGCTCACGGACCTTCTGGACCTCGTCGCGAGTTCGGTACTTGACCGGGTCCGACATCGAGTGTCCCCGGTAGCGATAGGTCTGCATCTCGACCAGCACCGGACCCTCGCCGCCCCGCACCCGCGCCACCAGTTCCCTGGAGGCCTCATGGACTGCCACCACATCCATGCCGTCGACCTGGGTGCCGTGGATGCCGAAAGCTTCTCCGCGATGGCAGAGTTCCGTTCCCGCCTTGGCGCGGCGGATGGCCGTTCCCATGGCGTACTGGTTGTTCTCGATGACGAAGATTGCGGGCAGTTTCCACAAGCTTGCCATGTTGAAGGTCTCGTAGACCTGCCCCTGGTTGGCGGCCCCCTCGCCGAAGAAGATCAGGGTGACGTTGTCACGCCCTTGATACTTCTGGGCAAAGGCAATGCCCGCACCCAGCGGAACCTGGGCGCCGACAATGCCGTGGCCGCCATAGAACCCGCGTTCGGTGTCGAACATGTGCATGGAGCCGCCCTTGCCCTTCGAGACACCGGCGCCGCGACCGGTCAGTTCGGCCATGATGGCTGCCGGCGGAACACCCCGCACCAGGGCATGAGCGTGACAGCGATAGCTGGTGATCACGGCATCGTCCGCCCTGATGGCAGCGTCCATGCCGACCACCACGGCTTCCTGTCCGATATAGAGATGGCAGAAGCCACCGATCAGCCCCATGCCATACATCTGGCCGACCTTTTCTTCGAAACGGCGCACCAGGAGCATGGTGCGATAGAAATCGACCAGGAGAGCGGGATCGTCTGCAGACGGCGTGGCCATCATGCCCTCGCGCGGCGGGGCTGAACACACGAGTGACCCGACAGGAGATCAGTCGAAAGCGGCATCATCGCTTCTCATGATCACAAGCTCGTGGGGATGCGCCACATTGAGAGTCCGACGCGCCTGTTCGTCAAGCATGTCCCGGTCGATGCTCGGTGGATTGAGAAGCGTGACATGGTTCAGCAACCTCAGCTCCGCGGCAGCCAGACGCACACGTTCGGCTTCTGCCCGTTCGATCTTCTGTTCCAGGGACATGATCGCGAGAAAGCCGTTTTCACCCTGGATGGCATGATACCCAAAGTAGACAACTGCGAACATGCCAAGAAGGCAAGGCAATGAACGAAGGGTGGAGCGGAAGCGTTCATGCAGGCCGCGCATGGCGTCAACAGACCACAACACCAGGGCTCGTGTCAAGATCGTCCATGGCCGGGTCTTCGATCACGGCTGCCCGGGCCAGACGGCTCCGGTGTCAAGTTCTTCCTCGATTTTCAGCAACCTGTTGTACTTGGCGGTGCGATCGGAACGCGACAGCGAGCCAGTCTTGATCTGCCGGCACCCCAGGCCGACGGCAAGATCGGCGATGGTCGTGTCTTCCGTTTCTCCGGATCGGTGCGACATCACGGTGCGATAATGTCGCTCGTGGGCACACGCTACCGTCGCCATCGCTTCGCTGAGCGTCCCCACCTGGTTGACCTTGACGAGAATGGCATTCGCCACCCCGGTCTCGATGCCCCGTTCAAGGCGCCCTTGCCTGGTCACGAAGATGTCGTCGCCCACGAGTTGAACCCTGTCGCCCAGTTCCCGCGTCAGTGCCTGCCAGCCTTCCCAGTCATCCTCTGCAAGGCCATCCTCGATGGAGGTGATCGGATAGGATTCCAGGAGGTCACGGTAGAGTTCGATCATGGCCGAGGATTCCAGCTTGCGACCGTTGGCGCTGAACACGTAACGACCGTTCCGGTAGAGTTCGCTTGCCGCGGGATCAAGGGCAAGGAAGACGTCCTCGCCCGGGCGGTATCCCGCGCCGTCGATAGCCGACATCAGAAGGTCAAGAGCCTCCCGGGTATCACCGATCTGCGGTGCGAATCCGCCCTCGTCACCGACATTGGTTGAATGCCCCCGGGCCTGGAGCGTGTGTCTGAGCTGATGGAAGATTTCGGAACCCGCCCGCACGGCTTCCCGAAAGGAAGGGCATCCGGCGGGGAGGATCATGAATTCCTGGAAATCCAGAGCATTGTCTGCATGGGCACCACCGTTGATGACATTCATCTGCGGCACAGGAAGCTGCCGAGCCGCAAGGCCACCGACATGGCGCCACAGGGGAATGCCCGCCTGGTTGGCCGCGGCACGGGCCACTGCAAGGCTCACCCCCAGAACGGCGTTGGCGCCCAGACGTGCCTTGTCCGGAGTGCCGTCGAGGGATACCAGGCAGTCATCGATGTCGCGCTGGCAGTGTGCCTCCATTCCGCGCACGGCATCAAAGATCTCGCCATTGATGGCGTCGAGGGCCTTCAGTACGCCCTTGCCGTGAAAGCGTGTGCGGTCGCCATCACGCAGCTCCACGGCTTCGTGGGTTCCCGTCGAGGCACCCGAGGGAACCGCCGCGCTGGCGCTGGCGCCGTCTTCGAGAAGGACGTCGACTTCCACGGTCGGATTGCCGCGGCTGTCGAGGATCTCCCTGCCGCGCACGTCAATGATGGCAGTCATGGTCATCCCTATTGGTTCCCGCCGGTCCCGGCGCGGTGTGCCGTCAACGCACGTGTCTCTTTGTGATGGAATCGATCGCCAGCAGGCGGTCGAGAAGGGCAGGCATGTCGTCAAGCGCCATCATGGTGGCGCCGTCGGAGGGCGCATGATCCGGATCCTCGTGTGATTCCATGAAGACCGCTGCGACGCCAACGGCCACGGCCGCCTGGGCCAGAAGTGGAACATACTCTCGTTGACCGCCGCTGGCGCTGCCCCTGCCCCCCGGCAACTGGACAGAATGGGTGGCGTCGAACACCACCGGCGTCCCGCCATCCGCAAGCTGCGGAAGGGCGCGCATGTCAGAAACAAGTGCGTTATAACCAAAGCTTGTGCCGCGTTCCGTCACGATGACATGAGAATTTCCCGATGCCGTAATCTTGTTGACGACATGGATCATGTCCCAGGGCGCCAGGAACTGTCCCTTCTTGACGTTGACTGTCCTTCCGGTCTTCGCAGCCGCCACCAGAAGGTCTGTCTGCCGGCACAGGAAGGCGGGAATCTGAAGAACATCAACGGCGCCGGCCACAGCCTCGCACTGGTCGGGCAGGTGAACATCGGTGAGAACCGGGCAGCCTAGACGGGACCGCACGTCCTCCAGGATCCGCAGACCCTCGTCCATGCCGGCGCCACGGGCACCGTCGAGGCTCGTCCGGTTGGCCTTGTCGAAGGAGCTCTTGTAGACAAAGCCGATGCCCCTCCGGGTCGTCATGGTCGACAGCCGTTCCGCCACCAGGAGGGCATGATCGCGATTCTCGATCTGGCAGGGACCGGATATCAGGACGAAGGGCAGGTCATTACCCATCGTGACGGAACCAGCATCCACGTGACGACAGCCGCTCATGGTTCAGACCAGTCTCGATTGGGTCACGGCGGCCTCGATGAAGGAGGCAAAGAGCGGATGCGGATCGAAGGGCCGGGACTTGAGTTCCGGGTGGAACTGGACCCCGACAAACCAGGGGTGATCGCCCAGTTCGACGATTTCCGGCAGTTGTCCGTCCGGCGACAGACCCGAAAACACCAGTCCGTGCTGTTCCAGGATGACACGGTAGTTGATGTTGACCTCATAGCGATGACGGTGCCGTTCACTGATGAGGTCCTTGCGGTAGATTTCGGCCACCCGAGTGCCCCTGGCGATGGCGCAGTCGAAGGCGCCGAGGCGCATGGTACCGCCTAGATCCCCGTCGCCGGTGCGCGTCTCGATCCTCTCGCCGTCGGTCCATTCCGTCAGAAGGCCGACCACCGGATCGGTTGCCGGACCGAACTCCGTCGATGATGCTCCCTTGATTCCGGCCATGTTTCGCGACACCTCGATGACCGCCATCTGCATTCCGAAACAGATTCCGAAGTAGGGAATGCGGTGTTCCCTGGCGAAGGAGACGGCGGCGATCTTGCCGCGGGTGCCACGCGAGCCAAATCCCCCGGGCACCAGGATGCCATCTACCGAATCAAGGTGGGCCACCGCGTCCTCGCGCTCGAACACCTCGGAATCGATCCAATGCAGCCTGACTTTCACGCGATTGGCGATGCCCCCGTGCGCCAGTGCCTCGTTGAGAGACTTATAGGCATCCGCGAGGCCAGTGTACTTGCCGACAATCGCGATGGTGACCTCGTCCTCGGGACTGCGGATGCCGGTGACGACCTGGCGCCATGACCCGAGGTCGGGAGTGAGGTCATCGCTCATGGCGAAGGCCTTGAGCACTTCGCAGTCCAGTCCCGCTTCATGATAGGAGACGGGAACCTGGTAGATGGTGTCGACATCAAGCGCCGGAATGACCGCCGATTCCCGGACGTTGCAGAAGAGTGCGATCTTGCTTCGTTCACCTTCCGGTATGTCGCGTTCGCAGCGGCACACCAGGATGTCCGGCTGTAAGCCGATCGACCGCAGTTCCTTGACGGAATGCTGGGTCGGCTTGGTCTTGAGTTCGCCGGATGCCTTCAGGTAGGGCACCAGGGTGTGGTGAACGAGGATCGAGTGGTAACGGGGAAGTTCCTGCACCATCTGCCGCATCGCCTCCAGGAACGGCAGGCCCTCGATGTCTCCGACCGTGCCACCGACCTCGCACAGGACAAAGTCGGCATTGTCGGTATCCGCCCGAATGTACTCCTTGATGACGTCGGTGACGTGGGGGATGACCTGGACGGTGCCACCAAGGTAATCGCCACGCCGTTCGCGGGTCAGCACATCCGAATAGACCCGGCCGCTTGTCACCGTGTCCGAGCGCCGCGCCGGAACGCCGGTGAACCGTTCATAGTGTCCCAGGTCCAGATCGGTCTCGGCGCCATCGTCGGTGACGAACACCTCGCCGTGCTGATAGGGATTCATGGTTCCGGGATCAACATTGAGATAGGGATCGAACTTGCGCAGCCGAACCGAGTAGCCACGCGCCTGCAGGAGGGCGCCCAGCGCGGCCGTCGTCAACCCCTTGCCGAGGGACGATACCACGCCGCCGGTCACGAAAATGTAGCGTGTCATGGACGCCCAGCGTAGCACATGGTCGTGCCGGACAAGGTCGAGGAATTCACGCCTGCTGTGGAAGAACGATCCCTTGTACCCCCGGCCGTCATTCCGTGGTCGGTACGGCGGGAATGGTCTCGACCGGCGCCGGCGTCTCGATGTCGTCGACAATCGAAACGCTCTCGCCGCGATCGGAGACGAGGATGCTGAGCGCCAGGCTCGAGACAAAGAAGAGTGTGGCTGCAATGGCCGTGGCGCGGGTCATCATGCTTGCCGTGCCGCGTGCCGACATCAGCCCCTGCATGTTGCCCCCGCCGCCCATGCCCAGGCCGCCACCCTCACCCCGCTGCAACAGGACGAGTCCGACAATGGCCAGGGCAAAAAGCACATGCAGAATGAGAAGGATGGTCTGCACGGCAGGCCTCGCACATGTTCACCGCGCCGCCCATGTAGCACACTGCCCCCGGCAGTGCCATACACTTCAGTCCGGCGTGCCTTCAGAGACAATCTGCCAGAAACTGTCGGCGTCGAGACTGGCTCCTCCGATGAGCAGGCCGTCAACCGGTTCGATGGCGAGAAGCGCTCTGGAATTCGACGGATTGACGGAACCGCCGTAGAGAAGACGCACGCCATCCCCCAATCGCGCCTTCAGCTGCTGCTTGAGAAAGCGGTGCATCGCAAGCACATCTTCCGCACTCGCGGTCTCTCCGGTGCCAATGGCCCACACCGGTTCCCAGGCAATAGCGGTGTTGGCCGCCGTGGCTGCCGCCGGGAGTGAACGGACCAACTGGTCCTGCGCTGTGTCGAATGCCTTTCCCGCCCGCCGCTCGTCCCGGTTCTCACCAATGCAGACAATCGCCACAAGACCGGCGTGGTGGGCAGCCATGGCCTTTTTCCTGACGTCATCGCTGCTTTCCCGGTGAGTCGTCCGACGCTCGGAATGACCCGCCAGAACATGACTGCACCCGAGATCCGCCAACATGGGGGCCGCGATGTCGCCGGTGAAGGCGCCATGTGTCTCGTGATGGCAGTCTTGGGCGCCCACGAGGATTCCGGCCTGGCGCATCGGTCCTGCCACTGTTGCGAGCAGTGTCGCCGGAGGACACACAAGGACATCGCAGGGAAGGCCGTCCGCCGCCTTTTCGGCGAGCCTCGCGGTCTGGTCCCCTGCCCAGGCCACGGTACCGTGCATCTTCCAGTTGCCTGCAATCAGCGAGCGCATGACCCCTTCAATAGAGCGATGCTGGCCCGGGCACAAGGTGACCGCACCGGACTGCTGTACGGCAGGATTGCGGGGCAATGGCGAAAGCTGCCGGTACCGTTGTACTGTGGCGTCTACACACTCCACCTCTCATTTCTTGCAAAGACACTTCCTTGTCCAACATCGACCATCTGTTCGAACAACGAAACCGCGCCCTTGAGCAGTTTGCCATCACAGACGACACGAGGCCAGACGCGGTCAGCGCGAACTTCTGCAAGTGCGGCAATCTGAACTGCCGCTGTGCTCACGACGAAGCGGGCAGGCACGGTCACTGCCATGTTCGCACCCTCGCATTCCGAGAGCGTAACCGGTCCGTGCGCCGGCATTACGATGAAATAGCGCTGGCGCAGCACCAGATCACTGAGTACAGGCGATGCCATGCCATCCGGGTGGCGTTCGTCCGCAGCCGCGAGGAGTTGGCCGAAGCCCGGCGGATGGCGTTGCGCTCCGGCGATTCGCCAGAAAAAGGGCTGCGAGAGAGTATATCACCCTGGCGGCGTCTGTGCGGCAAAGAACCTGATGTGGCGTAAGTTCAGCCAGTGGACTCCAGGGGCCCGTTCGATCATCACGTTGATCGCCCTGCTGGTGCTTGCCAGCATGCTGGTTCTGCGACTTGCAGACCCGCAGCCGCTGAGTCTGCTCCGTCTGGCCATCTTTGATGGGTATCAACGCGTGTCGCCGCGGCCGGCCGCTCCCGCACCGGTCCGCGTGATCGACATCGACAACGAGTCGCTCGAGCGCATCGGCCAGTGGCCATGGCCGCGCGTTGTTCTGGCGCGCATGGTGAGCGAGATCGCAGACGCCGGAGCGGCGGTGATCGCCTTCGACATGCTGTTTGCCGAACCGGACCAGACATCGCCGCGGATGATCGTGGGCACATGGCCTCAAGACCCGGAGTTCGACGCAGCCAGGAGCGCCCTGCTCAAGCTGCCAGATCACGACGAGACGCTGGCGCAGGCAATTGGCCGGGCTCCTGTTGTGCTTGGAGTGGCACCTGGTTTTGAGGAGGCTTTATCGACACCTCCTCCGCGCAAGTTCGGTTTCGCGTTCACCGGCGTCGACCCGGTGGAATACCTGCCGCACTATCCTTCCGTGACCGGCAATCTATCAATACTGCAGATGGCTGCCAGTGGCCTTGGCGTTCTGACCGTTCCCGTGGACAGCGACGGTGTCGTAAGACGGATGGCTCTTGTGGTTGGGGCACAACGCGCTGTCTATCCTTCGCTGGCAATCGAGGCGTTGCGCGTCGCCCAGGGTGCCCGCTCGATCGTTGCCCGGGGCGCCGATGTCGTTACGGGGAGCGGATCAGACGCCGGCGCACTCGACGGACTGAAAGTCGGACCCCTGACCGTTCCCACCGATGCCCGCGGCGAGATGTGGCTCTACTTTTCCGAAGGCACGCCTTCCCGGCGCATCCCAGCGTGGCGCATCCTGCAGGATGACGCGAGCGCGACCCGGCGACTCACTGGCACCGTCGTGCTGATCGGCAATACGGCATCTGGCCTGGGTAATACTCGAGCGACTCCCCTCAATCCTGTCGAGCCGGGCGTCATGATCCACGCCGAGGCCCTGGAGCAGATCCTGCTTGGAGAGTTTCTGGAACGTCCCGATTGGGTCGAGGGCGCCGAAATCGTCGGTCTTCTGGCAATCGGAGCGGTGCTAATTGTGGTGCTTGCGTTCAGATCCGGCGTCGTCATCGCCATGTTGTCGGGAACCGCAGGTGCCGGAGCCAGCATGAGCGCATCGTGGTTCGCATACGAGCGTGCGGGTCTGCTTGTCGATCCTCTTTACCCGGCGGTCTCGGCCATAGTCATCTGCGTGGTGTCCGTCACGGTCCGGTATGTGTCGGCTGAACGCGAGCGCCGCACCGTACGCTCCGCGTTTCGCCGCTATGTTGCGCCGGACGTGGTCGACCGGCTTGCAGAAAGACCCGAGACCCTTCGCTTGGGTGGCGAGATGCGCGAACTCACCGTGATGTTCTGCGACATTCGGGGTTTCACCGGCATAACCGAAGACATGACGGCAGAGGAACTCTCGCGCTTCGTGAACCGCTGCATGAGTCCGATGACCGACGCGATCCTGAAAGCGGGCGGCACGATCGACAAGTACATGGGCGACGCCATCATGGCGTTCTGGAATGCACCGCTGAGCAACGAGCTGCACCGGATCATGGCCTGTCGTGCGGCGCTGGATCTGCACCATAGCATGGCCGGCCCCTTTCCCACGGGAACGGGCGACACCGGAATGTTAGGGGGGCAAACGCCACCGCTTCGAATCGGAATCGGTCTGAGCAGCGGTCCGTGCTGTGTCGGGAATTTCGGCTCAGACCATCGGTTCGACTATTCCGCGATCGGGGATACCGTCAACCTCGCCTCGCGCCTGGAACAGCAATGCAAGGTCTATGGTGTGAACACCATCTTGGCCGAAAGCACATGGCGGCAGGCCGGAGAACTGGCCTGCCTCGAACTCGATCTCATTCAGGTGGTTGGCAAGACGCAGACGGTTCGGATCTTTGCGTTGATCGGCGACGAACGGCTTGCCGGCGAACAATGGTTCGTCGACCTGAAGGTGTGGCATGACGAAGCCATTGCGGCCTATCGCCGCCGCGAATGGACGCGCGCGTCAGACTGCTTCACCGAATGCAGACAACGGGCAGACGGTCGTCTGGACCATCTCTACGGAATGTACCTGAGCCGCCTCGTCGAGTTCCGGAACGACCCGCCAGGTGAGGGCTGGGACACCGTCCATCGGCCAACCCGGAAGTGATGTCCAGCATTAGCAAGGATCATCGGGATGTGGCCGCAAAGGCTCCGGCGGCCATGTAGGCACCATCCAGGGTCTGCAGTTCGAACCTGCCGCCCGCGTCGACCACCGGATTGCTTCCGTCGGAGAAGAACGACCCCGAGAGATCTCCCACGGCCGCGGTGCTTCCGACATTGGCAAGGGTGCCTGAGAAATCACGTGGGTTTGCTATCGCACTGACGGGGATTACGTAATTTCGACTGTCGAGACGACTGATCTGAGCTTGGCCTGATCGCGAGGCGAAACTCCAGTCCATGGTGAAATGACCGACAGCGGCATAGGACGCTCCCGCGTTGCGAATGGCGGCAGCGGCGTGGCCTGTATAGGACGCCGTGCCCTCGTTCGGGATCTCGGCGATCATCGGCAGATCGCCCACGACGAAGGTGCCGGGAAAAAGAGCGTCGGCCCGGTCGCCTTCGGGGCCATAGACAATGCCGATCTGCCCACCCCACCAACCGAACCGCGCCGCATCGCAGCCGCAGTAGCGCCCGCCGTCAGACAACAGCCCAACGGCGGGCGCGGCGTCGTTGGACACCAACCACGTTCTCGTGTTCGCCGGCCACCGGTTAGGCGCCAACTGGCCGTTGACGTAGATCAGGCGGCTTCCTGAGTTCTCCACCGCACCAAAGACGGCAGACGACACAGCCGAAAAGGCCGAGTCATCGACGTACACGCCCCTTGAGCCGGAAACATAGGCTACATCGGAAGTCAGATCCTGCTCCGGCCGGTATCCGAAGTTGATCTCCATGTCCGTGACGTCGAGATTGGTTGTCAACCGCTCTCTGCTTTCCGGACTGCCTTCGCGGATGGAACCGGGCTTCAGTTTGAACTGCACACCGAGAGCATTGAAGTAGCTCGTCACGAAGCGGACATCGGCAGGGTTCGTGTTGGTCAGGCTGTAGGCGCCCTCGAAGGTATGAGCGTCGTCGACACTGGTGCGCGCTTCCAGCAGTCCGCTGACGTAACCGTTCCAGTTTCGGGGACCCCGGGCCGGGACCTGGTCCAGCGAAATTGTTTCCCGCAACTCCGCAACAGCCGAGATGGCGCCTTCTTCATACAGTTCGTCTGGATCCAGATGTGCAATGGCCCAGTTGGGGTGATGATAGAATTGTCCATCGTCCTCATACGCTCCCGAGGCAATTCGAAAAGTCGGCGCAGGATTCGGTCCATCGAAAATCGGGGCGGGATGTTGTTCATCGTACTCTTGGATGGGCCCGGTCATCATCCATGTGTTCCCATCGGCTTCGCGGGTCGACCCTCCCAGATTTCCGAACACACGAAAGTCGGAGGAAGGAGCAGCCAGATTGCTCGCCATTCCAACATAGACGCGCATGTCGCCGACCTGGCCAGCGCCCGTGCCGGCAAAGCTGTTGACCGTGTAGAAGAACCGTGATGCGCCTGTTTCCCATGTATTGCCGAATGGGCCCTGCGGTTTTGCGAACGTGAGCGGATATTCAGCGACGACTGCGCCGGGTCGGCCGAGCACTTCACTCCTGAAGTCCGTGATACCCTCGAGGCCGTAGACCAGCAGGGCCGCCGGGGATGATTGATCCTGTGAGCCAGCGGTTCTGTGATCCTGCTCAGCGAACGCGGCTGATCCAGGTGCGGTGCCCCCAGCCCCGGTGGATCCCGCCGTGGCAGTCTGTTCCAGGGGACCTGAAGCCTCGGCATCCGCATCCCGCCCCGCGTCGGACGATGCGGGGTCCCCTTCGACGGCAGCAAGAACCCTGTCCAGAAGCTCCGGCTCCACCGGGGTGGCAGGACCGGGGGCGCCGTCGGCGCCGACCGACACGGCGAATCCTGGCCGTGTGACTCTCACCGCTTCCGCCGTCTGGCCAATCCCCTGTACTGTCATTCCGGTGCCGAACAGAAACACGGCATCGGTTCCCGCGACCGGATCGTGTTCGACCACCGCGATTCCGCCACGTACGCCGATCACGGCCACGGGGGTCGCCAGCGTCACGGTGCCTTCCTTGCTCAACTGGCCGCCGACAAAGCGCAGGACGCCCTGGCCGAGGCTGATCGCCATCTCGCCCGAGGATGTGTCGGGATCGAAGATGAACCGGTCGATCACGAGATCGCTGTTGGGTCCGATCGTCATGTGGCTACCGTCCCGGAACAGGATCTGAGTGACGCCCCCGGGATCGGTCTCGATGCGTTCGTCGGCGAAGACGTCGAGTTCCGGCACAAGAACCCGCGTCACCTGTCCAGGTGGGGTGCCGAAGGACGCGGGGTTGACGGCCGCTGTGGTTCCGATGTTTGCGAGTGCATGGTCCGTCGGCGCCGCCATCACACCAAGCATGATCGCCAGCCCCAAGGCGACGGATGCCATTCGGGATGCCGGCTCTTCAGATGAGTGGATTGTCACTGCGAGTCTCCCGCAAGAATCAGAAACTGAACCGCATGCCTCCCGAAACCGACAGGTCGCTCCAGGAATAGTTCGGAAGGTTCGAATGTTGCCACTGCCGGCGGAGTTCGACGACCCAGCCAACACCGCCTGCAAACGGGATCGTGGCGGAAAGCACCGCCGAGTATTGCCGGTCACGACGTTCACGGCCGGGATCGACGACCACATCCGGAGACGCGTAGTTCCGCAAACCGGCCGAGCCTGTCACTCCAACATGGAATGAAGCGTCATCTCCTGGCCAAGACAGAGCCTGTAGCAGGCCAAGCCTGACCTCGCCTTGCCGCCATCTTTCGTACCCCCTGCGACTCGCCTGCAGTTCGAGCCCCGGCGATACGGTGAAAAGCAGGTTGGGAGAAAGATAGGCGCTCAATTCCCCGCCGACGCGGTAGTTTTCCCCGTCGCGGTCGTTCAGTGCCGGAAACCGGCTGTTCGCAAGATGGTCCCGCCAAAGAGCCTGGGCGTCCAGCGACCATCGCCACAGGGAATCGGAGTCTCGGGTCAGTTCACCACCGAGTCCGAACGACCGGTAGTAATGAACATCGTCGAGCGCCACCGTATCGGCAATGAGGAACGGCCTGAGGATGATTCCGTCGCGCAGGTGGAATTGAGGTCCCGTGTCGACGGAGACAAGCACGAGATCAAGGCGCTGCAGGTCCTGCTGATGCGAGACGTAGCCCTCAATGCTGCTGAGCCAGAACACTGCGGGATCGCGCCGGAAGTCATAGAGGTGATCGAGAGACGCCGTGACGAACAGGCTCGTGTCGGAGCGCTCCCTTGAACCGGCATCCAATAGCGCATCGATCCCGCCGATCACTACCCTGCCGCCGTCCGGCGCAACATTGGCGTTGTCCTGCCAACGCACCCCCGCAAAAACGGCGCCCGACCAGCGGCTGGCCGATGTCGCGCGTGCGATTTCCGCCAGTGCCGCTTCGATGTCTTCCCGGATCTCGTCCGGCGGCGCCAGGTCAAGGGCCGAGAGATAGTAGCGCCGCGCTGTGGCATGAGACCCCAGCGCCGCGTAGAGCCGGGCGAGTTCGTAATGCACAACCGGCAGGTTCGGGTTGAACACCAGCATGCGTTCGAGAGCACCGATCGCTCCTTCGTAGTCGCCAACCCTGCGTGCAATCGCCGCATACTCGAAGATGCGGTCGAGGTCGGTTGGATCATCATACATCGCCTCGAAGGCGGCGTCGTACTCCGGACCATAGACCGATGACAGGGCCGGTGAGGTAAAGACTATCATCGTGGCAGCAATGCCGCACACGACACAGACAACAGCATGTCCGAGTGTGTGGGCCTTCATGTCATCCTCACCGCCCTCATGGGAGACATCTCACGGGATGTGCCGGATGAATGTTGAATGGCGATGGCGTACTCGGCAGGTGGGAACCTGCCGTTGTCCCGCCACCCTACACCCAGGCATTGCAGAACGATGCCTGTCGTCTACTGCACCTCGGCCCCGAAGACGCCCACAAAGAGCTGGTCGGGCGTCGTGTCAGTGGCGCTTCGCTGGCCGTTGATCACCCCTGCGGCCTCCTCGCCTGCAGGGCCGTAGAACCCGCCGAACAAATCACCCTCGAATTCGCGCAGGCTCGTCGCATCAAGCGCGGCCGAATCTGTCTCCGAGCCTGTCCAGCTGGCAGCGAACTGCCCATCGACAATCCGGCCATCCGAGAATGAGAGGCCGGTGGTCTCCGGCCACGCCGCCCATTCCCTGCCGTCCTCGCTGGAAGACCGAACCCAAATCGTGTTGATGTTTCCCGAGATCGTACTGGCATCAAGATCGGCCTCAAGCGCCAGCACGCCCCAGATGTTGCGGTGGGCGACCGCGTACTTGATATTACCGTCGGCGTTGCTGTCCCACATACTGCCAGTCATGATTCCTGCGTAGCTGGCCGTGCCCACGGGAAGGTTATCGGGCATGGTTCGCGCGCCGAATGCGGCAACGTGAGCTTCGTCCCAGTCATACTCGTCATCCGGTACGTTTGGCCAGACTTCCCACGTGCCGAGTCTGTAATAGGTCTGGTCCAGCGGTTCGTCATTGGCGTCCGTCAAATTGTACTCCCAAGCTGTGAACACATGCGTCTCCAGCGTAACGTAATCGCCACCGACGAGTTGTTCTGCCGTGAAGGAGACTGACTTTGGCTCCCCTTCCACCACGCCCTCAACGGTGATGCCGCCCTCATCGTCAATCGTGATGGCATTCGTCTGGACACGATCACCGGTCTGTAATGAGACACTGTTCGTTCCCACGAAACTCCGCACCCAACCAGTACTGATGGGACTGAATGCCGTTCCGGTCATGCTTTCGACCGTGTCGGCGGCGGTTTGTGCGTACGTGGCTTCACGCGAGCTGACAGAGATTGTCGCGGGAATCTCGAGCGGCGCTGGAAGCATGGCGTCATTGTCAGCCATCGACATGGTGTTGTCGTTGCTTGAACATGCGGCTACCGCCAGCAGGGCCGAAACAGCCGCAGCAGCCAGACACGAGTAACGGCCAGGACTGCTGACATGTAACCGGGAAGTCTGAACATTCATGGCGAAGCCTCCCTACATTCTGAAGAGGCCCCGTGAAGAGGTTTCGGCAAGCATATCATGCTGTCCGGGTGATGTCGAAACCTCAATTTCCCGGACCACGGCATGGTTGTCCGGAACTACTGGTGAACCTAGAATAACGCGTTGCAAGCTGTGAGTTCTCCATGCTGACCAGACTTCGTGAGGGCGCCTCGTCGTGGCCCGCCAAGGTGATTTTGTGCGTCGTGGCTCTCAGTTTCGTCGGCTGGGGTGTCGGCGACATCTTTGTCAGCCGGGGCGAAACCACGGTTGCCGAGGTCGGTGACAACGCCATTGATGTCCGGGACCTGCAGGTGGCCTACCGCAACCGGGTCCGTTCCCTGCAGTCAAGCGGCATCCGGATCGATCCCGGCACGGACCTGGCACGCCAGCAGGCAAGACTGTCTCTCGAACAACTTGTCCAGGACGTCATGCTCGATCAGGCGGCGGACACATTCGGCATCACGACGAGCGAGGCCACCTTGAGGGCCGCTATCGTTGACAACGAGATGTTTCACGACGCGACGGGCCAGTTTGACGGCAATGTCTTTGCCGGCATCCTGTCCATGAACGGACTCACCGAGGAGACCTACCTCGCCGGTCTCGGGCGCGGCATTGCCCGCAGCCAGTTGATCGCCAGCCTGGGCGCCCTGCCCTCCCTGCCCGACGAACTGATCCGCAGAATCGCGCAATACCGCCATGAGGAGAGAACCGCGGAACTGGCGATCATACCCAACGACGCGCTGGTTGCCCTGCCTGAACCGCAGGAGGGCGAACTGGCTTCATGGTTTGCCGAGCACGCCGCAGCCTATGAGGCGCCGGAGTACCGTTCGGCGTCCTACCTCCTGATTCACCCCGAGGACATTGCCGGGACGATCACGATTGCGCCTGAAGACATCGCCGCGGCCTATGACGCCGCGTCAGAGCGGTGGACCGAGCCGGAGCGCCGTCTGGTCAGGCAGGCCCGCTTCGGGACACGCGAAGAGGCTGAGGACGCTCTCTTGGCGCCCCTTGAAGAGACGGACAGCGAGGCACGCTGGCTGCGCCGCGCCGATCTCCTCGAGGAACTCGCCGGAGCGGTGTTTGGCGCTGTTGCCGGCGCTGTTGCCGGTCCCGTCGAATCGCCCCTGGGCGGATGGCTGCTCTACAGCATCGACGAGGTTGAAGAAGAGGTCGTGACACCCTTGAACGAGGCACGTGAGATTATTCGGGAGGAACTCGCTCTCGCACAGGCGCGCTACACCCTCTTCGACCTTGCCGACGACCTTGATGATCTCATTGCCACCGGCGCCTCGCCCGCGGACATGGCGTCGACCCTGGCTCTTGAACTGAAGACAATCGAACGGGTGTCGGCGTATGGTCTCGCCGAGGATGCCGGTTCCCTGCAGATCATTCCGGATACGCCCGGGTTTCTTGATGAGATCTTTCTCGCCGACCTCGGCTTTGTCTCGACGGTTCTGGAAACCGACGACGGCGGCCTGCTGGTTATCGAGGTGACGGACGTCGTGCCGGCGCGCTCACGCAGCCTCGACGAGGTGCGCACCGAGGCCCTTGCGGACTGGCAGGCCGAGCGCCAGACGGAACTGGCGTCACGTGAAGCCGACCGGCTTGCCAGTGGAGCCGGTTCGACGGGAGACCTCAACGAAGTCTTCGGCTTTGCCGGCGTCGCCTTTGAGATGACCGAGCCTTTCATGCGTCATTCCATGCCGCCGGTCGCCAATCTTTCCTTTGCGACGGTGGAAGCCCTCTTCGGCGCACACCGGGGCGATACGGTGGTGCGGGCGTCCGATGATGGCCGCCATCAGGTGGTGGCCCGCCTGGTCGACATCATCGACACGGAGCATTCTGCAGAGGACGTGTCGGCGGTCGCAGAGAGGCTCCGGCAGGGAATCACGCACGACATCACCGGAGGTCTTGTCTCAAGCCTGCGCGACGGCGTGAAGGTCAGCATCAATGACGACATGATCGACCAGTCGTTCTGAGATGGCAGTGTACG
Source organism: Alphaproteobacteria bacterium (assembly GCA_965213815.1). Lineage (GTDB taxonomy): Bacteria > Pseudomonadota > Alphaproteobacteria > SP197 > SP197 > SP197. Next base: position 2,184,787 of record OZ243917.1, on the reverse strand, counting down.
ATCCCGACTATGCGCTGTTCGAGAAACAGTATCGAAACGCCCCCCAGGTCGTGTGGACGAGAGTGGTGGCCGATCTCGAGACCCCTGTCTCGGCGATGCTGCGGATTGCCGGATCGCAGAAGAACACTTTCCTGCTTGAGTCCGTCGAGGGCGGCACGTCGAGGGGACGGTATTCGATCATCGGCATGCGCCCCGATCTCGTCTGGCGATGCCACGGCGACCGGGCGGACATCAACCGCCGCGCGCGCTACGAACCGGATGCCTTCGTTGCGGAGGATGTCGGCGCCATCGAATCCCTGAAACGGCTGGTCAGGGAGTGCGCCATTCCGTTGCCGGCAACCCTGCCGCCCATGGCGTCAGCGCTGGTGGGTTATGTCGGATACGAGATGGTGCGCCTCATGGAACACCTGCCGACCACGGTGCCCAGGGCTCTCGATGTGCCCGACGGTCTGCTCATCCGGCCGACGATCATGGCCATCTTCGACAACGTGGCGGACGAAGTCACTATCGTCACGCCGGTCTGGCCGACGCCGGACATCCCCGCCCGCGCAGCCTATGCGAGAGCCTGTGAGCGGCTTAGCGATGTTGTGGCGGATTTCGACCGTCCATTGCCGGCCAGCGGACACGTGATCGCCGATGAAGGTCTGCAGACGGCGGTCTCCAACACACCCCGCGAGCGCTTTCTGGAGATGGTGGAAAAGGCCAAGGACTACATCGGAGCCGGCGATGCCTTCCAGATCGTGCTCTCCCAACGATTTGACCTGCCCTTTACCCTGCCTGCGTTCGCCTACTACCGGGCGTTGAGGCGGGTCAATCCCTCGCCGTTTCTGTTCTATCTCGATTTTGACGGGTTCGCAGTCGTCGGATCGAGCCCGGAGATTCTTGTACGGGTAAGGGACGGCCGCGTGACCATTCGCCCGCTCGCGGGGACCCGCCGGCGGGGGCGTGATGCGGCCGAGGACCAGGAACTCGGCGATGAGTTGCTGGCGGATGCCAAGGAACGCGCCGAACACCTGATGCTGCTTGATCTCGGGCGCAATGACGTTGGTCGGGTTGCCAGAGTTGGCAGTGTCCACGTGACCGACAGCTTCCAGATCGAACGCTACAGCCACGTCATGCACATTAGTTCCAACGTCGAAGGTGACATGGAGGATGGATGCGACGCCATCGATGCCCTCATTGCGGGGTTCCCGGCCGGAACGGTCAGCGGGGCGCCGAAGGTGCGGGCCATGGAGATCATCGACGAACTCGAGACGGACCGCCGCGGCGTCTACGCCGGAGCCATCGGCTACTTTTCGGCAAACGGCACCATGGACACATGCATCGCGTTGCGCACGGCGATCATCCGCGACGGTGTCCTTCATGTCCAGGCGGGTGCGGGCATCGTCGCGGACAGCGAGCCGCAGGCCGAACACGAGGAGTGCTGCAACAAGGCACGCGCGCTCCTGAGGGCGGCCGAGGAGGCCGTGGCCTTCGCCAGCCAGACCCGGGGCTTCAACCCCAGGCGGACCTGACGCATAGTCCGCCGATGCCGGCCCGGACCGGCTTCTCCCTGGCGGTAACGAGGTGATCATGCTTGTGCTGATCGACAACTATGACAGCTTCACCTACAACCTGCTGCACTTCCTGGGAGAACTGGGCGCTGCGTGCGATGTTCATCGCAATGACGCGATCACCGTTGACGAGATCATGGCCATGCGACCGCGGGGCATTGTCATCTCACCCGGACCGTGCGATCCCGACCGGGCAGGCATCTGCCTGGAACTCGTGGGGCGCGCGGCGCGCGAGTCCCTGCCCCTGCTTGGCGTCTGCCTCGGACATCAGGCCATTGGTCAGGCCTTCGGCGGCGCCATCATCCGCGCACCCCGGCCCATGCATGGCAAGCTTTCGCTCATCGAGCACGATGGCAGCGGCGTGTTCCACGCCATCTCGTCGCCGTTTCGGGCAACGCGCTACCATTCGCTGACGCTGTGCCCCGGCAGTGTGCCGGGGTGTCTCGAGGTCAATTCCCGGACAGAAGACGGAGTGATCATGGGGGTGCGCCACAGGGAATTGCCCATTCATGGCGTGCAGTTCCATCCCGAGAGCATCGAATCGGAACATGGTCATGGCATTCTCGGGAACTTTCTCGACATGCTGGAAGCGGAGGAACACACGTGACGGACACACCCCAGGGACTCAAGCCATGGATCGCGCGTGTTTCAGGGGGTGCAACCCTCGATGCGGACGAAGCGTCCCGGGCTTTCGATGTCATCATGTCCGGTGAGGCCACAGCGGCGCAGATGGGCGGTTTCCTGATGGCTCTTGCGGTCCGTGGCGAGACGGTCGCCGAACTCACGGGCGGGGCGCGGTCCCTGCGTTCGCGCATGGTCCCCATGACCGCGTCCGAAGACGCGATGGATATCGTCGGAACCGGAGGCGACGGCAAGGGAACGCTCAACATCTCGACAGCGACCGCACTCGTGGTTGCCGGCTGCGGCGTCACCGTGGCCAAGCACGGAAACCGGGCCGCATCGTCACGCTCAGGCGCGGCCGATGTTCTCTCGGCGCTCGGCGTCGATCTCGCCGCGGATCATGAGACAGTGCAGCGCGCCATTGATGACGCCGGAATCGGCTTCATGCTGGCGCCGCGTCATCACCCTGCCATGCGCCACGTCATGGGGACCCGCCAGGAACTTGCCGTGCGCACCATCTTCAATCTCCTTGGACCTCTGGCCAATCCGGCAGGGGTCGGTCTCTATCTCATGGGCGTCGCGGCCGAAGAATGGGTCGAGCCCTTTGCCCGCGTGCTGCGGGAACTCGGAGCGACGGGTGCCTGGGTGGTCCACAGTGCCGATGGGTGCGACGAGTTGACACTCACATCGGACAACCTCGTGGTGATTCTGAACAATGGGACACTCCGCACGATGAGGGTGAGCGCGGCGGATGCCGGCCTCGAGGCAGCCCCGTTCGAGGCCATCGCCGGTGGCTCGCCCGAAGAGAACGCCGCGGCTCTCACCCGACTTCTCGGAGGCGAGCCCGGCGCCTTTCGCGATACGGTGCTCCTGAATGCCGCTGCGTCGCTTTGCGTTGCCGGACGGACATCCACTCTGCGGGAAGGGGTGGCGCTGGCCAGCGCTTCGATCGACAGCCGCGCCGCCCGACAGACGCTTGATCGCCTGGTGGCGGTCACCGGGGCACACGACTGACCGTCATGTCGGATGTTCTCGAACGGATCTGCCGTGACAAGCGGGACCATGTCGCGCGCCGCAGGGGATGCCGTCCGCTCGCCGACCTCGAGGCGACGATCCGCACTCTGGCCCCGCCTGCCGGATTTGCGGCGGCACTGGCGGCGAAGGCCGCCGACGGGATCGGACTCATCGCCGAAATCAAGAAGGCTTCGCCCAGTGCCGGCGTGATTCGCCAGGACTTTGACGTCCGGGCCATCGCCAGGGCCTACAGATCAGCGGGAGTCGCCTGTCTTTCCGTCCTGACCGACACCCCGTGGTTTGCCGGATGCGATGACGATCTTGGTGCTGCCCGCAACTCCGGGGGTCTGCCCTGCCTGCGCAAGGACTTCATGGTCGATCCCTATCAGGTGACCGAATCCAGGGCCATCGGCGCCGACTGTATTCTCGTCATCCTGGCTGCCGTCGACGATTCGCTTGCCGGGGAACTCGTGGCGGCAGCAAGGGAGCATGATCTCGATGTGCTTGTCGAGGTCCACGATCATGGCGAGCTTGAACGGGCCCTGTCGCTCGATACCAGGCTCGTCGGAATCAACAACCGCAATCTGAAGACACTGCGTGTCGATCTTGAGACGACACGCACACTCGCTCCCCTTGTGCCACCGAACCGGGATGTGGTCTGTGAAAGCGGGCTCAGATCCCATGGGGACCTGTTGACCATGATGCGAGCGGGGGTCAGGCGTTTCCTGGCCGGGGAACACCTCATGCGCCAGACCGACATCGAAGCCGCCACGCGCGCCCTTCTCGGCACCCCGTCATGAGAAGTCCGGTGAGGCGCAAGGAGAGCATGCGATGAACGATTCACTGACCCACCTCGATCCCGGCGGTCGGGCGCGCATGGTGGATGTCTCGGACAAGGACGTGACCGAACGGGTAGCAAGGGCCCGGGGCCGCGTGACCATGGATCGGCGCACACTCGATCTCGTGCTCGCCGACGGCATTCCCAAGGGGGACGTGCTCGCGGTGGCCCGTATCGCCGGCATCATGGCGGCCAAGAAGACATCGGACATCATTCCGCTGTGCCATCCTCTTGGACTGACCTCGGCAAGCGTGGTGCTCGAACCCGACACGGAACACTGCGCCATCACGATCACCGCCACCTGCAGGGTAACTGGCAGAACCGGCGTGGAGATGGAGGCCCTCACCGCCGTTTCGGCGGCGGCGTTGACCGTCTATGACATGCTGAAGGCAGTCGACCGGCACATGATGATTGACGCGGTCCACCTCATCGAGAAGTCGGGCGGGCGTTCCGGGAACTGGCGCCATGATCAGCGTTGACGAAGCTGGCACGCGCATTCGGGGGAACCTGGAGAGAGTTCCCTTTGAGGAAGTGGCGTTGTCACAGTCCACCGGACGGGTGCTGGCCGTTGATGTCCTTTCCGCTGTCACCAAGCCCCCTGCCGCCATCTCGTCCATGGATGGCTATGCGGTGCGAGCCGTCGACGTGGCGTGTGTCCCGGTGGTCCTCGACATCGTAGGCGAGGCGGCGGCCGGTCACGCCCCGGCCGGAGCCATCGGGCCCGGCGAGGCCGTGCGCATCTTTACCGGCGGTGTCCTGCCGGCCGGAGCCGACAGTGTGGTGATCCAGGAAAACACGGTTCGCGACAGCTCAAGGGTCACCGTCCGGGCATCGGCCCATGAAGGACAATTCGTACGCCGACGTGGCCTTGACTTCACCGAAGGTGATGCCGCGGGCCTGACCGGGCGTCTTCTGGGGCCCCGCGAGATCGGCCTCATCGCCTCGATGAACGCCTCCTGGGTCAGGGTGGCCCGGCGACCGAGAATCGCCATCATGGGCACCGGCGACGAACTGGTTCGGCCGGGTGACGTACCGCGTCCCGACCAGGTGGTCAGTTCGAATTCCCTGGTGCTGGCAGCGCTCGTCAGCAAAGCCGGCGGCGAAGCGGTCAACCTCGGCATTGCCCGCGACAACAGGCGCTCCATTCTGGATTGTCTTCACCATGCTACCGGAAGCGACATGTTGGTCGTGACCGGCGGGATGTCCGTGGGCGAACACGACCTGGTCCGCAAGGTCATGGAGCAGGAAGGCATGGACCTCGATTTCTGGAAGGTCGCCATGCGCCCGGGCAAGCCGCTCGCCTTCGGCCTCCTCGATTCCATGCCCGTTCTCGGATTTCCCGGCAATCCGGTCTCCACCCTGGTGTGCGGACATCTGTTCCTGCGGCCGGCCATACACGCCATGCTCGGTCGCATCGATGGCGATATCGGGGAGGACCCGGCGATCACCACAACCGGTCTGGCAGCCAACGACGAACGGCAGGACTACCTGAGGGCAACCCACACACGGAGCCCGTCCGGCGGGTTCGACGTGACGGCATTCGACAGGCAGGACAGTTCCATGGTCGCGGTGCTCGCCTCGGCGTCCTGCCTGATCATTCGCCCCCCCCATGCCCCTGCTGTTCCGGCGGGCGGGCATGTGAGGATCATGAGACTTGACACATAAGGCGAACCTTACTAGAACAAGCAGCAACCCCCTCACGCGCGAAGGCGACCCGGACATGCTGACACCCAAACAGCTGCAACTGTTGCTCTACATCAATGGCCGTCTGAACAGAGACGGCATTTCGCCGACATTCGAGGAAATGAAGGACGCGGTGGGCATCAAGTCGAAATCGGGGATCCATCGCCTGATCACGGCCCTGGAAGAGCGCGGGTTCCTGCACCGCCTGCCCTATCGCGCCAGGGCTCTCGAGATCCTGAAGATGCCGCCCGAGCCACACAACCGTCGGGACATGCCCGCAGACTTGTCATCCGTGTCCGGCGACTCTCCGGCTGCCTCCAATGACAATACCGTGATGTTGCCGCTGCACGGCAGGATCGCGGCAGGCACGCCTATCGAGGCGCTGCGCGACCCGACCGGGAATGTCGAGATTCCGGCAGGAATTGTCGGAGCGAGAAAGTGCTATGCCCTGGAGATCGAGGGAGATTCCATGACCGGTGCCGGCATCCTCGATGGCGATACGGTCATCATCGAGCATGCCGAAACGGCAGAAAACGGCACCATCGTCGTCGCTCTGGTCGACGAGGCCGAAGCGACACTCAAGCGTCTGCGCCGGTCCGGCAGGACAACCGCGCTTGAGGCAGCCAATCCGGCATACCGATCCAGCGCCTATGAATCGGATCGTGTCAGAATCCAGGGTCGCCTGGTGGGGCTGTTGCGCCGCTACTGACGCCTTCATGAACATTGTGACACGATTTGCCCCGTCTCCGACGGGGACCCTGCACATAGGCGGTGCCCGTACGGCATTGTTCAACTGGCTCTATGCCCGCCACTGGCAGGGCACGTTCCGCCTGCGCATCGAGGACACGGACCGCAAGCGTTCGACAAGTGAGTCGGTCGAGGCCATCTTCGATGCCCTCGGCTGGCTTGGCATCGACTGGGATGGAGAACCTGTCTTCCAGTTCGCACGTTCGGACCGTCACCGGGAAGCGGTCCACACCCTGCTTGAGTCAGGTCATGCCTATCGTTGTTACGTGACAAGCGAGGAATTGCAGCGCTCCCGGAAACGCGCGCAAGCTGAGGGGCGCCGATGGCGTTACGACGGGACCTGGCGTGACAGGGACCCGTGTGACGCTCCTCCCGGAGTGGCGCCTGCCATCCGTTTGAGGACGCCACGCGAAGGACATGCGATCATCCGTGATCATGTTCAAGGTGAGGTGGCGATTGCCAGCGCCGAACTCGACGACATGGTTCTCCTGCGCGCTGATGGCACCCCGACATACATGCTGTCGGTAGTCGTTGACGACCATGACATGGGTGTCACGCACGTGATCCGTGGGGACGAGCACCTCGTCAACGCAGCTCGCCAGGGTCAGATCTATCAGGCGCTTGGTTGGAACGCGCCGGAATTTGCCCATATTCCCCTGATTCACGGCGCCGATGGAAGGCGACTGTCAAAACGTCATGGCGCAACCGGGGTCGAGGAATATCGCGAGGAGGGTTACCTCGCCGATGCCCTCTTCAACCACCTGCTGCGTCTGGGCTGGAGCCACGGTGACGAGGAGGTGATTTCAAGGAAGAGCGCGGTTGACTGGTTCGATCTTCCCGCGGTCGGCAAGTCTCCGGCCCGTTTTGATCCCGACAGGCTGACCACCCTCAATCGTCACTACATCAGGAACACCCGAGATGCGGAACTCGCCCGCCTCGCCACAAGTCATGTCGCCGGCAGACTGGCTCGTGATGTCGGCGAGGACGAGACGGTCTTGCTGATACGGGCCATGCCGGTTCTCAAGGAGCGGTCAAGAACGCTGGTGGAACTGGCGAAGAACGCATGCTTTCTCTTTCTTCAACGACCTCTGGCGATCGAGCCGAAGGCTGCGAAGCTGCTTGACGATGATGTCGTCTGGCGCCTTGACGAACTGCTGTCGCGACTGGACCGGCTCGACGCCTGGGATGTCGCATCACTTGAATCGTGTGTGCGTGCCTTCAGCGAGGAACGATCGATTTCCCTGGGCAAGGTGGCCCAGCCGTTGCGGGCCGCCCTGACCGGCAGCACCGTTTCACCTCCCGTTTTCGACGTCCTCGCACTCCTTGGCCGCGACGAGTGCCTTGCCCGGATCAGAGATGTGACGACAACGCCTGCACATCTCTGACAGAAACAACGCATAACTATCGGTAAATTCACTGTTAATGTTCGTCATTCATCCACTTCCCAGGCATGTTTGCTTGACGGACAAGCCCCGCGACTGTTATAATCCATACCCTTAGAGGACATCTTCGGCGAGTTGCGTCACCGAGGGCAGGCGCTCGAGCACAAGGGGAAGAATGACATGTCGGGATTTGCCACACCTGTCCTGCCCGGGCCAATCCCGGATGGTTTTGTCCACCTCGTCGACCCCAACACCGGAGAATGCCTGGCAAAGCTGCCGGTGCTGCGCGGCGCCATCGGCCCCGACGTGATCGACGTGCGCACGCTTCATGCGCAGAGTGGCATGTTTTCCTATGATCCCGGCTACATGGCCACGGCGAGTTGCGAGTCCACCATCACCTACGTTGACGGCGACAAGGGTGAGCTGCTCTATCGCGGCTATCCCATCGAACAGCTGGCGGAGAAGTCCAATTTCCTGGAAGTCTGCTACCTCATCCTGACCGGAGACCTGCCGGACCGGGAAACTCTGGAAACATTCGGCCATGATGTGACCCACCACACGATGTTGCACGAGCAGGTAAGCTTCCTGTTCCGTGGTTTCCGCAGGGATGCGCATCCCATGGCCCTGATGGTGGGGGTCGTCGGCGCTCTGTCGGCGTTCTATGCGGAAAGCTCCGATGTCACGAGCGAGCGCCAGCGGATGATTTCGGCCTACAGGCTCCTCGCCAAAATGCCGACCATTGCCGCCATGACCTACAAGTGGTCGATAGGCCAGCCCTTCATGTACCCCATGAACAAACTCGATTATGCCGAGAACCTGCTGCACATGATGTTTGCGGTTCCGTGTGAGGACTACGCGGTCAATCCGGTCCTGGCGCAGGCCATGGATCTCATTCTCATCCTCCACGCCGACCATGAACAGAATGCCTCGACTTCAACGGTTCGCCTGACCGGGTCATCGGGCGCCAATCCCTTTGCCAGTGTCGCTTCGGGCATCGCCAGCCTGTGGGGACCAGCCCACGGCGGCGCCAATGAGGCGGTTCTGCAGATGCTGGAGGAGATCGGCACGTTCGACAGGATTCCGGAGTTTCTCGACCGGGCAAAGGACAAGGGTGACTCGATCCGTCTCATGGGTTTTGGACACCGCGTCTACAAGAATTACGACCCTCGCGCCAAGATCATGCGCGAAGCCTGCCATCGGGTGCTTGATGAACAGGATGTACGTGACGATCCCCATCTTCGGATTGCCATGGAACTCGAAAAGATCGCTCTCGACGACCCCTACTTCGTTTCGCGCAATCTCTATCCCAATGTCGACTTCTATTCCGGCATCATTCTCAAGGCCATGGGCATTCCAAGGCACCTCTTCACGGCCATCTTCGCCGTCGCCAGGACCGTCGGCTGGATCGCACAGTGGAACGAGATGCACGTCGACATGTCACAACGCATTGGCCGACCCCGCCAGATCTATACAGGCAGCCGCACGCGCGATTACATCACCATGGACGCTCGCTGACATTCCTGGCAAGGGAGACATGAGACATGAAATATCTGCACACCATGGTACGTGTCAGGGACCTCGATCAATCCCTCGACTTCTACTGCCGCAAGCTTGGACTGGTTGAAGTCGACCGGCATGAGAACAGTGCCGGCCGCTTCACGCTGGTTTTTCTGGGTGCCGAAGCCAATCTGGATTCACAGGTCGAACTGACGTGGAACTGGGACGACGAGGAATACACGGGAGGACGCAACTTCGGTCACCTTGCCTACGAGGTCGATGACATCCACGCGATGTGCAGCCACCTGGCCGAAAACGGGGTCACCATCAACCGCCCGCCTCGTGACGGGAGGATGGCGTTCGTGCGTTCGCCCGACGGCATCTCCATCGAACTCCTGCAAAAGGGCGCCGCTCTGGAGCCCTGCGAACCCTGGGTTTCCATGCCGAACACGGGCGCCTGGTGAGCCACAGCGGGCGTTCAGTCCGCTACCATTCGCCGGATGTAGCGCAGGAAATCGAGGTTTTCCTTTTCCAGCCAGCTCAAGGGGCCGGGTTCCGCAAGCGGCGCCTGCACGCCTTTCCAGAGAGCCTCGACCACCACACGGTCTTCCTCGTTGGTGGCGTCAAGGAAGGCCTTCGCTTCCTCTAGCCGGGCATCGAAAGCCCCCTCATCAGCCATGACCTCGGGCGCAAGCGCAAGGCCGTAACGCACGTCGATTTCGCCGGGGCTCCTGGGTTGCAGACTCAGGTACCAAAGGTGATCCGGGGCGAGAACGAACATGTGGCAGGGAAAGACGGTACCCAGAACCGATGTCGAACGTGCCTTGCCTTCCAGTCTGCAGTTCTGCGGATGAGCTGTTCCCACCGGTGCATCGGAGGTCTTGGTAAACCACTGGAAGGTGAAGGCGGCATCCGCATCGCCAAAGCGGGTTTCTTGAACCGGGAAGTACGCGCCCACCGTGCGGCGATGCGTGACCGGCAAGTGATAGCCCTCCATGAAGTTCTCCGTGAGGAGCTTCCAGTTCGTCTTCCAGACATGATCCTGTCTGTCGACTTCGATGTAGTCGACCGCCTGATAGTCGGCCATCACGTGCTCGAGACCGGAAAGTCTCTGCCCTGGCGCCGGGATGCCGGGATCCAGCGTGATGCAGATCCAACCCTGCCAGACCTCGCAGCGGACCTCGGGCAATGAGACCGCCGCGGCATCGAAGCCCCGGGTCCTCGACATGTGACGCGCCTCGAGCAGGCGGCCGTCGAGATCATAGGTCCAGGCGTGGTAGGGACAGACGATACGCCGGCACCGCCCGGACCCTGAGAGAAGCGTCATCATGCGATGGCGGCAGACGTTCGAAAAGGCCTTGAGTGAACCATCCTTCTGGCGCACCACGACCACGGGTTGCGCACCGATCCGCCATGTCAGGTAGTCACCGGCTTGGGGAATGCTGTCGGCACGCCCGGCGCAGTGCCATTCCCTGGCGAAGATCCGCTCAAGTTCGAGTTCGAAGAACTCACCGGAAACATAGACCTCGCCCGGCATGGCCGATGCGTTGGCAAGATCACGCGCCGCCAGGCGCGACAGCTCTTCGACAAGACTTGCGGTGTCATGGGCGGTCATGATGCACCCTCTCCAATCCCCTGCGCGCCCATATCAGACCAGGTACACCTGCCGCAATGGATTCCATTTCGCAGCATAGTGTCGACGGCGAAATCCATTGCGGACTTTCTTCTCTGAAACTCCGCTGGGATCCCCGTTTCATGTTCCGGAGTGAGCGCAAGCGCTCATGGGCGCTTGACCTCATGGTCGCATTCGTGTTGTCGAAGCCGGTTGCCGGCGTGTGTGTCAGGTCACTGCCACGCCATGACATGCGCCCTCCGGTTTGCACGTCCTTGAGATACTGCAGCCTGTGCGCTTCATCCACGCGCAGGCGCACGTCCGTGCCCCTCGATGAGGTCGAGGACGGCGCGGGCGGCAACCGTGGATGAGGGGCCGTCGGGATGACGCAGGGCCTGCATGACACCGGCCATCTGCTGTTTCTGGGTTTCGGTCTTGCCGGGGTCATCGAGGATGCCCTGGAGGGCCTCGTGAATGGCGTCGCCGCGGCAGGCGTCCTGAATGAATTCAGGCGTCACGCAGCTCTTGGCCATGATGTTCACAAGGGAGGCATGGCGAACGGTGACAAGGCGGCGAACGATCGCAGCCGTGACGGGATGGGCCCTGTAGGCGATGACATGGGGGATGCCCAGGGATGCCAGTTCGAGTGCCACAGTTCCCGACACGGCGAGCGCTGCATCGGCATTCGCCATCACCTGTAGGCGTTCGGCGCTCGGGCGTTCCACGACCCTGACCGGACAGGGCCAGGAACGTGTGCCATGGTGAACGTCGTCTGCGACATGGGCGACCGTCGGGATCACCATCGTGACCTCCGGGGTGCTCCGCACCAGTCGTTCCGCAACGTCGCGGAAGATGGGTAGATGGCGCCTGATCTCCCCTTTGCGGCTTCCGGGAAGAAGGGCGACGCACGGACCGCTCACACCGGTGCGGGACACCTGTTCCCTTTTTTCGTCCGCCAGAGGATGACCGACATAGACGGCATCGATACCGGATTCCTCCCACCAGGACACCTCAAAGGGAAAGAGCAGCAGCAATCGGTCGACGACAGCGGAGACCTTCCTGATTCTCGATGGCCGCCAGGCCCAGACCGTGGGCCCGACGTAGTGAACAACCGGAAAGGGGGACGGGTGAATGCGTTCGGCCAGGCGTCGGGAAAACGCCTGGGAGTCGATGGTGACGAGGACATCGGGGCGGGTTGCGCGCAGATGGCGTACCGTCTGCGCCAGACGTCGCAACACCCTGGCGAGGCCCGGAACCACCTCGATCAATCCCATGACCGAAAGCTCCGACATGGGATAGAGCGATGCCAGACCCTCGTCTTCCATCTCCGGGCCGCCGACGCCGGTAAAATCGACAGCGCCTGCAGTCTCATGGATGAGGGCGCGCATGAGTGCGGCGCCCAGCGCGTCTCCGGACGCTTCACCGGCCACGAGATAGACCAGCGGTCTGGTCATGCGCCGGTGTTCTGGCGATCGAGGGAGGTGAAGAAGAGCTTGTGGCGATTGGCGGCGGCGATGGTGTCTGCGAGATCGACGATGAGCGAATTGCCGGCCTCGACGGCGATGCCGCTGAATCCCGCCTTCACGCAGGATTCCACGGTTCCTGGACCCGTCACCGGTTGATCGGCACGCAACTCCTGACCGGCCTTGGAGAACTTGACCAGCACGGGTCCGGCTCCCGGCCGGGCGAGCTCCCCTGCCCGGCTTATGAGGGCGTCGGTTCCCTCGACAGCCTCGATACCGAGAACAACCCCGTTCTGCACCACGACCGCCTGACCGACATCCACCAGATCAAGGGCCTCGAGCACAGCCATGCCGCGCCGGATATCCTCCTCCTCCCTGGAGTCGGGAGCCCGCTCGCCGAGAACACCCGGTGGTGCGTCGATGTCATCGAGAATGTCGGGGATGCCAACGACCCGAAATCCTTCTTCTTTCTCGAGGAGCTGCACGATTGCGGACAGAAGCCCGTCATCGCCCCTGGAGAAGGCGCCGGTTGCAAGAAAGCGTGCGGCACGCCTGTCGGGTACGAGTTCGCCCAGCGTCGGCCTCGTGACGGGCCCGGCGAGAACGATCTCCTCCACGCCCTTGCGGCGCAGATGCTCGAGCGCCTTGCCTGCCGCACCCATGCGAACCCAGGCATGGTCGAACGTCTCGACGACATTCGGTTCGGCCTGTCCCTTGAGGGCGATGATGAAAACGTCCCTGCCCCCTTCAATGGCACTGCGGGCAAGAAGACCCGGCAGGGTGGTACCACCGGCGATAATGCCGAGCTTAGGCAGCATGTCCATCGCGGGGCTGGCAGAGGCCCCGGGAGCTCCTGGTGCGCATGAACCGCAGGATGAGGTCAATGGGCTGGCAGCCCTCGAACTCATCCTCCACGTCTGTCATGCGTTCCCCGAGCGTACCCTCGTCGGCAAACAGCAGCCGGTAGGCCCGGCGCAGCTTGTTGATATCGTCCTTGTCGAAACCATGGCGATCGAGGCCGACGAGATTGAGGCCGCGCAGACTCGCCCGGTCACCGGTCACGGTACCGAACGGGATCACGTCCTGTTCGACTCCGGACATGCCACCGACCATGGCATAGCGGCCGATTCGCACGAACTGGTGGACGGCCGACAAACCGCCGAGGATGGCATGATCCTCCACCGTGACATGGCCACCGAGTGTGGCGTTGTTGACCATGATGACCCGGTCGGCAATCCGGCAGTCATGGGCGACGTGGACTCCGACCATGAAAAGGCAGTGGTTGCCGATCTCGGTCACCATACCGCCCCCCGACGTACCCGGGCTCATGGTGACATGTTCGCGTATCGTGTTGCCTTCACCGATCACCAGTCTGGAGGGTTCGCTGCGATACTTCAGGTCCTGGGGAATCAGGCCCAGGGACGAAAAGGGAAAGACCCTGGTGCCCCTGCCGATTGTCGTATGGCCACCGACCACAACATGGGACATCAGCTCGACGCCTGACCCCAGTGTGACATCGGCGCCCACCACACTGTAGGCGCCGATGATCGCGTCGGCGGCGATACTGGAACCGGGATCGACGATGGCCGTCGGATGAATGGTCGCCATGATGCGCTTCAGTGATCGAGAATCATCGCGGAAAAACTGGCATCGGCCACGATCGCACCATCGACCCTGACCTCGGAACTGAACTTCCAGACCATGCCGCGGCGCTGGACCTTGCGGACGTGAACCTCCATGACATCACCCGGCGTGACCGGTTTGCGGAAACGCGCCTTGTCGACCCCCATGAAGTACACAAGCTTGCCCTCGAACTCCTTGCCCAGTGTTTCGACAACGAGAACAGCTGCCGACTGGGCCATGGATTCAATGATGTAGACGCCCGGCATGACGGGATGACGGGCGAAGTGTCCCTGGAACTGCGGTTCGTTGATCGAGACATTCTTGATTCCGACCGCACTCTCGTTGCGCACAACGTCCACGACCCTGTCAATCATGAGGAAGGGATAGCGGTGAGGAATGAGCTGCATGACGCGCTCGATGTCGATGACACGACCGTCCGATGGTTCCGTGTTTCTCTCGCTTGTGCTCATGGTATCTTGTTGTTGTGTCTCGCCAGACGGCGGAGCATGACCTGCTGGCGCCAGAACTCCCGTTGGGGAATGGCTGGTGCTCCAAGATAGGTTGCATCTCCCTCGAGATCATTCGCCGCCGAACTGTTGCCGCCTAATCGGGCGCCGGGCCCGACCCGGACATGATTGGCCACTCCGGACTGACCACCGAGCATGGCAAAGTCACCGACAACGGCACTGCCCGCCAGGCCGACCTGCCCAGCGAGGATGGCGTGACGTCCGACTTTCGCGTTATGCGCGATCTGCACCTGGTTATCAATCATGGCGCCATCGCCGATCACGGTGTCACCGAGGGACCCCCGGTCAATCGTGGTGTTGGCACCAATCCCGACATCGTCACCGACAACAACGCGCCCGACATGGGGAAGACGCACGGCTCCCTCCGGCGATGCGGCAAACCCGAATCCTTCCGTGCCGATCTTGGCTCCAGCTTCAATTCTCACGCGATTGCCGATGACGCAGTACATGAGCGCGACCCCGGGGCCAATCTGGCAATCGTCACCAATCCGGACGTGGCGCTCCACCACGCACCCCGCTCCAATGCTGCATCTGGCGCCGACCGTGGCACCGCTCCTGATCACCGCGAAGGCCTCGATCCTGGCACCTTCACCGACCCTGGCGCCGCTCTCGATGAAGGCGTCGGTGGAAACGCCCGGCTCGACGGTGGGGTCGGGATAGAACATCCGGGCTGCCCGGGCAAAGGCAAGGTAGGGGTTGTCGCTGATCAGTGCGACAAGCCCCTGCGGCGCCCGGTCGCTGTACTGCTCGCGGACAAAGCAGCCCCCGGCACGGCATCCGGTGAAGGCTGTGACATACTTCGCGTTGTCGAGAAACGCGAGATCGTTGCTGCCGGCATCGGACAATCCGGCAACATCGTGAAACAGCCGGGATGTGTCGTGGTGGTCAGCAACGCGGGCGCCGGTCACCTCAAGCACGCAGGCGAGAGCAAAGGGTCCCTGCCGACTGAAGAAACGGGAATCCGCCACCTTGACGTCAGCCCTCCGGCGCCGGAACGACCGGAATTCCCGAAAGGATGGCGTCCAGTTCCCGCAGGACATCGTCCGAGATATCGAAACTGCTGTTGGCGACCAGGTACTGCCGGCGGTCCAGCACCACATCGATGTGGCGTTCGAAGATGAGTTTCCCGAGGACCTCCAGGATGCCCGAATGCAGATGCTCCATAGCCTCAAGATAGGCGGCATCAAGGTTGCGCCGGTGGTTCTGGAACCTGGTCTGGTATGCCGCTGAGTCTTCCTCGATCTCCTGGCGCAGTTTCTCATAGCCCTCCTGGGTCAACAGGGTTTCCTGTTCCTTCAGTGATCGCAGGCGCTCGCGGATTTCTCCCTCGACCACATTGACCTCTTCGGCCAGTTCCTGGCGATAGTGGAAGATCTGGCTTTCGATCGACTTGCCGGCACTGGATTCCTGGCGCACCCGCTCAAGGTCGATGATGGCAATGGTGGTGTCCGCGCCGATAGCGCCCGGCGCTGCCAGAGATACCAGACAGAGGAGGATGAAAGCCCGCCAGAGGCCCCCCGGAACACTCATCAGAATGCCAGCCCAACGGAAAAGCGGAAGAGCTCCGTCTTGTCGTAGTCTTCCTTGAGAAACGCCTTGGCCCAGTCGAACTGCATGGGACCCAGGGGGGAATAGTATGACAGGCCGATACCGGCGGACGCGCGTGGCGAGGCATCATCGGCCACCGTGGGACTGTTCTGGTCGATGTCGAAGAGACTCCCCCAATCGGTGAATGTGCGTCCCAGGACACCGAGTTCCCGCGGCAGGCCGATGGGAAACTCCATTTCTCCTGTTGCAATCCAGTAGAAGTTACCGCCCAGTGCGTCGGATGTGCTGGTGTCCACCGGACCCACGCCGGATGGCTTGAAACCCCTGAGGTTCGATCCGCCGACGAAAAACCGGTTGGTCAGGCCAATGTCCTTGCCACCCAAGTTTGTGATGGCCCCGCCATCGGCACGCACGTTGAGCGTCCAGTCGATGTCCATCGGATAGAAGTAGCTGAATCCACCGGTATTGCGGAGGAAGGCCTTGTCGCCGCCCAACCCGGCCAAGTCGGTACCTTGGTAGATAAGATAGCCCGACGTCGGGCGCAACACATCGTTACGCACATCGTAGTCAAGACGTTCACCGAAAAGCGACAACACCGATCTGCCCTTTTCCGCCTGGATCAATGGCGAGGCGCTCGCCGGTACCCGCTCGACTACCGAGGTCCTGAGTGTATAGGAAGCTGTCTGCTCCAGGTACTCTGTCAGGGGATAGGTAACCCGCAGCACACCACCGATATCCTCCCGGGAAAAAGACGACTGGGTATTCAGATCCCGCCGGACCCGGAATACATCAAATCCCGCGCTCAGTTCGCGTTCAAGAAAATGGGGTTCGGTGTAACTGAGATCGATAGTCTGGCTGTTGCCCGACACAGTCAGGTCGAGGCTCAGGTGCTGCGCGGTGCCGAGCAGGTTGCGCTCGCCGATGGAGATGCCGATCAGCGCGTCATCGACCGACGAAAAACCGACGCCGAACGACAACTCTCCGGTCGCCTTTTCCTCTACTGCGACCTCGATGATGGTGGTGTCCGGCCGGGTTCCCGGGCGGTTTTCGATGAGCACGCTGGCAAAGAAGTCGAGCGCCCGGATGTTGCGTTCCGTGCGCTGCACCAGAGCGGCGTTGTAGGCGTCGCCTTCGGCGAACTCGAACTCGCGGCGGATCACTTCGTCGGTGGTGCGGAGGTTACCGATGATGTCGATGCGCTCGACATAGATCTCAGGCCCCTGAGCAATGACATAACTGATGTCGATGATGGCATTTTCCGTATCCCGCTCGATGCGGGGCCGGATATCGACGAACGGCTGTCCCATGCGACCGAGTTCAAGCGTCATCTCGACCACATCGGCCTCGATGGCGCCGGCGTCATACCAGTCATCGGGCTCGACATCGATGATGTCCTCGACAAGGGCAGGGTCGATGGTCGGCATTTCGCTGATCACCGAGACCTCGCCGATCTCGTATCGGGGACCTTCCTCGAGGGTGAACGTGACAAAGAACTCCTCGCGGTTGGGCGCCAGCTCGGCGATGGCCGACACGACTCTGAAGTCGGCATAGCCCTCCGAGAGGTAGTAGCGCCGCAGCAGTTCCTGATCAAAAGCCAGACGATCCGGATCATAGGTGTCATCGACCGTGAGGAAGCGGTACCAGGCGCTCTCGACCGTGACAATCACCTCACGCAGGGTGCCGTCCGAGAAGGCCTCATTGCCGATGAAGACGATCTCGCGAACGATCGTCTGTTCGCCTTCCGATATCTCGAAGATGAGGTCTACCCGGTTCTGCTCCTGCTGGATGACCTTGGGCTCGACGATGGCGTTGAAGCGTCCGACACGGCGATAGATCTCGGTGATCCGGGCAACATCTGCCTGCACCTTGGTCAGGGTGAAGACGGTGCGTGGTCTCAGCTGGATCTCCGCCTCGAGATCCTCCGAATCAAGACGCAGATTACCCTCGAAGGCGATCCTGTTGATGATCGGGTTCTCGACCACCTCGATGATCAGCCGGGAACCGTCCCGGCGAATGGACACATCGGCAAAGAACCCCGTGTCGAAGAGATTCTTGACGGAGTCGTCGACTTCGTCGAGGTCGTAGGCGTCACCGACGCGGATGCTCATGTAACTGGCGACCGTCGCCGGTTCGATCCGCTGGTTACCGGAGACGACAATCTCCGTGATAGTCTCCTGGGCATGGAGATCCAGGGCGACGATTCCCAGGATCAGCGGAATGGCAGCCATCAGACGCCTGAGCGATGCCATCGATCCATTCCTCCCCGGTTCACGACGCCAGTTCGCGAAACATGTCAAACAGCCCCAGTCTGAGCAGATCGTTGAATGTCACGAACAGGAACAACGCCCCCACGAGTCCGATACCGACAAGCTGGCACATCTCCTGGGCACGTGCACCCAAAGGCCTCCCGAACACGAATTCGAAGGTATAGAACATGAGGTGTCCACCGTCGAGAAGCGGTATGGGAAAGAGATTGATGAGTCCGAGATTGACCGACAGGATGGCCATGAAGAGAACGAGGCTGGTCACGCCCAGTTCGGCGAATCCGGCCGACACGTGAGCAATGCCGAGTGGGCCTGCAAGATCGCGGCTGCTCTGAGAGCCCTCGAAGATCTTGCCCAGGAAGTCGAAGATCCGAAGGCACCAGCTCCAGGTCTCGCGTGCGCCCTCCCACAGCGCCTCGAGGGGACCCAGACGTTCGACAACGATGTTGGCGGCCGTCAGCATGATGCCCAGCCGACCTGTTTCGCGCTGGTTGCCGAACCCGTCATCTTCCATGACGACGTCGGGCGCAATGACAAGGTTGAGGGTTTCGCCGTCGCGCAGCACATTGAACACGAGCGGCGCGCCCGGGTTCGTGGAGACAATGAACTGGAGGTCCTGAAAGGCCTCGATCGACGTGCCGTCGATGGCGGTAATGAGGTCTCCTGCCTCCATGCCGCCCCGTTCGGCAGCGCTTCCCTCGATGATCTCGCCGGCCCGCGGAAGGGTCTGGTTCTGTCCCACAAGGAAAAACAGCCCGGCGAAGAGAACGATTGAGAGGATGAAGTTGGCCAGCGGTCCGGCGAGTACGATGGCGAATCGCTGTCCCACCGACTTGGTCTGGAACGAAACCGCGTACTCTTCCCGAGAAAGCTCGGTGCCGTCGCTTTCGGGCGCACCCTGACCGAACATCTTGACGTAGCCCCCGAGCGGCACCAGCGACAGCCTCCAGCGCGTTCCCGCCCCGTCTGTCCAGCCGGCAATCTCCATCCCGAATCCAATGGAGAACACTTCGACACGAACCCCGTTCCTTCGTGCAACCCAGTAGTGGCCCAGTTCGTGAAAGAACACGATGACCGTAATCACCACGAGAAAGGGCCAGATGCCGTTGATGATATCGATCATGTTGAACGTCCCGACCTTTCCAGAACCACCTCTTCGGCTAGGCACCTTGCCTCGCCGTCGGCCATGATAACGGCCCCGACATCATCTGTCGCGGTGGTCCCGACACGCGCCAGGGTGTCTTCAACCACCCCAACGATATCAAGAAAACCGATACGGCGATCGAGAAAGGCGGCCACGGCGACCTCGTTGGCGGCATTCAGGGTCACCGGCGCCGAACCGCCGGCGCGAATGGCGGTTCTGGCCAGTGCGAGGGCGGGAAACCTGTTCTCGTCGGGCAGCTCAAAGGTCAGCTGTGCCGTGGCCGCCAGATCAAGACGCTCCGACGGTGCCTGGATGCGGTCGGGCCATGCCAGCGTGTGGGCGATCGGGGTGCGCATGTCGGGAGCCGCAAGCCCCGCCAGAACAGACCCGTCGCGATAGGAAACAAGGCCGTGAACAATGGACTCTGGATGCACGATGACACCGATCCGCCCTTCGCCTACCGCAAACAGGTGGCTGGCCTCGATGACTTCGAGGGACTTGTTCATCATGGTGGCCGAATCGACGGATATCTTGCGCCCCATGCTCCAGTTTGGATGGCGTACGGCCTCTTCAGGAGTAGCGGCCGCCATCCGGGCGCGGGTGGCGTTGCGGAACGGTCCGCCCGACGCGGTCAGCCAGATCTTCTCGATGGCATCGATCCTGCCGGCATCGAAAACCTGGAAAATGGCGTTATGCTCCGAATCGGCTGGCAGCAGGACGCATCCGCTCTTGCGTGCCTCTTCGATCATCAACCCGCCGGCACACACGAGGGCTTCCTTGTTGGCCAGGGCCACCACCCTTCCCTGGCGGATGGCGGCGAGGGTGGGAGCCAGACCGGCAGCGCCGACAATGGCTGCCATCACCCAGTCGGCGTCCATGCGGGCCGCCTCCTCCAGGGCTCCGGGGCCCGCGCCCACGCGGGTCGCCGTGCCGGCAAGCTCATGGCGAAGCACCCCGAGAAGACGCTCCTCGGCAATGGCAGCGTAGGTTGCCCCGGTCGCTCGCGCGATAGTCGCAAGCTTCTCGACACTGGAACGGGCCGTCACCGCCACGATGCGATAGCGGTCGCCGCCATTGGCGATGAGGTCGAGCGTCGATGCCCCGATCGAACCGGTGGCACCCAGTATCGACACACGGCGTGGTTCAGGGGATGACGGCATGGCCCACCTCCAGGGAAAGAACCGTCCACACGCACGCAAAGACAGGAGCAGCGAGAACAAGCGAATCCAGCCTGTCCATGAGGCCACCGTGCCCCGGTATGAGCCATCCGGTGTCCTTGACCTGCCAGCGCCTCTTGAGGGCGGACTCCACGAAGTCTCCGGACTGCGCGGCAATGCCCACGATGACACTCAGCACCAGCGCCGTTGTCAACGTTTCCTGGATCATGGATGCCGTGCCAACACCGGTGGCGACGGATGCCAGCAGACCGCCAATGGCCCCTGCCCATGTCTTTGCGGGGCTGACGGAAGGACAGAGCAATGGTCCGCCCAGGATGCGGCCGACAATGAAGGCGGCGCAATCTGATGCCCAGATAACAAGGAACATCCACAACACGACGAGGCTGCTCCCTTCCGCATTACGCATCCACACGAGGGCCACCATGGGAATGATGGCATAGGCCATGCCGGAGATAGCCCATGGCACCCTTGCCTCATGCCCCCTCGCCAGAAGATAGAAGGCGCCACCGATCATGCCGACGATGATGGCGTAGAGGGCCATCACCAGGTTCTCCTGCCAGGCGATCGCGATCCAGGCGGCAATCACCGCCGCGGCAGAGAAGAGATACCCCGGGGTGGCCGAGAGCCGGTGCCACTCGTGAAGCAGCACACCTGCAAGGACCAGTGCTGGCAGGGCAAACCACATACCGCCAAGCTGGGTGATGAGCACCGCGAAAGCGGCCAGAGCGGCAGCCGAGAGCAACCGGCGGAACACGTCCGCGGGGCGCTTCTCAGGAGGTGGTGACGGCGCCGTATCGCCGGTCACGACGATGAAACTCGTTGACGGCCGCCTCAAGATCGTCGCGGCTGAACTCCGGCCACGGCACATCGAGAAACACCAGTTCCGCATAGGCGCCCTGCCAGGCAAGAAAGTTGCTCAGGCGCTGTTCTCCGCCGGTCCGAATGATGAGATCCGGATCGGGCAGTATTGAGGTATCAAGGTGACGGGTGAATCCCTCCTCGTCGAGCATGCAGGGTTCAAGGTTTCCCGCGACACAGTTCGCGGCCAGGACACGTACAGCCCGGACAATCTCGTCGCGGGCTCCGTAGTTGAGCGCGACGGTGACCGTGAGGTCCGTCCCCTTCGCCGTTGCACGTTCCATGTCGGACATGAGGTCGAGAACATCGCCATCGAGGCCCGAACGGTCGCCGATGAACCCGACGCGTATTCCCCTGGCGACGAGCTCGTCGAGTTCGTTGCCGAGATGATGGCGCACGAGCCCCATGAGATGTCCCACCTCCTTGCCGGGACGACGCCAGTTCTCGGAAGAGAATGCAAAGAGCGTGAGGTAGGGAATGGAGAGTTCTATGGCCGCCTGAAGGATGTGGCGGACCGATTCGGCGCCCGCCCGATGCCCCTCCTCTCTGGGCAGACTCTGCTGGCGGGCCCATCGGCCATTGCCGTCCATGATGATGGCGACATGGCGCAACAGACGCCCGTCATGATCACGAACCGCGTCCATCCGGGCTCAGACTTGCATGATCTCGGCCTGCTTGACGTCAAGCAGTTCGTCGACCCGGGCGATCTCCAAGTCGGTCAGTTCCTGGATGGCACTGGTCCGCTGATGCAGTTCATCCTGGGACATGTCGCCGTCGCGTTCCAGGCGCCTGAGCCGGTCGTTTCCGTCTCGCCTGACATTGCGGATGGCGACCTTCGCCTGTTCGGCATACTTGCCTGCGATGCGCGTGATCTCGACACGCCGTTCCTCGTCGAGTTGCGGTATGGGAACGCGCAACACCTGGCCGTCACTCTGGGGATTGAGCCCAAGGTCGGCATTGCGGATCGCCTTTTCCACGGCGTTGACAAGACTCCTGTCCCAGACCTGTACTGTCAGCAGTCGCGCCTCCGGCGCACTCACACTGCCGACCTGGTTCACCGGCATGCGGCTGCCATAGGCCTCCACCATGACCGGGTCCAGAAGACTGACCGAAGCCCGGCCGGTCCGCAATCCTGCGAACTCCCTGCGCAGCACATCCACGGCGCCTTCCATGCGGCGCTTGAGATCCTTGACCAGATCATCAGCCATGACCCTCTCCCTCCTGCGTCGAGATGATCGTGTATCGCCCTGTTCCTCTCAGAACCGCCGAGAGACCTCCTGGTTCGTGAAGCGAAAACACAAGGCACGGAAGATTGTTGTCGCGCGCCAGGGAAATCGCCGTCGCATCCATGACCCGGAGGTTCCGGACCAGCACGTCTTGGTAACTCAATCTGTCGTATCGTACCGCATTTCTGTCCGTGTTCGGATCCGCGGAATAGACACCATCGACCCGGGTTGCCTTGAAAAGGGCATCGCACCCGGTCTCCACGGCCCGCAGGGCCGCCGCCGTGTCGGTGGTGAAGTAGGGACTTCCCGTGCCCGCGGCGAAGAGCACCACCCGCCCCTTGTCAAGGTGGGCGACGGCCCGGGTCCGCGCGTAGGGCTCACAGATGGTGGGCATCGGTATGGCGGAAAGGACTCTGGTCTCGAGGCCCTTGCCGGCGAGCGCATGCTCAAGGGCCAGCGCGTTGATGACCGTCGCCAGCATGCCCATGTGGTCGGCGGACACGCGCTCCATGCCGCGGGCAGCACCGACCACGCCCCTGAAGATGTTGCCGCCGCCAATCACGATGGCAATCCGGGTTCCCGTTGCGGCGGCCTCGGCAATGTCATCGGCGATGCGTGCGGCTTCCTGCGGATCGACGCCATACTCCCCCTCGCCGATCAGAGCCTCGCCGGACACCTTCACGAGGACGCGTCGATAGCGAGGTCCGGCCTCGATTGCGCTGTCTGCCGACACCGGATCGGGTCCCCTCACCTCCCGCTGGCTGCCGCCGCAACCTCGGCGGCGAAGTCGCTTTCCTTCTTCTCGATTCCCTCGCCAAGGGTGTAGCGCACGAAGCCGGTCACTTCGACGGACGTGCCCAGATCTCGGGCCAGATCGTCCATGACCTTCTTCACCTGGCTCTCGCCATCAATGACGTAGACCTGTTCCATGAGAACGACATCCTGAAAGAACTTGCGCAGACGGCCTTCCACCATCCGTTCCACGATGGGTTCGGGCTTGCCCGACTCGCGCGCCTGCTCGGTCAGCACACCGCGTTCCCGCGTGACCAATGCAGGGTCCAGGGAGTCGGTCGTCACCGCCTCCGGCCTGCTTGCGGCAATATGCATGGCAAGTTTTCTGCCCGCATCGTGCAGAACGTCGCGATCACCGGTCGATTCAAGGGCGACGATCACGGCAATCCTGCCCATACCGGGAGCGGTGGCAGCATGAACGTAGTGCGCCACGCTGCCATGTGTCACACCAAGCACATGGGAGCGTCTGATCTGCAGGTTCTCGCCTATGGTCGCCACAAGGTCGGCAAGACGGTCCTGGACTGTCACCGACGAGCCGGGCCACAGTGTTCCCGCCAGTGCCTCGACGTCACCGTCGCTGTCGAGCGCCAGGTTCGCGGTGTGATGCACAAACTCCTGGAACGTCTCGTTGCGGGCCACGAAATCGGTTTCGGCATTGACCTCGACGACGGCCCCGCGGTGTCCGTCCTGCGAAACGGCAGTGGCCACGAGGCCCTCGGCGGCAACCCGGCCGGCCTTCTTGGCGGCCGCGGCCAGGCCCCTGGTGCGCAGCCAGTCCACGGCAGCCTCCATGTCGCCGGCGGTCTCCACCAGCGCCTTCTTGCAATCCATCATGCCGGCGCCCGACCTGTCCCGCAGTTGCTTGACCAGCGCCGCTGAAATAGTTGTCATTGTTCGATCCCCGGCAGCCGTGCTGCCTCTTTGTGTTCGCCCTGATCAGGCGTTCTTTTCCTCATCAGCCGCGGCTGTGACCGCCGTTTCGTTGGTCCCGGCATCCGCTGTCTCGGATGGCTCGCTGGCCACGACGTTCTCACCGACTGTCACCACCGGTTCACCGGCCACGACGTCCTCACCGGCTGAGACCGCCGGCTCGTCGGTCGCAGCCACCGTTTCCGCCATGGTCGCCGGCTCGTCGGTCACGACATCCTCACCGGCTGCATCCGGCACGATTGCCGGCTCGTCAACCAGGGTACGGGCCCCAAGGTCCTCGCCCGATGCCGCCAGTTCGGCTTCGATTCCATCGAGTACCGCACGGGCAAAGAGGTCGCAGTAGAGCGTGATCGCCCGGATGGCATCGTCATTGCCAGGGACGACGAGATCGACCACATCGGGATCACAGTTGCTGTCGATCACGGCCACGATGGGAATGTTGAGTTTGCGCGCCTCGGAGATGGCGATGTCTTCCTTGTTCGTGTCGATCACCAGAAGGATGTCGGGAAGTCCCGCCATGTCCTTGATGCCGCCGAGCGCGCGTTCGAGCTTGTCGCGCTCCCGGGTCATGCGCAGGACCTCCTTCTTGGTGAGGCCGGTGATGTCCTCGCCGAGACGCTCGTCAAGGTCGCGCAGCCTTCGGATGGAGTTCGACACGGTCTTCCAGTTGGTCAGCATGCCGCCGAGCCAGCGGTGGTTGACGTGGTACTGGCCACACCTGCTGGCGGCCTCGGCAATGGCCTCCTGCGCCTGACGCTTGGTGCCGACAAACAGCACCCTGCCGCCTCCGGCAACGATGTCACGAACCCTCTGCAACGCGTGCCGCAGCATCGGCACCGTTTGCTGGAGATCAATGATGTGAACATCGTTGCGCTCACCGAAGATGTAGGGTTTCATCTTCGGATTCCAGCGCCTCGCCTGATGTCCGAAGTGAACACCCGCCTCCAGCAGCTGGCGCATGGTGAACTGTGGCATTGTCATGACATCTTGCTCCTCTTCCGGTTCTGCCTCCGCGGACCGGGACCGGACGAGCCGGCACCGGAAAGATCTGGTCCGCGTGCGGGTTGGATCAATGGGCGGTATTTAGACCGTCACCCCGCCGACATCAAGTTTCAGGCGGCTTCCACCGACCGGAGTCCCGGCAGGGACTCGATCTGTGCCCTCAGGCCAGGCGAAAGGGAGAACCGCCTGGGCAGGACAATGTCCACCATCTTGCCGCTCAGCGCGGTGTAGGAGAGTGTGATGCGTCCCTGCCCTGGTTCGGCCTTGTCAAGAACATGCTGCAGGCCGGCGAGAGATTCGCCTGCATCGACATGAAGGACAAAGGTCCTGAGGGACTTCGAGACCATGTCGTCAAGGCGGGCGATGCGCCGTGCCGAAAAGCGCACATTCTCGCCGTCCACACGACCATCGACTTCGAGAAAAAATGGTCCAGGGCCGGCGAGCTTGTCGGCGCTGTCATCGAGGAGCTCGGAAAAGACGACGATCTCGTAATGACCCGAACAGTCGGAGAGCTCCAGAAAGGCATAGCGGTTGCCTTTGGCGCTGGTTCTTTCGCGCCGGGAAACCGGAACACCGGCGAGCCGGAACGGTCCGGTGTCGTGTTCACGGGCGACCTGCAGGGCGTCCATGTATGTCATGACGCCCAGCCTGGCCAGTTCGGTATCGTAGGCTTCCAGAGGATGGGCCGACAGATAGAAGCCGATCGCCTCCGCTTCGGCTTTCAGGGCATCAGCCGGCGTCCATGCCAGGGCATCGACGAGCTCGGGATCGCGGGCCTCGCCGTCGTCATCGAACAGGTTTTGCTGCCTGCTTTCGCGTTCCGCCACAATGCCGGCATTGAACTGGACAAGACGGTTGATGTTGGCGACGACCCGGGCCCGGTTGTCGTCTATGCAGTCGAAGGCGCCGGCCGAAGCCAGCATTTCCAGTTGCCGCTTCTTGACGACGCGGACATCGAGTCTCGAGGCGAATTCGAAGAGACCCCTGTAGGGGCCATTGGCGTCGCGTTCGGCAACAACGGCCGTCATCGCTCCTTCACCGACATTGCGGATTGCGGCAAGGGCATAGCGGACCGCCGTCCTGCCTCCTTCGATCTCCTCCACGGCGAAGGTGACGCCCGACCGGTTGATGTCCGGCGGCAGCAAGGCGATTCCAAGCCGGGTGAGTTCCTGCCTGAAATGATTGAGCTTGTCTGTGTTGCCCATGTCGAGAGTCATCGACGCGGCAAGGAACTCGACGGGATGGTGCGCCTTCAGCCAGGCTGTCTGGTAGGCGACGATGGCATAGGCTGCGGCGTGGCTCTTGTTGAATCCGTACCCGGCGAACTTGTCAACCAGGTTGAAGATCTCGCTTGCTCGCCTCTCATCGACACCGCGGCCGGTGGCGCCGGAGACGAAGCGGTCGCGCTGGGCCGCCATCTCCTCCTTGATCTTCTTGCCCATGGCCCGGCGCAGCAGATCCGCTTCGCCGAGGCTGTATCCAGCCAGAATCCTGGCGATCTGCATGACCTGTTCCTGATAGATGATGACGCCATAGGTTTCGCTCAGCACCTCCTCGAGCGACGGGTGAAGGTAGTCGACCTCCTCGCGACCATGCTTGCGGTTGCAGAACTGGGGAATGTTGTCCATAGGCCCGGGGCGATAGAGCGACACCAGGGCGATGATGTCCTCGATGGTGTCGGGCTTGAGCTGGCCCAGGGCGTCGCGCATGCCCTGCCCCTCAAGCTGAAAGACTCCGATGGTCTCCGCCCTCGTCAGCATGGCGAAGGTGTCGGCGTCATCGAGCGGCAGGTTGTCGAGATCGACAGTGGTGCCCCGGCGCGCGAGCAGGACACGGGCGTTCTCGAGAACCGTCAGGGTCTTGAGACCGAGAAAATCGAACTTGACGAGACCGGCCTTTTCCACGTCCTTCATGTGGAACTGTGACACCGGAAACTCGGACCGCGGGTCGCGATAGAGCGGAATCAGCTGGTGGAGGGGGCGGTCGCCGATGACGACTCCGGCGGCATGGGTGCTGGCATGACGGTAGAGACCCTCGAGCCGAAGCGCGGTCTCGACCAGCCGCCTGACCGCATCATCCCTCATGGCATCCTTCAGCGCCGGCTCGTCGTCAATGGCCTGCTGCAGGGTGACCGGCGCCGCCGGGTTGTTGGGGATGAGCTTCGCCAGTCTGTCGACGCGATGATAGGGCATCTGCAGCACGCGCCCGACGTCCCGCACCACGGCGCGCGCCTGAAGGGTGCCGAACGTGATGATCTGCGCCACCCTGTCGGCGCCGTAGCGGTCCTGGACGTGGGCTATCACCTCGTCACGGCGGTCCTGACAGAAGTCAATGTCGAAGTCGGGCATCGACACCCGTTCCGGATTGAGAAAGCGTTCAAACAGGAGACCGAACCGGATGGGATCAAGATCGGTGATGGTCAGCGACCAGGCCACCACGGAACTTGCTCCCGAGCCGCGGCCCGGACCGACGGGAATGTCCTGGCCCTTCGCCCACTGGATGAATTCGGCAACGATCAGGAAGTAACCGGCAAATCCCATGCCGATGATAACCTCGAGTTCGAATTCGAGACGCTCCCGATAGGGTTCCGGGTCGTGGGTGGCGGGCAACGAGCGCAAACGTCGCTCCAGCCCTTCGCGCGCCTGGCGGCGAAGCTCCTCTTCCTCGCTCCATTCCCCGGCAACCGGAAAGGGGGGCAGAATGGGGGAACGCGCCGGCGACGTGACGGCACAGCGTCTGGCGATCGCGAGCGTGTTGGCCAGGGCCTCCGGAAGGTCCTCGAAACGGGCCGCCATGGCTTCCGGACCGGCAAAGCAATGTTGTGGGGAGACGCGCCGCCTGTCGCGCCGCTCGATGGTGGCGCCGCCGGCAATGCACATCAGCACGTCATGGGCCTGGTGCATGGCTTCGTCGGCAAACATGACATCATTGGTGGCCACCAGTGGAACATCCAGCGCATAGGCGAGTTCGAGCATTCCCGCCTCGCTCGCGTCCTCGGCCTCAAGGCCATGTCGCTGGATTTCGACATAGAGGCAGCCTCGGAAGAGTTCCCGCAGACGCACCAGGTGCCGTCGCGCCTGGTCCATGGCTCCGGACAGAACCAGTTGGCCAAGAGGACCCGAGGCGCCTCCCGTCAGACAGATCAGGCCATCGCTGCGACCGGCCAGGTCGTCGAGAAGAAGCGACGGGACATCACCCGGATTCGTCGTCAGGCAGGCCTCGCTCACCAGGCCGAGGAGATTGGCGTATCCCTCGTCACTGCGGGCGAGCAGGACCAGGCGCTCGGCAAGGTCGGGGTCGCGCAGGCTGTCTTCCTCATCGTGACGGATGGCAAGCAGGGTGCCGATGATCGGCTGGATTCCCCGGGCCGCGCATGCAGAGGCGAACTCCAGCGCGCCGAACATGTTTCCGGTATCGGTCATGGCCATGGCCGGCATGGCATGGTCGACGCAAAGTCTGACAAGATCCGGAATCTTCACGGCTCCCTCGAGCAGGGAGAACGGCGTATGGACACGCAGATGCACGAAGCCGGTCATGAGGCACTCTCGCAGGCCGGCCTGTGGATGGTCCACCATCCGGAACCGTCCCCGTGATCATACGTGACCAGAGCGCAGGGAGTTGTCGCATGCGCCATGCGGCAAGCGCGCCTCAGGCAAGTGTGCCGTCGACGAGGCGTACGGTACGGTCGAGCCTCGTGGCATGCTCGGTGTTGTGTGTCGCCACCAGAGCGGTGAGATGGCGTTCACGGACCTCGGTGATGAGCCGGTCCATGACAGAGCGCGCGGTGTCGGGGTCGAGGTTGCCGGTCGGTTCATCGGCCAGGAGAATGGCCGGCCTGTTGGCAAGGGCCCGGGCGAAGGCGACTCGCTGCTGCTCGCCTCCCGAAAGACGGGCCGGACGATGATCAAGGCGTTCGGCAAGTCCGAGATGCTCCAGAAGTTCATGGGCCCGTCGGCCGGCCGTCACACGATCGACACCGCCGATGAGTTGCGGGATCACGACATTCTCCAGTGCCGAAAACTCCGGCAGAAGGTGATGGAACTGGTAAATGAACCCCAGGTATCGCCGTCTCAGTGCGGTACGCTCGCGGTCGCCAAGGCGGTTGCAGTCGACTCCATCGATGGTGACATCCCCGGCATCGGCGCGTTCAAGAAGGCCGGCGATGTAGAGCAAGGTCGACTTGCCTGCGCCCGAAGGCCCCACGAGAGCAACCGTCTCGCCCCTGGCGAGACTGAGACTCGCCCCGTCGAGCGCGGTGACCGTACGTCCGCCCTGGACGAACATGCGCCCCACACGTTCCAGTCGAAGGATGACCTCACTCATAACGCAGGGCATCGGCGGGTTCGATGCGTGCCGCCCGCCAGGCCGGATAGAGGGAGGCGAGAAAGGCAAGACCCAGCGCCATGAGGGAGATGGTGGCGACTTCCGACCAGTCGAGCCGGGCCGGCAGACGGGACAGGAAATAGACCTCGGCCGGAAACAGCTCGAGGCCGATGAGTGTCTGGATCAACTGCCGGATCTCCTCGATATGGAGACAGAACAGGACACCAGCGAGGGCACCGGAAAGGGTCCCCGCAATGCCGATGGCCGATCCGGTCACAAGAAAGATGCGCATGACGCTGCCGCGGGTCGCCCCCATGGTCCGCATGATGGCGATATCGCCGTTCTTGTCCTTCACGAGGAGGATGAGAGAGGAGATGATATTGAAGGCGGCGACGAGGATGATGAGCGTCAGGATGAGGAACATGACGTCGCGTTCCACCTGAAGAGCACCATAGAGGTGCCGGTTGGTCTGCTGCCAGTCGACGACACCGACACCCGGTGCACCGGAACCGGCCACGATGCGGCGAATGTCCGCCGCCGTCGCCGCCGGCTCCTCCGGGTGCACGATCATGATCTCGATCTCGGTCGCCCGGCCCTCCAGACGAAAGTAGGTCTGTGCCTTCGCGAAGGGCACGAAGACAACGCCGGAATCGAACTCGTACATGCCGACTTCGAAGACACCCACCACCGGCCATGCGACAGACCGCGGCATGGTGCCAAGGGCCGTGGGCAAGCCACGCGGTGAGAGAAGTGTCATCGAGTCGCCGAGCCTGAGGCCGAGGCGGCGCATCAGCCTCGAGCCAGCGATGATGCCGGGGCGATCAAGGGAACCGGCGACGATGTTGTCGGCAATCAGAGGCTTGGCAGCCAGATCATCGGCCGCCAGTCCGCGAACAATCACCCCGGCATGGGCCTGACGCGATGATGCGAGAACCTGGCCCTCGACCACAGGCGCGGCAAGGGTGACGTCGGGATGCGCCGCCACCTCCGTCACAAGTGTGTTGTAACCGGCCAGGCCGCCGGCGGGTGCGGCAATGGTGACATGGCCCTTGAATCCGAGGATCTGGGTGATGAGTTCGTGGCGGAATCCGTTCATCACCGACATGACGATGATGAGAGCGCCGACCCCGAGGCAGATCCCGACAAGAGAGAATCCTGCGGTGACCGAGATGAATCCCTCCTGGCGTCGGGATTTCAGGTAGCGCAGGGCTACCGTCAGTTCGAATGTCCCGATCACGTGCGCGAATCGAGGATGCGGGGAACGGCATCCTCCAGAGACAGGTCCAGACGCTCGCCATCGGCGCGCCGTTTGAGTTCCACCCGGGAGGATGCCGCACCGCGTGGCCCGATGATGATCTGCCAGGGAAGACCGATGAGATCCATGTCCGAGAACTTCACCCCGGCCCTTTCGTCGCGGTCATCGTGGAGCACCTCGAGACCGGCGGCAGCGAGACGCTCTTCCAGCGTCGCCGCCATGGAATCACAGAGTGGATCGCCGACCTTGAGATTGACAATGCCGGCGTCGAAGGGGGCAACGCTGGCCGGCCAGATGATTCCGGAATCATCGTGGCAGGCCTCGATGATGGCTCCGGCAAGGCGCGAGACGCCGATGCCGTAGGATCCGCCGTGCAACAGCCGCCGTTCTCCATCGGGCATCGCCACACTGGCCCCCATGGCTTCGGAATACTTGGTGCCGAAGTAGAAGATGTGGCCGACCTCGATGCCGCGCGCCACAAGCAGATCCGACCCGCAAACCGGTGCGGTTTCCGGATCGTGCTTGTCGTCGCTCGCCGCGTAGAGCGATGTCCATTCCCTGACAACGGGATCGAGATCGCTGTCATAGTCGATGCCGGAAGAGGTGGCATCCATGTCGAGAAGACGCCGGTCGGCATGCACCCTGGTTTCGCCGGTGGCCGCGAGAATGACGAATTCGTGGGAGAGATCACCACCGATGGGGCCGGAGTCGGCCTGCAGGGGAATCGCCCTGAGGCCCATGCGCGCATAGGTTCTGAGATAGGCGACGAACATGGTGTTGTAGGAGCGGCGTGCCGACTCGAAGTCGAGGTCGAACGAATAGGCATCCTTCATGAGGAACTCGCGACCGCGCATGACCCCGAAACGCGGGCGGATCTCGTCCCGGAACTTCCACTGGATGTGATAGAGGTTTCGCGGCAGGTCGCGGTAGCTCTGGATGTCGTCACGCACGATCTGGGTGATCTGCTCCTCATTGGTCGGACCATAGAGCATGTCGCGTCCGTGGCGGTCCCGGATGCGCAGCATCTCCGGTCCGTAGGCATCGTAGCGCCCGCTCTCGCGCCACAGGTCGGCCAGCTGCATGGTGGGCATGAGCACGGCATGGGCGCCGGCCCTTTGCATCTCCTCGTGCACGATACTTTCGATCCGTCTCAAGACCCGGAATCCCAGCGGAAGCCAGGAATAGATGCCAGCGCCGGCCTGACGGACCATGCCGGAGCGCAGCATCAGTCGGTGCGAGGCGATTTGCGCCTCCGCAGGAGTTTCCTTGAGTGTCGGCAGGAAGTAGCGGGTCAGGCGCATGGGGGTCAACCGCGGTTCCGGGAAGCGCTCACTCTAGCCATCCAGCGCCGTCTTGTCATGGCGGTCAAGCCAGGCGGGACGCGCCTCCACAATTCTTGCCTGAACCGGGCAATCGTCGCTGTGGGCGCCGGGAAGCCAGCCTGTCGACATCAGGAACTCCTCGACGACAAGGGGCCCGGTGAAAACGAATGTCTTCCTGAAGAGTCGGGTCCACGCGGCATGGTCGAGGGGATGGTGCGCCTCCAGCCAACCATGAAACCCGCCATGAAGCGCCCGCAGGCTCACGAGACGTCGCGCATTCTCAATGGCGGCCTCGATCTTGCGCCGGTTGCGGATGATGCCACGGTCTCCCATCAGCCGGTCGACATCTTCGGGTGTGTAGGCGGCGACGGTATCGATGTCGAATCCGTCGAAGGCCTTCACGAATGCTGCGCGCTTCTTCAGGACAATCGCCCATGACAATCCGGCCTGGTTGATCTCGAGAACGAGTCTCTCGAAGAGTTCGTTTTCCCCCCTCACTGGAAACCCGTACTCGCTCTCGTGGTAGGAGCGGTGCACGGGGTCATCCGGGGCCAGAATGCAGTAGCTTGTGGTCATGACGGCAGTCCGATGAACCAGGCACCGATATCCGTGATGCCCGCCTCCTCGAGGAGGGCCGCCGAACCAACCAGAACGACGGCGATGGTTGTCGTCCACATGGCCTTCTTCAGCAACATCGGTTCGGCGGGCGCCCCGGGGTCATGTCCTTCGGCCACCCGTTTCTGACGGCTGACGCCGATGGGCAGGGCGGCAAAGAACACTACCCACCAGACGCATACAAAGACCACAATCATCCCGAAGAACGACATGGTTCACATCACCTCCGCGCGGTTGCCGGGCGTCTCCAGCACTCAGGCCTCTTCCAGTTCGATGAGGGTGCCACAGAAGTCCCGGGGATGGAGAAACAGGACGGGCTTTCCGTGGGCGCCGATCCTGGGTTCGCCATCGCCGATGACACGTCCCCCCGCCTGGACGACATGATCGCGAGCGGCGCGGATATCGTCGACCTCGTAGCAGACATGATGCATGCCTCCTGCCGGGTGACGTTCCAGGAAGGCGGTGATGGGTGAGCGTTCACCGAGAACACCCAGAAGTTCGATCCTGGTGTTGGGAAGATCGACGAAAACCGTCGTGACGCCGTGGTCGGGCTGATCGACCGGCTCCGATACCGTCGCCCGGAGAGTCTCGCGGTAAAGCGCGCTCGCGGCGGCAAGATCCGGCACGGCGATGGCTACATGGTTCAGTCTTCCGATCATCCCGATCCTTCCCAAATTTGTATCACAGCCTGATGATGGCGACCCTTGTCAAGGGACGGCGCACACGCGTTCCGGCGAACCAGCGGCGGGGAATGCGTCGCAACGCCCGCGTGATGTCGTCGTCCATCATCCTTTCTCGCGGACGCAGATCCTCGAAGGCATCGGCGACGTCGGCGGCGATCGAAGGAGCGATACCGGAATCCTCCCCCAGACCAATGAGCACGACGTGCGGATCGGCAGCAAGGTCACCTTCATGATCCACCACCACGGTGATGATCACCACGCCGCATGCCATGGCGTCACGCCGTTCGCGAATCAGCGGACCGTCGACGGGAACGGTGCTCCTTCCGGTCCAGGCAACCCGGCCGTGGGTCACCGTGCGGACAATCGATGGGGCGCCGGGCGCCAGCCGAACCAGGGACCCGTTCGCCACGTCCCTCACCGGTTCGACGCCAAGGGACTCCGCCAAGGCGGCGTGCTCCTTGAGATGACGGATCTCGCCATGAACCGGAATGGCATAGCGCGGTCGCACGAGAGCGTACATGCGCTCCAGTTCGTCCCGGTTGGGGTGGCCCGAAACATGAACGAACCGCTCATCTTCCGTAACGGTCCGGATTCCCAGATGTGTCAGGCGATTGATGAGATCGTAGATCGCCCGCTCGTTTCCCGGAATGATCTTGGAGGAAAAGATGACGTGATCACCGGCCTCCAGCGTCACCGTCTGATGATGGCCCCCGGCGATGCGTGACAGCGCGGCGTTGGGTTCTCCCTGACTGCCGGTCAGCATGTAGAGCACCTTGTCGGGATCGAGGTGGCGGGCATCCCTGTCCGACATGAAATGCGTGTCGGACGGCAGGTAGCCGGTCTGCCGGGCACACTTGATGATGCGCCACATGGATCGCCCCAACGCGACACATCGGCGACCATTGGCCTCGGCCGCCTCGTGGATGGAGAGCAGGCGGGCGAGGTTGCTGGCAAAGGTGGTGACAGCGACACGGCCGCGCCGTCCGGCAACCTCGTCAATGAGACTGCGCCTCACGTCAGCTTCCGAGCCGGAGGTGCCAGGACGGAACACGTTGGTGGAATCGCACACCATGGCGAGGATTCCGGATTCACCGCTCTTCCTGATCGCTTCCTCGTCCGTCGGATCCGAGATCAGCGGTTCCGGGTCGAGCTTCCAGTCACCGGTGTGCATGATGCGTCCGGCGGGCGTGTCGACAACGAGAGCGTTGGGCTCGGGAATCGAGTGCGTGAGACCATGAAGGGCGATGGAAAAGGGGCCCAGCTCCAGCGTGCTTCCCGGATCGATGATGCGGACCTCCATCTCGTGGATGCCGTCCGCCCCCTCGTGGAGCTTCTCGGCCAGCAGGGCCGCGGTAAAGGGTGTAGCGTAGACCGGACATTCAAGGAGCGGCCACAGGTAGGGCACCGCGCCCATGTGATCCTCGTGGGCATGGGTGAGCACGAGTCCAAGGAGATGTCTTCGACGCTCCACGATATAGGAGATGTCGGGCATCACCAGATCAATGCCGGGAAGCTCCTCACCGGCAAACGTCACACCAAGATCGCACATCAGCCACGAGCCGCCATACTCGTAGAGATTGAGATTCATGCCGATTTCGCCGGAGCCACCGAGCGGCAGGAAATGCAGTGGATGTGTCAAGGGATGTTTCTCGTGCGCCGCCAGATTTCGAGCAGACCGTGGACCGTGATATCGGGATCAAAGCTGTCGATCGTGTCGCTCGCAGCGTCAAACAGCGGCGCCAGGCCACCGGTCGCCACCACCTTCATCGGCTTTCCGTATTCGGTGCGGATACGCCCGACGACGCCCTCGATCAGGCTCACATAACCCCAGTAGGCGCCCGATTGCATGCAGCTGACGGTGTTGGTGCCGATCACCCTCTGCGGCCTGTCGATGCCGATTCGAGGCAACCGGGCGGAAATCCGGTGCATGGCGTCGAGGGCAAGATTGACTCCGGGGGCAAAGACACCGCCGGCGAATCCGCCATCCTCGTCAACGACGTCGAAGGTGGTCGCGGTGCCGAAGTCGATGATGATCAGAGGCCCGCCCAGGCGCGTCCAGGCGCCGATCACGTTCGCCAGGCGGTCCGCACCCACCTCGCCCGGCATGTCGACCCTGAGAGGGATTGCAAGATGTGCCGACTCGCCCACGACAACCGGTTCGCAATCATGGTGACGGCGGCACAGGAGTTTGAGTTCATGAATGCCGTGGGGGACGACGCTTGCGATCACCGCATCGCCGATGGCACTGGCATCAAGGCCATCGAGACCCAGAAGTTGGTGAAGCCAGACCGCATACTCATCGGCGGTGCGCCTGGTGTTGGCGCTGATTCGCCACTGTCCCACAAGTTCACGGTCCCGAAAGACGGCAAACACCGTGTTCGTGTTGCCTGCATCGATGGCCAGAAGCAGGTCCTTCATGCCAGGGCTTCCGTTTTCCGCGAGGCGCCCGATTGCAGCCGCATGGACCCCGATACGACTCGCACATGCCGACCGCCCGACTCCACGATCAGCGCTCCGTCATGTGCAAGTCCTGCAATCCGCCCTTGCATGGCCGTGTCTCCGTTGACGACGACACGGGCGCCGATGCCAGCGGCCCGCGCGAGCCATGCCTGACGCACGCCGGCAAAGCCGGACTCCTCCCACTCGCTCACCCAGGCCTTCAGACGCCGGCAGAGCGCGCCAAGGAGGACATCTCGATCCACGCTCCGGGCTCCCTCGTTCGCAAGGTCCGTGGTGGCGACCTCGCTGAGGTCGGGGTGGCTGACGAGATTGATGCCTATTCCGGCAATCACCGCATCACCGCCGGTTTCCACCAGAACTCCGGCCACCTTGGCGCCGTTGATGAGAATGTCGTTGGGCCACTTGCAGCGCACCGGCGCACTCTCC
This sequence comes from Alphaproteobacteria bacterium, assembly GCA_965213815.1. Classification (GTDB taxonomy): domain Bacteria; phylum Pseudomonadota; class Alphaproteobacteria; order SP197; family SP197; genus SP197. The sequence goes on along the minus strand of OZ243917.1, from coordinate 2,148,201 downwards.
GGGGCCACGCCCTCGATGGCCTCGGCAACAGCCACGCCGGTGACGAGGGAAAGCTGCGGAACATCACGCGTAGCGACGCGGGGTCTGAGAATGAAGGAGGTGTAGGAGTTGCCGGGCGGCGACGCAAACATCCGTCCACGGCGGCCCCGGCCGCCTGTCTGAAGGCGCGCCCGGACCACGCTCCAGGCGGCGGCTCCGTCCCCCGCCAGTTCGATCGCGATGTCATTGGTGCTCGTCACTTCGTCACGGTCGACCAGGTGAACGGGTGGAGGCAGCAGGGCGCTCACGGGCTCACGTCGGCAACGAGGGAGGCGGCAGCGCTTCGGGCGCTGTCGAGCAGGGGGTCGGAGAACAGGAAGAAGCCAACCGTGGCCATCGCTGTCACGGCGATCACGGGCGCCAGATCGCGGCCCAGCGGACGGTCGAAGGCATCCGCCGGCTCATCGAAATACATGAGCTTGACGATCCTGATGTAGTAGAAGGCGCCCACCACGCTCATCAGCACCCCGATGACGGTGAGCGTGTAGAGTCCGGCCTCTATGGCTGCCAGAAAGACATAGAACTTGCCAAAGAATCCGGCGAGCGGCGGGATGCCGGCCATGGAAAACATGAAGACGGCCAGGGCCAGGGCGAGGGCCGGCTGGGTGCGCGAAAGCCCTGCAAGATCATCGATGCCCTCGACCATGGCTCCGTCGCGCCGCATGGCAAGGATGCAGCCCCACGTCCCCAGGCCCATGACCAGGTAGATGGCGAGGTAGACGGCCACGCCCTGAACCCCGGCCTCGCTTCCCGGCGCAAGGCCGACAAGGGCAAACCCGGCATGGCCGATGGAACTGTAGGCCATCAGCCTCTTGATGTTGCGCTGGCCGATGGCGCCCAGTGCGCCGAGGGCCATGGATCCCACGGCGAGAAGAAAGATGATCTGCTGCCAGTGCTCGACGAGTGCGGCGAAGGGGTCGATGAGCACCCGGACCAGGAGCGCCATGGCCGCCACCTTGGGCGCCGCCGAGAAGAAGGCGGTGACGGGCGTCGGCGCCCCCTCGTAGACATCGGGCGTCCACATGTGGAAGGGCACTGCGGATATCTTGAAGGCAAGCCCGGCGGCGATGAAGACGGCGCCGACGAGAATGCCGATGGACCGGGGCCCGGCGGCAAGCGCCGCCACAATGCCGTCAAAGGATGTAGAGCCCGAGAACCCGTACACCAGCGAACAGCCGTAGAGCAGCATGCCGGACGCAACAGCGCCCAGCACGAAGTACTTGAGGCCGGCTTCAGTGGAACGCAGCTTGTCCTGTTGGAATGCGGCGCACACGTAGAGTGCCAGGCTCTGCATTTCCAGGCCGACGTAGAGTGTCATCAGATCGTTGGCCTGGACCATCAGGTACATGCCAAGCGTGGCCAGGACCACCAGCACCGGCAGTTCGAAACGCTCCATGGATTCCCGGCGCATGAATCCGCGCGCCATGATCAGGGCCAGCACGGCGCCCGTCACCACCAGCACGGTCATGAACCTGCCGAAGGCGTCGACGGCAAGAAGGCCGTCGAAGGGCTGAGTGCCGATGGGAGCAACCACGGTCAGGGCGCCGGCAATCACCAGGGATGCCACCGCTCCCCAGAAGACGATGCGAGTCGCGCTGGCGGAGAGGAAGACACCGCTCATAAGCAGCGCCATACCGGCCACGGCAAGCCACAGCGCAGGCCCGATGGCAAGGAGGTCGTGCGCGAGGAAGGCCATCATCACCCGTCGTTCCCCATGGCGAAAGACACCTCCTGGTGTGCGCCTGCGGTCTGTTCGACAAGATTGGCGACCGACACGTGCATGGCATCGAGCAGCGATTCCGGCCAGATTCCCAGGATCAGCACGGCCGCCACCAGCGGCACGAAGAACAGCATCTCGCGCCTGTTGCAGTCACTGATCGATTTCAGCTCCGCCTTCACCAGTTCGCCGAACACGACGCGACGGTAGAGCCACAGCATGTAGGCCGCACCCAGCACGATTCCCGTGGTGGCGAGGAAGGCCACCCAGGTGTTCGCCTGAAATGCGCCGACGAGAACCAGGAATTCGCCGACGAAACCGGAGGTGCCCGGCAGTCCCACGGACGCCAGCATGAACACCATGAACACCAGGGCATAGCGTGGCATGCGGTGAACCAGCCCGCCATAGCTGGCGATGAGACGGCTGTGCATCCTGTCGTAGACGACCCCGACCACGAGAAACAGAGCGGCGGAAACAACTCCGTGGGACAGCATCTGGAAGATCCCGCCCTCGATACCCTGCTGGTTCATGGAGAACAAACCGATGGTCACGAAACCCATGTGCGCCACCGAGGAATAGGCTATCAGCTTCTTCATGTCCTCCTGCATCAGCGCCACAAGGGAGGTGTAGATGATGGCGACAATCGACAGCGAATAGACGAGTGGCGCGAAGTAGACCGACGCCTCCGGCAGCATCGGCAGGGAGAATCTCAGAAACCCGTACGCTCCCATCTTGAGCAGGATGCCGGCGAGGATGACGGAACCCGCCGTTGGCGCCTCGACATGGGCATCCGGCAACCACGTGTGGAACGGCCACATCGGCACCTTGACCGCAAACGAGGCGAACATGGCCAGCCAAAGCCAGCGCTGCAGGTCCTCGTCGAACCCTTGGACCATGAGGTCGGGGATGCTTGTCGTGCCGGCCTCGAAATACATCGTCAGGACCGCCACCAGAAGCAGCACCGAGCCGACGAGGGTGTAGAGAAAGAACTTGAAGGCCGAGTAGATACGCCGCGGTCCGCCCCAGATGCCAATGATCAGGAACATCGGGATCAGCATGGCCTCGAAGAAGAGGTAGAAGAGAACGAAGTCGAGGGCGCAGAAGACACCGATGATGAAGGATTCCATGACCAGGAAGGCGATCATGTACTCCCTCACCCGGGTGCGGATGGAATCCCACGAGCAGAGGATGCAGACAGGCACCAGGAAAGCCGTCAGCACGATCAGGAAGAGCGAAATGCCGTCGATGCCCAGGTGAAACTCGATACCGAAGGCCGGAATCCAGGGCGCCCTTTCGACGAACTGGAACTCCGCCGTGGATGTGTCGAAGGTGGCCCAGATGACAAGGACGACAAGGAGAACGACAAGGGAGGTCCACAGGGCCACATAGCGGGTGTTGCGGGCCACCGCCCCGGCGTTGTCGCCCCGCGTCAGCAGCACGAAGGCCGCACCGACCAGCGGCAGGAAGATGGCAAGCGAGAGCAAGGGCCACTGCGACATCGTCAGCCCCAGATCCTGAAGAGAAACCAGCTGGCCAGCACGACGAGGCCGATCAGCATGGCAAAGGCGTAGTGATAGAGATAGCCCGACTGCAGGAGTCTGGCGCGGCGCGCCAGGGAGAGGGTGGCGCCGGCAATGCCGTCAGGACCCAGACCGTCGATCACGTCGCCATCTCCCGTCTTCCAGAGTCCCAGGCCGACGCGTTTCGCAGGCTGCACCAGCAGAGCTTCGTAGACCTCGTCGAAGTACCACTTGTTGAGCAGAAAACGGTGACTGCGGGAAAAGCGGGATGCCAGGCGCCCCGGCAGGACCGGCCTCTTCACGTAGGCCCACCATGCGGCAACGATCCCTCCGGTCGCCACAACAAGGATGAGCGCCTTGATGGCAAGAGGCGTGTCGTGGTGGGCCTTCTCGATGACATTCTCGCCCAGCATCAGGATTGATGATCCGAAGAAGTCCGTGCCACCGTGATCCACCATGTGTCCGCCGAGCATGGGCAATCCGCCGACAAGGGCGCCGGCGGCGAGAACCAGCAGCGGCATCCACATGACGCGCGGCGCCTCGTGGACATGATCGAGCACCTCGGCCGTCATGCGTGGCGCGCCGTGAAATGTCATGATGATGAGCCGCCAGGAATAGAGTGCCGTGAGGAAGGCGGCGCCCACACCGATCCAGAAGGCGTAGCCGGCGGCGAATCCATCCGTCACCCAGGCCGATTCGATAATGAGATCCTTCGACCAGTAGCCGGCGAACACCGGGATGCCGGCGAGAGCGAGACTGCCGATCCACATGTAGGCATAGGTCACGGGCATGCGGCGCCACAGTCCTCCCATCCGGCGCATGTCCTGTTCACCGCCCACGGCATGGATGACCGCACCGGACCCCAGGAACAGCAGGGCCTTGAAGAAAGCGTGGGTGAAAAGGTGGAAGAGCGCCACCGGATAGGCCCCGACGCCGCAAGCAAGGAACATGTAGCCAAGCTGACTGCAGGTCGAATAGGCGATGACACGCTTGATGTCGTTCTGCACCAATCCCACCGTCGCCGCGAAGATGGCTGTCGAAGCGCCGACGATGGTGACCACCCACAGCGCCACAGGCGCAAACTCGAACATCGGCGACAGGCGCACGACCATGAACACGCCCGCCGTGACCATGGTGGCAGCGTGGATCAGCGCCGACACGGGCGTCGGCCCCTCCATGGCGTCGGGAAGCCAGGTGTGCAGCGGCACCTGGGCCGATTTCCCCATGGCGCCGACAAACAGGAGCAGGCAGAGCAGTGTCAGCGCGTCGATGTCCATGGACAAAAAGGAGATCGAAGTCCCTGCCACGTCGGGAACCGCGGCGAAGACGGCATCGAAGGCAACCGTGTCGAACACCAGGAAGACACCCATGATGCCGAGGGCGAGACCGAAGTCGCCGATCCGGTTGACGATGAACGCCTTGATCGCCGCCGCATTGGCACTCGGTCTCTTGTACCAGAATCCGATCAGCAGGTAGCTGCAGACGCCGACGCCCTCCCAGCCGAAGAACATCTGCACGAAATTGTCGGACGTCACCAGCATCAGCATGGCGAAGGTGAAGAGGGAGAGATAGGCAAAGAACCGCGGCCGATGGGGATCGTGCGCCATGTAGCCCAGGGAATAGACGTGGACGACAGCGGATACCGTGGTCACCACCACCAGCATGACAGCGGTCACCTGATCGAGGGCGAGAGCCCAGCGGACCTCGAAACTGCCGGAGTCGATCCACGTGAAGAGATGCACCGTGACGCGTTCCGCGGTACCCGTGAGCTGGAAGAAGACGATCCAGCCAAGAACAGCCGACGCCACCAGCAGGACTGACGCCAGGACGGGCGCGATCCGGTCTCCGAGCCAGCGCCCGAAGAGACCCGAGATCACGGCGCCCAGAAGGGGCAGAAAGACAACGGCGATGGCATGAAGCACGGCTGACTAACCCTTCATCGTGGAGATGTCTTCCACCGCAATGGAATTGCGGTTACGGAAGAAGACGACAAGGATCGCCAGTCCGATGGCCGCCTCTGCGGCGGCAACGGTCAGCACGAACATGGCGAAGATCTGCCCGACAAGGTCGCCGAGCTCGACGGAAAAGGCTACCAGATTGATGTTGACGGCGAGCAGCATCAGTTCGACGGACATCAGGATGATGATCACGTTCTTGCGGTTGAGGAAGATGCCGAGGATTCCCAGGGTGAACAGGATCGCCGCCAGCGCCAGATAGTGCTCGAGCCCGACAGCCATGTCAGACCCCCTCCCCGCGCCGTGCGTCGTGGAGCCTGATCACGTCCCCGGGGCGCCGGCTGACCTGGTCGGCAATCCGCTGGCGCTTGATCTGACGATGGCGCAGCGTCAGCACGATGGCACCGATCATGGCGATGAGAAGAATGATCCCCGCAGCCTGGAAGAGAAGCGCATAGCGGGTGTAGAGCACGTCGCCGATCGCCGCCGTGTTGCTTCGCACGTCAAGCGGCGGCACGGGCTCCGCCAGGCCGGCAGCCATGGCTGGTTCATACTGCCACAGTCCGGCAACGATGAGGAGTTCGACGAACAGAACCAGGCCCACAAGGGCGCCGATCGGAAGATAGTTGAGGAAGCCCTGTCGCATCCTCACAAGATCTATGTCGAGCATCATGACCACAAACAGGAAAAGGACGGCCACGGCGCCCACGTAAACGATGACCAGGATCATGGCCAGGAATTCGGCGCCCAGCAGCACGAACAGGGCCGCCGCATTGAAGAAGGCGACAATCAGGCAGAGCACGGAGTGCACGGGGTTGCGCGCCGAGATCACGACAACCGCCGAGACCAGAAGAATGGCGGCAAAGAGATAGAACGCAAGGGTCTGGACAATCATGGCGTCTGTCACCTGTAGGGGGCATCAGCGGCAAGCCGCGCCGCGATTTCCTTCTCCCAGCGGTCGCCGTTGGCGAGAAGCCGTTCCTTGTCATAGAACAGTTCCTCGCGGGTCTCCGTGGCGAACTCGAAGTTCGGCCCCTCGACGATGGCGTCGACCGGACAGGCCTCCTCACAGAACCCGCAGTAGATGCACTTTGTCATGTCGATGTCGTAACGCGTGGTGCGGCGGCTGCCATCCTCACGCGGCTCCGCCTCGATGGTGATCGCCTGGGCCGGGCAGATGGCCTCGCACAGCTTGCAGGCGATGCACCGCTCCTCACCGTTGGGATAGCGCCGCAAGGCATGCTCTCCGCGAAAGCGGGGCGACAATGGCCCCTTCTCGAAGGGATAGTTGATGGTCGCCCGCCTCCGGAAGAGGTAGCTGAACGTCCTCATCAGGCCGGCCACGAGCTCCGTGAGCAGCACTGTGCGGATCACGCGGCCGAAAGCGCTCATTCCTTGTCCTCCTGCCGGGGCGTCATCGCGGCAACCATCCGAACACCTGCAGCGCACCGGCCACCACCACGACCGCCGCCAGGGAAAGCGGAAGGAACACCTTCCACCCGAGGCGCATGAGCTGATCATAGCGGTACCGCGGAAATGTCGCTCTGACCCAGATGAAGACGAAAAGCACAAGGGCTGTCTTGAGCAGGAACCACAACGGCCCGGGAATCCAGTCCAGCCATGACACCTCGAGTGGCGGCAGCCAGCCACCGAGGAAGAGTGTGGTGGCGAGTCCCGAAAGCAGCACCATGTTGGCGTATTCGCCCATGAAAAAGAGGGCGAAGGTCATGGCCGAGTATTCCACGTTGTAACCGGAGACCAGCTCCGACTCCGCTTCCGGCAGATCAAAGGGCGCGCGGTTCGTCTCCGCCAGGGCCGAAATGAAGAAAATCACGAAGAGAGGAAACAGCGGCACGATGTACCACGACCAGAATCCGCCACTCTGGGAACGGACGACGTCGGCGAGATTGAGCGACCCGACACACACCAGAACGGCGACGAGGACAAAGCCGATGGAGACCTCGTAGGAGACCATCTGTGCGGCCGAACGCAGGGCGCCAAGGAAGGCGTAGCGCGAATTCGAGGCCCAGCCTGCCATGATGATGCCATAGACACCGAGCGACGAAACAGCAAAGAGATAGAGGATGCCGACATTGATGTTGGCGAGAGTCCAGACCCCCGAAGCGCTCTCGCCGAGGGGAATCACCGCCCACCCCACCATGGCGATGACGAAGGTGACCATCGGCGCGAGGATGAAGATGACACGGTTGGCGCCGGCGGGAATGATGGTCTCCTTGAGAAGCAGCTTGCCGGCATCGGCAAAGGGCTGGAGCAACCCGAATGGGCCCACGATGTTCGGACCGCGGCGCAACTGCATCGCCGCCATGACCTTGCGTTCCGCATAGGTCAGGAAGGCCACGCTCACCAGGAGCGGAACGAGGATCGCCGCAATGGCGAGCAGCACCAGGACAAGGTGCCAGATCCACTCGCCGATCAGCTGCATGACGCGCTCTGCCGTGCGCCGGGAACGAAGGCATCCGTGGCAAGGCTCATGGTTGGGGAGGCACGGCTGATCGTACAGGTCCGGTAGAAGTTGTCGACTGCCGGGAGAAAGGGCGCATCCGCCATCTCCCGAGCCGAGCCGAAGGATTGCCAGGGCGCCGGCGTGATCGTGTCGATGGCTCCCAGATGCGGCACGTGTGCCGTCATCTCCTGGCGCAGACTCATCAGATCGTCGAAGGGCAACGCCATGCCGAGGTGACCGGATAGGGCACGCAGGATGCGCCAGTCCTCGCGGGCCTCACCGGGCGGAAAGACGGCGCGCTGGGCACGCTGAGGCCGTCCCTCGAGATTGACGTAGGTGGCGTCCTTCTCCGTCCATGCCGCAGCCGGCAGGATGACGTCGGCAACGGCGGCGCCCTTGTCACCGTGATGGCCTATGTAGATGACGAAGGCGCCCCGCAGGGCAGCGGAGTCGATGTCGTCTGCTCCCAGAAGGAAGACCGTATCGACAGACGATCCGGCACCGGCGAGAATGCCGGCGGTGTCGAGACCGCCCGCCGCGGGCACGAACCCGAGGTCGAGAGCGCCAACCCTCGAGGCCGCCACGTTGAGGATGCCGAAACCGTTCCAGTCGTCCTGGACGGCGCCCAGGGCCTGGGCAATGCGTGCCGATGTGCCCAGCACCGCATCTCCGTCATCTCGCGCCAGTGCCCCCTTGCCGGCAATCACCAGTGGTTTCCTGGCGTCCGGGAAGGGCGTTTCGCCTGCCTCGATGCGGCGCAGTGTGTCGGGCGTGTTCCCCAGGTGCGTCACAGGATAGGAGTGATCGTCCGCCGGCCCGACACTGGCAACGGAAAAACCCCCGGCGAGCCAGCGCTTTCTCAGCCGGGCATTCACGATAGCCGCCTCGCGGCGCGGCAGGGCGCCGATCAGCAGGCAGGCATCGGCCTCCTCGATTCCGGCGATGGTGCTGTTGAGGAGCCAGGAGGCGCGTGCCGCCGGATCGGCGGCCATGCCATCCTGGCGGCAGTCGATGTGCGGCGTGCCGATGGCCTCCATCAGGCGCTTCATGGCGAACAGGGTCTCGCAATCGACGAGATCACCGGCGATGGCGGCGACAGCTGTCGCATCGCGGCTCTCGAGACGGCCGGCGACCGCGCCCAGGGCCTGTTTCCAGGAAGCCTCTTCCAGTCCCGCGCGGCCCCGCACCCAGGGCTGGTCGAGCCGTCGCCGCACAAGACCGTCGATGGCAAAGCGGGTCTTGTCCGAGATCCACTCCTCGTTGATGTCCTCATGCAGGCGGGGCAGGACACGCAGCACTTCCCGGCCTCTGGAATCGACGCGCACATTGCTGCCTGTGGCATCCATCACGTCGACGGATTCCGTCGACACGAGTTCCCAGGGACGCGCCACGAAGGCATAAGGTCCGGAAGTCAGCGCCCCCACCGGACACAGATCGATGATGTTGCCGGAAAGCTCGCTGGCGATGCCCTGTTCGATGTAGTTCGTGATCTCCATCGACTCGCCGCGTCCGGTGGCGCCCAGGGCCGGAACGCCGGCAACCTCGTCGAGAAAGCGGATGCACCGTGTGCAGTGGATGCAGCGCGTCATCGAGGTCTTGATCAAGGGCCCGAAGTCCTTCTCCTGGACCGACCGTTTCTGTTCCCCGTAACGGCTGATTCCCGCGCCGTATCCCATGGCCTGGTCCTGCAGGTCACACTCCCCGCCCTGATCGCAGATCGGACAGTCGAGAGGGTGGTTGATGAGCAGGAACTCCATGGCGCTTCTCTGGGCCTTCCTCGCCACCGCGCTCTTCGTGGAGACCACCATGCCGTCCATGAGCGACTGGGCGCACGATGCGACAGGTTTGGGCGCCTTCTCGACCTCGACAAGGCACATGCGGCAGTTGCCGGCAATCGACAATCTGTCGTGAAAGCAAAAACGTGGCACTTCGGCGCCGGCCAGCTCACAGGCCTGCAACAGGCTCAAGCGCCGGTCGACCTCGATTGCGACGCCGTCGACCGTGATGGAGACCGTCTCCGCCATGACCGTCACGCCGCCTGCCTTGCGGTGCGGCGGCAGGCCTCGATGCGCCGTTCCAGTTCGGGACGAAAGTGGCGTATCAGACCCTGGATCGGCCACGCTGCGGCATCACCGAGGGCACAGATGGTGTGGCCCTCTATCTGGGTGGTGACCTCCTGCAGCATGTCGATCTCGCCGGGTTCCGCCCGACCCTCGATCATGCGCCCGAGAACACGCATCATCCAGCCGGTCCCCTCACGGCACGGCGTGCATTGGCCGCAACTCTCGTGATGATAGAACTTCGACAGCCGCCAGATGGCCCGGATGATGTCGGTGGAACGGTCCATGACGATGACCGCGGCCGTGCCGAGGCCCGACTGGACATCCTTGAGGCGGTCGAAATTCATCGCCACGTCGTCGCAGACAGACTTCGGGATGAGGGGGACCGAGGAACCGCCCGGGATGACGGCAAGAAGATTGTCCCAACCTCCCCTGACCCCCCCTGCATGGCGTTCGATGAGTTCCTTCAGGGGGATGCCCATCTCCTCCTCTACATTGCAGGGTTCGTTGACGTGACCGGAGATGCAGAAGATCTTGGTGCCGGTGTTCTTCGGCTCGCCGAGACCGGCAAACCACGAGGCACCGCGGCGCATGATGGTCGGCGCCACGGCGACGGTCTCGACATTGGAGATGGTCGTCGGACATCCATAGAGGCCCGCCATCGCCGGAAACGGCGGCTTGAGACGCGGCATGCCCTTCTTGCCCTCGAGGCTCTCGAGGAGAGCCGTCTCCTCGCCGCAGATGTAGGCCCCGGCGCCACGGTGGAGATGAACGTCGAAGTCGTATCCCGAACCGCAGGCATTGCGTCCGATGAGACCGGCCTCGAGCGCCTCGTCGAGCGCCGCCTGAAGTATCCTCGCCTCGTTCACGAACTCGCCGCGGATATAGATGTAGGCCGCTGTCGCGCGCATGGCGAAACCGGCGACAAGACACCCCTCGATGAGTTTGTGGGGATCATGGCGGATGATGTCCCGGTCCTTGCAGGTGCCGGGTTCGCTCTCGTCCGCATTCACCACGAGAAAGGCCGGTTGTCCGGCAGGGCGTTCGGCCGGCATGAACGACCATTTGAGACCGGTGGGAAACCCGGCGCCGCCACGGCCGCGCAGTTCGGACGCCTTGATTTCATTGATGATGCCCGACGCACCCCGGGCCAGCAGTGCGCCTGTGCCGTCCCAGTCCCCCCGTTGTCTGGCCACCTCGAGGGACGGGCTCTCAAAGCCGTAGAGGTTGGTGAAGATGCGGTCCTGGTCCTTCAACATGGCTCAGTCTCCACCGGTGAGGGTCCGCGGACCCGATTGCGGTTCCGATGCGCGACGCCCTCCCTGGGGGCCCGTCGGCGGGGTCTCGCCCCGGGCCAGCGCGTCCAGGATGGCCACCATCCTGCCGGCATCGAGATCCTCGTAGTAGTCGTCGTTGATCTGCACCATGGGCGCATTGACGCATGCGCCGAGACACTCGACTTCCTTCAGTGTGAAGAGGCCGTCGGGCGTGGTTTCATTGAAATCGATGCCAAGCCGGTTGCGGCAGGCCTCCACGACAGCATCGCTGTCACACAGCATGCAGGGAGTGGTGGTGCAGATCTGGACGAGATGGCGTCCCACCGGCTCCAGGTTGAACATGGTGTAGAAGGTGGCCACCTCGTAGACCCGGATGCGCGGCATGGCGAGCATGTCGGCCACAGTGTCCATGGCGGCGACCGACACCCAGCCCGCCTGGCGCTGCGCCAGATCGAGCAACGGCATGACCGCACTCGCGGTCCGGCCATGCGGGTACCGCGCCATGATCCGTTCCGCCTCCTCGAGACGGGCCTTCGTGAAGGCGAACGTCGCCGGCTGGTGTTCCGGCGCACCCGGACGCCCGCGAGCCAGACTCATCGGTCGATTTCCCCGAACACGATGTCCATGCTACCGACGATCGCCGCTGCATCCGCCAGCATGTGGCCCTTGCACAGGTAGTCGGTGGCGGCGAGGTGAAGGAATCCCGGCGCCCGGATGCGACACCGGTAGGGCCTGTTGGTGCCGTCGGAGACAATGTAGACGCCGAACTCGCCCTTGGGCGCCTCTACGGCCCTGTAGGTTTCGCCCTCGGGAACATGATAGCCCTCGGTGAAGAGTTTGAAGTGGTGGATGAGCGCCTCCATCGACTGCTTCATGTCCGCCCGCGATGGCGGCGCAACCTTGGGATTGGCGGTCATCACCGGTCCGGTAGGCATGTCGGCGATGCACTGGCGGATGATGTGGATGGACTGGCGCATTTCCTCGATGCGGCACATGTAGCGCTCGAAGCAGTCTCCGGTCGAGCCCACCGGCACCTCGAACTCCATCCTGTCGTAGACGTCATAGGGCTGCGCCTTGCGCAGATCCCATGGAACCCCCGCACTGCGCAGCATGGGACCCGAGAAACCCCAGTCGATGGCATCCTCGATCGAGACCGCGCCGATGTCCACGGTGCGCTGCTTGAAGATGCGATTTTCGTTGAGAAGATGCTCGATGTCACCGATGACCCGGGGCAGCGTCTCCACGTAGCTTTCAATATCGCTTTCGAGACCGGCGGGAAGATCCCGGGCCACACCGCCCGGGCGGAACCATGCCGCGTGCATGCGCGCTCCCGAGGCCCGTTCGTAGAACTCCATGAGTTTCTCGCGTTCCTCGAAGGCCCACAACGCCGGAGTCAGGGCGCCCACATCCATGGCGAACGTGGTGACGTTGAGCAGATGATTAAGCAGTCGTGTCAACTCGCAGAAGAGCACCCTGACATACTGGCCGCGTGGTGGCACCTCGATCTGCAGCAGTGTCTCGACGGCAAGTGCATAGGCATGCTCAAGACACATCGGCGAGACGTAGTCGAGGCGGTCGAAGTAGGGAACTGCCTGCAGCCAGGTCTTGTACTCGATCAGCTTTTCGGTGCCACGGTGCAACAGTCCGATATGGGGGTCGGCGCGCTCGACCACTTCACCGTCCATCTCGAGGACCAGGCGCAGGACGCCATGGGCCGCCGGATGCTGGGGACCGAAGTTGATGGTCGTTGTCCTGATGTCGACTTCAGCCATCGTCCGCCATCCCGGGCATGCCGGCTGCTTCCCAGGGCGACAGGCTCTCGAAGTTCCGGAAGGCCTGCGTCAGCTTCACAGGTTCGTAGATCACCCGCTTCTGTTCCTCGTCGTACCGCATCTCGACATGGCCGGTCAGAGGAAAATCCTTGCGCTGCGGATGGCCCTCGAAGCCATAGTCGGTAAGAATGCGGCGGAGGTCCGGATGGCCATGGAAGCGTATGCCGTACATGTCCCAGACCTCGCGTTCAAGCCACAGGGCGGCACTGAACACCGGGAAGCACGATGGCACGTCCTCGTCTTCGGCAACGGCGACGGCGACGCGCAGCCGGAGGTTGTGCTGCAGGCTGAGCAGATTGTAGACGACGCTGAAACGCCTCTCATCTTCGGGACGGTCGACCGCCGTGAGATCCACCAGTTGCCGGAAGCGGCAGCCGGTGTCGTCGCGCAGCCACGTCAGGAGTGCAATGATGTCCCCGGCCCCGGCATGAAGCGTGGCCTGTCCGGCGTGAAAGACAGCATTGCCGACGCTGTTCCCGAAGCGCGATCGTGCAGCAGCGCCGATCTCCTCCAGGGCTTCAGACATCAGATGGGCGTCCCGTCAGCGCCTGATCGTGCCGGTCCGGCGAATCTTCTTCTGCAACTGCAGGATTCCATACACCAGCGCCTCGGCGGTAGGCGGACAGCCAGGAACGTAGATATCGACCGGAATGATGCGATCGCAGCCACGCACCACGGAATAGGAATAATGGTAGTAGCCGCCACCGTTGGCGCATGATCCCATGGAAATGACCCAGCGCGGCTCCGGCATCTGGTCGTAGAGCTTGCGCAGCGCCGGCGCCATCTTGTTGCACAGGGTGCCGGCCACGATCATCACATCCGACTGTCTGGGACTGGCCCTGGGAATGACCCCGAAACGGTCGAGATCATAGCGGCTCATGTAGGCGTGGATCATCTCCACGCCGCAACAGGCCAGACCGAAGGTCATGGGCCACAGGCTTCCCGTCCGCGCCCAGTTCACCAGGCGGTCGACATTCGTCACGAGAAACCCCTTGTCCTCGATCTCCGCACCGAGAAGGTGGGGAAAATCGTCCCTTGCCTCTACTCCCATTCGAGAGCTCCCTTGCGCCATTCGTAGATGAAACCGATGGTCAGGACGGCGAGGAAGACGACCATGGACCAGAAGCCGTAGAGGCCGATTTCCGGGAGCGAGACGGCCCACGGGAACAGGAAGGCGACCTCCAGGTCGAAGATGATGAAGAGAATGGCGACCAGGTAGAATCTGACATCGAATCGGCCACGCGCATTCTCGAAGGCGTCGAAGCCACATTCGTAGGCCGACAGCTTTTCCGGATCGGGTTTCTGATGGGCAATGAACCAGGAGGCTCCGACCATGGCACCGGCCATGGCGATGGCCAGACCCAGGAAGACGAGGATCGCAAGGTACTCAAGAAGGAACTCCGTCATGAGCGCTCCTTGCGCCACCAGAACCCGTCGGTGGACATCAACATGTGGCGGGAGTGACGGGACTCGAACCCGCGACCTCTGGCGTGACAGGCCAGCACTCTAACCAACTGAGCTACACCCCCGAATAACGGCGCCACGTCTAGGCAACATGCCCCGGTGTGTCAAGCCATGGCGAAATCGACGTCCCGGTGGGCGGTGACGGGTTCGAACCGCCGGCCTACTGGGTGTAAACCAGTCGCTCTTCCGCTGAGCTAACCGCCCCTACCAAGGGCCATCACGCGTCCCGGTGAACTCGTGACATCACGATGAGACAGCGTCCTTGAGAGCGAGGCCCGCCTTGAACTTGGGCAAGGTCTTCGCCGCGATTGTCATCGGTTCACTGGTCCGCGGATTGCGCCCCACCGACTCCGCACGTCTGGTCACGAAAAAGGTGCCGAAGCCGACAAGGCGTACATCATCGCCATCGGCAAGGGCGCCGGTGATACTGTCGAACACCGCATCGACGGCTCTGGCGGCGTCGGCCTTCGAGAGGCCCGCGGATTCACTGACAGCACTGACAAGATCACTCTTCCTCATTGACGCTCTTTGATCCTCCGCGATGCGTGTTGTTGATCTCCCGAGTCCGACTCTAGGGATGGACCCACACATCGTCAATCACCGCAATGTCAGTGCGTGACCACATCTCCGGTTTCACCGACGTGGGTCCTCATGCGCTCCATCTCCTCGACGTCGGCGTCGGACCATTCCACCGGCACCGGCGCCTCGGCGAGGGCTATGTGCACGACTTCGTCGACGGATGACACGGTGATGATGTTCAGTCCCCGCTTGACGTTATCCGGAATCTCCTTGAGATCCCTCTCGTTTTCCTGCGGGATGAGAACGGTCTCGATGGCGCTGCGATGGGCGGCAAGAAGTTTTTCCTTGAGCCCGCCGATCGGAAGCACGCGCCCCCTCAGCGTGATCTCGCCGGTCATGGCAACAGTCCGCCTGACCGGAATTCCCGCCAGGGCCGAGAGCATCGACGTGAACATGGCGATCCCCGCCGACGGTCCGTCCTTGGGCGTGGCGCCTTCCGGCACATGGACGTGGATGTCGCGCTTGTCGAAGACCGTCGGTTTCAGGCCGAATTCGGGAGAGCGGGCACGCAGGTAGCTGCGCGCCGCCTGGACCGATTCCTGCATGACGTCCCCGAGCTTGCCGGTTATCGTCATCTTGCCGCGGCCCGGCAGCACAACAGCCTCGACAGAAAGCAGCTCGCCTCCGGTGTCCGTATAGGCAAGGCCGCTGGTGATCCCCACCATGTCGTCGTACTCCACCTCGCCGAACCGGTAGCGCCTGACGCCACAGAACTTCTCGAGATTGCGAGACGTCACCTTCACCCTTGTCGTCTCGCCGGCAACAATCTGCTTGACCGCCTTGCGCTGAAGCTTCGCGATCTCCCGTTCCAGATTGCGCACGCCGGCTTCCCGCGTGTAGTAGCGGATCACGTCACGAAGCGCGCCCTCGGTGATCGACCACTCGCCCTTCCTGAGGCCATGGGCCTTGTACTGCTTGGCGATCAGGTGGTCGGTGGCAATTCGCACCTTCTCGTCTTCGGTGTAACCCGAGAGGCGGATCACTTCCATGCGGTCGAGCAGGGGCTGGGGAATGCGGGTGGTGTTGGCGGTGGTGACGAACATGACGTCAGAGAGATCGTAGTCCACCTCGAGATAGTGGTCGTTGAACGACACGTTCTGCTCCGGGTCGAGAACCTCGAGAAGAGCTGAACTCGGGTCACCCCGCCAGTCGCTGCCAAGCTTGTCGACCTCGTCAAGAAGGAACAGGGGATTGGATGTCCTTGCCTTCTTCATGCCCTGGAGAATCTTGCCCGGCATCGAACCGATGTAGGTGCGGCGGTGACCGCGGATTTCGGCTTCGTCGCGCACCCCGCCCAGCGACATGCGCACGAACTTGCGCCCCGTCGCCCTGGCAACCGACCGGCCCAGTGATGTCTTGCCCACCCCCGGGGGGCCGACGAGACACAAAATCGGGCCCTTGAGCTTGCGTGAGCGCGCCTGGACGGCGAGATACTCGACAATCCTCTCCTTGACCTTCTCGAGACCGAAATGATCGGCGTCGAGAATGGTCTCGGCGTTGGTGATGTTCCGCTTGAGCTTCGAGCGCTTCTTCCACGGGATATCCAGCATCCAGTCGAGATAGTTCCTGACCACCGTCGCCTCGGCCGACATCGGGCTCATGGTGCGCAGCTTCTTGACTTCGGCCAGGGACCGTTCCCGCGCCTCCTTCGACAGCTTCGTCGAATCAATCTTCCTCTCGTACTCGCTGGCCTCGTCGCGACCGTCCTCGCCCTCGCCGAGTTCCTTCTGGATCGCCTTCATCTGCTCGTTGAGGTAGTACTCGCGTTGCGACTTCTCCATCTGCTGCTTGACGCGGCCGCGAATCTTCTTTTCCACCTTGCGCACCGATATCTCTCCCTCGATGAAGGCATAGACGCGTTTCAGGCGCAGGGTCACCGAGTCAGCCTCGAGAAGTTCCTGCTTGTCGGCGATCCTGATGGAGAGATGGGAGGCGACGGTGTCGACCAGTTTTGCCGGAGACTCGATCTGGTCCAGGGACGTCACCACCTCGGGAGGGATCTTCTTGGCGAGCTTGACATAGTCCGCAAAGAGCGCTGTCACGGCACGGGCGAGGGCCAGTTGCTCGTCCCCGCCGGACTCGTTCTCAACGAAGGGTGACACCGACGCCCTGATGCAGTGTTCATCCTCCAGAAAACCGGAGATGGTCGCCCGGTGTGAACCTTCCACGAGCACCTTGACGGTATCATCGGGTAGCTTGAGAAGCTGCAGCACGCTCGACACGGTGCCGACACCGTAGAGCTCGCCCGGATCCGGGTCGTCCCGCGACCCGTCCTTCTGGGCAACCAGGAGAATCTGCCTGTCCCCCGACATGACTTCCTGCAGCGCCCGCACGGATTTCTGGCGACCGACAAAGAGCGGCACCACCATGCTCGGGAAGACGACAATGTCCCGCAACGGCAGCACCGGATACTGGGATTCACTCATGAGGACACGATCTCCGGTCTGGGCTCAATCTGGGAATGTGGCTACAGGAGAGCGTCTGATCAAGGGGCAGCCCCGACCGACGGCCATCACGACACCGGCGTGGCCTCGCCTTCGCGGTCGCCGTAGATGAGCATGGGTGCGGAACCGCGCTCCACGGTTTCGCTGTTCACGACAACATTCTGGACATTTTCCATACCCGGCAATTCGTACATGGTGTCGAGCAGAATGGTCTCGAGAATGGAGCGCAGACCCCGTGCCCCGGTCTTGCGGGCAATGGCCTTGCGTGCCACCGAATGCAGGGCGTCTTCCGTGAAGTCGAGGACGATGTTGTCCATCTCGAAGAGCTTCTGATACTGCTTGACCAGCGCATTGCGCGGCTCGCAGAGAATCTTCACCAGTGTCTCTTCGTCCGGTTCATCGAGCGTGGCAATGACCGGAAGCCGGCCGACAAACTCCGGGATCAGTCCGTACTTGAGAAGGTCCTCGGGTTCCACATCCCGCAGGATAGCGCCCAGCTGGCGCTCCTCGGGCGTGCGCAGGTCGGCGCCAAAGCCGATGGCCGTCGGCTTGCCGCGGGCGGTGATGATCCTGTCGAGGCCGGAAAAGGCGCCGCCGCAGATGAACAGGATGTTGGTCGTGTCGACCTGCAGGAACTCCTGGAGCGGATGCTTGCGTCCCCCCTGGGGTGGCACTGAAACAACCGTGCCCTCCATGATCTTGAGAAGGGCCTGCTGAACGCCCTCGCCCGAGACATCCCGTGTAATCGACGGATTCTCGGACTTGCGCGCGATCTTGTCCACCTCGTCGATGAAGACGATGCCGCGCTGGGCCCGCTCGACATTGTAGTCAGCTGCCTGCACCAGCTTGAGGATAATGTTCTCCACGTCCTCGCCGACATAGCCGGCTTCCGTCAGGCTCGTGGCATCCGCCATGGCAAAGGGAACATCGGTGATGCGGGCCAGTGTCTGGGCAAACAGCGTCTTGCCGGAGCCGGTGGGGCCAATGAGCAAAATGTTGGATTTCGCCAGCTCGACCTGTTCGCTGCGGTCACCGCCATCG
Source organism: Alphaproteobacteria bacterium (assembly GCA_965213815.1). Taxonomy (GTDB): domain Bacteria; phylum Pseudomonadota; class Alphaproteobacteria; order SP197; family SP197; genus SP197. The sequence goes on along the minus strand of OZ243917.1, from coordinate 2,129,809 downwards.
AGTCTCTTGTAGTGATTGTGCACCGCCACGGAGAGGATCCGCTTGGCGGTGTCCTGTCCGACGACGTAATCCATGAGGATGGCGTTGATCTCGCGCGGCGTCGGAACATCGCCCCGTGGCGACCGCACCACCGAGCCGCGATTTTCCTCACGGATGATGTCCATGCAGAGTTCGACGCACTCGTCGCAGACGAAGACTGTCGGGCCGGCGATCAGCTTGCGGATCTCGTGCTGGCTCTTGCCGCAAAAGGAACAGTAGAGCGTGTTCTTCGAGTCGCCCTTCTTGCTCATGAACCGCCGCCCCCTTCCTGGACCCGTCCGCAACACCGACATGTCAACACAACCAGCGGCAAATGCGCAAGTCCACCCCGCTCAGGCATCACTGGTGTCCTTCGTGTCGCCCCGCGACCGGACGACCTCGTCGATGAGGCCGAATTCGAGTGCCTGTGTCGGTGTCATGAACCTGTCACGCTCCATGCACTCCTCGACAGCCTCGAGAGACTGTCCGCTGTGACGCGAGAAGATGTCGTTGAGACGGCGGCGCACCTCGACAATCTCCCGGGCATGAATCTCGATGTCCGAGGCCTGGCCCCGGACTCCTCCCGATGGCTGGTGCAGCATGATCCGCGCGTGGGGAAGGGCCGAGCGACGCCCCCCGGCGCCGGCGCACAGCAGCAGGGCGCCCATGGACGCCGCCTGCCCGATGCACAGTGTCTGGATCTCCGGACGGATGTACTGCATGGTGTCGTACATCGCCAGTCCCGCGGTGACCGTACCGCCTGGCGAGTTGATGTAGAGCGCGATGTCCCGCGTCGGATTCTCGGCCTCGAGAAAGATCATCTGAGCGCAGATGAGACTCGAGACATGATCATCGAGAGGTCCGGTCAGAAAGATGATCCGTTCCTTGAGCAGGCGTGAGTAGATGTCATAGGCACGCTCGCCCCGTGCCGTCTGTTCCACCACCATCGGCACAAGGGTGTTGGCGTGGATGTCATCGGCATCCCTCATCACCCGGACGCCTCCTCCGACTTTTCGGCGGCATCATCGACAGCATTCTCCGCCTCCTCGGCGGCGCCATCTCCCCCATCATCGGTCGCGTCCCCTGCGGCGGCGGCCTGCATTGCTTCCTGATGCTTGCGCAGGACACGCCGCGCGATCTCCAGGTAGTGGCGTCTGGCTTCACTCCCCTCCACGACATTCGCCTCGCGGTCGAGTTCGATGAGGGTCTCGACATCCATCATCTCTTCCTCGCACGTCACCGAGTCCAGGATGTGATCGACCACGCGATCCTCGAGAATGGGCGCGGTGATCTGTCGCAGGTGTTCGGGATGCTCCTGGAAATGACGCACCACCTCGGCCTCCCGTCCGGGATACCTCGTTGCCTGCTGGACAAGAGCCGTCTGCATGTCCTGCTGTTCAATCTGGATACCGGCACTCCTGCCGACCTCGGCAATCAACATGCCGAGGCGAACCCGCCGTTCGGAGATGGCCCGATAGTCCTCGCGTTCCCTGGCCATGGCTTCCTCGTCCAGGTCCTGTTCCTTCAGGGTGGGCGAGACCTGTTCCCAGACCGACCGGAACTCGTTTTCGACAAGGCCGGAGGGAACCTCGAAATCGCACGTCTCGTTCAGATGGTCGAGAAGACGGCGCTTGGTGTGGGCGCGGGCGAATGCCCTGAAATACTTATCGAGTTCCTCGCGCACGTCATCACGCAACCTGTCGAGATCGTCGCAACCAAAACGAGCGGCGAGGTCGTCATTGATCGCATGGGCAACCATGCGCTCCGCCTTCAGGAGGTGAATGCGATAAACCGTCACGGAATCGCTCTCGTCCCCGTCGCCAGGCGTTTCCTGCCTGACCTCGACACTCTTGCCCGTGACAAGGCCCGTGACGGCCTCGAGAACTCCGGCGGGAAGGCCCTGCCCGGTCAGGATCATGTCATGGTTTGCAACACTGAGTTCCTCGTTCCTTTCACCATCGACCAGGACCTCGATATCCACCGTGATGCGGTCGTCGAGCATGATCCCCGTGGCGTCGTCGAGAACTTCCGGCGTGCCGCAAGCATGCGCCAGCACACCGATGGCTTCATCGACATCCGCGTCGCCGATGTCGACGACCGGTGTGGAAAGGACGATGCCGGAATGATCGAGAGGAGCGATGTCGGGCATGACCTCGACTGCCAGCACATACTCGAGATTCTCGCCCGGCCGGAAGGAGATGTCCTGAACCGTAGCCGGCATCGCCTGGCGAAGCTGGCGTTCCGACAGGGCATCATTCGAACTTTCCTCGATCGTGCTCTTGAGCACGTCCCTGGCCACAACGTCGCCATGCATGCGGCGAAACAGTTCCATAGGAACCTTGCCCGGACGAAACCCCTTGATATGCGATGATTTCTTCAGCTCCAGCAAGCGGGCGTCAATGCGCGACGTCATGTCGACCGCGTCGATCACGACCCTGTACTCCCGCTTGAGACCCTCGTTGAGGGATTCGGTTACATGCATCTTCTTAAGTCACACTCTGATGAAGACCCTGACCTCTTCCGGACAGCAGTCGCCCCAACGATGACGTGGTGCGGGCGGAGGGACTTGAACCCCCATGACTTGCGTCACCAGAACCTAAATCTGGCGTGTCTACCAGTTCCACCACGCCCGCGCCGTGCGGGCCAGTCAAGGAAGCCTGCCAATCGTTGCGCACCTAATAACGACGAAAGCGCGATGCCGCAAGGGTGCGGCGCAACTCAGTGACGCAGTTCCGCCAGCACCGGCGGCAGCGAGGTGGCAAGATCCTCGGCCACCAGGCCCGGCGGAGAGCGCCCTCCCGCCTCGGCATGAAGCCAGCAGCCCATCATGGCCGCATCAAGGGCCCGGGTTCCCTGTGCCAGGAGTCCGCCGATGATGCCGGCCAGGACATCGCCCGATCCGGCCGTGGCCAGAAAGGGTGACCCGTTGGCGTTGATTGCCAGTCTCCCGTGATGGTCGGCAATCGTTGTGTCGGGTCCCTTGAGGAGAACCACACACCCGGCCTCGGCCGCAGCGGCGGCGACATCGCACAGACGGTCGCCAGTCCAGTGGAAGAGTCTCCGGAACTCCCCGGGATGTGGCGTAAGAACGCAGTCATCGTGAGTCCTGTCGAAGAGTTCCCTGCGGCACTCGCGAAACACCGTCAGGGCATCGGCATCGAGAACCAGGGGCTTGCCCGCCTCAAGCGCCGCCACCACGAACTCTCGCGTTCCCGCGCCGGTGCCCGCGCCCGGCCCGAGCACGCCGGCATCGACATGTCCGGCCGCCATCAGACCGGCAAAGTCCCCGGCCCCGTCGAAGGCATGATTCATGACTGCGGTGTGATGTGCGGCGTGGGCGAGAAGGGCGGCGCGTGGCATGGCGCAGGTGACGAGACCAGCTCCGGCACGCAAGCCCGCCGCCGCGGCAAGCCGCGATGCGCCGCTCGATGCCAGACTTCCGCCCAGAACGACAAGGTGCCCGCGGACGTGCTTGTGGGCGTCCGGGGCCGGCCACGGCCAGCGGTCCCGCCACAAGGCGGGCGTATTGAAGACAGTGCCCGGAGACAGGGAGGCCACGATCGACTCCGCGATGCCGATGTCGGCCACCGTCACATCGCCGCACAGACGCCGCCCGGGCATGAGCACATGTCCGGGCTTGCGGCGGCAGAACGTCACGGTGGCGACGGCCGCCGCCGAGCCACCCCGGATCCTTCCCGTGTCGCCATCGATGCCGCTCGGCATGTCGACGGCGATAACCGGGGCGCGGATTCCCGAGAGCAGTGCGGCAAGCGAAGGATCAAGGTCGCGGGAAAGACCGGCGCCGAAGAGGGCGTCCACCACAAGGTCCGCGTCCTTCACGCATGCCGCCGTCACGGCCGAGGTCTCGCCCGTCCAAAGATCCGACATGCGGCGGGTGACGCCCGTCATGGCGTCGGGTCGCAATGCCGAGACACGGACCGGCCATCCCCGTTCTGCAAGGATCCGCGCCGCGACGAAACCGTCGCCACCGTTTCCTCCCGGACCGGCAAGAACCACGATCTTTCCGGACGGCAGGCGTTTCATGACCTCCTTGGCGACGGCGGCGCCGGCGCGCTCCATGAGCACGTCCTCGGGAATCCCGCTGGCCACGGCACGGCGGTCGGCCTCCTGCATTTCGGCGCCTCGCAGAAGAGCATGCCGGGCCGCACCGTCCGGCCACCGGCCGGTCATGTGCGACCGGTAAGGAGGTTGACGTGCATGGGCTGATCGAAGGCGTAACCGGTGGCCGTGCGGGCAGCTCCGAATGAGGCGCGCACGTCAGGCGTGTCCACTGCCTCGCGGGGAATGGCGTTGTAGCTTCGCGCCGTTACTCCACTGACGAAGGTCTCGAAGTCCTCGAAGGTATAGCGGGCGACAAACCGGACTTCCTCATGCGACCGGAAGGCACCGGCCGTCGATTCCCGCAATATGCGCTGTGCGGCACGCCGTTCCACGGTTTCGTCGTGAAACGGCTTCACCAACTCCGTGTAGCTGCCGCCCGCCTCCGGCTCGAGCACATAGAGAAAGCCTCCGGGTCCGAGAACACGCCTGGCTTCGCCAATCGCCGTGCTCATGAGGGCGACCGGCACATGATGCAGGGACATGCTGAAGATGACGCCATCGACACAGCCATCATCAACCGGCATCGCCTCGGCGCCGGTTTCATGGAAGGAAATTGCTCCTCCCTCGAGTTCTTTCCGGTTGATGGCCGCCTGGACCGGATCGGGTTCAAGCGCGATGACCTCGGCGCCGCGTGCCACAAGGGCGCGGGCCAGGCCGCCCTGCCCGCATCCGGCATCGACGATGCGCCTGCCGGCCACGTCGATGAGCCGGTCCATGACATCGATGCCGCGCTCGACCGTCAACGCAAGGACCGGACGCAGATATGGTCGGAGCGGCAGGATTTGAACCTGCGACCTACGGTCCCCCAGACCGTTGCGCTACCAGGCTGCGCCACGCTCCGAACAGGGTCCGACATAGCTCAAGTCACGTCGGTCAGCAACCGCCGCACCTCTTCAAGCTCCCTCACGGCCTGGCGGATGGTCTGGTGGCCGTCAAGGGACGCGACCGCCGACGGGCCGCTGAGCAGGCGCAAAGCGCCGTCGATGGTATAGCCTTCCTCGTGGAGAAGCCGCCGGATCTTCCTCAGGAGATCCACGTCCTCGGGCCGGTAGTAGCGCCTGTTGCCGGTGCCTCTGAAGGGCTTGACCTGTGGAAACTTCGACTCCCAGAAGCGCAAGACATGAGCGTCGAGTCCGAGTTCCCCGGCTACCTCGCCAATGGTGCGAAAGGCCGTGACCGACTTGTCGCCGGAATTCATGAGTCTCCCGAACCGTCGTCTGTCGGCCCGAACGCCACGCGACGCCTCAAGTGTTGTGACGGACGGAACAGCAGCACGCGGCGTGCACTGATCGTGACCTCCTCCAGGGTCTTGAGATTGCGGCCCACGCGCGCCTTCTTCTCGCGCAGGCGGAAGCTGCCGAAGGTGGCGATCTTCACGTAGTCCCCCTCTACGACTGCATTGCAGATCTCGTCGATCACGAAGTCGACGACAGCGGCCGATTCCCTGAAGGAAAGGCCTACCTTCTGATGGAGAGCCGTTGCGATGTCGGCTCGTGTCAAGGCTTTGCCAGGCATCCAGCGCTTTTCCCCGCGTTTTGTCGCCCTACTCTATCGGGGAGAGTTTCTGACTGCAACCGGTTGAAAGCCATGGCATTTCAACGCGCCCCGCCTGCTCTCGCAGCGTCTCCCCCGCAACACGCCGGAGACCACCGGATGAGCGCGGCTCCCCAGGTGAATCCGCCGCCCATGGCTTCGATGAGCACCAGGTCTCCCGAAGAGATGCGACCATCCGCCGTGGCTTCGGCAAGGGCCAGCGGAATGGAGGCGGCCGAGGTGTTGGCATGGCGGTCGATGGTGATGATGATCCTGTCGCAGGCGAGTCCGAGCTTGCGCGCCGTTGCATCGATGATCCTCCGGTTGGCCTGATGCGGAACCAGCCAGTCCACCGCCGAGGCCTCGATGCCGTTGGCCTGCAGGGTTTCCTCGACGACTTCCGTCAACCTCCGCGTGGCATGGCGAAACACCTCGCGCCCGTTCATCCGCAAGTGACCGACATGACGGGTTGCCGATGGTCCGCCGTCCACATGCAGCATGTCCCGGTAGCGCCCATCGGAGTGGAGATGGGTCGACAGAATGCCACAATCCCCGGTGGCTGCCTCGAGAACGACGGCGCCGGCGCCGTCGCCGAACAGGACGCAGGTGCTGCGATCGTCCCAGTCCAGGATGCGCGAGAAGGTCTCGGCGCCGACGAGAAGCACCCTGTCGGCCTGGCCCAGACGAATGAAGTTGTCGGCAACGGCAAGACCATAGACGAAACCCGTGCAGACCGCGTGCACGTCGAGAGCAAATCCGCGGGTCATGCCGAGCATGGCCTGAACTTGCGTGGCCGTGGCCGGAAAGGTGTAGTCGGGTGTCGCCGTGGCGACCACGATGCAATCGATGTCGGCCGCTTCAAGGCCACCCCGGGCCAGGGCCCGCCTGGCAGCGTGACAGGCAAGATCGGAGGTCGTTTCTCCCTCCGCAGCGATGTGGCGCTGCATGATGCCCGTGCGTTCGCGTATCCATGCGTCCGAGGTGTCGAGGCGGTCCGCGAGTTCCTGGTTGGTGATACGGCGTTCGGGGAGATAGGACCCTGTGGAGACGACGGCCGACCGACGGTTGGTCACTTGGTGGCGACTCCCCTGAGCGGGATCGTCCCGTCCGTGACATTGCGGAGATCGAGGATCACCTTGTCGTTGAACCCCTCGGTCATCATGTCGAGGGCAAAACCGATGGCATTGGCGAAGCCCCTTGCATCGGTGCCGCCGTGACTCTTGACCGCTACCCCGTTGAGGCCGAGAAACATGCCACCGTTGTAGCGTCGGGGATCGACCCTGTTCCGGAGAGCCATGAGAGCGGGCTTCGCCAGCAGGTAACCCAGCTTGGAAAAGACGGAGCGGCGGAATGTCGCGCGCAGGAATCCGGTATAGAGATTCGCGGTTCCCTCGAATGTCTTCAGCGCGATGTTCCCGGAAAATCCGTCGGCGACGACAACATCGACGGTGCCTTCGGTGATATCGTTGCCCTCGATGAATCCGTGGAACCTGAGCGGCAGGCTGTAGGACTTGAGAATCTCGGCAGCACGGCGAATTTCGTCATGTCCCTTCGCTTCCTCGCTGCCGACATTGAGGAGGCCGACGGTGGGCTCGCGAAGCCCCTGGACGCTGCGCGCAAACGCGGCCCCCATGATGGCGAACTGAACGAGATCATCGGCATCGCACTCGATGTTGGCGCCAAGGTCGAGCATGACTGACTGGCCACGCAGCGTCGGATAGGTGGAGGCAATGGCCGGCCGGCGAATTCCCGGCAGGGTTCTCAAAACCAGCTTGGCCATCGCCATCATCGCTCCGGTATTGCCGGCGGACACCACGCCTGCGGCCCGGCCCGAGCGCACGTCGTCGATGGCGAGTTTCATGCTGGAACCCGCGCCCCGTCGCAAGGCCAGGGACGGCTTCATGTCGGACTCGATCACCTCGTCGGCAGGCACCACCTCCGAGACGTTGGCGAGCCTGGGAAAGCGACGCAGGATCTTGCCGATACGGTCCGGCTTGCCGACGAGGCGAAAGCGGGCATCCGGAAAGCGCTTCATGGCCAGGTTCGCCCCGGCCACCACAATTCCAGGCGCCCGGTCGCCCCCCATGGCGTCAAGGGCAAGGACCTGAGAAGCGGTCATCGGCGAAGCAGGCAGTCCGACTCAGTAAGCCTGCCTGGGCTCCGTGACCGGACGATCACGGTAGTGGCCGCAATACCTGCACACATGATGGGGTAGCTTGGTTTCACCGCACTGGGCGCATTCGGTCGTGCCGACAACGCCAGGGCCGATGTGGGACCGGCGCTGACCGCGCCGGGAACGGGACACCTTCTTCTTGGGAACCGCCATGACTTGCGCCCTCGACGCGTTGGGAGACCGCCAACCTCTATAGTCGTGTTTCGCCGAGAGAACAACCGCTCAATCTTCGTCCTTGAGGGACTCCAGGACGGCGAAGGGGGATGGGCGTCGAAGGTCGGCCACGGCGAGGTCGCTGTCGATCCTGGCTCCCGGGCGGCGCGGCCAGGGATCGAGGGAAAGCGCCATCATTTCGCCGACCGCAATGCCGGCATCGACCGTTTCGTCCACAAGGGGTTCGGGGGGATCGTCGCCGGTCAGCGAAAGTGGCTCGTCAAATTCGCCATGTGGCCTGACATCCGGGTCAAAGGTCAGGGAAAACTCCTCGTCGAACGCGGTATCGAGGTCGTCCAGCGTGACGACGCAGGTCTGGACGATGTCGGCACAAACGTGGATGTCGGCCCGGACCTGGCGGCCACGGCGGGTCAGTGCGACATCGGCCTCCAGGCGGCGCACGGCAACGGTTCCGAGGAACCGCGCCAGATCATCGAGCTCCCCGGGCGTTGCCTCGACACGGCGCCGCCAGGTGGCGCCATCGCCGATACGACTGACGTCGAATGGCCGCAGGAACGGATGGGTCTGCATGGTCAGTCGCTCTCCATGTGTGCGAAGTCGATGTCACCGGCAACCACGCGATGATGGTCCATACTGTCCAGGTGAGCCACCTGACGACGCACATAGCAGGCCAGGCCGGAGACCGTCCCTGCCTCGACCGATACAGTACCGTAGACATTGCGTTCCAGCACTTCATCGAGGGTGTCCGGTCCGGCATTCGCCAGCGCATCGTCAAGGGCGCGAGCGCGTCCGAAGTATCCCTGGGCCATCCGGCGGACCCGCGATCCCACCCTCAGGTCACCGACACCGGATTCACGCAGCGCCCGGTCGAAGTCGGCCATAACCAGATCGAAGAGTTCCTGTGCCGCAGCGACGCCATCGCCGCCATCTGATCGCAGTCGGCGCATCACGAGAAGCACGTGGAGCACGAGAAATTCGAAGCGGCCATCGAAGGTATCGGGAATGTGATGATACCGGAAAAGGGATGGTGAACGCGCCTGGGCCACGACGCTATCGTGGAGGAGATGGGCCCGCTCGCTGAAGCGGGAGCGGCTGAACAGCCGTCGCAGTCCTTTCCGTGTGACCATACCGGCAGGATTGACTTGCCTTGTCATTCGTGGCCTCAATGAGGACCACGAACTGGCGCGGTCGATGAAACCCCTCAATCTTGCCATCATAGCGGCTCCGGCCCTCATCGCCACAGTTCTCGCAGCGTGCGAACCGCGCGTTTCGAGGCACGGTCAGATACTCGATCAGGAAACGGTGACAAGCATCGAACCCGGTGTCGACCACAGGAGTGATGTGACCCGCAGTCTGGGAACACCTTCATCGCGTTCACTCTTCGGCGAAGACACATGGTTCTACATCAGCCAGCACCGGACCACCTCGGTCCTGTCCCTTCCCGAAACCGAAACGCAGACCGTGGTCGCCATCGCCTTCGACTCGTCGGGAATCGTCGAGGAGATTGCCATGCTGACGATCGAGGACGGCATTGTCATCGATCCCGTTTCCCGCGCCACACCGACGCACGGGCGCGACCTCGGCCTTCTTGAGCAGCTGCTCGGCAACATCGGACGCTTCGACGCCCCCGGGACCACGGCCCAGTTCCCCACACCCTGATCCCGCCGGGAACGGACCTCGGAGGATCGAAGCCCGGAACGCAAGCCCCGCGGTTCGACTGCGTTCCGGGCAGGAGACCGTGTCAGGCCCAGCCGCCCAGTGTGGCGAGAAGCAGCAGGGCGACAATATTGATGATCTTGATCATCGGATTGACCGCAGGACCGGCCGTATCCTTGTAGGGATCTCCGACCGTGTCGCCGGTCACGGCAGCGTGGTGGGCCTCCGAGCCCTTGCCACCGTGATGACCGTCCTCGATATACTTCTTGGCATTGTCCCAGGCGCCACCACCCGACGTCATCGAAAGCGCCACAAAGAGCCCCGTGACGATGGTGCCGAGCAGCATTGCGCCGAGTGACGCGAAGGCCGCGACCTCACCCGCGATCACCCGGATGACGAGCCACAGCACGATGGGCGCCAGGACCGGCAACAGCGAGGGAATGATCATCTCGCGGATGGCCGACTTCGTCAGCATGTCGACGGCCCGGCTGTAGTCGGGCCGCGCCGTGCCTTCCATGATGCCGGCGATCTCGCGGAACTGGCGCCGCACCTCCTCCACCACGGAACCCGCGGCGCGGCCGACAGCCTGCATGGCCAGGGACGCGAAGAGATAGGGCAGCATGCCACCGATGAAGAGGCCGACAACCACGAAAGGATCGCTGAGGCGGAACGTGACGTCGAGATCCGGGAAGTAGTGCGAGAGATCCTCGACATAGGCGGCGAACAGCACCAGTGCGGCCAGTCCGGCCGAACCGATGGCGTAGCCTTTGGTCACCGCCTTGGTCGTGTTGCCGACGGCATCAAGGGCGTCCGTCGTCTTGCGCACATCCTCCGGCAGTTCGGCCATCTCGGCGATGCCTCCCGCGTTGTCGGTGACCGGTCCGTAGGCATCCAGGGTGACGACGACGCCGGCGAGGGCCAGCATGGTGGTCACGGCGATGGCGATGCCGAACAGTCCGGCGATCAGGTAGCCGATGATGATGCCCGCCGCGATGACGATCACCGGCGCAGCGGTGGCTTCCATCGACAGGGCGAGTCCCTGGATGATGTTGGTTCCGTGCCCTGTTGTCGAGGCCTTCGCGATGGTCCTCACGGGCCGATACTCCGTCGAGGTGTAGTATTCGGTGATGACGATCAGCAGGCCGGTGATAACAAGGCCCAGAATGCCGCACAGAAACATGTCCCACCCGGTAAACGTGGTATCATCGACAGTGAACTCACTGTCGAGACCGATCACCCAGTCTGTCACCGGGATGAAGAGCACCGCGGAAATCACCGAGGTCACGATGAATCCCTTGTAGAGCGCCCACATGATGTTGCCGCCACGACCCAGCTTCATGAAGAAGCTGCCCAGCACCGTACCCAGGATGCAGGCGCCTCCCAGGACGAGAGGAAAGACCATCATGCTCGCCTGTGCCGCGCCATCGAAGAAGATGGTGCCAAGGAGAATGGTGGCCACGAAGGTGACGGCATAAGTCTCGAAGAGATCGGCGGCCATACCGGCGCAGTCGCCTACGTTGTCTCCGACATTGTCGGCGATCACCGCCGGATTGCGTGGATCATCCTCGGGAATACCGGCCTCAACCTTGCCGACGAGGTCGGCGCCGACATCCGCACCCTTGGTGAAGATTCCGCCACCGAGGCGGGCAAAGATCGAGATCAGGGATCCGCCGAAACCCAGGGCCACGAGGGCCTCGACGATTTCGCGCTGCGCCACCCCGAGTTCAAGCAGGACAAGGAAATAAACGGCGACGCCGAGAAGCCCCAGGCCGACAACCAGGATTCCCGTGACCGTGCCGGCGTTGACTGCGACCGACAGTGCCCGTTCAAGGCTTTCGCGGGCCGCCTGTGCAGTCCGCACGTTGGCGCGCACCGACACCAGCATTCCCGTGTAGCCCGCGGCCCCTGAAAGAATGGCGCCGATGGCAAAACCGATGGCCTGACTGGTGCCCAGCGCCACCAGAAGCAGCACGAAGATCACCACGCCGACGATGGCGACCGAGAGATACTGCCTGTTGAGATAGGCCTGCGCGCCCTCCTGGATGGCAGCAGCGATGGCCTGCATCCGCTCGCTGCCCGCGCTTTGCGCCATGACCTTGCGGATGGCCAGCAATCCATAGAGAACTGCCACGGCACCACAGGCGATGGCAAAGTAAAGGGGATCCATCGTTCCCTTGCTCCCTGACGTGAAGTCCGGCCGGGATGTTCCTGAGGCGCAGCGCCGGATCCGGCCGTTGTCCGACACAGTCCGCGATATCAGGAAGGATGGTTTATAGACAGATCACGCAGGCAAATTCAATGGGACCGCTCCATCAGACGACTCCCTGGCCCGGGGACAGCGCATTTGTCCCCAGACGGGCGCTGGCACGACAGGATGTTTCGCTATCATCATCTTCGATAGTCGTGATGACTGATCGCACAGGTCACCCGTCATCGGTGTCGGGACGTGCAGACCATGATGTCGATCAGGCCGGACAACGGGAAGGAGGAGTCGAGATGGGCGTGATTGATCTTGACTACTGCGGCGACGCAACCCTCGAGGCGTTGCTGCAGTCCGTCGACCGTCCTGGCGAGTATTGCGCCCGGGGACGGCTGCTCCTGCCCATGCCGTGCGTCGACATTGACACTCTCGGCATGCTGTCGTTATCCCGTTCCCGAATCCCAGGTGCGCTCGCTGATAGAGCTCGCCGAACGGGCTCCCTACGGCAAGGGGGCGGATACCCTTGTGGACACCTCGGTCCGCAACTGCTTCCAGATTGACGCTGATCAGATTCTTGTGACCGGCAACGCCTGTGCCGATACCTTCTCGCACATTCTCGGCGCGGCGGCATGGCAGGTCATGATCAGAAGAACTGTCGGCTCCGTGCTGGGTGTCATCGCAGAACCAGGTGACGGGAAGTTGAAGGAACTGAAGGCGCAGGCCGTGCGCGACCTCTTCGTCCTGGCATGGCGAGCGGGACTGACAGGAGACGCTGCTGCGGCAGCCCGGACGATTGTCGCTCTTCCTGATCTTGCCGCGCCTGAACGCATTCTTCCGGCGGCGCTGCGTGAACTGCATGGCGAAGGGAGACTGGCGCATGCCGTTCCATTCGCAATCCTGTGGGGCCAGGCAGTCCGTCGCCTGCTTGAACGCAGCAGGACTCCCCCCGAAGAACCGGGACACTGGAAAATCGTCGATGCCCATCTCAGCTGCAGCTGCGAGCATTGCGCCAGACTTCTGGCGTTCTGCGACGATCCGGCAGCACAGGTGGCGCGCTTTCCGCTCCGCCAGGACCTCCGTACCCACCTGCACGGTGTGATTGAGCGCCACAACCTCGACATGGATCATGTGACCGAACGCAAGGGCAGACCGTACACGCTCGTCTGCACCAAGAACCGGGCGAGCTTCTTGCGACGTCTAAAAGAGTACAAGGATGACGTTTCCTGGATGCGCCGGCTGATCGGGTGCGCGCCAGGGGAAGACATGCAGGCGGACTGTGCGCCACAACTTGCAGGACTCCAGGAGGCCGTGGCGGCTGCTCCTCTCACATGACCATGTCGTGACCGGGCATGTCCGCTGCGTCCCGCACGACTTTGCCAGGCCTTGAGCGGCGTGACTGGGCAAGGCAGATCCCGTCACCGCGACTTCCCGCATTCGGCGCCCCCTACACATGGCTCGCCAGAAGGGGGCAGCGCACCGGCGCCAGCTTCCCCGGCTGTCGCGACTGGACCCGAAGCCCGGTCGACTCGCGGCACTAGCGAACCCCTACCCTCTCGGTTTCCCGCATGCCATGCTCGTTCAGCAAATCCTCCGCGTTATCAATCCGAAGCCTGCCTCTGGACGTGCCAGTTCGAGAGAACAATGCTCCCGACCCGTCGTGTTCAATCAGAAACAGGAAGCCGCTCATGGTCTCGGGGCCGCGGAAGTCGATAGCGATGCCGCCTTCACCCATGGGATAGACTTGCGGTCGATCCGCGACGCAGCAGGAGCCCCGCTCTTGCCATTCCAAGCTCTGACGGTGCATCGAGTCCTTCGTCGGCTGCCTGGTCCCCGCAAGCAGTCAGTTCGGTCAATAGTTCCGACAACCAGGTTTGGTCCCCGGTTCGACGCGCTCCGTATGGTGGCATGGCCCCGCGCCCTCCTGTTGATCGGACAACTGCCCAGAATCGTTCCCGCCTGAACGCGGCGGCAATGGTTGCGCAGACGAACTCTCGCTGTTCGCATTCCTCCGGGATCCGCATTGGCGAGTGGCGGCCTTCACTCGAGGCTCATCAACCGATCCCGGATCCCCACACAGAAGGGGCGGGAACAATCCCCGGGAGGTGTTCAGCATCATGCTACCGCCCTCATCGCAAGGCCCAGTCGCTCAACAATCGTCCTCGAGACATCAGACACGTGTCCGCTCTCTTGTCGAACGTCTCCCGGGCCTCCCCGGCGCTCATGGCTCCGCCAGGACGCCCTGCAGTGTCGTCCCTGGCTCGAGCGTGCTTTTGTGCTCAAGGAACCCGCCCGTCCTTCAGCCTTGTCCGGAACACGGCGTCGGCGTGGGTCTTCCGAAATGCCTCGTCGACAAAGGGGTCTTGTGAGCGCAAGACATGGTATTCGCTCGCCGGTCAGTCACACTGCGACATCCCTGTCCCCGCCAAGCCGAAGGTGAAGGAATACACGATCCGTGATGCGCTGCTCGCGCATTTCGGGGTGGGGGTGCAGCCCTCTCTGCGTCAATTCCTGGATCGTCCAGACCCGCGTGCAGGGGCGCATGCACGAAGATCACCTTCGGGCGCTCCCCGAGATCTCGCTCGACACCGCCCGGCGCGACAGAGCCTCGGCCTGCGACGGGAATGATCCCTCTCGGCGCAATGTGTCGAACTCCGCTTGAATTTCGCCGCGTCTGTTCATAGATTGTTGTGAACACCCCTTGCGGTCTCGACCGCAGGGCGCGGGGCCTCTTCGGAGGCCCTTGCTTCTTCTGGGCCCCATCCCAATGCGCACGTTTGTCTATGTGGACGGATTCAACCTCTACTACGGTGCCCTCAAGGGTACGCCGTGGAAATGGCTGGACCCGGTTGCGCTGTTCCGGCGGATCCTGCAGCCGCAGCACGATATCCTGACGGTCAAGTACTTCACGGCAAGGGTTTCGGGGACTCCGGGCGATCCTTCGACACCGCAGCGACAGGACGTTTATCTCCGTGCCGTGCAGCGCTTCCGGCCCGAGGTTGATGTGCATTTCGGGCACTTCCTCAGCCATACAGTGCGCATGCCGCTGGCCAGACCGACAGGAAACCGGCGCTCGGCCGAGGTCGTCAGGACCGAGGAGAAGGGCTCGGACGTCAATCTCGCCGTGCATCTGCTGAATGACGGATGGCTGGGAGCCTACGACTGCGCGGTGGTGGTAAGCAACGACAGCGATCTGGCCGAGGCCATGCGTCTCGTGAAACACCAGCACGGAAAACGAATCGGCCTCATAACGCCGGGAACCAGAAACCCGTCGCGCCAACTGCTGGTCCAGGCCGACTTCGCGCGCCGCATCCGAACCGGCGCGTTACAGGGCTCCCAATTGCCGGATCCGATACCCGGGACGAATATCCACAGGCCGGCGGACTGGTGACAACGGCCAAGTTGGCCGCAGGCCTGTTCGGTGAGACGCGGCATCCAACGGTGACGTTCGGTAGAGCGTCGAGCCGGGATCTGGCCACGTCGTCAGGCACGGCGGTGGTGCCGGCGTTATCGTCCGGCGGCGATTGAGCTTGCCCGCCTTGTCCAGCTGCGAACGCCTCCATCTGTCCCACTCCCAGGTCCCGGAAACCTCCGCCACGCCCCGGAGCAGAACTGCAATGTCGCGCTGCAGGACCCCGCCCGCTGGGCGAGCAGTGCCGTGATCACCTCCCCGTCCCGCGGTTTTGTCTGCCAGAAGCGGACCTGGATCGACGATACGCACCCGCACCGCCCTGCCGGTGGCCGCCACCTTCAGGACCATCCGCATTGGAGCGTCCGAACTTGACCGTCGAACGGATCTCTCTTGCACCGGTTTCGATCGCTTGGTGAAGGGGCCTGGCGTCCATCGGAAAACGTGACCGGGCTTGCGAGCCGGGGGCTGGGATCATTCTCTTGTCATTCGGTTCGGCCCGCCTCCAGGACACTGTGACGCCAGCCGGTGTCGGCGATCTCGAGGGGCGCACCCTGGTCGTCCAGGAGCGTCAGGCCGGACCCCTTCCGGCAGCGCCCGATCGGGGCAAGGGGGACACCGCACTCTTTGGCGATGGCGCGGGCGCGGGCCACATCGTCGGCAGCCAGGGTCACGAGGAGTTCATAGTCATCGCCCCCGGCCAGCACCCGGTCACGCAACGCCGGATCACGGCGGATCGCATGGCGGACATCGGCGGAAAGCGGAATGGCGTCGACGGCAAGGTCCATGGCCACTCCGGAGGCGGCGGCCACATGCGATGCATCGGCGAGAAGGCCATCCGAGATGTCGATTGCACCGTGAATCACACCGCGCAGGGCCACACCTGACGAGACCCTTGGCTGCGGCAGCCGATAGCGGGACACCAGCCGGGTTTCCGCTGCACTCGAGAGCCCGCGGAGGGCGCCGGTGCGCACGAGACATCCCAGCGCCGCATCTCCGATGGTTCCGGTGACGGCGACCACATCTCCCGCCCTCGCCCGATCCCTGGCGCAGGACATTCCGGACGGCACCTCGCCGAACGCTGTGAGAGACAGGGTCAGAAGGCCGCCCTGTGCGGCCACGGTATCGCCGCCAAGCAGGCTGACCCCGTACTCCTCCTGATCACGCGCCAGCCCGCCGGCGAAGTCCTCAAGCCATGTGCGTCCCCGCCGCCCGTCCGAGGCGAACCCCAGGAGATAGGCGCAAGGTCGCGCCCCCATGGCGGCAAGGTCCGAGAGATTGGTGCGGAGCAGCTTGCGGGCGACGAGCTCCGCCGGGTCATCCGCAAGGAAGTGGACTCCCTCGATCATCATGTCCTTGGTGATCGCCAGATCCATGCCGGACGACGCAGTCAGGACCGCGCCGTCATCGGCAAGACGAAGCGCGCCTGGATGATGGGCGAGAGGCGCCATGATGTCGCGGATGATCGTGAACTCGTCCCCACCGCTCAAGTGTCGAACTCCGCCGCTCGCAGACGGCGGGCCAGGCGGTCGAGAACTGCGTTGACCATGCCCGGTTCTCCGCGTTCCCAGAAGGCGTGGGCGACATCGACATAATCGCTGATGACCACCCGGGCGGGCACCTCGCTGCTGACCAGGAGTTCTCCGGAACCGGCACGCAGGACAGCGCGCATCAGGGTCTCGAGACGGCTGGTTGTCCAGCTGGACGCCAGCGCATCGTCGATCATGCCGTCCAGGGTCTCGCGGTTGTCCATGGCGCCACGTGCGACTGCGGCCAGCAGGCGTGCGTCGACAGGATGGCCGAGACCGCTCTCGTCAAGGACAGCGCCCTGATCGCAGGCGGCGCTGATCACCTCGTCGACGGACGCCGCGCTGCGATCGATTTCGTAGAGGGCCTGAACGGCGGCAAGCCGGGACGCACGCCGGCTGGCCACCCCGGCCTTCATCCCGTCACACGCAGGGTGGCGGCAAGTTCGACCATCTTGATGCAGGCGACGGCCGCTTCCCTGCCCTTGTTCCGGCGTGCGGGATCGGCGCGTTCAAGGGCCTGCTCGTAGTTCTCCACCGTCAGGACGCCAAATCCGACGGGAGCAATGTAGCGGACCGCGAGATCATTGATTCCGCGTGCCACCTCGGTGCAGATGTGATCGTAGTGGGAGGTCTCTCCACGGATCACGCAACCCAGCGCCAGATATCCGTCGTACCGGCTGGTGGCAATCGCCATGCGCAGACCGCCTGGAATCTCGAAGGCGCCGGACAGCTCCACCCGTTCCCAGGTGGCCCCCCACTCCTCGAGTGCGGCAATGGCGCCGGCGGCCAGCATATCGGTGATATCGCGATAGTAGCGGGCTTCAAGGAGCAGGACATGAGGTGCAGTCGCCATCGTGCTCTCAGTGTCGGCTGTGACGCGATTCCAGGAGACGGTTCATATAGCGCGCCAGCATGTCGATTTCCAGATTGACGCGATCACCGGGCCCCAGGCCGCAAAAGGTCGTGACGCGACGCGTGTGGGGAATGATGCTGACACCGAAGAGGCAGTCCTGCTCGCGATCCTCGACGAAGGTGACGGTCAGCGACACCCCATCAAGGGCAATGGATCCCTTTTCGGCGATGAAGGAAGCCACGCCCGCCGGGGCGCAGAATGTCATCTCGGTCGAATCACCGTGCTCCTCGATCCCCGCGACCGTTGCCACCGCATCGACGTGACCGGACACCATGTGACCTCCAATCTCCTCTCCCATCGCCAGAGACCGTTCGAGATTGACCGGTGACCCCACCGTCCACAGTCCCAGGGTCGTGCGCGACAGGGTCTCTCTCGAGACATCTGCGCTGAACCGGTCGCCCGACTTTCCTGTGAGCGTCAGGCAGGCCCCGGAACAGGCGATGGATGCGCCCTTCGCAAGCCGTCGAAGATCCCAGGACGTGGCGATGCCAACGACGAGGCCACCGGCCCTGCTGTCCAGGGAGCACACCTCGCCACAGTCTGTCACGATGCCGGAGAACATGGACCCCCGCTAGCGCCGGACGCCAGCAACGTCAACCCGTCCTCGCCCCATGCCCGGCGCAAGAGCACCCGCCAGCGTCGGGCATCACTGAGCGAGTCAACGTCCAGGCCGGCCAGGGATGCCGCCGCATCATGGCCCAGCACGAGTGGCGCGTGAAACCAGGCCACGCGGTCCACCAGACCGTCCCGGACCAGGCTGCCCGCCAGGACGGAGCCTCCCTCGACAAGCAGGCGTGTCAGTCCTCTCGAGCCCAGGGCGGCCATCATCGCTTTCGGCGAAACCCTGCCAGAGTCGTTGCGCTCGACCTCGATCACTTCGACGTGCGCGGCGCGCAAGGTTTCCTTTCTGATGACGTCTGCATCACTGCCGCAGACAACCCATGTGGGAACATCCGCCGCCGAGGCCACGAGAGCCGACCTGCAGGCAAGGTCGAGATTGCTGTCAGCCACAATTCGCACCGGTGAGCGATGTTCGAGACCATCGAGCCGGCAGGTCAGGAGTGGATCATCGATGTCGGCTGTCCGGCGTCCGATGAGGATGGCATCGTGATGGAGGCGCAGGCCATGGGCGGCCCGCCGCGCGTGGCGTCCCGTGATCCATTGGCTTTCGCCTGTTGCCGTCGCAATCGCGCCATCGAGGGACGTGGCAACCTTGAGGGTCACGAGAGGCCGCCCGGTCATGACTCGCGACACAAAACCGGCATGCAGGTCACGTGCCTGCCGCGCCAGGAGGCCGACTTCGACATCGATTCCCGCCTCGCGCAGGCGCATGATGCCCCGTCCCGATGTCCGTGGATCGGGATCCGTCATGGGCACGACGACACGTCCCACTGCGGCGCGAACCAGGGAGTCGGAACACGATGATCCGTTCCGGCGATGGGCACAGGGCTCCAGTGCAACGTAGGCTGTCGCTCCCCTGGCACGCGCACCGGCCATGTCGAGGGCCACGGCTTCGGCATGCGGCCTGCCACTAGGGGCGGTCGTTCCCCGTCCGACCACGATGCCATCGCGCACAATCACGCACCCGACTGACGGATTGGGCCAGGTCGAACCGAGGTTGCGGCCGGCAAGGGCCAGCGCCGCCGTCATGTGATGGTGGTCCGCGGGGTCCACGTCGACCCGGGGGGTGATGGTGGAGTCTCTCTTCAGATACCCTCGATCAACTTCGCGAAATCTTTCGCGTTATCGAAATTCCTGTAGACCGAGGCGAACCGCACGAAGGCAACGTCGTCCACACTGGACAAGGCCGAGAGCACCATCTCCCCGACTACGGTGCTGTGGATTTCCCGCTCGCCACGGCGTTCGAGCTGATGCTGAACCTCGGCGACGAGGTGATCGAGCTGTTCTTCCGTAAACGGGCGCTTGCGCATGGCGACAAGAATCGAACCCGCCAGCTTTTCACGGTTGAACGGCACCCGCTCACCGGACCTCTTGATGATCATCATGACCCGCAGCTGCAGACGCTCGTAGGTCGTGAACCGCACCCCGCAGTCGGAGCACTCCCGGCGCCGGCGTACCGCCACTCCGTCTTCCGCCGGACGCGAGTCCTTGACCTGAGTCTTGTCACTCTTGCATGCTGGACACTTCATGATCGACCTCGCTTCAATCCCCGTAGATCGGAAAGCGGCGACACAGATCCAGAACCCGTGTCGAGACTTCCTGTTCGACCGCACTGTTATCTTCGGGATGATTCGCAAGTGAATCAAGCACTTCAACGATCATCTCGGCAACCATGTCGAACTCGCCAACAGAAAATCCCCGGGTGGTGGCCGCCGGTGTTCCAAGCCTGATTCCCGACGCCACCGCCGGTTTTTCGGGATCAAACGGAATGGCGTTCTTGTTGCAGGTGATCCTGGCGCGTTCGAGACTCTCTTCGGCACGGTTGCCGGTCAGCCCCTTCGGTCTCAGATCGACCAGCATGACATGGGTGTCCGTGCCTCCCGAAACGATCGCCAGACCACCCTTGACGAGGGTGCCGGCAAGGGTTCTGGCATTGTCGACAACGGCCTGGGCATAGGCCCTGAAGGCGGGCTGTAACGCCTCGCCGAAGGCCACCGCCTTGGCGGCGATCACATGCATGAGCGGCCCGCCCTGCAGGCCCGGGAAAACGGCGGAATTGATCTTCCGGCCAATGTCCTCGTCGCTGGAGAGTATCATGCCTCCCCTGGGCCCCCGCAGGGTCTTGTGGGTGGTGGTGGTGCACACATGGGCATGCGGCAGGGGGTCGGGGTGGATTTCTGCGGCCACGAGCCCGGCAAAATGCGCCATGTCGACCATGAACCAGGCGCCGACATCATCGGCGATAGCGCGCAGACGCGCAAAATCGATGATTCGCGAATAGGCCGAGCCGCCGGCAATGATCAGCGCCGGTCTGTGCTCTCTGGCAAGGCGCTCCACCTGGTCGTAGTCGATGAGCCCGGTCTCCCGGTCTGTCCCGTAGCCGATCGCATTGAACCATTTTCCGGAGATGTTGGGCCGGGCGCCGTGGGTGAGATGGCCTCCATGATCAAGCGCCATGCCCAGGATGGTGTCGCCGGGCTTGAGCAACGCCAGCAACACGGCGCCATTGGCCTGGGCGCCTGAATGCGGTTGCACGTTGGCCCAGGCGCAGCCGAAGAGTTTCTGTGCCCGCTCGATGGCAATGCGCTCGGCAACGTCCACATGTTCGCACCCGCCGTAGTAGCGGCGTCCGGGATAGCCTTCGGCATACTTGTTGGTGAGAACGGATCCCTGGGCCTCCAGCACGGCTGGCGAAACGATGTTCTCGGAGGCGATCAGTTCGATCTGTTCCTGCTGGCGTTTCAGTTCGCCCGCGAGAGCATCGAAGATCAAGGGGTCGGTCCTCGCCAGCTTGTTGAGGAAAGGACCGGTCTGTCTGGTCTCCATGATCATCGCTCCGGAATCGGGACCGCGCCTTCTAGCGCATGAGGTCCGTGTGCGACAACTTGTCGACACGGCGGGTGTGGCGGCCACCGTCGAAGGGCGTATCGATGAAGGCGCGCAGACACTGGCGGGCCGTTTCCTCGCCGATCAGCCGGCCACCGAGTGCAAGCACGTTGGCGTCGTTGTGACGGCGAGCCAGGACGGCAGACGTGACATCATGACACACGGCGGCACGGACAGCCCTGTGGCGATTCGCCGCCATGGCAATGCCGATACCCGTGCCGCACACCAGAACACCCCGGCCGGCCCTTCCCTCGGCGAGGCACGCGGCCATGCACATGGCGTAATCGGGATAGTCGACCGGATCGGTTCCCGTGGTCCCGAGATCGATGACATCGATCCGCCACGTATCGAGTGCGCCCAGCAGAATCGACTTGAGCGCATGCCCCGCATGATCCGACGCCAGCGCGACGCGGGAGGTGTTCATCGGTTGGGGACTCACATTGCAACCACCCCTAGGGATAGCATAAACCCTCCCGCAGTGCCACTTGGTGACAACGATGTTGATCGCACGCACCATGGCGTTGCTGGCAAGGGAGCCGGGGAAGCACATGAAGAAGGCAATGCTGTCTGCAGTCGACCAGGCCGACATCCTCGAGATGACGACCGAGATCGTCGTTGCCTATGTTGGCGGCAATACCATTCCTCCCGACGAGTTGCCGGAACTGATCGCCCGCATCCACACCACCCTCGCCCGCCTTGCCTCGAAGGCTCCGCGCGACTCCACCTGATGAATGCCACCACCACCGCGGTTCCAGCGCGCCCGGGACATGCCGTGCGCCAGAGAGAATCCCGTCTCCTCGTGCCCGGCACAGGCGCTGAACTTCTGTCATGCTGGACCGCTTCAGCGCCCTGGTTTCCGGCGAATCAGGACAATGGAGTCATGTGGCGATGCCAGACCGTGACGGGCGCAGATGACCCTGATCGGCGTGTTCACGTCAGCCGACGGCGCTGTGCGGGAAGCGTGTCTCGAGCCGTCGCAACATGGGCATTGCCATAGCAGGCATCACCGGCGGCATCTGGCGCACCGGTGCCGGGCAGCCCGCTTCAATGGCAGCGTCTCCATTCATGCCGTTGGCGACGATAAAGTGTGTGAAGGCGCCGGAATCGACGGAGGCCTTGATGTTGCCCATACCGCCCTGACCGGCATGGCCGACTACAGCGAAACGCTCCGCGCCGGATGATGGCCGGGTTGGCCGCTGTGCAGCCGCTACGGCGGCGCCATACTCCTTCAACGCTGGATGCCGATGGCCTCCCGGCCCAGCGACCGAAAGTCTGTCATGGGGCCTGTGGTCCTGCGTCTTCCCTGAGACCGGCAAGCGCCTCGACATGCTCAAGGCCAAGACCGCAACATCCTCCCAGGGCACACACGCCCCTGGCAATCCAGTGGCGTGCCTCGGCGACGAGTTCCGCCGGTGCGATGATGTCGATGAACTGCCACTCCGGCATGCGGAAAAACCCCGAATCGGGATAGGCGCTCATCGGCCCCTTCCACGCCCTGCGCACGATATCAAGCGCGGGGCCCGTGGCATGAACAGGGGTGTGCATGACACCGACAACGTCCGCCCTGCCCTTCAGGGCCACCTCGACGCAGTCTGAAAAGGGATAGTCTTCCCATACATAGCTGACGATCTTTCCATCAACAGATCGGGCACTCAGGCCACACCAGAAGGGCAGTCCGCTCTCGCCTGCCGCCTTCAGGGCCAGCTCCATGTGCACGGGCCGCGACATCATCTCGAGAAGGATGAGATCAACACCGGCTTCACATCCCGCCGCCACCACTTCCTGGAGATTGGCAAACACGACGTCGGGAGTTGGCCGCAGCGCAGGATCGTCGCGCGCAGCGCCTTGAATGACAGGCATCAGGTGGGAAAGCGAGAGGGCCACCGCCACATCACGCCCGCGGGAGGCCCGGTCACGGGCCCGCTGGGCAATCTCGACTGCCCGGCGGGTGAGATCGGCCACCCTGTCGCCCGCGTCTACCAGTTCCAGCATGTGCCGGGCATTCGAGAATGTGTTGGCGGTGATGATGTCGGCGCCCGCGCGGATGTAGTCCTCGTGGATCTCGAGCAGGGTCTGGGGCGCATGCTCGCTGGCAAGGGCGCACCAGGCGCCGGGGCTCATCGGCGCTCCCCTCCTCTCGAGTTCGGTGCCCGTGGCACCGTCAAGAACCAGAATGTCGCCTTCATCGAGGCGCTGTTTCAGGGTGACCATGCCCCGGGCTCCGCACAAGCAACCGAAGGAGAGATGATGGCCAGCGTCACAGGCACTTGTTGAGTCCCTTCGATCATGCATTAATTGTCATCCACAACACCGGGAGGTCAAATCCTGCAATGATCAGCCATCCAATCAATCGGCGATCCATCCTGAAGGGAACGGCGGCAGCCGGTGGCGTGCTCGCTGCGCCTTCCGTCTTGCGGCGCGCCTGGGCTGCGGAACCGATCAAGGTGTCGTCATACGGCGGCTACTTCGAAGACATGCTCTCCCAGTACGCCTACCCCGCCTTCACGAAGGAGACGGGCATCGAGATCGAGACCATTTCCCAGCCGGGCGGATTCCCGTGGTTTGTGACCCTGGAGAACAGCATCAAGGCCGGCAGTCCCGCAGTCGACGTCACCATGGCGGGCCAGGGCTCCATGCGTCGGGCCATCAACGTGTTCGTTCCCCTCGAGGAATCGAACGTTCCCAACCTCGTGAACGTGCCCGAATACCTCATCTTGCGCAATGACGAGGAGAGCCCGGTCGGGGCCCCCGTTCTGGCATGGTATGCGACATTTGTGACGAACACCGAGCGCTGGCCCGAACCTCCGGCCTCGTGGGCCGATGCCTGGGATTCGAAGTTCGAGGGCGAGCTTGGGTGGGGCCGCCAGATCACGACGAACTTCCTCCTCGAGATCGTCGCCAACGTCTTCTACGGCGGCACCGACATCATGGACAGTGATGACGGTCTGATCACATGCATGGAGAAGGCGGCGGAACTCAAGAACAATGTCCGCCTGTGGTTCGACAACGAGGGCCAGTTCCAGGCGATGCTGCAGTCGGGTGAACTGACTGCCGGTCAGTACTATCATGACGTCACCTGGGTGATGGCCACCGACGGCTTTCCGGTACGATCGACTTTCCCGAAGGAAGGCGGGGTCATCGACTACGGTTCCTGGTGCATCGTCAAGGGGAGCCAGAAGCAGGACGTCAGCAACGAGTTCATCAACTGGTCGGTCTCGCCGGAGGCCCAGACCGTGATCACGGACAACCTGTGGACGGCGCCGGTCCTTCCGCGGAGCATGCTGCCCAATCTCAGCGATGAAGCCTTCGGGCGGGCCTCCAGCACAATCCAGCCAATCATACCGAACTACAAAGTGGTCGTGGAAAAGGGCGATTGGCTTGACCAGAAGTGGGTCGAGTTCCTGGCCGACGTGTAACCCTGCCGGATTCGTCCCGACAGAGGGGGGCCGGAGCGTCGTCTCCGGTCCCCCTTTTTTCGTGCGCTCTTGACCGAACCGTCCTTGTGTCGTGACAATCCCTTCCGACAATCCACGCCGGAGGTGTCACAGCATGTCTCCCGCCCGCCCCGACACGCTTTGCAGTCTGCTGAGGCGTCAGCAGGCCGGGATGACGCTTGAGCAGCCGTTCTATACGGACCCGGACATCTTCGAGGAGGACCTCAACCGCATTGTCGCCAGACAATGGCTCTTCGTTGATCACGTGTCCGCGGTTCGAAGGCCCGGGGACGTTCTCACATACGAGATTGCCGGAGAATCGGTCATCCTGGTGAGAGGCAAGGACGGTGAGGTGCGCGCATTCTTCAATGTCTGCCGTCACCGCGGTTCGAGGATCATCACGAAGGGATGCGACCATGTGCGCACCCTCACCTGCCCCTATCACGCGTGGACCTGGGATCTTGAGGGCAGACTCGTCAGGGCGCGATTGATGGCCGACGATTTCCGGCCGGAGGACTGGCCGCTTCACGCGGTGAGGACACACATCTACCAGGGGCTCGTGTTCATCTGCCTCGCCGATGAGGACGATGAAGCCGTCATCGAATTCGATTCGATCGCCGGGCGCCTCGACCCCTACATCGAGAACCACTGCCTCGACACAGCGAGGATCGCCGCCCGCAAGTCCTATCCCACCGCCGGAAACTGGAAGCTTGCGGTGGAGAACTTTCGCGAGTGTTACCACTGTGCTCCGGCACACCCCGGCTACACCGCGGTCAACGCCTATGTGCTCGATGGCGAGCGCGACCAGCAGGCCCGTTCCGAGACTGTGGCCGCCTGGGCCGCAACATGGGAGAAACGGGGCTTCGTGACCCGCAGTACGGGGCTCTGGGGGGAGAGTTTCGATGAACGCCAGCCCCATGCGGCCATCCGGCAGCCCATCAGGGAGGGCTACAGGACGCTCTCGAGGGATGGCGGCCCCGTGGCGCCACTCATGGGCCGGCTCACCGACTGGGACGGCGGAGAAACACTGATGGTGTTCGGGCCGCTGTTCTACGTCTACCTTGCCGGTGATCATGCGGCGCTCTTTCGCTTCACGCCTCGCCACGCGACTCATACGGATGTCGAGGTGACATGGCTCGTCAACGGCGATGCGCGTGAAGGCGAGGACTACGATGAAGAACGTCTCACATGGATGTGGGATGTCACCACCATCGAGGACACCAGAATCATCGGCGACAACCAGCTCGGCGTGAATTCACGGCGCTATCGACCGGGCCGCTACTCCACGAAGGAGCGGGCGACGACGAACTTTGTCGAGTGGTACAAGAGACGCATGGGAGAGCAGCCATGACCATCACGTTGCGAAAACTTGACTCGGCATCAGACACCACGGGCCTTGCCGAGGCACTCGAAGCCGACGGCGCCGCCATCGTCAGCGGGGCGCTCTCGCCTGTCCAGCTGGCGACTCTCAATGAGGATCTCGATCGGGCCATTGACGGCATTGAACCCGGATTGCGCCATCCGCCGTCGCAGTTCTTTGTCGACTTCTATGGCAGCAGGACGATCAGGATCGACGGATTACCCGGCAAATCGAAGGCGTTCGTGGATCTTCTTGAAGACTCATTCATGACTCGCATTGCCGACAGGCTGATCCTTCCCCACTGCCAGCACTACCTGCTCAACACCGGGCAGCTCATCCAGATCGGACCCGGGGAAAGCGATCAGTGGCTGCACCGCGACGAGAACGCCTGGTCCCATCTCACGCCATCCCATCTCCTGCAAGTAGAAGCGATGTTCGCGCTGACGCGTTTCACCAGAGCGAATGGATGCACGCGCGTGGTGCCTGGCAGCCACCGCTGGGATCCCGAACGGGAAGCGACAGAGGACGAGATCGGCCATGCTGAGATGGATGCCGGCGACGCCCTCGTCTACCTGGGTTCAACGATCCACGGCGGCGGCGCCAACACGACACCTGACGAGTGGCGCCGCGGCATGTTCTTCGGCTTTGTCGTCGGCTGGTTGCGCACTGAGGAAAATCTCTATCTCTCGGTGCCTTTCGAAGAGGTCCGCGCCATGCCGGAAATCGTCCAGGAACGCCTGGGATACCGTGCCCATGACGGCATCGGTGTCGTTGATGTCGGAGACCCGATGGCCCTGTTCCAGTGACAGGAAAGCGGTATTGGCCGATGCGACCGTTCCCTCCATGACGGTTCCCCCGCCGGGCCGCGTGGACGCAGAAACCCGCTTCAACTGCCACCCGATCCGCGATGACGACGAGACTGGCAGGGATGCGCCCCTCGACGCTGGCGGCATCGCAACGTGATAGGCGCACGCCAGGCCACAAGCACTCCCAATTCGGACGCGCCGCTGGTCACTGAAGGATCGCAAGAGTGTCTGGTGTGGTGAGCCCGGAAGGATTCGAACCTTCGACCGCCTGATTAAAAGTCAGATGCTCTGCCAGCTGAGCTACGGGCTCTCGGGGAAACGAAGAAGGACAAGAGGACGGGCGGCGGGCAACCTAGTAACTGCCATCTTCCCGGTCAAGGATCGACGGCGGTTGTTCCTGGCGCCAGATTGCACGATGCTTCGCGCATGCCGAGCACACTCCGCACCAGACGGGACATTGAAGGGCTCAGACAGGACCTTGACCGCTTCGGCTACTGCATGGCCGAAGGCGTGCTCGATTCCGACAGTCTCGCTCGTGCCGTCAGGGAAGTGGAGCGCGCCGCCAGACGCGGGAAGGAGCGCTCGGCGGATGCCGAAGAGTGGCGGCGCACCGGCGACGAGTGGGTGATCCTTGTTGCCGGCGAATGCGCTCTCGACGACCTGGCGCGCCATCCCCTGGCCCTTGCCATCGCGCGTCATCTTCTTGGCGAGCGCATCCTGCTCTCGGGCTACACCGCACACGTCATTCACCCGGGCAACCAGGAGATGGATCTCCACACCGACCAGTGGTGGCTGCCCCGCGCCTTGCTTCCGGGGGACCCACCGAACCGCCCGGGCTCCATCACACGCGCCGTTTCCTGCTACGGACCACCCACGGCCTCGTGCAATCCGATCAATCCTGCCGTGGTCATCAACGTCATGTGGGCGATCAGCGACTTCACGGGCGCCAACGGCTGTACGCGCCTGGTTCCCGCCAGCCATCTCTCCGGCCGCGAACCGGATCCGGCGAAGACACATGCAACAGTGCATGCCGAGGTTCCGGCCGGCAGCGTGGTCATGTGGGATGCCCGGACATGGCATGGCTCGGGCCGCAACACGACGGATGCCAGCCGCATCGGCGTGAGCATCACATACTGTGGCCCGCAATTCCGGCAGCTGCAAAACCATACACTGGCCGTCCGGCCCGAGGCTCACGCATCGCTTGATGATACCATGCGGACATTGCTGGGTTTCCGTCTCTTTTCGAGTTACGGCGCTACCGATGACGATGAAGCCACATTCGCCCGGCCCGGTTACGAGCGGCCCTGAACCGGCATTGGTTGATCACTCTGTTGTCCAGGCCAGCTGGTCGAGGGTTCCGTTTCCGATGGCCAGGCGGATTTCGGCCATGAGCTCCTGATAGCGGGTGATGTTGTGGAGCGACAACAGGATCGGTCCCAGCATCTCGCCGCAGCGGAACAGGTGGTGCAGGTAGGCTCTCGAATGGTTCCGGCATGCCGGACAACGGCACTCAGGATCGAGTGGCTGCGGGTCATCGCGATGGCGGGCATTGCGGATATTGACGGTTCCGCGCCTGAGGAAGGCCTGGCCGGTTCTTCCGGAGCGGCTGGGGAGAACGCAGTCGAACATGTCGATACCGCGGGCCACCGCGCCGATGATGTCGTCCGGACGGCCCACTCCCATGAGATAGCGCGGCCTGTCTGCCGGCAGATGGTCCACCACAGTGTCGAGGACCCGGAACATCTCCTGCTGTCCTTCTCCCACCGCCAGACCGCCGATAGCGTAGCCCTCGAATCCGATGGAACGCAGTGAGTTCACACTGGCAAGGCGCAGATCATCGTGAACGCCCCCCTGCACGATCCCGAAGAGGCCGTAGCCATCGCGGGAACGGAATGCTGTCCTGCAGCGTTCGGCCCAGCGCATGGAGCGTTCCATGGAACGCAGCGCCCGCTCGTGCGTGGCCGGGTGCTCGGTGCATTCATCGAGAACCATGGTGATGGTCGAATCGAGGCAGTCCTGGATCTCGACGGAGCGTTCCGGAGTGAGCTCGTGGCGGCTGCCGTCGACATGACTGCGAAAGACGGCGCCCTCTTCAGTGACCTTGCTCAGTTCCTTCAGCGAGAAGATCTGGAAGCCGCCGCTGTCGGTCAGGACGGGTCCCGGCCAGCTCATGAATCGCCTCAGCCCGCCCAGATCCCGGATTCTTTCGGCTCCCGGGCGCAACATGAGATGATAGGTGTTGCCAAGCAGAATGGAGACCCCGGCGTCGCGCAGGTGACCCGTCATCACACCCTTGACGGTTGCAGCGGTTCCCACCGGCATGAAAACAGGTGTCTGCACGTCTCCATGAGCGGTGCGCAGGACACCGGTACGCGCCCGTCCACAACTCGCCTGACAATGCCATTTCAGCACGGCTGGTCTCTCGTCAGAAGACAGGCGTCACCGTAGCTGTAGAAGCGGTAGTCGCTGGCAATGGCTTCCCCGTAGGCCCGCTTCATGATGCCGGACCCGAGAAAGGCGCACACGAGCATGAAGAGCGTGGAGCGGGGAAGGTGAAAGTTGGTGATCAGGGCGTCGATGGCACGGAACCTGTGGCCCGGCGTGATGAACAAGGTGGTATCTCCCCGGTACGGATGGATAACGCCGGAGTCGTCAACCGCACTCTCGAGAAGACGCACAGTGGTCGTCCCGACAGCAATGATCCGCCCACCGGACTGCCGCGCGGCGTTGATCCGGGCCGCCGCCTCCGCTGACACCTCTCCCCATTCCCCCTGCATCTCGTGATCCCCGACCATGTCCGTACGGACGGGCATGAAGGTGCCGGGGCCGACATGCAACGTGAGGGCCACACGCCCGATTCCCGCTGCGGCGAGGTCCTCGAGCAACCGCTCCGTAAAGTGAAGACCGGCGGTTGGCGCCGCGATGGCCCCTCTGTTGAGGGCAAAGATGGTCTGATAGTCGCTGTGGTCGCGCTCATCGGCGTGGCGCCGGATATAGGGCGGCAGTGGCATCGCTCCGTGGCGGTCGAGATGGGAGAGGAACCCCTCTCTGGTCATGCCGACATCGAGAATGACCGCTCCATTCGCCTCCCTGGAGACGACGGTGGCCGAATGACCGTCCGGCAATACGAGACTCTGCCCCGGCTTGAGCCGGCGAGCAGGGCGGGCGAGAACCCGCCACAGGTGGCCGCTGTCACAACTCAGGGCGGTCACCTCAACAGGAGCACCGGCACTCGTCCCGTGCAACCTGACGGGCACGACCCGGGTGTCATTCACGACGAGAAGGTCGCCCGGTTCGAGCAACCCGGGGAGGTTCGCGAAAACGTGATGGGTCCTTTCGCCTGCGCCGTCGACACACAGAAGGCGCGCCGCATCACGAGGCTCCGCGGGGCGTGTCGCGATCCTGTCGGGAGGGAGTTCGAAATCGAACGTGTCGACCCGCATCGCCTCAGGAAATGGCGCTGGCAAGCCGACGGGCGACGCGTTCGGGAACGAAACTCGTGAAATCGCCTCCCAGCAACGCCACTTCCTTGACCAGGCGCGATGAAATGAACGTGTGGCGTTCAGAGGCCATGAGGAACACCGTTTCAACGTCGGGTTCCATGCGGGCGTTCATGCCCGCCATCTGGAACTCGTAGTCAAAATCGCTGACGGCGCGCAGTCCGCGAACGATCACCGTGGCGCCACACTCCTTGGCAAAGGCCACCAGAAGACCGTCGATGGGGCGCACATCTATGCATGCAAGTCCCGACGCATCCGGGAGATGCGACAGTTCCGTCTCGAGCATCTCCACGCGTTCGTCGTAACCGAACAGAGGATTCTTGCCGGTGTTGACCGCCACGCCGACGATGAGCCGGTCCACCAGCGTGCGTGCCCTGGAAATGACGTCTATATGGCCGTTGGTCACGGGATCGAACGATCCCGGATAGACACCAACCCTCTTCGCGTTCATCAACCCTTCCCCGGATCGTCCCTGACGGGTCAGGGATCCCCGTTGTCTTCGTCCTTGACCAGCGCCACCGATACCACTTTCGTGCCTTCGGTAACACGGAAGAGATGCACGCCGCGTGTATTGCGCCCGGCAACGCGTATCTCATTGACGGGACTGCGAATCAGTTGGCCGCTGTCGGAGACAAGCACGATCTGGTCGCTGTCGACAACCGGAAAGGAGGCCACGACCTCGGCGCGATCCATCTCCTCGCTGCGATCGAGCCCCATGTTGACGATGCCCTGCCCGCCTCGCCCCGTGACGCGATACTCATAGGCTGAACTGCGCTTGCCAAGGCCGTCGCTGGCCACGGTAAGCAGAAACTGTTCCCTCCGGCGCAGGTCCTGGTAAACGTCGTCGGCGATGCCGGGCGTGTCGTCCGTCTCGTCCTGATCAGTACGCCGTTCGAGACCGGCCCGTTTCAGATAGGCCGCCCTGACATCCGGGTTGATGTCGATGTGATCGAGGACCGTCATGTCGATCACGGTGTCACCGTCCCCGAGACGGATACCCCTCACCCCAGTGGAGGTTCGTCCGGCGAAGGTGCGGATGGCGTCGACGGGAAACCGGATGGCGCGTCCCTGTCGCGTGAACAGCAGGATGTCCTGACCCTCACGGCAGGTCTTGACGCCGATCAGTCGCTCGCCTTCCTCGAGTTTCATGGCGATGAGGCCGTTCTTGCGGATGTTGGCAAAATCCGACAGCCGGTTGCGTCGTATCGTGCCCCGCGCCGTGGCGAACACCACATGCAGATCGTCCCAGCTTGCCTCGTCAATCGGCATGGGCAGGACCGTCGAGACCGTCTCGCCATCATCCAGGGGCAGCAGGTTGACAAAGGCCTTGCCGCGCGCCTGCGGTGTTGCCATGGGCAGACGATAGGTCTTCAGGCGGAAGACCAGACCGGAGGTGGCAAAGAACAGGACCCAGGCGTGGGTGTTGACCACAAACACCTGGTTGACAACATCCTCGTCGCGGATGGACATGCCGCTGCGTCCCTTGCCACCTCGCTTTTGTGCGCGATAGTCGGCCAGGGGCACACGCTTGACGTAACCGTTAAGGCTGACGGTCACGACCATGTCCTCGGGCTGAATCAGGTCCTCGTCGGTCCTGTCGAACACTTCCTCGCCGAGTTTCGTGCGTCGTTCATTGGCGAACTCTTCACGCAACGCGACCAGTTCGCCGCGGATGATTTCCATCAGGCGATCCCGCGACGCCAGAATGCCAAGATGACTTTCAATCTTCTCCGCCAACCCCTTGAGTTCGGTGATGATCTTGTCTCTCTCAAGACCGGTCAGCCGTTGCAACCGCAACTCCAGGATGGCGCGTGCCTGCTCAAGAGAGAGACGATAGACACCCTCTTCGCGCAACCGTATGAGGGACTCGGGCCCTTCAATGAGTCCGAGCACCGGTTCAACCACCGAGATACGCCAGGGCCTCGACATCAGCTGTATGCGGGCGTCCTCCGGACTGGCGGCATTGCGAATGAGAGCCACCACCTCGTCGACCTCCGTCACGGCTATGGCAAGACCAATCAGCTGGTGGGCACGATCCTGCATACGCGCAAGTTCGTGGCGCAGACGCCGGGTGACCACGTCTTCGCGAAAGCGGATGAACCGCGTAATGATGTCGAGGAGCGACATCTGCCGGGGCTGACCCGCTTCGTCGAGGGCCAGCATGTTGACCGCAAAGACAATCTGCAGCGGTGTGTAGTGCCACAGCTGGTTGAGCACAACGTCGGACATGGCATCGCGCTTGAGTTCGATCACCACCCTGACCCCGTGACGGTCGCTCTCGTCGCGCAGTTCATGGATTCCTTCCACGCGCTTGTCGCGGACCAGTTCGGAGATGCGTTCGATCAACCGCGCCTTGTTCACCTGGTAGGGGACTTCGGTGACGATGATCGCCTCGCGCCCCTTGCGCACTTCCTCTATGTGCGTGCAGGCGCGCACGATGACCCGCCCCTTCCCCGAAAGATAGGCATCCCGCGCGCCGGCCTGTCCCATGATCATCCCCCCGGTGGGGAAGTCGGGGCACGGCACGTAACGCAGGAGTTCACCTGGCGTGATCAAGGGATCGTCAATGAATGCGCAGCATGCGTCGATGACCTCACCGAGATTGTGAGGCGGGATATTGGTGGCCATGCCGACAGCGATACCGGCGCTGCCGTTGACGATGAGATTGGGGAAACAGGCCGGCAGCACCACCGGTTCCGACTCGCTGCCATCGTAGTTGTCCCGAAAATCCACCGTGTCGTGGTCGATGTCGGAGAGCAGGCTGGACGCGATGCGGGCAAGTCTGGCCTCGGTGTAGCGCATGGCCGCCGGCGGATCCGCATCCATGGAACCGAAGTTTCCCTGACCATCGACAAGCGGCGTACGCATGGTGAAGGTCTGGGCCATTCTCACCATGGCGTCGTAGATCGCACTGTCGCCGTGGGGATGGTAGCGGGCCATCACGTCGCCCACGATGCGGGCGGACTTGCGGTAGGGACGATCGGCCGTGAAGCCCGCCTCACCCATCGCATAGAGAATGCGCCGCTGGACCGGCTTGAGGCCATCGCGAACATCGGGAAGCGCCCGCGACACGATGACGCTCATGGCATAATCGAGGTAGCTCCTGCGTAGCTCGTCCTCGATCGAAACCGGCGCGATGGCCTCCGGGGAAACCGGATCGGTCACGTCATGTTCCGCCATGCGCTATCGACTGGCTGACACGGCGATCAGAAGGGAATTCCGTCGTCGAAGTCCGATGAAATCCTGTCGGAGACCGGCTGGCCGGTCTCCTCGATCTCGCTCCACGGCGCCTGCTGCGGCTCGCCGCCGTCCATGCGTGGCGCACCCCCTCCCCGACTGTCGAGCATCACCAACGTGCCGCCATAGCCCCGCACCGCGACTTCCGTCGAGTAACGTTCCTGGCCGCTCTGGTCCTGCCACTTGCGGGTCTGCAACTCACCCTCGACGTAGATTTTCGAACCCTTCTTCAGGTAGCGCTCGGCAACCTCGGCCGTCTTGCCGAAAATGGCCACACGGTGCCACTCGGTGCGCTCCCTCTTCTCGCCCGTCTGCCGATCGTTCCAGGTCTTGCTGGTGGCAAGAGACAGATTGGCGACGGCGTCTCCCGACGTCATCCGGCGGATCTCCGGATCACGCCCGAGGTTGCCCACCAATATGACCTTGTTGACACTTCCCGCCATCTGGCATCTCCACGATGAATGAACCGCTAGTCCGGGTGTACCCTTGAGCATATCAGGGGTTTGCCGACGGTGCATGAAGAACCGTACCGCCTATCCACAGACAGCGGCCTTGCCAGACAGGGCCCCTCCCCATAAAGAGGATCGCAGCGACACGGAATCACCATGACCAAGAGCATCCGCGTGCGCGGCGCGCGGGAGCACAATCTCAAGGGCATCAACGTCGAGTTCCCTCGCGACCGTCTGATCGTCATGACCGGACTGAGCGGGTCGGGAAAGTCGTCCCTTGCCTTCGATACCATCTATGCCGAAGGCCAGAGACGCTATGTCGAGAGTCTGAGCGCCTATGCGCGCCAGTTTCTCGAGTTGATGGAAAAACCCGACGTCGAACACATCGACGGCCTGTCGCCGGCAATCTCGATCGAGCAGAAGACAACCTCGAAGAATCCGCGTTCGACTGTCGGCACGGTCACGGAGATTCACGACTACATGCGCCTTCTTTGGGCCAGGGTCGGCGTACCCTGGTCTCCCGTGACCGGATTGCCTATCGAGAGCCAGTCGGTCAGCCAGATGGTCGACCGGATCATGGACATGGCCGATGGCGCGCGCCTCATGCTGCTGGCTCCGGTGGTACGGGGCCGCAAGGGCGAGTACCGCAAGGAACTCAGCGACCTGCTGCGCTCGGGATTCCAGCGCGTAAGGATCGACGGCGCCGTTCACATGATCGAGGACGCCCCGCGTCTGGACAAGAAGCGCAAGCACACTATCGAGGTCGTGGTCGACCGGGTCGTCAAGCGCGAGGGCCTGGAGGGACGGCTGGCGGACTCCATCGAGACGGTCCTTGGCCTTTCCGACGGACTCCTGGTCGTCATCGATGTCGACAGCAGTGAACAGATGACCCTGTCGTCGCGTTTTGCCTGTCCCGTGTCGGGGTTCACGATCGAGGAGATCGAACCCAGGCTGTTTTCCTTCAACAACCCCTTCGGCGCCTGTCCGGAATGCAGCGGTATCGGCACCCGCCTCGTCTTCGACGCCAACCTCATTGTTCCCGATCCCCGGCGTAGCCTCGATGGTGGCGCCATCGCTCCCTGGCAGCGCGGTTCCAGCCTCTACTACAAGCGGGCCATGCGCTCGGTGGCCCGGCATTTCGGTGCGTCCCTCCACACGCCCTGGGGGGACCTGCCCCGGGACATGCGCGCCATGCTTCTCGAAGGATCAGGCAACGAGAAGATAGGCTGGACGGAGGAGTTCGGCGAAGAGGACGATCTGTCGGAGTTCCGGGCGCCGTTCAGGGGCGTGATCCCGGGCCTCGAGAAACGCCTGAGGGAGACGTCGAGCGAGCACGTGCGCGAGGAACTCAGCCGCTATCAGGCCATGACCACCTGCGAGGCCTGCAACGGGTTCCGTCTCAAGCCGGAGGCCCTTGCCGTGCGCATCGCCGGCAAGCACATCGCCGAGGTCTCGGAGTATTCGATCGGGCAAGCCCGGCGCTGGTTTGCCGGTGTGGCCAGAACGCTGACCCCCCAGCAGACCGAAATAGCCCGGCGCATTCTTGCCGAAATCAACGATCGCCTGACCTTCCTCAGTCGAGTGGGGCTGGACTACCTCGCGTTGTCGCGCCGCTCGGGAACGCTCTCGGGCGGCGAGGGCCAGCGCATCAGGCTCGCTTCCCAGATCGGATCGGGTCTGACCGGAGTCCTCTACGTGCTGGACGAGCCGTCGATTGGCCTTCACCAGAGGGACAACCAGCGGCTTCTCGAGACCCTGACCGACCTGCGCGACCTGGGGAACACCGTGATCGTTGTCGAACACGACGAGGAAGCCATCCGAGCCGCCGATCACGTGATCGATCTCGGTCCCGGCGCCGGTGAACATGGCGGTTACATCGTCGCCGAGGGGACCCCCGCCGACGTCATGACGAGCGAGGCCAGTCTGACCGGCCAGTATCTTGTCGGCACGCGACAGATCGGCATCCCTGACAGCCGGCGCGGGTCCGATCGGTTCCTGACCCTCTCTGGAGCATCGGCCAACAACCTCAAGGCGATCCGTGCCCGCTTTCCCGTTGGGGCGCTGACCTGCGTGACCGGCGTGTCCGGCAGCGGCAAGTCGACCCTGGTGAACGAGACCCTCTACGTGGCCCTCAACAACCACCTGGGATCCCATCACAAGACGGCAGGGCCCCACACGGAACTCAAGGGCGCCGACATGTTCGACAAGGTGGTGGACATCGACCAGTCACCAATCGGGCGGACTCCGCGATCGAATCCGGCCACCTATACCGGCGCCTTCACACCCATCCGCGAGTGGTTCGCCGGGTTGCCGGAATCCAAGGCGCGGGGCTACCAGCCCGGGCGCTTCAGTTTCAACGTTGAAGGTGGGCGTTGCGAGGCCTGCCGGGGTGATGGCCTGCTGCGCATTGAAATGCACTTTCTCGCCGATGTTTACGTCCAGTGCGATACCTGCCGGGGCCGGCGCTACAACAGGGAGACCCTCGAGATCAGGTTCCGCGGCAAGTCGATCGCGGATGTGCTCGACATGACGGTCGAGGAAGGACGCGACTTCTTTCAGGCCGTCCCCACCATCCGCTCGAAAATGGACATGCTGATGCGTGTCGGACTGGGCTACATCAGGGTTGGCCAGCCGGCGACGACACTCTCCGGCGGGGAGGCACAGCGGGTCAAGCTGGCCAAGGAACTGTCACGGCGCGCCACCGGCCGCACCCTCTACATTCTCGACGAACCGACCACGGGTCTTCACTTCGAGGATGTGCGCAAACTCCTCGAAGTGCTGCACGCCCTGGTCGAAACCGGCAACACCGTGGTCGTGATCGAGCACAACCTCGAGGTGATCAAGACCGCCGACTGGGTCATCGATCTAGGGCCCGAGGGCGGTGACGGCGGCGGTCACATCGTCGCCGAGGGAGAACCGGAGGCGGTCGCCGGGATTCCGGCCAGTCACACCGGACGCTATCTCGCCGGCATCCTCTGCGACGCCGGCTCGGTCACCGCCGCCGCGGAATAGGCATTACGGCCGTCGAGGTGCCGCGGCCGGTCGGGTTGCCATGCGGCGGCGCAGTCTGGCCCATGAGTCCGGCGTGCCGTCGTGAAAGCTGCCGAACCACTTGTCCATCGGCACCAGCTGGTTGCCGTAGTTGCAGTTGTAGTAGCGGTGGTGAAGCGTGTGAAAGAAACTTCCGACGTAGTGGACCGGCTTGCCGCGCACCAGGATGGAATCGAAGCCCGTATGGGAGGTGGCCGCCTGCAGGGTGTTGTACTGCCCGTGGAAGAGGACATGCACCGGGTGCGACAGCACCACCGCATGAATGAACACACTCGAGAGAAAAATGATGTGCTCGATCGGGTGCATCGACAGACCCGACCAGGGTCCGACAGTCACATTGCGGTGATGCAGGGCGTGGGCGATTCGATAGAGCGGCTGCCAGTGAAGCAGCCGGTGGATGGCATAGAAGTGCACCGCCGACCAGAAGGGAATGATCAGGAACCAGGCGACAAAGAGGACCGGATTCTCCTGCCAGACGAGGAAATGCGGAAACCAGCCGTTGGCATACCCCCACATCATGATCACTTCGTAGGCCGTCCAGATTCCGACACCGCTGGTGCACGACCAGAAGATGTTGTCGCGTGTCTGGTTTCCAGTGAGGAAGCGCGCATCGTCGCGGGCAAGGTCCCGGGAATCGAACTTCCGGCGGTCCCCCTGGGCGCGGAAGGTATGAAAGAAGAGATGCAGTCCCCCCGCGACCAGGATCATCAGACCGAGATTTCGCAGGTACATCCAGGCAATCCAGCCGGCCTCAAGCTCCCGGCAACGCTCCAGGGCCGGTTGCGTGAACTCCCAGACCACGATCGCCAGAATCGCGAAGGGCACGACCTGCGACCACATGAAGCCAACGGACAACAGATACCTGAGGGCCTTCATCGGCCGCCAGGGCCAGTCGAACACCGGCACGGTCGGCATGGGGATCTCCGGATGCCAGGCCCAGTCCCGGTTGCGCCTGCCTGAGGTGGGATCGGCCATGACCTGATCTCCCTGCCGTCTGAAACCATCAGCAAACGCTAACCACATCCTCCAGTACATGACAACAGGTTGTTCACCTGGCCATGAAGTGCTTCGAGAGTGCGAGGGACTGGCCCTGGTAGTGACTTCCGAGGTCGGCGCCATAGAGGACCGATGGACGCTCCGTGAGACGCTCGAAGGCAAGACGCCCCATGATCTGGCCGTGCTCGAGGAGGAAGGGAACCTCGTGGCTGCGGACCTCGAGGACCGCCTTTGCCCCCGCGCCACCATCCGCACTCCAGCCAAAGCCCGGATCGAAAAACCCCGCATAGTGCACCCGGAACTCACCCACGAGGGTGTCATAGGCCGCCATTTCAGCAGCATGGTCGGGCGGAACCCGCACCCGTTCCCGGGTGGCGAGGATGTGAAACTCGTCGGGGTCGAGGATCAGGCTGGCCGCGGCGTGAATGGGCTCCCAGAACCGTGACGCCTCGAGCCCTCCCCTGCAGTCGACATCAACGACCCCGGTGTTGCGCCGGGCCCGATACCCGACGAGAGATCCTGGTCCGCTGCCTTCGAGATCCAGGGTCAGGGCCACCGTGTTGCCGCGAATCGATGCATCAGGAGTATCCACAAGACCGTGTTCGCTGTGCAGCTGTCGCAATCTGTCCTCGCCGAGCGGCGGGGTGCCGCGCCGGAACCGCAACTGTGCAAGGCGTGACCCGCGGCGCACCAGAACGGAGAAAGTGCGCGGAGAGACTTCCGCATAGAGGCGGCCCCGGTAGCCCCGCGCCACCCTGTCGAACTCCGTCGCGTAGTCCGCGATGACCCGTGTGAAGACATCGAGCCGACCGATCGAACTCTTGGGATTGACAAAGCCGACGAGCTCGTCCTGCGCCTTCAGACGCAGTTCCTCCTGAAGCGGAATGATGTAGACGCAGCCGCGTTCGAGGACCGCGCCCCCGGCAAGATCGATCTCGTGCATGATGCCGGCTGTTTCCGCGAGCTTGCCCTCGACGGTCGAACGCGGCCCCGGAAGAAAGGACGAGCGCACCCGCCACGCCACGTTTCCCAGCCTGAGGTCCAGGCTCGCCGGCTGCAATTGACCATCCACCGGCGGGTCATCGGGAACAATGGTCGAACCGATCAGGCCCTCAAGACGCTGATAGGGCAGCACACCCGTGGTGAATTGCACACCGTCACCGGTCGTTCGCGGGGTATCCGGCAGGACATGGGGCAACGTTGGAACGGATGCCCGATCCCGTCCGTCATTGAGATCATCCATGGAAGCCCCGAGTATCTCCAGCATTCGTGTGAAATCTACCACCCTTGGCGGCACGATTCGGTCTGGAATTCGAAACTTCCTCTAAGCGTTGTGCACTTGCCTGGTACACCTCAATGAACGTCCTGTGACAATCCCTGTGTGTTGGCTGGGTCCATCCAGTGGACAGAACGTCCTTTTGCTCCATTCCCTCGCTAGATCGCGATAGTGCGATGACACATGGAGCAATCTGAGTTTACCTTGGTCTGGAAGAATCCGTTCAAGTTGCCGAAGAACCTGCCTCGGACGGTGTTTACCTCTCTCTCCGCACGTCATCCAACGGGGGGCTGCGTCATGAGCGTACCGATTCATGTCATTGGCGGTGGTCTGGCCGGATGCGAGGCGGCGTGGCAGATCGCGCGCGGGGGCGGCAGCGCCGTGCTCCATGAGATGCGCCCGCACCGGACCAGCGATGCGCACAGGACCGACACCCTCGCCGAACTGGTGTGTTCCAACTCCTTTCGCTCGGATGATGCCGCCACCAATGCCGTGGGCCTGCTCCACGAGGAACTGCGGCGCGCCGGTTCCCTCATCATGGCGACCGCCGATCGCCACAAGGTGCCGGCGGGGAGCGCCCTGGCCGTCGATCGCCATGGATTTTCCGACGACGTGGAGGCGGCCATCACGGCCGAGCCGCTGATCGAGTTGCGCCGCGAGGAAGTGCCGTCCCTGCCCGGACCCGGTGATGGTCTGGCCATTGTCGCCACGGGTCCCCTTACGGCGCCTGGCCTCGCTGCCGACATCCAGAGTGCGACGGGCCGGGACGCGCTGGCCTTCTTCGATGCCATCGCTCCGGTGGTTCACCGAGACAGCATCGATTGCGACATCACGTGGTTCCAGTCCCGTTACGACAGGCCCGGACCGGCCGGAGATACCGCAGCCTACATCAACTGTCCCCTCTCCCTTGAAGAGTACGATGCCTTCGTCGACAGGGTGTGTGCGGCCCGGATGACACCCCTGCGCGACTGGGAAACGCAGACGCCGTGGTTCGAGGGGTGCCTGCCTGTCGAGGTGCTGGCCCGGCGAGGGCGCAACACCCTGCGTTTCGGACCCATGAAGCCCGTCGGACTGACCAATCCCGCCACGGGGGAGAGGCCTTTCGCCGTTGTACAGCTGCGCCAGGACAATGCTCTTGGAACGCTCTTCAACATGGTCGGGTTCCAGACCAGGATGCGCCACGGTGATCAGGTCGAGGTGTTGCGCACCATCCCGGGACTCGCCGATGCCCGTTTCGCGCGCCTGGGCGGTGTTCACCGGAACACCTTCATCAACAGCCCGCATCTTCTCGATGGCGCGCTGAGACTGCGCCAGCGGCCGCACCTGAGGTTTGCCGGGCAGATCACCGGAGTCGAAGGTTATGTGGAAAGCACGGCGATCGGTCTTCTTGCCGGACGCTTTGCGTTGCTTGAGAGCCGCGCGGACGTCATTGTTCCGCCTCCCGCAACAACGGCGCTGGGCGCCCTTCTCAACCACGTCACCACCGGGGCGGATGCCCGCACCTTCCAGCCGATGAACTGCAATTTCGGCCTTTTCCCCTCCCCCGGGCCGGACCTCAGGAAAGCCGCTCGGCGGTCTGCCATCGTCACCGCGGCGCGCGCCGGCCTGGATCCCTGGCTGGCAACGACCCGGTCCGGTGCCGGGAGTGGACATCAGGTGGGGGATGCCATATGAATTTCACGCGTTGCGGCGACCTTTGAAAAGGTTGAGCGCCGCTTTGTTCCGGGACCTAACAGAGATTGGGAGAAGTTCATGGCCAGGATACTCGAATCACTCTCGTCCACAGTCATCGCGGGATGTGTGCTGACGGTTGTCGTCGCCATCATCCTTGTCTCGATCTGATTGCGTCGCGAGGGAGGACAATCTCATGGAAGGACTCGACTTTCTTTCGTTCCTTTTCCGCTGGCTCCACGTGATTTCGGGCGTGATGTGGATCGGTCTGCTGTGGTATTTCAACTTCGTCCAGATCCCGAGCATGCCGAAGATCCCCGATGACCAGAAGCCCGCTGTCGGCAAGGTCATCGCTCCGACAGCCCTGTTCTGGTTCCGCTGGGGCGCCATGGCGACGATCGTGACCGGTCTTATCCTGGCGATGCTCAACGGCTACTTCATCGAGGCGGTCGCCATCGGCTTCGCCGACGCCGGCGCCAGCACCGCAATCGGTATCGGCATGTGGCTGGGCACCATCATGTGGTTCAACGTCTGGTTCGTGATCTGGCCTAACCAGAAGCGGGCACTGGGCATTGTCGATGCCAACGCCGACGCCAAGAAGGCCTCGGCGCGCACTGCCATGCTGTTTTCACGCACCAACACCATGCTGTCGCTTCCCATGCTGTTCTGCATGGTCTCGGCACAGAACCCCTGGTACTTCTGACCATGGTTCGTCCCGGGGAAGTGCCCTGGCGCTTCCCCGGGATACGTTCTCACACGGCGACGAGGGCCGCCGCGACGCGGCGCTCCTCGGCCATCAGGATGTTGTAGGTGCGGCAGGCTGCACCCGTTGTCATGGAATCCACGACAATGCCGTGAGGGCGCAGGAACTCGCGCACATTCCGGGCCGGCACGTCGGACTCCTCACCACAGCCAAGCAGAAGAATGTCGACTCGTGAAGATCGTGCCAGAACATTGGCCAGATCGGCCGGCGTCACGTCCTCTATTGCGGCCACCGGCCAGGCTATCACTGCGTCGGGAAAGACAATCAGCGAGCCCTCGTGGCGTCGTTCGCCGATGCGAAATCCGCCGTCGCCATAACCGGTGATGACATGGCGGGTGGCGCCGATCACACCCGTTACCACTGCATCGAAGGCCGTGACGTCAGGGCGCACCCGCAGAGGCCACGCGTCCCATGCGCCTTGCCGGTTGCCTGCAGCATCGCATGTCGCGGAAGCCTGCAAAGATCACGCATCACATGCACCTTGCGGGCTGCCCGCTGCATCGGACGTCACGGCGCCGGGGACGCCCGCAGAGATCGCGCATCACATGCACCTCGCGGGTTGCCAGCATTCCGGTATCAGGATGGGCCCTGACTTCCATCCCCGTCGTCGCTCACACGAACCGGTCTGAGATAGAGAAGGACCGGAGCCGCGACAAACAGGGATGAATAGGTGCCGATCAGGACACCCCAGATCATGGCGAGGACAAAGGGCGCGATCACCGCACCGCCGAACAGCCACAGGGCGACGAGAGCCAGCATCGTGGTCACACTGGTCATGACAGTGCGCGACAGCGTGTCGTTGAGCGAGCGGTCGATGACGCCGCGCACCGGTTGCTGCTTGTACTTGCGAAGATTCTCGCGGATGCGGTCATAGACGACCACCGTGTCGTTCATCGAATAGCCGACGATGGTAAGGAGTGCGGCAACGACCGGCAGATCGAATTCGATGCGGGTCAGACTGAATACCCCGATGGTGAGACCGACATCGTGGGCAAGGGCAAGCACGGCACCGACGCCGAACTGCCACTCGAAACGGAACCATATGTAGATCATCATGAGGACAAGGGCGACCAGAACCGCCTGCACCCCCTTCTCGATGAGTTCCCCTGACACCTGCGGTCCGACGAATTCCACACGCCGGTACTCGATGTCCGGATACATGCCGCTGAGGGTCGCCTGAAT
Organism: Alphaproteobacteria bacterium; assembly: GCA_965213815.1. Lineage (GTDB taxonomy): Bacteria > Pseudomonadota > Alphaproteobacteria > SP197 > SP197 > SP197. The sequence goes on along the minus strand of OZ243917.1, from coordinate 2,086,853 downwards.
CCTGTCGATGGCCGCCTGCTGGACCGATTCATCGCCGGCGAGCAAGGGCAGGCGGATCAGCACATCCCTGGCGGAGCCGAACTCCTGCAAGGCGATACTGCCGACATCGAGCGCATTGAGTTCACTTCTGACAGTCGAAAGATCGGCGGCCTGCGGCGTCCGGATCTCGATCAGGGTGCCGCCCTTGAAGTCGATGCCGAAGTTCAGTCCGGAGAGGGCCAGCAGGGCAAGCGAACCGACAAAGAAAACCACGGACACGGCCACGGCGACCCGGTGAAAGTCCATGAACGGCAGATGCAGACCGGCCGGGACAAGACGAAGCTTCTTCATCGCTCAGATCCCCAGGGCCTTCGGCCGGAATCGGGCGAGCCAGAGGTGGGTCAGAAGGCGCGTCAGCAACATCGCCGTGAACATCGATGTGAGAATGCCGATCGCCAACGTGGCACCAAACCCCCGGACCGGCCCGGATCCCAGAAAGAACAGCAGGAACGCTGCCACGGCCGTGGTGATGTTGGCATCGAGAATGGTCGTCATGGCTCTCCTGAAACCGGTCTCGACGGCGTTGAGTGTGGTGCGTCCATGACGCAGTTCCTCGCGGATGCGCTCGAAGATCAGCACGTTGGCATCGACGGCCATGCCGACGGTGAGGACGATGCCGGCGATTCCGGGAAGGGTGAGAGTCGCCTGCAGAAGCGACAGCAGACCCATGAGGAGAACGAGATTGGTGATGAGCGCGACGTTGGCAAATGCACCAAGGGTTCCATAGCAGGCGATCATGAAGACGATGACGGCAGCAAAGCTGACAGCTGCCGCAATCTTGCCGGCCTCGATCGAATCCGCACCCAGGGTGGGACCAACGGTTCGCTCCTCGACGACCGTGAGAGGAACCGGCAGGGCGCCAGCCCGCAGCAACAACGCCAGTTCCTGTGTCTCGAACACCGAGAAGGAACCCGTGATGATACCGCTTCCCTGGCAGATCGGCCCGTTGATGCGCGGAGCGCTGACAACGACCCCATCGAGAACAATGGCGAGCAGACGTCCGACATTCTCTGTCGTCACGTCACAGAACCGTGCGGCGCCCACACCGTCGAAGCTGAAGGCAACGACCGGGCGACCCTGATCGAAACTTGCCGCGGCACTCTCGAGACTTTCCCCGGTCACGAGAATCTCCGCCCGCAGGACGTGGTTCTCCCCAGGCTCTTCACGTCCGGGCATGAGAACCGAGCCGACCGGGAGCTGCCCGGCCTCGGCGGCGGCAACGGATGTGTCCTGATCGACGAGATGGAAGGTCAGCTTGGCGGTCTGACCAAGACGCGAGCGCAACACTCGCGTGTCATCGACACCGGGCACCTGGACAAGAATGCGGTCCCGACCCTGACGGGTGATGACCGGTTCCAGGACACCATCGGGATCAATACGTCCACGCAACACCTCCAGGGTGCGCTCGATGGCATCGCCTAGTCCCGCCTCCAGGCCATCTTCGGTGAATGCCGCGGTGATCGTGCCGGTCTCGTCGATGGTGATCGTGAAGTCCTCGGCCAGTCCATCGAGTTCTTCGCCAGCAGCCGCAGCATCGTCGGCATTGCGCAGTGTGAACTGCCTGTGACTGTCATCGCCGCCGGTGACCCTGACACCAATGCGTTCACCACGCAGGGTTCGACGCACGTTGCCCTCAAGCCATGCGAGGCGCCCTTCCCGCCAGGCGGCCTCGTCGATCTGCAACAGGAGATGGGCTCCACCGGAAAGGTCGAGGCCAAGACTCACCTGCTTGTGCGGCAACCAGGTCGGCAGGCTGTGTGCCAGATCACGCGAAAGCAGGTTCGGTGCGGCAAAGGCCAGACCCAGAACACTGACGACAACGACAATCCAGATCTTCCAGGTCGGAAAGTAGCGCATGGCCGGTAATGTCAGCCGCCACCGTTCTCGCCTGCATTCCCCTCATCCGCCTTCACGGCCTGGCGGGGTTCCGGCTTGGCCATGACGTCGGCGATCATCGAATGCCGGCATTTCACCCTGACATCCTTGGCGATGTCGATGATGAGGATGCCGTCTCCCTCGATGCGCGTCACGTTTCCGATGATGCCACCATTGGTGACCACCTGGTCTCCCCGCTTGATCGAGCTGAGCATGGCCTGGTGCTGCTTGGCCTTCTTCGACTGCGGCCTGAACACGAAGAACCAGAAGACGCCGAACATGGCGACCATGAGGATGAGGAAGAAGGGATCGAAACCGGCGGCACCTGCTTCGCCCTGTGCATAGGCGTGTGTGATCGGCATGTCGAAATCCTGCGCGAAAGGTGGCGGACTATAGCCGGGGGATGACCGATTGCAAACTGCCGGGTACTGTGAAGCACAATGACGAACCCCGATTGACCGCCACGCCTGCCTCATGACGAATCCCGTACTCGCCCGAATCGCCCAGGCACTGGAACGTATCGCCGGCGCCACCGCCTCGCCGCCCGACGATGACGCCCTGCCTGCCCTTCCCCAGACGGGCGAGGCCTTTGTCTGGCATGCGACAGATGACACCCTCAAGATGGTCGAACGCGTCCAGCATGTACCGCTGGGCCTTCTGCGCGGCATTGACCATGCACGGGATGCCCTGCTTGAGAACACGCGTCAGTTTGCCAGGGGCTATCCTGCCAATAACGCCCTCCTGTGGGGTGCCCGTGGCATGGGGAAGTCGACACTCATCAAGGCCGTCCATGCCGCGGTCCACGCCGAACAGCCGGGCTCTCTGGCACTGATCGAGATACACCGGGAAGACATCACCCATCTGTATCGTCTGCTCTCGCGGATGCGACAGGTGGAGCGGCGCGCCATCCTCATGTGCGACGACCTGTCGTTCGATGCCAACGACAGCACGCTCAAGTCACTCAAGGCCGTGCTCGAGGGCGGTCTCGAGGGACGCCCGGACAACGTGCTGTTCTATGCGACGTCCAACAGGCGTCACCTGACACCCCGCGACATCATGGAAAACGAGCGCTCGACGGCGATCCACCCGGCCGAGGCCGTCGAGGAAAAGGTGTCCCTTTCCGACCGGTTCGGACTGTGGCTCGGCTTTCATGGATGCGATCAGCCGACCTACCTTTCCATGGTGAAGGGCTATGCGGACCACTTCGGCCTTGATGTGGATGACGAAGCGCTCTGTGCCCGCGCCATCGCATGGCAGATGACACGCGGTGCGCGGTCCGGACGTGTCGCCTGGCAGTTCATTCAGGATCTCACCGGCCGACTCGAAAGGACGCTCGAGAACAGCTGAAGGCGCGACCGGCGGTTCAGCCCTCAACGAGGTGTTCGACGGGATTGACGGCCGTGGTTCCCTGGCGAAGTTCGAAGTGCGTCTGCGGCTGGGCGATTCCACCACTGGCGCCAACACTGGCAATGACATCACCGCGCAATACCATCTGGCCCCGGGCGACGAGATTGCGCGCATTGTGGGCGTAGGCCGTGACCCAACCATCCGTATGGCGCACCAGCACGAGGTTCCCGTAGCCCCTGATCTCGCTGCCGACGTAAGAGACAACGCCATCCTCGGAGGCCCGGACCGGTGTCCCTGCCGGGGCGGCGATGTTGATCCCGTCATTGTGCAGACCGCCGGCCTTGGGGCCAAAATCGGAGACCACCGGTCCCTCGACAGGCCAGATGAACTGCAGGTCGCCTCCCGGCGCCGGTTCGGGAATGGCGGTCGTCACGGGTTCGGGAATGGTGACCTCTGCGTCTTCCGCAGCCACCCTTGAGGCAGTGGTGGCTTCCAGCGGCACCGTCAGCTGCTGTCCCTCCACGAGAAGATAGGGCTTGATCAGGCCGTTGATCTCGGCGAGCTCGCGTGAACGCACACCAAGGCGGCGCGATATACCGAGCAATGTGTCGCCTCGGCGCACGGTGTAGATGGTCACCGGGCCGGTATCCGAAGGTACTGTCTCGAGGACCATCGCCTCGCGCGGCGCCTCATCCCCGGCGGCGCCAAGAATGCGTTCAATGCGCGCCATCAGATCCCCGGCTGCCTGTTCCTCGGGTTCCGCGACGGATTGTGGCAGCGTGGCGGGCACTTCCGGCAGAACGGGTTTTTCGCCAGGAAGGGGAGGCAGGGTTGCCAGGCGGCCGGCCGGCGGCGTCCCTGGCAGCGGAGGTACGGCCTGATCGATGTGGCGTACCGGCGCCGGCATCTGGGCGCAGGACGCGACCAGAAAGGCGGCGCAGAGCAGCATCGGCAGCCCCGGCGCCGGCCTGTCACCCCTGGACAAGCGGAACAAACCTGACATCGAGAAAGGCATGACTCTCATGACCCGAATCGAAGCGACGCACATGGTAGAGCTTCTGGTCGAAGATTGACCCGCCAACCGGCGTGACCATGATACCACCGGGAACGAGCTGGTCGATCAGGGGCTGGGGCATGATGGCCGCCGCGGCCGTCACCATGATCCTGTCGAAGGGCGCCTCCTCCGGCCAACCGGTGGAGCCATCTCCCGACCGACAGGTGATGTTCGAGAGGTTCATCTCGTCAAAGCGGACCATCGCCTGGCGCAACAGTGCGTCGTGGCGTTCCATCGTCCACACGTGCCCTGCCAGCTGTGCCAGAATAGCGGTCTGGTAGCCGCTCCCGGTGCCGATTTCGAGAACCCGCATGCCCTCCTCAAGCGCCAGTCTCTCGGACATCAGCGCAACAACCAGAGGCTGGCTGATCGTCTGCTCGCAGTCGATCGGCAATGCCACGTTCTCCCAGGCGTGGGCGATCTGGTCAGGACGCACGAACCGGTCCCGGGGAACCGTCGCCATGGCTTCGAGCACCCTGGGCGAACGCACGCCCGACGCAACGAGATCCTGGACGAGTTCCGGGCGCGAGGCGGGCATCGACGTGGCGTCAGCCGTCGGCCGGTGCGGCTCCGCCGGGATGAAGACGCTCCATGCCACCCATGTAGGGACGCAGGACCTCGGGGATGGAGACGCTTGCGTCCTCGTGCTGGAAGTTCTCCAGGATGGCGATCAGCGCCCGTCCGACCGCAACACCCGATCCATTGAGCGTATGCACAAACCGTGTCTTGCGCGTGTCCCTGGTCCGGCAGCGGGCAGCCATCCGCCGCGCCTGGAAGTCGGCGCAGTTCGAAAGACTGGAGATTTCCCGCCACCTCTTCTGCCCCGGCAGCCACACCTCGAGATCCCACGTCAGGCGGGCCGAAAATCCGATATCCCCGGCAGCGAGGGTGACGACACGGTAGGGCAACCCCAGTCGTTGCAGGACGGTTTCCGCACAGGCCGCCATGCGGCGGTGCTCCTGCGGGGAGTCCTCGGGCGTCGTCACAGACACCAGTTCCACTTTCCAGAACTGATGCTGGCGCAGCATACCCCTGGTATCGCGTCCCGCGGCTCCCGCCTCGGAACGAAAACACGGAGTGAGTGCGGTGTAACGCAGGGGCAGCGTGTCCTCGTCCACGATTGTTTCACGGACCAGATTCGTGAGGGTCATTTCCGCTGTGGGAATGAGATAGCGGTTGTCGGTGGTGCGAAAAAGGTCATCGGCGAACTTGGGGAGGTTCCCGGTGCCATAGGCAGTCTCGGGACGCACCAGCAGGGGGCCGGAGACCTCCACGTAGTCAAATTCCCGGGTGTGCACGTCGAGCATGAAGGACGCCAGTGCCCGTTCAAGGCGGGCCAGAGCGCCTGAAAGGACCACGAAACGCGCGCCGGCAAGGCGCGCCGCGCTGTCGAAGTCCATGCCACCCAGAAGGGCCCCGAGATCGACGTGGTCCCTCGCCTCGAAGGCTGGATCGGGGATGTTTCCCCAGCGGCGGATCTCGACGTTGTCGGTTTCGTCAGCGCCTTCGGGGACGGTCTCGTCAACGACATTGGGGATAGCCTCGAGCACGTTGCTGAGCTTTTCGCCATCCTCCCGCCCGACTGCCTCCAGGGACGCGATCTGCTGCTTGATGCTGCCGACTTCCGCGATCTCCTGCTCTGCATCGCCACCACCACGTCTGGCCTCGCTGATCCGGCGTGTGAGTGCGTTGCGCCGTTGCTGCAACTCCTGGACATCGGTCCGGGAGCGTCGCACCTTGCGGTCCATGTCGAGTATCAGTGCCGCCTGTGGAGGCAGTCCACGGCGCTGGCAGGCCGCGTCGAAGGCCTCGGGATGGGCGCGAATCCACACAAGATCGTGCATGCCGGTCTACCTTGCCATACTGCGTGCCGGGACGGTCAGCGCGCCGGATTGAAATCCGTTTCCTCGTAAGCCTGGGGGTCGTCCGCCCCTTCCACCTCGTCCACATCTTCCTCTTCGCCCGCTTCCTCGGCGTGGGCCTTGCGGCGCTCGGTGAGGCGTGCACACCAGATCGACACTTCGTAGAGCAGGATCAACGGCAGGGCGAGGCCAAGCTGGCTGAAGGGATCGGGCGGTGTGATCACGGCCGCCAGCACGAAGACGGCAACGATGGCGTATTTTCGCTTTTCCCTCAGTCCATCTGCCGTCACCATGCCGGTTCGCGCCGCCAGAGTCATCACCAGGGGCAACTGGAAACTGATGCCGAAGGCGAAAAGGAGTTTGAGGAGAAGCGAAAAGTACTCGCTTACCCGCACTTCCATGACGATGGGCAGCTGTCCGAAGTCCCCGGTCTGCTGAAAACCGAGAAAGAACCTCAGGGCGACGGGAAAGAAGGCGTAGTAGACCATCGCCGCGCCGAGCGTGAAGAGCAGCGGAAACACCAGCATGAAGGGCAGGACCAGCTTCTTCTCCCGGCGATAGAGGCCGGGGGCCACGAAGGCCCAGAGCTGCCAGGCAAGAAACGGCAGCGAGAGGCACAGGGACACGAAGAAGCCGACCTTCACATAAGTCAGGAAGGCTTCCTGGGGACTGGTGAAGATGAATCGCGGCGGGTACTCGGACTCGGTGCTGCGATCAATGGTGGCGCCCTCGGTGACGCCTTCCGGCTCCCGAGGTGCAGCCTCCTCGTCCGGTGTCGGAGAAAACAACAGCCAGGCATCGCTCAGGGTGCGCTCGATCCACGTCTCCTCACCCTCCTGCGGCTCCTCCACCGGCGCCAGCCCATAGGCATCGTAGAGCGGCAGGGCGAGAAAGTTGTAGATCGCCGGAGCAAAGTAGAAACATGGCAGGAAGGCGAGCAGAACCACCGCCGCGCTGCGCACCAGACGCCGGCGCAGTTCAACGAGATGCTCCAGCAGCGGAAGCTTGGTGTTGTCGATGTCCTTGATCAATGGTGTTCTACGTGTCGCCGGAAGCCCTGGGGCGTTCCGAAGGTGCCGCCTCGACGGTGACCTCCGGCTCATCCCTGACCTTCATGTTTTCCTGCATCTCGCGGCCGGTATCCTCGAGTTCCTTCTTGAGGGCGCCTGTGGGATCGACAGCCGCGGCAACCGCCTTCTTCGCCTTCAGAGGTGTCTCGACAGCCTTCTTGACGTCATCGATCTCGGCTTCCTTGGCGTACTGGTCCAAGGCCTTCTGAAAGTCCCGCGCCATGCGCCGCGCCTTGCCGGTCCAGATGCCGACGGTTCGCAGCACCCTGGGCAGGTCCTTGGGGCCAACCACAACCAGCAACACCGCCCCGACGACCGCCAACTCGAACCATCCGAGATCGAACATGTCCGGTAATCTTCATCAAGTGTCTAGGCGACGGTCTTGTCCTTCTCGTTCTCGGCTGACGCCGGCGTGGCGGCACCCTCGATGGTCGTCGGGGATTCAGCGGATTGACGTGCCTGCGCCGACTCCTCCTTCATCCCGGACTTGAACTCCTTGATCCCCTTGGCAAGGTCGCCGGCCAGCTTGGGGATCCGGCCGCGTCCGAAGAGGAGCAGAACGATGACCAGCACGATGAGCCAATGCCATATGCTGAAGGTACCCATGGTGAGGTCTCCCTTCCCTGTCGATCCATGAAACGGCGCCACTGATGCACCGTCCCGACCCGGAACATATAGCCCTCCAGAGAACCAAGGGCAATGACGATCAACGTCCTCCTCCCGACTCCACCACTGCAATGGAGGTGGGGTCCGCTTGACAATCGCGGGGCGTGACGCGCCCGGGAGTCCGGCTCCGCCCACCTGGAGATGCAGCTGGGAGCGTCATCGCCCTGGTGGACGGATCCGGGGAAAGATGGCCTCTGGCCGACGATCAGTTCTTCGCCGATCTGGACCTTGGCAAGGAGAACCTGCCGGCCGGAACCCGGCTCGCCATGGGCTCGGCGATCATCGAGGTCAGCGCGGAGCCGCATCTCGTCTGCAAGAAGTTCGTCGCCCTGTTCGAGCTGGAAGCCCTGAAGTTCGTGAATTCGCGCCGCGGCAAGATTCTCCGTCTTCGGGGCATCAGTGCGAAGGCCTTCGAGTCGGGCCGCGCTCGCACCGGGATTGCCATTCGCAAGACCTCGAGAGCATGGTCCGGCTGCCAGGCGGTCTGGCGTTCGATCGGGCGTACCCGGGATGTCAGGCGGTGTTTGAGGCCTGGTGACAGGGAAAGACGAGAACGGAGTCGTCGTCGAAACGGATCCGGACATCGGTACCAGGCCGCGGTGCACTCTGGCCGAGGATACGTGCCCGCAGCATCTCGCCGTTCTTGAGGCGCAGGGACACAAGCGTGGAATGGCCGACCAGGCGCCGTTCGATCACCCGGGCGCCGGGACCGTCGCCTTCGGGCGTCAGGTGCAGGCCCTCCGGGCGAATAAGGACGTCGACCCTCTGGCCGGTCATGAACCCGTCAGCCGGCACCTCACCCACCGGCGAGTGGATCCGGCCGGGGGCTGCGGTGCCATGCAACCAGTTGACGTCACCGAGAAATCGCGCCACGAAGGCCGTTGCCGGACGCTGGTAGATCGCGCCCGGCGTTCCCGTCTGGAGCAGCCTGCCGCCCTGCAGCACGGCAATGCGGTCGCCGAGATAGAGTGCCTCCTCGGCATCGTGGGTGACAATGAGTGTTGTCGTCCCGATGTTGCGCAGGATGCCGAGGGTCTGGTCCCTGACCGATTCACGCAAGCGCACGTCGAGACCGGAAAACGGCTCGTCGAGCAGAAGGATCTGCGGTTTCGGCGCCAGGGCCCGCGCCAGGGCAACACGTTGCTGTTCACCCCCCGACAGCATGTGCGGATACTTGTGCGCATAGCCGCCGAGACCAACCATGTCGAGAAGGTCGTCGACGATGGCCCCGGCCTGCCGGCGCCCGCGCAGACCGAAGGCGATGTTGTCGGCAACACTGATATGGGGGAAAAGTGCAAACTCCTGGAAGACAAGGCCCACACCCCGCGCCTCGGGCGGCCGGTGGACGCCGTTCCCGGCGACCACGTCGTCACCGATGCGGATCTCGCCGCTGACGAGGGGTTCGAGACCGGCAGCAAGGTGCAGGGCGGTGGTCTTGCCACACCCCGAGGGGCCGACCAGGCACATGACCTCGCCATCGGCAATCTCGAGATCGACATCCTTCAGGGCTTCTTCACCGGCCCATGAGTGACTGACACCATGAAAGGACAATCCGGGCATGAAACGTCCGCATGCTGATCACACTGCCGGATGCTATGTGCAAACAGTTCTTATTTTCAAGCTTTTCGTCAGGAAGCCTCTTCCTCGTCGTCCCCGGGCCCTGCGGGGAGCGGCAGATCGGGCCGTGCATCAAGCAGCCCTGTGGCCAGCAGTTCGTCTCGTCCCGGCAGGTCATCCACCGATTCGAGGCTGAAGTGCTCGAGGAATTCAACGCTGGTCCGCCACTGCAGGGGCCTTCCCGGCGTGCGCCGGCGCCCCGACGGACGGATCCAGCCGATCTCGAGAAGAAGGTCGAGTGTACCCCGCGACAGCGAGACGCCCCGGATGGACTCAACCTCGGCACGGGTCACGGGCTGGTGATAGGCGATGATGGCGAGAGTCTCGAGGGCGGCCCGCGACAGCCGGCGGCGGCGCACCGACCGGATCTTCAGGTCCGCAGCGAGATCCACCGCCGTGCGAAAGGACCACTTGCCTGCAATGCGCACCGGTTCGACGCCCCGGCCTCTGTAATCCTCCGCAAGCCGGCCCAGACAGGCTGCGACATCGGCATCGTCGCCAAGCCGCTCGGCAATGTCCTTCTCGTCGACGGGCTGGGGCGAGGCAAACAGCAAGGCCTCGACAATGCGCACGTCCCGGGTCGGTGTCTTCATGCTCCGCGCCTTCTGATCTCGATCGGGGTCCAGGCGCCATCCTGGCGCAGTTCCGCCTTCCCCTGACGGGCTAGCTCGAGCCCCGCAACGAGGGTCGAACTGACCAGGGACCGGTAGTAGAGACCGTCGTGCAGGTCCTCGGGAAGCAGGTTGATCATGTCCTTCCATTCGGGCAGTTCACCGACGAGGGCTTCGAGGCGCTGCAGCGCCGCTTCCACGGAAAACACCTCGACGGGCTCCGGGCGCCAGTCCTGCCGGCGCACGCGCTGCAGGAGTTCGCCGTAGGCCCTGAGCAAACGCCAGAGGGACTCGCGCCACACGTCCCGGGTCTCGACGGGCAGACCTTCCGGGTGACCACAGCGAAAGACGTCACGCTCGAGCAGGGGGAGCGCCATGAGCGCCCGGGCGCGGTCGCGCATCGATTCGAGACGGCGCAGCTGGAACTGCAGCGCCTCTGCCATGAGTTCCGGAGACGGCGCTTCCTCCTCTTCGCGGGGGATCAGGAGCCGGGATTTGAGGTAGGCAAGCCATGCCGCCATGACCAGGTAGTCGGCAGCGAGTTCGAGGTGACGGTGACGGGCGCGGGCCACGAACGCGAGGTATTGATCCGCCAGATCCACCATGGAAATGCGGGCAAGATCGACCTTCTGGCGACGCGCCAGGGCCAACAGGACATCGAGCGGACCCTCGTAGCCCTCCACATCCACCCGGAAGACGCCGGAGGGGCCAGGCGCCGGGCCCGTCTCGTCCTCGGCAAAGTCCTCTCCGGTCACCTGCATCCAGCCTCCATCAGACCAGGACGTGAGTCTCGCCGCATTCCCGCCTCGATTCCAGCCACCATGCCCGGGCTCCGCAGGAAGGAGCATCCATCATAGCATCGCCACGGAGACGATGGCGTGGATGATCGCCTCGACCGGAGGCAGAAGGACGCGAGAGAGAACGGCGATGTCCATTCCGATCTGTTCGCCGATGAGCGGTGGCAGGGCGATGAGAGCGACAAGGATCACAATTCCGTATCGTTCGATGCGCTGGAAGCGCTGCGCCAGGCGTGGCGGAAGAAAACCGGTCACCACGCGCCCGCCATCAAGAGGCGGCAGCGGCAGCATGTTGAAGACCGCCAGCACGACATTGATGATCAGCGCGTTGCGCAGGTTGGCGGCAAGCCAGTCGGAGGCGACGTCGGGGACGACAGCCACGAGGTGGAAGGCGAGAGCCGCCACAAGGGCCATCAGAAGATTGATCGCCGGACCGGCGGCGGCCACCAGAACCATGTCGCGGCGCGGTCGTCGGAGCCGTTGAAACCGTACAGGAACCGGCCGGGCATAGCCGAACAGGAAGGGCGCCTGGAAGACAAGCAGAAGGCACGGCAGCAGAACCGTTCCGAACCGGTCGATGTGCTTCAAGGGATTGAACGTGACCCGTCCCATGAGCCGGGCCGTGTCGTCCCCGAGCTTCCATGCCACCCAGCCGTGAGCGGCCTCATGAAGCGTGATGGCGGTCAGCACCGGCAGTGCCCAGACCGACACCAGCCACAGCAGTCCCTCCATGTCGAAGGTCATCGCCCGGCCACCAGGCGGGAGAGTTCCGCACGGGCCGCGCAAGCGTCGAATCCGGGCTGTGGCGGACGCCGTGCCGCCGCCGCCCTCATTACCCGCTCCAGGGCGTCGCCGGCAAGCTCCGGTGTCGCGGCGGCCACACGCTCACGCACCTCCAGAGGCTGGTTGCAGTGCATCACCACGTCGATCCCGGCGGCGATGCACGACCGGGCACGCGCTTCGTGGGGACCGCTCAGGGCTTCCATGTCGATGGCGTCAGTGACCAGCACACCATCAAAACCCAGTTCCCCGCGAATGATGCGGCGGACCACCTCCGGCGAGGCTGAAGCCGGATTCCTGGCGTCGATGGCCGTGTAGACCACATGGGCCACCATGCCGAAGGGGCTGGCGGCCAGGCGCCGGAAGGGGACGAAGTCCTGCTCCCTCAGGACCGCGAGGCCCGTGGCGACGCCTGGCAGCCTGTGGTGCGGGTCCCCGGTCACCCGGCCGTGGCCGGGCATGTGCTTGATCGTGGCCTGCACGCCGCCCGCGCCCAGGCCATCAATGAAGGCCGCCCCGAGGTCGCTGACCGTCTCGGGGTCGTGGGAAAAGGCACGGTCACCGATGACATCGTCCATGCCGGCCAGACGCAGGTCGAGGGAGGGAGCGCACGTGACATCGATGCCCAGTGGCGCCATGTCATGGGCCAGCAGGCGGCCGGCGAGCCAGGCGGCCCGCCGCCCTCCCCGGGCCACCGTGGCGGGTGGAAGGCCGGGCCACCAGTGAGGTTCTCCCAGGCGCGCCACCCGTCCGCCTTCCTGGTCGATCATGACCGGCGCGTCGTCGCGTCCAACGATGGCGCGAAAGGATGCCACGAGTGCGCTGACCTGGGCCGGATTGGCGATGTTGCGGCGAAAGAGAATGATGCCGAGGGGGTCGAAGGTGCGCAAAAACGATCTTTCAGCATCCGTGATGCGAATCCCGGCAACATCGGTGATGAGCGCGCGCGGCACAGTGTCAGTGGCTCACGACACGGCATTCAAGGGCGCGCTCGACAACCGACGCACACAGACCTTCAGCGTCCTCCTTTGCCTCGAACTCGCCGATGGTGAGGCGAAAGAAGCGGTTGCCGTCGAGGGTGATGGTGGTGATGACCGCCTCCAGGCCGGCAAAGAGATCGTTGTGTTCCCGGTGCAGACGATCCCAGGAGGTCGTTGCCATCTCCTCGCTGGAATAGGAGGCAATGCGGGCGCCGTAGCGCGTTTCAGACCCGGCTTCCGGTTCACCGGCAGACTCTCCCCCCAGGGAGGCGGCAACATCCGAGAACGACAGCGATCCCGACCCGCTGGCCTCGTCGCCAGTCGCGTCGCCTGGAACCCAGTCCACCGCCGGCGTCGCCGGCTTGTCTCCCGGCAGGGGAGGTGCGGGTGACGCAGTATCGTCAAGAGCCTCGTCGACCATGGCCGTGACCTGGTCCGCATCGAAGATCGGTTCCGGCACGGCACCCTCATCGGCGGATTCCAGCGGCGCCTCTGTGACATCAACGACCTCGTCTCCCGCCTCCGGCGTCCCGGTATCGAGCACAAAGGGCTCCTCGGGAGGTGGCATCAGCACCTCGTGCTCCTCCTCTTCCTCACCACTGGCGGTGGTTTCGAGAACCAGGATGCCGGTGTTGGGAATGTCCGACACGTCTGCGGTTTCCGGCGCCATCCGATAGGGCGCGGTGTCTGCCCGGAACACCGCGACCTCCTGGAGTCGGGCATCGTCCCTCTCCAGCCAGACAAACCACGCCGCGCCTCCGACAGCCGGGATCAGGAGGAGCAGTGCGATGGCGAAGCGCCGCAGTCCGCGCCGTCGCACGGGCGCCGTCCCTCGCTCCTGGACGGGACTCTGCCATTCTTCCCGGGGTTCGGGTTCTCCACCGGCGAAGAGGGTTGGTTCGCGGCGGTCGTTCAGCGCATGACCTCCATGGGTTCGACACCGACAAGGCGCAGACCTCGGGCAATCACCTGCCGTGTTGCCGCGCCGAGTGCAAGTCTGGCGCGTGTCAGTTCCGCATCCCCATCCACAACAAAACGCAGCGAAGGATCATCCCGGCCCGTGTTCCACCACGCATGAAACTCACCGGCAAGAGTGTTGAGCCAGGCGGCGACGCGATGAGGTTCATGAGAGCTGGCAGCGGCGTCGATGGCCGCCGGCCAGCCGGCCAGGGTTCTGATGAGGGCGATCTCGCGGGGACCCGTGAGGCGGCAAAGAGACGTGCCGGCGAGACCGGACGTGTCGATTCCCGCCTCGCCGGCCTTGCGCAGGACCGAGCAGATGCGCGCGTGGGCATACTGGACATAGAACACGGGGTTGTCCTTCGACTGTTCCAGCGCCTTCACCGGATCGAAATCGAGCGGCACGTCGTTGCGGCGTGACACCATGATGAACCTCAGCACGTCCTTGCCGACCGAATCGACAACCTCACGCATGGTGACATAGCGACCGGCCCGCTTCGACATTCTCGCCAACCGGTCATTGCCGGTAAAGCGGACGAGCTGGGTGAGCACGATATCGAAGCAGACTCCGCCATCGGCAAGCGCCGCCACTGCAGCCTTCAGCCGCTTGACGTAGCCGGCGTGATCGGCCCCGAACACATTGATGATGAGATCGAATCCCCTCTCCACCTTGCCATTGTGGTAGGCGATGTCGGGAGCGAAGTAGCTCCAGGAGCCATCGGACTTCCTGAGCGGCCGATCGAGATCATCGCCAAAGCGCGTGGAGCGGAACAGGGTCTGGGGCACCGACTCCCAGTCCTCGGGCTCCCTGCCCCTGGGCGGTTCCAGCACACCCGTGTAGATGAGACCCCGGGCATCGAGCTTTTCCAGACACCTCTCGATCCCGCCGGATTCCATCATGGCGCGCTCCGAACTGAACACCTCCTGATGAACACCCGCCAGGGCAAGATCGTGGCGAACGACCTCCATCATCCTCTTGATGACGAAGGAGCGAACCTCCACGAGAGGCTCCGGCAGCGGCAGGCTGCCAGGCTGGCGATCACCGATGGCCTTCTTCAGCGCCGTCCCGTAGATGCCCGCCAACTCCCGGCCCGTCTCGACCAGGTACTCGCCCGGATAGAGATCCTCCAGGGCCGCCGCATCCGGCGCCTCGCCGAGCGCCTCAAGGTAGCGGACATAAGCCGACCAGGCGAGGACGTCGACCTGGGCTCCGGCATCGTTGATGTAGTACTCCCTTGTGACCTTCCAGCCCACGGCCTCGAGCAGGGAGGCCAGGACATCGCCGATGACGGCGCCACGTGCCGTACCCACATGAAGGGGGCCTGTGGGATTGGCGGAGACATACTCGACACAGGCCTTGCGGCCCTGGCCGCGGTCGGCCAGCAGGGCGTCGGGACCCTGGACGAGAAGACGCTCGAGCCAGGCGTGCCAGAAACTCTCGCGAAGCGTGATGTTGATGAAACCCGGGCCGGCACTGACGGCCGTCGCCACGTCGGGGTCCTGACGCAGCTCGCGGATGATCAGCTCCGCGATCTCGCGCGGCGCCATGGCGTTCGCACCGGCCAGCACGAGTGCGGCGTTGCACGCAAGGTCGCCGTGGCCGGCCTGGCGCGGTTCCGACACCTGGACGCGATCGGTCAGACCGGCAGCGACAAGCCCCCGGGTTTCGAGAGATTCCACGACGTTGCGGATGCGCGAGGCAAATTCCTCATGGACATTCATGGTTCTTGGCGTACCAGGCGTTGATGTTCCCTGCGTGCGAAGCGATCAGTCATGCCGGCGAGATAGTCCGCGACAAGACGCATGCGTTCAGCCTCGTCACGCCCCTTGAGATGCTCCTCCCATTCGGCCGGGAGAAGCCGTGGATCGTCACGGAAGACCGAAAACAGGTCGCCCAGTATGGTTCCGGCCTCCCTGGTCTGCCGCCGCAGCCGTTCGTGGCAGTACATATTTGTGTAGAGCCATGCCTTCAAGCCCGCCGCCGATCCTGCGAAGGTCTCGCTGAAACCAATGACCGGCTCGTGGTGCCAGCGGACATCATCGGCCGACTGCGGGCACACCCCGGCCAGGGAGGCGCGTGACGTCTCGATCAGATCCCGGACCTGGGCATCGATGATCCTTCGCATGGTTTCGTGGATCTTGCGCTCGAGGGGGGCTTGCGGCCAGCACTCACCGACGTCCCGGATCGCGGCCGCGGCCACCGGCACATCGGCGAGGTCGTCCAGCGTGAAGAGGCCCATCCTCAGGCCATCGTCGAGATCATGACCATTGTAGGCGATGTCGTCGGCCAGGGAGGCGATCTGTGCTTCCACGCCGGGAAACGACTCGACCTCGAGATCCTGCACGCGGTTGTAGTGCGCGATGGCCGGCGGCACCACCGGTGACAGGGGTCCGTTGTGCTTGACCACGCCTTCAAGGGTTTCCCAGGTCAGGTTGAGGCCGTCGAAGGCCGCATAGGGGGACTCCAGCCGCGTGAGGATGCGAAAGGTCTGGATGTTGTGGCTGAACCCGCCCCACGGCGCCATGGCCTCGTCGAGAACCTGTTCGCCGACATGGCCGAAGGGGGTGTGACCGAGATCGTGGGCAAGGGCGATCGCCTCGGCAAGATCCTCGTCAAGAGCCAGACTGCGGGCCATGGTCCGGGCAATCTGCGCCACCTCGAGGGAATGGGTCATGCGGGTGCGGTGATGGTCGCCGTGAACCGTGGCGAAGACCTGCGTCTTGTGCATCAGGCGGCGAAACGCCCTGCAGTGAAGGATGCGGTCACGGTCCCGCTGGTACTCGCTGCGATGGCAGGACGGCTGTTCGGCAAAGCGACGGCCACGGCTCGTCGTCGGGTCTGCGGCATAGGGTGCTGGCGTCATACGTCCGTTGTTACTCCATCGCACGCAGGATTGACAGCAACCAGCGGCGTCACTACTTAAACATGACGGGACTGAAGCAGGATGCGGACGATGGGCGATACCCTTCTCCAGGACGGCATCAACGTCGCGGAAGATGCTGCCACCAGGATCAGCGACATCATGACCGGAGAAGGCGGCGGACGCCTGCGGATTGTCGTCACCGGAGGCGGCTGTTCGGGGTTCCAGTACCATTTTACGGTCGACGAGGGCCCCGAACAGGGTGATGTCGAGTTCGGCGCGGACGAGGCACGGGTCGTGGTCGACGATGTCTCCCTTCGATACCTTGCCGGCTCCACCCTGCGGTTCGTGAACAGCCTCGAGGGCAGCTACTTCACTCTCGACAACCCCAATGCCACGTCGTCATGCGGCTGTGGCACGTCCTTTGCGATCTGACACGTCCGCCTTGCCGGCACATGAAGATCGCCACATGGAATGTCAACTCGGTCAGGGCGAGGCTGCCCAACGTCCTGAAGTGGCTTGAAGCGCGGCAGCCGGACATCGCCCTGCTGCAGGAACTCAAGACCGTTTCCGGGACCTTCCCCCACGACGCCATCGGCGACCTCGGATACAACTGCGCGGTGGTCGGGCAAAAGGCCCTGAACGGCGTGGCCGTTCTCTCGCGTGCTCCCATCGACATCGAAAGAACCTGCCTGCCGGGTGATCCGGACGACGCCGAGGCACGTTACATCGAGGTCTTCACATGCGGCCTCAGGGTCGCCTCGATCTACCTCCCCAACGGCAACCCGGCGCCAGGCGAGAAATTCGACTACAAGCTGGCCTGGATGCGGCGTCTCGTCGACCATGCCCGCAGCCTTCTTGCCCACGAGGAAGCGGTGGTCCTCGGTGGCGACTACAACGTGTGCCCCACCGACGACGATGTGCACGACCCGGCTCTCTGGGCAGGCGACTCCCTCACCCGCAACGAATCCAGGGCACTGTTCCGCGAACTCGTGTGGTCAGGCTACACTGAGGCCTATGCCACACTGCACTCAACGACGGCAGGCGCCTGGACTTTCTGGGACTATCAGCGCGGCGCCTGGCCGAAGGATCACGGTGTCAGGATCGACCACATGCTGCTTTCTCCCCATGCGGCGGACCGCCTGGTGGCATGCGATATCGATCGCGCACCCCGCGCCTGGCCAAGGGCATCGGATCACACACCCGTCATGTGCGAGCTCGATGGCTGACCGGATCCCGACGCCTGCCGGGTCCTGTCTGTGGCCTGGAAACGGAACACAGGAACGTCATCCCCGTGGGCGCCTGGGCTTCATCCTGCTCAATACCGAGGAGACAGCGGACGACGACATCCGGGCGCTGGTGCCGCCGGATGTCGGTGTCTTCATCACCAGAGTGCGGCTTGACGACCCGGTGACCGTGGAGAACCTGGCTGCAGTAGCCGGAGGCCTCGGCGACGCCGCGCGCCTGCTGCCCGAGAACCTTGATGCCATCGCCTATGTGTGCACGTCAGGAAGTATTGCCGCGGGGGAGGCCGCCGTGGAACGTGCCATCCGGAGTGCACAGCCGGCGACCACGCCCCTGGCGCTTGTCACATGCGTCGTTGATGCCCTGCGCCATCTCGGGATCACCCGTGTGGCCGTGGGCACGCCTTATCTCGACGAGGTCAACCGCATGGAGGCGGCGTTCCTCGACGGGCGCGGTTTCGACGTCTGCGCCATGCGCGGGCTCGGCATTGCCGGGGGCCGGGACATGACGCGAGTCGCGCCTTGCGACATCGTTCGCCTCGCACACGACGTCTGCACAAGCGATTGTGACGGCATCTTCCTCTCGTGCACGGCCCTGCGCGCTGTCGAGGTGGTCGACTTGATCGAGCAACAGACCGGCAAGCCGGTGGTGACGAGCAATCAGGCACTCGTCTGGCGCATGGTACAGCAGACGGCCGCCCATGATACCATGACGGGCCCGGGAAGGCTCTTTCGTCTGGCGCGCTGATTGACTCATTTGCAGCCAGTCCACAGACTTCCCTGCCCTTCCACTGCTAGACGGGTGGCGGATGATTTCTCAGGCCTGGTCCGGACTGAAGGCTCCTGAGTCGGTTCCCGAGAGCGTCGAGCTTCTCTGGCAACGCTGGCAGTCGGCAGCCGAACGCATCCGTGACGAGGAGTTGAGAGCGCGAGCTCTCGATCTGCGCGCCGCCGCCGAGGGGATCCTCGACCCCGTCTTCCACCACAGTCCCTACCTGTCGCGCTGCGTCGTGGTCGACCCCTTGTTCGCCATGACGCTGATCGACGACGGCCCCGATGCCGCCTTCGATGCCGCCATGAAGATGGCGGCACCGGACATCGAGGGGGAGAGCGAAAAGGACCTCATGACCCGCCTGAGGCGGGCCAAGCGGCGCATTCACCTCACCGCCGGTCTGGCCGACGTCTCCTGCGTGTGGTCTCTCGAACAGGTCACCGGCAGCCTCTCGCAGTTTGCCGAAGCCGCAATCAGGACGACCTGCCGACACCTGTTGCGGGCGCTTCACGCCAGGGAGAGACTGGACCTCGCCGATCCGGAGGATGCGGAAACCGCGTGCGGGCTCTTCGTTCTCGGCATGGGCAAGCTCGGGGCTGCCGAGCTCAACTACTCCAGTGACATCGATCTCATCATTCTCTTCGATCCCGATATCGTGCCGACCACGGGAGCCGAGGACCTGCAGCGAACCATGACACGCCTTGCCCAGGCCCTGACGCGGATCATCGATGCTCAGACCGCTGACGGTTATGTCTTTCGCACCGATCTCAGACTTCGCCCCGACCCGTCGTCGACGCCGCCGGCCATTTCCACCGTCTCGGCCGGGACCTACTACCGCGAGTCAGCGCGCAACTGGGAACGCGCGGCCATGATCAAGGCACGCACCGTGGCTGGCGACACGGCTCGCGGCGAGGCCTTTCTGGAGGACCTGCAACCCTTCATCTGGAGACGCCATCTGGATTTTGCGGCCATGCAGGACATCCGAACCATCAAACAGCAGATCGACTCGTCACGCTCACGCGACGGCGGAACATTCCTGGGACGCAACGTCAAGCTCGGCGGCGGCGGCATTCGCGAGATCGAGTTCTATGTGCAGGCACAACAACTGATCTGGGGCGGTCGGGAATCGGTACTGCGAACCCGAGGGACCTGCGAGACTCTCGACATCCTCGTGGCGGGCGGACATGTAGCCCACGGTGCAGCCATCGAACTCAAGGAGACCTATCGTTTTCTGCGCACCCTTGAACACCGTTTGCAGATGGTCGACGACCGGCAGACGCACAGTCTTCCGGAAACCGCCGAAGGCATCGGCAACATCGCGGCGTTCTCGGGATTCGCCGACACGGATGCACTGGAATCCTCGTTTCTCGACGCCGTGGGCGTTGTCGAGAGGCACTACGGGGAGCTCTTTGCGGAAAGGGCGGACAGCATCAGGCAGCAGCCCATGGATTTCTCAGGGGAGACGGTGGACGACACGACACACCGGAGTCTTGTCGCGCTGGGCTACCGCGAGCCCGACCGCGCCGGCGCCACCGTCATGGCATGGAAGACAGGGCCGTACCCGGCGCTGCGATCTCCGCAGGCCCTGGAACAGCTGATGCGCCTTGCGCCGTCGGCGCTCACCGTGTTCGCCGGATTGCGTGACTGCGACGGCGTGCTGACGAAATTCGACGAGTTCCTGTCGCGCCTGCCCGCCGGCACATCCTTCCTTTCCCTCGTGGCCACCCACCCCCATCTCCTCGGATTGCTCGGCGAGATCCTGGGAGTGGCGCCCTACCTGTCACGCTGGCTGACCCGCAAACCGGCGTTACTCGACAGCGTTCTTGCCCGCGAGTTCACCGACCTTTCATTCGATGACGAAGATCTTGAAGCGGAGATGGCCGAGACGGCCCGGCGAGGCCTCGTGCGCCTGTTCTACACGCTGGAACTCGACAGGGACGAGATGGCGTCCCAGCTCGCCGAAGCCACCGGCAGGGCAAGTGATCTTCAGGACGTGCTTGACGAAGTCAGGCGCTGGGCGAACGACAAGGTTTTCCAGATCGGTGTGCACCTGCTCGAGGGCATGCTGACTCCCGTCGAGGCGGCCCGCCCCCTCTCCGACATCGCCGACGCCTGCATCACCGCCCTGCTGCCCGTCGTCGAAGGGGAATTCGAGGCCGACCACGGCCGTATTCCCGGAGGCTCCTTTGCGGTCATCGCCTTCGGCAAACTCGGCAGCCGGGAAATGACGGTGAGTTCGGATCTCGATCTCATGTTTCTCTACGACCAGAGTGGTAACGAGGAAGCCTCGGATGGCCGCAAGCCGCTCCCGGCCACCCAGTACTATGCACGCCTGTGCCGCCGCCTGATCACCGCGGTCACGGCGCCCACCAGGGAGGGCCGTCTCTATGACGTCGACATGAGGCTGAGGCCCTCCGGCAAGGCCGGGCCTATCGCCTGCTCCCTCGAGTCCTTCGAATCCTATCAGCACGAGAACGCATGGACATGGGAACATCAGGCCCTCACAAGGGCACGTGTGGTCACCGCCAGCGGACGGCTTGGCGACGACTTTGCCAGGGTGCGTCATGACGTCCTGACCCTGGCCCGCAACCGGGAAACACTGGCCGGCGACGTCGTCGCCATGCGGGACCGCATTCGCGGGGAAAACCGCGCTCGCGAGGACACCATCAAGCACATGCCGGGAGGTCTTCTCGATGTCGAGTTCATCGCGCAGTACCTGGAACTCCTGCATGCCCGTGACACTCCGGCGATCCTGACCGGCAACACAATCGGCGTGTTCGAGCGCGCCGGCTCCCTTTCCCTCATCCCCGACAACATCGCCGCCGAACTCGGTGAAACGACGGCGCTGTGGAACAATCTCCAGGGCATGGCGCGGCTGACCGGAAACGAGGACGGCGTCCGCAGCCTTGCGGGCACCGCTCTCATGGAGCGGCTCGGCGGGCAGCTGGTTTCCCATGCCCTCGTCGATTCCATCGATCATGCGGCGAAGCAGACGCGCCTTCACTATGCAACGATTCTCAACATCGGTACAAAGACGTGAGCGACAGGCTTGAACAGCGGCGAGGGGCGTTCTAGGTTTCGCATATGATCATCGGGAACCCCCTGGACTGCCTGTCGGCAGGAAGGATCCGGCATTCCGTTAGTTGCCCGGGGAATCATGGGGTTCCCTGACAAGCCATATCAGCGCCAAACAGGAGAAAGCGGGTCTCAACCATGGAAGTCAGGACAGAGCGAGAGGACGATGTCCTTCTCACCACCGTCAATGGCCGCATCGACAGCGCCACGGTCAGCGAGTTCCAGCACCTGATGGAGCGGGCCATCACCGATGACGTCAAGAGGGTCATCGTTGATTTCGGGAACCTGAATTACATCAACAGCGCCGGTTTGAGGGCGGTCCTCGTGATCACCAAGAACCTGTGGGCACGCAATGCAAAGCTGGCGCTCCATTCGCTGCAGCCGTCCATTCAGGAAGTGTTCTCCATTGCCGGGTTCGACAAGATCATCCAGGTGTGCACCGACAAGGCCGATGCCCTTGACGCCACACACGACGACTAGAATCGCATGTCCGAGACCCGCAAGATACTTGTCGTTGACGATGAACCGGACCTTGAGCGCCTGATGTTGCAGCGCATGCGCCGGGAGATCAGACGCGGGCAATTCGAGTTCACATTCGCCGGAAACGGTGTCGAGGCGCTCGAAGCGCTGAACAAGGACCCCGAGATCGAGATGGTTCTCTCGGACATCAACATGCCCGAGATGGACGGATTGACGCTGCTTGAGCAGATTCCCAAGGTGGACCCCAACATCCGTTCGGTGATCGTGTCGGCCTACGGCGACATGAAGAACATCCGCACGGCGATGAATCGCGGCGCCTTCGACTTCGTGACCAAGCCCCTTGATTTCGATGATCTCCGAGTCACCATCGACCGCACCCTGCGGCATCTCACGATGCTCCGCGAAGCGCTGGAGTCCCGCGACAAGCTTGTTGCCCTGGAGAATGAACTCAGCGTCGGACGCTCGATGCAGCAGGCCATTCTTCCAACGAAGTTTCCCGAGACGCAAACCTACCAGGTCTTTGCCAACATGGAGCCTGCACGGGATGTCGGCGGCGATTTCTTCGACGTCCTTCACCTCCCTGATTCCAGGGTCGGCCTGGCCATCGCGGATGTTTCCGGCAAGGGCGTCCCCGCCGCTCTCTTCATGATGTCGAGCCGCACCCTTCTCAAGGGCGCTGCGGTGGGCCGAACCTCCCCCAGCGAGGTGCTGACGGAAATCAACGAACTGTTGAACGAGAACAACGAGACCTCGATGTTCGTGACGCTGTTCTTTGCCATCTTCGACCCCTCTTCGGGCCTTCTCACCTTCGCCAATGCGGGTCACAATCCCCCACTCATCATCCACGCTGACGGGAGCAGCACACTGTTCGGCACCTCGAGCGGCGTTGCTCTCGGGGTTGTGCCAGGCATCGAGTACACGCAACAGCAGATCCGGCTGCAACCTGGTGACATGGCCATCTGCTACACCGACGGTGTCACGGAAGCGGAGAACGAGAACCAGGATCAGTTCGGTCTCGACCGGCTCATCGCATTGTTCAGTGATTCGCCACCGACAAGCGCCAGGGACGCCAACGATGCCGTGTTCCAGGCGGTTGAGACCTTTTCCGGAAACGCTCCGCAGTTTGACGACATCACCTGTCTCACGCTCTATCGTTCGGGGTGATGGCGTGGCAGCCGGCACGACCCTGGTCATCAGGACGACCATGGATGAACTGCAGAAGATCGAGGCCGCCGTGGACGAGATTTCGGGCGCCGAGGACTGGCAGCCGGACGTCGAGTTCAAGATCAGACTGGCTCTTGATGAACTGTGCACCAACGTGATCAACTACGCCCACAATGACGATCTCGATCACGACTTGACGGTCACAATCGAGTCCGATGATGACGAAGTGAGGGCCCGGATCGTGGACGATGGCAATCCCTTCAATCCCCTGGAGGATGCCCCGGAACCCGACACGGATTCCGCCCTGGAGGACCGCAAGGTTGGCGGACTCGGCATCCATTTCGTCAGGACGCTCGTGGATGACGCCCGCTACTGGCGGGCCGACAACAGGAATCACGTGGCGCTCTCCAAGCGGAGGAGCTGATGCAACGGGCCTTGCAGCCCCGTCTTTGCGCTGCCGTGCTGGCGCTGGTCGCCAGCCTTGCCCATGCCGATGAAATCGGAGTCGACGATGACTCCATCACTTTCGGACAATCGGCAGCCTTCAGTGGACCGGCAAAGGACCTTGGAATCGAGATGCGCCGGGGCATCGAGATGGCGTTCGTGGAAGCCAACGAGGCTGGCGGGGTTCATGGCCGCACTCTTGAACTTGTCTCGCTCGATGATGCCTATGAGCCGGAAGCCGCCATCGCAAACACGACGGAACTGATCAAACGGGAGAACGTGTTTGCCCTGATCGGCGCCGTGGGTACGCCAACCTCAAGGTCAGCCGTACCCGTCGCCCACGCCGAAAATGTCCCCTATGTCGCGCCCTTCACGGGAGCGGCTTTCCTGCGGGATCGCCAGTGGGACAACGTCATCAACCTGCGAGCGTCCTATTATCAGGAAACCGAAGAGATCGTCGACTTCCTGACCAGATCACTTGGTGTCGATCGCATCGGCGTCTTCTACCAGGACGATTCATTCGGTCAGGCCGGATTGCGCGGGGTGCAGATCGCTCTTGATCGCCGTGGTCTTAAGATGGTTGGAACCGGTGTCTATCCACGCAACACCAAGGCCGTCAAGACGGGGCTCCTCGACCTGCGATCCGCCAATCCGGATGCGGTCGTACTCGTTGGCGCCTATCAGCCGGTGGCCCACTTCATCGCCTGGGCAAAGCAGATCGGCTTTGAACCTCATTTCATGACCATCTCGTTTGTCGGCAGCAATGCACTCATCGAGACACTCGGATCCGCCAGCAGCGGCATCTTCGTGACCCAGGTGGTTCCGCCGCCCGGCGACGGCGAGGGTGTTGTCATGATCGAGGATGGACTCCTGCACACCGTCGACGGCGACGCAGCCACCGGTCCGCCGGTTGTCGGGCACTACCGGAAACTTCTGGCGCGACTGTTTCCGGAGACTGTCCCCGGTTTCGTGTCGCTTGAGGGCTACCTCGCGGGCCGTCTGGTCGTCAACATCCTGGAAAGCTGTGGCGAGTCTCCCGATCGCGCCTGTTTTCTCGAGAGCATGTCCCATGATCGAGTCATCGATCTCGGGGGGTTCCCGATCCGCTTCGGAAACGACAACCAAGGGTCCGATTCGGTCTACCTGACGGTCGTCGATGACCAGGGGCGCTATCGGAAGGTCCTCGAGACGGCCAGTGGCGGAGAATGACGGTGTTGCGGCGCCTCTACAACATGCGTTCGCGCATCTCGACGCAGCTCACCATCGCCATCGCGGGTGCTGTCACCATGACGCTGATCTCCGGCATGGTGGGCTGGTACTCCTTCGATCGCGTGGCGGATGCCCAGCGCCACGTCAATGAAGGAGCGGTTCCCGCCATTGCCGTTGCCTTCGGTATCGCCCAGCAGAGCGGCGCCCTGGCGGCGGCAGCGCCCAAACTCACCGCTTCCGGCACCCAGCTCGATCTCACTTACACCGGCTTCGAGGTCCAGCAGAATCGCGACGAATTTGCCAGACAACTGCAGTTGCTCGAGGAACTCGGCGGTGATGACGAGCACTTCGCGACCATCCGCACCCAGGGCCACGCACTGGTCAGCACCATCGTCGATATCGAAGACCTGATGTGGGATCTCATCGCGCTCGAGGCATCACGCCAGCGTCTCAGGGACCGCATGGCCGCGCTCTCCAGGGAATTGAACCATTTTCTCATCCCGGCCATCGACGATCAGCTGTTCTACGCCATGACAGGTTACCGGTCTCTTGACGACGTGCCGGCAACCCGGACCCACGACTTCACCGACCGGGAGATCCTGCGTTACCGTGTCCTCTCGGAGATTCACTCTGGCACCAAGGTGGCATTCGAGATCCTGGCCACAGTCTTCAATACCTCCGGCATCATCCTTCTCGAACCACTCAAGGAGAGATTCGAGGCCGTCAGGCGGGGAATTCACAACAACCTTTCCACCTTGCCGGATGGTGAGCAAAGGCGGCATCTCGAGGTGCACTTCGAGGAAATGGACCGGCTCGGCAGCGGTGAGGGCAGCAGTTTCGACATTCGCCAGCGGGAACTCGAGTCTGAAGCCGAACTGCAAAGGACCCTGGAGCTCAACCAGTCACTGGCGCTCAACCTGGTCAACAATGTCGAACGACTGGTCAGTGGGGCCGAGGACGCCGCCATCGACGCGACCGTGGCTTCCGAGGATGCCATTCTGACCGGGCGCAATCTCCTGATCGGTATCAGTCTGGCCAGCATCGTAGGCGCCGTGCTGATCTCATGGCTCTATATCGGCCGCGGTCTCATCCGGCGCCTGTCACGCTTGTCCGAACGCATGCGGGTCATGGCGAAGGGTGGTCTGGAGGAAAAGATCGAGGTGCGTGGCAACGACGAGATAGCGGAGATGTCCTCTGCGCTGGAAGTCTTCCGACAACACGCACTTGAGGTGCAGAGACTCAATCTCGTCGAGAAGATGGCCAACGAACTAAGGGCAAAGAACGAGCTCATCGAGACGGCACTTACCGATCTCGAGAAAGCCCAGGACCAGATCGTCATGCGCGAGAAGCTCGCAGCTCTTGGTGAACTCACCGCAGGTGTCGCCCACGAGATTCGCAATCCCCTCAACTTCATCAAGAATTTCGCCGAAGGCTCGACGGAGCTGCTCGAGGAAATGGTGGAGGAGATCGACACACTGCTTGCCGATATCGAGGAAAACGAACAGACGAAGGAACGGCGTGCTCTGGTTCGCGAGATCACCGACGATCTGGTCGAGAACACCAGACTCATCCGCCAGCATGGCACGCGCGCCGACAGTATCGTGCAGAACATGCTGATGATGGGCCGCGGATCGGGTGAACGTCAGCCTGCCGCCATCAACGCGCTTGTCGACGAACACGCCCGCCTCGCCTATCACAGTGCCCGGGCGACGGATACCACCTTCCAGGCAGAACTCGTCTTCGAACTTGATCCGGAGATTCCGGAGATGAGCCTCATTCCCCAGGATGTCGGCCGTGTCTTTCTCAATCTGATCGGCAACGCATGCTATGCGGCCGATGACCGTCGACGAACGTTGCGCGAGACAGATCCGTCAACCCGCTTCAATCCGGTGATCCGGATCTCCACCAGGAAACTCGATGACGGTGTCGAGATCTCGGTGCGCGACAACGGCTCCGGCATCCCCGACGACGTCATCGACAAGATCTTCAATCCCTTCTTCACCACCAAGCCGACGGACCAGGGAACCGGGCTCGGACTGGCGATGTCGAACGACATCGTTCGCGAGCATGGCGGCACCATCACCGTCGACTCGGAACCCGGCACCTATACCGAATTCACCGTTTATCTGCCCTTCGACACGACTCCGGTCCCGCGCGATTGACTGAGACAGAGGCAGCGTTCACAGGCTTGCGTTGCCTCGGAAACTGCCCTTCGACACGACACTGGTCCCGCGCGATTGACAGGCACAAGGGGCAGCGTTCACAGGCTGGCGTCGCCCCGGAGTCTGCCCTTCGACAGAACACCGGGCGCGATTGACGGGGATACCCCGTCTAGACCGAAGTTCCAGCCACGCTCAAGCGTAACGGGTTGAATGTTTTGACATTCAAGAGAATCGGGTGTGTTGCTACTGGGAACGCACCAGACGCACACCGAGGAGCTCGAGTATCGTCCTCTGGAGCGGCGTGGGCCGTGTGATGACCTTGAAGGGTTCGGCGCCCGGGAGGCGGGGCGCGATGGTGTTGCGGGTGATGGTGGCGAGATCGTCGATGAGAGTGGAGAGACTGTGCACCGGATCACCCTCGGGCGTTCTCTTCCCTGCCGCCTTGGCTTGTGCGCTCTTCGACACCCTTGCCGGCGCCACGACGGAGGGACGCCGGGCCTCGGCGCCTTCGGCATCTTCGTCGTCGAACAGCACAGGCTTGAGTTTCTGGCGCATGTGCCATTCGACGTAGTAGGCGAGCATGCAAAGGAAGACATGGGCCCGAACCCGGGGTTCGCTACTGAGTCCGACGGACTTGACCGCGAATCCGATTTTACTTGACCGTGAGTCCGCTATCATTTGACCGGGAATCCGGCGCACTTGACCGCGCGCAGCGCGCGGTTGGTCGTTTTCCCTGGTCTGGTGTCGGCCCCCTTTGATCAGTGTTGTGTGAAGTGACGGCCGCAGGCCGCCTGTTTGTCAAGCACAGTTTCAAGGGGGTGGGGCCGGATCGGACCTCCCGGTCCGGTTCGGGCCGGCCCCATCCCCGGGACCAGACGTGATGAAGTCAACGCCGCAGGCGCCGACGCTTCGGCGTCAGCCGGAGCGCAGCCCCCTGCCGGGCGGCAGCCGTGGCTGTGCCGTGAAGCGCCCGGGGCCTTTCGTCTCCCGGGGCCGGCAGTCGATCACCATGGCGTCCTGCCCGGGCCCGTTACGTAACGCACGACAGGCAGTCTCCAACTGTACGCGCGAAGGCGCTGCGGGAGGCATTCACCGGCGGCGCTCACGGTGCGCTGCGGCCACTGGCGTTATCCATCGCGGCCGAAGCCCCGTGGCAGGTTCAGCGCGGCGAGGTGTTCCCAGTCGACATCCTCGAGGAGCTCGAGGACCTCGTCGAGGCGCTCGGCTGTGGGTGACGCCGTGAGGTTCTCGTGCATGTTGTCGCGCCACGTCTGCCAGGTGTCGCGCAGGGTGATGATGGTGGCGATGGCATCACGCCACTTTTGATGGTTCGTCCGCCGGTCCCGTCTGGCGCGTGTGCGTGGTGGCGGCATCGAGGCGCGCTGGCGTTCGCGCCAGCGCCGTTGCCGTTCTGCATTGGAGAGAGCCATGTCATTGTCCTTTCTGCCTCTTCCGGTTCGTTACGTAACGTCATGCAATGGAGCACCACCGGGTCCGACTGCTCCTTGATCGGATGACGGAGTGGGTGGTGACGATCAGGCTGGCCGGGGGTCGTCAATCGGCGGCGGCTTGAGCAGCTTGCGGCGGGACTCTCCGGTCAGGGTGATGTTGTGACCGTAATGAACGACCCGGTCGAGGATGGCATCGGCGATGGTGTTCTCGCCCAGCACGGTGTGCCAGGCAGACACCGGCAACTGTGAGACGATCATGGTCGAGCGCCGGGCGCTGCGTGGTTCGATGATCTCGAGAATGTCACGGCGTCCCTGGGCCGAGAAGTTCTGGAGTCCCCAGTCATCGAGGATCAGCAGGTCGACCGTGGTCAGCCGGCGCATCATCCGGATGTAACCGGGGCTGCCTCGTGTGGTATCCAGCGAGAGCACGAGGTCCGGGACCCTGACATAGGCGACGGAGCGGTTCTGCCGGCAGGCCTGGTTGCCGAGGGCACAGGCCAGGGTCGTCTTGCCGACCCCGGTGGCCCCGACGACCGTGAGATTGGCCCCGGCATGGATCCAGTGACCGGTTGCGAGGTTCATCAGCGTTGTTCGGGTGATGCCGCGTCCGGCACTGCAGTCGATGTCGGAGATATCGGCCCGTTCGCGCAGTTGCGCCTTGCGGAGGCGGGCAAGATAGCTGCGGTCGTTGCGCTGCTGGCGCTCGCGTTCCAGCAACATGACCAGCTGGTCATCGAAGCCGAGTTCGGCAAACGCCGGGGTTCCGGCGTACTCCTGCCAGGCTTCTGCCATGCCGGCGAGTTTGAGCGCATAGAGGATCTCGACGATGGGGTCGCTCAGGCTCATGATCTGCCCTCCTCGTTGTTCCGGTAGTAGCCACTGCCGCGGATGTGCTCGTGTTGGGGCAGAACCTCCTGTGGTGAGGCCACGGTGGCCTTTGACGCTGTGTTGAGATGGTCCCTGACGAAGCCTGCGGTGAAGCGTTCGATGGCCAGGGCGGCCCTGCAGGCCGCCTCGATCCGTGCCGTGCTGTGGCGCTCCGCCAGGCGCACGACCCCGCGCAGCGACCGCCAGGACTGTTCCGGGAAGTCGCGGCTGGCGAGGCAGCGCTCGGCCCAGGCCCCTGTCATGGGTCCGACAGCCCGCAACTCCTTCATCAGCCAGATCTCATGGTCCGGACTGCGCTGACGCTTCATCTCCAGGTGCTGTGAAGGCATGTGCCCGGGGGTCGTCTCATAGGCGCCACGACCGAACCGGCGCGGATGGCGTGCCACCACCTCGTCGGTGCTCTTCAGGGCAATCTCGATTGCCTGGGCGCGGGCCTTCACGATCACCTCATGACCGATCCATTGCCTGGGCACCGAGTACAGGTTGTAGTCGAGGGCAACGTGGTAGTTCCTACCCACCTTGCGTTCGCTGTACTCGACATAACTCCAGGGCCGCGGCGGCAAGGCCTGCAGAGCCGGACCGTCGGTGGTCCAGAAGCGTTCCAGGCGGCTGGCGCCATGCGATGGCATCACCCGGGCATTGAGCTGATCAACACGCGTCTTCAAGGCCTCGTTGAGGGTGTGAATGTCGAAGAAGCGTTGGTGGCGCAGCCGCAGCAGAACCCGACTCTGCACCGTCCTGACCGCGGCCTCCACGGCACCCTTGTGCCGCGGGTTCAGCGGTACGGCCGGCAGCACCGCGATGTCATAATGCCGGGCGAAGTCGGCAAAGGTCCTGTTGAGCATGGGCTCGCCATCGACCCACTTGGTCACCGCGCTGCGCAAGTTGTCGCAATTATGTGTCGTTGCTCGTGATGTGTCCGTGAGGTTCCAGGCTGTGGATTTTGCGGGCGGAGCGCGCGCCGGAGGGCACATCACGAGAGCCGGGTGATCGGCGACTATCTTCTCTCCCAACCACTGGAGAGGAGGTTGTCATGTTGGAACAGTATTTCTCCAAGCCCGACACCGTTGACCGGATTCGTGATTGCTGGCTCGGTGAGCCCATAGAGCGTTACGTCACCTGGCTGTCGAGCCAAGGCTACGCCGTGCGCAACATTCGCTCGCGAGTACCGGTTCTGAGGCAGTTCGCAGCGTTCGTCTGGAGTCGAGGAGGCAGGAGCTTCGAGGAGCTTCCTGACCATGTCGAGCCGTTCGTCACCGACTGGGTGACCGAACGGGCAACCGGCCGCGGCGCTGACCGACACCGCCAGTTCAGCAACGAGATTCGAGGCCCCGTTGAACAGTTTGTCACCCTGCTGGTGTCATCGTTCGTGAGGCGTGGCCGGTCGCCGCGTGTCCACGATCCGTTCCTGACGGAGACGCCGGGCTTCTTCACGTACCTGCGCGAGGAGAGAGGCCTGCGGCAGGCGTCGGTTCTTCACTACGGCCACTATCTCCGGGTCTTCGAGAGATATCTGAGGCGCATCGGGGTGCGGCGTCTCGCCGAGCTCTCGCCGGCCATCCTCAGCGCCTTTGTGACAGAGGCAGGCCGCGAACTGAGCGACACCTCCATGACAGGGTTGTGCAGTGCGCTCCGGGTCTTCGTGCGTTACGCCTGCCGGGAAGGTGTGATCGCACGTGACCTGTCCGGCGCGATCGAGTCGCCACGCACGTACCGCCTGTCCACCGTGCCGCGGTCGATCAGCTGGGACGAGGTCCGAAGGATGCTCGAGGGGGTAGATCGTCGCAGCGCGGTCGGCAAGCGCGACTACGCGATCCTGCTCCTGCTCGTGACCTACGGGCTGCGTGCCAGGGAGGTCGCCGCCCTGACGCTCGACGACGTCGATTGGGAACGAGACCGTCTGCTGGTTCCCGAGCGCAAGGCCGGACATTGCACCGCCTATCCATTGTCGAGTGTCGTCGGTGAGGCCTTGCTCGATTACCTCAGGAACGCACGACCCACGACGCCGCAACGCCAGATCTTCTTCCGTGCGATGGCTCCGCTCGTGCCCATGGGCTGGCAGGCCATATCGAACCGCGCGACGCACTACCTGCGCAAGGCCGGCATCCGTGTCCGGCGCCCCGGATCGCACACGCTGCGTCATACCTGCGTTCAACGGCTGGTCGATGCGCAGTTCCCTCTCAAGACCATCGGCGACTATGTCGGGCATCGCAGGACAAGCTCCACCGAGGTCTACACCAAGGTCGCCATCGAGCCATTGCGCGAAGTCGCCATCGGCGACGGGGAGGCGCTGCTATGAGCACCACCAACCCACAGCCATGGGCCAGTGTGCTGGGCGATGACATCGAGCGCTACGTACTTCACAAGCGTGCCCTGGGACGCAAGTACGTCACCGAAGTGAGGGCGCTGCGCCTGCTCGATCGCTTTGTGTGCGAACGAGGTATCGGCGTGCTCTCGGAGATTGATCCTGCGCTCATCGAGGACTTCGTCGGTTCTCGCCGGCGCCAGTCCGCCCGCAGCCACAACCATCTGCTGGGTGTGGCCCGCTGCTTCTTCGACTGGCTGGTGGTCCAGGAACGGATCGGACATTCACCCGTGCTGATCCGTCCCAGGCGCTCCGGTCAGCGGCCCTTGCCGTTCCTGTTCGATCAGGCGCTGGCGAAGCGGCTCCTCGATGCCGCCCGGGCACTTCCGGATCGATCCACCGCCCGGTATCGGGGACAGACTTACCACCTCGCCTTTGCCCTGATGTATACGCTGGGTCTGCGTATCGGAGAGGTCTCCCGGTTGCAGGTGCGCGATGTCGACTTCGAGCGTCGTGTCCTGTGGGTGCGCAAAACGAAGTTTGCCAAGGACAGGCTCGTGCCATTCGGGCCGCGGGTCGGGACGGCGCTGACAGGATACATGTCAGGGCTTGAGCGCCGTGCCGGTGAACATCCACACGGCATCCCCCTGTTCTCTTTCCGGGCCGGACATCCCGTCTGCGCCGGCGCTATCTCCCAGACCTTCCACCACATCGTGACCGGCGATCCGGTGTTCTCCCCACCTCCGGGCGTATCACCCCCCAGACCGCATTGCCTGCGTCACAGCTTTGCGGTCGGAACATTGCTGCGGTGGTACCGGGCCGGCATCGATGTCTCCGAGCGCCTGATTCACCTCTCGACCTTCCTCGGCCATGTCAATCCGGAATCGACCGCGTGGTACCTGTCCATCACCGCGGAACTACTGGAGCAAGCGAGCCAGCGATTCGAACGCTATGCCTTGCCGGCGGTCGAGGGGAGCGTGCCATGAGTGCGCCTCAGGCACTGGGACCGTTGCTGCGCAGCTTCTTCGAGGACCACCTGCCATGTCAGAAGGGGCTCCAGCCCACCACGGTCCGCAACTACCGCGATGCCCTGGTGTTGTATCTGGGATTCGTCGCAGGCGAGCGGCGATGCAGGCTGACGCGTCTCCATCTCCGCGACCTCACGGCTGAGACGTGCATACGGTTCCTTCGACACCTGGAGACACAACGGGGGAACTCGGTCGCCACCCGCAATCAGCGTCTGGCGGCTCTTCGCAGCCTGTTCGACTACATCGCCACCCGCAGGCCGGAGTTCATCGACGAGGCGCAACGCCTGGCTGCCGTGCCAGTAAAGAGAACGTCGCCGCCGCGCACCCGATTCCTGCAACGCGACGAAGTCGAGGCACTGTTCAGGACGCTGCCTTCGAGCGGGCCGCTCGCACTCCGTGACCACACGCTGCTGCTGTTCCTCTACAACACCGGAGCCCGGGTTCAGGAGGTGGTGCGGCTCCGTGTCGGCCACCTCGACACCGGCGCTTCGCCTCGGGTTCATCTGCACGGCAAGGGAGACAAGTGGCGGCGCTGTCCGTTGTGGACGCTCACCGCCGAGCGCTTGCGCGAGATGCTCGGTCATCGGCGAACCGACCCGGACGAGCCGGTGTTCGTCTCCCGTACAGGTCAGCCACTCACGCGGTTCGGGATCTACAAGATCGTGCGCCGGCATACCGCCAACGGGAACGAACCTGGCGGCGACATCATCTCGCCGCACACGTTCCGGCACACGGCCGCAGTCCATCTGCTCGAGGCGGGCGTCGAGGTCAACGTAATCCGGGCGTGGCTCGGCCATGTCAGTCTCGACACGACCAACCGTTATGCCGAAATCACCGTGCAGATGAAGGCCGAGGCGTTGGCGGCTTGCGAACCTCCTGTGCACACTTCGGCGGGACACCATCGGAGAGGCAAATGGCGGGATGACGCATCTCTGCTCGAATGGCTGAAATCGCTGTGAAGGTGATGTGCCCTCCGGCGCGCGCTCCGCCCGCAAAATCCACAGCCTGGAACCTCACGGACACATCACGAGCAACGACACATAACATCGATGATGTTCCCGGGAACATCATCGATGACCATGCGTGTTGCGACACCGCCGTAGTACTCCAGCGCGGCGCGGTTCGCCCCGGTCCACGACGCCAGGGCCTGATCGGGCACCGCGACCGCGAAGATCAGGCCGGAACATGGCAGCAGGGTGACCAGGATCTCGACCATCCGCTCGCCGTCACGGGTCTGCAACGGCAGCGTCTTTCCGGAGAAGTCCGACATCATCCAGCCGCCGGGCTCGTAGTCGAACCGCATCTCCGGTTCCTGCCCGGGGCCCGCGACATGTTCCTTGAGCAGCTCGAAAAAGCGGCTGCGTGAATACGCCTTGAGACCCTGCGCCGCGGCATCATCGCAATAGTCGTCCCACAACACCTCGCGCGTCACCCGCGGCGCCCGATAGTCCCGCCTGGTCTTCTGGTTCTGCAGCGCCTGTGCCATGTCCGCCAGGTCCGGCTCCAGCCAGGCCGTCTTGCCCATCTGCCTTGGCGGATAGAGAAGACGGCGCAAGTCCCCGGCCGCCACACCATCCGGCAGCGGCCATGACAACCCCGCCGCCACGGCCCGTGCCTGGACGTTCGACACCGTACCGGTGCTGACCCCGGTGCTGAGCGCAATCTCCTTGCGCGTCAGGGCCCCGTCCTCGCTCAAGCGCAGAATATCTCCTATCTTCACCATGTCGGTTCTCTCCATCTGAACGATCCCTCTTGCTGCAGAACAAGAAGGAACAGTGCATGATCGGGTGGGAACCGACACCGCCGGTCGCAACGCTGCGAAACCGGAAAGAATCTGATGGGAAACAATCCACAGGCCGCTCGGCCAGCACCCATGCAGGTGCTGCAAACCGCCACGCTGACGCTCGATATCCGTTGCGACTCGGGCCGGCCGAACCAGTCCCGGTCACCGCCACATCAAGCGCCGCAAGGGTCGGTCAAGTGTGTCGGATTCGCGGTCAAGTCCGTCGGACTCGCGGTCAAGTAAAATCGGATTCACGGTCAAGTGTGAGCGGATTCACGGTCAAGTGCGGCCGGATTTTGCAGTTCGCTGCGGTGGTAGACGGGCCGGACCTTCAGGTCCACGGTCTTGAGACTGCGGAAGGCGCGTTCCACACGGCTGAGCCGCTTGTAGGAGCGCACCGTGGCGGGGCCATCGAGGTCGCTGGCCGGCAGACTGGTGCGGATCACGTAGAGGCCGTCGAGCCTGGCCTCGGCGGCGATGGAGGCTTCATCGCGCTTCCAGATGAAGACACCATCATCGTCGATGAACCACGTGAAGTGCTTCGCCATCTTGTACTTGCCGATGACCTTGCCGACCCTCTCACCGATCTTGTCGGCTCCCTTGAGACGGTACTTCTCGCGCCTTGTCGCCACGGCTATCTCTTCAAGGAGGACCTCTGTGGCCTTGAGCAGTTCCTGGCGCTTGCGGGCGCGCTCCTCGGCCAGCAACGGATTGTGGCAGACCATGAGGCGTTCCCCGGGGTAGGCGTCACTGGTGATCTCCACGAGGTCTCTCTCGTCAAAGAGCGACATCTCCACCTCACCATCCTCCACCAGTGACCGGATGGCCGGTCCCCTGAGGGCACTGATCCAGTCCAGACCCGCAGGCCTCACCTCCTCGCGGATGCGGGCTTCGGTCAGCATCCCCCGGTCCCCCACCAGAACCACCTTCGCAAGGGAGAAGCGCTCCTGCAGCGTGGCGACCTGTGAACCCACTGTCGCCGGATCCGCCGTGTTGCCGGAGAACACCTCCACCGAGACCGGACATCCGTCGCGGTCGCACAACAGGCCGAACTCGATCTGCAGCTTGCCCTTCTTGCCGTCCCTCGAATGACCGCGTCTGGCCAAGGGACACGCTCTCCCCTCCATCCATACCGAGGTCAGGTCGTAGAGAACCAGGCAGCCCTCATCGAGATGGCGCTTCGCCAGACCCCGCTCGATCCTCTCCTGGCGCTCCACAAGCCAGTCCATGGCGCCATAGAGGTCGTCCTCGTCCTCACCGGGATCGAGGATCTCGCCCAGGGTGCTCACCGCCGTGGTCTCGGCCAATCCCCGTGCCGTGGCCAGCTTCGAGGCGGGCTCCAGGATCCTCGCCACGATCATGGCCAGCACCTGGTTCCTTCTCCGTGACGGCTTCGGATCAATCAGCCTGTCGAGGCCGAGCTTCCTCAGTGTTCCCAGCACCGCAACGACATGACCGTGGGGAAGGGAGCGGATGATGTCGAAGGCATCGTCACGGCCGACGAGGGGTTCGTTCTTCAGGAGACGCCGCAGGGTCTCGACCTTCTCCCCGGGCCAGGAGGAGAGGTTGGCGACGGTACGCTTCCTGATCTTTCCGTTCTCGCGCCATCCCTCGCGCAAGAGGACGGCGGGCGGGGAGTTCCGGTTGGGGACGATGTCTATGTACATGGCAACACATATAGGGCGTCATGCAAGCACTGTCAACAGAAAAGCACACTGTTACATGGGAACGTACTTGCGACGCCATCACACCACTATGCTGCCGAAATCACAGGCTTGAGACGATTCTGCCACTGGAATCGGTGGGAACTTCGGTCTAGAGATCGGCGAAGACGTGGGTTTCTCCGCCACCGCCGGGGTGGGAGACGGCGCCAAGACGGGCCGGTCCGACAGTCTGTGCGTACTTCCAGATGACGCCTGAATTGTAGTCGGTGACCCTCGGCTTCCACGCCCTGGCGCGGGCTTCGAGTTCGGCTGCATCGAGTTCGACATCGAGTGTTCCCGCCGCCGCGTCGATGGCGATCATGTCACCGTCCCTCAAGAGCCCGATCGGGCCCCCTGCCCCTGCCTCGGGTCCCACATGGCCGATGCAGAACCCGCGGGTGGCGCCGGAGAACCGGCCGTCGGTGATCAGCGCCACCTTCTCTCCCATTCCCTGTCCATAAAGCGCGCTGGTGGTGGACAGCATCTCTCGCATGCCCGGACCACCCCTTGGCCCTTCGTAACGGATGATCAGAACGTCTCCCTCGTCGAAGGCGCCGGCGAGAACGGCATCGAGGCAGGCTTCCTCGGTGTCAAAGCAGCGGGCCGGGCCACGGAACTGGAGACGGGCTAGGCCGGCGATCTTCACGATGGCGCCTTCGGGCGCCAGGTTGCCCCTGAGGCCGACCACGCCACCGGTGGTCGACAGGGGATTGTTCACCGGCCGCACCACGTCCTGATCCTCGGGAAAAATGACATCGGCGTGATTCTCGGCGAGCGTCTTTCCGGTCACGGTAAGGGTATCGCCGTGCAGATAACCGCCATCGAGAAGGGTTCTGATCAGCACCGGGATACCACCGATTCCGTAGAGGTCCTTGGCGACGTATCGGCCGCCGGGCTTGAGATCGGCGATATAGGGGGTGCTGCGGAAGACCTCGCAGACATCATCGAGAGTGAAGTCGATGCCGACTTCATGGGCGATGGCCGGAAGATGCAGTCCGGCGTTGGTGGAGCCACCGGTCGCGGCAACCACCACGGCTGCATTCTCAAGAGCCTTGCGGGTGACGATGTCCCGAGGCCGGATGTTATCGGCAATGAGACGCATGACCGCCTGACCGGAGGCCTCGGCGAACATGTCCCGGCTGTCGAAGGGCGCCGGCGTCATGGCGGAATTGGGAAGGGCGAGGCCGATCGCCTCGGACACGGTCGCCATGGTGTTGGCGGTAAACTGGCCGCCACACGATCCGCCCGACGGACAGGCGGCATGCTCGAGCACGTCGAGTTCGTCGTCGCTCATGGCACCGGAGGCGTTGGCTCCCACACCCTCGAAGACATCGATGATGGTGACGTCCCGGTTGCGGTAACGCCCGGGCAGGATCGAGCCGCCGTACATGAAGACCGAGGGAACGTTCAGCCTGACCATGGCCATCATCATGCCCGGCAGAGACTTGTCACAGCCGGCAAGTCCGACGAGGCCGTCATAACAATGGCCGCGCATGGTGAGCTCCACCGAATCGGCAATCACCTCGCGGCTGACCAGCGACGACTTCATCCCGGCATGGCCCATGGCAATACCGTCGGTCACGGTGATGGTGGTGAACTCGCGGGGCGTGCCGCCACCGGCCTTCACGCCTTTCTTGGCAGCCTGGGCCTGGCGCATCAGGGTGATGTTGCAGGGAGCCGCCTCGTTCCACGTGGTGGCGACGCCGACGAAAGGCTGTTCCACCTCGGCATCGCTCATGCCCATGGCATAGTAGAAGGCGCGATGGGGTGCGCTCTTGGGGCCGACCGACACATGGCGGCTTGGCAGCCTGGACTTGTCCCAACGGGTCATGGGGTACTCCCTGGAGTTTTCCGCGGCGGAGAGTAGGTTCCGTTCCGACAATTGTCACGTCCCCGATGCCGCATGCGCGGATTGACGGTGCACCGCCCGCCGGGTGAGGATCGATGCGCCTCGCCCGGTCCGGTCACACCCTTGACGACCACCCTTCCCGCCCTTCTTCTCGCCGTCGCCGCGGCCGTCTGGGGACTCTTCTGGATACCTCTGCGTGCCCTGGAAGCCACCGGTCTTCCGGCCGGGATCACCGTGACCGGCCAGTTCCTGGCGCCGGCGCTGATCATGGCGCCCGTGGCGGTGTTCCTCCTTGCGCGAGGCCAGGCATCGGGCCTGTCGCGCTGGCATACCGGGCTCTTCACCGGCGGCGCCTTTGCGCTCTATGCCGACAGTCTGCTCCTCACGGAGGTGTCGCGGGCGCTCATCCTCTTCTACGTAACTCCGGCCTGGAGCACCGCCCTGGAGATCTGGCTCCTCAAGCGGCGACTCACGCTCGCCCGAATCACGGCGATGGTTCTCGGCTTCGCCGGAATCCTCGTCCTTCTGGCCGACGACGGCGGTCTTCCTCTTCCCCGCAATGCCGGTGACTGGATGGCCATCACCGCCGGCATCTTCTGGGCCTGGGGCTCCACCAGGGTGCGCATGGATCCCGATGCGGGCCACTTCGAGAATGTCCTGTCTTTCTTTCTCTACGGCGCGGTTGTCGCGCTTGCCCTCATCCCGGTGACCGGGATGAGCACCCTTCCCGAGGCCGGAACGGTGGTCGCCGCCCTGCCATGGCTCTTCCTGATCGCCGCGGTGTTCCTGATACCGATCATGTTCATGCAGCTCTATGCCTGCCAGCACCTCGACCCGGCCAGGGTGGGAATCCTGCTCCAGGTCGAGGTGGTCGTCGGCATCGCCAGCGCCGGACTCCTGACCGCAGAGCCCTTCGGCTGGCGCGAGGCCACCGGCTTTGCTCTTGTCTGCTCGTCGGCCCTCACCGAAATTGTCGTGAATCGCACAACACCGTCCTGAACCCCATTGCTGGGTCCTGTTGTCGTCGAGATCGGGCGCCGCGCCGCGTTCCTGGCCTTGCTTGTTGGCGCTGGCGGCAGTGTTCCGTGATGTCTGCCGGGTATCGGGAAGGTAGCTGGCTCGGCGCTGGAGATCGTGAGGGGTGCGCCTGTCATCGCATCATGGATGAGGCGGGAGTCCTCAGGCGGCCTTCGTTCAAGGCGGCTTGGAAGCAGGATCCCGTGTTGGCACTGTTCGATGCCATTGCCTGCGAGAGGGCCCGCGCTATGCCAGCAGGGCGTCCTCGTAGGGGAAGGTCGACAGGCGCTGGATGCCGCTGTCGGTCACGAGAACCTGTTCCTCGAGCTTGACGCCCTCGTTGCCATCTTCGGCCCCGATGTAGCTCTCGACGCACAGCGTCATGCCGGGCTCGATGACACCGGTCGAGGAGCGCTGCGGCGTGTCGGCAAAGGAGATGGACGGATACTCGTCCACAAGACCGACTCCGTGGGCGGCAATGCCGTACCTGCGGGCCCGGAATTCCTCCGGAACGGGCCACGACTTCAGGGCGGCCTCGACGAAACTCATGCCCGGTTCAAGAACATCAATGTTGTACATGACCTGCTCGTGGGCCAGCGCATAGAGCCGGCGTTGCTCATCGCTCGGTCGTCCCGGACCGCAGAACCAGGTGCGGGAGATGTCCGCGCAATAGCCGAACGGTCCGACCAGGTCGGTGTCGAGACCCACGAGTTCTCCGGCACGGATCAGCCGGCTCGACGCCTCGCGGAACCAGGGATTGGTCCTGCCCCCGGATGCGAGAAGACGGGTCTCGATCCACTCGCCGCCCAGTTCGATGTTCACC
Organism: Alphaproteobacteria bacterium; assembly: GCA_965213815.1. Lineage (GTDB taxonomy): Bacteria > Pseudomonadota > Alphaproteobacteria > SP197 > SP197 > SP197. The sequence continues at coordinate 2,046,937 of OZ243917.1, read as the reverse complement.
TGATGGAGAATCGACCACAGCGCGGTCTCGCTGATGCCGGCACGCAGTTCCTCGCGCATCCGCGCCATGGCCGCCTCGCAGACGGAGATGGACACCAGCATGGCCTCGATCTCGTCATCGGACTTGATCACGCGGGCCAGTTCCGTCACGCGTGTGCCGCTGGCGAGTTGGTAGCCCATTTCCTGTAGGGCGTTGGCTCCCTCGAAATCGAGTCGGTCGGCGGCGATGCGCCGGCCGGTCTTGTGGGCGCGCATCACGGAATCGATGTCCCGGGCCCAGGCGTTCACCCGTGTCTCGATGTTCTCCGAGGCCACCATGTAGATGTAACCCAGAGCCGGCCTGATCTCGCCGATGGTCTCCACGTGCCGGTAGAGATGCATCGATTTTTCATAATCGAAGAGAACGGCCTTGCCTTCGGCCGGAACGAAGCAATAGCGAATCGGATTGTGGGTGAACCACACCTGCATGTTGCTGGTGCCGGTGGCGTAGCGGATGTTGACCGGGTCGTAGAGGATGATGCCTCCCAGATCGAGGCGGCGAAGCTGTTCCTGGATCCGTCCCAGGCGCCAGGCGCGCATCCGGAGGATGTCGATCTGCGGTTCCGCGTCGTGCTGGGCGATGCCGCGGGTGTTGCGGGCCAGGCGGATGGTGTCGTTCATGGTGCGCTCCCGTCAGCCGAGCAGGGCGTCGTCGAAGGGGTATGTGGAGAGGCGCTGGGGGCCCGCCCCTGTCACGAGGATCTGCTCCTCGAGCTTCACTCCCTCGTTGCCGTCCTCGGCGCCGATATAGCTTTCGACACAGATGGTCATGCCCTCCTCAAGAACACCGGGCATGGCCATGTCGGCCTTGTCGGAAAACGTCAGGCCCGGCCATTCGTCGGCCATGCCGACACCGTGCGCCATGGAACCATAGCGTCGCGCCATGAATTCGTTGGGGACCCGCCAGGACGATTCGGCAATGTCCCGGAAGGTCCGGCCCGGACGCATTTCCTGGATGTTGGTCTCGATCTGCTCATGGGCATAGGCATAGAGCCGCCGCTGCTCGTCCGTCGGTTTGCCGGGACCACAGAACCAGGTGCGGGAGATATCGGAACAGTAGCCGAAGGGTCCGATGAGATCGGTGTCGAAGGCCACCAGTTCCCCTGCCCGGATGATGCGGTCACTGCACTCCCTGAACCACGGATTGGTCCGCCCGCCGGAGGCCAGAAGACGGGTCTCGATCCACTCGCCGCCCATGGCGATGTTCACCTGATGGAGATGCGACCACAGCTGGTTCTCCGTGATCCCGGCACGCAGGTTCTCCTGCATTTTCGCCATCCCGGCCTCACACACGGAAATGGAGACCAGCATTGCCTGGATCTCGTCATCGGACTTGATGGACCGGGCACGCTCCATGACCTCCTGCCCATTGGCGATGGTGCAGCCTCGCTCCTCGAGCGCCCGGGCGCCGGAGGGGTCAAGATGGTCGGCCGCCACGGCGAGGTTGCCAAGCGATGTCTCGCGGATGACGTCGACGAGTTCATCGGCCCACAGGCGGACTCTCTCCTGGTAGTTGTCGCCGGCGCCAAAGTAGGTCCAGGTGCGCGCCGGGCGTATCTCGCGGATGGTCTCGAGGTGTTCGGACAGATGCACGGCCGGCGGATAATCGAAGAGAACGGTGCCCCCCTCGGCCGGTACCCAGCAGTAGCGGTGCTGATTGTGCAGGATCCAAACCTGCATATTGCTGGAGCCGTTGGCGTAACGGACATTGATCGGATCGTAGAGAAGAACCCCTCCAAGAGAGCGTTGCTTCAGCATTGCCTGGACACGGCCCAGACGGTAGCGGCGCATCCCGGCCACATCGATCTGCGGCTCAGCGTCGTGCTGGGCGATTCCCGGGGTATTGCGGGCAAGGGACTGGCTGTCTGGAGAAGGTCGGAGCATGGTGATGCTGTTCCCGTCACATGATGGTCATGGAACGCAGCATCTCCGGGAGTGTCAATTGCAAAGTGCAGCCGCCTGAGGCCCACTGGGGTATAACCACGGCGGCTGTGGAGAAAGGACTTGGCGATGGCCCGTCGACGCAGGACCCGCAGCGGTCTCGGCAGCGAGCGCAAGGCGCTTCACCTCCTGCCGTGGCGCCAGGTGCGCAACCCCTTCCCGCCCATCTCGCCGCTTTCCGACGACGAGATCGAGGCCATTCACCGGACCTCCCTCAGGGTTCTCGACGATCTCGGCATGAAGGTTCTCGACGGCGAGACCCGCAGTCTTCTCAAGACCGCCGGGGCACGTGTCGACGAGACCACGGAGATGGTTTTCATGGAGCCGGGTATGGTGGAGGAAGCAATCATCACCACACCTCCCGTTTTCACTCTCCATGCGCGCAATCCGGCGCGCTCGATCGAGGTCGGCGGCAACGCCATCAACTTCACACCCGTCGGCGGACCCGCATTCACCAGCGACCTCGAGAAGGGGCGGCGCGCCGGCACCTATGCCGAATTCTGCGACTTCGTGAAGCTGGAACAGATGTTCGACGTCATCCACATGATGGGGGTTGGCGCCTTCGCCTCCCTGGATCTGCCGGCGGAGACCCGTCATCTTGATCACGGCCTGGCAGGCTTCCTTTACGGTGACAAGGCGGTCCCGGTGAACCTTCTCGGCCGGGAGCGCGCGCGCGACGGCATCGAGCTGGCCAAGATCGCCCTCGGCCTTGACGAGCAGGATCTCGAGACCACGCCCTGCGTCCTGGGCAACATCAACACCAACTCCCCGCGCCAGCTTGACGGTTCCATGGCCCAGGGATTGATTGCCCTTGCCCGCGCCAATCAGCCGGTGGTGGTGACGCCCTTCACGCTGTGCGGCGCCATGGCGCCTGCGACCGTGGCGGGCGCCCTGGTGCAGCAGAACGCGGAAGCGCTCTTCGGCCTGGCCCTGATCCAGATCGTCAGACCCGGGGCCCCCGGTCTCTATGGCGGCTTCACCAGCAACGTCGACATGAAGAGCGGTGCTCCGGCCTTCGGCACCCCGGAATATGCGCTCGCCTGCCAGGCAACCGGACAACTCACGCGGCGCTACCGCGTGCCCTACCGGTCGAGCAACACCAATGCCTCAAACGCTCCCGATGCCCAGGCCGCCTACGAGAGCATGATGTCCCTGTGGGGCGCCATCATGGGCCATGCCAACTTCCTCTTCCATGGCGCCGGCTGGCTCGAGGGCGGTCTCGTCGGAAGTTTCGAGAAGCTCGTCATCGATGCGGAGATGCTGCAGATGATGGCTGTCTACCTTGAGGGAATCCGGGTCGACGAGGACAGTCTGGGATTCGATGCCATCGCCGAAGTCCAGCCCGGAGGCCACTACTTTGGAGCCCGCCACACCCTGGAGCGCTACGAGACGGCCTTCTACAGCCCCCTGCTTTCGGACTGGCGGAACTTCGAGAACTGGAGCGACTCCGGTGCCGTGGAGACGGCCGAACGGGCCCACCGTCTGTGGAAGCGCATGCTGAGGGAATACGAGGCACCGGCCATCGACCCCGGCGTCGTCGACGGCCTCAATGACTACATCGCCCGCCGCAAGGAAGAGATTCTCGGCCCTTGATCCCCCTTCCCGGAGCGCGGAATTCAGGTATCCCAGAAGCGGACCGGCCTGCCCGTCGGCGTGTCGCTGATCTCGCCGTCGCGCATGGCCACGCGTCCGCGGATTACGGTAGCGCGCGGCCAGCCGGTGACTTTCATGCCATCGTAGGCTGTCCATCCACACTTGGCATGCTGTCCGGCATGGCTGATCGTGCGCGTTTCCTTCAGATCGACCAGCGTGAGATCCCCGTCGTAACCGACGGCGATGCGTCCCTTTCCGCGAATATTGTAAATTCTCTGGGGTCCGTAGCACAGGAGATCGACCAGGCGCTCAAGCGTCAGACGCCCCTCGGACACATGGTTCAGCAGGAGCGGCAGGAGTGTCTCGACTCCAGGCATGCCGCCCGGCGTCTCCGGATAGGGTCGCTGCTTCTCCTCGGCCGTATGTGGCGCGTGGTCTGATCCCACCACATCGACAATCCCCTGGTCGATTCCGCTCCAGAGAGCGTCCCTGTGGCCGGAATCGCGAATCGGCGGATTGACCTGGGCAAAACCGCCGAGGCGTTCATAGCACTCAGGCGCCGCGAGAGTGAGATGCTGAGGCAGCAGTTCCACCGTGGCGACATCCTTGGCGCCACCAAGAAAGGCAATTTCCTCGCCGGTGGTCACGTGAAGAACATGGATCGGCCGCGCCGCGTCGCGGGCCAGGGCGACGATTCTCCGCGTGGCTCTCAGCGCCGTCTCGACATCCCGCCAGACGGGATGCGCCCTCGGGTGTCCCTCCTCGACCGCCAGGTGGCGGCGTTCGGCGAGACGGAACTCGTCCTCGGCGTGTATGGCGACACGTCGCCTGCCCGACCGCAGCACCGATGCGAGCGCCGCGTCGTCGGCAACCAGCAGACTTCCCGTCGAACTCCCCATGAAGATCTTGACGCCGCAACAGCCGGGACGCAGTTCAAGCTCGGCCAGTTCGTCATGGTTGTTATCGCTGGCGCCGGCAAAGAATGCGTGATCGCACCACATGCCCCGGGCTCTCTCGAGCTTGTCCTCCAGGGCCGCAGGCGTCGTCGTCGTCGGATTGGTGTTCGGCATTTCGAATACGGCGACCACACCACCGGCCACAGCCGAACGGGACCCGTGGGCTAGGTCCTCCTTTTCCTCGTGTCCGGGTTCGCGAAAGTGCACCTGGGTATCGATGATCCCGGGGAGCACCGTCAGTCCGCGTGCGTCGAGCCTGGCGTCGGCCGCCGTGGACGGCACGTCGCCGATGGCGGCGATCTTTCCGCCGGTGATGGCGACATCTGCCTGGCGCCGCCCGGCCGGGGTCATCACCTCGCCACCGGTGACGACGAGATCGAAGGTCTCATTCATGTTGCTGTCTTCCTGCTGGTGCGGTGAACATCGGGTGTGTCGCTGATAATGGAATCGACACCGGACGCCATGAGCGCCCGGGCTTCGTCGGCACAGTTGACCGTGTAGACGGCGAGGCGCCGGCCGCCGCGATGGACTCGGGCGGCGAGTTCCGGGGTGGCCAGGGAGGAATCGACGTGAATGCTGGCGCACTTGAGGAGGGCCGCATGCCAGGACCACAGACGGCGCGGCCGGCCTCCCATCACCAGGGCAAGCGGCCAGCGATATCCGGCAAGGCGGGCATGATAGAGCGCCGCGAGACTGAAGCTCGACACCAGGGGACGCTGCCGTCCGGCAGGCCACCGGCTGCGGATGATTCCCGTCACGCGCCGCGCCAGTGTCATGATGCCGCCGCCGTCACCCTTGATTTCCACATTGGGGGTGAGGCCCAGCACGATGCAGGCATCGAGCGCCTGGACCAGGGTCGGCACCCGCTCCCCGGTCCACAGGGAATCAAACCAGCATCCGGCGTCAAGAGCGCCCAAATCCGTGCTGCGCACCTCGTCGATCAGACGGTCGACACCGGTGGTGCGGGCAAGGCTGCGGTCGTGCAGCACCACCGGGACATCGTCGCCGGCAAGACGGACATCGAACTCGACCCACTCAAGCCCCTCCTCGGCGGCGCGCGCCAGCCCCCCCAGGGTGTTTTCCGGAGCCCGTGCCGCAACCCCGCGGTGACCGATGACAGGGGGCAGATCGATCATCCGATCAGCGCGTCCTGGCCCCGTCTGGCCAGACTGTGGGCGATGATCATGCGCTGGATCTCACTGGTCCCTTCCCATATCCGCTCCACCCGCAGTTCCCGGTAGAATCTCTCTGCTGCATACTCGCGCATGTAGCCGCGCCCGCCGAAGATCTGCACGGCTCGATCGGCGACCCGATTGGCCATCTCCGAACAATGGAGCTTCGCCATGGAGCACATGGCGTGCTGGACCTTGACGTCTTCCCCGCCATCGATGGCCGCGGCAAGACGATGGACCATCAGGCGGCCGGCCCACAGTTCCACAAGACTGTCGGCCAGCATGAACGATATCGCCTGGTTTTCCCAGATCGGCCTGCCGAACTGAACGCGGTTCCGGGCAAAGGCAAGCGCTTCATCGATGAGGCGGCTGGCGGCCCCGCAGCAACGTGCCGCGATACCGAGTCGTTCCTGGCGGAACCACTCGTAGGTCCAGGTGCGACCATCGCCTTCAGGATCGATGAGCGCGTCCGCCGTCACCTTGACCGAATCGAACCGCACCACCGGGTGATGGGAGGGGTAGGTGTGGCTGTAGGCGGGAGTGCGCACGACCTCGACACCCGCTGCGTCGCTGTCGACATAGAAGAGGCCATGTCCGCCATCCTCGAAACGTGCCTGGACAATGACGATACCGGCCCGATTGAAGCCGGTGACGTGCCACTTGGTGCCGTTCAGCACCCAGCCGTTCCCGGACCGTGTCGCTGTCGTCCTGATGGCGTCGACATCGCTTCCCGCTCCTTCTTCGGTGATGGCGTAGCACTCGCTCGTGGCGCCATCGAGGAGGGGCTGAACCCAGGCGTCCATCTGTGCCGGGGTCGCCGTGCGCACGAGGAAGGGGGAGACGTCATGGAAGAAGAACCCGACACCGTTGGTGGCCCGTCCCACCTCTTCCCAGACAGCGGCCATGGCTCCGGCGGAGAACCCGCCACCGCCCGCCTCCTTCGGTATCTGGGGCAGCCACAGGCCCATGTCCCGGGCGGCCCTGAGATGACGCTGCCGGACATCATCGGGAATCTGTCCGTCGTTCATTTCGGCGACCAGCTCGAGCGGCAGGCGCTCGGCGTCGACAAAGGGGCGCAGCCTCCGGCGCCAGGCCAGGGCCTCGGCGCACTCGCCGGCGCCGGTGAGGGCTTCGCGACCCCGCTTTGCCAGTCCATCGGCGATGATCACCCGCTGAATTTCGCTGGTGCCTTCCCAGATGCGGTCGACCCTGAGCTCCCGGTAGAATCTCTCGGCCACGTTCTCCCGCATGTAGCCGCGTCCACCGAATATCTGCACGGCGCGGTCGGCCGTGCGGTGGGCGAATTCCGAGCAGAAGAGCTTGGCCATGGCGCACTTGCCGTGAAGGACCTTGACATCGTCATCCCGATCCATCGCCTGCGCCACGTCATAGGTCATCAACCTCCCCGCCCACAGTTCGGTCAGACTGTCGGCCAGGGGAAACTGGACCGCCTGGTTTTCCCAGATCGGCCGGCCGAACTGGACGCGGGTTCTGGCAAAGTCGAGCGCTTCGTCGATGAGGCGGCTGGCGGCGCCGCAGCAACGCGCCGCAATCTTCATGCGTTCCTGGCGAAACCAGGCGTATGTCCACTGAAGACCGCCGCCTTTCTCGTCGATGAGATTGTCCGCGGGCACCTCGACGTCGTGGAACTCCATTTCGGGATGATGACCGCGAAAGTGATGCATGTAGCGCGGCGTGCGCAGGACGGTGACACCGGGCGCTGCCTTCTCCACCCAGAAAAGCGCGTGGCGGCCATCCTCGAGCCTGGCCTGGAAGATGATCCAGTCAGAGAGATTGGCGCCGGTGACATGCATCTTCGTTCCATTGAGAAGCCAGCCGTTGCCGTCACGCCGCGCCGTGGCCTCGATGGCGTCAACATCACTGCCGGTTCCAGGTTCGGTAATGGCATAGGCGACCCGCCGGCGTCCTTCGATCAGCGGCCGCACGAAGGTCTCCATCTGCCAGGGATTCGCCGTATGCCAGAGAAATGGAGACAGATCGTGATAGCAGCCCCAAAGGCCGTTGGTCGCCCTGCCCAGCGCTTCCTGGATGACCGCAATCTCGAAACACGACAGCTGCCGGCCTCCGCTCTCATCGGGAAGCGAGGGATAGAGGAGGCCCATGTCCTCTGTTGCCCGCAGGATGGCGGCATGGGCTTCGTCGGCGATGAAGCCGTCGTTCATCTCGGCCTCGAGCTCCCGCGGCATGAGTTCGCTTTCGACAAGCGTGCGCATGGCCCCTTGCCACCGCCGGGCCTTCTCGGACATCGGATAGACCATGGAGAACTCCTTACCGGAATCAATGACCACCGCTACACTGCGACCGGGCGCCATCGTGGCGCAAGACCTTCACGGCTCCCAGGAGTGTCCGGATCATGACGGACCATCGTCTCGAACGCATGCTCAATCCCCGGTCCAATGCCGTGGTCGGTGCATCCGAACGCCAGGGCAGCGCCGGCAGCGGGATGATGCACGGCCTCGTCAACGCCGGCTTCGATGGCGCCATCTTCCCGGTCAATCCGCGCTACCGCAACATCGCCGGTCTCCCCTGTCATGGGTCCTTGCGGGATCTGCCGCAACCGGTCGACCTTGCCATGCTCGGCGTCAACAGCATCCACCTTGAGACACAGCTCGACGACGCCATTGCCACGGCTGCGGGAAGCGCTGTCATCTTCGATACCTGCTACCTCGACGGCGAGAGCGACAGGGGTCTCCTCAACCGCCTGAAGACCAGGGCAAGGGCCGCCGGTCTTCCGGTCTGTGGCGGCAACGGCATGGGGTTCATCAATCTTGCGCGGCGTCTGCCGGTGACCATCTTCGATGCCTCATCGAAGTTGCGTGACGGGGGCAACGTCGCCTTCATCACCCATTCGGGAACCGTGTTCAGCGAAATCGGCAACAACGATTTTCGCTATACCTGCAATCTGATCGTCTCGTGCGGCCAGGAAATCAACGGCACCATGGCCGACTACATGGACTATGCGCTGGACATGGACTCGACACGGGTCATTGCACTCTTCATGGAGGAGGCACGCGATCCCCGGGCCTTCACGTCAGCCCTCGAGAAGGCGCGCATGAAGGACATCCCGGTGGTGGCCATGAAGGTTGGCCGAACCCCGCTCGCCGCCGAGTTCGCCCGGGTCCATTCCGATGCCGACACCGGTGACGACAGGGCCTACCAGGCCGTCTTCGATCACCACGGCGTCCTGCGCGCCGGCAGCATGGATGAAATGGCGAATCTGCTTGCTCTCCTCGCCCACGAACGCCCGCTCGCTGCGGGCGGGCTCGGTGTCGTTCTCGATTCCGGCGGCGAAAGGGAGATGTTCACCGATCTTGCGGACGACACCGGGGTTCCCCTGGCCGTCATCTCCGACAAGACGGCGGGACGCATTCGCCCACACCTCCACCACGCCCTCGACCCCGTCAATCCCCTCGATGCCTGGGGTACCGCTCACAACTACGAGGATGATTTCGAGGCCTACTTTCTCGCCATGGCTCATGATCCCGGTGTCGCCATGGTCACCTTCTGCGGCGACTTCCAGTGGAATCCGACTGTCGAGCGCGGCTATGCGAAGGCACTCGTCGCGGCATTCGGCCAGACCGGCAAACCGGTCTCGGCTATTCTCAACACGCCGATGTCGGGCCTCATGACGGCGGGCCGGGAGATGAGCCGTCACGGCATTGTCGTACTCTGCGGCACGAGGGAATCACTCCTTGCCATCAGGCAGGCGCTTGCCTGGCGGGACCGCGAGTTGCCGCCCCCTCCGATGGCCGCTCCCTGCTGCCCTGCCCTCGACGACGACTTTCCCGGCGCGCTCGGTCTTGCACGATCTTCGGGAGGAATCCGTGCCAGCGTCATGCCGAGCCTTCTCCTGATCGTCGATCCATCCTTCGGTCCCCTCGTGGGTCTGCGCCGCGGCACGTCGGATCAGGAGGCCTGGGCCCTGCCGGGGATCGATCCTGGAACGGCCGGCACGCTCATCGACCGGCTCTATGGCCCATGGTTTCCGGGCACGCCTGCCTTCCGCCTCGATCTCGCACGCCTTGTCTCCATGTTTTCCACCATCGCCCCGGACCTTGCGGGCAAGGCGACATCGCTTGAACTCGGACCGATTCTCGAGGAAGAGGACGGCATGGCATGCGCCGGATTCACGTGGCAAGGCACCGCGGCGTGAGCGACCTGCGACAAACCGTCATCGAGGGTCTCGCCTCCTCGCCGAGGTACCGGCACCTCACCACCGGCCTGCTGGTGCGGACCGCCGAATGGGCCGTGGCGCGCCACGCAAAACCGGCGCCGGCCCTCAAGGCGGCCAAGCGCAAGCTCCATCAGGTGTTCGGCGCCTATGCCGTGAAGCTCGACTCCCTTGAAGGGCTGCTTGATGCTCTCGAAGCCGGCGACGAGACGCAAGACGTGTGCCGACGCGTCCTGACACGCCACCATTCCACCGCCGAGCGCCTGCCCTTCATGGAGGAGTTCCACGCGACCATCTGGTCCCACTGCGGAACACCGCGACACATTCTCGACCTGGCTGCCGGACTCAACGCGTTTTCCCTGCCCTTCTCCGGCCTTGGTCCCGACGTCTCCTACACGGCTATCGAGATCGACCGGCGGATGGTCGACGCCGTCAGGCGCTTCCTTGATGTCACACGACGCCCGGGTGACTGTCTCTGGCATGACATCCTCGACGGGTGTCCCCTCGGGACCGCGGATGTGGCCCTGGTTCTCAAGACCCTGCCCTGTCTCGAACGCCAGAAGCCCGGTGCTGCCGTCGATCTCATGCGGCGCCTCGGGGACATCCCCGACATCGTCGTGAGCTATCCGGTGCGCTCCCTCGGTGGCGCCATGAAGAACATGCCGCAGACCTACCGCGCCCAGGCCCAGGCCCTGGCGGCCGCGTGCGAAAGGACCATCGCCTTTCTCGAACTCGACCAGGAGCTCGTCACCGTGCTGTCACGTCGCTGACCCCTTGAAGAGGGCCCACCGCCCCTCATAATGGGCGTCTGGCTCTCGAGGACCCATGGCATGAAACATCTCCTGGCCATTCTGGCGCTCACTTTCCCCATGGCGGCGATTGCCGACTTCCTCGGCGATCCTGTGGTCCTGGACGGCGACACCATGAGTTTCGCCGAGACGAAGGTCGATCTCTTCGGTGTGCATGCGCCGACCATCACGCAGACCTGTGGCGAGAGCGACCAGGTCTGGTCATGCGGCTGGGAAGCCGCTCTCCACCTCGAAGAACTGGTCAGTGCCGGTGATGTCGTCTGTGTCGAGGCTGACGAAAGTGCCTCGCCCACTCCCCTGGTCCGCTGCACCGCTGGTGGCGTCGATCTCGCAGGACTGATGATCGATGCCGGTCTGGCAGTACGCGACGAGACCCTGGGCGGCGACTACGCCGAACGCGAACTGGCGGCGGCAGAGGACGAACGGGGCATCTGGGCCGGTCCCTTCGTCGACCCCGTCCAGTGGGCCGAGCGCACCGTGTGTGCCTGCAGTGCCCGCAAGAAGGCACTGGCGGAAACCGCCGCCCTGCTCAAGGACGAGGAAACGGCGCAATAGCGCGACATTCTCCCCTGTTTCCCTGAAACATCTTCCAGGTCCGGGCGTTTCATGGCCCGAAGTGAGCGCAAGCTCGCATGGCCGTTTGTCAGACACGTTCGATGAGGGCCGACACCCCCTGCCCGACGCCGATACACATGGTGACCAGCGCCCGCCTGGCGCCCTGGCGGCGCATTTCGTGGATCGCCGTTGCCGTCAGTCTGCCGCCGGATGCGCCCAGCGGGTGGCCAAAGGCGATGGCGCCGCCATTGGGATTGACATGCCCGGCGTCATCGGCGAGTCCGAGTTCGCGTGTCACGGCAAGCACCTGGGCCGCAAAGGCCTCGTTGACTTCGATGATATCGACATCGGCCAGGCGGATGCGCTCCCTTTCGAGGAGCCTGCGTGTCGCATGGACCGGCCCGATTCCCATGATCCGGGGCGGCACTCCTGCCACCGCGCCAGCGACGATGCGTGCAAGGGGAGCAAGGGCGTACCGCGTGACCGCCTCCCCGGAGGCCACCAGAATCGCCGACGCGCCGTCATTCACACCCGAAGCGTTGCCTGCGGTGACGGTCCCGTTATCACGGAAGGGGGCCCGCAAGCCGGCCAGCTTCTCGCGTGACGTGTTGCGCGGGTACTCATCGGCGGTGACCTCGACAGTCGTCCGGCCGGATGGCGCCGTAACCGGAATCAGCTCTTCGGCAATCTTCCCGTCTTCGATCGCCGCAGCTGCCCTTTGCTGGCTTCTCAAGGCAAAGGCATCCTGATCCTCACGGCTTATGCCCCGTTCTTCAGCCAGATTCTCGGCTGTTTCGGGCATCTGGTCGACGCCATGGAGCTGCCGCATGCGCGGGTTGACGAAACGCCAGCCGATGGTCGTGTCATGGATTTCCGCTCGGCGCGAAAACCCGCTCTCGGCCTTTGCCATGACAAACGGTGCACGCGACATGCTTTCTGCACCACCGGCAATGACGAGATGCGCCTCGCCGGACTTCACGAGACGGGCGGCCTGCAGGACGGCCTCGAGACCGGAGCCGCACAGCCGGTTGACCGTGACCCCAGGGACCTCGACGGGCAGTCCGGCGAGCAGTGCGGCCATGCGTGCGACATTGCGGTTGTCCTCTCCGGCCTGATTGACGTTGCCGTAGATCACGTCATCGAGTCGGGACCAGTCCACCGTGACATGACGATCCATGAGCGCGCGTATCGGCAGGGCCGCAAGATCATCGGTCCTGATGCCGGACAACTGGCCGCCGTAGCGCCCGAATGGCGTACGCACGGCATCACAGACGAAGGCTTCGGACACTGGCGACATTCTCCCGGGCAGTGCATGCACAATGAACATCTTCTTGCTGTTGCCAGCAAGTAGGGAAGACGCGCACCATGTCCGGCGATGACGATCAGACGCCAACTCCAGGGACTCATGGCGCTGCTTGCCGGGGCGGCAATCTCGGCGGGCGCTGCAGGGGATTCGCCACGCCGCGTACCAGCGGAGTGGGAACCGCAGGAAGCGATCTGGATGCAGTGGCCGGGCGTCTACGAGAAGTCCTACGAGACAGCCTTCGCCCGGATCGCACGCGTCATCGCCGACTACGAGACACTCCACATCCTCCATTCCGGACCGGCAATTCTGGAGAGTGCGAGGCGTGTGATCAGCCGCGAGGGAGGCGACCCCGATCATCCGAACATCACGTGGCATGCGGTTGCCAGCGACAGCGCATGGATGCGCGACAACGGACCGGTTTGGGTGATCGACAACGGCACGCTCACCATCCAGGACTGGCAATTCGACGCCTGGGGAGGCGCCTGGGGCCCGCAGATCCCCCATGCTCTGGACGACCGGATTCCGCTTGAGGTGGCCCGCATCACCGGATTGCCCCATGAGGCCGTGAACATCGTGCACGAGCGCGGCAATCTCGAGTTCAACGGCAGGGATACCGTCATGCTCAACTGGAGCGTGATCGGCGATCAGAGGCGCAATGCGAACTACACGCGCGAAGAGGCCGAAGCGGACCTCAAGGCGCACTTCGGCGTCAGCCGGGTGATCTTCATCGAAGGGGTGCCGGACGGCGACCTCACCAACGGACATATCGACGGAATTGCCCGCTTCATCGACAGCGACACCGTCGTCGTCGCCCGGTGCACGGACGACGCGGGCTGCCCCGCCAGCACCCGCGAGGTCTTCGACAAGGCTGCCCGGACGGTTGCCGCGGCCGGCCTGACCGTCATCCGCGATCCCGTCGACACGGCGGTGGTTCATCGCGGCACGACCTTCCAGGCGAACTACATGAACTGGCTGGTGGGCAACGGGTTTGTCATCACCACGGGCTTCGGCAACTCCCGGGCGGACGACGCCGCACGCCAGCGCCTTGAAACGTACTTTCCCGGACGCGACGTCCATGTCATCGAGATGCTGGACTCCTGGGCGGCGGGCGGCGGCGTCCACTGCCATACCAACGATCAACCCGCCCTGGCTCCCTGATCCGGGCCATCGCCTTGTCGGGCCAAGTCCTGTGGCGGGAACTGATCTGCTGTTCTTGCTTTATCGCTCGTGAACCCTTGCCCGGGTGAGCTTGAAGCCGAAAACCGCGTTCTGTAGAGAGTGGACGCTGTCTGTCTGATCGTCGGAAGTTCCACCATGAGCCGGTTCCTTGTACGTGTTCTCGCCGCGGGACTGGTTGCATGGTCCGTCCCTGCCGCGGCAGGGGAAACACCGCGTCCGGTGAAGCTGATGACGATCGAATTGCCTTCGACGCACGTCACACGGCAGTTCTTCGGCAAGGTCACCGCACGACAGACCGTCGACCTCGCCTTCCAGACTGCGGGCCAGATCGTGGAGTTTCCCGCGATCGAGGGTGAGGTCATCCCTGCCGGCGCCTTGATTGCCCGGCTTGATCCTGAACCGTTCGAACTGGCCCTGGAGCAGGCACGCCTGCAATGGGAGCGGGCCCGGAGGCATGCCGAGCGCCTGGAGGATCTGCCGGGGAGCACCGTCAGCGAAGTCAGTGTCGAAGACGCCGCGACCGAAGCGGGTTTGGCCGAAGTCGCCCTCAAGAACGCGGAGTATGCCCTGAAGCACGCCACCCTTCATGCCCCGTTTGATGCCCTGGTGGCGCGGCGCAGCGTTGCCAGATTCACGACGGTCAATGCGGGAACGCCGGTTGTTCGCCTCCATGACATGTCGGAAATCCGGATCGAGATCGATGTCCCGGAAGTCCTGTTCCAGCGGGCCGGCCGCGATCCGGACATCACGATTGCCGCGCGCTTTCCTGCCAGCGAGACGCTCTTTCCGGTCGCGGTGCGCGAGTTCAACGCCGAGGCGTCCCGCATTGGCCAGACCTTCCGGGTCACGCTGGGCTTGGCCCCACCCGACAATCTCAATGTTCTTCCCGGTTCCTCGGTCACAATTGTGGCCACCCGGCATCTCCCGCGATCGGTCATTGTCCTTCCGGCGTCCGCCGTGGCCATCTCCCCCGACGGGTCCACTTCGGTGATGGTCTTTCAGGAGAAGGATGGTGATGAGGGCGTCGTCGTTTCGAGACCCGTGACGCTCGCGGTGGACAGCGACGGCCGGTTCCAGGTCATCGAAGGCCTGAACATCGGCGACGAGATCGTCGCGGCCGGAGTCGGCGCCCTGGAAGAGGGAGCCAGGGTGCGCCGGTTCCGGGGCCTGGCGCACTGAGACAGTCATCGTGAGGATTGCGCGCAGCAGTATCGACAGACCCGTCACGACCTGGATCATCATCCTGATCTGTCTCGTCGGCGGGCTCTGGGGTTTCCTCTCGCTTGGACGGCTGGAGGATCCTGCCTTCACGATCAAGCAGGCGGTTGTCGAGACCCGCTATCCCGGTGCGTCGGCCCAACAGGTCGCCACGGAAGTCTCCGAACCGCTGGAATCGGCCATTCAGAAGATGGCTGAAGTCGACCGGATCGCGTCGATCAACAGACCCGGAGTATCCCTGATCGAGGTCCACATCAGGCCGGCGTTCGACGGTTCCAAGCTTCCGGCGATCTGGACGAAACTCCGGGCAAGGGTCGGGGATACGGCACTGCGATTGCCGCCCGGGGTTGGATCACCTGTGGTCAACGACAGCTTCGGCGATGTGTTCGGCCTCTACTACGCCGTCACTGCCGAGGGGTTCACCGATGCAGAGAAACACCGGCTGGCGGCATTCCTGCGCCGCGAACTGCTCGCGGTCGAGGGCGTTTCGGACATCAGCGTGAGGGGACTCCCGGAAGAAGCGATCTTCATCGAACCGGATCCCGCCCTGGCCATCAATCTGGACATCGCGCCGCAAGCCATCATTGCGGCGATTGCCAACGCCAATTCCGTGGTTGACGCCGGATCAACCGATACGGCGCGCATCGCTGCACCTGCCGGTTCGGACACTGTCACGGAAATGTCGCGCCTGTCGATCGGCGCCGGCGGCAGAACGATCAATCTCGCCGATCTTGCGGAGGTCAGTCGTGGCCGGTCGTCCGATCCCCGTCTGATCATCCGTCATGATGGCATCGAAGCCTTCACGATCGGTGTCGCAGGCCTTGCAACCGAGAACATCGTGGCCGTCGGCAACCGGGTGGAGCAGCGTCTCGCCATACTCGAACGGGACATTCCCGTTGGCGTCGACGTGCACCCCATCTACCGGCAGCACCGGGTGGTCGAGGAGGCATCGAACGCCTTTCTCGTCAACCTGGCGATGTCCGTTGGCGTCGTGACGGTCGTGCTTGCCCTGTTCATGGGATGGCGTGCCGGCGCAGCCGTCGGCTCGACGCTTCTCCTCACCGTCGCAGGCACGCTCTTCTTCATGATGCTGTTCTCCATCGAGATGGAGCGTATCTCACTGGGTGGCCTGATCATCGCCATGGGAATGCTGGTGGACAACGCCATCGTGATCGCCGAGGGCATGCGGACGGCCATGCTGCGAGGCAGATCCTCACGCCAGGCGGCCGGTGACGCCGCCGCCAGGACGCAAGTTCCCCTCCTCGGCGCCACCGTCATCGGCATCATGGCGTTCGCCGGAATCGGCCTCAGTCCCGACTCGACCGGCGAGTTCCTGTTTTCCCTGTTTGCCGTGATCGCAATCTCTCTCCTTCTTTCGTGGGTGCTTGCCGTCACCGTCACACCGTTGCTGGGTCACTATCTCTTCATGCGGTCCGGCAGCGCCAAGACAGCCGCTTATGACGGTCTTGCGTTCCGGGTCTATGGCGCGATTCTGCTGAGGGCGCTCTCCATGCGATGGCTGGTTGTGGTCGTCCTGGTTGCCCTGACGGCGGCTTCCATGTTCGGGTTTACCCAGCTCAAACAGCAGTTCTTCCCCGATTCCAGCACACCGATCCTCTTCGTTCACTACAAGCTGCCACAGGGAACCGGCATCCATCAGGTGGCCGACGACCTTGCGGTCGTCGAGTCATGGCTGGCCGGTCGCGAGGATGTCGAGAGCGTCACGACCTTCGTCGGACATGGCGCAACGCGGTTCGTGTTGACCTATTCAGCCGCGACCGCCAATCCGAGCTACGGGCACCTCATTGTGCGCCCCCACTCGCTCGACCGGATTCCGGCCCTGCGGGCCGACCTTGAAGCCTTCGGCCGCAGCAGTTTACCGCAAGGTGAGTTCCGCACCCGACGACTGGTCTTCGGACCGGGCGGAGGTGATCCGATCGAAGTCCGGTTTTCCGGAAGCGATCCGGAGATTCTCCGCACGTTGGGCGAGGAGGCGGCTGCACGCATGGCAACAGCATCGGACGATCTCGGGAATCTCAGAACGGACTGGCGCGAACAGGAACTGGTGATTGTGCCCGTCTACGCCAGCGACCGTGCACAACATGCCGGAATCGCCCGCGAGGACATCGCCTCGGCACTCAAGTTTGCGACCGACGGTATCCGTGCCGGGGTGTATCGGGAGGCCGAGAGACTGATTCCGATCGTGGTGCGCATGCCTGCGGATTTCGGGCTCGGCGATCAGATGGTCTACTCGGCCACGGCCTCCGCCTTTGTCCCGCTGGCACAAGTGATCGACGGCTTTGCCCTTGAGGCACAGGACACTCTGGTCCACCGCCGGGACCGCCTGCCGACCCTGACGGTCTCGGCCGATGTCCCCGCCGGCCGGACGGCCGGGGAGATTCACACGGCGATCCGCAAGACGGTCGAGGACATGCCGCTCCCGGCGGGCTATCGAATGGCCTGGGGCGGGGAACGTGAATCCGCGGGCAACGCGCAGTCCTCTCTTGCAAGGCAGTTGCCCTTGAGTTTCATCATCATGGTGTTGATCTCGATCCTTCTGTTCAACGCACTGCGCCAGCCTCTCATCGTCTGGCTACTGGTTCCGATGGCGGTGAACGGGGTCGTGATCGGGCTGCTTGGAGCCGGCCTGCCGTTCACCTTTACCGCCCTGCTCGGGCTGCTCAGTCTGTCGGGCATGCTGCTCAAGAACGGCATCGTGCTGGTCGAGGAAATCGATCTTGTCCGCCGCGAGGGCATGGCGCTGAAAGACGCCATCGTGAGTGCCAGCACGTCGCGCCTGCGCCCGGTGTTTCTGACAACGGCCACCACAATCCTCGGCATGACACCGCTGCTGGCCGACGCCTTCTTCGTCTCGATGGCCGCAACCATCATGAGCGGACTGGCCTTTGCCTCACTGCTGACGCTCATTGCGGCGCCCGTTCTCTATGACCTGCTGTTTGCGAGTGATGGCCCCACCTGATTGAGGTCTGCAGACTCCGGGCGTCAGGGCTCGGTTGGTGCATGGTGCGGAACCCTGTCCCGATTCGCCGCCCCGATTCCTCTGGCGCTAGGCTGTTCATCATGTCCGCCCACAAGGGAAAGACCGGCCCAATATGCAAGAGTGTCGCTCCTTGCATCCAGTGATGTTCCTGCGGGTCAGAAATCGCCACTTGACAAAACCCCTATTTGTAGGCCACATTCGTCCTATAAAGAATGTTTTTCACTATAGAAGGCCTAATATGGCCGTTTATTTGACACATGAGAACACCCCGGCAAATTGAAACCGAGATCGGATTCCGTCTGGCTCAGTTACGACTGTCGCGCAACGTGACGCAATCCATGCTGGCACGGCATTCCGGCATCGGTCTGCGCACCTTGCGGCGTCTCGAGGCCGGAGAGCCGTCGACGCTCGACACATTCCTGCGAGTTGTCCTGGCTCTGGACCTGGGCGATGCCATCCTCGGCGCCTTACCCGCCGGCCAGATCCGCCCGATCGAGCGCGTCTCGCGGGCCGGCGCCCAGCGACGCCGGGCACGTCCGCGACCACGCGAAGACCGCAATCCAGCCTGGACGTGGGACGACAACTCGGATGACTGACGCCAACGTCATGCTTTGGGGGCGACGCATCGGGGCGGTGTCCTGGGATCATGCACGTGCCCTTGCGGTCTTCCAGTACGACCCGGCTTTCGTCGACGCCGGCATCGAGGTTGCTCCTCTGACAATGCCTGCCAGAGAAACACCTTACGAATTCCCAGCACTCAACAGGGAAACCTTCAGGGGGCTGCCCGGAATGCTTGCAGATGCGTTGCCGGACAGGTTTGGAAACCGACTCATCGACGCCTGGCTGGCTGAAACCGGCTCGAACCCGGAGACCTTCAACCCGGTCGACCGACTCTGCTACATCGGCCGCCGCGGCATCGGCGCACTCGAGTTTCAGCCTGCCCTGCGACGACCGACTGACGCCCGACGACTTGAAGTCACCCGATTGGTCGACCTGGCGAACTGGGTGTTCGTCAAACGCGCAAACCTTGCCGGACATCTTGGCGGCGAGAACGACCCCAATGCTCTCGAGGACATTCTCAGCGTCGGCACGTCGGCGGGCGGCGCGCGGGCGAAAGCCGTTCTTGCCTGGAACCCGACAACCGGCGAATTCCGATCCGGCCAACTCGAGGCCGATGAGGGTTTCGAGCACTGGCTCCTGAAGTTCGACGGGATTTCGGACAACAGGGACAAGGAACTGGCCGATCCTCAGGGATTCGGCAAGATCGAACTCGCGTACGCCATCATGGCACGCGCAGCGGGCATAGCCATGACGGAATGTCGACTTCATCATGAGGGTGGTCGCAGTCACTTCATGACAAGACGTTTCGATCGGGACCATATGGGCCGCAAGATCCACGTGCAGTCACTTGGGGCAATGCAGCACTTCGACTTCAACGACCCATCGGCTTACTCCTACGAGCAGGCCATCATGACGATCCGCGAACTGGGTCTTGGGATGCCTGCGGTGGAAGAACAGGTTCGTCGGGCACTCTTCAACGTCATGGCGCGCAACCAGGATGACCACGTCAAGAACATCTCCTTCCTGATGGATCGCTCCGGGACCTGGGCCCTCTCTCCGGCTTATGACCTCACTCATGCGTGGAATCCAGGTGGCCCCTGGACCCGCGACCACCAGATGAGTCTGGCCGGCCGTCGCACTGATTTTGATCGCGAAGACCTCCTTCAGTTTTCCGTCTCCGCTGGTCTCAAACGAAGCAAGGCACTGCGGGTACTGGAAGAAGTGGGCGCTTCTGTCCGGGATTGGACCAGGCACGCCGAAGCAGCCGAGGTCGCACCACATGATGCGGGACGGATCGCGAAGGCCTTCAGGTGGAACCTGATGTCGGGTTGATGAGGGACGTTCCCTCGGCATCCCGGACGCCATGAGAGCGCCGGCGTCAGTTCCTTGCGGAATCCGTGCATCGCACGGTCAACGGTCGGCCCCTGAAGCACAAAGCAACACGGCAGGACGCGGAGTCGGCCGTATCGCGAGCAACCCGTCGAAGGCCCGCGCCTCCTCTTCAGGGGCGGCTCCTCATATCGGCATGATCTGCTCTGGGCTGTCGACATCGGACAACCGCCCGAGTTTCAGCCGACCTGGCGTACGCGAACGTGCCGGGCCGACGCAGATGCGCCGTCTGCTGCTCTCCAACCGGGAGGTGCACATCGCTGGAGAGTCGATGACGGCGTTCGGCGAGAGCCGGTCGAGCGAAGACGTGCTTGACCGATTGCGTCGCTATTGGATCTCGACACTTGACCACGAATTGGGTCGCCACCCATCGATTGGAAATGTCTCTGTGCGAGCATCGGCAACGACTGACGCAGGACGGTCGGATCAGGGATGACCGGCTTCGAAATGGACGACATAGCCGGTGAATTGGCACCCACAAGGTCTCCAGGTGCCCATCAGGCAGACGACCAGGAAAAGTTGCCGGACTCGTCCAGCGGCGAGAAGGGGTTCCATGCCACTTCCCAGATGTGTCCGTCGGGATCGCGGAAGTACCCGGAATGACCGCCCCAGAAGACGTCTGCCGGCGCCTTCATGAGTGTGCCTCCCGCCGCGACAGCCTCGCCCAGCACCCTTGCCACCGCATCGCGGGAGCGCACATTGAAGGCGAGCACGACGCCACCATCGGCTTCACAACCGAGATCATCGATTCCCATCTCCTCGCGGAACCGGTGCCGCGGATAGAGAGCAAGACCGATCCCGTTGAGAGTAAAGCAGACGATTTCGTCAGCCACCGCCTCGCTTGCCACACGCCAGCCAAGGGCCTCATAGAAGGCACGCGCCCTTGCCAGGTCGTCGACGGTCAGGGTGATGATGCTGAGTCGCTGTTCCATGGTTCCCCCGCCGGGGGTTTACCACCTCCCCCGCACGGTGCAAGGTTTCACCAAACCGCGTTGATCCCTGCCCATGCAGCTCACTGTTGTTTCCGGATCCGTCAGTGCCGTCCAGAGCGGACGGGAGTACGGACTCACCCGGCATGCGACCTGGTTCCGCATTGACGATCATCCCGCCTGCATGAGGCACAGCCGCTCCATTTTCACGCCCCACCCCATACCCGTTGCCGAACGCGATCAGGTGACGGCGTGTGGCGTCAGGAAGCAGGAGTTCCTCTTCGTCTTCGCTCTCTACAATCACACGACCGGAATCATGGGGCGCCTGCCTGTCGGGCGTCAGACCGCAGGATGTATCCTGATCGGCCTCATTGGCGTCTTTCTTCTCATCCAGGATTCGCTGGCCGTAAAGACCTTCGGCCTTGTCTTTCTGGCCGCGGCCGGCTTTACGGCGTGGCACATCCGCCGCATCACCAGGGCCGCCCGGCTGATCTGGCGGCACATCCGGCCGCCCCAGACGCGGGACCACAAGCATGCCGACCCGCACTGAACTGCAAGAGGATCATCAAGAAGCGGCGAGATTTCCAGGGTGGAGTTCAAGGGGGATGATCTGCACACGCAGGACCTGGCGACGGAACTGGTGGTATTCCTGAAGGCGGTTCGGTACTGCCTGGTGTCGAAGACGGAACAGTCACCGGCGATTGTCCCCGTCTTCGAAGTGGTTCGCGGCGTCAGGAGTGGCAGCGATGTCGCCATCGTCCGCGCGATTCGCGGCTATGGCGTACATCCTCTCTGGCACAACAACTCCAGCAGACACTGATACGGGTTGGCACGCAGGCTCGGGAGAAACTTGCGCATCCAATCCGGCGGAGGGGGAGCCGAACTGCGGCCTGTTTCGGGCGCCATGATTGCGGATCTCGACCACAGACGTCCGCGAAGCGACCTTGGCGATGTTCGCCGGCACGATGTGCCCGCCGACCGGGATGTGGAGGCGTGGATACCGGCGCGGCGGCGGTGATGGGGTCAGGGGCACCGCATCATCAAGGGGTGTACGACAATTTTGTGAAGCATGGCGTGGATCAGGCTGCCCGTCGTTCCCAGAAGTCGTCGAATCGATTGCTTTGAACGGCGCACCGCAGAGCGATGATGTGGTTGGCGCCCCGGACGCTCCAGTGCATTCCGCCGTTCTTCAGGCGCCCGCCGATGACCGACTTGCATCCTCCCTCGACCACGCCGGTTGAGACACACAGTCCCAGGGCACGGAACCGCGGGTAGTCCATGCGCCTGCGATTGCTCTTGAAGTAGTCGATGTTGCGCGCTGCAACCTCGCAGTGGTCTGCGTGCTTGCGCAATTCGGCCATGACGAGATCGACGCGCCCCTGATCGAGTTCGTCGCGTCGGGCCTTGCCCCACTGTGCCGCGAGATCACTGCCTTGTCCGTAGAGGGCCCTGGCGACATCGAACACATGTTGCTTGGCATGGAAGATATCGACGATCTGGATGGCGTCCGGAACGTGCTCGTCGGCGAAGTTCCATATCCAGGCAGCGCCGTCACCAAGGACAACCCGACGCTCGACGCCGAAGAAGTCACGCCGTTCCATCTCGCGATAGACCCGACGGGCAAAGGGGGAGAGTTCCTTGTCGGTATCACGGGTTGCGATGGTCTCGATGGCAGCGTTGTAGGTCACGGATCCGTCATCGCGAACCGGTCTGCCCTTCTTGTCGCGGCTCCAGGCGGACCAGATGGTGGCAAGCTTCACTTCGCGAGTCCTCGCCGTGCCGTCAGGCTGCTTGCCGGCACGGCCCCTGGTCTCAGCCTTGCGGATCGGAACCCCGGTGCCGTCAAGGCCAAGATAGAGCGTGGCCGCCACCGCCGGCTCCGGCTCGATGACGTCCCGTTCATCACGCGCAATCTCGGCTCCCAGGGCCTCGGCATGGCGCTCCACCTGCTTGGGAACGACCTCGAGACCGGCGAGTTCGTGCAACAGGGCACTGCTCTTGGCAAAGCTGAGCTCCGCAGCCGTCACCCCAACCATGCGCAGGACACCGGGTGACAGACCATGACGGTCCAGCGAGAGCGCACGCTCACGCGGGCTGAAGCCGCAGCCGCAGGCCTCGCAGTGATACCACGCCCGCTCCAGGGTCACAGGACCAAGAACCGTGGTGAAGGTCTTGGAACGGCGCCCCGTGTGACGCGCAAGGCCACCACAGTCACACGCCAGCTCACACGCCTGCCCGTCCGAGTGGTCGGCGTTCAGCCGTGCCTCAAGCAACGCCGCCGCGGTGCCAAACGCCGTCTCACGGACAACACGCTCGACAACCTCGAAGTCCAGACCGTCAACCGGTCCGGCGATCAGGCGCTCGATATCGGCGGTGATGCTCGCCTCGAGCTCTGCCGCAAGACCCCCCTTTTTTGCCGACCGGTAGTCCGCTTCTCCTTCCTCCTGGCCTCAGCCAGAGCCCCACTGGAGGCCACGAAGGCCTTCACCTTGTCCTGGAAGCGGCGGTACTCGTCGATCAGTGCCTGGGTCTCCTCGACCTCGTCGCGACGCACACGCGTCGAACGAGTCTTGCCGTCCACATAACGAACGAGAATGGTCCCCGAATGCCGCACCGCATCATCCTTGGCACAGCGGCAATGGGGCTTGCCGCAACGGCTCAAGGTCTCCTGCAGCGAACCCGGTTGCATGTCGCCGATGGTGGCAAGGTCGGCCCGGGCCCGGTCACGGGCCTCGATGAGCTTGTCGATGTCTGACATGGCAGATGTCCAGTTCCGTGAGTGTGGGACATGGTGGTCTCCTTGTATGCTCGTATAATGTCGTTATACCAGCATCCCACACACAAATCCAGCACCCCCCAACACAAACCATCGGCCACTACAAAATTGTCGTGCACCCATCATCAAGTATACATTTGACTTTGATAAAGTAGCATTAGATGCTACTTTGTATGCGTCATGTTTGCATCCCCCGCGCCGCGCGCGCGCAACATCATCGCCAATCTGGCCTCATGCGGCCGTTATCACTTTGCCTCCTCGGAGATTCGTACGGCTCTTGGGGTCTCCAGGGCGGCGGCCCGTCAGGCGCTGAGCCGCCTTGCGGCCAAGGGGGAGATCGCAAGCCCCGCGCGCGGGTTCTACGTCATCGTGCCGCCTGAATACAGGCGGCTCGGCTGCCTGCCGGCAGATCAGTTCATGCCCGCGCTGATGGAACACCGGAACATCCGTTACTATGCTGGCCTCCTGTCGGCCGCGCAGTATCACGGAGCGGCCCATCATCGCCCGCAGGAATTTCAGGTTGTGCTGGAGAGAAACCGGCCGCCGCTCATCTGCGGAGCGGTGAAGGTCACGTTCGTCGCGCGCCGGAACCTCGCCGCCGTGCCGGTTGAGAGGTTCAACAATCCGCGCGGCACGGTCGTGGTGTCGACCGTGGAGGCGACAACGGTCGATCTCGTCGGCTACATGCACCGTGCCGGCGGACTGGACCGGGTGGCGGGCATGCTTTCCGAACTCGGCCGGCACATGGACCCGGAGCGTCTCGTCGAGGCCTCGAAGTGCGCGTCGGTCCTCTGGGCGCAGCGCCTCGGCTATCTGCTCGAGCATGTCGGGGCCGGAGACAGTGCCGTGCAGCTCAAGAAGCATGTACGGCAGCGCGCACGACACTATACACGCCTCCTACCCGGCGCAGATGCCGCGGATGCACCGCGATCGAAGGATTGGCGACTGCTGATCAACGCAAGCATCGAGCCCGACGCGTGATCCCAAGGGATTACATCACCCAGTGGCGAGAGCGGGCACCCTGGAACGAGGATTTCCAGGTCGAGCAGGACCTCGCGATCAGCCGTGCTTTAGTCGAGATTTTCTCCAATCCGGTTCTCGCCGAGGCACTCGCCTTCCGCGGCGGTACCGCGCTCTACAAGCTCTACCTGACGCCACCCACGCGCTACTCGGAAGATATCGATCTGGTCCAGGTGAAGCCCGGGCCAGCGGGCCCCGTCATGGATGGTTTGCGCAGCGTCCTGGATCCCTGGCTCGGTCAACCACGGTGGAAACAGTCGCAGGGCCGGGTGACATTCGGCTACCGGTTTCTGTCCGAGGACGTGCCGACGATCCGTCTGCGCCTCAAGGTCGAGATCAATACCCGTGAGCATTTTGCAGTGCTGGGCTTTACGAAACGCCCTTTTCAAGTCGAGTCGCGCTGGTGTTCCGGGCGAGCCAACATCACAACCTTCGAGCTGGACGAACTGCTGGCAACCAAGATGCGAGCGCTCTACCAGCGCCGCAAGGGGCGGGATCTGTTCGATCTCGCAAAGGGACTCGCCTGCAAAATTCCTACGCACTTGACGGCGATTCCTGCCGCACTTGACGGCTGTTCCTGCGACACTTGACGGCTATTCCTGGGCATTTGACGGCCGGGATGGTGCCGTATGTGTTCTCTCCCGAGGGACTGCAGGAGCGCTCCTTGTTGTTGGTTTCGGTAGCTGGCCGGAGGCCAGCGGGTTGCGAGCGTAGGCGAGCCATTGTTTTGTTTCAACAACCGGCTGAACGCGGCGGCTGGCCCCTCACCGTGGCATGGCCGCCGCGCGTTCCGGGCCTGTGAATGGCGACCCGGCGCCGCAGGCGCCCATGGACCCGGCCGACAGGCCGGGCTCCCTCAGGCGCCGCTGCCGTCCGGCGGCGGATTGTTTGGCTTGTGCCGGTGCGCAGACATGTCACTGCCCGTTGCCTCAAGAGAGGCCTGGCTTGTTCTGCTGGGTCCGTCCACCGCCTCCTTTGTGCATGGACGAGAGCCAGGCACCCATCGCGCGCGCGGGCTCGCGGCGGAACAGGACCGCGACCGGCTGGCCCGCAACCGTGGCGACCACGCTCGCGCCGCGGGCCTGGACCAGACGTTCCGGATCGATCGGCCTGGCGCGTCCGGTAAGGGCCGTGGCGAGGTCCGAGAGCCGGTAGAGCGGCGTCGATCCACGCACGTCCCACACGCAGACCGGCCGCAGGCCGTGGGCCTCGATCAGCTTTTGCGAGGCGATGCGGGAGACACCGCGCAGCCAGGCGAAGGTCTCGATGCCGGCGACCTCGCGGCCGGCGTCCCGGGCAGCGCGGCGGGCGATGGCGATCGGAGCGTCAGTCATCTGCCTCCCCGGGTTGAACTATCAGCGATTGTAACCTTTACGTCTGGCCGGTCAACGCATCGCCAGACACCACGTCACGTCTCCCCGGGGTCTTGCAGGCGATCCCGGCCGTGGTGGACACGCCCCCTGCTGCTGCAGGCCGGGCCATGGAGGGGCATGGTCCACTGTGGCACGGCCTCCTCATGTGGTGCCCAGGGGCGGCGGCCTGTTGCGCTTGCGCTGGGACTCGCCTGTGATCTCGATGCGGTAGGCGTTGTGGACGATGCGATCGAGGACGGCGTCGGCGATGGTCGGTTCCGCGATCACTTTCGGCCAATGCTCCACGGGGATCTGACTGGCGATCAGGAGTGAGGCCCGTGCGTGGCGTTGCTCGACGATCTCGAGCAGGTCGCGGCGGCCCTCGGCGGAGAAGTTCTGCAGTCCCCAGTCGTCGAGCACCAGCAGGGAGACCTTGGCGAGACGCCGCATGAGACGGTGGTGTGTTCCCCCGTCGCGGGCGCGGGCGAGTTCGGAGACGAGTTCGGGCACGCGCCTGTAGAGCACGGACTGCTTGTGCCGGCATGCCTGATGGGCCAGGGCGCAGGCCACGAAGGTCTTTCCGGAACCGGTTGGACCGACGAGGATCAGGTTGAAGGCTTGGCGGATCCAGTCCCCGGCGGCGAGTTGGGTGATGGTGGTGCGGGCGATGCCGCGCCCGGCGCGGCAATCGACGTCCTGGATATCGGCGCGGATGCGCAGCTGGGCCTGGCGGAGATGGCCGAGGTAGCTCTTGTGGTCGCGGTGCTGGACCTCGCGTTCGAGCATCATGGCGAGGCGGTCGTCGAAAGAGAGCTGGTCGACATCGGCGATGTCGCACTGCTCCTCGAAGGCCTCGACCATGCCGAGGAGGCCGAGTTGCAGCATGCGTTCGATGTTGGGTTGCCGTAAGGTCATGGTGTATCTCCCTTGATGTTGCGGTAATAGTCCCCGCCGCGGATGTTGCCGTGACAGGGGATGGTCTCGCGGACGTCCGGGCGTGGCGTTGCCGTCGGGATGCCGTTCTTGAGGCGCTCCCTGAGGAAGCCCGAGGCGAGGCGGTTGAGGTCGAGGGCCTCGCCACAGAGCGCCTCGAGGCGCTCGCAGCCGTGGTCGTCGGCCAGCCGGATCATGCCCTGCACGGTGGCGAATGCCTGTTCGGGGAAGTCGCGCGACGCGAAGCAGCGCTCGGCCCAGGCGCGGGCCGAGGGTCCGATGCACCGGGCCTGATCGAGCAG
Source organism: Alphaproteobacteria bacterium (assembly GCA_965213815.1). Taxonomy (GTDB): domain Bacteria; phylum Pseudomonadota; class Alphaproteobacteria; order SP197; family SP197; genus SP197. The sequence goes on along the minus strand of OZ243917.1, from coordinate 2,019,715 downwards.
GATGTTGCCCCAGTCGGGCTTGCGGATATCGCGCACCGCGTGGAGGCGTTCGGGCATGTGCTCGGGCCTTGTGGCGTACTGGTTGCCTCCACTCTTCAGGTGATGCACGGCGATCCGTTCGCCGCCCCTGGCGACGAAGAGTTCGACCATGCGATCGCCGACACGGGCGTGGACCGTGGCGCCGATATGGCGCTCGGGCACGGAGTAGTGGTTACGGTTGATGCGGACGTGACAGTTCGGTCCGACCTTGCGCTCGATCCACTCGCCCCATTCCCAGGGGTTCTGTGGCAGGGGCTTGAGAGCGGCCCGTTCGCTGGCCTCGAACAGCTCGCGCCGGGTCGCGCCGCACGCCATGGGTGCATCGTTCAGCCGCACGAGCTCACGCCGGATCGCGGCGTTCATGGCGTCCAGCGAGAAGAAGGTCTCATGGCGCAGCACGAGCAGGATGCGGGTCTGGACGACACCGACGGCGGCCTCGGCCGTAGCCTTGTCGGTGGCCCGTCCGGAGCGTGCCGGAAGCGCGGCGAGGCCGTAGTGCTTGGCGAACTCGCGGAAGCTGGGATTGAGCTGGGGCTCCTCGCGGTCCGCCCTGGTGACGCCGGCCTTGAGATTGTCGATGTTATGTGTCGTTGCTCGTGATGTGTCCGTGAGGTTCCAGGCTGTGGATTTTGCGGGCGGAGCGCGCGCCGGAGGGCACATCACCTTCACAGCGATTTCAGCCATTCGAGCAGAGATGCGTCATCCCGCCATTTGCCTCTCCGATGGTGTCCCGCCGAAGTGTGCACAGGAGGTTCGCAAGCCGCCAACGCCTCGGCCTTCATCTGCACGGTGATTTCGGCATAACGGTTGGTCGTGTCGAGACTGACATGGCCGAGCCACGCCCGGATTACGTTGACCTCGACGCCCGCCTCGAGCAGATGGACTGCGGCCGTGTGCCGGAACGTGTGCGGCGAGATGATGTCGCCGCCAGGTTCGTTCCCGTTGGCGGTATGCCGGCGCACGATCTTGTAGATCCCGAACCGCGTGAGTGGCTGACCTGTACGGGAGACGAACACCGGCTCGTCCGGGTCGGTTCGCCGATGACCGAGCATCTCGCGCAAGCGCTCGGCGGTGAGCGTCCACAACGGACAGCGCCGCCACTTGTCTCCCTTGCCGTGCAGATGAACCCGAGGCGAAGCGCCGGTGTCGAGGTGGCCGACACGGAGCCGCACCACCTCCTGAACCCGGGCTCCGGTGTTGTAGAGGAACAGCAGCAGCGTGTGGTCACGGAGTGCGAGCGGCCCGCTCGAAGGCAGCGTCCTGAACAGTGCCTCGACTTCGTCGCGTTGCAGGAATCGGGTGCGCGGCGGCGACGTTCTCTTTACTGGCACGGCAGCCAGGCGTTGCGCCTCGTCGATGAACTCCGGCCTGCGGGTGGCGATGTAGTCGAACAGGCTGCGAAGAGCCGCCAGACGCTGATTGCGGGTGGCGACCGAGTTCCCCCGTTGTGTCTCCAGGTGTCGAAGGAACCGTATGCACGTCTCAGCCGTGAGGTCGCGGAGATGGAGACGCGTCAGCCTGCATCGCCGCTCGCCTGCGACGAATCCCAGATACAACACCAGGGCATCGCGGTAGTTGCGGACCGTGGTGGGCTGGAGCCCCTTCTGACATGGCAGGTGGTCCTCGAAGAAGCTGCGCAGCAACGGTCCCAGTGCCTGAGGCGCACTCATGGCACGCTCCCCTCGACCGCCGGCAAGGCATAGCGTTCGAATCGCTGGCTCGCTTGCTCCAGTAGTTCCGCGGTGATGGACAGGTACCACGCGGTCGATTCCGGATTGACATGGCCGAGGAAGGTCGAGAGGTGAATCAGGCGCTCGGAGACATCGATGCCGGCCCGGTACCACCGCAGCAATGTTCCGACCGCAAAGCTGTGACGCAGGCAATGCGGTCTGGGGGGTGATACGCCCGGAGGTGGGGAGAACACCGGATCGCCGGTCACGATGTGGTGGAAGGTCTGGGAGATAGCGCCGGCGCAGACGGGATGTCCGGCCCGGAAAGAGAACAGGGGGATGCCGTGTGGATGTTCACCGGCACGGCGCTCAAGCCCTGACATGTATCCTGTCAGCGCCGTCCCGACCCGCGGCCCGAATGGCACGAGCCTGTCCTTGGCAAACTTCGTTTTGCGCACCCACAGGACACGACGCTCGAAGTCGACATCGCGCACCTGCAACCGGGAGACCTCTCCGATACGCAGACCCAGCGTATACATCAGGGCAAAGGCGAGGTGGTAAGTCTGTCCCCGATACCGGGCGGTGGATCGATCCGGAAGTGCCCGGGCGGCATCGAGGAGCCGCTTCGCCAGCGCCTGATCGAACAGGAACGGCAAGGGCCGCTGACCGGAGCGCCTGGGACGGATCAGCACGGGTGAATGTCCGATCCGTTCCTGGACCACCAGCCAGTCGAAGAAGCAGCGGGCCACACCCAGCAGATGGTTGTGGCTGCGGGCGGACTGGCGCCGGCGAGAACCGACGAAGTCCTCGATGAGCGCAGGATCAATCTCCGAGAGCACGCCGATACCTCGTTCGCACACAAAGCGATCGAGCAGGCGCAGCGCCCTCACTTCGGTGACGTACTTGCGTCCCAGGGCACGCTTGTGAAGTACGTAGCGCTCGATGTCATCGCCCAGCACACTGGCCCATGGCTGTGGGTTGGTGGTGCTCATAGCAGCGCCTCCCCGTCGCCGATGGCGACTTCGCGCAATGGCTCGATGGCGACCTTGGTGTAGACCTCGGTGGAGCTTGTCCTGCGATGCCCGACATAGTCGCCGATGGTCTTGAGAGGGAACTGCGCATCGACCAGCCGTTGAACGCAGGTATGACGCAGCGTGTGCGATCCGGGGCGCCGGACACGGATGCCGGCCTTGCGCAGGTAGTGCGTCGCGCGGTTCGATATGGCCTGCCAGCCCATGGGCACGAGCGGAGCCATCGCACGGAAGAAGATCTGGCGTTGCGGCGTCGTGGGTCGTGCGTTCCTGAGGTAATCGAGCAAGGCCTCACCGACGACACTCGACAATGGATAGGCGGTGCAATGTCCGGCCTTGCGCTCGGGAACCAGCAGACGGTCTCGTTCCCAATCGACGTCGTCGAGCGTCAGGGCGGCGACCTCCCTGGCACGCAGCCCGTAGGTCACGAGCAGGAGCAGGATCGCGTAGTCGCGCTTGCCGACCGCGCTGCGACGATCTACCCCCTCGAGCATCCTTCGGACCTCGTCCCAGCTGATCGACCGCGGCACGGTGGACAGGCGGTACGTGCGTGGCGACTCGATCGCGCCGGACAGGTCACGTGCGATCACACCTTCCCGGCAGGCGTAACGCACGAAGACCCGGAGCGCACTGCACAACCCTGTCATGGAGGTGTCGCTCAGTTCGCGGCCTGCCTCTGTCACAAAGGCGCTGAGGATGGCCGGCGAGAGCTCGGCGAGACGCCGCACCCCGATGCGCCTCAGATATCTCTCGAAGACCCGGAGATAGTGGCCGTAGTGAAGAACCGACGCCTGCCGCAGGCCTCTCTCCTCGCGCAGGTACGTGAAGAAGCCCGGCGTCTCCGTCAGGAACGGATCGTGGACACGCGGCGACCGGCCACGCCTCACGAACGATGACACCAGCAGGGTGACAAACTGTTCAACGGGGCCTCGAATCTCGTTGCTGAACTGGCGGTGTCGGTCAGCGCCGCGGCCGGTTGCCCGTTCGGTCACCCAGTCGGTGACGAACGGCTCGACATGGTCAGGAAGCTCCTCGAAGCTCCTGCCTCCTCGACTCCAGACGAACGCTGCGAACTGCCTCAGAACCGGTACTCGCGAGCGAATGTTGCGCACGGCGTAGCCTTGGCTCGACAGCCAGGTGACGTAACGCTCTATGGGCTCACCGAGCCAGCAATCACGAATCCGGTCAACGGTGTCGGGCTTGGAGAAATACTGTTCCAACATGACAACCTCCTCTCCAGTGGTTGGGAGAGAAGATAGTCGCCGATCACCCGGCTCTCGTGATGTGCCCTCCGGCGCGCGCTCCGCCCGCAAAATCCACAGCCTGGAACCTCACGGACACATCACGAGCAACGACACATAACATCGATGATGTTCCCGGGAACATCATCGATGATCCAGCGGGCGGGCACGCCACCAAACGCCTCAAGGGCACGACGGTGCGCCATCGTCCAGTGCCGTACGCTCTGGTCGGGCACCGCCTCGGTGTAGATCATGTTCGAGTGGGGCAGCACGGCAACGAAGATCTCCACATCCTTCTCGCCGCGGCCGCTGCGCACGCTCAGGGTCTTGCCCGAGAAGTCGGCCATGCCGTAAAGGCCCGGCTCGTAGTGGAAGCGCGCCTGCGCCTGCCCGGGTCGGCCCTGCCGGCGCTCCTTGAGGAGCGCGCAGAAGCGGCTGTAGGTGTAGGCCTTGCCCCCCTCGGCCAGAGCCTCGTCGCGGTACTCCGACCACAGCTGACGGCGCGTCAGGCGGGTGCGGCGGCGCTCGCGTGGCGCCTCGAGTTCCTCAAGAATCGCCGCCCAGTCGGGCTGCACCCTGTCGCTGGGGTGATCCGCCATTGCGTAGAGCCGCGCCCGCAGGGCCTCGTCGTCGAGATCCGACGGCAGCGGCCAGGACAGTCCCGCCGCTTGGGCCCGGGCCAGCACATGTGAGACCGTTCCCGTGCTCACCCCGGCTGCCGCGGCAATCTGCGAGCGCGACAAGGCGTGATCGTGACGGTACCGAAGAATGTCCTTGATGTTCATCATGCCGATCCTCTTCATCGCGCTCCCGCCTTCCCGGTTCGATACACGGACCGGTGTGACAGGGATGGAAGAGACAGGGCACCTCAGATGGCCCGATGGCGGCCTCGCCACACCAGACGGCAGGGCAAGGACAGGCTCAAACCCGGGCCGTCAAATGCCCAGGATTCGCCGTCAAGTGCGTAGGATTCGCCGTCAAGTGCGGCAGGAATCACGGTCAAGTGTTGTAGGATTCTCGGTCAAATGCGCCAGGATTTTGCAGACTCGCCGACGAGAGGTGCGACGCCGAACGGCTCGTTGCAGTGTTCCAGAAGTATATGGAGTGCGAGGGCACAACGGTGACTCGCGCGATGTTCGAGCGGAACCTTGCGGCAAAGATCGGTGATGCGCATTTCAATGCCGGCATGAGTGCCTTGCTCCGGTCGGGCTTCAAGTGGCAGGCGCACGACGCGGCCCGGACAGTTTCCGGGCGACTGATCTCGCTCCTTCCTGGCCAGCCGTGGAAGGGCGAAACCAGGGCATGAGCGTGTGGCGGGGCGCAGCGCCCCGGACCTCCCTTGCGCCAGTCACCTTGCCAGTCCTGCTTGCGTCGCCCAAGGAACACGTGCACCAGGGATGATGATCCGGCATTCGTCTTCAGGAAGCCTCGCCCGGCTTCATGCACCTGGCGCGGATGGTCTCGAGGAGTCCGCGAGCAGCCATGACCTCGCCCCCCTTGGGACGGCCTGGCCTGTGGCGCCGGTTCCATCCCATGAGGTCGATGTGGGCCCAGGGAACGGCACTGTCCACGAATTTCTCAAGGAAGAGGGCAGCGGTGATCGCTCCGGCAAAGGGCGTCGATCCGGTGGTCCGGAGGTCCGCCACATCACTGGCAATGTCCGAAGCGTATCCGGACCACAGGGGCAGGCGCCAGACGGGATCCGTGACTCGCTGGCAGTCCTCGGCGATGTCCCGGGCCAGGTCGTCGTCGTTGCAGAACAGCGCCGGCAGGTCGGGGCCAAGGGCAACACGGGCCGCGCCGGTCAGTGTCGCAAAGTCCACCAGCAGATCCGTGCCCGACGATGATGCCTCGGTGAGGACATCACAGAGAATGACCCTGCCCTCGGCATCGGTGTTGCCGATCTCGATGGTGAGCCCCTTGCGGGTGCGGAAGACATCGAGAGGCCTGAAGGCATTGCCGGAAATGGCGTTGTCGACGGCTGGCACCATGAGGCGAAGCCTCACCGGAAGATCAAGATCCATGATCATGGACGCAAGGGCGATGGCAGTAGCCGCACCTCCCATGTCCTTCTTCATGAGCAGCATGCCGCCTGACGGCTTGATGTCGAGACCGCCGGAATCGAAACAGACTCCCTTTCCGACGAGCGTGACGCGGTAGGCATCAGGATCTCCCCACGTCATGTCCACAAGTCGGGGCTGCCTTGAACTCGCGCGCCCAACCGCATGTATTGACGGATAGTTCCTTTCCAGGAGATCGTCGCCGACAACCGTCGTCACATCACCCCCGTGGCGATCGGCAAGGGTCGTCACGGCCTCAGCGAGTTCTGCCGGACCAAGATCCTCCGCCGGCGTGTTGATGAGATCGCGCCCAAGCCAGATGGCGCGGGCCACGGCCTCGACCTCCGCCCGGTCAGCCCCGGCGGGAAAGACCAGTCGCGCCGTGTTCCGGTCGCTGCCCCGATAGCGAGCAAAATGGTAGCTGCCCAGTGCCCAGCCAAGGGCGCATGCCGTCGCCGTATCGCCGTCAACGTCCCCGGCAAGCCGGCAGACCATGGAGGCTGGAAGGTGCACAGGCAGGGACGCGAGCGTCGCCATGCCGACAGGTTCGTCGATGATCACCAGCACACGGGCGACATCACCATCCGCATCGGGGACCACGAGATGCCGCATTCCGCAAGCCTCGGGATCATGGCGCCTGACCCAGCGGGCCTGGTGATCGGGAATGCTGCCGAGCCAGCTCCCGAGATCCTTACGGGCGAGAACGTCAAGACCGACTGCACCGTCGGCATCGTTGACGAAACACTTCATTGCTGTCCCCGGCGGTTGCATGGCCCGAGAGTGGCACACTTCGGCCGTTTGCGGTATGTGCCAACCATGTTGAACCGTGGCGACATCTCTTCTCTTGATGCCCTGCAGAGAAAGGTGCTGTGGCTGTCAAGCTGGATGATTCACCACGCCAATCACCTGCGTGAATCCAGGGACGGACTCAAGGTGGGCGGGCATCAGGCATCGTGCGCCTCCATCGTGCAGATCATGTGCGTCCTCTACTTTCATGTCCTCACGCCGCGGGACAGGGTCGCCGTCAAGCCTCATGCCAGCCCCGTCTTCCATGCCATCCAGTACCTCTTGGGGCACCAGAGTCGCGATCAGCTGGAAGCCTTCAGGTCCCTGGGCGGCGCCCAGGCCTATCCGTCGCGCACCAAGGATTCGGATGACGTGGACCTGTCGACTGGCTCGGTAGGGCTGGGCGTGGCGATGACCGCCTTTACCGCCCTCGTGGAAGATTATCTTGGCCGCAAGAACCTGCTCGACGAGAACGATTCGACGGGACGCATGGTGGCTCTCGTTGGCGATGCAGAACTCGACGAAGGCAACGTCTGGGAGGCCCTTCTCGAGAGCTGGAAGCACAATATCGGCAACGTCTGGTGGATTGTGGACTACAACAGGCAGAGTCTCGACAGCGTCGTCTCGGATCGGTTGTTCAGAAGAATCCAGGGGTTCTTCGATGCCGTCGGCTGGAAGGTTGTCACGCTGAAGTACGGCAAGCGACTTGAGAACGCCTTCCGGAAACCCGGAGGCGAGGATCTGCGCGCCTGGATCGATGCCTGTCCCAACGACCTCTATTCGGCGCTGTGCTTCAAGGGCGGCAGCGCCTGGCGTGAACGCCTCGAGGGGGATTTCGGGGCCAGCGGCCCCGGGCGCCGTCTCATCGACAGCCTTGACGACGCCACTCTCCATCGCTTGATGACCAACCTCGCCGGACATGACCTCGAAAGCCTGCTGGAGGGCTTTGCCGGCGAGATGACGGGCGATGACCGGCCGGTCTGCTTCATCTGCTACACGATCAAGGGGTTCGGCCTTCCTTTCGCCGGGCACAAGGACAATCACGCCGGACTGATGAACCCCACACAGATGGCGCAGTTCCGCGAGCAGAACGGCATTGCCGAGGGGAGCGAGTGGGATTCCTTTGCCGGCATGGAGGAACGGGCGGAAGAACTCCAGGCCTTTCTTGCCCGCGCCCGCTTCGCCGGGGACTTTCCGCGTCGCCATGCGGCGCCGGAGGTCGCCGTGCCCGGGCGACTGGCCTTCAAGGCCGAGGCGCGGACCTCGACCCAGCAGGTGTTCGGATCGATCCTCAACGAGCTTGGCCGCAGCAGCCATGACCTGGCCGACCGTATCGTCACGACATCCCCGGACGTTGCCGTCTCGACCAGTCTTGGTCCCTGGATCAACAGACGGGGTCTCTTCGACCGGCGGGAGCATACCGACACATTCAAGGCTGAAAAGGTGATGTCGGCCCAGTCCTGGGACATCAGTCACAAGGGTCAACACATCGAACTGGGGATCGCCGAGAACAATCTCTTCCTTCTGGTTGCCGCCATGGGCCTTGCCCACAGCCTCTTCGGGGTGAGGCTGTTGCCGATCGGCACCCTCTATGACCCATTCATCTGTCGCGGCCTCGATGCCCTCAACCATGCCTGCTACCAGGACAGCCGCTTCATGCTGGCCGGCACACCATCAGGAATTTCGCTTGCCCCCGAGGGCGGCGCCCACCAGTCGATCTATACACCTCTCATCGGTCTCGGGCAGGCCGGGCTCATCGCCTTTGAACCAGCCTACGGGGACGAACTTTCCATCATCATGCGTTGGGGTTTCAGGCACATGCAGGCCAGCGACGGATGTTCCGTCTATCTGCGGCTCTCGACCCGTCCCGTCGAGCAGATCGAGCGTCCCGTGACGCCGGAACTCGAGTCCGGCGTTGTCGCCGGCGGCTACTGGCTCTTCGAACCCGGAGCGGCATCGGAGATCGCCATCGTCGCCATGGGGGCCACGGTGACCGAGGCGGTGGCGGCACGCGCCCTTATCACCGAGGATCTCGGGGACGTCGGCCTGCTCGTGGTGACCTCGGCTGATCTCCTGATGACCGGCTGGCACAGGCGCGACGGTCGTTCCCATGCCGAACGGCTGCTTGCTCGCCTGCCCGGGGATGCCGGGCTTGTCACGGTCTGCGACGCCCATCCCGCCACCCTGTCGTGGATGGCGGCAGTCGGCCGCCACCGGGTTCACCCACTCGGCGTGACGGACTTCGGACAAAGCGCCGACATACCGGATCTCTTCCGCCTGCACGGCATCGACTCTGCTGCGATTGTCGAGGCGGCCTCCGGCCTGTGTCTTGAGCGCACGGGATTGTCGTCAGGTGGGTTGAACCGATAGTCTGACAACGTTCATCGGAGAATCAGGCATGCCTTCCAGCGATCTTCACTATCTCGGTGCCGTTGACGCGATCCGGATGTTTCGCAGCCGCGACCTGTCACCGGTGGAGTTGATGGACGCCGTGATCGCGCGTGCCGAGGCCGTGGCGCCACGCCTCAATCCCTTCAGCCAGACGTTCTTCGATGAAGCCCGCGATCAGGCGCAGAAGGCGGAAGCACGCTATGCCAGGGGTGGCCGCACCCGATCACTTGAGGGGCTGCCGCTGGCGGTCAAGGATGAGGAGACGATCAAGGGGTTGCCAGCGACGTCGGGTTCGACGGCCTTTCGCCATGAAATCGGCCAGGAAACCACGCACATTGTCCAACGCTGCTTCAATGCCGGCGCCGTGATGCATGTGAGAACCACGACGCCGGAGTTCTCCTGCGCCGGCGTCTGTTACACCCGGCACTGGGGAGTGACACGCAATCCGTGGAACACGGACTACACACCCGGCGGCTCATCAGGGGGATCGGGGGCGACCCTGGCCGCCGGCGGTTCTCCCCTCGCCACGGGCTCGGACATCGCCGGCTCGATCCGCATTCCCGCCAGTTGTTCGGGGGTGGTCGGCTTCAAACCCCCCTACGGACGAAATCCGCAGTCCCATGTCTTCAATCTCGACACCTACTGTCACTCGGGACCCATGGCGCGCTCTGTCGCCGATTGTGCCCTCCTTCAGAACGCCATGGCCGGCCCCCACTCCAGGGACATTGCCACATTGAAGCCGAAACTGCGTCTGCCTCTCGACCATGCACCGGTCAAGGGCATGCGCATCGCGCTTTCCATCGACCTGGGGTACTGCGAGGTCGATGAGGATGTGCGCAGAAACACACACGACGCGGCGGCCAAGCTGAAGGAAGCCGGTGCCGTTGTCGATGAGGTGGAAATCGGCTGGTCGTGGGACGTGCTGACCGCGGCGATGAACTATCTGGGCCACCTCTTCGGCAACTCCATCGCCCCGGCCCTGCGCCGCCATCGCCATGAATTGATGCCCTACACCGTCGCCTTCGCGGACTTCGGCGCCAGCACCACGGGCGAGGACTTCCTCGACGCCCAGAAGCTCGCCGGAGAGATGTACGACGTCCTGGGCCCGCTGCTGTCACGTTATGATGCGCTGGTATGCCCGACGAATGCGCTGGCCGCGGTCCCTGCAGACTTCGATTCCACAACCGGGAGCCTCACCATCAACGGCGTTGCCGTCGACCCCATGCTCGGCTGGGTCATGACCTATCCCTTCAACATCATGTCGCGCTGCCCTGTTCTCACCGTTCCATCAGGGCTCGACCGCAACCATGTGCCCACCGGACTGCAGATCGTCGGCCGCACCTATGATGATCCGACCGTGTTTCGCATCGGTCACGCCGTCGAGGCAGCCGATCCCTGGTATACCAGCCCGGCGCATCGCCCCGATGTCGGCTAGGTCCGCCGGGCTCTGCGCCGCGCTCCTCGTCCTCGCGCTGGCGCCTGCCGGCGCCGGAGCGATTACCGGAGAGGCGGTGGTAGTGGATGGCGACACCCTTCTGATCGGCACCGAACGCATCCGCCTCTACGGGATCGATGCACCCGAAAGCAATCAGGACTGTGGCGACGGCTGGCCCTGCGGCAGGGAAGCGACCAGCACCATGGAAGACCTGACCGCAGGCGGGCCCGTCCGCTGTGAAGGCGAAACCCGCGACATCTATGGCAGGCTGATCGCCGTCTGTTATGCCGGCTCGCTGGACATTGGCGGCGACCTCGTGCGCCAGGGTCTTGCCCTCGCCTACCGCTACTATTCCATGGCGTATGTGGAACACGAGAACGAGGCACGACAGCATGGCCGCGGCATGTGGTCAGGCGCGTTCGTCGCTCCCTGGGACTGGCGGCGCGGTGTGACCACGCCTCAGGAAACACAATCCGCGGATGTCTCGTCCGAAGGCGACGTGCTGGCTCTCTACGACGACAACGACAACGGTTCGATTTCCTGCAGCGAAGCACGCCGTCACGACATTGCGCCGGTCAAGAGCGGGCATGCTGCCTACCCGTTCATGAACGATGCCGACGGCGACGGCGTCGTCTGCGAGTAGTCATCCCGCCGGCACGGCGGCAGCCAGGGCCGCTGCCTTCGCGATGACGGCTTCCTGGTGGGGGTAGAGTTGATGTCCGCCGGCCGTGTCGACGTACTGGGCGAAAGGATCCTCGATCGTCGACGGGGTCCCTGACAATTCCTCCATCACCGCGAGGCCGCAATAGGGCACGTAGGCCGCCGAGTAGCCTCCCTCGTGACTGGCCACCAGGGTGCCTTCCGTGAGTTCGTCGGCCAGATCCAGCATGATCGAGGTCAACGTCCGGTAGGTGGTGCTGGTCACCATCATGCGCCCCAGGGGATCGTAGATCGAACCGTCGAACCCCGATGCGACGATGATGAGCTGTGGCCGGAAACGCCTGAGCGCCGGCGCCACGACACGCTCGAAGACACCGACGTAGGCATCCCGGCCCGAACCCGGCGGCAAAGGAACATTGATGGTCGCCCCCTTCCCCGCACCGTCACCGGTCTCGTGAATGTGTCCGGAGTCGGCCGGATACCAGTTGTCCTGGTGAATCGAGATGGCGAGTACATCCCGGTCTTCCCAGAAGATCCGCTGGGTACCGTTGCCATGATGCACATCCCAGTCGACGACGGCGCAACGCTCCACGCCATGGTGACAACGCGCGTGCTCGATGGCCACACCGACATTGCCGAAGATGCAGAACCCGCGCCCGATGTCGGGTTCAGCATGGTGGCCGGGGGGACGCACGAGGGCATAGCCATTGTCGATCTCGCCACGCAGGGCTGCGTCCACCATGGCGATAGTACCCCCTGCCGAGAGACAGGCGATCTCGTAACTGCCGTGTCCGAACGGGGTTGCCTCGCCGGCGTCGCCGCCCTGACCGGCCGACATCTCCCTGATCCTGTCGACATAGTCGCGGGTATGCACCCGGAGGATGTCTTCTTCGCTCGCCATAACCGGACGCACGTCGACGAGGTCGTCAAGAATGCCGGCCACATCCATGAGATTCCTCATGCGCCGCTTGGTCTCGGCGTTCTCGCCATGCTCACCGGGCTGCACCTTCAGCCCGGGTCGCTGCCACAGGGCGGCATGCCCCGTGTCGTGCCACATGTAGAGTTCGTGAAACAGGAAACCCGTCCTTCGATTCATCGCAACCTCTCGATCTTGTCGGTGTCCTAAAGCCAGGGAAGGCGTCCGTCTGCATCGCAGGGACGGGAAAGAAAGGCCTCGCCCATGGCGCACATCGCGGTGGCGTAACCCTCCTTGTTGTCCACTGCAAGCTCGGTCTCGGCGTGACTGCCGAACCAGGCAAGAATGGCGAAGCGGCGCATCATCACCAGCGACGGGATCATGGCCATGTCGTCGGCGTCAAGGGCGCGGATGGACCTGTACCCGGAGAGCCAGGCGTCCACCAGGTCGCCGGTATTTCCGAGATTGTCGATCAGCGTCAGGGCCGACGCGAGATCATAGAGAAACCACGACAGGCCACAGTCGTCGAAGTCGATGACGCGAGTCTCGTCGCCGACCAGCAACAGGTTGCCGAGGCGCAAGTCGCAGTGCGCCAGGCCGAATCGTGCGGACGTCCTGCTGTAGCTTGCCAGGCGTTCGAGAACCTCCGTTTCGACCCCTTCGAGGAAGGAGCGCTGACCGGTGTCGTCCAGCGGGCCGTCTCGCCAGTCTCCCCAGTTGGGGAGAGAGCCGAAGACGCCATCGGCATCCCAGTCCAGACGCTCGAAGAATGCCGGACGCCGCCACGCCATGGCATGGAGATGGAGCCTGGCGCTCACGTCGCCGAGGCGCCGAAAAGGCTCTTCGAGATCGACATCCATCGACGGTTCCACTCCATCGATGAATTCGAAGAGCACCATGTTCCGGGGGTTTGCCAGGCCGGAAACATGGCCGGTCTGGATTTCGTCGCCATCGACGCCGGCAATGGCCTGGGGCGTGACGATCCCTATGTCGTTCTGGAGAGCGTGCAACCAGACGAGTTCGGTCCTGATACCTTCCCTCGAATGATAGCCATCGCGATGAATCCGCAGGATCCAGCGCTCCCCCGAAGGGCCGTCGAGACGCCAGGTCACGTTCTCCGAAACATTGACCAGGGTCACCGAAACCGGAGAAGGAAGGTTCCACCGGCCGAGCGAACGGTGCGCCAGATCACGCAGACATTCGAGGGTGCTGCCGGTTTCGCTCCACGCCGTGACGCCGGTCATGAAAGCCCTTCCGGTGTGGTGCGGACGAGGGGAGTCGAACCCCTACTCCATGTCTGGAAGCGGATTTTAAGTCCGCTGCGTCTACCGGTTCCGCCACGTCCGCCCATGCGTTGCCCGCTACATGACCCGCTGCCCCGGCGCAAGGCCGTCACCCCAGCGCACCGTTGGGGAGGATGAGACTGGCGTCATCCATGCGCCCAAGTTTCTCGCACAACTGACGATAACTGTTGTGAAATTCCTCCCTGTCGACGGAACACTGCGCGATGCGTCTCGGCCCCGCGCCCGGGTCGAATTCTGTTCTGGCATGGAGGATCCTGTGATTGTCGAAGACATGGCACTCGCCGCCCTGCAACTTGTGCCGGTAGACCAGGTCCGTACGGTAGAGTTCCCTGGCGAAGGCGCGCAACGCCCTGTAGGCGGGCTCGATCAACTCTTCATCAAGATCCTGGACGCCGAGGGTGCGGTCCGAGAAGCGGATGCCGACGACCTCCCCGTCCTGGTCGGTGACGATCACGCGACCACGGGCGACATAGCGCTCCCGAGGGTTGCGCTCGGCGCAGAACCGGAAGGGCTGGCGTGTGAGGAATTCGAAGGCTTCCCGATCCCTGTCGGCAAGGCGGCGGGCAGCGAGCAGACCATCGACAAGAATGGAGTCGCCACCTTCTCCCGGTGTCGATTCCAGGCCAAGGTGCAAACTGATGCCAGGCGGGGCATAGCGCCAGCCCTCATCGGTGTGGGGCGCCAGGCGCACCCATCCCCCGGCGCCAAGATTGGTATAACGCCCGGTCTTCGAGGGCGGCCGCGTCTCGATCATCGCCACGGCGCCAAAGTCCGTGTGACGCAGGACGCCCAGTCTTTCAGCGAGACGCGCTACCTCGCCGTCCCCTCCAGGCGCTCCGCTCACGCGGGCGAAACCGCAATCGCGCAGGCGCACTTCAAAGGCGAAAAGGGCTTCGTCATCGGCCAGAAGCGTTGCCCAGTCCAGCCAAGGGAAGGCCGCAGCCTCCCTGCCCGTCCAGGTCTGCAGACGCACCTTGCGTGCCAGGCGCGACGAACGATCATAGGCATTGCGCCGCAGCCAGGCGAGATCATGACGTGTGACCACGCCGTCACCGGCCCACCGGACGACAAGTTCACCGTTCTCGATGGCCGATGAGGCGACGTCGAGAGAGGCGGGATCATCCGGCAGGCGCAAGGCGGCGTCGGACGCCTGATCGCACCGACCGATAGCCGGATGAAAGTGCTGCTGGCGCAGCCAGACGAAATGGAAGTGATGGCGTTCGCCATCGGCCCAGTTGAGGGCGATGCGACGGTCGGGCAGGATATCGAGCGAGTTCACTGATCGGCACATCAGGGTCGGACCCTCCAGACACGGCAGGCTATGAGGGCTGCATCACGACTTCAAGGATACGCCCCGCCACACGGGTGCGTTCATCCCCGACAGCGGCCGGGTCCGGGCACACATGTCTTGTGCCTCCTGCCGGGCTGTGTCGGGGACACACCGGGCAGCTTGCGGCGGCAAGGCAGAGTCCGCCGGTTGTGGACGGCTGTGAAGGGCGCATCATGACGTCAAGGATCCTCCTTGTCATTGGCCACGTTCCTTCGCCGAATACGCAGCGCCTGCGCGACGCCGTGGCGGAAGGCGCCCTGGCGGCGGAAGCCGAAACGGTGACCGTGGATGCCCGCTCGCCGTTCGAGACCACGCCCGACGACGTCAAGGCTGCCGCCGCCCTCGTGCTCGGCACGACAGAAAATCTCGGATACATGTCGGGTGCGCTGAAGGACTTCTTCGATCGCTGCTACTATCCATGCCTCGAGGAAACCCGCGCGCGACCCTATGCTCTCTACATCCGCGCCGGTCTCGACGGCACGGGGACGAGGCGTGCCGTGGAGAGCATCGCAGGTGGCCTGGGCTGGCGCGCCATCAGCGAACCCCTGCTGCTGAAGGGTCCATGGCAGGAGAGCTTTGCCAGCGAGGCCCGTGAACTCGGCATGCTTATGGCCGCCGGCCTCGATGCCGGAATCTTCTGAAGGGAGCAGTTCCATGCGCAACCCGCAACTCGAGGTCGGCCACGACAATCTCGCCTGGTGGAACCGGGCGGAAAACCGCCGCCACGGATTCCGCAACATCCACAGGCTGAACCGCCGCGGCCTGGCCCTTCGCTCGGGTCATGTCCTGCCACTTCGGGACCGCCACCACCCGGCCATTGCCGGGAGGAGCGATGTCGCCGGGCTGACGGCCCTGCCTTCCTTCAGCGCCATGGTGGTGGCGCAAGGCAGGGATGTTCTCTTCGAGGCCCATGCGGCCGACTGCGGTCCCGACACCCTTCATTCGATGCAGTCGATCACCAAGACCCATCTCAATCTTGTGTTCGGCCGCCTCATCGCCGACGGCAGGGTTGACCCCCGTCAGACGGTGGAAACGTGGATTCCCGAGGTCTCGAGCGGGTACCGCGGGGTGACGCTGCAGCAGGTTCTCGACATGAACGTGCCACTGGCCTTCGACGAGGACTATGCGGCGCCGTGGGATCCGCCACCCGGCCCCGGAGAACGACGCGGCTATGGCCAGGAGGAGGTAGCCATGGGGTGGCGCCTGCCACCCCCGGGGAGGGATGAATTCGGTGTCAGGGAGTTCGCCCGCACCCTGGAAAGGGACATGGCCGCCGCCCCCGGCACGAGAGCCCTCTACGCCTCTCCGAACACGGATCTCGCGGGATGGATCGCCGAGCTTGCCAGTGGCACCGGTCTCTGCGATCTCATTTCCACGAATATCGAGGGCGCCGGTCTCGAAGGCGCGTTCTTCGTCTCCCTCGACTGTACCTTCGTTCCGGTGTTGAGCGGAGGCGGCGCGATGACGGCACGGGACATGGCGCGTTACGGGTTGCTGTTCGCCCGCAGGGGAACCGGCATCATGGGGGACCCTACAGGGGACGCCGGATTCATCGAGCGAACCCGCACCAGAAAGGGGGCTCCCTTCGAGGGGTCATGGCCAGGACTTTCCTACAGCAACCACATGTTTACCGATGGCACCTGGATCGGTCATGGCGGTTATGCCGGACAGTTCCTCATGGTACGGCCCGACAAGGAAGCCGCCGCCGCCTGGTTCAGCGTCGTCGACAGTGTCCACGGAGACGCAGAGGACCACTTTTGCCATGTCATTGCCATGCTCTCGGACGTGCTGGAGACCCTTTAGTCATTCCGAGATCGGGATGATCGATGCCATGCCGAACCGAGCGACGGCGAGAGGCGTGCCGTATCAGTCTTCGTTCGAACGGATCGTGCGGGGCAGGCGCGAAAGCAGTTCCGGACCGTCGTCGGTCACAAGAAACGACTCGATGAAGTTGCAGCCCGTACCGCCCGGCCACCCTTCCCAGATATCGAACTGGTTCTCGTAGTTGAAGACCAGACCGGGCCTGATCGCAAGCTGTTCAGGAGTCGGCCCGAAGACCTCTTCGTTCCAGTGTATCCAGTGCGCGCCCGTCCAGTCGGGCGGGAACGAGATGCCCAGGGGGTAGCCTCCGATCCACCACGCGTCGTCCTGCAGGCCGACCCTGCGGATGTGTTCGTTGGCGACCTCGTCGACGCGAGGCAGCGGATCGCCGAGTTTCACGTTTGCGATGATGGCGTCGATCGAGCCCGAGGCCCGTTCCATCACGTCCAGCCAGCGACTGTCGGCCTTGCCGATCGAGAACGTGCGGCACGTGTTGACGTGGTAGCGGTGAAGCGATCCACAGACGTCGATGTGTACCAGATCGCCGTCCCTGACCTTGCGGCGGGTCGGCGCCGAGTGATGGGTGCCGGAACGGATACCCGACGCGACCATGGTATGGATCGCCGGATAGTTGCAGCCCTGTTCCATCAGGCTTGCGACCAGGACAGCCTCGATCGCCGTCTCCGTCATGCCCGGCTCCATGGCGGTGCGGGCCGCCTCGAGCGCCGCGTCGGTCGCGGCGGCGGCCTGTCGCACGACCTCCACCTCGCGCGGCGACTTGTAGACGCGCTGCGTCTCCACCAGCAGCGATGCGTCGACAACCCTGGCTCCCTTGCCACGCAACTTTCCGGCAAGCGCCTCGATCACTGAAGCGGCAGGGCCCCAGCCCCAGAACTGAAGCCCGATCGTGCCGTCCGTCAGGCCCCGGCCGGCGAGTTCGTCCGCCATGATGTCGAAATCGTCGGCACCCGCCATCGGATCGTGATCAAAGATCACGGCGTCGCGAATCTCGGGCACCAGCGAAACGATTGTGGTATGGGCTGCCGCATCGAAGAAGAGCGTGTCGTCGCTGTCGGCCCGCACCACGAGCGTCGTTGAATTGCGCAGGTGGTTCCAGATCATGTCGTAGCCAGTCAGCCAGTTGATGTCCGGCAGACGGCACAACAGAAGAAGATCGATACCGGCGTCCGACATCGCCCGGCGCACCTTCCTGCGACGCCCGGCATATTCATCGGGCGGAAACGGCAGTTCCCAGTCGATCTCGTCACGCAGCCAGGTCTTCAGTTCCATCATGTCCTCCTCAGACAGGTAAAGGCGAAGACCCGCGACCGGATCGACGCCCGCATTGTGGAGCGTGTCAGGAGTGGGCCGTATCCTCTTCGACAGGGGCACCGCCTGCCTTGGCCGATGCATGAAGGACACGCTCGAAGGCGGTATCGAGGCGTTCGCGATCGGTTGATCGCAGGACGATGCTGGTGCCGAAGGTGTCGCCGTCACGCCATGGGTAACTCCCCATGTCAACTTCGGGGAACTCCTGCTGGAGCGCGCCGAGAGCCCCGGCAATGGTTCCTTCCCCGCAATGAACCCTGATGGCCCGGGACAGGATACGCGGCCCTTCGCGCAATCCGGAACGTGCTGCCCGGAACATGGCTCTCGCGATCTCGGGCACGCCAGCCAGCACGAAGACATTGCCGATCTGGAAACCCGGCGCCATGCTCACCTCGTTGTCGATGAGCCGGGCGCCATCGGGAATTCGTGCCATGCGCAGTCGGGCCTCGTTGGGCTCGAATCCGCGTTCGAGGGCGTACGCCACAAGTGAATCGCGGACCTCGGGGTGAATGCTGATACCGACGCCGAATGCGGCAGCGATACTGTCGGCGGTGATGTCGTCATGAGTGGGACCGATGCCACCGGTGGTGAAGACATAGGTGTAACGGTGGCGCAGTTCGTTGACCGCCGTGACGATCTCGTCTTCCACATCGCCCACCACCCTCACCTCCTTCAGGCGGATGCCGAGTGCGGTCAGATTCTCCGCCAGGAAGGCGATGTTGGCATCCCGGGTGCGCCCGGAAAGAATTTCGTTGCCGATAACCACCACGGCTGCGGTGACAGTTTCACTCATCAGGGCTTCCTCACCAGGCACCGGGCGAAGTCTGGCCCCGAGAACGGGTGACTTGCAAATCCTCTCCATGCGGAACGTCCGGACGTCATGGTCAAGCGTGACGAAACCCGGGAGCAAGGCACCCGGAGACGGCGCGTTTGCGGACTGATGAAGCGCGGCTATAGTCGCTCACTTCCCGAAGACGCGGAACTGGACATGACCACCGCCATCGACGGCACGGAGCCACGCACCGACCCCCATGCCTACCGGCTGGTGCTGCGATTCGCGCTTCTCAACATCGTTGCCGGCGCGCTGCTCGTCGCCGGCGAGGCCAGCGGCCTTGTCAGCCGGGCGGTCGAAGCCGATTCGACGTCCTTCGTCTTCGTCATCGTTGTCGTGTTCCTGGTCGGCCTTGCCCTGGCGCTGCAGCGGGTGGTGTGGACCAGCCGCGAACTCAACCAGGCGAGACGGGTCGAACCCGGTCAGGGGAGCCGTGCCGCCACCCATGTGGCGCGCACACAAGGCAAGAATGCCGACAGCCGCCAAACTCTGGCCCAGACGCTGCGCCTCGAGCTCTCACAGAACATCACGATCATCCGCCACCTCGCCTCGAGTCTCGTGTTCCTTGGCCTCATCGGTACCGTTCTCGGCTTCATCATTGCGCTCTCGGGCGTCGACCCCGATCTCGCCGGCGAGACCGAGAACATCGCCCCCATGGTCTCGGCCCTCATCTCCGGCATGTCCACAGCGCTGGTCACCACCCTCGTGGGTGGTCTTCTCAACATCTGGCTCATGGCCAATTACCAGTTGCTGACCACCGGGACGGTGCGGCTTATCAACACGATCATCGAACTGGGCGAAAGCCGTGCAGGCTCTTGATCCTCTCGACGACGATCCTGCCGCCACCGTCTTTCGCGACGTCATCCTGCTCGCCCTGCTGGGCTTCGTCGCCCTGGTGATCCTGCTGCTGCCCCACGTCAATCCTCCCGAAAAGAAGACATCCGACCTGATGACCCCGGGCAACGTCATCGTCGAGATCAAGTGGCCCGAGACCATCGATGCCGATGTTGACCTGTGGGTCAGGGCCCCGGGTGATGGCGCGGTGGGCTGGTCGCAGCGCGGCGGCGCCATTTTCGACCTGCTGCGTGATGATCTGGGTTACCTCAACGATCTCACGGCAGCCAACCACGAGATGGCCTATTCGAGGGGCGTTCCGCATGGCGAATATGTCGTCAATGTCCACATGTACCGCAATGACACCGAGATCTGGCCGGTCCCGGTCTATGTCATCGTCAGCGTCAAGCTCGACATCGACAAACCCGCGCGTCAGATTCTGCTTGGCAAGGTCAACCTTGTGCGTGTCGATCAGGAAGAAACCGTGTATCGCTTCAACCTGAACGAGTCGGGGGGACTGCTGCCGCATACCGTCAACAGCCTCTACACCACGCTCTTCGACAGCCAGCGGTTGTGAGCCATGTCGCTCGTCACCATCAGTTTCATCATCTGCTTCATGCTGGCCGCCGTTGCCGGCTGGGCGGCGGTCACCTCTCCAGGACGACTGTCCCGCAAGATCGCGGCGCTGGTGGCACTCGCCCTCCTCGTGCCGGCAGGTCATGGCTCCATCAGCGAGTTGCTCGGCAGACCCAAACCTGCAAGCAGTGCCTGGCTGGAGGATTTCACCACCTATCACACGGTGATTGCCTGGGACATTCACGAGGACAAGGCAATCTACCTGTGGTTCGAGATGCCCGACGGGAAGGAACCCAGGGTGTTCGCCTTCGCCTACGACACGGCAACGGTCTCGCGTCTGCAGAAGGCCGGCGACAAGGCAAAGTCACTGGCCAGCAAGCTGCTGGCCCGCCTTGAACAGAGCGGACCGGCAGGCACGACCCGCCTCGAGTTCACCAGCCAGACGGAATTCCGCCGCGAACTGCCGCGCAAACCCGACCCGGACGACGGCGAGGTCTTCCAGCTCAAGGACGAGTCCGGAACATAGGCTTTGCCGGAGATCCCCGGCAAAGCCGGTTGCACCAGCATGCGCAGGGAAAGAAGCTGTCGGGTGAGTGATGGCCCGGGTGTCGACAAGGGAGGGACCATGCGGCTTCTCGTGACCGGCGGCACCGGGTTCGTCATGAGTCATGTCGTGCGGGCCTGGCTCGAACGTCATCCATCGGCGTCGGCCATGTCCGTCGACATTGCTCCGCCCGACTCCCTTGCGGAACGCTTCTTCAAGCCCATCCGGGAACGTCTGACCGTGGTCACCGGTGACGTTCGCGACCCGCACCTGCTCGACACATTGCCCGGGAAGGAGATGATGAGTCATGTCGTGTGTGGTGCTGCCATGACACCCTCGATCGGCACCACCGAGAAGACCCGGGCGGCGATGATCGCGGGTGTCAACATCATGGGTCCGGTTCATTGCCTCGAGTTTGCGCGCACCCTGCCCCGGCTCAAACGCATGGTCCATGTCTCCACCGGCAGCGTCTACGGCGACGACGGACCGGATGACGGCGGACCGCTCCCCGAGGACGGTTACATTCGCCCGTTTCCGGCCACGCTCTATCCCATCACCAAACTCTCCGGCGAACTGCTTGCCAGCCGCTGGAGCGAGCTTTTCGGATTGCCCCTTCACATCGTGCGCCTGGCCAGCGTCTACGGCCCGATGGACCGTCCGACGCCGGGGCGCGACTTCGCCTGTGCTCCCCACGTGATGGTGCACAAGGCCCTGCGCGGAGAACCCTGGAGCGTGGCTGGTGCCGGCGGCGTCGGCGACTTCATCCACGCCGGCGATGTGGGGAACGCGATCTGCGCTCTGCTCACGACGTCCGCCCCTCGTCACATCGTCTACAACATCGCCTCCGGTGAACCAGTCACGCTGGACGCCCTCGCCCGTCTCGTCGCCTCGGTTGTGCCTGGCGCCACCTGGCACGAGGCCGACCCGGGCGAACCCGCCGACGTCGTCGGTTCTCCCACCCGGAGAACGGGCGCCTGGGGCGCCTACGACATCACGCGGATCGTGGCCGATGCCCAATGGCGCCCGCGACCGCTCTGCCAGGGCCTTGCCGACTACGCGGCATGGATCACCGACAACGAAGCCGGCGACGGTGAGGACAACCGTCTCCGGTGTGTCTGACCGGGATTCGTCAACGGGCTCGTCGTGTCCGGTCTCATTCGACTTGTGCCGTGGTGGTCCTGACGGTCGCTCACAACGGCGCAACGTCATTCTCACACTCGGCAAAGATCTTTCCATTTGCTGCAGGAATGGCCGCGAGAAGATCCCGTTGCCGCCCCCCTGCGCGGACGTCGCCTTTGCACCAATTGGGACACCATGCCACGTTGGCAAAGGAAACGGGGATGACAGGACATCATGAGGTTTGCCTCGCCGCTCAGACGCGCCACGCTGGTGAGGCGCTACAAGCGGTTTCTCTCCGATCACCGGCTCGATGACGGCAGCATCGTGACCGCGCACTGCGCCAATCCGGGGCAGATGACGGGTATTGCCGAAGCCGGCATGACGACCTGGCTGCAGGATGTCCGCGACAACAGACGCAAGCTCGCCTGGTCCTGGGAACTCGTGTGTGCCGACGGGGGGCTTGTCGGCTGCCATACGGCGAAGCCGAACCGGCTTGTCGAGGAAGCCATCTCAAGGGACCAGATTGGCGAACTGACCGGCTACCGATCGCTGCGCCGCGAAGTGGCGTGGGGCGACCACTCGCGCTTCGACTTCCTGCTCGAGGATCCCACGCGCGGATGCTGCTACGTCGAGGTCAAGAACTGCCACATGCGGCGGGTGGGAAGATGTGCCGAATTCCCGGATTCGGTCACCGCACGCGGGGCACGACACATGGAGGAACTCGTGTCGGCGGTGAAAGCCGGTCACCGCGCCGTCGTCATCTGGTGTGTCCAGCGCATGGACTGCGATTCCCTTGCGGTGGCTGGCGACATCGATCCCGGATTCGCGACGGCGGTGGCAAGGGCCTCGGGCATGGGCGTTGAGACATTGGCCTATTCGTGTAGATTGACCACCGAAGACATCGTGATCGATCGGCGAATTCCGGTCCGCCTTTCGTGACAGCCCCCGGAGTGTTCCGATGCAACTCAAGCGTCGTCAGAGCGACTCGCATGTGACAATCCATTCCGCCGAGGACATGAATGGCATGCGTGCGGCCGGTTCGCTTGCAGCGAGGACGCTGGACATGATCGCGCCTCACGTCGTTCCCGGTGTCACCACCGAGACCCTGGACGATCTCTGTCACACCTTCATCCTCGATCATGGCGCGGTCCCGGCGCCGCTCAACTATCGCGGGTATCCCAAGTCGATCTGCACCTCCGTCAACCATGTGATCTGTCACGGCATCCCGAGTGCCGACAGGGTGCTGCGCGATGGCGACATCATGAACATCGACGTCACCGTTCTGCTCAACGGCTGGCATGGCGACACCAGTCGCATGTACTACGTCGGCGACGTGCGCCGGAAGGCCTCGCGACTGTGCGAGGTGTGCCACGAATCCATGTGGCTGGGCATCAAGGCGGTGAAGCCGGGCGCCCGGCTCGGAGATATCGGTCACGCGATCCAGAGCCATGCCGAGGCACAGCGCTGCTCGGTGGTCTACGAGTTTTGCGGTCATGGCGTCGGCCGCGTCTTCCACGATGCGCCCAATGTTCTGCACTTTGGCGAACCGGGAACCGGTCT
This sequence comes from Alphaproteobacteria bacterium, assembly GCA_965213815.1. Lineage (GTDB taxonomy): Bacteria > Pseudomonadota > Alphaproteobacteria > SP197 > SP197 > SP197. The sequence goes on along the minus strand of OZ243917.1, from coordinate 1,996,237 downwards.
CGAACTCGAACCCGGCATGTTCTTTACCATCGAACCGATGCTCAATCTCGGTCGCCCGGAAGCACTGATCCTCGATGACGGCTGGACGGCCGTGACGAGGGACAAGAGCCTCTCGGCGCAGTGGGAGCATTCCATCGCCGTGACGCAAGACGGCTTCGAGGTCTTCACGCTTTCGCCCGCCGGCCACATCTTGCCGCCCTATTCAAGCTGACAAGCGGCCGGATGACCGGCGCGATGTCCACCGGGACACCGGTATCCGTGAGGCAGAAGGTCACCGGCAACCTCATGCTGGCGGTGGGGACCTCGGTGTGGGGGACCCACTTTCTTGTCACCGACATCCTGCTTGCGGGGTGGGACCCCTATGTCCTGACCATGGCCCGCCTGCTGTCGGCCACCGGATTCCTCCTGACCTTTCTCACCCTGCAGTCCAGGGGTCGACCCTTCGCCCGGGTTCCATGGAAACCGGCCCTGTTGCTGGGGAGTGCCGGCATCGCCGTCTCGACAGTTCTTCTCACCCTTGGTGTGAAGTATGCCGGCGCCGTTCCGGCCTCCATCGTGGCCGCCGCCGCTCCGATTGTCGCCGCCTTCGTGGCCCGGGTGGGCTTTGGCATTCCCCTCACCGTGGGCGCCGCCTTCGGCGCCATCATCGCCGTCTCCGGGGGCGTCATCGCCGCTCTCGGATCGGCTGCCGGGGGAATCGGCACCTTACGGGGCGGCGAGCTCTTCATCCTTGCCGCCATCACTCTCTTTACCTGGTATTCCATCGGCGCCCAGCGCTGGCTGACAGGGCTTTCGCAACTCGGCATCACCGCCATCACCATCATGATTGGCGCCGTGACCATGGTCATCGCCCTGCCGGTTCTCGTCGGCCTCGGACTCGCCGAGACCCGCTTCGAGTTCAGCTGGAGTTCGATCATCTTCATTCTCTATCTCGGTGCAGGACCGGCCTCGTTCTCCCTCTTTACCTGGCACTGGGGAATCAGCCGGGTCGGTGTCACCATTGCCTCGATCTACTCCAATCTGGTGCCTGTCGTGGTGGTGGCCATCCGCACTCTCGAGGGTATCCCGCCGACGACCGGGCATGTGATCGGCGGCGTGCTCATCATCACCGGTGTCCTCGTAGCCCAGCTCCTCCCCTCCTCGCGTTCGCCCCTTGCCCGCAGGCGCCAGGCGTGAAGGATAGACGTCCTGTCAGGGTGGTCGCCCTCGTCAGTCTCGGGCACCTGACGAATCATCTCATTGTCATGGTGGTGCCACCACTCGTCGTCACATGGGTCGAGGACTTTGCCGTCGACTACACGGCCATCGGCATCATCATGGCGGTGACGGCCATCACGTCGGCCGTATCCGTGGTCCCGGTCGGCATTCTCACGGACCGGGTGCCGGCGCGCCATGTCCTGATAGCCGGGCTTTGTGTCCTGTCGCTCTCGGTGATCGGACTTGGATTGAGCCAGAGCTATTCCGAACTTCTCATCTGGGCCGCGCTCATGGGACTCGGCAACACCGTATTCCATCCGTGCGGTTACACGATCCTGTCAGCCAGCGTACCGAAACAGTGGCTCGGGCGCGCCTTCAGCGTTCACACCTTTGCCGGCTATGCGGGCTTTGCCCTGACGCCGGCCATCATCGGACTGGCGGTTCTCTACTGGGACTGGCGGAGCGCTCTCGTCGCCATGGGGCTGGCCGGACTTGCTGTGGCTGCCGTCATGACGCTCTGCCGCGACATTCTTGTCGATGGCAGGGGAGTCGACTCCGGCGACAGGGACCGGGGCAGAGCCATCCTCCTGACCCTGCCGGTCCAGATGTGCTTCGCCTTCTTCTTCCTGACCACCATCGCCTACTGGGGTTTCGACAGCTTCCTGCCGGCCTCACTCTTCGAGCATCATGGTATTCCCGAGACCCTGGGCACATTCGCGCTGACGGTCTTCTTCGGGTTTTCCGCCTTCGGAATCCTCATAGGCGGCGTGATCGCCGACCGCACGACCCGGCATGACCTGACGGCGACAGGCGGGTTCGTCATCGCCGCCACCTGCATCTTCCTCGTCGGCGATGTCGCCGGCGGAACGGCCACCATCTTTGCCCTGATCGCCCTGGCCGGTCTCGGCGCCGGTGTGGTGACGCCGTCGCGCGATCTCATCGTGCGCCGGGTGACACCGCCTTCGGAAACCGGCAAGGTGTTCGCGTTCATGACCCTTGGCATGGATGCCGGCACCTTTATCGCTCCGCCACTTTTCGGCATGCTCATGGATGGAGGACATGTGGTGTGGCTGTTCCGCCTTGCCGCGATCATGCTGGTTGTCTCCGTGGCAACGGTGACGGCCACACAGTACATTCACAGGAACCGGGGAGTACCGGCATGACACCTGAAGACATCAAGAAGGCTGCGGTCGTGCTGATCCGGGCGCGGGACGCCGGAGGCCCGGTCCCTCGCCTTCCCGCGGACCTGCGGCCCGTCCAGATGAGTGAAGGCTATGCCATCCAGGACGAGGTCATCCGCCAGCGCGCCGCCAGCGGCATGGCACAGGCGGGCTGGAAGGTAGGTTGCACGTCGAAGGTCATGCAGGAAATGCTGGGGCTCGACGAACCGGGAGGCGGCGCCGTGCTTGCCGCGAACCACCACACCTCTCCGCTATGCCAGGCGGCCCACAGCCTGACCAGCCCCGTGGCCGAATGCGAGATCGCGGTGCGCATCGGACAGGATGTGGAGCCAAGGGAAGGCGGCCACGACCGCATGACTGTCGCCGGTTGTGTCGAGTCCTGCATGGCAGCCATCGAACTGGCCGAACTGCGGCTTCCCGAACACGCCGACATGGCACCGGCGGAAAAAGTGGCGGACGACTTCTTCCAGAAGCTGATCGTCACGGGTGAGGAGGTCGCCGGGTGGCGGTCACTTGACCTCGCCTCACTCCGGGCCACCACCACGGTCTCGGGGGTAGTGCGGGGCGAAGGATACGGAGAGGCCAGCCTGGGCCATCCCCTCAACACCGTGGCTTGGCTCGCCAACTGCCTGGCAGAGCGCGGAACCAGGCTTCGGGCCGGGCATGTCGTGCTGACGGGCTCCCTGGTCGAGGCCATCCCGGTCGACGAGGGAGACGATATCGTGTGCGCCGTCGAGGGACTTGGCGAGGTTCGCCTCACCATGGTCTGACATGGCCTCAATCCGCTCCTGGGAGACCCTCACGTCTCCAGAACTGCAGCGACTGACCGATGGCCGATGCGTTGCCGTTCTCGCCATGGGAGCAACGGAACAGCACGGACCCCACCTGCCGATTGGCACCGACACGATGATTGCCAAGGGACTGATCGACAGGGCCGGGCGCCATGTCGAAGCGCCGGGCACGGTTCTGGTGCTACCCTTCCTGGCCATCGGCAAGAGCAGTGAACACACCTCGTTTCCGGGAACCCTCACCCACGAGCCGGAGACCCTGCTGGCCATGGTAAGGCAGATCGGCTCGGGTCTTGCGGCCAACCGCATTCGCCGCCTGGTGATTGTCAACGCCCACGGCGGCCAGCCGCAGATCGTTGATCTGGCGGCGCAGGACCTCAGAGACCATCACGACATGCTGGTGGTCCGCGCCAATTACATGACCTGGCCCCTGCCCCCGCACCTCGCCGGTCTCGATCCCGCAGGACATCATGGAGGCATGATGGAAACCGCCATCATGCTCGCCCTCCACCCACACCTCGTCCGGATGGCGAAGGCACGCACGTTCCCCTCGCAGGCAACGTCGCTTGCCTCCCGGCACAGGAGATTTGGTCACGAAGGGCGGCTCGGCTTCGCCTGGCGGGCCGAGGATCTCAACCCCGAAGGGGTCGCAGGCAGGGCCGATGAGGCCACGGCAGCACTTGGCGAGACGTTTCTGGACCACTTCGGGAAGACACTGGGCGATCTCATCTCGGACGCCCTCGACTTCGACTGCGGCACGGTGTTCGACTCCGGCCGCTGATCGGGAAAGGCAGGGAGCATCCCATGGATATGGCGCTCACACACGATGACCTCGATGTCCGGGAACGGGCGCAGAACTTCACCCGCCGGCATCTCTGGCCTCACGAGATCACACTCGATGAGAACGGATCCCTTGACGAGGCCACCGAGGCCGCAATTCGCCAGGGCGTCCTCGAGTATCGTCTCAACGCCATCAATCACGATCCCGAGCATGGCGGCCAGGGCATGACGATCGTCCAGCAGTGTATCGTCAACGAGGAAGTCGGATCGGCAACCAATGGCTTGTGGGGGCGGGTCTGGCAGCCACCCATCTGTCTGAAGAAGGGAACGCCAGAACAGATCGAGACCTATCTTGTGCCGGCTTGCCGCGGCGACATCACTGTCTCCTTCTGCGTCACGGAGTCCGGTGCCGGCTCGGATGCCGGCGGTATCAGGACATCGGCGCGCCAGGCCGGAAACCACTATGTCATCAACGGCGAGAAGTGCTTTGCCAGCAACTCGGAAAGTGCCCATGTCAATCTCGTGACCACCATCATGAACGGCGACCCGGAACGCCCGACCCTGTTTCTCGTCGACAAGGGCACCGAAGGGTTCAACGTCCGGCGCTTCCCCCGGTTTTCCCAGCGCTCGGGCCACGAACATCCCGAGGTCGATCTTGTCGACGTGCGGCTCCCGGCGACGCAGATGCTGGGTGAGGTCGCAGAGGGCTTCGAACTCACCAAGGACTGGTTCGTGGAGGCCCGTCTGGCGATTGCGGCGCGCAGTATCGGCATGGCGATCCGCGCCTCGGAACTGGCCCTGGAGTGGGCCCGGGAGCGCCGGCAGTTCGGCCAGGCCATCATCGAGTTCCAGGGAATCGGGTTCATGTTCGCCGACATGGCAACCGAGATCATGGCAGGCAAGTCGATGCTCTATCGCACCGCCCAGGAGATCGACTCCGGTCTCGACCGCCGCACGGCCCACGCCAAGGCAAGTGCCGTCAAGTACTACTGTTCGGAGGCAGCCTTCCGGGTCGTCGACCGTGCGGCACAGATCTTCGGAGGCCGCGGCGTGATGTGCGAGAATCCCGTCGAACGACTGACCCGCGATGTCCGGCTCGAACGGATCTGGGAAGGCACCTCGGAGATCCAGAAGGTCATCATGGCGGGACGGATCACGAAACGCGGCCTCGATCCCTTCACCGGCTGGAACTGACATGCGTCACCCGCGCTCGCTGAGGGAAATCGTCGACAACGGGCTGTGCCTGGGTTGCGGCCTGTGCCAGACCATCGCCGGCAGGGACCGGGTCGCGATGGAGTGGGTCGATCCGCCGGGACGTCTGCGTCCGGTCATCCGCGGTCCCCTGGACGAGGCGAGCGAGCGCACCATTCTCGAAACCTGCCCGGGCATGCGGCTTGACGGCGCCAGCGATCCAGGCGCAGTGGCCGTGGATCCGGCATTCGGACCCTGGATTCGCGTCTGGAAGGGACATGCCCGTGACGAGTCCATCCGCCACATGGCGTCCTCGGGTGGCGCGCTGACGGCGCTTGCCATGCACCTCCTCGACACCGGCGCGGTCGACTTCATCAGCCACGTGCGGGCCGACGAGAACCGCCCCATGCGGTCCCGCAGCCATGTCTCGCGGACGCGCGATGACGTGCTGTCGGCAGCGGGATCCCGCTACGGCCCGGTGGCGCCTCTCGACCGCTTCACGGAACTCCTTGATGAGGGCCGGCCCTTTGCCGTCATCGGCAAACCCTGCGATATCTCCGGTGTCCGCAACTTCGCCAGGCACGACCCCCGGGTTGGCGAACTGGTCCGGGCGACACTGGCGTTTTCCTGCGGCACCTTTGCCGACCTCGACTGTTCGCGGCAAATGCTGGAACGGGTGGGATTTCAGGGAGGCGCCGGGGGAGAGGAGAACCTCTCGCTCTTTCGCTACCGTGGTCATGGATGCCCCGGTCCGACCAGGGCGGTCGATCGCGATGGCCGCGTCTTTGACGAGGACTATCTCGACTTCTGGTACGGACCACAGGGCTGGACCTTCCAGTTCCGCTGCAGGATCTGCGCCGATCCAACCGGCGAAACGACGGATATCACGGTGGCGGACGCGTGGCCTGGCGGCACGCCACACGCGAACGAGGAGGGTGGATGGAGCACGTTCATCAGCCGCACTCGCCGCGGCGATGCCCTGATGCAGGACGCGATCGATGCCGGCGTCCTCGTTGTCGAGGAGCACGACATCGCACTCATGCATGAGGTCCAGCCCCACCAGGTGGAGAAGAAGCAGGCGCTCAACGCCCGCCTGGAGGCGATGGCTGAAGGTGGCTGCGTCATGCCCGACTTCCGCCATCTCAACCTTGACGAGGCCGCGGCACAGCGCGACCGCATCTTCCACCGGTCCAACCGGGATGGCATGCGCGAGCGGCTCCGACGAGGCCTGAACCGGGAATAGGAGCGCCGGGTGAGTTCATCGTCCATCTTCCGTTCCGGTCTCCTTGACGGACGCCATGTGTTCATCACCGGCGGCGGCACCGGAATCGGTTTCGGTTGCGCCCGGGAGCTTGGCCTGCTTGGCGCAAGGATCACGATTGCCGCACGCCGCCAGCAGGTTCTCGAGGAGGCCTGCGGCGCGCTGTCCGAACACGGCATCGATGCCGCTTTCCAGGTCCTCAACATCCGCGACGACTCGGCCTGCCAGGAGGTCCTCCGAACGACCATCCGCGAACGCGGTCTGCCCGACCATCTCGTCAACAACGCAGGTGGCCAGTTCTCGGCCAGGGCCGATGACATCTCGGCCAACGGTTTCCGGGCCGTGATGGATCTCAACGTCCAGGGAACCTGGCAGATGAGCAGCGCCTTTGCCCGGGCGCATCGCACCAGCGGCACGCCTGGCCGCATCGTCAACATCGTCTTCGCCCACACCGACGCGATGGAACGTTTCGCCCACGGCGCAGCGGCGCGCGCCGCTGTCGTCAACCTGACGCGCACCCTCGCCCTCGAATGGAGCGACCACCGGATTCTCGTCAACGCGGTCGGGCCTGGTGCGGTCATGACCGAAGGCATGCGCCAGTACGATGAAATCGACAGCGGCGAGACAACGAGCAGCACCTTCCCGGTGCCGCGCCTTGGCACGCCCGACGACATCGCCTGGATGGTCGCCTACCTCCTCTCCCCCGCCGGCGACTGGGTCACCGGCAGCTTCTTCACCCTTGACGGGGGCGCCAGTCTCGGCCGCCGCCAGGGATGAAGGATGAGGAGTGGAACGCCTGACAGATCAGGGCTCAGGCCGGATCGATGATGCAGCATAAGGATCGCGGCACAAATCGCGAGATTGAACCCCACCATCCACTTGAGGAGACGCAGACCGGCCTTCGTTGCCAGATGCTCCGTCAACTCCTCACCAGGCGCAGCAGTCATGGCCTCGGCCTGCTCGTCCGGCAGGCCCTGCCGGCGATGCGCAACGTGTCTATAGCGGTGGTCGCCACGGTTCTTCGATGGGTAAACGGTGCATCACGTCGTCTCAGTCGCACCCGACAGCCCGGTTCAGCTGCCGCGGTAGGTGGTGTAGCCCCACGGACTTGCGAGGAGGGGAACGTGCCAGTGCCGTGACGTGTCAGCGATGCAAAAGCGGACCGGAACCAGGTCGAGGAATCCCGGAGCAGTCCCCTTCAAGGCGAAGTAGGCGCCGATATCAAAGACAATCTCGAAGTGTCCCTGATGAACGCTCTCCAGGAGCGGACGGTCGGTGCGGCCGTCGCCGTTGGTGACAGCTGACGCCAACTCCCGGCGCTCGGTGCCGATGATCTCCAAGAGCGTGACGGCGACCCCGGCAGCCGGGGTGCCGGACGCGGTGTCGAGAACATGGGTCGTCAATCCTGGCATGGCCCCTTTCCTCCCGTGGCGCGCACGCTGGACACATCCGATGCCGGTGTTACCTTTGCGCCGGCCACCATGCAACAGGGCTCCCCTTGCCGACAGACGCTCCCTACCCCCGAGACATGAAAGGCTACGGCGCCATGCTGCCCGATCCGGCCTGGCCCGACGGCGCCCGTCTCGCCGTGCAGTTTGTCATCAACTACGAGGAAGGGGGCGAGAACAGCGTGCTTCACGGCGACGCCGCATCGGAGGCCTTCCTCTCGGAGATCGTGGCTGCCGTGCCGATCAAGGGCATGCGTCACATGAGCATGGAATCACTCTACGAGTACGGCAGCAGGGTGGGGGTGTGGCGGTTGTTCCGGTTGTTCCGGGAACAGGCCATACCGGTCACGGTCTTCGGCGTCGCCATGGCCCTCGAACGCAACCCCGCCGTGGCCGAGCAGGCGATGGAAGCGGATTTCGAGATCTGCTCCCACGGCTATCGCTGGATCGACTACCAGAAGGTGAGCGAGGACGAGGAACGCGAACACATGGAGCGCGCCATCACCATCCAGACGAGATTGACCGGCCAGCGGCCGCTGGGATGGTATACCGGGCGGACCAGCCCGAACACCCGCCGTCTGGTCGTCGAGGAAGGCGGATTTCTCTACGATGCCGATGATTACAGCGACGAGCTTCCATTCTGGACGACTGTCGGGCAAAGAGAGCATCTCGTTGTTCCCTACACACTCGATGTCAACGACATGCGCTTTGCCACACCCCAGGGATTCAACTCCGGCGACCAGTTCTACAGCTATCTCAAGGACAGCTTCGATGTGCTGTGGCGGGAGGGCGGCAGAATGCTCTCGGTCGGCCTGCACTGCCGCCTCGCCGGTCGTCCCGGACGCATGAGCGCGCTCGAACGTTTTGTCGCATACGCACGCGGCCACGAGGGAGTCTGGTTCTGCAGGCGCATCGACATCGCCCGACACTGGCTGACACGGTTCCCGCCCCCGGTCGAAGGGGTCGGATGACGTGCCGACACTGACGCTCGAAGCGATCAACCGGACCAGTGCGGACGGGTTCGAATCCATGCTCGGGGATGTCTTTGAAGGCTCGCCGTGGTTCGCCCGGCGAGCCCATCGCCATGGTCCCTTCACATCCCGCACGGCCTTGATGCGCGCCATGACCGGGGTTCTTGGCGAAGCGACCGAAGAGGAGAAACTCGCCTTCATCCGGGCCCATCCCGACCTTGCCGGCAAGGCGGCGAGGGCACGCGACCTTGAACCCGATTCCACACGCGAACAGGCCAGTGCCGGGCTCGACAGCCTGTCGGAGGCGGACTTCACGCTCTTCATGGATCTCAACCGCAGGTATCGGGAAAAGTTCGGGTTTCCCTTCATTATCGCAGTCCGCGATCACACACTCGACAGTATCATCGAGGCGTTCCAGAGGCGGCTTGGAAGCGATTCGCAGACCGAGATCACAGAAGCGCTGGTCAATATCGGGCGGATTGTCAGCCTGCGTGTCGCGGAACGGGTCGGGGACTAGGCGCCATGGAAACCGCCCTTCTCGACTGGGCCAATCTTGTCGTTCGCTGGACCCATGTCATCGTCGGCATCGCCTGGATCGGCACGTCCTTTCTCTTCATGTGGCTCGATGCCCATCTCGAGAATCCCGAACCCGGCAAGAAGGGTGTCGAGGGCGAACTGTGGATGGTACACAGCGGCGGATTCTACGAGGTCAACAAGTACCTCGTGGCGCCAGCGGCCATTCCGCGCACCCTGCACTGGTTCAAGTGGGAAGCAGGGTTCACCGGAATCACCGGCGTCATGCTGCTCGTCATCATCTATTACCTGGGAGCCGAATCCTACCTCGTGGAGGCGGGCTCCGGTTCCATCAGTCGCCTGCAGGCGGTGGGAATCGGAATCACCACACTGGTGGCCGGATGGTTCGCCTATGATGCCCTCTTCGCATCCCGTGCCAGCGCCGACAACCCGCTCTTCGCCAATGTGCTTTCCATCCTCGCGCTCGTGACTGTCGCCATCGTCCTGACTCAGATCTTCACGGGTCGCGCGGCCTACATGCATGTCGGCGCACTGATCGGCATTGTCATGGTCATCAATGTCTTTGTGCGCATCATTCCGGCCCAGAGGAAACTGATTGCGGCGCGGCTCGCCGGAGAGGAACCCGATCCCCGGCTGGGCAGGCAGGCCAAACAGCGTTCGGTTCACAACAACTATCTGACGCTGCCGGTCGTCTTCATCATGATCAGCAGTCATTACCCGATGACCTTCGGACACTCCCTGAACTGGCTGTTTTTGATCGCTATTTCTCTCTCCGGTGCCCTGGTGCGTCACTGGTTCAACCTGCGCAACGCCGGCAGTCCCCAGGCCTGGCCGCTGGCGGCAGCCGTCTTCCCCTTCGTCGGCGTGGCCATCATTGCCTCCTGGCCCGCCTTCGAAAGAGGAGCGGGTGAGCCTGCCGCCGAACGGATCGCCTTCAGCGAGATCCGGCAGATCATCAACGAACGCTGTCTTTCGTGCCATGCGGCCGAACCCCGCCACGAAAACTTCGACGCCGCTCCGAAGGATGTCCGCTTCAACACCGCCGCCGAGATCCTCAGTCACGTCGAGGCCATCAGGATCACCACCGTGGAAACAGACACCATGCCGCTCGGCAACGAAACCGGCATGACACCAGACGAGCGGCAACGTCTTGGCCTGTGGATCCGTCATGGCGCCCCCGCCCCATAGGCCCGACCAGAAGGAGTCCGGCGTGCGGTTCCTGCTGAACGGTACGGAGCACGTGGCGCCGTCTGCCCTGCCGACGATGACGGTACTGGACTATCTGCGCGGCAAAGCCGGTCTGCGGGGCACCAAGGAGGGATGCGCGGAAGGCGACTGCGGCGCCTGCACCGTTGCCATGGTGCGTCATGGCAGCACCCGGGCCGAAGCGATCAACGCATGCCTCTATACCCTGGGTCAGCTTGACGGCGCCCGTCTCGTGACGGTTGAGGGGCTGTGCGGCAGGGATGAGACTCCCGATCCCGTCCAGCAGGCGATGATATCCAGCCATGCCAGCCAGTGCGGATTCTGTACTCCGGGGTTTGTCATGGCGCTCTGGGCGTTGCGCCAGGAGGGCGGGATTCCGGACGACGACGCCATTCACGAGGCCCTTGCGGGCAATCTCTGCCGCTGCACCGGATATCGCCCGATCGTCGCTGCTGCACACCAGGCGTGTCGGGCCGCCCCACCGGCTCGTGAGATCCCCGAGAGAGCGACACCATCACCGCAGGAGAAACTGAAAACGGGGGACGCCACATGGTTCGCACCGGTGAGCCTTGACCGGCTGATCGCCCTCAGACAGTCCCATTCCGGGGCCCTGCTCCTTGCCGGCGGCACGGATGTCGGCCTTCAGTTCAGCAAGGAACGCCGTCACCCTGCGGTGACCATCTCCACCTCCCATGTGCGGGAACTGCGCCATGTGACGGAGACAGCCAACGCACTCCACATCGGCGCAGCAGTGACGATCACGCAAGCCCTGCCCCCATGCGAGCGGGCATGGCCTCGCCTGGGCGCCGTCATGCGCCGCTTTGGCTCAGCGCAGATCCGCAACGTCGCCACCGTTGCCGGCAATCTCGCCAACGCATCACCGATCGGTGATCTGGCACCATGCCTGATGGCGCTGGGCGCGGAACTCGACCTTGCCGGACCGGATGGCGAACGCCGCATGCCCCTGGGCGCGTTCTTCCGGGCCTACCGGCGCACGGCGCTCGGTGACGCGGAGATCATCACCAGGATCAGGATCCCGGGGCCTGCGGATGGAACGATCTTCCGCGCCTGGAAGATCTCGAAGCGCCATGATCAGGATATCTCGGCGGTGATCGGCGCCTTTCGCGTCGTTCTTCGCGACGGCCGCATCGCGAAGATCCGCATTGCCTTCGGCGGCATGGCCGCAGTGCCGGCCCGGGCGCTCGAGACCGAGCGCCTGCTGGCCGGCCGGACATGGTCTGAGGATGTCCTGCGGGACGCCGGACGCGCCATTGAAAGCGATTTCACACCCATCGACGATCAGCGGGCCAGTGCCGCCTACCGTCTCAGGGTTGCCGCCAATCTCCTCATCCGCCTCTACCGCGACATTGCAGGAAAGGCGGCCGTCGAGGTGATCGAGGCATGACCGGCCCGGACAGAGCGGTGTTCGCGCACGCCGCGCACGACAGCGCCCTCGAGCACGTCACCGGCAGGGCGCAATTCATCGATGACATGCCGGAGTTGCCGGGGACCCTCGAGGTTGTTCTCGTGACCTCGCCCCATGCCCACGCCGACATCGTCGCCATCGAGGCGACGCAGGCACGCGCTGCGCCCGGCGTCCACGCCGTACTGACAGCACACGACATTCCCGGATCCAACGACATCGGGCCAATCACTGACGGTGAACCGGCGATCGCCTGCGGCGTGGCGGAGTATGCCGGAGCACCGGTGGCGGCGGTTGCCGCCACGACCTTCGATGAGGCCCTCGCGGCAGCCGGTCTCGTCGAGGTCGCCTGGTCGTGCCGTCCCGCTCTGCTGACCATCGATGAGGCTCTCGCAGACGAGGCCTATACGTCACCGCCACAGACCATGAAACGCGGCGATTCCAACGCGGCGATTGCCGGAGCACGCCACCGGATCAGCGGCGAGGTGCGTTGCGGCGGCCAGGATCACTTCTATCTCGAGAGCCACATTGCCCTCGCGGTGCCCCGCGACAACGGCGACCTTGAGGTCTTCAGTTCCACGCAGCATCCAACAGAGGTCCAGCACGCCGTGGCAACGGTCCTCGGCATCCCGTTTTCGGCGGTCACGGTCGAAGTGCGGCGGATGGGCGGTGGCTTTGGCGGCAAGGAAAGTCAGGGATCAATCATCGCCGCAATCGCCGCGCTCGCGGCCGCGCAGACCGGGAGGCCGGCGAAACTCCGGCTCAGAAGGGACGCCGACATGATCGTCACGGGCAAGCGCCATGACGGTCTCTTCCGCTACACGGCAGGGTTCGATTCCCGGGGCAGGATCGAGGGGCTCGATATCATGATCGCCCTCAGGGCAGGCCATGTTGCCGATCTGAGCGCATCGGTTCTCACCCGCGCCATGTGCCATGTCGACAACTGCTACTTCCTGGAGAACATCACCGCCACCGGCTATCCCTGCCGGACCAACACGGTATCCAATACGGCATTCCGCGGGTTCGGCGGCCCCCAGGGCATGCTCGCCATCGAAACGGTCATCGAGCATGTCGCCCGCCACCTGGGCCTCGACGTCGACGATGTGCGCGACGTCAACTGGTACGGGACCCAAGAGCGCAACCGGACACCCTATGGCCAGCAGGTCTCGCACAACATCATCGGCACCATCGTCTCACAGCTGCGCAGGGCGGCAGACCAGGAGGGAGCCCGCGACGAGATTGAGCGATTCAATGCCGCAAATCCGACGCTGAAGAAGGGTATCGCGATGATGCCTGCCAAGTTCGGCATCTCCTTCAATGTACCGCGTCTCAACCAGGCCGGTGCTCTCGTCCATGTCTATACGGACGGAAGCGTCCATCTCAACCATGGCGGCACGGAGATGGGCCAGGGTCTCTTCATCAAGGTTGCCCAGGTGGTGGCCTCGGTCTTCGGCATCGCCCTCAAGGACGTCAGGGTCTCGGCCACACGCACCGACAAGGTTCCCAACACGGTCGCCACGGCAGCCTCATCGGGATCCGATCTCAACGGCATGGCGGCCTTCAATGCCGCCACCACGATCAGGAACCGCATGGCGGATGTGGCCGCGCGCGTCCTCGGCGCCGCGGTCGACACCATCGAATTCCGCCACGGGCGCGTCTACGCCGGCAATGAGAACCTCTCCTTTGCCCGTCTCGCCCAACTCTCCTGGGACGAACGGGTGTCGCTGTCTGCCACCGGCTACTACGCCACGCCAGGCATCACCTGGGATGCCGACACCATGACGGGTCACCCCGTGCATTACTACACGTTCGGCGCCGCCATGGCGGTCGTGGTGATCGATACCCTGACCGGTGAATCGCGGGTCCTGCGGACAGACATCCTCCAGGACTGCGGCGCATCGCTCAATCCGGCCATCGACATCGGACAGATCGAGGGGGGCTTCGTCCAGGGACAGGGCTGGCTGACTTCCGAGGAACTGGCATGGGATGCCGACGGACACTTCCTGACCCATGGTCCCTCGACCTACAAGATTCCCGGAAGCCGCGATGTGGCGCCCGACTTCAATGTCCACATCCTCCCCGACATGCCCAATCCGGTGCCGACCATCTACCGCTCGAAGGCAGTCGGCGAACCGCCCCTTCTTCTCGCCATTTCGGTGTGGCTCGCTATCCGCGATGCCATCGCGCGCCTTGCCGGGCATCGTCTTCTGCCGCGTCTCGACGCACCGGCGACACCGGAGGCCATCCTCATGGCGGTTGACGACATTCTTGCCCGCGACGCCGGCCGGTGAACACCGAACCCCGTCTGCGTCTCGAGGGCGTGACCCGGCGCTTTCCCGGCGTCATTGCCAACGACGATGTCAATCTCGCTGTCCAGGCCGGTGAGATTCATGCGCTGCTTGGCGAGAACGGCGCCGGCAAGTCGACCCTGGTCAAGTTCATCTACGGGGTCCAGTCTGCAGACAGCGGCTCCCTCTTCTGGGAAGGCGCGCGTCAGCGCATTGCCAATCCGAAGGCGGCGCGGCGGCTCGGCATCGCCATGGTGTTCCAGCACTTCTCGCTCTTTGACGCCATGACAGTGGCCGAGAACGTCGCCCTGGGCCTGCCACGATCCTTCGCCCGATCCGGACTCGCGGAACGCATCCACGATGTATCACGGCGCTATGGCCTGCCTCTTGATCCCGGGCGCCATGTACATGCACTCTCGGTCGGGGAACGCCAGCGAATCGAGGTGGTGCGCTGCCTTTTGCAGGAGCCACGCCTTCTCATCATGGATGAACCGACATCCGTGCTCACACCCCAGGAAGTCGAGAGTCTCTTTGCCACCCTGCGCCAACTCTCCGAAGACGGGGTCTCGATTCTCTACATCAGCCACAAACTCCAGGAAATCAGGGACCTGTGCCACAAGGCGACCATCATGAGGGGTGGCCGCGTGGTGGCCGAGTGCGACCCGACCAGCCGCTCGGCCCACGAGCTTGCCGAACTCATGATCGGTTCCGACCTCACCCTTCCGCGGCGGACATCCGCGGCACACGGCGCATCACCGCGTCTTGAAGTGAAGCACCTTGCGCTGGCCTCGCCCCGTCTCCACGGAACGCCGCTGAAGGATATCTCCTTCGAGGTTCTCGCCGGCGAGATCCTGGGGATTGCCGGCATCGCCGGCAACGGGCAACAGGAACTCATGGATGCCCTGTCGGGCGAAACGCCCCTGGCCGACGACCACACAATTGTGGCGGACAGCAAACCGGTGGGAACATCCGGACCCAACCGGAGGCGTGCCGCGGGCATGGTCTTCGTTCCCGAAGAGCGCCTGGGACACGGTGCGGTGCCACAGATGACGCTGTGGGAGAACGCCCTGCTCTCGGGCGCCACGACATCGAAGCTCGTGAACCGGGGGATGATCAGAGGCGCCCGCGCACGGGCCTTCGCGGCCACCGTGATCAGGGACTTCGACGTCAGGACACCTGGTGTGATGCAGCCGGCATCCAGCCTTTCCGGCGGCAATCTCCAGAAATTCATCATCGGCCGGGAAATCTCCCACGGCCCAGGTATCATCATTGCCCTGCAACCCACCTGGGGCGTCGATGCGGGCTCCGCGGCAGCGATTCGCCAGGCACTCATCGACCTTGCCGCGGATGGCGCGGCGGTGCTCGTCATCTCCCAGGACCTCGAGGAACTCATGGAGATTTCCGACCGCCTGTGCGTGATCAGCCAGGGCCGACTGTCGCCTCCCATGAGGACCATGGATGCCACGGCCGCGCGGATTGGCCTCCTGATGGCGGGCTCGTGATGGCCATGCGCTTGGAGGCAAGGGGTGCGGCGTCACGCGCGATGGTGCTGGGATCACCGGCCATCGCCGTGGTGGCGACGCTGGCTGCCAGTCTCGTCATGTTCGCATCACTGGGAACGGACCCGGTGCGCGCGCTTCAGGCCTTCTTCATCCAGCCCCTTGCCTCGGAACGAGGCGTGGCCGAACTCATGGTCAAGGCCACGCCCCTGGTCCTGATCGCCCTGGGTCTTTCCATGGGATTCAGGGCCAACGTCTGGAACATCGGCGCCGAGGGACAGCTCACACTGGGCGCCCTGGCCGGCGGCGGACTGGCCCTCGCCTTCTACGGTCACGAGTCGCCCTTGCTTCTGCCGCTGATGTTTGTGGCCGGCGTCGCCGGCGGCATGGCATGGGCCGCCATCCCGGCATTCCTCAAGACCCGTTTCAACACCAATGAAATCCTGACGAGTCTGATGCTCGTCTATGTCGCCATCCTTCTCTTGAGCTATCTCATCCATGGCCCGTGGCGGGACCCGGACGGCTTCAACTTTCCGGAATCGCGACTCTTCCACGACTCCGCCAGGGTGCCCGTACTGCTTCAGGGAACCCGGCTCCACATCGGCTGGCTGATCGCCCTTGCCATCGCCGCAACCGCCTGGATCCTGCTCGCCAGACACATCATCGGATTCCAGATCCGGGTCGTCGGCCTGGCCCCGGCCGCCGCGTCCTTCGCCGGCTTCAGCCGGCGGAGGATCATCTGGACAACACTGCTGGCCGGCGGAGGAGCCGCGGGACTCGCCGGCGTCATGGAGGTGGCGGGCCCGATAGGCCAGATCGTCCCGGTCATTTCGCCGGGGTACGGATTCACCGCCATCATCGTCGCCTTCCTCGGTCGCCTGCATCCCGTCGGCGTCGTCTTCGCCGGGCTTCTCATGGCCCTCACCTACCTTGGCGGGGAGTACGCCCAGATCACGATGAATCTCCCCAATGCGGTAACCGGCGTCTTCCAGGGCATGCTGCTCTTCTTCCTGCTGGCGAGCGATGTCCTCATCCGTTACCGCATCCGCTTCGTCCCATGATCCAGAGAGCGCACCAGGACCCATGACCATCGACTTCCTCGTGGCCGCCCTCATGACGATCATCACGGCATCGACGCCCCTGGTCTTTGCCGCCGTCGGCGAGATCGTTGCCGAGAAGTCCGGTGTCCTCAATCTCGGGGTCGAGGGAATGATGATCGTGGGGGCCATCGGCGCCTTTGCCACCGGCATCGTCACCGGGGATCCGTTCCTCGCCGTGCTGGCCGGCGCGGCATCGGGGGCCCTGATGGCGTTCATCTTCGGATGCCTGACCCTGTGGCTCCTCTCCAACCAGGTGGCGACGGGCCTGGCGCTCACCATCTTCGGGATTGGTGTGAGCGCCCTTGTCGGACACCAGTTTGTCGGGGTCACGTTTGCCGGACTGCCGCGCCTCGACGTTCCCGGCATCACCGATCTGCCGTTCATCGGTCCGCTTTTCTTCGGCCACAACGCCCTCGTCTACCTCTCCGTTGTCTCGGTCATCGCCGTCGCCTGGTTCCTCAGGCACACCAGGGCGGGGCTCGCACTGCGGGCGGTCGGGGAAAACCACGACGCGGCCCATTCCATCGGCTATCCGGTCATCCTGATCCGCCTGTTGGCGGTGCTTTTCGGCGGCGTCATGGCAGGTCTGGGCGGCGCCTGCCTTTCCCTTGCCTACACGCCGCTGTGGATCGAGAACATGACGGCTGGACGGGGCTGGATCGCATTGGCGCTGGTCGTCTTCGCCTCGTGGCGACCATGGCGGGCCTTCTTCGGCGCCTATCTCTTCGGTGGCATCACCATCATCCAGCTTCATGCCCAGGGGCTGGGGGTTGCCATCCCATCGCAGATCCTGTCCATGCTCCCCTACATCGCCACCATTGTTGTGCTGGTCCTCATATCGCGTGATGATGTGAGGATGCGTTTCAATGCTCCGGCGTGCCTGGGCAGGAGTTTCCATGCCACGGGTTAGGGCGGACAACGACCAGTACGCGAGAACAGCGACTTGATGAAGGAAAGAATGGAATGATGAACACAGTCAACCGGGCCGTCGCCGCATGTATGCTGGCTGCGGGCCTTCTTGCGACACCAGCCCAGGCTGAACCCCTCAAGGTGGGATTTGTCTACGTCGGGCCGATCGGCGACCATGGATGGACCTACCAGCACGACCAGGGACGGCTTGCCGTCGAGGAGGCGTTCGGCGATCAGGTCGAAACCAGCTACGTCGAGAACGTGCCGGAAGGCGCCGACGCCGACAGGGTGATCGCCCAGCTGGCCGAAACCGGACACGATCTCATCTTCACCACATCGTTTGGCTACATGAATCCGACGATCCGCGTTGCCGAGATGTATCCCGATGTGCGATTCGAACATGCCACCGGCTACAAGCAGGCCGACAATGTGGCGACCTACTCGGCACGATTCTACGAGGGCCGGCATGTGGCGGGACTGCTGGCCGGCAGTGTGACCGAGAGCAATGTGATCGGCTACATTGCCTCCTTCCCCATTCCGGAAGTGGTCCGCGGCATCAACGCGGCCTTCCTCGCCGCCCGTTCGGTCAACCCCGATGTGTCGTTCAAGATTGTCTGGGTGTCGACGTGGTTCGATCCCGGCAAGGAGGGAGATGCTGCAAAGGCGCTGATCGATCAAGGTGCGGACGTCATCCTGCAGCACACGGATTCGCCTGCCGCCCTGCAGGTGGCGCAGGATCGCGGCGTGTGGGCCATTGGTCAGGCCTCGGACATGACCGCCTTCGGCGCCGACGCCCACCTTGTGTCGGTCGTCAACAACTGGGCCGCCTACTACATCACGCGGGTTCAGGCGGCCCTTGACGACTCCTGGAGCGCCACGGACACCTGGGGCGGTTTCGGTGCCGACTTGCTGGTGCTCTCTGCCTACAATGACGCCATCCCTGCCGAAGTCGTCAAGATGGCCGAAACAGCCCGTGCCGCGATCGCCGAGGGATCCCTCCACCCCTTCGCCGGTCCCATCCATGACCAGGATGGCAATCTTCTCGTCGCGGACGGCGAAGTCGCAGACGACGGCATGTTGCTCGGCATGAGTGTCTACGTCGAGGGCATCGACTCCACGCTGCCACAGTAACACCCCACCACCCCCGGCGGCCGACTGCTGTCGGGGGTGGTCACCGGCTGCCGGCACATCAGGGCACCACCGGAAACGTGCCGCGAATGCTCGACGGCTCCCGGATACGTTGCCCGGTCCGGAACGGACAAGAAGCGTGCCAACACGGCGGACGGTGCACATGGCCGGATCTTCGAGCCAGGGCCCCTTCCCGGTTCAGGACGGGCGCCGGGCATTGTGTGTTTTGCACAACTCCAATCCCGTGCGTTACCTGTGATCTTGGCAGGCGAAACGATGAGGCGGAGCATGGCTTGCCTCCTGCGGGAGCCGGCCGCAATGGCGATGTCAGAACATGTCACAGACGCTTGCACCATCGCGATCTCTGGCGTTCAGCCGGCCCCACTGGGCCGGGGCCGGGCGCGGAAGGTCGCGACCTCGAGCAAGAGTCCCGGTCATTGCACTTGATGGCATGCAACGGCACATTCGGGTATAGTGATCCGGGAAGGTTCCACCAGACGGTCCTCGACATGATGTCTGGCTTCCTCCATGCCGGACCACCGGTCATCCAGCCGGCGGTCCGACGAAGCGGAGCCGGGCTGGCGGGAAGGAGGCAAGATGGCAAGAGTGACAGGGACGACTGACAACGACGTTCTCAGCGGAAACGAGGGTGAGGATGTTTTTGTCTTCGCTGCCGGCCACGGTCACGACACGATCTCGAATTTCGAGACCGGTACGGACATCATCGATCTCTCACGATTCAGCGACGAAATCACCTGGCAGGATCTGAGCGCCGGAATCACGACAATAACGGACCCCGATGATCCGTCAACGATCACGGGAGTCGTGATCGATCTTTCGCAATGGGGTGGCGGAACGATCACGCTTCAGGGTGTCACCTCTCCCGACGACCTCACCGAGGCCATGTTCAGAATGCCGGCCGTCAATGTCATGGACGGCACCGAAGGTTTCGATCTGCTCGAAGGCACATCCGGAATCGACAAGATGTATGGCCACGGGGAAGGCGACATCCTCAATGGCATGGCCGGCAACGACGTGCTCTACGGAGGTGAAGGCTACGACCTGTTGATTGGCGCTTCGGGCAACGACCGGCTTTATGGTGGCGAAGGCAGGGATACCCTTGATGGCGGCACCGGCAACGACGTTCTCCGCGGCGGGCTCGGCAACGACACCCTCGACGGTGCGTGCGGCGAGGATACACTTGTCGGCGGCCTCGGAGACGACGTGCTGTGGGGTGACCGGTGCGCCCCCGACAGTGCAGACACGTTCGTGTTCGCGGCGCACCACGGCGACGATACGATCAAGGACTTCGACGACGGAATGGACCAGATCGACCTGAGCGCCTTCGAGGACATCGACTCCGTGTCCGACCTCTCATTGAAACAGGATGGTGACAACGTCGTGATTGACCTCACGAGATGGGACGGCGGCACCATCACGCTTGAGAATTTCAATCTCGCCGACCTCGACGACAGCGACTTCGAGTTCCATGACACAAGCGCGGACGGCGGGTGACCAGGAACCGTCTCGACCCTTTCACGCGATGGGTCCGGCTTGAGCGGAAACGGCAGTTCCCTTGGTCAGCACGACGACATTGCAGTCTGCGCGGCGCTGGTACTCGGTGCTGTCCATCATGCGGTTGACGAGCATCAGCCCGAGCCCGCCCAGTTCCCGCTCGTCAGGCGGTCCGGTGACATCGGTATCGGGGACGCGGGTCGGATCGAATGCCATGCCGTCATCGATGATGGCCACCACGAGGGTGTCCCCTTCCAGTCGGACTATGACCTCGATCCGGTGCGGCTCCTCGTCGTCGTAGCCATAGGTGATCGTATTGGCCAGCAGTTCGTCGAGCGCCAGATTGACTGCATAGGCGACTTCCGGGGCAATTTCCTGCTGAGCACAGAATTCGTCGATGCGCGCTGCAGCGGCGGGGATCTCGCGCAAATCATTGACCAGCGCAATCTCGACAGCAGCGTCCGCTTGTCCGGCCATGGCCCGCCTCACTCCTCACGCAGCGAACGGTGGAAGAAGTCGGTGACAGGTTTCACCAGATAGCCGATGACGGTGCGCTCGGCGGTCCGAATATGCGCCTCCACCGGCATCCCGGGGGCGATGTCGAGTCCCCCGAGTCGGCGGGACATGACAGGCGCTCCGGCATCAATGTTCTTTTCCTCGCCATCCGCGACGACGGCAAGTTCGACCTCGTACCAGGAGAGCCCGGTCTGTTCGTCATGAACCACGTCGGGCGAGATCCGCACCACACGGCCGTCGAACTCGGGCGTCTCGCGGGCCGGAAAGGCCGAGAAGCGCAGCAATGCCGGCTGGCCGGGATAGATCTGGTCGACATCGACAGGCTCGATGCGTGCCATCACCACCAGATTCGCATCCTGCGGAACGATTCGCAGGATCGGCTCACCCGGCCGCACGACTTCGCCTGGGGCAAACACCGTCATGCCAAACACCTCGCCGGCAACCGGCGCGCGCACCTCCATGCGGCCGAGTTGCTCACGCACGGAGGTCAGGCGTTCCTTCACCTGGTTCTCCTGCGCGCTCAGCTCGCGCACCTGCTCCTCGGCCTCCTCAATCCGGCGCACATCAATCTGCAGGATCTGGACTTCCAGTTCCGCAATCCTGCCCCGCACACGAGCGATCTGTGCCACGGCCGCGCCTGACTGACCCTCCAGGCTTCTGGCCGCGCGCTCAAGAGCCAGGACTTGCGAAAGCTGCGAGAGACCTTTCTCGAACAGCGACTTCTGGGCCTCGAGTTCGCGCGTGATCAGCGCCCCCTGTTCCCTGACGGCCGCCTCCTGAGCCTCGAGCCCGGCGATTTCGTCCCGCGCCTGGCCGATTCGCTCGCGAAGCTGTGCGACCTCTCCGTTCCGCGCCGCCTCTCGCGCCCGGCGCAGCCGCTCCTGCCCGTCGAGAACATCGGCGACCGAAGGGTCTGCAGCCGCCATGGTGGCGAGCTCCTTGTCCCATGCAATCGATCCGGCGTCCCGGAATTCGGCCTCCAGGCGATTGCGCCTCGCCACCAGTTCAACGTATTGCGCCAGGAGAATTGCCTCTTCGGAGCGCAACAGTCCGTCCGCGAGACGCAGCAGCACCTGATCGATGACAACGCGGTCTCCGTTGCGAACCAGGACCTCGCTTACCGTACCGCCGTCGATATGCTCGATGCTCTGATTGCGGCTCTCGACCGCGACCACCCCCGCCGCAATCACCGCGCCCGAGATCGAGGAAAAGAGACTCCATCCAAGCAGACCGGCGAGCAGCACCGCGGTCCCGCCGAACCCCAGCGCCAGGGCCCCTCGAGCAGAAAACCTCCCGGTGGCGCCAGGGTCGCTCAAGTAGCGCCTCTGCGAGGATTGCGCCCTGGAACAACAAGCGCGCTCGTGTCCTCCACGTCATCCCCGGTGTCCGCTGCCCGGAACCTGGCGCCTGTCACACGGGCAATGGCGTCTGCGATCTGCCGTTCACGACCAGGTATTGCAGGTCGGCTCACGGCCTCTCCGGAGGGCAGACGAACGACCCGTGCTCCGTCAGGCGCAGTCTCGGCAGCCCTTGCCCGCACAGGTGCAACGACCCCTGCACCACCGGAAGCCTGCGGTGACGACACGGGCACCCCGGTCTGTCGTGCACCCGACTGCAACTGCCTGACCGGCGCCTTGCCGCGGCCTGTCGTCGCCGGGACCGGTCGGCCGGCCTCCATCACGTAGACGGTGTTGCACTGCGCAAACGCGCCGTGCCGGTGGGCAACGATCACCGCCGCGCCGCCGCGCTTCTTGTGGCCTTCGACGGCGCGGGCAAGCGCCATCGTTCCCTCGGCATCGAGATTGGAATCAGGCTCGTCCATGACCACCAGTACCGGCGCACCGTAGAACGCACGGGCGAGCGCGATGCGCTGACGCTGACCGCCCGACAACGCCGCACCACCGGCTGAGACCTCGAAATCATAGCCGCCGGGGAGTCGCAGGATCATCTCGTGGGCACCTGTACGCTTCGCAGCGTCGACAATGGCCTCGTCGTTCGCGTCAGGATCCATGCGGGCGATGTTCTCGGCGACGGTTCCCTCGAACAGCGTCACCTCCTGCGGCAGATAACCGACGTGCCGGCCGAGAGCCGCGCCATACTGCTCGAGTTCCGCGCCATCCAGTCGCACCGCGCCCCCAGCCGGTGGCCACACACCGGCAAGCGCACGCGCGAGTGTCGACTTCCCGGAAGCGGAAGCTCCCGCGATCCCTGCCGCCTGGCCAGGCTCCAGCCGAAATGAAGCGCCACGCACGGCAGGAATTCGTGCGCCCGGCGCTACGACGGTCACACTCTGCACTTCCAGGCGCGCCCGTGGCACGGGAAGTTCCGTCCACTCCCTCGCCGGTGGCGTTTCATCGAGCAGGCGTGCCAGTGAGCGCCGGGCGGCGAAGACTCCCTGCAACATCGGCCAGCGGGCAACCGCCTGATCGATCGGGGCCAGCGCACGACCCAGCAGGATCGAGGCCGCGATGATGACCCCGAACGTCACAAGGCCCTGAATTGCAAGCCAGGCGCCGAGTCCCAGCATCATCGATTGCAGGAACAGCCTCAGAGTCCTTGACGTCACCCCGAAGAAGCCGCTGCGGTCCGACGCAATCATCGTGCGGCCAAGCAATTCGTCTCGCAGCGCGCTCGAGCGTGCGACTACCGCATCTTCCATGGCCAGACCCCGCACCGTCTCGCTGCCGGCCCGCATTTGCTCGATGAAATGCGCCGACCGTGCTGTCGCCTCGCCGACTTCCGCCTGCAATCGGGCGGTCCGCGCCTGATTGATCAGTGCGAGGAGCAGCAACAGGCAGCCCGAGAACACCGCCAGCAGACCCAGCATCCAGTGAAACAGGAACAGGACACACAGGAACACCGGCGTCCACGGCGCGTCGAAGAAAACGAACGGGCCCGTGCCCGAGGCAAAGCGCTGGATCACCTCGAGATCGCGCACCCCGCTTGCCGGACGCGAACGTTCCGCCGGCCGGACCGCGCGGGCAAGAACCGCGCGCAGCACCCGCGAGTCCAGCCGTGTCTGAAGCCGTGCCCCGGCGCGTGCCATGATCCGGCCCCGTGCATGATCGAGGACACCCATCATCAGGAACAGGAAGGCCGTGATCCCGATCAACGTCACCAGCGTCGCCTCCGAGCGCGAGCTCAGAACCCGGTCGTAGACCTGAAGCATGAACAGCGGCCCGGTCAGCATCAGAAGATTCACGAATACGCTGAAGAAGCCGACGGAAACGAACAGCCGACGGCTCTCCGCGAGCGCTGCGCGTATTTCACGGTCGCCAGTGCGGCTCTGCAACACCGCAATCCTCCGTCAGACCGGAAACCCGGTGATAGCCCGGGTGCCGGTGGAACTGTGCAACCGGGTTGCAGACATCGACGTCCCCGGGCAGATGACTGGCGACACAAGAACAGCCCCGCCTGTCGTCAAGCCTAAGCGGTGCCTGCCTGATTGTCATTACATGGCTTTACGACAATGTCCTGACAATCGAAGCGGTATCGCTCGCAAGCCGTGAGGACGCTTCATGCCCCCTTGCCGCCAGGCAGGGACTCTCGGGCCCCATGGCAACAATGACCGGCCGTCGAGGGAGGAATCGAACGGCCGGCCATCACTGTCAAACCCATCCGGACGCAGTCCGGGCAGCGCCTGAAGTTACGCTGCAGGATCCTTGAACCACCAACGCTCCAGGCACTTGATGCCATCGAGATCCCAGGCCGCCGACATGCGCCGGTGAGCGATGTTGTCGCTGACTGCAAAGACGTAGTTGGAGAAGATCGGAGCCAATACGCCACCATCATCACTGCACAACTGTTGCATCTCGTAGTACATCTCCCGCCTGAGGTCGCTGTCGAGTTCCGCCCGGGCAAGCGTCAGGAGTTCATTGAAACGCGGATTGGCCCAGTGGGTCTCGTTCCACGGGGCGCCAGCCGCATAGGTCTGCGAGAACACCCAGTCCTCGGTGACCCGTCCACTCCAGTAGGACGCCACCCAGGGCTCGACGTTCCAGACATCCGACCAGTAGCCGTCGTTGGGCTCGCGGGTGACATCGATGGTGATCCCGGCAGCCGCGGCATGCTGCTGATAGAGAACGGCTCCGTCCGTGGCACCGGCGAAGGCGGTTTCCGCCACATTGAGCGGCACCGTGATCTCCGTCAGACCGGCCTTGCCGAGGTAGTGTTTGGCCTTGTCCGGATCGTAGACGCGCTGTGGCAGGTCCTCGGCAAAGTACCGGTTGGACCGCCCGATCGGATGATCGTTTCCGACATAGCCATGGCCGTTCAGCAGCTTGGTGAGAAGCTCCTCGCGATCAATGGCGTACTTCAATGCCAGGCGGACATTGGGGTCGTCGAATGGCGCACGGTCGCACATCATCGAATAGACGTAGTGCAGGGTGCCTTGAGTCTCTTCAAGACGCACACCAGGGGCACTGTCGAGAAGGTCGGCGGTCTTCAGGTCGACCCGGTCGATCACATCGACCGTACCGGACGTCAGGGCCGATGTACGGGCCGTCACGTCAATGGTCGACAGCACCTCGGCCTCGTCGAAGAAGGCCTGGCCTTGCTTCCAGAAGTTGGGATTGCGTGTCATGAACGACCGCACGCCCGGTTCGAACTCGTTGAGGACGTAGCCGCCCGTGCCATCGCCCGACTGCCAGTCGAGAACACCGTCCACGACGGGACAGATCGCGATATGATAATCGCTCAGCAGGAACGGGAAGTCGGCGTTGCCCTCGCTCAGCTCAAAGGTGACCGTGTCCTTGCCGTCCGCCTTCATGTTGACGATGGCGGACAGAATGCCCTTGGCGGGTGACGCTGAATTCTCGCCTGTATGGTGGGCGACCGATGCGATCACATCATCCGCATCAAGCGTCTTGCCGCTGTGAAACTCGACACCCTGGCGCAATTTGAAGGTCCAGTTTGCCGCATCCGGGGTTGACTCCCAGCTTTCGGCCAGCTCACCGATCAGTTCATCCTCGTTGGAGACTTCCGTGAGACAGTTGCGGAAACCGAATCCCACAACCTGCATATAGGTGTCATTGTAGGTGGCAGGGTCAACTGAATCGGTCGTCGACCCCAGGCCGAGGGCGACGCGGACCCGGCCACCCATCTGCGGCTCGTCGGCCCTGGCCGCCTGCGTGGCAAGCGCGGTTGCGGTGGGCAATGCCACACCACACGCCAGCGCGTGTGCCATGAAGTCCCGCCGATCGATGCGGCCCCGCCTGAGCAGGTCCAGTTTGTGTTCGATTGATCTCATCGTCTCCTCCGTGTCATCTGGTAGGTTGGACCGTCGAAAGGGTACGCTCATTCTTCCAAGGCGTGCTCGGCGCCGTTCGTTCGGAATCCTCCGCCCCGGCATCACCACAAGACGCACTGAACCCGACCAATCGACCGACCGCGGCATCGCGGGCCGACTGTTTCATGCTCCGGATCCTTCCTTGCCTGCCCCGTCACGCCTCAGGGCCTGGCACAGACAATGGACGCCGCCGCCGCCGAGCGTGAACATGGACATGTCCGGATCGAACACTTCAAACCCCATCGCCCGCAGCCGGCCGTTCAGCACGGCGCTGCCCTGCATCGACAGGATCCTGTCGTTGCCCAGGGCCACCAGGTTGACCCCGAGGTTCCGGGCCTCCCGGTACCCCACGTCGACAAACTCGAATCCCCTGTCGCGCAACCAGGTGACGAGCCAGTCCTCCAGGGCGTCGAGACAGGCAACCAGGAGTCCGGGGGCCAGGGGAACGACGAGTCCGTCCATATGGACAAACTCCCGTGAGATCGGCGCCACCTGCGCCTCCCATCCCTCTTCGCGCACCCAGTCGGCGACCTGTTCGGCACCTGCCTTCTCCGAGCGCTCACCACAGTAACCGATCAACACACAGCCCGGTTCCAGGATGACGAAGTCACCCCCTTCGAAATGGCCGGCTGTCACAAGACGCCAGATCGGAATGTCGTTCGTCTGGTAGAACCTGATGGCCGTCACGTAGTCGGCACGCCGGCACTTCAACTGCATGTGGCAGATTAACGCGCCCCAGGGTGTCATGGCGCTGGAGTCACGGGCAAAGAAATTCCGGTGCAGCACCTCGTCGGAATCGAGGTAGTGACAGGTCACGCCCGCATCCTCGTAGATGCGGACCATCTCGGCATGCTGCGCCATCGCTGTCTGAAGATTGAAGGTGTTGCCGGTTTGATCCTGATTCTGCAGCGTACGTCGCGTGATCGGACCGGCATCAACCCACCGGAAATACTCGGGTCGTCCGAGCAGGACATCGTGCAAGGGACCGTAGTCGTTATCAATGCCCCAGGCAGAGGGGTGCGTCATGGTTGCCCTTCCATGCCTTTGACGTTGATTGTCCGCTCATTTTCAGTTAGATAAAATATCAAATAAAAAATGATAACATGATCTCGAATACACGTAACACGCAAGCGCCGCGCCTCCACAAGGCGGACCTCCATCTCCTCATGGTCTTCATGACGGTCGTGGAATGCGGCGGGTTTGCTGCCGCGCAGGTCACGCTCAACGTCAGCCAGTCGACCATAAGCCGACAGATCGGCAACCTGGAGCAGCGCCTCGGCATGCGCCTGTGCCAGCGCGGACGGGCCGGGTTCTTTCTGACCGACAAGGGCCGAACCGTCTATGAGGCATGCCAGCATCTCTCGACGGCGCTCGAGAGCTTTCGAACCACGGTCGGCGCCCTGCGCGGTGAACTGGTCGGCGATCTGTCGATTGCCGTCATTGACAACTGGGCGACCGACAGCGGCTATCCACTGGCCGACGTGCTCGGCGTCTTCAGGGCCAGAGCCCGCAAGGTCCACATCCACTTCCACACCATGGCGCCTGACGAGATCGAACGGGCCGTACTGGAGAACCGGGTCAACCTGGGTATTGGCGTCTTTCACCAGCATCGCCCGGGACTGGTCTACGAGTTGCTCTATGACGATCCCGTCGAACTTTATTGTGGCGCCAACCATCCGTTGTTTGACCGGAGTCCCATCCACGCGAGCGACCTGGAAGACGTCGACTTGGCGCACCGCGCCTATCTGTCGGAGAACCAGGCGGCGCCGCTTACGGCACACCTGCCATCCTCCGCATCGGCACGCCAGATCGAAGGCCTTGCCTTCTTCATTCTTTCGGGCTGGCACATCGGCTACCTGCCCGTCTCCTATGCCGAACGATGGGTCGCTGCCCGACGCATGAGGAGCATCCTGCCAGCCCTTTACCGCCGCATCACGCGGATGGAACTCGTGACTCGCCGGGGCGTCACACCGACACTGGTGGGCCAGACCTTCGTGGACATACTGCGCGAAACCACACAACCGATGCGAAGCTGACACCCGCGCACATCAACGAAAGCCGGCAGGAGACGGGTAATTTCTCACTTTGACTTTCTGGACCTGCACCCTACTTCTTGATCAGCGCCTCGAACTCACCCCTGATACTCAGACCCGACAAGATATCCAGAAACGTTCCTTTGGCCATTCTGCGCCCGCCATTGCCGCAAGCGTAGAAATCCAGGATCTTCGGGTAATGCTGCCATCCCCCGAGACTCCTGCGACTCCACCCGTAGGTGAAGCCCATGCACTGTCGGATACTCTCTCCAAACATATCGGAGTCAATGTCGAAGGCGTAGGTCGCGATCTTGCCGATGGCAGTTTCGATGACCGGCCCCTTCTCGGCGCCGTTTTCGATCCAGGCTGCATCAAGTGCGCCGAACTCACCGAAGAACCCCGTTGATCGCACCCACTCCCATCCGCCTCGGTCTTCGGCCCAGGAGAACGCTGCCTCAATCTGGTACTGATGCCAATCGTCGAAACCCCACCAGGCAAACTCACTATGATACGTGTTGCCCATGTCACGACTGATACCTTGATCGAGACCCTCTGCCATACCGTCGGCGTATGGAGCTGAGGCCAAGCGTATGATTCCGTCTTCTGGATCTGTGCGTTCCCAACTCCATTCACCGGCCCCAACAGAGACCGGAAAAACCAGCAAGCTGACCGTAGCCAGCACCAACAGTGTTCGTTTCATGGTGACTCTTCCGTGGCTTCCGCCCGGCGGGATTGCCGGGCCAGTCGCCAAACAACCAGTGCTGGAAAGCAGGTTCCTGCGTATTCACCGGGCGTAGGGAGCGACCCCACGCGGTCTAGGCTATTGTATTCCGCAGGCAGCCCGACATAGGCTGCCAGCACTGGGTTTGGCGATGAGAAAGGCTATTCAGGGTTTGCGGGCCCCGTCAAGGACAGTGCACACGGAACACTCTACGGATGTTCATATGATGTTCATGGTTGTTGCGTCCCTCAATGGTGATGCACGTTGCCCACGCCACCGCAGCGCCCGAGGGCACTGGCAATGTTTGGACATGGACGGCCAAAGACGCCGACCACAAGATGATCTTGGCCTATGAGGTCGACCGCTCGGGCACCTCGGCGATCGAGTTCAAAGATGATCTGTGCGGGCGTCTAGCCCGAAGTTCCAGCGCCGATCAAAAGTAACGCGGATGGAACTCGTGACACGCCGGGTGTCACACCGACACTGGTGGGCCTGACCTTCGCCGACATACTGTGCGAGACCGCACAGCCGATGCGAAGCTGACACCCGCGCACATCAACGAAAGCCCGCGGGAGACGGCCCTGCTCGCGCGACCAGGGCCACAAGCGTATCCTCGAGTGCCCTGAGACTGTCCAGGTAGCGCCGCCTCACTGCTCCCATGTCTTCGAGAGGCGAGGTGTCGAGACCCGCCTTTCGGAACAATGCCATTCTCTCCTCGAGGACGACGATCGACCGTTCTGACCCGGCGATCATCGCCTGGAGTGTGCGCCTGTCGGCTTCAATCCGGGCGAAGACTTCCTTCTTGGCGTGGATGTCAGCCAGACCCTTCCCATGGGCTTCGCCGAGTCTGGTGATCTCCCGGCGATGCTGGGCCAGCACCGTCTGTGTCGCGGTGATGCCGCGAGCGAGTGAACGGGCGACCTCCTGCTGAAAGGCGATTTCTTCATCCAGCGTCTCTCGGGTGGCGAGAAAGGACGTGCGGTGACGGATCACCCAGGGGCCGCTCAGAAGCCCGGCCACGCTTCCGGCAAGCGCTCCTGCAAAATCCGGCCGCACTTGACCGTGAATCCGCTCACACTTGACCGTGAATCCGATTTTACTTGACCGCGAGTCCGACGGACTTGACCGCGAATCCGACACACTTGACCGACCCTTGCGGCGCTTGATGTGGCGGTGACCGGGACTGGTTCGGCCGGCCCGAGTCGCAACGGATATCGAGCGTCAGCGTGGCGGTTTGCAGCACCTGCATGGGTGCTGGCCGAGCGGCCTGTGGATTGTTTCCCATCAGATTCTTTCCGGTTTCGCAGCGTTGCGACCGGCGG
The DNA here is from genome assembly GCA_965213815.1 of Alphaproteobacteria bacterium. Taxonomy (GTDB): domain Bacteria; phylum Pseudomonadota; class Alphaproteobacteria; order SP197; family SP197; genus SP197. Next base: position 1,965,939 of record OZ243917.1, on the reverse strand, counting down.
TGTCGGTTCCCACCCGATCATGCACTGTTCCTTCTTGTTCTGCAGCAAGAGGGATCGTTCAGATGGAGAGAACCGACATGGTGAAGATAGGAGATATTCTGCGCTTGAGCGAGGACGGGGCCCTGACGCGCAAGGAGATTGCGCTCAGCACCGGGGTCAGCACCGGTACGGTGTCGAACGTCCAGGCACGGGCCGTGGCGGCGGGGTTGTCATGGCCGCTGCCGGATGGTGTGGCGGCCGGGGACTTGCGCCGTCTTCTCTATCCGCCAAGGCAGATGGGCAAGACGGCCTGGCTGGAGCCGGACCTGGCGGACATGGCACAGGCGCTGCAGAACCAGAAGACCAGGCGGGACTATCGGGCGCCGCGGGTGACGCGCGAGGTGTTGTGGGACGACTATTGCGATGATGCCGCGGCGCAGGGTCTCAAGGCGTATTCACGCAGCCGCTTTTTCGAGCTGCTCAAGGAACATGTCGCGGGCCCCGGGCAGGAACCGGAGATGCGGTTCGACTACGAGCCCGGCGGCTGGATGATGTCGGACTTCTCCGGAAAGACGCTGCCGTTGCAGACCCGTGACGGCGAGCGGATGGTCGAGATCCTGGTCACCCTGCTGCCATGTTCCGGCCTGATCTTCGCGGTCGCGGTGCCCGATCAGGCCCTGGCGTCGTGGACCGGGGCGAACCGCGCCGCGCTGGAGTACTACGGCGGTGTCGCAACACGCATGGTCATCGATGATGTTCCCGGGAACATCATCGATGTTATGTGTCGTTGCTCGTGATGTGTCCGTGAGGTTCCAGGCTGTGGATTTTGCGGGCGGAGCGCGCGCCGGAGGGCACATCACCTTCACAGCGATTTCAGCCATTCGAGCAGAGATGCGTCATCCCGCCATTTGCCTCTCCGATGGTGTCCCGCCGAAGTGTGCACAGGAGGTTCGCAAGCCGCCAACGCCTCGGCCTTCATCTGCACGGTGATTTCGGCATAACGGTTGGTCGTGTCGAGACTGACATGGCCGAGCCACGCCCGGATTACGTTGACCTCGACGCCCGCCTCGAGCAGATGGACTGCGGCCGTGTGCCGGAACGTGTGCGGCGAGATGATGTCGCCGCCAGGTTCGTTCCCGTTGGCGGTATGCCGGCGCACGATCTTGTAGATCCCGAACCGCGTGAGTGGCTGACCTGTACGGGAGACGAACACCGGCTCGTCCGGGTCGGTTCGCCGATGACCGAGCATCTCGCGCAAGCGCTCGGCGGTGAGCGTCCACAACGGACAGCGCCGCCACTTGTCTCCCTTGCCGTGCAGATGAACCCGAGGCGAAGCGCCGGTGTCGAGGTGGCCGACACGGAGCCGCACCACCTCCTGAACCCGGGCTCCGGTGTTGTAGAGGAACAGCAGCAGCGTGTGGTCACGGAGTGCGAGCGGCCCGCTCGAAGGCAGCGTCCTGAACAGTGCCTCGACTTCGTCGCGTTGCAGGAATCGGGTGCGCGGCGGCGACGTTCTCTTTACTGGCACGGCAGCCAGGCGTTGCGCCTCGTCGATGAACTCCGGCCTGCGGGTGGCGATGTAGTCGAACAGGCTGCGAAGAGCCGCCAGACGCTGATTGCGGGTGGCGACCGAGTTCCCCCGTTGTGTCTCCAGGTGTCGAAGGAACCGTATGCACGTCTCAGCCGTGAGGTCGCGGAGATGGAGACGCGTCAGCCTGCATCGCCGCTCGCCTGCGACGAATCCCAGATACAACACCAGGGCATCGCGGTAGTTGCGGACCGTGGTGGGCTGGAGCCCCTTCTGACATGGCAGGTGGTCCTCGAAGAAGCTGCGCAGCAACGGTCCCAGTGCCTGAGGCGCACTCATGGCACGCTCCCCTCGACCGCCGGCAAGGCATAGCGTTCGAATCGCTGGCTCGCTTGCTCCAGTAGTTCCGCGGTGATGGACAGGTACCACGCGGTCGATTCCGGATTGACATGGCCGAGGAAGGTCGAGAGGTGAATCAGGCGCTCGGAGACATCGATGCCGGCCCGGTACCACCGCAGCAATGTTCCGACCGCAAAGCTGTGACGCAGGCAATGCGGTCTGGGGGGTGATACGCCCGGAGGTGGGGAGAACACCGGATCGCCGGTCACGATGTGGTGGAAGGTCTGGGAGATAGCGCCGGCGCAGACGGGATGTCCGGCCCGGAAAGAGAACAGGGGGATGCCGTGTGGATGTTCACCGGCACGGCGCTCAAGCCCTGACATGTATCCTGTCAGCGCCGTCCCGACCCGCGGCCCGAATGGCACGAGCCTGTCCTTGGCAAACTTCGTTTTGCGCACCCACAGGACACGACGCTCGAAGTCGACATCGCGCACCTGCAACCGGGAGACCTCTCCGATACGCAGACCCAGCGTATACATCAGGGCAAAGGCGAGGTGGTAAGTCTGTCCCCGATACCGGGCGGTGGATCGATCCGGAAGTGCCCGGGCGGCATCGAGGAGCCGCTTCGCCAGCGCCTGATCGAACAGGAACGGCAAGGGCCGCTGACCGGAGCGCCTGGGACGGATCAGCACGGGTGAATGTCCGATCCGTTCCTGGACCACCAGCCAGTCGAAGAAGCAGCGGGCCACACCCAGCAGATGGTTGTGGCTGCGGGCGGACTGGCGCCGGCGAGAACCGACGAAGTCCTCGATGAGCGCAGGATCAATCTCCGAGAGCACGCCGATACCTCGTTCGCACACAAAGCGATCGAGCAGGCGCAGCGCCCTCACTTCGGTGACGTACTTGCGTCCCAGGGCACGCTTGTGAAGTACGTAGCGCTCGATGTCATCGCCCAGCACACTGGCCCATGGCTGTGGGTTGGTGGTGCTCATAGCAGCGCCTCCCCGTCGCCGATGGCGACTTCGCGCAATGGCTCGATGGCGACCTTGGTGTAGACCTCGGTGGAGCTTGTCCTGCGATGCCCGACATAGTCGCCGATGGTCTTGAGAGGGAACTGCGCATCGACCAGCCGTTGAACGCAGGTATGACGCAGCGTGTGCGATCCGGGGCGCCGGACACGGATGCCGGCCTTGCGCAGGTAGTGCGTCGCGCGGTTCGATATGGCCTGCCAGCCCATGGGCACGAGCGGAGCCATCGCACGGAAGAAGATCTGGCGTTGCGGCGTCGTGGGTCGTGCGTTCCTGAGGTAATCGAGCAAGGCCTCACCGACGACACTCGACAATGGATAGGCGGTGCAATGTCCGGCCTTGCGCTCGGGAACCAGCAGACGGTCTCGTTCCCAATCGACGTCGTCGAGCGTCAGGGCGGCGACCTCCCTGGCACGCAGCCCGTAGGTCACGAGCAGGAGCAGGATCGCGTAGTCGCGCTTGCCGACCGCGCTGCGACGATCTACCCCCTCGAGCATCCTTCGGACCTCGTCCCAGCTGATCGACCGCGGCACGGTGGACAGGCGGTACGTGCGTGGCGACTCGATCGCGCCGGACAGGTCACGTGCGATCACACCTTCCCGGCAGGCGTAACGCACGAAGACCCGGAGCGCACTGCACAACCCTGTCATGGAGGTGTCGCTCAGTTCGCGGCCTGCCTCTGTCACAAAGGCGCTGAGGATGGCCGGCGAGAGCTCGGCGAGACGCCGCACCCCGATGCGCCTCAGATATCTCTCGAAGACCCGGAGATAGTGGCCGTAGTGAAGAACCGACGCCTGCCGCAGGCCTCTCTCCTCGCGCAGGTACGTGAAGAAGCCCGGCGTCTCCGTCAGGAACGGATCGTGGACACGCGGCGACCGGCCACGCCTCACGAACGATGACACCAGCAGGGTGACAAACTGTTCAACGGGGCCTCGAATCTCGTTGCTGAACTGGCGGTGTCGGTCAGCGCCGCGGCCGGTTGCCCGTTCGGTCACCCAGTCGGTGACGAACGGCTCGACATGGTCAGGAAGCTCCTCGAAGCTCCTGCCTCCTCGACTCCAGACGAACGCTGCGAACTGCCTCAGAACCGGTACTCGCGAGCGAATGTTGCGCACGGCGTAGCCTTGGCTCGACAGCCAGGTGACGTAACGCTCTATGGGCTCACCGAGCCAGCAATCACGAATCCGGTCAACGGTGTCGGGCTTGGAGAAATACTGTTCCAACATGACAACCTCCTCTCCAGTGGTTGGGAGAGAAGATAGTCGCCGATCACCCGGCTCTCGTGATGTGCCCTCCGGCGCGCGCTCCGCCCGCAAAATCCACAGCCTGGAACCTCACGGACACATCACGAGCAACGACACATAATTGCGACAACTTGCGCAGCGCGGTGACCAAGTGGGTCGATGGCGAGCCCATGCTCAACAGGACCTTTGCCGACTTCGCCCGGCATTATGACATCGCGGTGCTGCCGGCCGTACCGCTGAACCCGCGGCACAAGGGTGCCGTGGAGGCCGCGGTCAGGACGGTGCAGAGTCGGGTTCTGCTGCGGCTGCGCCACCAACGCTTCTTCGACATTCACACCCTCAACGAGGCCTTGAAGACGCGTGTTGATCAGCTCAATGCCCGGGTGATGCCATCGCATGGCGCCAGCCGCCTGGAACGCTTCTGGACCACCGACGGTCCGGCTCTGCAGGCCTTGCCGCCGCGGCCCTGGAGTTATGTCGAGTACAGCGAACGCAAGGTGGGTAGGAACTACCACGTTGCCCTCGACTACAACCTGTACTCGGTGCCCAGGCAATGGATCGGTCATGAGGTGATCGTGAAGGCCCGCGCCCAGGCAATCGAGATTGCCCTGAAGAGCACCGACGAGGTGGTGGCACGCCATCCGCGCCGGTTCGGTCGTGGCGCCTATGAGACGACCCCCGGGCACATGCCTTCACAGCACCTGGAGATGAAGCGTCAGCGCAGTCCGGACCATGAGATCTGGCTGATGAAGGAGTTGCGGGCTGTCGGACCCATGACAGGGGCCTGGGCCGAGCGCTGCCTCGCCAGCCGCGACTTCCCGGAACAGTCCTGGCGGTCGCTGCGCGGGGTCGTGCGCCTGGCGGAGCGCCACAGCACGGCACGGATCGAGGCGGCCTGCAGGGCCGCCCTGGCCATCGAACGCTTCACCGCAGGCTTCGTCAGGGACCATCTCAACACAGCGTCAAAGGCCACCGTGGCCTCACCACAGGAGGTTCTGCCCCAACACGAGCACATCCGCGGCAGTGGCTACTACCGGAACAACGAGGAGGGCAGATCATGAGCCTGAGCGACCCCATCGTCGAGATCCTCTATGCGCTCAAACTCGCCGGCATGGCAGAAGCCTGGCAGGAGTACGCCGGAACCCCGGCGTTTGCCGAACTCGGCTTCGATGACCAGCTGGTCATGTTGCTGGAACGCGAGCGCCAGCAGCGCAACGACCGCAGCTATCTTGCCCGCCTCCGCAAGGCGCAACTGCGCGAACGGGCCGATATCTCCGACATCGACTGCAGTGCCGGACGCGGCATCACCCGAACAACGCTGATGAACCTCGCAACCGGTCACTGGATCCATGCCGGGGCCAATCTCACGGTCGTCGGGGCCACCGGGGTCGGCAAGACGACCCTGGCCTGTGCCCTCGGCAACCAGGCCTGCCGGCAGAACCGCTCCGTCGCCTATGTCAGGGTCCCGGACCTCGTGCTCTCGCTGGATACCACACGAGGCAGCCCCGGTTACATCCGGATGATGCGCCGGCTGACCACGGTCGACCTGCTGATCCTCGATGACTGGGGACTCCAGAACTTCTCGGCCCAGGGACGCCGTGACATTCTCGAGATCATCGAACCACGCAGCGCCCGGCGCTCGACCATGATCGTCTCACAGTTGCCGGTGTCTGCCTGGCACACCGTGCTGGGCGAGAACACCATCGCCGATGCCATCCTCGACCGGGTCGTTCATTACGGTCACAACATCACCCTGACCGGAGAGTCCCGCCGCAAGCTGCTCAAGCCGCCGCCGATTGACGACCCCCGGCCAGCCTGATCGTCACCACCCACTCCGTCATCCGATCAAGGAGCAGTCGGACCCGGTGGTGCTCCATTGCATGACGTTACGTAACGAACCGGAAGAGGCAGAAAGGACAATGACATGGCTCTCTCCAATGCAGAACGGCAACGGCGCTGGCGCGAACGCCAGCGCGCCTCGATGCCGCCACCACGCACACGCGCCAGACGGGACCGGCGGACGAACCATCAAAAGTGGCGTGATGCCATCGCCACCATCATCACCCTGCGCGACACCTGGCAGACGTGGCGCGACAACATGCACGAGAACCTCACGGCGTCACCCACAGCCGAGCGCCTCGACGAGGTCCTCGAGCTCCTCGAGGATGTCGACTGGGAACACCTCGCCGCGCTGAACCTGCCACGGGGCTTCGGCCGCGATGGATAACGCCAGTGGCCGCAGCGCACCGTGAGCGCCGCCGGTGAATGCCTCCCGCAGCGCCTTCGCGCGTACAGTTGGAGACTGCCTGTCGTGCGTTACGTAACGGGCCCGGGCAGGACGCCATGGTGATCGACTGCCGGCCCCGGGAGACGAAAGGCCCCGGGCGCTTCACGGCACAGCCACGGCTGCCGCCCGGCAGGGGGCTGCGCTCCGGCTGACGCCGAAGCGTCGGCGCCTGCGGCGTTGACTTCATCACGTCTGGTCCCGGGGATGGGGCCGGCCCGAACCGGACCGGGAGGTCCGATCCGGCCCCACCCCCTTGAAACTGTGCTTGACAAACAGGCGGCCTGCGGCCGTCACTTCACACAACACTGATCAAAGGGGGCCGACACCAGACCAGGGAAAACGACCAACCGCGCGCTGCGCGCGGTCAAGTGCGCCGGATTCCCGGTCAAATGATAGCGGACTCACGGTCAAGTAAAATCGGATTCGCGGTCAAGTCCGTCGGACTCAGTACGCTCCCGCAAGGGCGCCTTGCCTGTAACCGGTATCGATGCCGACGCGGGCACCCCTGACCGATTGTTCAAGCGTTGCGTCAGCAAGGCCTGATACGGTCTCCACCAGACCTGCCGTATCACCGGCCATCCCTTCAACACCCGTGACAGCGACATCAACGCCCGGCTCGGCCCACTCCCAGATATGCCGGGCTCCCTGTACGACATCGCCTTCCTCGATGAGCGTGCTGATGTCCTCGATGATGGTCGCAGGCGCCGTACCAGTCGTCTCGCTACATCCGGCAAGCAGGAGCAAGACAACGCAGAAGAGACCGGCGCAGAAAGTCACTGTGATGTCGCGGCAGGGCTCAGGCAATCGTGAAACGTCCCTCCGGCGCCAGTTCGTCGGGTTCCTGCCGACCCTGCATCCTGCCAATGGCCAGCAGACTAAGCGATCATGATCCATTCGACATCGGCAGGGCAACCCCACCTTAAGGAAAAGGGATCTGACTCCCTGCAGCTCATGAACGCGATCAATCTGAACACCATCAGTCCCGGGCTTATGCCGGTATTCCAGCTATCATTTCGCTGCTTGTCGCGACCAGTTCGTTGCGTGGATTGGCCCTTGCAGCGGGTCCGGGACGCGCCTCTCGGATGGTTCGAAGTGCTGCAGACCTGGGCATCCTGATCCGCCATCACATCGCAAGAGCGAAGATACACCGATTGATTGGGACCGACATATACGCTTTTCCGGGGCGTTGAGGGTGCATCCTGATTGTGGCCGATCTGCCCTTGGCCCATGGCAAGGGGTTCCTGGGCAAACCTCGTTTGCGACTTCGCGGCAAACGCGCAACCCGCGGGCCGGTTGCCGGATCACATGGTGAACCCGGTCCGGAGCAAGCGCCCACGGCGCAATCTGACATTTGTGTGCATGGATATCATCCGGAAGTTGATCTACCGTGTCGGTCACGCTGACGCGGTTCAAAAGGAGGATACGAACATGCTCAAAGCCATGGACATCAGGGAATTTCGCTCACGCATCGACAATTGTGACCTGACGCGGCGTCAGGCTGTGAGTGCGCTGACCGCAGCCGGTGTCGGTCTGACGACCATGACATTCGGCCCGGCCGGCGTGCGCGCCCAGGACTCGTTGCCGATGGACGACTCGCTCCAGGTGTTCGATTGGGCCGGTTATGAACTGCCCGAATTCTACGTGCCCTATGTCGAACAGTATGAGGCGATACCGGCATTTTCCCTGTTTGGCGAGGAAGAGGAAGCGTTGCAGAAGCTGCGCGGCGGCTTTCGGGCCGATGTCGCCCACCCATGCGTCGGAAGCACCAGACGCTGGCGCGACGCCGGCATACTGCAGCCGATCGACACCGATCGACTGACCCACTTTGCCGATGTCTTTCCGAGTTTGAAAGACCTGCCGGGCAGTATCGGCGAGGACGGCCTGACCTATTTCGTGCCGGCCGACTGGGGCAATTCGTCGGTCCTGTTCCGCCCCGATCTGGCACCCGAGTACGTCGATACGGAAGACCAGAAGAACGAGTCATGGGCCATTCTGTTCGATGAGAAGTACGCCGGGCGCCTCGGCATCTTCGACTCGGTCGACGGCGTCATGGCTGTCGTCGGTTCGGTGGTCGGCGCCGAGGACCCCTTTGACATGACTGATGCCGAGTTGGAGGAGGCGACGAAGCTCCTGCGCAAGCAGCGCGAAATCCTGCGCTTCTACTGGACCGATCAAACCAGTGTCGAACAGGCGCTCGCCTCGGGCGAAATGGTCGCGGCCTATGCCTGGAACAGCGCCATCGTCGAGCTCAAGAAACAGGGGGTCAACGTCACATACATGAACCCGAAGGAAGGCATCTGGACCTGGGTGTGCGGCCTGTCGATGCTCGTCGATGGCCCGGGCGATCAGGACAAGGCCTATGAGTTCATCGACGCCTGGATTGCGCCGGAGTCGGGCAAGAACCTGATCGAGATGTACGGTTACGGCCACTCCAACGCCAAGTCGTTCGAACTCGTCGACGCCGCCGTTCTTGACGGCCTCGGCATCAGCGATCCGGATACGATGATGGCGAACAGCCGCTTTTTCGGCGAGATCGAGCCGGATGTGCGCGAGAAGTACATCGCCCTCTTCGACGAAATAAAGGCCGGTTTCTAGGACCGTCGCCAGGAGAAAGAAGGATCGGCAGCACGATCCGGGACGCCCGTGCCCGGATCGTGCTGCCTCGTCCTTCACCGTGCGAGTACAGGCGGCGTGCATGACGTCGGCCGGACACGGGACGGCTGACGTCTACGCCTGTTCAGGTGATCCATTCTGAAGGGGCTCGGTTCGCCGTGATGCTGCCAGGTATTGACCCCGGGGGGGCCTTGACCGTCACCACCTCCTGGCGCAGCTGCTCGATCGGATCCACCGGAGCACACCGCACAGAGGCCCGGCCGAGCCGCAATCCCTTGAGCCCTTCCTTCTCGCAACGGTGCCGGTAGCGCCGGAACCTCCGCTGCATCTCTCGCCGAAGGGCGCTTTGCCTCGAAGGCACCCGCACATCGCAAGACTGCTCCATCCTTCGTATCTGTAGCCATGTCATCCGATTCATCATGGCAACCCCTCACCGGACAACTCGAGAGCCAGGAGCATGGCCGGCGTGTGCGCTTGCCCGGACTGACGCGGGGGTGGCAGGATGCGGTTCCAGGCTGAGAGGGAACTGGCGATGTACAGGATCGATCCCGGGCGCACCGATCTCGCCGAGGAATTCCGGCGCAATCCCTTCGGACCGCACAGTGCCGAGTTGCAGAAAGTGCTCAACGTCATGCGCTGGGAGCCCATCGAAGGCAAGTATGTCCTGGTCAACACCGTTCCTCACAAGGAGTGGTGTCTTGCCCAGCTTCCGGGAAAGCGTGGCGTCCCCGTGACACTCCACGAGGATGTGGTGTTCACCGATCTCGGGGAGGCCGAGTGGTACATTTTCAGGTTGCGCTGGAAGAAGCACACCGGTGTTGATCCAGACGAGGCCGCTTCATGACCTTCGACTACCGGCGACGCATCCTGGGGTATGCGGATCGCGTTCGCGCAAGGCCGGGCGATACCATCGACTTCAAGATCAGCCTCGAGGACCACCAGACCTTCGAATTCAGGACCGTGCGCATCGTCTGTGCTGTCGCGACCCCCGAGGGCGCTCCCTATCGCGAGGTGGCGGTGGAGACACCGGCCAATGGCCGCCACAACGGCTCCTTTCAGCGCGTCGATGCAGGTTCCTACGCTGTCATTCCCGCCGCGCCGGTCCTCGACCAAATCCAGGACTTCACATTCCAGGCCTTCATCATGCCGACACTTCCCGGTGACGGACGCCAGGTCATCATCAGTCGTGGCTCGGGTCCCGCCCGGCCCGGGTTTGCGGTCATTCTTGATTCGGCGGGCGCCCTCGCCCTGATGGTGGGCGACGGCGATGATCTCGTCACCGTTTCCACCGGAAGACCCCTGCAACCGTGGAAGTGGGCCTTCGTGGCGGCACGCTACAATGCGACGGATGGTGCCGTCACAGTCAGCCAGAATCCGCTCATCCACACCGGCGAATCAAGCAGTCCCTTGTGCATCACCGGGCAGGCGCCGTCCGGCGTGATCTTCGCGGGCGATCATGATCTCCACTTGGCTGCATGGCAGACCGGATGGCATGAGGATGGCAAACCCCGCATGGTTGGACACTTCAACGGACGCATCGACAGTCCGCGCCTTGCCTCGCGGGTTCTCGAAGACCACGAGATGGCGGAACTGGTGCGGCCCGGGACGGTACTACCCGACTGGGTTGTCGGCGCCTGGGACTTCGCCGAGAACATCTGTGGCGACACCTTTCCCGACCGATCGGAGAACGCTCTTCACGGCCATCTTGTGAACCTGCCCTCGCGCGGGGTGACGGGACGGCAGTGGGATGGATCCTGCCATGACTGGAGGGAGTGCCCGGACCATTACGCGGCCATCCACTTCCACGACGACGACCTCTTCGACGCCGGCTGGCGGACCACCGTCTCCATGACCGTTCCCGACTCCCTTGCCAGCGGAATCTATGCCGCCCATTGCCGGGCTGGCGACGACACGTGTTACATTCCCTTTGTCGTTGTCCCCGGGCGCGGGGCGTCAAGGGAACGCGTCGCCTTTCTCGCGTCGACGGCCACCTGGCTTGCCTATGCCAACAATCACTGGCAACTCGACGAGGAAAAGGCCGAGGTGAAACGCGGGCGGATCATCGCCTACAGCGCGGACGAACTCTTTCTCCATGAACGGCGCGATCTCGGTCTTTCGACCTATGACACGCATCGTGATGGATCGGGTGTGTTCTACAGCTCGCGGCTGCGCCCCCTGGTCAACAACCACAGCCCCCAGTCGGCCATATGGAGCTTCAACGCAGACACGCACGTCACCGACTGGCTGGAGGCATCCGGCATCCCCTTCGACGTCATCACGGACGATGACCTTCACGAGGACGGCGTCGCCGCCCTTGCCGACTACCGGGTCATCATCACCGGGACTCACCCCGAATACTGGACCACCGCCATGCTGGACGGTCTGGAGGCCTACCTCGATGGGGGCGGCAGACTGATGTACCTTGGCGGCAACGGATTCTACTGGCGCATCGCCTGTCATCCCACACGGGGCGGCGAGGCCATCGAGGTGCGCCGTCCGGAATCGGGAGCGCGTTTCTGGGCGTCGCGCCCGGGCGAGTACCACCTCTCCTTCAACGGTGAGAGGGGAGGATTGTGGAAGCACATCGGCCGTCCTCCGCAGTCACTCGTCGGTATCGGCACCTTCGCCACCGGCTTCGACCGGGCGGGCTGGTTCGTCAAGAAAACGGGGACCGATGACAATCCCCGCGCCTCCTGGATCTTCGAAGGCGTCGAGGGCGATATCATCGGCGATTTCGGAGTGCTCGGCGGTGGCGCAGCCGGCATCGAACTCGACGGTGCCGACGAGGCTCTCGGCACGCCGCCGGAGACCATCGTGCTGGCGAGCTCCGAAGGCCATTCCGCCTACTACATGCAGTCACCTGACGAAATTGTCTTCAACCACGCCGCCGTGACCGCGGACGCCAATCCCAGGGTCCGTGCCGACATGGTGTACTTCACCTTGCCGTCGGGGGCAGGTGTCTTTTCCACCGGCTCCATCAGCTGGGCCGCAAGCCTTGGCTGGAACGACTACGACAACAACGTGGCACGGATCACCGGCAATGTGGTGCGCCGGTTTGCCGCCGACGCGGCCCTGCCCTGAACCAGAGGTGATGAGGATGAACGGCATGCGGCGGCTTCTCGGATACGCCGACAGGATCAGTGTCGAGCCAGGCGGGACCATCAACTTCAAGGTCTCCTGCGAGGACGAAGGCACCTTCCATCTCGAGATTCTTCGCATTCGTTGCGGTGATGACACACCTGCCGGACCGGGGCTCAAGGAGATACCTGTCGAGGCCCGGGTCAACGGCGACTACCCGGCCCGCTTCCAGAAGACCCAGGTCGGTTCCTTCATCTCGGTCGATCATCCTCGCAAGCTTGCTCCGGAGAGCTTCACGCTCCAGGCCATGGTCTGGCCGACACTCCTCGAGAAGGAAGAGCAGACCATCATGGGCTCCTGGCATGCCGATGAGCGCCGCGGCCATGCACTCGGCGTCATCAACCGCAGACTCGCCTTCACAGTCGGTGATGGCAGCCGTGTTGAAACGCTGGTCTCCAGCGCCAGCATGCACGAGCGCCACTGGTACTTCGTGGCGGCAACGTTCAATTCCACAACCGGTGAGGCCACACTCATCCAGGAACCTCTCGTGCGCTATGCCGGCGACTCCGACAGCTCGCACGTGGCACGAATCATGGCCATCCGTCCGGGAAACGGCGGCCCATTCATCATCGCCGGGCACAACGGCGACGATGGTGTCCGCGGTCTCTTCAACGGCAAGATCGACACACCGGCCGTGACTGGACGGTTGCTCGGGCGCGGCCAGATGGAACTCCTTCTGGAGCGTCGCATTCCTCCCGAGATCGCCGCCGATGTGGTGGCCCTGTGGGATTTCAGCCGCGAGATGAATGGCGTGACAGCCCACGACATCTCGCCAAACCGGTTGCACGGCACCATCGTCAACATGCCAGCACGGGCCATGACGGGGTGGAATCACGACGGCAGCGACATGGTCTGGACCCACCGGCCGGACCACTATGGTGCCATCCACTTCCACGATGACGACCTCTACGACTGCGCCTGGGAAACAGACGCCATCTGGGAGGTGCCGGCCGACTGCCGGAGTGGCTCGTTTGCCGCCCTGATGACCCAGGGCGACCAGTGGTTCTACATCCCCTTCTATGTCCGCCCGCCAACCGGGCGTCCGGGGGCTCGCCTGGCCCTGCTCATCGCCACCTGCAGTTACTACGCCTACGTCAACCATCACATGGAGATCGGCTGGGGGGACACCGGAGAGCACTCTGGCAACACCTTCAGCGTGATCGACATGACCGATATCCATCTTCACATGCACTCCGAGCACGGACTGTCGATGTATGACAACCACAGCGATGGCTCGGGTGTGGCCTATGCCTCGCGTCTGCGCCCGTTCCTGCGCATGGGGCCACGCGACAATGTCTGGCAGTACAACGCAGACACCCACATCACCGACTGGCTCGAGGAACAGGGAATTGCCTTCGACGTCATCACCGACGATGACCTCGATGCCGAGGGTGTAGCCCTTCTCGAATCCTACGCTTGCGTCATGACGACGACGCATCCCGAGTACACCACAACGGGAATGATGCACGCCCTGCTTCACTATCAGCAGCGGGGTGGCCGTTTCATCTACATGGGCGGCAACGGATTCTACTGGCGGGTGGCACTTCACCCGACTCTTCCCGGTGTCATGGAAATGCGTCGCGCCGAGGACGGCATGCGCAGCTGGATCGCCGCGCCGGGTGAATACGTCATGAGTTTCAACGGGGAACAGGGCGGCCTGTGGCGGCGCAACGGCATGAGTCCGGAGTCGATCTGCGGTACGGGCTTCGCTGCCCAGGGATTCAATTTTTCCCGTCCCTACACGCGCACCCCGGCGAGCGAGAACCCTCGCGCCGCCTGGATCTTCGAGGGCATCGGCCGCGATGAACGGATCGGCGACTTCGGATCCGTCTTCGGCGGGGCAGCCGGCAGCGAGATCGACAGCGCCGACCCGCTCGAAGGCACGCCGCCCCACGCACTCGTCATCGCCGAAGCCACCGATTTCGGCGTCGACTTTCATTGGGTCAATGAGGAGTTCCTCCACACGCATTCTGCCGTCAACGGCGAGAACTGTCCCCACGTGCGCTGCGACATGGTGTTCTATGAAACACCCGACGGCGGCGCGGTCTTCTCGACCAGTTCCATCGCCTTCGCCGGATCCCTTGCCCACAACGGCTACGACAACAACGTCAGCCGCCTTCTTTCCAATGTCGTCGCCCGCTTCCTCGACCCCGAACCCATCCCGCCTCCCTGAGCACACCGGCCGTAACCCAGGAACCTGAAAGGCCGTTTCTGTCTCGGCCCTGAGCAATCGCCCACATTCAAGGCCAGGAAGACGCCGGACGCAGCAAAGATGCCGCAGATTCCGGTTGCGGCCATTTTCGAGCGTCCCGGAGATCTCCGGATCAAGCATGTGGTTGCGAGATTGAATGCGGACAAACTCGAAAGAGAATGGTCCGGCTTACTTCCTTCACGAACATCGCATTACTGCGATTCGACAGAACTGCGTGTTGATCCTGCTATCGGGAAACCGGTGCGGGCACGACAAGAGCGTCAAGGGCGACGACGCCAGAGGCGGTAACGAGGAGAGGATTGACGTCGAGTTCCTCGAGAACGGTCTCGAGTTCAAGCGCCATGGCCGACACTTTCAGGACGGCATCGACGAGGGACTCCGTGGAGACGGCATCCCTGCCACGCCATCCCTCGAGAAGACGGCCGAACTTCAGTTGGGCAAGGGTGTCCCCGATCTCGGCGCGCGAGACGGGAGGGCGGTAGGCGATCACGTCATCGAGGAGTTCGACGAGAACACCGCCGGATCCGGCAAGCACGATGGGTCCGAACTGTGGATCGCGGGTGATCCCCACCATGGCCTCGACACCATCCGTCACCATGGCCGCCACCATAGCTCGCGGGCCCAGGCTCTCTGCCATGATCCTCCAGGCGGCGGCGAGGCTCTCCTCGTCGGCGATGCCTGTCACGACACCTCCCACGTCGGACTTGTGGGCGATTCCGGACATCGCCGTCTTGAGAACGACGGGATACCCGATCCCGCGCGCTGCCTTCCTTGCTTCCTCCTCGCTGTCGATGACGGCGTGGCGCGCCACAGAGATGCCGTAATCCTCGAGAAGCGCGAGTCCGGTGGCTTCATCAGCCCTCCCCAGTCTTTCGCGCCACCTTTCTGCCCGCTCGGCGTCCGGGCGCCAGGACGGGACGTGACGGTGTCTCTGCCAGTTCCGGCGCCACAGCGCATGGCCGATTGCCTTGAGACCCGGGACTGTTCCATCGAGAACAGGCAGGTCATGGCGATGGGTGAAGTCCCATGCAAGTTCGTGATGGTCGCTACCGGAGTGGTTGGTGATGAGGGCGACCGGCTTGGTGGTTGTCGAAGCCGCCGCCAGGCAGGCATCCGCACAGGCCCGGCTGTAGCCGTTGTGCTGCGACACATCGAGAAAGAAGGCGCCAAGGGCGGTGGCCGGATCCTTCATGAGCGCCGCGAAGCAGTCACGCATGACACCATCGTGGTCACGGCCGGTACCAAAGGCGTCACAGGGGTTTTCCGCCTCCAGGCCGAAGTCGAGCAATGCGCCAAGGCGCTCCCTGGTCCTCACACTGATTTCGGCGAAGGGAACCCCGAGGTCGCTCGCGAGATCGCAGATCATCTCGCGCTCGCCGCCTGAGTCATGGATCGTCGCCAGGGCCCCGACGCCAATTCCCGTGGCGCGCGCAAGCAACAGGGACGTGGCAATCAACTCGTCGATGGTCGCGGCACGCAGAACGCCGTGCTTGCGGAAGACGGCCTCGATGGCCCGGTCATCTCCGGCGAGCGCGCCTGTGTGGCTCACCGCCATGCGCGCCGCCATGGCGGAGCGTCCGGCCTTGAGCGCCACCACAGGCACGTTCTTCGCCGCGGCCTTCTCGAGAACCGCCTCGAAGCCCTCGGCGTCGCGGATCGTCTCGAGGAACAACGTGAGCACCCGCGCCGTGCCGAGTTCGAGGGCATAGTCCATGTAGTCGACGGCCGTTGTCGAGGTCTCTCGTCCGATCGAGGCCGCAAGGTTCGGCTTGAGGCGGCTGCCTGCGAGGCAGCCGAAGACCGAACCCGATTGCGCGAGGACCGTGATCCTCCCCGGCTCACGCTGCGGAAAGCGATAGGAAGTGGTGTGAATGGCGGCCTCGAAGTTGCAATAACCCATGCAGTTGACGCCGATCGCCGGGACATCTGCTTCCCGCAGCATCGACTCGAGACGCAACGCGAGGGCGGGCTCCCGGTCATCTCGAACTACGCAGCTTCCGAAGATCGCCATCGCCTTCGCCCCGGCATCGATGGCTGCAGCCACCTGTGCCTCGACACGGTAGTCGCCCACCGCCATGACGGCGAGGTCCACCGCCTCCGGCAATTCGCTCAGTGACCCGTGACACGCCATGCCGGCGATCTCGTCATGGCGTGGGTTGACCGGATAGAGAGGGCCGTCGAAATCGAGGTCGCGGTACGTCTCGATCACACTTCGCCCGGTGGCGTGCTCCCGGGGAGTTGCTCCCACCACCGCCACCGATCGCGGCGCCAGAAGAGGCTGGAGCCGATGCGCAATACGCCGGCGCTGCATCTCTTGTCCCGCAAGCGCTGTCAGAAGAAGACGTAGGAACGGACCACGATGTTCTTGCGGCAGGGAGCGTCGGCGGGTGCTGAGGGATCAAAGCAGGCGGAATGGAACGACCACCTGGAAACGGATCCATCGGTGATCGAATCGTAGCACTTCAGCATCGAGATTTCGTCGGGCTGCTGGCGGGGGAACCAGTACCACTCGTGATCCGCACGATAGGTGAAGCGGGTGGTCTCGCCCACCCGGTCATCGTAGACGCGATAATTGGTGATGTAGGGCTGATCGGCGAATGAAGGCCAGGCGCACAGAATGAAGGGATACTGCTCGACGGTCTCGAAGGGCTTGGCAAGATTGATCGACATGAAACGCCGCGACATCTTGGCGTCGGCCTCAGCCGCAGTGTAGCGCTGCTCGCGTCCGAAGTTACGCAGGTTTTGCGTCAGCAGTTCACGGCACCGCACACGTCCCGAGTTGTCGTTGAGATCATTGTGCACGAGGTTGACGTAACCGGTGTTGACCCCGGGATTCTTTGCGTCCTGGTCTTCCCTGACCGGACCGTCGTAATCGCGGTTGAAGATGTCGTGATTGTAGACGAGCGCATCGGTTGCACCGGGAAAGAAATCGAGGAGCAACTGCTCGATTTCCGGATAGAAGACACGCTCCACGTCCGCGGCGTCATAGAAGTCGGTGCAGGCGGAGTCGAGGTGAGCCATGGAGACACCCAGCCTGTCCATGCATTCGGGCGTGGTGACCGAAGGATTGTCGATGCGGCGCGCATCGCGCACCACTTGCGGAAAATAGAGCGCACGCCGGGCGGTGTTCTCCTCCGAGTGGCGCAACATGCGGGCTTCCTCGGCCCGTGCCGGATCCCGCCACAGGGAATTCGACGACACAACGGAGTAGGAAGGGTGCTCGTAGACGGTATAGCGCAACGGCAGCACAACACCGCCCTCGGGCGGGCGAATGTCCGTCGTGCGGATATGATCCATGCACTCGTCCCAGGTGCGGAACCCGGTTCCCCGCCTGGTCCTGACGGGCCCGGGAGGGGCATCCTCGATCCATCGGATGAAGTCATCGACGTGACCCCGGGAGACCTGCTCGAGTGCGGCCTCGATGGCCGCTCCGGTCCCGGCATCGCCGTCGCGCGCGAATGACGCAAAGGAAAGCCCGCCATTGGCGGCGACAGGCTCCGGCTGTCCCGTTGTCAACTGAAGAGACGGCACCCAGGCCGTCCCGCTTTTGAGTCCGTCCATTGTCTCCCTCACAAGGGATGTGTCATCTGCCCCTTACTTTGGACCTATCGAAGCCCGGCGTGCAAGTCCCGGTTCCGCGGGTTCTCAATAGGGAGTTCTGCCTTCCTGCCGAAGCCAGGCGTCGAAGGTCGTCATCGCTTCTCCCGCGAGCAGCTGGCGGGCAGGAATGGACCGTTGGGCCATGGCCCGTGCTACCTCGCGGTAGATGAGGTCGTCGTCGAAGCCGATCCTGGCCGCGTCCTGCCTGGTGTTGCCGTAGACGATCCCCGAAAGCCGTGCCCAGTAGATGGCGGCAAGGCACATCGGACAAGGTTCACAGCTCGTGTAGATGACGCACCCTTCCAGGGAAAACGTGGAAAGTGTGCGGCAGGCATGGCGGATGGCAACGACCTCGGCATGGGCCGTGGGATCATGGTCGGTGGTCACACGATTGGCGCCTTCGCCAACGATGCGACCATCGCGCACGATGACGGCGCCGAAGGGGCCGCCCTCGAGTGTCTCCACACTGGCATCGGCAAGGGCGATGGCCCGGCGCATGAAGGCGTCGTCGCCAGACATCAGGCGTCCTGCGGGTGGCGCACATGGCGCACGCCGACCTTAGGGGCCTTCTCCTCGGCTCCGGCATAGTAGTAGGCGTTCATCTCGCGGAGCATGGCATTGATCGGGTGAAGACCTGCCGGGTCAAGGTCGAAGGCGGGTTCAGGCTCGGGGCGAAAGTGGCCGAACCTGTCCTCGCCCCGGACAAGCGTCGCATAGTCGACATCGCCAACCACCTGTCTCATGTGCGGCGTGATGAAGCGCAGAGTGAGACCGATGCGCCTCGATCCCGAGCCATTCGCCGGAGAGGAGTGATAGAGGCTGCCATGGTGAAGCGACATCTCGCCGGACCTCAGTTCCACGTCGACCGCCTGATTCTCGTCGACGTCGACTGCGAGTTCCTGTCCCCTGGAGAGCTGGTTCGACTCCAGCCAGGTGTCCCGGTGCTCGACCATGCCGTGGCGATGAGACTCCGGCATGAACCGCATGGCACCATTTTCCCTGGTCACGTCACCCAACGCGATCCAGGCCGTGATCTCCTGTGAATCGTCATCGAGGCCCCAGTAGCGCAGGTCCTGGTGCCAGCCGACGAAGTCTGTCGTGCGGGGCTCCTTGATGAAGAAGCCGGCGCTCCACAGGAGAAGATCGGGTCCCATCAGCGACTCGACGGGATCGAGGATTCGGCTGTCCCTCACCAGAGCGTGCACTCCGGGCAACACGAGATGGGGGACATTGAAGGCATAGTGAAAGACATCGTGCTGACCACGGGTGCGCTCGATCAGCTCCTCGGTGGCACGACGAAGATCGCCGGCCTCGCCAGGCGTGATCGCCTCCACGGGAAAGAGATAACCATCGTTGCGGTACGCGTCCACCCGCATTCGGTCGAGAAACCTTGCTGTCATGTCGTTATCCCCTCCCCTGCCCTCGAGGGCCAACCTGATGGATGCATGGGCGTCCGCCAGGTACCACAGGCACACATCGCAGACCCATACGAGGCCGGGCAAGCACGCGTCTTCATTGCGCTTCAGTCAGACGCCTTGTCAGCATGTGCGAATGAAGAACACCACCCCCTGCCAGAGCATCGAGACGCCGGCTGCTGGCCTCGATCCGCCTGGCGAACATCTCTTCGCCCAGGGCATCCCTGAGAGGACCGGCGTCAGGCCCGGTAACCCATGCTACTTCCCGTCGCGCGGCCTCGCGTGAACGCTCCGTGTCGTCCCTGACACACGCAGGAGCCAGACCGGCCAGGCGGAACGCTTCCTCGTAGACGGAAATCGTCTCGAAATGAAAGGTGAGGCCGTAGGCTTCCATGGCATCGAGCCAGGCGTGATAGAGGTGCGGAGCGGCTTCAGGGCCGGACGGAACCGTGAAGTCCGCACAGACGATCTGGCCCGCCGGATCCAGCACGCGCGCGATGTCACCGAACAGGGCAGTCTTGTCGGGAACATGGCAGACAACATCCTTGGCAAACACGATGTCGAAGGATTGAGCATCGAACGGCAATCGCCCCGGCGTGACATGGCGGGTCTCGATTCTGCCCGACAGCCCGGCATCGGCAATCGTCTCGCGGGCCAGCACCACGAGATCCTCGGCAACATCGATGGATGTCACGTGACGGGCGCCGAAGGGACCGGCGAGCATGATCGCAGCACCTCCGAGGCCACAACCGATGTCGAGTACGGTGCGCCCGGCAACCGCGACACCATCGAGCAAGGCCGTCATCTCCTCCGCACCGCCAGGTGACAGGAACCCCTTGCCATAGAGCGCCTGCATGCCTTCGACGACACGTGTCGAATACTGGGTTGTCATGACCTCGTCTCTCCGCGTCACCCGACAGATGGAGAACACAGTATGACACGGGTCAGGCGCCGCACGGAAAGGAGGAGAGGGGAATCCCGAAACCTTCGCACAGAGGGTCTGAGAGGGACTCTCGACAATCGGGAATTCCCTTGACGCGCTTTCAACCCGCCGGCCCGTGCCGCAAGGGCTCCCCTTCGCCGGGAAAGCCCTCGTAGCGCGGCAGATCGTCTGCGATCTCCATCCAGACGATGCGCTCCGGTTCAAAGGCATGAGCCGTCGGCGCCAGCGACCCGGGGTCGTCAAAGGTACTGATGTGGAACTCGATGATCGGACCGAGTTCACCGCCGTCACCTTCCCAGGTCAGCGGCGTGCCGCAGTCACCACAAAACCCGCGGCGCACGCCGGGAGATGACGCATAGTGCTTGCGAGGTGAACCGTGAAAAGTGACCTGTTCGTCCTTGTAACCGGCGAGCGTCACCACGGCGGCACCATTGTGCTTGCGACAGCTGTGGCAGTGACAGTGCGTCACATCAAAGGGTTCACCGCGTGCCTCGAACTGCACGGCGCCACACATGCAGCGCCCCGTTCTCGTGTCGATCATGGTGGTCTCTCCTTGTCGTCACACGCCATCCACCTCTGCGGGCGCCTCATAGAATGCAAAGTCCTCGGCATCCAGATCGGCAAGGTTGACATTCTCCAGCGTGATCGTGCCGCCGTTGTGCTCCGAGAGGTCGATCACGACATTGTTGTTGTCCTGCACGACCGTCAGATCGCCGAACCCGGTGATTCCGGAGAAAACGCTGAGATCGATCAGGTCCTCACCATCGGCGAAGTCGGTGATCGTGTCATCGCCATGACCCGGGGCTATCACGAAGGTGTCGGCCCCAATGCCTCCGGTCATGGTGTCATTGTCGGCACCACCGATCAGCAGGTCGTCACCGGCCCCTCCGATCAGCGTGTCAACGCCCTCGCCACCCATCAGGACATCATCGCCGGCGCCGCCGTCGAGCGTGTCATCCCCTTCCTGGCCGAACAGATAGTCGTCGCCGAGGCCGCCATTGAGCGTGTCGCCGCCCTCCAGGCCGAACATGACATCGTGGCCACGCCCACCATCGAGGGAGTCAACACCATCCCCGCCGTAATAGTACTCACCGCCAGTGCCGTCAGACAGGTTGAAACTGTCGGCGGTCAGAGTGCTCGCAATCACACCCTGAAGCGTGATCGTGCCACCACCCCATGCGCCCAGATCGATGACTGTGGCCGTTTCGTCGACGTCCTTCGTGGCCGGATCATCATCGACCTGTCTCATCGCCGCCTGAAGCTGTTCCCAGGTGATCTCCTCGTTGAATGACCTCAGATCAATGATGTCGCCTTCGATCACCTTGAAGTCGGTGATCGTGTCATGCCCTCCACCCTCGCCAATCACGAACGTGTCGGCGCCGGTGCCGCCGGTCACCGTGTCATCGCTGCTCCGGCCCACGATCACATCGTCAGAACCGTCGGTGCCGATGGTCGGGTGGAGATTGAACATGGCGGCGGTCAAGCTGGACGACGAGACACCATTGAGCCTGATCGTGCCGCCGCCGAAAGGTGTCAGGTCAATGATCGTCCCCGACTCCGTTTCCGGTGTGTTCGGGTCGTCTGCGATCTCCGACATCGCGGCCTGCACCTGTTCCCAGGTGATGGCGGATTCGAAACGGGAAAGATCAATCGTATCGTGGCTCGCGTCGAAATCGGTGATCGTGTCGTTGCCGTGACCTTCCGAAAACACGAACGTGTCGGCACCGGCGCCGCCCGTCATGGTGTCGTCGTCGATGCCACCCGAAATCGTGTCGTCCCCGTCGCTGCCCGTCAGGACATCGAGATAGAGCATGTTGGCGGTCACGTCGTCGACGCTCGTCACACCGATCAGCGTGATCGTGCCGCCGCCCCATTCGGTCAGATCGATTGTCACGGCCGTCGTCACACCGTCGTCATTCGTGACTGCCGCCACCTTCGAGCTCAGCTGCTCCCAGGTGATCGTCTGATCAAAGCCTCGCAGATAGATCCGGTCACCCTCGGCGGCATCGAAATCGGTGATCGTGTCATTCCCGTGATCTTCCGAAAACACCAGGATGTCGGCGCCACCGCCTCCGGTCAGAATATCGTTGCCTTCGCCCCCGATGATGACACTGCGAGCCGCGCCGCCGACAATGGTGTCGTTCCCTTCACCGCCGTCGAGACGTTCCGAAAGGTAGGTGTTGTTCGAACCGACAATGACATCATCGCCGGAGCCACCGAAGGCCCAGCCGCCATGACCTCCAAGCACGATGATGTCGTTGCCGCTGCCTCCAAACACATCATCCATGATGCCTGAACTGATGAGGAAGTCGGCTCCACTGCCACCAAAGATGATGTTGTAGTTCCGGCCGCTGCTTGCCTGGTCATCGCCGCCGCCCATATCCACGATGTCGACCCCGTCCGTGCCGACGGCGGACTCAGCAGCATCGGTCCCAAGATGGATGGTAACCGGCGTGGTTCCGTCTTCGCTGTCCTGAGTCGCCATGTCCCGCATCTCCCTGCAATTCAGGTTTCTCCGAATTCAGCTCCAGACTACGTGTCGAGTGTCGCGCCATCAACACTCCGAAGTCATCCCGAGACCCGTCGCTGCAAGCCTGCGGCGATGCAACCAGGAAGGAGCGGAACGTCCGGTCCACAGCCGGCCCGATCCTTCAGTGCCCTTCCGGCCAGCGCAAGAAGGGCTCCACCGGCGCCATCCCTCCCTGTGGTGGCTTGCGTCCTGGGCCAGGGCCCGTGCGCTTGGCACCTGACGTGCCGCCGATTCCGCCTGACCGCGTCAGCCCTGGCCATGCAGGGCAGGTGCGACGGACGTTCTGGACTCGCCGGATCCGCTGCCGGCTTCGGGACGCGACGATGTTCGCGAATTCAGGGTACCATGGAGGGGCAAGGGCAGAGATGGACCTGGATGACACGCAGACTTCTCGAGGTCAGGGGCCTGCGTACGATCTTCCGTACGCGTGAGCGGAGTGTGCATGCCGTCAACGGGGTGAGTTTCGATCTCGGTGAAGGCGAGGTTCTGGGCGTCGTCGGTGAATCCGGATCGGGAAAATCAGTGACCATGATGTCGCTCCTGGGCCTGCTTGCGAGCCCGCCGGCGGAGATTGTCGAGGGATCCGTCATGTTCGATGGACGGGATCTGCTCTCCATGAACGCTCCAGACCTGCGGCGGATCCGTGGACGCGAGATCGGCTTCGTTTTCCAGAATCCGGCATCGTCTCTCAACCCCGTTCTCACGATCGGTCAACAGCTCATGGAGCCGATGCGCCATCACCTTGCCCTGTCGGCGCGGGCGGCACGGGAGAGGGCCTGTGAACTGCTCAACGTTGTCGGCATTCCCGACGCCAGGCGCCGGCTGAAGGATCATCCCCACCAGTTCTCGGGCGGCATGTGCCAGCGGGTGATGATCGCCATGGCCCTTTCCTGCACGCCGCGCATCCTGATCGCAGACGAGCCAACGACAGCCCTCGACGTTACCATCCAGGCGCAGATCATCGAACTGGTCGCCAGTCTGAGGGAGCGGTTCGGCATGGCCATCGTGTGGGTTTCCCACGATCTCGGCGTCGTGGCCGAAATCGCCGATCGCGTACTCGTGATGTACGGCGGAAGAATCGTCGAGGCGGCGCCTGCCGGCGCGTTGTTCCGCCAGCCCCACCATCCCTACACCCGGGCTCTCCTGGGGACGATACCGATAGCCCACACAGACGGCCAGGAACGGCTTGCCACCATCAGCGGGCAGGCACCAACCCTCCTGGAAACGCCCCGCAACTGCACCTTTGCGCCGCGCTGCACGGTGGCCATGGGCCGCTGTCATGAAGAGAGCCCCCCGCCCGTACACCTTCCTGGCCATCGCCAGGCAGCGTGTTTCCTTGCCGGCCGGCACCGTGGCGCCTGAACTCCTCGTCGTGGAGGACCTCAAGGTCCACTTTCCCGTAGCCTCGGGCATCCTGCGGCGCACCACAGGTCATGTGCGGGCGGTTGACGGCGTCTCGTTCTCCATTCACCACGGCCGGACTCTGGGACTTGTCGGCGAGTCGGGGTCCGGAAAGACAACCACCGGACGCGCACTACTGCGCCTCGTGGACATCACCTCCGGCACGGTCACCTTGAACGGCATCGACATCGCCACGGCGGGCCGAAGCGAACTGGGACACATGAGACCCCTGATGCAGATGATCTTTCAGGATCCGCTCTCATGCCTCAATCCGCGCATGCGTCTCGCCGACATCATTGCCGAACCACTTGACGAGAACGCCCGGCTGACGCGCCCCGAACGGTCCCGCGCTGTCGATCAGCTGATGGACGCCGTGAGCCTGCCCCGGGACTGGGCAGACCGTTTTCCCCATGAGTTGTCGGGAGGCCAGTGCCAGCGGGTGGCCATAGCACGGGCACTGGCGCTGAAGCCTCGGTTGATCGTCTGTGACGAACCAATCGCCAGCCTCGACTTCTCTGTTCAGGCGCAGATCGTGAACCTCCTGAAGGACCTCCAGGACGACCATGCTCTCGCCTACCTCTTCATCAGCCACGATCTTCGCATGGTCCGCCACATGGCCGACGATGTTGCCGTCATGTATCTCGGGAGGATCGTGGAATTGGCACCGGCCGACCTCCTCTTCGCAAACCCGGCGCATCCCTACACCAGGGCCCTGATGTCGGCCGCACCGCCCATGCCTGGCACGGCACGCCGCCAGCGTATCGTACTCGAGGGCGAAAGCCCGTCGCCCAGCCAGCCCCTTGAGGGCTGCGTGTTCCGCAGCCGCTGTCCGGTGGCCAGTGCCATCTGTGGCCACACACCACCGCCTCTCAGCGCCATCGCAACAGGGCATCGCGTCGCCTGTCATCTCCACCCCCCTGCCCCGGAGCCTCGAACGCCATGAAGAGAACCATCCCCGCCCTCCTTGCAACCTGCGTCCTTCTTGCCTGCGTCACGGCGAAAGCCGAGAGAGGGCGCGACGATCATGTCGGAATCCTCTACTGGCAGGCGCCGTCGATTCTCAATCCCTACCTCTCCGCCGGCACCAAGGATCTGGAAGCGGCCTCGATGATTCTCGAACCGCTGGCCCGCCATGACGAGAACGGCAATCTCGTGGCCTGGTTGGCCGAAAGCGTGCCGACTGTCGCCAACGGAGGGGTGTCCGGCGATCTGACCACCATCACCTGGAAGCTCAGGGATGGGCTCGTCTGGTCCGATGGCAGCCCCGTGACGTCCGCCGATGTCGTGTTCACGGCGGACTACTGCCTCGATCCCGCCGGAGGCTGCTCCGGGCTGACGCAGTTCGATGATGTCGTCGATGTCACCGCGTTGGACGACCACACCGTCAGGGTCACCTTCGGTGTCGCCAAACCCTACCCTTACGGGCCCTTTGTCGGCGCCGGCTCACCGATCATCCAGAAGGCGCAGTTTGCCGCCTGCACGGGCGCGCGGGCCCCGGAATGCACCGACGCCAATTTCAACCCGATCGGCACTGGACCCTTTCGCGTCACCCAATTCCGTTCCAACGATGTGGTCACTCTGGAAGCCAACCCCCGTTTCCGCGATCCCTCGAAACCGGCGTTTGCCACCGTCACGCTGAAGGGCGGTGGCGACGCGGCATCAGCGGGCCGCGCCGTCCTCGAAACCGGGGAATTCGACTACGCCTGGAACCTGCAGCTCGCACCCGACGTCCTCGCAGGCATGCAGGACGCCGGCCGGGGTGTCGTGGTCTCGGGCTTTGGAACCCTTGTCGAGCGTCTCATCGTCAATCTCACCAACCCGTCGGCCGATCTCGATGAGGCCCGCTCGACGCGGGCGCACCCTCACCCGTTTCTCTCCGATCATGCGGTGCGCCAGGCACTATCCATGGCGATCGACCGCACGACCCTCGTCGACATCGGCTACGGGCCGGCCGGGCGCGTCACCTGTAACATCATCCCGGCGCCGGCCCTTTACACCTCCACCGCCAATGACGGATGTCGCATGCAGGATGTCGCAGGTGCGAACCGCCTGCTCGACGAGGCGAGATGGTTACCGGGAGCGGACGGCATCCGCGAAAGAGACGGAGTGCGCCTGTCGCTCGTCTACCAGACCTCGACCAATGCGGTACGCCAGGACTTTCAGGCGGTCATCAAGCACTGGTGGTCGCTGATCGGAGTCGAAACGGAATTGCGGAACATCGATGCATCGGTGTTCTTCGGCGGCGATCCCGGAAACCCGGACACCTACCTGAAGTTCCACGCCGACATCCAGATGTATGCCAACGGCTTCGACGGAACGGACCCGGAAACCTATCTCGCCAGCTGGCGTTGCGGCTACGAGCCGCGGCCGGACACCCAGTGGCAGGGCCAGAACATTCCGCGCTACTGTGACGCCGACTATGATGTCCTGTTGGACGAGATGGCACAGACAGGCGATCTCGAGGAACGGGTCCGCCTCGCCAGAACGATGAATGACATGCTCATGCAGGACCATGTGCTGATCCCGCTCGTCCATCGCGGACGGGTGTCCGCTCACGCCCTGTCGCTGGGCGGTGTCCGGCTCAACACCTGGGACAGCGAACTCTGGAACATTGCCGACTGGCACCGCATCCGGTGACGGAACGCCGGGATGCTCCAGTACTCCATCCGCAGGCTCGCCTTCGCCGTACCCACACTGCTGGCCATCAGTCTCATTCTCTTTCTGCTCCTCGACCTCGCGCCCGGCGATCCCACGGCAAGCCTTCCGCTGACAATTCCTGCAGACGTCAGGGAGATGATCCGCCTGTCGCTGGGTCTCGGCGAGCCGATTCACATCCGCTACGGGCTCTGGCTCCACCAGTTCTTCATCAACGAACCGCTGCACCTGCTGTCGAACCTCACAGGGTTCGATGTCTCCGGCGAGCGTCCCCGGGTGATATCGTGGCAATCGCGCTCACCCGTCGTCGATACCGTCGTCGAACGCCTGCCACAGACCCTGTGGGTGGTCGGTCTCTCCTATGTCGTCGGCATCCTCATCGCCGTTCCGGTCGGGATCGTCTCGGCATGGCGCGCCAATGGCTGGTTCGACCAGATCGGAACATTCGTCTCGATGGTCGGATTTTCGGTGCCGACCTTCTTCAGCGGTGTCCTCCTGATCGTGATCTTTTCGGTGCATCTGGGCTGGTTCCCCTCGATCTATGACACCACGCACCACGTGACGAACCTGGAGAGCTTCCTCCAGCAGGTCCGCCAGATGGCGCTGCCGGTCTCCGTCCTCGCCCTCTACAACGCCGCCCAGATAAGCCGCTTCATGCGCGCATCGGCACTGGACCAGCTCCATCTGGACTACGTGCGCACGGCACGAGCCAAGGGGATGCCCGAGGGACGGGTCATCCTCGTGCACGTCCTGCGCAACTCCCTGGGGCCCGTGGTGACGGTCATTGCTCTCGGCGTTCCGGGAGTTTTCGGCGGCGCGATCATCACGGAGCAGGTCTTCAAGGTGAACGGGCTCGGGCACCTCCTCATCTCCGCAATCCAGGCCAACGATCTTCCCATGGTGCAGACCCTGACCTTCATCTTTGCCGTGCTGATCGTCCTCTTCAATCTGGCCGCCGATCTCGTGCTCGGCCTTCTCGATCCCAGAATCCGCTATGACTGACGTGGCCCGCCGTCCGCAAACCCTGGTCCGGCTGACCGGTCAGAAGAACGTAATGCTGGGCGGCGGAGTCTTCCTTTTCATCCTCATCGTTGTCGTTTTCGGCCCGCTGGTCTGGACCATCGACCCGCAGCTCGTCGACATCCGCGACCGCAATGCCGCGATGAGCCTCGCCCACCCCCTGGGCACGGACCAGCTCGGGAGAGACATGCTCGCACGCATGATGACGGGCGGCAGGGCCTCCCTGGCGGTCGGTGTGGCGGCCATGCTGCTCTCCCTGGCCATCGGCGGACTGATCGGCGTCCTCGCCGGGTTCGTGCGCTGGCTCGACGGGGTGTTGATGCGCATCACGGATCTCTTCCTGGCGCTGCCCCTCCTTCCCCTTGTGCTGGTCATCATTCTCCTGTTCCGCGACACGTTGCGCAGCCTTGTGGGACAGGAGACCGGCATCTTCATGATGGTGGTCGCCGTGATCGGCATCACGAGCTGGATGCAGACCGCACGCGTCGTCAGGGCAGAAGTGCTCACACTGCGCGAACGCGACTTTGTCATCGCGGCACGATCCGTCGGCACGCCGCCGCAACGCATCATCCGCCGTCATATCCTGCCAAATGTGCTGTCCCCCCTGGCGGTCTCCGCAACACTGGGCATCGCCAACGCAATCATCACGGAATCGGCCCTCTCCTTTCTGGGTCTGGGCTTCCCGTCGGATTTCGCGACGTGGGGCCGCCTGCTCTTCGACGCCACCGACTATCTGCAGCAGTACCCCGGACGCGTCCTGTGGCCGGGGCTTGCGATTTCTCTCACGGTGCTGTCCGTCAACTACCTCGGCGACGGATTACGCGAATCACTCGACCCCCGGACCAACCGGCGGGCCCGGTGATCGACGGCCTTGACTGCAATCGGCCCATACTCCGGTGCCGCAAGCTGGGGACGCGCCATGGCGCCTTCTCCCCGGCCGATCACATCACAGCGCCCCTCCCGCATGTCCGGTGAGACCCGGACTCCGGTGATGACAGGGGACCGAGCGAAACCGTCAGTGGATGGCAAGCGACCGGTTTGCGGATCTTGGGTCCCTCGCGGCCAGGCGTCGACACGGTTGGCCATCCAGACGCGGTGATGCGACATCGCGGGAACGCCGGACCCGCCACTTCCCCCTGCCTGCCATGTCACGACCGATTGCGGGATGCTGTATCCCAGACATGCTCCATGATGAAGAGTGCCTCCAGCGGTGCCCGCACGGCGGACGTTTCCGCCATCTCTGCTGACGCTCAGATGTTCCTGCGGGAAAGGAGGGGCTGGGGGGTGGAGGGTCCCGCGAACACGTGGACCCGGCCTTTGTGAGACCGCGCACCGTTGCGGATGTGCAGGTCGCAGGAGTTCTCCGGCGTTCGACCTGCGCCCTCAGAATGCCACCATGTCACCGCCCTTGAGGCCGAGCATGGCGCGTGCCTCGGCGGGAGTGGCGACCTCGAGGGAAAGATCCTCGATGATGCGTCGGATCTTGGCGACCTGTTCGGCATTCGACTTCGCGAGAGCGCCCTTCGCGATGTAGAGGCTGTCTTCCAGACCCACCCGGACATTTCCGCCGAGCATGGCAGCCATGGTGACAAAGTTCATCTGATGGCGGCCCGCCGCCAGCACCGACCACCGGTACTCGTCTCCGAAGAGCTTGTCGGCGATGCGCCGGGCATGCATGAGGTTCTCCTCATCGGCGCCGATACCGCCCAGGATGCCGAAGATCGACTGCACGAAGAGCGGCGGCCTCACGAGGCCGCGGTCGAGAAAATGGGCCAGGGTGTAGAGGTGGCCGATATCGTAGCACTCGAATTCGAAGCGCACACCGTGTCCTTCACCAAGAACTTCGAGGATGTTTTCTATATCCTTGAAGGTGTTTCGGAAAATGAAATCCCTTGAGTTCTCCAAGTGGCGCCTCTCCCAGTCATGCCGGAAGCTGGAGATCTTGTCGAGTGCCGGGTAGAGACCGAAGTTCATGGATCCCATGTTGAGCGATGTCATCTCCGGACTCGCTCTCAGCGCTCCTGCCAGGCGCTCGTCAAGAGACATGCCGTGGCCACCGCCAGTGGAGATGTTGATGACGGCGTCGGTCGACTGCTTGATGCGCGGCAGGAATTTCATGAAGACGTCGGGGTCGGGAGTCGGACTGCCGTCCGGATTGCGGGCATGAAGGTGGATGATGGAGGCGCCGGCTTCCCAGGCGCCGATCGACGCATCGGCGATTTCCTGCGGTGTTACCGGCAACCACGGACTCATCGTCGGCGTGTGGATCGATCCGGTCACGGCACAGGTGATGATGACCTTGTCGCCGGGAGATTTCTTCATGATCACAAATCCTTCCTGTCCGCACAAAGGAGATCCGTCAGGGCACGATCAAGTGCCGCCATGGCGTCCGGCGGACCAATGGTGATCCTGATGTGCCGGTCGAGACCGAAGCTGGCAAGGCGTCTCAGGAGAATGCCACGGGCCTTCAGGAGCTGGTAGAGCCTTTCCGCATCCATGGGCCAGGCTTGCGGCAGGCCGGCGAGGAGAAAGTTGCCGTCGCTGTGGCCGACATCGAAGCCGAGCTGCCGAAGGTGTGTACCGCAGCGCTCCTTGAGAGCCCGGGTCTCGCCAACGACGTGGCGCGTCCAGGCGGTGTCGGCAAGCGACGCCATGGCAGCCGCCATGGCCGGGGCCGGAAGAAGGCTCGGGAGGCGCACCTTCGCCACCGCATCGACAAGCTCGCGGGCTGCATAGGCCCACCCGGTTCGCATGCCCGCCAGGGCGTGGACCTTGGAGAAGGTGTGAAGAACGGCGGCATTGTACCCCTCCTCCACGAGGCGTTCCGGTCTTGCCCGCTCCCCGCTCGCATAGTCCGCATAGGCGGCATCGATCATGAGGAGCACGTGGTCGGGAAGGGCGTCGGCGAGACGCCTGACGGCATCCGCAGCCAGCGACGTGCCCGTGGGATTGTTGGGATTGGCCATGTAGACGATGGCGGTCGTATCGCTGACGGCATCGATGAAGGCGTCGACATCGTGGGTGAAGGATGCGTCCTCGGCGAAGACAACCTTCGCTCCGGCGGCCCGCGCGAGGGTGGCGGGGAAGGCGTAGCTCAGGCGCCCGGTGACGAGGTCGCACCCGGGCTCCAGGCAGCAGGCCGCAAGGTCGCGCATGATGTCCATCGAGCCGGCGCCACAGATAACGAGGTCCTCGTCGAGGCCGTGATGGTCCGCAAGGGCGCGCCTGAGGGCTGTCGCGTTATCGTCGCTGTAGGTGCGGATCCCGTCCAGCCCCCGGTGCGCCGCATCGATGGCTCGAGGACTGGGAGGGAAGGCCGATTCATTGAATCCCAGCTGGATC
This sequence comes from Alphaproteobacteria bacterium, assembly GCA_965213815.1. GTDB lineage: Bacteria > Pseudomonadota > Alphaproteobacteria > SP197 > SP197 > SP197. The sequence continues at coordinate 1,934,665 of OZ243917.1, read as the reverse complement.
ATGTCACCGGCATTCTCGCCGGAGACGTATGGCGCCATCTCCCGCACCGCGCGTCGCACCGTGAACGCCATGGCTGTGATCAGGCGTTGGCCGGGAGAGACCCGGAACCGGTCGCCGCCTCGACGAAGGGTTCCTTGCCCAGGATGGTGAGACCGTAGCCCTCGATGGCCCTGTAGGGGGCCGGATTGTTGGTCAGGATACGCATGGTGCGCAGGCCGAGATCGTGGAGGATCTGGGCGCCGGTCCCGTACTGGCGCCAGTCAAGGCCGTGCAGGACGTCGTTACGGTCGCCATCCGCTTCTCCGTAGATCCTCCGGCGTCCGAATCCAAGACCCCAGCCCTCCTGCCCGCGCAGGTAGAGGAACACCGCAGCCGGTTCTGCCGCCAGGCGTTCCAGGGCGATGTCCACGAGACTGCGGCCCGCTCCCCTCACCGAGCCGAAGACGTCGTCGACGGCGCTGGCCGCATGGACCCTGACAAGAACGCCGGCAGCGGAACGGATGTCGCCCCTGACCAAGGCGAGATGCTCGGTGTGGTCGATCTGCGAGCGGTAGACAAAGACCTCGAAGGGACCGTGCCTGGTCTCGAAGGGCGCCCGGTCGATGAGTGTGACGAGGCGTTCGGTGCGCCGCCGGTAGGCGATGAGATCGGCTATGGAGATGAGGGCCAGATCGTTCTCGCGGGCGAAGGCCAGCAGGTCCGGCAGACGCATGAGGGCGCCCTCTTCCTTGACGATCTCGCAGATCATTCCTGCCGGAGCACACCCGGCGAGCCGCGCCAGGTCGACGGCGGCCTCGGTGTGACCGGCGCGGGTCAGCACGCCGCCCTCGCGCGCCCTCAGGGGAAAGATGTGCCCGGGCCGGGCAAAGCTCGCGGCATCGACGCGTCGGTTGCCGCCGTCACCGGCCAGCGCCCGGATGGTGCGCGCCCGGTCCTCTGCCGAAATGCCAGTGGTCGTGCCGAAACGGTAGTCCACGGAAACCGTGAAGGCCGTGCGGTGCTGTTCGGTGTTGTGCTGCACCATCTGGGGCAACTCGAGCTCATCGAGACGTTCGCCTTCCATGGGAACGCAGATCACGCCGGCCGTGTGACGCACAAAGAAGGCGACCAGTTCCGGCGTCGCCTTCTCTGCCGCCATGACGAGATCGCCCTCGTTCTCCCGGTGCTCGTCGTCAACGACGACGATGGGCCGGCCCGCGGCAATCCCGGCGATCGCCTCCTCGATGGTCGAGAAGTCCTGTTCGCGGGTCATGGCCGGAGGCCGTCAGGCGGCGAGAAGATTGTCGATCTCGCCGATGATGCTGTTGAGATGGAAACGCGGCAGCAGGCTTGCCTCATCGAGGGCCGGCAGGGCTCCCTGGCGCAGCGCCAGGACACCGAACCCGTCCAGGAAGAGGATACGCAGACCCGGGACGGTCGCCACCGCGCGTCTGGCCAGTTCCGGTCCATCGATGTCATGCATCCTCGCTTCGGTGATGAGAATTCTGAAGGCTCCCGGCACAAGCCATGCAATCGCTTCGCGCCCGTTCGCCATCGGCGAGACCACATGTCCCTGTCTCGACAGCCGCTTGGCAAGATATCCGCGAAGCACATCGTCCTGCGCCACCAGGAGAATGTGTGCCATCGCGCCTATGTCCTCTTGCCCAGGCTGTTCGGACAACCCGGCGCAATCATCGTCCACTCGATGCGTGACATCGACATGTCGCTAATCTAAACCGGTCCCGTGACACGCGCAAACGATAATGGCGGGTTGCAGGTCCTCGAGGTCATCCACCCGGACCGCCGGACCCTGCCGGTCCTGGTCTCGTCGCCACACAGCGGGCGACACTACGATGCCTCCTTCCTCGGAATGACCCGGCTTGACAGTCATGCGATCCGGCGCTCCGAGGACGCCTTCGTCGATCGTCTCATCGCCGGTGTCCCGGCACTGGGCGCGCCGACGATCGCGGCGCTCTTTCCCCGCGCCTGGATCGATGTCAACCGAGAGCCCGGCGAACTCGACTGCACCATGTTCGAAGGAAGTCTCAGTGCCACGCCGGGCCACGACAGCCCTCGCGTCAGGGCGGGCCTGGGAATCATCCCCAGGGTCGTCGCCGGTGGCGTGGAGATCTACCGCTCGAGGCTGCCGGCGGCCGAGGCCGAGCGGCGTATCGCCAGCTGCTACACCCCCTATCACGCCGCACTCGAGAACCTGATCGACGAAACCCGTCGGCTGTTCGGCGTCGTCTGTCTGATTGATTGTCACTCCATGCCGACGGCCCACCCGGTCTGCGGCCGCACTCCCGTCGACATCGTGCTCGGTGACCGGTTCGGCACATCGTGCGCCCCGGCGGTGTCACGAGCCGCAACCGAGGCCCTGCAGGCAAGGGGAGCGATGGTCCGGCGCAACAATCCCTATCCGGGAGGCCACATCACCAGGCGCTACGGACGGCCCGATTACGGCATTCACGCCATCCAGATCGAGATTGACCGGCGACTCTATCTCGATGAGGCCGCTGTCGAGCCGACAGCGGGAGCAGCCGCCACGGCGTGTCTCCTCGAAGCCGCCATACTGGCGATCGCACGGGTGGTTCTCACCCTGGCTCGGCCGTTGAACCCGGCCGGCCACAGGGCGATTCGTGCCGACGGAGAGTCGGCTGGAATCGCAGAGCGATGTTCGGGAAGGGCCCCCTGATCGCGGCACGCGAGGAGCGACCAAAGCGAAACCCCCACGCCAGCAGGGGTGCCTTGCGCCTTCGTGCCCGGCCATGAACGGGGTCGTGTGCCGATGATGAGCGGAACCATCCGTGACGCAACCGATGTCGGCGGCACATGAATGTGGGGTTTGTGCGCGGGTCGGGACGAATGTCCACGACGCCCATCTCGCTTCGGCTTCCATCCACACTGTCGCCGCACGCAACACAGGAAGCATCGGTGACAATCCGTTGGCCGATGCTTCGGAACACGTGGGCCGACCGGCGGACCAAGGCAAGTCGGCCTCAGGCGCCCACGCGGAGCAACGCCCTCGTCGATCCACCGCCTCCGTCCGGCGAGGAGGCCATGGTCTCGGTTCATCCCGGCTTGTGGATAGTCCATGCATGGACTATATTTCTGATCGGAGATACATATGGAGTCGGTCATGGCTGAACAAGCACGTCAGACGTTTGACCGGAAGAGCCTCTCTGGCCCGGCGTTGCGCACCTTCTTTCGCATCGCGGATCTCTGGGGCCTTTCGGTCGAAGAACAGATGACCTTGCTTGGGCTGACAGCTCGATCAACCTTCTTCAAGTGGAAGAAGGCCCCCAACGCCGTACTGCCAAAGGACACGCTGGAGCGTATTTCCTACATCCTGGGCGTCTACAAGGCCCTTCAGATCCTGCTGCCCAACGACCAGGCTGCCGATGAATGGGTGAGGCGTCCGAACGCGGCATCGCTGTTCGCTGGTCGGTCGGCTCTGGACCGGATGCTGTCCGGCCAGGTGGCGGACCTCTTCGTCGTACGGCAATACCTCGATGCACAGCGGGGCGGCTGGGCATGACGTTGCCAGTCGCTCACATCGAGTGGAAGCCGTGCTGGCGAATCATCCCCAGCCGGTTTCCGCCGATTCAGCTCTTCGAGCGGGTGACCGATCCGGACGACCTCGAGGCGATCTTCGAGTTGGACGCGCTCACGAATCCCAGGCTTCGTGACGAGGCCGGCAATATTGGTCTCGTGCCGCCGGAGGATCGCATCAGTGGGCCCGGGACGACCGTCATCATGGCAGCCTTCACCCATCTGAACCCGAACGGCAGCCGGTTCTCGGATGGCACTTACGGCGTCTTCTATGCGGCGAACGACCTGCACACGGCCATTTCCGAAACCAAACACCATCGCGAGCAGTTCCTGAGCGCTACGGCTCAGGCGCGCATGGATCTCGACATGCGGGTCTACCTGGTCGACCTCGACGGGGATATGCATGACCTGCGCGGGCAGATGACCGCTCAGCCGCTCGTCTACCACATCGACAACTACGCAGCGGGCCAGCACTTGGCGAGAACGCTACGCGAGGCCGGGTCGAACGGGATTGTCTACGACAGCGTCCGCCGGACAAGGGGCGAGTGTGTCGCCGTGTTCCGACCGCCCCTTCTCTCCAACGCCCGCCAGGAGCGGCACCTCTGCTACGTATGGAACGGCCGAGAAGTTGAAACGGTCTACGAGAAACGCGAAATCGGTGATGACCGCCAGTTCTGACCTCACTGTAGCGGCTGTGGACATGCGTCGGGACTGAGTCCGCGTGGACCGGTAGGCCCGGGAGAAACCGGGACGCAGTCTTCGCTCTGGAGAGAAGGAAACGCCGTGTTCGAGGAACCTCGACGGGACTGCCAACGTCCCGGCATCGATTTCCCATGACGATGAGTGTTACTTCGACCGCGAATGCCCGTCGGAGGAATGCGAATCTCAATTCAGGGTTCTCCTGGGGGGACTGGAAGGCCGGAGTCCGCGACAAAGACACGGCTCTATCAACTGGTGGATGACTACCAGGAACACCTTGTGTTGGAGGTGCCGGATATGTGCGGGGCAGTCTGGATTAAGTGCGATGTACGAGATGGCGGGGAAGCCACCATGTCCCACACTCACGGAACTGAACATCTGCCACGTCAGACATCGACAGGCTCATCGAGGCTCGTGACCGGGCCCAGGCCGACCTGGCCACCATCGGCGATATGCAACCGGGTTCGCTGCAGGAGACCTTGAGCCGTTGCGGCAAACCCCATTGCCGTTGTGCCAAAGATGATGCGGCGCGGCATTCGGGGACCATTCTCGTTCGTTATGTGGACGGCAAGATGCGCTCGACACGTGTGCGTCGCAACGAGGTCGAGGAGACCCAGGCCCTGGTCGACGAGTACCGCCGCTTCCAGGAAAGGGTGAAGACCTTCGTGGCCTCCAGTGGGGCTCTGGCCGAGGCCAGGAGGAAGGAGAAGCGGACCATCGGTCGGTAAACGCGCCTTTCCACGGCACACCAGGGGCCCTCTGGCATCGAATCGCGAATCGCGTCGATGGCGACGCTCCCGGCAACCTGCACATCCTGGAAATGCCTGCCGCAGCCATGAACCGGACATTGACGCAAGGCGGCAGGACGGCATGATCACCCGAGGGTAGCCTGACGAGGAGCAACGACATGGCGGCTGACGACATCACGGTGGTGACGGACTTTCCCCACCAGATCGAGGTCATCGAGAACACATGGATCGAACTCGCGGACGGTACCCGCCTGGCGGCGCGCATCTGGTTACCGCAGGACGCCCGCGATACACCGGTCCCGGCCATCCTCGAATACCTCCCCTACCGCAAGCGTGATGGCACCCGCGACCGCGACGAACTGACCCATCCCTGGTATGCCGGGCATGGCTATGCCTGTGTGAGGGTGGACATCCGGGGTTCGGGCGAATCGCAGGGCATCCTCGATGATGAGTACCTGAAGCAGGAACAGGACGACGCGCTGGAAATCCTTGCCTGGATCGCCTCACAGGACTGGTGCACCGGCGCCTGCGGCATGATCGGAATCTCCTGGGGCGGGTTCAATGGCCTGCAGATCGCCGCCCGGCGACCGACGGAGCTCAAGGCCATCGTCACCATTGCCTCGACGGATGACCGCTACAGCGACGACATCCACTACATGGGTGGAGTCATGACCAACGACTCGATGTCCTGGGCCTCCACCATGTTCGGCATGAACACGCGACCGCCCGATCCGGCCCTGGTCGACAATTGGCGCGAACTGTGGCTGGCCCGGCTCGAAGCAAACGACCCATGGCTCATCAAGTGGCTGCATCACCAGCGCCGAGACGCCCTGTGGAAGCACGGCTCCGTGATCGAGAACCACGCCGACATCGAAGCCGCCGTCTACGCCGTCGGCGGCTGGGCCGACGGCTACTCGAATGCCGTTCCGCGCATGCTGGCGGGCCTGACATGCCCGAGGAAGGGCCTGATCGGGCCATGGGCGCACAAGTACCCGCACTTCGCCAATCCCGGGCCGCGCATCGGGTTTCTCCAGGAGACCCTGCGCTGGTGGGACCGCTGGCTCAAGGGCGTCGACAACGCCATCATGGACGAACCCATGTACCGCGTGTGGATGCAGGACAGCCATGTCCCCGCCACCTGGAGCGGTCACCGCGAGGGACGCTGGGTGGCCGAACCCTGCTGGCCCTCCCCGGCCATGAAGGATGTGGCGCTGGAATGTTCCGCCGCCGGCCGGCTGGAAAGCGGTGGAGAACCGACATCGCCCGTCATCATCCGTACGCCGCTCACCATGGGCCAGGACCAGGGTGAATGGTGCCAGTACGGACTCGACCACGACGCGCCAGGCGATCAGCGGGCGGAGGATGGCTGTTCGATCCTCTTCGAAACCGACCCTCTCGACGATCCTCTCGAGATCCTCGGCGCTCCTGTTGTCGAACTCGATGTCTCTGCCGACCGGCCTTGCGCCCTTGTCGCGGCCCGGCTGTGCAGTGTCGCCCCAGACGGCGCATCGACGCGGGTGACCTATGGCGTGCTCAACCTCACCCATCGCGACAGCCATGAATGCCCCGAACCCCTCGAACCCGGAACCATCTACCGGGTGCGCGTGCAGCTGAACGACATCGCGCAGGGGTTTGCTGCGGGCCATCGCATCCGCCTGGCGCTCTCCAACGCCATGTGGCCCCTGCTGTGGCCCTCGCCCGAACGGGTCTCGCTGACGCTGCACCGCGGCGTCCTTCATCTGCCGCGGCGGCCACGGCGCGCCGAGGATGCGTCGCTGCCGGCGTTCCCTCCCCCCGAGAGTGCGCCGCCGTGGAAGACGGAGGTCATCGAACCGGCAAGCGACCGGCGCTGGACGACGCGGGACATGACCGGAGAGGTGCGTTCCTCGGTCTTGCGCGATGGCGGCCTCGTCCGCGATCCGGCCACGGACTGGACTTTCGGCGCCCGCTGTGAACAGCATTTCGACATCACGCAGGACGATCCCGCATCCGCCCGCATCACCATCACCTGGACGTGGCGGCAGAGACGCGACTCCACCGGTTTTGATGTCTCCACGACGACGCGCTCGAGCCTTGCGTGCACCCGGGACGACTGGGTGTTCGAGGCCGATTGCGAAGCCTTCGAGGGGGGCCGCAGGGTGTGGGCGCGAAGCTGGAACGAGACCATTCCCCGTGATCTCAACTGAGCATCGGGCCCGCGAGGCAAACAACTGCGTGGTTGACTTGCCGACCGATCCATAGCCCGATAGCAGACCATGCTGCTCTACACCCTGAAGCGCCTCGGGCTTGCCGTCCTCATCGTCTGCCTGGCGATGCTGATGCTGCTGTCGGCGATTCACCTGGTCCCCGGGGATCCCGCCGGTATCGCCCTGGGCCCCCGGGCCACCCCGGAAATGCGCGCCGAGTTCCGCGCGCTCATGGGCATGGATCAGCCATTCTTCGTGCAGTACTTCAGGTTTCTTGGCAACGTCGTCACCGGGGATCTCGGCGTCGATGTGTGGTCACGGCGCCCGGTGAGCACCATGATCGTTGAACAGCTGCCCCATACCATCGCCCTTGCCCTGACCGGACTGGGCTGGTCCATCCTGCTGGGCATTCCGATGGGATGCTACTCGGCGGTCCATCGCAACAGCCTCCTTGACAAGCTGACCGGGGTGCTGTCGGTGGGCTGCATCGCCATCCCCTCGTTCATCGTCGGCCTCTATGCGCTCCTGTTGTTTGCCGTCGAACTGAAGTTGTTTCCTGCAATTGGTGCCGGTGACGCCGGTGACATCAGGGATCAGCTTGTCCACCTGGTGCTGCCGGGACTGGCCGTCGGACTTGGCTGGGTCGGCTATCTGTCGCGCTTCGTGCGCACCTCGATGCTGGAGGTCATGGGCGAGAATCACATCAGGATGGCGCGTGCCTACGGTCTTTCCAACCGGCGCATCACCTATGTCTATGCCCTCAAGCTCGCCATCCTGCCCACCGTTGCCCTTCTCGGCGTCGGTGTGGGCAGCCTTATCTCGGGGGCGGTCTTCGCGGAAATCATCTTCGCGCGGCCGGGAATCGGCAAGATGGTGGTGGATGCGGTCAACACGCGGAACTACCCCATCGTCATGGGTGGCGTCCTCGTCACGACCATGCTCTTCGCCCTTTCGACCCTGATCTCGGATCTCATCGCCGCCTGGCTCGATCCGCGAATCCGCCAGGGTCTCTAGATGACCGACACCACCCCCAGCGACCTCGAGATCCGCCGGGAACCCCGGTTCGCCTGGCTCCGGCAACTTCTGCGCGATCCCCTGGGCTGTTTTGGCCTGGTTCTGGTGCTTCTCATCATTTTCTCGGCGATCGGCGCAGACCTCATTGCGCCCCACGACTACAAGGCGCTCGACGTCAAGTCGCGGCTCGCCGGACCGTCCTGGGACCATCTTCTGGGGACCGACAACCTGGGGCGCGATACCTTCAGCCGCATTCTCCACGGTGGCCAGATTGCCCTCTATGTGGCGCTGGTCTCCGTCGGTTCGTCGCTGCTGCTTGGACTGGTGCTCGGCATGCTTGCCGGCTACGGCCCGTCGTGGCTCGACAACCTCCTGATGTGGTTCTTCGATTCGGTGCGCGCCTTTCCCGTCATCATGTTCGCACTGGCCGTCATCACGGTGGTGGGTCCGAGCCTGGAAACCATCATTTTCGTCGTCATTGTCACCACGACTCCAGGTTATGCCCGCATTGCCAGGGCATCGACCATGGCGACCAAGAGCACGGAGTTCATTATGGCCGAGCGGGCGCTCGGCGCCGGGGTGCCGCGCATCATGTTTTCCCACCTCGTACCCAATATCGTGCAGCCCTTGCTCATTCTCGCCAGCATGGACATCCCGGTGGTCATCACCATCGAGGCCGGGCTGTCCTTCCTCGGTCTGGGCGTCAAGCCGCCGACGCCGTCCTGGGGTTCGATTCTCAACGATGGCTACGGATTCATCCGCAACACGCCGTGGCTCGTCATCGCCGGCGGAATTCCGCTCATCATCACCACCCTGGGGTTCACCTTCCTCGGCGAGGCGCTGCGCGACGTCCTCGACCCCAAGCTCAAGAAGGACCGATGAGAAACGGCGACAACACGGTGCTGGAGGTGCGCGATCTCTCGGTCGACTTTCTCACGGGCCGCGGCACGGTACGTGCCCTGCGCCATGTCGACCTGACGGTGCCCGACAACAGGGTCGTCGGCATCGTCGGCGAGTCGGGTTGTGGCAAGTCGACGCTGATCAACAGCGTACTGCGCCTGCTTGCGGCCAATGCGGTGGTCGCGAAGTCCTCCTCCGTGGTCTTCAAGGGACGTGACGTTCTCGCCATGAGCCGGGCGGAACTGCGCAGCATTCGCGGCCAGGAAATCTCCATGGTGTTCCAGGATCCCATGACGGCGCTCAATCCGGTGATCTCCATCGGCACCCAGATGACCGATATCCTCTATCGGCTCGACATGACCATGGCCGACAAGCGCCGCCTTGCCACCGAGATGCTGGGACAGGTCGGTATCCCCGATCCGGCACGTCGTCTTGCCGATTATCCGCACCAGTTCTCCGGCGGCATGCGCCAGCGTATCTGCATCGCCATGGCGCTGATGATGAATCCGGGCCTGCTCATCGCCGACGAACCGACGACCGCCCTCGATGTCACTCTCGAGGCGCAGATCATTCATCTCATGAAGGACCTCGCCGCCCGCTTCGGCTGTTCGATGCTGTTCGTCTCGCACAATCTCGGCCTGATTGCCGAACTGTGTGACGAGGTGGTGGTCATGTATGCCGGAGAAGTGGTCGAGCAGGGCGATGTCCACGACCTGTTTCACAGGGCGCAGCATCCCTACACGCGCATGCTGCTCAACTGTGATCCGGCGCGCATCGAGGAAACACGCCGCGACCTGCCGACCATTTCGGGCAGCGTACCGGATCTGATCGACCTGCCACGGGGCTGCATCTTCGCGCCGCGTTGCCCGGAGCGCTATGCACCCTGCAGCGATTCCGCCCCGGCCGCCTATGACGTCAACGCCGTGCATCAGGCCCGCTGCTTCCGGGTGCGTGATGCCTGAACTGCTCAACGTCGAGGGACTGCGTGTCCGCTTCCGCACAGCCGGTCCCGTCAAGGCGCTCATTCGGGGACTGAGCGATCCCCACATCGATGCGGTGATGCAGGTCTCATTCTCCCTGAACGAGGGGGAGACCTTCGGACTGGTCGGTGAATCGGGTTCCGGAAAGACCACCCTGGGACGCGCCATCATCGGTCTCGTGGGGATGGCGGAAGGCAGCATCACCTTCAATGGAACCGAGCTGCGCGGCCTTGACGACGCCCGCCTGAGGGTCATCAGGCGCCATGTGGCGATGATGTTCCAGGACCCTGTGGCCAGCCTTTCACCCCGCAAGACCGTCCGCAATCTCATCACCGAACCCTTTCACATCCACCGCATTCCGGGGCGCCAGAGCGACCGCGACGCAAGGAGGCTGCTCGATCTCGTGGGCCTCCACGAGGGGTTCCTGGGCGCCTACCCCCACCAGCTGTCGGGAGGTCAGGCGCGCCGCGTCGGAGTGGCGCGGGCGCTGGCCCTGGAGCCGCGCCTGATCATCGCCGACGAGCCGACGGCCGGACTCGACGTCTCCGTCCAGGGAGAGATTCTCAATCTCATGAACCGGCTCCAGCGCGAGCTCGGCCTTTCCTATCTCATCATCACCCACAACCTCCCGGTGGTGCGTCACGTCAGCGACCGACTTGCCATCATGTATCTGGGGCGGTTTGTCGAGACCGGCGACACCGACGGAATCTTCACCAGCCCGGCCCACCCCTACACCCTGGGACTGCTGGCTGCGGTGCCGGAACCCGATCCCGACAAGCGCCGCGACAAGCTGGAACTCGAAGGGGAGATCCCATCCCTGATGAATCGCCCCCGGGGCTGCGAATTCCACACCCGGTGCCCCTTCGCCCGGGACAGGTGTCGTGCGGAGGCTCCGGTGCTGCGAAAGGTGGCGCCCGGACGCATGGCAAGCTGTCACTTCCCCTTTCCGAATCCGGCCGACGCTGGTACATCCGGCGCCGGGGGGTGACACCCGGCGTGTCATCCGGCATGGTCGCCCCCCATTTCAGGGAACGCGAACGGGTTTGACGATGGATCGAAGCGGTACCACTTTCCGGTCGCCGGGGGCGAGGAAGAGACGATCGCGCGCCACCGCAAGAGGGCGCCAGGCGGAGCCGCAAGCGGCGTCCGAGGTCGCTGCGCTTCTTGGTGATGCGCCGCCGAGGCGCGAACTCCTGATCGAGTACCTCCATCTCATCCAGGACCGCTACCGCCACATTTCCCACAGTCACCTGAAAGCCCTTGCCGACGCCCTCGCGATCCCCATGGCAGAAGCCTTCGAGGTGGCGACGTTCTATCACCACTTCGATGTCATCAGGGAGGGCGAGGCTCCGCCCCCGCCCATCACCGTGCGCGTGTGCGAGAGCCTGTCGTGCGCCATGGCCGGCGCCGACCACCTCTGTCACGTCCTTTCCGGCACGCTCGGGTCCGACGTCAGGGTGGTGCGGGCACCCTGCATGGGACGGTGCGCCGCCGCTCCCGCGGTCAAGGCGGGCCTGAACGACATCGATCACGCCAGCGTCGCCCGTGTCAGGGCTGCGATCGAGACAGGGGATCTCGAGGCGAGGGTACCGGACTGTCAGGATCTCGACGCCTACCTTGCCGAGGGCGGCTATACGATGCTTCGGGAAGTCCTTGCGGGCAGGCACACACCCGAAGACCTCATGGCCACCATGGAGTCGGCGTCGCTTCGCGGTCTGGGAGGCGCCGGCTTCCCGGCGGGACGAAAGTGGCGTTTCGTGCGCATGGAAGCCGGACCACGGCTGATGGCCGTGAATGCCGACGAAGGCGAGGTCGGCACCTTCAAGGATCGCCACTATCTCGAGACAGAGCCTCACCGAATCATCGAGGGGACTCTGATCGCTGCCTGGGTGGTCGAGGCCAGCGACGTCTACTTCTACCTGCGCGACGAGTATCCGGGGATCCGCCTGGCGCTGACCCGTGAACTGGCGCGCCTCGCCGATGCCGGTCTGGAGGGGGCGGCGCGGATCCACCTGCGTCGCGGTGCCGGCGCCTATATCTGCGGCGAAGAATCGGCGATGATCGAATCCATCGAGGGCAAACGCGGGCTGCCGCGTCACCGTCCGCCCTTCGTCGCCAAGGTCGGTATCTTCGAAAGACCGACGCTTGTTCACAACGTCGAGACCCTCTACTGGGTCCCGGGAATCCTGTCGAAGGGCGCCGACTGGTTCGCCGGTCACGGCCGTCACGGACGCAGCGGCCTGCGCAGTTTTTCCGTCTCCGGGCGGGTCAGGGACCCCGGCGTCAAGCTGGCGCCGGCGGGCATCACCGTCAACGAACTGATCGCCGAGTTCTGTGGTGGCATGGCGGACGGCCACCGGTTCAGGGGCTGGCTTCCCGGCGGGGCCTCGGGCGGGATCCTTCCCGCCTCGCTTGGCGACGTGCCTCTCGACTTCGATACCATCCAGCCCCACGGCGGTTTCATCGGCTCGGCAGCCGTCGTGGTGCTGTCCGACCAGGACAACATGTCGGATGTGGCCGTCAGCCTCCTGAAGTTCTTCGAGGACGAAAGCTGCGGCCAGTGCACGCCGTGCCGGGTCGGCTGCGAGAAGGCAGTGGCCCTGATGGAGGGCGGTTCCTGGAATGCGCCACTCCTCGAAGACCTCTGCCAGGTCATGGCCGACGCCTCGATCTGCGGCCTGGGTCAGGCCGCACCCAACCCGATACTGACTGTCCTCAAGTACTTCCCGGAGGATGTGGCGTGAGCGACACCATCACCTTCTCGCTGGACGGAACAACCGTCACAGCCCATGCCGGCGAATCGATCTGGCAGGTGGCGCGGCGCACGGGAACGCATATTCCGCACCTGTGTCATACCGAGATGCAGGACTATGCCGCCGACGGCAACTGCCGGCTGTGCATGGTCGAAATCGAGGGCGAACGCACTCTTGCCGCCTCGTGCATCCGCCAGCCGACGCCGGACATGGTCGTCCACAGCGCCAGCGGCCGTGCCGAGGCATCACGCCGCACCGTGCTTGAACTTCTCGTTGCCGACCAGCCCGAGGAACCACGCGCCCACACCACCACATCGGAGCTCTGGCGATGGGCTCGCGAGATAGATCTGGACGACTCCCGCTTTCCGCGTCGGGCGTCACAGCCGGCTCCCGACCTTTCCCATCCGGCGATGGCCGTCAATCTTGACGCCTGCATCCACTGCAACCGCTGCCAGCGGGCCTGCCGGGACATCCAGGTCAATGACGTCATTGCCATGGCCGGGCGCGGTCCCAACTCGAAGATCGTCTTCGACTTCGACGATCCCATGGGTGAATCGACCTGTGTTGCCTGCGGGGAATGCGTCCAGTCATGTCCCACCGGCGCGCTGATGGAGAAGTCCCTTGTCGATGCCGCCGGCATCGGCCGGCCGGTGCCTGCCACGAAGGTGGACAGCGTCTGTCCCTACTGCGGCGTGGGCTGCCAGATTACCTACCAGGTGGAGAACGAGCGAATCATCGCCGTGAAGGGCAAGGAGGGCCCCGCCAATCACGGCCGGCTGTGTGTCAAGGGACGCTTCGGTTTCGACTACATCCATGATCCCCAGCGTCTCAAACGCCCGCTCATCCGGCGCGAGGATGCGCCCCGGGGCGCCGACGAGTGGGTCGATCCGGCCAATCCCTTCTCGCACTTTCGCGAAGCGGACTGGGACGAGGCCCTTGAGGTGGCCACCTCAGGTCTGGCCGCCATCCGTGACCGCCACGGCGGCCGCGCCCTGGCGGGTTTCGGTTCCGCCAAGGGTTCCAACGAGGAAGCCTACCTCTTCCAGAAGCTGGTGCGGACCGGCTTCGGCAGCAACAACGTCGATCACTGCACCAGGCTCTGCCATGCAAGTTCCGTGGCGGCATTGCTGCAGACCATCGGCTCGGGCGCGGTAACCGCTCCCTTCACCGAAGCGCTGAAGGCGGACTGCATTGTCGTCATCGGCGCAAACCCGACAGAAAATCATCCTGTTGCCGCCACGTTCTTCAAGAATGCCGTCAAGCGCGGCGCCCGCCTCGTGGTCATGGATCCGCGCGGCCAGACCCTGCGTCAGCACGCCACCCACATGGTCCAGTTCCGGCCCGGGGCCGACGTCGCGGTGCTGAACGCCATCATGCATGTCATTGTCGAGGAGGGGCTTCACGATCCCGTCTACATCGAGACGATGACCCAGGGTTTCGAGGAGTTGAAGGACCACCTCGCGGCGTACTCCCCGGAATCGATGGAGCCGGTCACCGGCGTCGATGCGCCAACACTGCGGGCGGTGGCACGCGCCTATGCCGGCGCCGAACGCGCCATGATCTTCTGGGGCATGGGCATCAGCCAGCATGTCCACGGCACGGACAACGCCCGCTGCCTGATCTCCCTTGCTCTCATGACCGGCCAAACCGGGCGCGAGGGCACCGGGCTCCACCCCCTGCGTGGACAGAACAACGTGCAGGGCGCCTCCGATGCCGGACTGATCCCGATGAGTTATCCCGACTATGCGCCGGTGGCCGACGGGGACGTGCGGCAGCGCTTCAGCGCCCTCTGGGAGACGGAACTCAGCGCCGATCCGGGCCTGACCGTGGTGGAGATCATGGATGCCGTCCACGACGGAACCATGAAGGGCATGTACATCATGGGCGAGAATCCGGCGATGTCGGATCCCGATGTCCACCACGCCCGCGCCGCCCTGGCAAGGCTCGATCATCTCGTGGTTCAGGATCTCTTTCTCACCGAGACCGCGATGCACGCCCACGTCGTCCTGCCGGCCAGTGCCTGGCCCGAAAAGGACGGCACGGTCACCAACACCAACCGCCAGGTCCAGCGCGGCCGCAAGGCGGTTCCTGTGCCCGGGGAGGCGCGTCAGGACTGGGCCATCATCCAGGCGATCGCCCGGGGCCTCGGACTCGACTGGCGTTACGGCGATATCAGTGAGGTCTATGAGGAGATGCGACTGACCATGCCCTCCATCGCCGGTATCTCCTGGCAGCGGGTCAGTTCCGAGGATGCGGTGATCTATCCATGCGAGTCGGAGGATGATCCCGGCCAGGAGATCGTCTTCGCGGACGCCTTCCCGACGCCAAGCGGCCGCGGTCTGATGGTCCCGGCGGCCATCATCCCGCCCGACGAGACGCCCGACGAGAACTTCCCGATGATCCTGACGACGGGACGCCAGCTCGAGCACTGGCATACCGGCGCCATGACCAGGCGCGCCACCGTGCTCGACAGCCTCGAGCCCGAGGCGGTGGCCATGATGGCGCCTGGCGACATGGCCCGCCTTCATCTGACGCCCGGTGACGACGTGCGCATCCAGACACGGCGCGGCGCCATCGAGGCCAGGGTGCGCCTCGATTCGGGACTCCAGCCCGGCATGGTGTTCGTGCCGTTCTGCTACGTGGAAGCCGCAGCCAACCTGCTCACCAATCCGGCTCTCGATCCCGTCGGCAAGATCCCGGAGTTCAAGTTCTGCGCCGTCCGTGTGGAGCACGCCCGGCATGGGGTCCGCTGAACGCCCGGCCACAGGACACCCCTGGTCGTCCCGCTGGGCCGACCCCGGTACCATCTTCGAAGGCCTGGCGTCGGATTACGACCGCTTCCGTCCCTGCTATCCACCGGAGGCGATCGACTGGCTGGCGCACCATCCCCGGCGTATCGCCGACGTTGCCAGCGGCACCGGAATCCTGACGCGCCAGTTGCGGTCACGCTTTCCCGACTCCCTCGTCATCGGTATCGAACCGGCCCGCGACATGCTCGAGACCGCCGCAGAAACAACCGGCGACATCCACTGGCTCGGCGGCAGGGCAGAGAGGCTGCCGCTGGCACCCGGCACGTTCGATCTCGTCACTGTCGCACAGGCGGCTCACTGGCTCGACCGCGACCTCTTCCATGCCGAGTGCGGCCGCATTCTCCGCCCGGGCGGCTCCCTCGCCATCCTCAACAATAACAGGATCAGGGATTCCGCCATCTCGCAAGCCTACGAAACGGCTCTCGAGAACATCTCTCCGGGTTACCGGCGCACCTACCGCGATCACATCGGCGCCGACGATCTGGCCACCCTCGCGTGCGTCCGGACTGTCCGCACCCGGCGCTTCCCGTGGATCTGGAGGCGCACCAGGAACGAGTGGCTCGGCTACGTCCGTTCGACCTCCCACGTTCGCGCCGCCGAGGTCCACCATGACCGGAGCGTCATCCTGGCGACCATCGACCGGGCGCTCGCCCCCTTCGTCGGTGAGGACGGCCTCCTCGCGGTCCCGTGCGAAACCGAGGTCATCCGGGCGACCTTCGCCACGCCGCCGTGAGCCCGCCCCGAAGTTCAGTCTTCGAACAGGACTCGGGGGCTCCCCATCTCGCAGTTGATCCGTCGCAGATCTCGTCGCCCAGCAGTTGCCACGCTCTCCGGGGCAATCTGCCCACCACGTCGCAGGGAAGGGTGAGGCAGGTGTCCCTGGACCGGGCACAGTCATCCAACAGCACCAGGACCGGCGGAATCAAGGCGCAGGGCATTGGGTGCCGAGCGTTCTCTCCCGTTGATCACAATTTGATCGTTGGCTATCGTCAAGGTGCGGGAACCAGCGTGGACAGGGCAATCGCGTTGCTTCATTCTTGGATCGAGGAATTCGAAGAGGGTTGGCAGGAAGCGGAACGAAATCCCGATACCTGCGACGATGACCCTGCCATGTCGCGTTGGGGCAACAAGGTCTTCGCCGTGCACGGTCATGACGAAGCGACGAGGAAAGCGGTCACAGCGTGTCTGGAGAGACTGGAACTCGGGCCAGTGGTTCTGCACGAGCCGCCGAACCAGGGCAGCACAGTCATCGAGAAGTCTGGGAACCACCTGGATGTCGTATCTACTGTTGCCCTGCCGGCGCCGGGCACCCTCTCCAGGGAAAGTCCCCGGCGCCGCTTACGGCGAGCCACCATCTCCGGACTCGGGTTTCTCATCGAAGAGTACGGGCCGAAGCGTGTTCGCGCATTCATGACAGGCGACATCCATGCCAGACCGGGCGACGAGAAGCGCCGGCAAATCAAGCCATTCCGAGAATCGAGAACCTCAGGACTTGACGCAAGCGCCAATCGGGCCCTTTGGTCGTGACCGCGCACATTGCCATACCGACCGACAAGCTCACCCTATTCTGTGAACGCTGGGGCATCGTGAAGCTGGCCCTGTTCGGCTCGGTGCTTCGGGATGACTTTGGCCCCAATAGCGACATCGACATTCTGGCCGGGTTCGACGAAGCGGCGCGCCATACGCTGTTCGACATGGATCGGATGGAGGAGGAGCTGAAGGACATCTTCGGGCGGGATGTCGATCTTGTCAGTTGGCGCAGTGTCGAGATGAGCCCCAACTACCTGCGACGCAAAGCAATCCTGCAATCGGCGGAACTCGTCTATGGACCGTGATTCCGCACTCCTTCTCGACATACTCGGATCGGCTCGTGCAATTCTGTCCTACATTGAGGGCGTTTCGCGTTGCGGGTTTCTTGCAAATCCGCAGTTGCAGGATTCCGTAATTCGCCGCATCGAAGTCATGGGCGAGGCAACCGGACGGTTGTCGCCGACATTCTGCGAAAGGCATCCCGAGATTCCATGGGCGCAAGTCAGGGGAATGCGCAATCGCATGATCCACGGTTACGATGACATCGACATGGATATCGTATGGAACACAGTGGATCAGGACATTCCCCTTCTCATCCCACAACTTGAGCATCTGGTCCCGCAAGGGGCGAGGTCGTGACCCCGTCGACCAGTTGATCGTCTGCTCGCCATGGGAGTGGCACTACGACAGGAGGACGCGGCTTCTTGATCCTGCGGACGGCCGAAGCCCGCCGGGCAGATCATCGTCTCGCCGCACTCCAGGACTGACGACGATCCTGGCGGGTCGGCAAGCGTGTCGCGGGTCACGAAGCGTCTGCTGGAACACCCTGGGGAGTTCGGGACACGACGCTTCTTCTTTCAGACAGAGGCTGCCGAACGTGTGGTTTGGTGTTGTCGATATCCCGTCCAACGGCGGTACGTTCGAGCGGCTTTGGGCAAGGATGGCGACGGGCTCCTGCAAGTCCATCGTCCTGGCCAAGACGACCGCCCGGCATGTCATCAACAAGATGACCAACCCGATACCCTACCCGGTTCTCCAGGATCGTCCTGATCGTTGGTCCCGGACAAGCAGTTCCTCTGTTGCTCACACCGTATCCGAGTTCCACCTCGACGTTCAGTCGTCGAACAGCGTCCGGGGACTGCCCATCTCGTAGTAGCCGAGAAATCCGCTTCGTACCTCGTCGGCCGACCCGTCGTAGATCTCGTAGCCCAGCAGTTCCCGCGCTCTCGGAGGCAGTCGGCTCACCACGTCGAGGGGAAGGGTGAGCCAGGTGTTTTCGACGGTTCGCAGCCACCCAAGGCACCAGGACAGCGACAGGGCACGGCGGCGGGTGCCGTCCGTGTTGGTGCCTCCGGCATGCAGGCAATCGCCCCTGATGATGGCGATGCTGCCCCGGGGCATCACGGCGTGCGCAATTTCGTCCTCGCCGGGCAACCTCCCGCTCTCCCACCTGTGGCTGCCCGGGGCCACGAGTGTCGCACCGTTGCGGCACGTGAAGTCCGTGGCCGCCACCATGACGTTCACCTGCAGAAGACCTGCTCCCCGGCGCGGCCAGACCGGCCACGACCCGTCGTCGACATGAAACCGCTGGGCCGTCTCTCCTCCCCTGATCTCGATGAGCTCACCGGCGCTGAAGAGATAACTCGAACAGCGGGGAAGCAGCCAGTGATCCATCATGGCGAGAAGGCGCGGCTCGATCATCAGGTCGACAAAGGACGGCGCCTTCGCCAGCAGACCGTGCAGGCGCACCGTGTGGTCACCGAGGAAGGAATCGATGGCGGTATTGTCGAAGGGCACCCGCCGCGCATTCGCGACCGCAGGGTCGATGGCTCGGTTGAAGCGGTCGAGCCAGTCGGCATCGACGAAATCGGTGACGATGGCGGCCCCGTCGCGGTCGACCGCCCGGATAATGTCGCCCACCCCGGCATCACCAGCCAGAAGGGCAAGTTCACATGCCATGGCGCGCCCCGGCAACGAAGGGGCCGGAATGATACCGACCCCTTCAGAAACTACATGCCGGCAAGCACCTCGTCATGCAGATTGACGAGCTTGCGCTGGATGTCGGGCGGTACCGTCTGGAACCACAGGCTCCCCGACAAGATGGACCCGGGATCCTCAAGGCCGAGAGTCTCGATGATGGCCGGCGAGGCCATGTCGTAGGACTTCACATTGGCGGCGCCGTACGCGTACTCCTCGATCATGAAGACGCCGACTTCGGGAGCCAGGGTGGCATCGAGATAGTCGTAGCGCTGCTCCTCGGTGCCGATGTAGCTCTTCAGAAGCACGTGGCCGTCGACCCAGGTCAGCAGCCCTTCCCTGGGCACCATGTACTCGACCTCGACCCCTTCCGACTTCAACGTCGCGTAGGCCGAGTTCCAGGCATACATGGCCACGATCTCGCCGGTCGCCAGGGCCGACTGGGCATCCACCTCGCTCGCCCAGTAGAAGCGGTTGAGCTCGCGCTGTTCCTGAAGCAGCTTGCGGACCTCCACGATTTCCTCATCCGTCATCGCGAAGGGATCCGCGACTCCGGCAATGAGGCCGGCGGGAATGGTGGTTCCCGCCCAGTTGTCGCGCATCGCCACCCGGTTGGCATACTTGGGATCCCAGAGAATCTTCCAGGTGTGGTTCTCCTTGCCGGAGTACTCGGGCGCCAGATCACTGCGGAACACGATGGAGGAATTGCCCCAGGACCACGGTGCGTAGTACTGGTTGCCCGCGTCATCGGACGTACCGCGGATATTGCGTAACTGATCGAAGATATCGGGCCAGTGGCTCAGGCGGCTGGTGTCGATGGGCTCCACCAAGCCGGCGTGAATCCAGCGGATGACGGTGCTTCCGCTGGGACACACGATATCGGCCTCGAAGCCGGCACGGATTTTCTCCAGTGCCTCGTCATTGTCGGCGTAGAAGGACGAGTCGGGCTCGCGCCCGTACTTCTCGGTAAACGCCGGATGAAGCTCCGGCAGTTCGTAGCCGTTCCACGTGAAGAGGTAGAGCCATTCGTCATCCTGGGCCATCACGGGCTGCCGTACGAACGGCATGGTGGCCGTGGCCACGCCAACCGCGCCCAGGGTTCTCGCGACATCCCTTCTCGTAAGCGCCTTGCTGGAGAGTGCATCCCTGAACTCGTCAACGGGCATGATTCCGGTCATGTCGTCTCCTTCCGATTAGGTTTTCTGCTGACAAGGATACAGAATTGCCCGGCACTTGACCAACCGACCCGAAGGAAAAGGGGCCATGGCGCTGTCTTACGAAGAACTGATGAGGAGGATCTACGAACCGCGCGATTCACGGGAACTGCGCCAGTCCTACGACATCTGGTCCGACGACTATGACGGCGACGTCGCACGCCGTGACTACCGGCTGCCCGGGGTCATCACGGACCTCGTGGCGCGTCATGTCCCCACCGGCGCCGGAGCCATCCTCGATGCCGGGGCCGGCACCGGCATTCTCGGGGAACGGCTGTCGGTGGGCGGATACCGCGACCTCGTTGCCCTCGACATGTCGCCGGGCATGCTCGAGCGTGCTTCCCGTCGCGGTGTCTACAGCAGCATGGTGACCGGTGAACTCGGACAGCCGATCGATCTTCCCGACGGCCACTTTGCCGCCGTTGCCTCAGCCGGCGCCTTCGGCATCACCCACGCTCCGGCACATGGTTTCCGGGAGATGGTCCGCCTCACACGCGACGGTGGGCATCTTGTGCTCTCCGTTCGTCTCGAGGGCATCGACGAGGGCGGATATGAGGAGGAGGCGCAGGACCTGGAGACCGCAGGCCTCGTCCGCCGCATCGACACCGCAGGTCCCCTCGAGGCCTTCGCCGGAGACCCGCACAGCCTCTATGTCGTCTGGGTGTTTCTCCGCCTTCGTGACCGGACTTGAGTCGCCCGCCACTCCCGCCCATCATGACTGTTGCCTTCAGCCGCAACGGAGATCATCCCATGACCGACAGGCCTGTGCGCCTCAACCACGATGGCCATGCCGAAGGTATGGTGACGTCCGACCTCATTGCCCGGGAAGCGTTCACCTCCGGGGACACGACCGAACTCATTTCCCACGCCTGGACCGCCGAGGACGGCAGTATCCTTACCGGAGTGTGGCTGTGTGCGCCGTGCCGTGAAGAGATCGATGCCTACCCGGTCAACGAGATGATGACCGTCCTCGACGGGTCCGTCACGGTCACCGACGAGACCGGCAAGGCCGAGACCTATACCGCGGGCGACACCTTCTTCATTCCCAAGGGCGCCGCCTGCACCTGGGAAATCACCAGCACCCTGCGCAAGTTCTACATGATCGCCGCCTGATCACGGCGTGCCGGCAGGCATGGCAAAGGGCTCCGGGTCAAGGAAGCGCTTCAGCACGTTGCCGGTCAGCGTCGCCACGTTGTTCCGCCAGTCGGCATGCGGCAGGCTGGCGCCCCAGGCGATGGATCCGGTGGAAAAGACGGCGCCGCCTGCGGGCGTCTCGAAGAACGTCATGTCGGCGCGGATTTCGGGGTTCTGGACTCCGTTCATGGCGCTGTGATGGAAGCCGGTCTCGTCGGGCACCAGCCAGGTGTCGGCGGAATGACCCTCCGAGCGGGCCACCACAAGGGCATGGCGGGGCGTGCCCAGCAGGGGATCGGTGGCGTCGATCTCCGAACCGCTGGCGCCTCCGCCCTGGATGCCGAAGGTGCCGATCAACTCATCCTGGCCGATACCCTCGAAGATGAAGGCCGCCCGCGGATCGAGGCTTTCCGGGGTGCGCCGGTAGAATCCCGAGCGATCGAAGCCAACCGCCACGGTCCCGACACCGACGAGCGCCTGCGGCGCCATGCCAAGACGCCGCCACAGTCCGCCATACTCGCCGGTAAACTCCAGGTAGTATTCGCCGGGTTCCTCGTCGCGATAACGGATGCCGTCCTCGGCTCGGCGCAGCTCCAGGGCGCCTGGCCAGGCGTCCGAAAAGGCGCAGCGCCAGATAAATCCGTTGCCCCCGAGATAGGCGAGGCGCCCGCCGTGTGACAGATAGCCGCGCATGCCGTCCCACATCGGTGTCGTGTAGTACTCGGGATGGGTTCCCGTGACCACCGCCCGGTAGGGCTGCAGGAGACCCGCTCCTTCCCGGTGCAGGTCCTCGTCGGTGACGACATCGAAGGCGAACCCGCAATGCTCAAGCCAGGCCAGGATGTGGGTGTCGGGATTGAAGCTCCACAGGGGCGTGCGCGGCGCCATGTTGAGGACCGGACGCAACCTCGAGGCGTAGCGCACACCGGAACCGTCGACATGGGTGTCGTAGGTCGACAGGCCGAACTCGTCGTGTTCCTGCAGGAAGACGTCATTCGCCGTCAGCGTCGTCCAGAAGGTCTCGGCCACCTCCGCAAAGGGCTCGCTCATGTGCCAGCGATAGTTGCTGTAGGCCATGTAGGTCGCTGTCGATGCGAGGAAGGCGAGTCTGGCCGTCGCGGTTCCCGAAGGCGGCCGCACGAAGAACGTCACATGCCACTCGTCGTCGCCGGCCCTCAACCGGGCAGCATAGACCCCGCTCGCCAGGGTGTCCGGCACGGTGAAGGTGAAGTCCGTCTCCCACCCGGCATCATAGTGATCGTCTTCATGAAAGTGGATTGCCCCGTACTCCGAGGGTGCATGGCGCCAGTTCTGTTCCCTGCCAGACCAGTTGAATCCCTTGACCCCGCGTGACGGCAGATTGACCGTCGAGCCGTGAAGGCGGTGGTACCCGGCATCCGTGACCCGGGCGCACCCTATATCGTGTGAGAAATCCCAGGCGGCAACGACAGACGGCTCACGTTCATGGGGAGAACCGGACCATGCGAGGGTTTCGACTTCCCGCGAATCAAGGGCACGTCCGGTGAGGATCGGCCGATCGATCTTGCCGTTGAAGTGGCCGCTCCTGCCTGCCTCTCCGGCGGCGATGACAAGCGCACCGCAGGCGGGCCGGAAGCCACCCTCACTGCTTGCGTGCGCGTTCTGCCCGGCCTCGACCTCGCTCGCCAGACGATGCAGACCGAGGCCAAGGGTGCCCGTCGCCGCATCGAAGGTGCCGGCGACAAGGTGCCAGCGCCGGGGCGCGAGCCTGGATTCGAGACGACATTCATGGAAGGCGCCGTCACCGGTCCTCAGGGCAAGCACGCCGTCGGCCGTGATGACGAGGGCAAACCCGCGAGACTCCGCGCCGTCCCAGTGGGTGATGATGCCCTGTTCGTGCCCTCCCGGCAGCGTCGGGTAGATCCAGGCCTGGGCCGTGAAACTCGTGAGGCGTTCGACGGGAGCCGCCTGCGGCACGATGACACATGAGCCTGCCGCCATCTCCTGGGTGCGGCCCTCATGGGCGCCGTTGAAGGGGGCGTCGACTTCCTCCTCGTGATAGAGGCCGCGATCGGGATCGTCGTCGCCGCAAATGATGCGCACGAGATCGGCCCTGTAGGTGTCTGCACCATAGGTGCTGACCTTGAATTCGATGGTGTCGCCCGGCATGGCGCTCCACCGGTTGGCATAGCCCACGATCGTCTTCATGGGTCGCCCCGTCCCGGATCGATGCCCGTCACATGGCACCAGCGCCGGCGAAAGACCTCGCGGCAGGCATCATCATGGTCTTCGAACACGGTTGCGTCGGTGAAGGCAACCGGCTCACCGCGCGCCGGCATCCGCGCCAGACGCCATCCGGCTCCCGCCCCGGCCTTCACCACGATGACACGCTCGGCCATGGGCAGCAGGCGAAGGCGGTTGACCAGCAGAGTGAGTTCCGGGCTGTAGGGTCCTCCCGGCTGCCGCATG
Organism: Alphaproteobacteria bacterium; assembly: GCA_965213815.1. GTDB lineage: Bacteria > Pseudomonadota > Alphaproteobacteria > SP197 > SP197 > SP197. The sequence continues at coordinate 1,910,740 of OZ243917.1, read as the reverse complement.
AACTCCGCCACGAGATCCATGCGCCGCGGGTCTACCTTGTACATGGCGGCACGGCTTCCCCTTGTCGTGATGCACTATCCCTGCCGCACCACCATCCGGGCGTCAAGCGCGCACCGGCTTCAACCGTGATACCATGGGGCGCCGTGGTGGACAGGAAAGGGCGTGTGTCATGAACGTGTCGGACGGACTTCAGGCGTGGAAGGACAAACACGAGACACCGGCCTATCACACCATCCCCTCCGCCCTGCCCGAACGGGCCGGCGAAGGTCCGGTGATCAGCGACATCATGGTGCCCATGCGAGACGGTATCGAACTGGCAACGGACGTCTATCTGCCCGCCGGTGACGGCCCCTTCCCCGCCATCCTGACGCGCATGCCCTACGGCAAGACGGAGCCCTACTGCTTCATGCCCGCCATCGCCCGTCACTGGGTGCGGCAGGGCTACGCCGCGGTGGTCCAGGACGTCCGGGGAAAATGGGGATCCGGGGGGTACTTCGAACCCAATCTCGCCGACAACGAGGTTCCCGACGGCTACGACACGATCGCCTGGATCACGGGCGAGGACTGGTCCGACCGCCGGGTCGGCATGTGGGGCGAGAGCTATTTCGGCTTCACCAGCTATGCCGGAGCCGTGAGCGGCCATCCGGCCCTGCAGTGCATCGCGCCCGGCGACATCTCCCTTGATCGCTATCGCGCCACCATGCGCTACGGCTGCCTGCAGCTGAACACGGTGGGAACCTGGGCGATCTCGATGACGGACCAGACCTACCAGGATCTCTCGCGGCTGGACTACTGGCATCTTCCGCTCGCCGACATGGCCCATGCCGCGGGCGCCCCGTCACGCTACTTCGACGAGCTCATCGCCAACCCCCTTCCCTCCCGGTTCTGGGAGCAGCACAGCCTGCTGGCCGGCTACGAGACCATTCGCATTCCGGTGCTGCACTGGGGTGGCTGGTACGACAACTACCTCGGCCCCACCATCGCCGACTGGCGCACCATGGAGGCACGCAACCAGCATCTCTTCATCGGCCCCTGGGATCACGAGGGCACGGCCGACCGCTGCCACCGGGTCGGCTTGCTGCCCGTCAACTCGAACACCGCCGAAGCGAAGTGGGACACCTTCGCCACCTTCTTCGACCGCTACCTGAAGGGCGCGGAGAACGGGTTCGGTGAGAACGGCGCCATTCGCTACTTTGTGATGGGGCGCGACATCTGGCGTGATGCCGGGGCCTGGCCACCGCCGGAGTGCCGGGAACAGCGATTCTACCTGAGGTCTGCCGGCGCCCTCTTCCTTGCTCCCGATCCCCCCGGTGACGAACCGGCGAAGAGCTATCGCTATGACCCTGCCGATCCGGTGGCCGAGACACTGGCTTACGACTGCTGGTCCCTGGCAGGCGAGATGGGTGACCGGCGCAAGGTCCAGGAACGACCGGATGTTCTGATCTACATGTCGGAACCGTTTGCCGACGGGCTGGAACTGACCGGCCCCATCTCGGCCCACCTCTTCTTCTCCAGCAGTGCGGTGGATACGGATGTCACCGTGGCGCTCGCCGATGTGGCGGAGGATGGCAGCGCCAACCTCATTCAGGACGGCATCCTGCGCTGCCGTTTCCGCAACGGGATCGAAAGGGAGGAGCTGATGGAGCCGGGAGAGATCCAGGAGCTCGACATCGACCTGTGGTCAACCAGCTATGCACTCGCCCCCGGGCACCGTCTCGCCGTCGAGGTCTCGTCCAGCAACTTCAACCGCTATGACCGCAATCTCAACACCGGCGAACCCTTCGGCCAGGGTGCGACCCCCATCATCGCCACACAGACGGTCTTCCACGACACCAACCACGCCTCTCACGTCGCCGTGACCATCCATCCCTGACACCCGCCGCCTTCCCGGATCAGACAACGATGCCGGGCACTCCGGATCCCCGGACTCGCTGATCCGGTGACCGTTCACGACGGCACACGTGGGGCGCTGAGTGTTGCGTGGAGAAAGCAGTCGAGACTGCATGTTGGCGGCGCCGCAGGTTTGCTGCCTACTTACCCCTTGTTTATGTCAACCCAATTGGAGCTTGCGCCAGAGCAAGACAATGATCGGATCAGGAACGCCGCACTCGACCGTCCGGTCGGTTGGGATCGGTCTTTCCGCCCATGGCTCGAAGGATGGTGAGATGAGCGAGAAGACACTCCCGCCTTGCCCCACTGGCGAGGTGATCGTTTACGAGACGCCGGACGGTGAGACGCGCGTGGACGTGCGCATCGACAAGGAGACCGTCTGGTTGACCCAACGACAGATGGCCAGGGTCTTCGATACGTCCATTGACAACGTGGGCCGCCATCTCAGGAACGTCTATTCCCTCAGCGAACTGGAGGAAAGGGCAACTGCCGAGGATTTCTCGGTAGTTCAGACCGAAGGCAGGCGCCGGGTACGGCGCAATCTGAAGCACTACAACCTGGACGTCATCATTTCCATCGGCTACCGGGTCAATTCCAGGCGGGGCGTGGGCTTCCGTCAGTGGGCTACCCGCACGCTGCGGGACCATCTGGAACGCGGCTTCACCGCGAACGAACGCCGTCTTGCCGAGCGCGGCTTGCACGAAGCCCGGCAGACTCTCGACCTGCTCACCCGGACATTGCGGAACCGGACGCTGGTGGACGATACCGGAGAGTCCGTTCTCGAACTCATCGCAGGCTACGTCGACACATGGCGTCTTCTGCTTGAGTACGACGAAGACCGGCTGACCACGCCGGCCGGAACCAGACCATTCGAAAGCGCGCTCGACCATGCCGGTTCGACTGGCGCGATCGCCTCATTCAAACGTGATCTCGAGGCGAGAGGCGAGGCATCTCCGCTCTTCGGCAATCCGCGGGGTGACATGCTGCAGGGCATTCTCGGCAACATCGAGCAGACCATGTTCGGCTACCCGCGAGGAACGGGCGGCGCACCTGCTCTACTTCATCGTCAAGGACCATCCCTTCACCGACGGCAACAAGCGTATCGGTGCACTGCTATTCCTGCTCTACCTCAAGCAGGAAGGGGTCGTGCATCGTCTCAACCCACAGGCCCTGACCGCACTGACCCTCCTGATCGCCCAAAGCGCGCCCCACGGCAAGGATCTCATGATCCGTCTCATCATCAATCTGCTTGCCGAACCCGTCGATTGATTCCTGCGCCCCGGCCCTACGGCTGCACAGCGCACGATCAGGGAGTGTCGGCAACGCATCGACAGGGGCAAGGCTGAAGGGGTCGTGAAAGGTGGCAACGGACCTGTTCTGTTGATCTCTGCTCCCTCGTTGAACCACTGGTCGCCGTTTCCTTCCCTTGCCTTCTCCAGCAACACTGACGTGGCGTCGACACGAACTGAATGAAGCGATATCAGGGCGCGGAAGGGCTTGTGAGGCGGCTGGACACCCACCAGGCGACGTGGCGGTTGTGCTGTTCGTGACGCGACAGCGGCGCACGGGTGGCCCGGCCACTTTCGAGGGCCTTCTGGATCGCCGTGTTGACGGGAACATCCTCGTCGTTGAAGCGCCGGAAGAATGTTTCGAAGCGATCGAGCCGTGCGTCGAAGTCCGCCAGGCGGCGGGCGCTTTCCGGCACCAGAAGATCGACCTCCATGTGGGAACGTCCGATATCGACGGGAAGGAAGCGGATCAGGAGCCCGCAGTCGGGCTGCAGATAGATGAAGAAGTTCGGCAGCACGTAGATCAGGAGGAAATGGACGCGGTGGAATGCGTCGAGACCATCGAGTGGTTCAAAGAAGCACCCGGGCATGACCCTGGTCCCGTCGGCGAAAGTTTCCAGACTCTCTTCCCGGGCCGGACTCCACTGCATTATCCAGTCGTCGCCGCAGGTCGTGCCGGTTCTCTCGCCGGGAAAGACGGCCTGGAAGGTCTCGGGGTGCAGCCCTTCGTGGTGGTAGCACTCGCCGTTGTCCTGCATCACCTTCCAGCCCCACGGAACCTCCCCAAGCTCCAGGGTGCGCGCGGTGATCCAGTTGTCGAGATCGTAAGCGTGGAGCGTCTCCTCAAGGCCCTTCAGGCGCGGTGCCAGAGGGTCGGCGCGACCATCGAGATTGACGTACACGAATCCGTGCCAGACCTCGAAGGAGAGTTCTTCCAGACGGGTGGCCGCGGTATCGAACTCCGGATGGCACTCCATGCCCGGCGCCCGGCGCAGACACCCGTCGAGACCGTAGACCCAGGCATGGTAGGGGCAAGTGATGACGGCCTTGCGCCCCCTGCCCTCAAGAACCCTCATCCAGCGGTGACGACAGATGTTCGCGAAGACCCTGAGATGCCCGTCATGATCGCGCACCATGACGACCGGCGTCCCGATGATCTCGCGGGCGAGGTAGCTGCCCGGTTCGCCGACCTCGTCGGTCCGGCCGACAGCGATCCATTCCGCACGGAAAATCTTCTCGATCTCGAGGGCATGGATGTCCGGATTGCAGTACGCATCCGCCGGTAGCGTCACCCATCCGGCGTTGCCATCTGCCGCCATGGCGGACATGATCTCGAGAGTGGCGGCCGTTGTGTCGCGGTGCCTTTGCATTTCTTCTCCGAGCCCATCCCTGCCGTCGATTATCACGGATGCGGATCGAGGCGACAATCCGCAGAGGCCCTGCGGATCCTTGCCTGGTGGGGGCGCGGGGCTGATGATGGTCCGGTCTGTCGACCGGAGCCGGGGCGGAGGTTGACGCCGCCATCCCCGGAACCCGGGCACGGGTGCGGGACGTTGATGGAGGAGAGCGTGGACGAGGAACTCTACGACGACAGTTACATCACCTTTCTCGAGGAGGTGTGGGGAAGCGGTTATCTCTCACCCGGAGGGCCCGACGAGGTTGCCCGCATCCTCGAGGGTCTCGACCTTGGCGGCGCCCGCATTCTCGACATCGGGTGCGGATCGGGTGGCATAACGCTCTCGCTGGCGCTCGATCACGGCGCGGGCCATGTCACCGGAATCGACGTCGAGGCGCCGGCCTGCACTGCGGCGCGTGAGCGTGCGCGTGATGCGGGCGCCGCCGACCGGGTGACTATTCAGCAGGTGGCGCCAGGCCCGCTCGAGTTTGCAGACCGGAGCTTTGATGTCGTCTTTTCCAAGGACGCCATCATCCATGTCGCGGACAAGGACTTCCTCGCCCGCGAGGTGTTCCGCGTCCTGGAACCCGGCGGCTGGTTCGCTGCCTCGGACTGGCTGATCTCCCATGATGACACGCCGAGCCCCGGGATGGCGCGTTACATCGAACTGGAGGGGCTCGACTTTTCCATGGCCTCTCCGGACCGCTACGAGGCAGCCCTCTTGGGCGCAGGATTCGTGAACGTGAATCTGACCAACCGCAATGCGTGGTACAGGGCCGTGAGCCGCAGTGAACTCGACTTTCTGACGGGCGCGGAACGCGGCGACCTTGAACAAAGATATGGCGGTGAGTTCGTCGGCCACCAGGTTGAGACCTGGAAGGCCATGGTGGCGGTCCTGGCAACCGGTGAGCACTGCCCTCACCACCTGCGCGGACAAAGGCCGCACAAGGACGCCTGAGACGATGCCGACACGCCCCTTTCAAGACAGGACGGGAGGATGACCTGTGACCCGTGATCCCCGTTACGACATCCTGTTCGAACCCCTCGCGATCGGCCCGGTCACCGCACCCAACAGATTCTACCAGGTACCGCACTGCAACGGCATGGGCCGGGTCTATCCCAACGCCATGATCGGCATGCGGGGCGCGAAGGCCGAAGGCGGTTGGGGAATCGTCTGCACGGAACAGTGCGACTTTCTGGCCAACGGTGACGCCTCGCCCTACGCCGAAACGAACATGTGGGATACCGGCGATGAAGTCTATCTGGGCCGCATGGTCGAGGAGGTGCACCGGTACGGAAGTCTTGCCGGGATCGAACTCGTCCACAATGGCCACGACACACCGAATCTCTACAGCCGGGAAATCCCGATCGGCCCGATGCACCGGCCGGCGAACTGGAGCCTTGCACCGATCCAGGCGCGGGCCATGGACCTTACGGACATCCGCGAGTATCGCCGCGCCCACAGGCAGGCAGCCATACGGGCGCGCGACATCGGCTTCGACATTGTCATCGTCTATGCCGGGCACGACGGCACCGTGCCGAGTCACTTTCTGGCACGGCGTCACAACCAGCGCACCGACGAGTACGGCGGCAGCCTCGAGAACAGACTGCGTCTGTTCCGTGAACTGCTCGAGGAAACACGCGAGGCGGTCGGCGATACCACCGCAGTGGTGGTGCGCTTTGCCGTTGACGAGATGATGGGACCGGACGGTCTTGAATGGCACGCCGAGGGACGCGAGGCGGTCGAGATGATGGCCGAGCTTCCCGACCTGTGGGACGTCAACGTCAGCGACTGGACGAATGATTCGAAGACGTCGCGGTTCGCGCCGGAAGGTTATCAGGAGGATTATGTCGCCTTCGTGAAACAGGTGACCACCAAGCCGGTCTCCACCGTCGGACGCTACACGTCCCCCGACGCCATGGTCTCGGCAATCCGACGCGGTATCGTCGATCTGATCGGCGCCGCACGGCCGTCGATTGCCGATCCGTTTCTGCCGAGGAAGGTCGAGGAAGGCCGGCTTGACGACATTCGCGAGTGCATCGGCTGCAACGTCTGCATCGGCTGGACCCAGATGACGGCGCCGGCTCGGTGTACCCAGAATCCGACCTTCGGCGAGGAATGGCGCAAGTCCTGGCATCCCGAAACCCTGCCCCCGGCTGAAACGGACGCCCACCTGCTCGTCGTCGGCGCCGGACCCGCCGGACTCGAGGCCGCGCGTGCGGCCGGTCTGCGGGGATTCCGGGTCACACTGGCCGAAGCGGGCGAAGAACTCGGCGGACGCGTCACCCGCGAGAGCCGGCTTCCCGGGCTCGCAGCCTGGGCCCGTGTGCGCGACTATCGAATGAGCCAGATTCAGCGCATGTCCCATGTCGACATCTATCGCTCGAGCCGCCTCGACGCAGACCAGATTCTCGAACTGGGCGCCGATCACGTGGCGATCGCCACCGGCGCCTCATGGCGGCGCGATGGCTGTGGCCGCCACCTCTCCTCACCCGTGCCCGGGAGCGATGCGGCTCATGTCCTCACGCCCGACGACATCCTGGCGGGACGCCGGCCTCCAGGAGAAAGGGTGCTGCTCTTCGATGACGACCACTACTACATGGCCAGCGTGCTGGGAGAACTGCTGAGCACGGAAGGCTACAACGTGAGCCTGGTGACGCCGATGGCGACCGTCGCCACCTGGCTCACCCACACGCTGGAACACGCGGCCAACCAGGAACGTCTTCATGAGGCTGGCGTGGACCTCCATGCCAACACGACGCTTCTCGCGGTGGAGACCGGCGAGGTGCGGCTTCATGACAGCTTGCGGCGTCGCGAACTGACGCTGCCGGCCGACGGCGTCGTCATGGTGACAGCGCGCCTGCCGGAAGACAGCCTCTACCACGATGTGGCGCACGCACGTGATGCCACGCCCGATACCGGTATCCGCACCCTGAAGAGGGTGGGTGACTGCCAGGCGCCGGGCATCATCGCGACCGCTGTCTACGAAGGGCATCGCTATGCCCGCGACCTCGGGACAGACATCGATCCGGGCGACGTGCCGTTTCGCCGCGAACGCCATGTCATTGAACCGGTCACGGCGTAGCGCCGCCAGTGCTTGCGAACCCCCTTTCGACCGGTTGTGCTGCACTTTCAGGATCGACCCTCATGGTGCCAACAACTCTGTTTCCAACCTGTTCGCTGACATGATCCCATGACTCGCGTGGCCGGAGTCTGGAGCGCCCCCGCAACCTGAACATGGCTTGCCGCAAGACCGTTTCCGGTCTGCTGCGTCGGCGTTGCAGACAAGAGAGACCGGCGCCGGGAACGGCCTTCAATCGGTCAGGCGGGACGTTCCTTCAACTCAGAGCGTGGCCGGTTGACCGTGTCACGGTGCCTTATCGAGACGCTGCGCCACATCGCACCGGGCGGCGCGTTCGGCCCTCAAGATGCCGTCGATGAGCGTATGGGTCAGGGGGTCGGCGATGGCATCGAGCGTCGCCAGACCGGCTTCGAGTTCGCTGATGATGAGGTCATGGATATCGCGGGCTGTCCGCTCGGCGGCGTGGGGTCCACTTCCCATGACGATGCGGCCATGACGGCGGTGGTCCGGCAGACCGTCAAGATCGAGAAGGCGCTCGAGGAGCGCCTCGGCCCGGGCCATGGCCTCGAGAGCGGCAGTGAGTTCGCGTTCCGCGTCCTCCTTCCTGCCGGCACAGCCGAAGACGAGACTGTGGAGGAAGATCTGGCTGACAGCGGCGACGAGCGGACGAACGGCCCGGTTGAGCGCCTTCAGCGCCACGGGCCGGGCGCCCGGTTTCGGCATCAGGTGCTTGGCATGGCGCGAGTCTTCCGGCGGCTCCTCGCGCCACGCCCGCAGTTGTGCGGCGTGCGCCTCTTCACTGGCCGCAATCTCGTTCATCACTGACCGCATGGCGCTCCCGGGCAAGGCCACGGCCGCATCCCCGGCGGTCCTGGCGCAACGGTCCGCCTGGGCGGCATCGGCGGCAAGGACCGCGCCGGCATCGCAACCCACGACAAGGTCTGCTGCCGGCTTGTCATCGGGGCGGATGCCGCAGGCGGCCATGACTTCGACCAGAGATGACGCCTGGCGCATCTGCAGCATCCAGTGATCATTGGACGCCATGGCTTTCGAGTGGCCCCAGGCCCTCAGCATGCGCGAATGGAAGAACGACTGGTTGATGGTATCGATGAGGACGGCAAGCACCTGCCCGGCGCCGCAGGGCGGCCCTGCCGTCACGGCGTGTTGCGCCGGACACGCGCCCAGCTGTCGCGCAGACTGACCGTGCGATTGAACACCGGGCGTCCGCTGGTGGAGTCGCCATCGACACAGAAGTAGCCCTGGCGTTCGAATTGCAGGACCTCCCCGGGCGCAGCGTCGAGAGCAGCCGGTTCAACGCGGCAGTCATCGAGAACGACACAGGAATCCGGGTTGAGGTCGTCGGCGATATTGCCATTGCTGCCGGGTGTCGGTGACGTGAAGAGCCGGTCATAGAGACGGACATCGGCCCTGACGGCATGATCCGCCGACACCCAGTGCAGGGTGCCCCTGACCTTGCGTCCGTCGAGAGACCCGCCCCCCCTGCTTGCCGGATCGTGGGTACAGCGAAGCTCCACGATGTCACCGGCGGCGTCCTTCACCACCTCCCGGCAGGTGATGTAGTAGCCGTGGCGCAGGCGAACCTCCCGACCCGGGGCTAGGCGGAAGAACTTGCGCGGCGGATCCTCCATGAAGTCGTCGCGTTCGATGTAGAGGGTGCGCGAGAAGAGCAGCGGGCGGCGTCCCGCCGCTTCGTCTTCGGGATTGTTGATCGCTGCGAGTTCGTCGGTGCGCCCCTCGGGCCACGTCTCGATCACCACTTTCAGCGGCCGCAGCACCGCCATGCGCCGCGGCGCCGTGCGGTTGAGATGGGCGCGTACACAGTTCTCCAGCATGGCCGGATCGACGAGATTGTCCGCCCTGGCAACGCCAACCCTGGAAATGAACTCGCGAATAGCCTGCGGTGGGATGCCGCGGCGCCTCATGCCGCGCAGCGTCGGCATCCTGGGATCGTCCCAGCCGTTGACATGTCCGTCGCGCACAAGAGTGATGAGCGCCCGCTTCGACAACACCGTCGAGGCAAGATTGAGCCTCGCGAACTCGTACTGGCGGGGCACCTGCGGCACGGGAAGATGGTCGATCAGCCAGTCGTAGAGCGGCCGGTGGTCCTCGAACTCGAGGGTGCACAGCGAATGGGTCACGCCCTCGATGGCATCCGACTGGCCGTGCGCAAAGTCATAAGTCGGATAGATGCACCACGTCGTGCCGGTGCGCGGATGATGCGCGTGAAGAATGCGGTAGAGAACCGGATCGCGCAGGTTCATGTTGCCCGAGGTCATGTCGATCCTTGCCCGCAACACGTGGGCGCCATCGGCAAACTCGCCGGCCCGCATGCGTCGGAAGAGATCGAGGTTCTCCTCGGGCGAGCGGTTCCGAAAGGGACTGTCGCGGCCCGCCGCATTCCATGTGCCGCGAGCCTCGCGCATGTCGTCGACCGACTGGGAATCGACATAGGCATCGCCGTTTCGGATGAGGTGCTCGGCCCAGGCATAGAGCTGCTCGAAGTGGTCCGAGGCGAAGTGGAGATGCTCGCCCCACTCGAAACCGAGCCAACGGACATCCTCCTGGATGGCTTCGATGTACTCCTGCTCCTCACGCACCGGATTGGTGTCGTCGAACCTCAGATGACAGCGCCCGGCAAACTCCCCGCCGACGCCGAAGTTGAGGCACATCGACTTGGCGTGGCCAATGTGGAGATAGCCGTTGGGTTCCGGGGGAAAGCGCGTGACGACGGTACCGACACGGCCTGCGGCGACATCATCGGCAACGATCGCGCGAATGAAGTCATGAGCCTCCGCGGATGCGGGACTCTCCTCGACACTCATGGCGCGACACTCCCCTTGACCATGGTTCGCTGTGTGCCAAAAACGCCCCGACTTGCCAACCCCGGTCACGTAACGCGCCGGTCCAGGCGTGGAACCTGTGCCGTCATGGCGATGCCGCCCCGGGCTCCCGACACTCAGAGCGCGTCAGGAGGACTCTCGCCATGGCGAGATCATCCGGGCTGTTGACGTTGAAGAAAGGGTCCACCGGGTCATCAATGAACGACGCCTCGGCCACCCGGTAGCGGCTGGTCCAGGCATCGATCTTGCGCACGCCCTCGGAGATGAGAGCCTGGCGCAGCTCGTTTCTCAGATGGACCGGCCACAGGCCGACGACCGGATGGCGCCTGCCAGCGGAGGAAGCGCATGCCATGTCGGCTCCTGACGCCGCTACCGCCTCAAACAGTCTTTCGACCAGGTCGACAGGAAGGAACGGCGTGTCCGTGGGCACGGTGACGACCCAGTGCAGGCCCGGCACATTGGCAAAGGTCCAGTCGAGTCCGGCCAGCACTCCGGCAAGGGGCCCGGGTCGTCCCGGCAGCATGTCGGGCGCCAGAGAGAACACGGATGGATCGAATCGCAAGGCATCGTCATTGACGTTGAGCGCCACCATGCGCACCTGCGGGCGCAGACAGGCGATCACGTGATCGAGAAGGCTGCGGCCGCCGAGGTCCAGCATACCCTTGTCGCGGCCACCCATGCGCCGCGCCAGCCCGCCGGCGAGCACCGTCCCGGCCACATCCTTGCGCCGCGCCGTCACGTCCGTCATGCCTCGCGCGGCTCATCCCAGCGCACGCGATGTGCGCCGGCGGCCACCATGAACCGACTGCCGCGCAGGCGGCCGATGAGTGTCATGTCGACCTGGCGGGCGAGTTCAACCCCCCAGGCCGTGAATCCCGAACGGGAGACCAGGACGGGAATGTTCATCCGTGCCGTCTTGATCACCATTTCACTGGTCAGTCGGCCGGTTGTGTAAAACAGCTTGCCGGCGGCGGGAATGTTCTCGATCGCCATGTAGCCGGCAATCTTGTCAACGGCGTTGTGTCGGCCGACATCCTCCATGTAGACCAGCGGACGGTCGTCCTCACAGAGTACACACCCGTGAATGGCGCCGGCCTTGAGATAGAGACTCGGAGTCGCCGTGATCGTCTTCGCGAGCACTTGGAGCCAGGTGGTGTGAACAACGGCATTCGGGTCCAGATCGACGGTCTCGATCTCGTCCATGAGATCACCGAAGACCGTGCCTTGTGCACATCCCGATGTCAGTGTGCGCTTGCGGAGCTTCTCCTCGAAGTCGGTCTGCCGGCGGGTGCGCACGACCAGTGTGGCGATCTCCTCGTCATGATCGACTCCGGTGACTTCTCCGATTCCCTCCAGCATACCCTGGTTCAGCAGGTAGCCCACCGCCAGGTACTCCGGAAAATCCCCGATCGTCATCATGGTGACGATCTCCTGGTCATTGAGAAACAGCGTCAGGGGGGTCTCCACGGTCACAGCCCGGTCGATCCGGTTGCCGTCCTGGTCGATCCCGGAAACCGAACGCGTCAGACGCGAATCATCGGGATCCGGCTTCAGCAGATAGGGCAGGCCCGCCGTCATGCGACAGCCTCGCGGCGCGCCAGGGGTGTGTGCCCCCGTATCATGTCCGCTGCCTTTTCGGCAATCATGACTGTCGGCGCATTGGTGTTTCCCGTCACGATCATCGGCATCACCGAGGCATCAACCACCCTGAGGCCATCGACGCCCCGCACCTTCAGCTGTTCGTCAACCACCGCCAGCGGGTCGCCGGCAGCCCCCATCCTGCAGGTTCCCGACGCATGATATCCCGACAGCGCGCCGCGGGCGACCGCCCGGAGAATGTCATCATCGCTCGAGACGTGGTCTCCGGGATCCATCTCGGCTCCCCGGAAGGCCGCCAATGCCGGCTGGTGCGCGATGTCGCGCGCCCACCTGACGGCGTCCACGAGGTCCTGACGGTCCTGCTCTTCGGCAAGATAGTTCGGTTCGATGACGGGGTGATCCCCGGGCTCGGCACTGTTCAGCCTGATGTGTCCACGCGAAAGCGGGTGCATCTGGTTCACATCGAACTGGAAACCGTCGACGGCGGTCTTTTTCCCGTGACGTCGCCCCTCGGCGATGATCATGGGCGTGAAGAAGACCTGGAACCGGGGAAAGTCCGGCGCCTCGACGCCGCCCCCTGAAAAGGCCCCGGCCGACCAGAAGGGATGGGCCCCCGGTCCTGCCCGCCCGCCGCTGGCAAACCACGAGGCGCCGAGCATGAGAGCCATCAGCGGGCGGGCCCAGCGGGCCTGGGTCTCGCGCGGCCGGCGACAGTGGAACCGGACCGGAATGTTGAGATGGTCCTGCAGGTTCTCCCCCACTCCCCTTATCGCCGCCTTCACCTCGATTCCGAGCCGGCGCAGGTGGTCTGCCGGACCAATGCCCGACAGCATCAGGAGCTGCGGCGAACCGATGGCGCCCTGACAGACGATGACCTCGCGGGAGGCATGAACCTCCTCCATGGCGGAACGCCGCCGGTAGCGCACACCTCTGGCTCGCTCATTCTCGATCACCAGGGAGGTGACAAGGCTCCCGGTGCGGACCTCGAGGTTGGGCCGTGATCCGGCAGCGCCGAGATAACATCGCGAGATGCTGGAGCGCCGGCCGTCGCGCACGGTCACATCAAGCAGACCGGCGCCGACCTGCCGTGCTCCGTTGAAGTCCGGATTGGCGGGCAGTCCCGACTGCAGACAGGCCTCGATGAAGGCGTGATCGATCGGCAGCGGGCGCCCGGCCGGTCCGGTCAGCAACGGACCCGAATCGCCGCGCCAGTGATCACCGCCACCCTGTCTGCTTTCGGCCTTGCGGAAGTAGGGCAGCACATCGGCCCAGGCCCAGCCCTCGAGACCGAGCTGTCTCCAGCGATCGTAGTCGGCGGCGTTGCCCCTTATGTAGATCATGCCGTTGATGGCACTCGACCCGCCGAGCCCGCGCCCCCGGGGCCAGTGGATCCGGCGACCGGCGAGATGCGGCTGGGGTTCGGTCAGGTAACACCAGTCGAAGCGCGGGTTGCCGACGGCAAACACGTTGGCCGCCGGCATGGCGACACGAAAGTCCCGGTTCGCACCGCCGGCCTCGAGGAGAAGGACGCGGCACGACCTCTCCTCGCTCAAACGCGCAGCAAGGACAGACCCGGCCGATCCCCCACCCACGATGACAAAATCGAAATCGTCGACCACCGATGTCTGCCGGTTGCCACAGCCTAGTGAAACGGACGGTCGCCGATGACCGTGACACGATGCATCTTGCGATGTCCCGAAAAGTCGGACGCGGCCAGATGCATGGTGCACCGGTTGTCCCAGATCGCCAGATCACGGGGCTTCCAGGAGCGCCGCACCTGGTAGTTGGGGTGCTCCGCAAACTCGCACAGCATGCGCAGGATATGGTCGCTCTCGACTCCGCTCAGTCCCTTGATCTCCCTGGTGAAGGTACGGTTGACGAACAGGCCCTTCCTTCCGGTTTCCGGGTGCGTGCGCACCACCGGATGCTCCACGGGCGGCAACGCGACGATATCCCGGGCGAGTTGCCGGACCCCGCCCTCGCCGGCCAGAACCGAGGGTCCGAAGGCCTGGTAGTAATCGTGGATCGCTGTCAGGCCCTCGATCATGTCGCGCACCGCGGGCGACAGCGCCTCGTAGGGGGCGTAGAGACTCGACCACAGCGTGTCGCCACCACCTTCCCGGGGCATCGTCTGGCAATGCAGGATCGAGGCCTTGGCGGGACATGCGCGAAAGGTGACGTCGGTATGCCAGACATCGTTGTAGAGGCTGCCATCGCCATGCTGTTCGATGACCGTCACCTCGGGCAGGCCCGCCACATTGCCGAACACGGGATGAGGAGGTTCAACTTCACCAAAGTGGCGGGCAAGGGCGAGATGTTCGGCCGGGCCGATTCGCTGGTCCGGGAGGAACACGACCAGGTGGTCGAGCAGGGCCTGGTGAATCACGTCGCAGACGGCGGTATCAATGCCTGCGGACAGGTCGAGTCCGTGAATCTCGGCGCCGAGTACCGGTCCAAGCGGACTCACCTCGATGGAATTCCGGGTCAAGGCTCCTTGCCTCCATCATCCGCCGTCAGTGGATACCCTACACACGGTCATCGTCAAGACATGATCCGCGCCATGCCTGCACCAGCCGGGGGCGAGACCTTGCCACGTTCGCGGCAAGGGACGAATATGGAGGCCGATCATGTGAAGGGAGGCTCATGACCGAGCGCGAGATCATCCGGACCAGCTGTCCCCGCGACTGCTATGACGGATGTGGCATCGCCGTGGTCAGGCGCCACGGCAGGATCACGCGGGTTCTGGGCGATCCCGATCATCCGGTGAGCCGGGGAGGCCTGTGTGGCAAGTGCGCCATTGCCTACAACGGTGTCTGGCTCGACCGCGCCTCCCGTCTTCTCCATCCCCTGCGCCGGAGCGGCCCGAAGGGCTCGGGCCTCTTCGAACGTGTGAGCTGGGAGGAGGCGCTTGGCGCCATCGCCGCACGCCTTGACGCCATCATCGCCGAAAGCGGCGGTGCATCCATCCTCCACACACACTACACCGGCACCTGTTCGGCTCTTGCCAATGCCTTTCCGGAACGGTTCTTCAACCGCATCGGCGCCACCGAGGCCATACCCGATTCCATCTGCAACAACGCCGGCCATCAGGCCCTTCGCTATGTCCTGGGGTCCAGCGTCACCGGATTCGATCCGGCGACGGCCAGGGACAGCGCCTGTATCGTCGTCTGGGGCGCCAATCCGGCTCACAGTGCGCCCCATGCCCACAAGCACTGGCTCAAGGAGAGCCCGGCGAAGGTGGTCGTCATCGACCCGGTGCGTCACCTCACGGCCTCTCAGGCCGACATCCATCTGCAGGTCAACCCCGGCAGCGACGCGGTGCTGGCCTTCGGCCTGTGTCACATCGCCCGCCGCGACGGCCTGCTCGATGATGCCTGGATCGCCAGCCACGTCGAGGGCTATCACGAGGTCGAGGAGGCCATCGCCGCGGCCGATCCCGAATCGACATCCCGTGTGACCGGTGTTCCTGTCCGTCTCATCGAGGAAGTCGGCCGTCTCTATGCGACAGGACCGTCCCTCCTGTGGCTCGGCCAGGGACTCCAGCGCCAGTTCCGTGGCGGCAACATCTTCCGCGCCTGCACCATGCTTCCTGCGCTGACCGGCAACATCTCCAGACCCGGCGCCGGGATCTTCTATCTCAACAGCACGCTTGACATCATGGCCCGCAAGGGTGCCACGCCTGCCCTGCCATCAGCCTCCCCGACCGGCCCTTCCATCAGCCAGATGGACGTTCCGGCCGCACTCGACACCTCGGATCGTTTTCGTGCCTACATGGTCTGGAACTGCAATCCCCTTGCCTCCAATCCGGCACAACAGGTGCTCACCAGGGCGCTGACGCGCGAGGATCTGTTCACTGTGGTCGTCGACTGCTTCAAAACGGACACATCCCGTTACGCCGACATTGTGCTGCCGGCCGCCGCCTTCCTCGAGTTCGACGACGTGAACGCAGGCTATTTCCACCTCCTCCTCTCCGCCCAGGTCCGGTGCGCCGAACCGATGGGCGAGAGTCTGCCCAACCAGGAGATTTTCCGCCGCCTCGCCCGGGCCATGGGTCTGGAGGACGCCGACCTTCATCGCACCGACGGCGAACTGATCGACGAGGTACTCGAAGGGACCGGAGTGTCCTGGGACGAACTGAAGACCCGCGGCTGGGCCGCAGCCAGCGATGAACCACTGGTGCTGTGGCCCAAAGGCAGGTTTGCGACTCCGTCAGGCAAGATCGAGATCGCCAGCGCCAGCGCCGAAGCCGACGGTCATCCGCGGGTGCCCGAGGCCGTGGCCGATCCGCCGCCGGAGGACGGCCGCTTGCGCCTGTTGAGCCCAGCCGGACGCTGGCTGCTGAACTCCTCCCACGGCAACGACCCGCGCATCGGTGAACTTCTCGGCAAGCCGACGGTCACGCTCCACCCGGATGATGCCCGGTCACGGGATGTCAGCACCGGTGACGAAGTGACTCTCTCCAACGAAGCCGGTTCACTCCGCCTCGTCGCCGTCGTCTCGGACAACGTGCCGCCGGGCGTTCTCCTCACCGACAAGAGCCGCTGGCCCGGGCCCGACGGAACCAACATCAACAGCCTGCACATTCCCCGCAAGTCGGACATGGGCGAGAGTACCTGCGTCCACGGCGTGGAAGTCACCCTGGCACACTGATTCTTGATGATCCGGGGAGCATCTTCAAGCTGGCGCATTGCCATGCGGGTTCGAAAACAGCATGATCGCACCAGACAACCCTGCAAACGGGCGGCGCCGGCATGTGGATAGGAATACTCGTACTCATCACTTTCGGAATATGCGCCATCGCCTGTCTTGTGCTGTCGATCCGCGGTGCCATGCAGGGGAGATGGCACATCTTTGGCGCTCTCCTTATCCCGGCAGTGGGAATCGGAGGCACCATCGTCATGCTGGTGGCACGGCCCATTTCCCTGGAACTCTTTGGTGACAACAATCTCGAGGACCTGCCCGAACGTGCGGTGGCCGTCACCGGGGACAACCTGCTGGCCGCCCACAACGGCACCTGGCGCTTCGGTTATGCCTACAACGAGGATACCCAGCTTTTCCACTGGTACGACGAGGCCTTTGCCGATGACGGCGGATTTTCCGGACGCAACGACACCGGCCAGACCTGGTCGGGTGGATGGGACATTGTCGAGGACACGCTCTGTCTGACCCGGGGACAGGACAGCGACTGTTTCGGCGTCTGGCAGGACGGCGACCTCTGGTACCAGACCAACCACCGAAACGAGATTGTCAATCGCTACATGGCGATGGAGGCCTTCCAGGTTCCCAAGGGGCACCCGACACTGTCACAGGCCGTTCTGCAGGCGATCATTCCGGGGCGTACGCTTTCCGGTGAACTGCGGTTCCATTTCGGCGAGCCCTTCTACAGCGCCTCGTTTGACGCCGATGGCGACACCGTCACGGTCCGCCGGGGAGAGACGGCGGCTTCCCTGGCGACGGAGGAAACCGGCACCTACAGGATTGATGAGGATGGCATGCTGTGTCTGACGGGCGTGCTCCACGCCGTCGATTCCTGCTACACCGTCGTTCCGCGACCCGGCGGCGCCGACATCGTTCGTGACGACCGGCGCATTGTCGCCACTGTCGCGGACTTGATGTAGGCCTCGCGCCGGGGTTCTCTCCTGGCTTTGGCGGGCAACCTTGACAGTTCATTCGGCTGCGCCGTATCACCCTTCACCCACGAGGGCGCGTAGCTCAGCGGAAGAGCACTGTCTTCACACGGCAGGGGTCGCTGGTTCGAACCCAGCCGCGCCCACCATGCCTCACTCAGGCCGCATGACCGGCAACGCTCCATGACGATGGCGGATCGCTACCGCTCGTGCGTCTTCCCCCGGGCGCACGTGATGCCCTGGCAAGGCGTGTGGCCGACCATCGACAAGAGAGGCCTCGTTCTTCCCGGAGCGGCCATCATCGGTGATGTGATGATGGAAGCGGGTGCCAGTGCCTGGTTCAATGCCGTGATCCGCGGCGACGACGGGCCTGTGCGCATCGGCGCCGGCACCAACATCCAGGACGGGTGCGTCGTCCATGTTTCCGTCGAGATTCCGACCATCATCGGCCGCGGCGTGACGATCGGTCACATGGTCCATCTGCACGCCTGTACCCTGGAAGACGACACCCTGGTGGGTTCCGGCGCCATCGTGCTCGACGGAGCCCGGCTCGAACGGGAGAGCCAGGTCGCTGCCGGTGCCCTGGTGGCGCCCGGCAAGGTGGTGCCGAGCGGGGAACTGTGGGGCGGCGTTCCGGCAAAAAAGCTGCGCGACCTCCATGCGGATGAGATCGACGGTATCCGCAAGAACGCCGCATGGTACGTCCACGAACTTGACGCCTGGCGGCAACAGCTGGAGGCACAGACATGACTTTCAAAGGAAAACGCGTCCTCGTCACCGGTTCGACAAGGGGTATCGGCCTCGCCACGGCGCGAGCCTTCCTGACACGGGGTGCCCGCGTTGCCATCAACGGTCGCAGGGCCGACGATGTCGCAGCCGCCATCGCCGGCCTCGGCGGTGAGGGCCTGGTCGCTGCGCCCGGCGACCTCGGCAGCGGCGGCGCCTGCCACGAGGTTGTCAATGCGGCAATCAACGGGCTGGGCGGTCTCGATGTTCTCGTCAACAACGCCGGAGTCTATGTCGGGGGGCCTGTCGAGGAGGTGAGTGACGACACCTTCTCCTGGCTGATGGACATCAACGTCAAGGGCTGCTTCTTCTGCAGCCAGGCGGCGATCCCGGCCTTGCGCCGCAACAACGGGACCATCGTCATGACGGCATCGGAATCCGGCCTCTCAGGCAATCACGAAAGTGCTCTCTACTGCACCTCCAAGGGGGCGGTCGTGAACATGACGCGGGCCCTCGCCCACGATCTTGCGCCCGCCATCAGGGTCAATGCGGTGTGTCCGGGAGCGGTCATGACCGATATGCTCGGCGCCGGCGATGATGCGGAAACCCTGCGCGGCATTGCCGAGTTCTCGCCGATGAAGACCATCGCCTCGCCGGACGAGATTGCCGACGCCATCTGCTTCCTCGCCGATCCCGATCAGAAGTTCATGACCGGAGCGCTTCTCTCCATCGACGGGGGAGCGACGGCGTGCCGCTGATCTATCGGGCCGCCACGCACATGATTTCCACCAGCAGGTCGGGATGTGCGAGGGCCGCCTCGACCGTGGCGCGGCACGGTTTGTTGCCGGGATCGACCCAGGCGGTGTAGACCTCGTTCATGGCTGCCCAGTCGGCGATGTCGGCAAGCCAGATCTGCACCGAGAGAAGCCGTGATCGTGACGTGCCGCATGCCTCGAGCGTGGAGTCGATCTCGTCCAGGATATCCCGGGTCTGCTGGCGGACATCGCCCGTGGAATCGGAAGCCACCTTGCCGGAGAGCCAGACCGTGTCGCCATGGATGACGGCCCCGCTGTAGAGTTCACCCGGTTGCAAACGCTGGATTTCGCTCATGCCCTCTTCCCTCATCAATACGCATAGCCTGAAGCGTAGCACGGACTGGAAACGCCATGTCGAGTGATATTCCCGAAGACGGCCTTGTCCTGGTTCTTCGCGAGGACTGCCCGACTTGCCGGCTGATTGCGCCGGTGGCCGCGGAACTCGAGGCACGCGGCGTCATGGCCGCCATCTACTCGCAGGACAACCCCGACTTTCCCGAACGCCTGCAGGTTCGCGATGACCGCGACCTTGAGGTCTCTTATCGCCTCGCCGTCTCCATCGTGCCAACGCTGGTGCGCTTCACCGACGGCGTGGAGACGGCGCGGACTATCGGCTGGTCGAGGCAGGAGTGGTGCTCTCTTGCCGGCCTTGACGACCTTGGCCCCGGTCTGCCGGACGAACGACCGGGATGCGGGTCCCTGAGCGAGGAAGCGGGCTGGGCAGAGGAACTCAGGGCGCGCCACGGCGAAACCGGTCTCGATGCCGCGACCCTCACCGTGCGGTTTCCCGAAGATTCCTTCGAGATCATGGACGTCCGCGGATGGTCCGATGGCCTTCCCGTGGTGCCGCCGACGCCGGGGCGCGTCCTCGCCATGCTGCGCGAATGCACCCTGGCGCACAATCATGTCCTGGGCTCGATTCCTCCGGCGGGGGCGGAACTGACGGTGGAGAAAGCCGCCATCAACGCGGTCATGGCAGGGTGCCGTCCCGCGTATTTTCCCGTGGTGCTGGCCGCGCTGGACGCGGCGCTCGATCCCGACTTCGCCTGGCAGGGTCTGTTGTCGACCACCATGGGGGCGGGTGTCGCCGTCATCGTCAACGGACCCATCGCCCGGCGGATCGGTCTCAACAGCGGAACCAACGCCCTCGGCCACGGGACCCGGGCCAACGCCACCATTGCACGCGCGCTTGTCCTCATCGCCATGAATGCAGGCGGCGCCCGGCCGGGGGGCGTCGATCGCTCGACCCTGGGCCACCCCGGCAAGCACGGCCTGTGTTTTGCCGAGGACGAGAGTGACCCGCTCTGGCAGTCCCTGGCCGCCTCAAGGGGACGGGGCGAGGGACAGTCGGCTGTCACCGTCTTCGGGTTCTGTGGCACCACGATCATGGACGACGACAGAGCGCGTACGGCGGAGGATCTCGTGGCCAGCCTGGCACGATCACTCGAGGCGATGTGCCCGGGTGGCAACGGGGCTCTGCTGGTCATCGCCGGCGAGTTCTGGCGCATCTTCCGGGAATCAGGCTGGAACCGGGCGCGAGTCGAAGCCGCCCTTCATGATGCCACGCCCATGCTGGAGCCCGGCGATCTTCTCGTCACACGCGCCGGTAGCCATGCCGGACTCTTTTCCACTATCATCCAGGGATGGGGAAGCGGCCCCAGGGGGAGCCAACCCGTCACAAGGGAGGTGGAGCCTTGACCACGATTCTTCTTGATCCCACCGTGGCGCGGGCCACATCGGGGCGCCAGCGTGTGGCCGGACACCGGTCCCTCGAGGGTCTCACCGTCGGTCTGCTCGACATCGGCAAACGCCAAGGCGATGTCGTTCTCGATCACCTTGAAAGGCTGCTTGGCGAGCGCGGTATCCGCACCGGTCGCTACGCCAAGCCGACATTCACCAAGCCGGCGCCCCCGGAGGTGATCGACCGGGTCACCGCCGAGTGCGATGCCGTGGTTGAAGGTCTTGCCGATTGAGGTTCCTGTACGTCGTGCAGTCTGCAGGACATGCTGGACATCGATCGCATGGAAACGCCGGCAGTGGCGCTGGTATCCGAGGAATTCGCAAGCGGGGTCGCGTCGTGGAGCGGCCTTCATGGCTTTGACCCGGCCGTGGTGTATGTCCGTCATCCGGTTCAGCCCCTGAACGAGGCTGAACTGCGTGGCCGCGCCGAAGACATCGTCGACGCCGTCGTTGGCGCCCTCACCCGAACCTGACCGGCAGCCGGCCAGCGGGCCGGTGGTGACCTTCCACGGCGTCCGCTCCGCTCCCCAGGACGGGCCGGCGACCCGGACATTCGGCGGTCACTCGACGTGTATCGCTGTCGCCGCGGGCGACACGCTGCTGATTCTCGATGCCGGCTCCGGCATGCGCGATTGCGGACTGTCGCTGCTCGGCAAGGGCCCCCTGGAGGGGCATGTCTTCTTCAGCCGGCCCACCGTCGTTCGCACCATCGGAATCCCGTTCTTCGCCCCGGCCTTTTCGGCCGACAACCGCTTCACGCTCTACAGCGCCGGTGGGGTCGTCAGATCGGAACTCCGGCGGCTGATGTCCGATCCCGTGTTCCCTGTCTCCCCCGATATCTTCAACGCCACCGTCACGTTCCATGACCTTGAGGCGGGCACACCCGTTGTGCTCGCTCCAGGTCTCACGGTCACCACCATGGCCCTCGGCGGGACGATGCCTGGAACGGCGTACCGTTTCGACGGCGATGACTGGTCGCTCGCCTGGGCGGCGGGCATGACCTGCCATGACGACGCGGACGTGATCAGCGACTTCGCCCGCGGTGCCGGCCTGCTGATCGCCGGCGGCGCCGGCGACAGCATGGACCTCATCGCGCGCAACTCACCCGCCAGGCGACTGGTGATCACAGATCACCCCCCGGGTCTTTCGGATGACGACCTCGCCATACGCGAAGAGGCGCTGCAGCGTCTCGCCCCCGGCGCCGCCCTCGCCCGGCAGGGCCAGACCCTGCCCCTGACAACATGAACGAACATCGTTTCCATTTCGAACTCGGTCGGCTCCTCATCCTGACCCTCTCCGCGGAACTGTGACATCGACGGTCGTGTCTTCGCCGGCGACGCCTGCGAGGACCGCATGACGTTCGTCTTGCCTGACGCATTCGCCCCGAACATCGCAACGAAGGTCGGGAAGCGGTCCTTCACCCGCGGTACGGGGTAGACGAAGCAGCCCGGTGAGACCGTCAGATCGAGCGCCTGCCATGCCCGAAACGAGAGAATATCCTGAATGCCCGGCTCGAACCGGAATGCGGAGGTGGCCAACATGCCTTGAACGGTGGATCAGCGGTCGAGAAGTTCGCCGACAGTGTGTTCCACGGCATCGACGGTGATGTCGTTCATGGACCCGGTTGCGCTTGTGACCACCGCCGCGTGTTGGCCCCAGGGAGCATAGGTTTCTACCGGACTCGGGCCGAAGAGGCCGACCGTCGGTGCTCCGCTGGCGGCCGCGAGATGCATCAGTCCGCTGTCGTTGGCGATCACGACGGTGCATCGCCGCATCACTTCGGCGAGGGTGAGGAGATGTTCACTGCCGGTCAGATCCGAGGTGGTCTCACACGGCAGCGCCTCGACGACGGGTCCGGTGAGTTCATGTTCGGCTGGTCCTCCCATGATGACGACGCGCCCGCCCGCCAGCGCGCCATCGGCGGACGTCAGCCGTCGTGCCAGCGCGACGTAGTTCTTCCAGGGCCAGATCTTCCCGCGACCGCTGGCGGTCGGAGCGAGTCCGAGCACCGGGCCTCCCGGGGGCACAAGTCGAGCGGCATGGCTGCGGTGAACCCCGTTGGTCCATACCCTTGGCGGCGGCACTGGTTCGACGCCATACCAGCGCGCCAGGCTCTCGACGCGATGACCGTCTCCGCCCCTGAACTTGGTGCGTCGCATGTTCCGCAGGAGAATGAAGGGCACCGCCGACGCTCTGAGGTCGACCACGAGATCCCACCAGGTGCCCACTGTCTGCCGCCACAGGCCGAACCAGTGCCCCTTGCGCGGCTCCTTGTCGAGAACGATCACCCGCTCCAGGCCGGGCAGGCATGCGAAGAGTTCCGCAGCCACCGGCCCGCACACGACGGTCGTCTCGACCCCGTCAGCAGCCACCAGATGATCGAGCAGTCCCGTCGAAAGAACCGCATCACCCAGCCGGGTCGACGTGATGAAGAGCAATTTCACTGGCTCACCACGGCGTCGTGAAGCGTTTCGAGTTCGCCCGCCGCGTCGTCCCAGGACCTGTCCCGCTGCAGATCGGCGGCGTCTTTCGAACGGCCGCGATAGACGAGTTCCTCCTTGAGGCAGAGGATGGCGCAATTGGCAAAGGCGGCGTCATCGGGCACCAGGAACCCCGTCCTGCTGTCCTTGATACGCTCCACGGCCGCTCCGGCCCTGAACGCCACACCCGGACAACCGGTTGCCTGGGACTCGGCAAGCGTCGCCACGTAGGCCTCACGCAACGAGCCGGGATGAAGATGGACACGGGCATGGCGGAACTCCCGGGCCATATCGGCATCCGCAAGCGGCCGCCGGACCACCACGCCGGAGCCGGCGAGACCCTCAATGCGGCGCCACAGCGATGTGAGATCGCCCTCCACCGTCTTGCCCGAGGCGGCCCTGGCGAGCAATCCGGAAAAGACATGAAGCTCCGCCTCGTCAATCATGGGATGGATCTTGTCGACCCACAGGTCAAGGAGCCAGGCGAGGCCGCCGCGCGGATGCATGGTGGTCACCGCCCTGGGCGGCCAGTACCCCTGAGGGGGCTCGCCCACAAGGTAGGCCGGAGCAATGCCCGGACGCATGACCGCAACCAGACCTTGATCGGCGCTCCATGACGACACATGGTGCTCGCCCATGAAAACGAGACGGTCGATCCGGCAGGTTTCGGTCTTCGATGCGAGCGCCGCCACGCCGTCATCGTCGAGCTGGTCGGCCACCCAGAGCATACGGCACCGGCCGGAGGGAACCTTCTCCAGAAGCCGCGCCTGCCTCAGCGCCACGACCAGATCGGCGTCGGGTGCCTCTGTTTCGCCGATGTTGCGCCAGAAAACACCGCGGATGGTACGGGCGCCATCACAGCGGTTCATCACAGTGACCTCGTGGTGACGCCGGGCCAGGGCCTCGGCGAGAAAGACCAGGCCCTTCTGCGCACCGCCCATGGGATCGTTACGCGGCGAGTAGCCGTCGAAGGCAAAGGAATCGTCGAGAAAGAGGATCTTCATCGTCCACCAGGGGGGCGTGAGCCAGACAGTGAACCGCTCCCGGTCGGTTCAGGCAACCCCTGCAATCCGGCGCGCGGTCTCCGGGGGACTTGCCGCAGGGCGTCGTCATCGCCATCCTTGCCCCAATTCAGGATCCGGAGGATACGGGGATGACGGACACAGTGCGTATCGCCCTTGAGGGGCGCGGCATTCTTGCCATCGACGGTCCGGAAGCGCGCCCGTTCCTCCAGGGCATCATCACCAACGACATCGACCAGGTGGACCGGGGGTGCGCCATCTATGCCGCCCTGCTGACACCCCAGGGGAAGTTTCTCTTCGATTTCATCATTGCCGAAGATGGCGAAGGCGGCCTTCTCCTCGACACCAGACGGGACCGTCTTGACGCTCTTCACGAGCGCCTCGACTTCTACCGGCTGCGCGCGAAGGTGCGCATTCGCGACGTCAGCGAAGACTGGCGCGTCAACGCCCTCATCGGCGACGAGGCAGCCCGGATCGCCCGCCTCGTCTCCCGCTCCGGAAATGCCCGTCTGGCCGAACGCGCCATCATCATGATCGATCCCAGACTGGCGGCGCTCGGTGTCCGCATCATCCATCCCGCAGACAGTCCCGTCTATGCCGACATCGCCGACATGCCGGCCGACGCGTACGATTCGCACCGCCTGGCGCTTTCGGTCGGTGAGGCCACCCTGGACATCCTCGTTGGCAAGTCCTTTGCCCTTGAGAGCAACTTCGATCATCTCAATGCCGTTGACTTCAACAAGGGCTGCTATGTCGGGCAGGAACTGACGGCGCGCACCAGGTACCGTGGTACCGTGAGACGGCGCCTCTACCGGGTCGTTTCGAGCGAAGGCGGGTGCCTGCCGGACCCGGGTACGCTGATCACGGCGGGAAAGACCGAGATCGGCGAGATGAGAAGCAGTCGGGACGCCACCGGCATCGCACTCATCCGCACGGACCGGCTCGAGGAAGCCGGCAAGAGGGAGATCCGCGCCGGCGCGACCGCCCTCGTCGCCGAACGGCCGGGGTGGTTTCCGGCGGACTCCGCTGGCGCCGACTGACGCATTCGAGGAGGCATGCCGGACCAGCTGCGGAGGGCCGGTCAGGCCGGATCGATGCGCCGGAGGAGTTTGACGACATCCGCCATGTGGGGGACCGAAAAGGTTCCCTCGATGCCCTCAACTCCCGGCGGCGCCCACCCACCGTCGCGGATCACCCGGCAGCTCGTCCAGCCGCGGGCGTTTGCCGCTTGAATGTCATGGAACCGGCTGTGTGCGACGTGAAGCAGGTCGTTGGCTCCAAGTCCCCGCTCGGCGAGCCTGGCAACGAGAGCCTCGAAGTGACGCGGACCGGGCTTGTAACTCTTGACGTCCTCGGCGGTCACGAGGATATCGAACTCCCGCTTGAGTCGTGCTGCGCTGCCGGCAAAGAGATCCCGGTCGACGTTGGAGATCACGCACAGGATCCGGCCCTGGCGCGCCAGTTCCTCGAGGGAACGTGCCGAATCATCGAAAGCCGGCCAGTCGCCGACACTCTCCGCAAAACGGGCGCACTCCCCTTCGTCTGGGGGAATGCCGCAGGAGTCGGAAAGCCGTGCGAAGGACCGGGAAAGAACACTGCGATAGGAAAGGAACGTCGTGTGCTGCTGTTCGACGATCTGCGCATCGAACAGGCGGCAGACCAGTTCCTCTTCCCGCATGCCGAGTGCGTTCCTGTGCCCCCAGGCGCCCAGCCACTGCCCGATTCCGCGCTCCCAGTCGATGAGCGTGCCGTAGCAATCGAAGGACAATGCCCGGTACTTCATGATGAGCCCCGCTCCCGTATGGCCGCCTGGGCTGCGGCCAGGCGGGCAATGGGAATCCGATAGGGGGAGCATGACACGTAGTCAAGGCCCGTCCTGTGACAAAAGGCGATGGAGGCGGGATCGCCGCCATGCTCGCCGCAGATACCCAGCCCCAGATCGCTTCTTGTGCGCCGTCCCCTGGTGCAGGCGAGCGCCACAAACTCCCCGACACCTTCGATATCGAGGGTGACAAAGGGATCTTCGGCGAGAATTCGCTCTTCCAGATAGCGTTGGATGAATCGGCCCGAGTCATCGCGGCTGATACCGAACACGGTCTGCGTCAGGTCATTGGTTCCGAAACTGAAGAAGTCGGCCGAGCGGGCAATGTCTCCCGCCTGAAGGGCGGCGCGGGGCAGCTCGATCATGGTTCCCACCTGATAGTGCGGGCGCTCGCCGGTCTCGGCCGCAACGGCCTCCGCCACGGCGTCTATCGCCTCGCGGACGATGGCGAGTTCGCGTCCTGTGGCCACAAGCGGCACCATGATTTCAAGGTGTACCGGTTCACCCTCCGCTCGCCCGGCCTCCAGAGCCGCCTCGAGAATGGCGCGCGCCTGCATGTCGTAGATCTCCGGATGGGAGATGCCGAGCCGGCACCCGCGATGTCCGAGCATGGGGTTGAGTTCCCTCAGCGAAGCGGCGCGCAGCCGCACATGTTCGACATCGGTCCCGGTGCGGCGCGCCAGTTCCTCGAGTTCGCGCACACCGGTCGGCAGGAATTCGTGCAGTGGCGGGTCGAGAAGACGCACGGTCACGGGCAGGCCCGCCATCGTGCGGAACAGCGCGACAAGGTCGGCGCGTTGCATGGGCAGGATTCGTTCGAGAGGACGGCGCCGGCCATCGACGTCCTCGGCCATGATCATCTCGCGCATGGCGCTGATGCGGCCGTCTTCGAAGAACATGTGCTCTGTCCGGCACAGACCAATGCCGTCGGCGCCGAACTCCCGCGCTCTCGCCGCATCGACCGGCGTCTCGGCATTGGCCCTGACACCCAGGGTTCTCGCCTCATCGGCCCACGCCATGAAGGTGTCGAACTCCCCGGACTGCTTCGGCTGCCGGGTCGGTATCTCGCCGGCAATCACCTCCCCGGTAGACCCGTCGATGGTGATGATGTCTCCCTTCCTGACCGTCACGTCTCCGGCCACCAGAAGATCCTGCCGGGGATCGACCCGAATGCCGCCGGCACCGGTCACGCACGGACGCCCCATGCCCCGGGCCACCAGAGCCGCATGGGAGGTCTGGCCGCCATGGCGGGTCAGGATGCCGCGGGCGGCGTGCATGCCATGGATATCCTCCGGACTGGTCTCGGGACGGACCAGGATGACGGCCCGGCCCTCGGCACCGAGCACCTGGGCGTCGTCGGCGTGGAAGACCGCCATGCCTGAGGCCGCGCCCGGCGAACCGGGCAGGCCACGGGCGATCACATGGCGCGGAGCACATGGATCAGGGACCGGGTGCAGCAGACGGTCGAGATCGTGTGGGTCTATTCTCATCAGCGCTTCTGGACGCGCGATCAGCCCTTCCCCGACCATGTCGACAGCCACCTTCAGCGCCGCCTGGATGCTGCGTTTGGCGTTGCGGGTCTGGAGCATGAAGAGACGCTGACGCTCGATAGTGAACTCGATATCTTGCATGTCACGGAAATGCCGTTCCAGGCGATCCATGACCGCCACCAGGTCACCCCAGGCATCCGGCATCGTCTCCTCGAGCGAGGTACCGTCGCCGGTGGATGCGATCGGCCAGGGTGTTCTCAGGCCGGCCACGACATCCTCGCCCTGGGCATTGGCAAGATACTCTCCAAAGGGTGTACGCGCGCCGGTGTCCGGGTTGCGCGTGAAGGCGACACCGGTGGCGCAATCGGCCCCCATGTTGCCAAAAACCATCGCCTGCACGGTGACAGCGGTTCCAGGCGTGTCGGGGATCCCGTGAATTCTCCGGTAGTCGATCGCCCGCCGGTTGTTCCATGACCGGAACACGGCGCGCACGGCACCCCACAGCTGTTCGAAGGGATCCTCGGGGAAGGGCGCGTCAAGACGTGACTGCGCATGGCGGCGGAAGCGCGCGACGAC
Source organism: Alphaproteobacteria bacterium (assembly GCA_965213815.1). Lineage (GTDB taxonomy): Bacteria > Pseudomonadota > Alphaproteobacteria > SP197 > SP197 > SP197. The sequence goes on along the minus strand of OZ243917.1, from coordinate 1,882,324 downwards.
TTCCTTCAGGGCTGCGGCCGAGAGGCCGGCATCCTCGCCGACCCCCTCCTCGTCCTTGACCTCGTCCAGGATGTCCTCGAAGTCGCCGTGGTCGAGATCGAGAACCACCCCGCAGTACATCTGGATGAAACGGCGGTAGCTGTCCCAGGCGAAGCGGTCGCTGCCGCTGGCCCTTGCCAGGCCCTCCACGGTGGCATCGTTGAGGCCGAGGTTGAGAACCGTATCCATCATGCCGGGCATGGAAGCCGGCGCGCCCGAGCGCACGGAGACCAGAAGGGGATCGGATGCGTTGCCGAAGCGCCGCCCCATCCCGGTCTCGATACCATGAAGAGCGTCGCGCGCCTCCATGGCGACATCCCCGGAAAGATCGAGGGCTCCGTGGGCAAGAAACGCGGCGCAGGCCTCTGTGGTGATCGTGAAGCCGGGCGGCACGGGAAGGCCGAGCGCGGCCATTTCCGCGAGGTTGGCGCCCTTGCCGCCGAGCAGGGTGCGCATCGATGCGTCACCATCGGCGCCACGGGGACCGAAGGAATAGACCCAGGGCGTGGTCATTCAGCCCCCGATCCGCGAAAAGTCGGCAACACGGTCCATGGATGCACGAATGTGTCCGAGCAGGTTGAGACGGTTTTTCCGCAAGGCGGGATCGTCGGCGTTGACCGTGACGGTATCGAAGAAGGCGCCCAGGGGCGGGCGCAGCGATGCGAGAGCCTCCATGGCGCCGGCGAAGTCCTCGGCAACCAGAGACCCGGCCATGGCCGTATCTGCCGAGCGGAGCGCCGTGGCCACCCTCCGTTCAGCCTCCTCCTCCAGCAGCTCCGGATTGACGGCGCCGGTGAAGGGTGAGCCGTCCCTCGCCTCCTCGATACGCAGGATGTTGGCGGCGCGCCGATAGGCCTCGAGCAGATCGCCGCCGTCGGGCGATGCAAGGAACGACTCGAGGGCCTCGATTCGCCGCACGAGGCGCACGAGGTCGCCTTCGTGCGTGCCGGAGAACACCGCATCGATGAGATGGTGTCCCAGCCGGCGTTCACGCAGATGAACCCTCAGGCGATCGGCGACAAACTCAAGGACCTCGCCGGAAACATCGCGCCCGTAGCCCTTCCCCGCCTCCTTCAGGGCGTCGCGAAGATCGAGGCGCAGGCCATTCTCCAGGACGAGACGCACGATGCCGAGAGCGGCGCGGCGCAGGGCAAGGGGGTCGCGCGAGCCTGACGGCTTCTCGCCGATGCCGAAGAACCCGGTGAGCGTGTCAAGTTTCTCAGCCATGGCCACGGCCACGCTGACCGGCGCCGAAGGGCAACGATCGGAAGGCCCGACCGGCCGGTAGTGTTCCGTGATGGCCAGCGCGATGCCGGCGTCCTCTCCGGTGGCAAGGGCGAGATGCCCCCCCATGATTCCCTGCAGTTCCGGGAACTCTCCCACGGTATTGCTGATCAGGTCCGCCTTGGCGAGCCACGCCGCGCGGCATGCCCGATCACGCTCACATCCGCCGATCGCCGTGGCAACCCAGCCAGCCAGGGCCTTGAGGCGGTGAGCCCGTTCCTCGAGAGTGCCCAGGCGAGCGTGAAACACCACCTGCGCAAGGCCCGCGACCCGGCTTTCCAGGCTCACCCGAAGGTCGCGATCCCAGAAATGCCGGCCATCGGCCAGGCGGGCCGCCAGAACCCGCTCGTTGCCTGTCCTGATGGACCGGCCTCCATCGCGGCCCTCCATGTTGGCGACAAAGAGGAAGGCCGGCGCCAGGGCACCGGCAGGCGTGCGCAAGGGCATGTAGCGCTGGTGGTGAACCATTTCCGTGGTCAGCAGATCGTCCGGAACCTCCATGTATCCCTCATCGAAGGCGCCGGCCATGACCACCGGCCACTCGACGAGACCGGCAAGCTCGTCGACAAGACGCGCCGGTGCGTCCACCACAAGGCCCAGATCGTCGGCCCGGGCCCGGGCCCCCTCCTCGATCAGACGCCGCCGTTCGTCGTGATCCGGAATGACAAAGGCATCGCGCAGCCTGGCGCAGTAGTCGGCGTAATCGCGGACCTCGAAGGGCGCCGGATGAAGGAAACGATGGCCCCTCGTCACGCGGCCTGACTCGCAACCAGCAAAGCACATGGGAACGACCGAGCCGGCGAAGAGAGCGAGAATCGACACCACGGGACGGATCCAGCGCGTCTCGCCGTCGGCCCAGCGCATGGATTTCGGCCACACCAGGGCCGTCATCGCCTCAGGCACGACGCGCGCCAGGACCCCGGTGGTGGCCTGCCCTCCCTTGCATGTGACCGCGAACCAGAACTCGCCCTTCGGCGTTGTCTTGCAGATGAGGTCCCCGGTCCCGACTCCCGCCGACCGGGCGAAGCCCTCGATCGCCCGGTCCGGAGCACCGGTTCTCGGACCCTTGCGCTCGGCTTGCGAGGATGGCTGACACTCCGGCAAGCCCTCGAGATGGACCACCATGCGCCGCGGCGATACATGGGTACATCGCGACGAGGCCTTGAGGTCCTCGTCGGCAAGGCGCTGCTCCAGGAGATCGCCGAAGCGTTTCAGGGCCTCCCGCTGCATCGGCGCGGGGATCTCCTCGGAGAGGATTTCCAGAAGGAAGTCGGCCACGGTTCAGGAAGGCTCCGGCTGTTCGAGCCACGCCGCAGCGCAGGCCCTGGCGAGGGCCCGCACGCGGCCGATGAAGGCGGCGCGTTCGGTGACGCTGATGACACCCCGGGCATCGAGCATGTTGAACGTGTGGCTGGCGCGAACACACTGATCGTAGGCCGGCAAGACGAGTTCGGCCTCGACAAGGCGCATGCAGGTCGATTCGGCATCGTCGAAGTGACGGTGCAGCATGGCGACGTCCGCCATCTCGAAATTGTAGCGCGACTGTTCCCTCTCGGATCTCAGGTGGACATCGCCATAGGTGACGCCCTCGCCATTCCAGGCGATGTCGCGGAAGTGATCGACCCCCTGCAGGTACATCGCCAGACGCTCGAGACCATAGGTGAGTTCCCCTGGCACCGGCCGGCAATCGAACCCGCCGACCTGCTGGAAGTACGTGAACTGGGTGATTTCCATGCCGTCGCACCAGACTTCCCAGCCGAGACCCCAGGCGCCGAGTGTCGGGCTCTCCCAGTCGTCCTCGACGAAGCGGATGTCGTGGTCGAGAAAATCGATGCCGATGGCCTCCAGGCTGCCCAGGTAGAGATCCTGGAAATTCGCCGGCGACGGCTTCATCAGCACCTGGAACTGGTAGTGCTGCTGGAGACGGTTGGGGTTGTCGCCGAACCGTCCGTCCGCGGGCCGTCTCGAAGGCTGGACATAGGCCGCCTTCCAGGGGTGTGGTCCGAGACTCTTGAGTGTCGTGGCCCAGTGAAAGGTCCCCGCACCCATCTCCATGTCACAGGGCTGCAGGATGACGCATCCCTTGCCTGCCCAGTAGTTCTGGAGTTCGAGAATCAGGTTCTGAAACGGCAGACCACGGCCTGTCGTGCCCATTGATGGTCAGACTCCCCGGGGAAGTGGTGCCGGAAACTATGAAGCGGAGGTGCGGCGGTCAAGCGGCCATGGACAGTCGCTGCGGCCGCAGTGACCATCCGTCGCCACCCAGTTGCGGCAGGCCGGACAGGATTGCATCTCGACCTCACCCGCCGTTCGCGGGCCCAGTCCGAACCATTTCCGTTTCCCGCGCCGCACACGCTCGCGCTCCTTCTGCTGGCGTTCGAGGTTGCGCACGAAGCGGAAGCCAAGCCAGAGCACGGCTAGAATGACGGCAAAGACCGCGAGTTTCTGCAACGAGAACATGGTCCTGATTGTAGGGCGTCAGGCCAGTCCGGCAAGGTCTGTCGCCGGCTGGACTCGATCAGGGCCAGGGAGTATACGCACCGCCATGTGAAACCACCTCCGGGGACGATCATGAGTGACGGTGCCAGCATCTATGCGATGTCGCATGACACGGTCAGGATCAGCACGAAGCGATTTGCCCTGTCGCCCTGGAGTCCCGCCTACCTCACCGACAACACCCTCATGGGGATCTACAGCCGCCGGTTCTACATCCTTGGCGCGACCCGGGATCCGGTTGCCGACTATTGGCACCTGAGAAGGAGCGTCGCCCTCTTCGATGTCCCCGAGCACCCCATCGAGATCGCCGGTCCGGACGCGTTGACCCTGTTTTCCAGGGTGTTCTGCCGTGATGTCTCGAAACTGCGTGAGGGCCGCGCCACCTACGCCATCGCCTGCAACCACCAGGGCGGCATCCTGATGGACGGCGTCCTGATGAAACTGGGCGAGGACCGTTTCTGGTATGTCCTTGCCGATGGCGAGTTCCTGCCCTGGCTCGAGGCCCAGGCCGGCGGCCTTGATGTCACCATCAGCGATCCCGAGTCCTGGGTGTTGCAGATACAGGGACCGAAGGCACTCGATGTCATGCCGGCCATTGTAGACACCATGCCGGAGGCTCCGTTCACATACTTCTCCGTGCACCAGACGACCATAGACGGCCACCCCTTCCTCATTTCACGCACAGGCTGGACCGGAGAGCTGGGTTTCGAGCTCTATCCCCTGTCGCCCGACTTCGATGGGCCGAAGCTCTTCAACCTGATCCTCGCGCGAGGGGCAGCACAGGGCATGGTGTTCGCCGGCCTGGAGTGCATGGGTGTCCGGCGTATCGAGGCCGCCATCATGGACAACGGAACCGACATGGATTCCTCGATGACGCCCTTCGATGCGGGACTGGGACGTTTCGTAGACCTCGACAGCGATGCCGACTTCATCGGCAAGGCCGCGCTGCGCGCAGCGCCTCGCGCGCCACGATTCTTCGGCATGGTGGCATCGGGCATCACGCCCGTCGCCGGATCGCGCGTCCGCCACGAAGACCAGGAGGTTGGCGTGGTGACGGCAGGCGCCTGGTCTCCCTTTCTCGACTCCGGCATCGCCTTCGTGCGTTTCAGGCAGGCCCAGGACTGGGTGGGACGCGAGGTCACCGTCGATACGCCCGATGGCCCGCCGTGCGGAGCGACGATCGTGGCCTTGCCTTTCTACGACCGAGAAAAGCGGATTCCCCGCGGCCTCGCCAACGATATCCCCTGAACCCGCCGGCGCCGGACGATCAGGGGGGGCCTCCGGCGATCATCCGCTCGATGTTCTCGAGAGCCTGCGGCGCCCTGGAGGCATCGGGTCCACCGCCCTGCGCCATATCCGCCCGGCCACCGCCACCCTTGCCGCCGAGAACCTCGACGCCGGCCCTGACCAGGTCAATGGCGTTGAATCGTCCGGTCAGATCATCGGTGACGCCGGCGACGATGGCCGCCTTGCCGTTGTCGGTCGCCACCAGAATGACGATGCCTGAGCCGATCTGCTGCTTGATGCCGTCGGCCATGCTCCGCAGTTCCCTGCCCGGAACACCCTCAAGGGTGCGGCCCACCACCCTCACGCCAGCGATCTCGCGCACCCCCGGAGACGCCGGTCCGGCCTCGACGCCAGTGGCAACCTTCTGGCGCAGGGCGGCAACATCCCTTTCCAGGGTCCGGCGCTCGGCCATGAGCTGATGCACTCGTTCCTCGACATCCGCCGGGGTTGTCCTCAATCGGTGCGCCAGGCGACGCAAACGCCGGTCCTGCTCGCCGAGATGGTCGAACGCCGCCCTGCCTGTGAGCGCCTCGATACGGCGCACTCCGGACGCCACGGCACTCTCGGAGACAATCCTGAAGAGGCCGATGTCGCCGGTGCGCGTGACATGGGTACCGCCGCACAGTTCCGTCGACCAGCCTCCATCACCCATGGAAACGACCCTCACCTCGTCACCGTAGCGTTCGCCGAAGAGGGCGAGTGCGCCGGCCCGTGTGGCCTCCTCCGGAGTCATCAGCCGGGTGGTGACTTCCCCGTTTGACCGGATCATGCAGTTGACCTTGCTCTCGACCGCCCTCAGCGACTCCTCGTCAAGCGCGGACGGGTGGCTGATGTCGAAGCGCAGCCTGTCGGGGGCGACGAGCGAGCCCTTCTGGGTGACATGATCGCCGAAGTGACGTCTCAGCGCCTCGTGCAGCAGGTGGGTCGCCGAGTGGGCGGCGCGCAAGCGACTGCGCCGATCATCATCAATGGTGAGAGTTACGTGATCACCTGGCGACAGACGCCCTTCATCGATGTGCGCCATGTGGAGATGCATGTCGCCCACGCGCTTGCGGGTATCCGAAATGGTGGCGCTGACTGAAGGGCCCGACAGACGCCCCTGATCACCGATCTGTCCTCCCGATTCGGCGTAGAAGGGAGACTGGTTCACCACGATGCCGACGTCATCGCCTGGACCGGCGCCGGCGACTTCGCTGTTGCCGGAAACGAGCGCGACAACCTCTGCCTCGGCGGACTGCGTGGTGTAGCCGAGAAACTCCGTGGCGCCGCAACGCTCGAAGAGGGCGTACCAGAAAGGGCCGTCCTCGATGTCGCCGGTGCCTTCCCACGCCTTGCGGGCCTGCGCCCGCTGTTCGGCCATCGCCTCCTCGAACCCCTGGCGATCCACCGTACGGCCCTCGCGGCGCAGGGCGTCCTCGGTGAGGTCTAGGGGAAAACCGAAGGTGTCATAGAGACGGAAGGCGACGCTCCCCGGCAGCGGGGTGCTGCCCTGAAGCTTCGCGGTCTCCTCGGCAAGCAGCCGCGTCCCCCTCTCGAGCATGATCCGGAAGCGCTCTTCCTCGTGACGCAGTGTCTCGGAGATGAGCGCCTGGGCACGGACAAGTTCCGGAAATGCCTGCCCCATTTCGGTGACCAGAACGGGAGCCAGGCGATGCATGACGGGATCCCGAGCACCCAGGATATGCACGTGGCGCATGGCCCGGCGCATGATCCGGCGCAACACGTAGCCACGCCCCTCGTTGGAGGGAAGGACGCCATCGGCAATGAGGAACGACGAGGTCCGCAGGTGATCGGCAATGACATTGAACGAGGGTCGCGTTTCCTTTCGCGGGGCCGCGCCGACACATTCCTCGCAGGCGGCGATCAGCGTGGTGAAGAGATCGGTGTCGAAATTGCTCTTCACCCCCTGCAGGACGGCGGCCATCCGCTCGAGCCCCATGCCGGTATCGACCGACGGCTTCGGCAGGTCGATTCGCTCGCCGGTTCCCACCTGCTCGTACTGCATGAACACCAGGTTCCAGAATTCGAGGAAGCGGTCACCGTCCTCACCCGCACTGCCCGGCGGCCCGCCCTCGAGTTCGGGTCCCTGATCAATGAAGATCTCCGAACACGGACCGCAGGGACCGGTATCGCCCATCGACCAGAAGTTGTCCGATGTCGGTATGCGAATGATCCTGTCGTCGCCAAGCCCCGCGACACGCCGCCAAAGCGAGGCAGCTTCCTCGTCGGAGGAATGCACCGTGATGAGAAGGCGGTCGCGGGGAAGTCCGAAGACGTTGGTCACCAGGTCCCAGGCGAGTTCGATCGCGCGGTCCTTGAAGTAGTCGCCGAACGAAAAGTTGCCCAGCATCTCGAAGAACGTGTGATGGCGGGCCGTGAATCCGACCACATCGAGGTCGTTGTGCTTGCCGCCGGCGCGCACGCACTTCTGGGCCGTGGTGGCCCGGCTATAGGAACGTTTCTCGACACCGGTGAAGACATTCTTGAACTGTACCATGCCGGCATTGGTGAAGAGCAGCGTCGGGTCGTTGTGCGGCACGAGCGGACTCGACCGCACGGCGACATGGTCATGTTCCGTGAAGAAATCGAGGAATGCGGAACGGACATCACTGACGCTGGTCATCACCTGCCTGCCGTCACGCTTCCTAGGAGGCGCCATCCGGCGCATCATCGGGTGCGGTGAGCGAGTCCCTGTCGACAAGCCCCGCCCTCGCCCGCACCTCGTGCTCGATGGCGCTGGCGATGCCAGGATTGTCACGCAGGAACACCTTCGCGTTCTCGCGGCCCTGTCCGATACGCTGGTCGTTGTAGGAGTACCACGAACCGGACTTTTCGATGATTCCCGCGCCGACGCCAAGATCGATGATCTCGCCGGACCGGGACACACCCTCGCCATACATGATGTCGAACTCGACCATCCTGAAGGGAGGCGCCATCTTGTTCTTGACGACCTTGACCCGCGTCTGGTTGCCGACCACCTGGTCGCGATCCTTGATCTGGCCAATGCGGCGGATGTCGAGACGCACGGTGGCATAGAACTTGAGGGCATTGCCGCCCGTGGTGGTTTCCGGACTGCCGAACATGACGCCGATCTTCATGCGGATCTGGTTGATGAAGATCACCAGACAGCGCGACCGGGCGATTGTGGAGGTCAGCTTGCGCAGGGCCTGACTCATCAGCCGCGCCTGGAGCCCGACATGGGTGTCGCCCATTTCCCCTTCGAGTTCGGCCCTGGGAACAAGGGCGGCCACCGAGTCGATGACCAGCACGTCGACCGCGCCCGAGGTCACGAGGGTATCGGCGATCTCGAGAGCCTGCTCTCCGGCATCAGGCTGCGAGATCAGGAGGTCATCGGTGTTGACCCCGAGCTTGCGCGCGTAGGACGGATCGAGAGCGTGCTCGGCATCGATGAAGGTGGCGACTCCGCCGGCCTTCTGGGCTTCGGCCACGGCGTGCAGGGCCAGCGTCGTCTTCCCGGAGCTTTCCGGGCCGTAGATCTCGACAATCCTCCCCCGGGGCAGCCCCCCGATTCCCAGAGCGATGTCGAGGCCGACCGACCCCGACGAGATCACTTCCGTTTCGACGGTCTGGCCGTCCTGCCCGAGACGCATGATCGAGCCCTTGCCGAAGGCCTTGTCGATCTGGCTCACCGCCGCCTCGAGCGCCCTCTTCCTTTCCATGCCGGTTCCTTCCACCACCTGAAGTTGTGGGCCACTTCTCACCATCGTTCACTCCCGGATTGCTGTTGTCCAAGGGCACCATCTCAAGGTGTCCAACTCGGGAATGTACGCAGTGTGTTCTCGCAATGCAAGAACAATTTGTGAACAACGAGTGACCCTCTCTCAATCGTCCCGGTGAACGCGTTCACGCCGTTCATGGCGCTCCTGTGCCTCGAGACTGAAGGTGGCGATGGGACGGGCCTCAAGGCGTCTCAGACCGATCGGCTCACCCGTCTCCTCGCAGTAACCATAGGTCCCCTGTTCGATTCGCCGCAGGGCTTCGTCGATCTTGGAAATCAGCTTGCGTTCCCTGTCGCGCGTGCGCAGTTCGAGCGCCCGGTCGACCTCCGACGTGGCGCGGTCGGCAACATCCGGCTGGGCGGACGTGTCTTCCTGAAGGTGGCGGATCGTTTCCGAGGAGTCGTGGAGGAGCTGGGCCCGCCATGATACCAGCTTGCGACGGAAGTACTCGCGCTGTTTCGCATTCATGAACTTTTCGCTGTTCCCGGGCTTGTAGCCCTTGGGCAACTTGACGGCTTTCGCCGGACACCCGTTCTTGCGCTTCACAGATTTCGACCCCACCGGACAGATTCGCCTTGGCGGCGCTCTGTATAGTTTGACACGTGACCCCAGCGCAAGCGTGAACGCCGGCCGCAGACATTCCCGAGCGTCAGGCAACCTCGGGGTAGCCGCGGTCGCAGGCCGTGGCAACAAAGGCATCGATCCGGTCATAGGCCTCGAGCGGCAGGGTGGCGAACCCCTTCAGCCGGAGGTGCCGCCGCACTCTGTCAAGGCGCGGATCCGCTGCGGCAGCCAGCAGGCCCTGGCGCAGCGCTTCCACCTCGTCATCGCCACGCCAGGCCGATGTGACGTAGGGAAGAGCCGGTGCGCTGCAGGTCGTGGCGAGAACCCGCACGCCCGCCACGGTATCAGGCATGGTGTCCTGCATGAGGGCAAGGGACACGCAGTCGACGGCACAGACGTCCGCGCCACCCTCTGCGACCATCTCCAGGGAACCCTGATGGCTTCCCGACACCCGGACAGCACCGAAGAAGGTTCCTGCGGACGCAAGGGGCGCCATGGTGGCCCGCAGGGCATTGTAGCCTGAATGGGAATCGGGCCCGTTGACCACCGCACTGAGGCCGCGCAGGTCGTCAAGTTCCGCTGCCGGTGACGTGCGGCGCACCAGGATGAGGCTGCAGTAGTCGCTTCCCCGACAGCAGGGAACATCATAAAGCGGTGTTGCCAGGAGTCGCAGGTGTCCGGCAAACGCGTGCACCAGCGGCCAGCCGCAGGTCTGTGAGAGGAGTAGTTCGCGGGACGACCAGTGATCATGACGCTCGCCTCTGTCGAGACGGACCGGAACATCGTCGAGACCCCGTTCGCGAAAGGCCCGCGCCAGTGCCTCCCACCACGCATCAGTGGCCTCTTGCAAGGGTGCGAGGTCGTACATGGGAAGGCTGGCGAGTGCCATCACCCGGACCCGGACCCCCGGAATTCCTCGAGATCGTCGGTGATGGCGTACCAGGAGGGCCGGTCGGCCGTGAAGATGTGCCGTTCCAGCTTCAGGTTCCGGGGATCATCGAGCGCCCCGGCGGCCACGGCAACGTAACCGGCTGCGGACGGCTTCCAGAAGAGGCTCGACCCGCACCGCCTGCAGAACCCCCGTGTTGCCGAGGGCGATGATTCATACCAGGTCAGCAGACCGTCATCGCTGATGGCAAGATTCTCGCCGGGGCACGCGGTGTAGGCGGCGAAGTTGCCGTGAAACCTGCGACACTGGCCGCAGTGACAGGCAATGACCTCCCGCATGCCACCACTGACCACGAAGCGCACGCCTCCGCACAGGCATCCCCCCCGAAAACGCTGTTCCTCGCTCATCGGCAGACTCCCTGTGCGATCGTCCGGGCGCACAGTGTATCGTTGACGCAGCGGCCGGCATCCGGGATGATGCGTGTGCAGGGTCGCCGCCAACGGCCTCTGCACCAAACGCCCGTTGGAGGGGCGACCGCATCAAGCAAACATACCGCACTTCGACAGGTTGTCCACCGTCTGCCTGCGGAGAAGACGTTGGTCACATCCCTCGAAAACAGCGGCCTCCCAAGGCCCGCGCAACGCTCAAGGATCCTCCTTCCTTCGGGCCATGACATCGACCCTTGAGACAGCGCATCGATCTTTCCGTGACCGGACCGATGCTCTTCGTTTTCCTGTGGAGCACCGGGTTCATAGCCGCCAGGGCAGGGCTTGAGGAGGCGGGACCGGCCACCTTCCTGTTCCTGAGATTCTCCCTGGTCTCGGTGCTGATGCTCTGCCTGCTGGCGGTCCTGCGGCCGGCCTGGCCGGCCTCTCCGGGGGCCTGGGCCCATCTGGTGATCCTGGGCCTCATGATGCAGGTCATCTATTTCGGCGGCGCCTGGATGGCGATGTCGACCGGCGTCGGCGCCGGCACCGCCGCCCTCATCCTCTCCCTGCAGCCTGTCCTCACCGCCCTCTTCGCCGGGCCCGTGCTTGGCGAACGTCTTCATCGCCACCAATGGCTCGGCCTCGGTCTCGGCCTCGCCGGTGTGATCCTGGTCGTCGATCACAAGCTCGCCCTGGGACTGGGAAGCATCGCCGGCATGATCTTCTGCCTGGGATCGCTGCTGGGCATCACCGCTGGAACGCTCTACCAGAAACGCTTCTGTCCGGCGCTGGATGTCTTCGCGGGGCTTCTTGTCCAGTTCATCACCGCGGCCGTCATCTTCCTGCCTCTGGCATCCCTGGAGGGCTGGGACGTGACGTGGAGCCGGCAGTTTGTCGCCGCACTTGTGTGGGTCGCCGTCCTGCTGTCCCTGGTCTCGGTCATGCTGCTCACTCTTATGATCAGGCGTCACGAGGCATCGCGCATCACGAGTCTGTTCTTCCTCGTGCCGCCGGTTACCGCCCTCATCGCGTGGCTGGTGCTCGGCGAAACCATGGGCCCGGTGGCCCTGGCCGGCATGTCGCTCGCCGTTGCCGGTGTCGCTCTTGTCGTCGGCGGCAGCCACAGGACCCGGACATGACGGCGACCGCTTTGCGCGAGTGCGCCCTGACCCTGGCGATCGCCGCAGCCGGAGGCGTTCTCGCCGGCGCCACCGGCATCCCTGCGGGCTGGCTGGCCGGACCCATGATCGCCGTCGCCGCGGCCGCCGTCCTGCGCCTTCCTGTGGCCATGCCGGCGTCGCTGCGCGACGGAGCCTTCGCCGTTCTCGGCGCCATGATCGGCACCACAGTGGACCGGCGCACACTCGAAGCCCTGCCGGAATGGCCGGTGTCTGTCGCCGGCCTTGTCATCGGCATCGCCATCATGCTCGCCATCATACCGGCCTGGCTCCATCGCCGGCACGGGATCGACCGTCGGACGGCACTCATGTGCGCCATGCCCGGCGCCATGGGTTTCGTCATCCTCCATGCCATCGAGACCGGCGCCGACAGCCGGCGTGTCGCCATCCTTCAGATCCTGCGTCTTTCCACCATGCTGCTCGTGGTGCCGGGCCTCTTTGCCGTCATCTATGGCGCCGGACCGCCCCGGACCTCCGGCGACATGCCGTTTCTTGCATGGCCGGTGGCCCTCGGTCTCGTCGCCGCCGGCTACGCGGTCTTTCCCCTTGCCCGGAAACTGCGTCTCCCGGCGCCGGCATTCTTCGCGCCGATGTGCCTTTCGGCCGGCCTGTCGCTGACCGGCTGGTTCGACAGGGGATCCCTGCCCCTGGAACTCCTGCTGCCGGCGCTGGTTGTCAGCGGGGCGGCCATCGGCTCGCGTTTCCGCGGCACCTCGCCACACTATCTGCTCGAGAGCGCCAGGGCGGGGTTCGCAAGCGTGATGCTCGCCGTGGCCATCACAGGCATACTGGCCTGGGCGGTGGCCGGCATCACCTCATTTCCCTTCCTGCAGGTGTTGCTCGCCTACGCTCCAGGTGGCATCGAGATGATGACGGTCCTGTCGCTGTCCCTGGGACTCGACCCGGCCTTCGTCGCCGGCCATCAGCTGTTGCGATTCCTCGCCGTCTGCCTCGTCCTCCCCTTCCTCGTGACACGCTCCTGACCGCTCCGTCACCGGGTCAGACGACCGTCATCGACAACCCCCTTGACCCGGTCGCCACAACCACCGTGATTGATGCGTATGGCCGTTGATCGGGTCTGAACCAGGCACATCTACGGAGAATAAGGGGTTTTTTCTATGCATATTCTGCGGTGAATATTGTCATGCCGTCAAAGCGACGTTACAGTTTCCGCGATCCATGCGGAGTTTGCTCGATGTTCGTTTGGCAACGTCCCGAGTGGCCGCGGTTCCACCATGACACTGCCCGGCTCGTCGAACTCCTGGCGGGCACGCGTCACGCCCAGGGCAAACTGCTCGGCCGCATGGACGCTCTGGGCTTCGAGATGCGAAGCGAGGCCACGTTGCGCATCCTCACCGATAATGTCGTGAAGACCAGTGAGATCGAGGGCGAAACCCTCGCACCGGACCATGTGCGTTCATCCATTGCAAGGCGCCTCGGTCTCGACGCCGGCGGTCTGCCGACGCCGGATCGCACTGTCGACGGCATCGTCGACATGACGCTCGACGCCACCCGGAACTACGCTGCGCCCTTGACGGAAGAGCGACTGTTCTCGTGGCACGGCGCCCTGTTCCCGACGGGCTACAGTGGCTTGCACCGCATCCGCGTTGGTCAGTGGCGCGACGACGCCAACGGACCGATGCAGGTGGTCTCGGGTCCGGTCGGTCGCCAACGCGTCCATTACAGCGCGCCGCCGGCCGGGCGACTGGGAGACGAGTTGTCCGCCTTCCTCGAGTGGTTCGAGGGCGATCGCTCCATGGAGCCCGTTCTTGCCGCGGCCCTGGCTCATCTCTGGTTCGTTGCCATCCATCCGTTCGAAGACGGCAATGGGCGTATCGCGCGGGCGATTGCCGACATGGCGCTCGCCCGCTCGGAAGACAGCCCTGAACGCTGTTACAGCATGTCCGCACAAATCCGCCTGGAGCGACAAGCCTACTACGACATCCTCGAGACAACCCTGAAGGGCGACCTGGATACCACCGACTGGCAGGTCTGGTTCCTCGCATGCCTCAAACGCGCGATCGGGACGGCCCGGCATACCCTCGCCCCGGTCCTGGACAAGGCCGGCTTCTGGGAAGCTCACGCCCACGAGGTGTTCAACGAACGCCAGATCAAGGGTCTGAACCGGCTGCTGGACGGCTTCGTGGGCAAGCTCACGTCATCGAGATGGGCGAGGATGAACCACTGTTCCCAGGATTCGGCAAACCGGGATATCCGCGATCTGACGGAACGCGGCATCCTGTTGCGTGGCCCGGCCGGCGGTCGCAGCACCGGCTACCATCTGTCGCAGTCCCACACCTGAACGCGAGGCCGAGTGAGAGCGTCGGGCGCCGTCCTGTCTGCGGGGCGCGCCTGACCATCATCATGCCGTCAGGCGGGCTCGCGGGTGGCCAACCCAGTGGTCGACGAACTCCTCGGTCCATCGCTGGACGGCCGCTTCATGGCGATGCGCCAGGCGGACCTGTTCGTCGACGCCCTGGGCGCCCTTCATCTCCATGAGGGAATCGCCGGCGATGACGTCGGGGGTGAGCCGTTCGAGCCTGGCGTCGGGGTGGAACTGCACGCCATAGGCGTTGTCCGCGACACGGAAGGCCTGGACGGGAAAGTTCTCGCCTGTGGCCAGCAGGACGGCGCCCTCCGGCAGTGTCATGACGCCCTCGTAGTGGGCCTGATAGAAGTACCGAGAATCGCGGAACAGGCTGGCTCCCTCTTGCGTGGGATGCACGGGAAAGAAGCCGAGTTCGCACAGGCCGTCGGGGTGCCCACCCACCTTCCCGCCACAGGCGCCGGCCAGAATCTGGCACCCCATGCAGATGCCGAGAAAGGGCGTGCCTCGTGCCAGGACGTCGCGGACGAAAGCAATTTCCCGGCTCACCCAGGGCGGATCGTCGGGCTCGGCCACATGACCCTCTTCGCTGCCCCCCACCATCACCACCGCATAACCATCGAGTGCAGGAAGAGCGTCACCGAAGGGCGGGCACACATGATCGATGATGTAGCCCCTGGCCTCCAGGGTGTCGGCAACCCGGCAATCGGTCCATGCCGGATCGTGGATGATGTAGAGAACCTTCGATGTCATGGTCCATGCCCTCCTTGCGGCAAAGCGAGACGCGCCAGCGCCTCCTCGAGGCGATGGCGTGCGTGGAGCGCCACCTCGAGGCGTTCACGTTGTTCCTCCACAACCTCTTCAGGTGCCCGGGACAGGAACTGCTCGTTGCCGAGCTTGCGCTCCATGGCAGCGATCGACGTCCCCGCCCTGTCGATTTCCCTGGTCAATCGTGCCATCTCGGCGGTGATGTCGATGACACCCTCGAGGGGCAGCGACACGGTGGCGTCATCGAACACCACTTCCACCGAGCCCGGCGCGGCGATCCCGCCGATGAACACCTCATCGAGGCGCGCCAGGCGCCTGATGAGGACCATGTGGCGTTCGATCACACCCGCGAGCGTATCGTCGGCATCGCGCACCAGGGCGTTGATCCGGCGTGCCGGCGGCACATTGAGTTCCGCCCGCACCGTCCTGATCAGCGTGACAAGACGCACCACCTGATCCATCTCGCGTGACGCACTCTCGTCAATCAGTCCGGAATCCGCATCCGGCCACGGAGTCTCGATGAGCGGCGTCTCACGGTCGCGGTCAGTCTCGCGCCACAGGGCCTCCGTCACGAAGGGCATGAAGGGGTGGAGAATCGTCAGCAACCGGTCGAGCACCCAGCCTGCTGTCTGCCTCGTCTCCGCCGCCGCCGCCTCGTCGCCCTTCTCGAAGACCGGCTTGGTGCATTCGAGATACCAGTCGCAAAACACATTCCAGATCCCCTGGTAGACGGCCTGGGCGGCATCATGGAACCGGTAGGCTTCAAGAGCCTCGTCGACGCGCATGCGCAAGCCCGCGACCTCACCCACCATCCAGCGGTTCGCCGTTTCCCGGACACCTCGCGGATCAAAGTCGGGATCGGCGCGGCATGCGTTCATCTGACAGTAGCGCGCCGCGTTCCACAGCTTGGTGGCAAAGTTGCGATATCCCTCGACCCGTTTCTCCGAGAGGCGGATGTCACGGCCGGGTGCCGCCATGGCAGCCAGGGTAAAGCGCAGGGAATCGGCGCCGTAGGTCTCCATCAGTTCAAGGGGATCGATGATGTTGCCCTTCGATTTCGACATCTTGGCCCCGGCGGCGTCGCGCACCAGGGCATGGATGTAGACGGTGTGGAAGGGAACGTCGCCCATGAAGTGAAGGCCCATCATCATCATCCGGGCAACCCAGAAGAAGATGATGTCAAAGCCTGTCACGAGAACATCGGTGGGATAGTAGCGCTGCAGTTCCGGCGTCTCCTCGGGCCAGCCGAGAGTCGAGAAGGGCCACAGGGCCGAAGAGAACCAGGTGTCGAGCACGTCGCTGTCGCGCTCGAGCTCCACGGCACGGCCATAGTGACGGAACGCCCTGTCGCGGGCCTCGCCGGCGGTTTCCGCGACGAAGATCTCGCCGTCCGGTCCGTACCATGCGGGAATGCGATGGCCCCACCAGAGCTGACGGGAAATGCACCACGGCTGGATGTTGTGCATCCAATGGTAATAGGTCCTGGTCCATTTCTCGGGGAAGAAGCGGGTCCGCCCCTCCTCCACCGCCTTGATGGCCGGACCAGCAAGGGTGCGTGCATCCGCATACCACTGTTCGGTCAGGTATGGCTCGACCGGCACACCGCTGCGATCACCATGGGGAACGGTATGCACGTGCTCCTCGATCCGTTCGACGAGACCGGCCGCCTCCATGTCGGCGACGACCTTCCTGCGGGCGTCGAAACGGTCGAGACCGCGGTAGGGCACGGGCACGTTGTCGTTGAGCCGGGCCCGGCGGTCGAGGATGTTGATCATCTCGAGATCGTGGCGGCGGCCGACATCGAAGTCGTTGAAGTCGTGCGCCGGCGTGATCTTGACGGCGCCGCTTCCCTGTTCGGGGTCGGCCCATGTGTCGGCGACAATCGGGATTCTCCGGCCCACCAGGGGAAGGACGGCGTGGCGCCCCACCAGGGCCGCATGGCGGGCATCATCGGGATGAACGGCGATGCCGGTATCGCCCAGCATGGTTTCAGGACGGGTGGTGGCAATGGTGACGTGAAGACCGTCGGCTCCCTCGAGGGGGTACCGGAAGTACCAGAGGTGACCGCGTGTCTCCCTTGCCTGGACCTCGAGATCCGAAATTGCCGTTTCCAGACCGGGGTCCCAGTTGACGAGCCTCTTGTCGCGGTAGATGAGGCCCTGTTCATGGAGGGTGACAAAGACCTTGGTCACGGCCTTCGACAGGCCTTCGTCCATGGTGAAACGTTCGCGGGACCAGTCTGCAGAAGCGCCCAGGCGGCGCAGCTGCCGGTTGATGAGTCCGCCCGATTCCTCCTTCCACGCCCAGACCCTCTTCGTGAAGGCCTCACGGCCGATGTCGCGCCGTGCGACCCCCTCGTCGGCGAGCTGGCGTTCGACGACCATCTGTGTTGCGATACCGGCGTGATCCGTGCCTGGCTGCCACAACGCATCGCGGCCCCTCATGCGCTCATGGCGGATGAGGATGTCCTGCAGGGTGTTGTTGAGGGCATGCCCCATGTGCAGGCTTCCCGTCACATTGGGGGGCGGGATGACGATGGTATACGGTCGGGCATTGTCCCGCCTGCCGATGGCAAAGGAACCGCCGTCCTCCCATTCCTCGTAGAGACGGCCTTCCGTGGCTGTCGCATCCCAGTTCTTGTGCATCATGTCAGATCGTACCAGGTTTATCGTTATTTTGCAGCAAATTAGTATACCGAAATCACATCTTCGCCGCGCAAGCGGATTCGAGCTCCGACGTGTCACCTTGCGACCGCCTTCATGCACGGCATACCACGAATGGCCTGAACTTCCGAACCTACCTCTCCGGCCACAGAGACAATTGCCTGTCGGTTCCCTGTTCCACAGTGTAACCGAAGCTGCGACTTCCCCGGATGCGCTTCTCGCTCATGCGTTTGAGGCTCGCTACGACACCAACGACATGGCCATGAACCTGCACCTCTCGCTTCAGTGCATGCAACCGGTGCAGACGGCCGACGTACTGCGCGAGCGCGCCCTTCCACGAGTTCGGCATCGCCTCAAGGCGGACATCGTCGAAACCCTCGCCGACATGGCGGCCCATTCCTCCGTCCAGGGGAGACACTGCATGACCTCGCGACGCTGCCTGGCGTGCGCCTTCTCGCCTGTCCGGAAAAGGACCGCACTGCATGAACACGATCGGATGGTGGCTGTCCCAGCGCGACCGCCTCGAAGCTGACGGCGGAGAGATGGTGATACTCGTCGACCACCAGATGCCCGTAGTCGGCAACGATATCGTCAACCTCGCCCTTGCGTACCAGACTCTGGAGAACGCCCACATCGACAAGACCGCCAGGCTTGCGTCGGGCCTCAAGGGCCGCTTTTTTCGACCCCGAGATGGGCAGGTCGTTCGCGAATGCGCGCCGCTTTGGACTTCTCGTGCGTCAAACCCCCTGCGAAGCCTGCCGCTCACCGACGGTCACATCACCGGATGCGACCGCACCACGTGATATCCATGCAGGTGGCACCGCAGCGGCCTGCCTGATGAGTGGGGCGCGAGACACCGTCATGCCGGCGGACCGCACCCCCTCGCGGCGGTTCAGTCGTCGCGGCGGCCCATCAGGTCACGAACCTCACGTTCGACGGCGCGCGCGACAATGCCGGGCAGATGCTCTTCGAGCCAGTCCCGCACCATCGGCGTGACCTGCTCCATCACCATCTCCTCGAGCACCTCGGCGCGTCCCGGCGGAGCGGTGGGAGCATCCCCGGATGCCGTGACGTCCGCTGGCGCCTCCATGGTGTGGTCGAACTCGACCGGCTCTGCCGCCACAGGAGGCTGAGGCGCCTGCCCGGCCCTGTCGGCCTCCATCATGCCCCGAACGGCATCGAGAGCCTCGCTCATCGGCTTGTCCTGATTTGTCATGAGGTCTCCGTCACCCGTTTCACTCGAACCAGTCTTCTCTGTCGATCGTGTTGTCGCCGTAACCCCACAGCGTGGATCGCGCCTTCTCATGATAGGCGCGCTCATCGTAGACTGCGACCGGCAACCCCAGGCTGCGCACGTTCAGCCTTCCGGTCGCGGCCAGCAACTCGTAGGCCGCCCTCACCTCCTGGCTGCGGGCGCGGGCCAGACCGACTTCACTGATGAAAAGCGCCTGTTCTGCATCGAGAACGGCAAGCACCGTGCGCAATCCGGCCTGCAGTTCGTTGTTGGCGCCCTCCAGCGCCGTCGCATTGGCCTCCACTTCCTCCTCCAAGGCCCCGATTTCGGCTCGGGCCACCTTGAGGGACTGCCAGGCGCTCACGACTGCCGCCTCCACCTGCCTGCGGACGTTGTGCACTTCCTGCTTGAGCGCTGAGGCAGTCTGACGCGCCTCCCGGGTCCGGGCCGAGACCAGGCCTCCCTGATAGATGGGCACCACAAACCGGGTCAGAACACGAAAATCATCCCGCCAGACATGTTCGATGCTGCCGTCCCTGGTCCGCTTGTATTCCGCCCTCAGGCTCAGCGACGGACCGAGGTCGGAAGCCATGAGATCGGCAGTCTTCCACGCCGCCCTTTCATCCTCGACGGCACGCGCAAGGGCCGGATGCTCCGCCATGGCAAGCGCCGTGGCCTCTTCGATGCTTGCGGGCAGACCGGCCGGCACGACCGGTTGACCCAGGCTGCCCGGACTGACGCCGACCACCTGCCGAAACCGGGCGGACACCGACGCCACCTGTCCCAGCGCCCGTTGCCTGTCGGCGCGCGCGCCAGCCAGGCGCGCCCGTGCCTGGGCCACATCGGTCAGGGTCGACAGGCCCAGACGGAAACGATCCTCTGTCGCCTGCAGATGACTTGTCAGTCTCTGCTCGTTGCTGACCGCACGGTCGAGAATGACGTGCGCCAGGACCACATCGGTGTAACTGCGCGCGACATCCAGCAGGACACTCTGCTCGATTTCAGCGAGGCCGGCTCTGGCACTGCCCACCACGTGCACTGACCGGTCGATGCCGGCGGCCACCGCGCCATGGTAGAGCACCTGGTCGACGCCAAGGGACCACGAGGCCGGTCTGGTGCTTCCCAGGGTCTCGTGCTCCCTCAGGCCGAAGTCTCCCTGGAGAGACAAGGTGGGGCGCGTTCCTGCATCGGCCTGGGCTGCCTGTTCGTCGACAGCCCTCAGGCGCGCCCGGACCGCTTCGAGCGCCGGGCTGCTCTCGTAGGCCATGGACATGGACTCGACCAGAGTCTGGGAGGATGCCGGCCAGGACAACGCCAGCACGGCAGCGATGACGGGCAGTCTAAAGCCTAAATTCAGGGTCACGTCTGAAGCAGTCCAGTGGAGGGAGGAAGGCATCGAAGAGCGATCGCCGGCTCAGGGTGCCGGCGGCGTCACGGCGGATCACAACAGCGCGTCCGACGGCCGCCTCGCTGCACACGGTGACGAGCCGTCCGCCAGGCGACAGTTGTCGGGTGATGGCGGGCGGCACCTCGTCGCACCGTCCCTCGATGACGATGACATCATAGGGAGCCTGTTCCGGCCAGCCCAGCCGCATATCGCCACAGACCACGACCCCATTGTAGATCTCGAGGCGGGCGAGAGTGGCCTCGGCCCTGGCGATCATGTCCGCATGGCCGTCGAGGCCGACCACGGCGGCAGCCAGTCGTGCCGTCACGGCAACGCCGTATCCGGTGGTACAGCCGATGACGAGGACGGCATCGTCAGGACCGATGTCGGCAGCCTGAAGGAGACGGGCCAGCACCATCGGCTCGGTCAGGTAGCGGTCGCCATCGATGCGGATGTCCTCGTCGACGTAGGCGACGCCGCGCAGGTGTTCCGGCACGAACAGTTCCCGCGGTACCTCGCGCAACGCCTCGAGGAGGTTTTCGTTGTTCACCCTGACCGAGCGGATCTGGTTTTCCACCATGGCCTGGCGAACATGTGCGAATTCGATCATGGCACACCTTCAATTCCGAATGCCTGACCCCATTCGCCCGAAAGGGCACTTCGCAAGCGATCAGGGGGGCAGTATAGTGGACGGACCGCGTTGTGTGGAAGGGCACGTCTGCAAGGCGGTCAGGGGCTAGGTGGCAGAGTGGTGATGCACCGGACTGCAAATCCGTTTACACCGGTTCGATTCCGGTCCTAGCCTCCACGACACCTGCGCTCTGTTCTCGGAATTTCCCTGCCCCGCCACGTTCAGGATGCGGCCCTGGTGACAATCCCCCGGGATCCTTGGAGTCCTGATCATCAGTCTGCCGGCGGATCATCTCCGGCGATGGCGCAGAAGTAGTCCCCCTGGCGGACCAGACGGTGACTGCGCCGCGTGTAGAGGCATCCCGAGACCGGTGCGGTTACCGGGTGGCGCGTACCGCTGGCCGGATCGAGAATGTGGGCGAACGTCTCGCCCCTGGCAACCTGGCTGCCGAGTGATCCCGCATAGATGACAATGCCGCCTGCGGCGGCCTGAAGGCGCCGCAGACCGGCGATCGAGCGCGCCTGACACCGTGGCCGGGGAAGAGGCCCCGCTGCCCCGCCGACAAGACCGCGGCGGCGCAGCCAGCGCAGCAGTCCACGCGCTGCAGGCAGGGTCAGATGGTCGTCCACATCCCTCTGGCCGCGCAGTTCGAGGACGGCGGCAAACGAACCCGGTCGTTCGAGACTGTCCGGAAAGTGCCTGGCGATTCCCTGCCAGAAGAGGGCATGGGCCGACTTGAAGGTCATCATGGGATTGCCGTCGTCAACGATCACCACCTCGCTTTCCATGTCCCGGGCAAGATCCCCGGCCTCGGGCCAGTGGAGAGAACTGACGAACATGTGCGGCACCGCCTCCCAGGCCGTGTGAAGGTCGAGGACGTAGTCGCTGTCCAGCGACAGGCGCAACAGGGTCGTCTTGAGGGCATCATCCTCACGCAGGACACGCCGGCGTTCCAGGACATCGAGGGCCGTCTGCCTCACCAGGGTCACGTTGGCGTCATGGCTCGCGGAGAGCCGTCCGCTGACCGCATGGACCACCTCGTCCAGGATATCGGGAAAGCCGCGGTTGTAGTTGCGCCCCGTATCGAGGTCGTGGCGTCCCGGGGTTTCCATCATGACCTGCTGCGCCAGCCCGATCGGGTTGGCAAAGGGCACGATGACCACCTCGCCCGTGACATCGGCATCGCGCAGCATGCCCGCAAGATGATCGAGGACGACGATGCCGGGAAGTTCCTGGGCGTGGAGCGCGGCGTGAAGATAGGCCCTGGGCCGCGCCCCGGGCTCACCGAAACGGTGGACAACGATATTCCGCCGGGTGCCGGGACCGGCCCGGGGAAGCTCGATGATCTCCTGTCTGCAGGCCAAGGGACCCTCTTCTACCAGTCGTGGACAGGATGGTCCGGAGGCGGCAGCTCCTCGCACCCAGAGACCACCGCGAAGGACTGGCCCGGACGCACCAGCCGGCTCAACCGGCGGCCATAGAGGATACCGCTCGCCCGGCTCGCGACCGGTGTCCGTGCGCTCTGCCAGTCGGCTTGCGACGGATCGACGATATCGGCAACGACCATGCCGGCCTCGACCCTGTCGCCCGGCACCATGTAATAGCTGAGGACGCCGGCGACGGGCGCCACGAGGTTGTCGGATCCGGCCAGGGGTGTGGGCTGGCACAGCAGGTCCGGCGGCGCCGGCGGCGGATCACCGGCGATGAAACCGTGACGCACGAGGAAGCGCCACAGGGCCGCGGCATCCTCCAGGGCGAGATCACCGCCGACATCGGACTGCCCTCTCAGCTCCAGGGTCGTGGTAAAGGGCGCGTCCGCGATCTCGTGTTCGGGAAAGGCCTTGCGGATGGTCGACCAGGCGACAGCGGCGGCATTCTCGAAGGCCGTGCCATCCGTGGTGTCGTGCAGCAGGATGGTCCGGCAGCCCAGTTCAGCGGCGAGGTCACTGTAGCGCGGCCAGACGTCCCGCGGAAAGTAGATGTAGGCGACTCCCTCCCCGTGACAGTGCAGGTCGAACACGAAGTCGCTATCGATGGAAAGTCCGAGCAGGGCTTTCCTGAGCTGGTTGGCCTCTCCTCTCGCAGGCCAGCGGGCGAGGGCATCAAGCAGGGCCTGGCGAATGACCCGCGCATTGGCATCCCGGTCATCTCTCAAGCGACCCGCCACCTCCTCGGCCACGACAGCGCCCAGGTCCGGATACCAGCGGTTGAAATTGCCATCACCGCCCAGATCGAAGCGGCCGATGTGATAGTTGAGGATGCGATTGGCGAGGCCGACGGGATTGGCAAGGGGAACGACCACGAACTCGCCGTTGAGTCTGCCTTCTGCGTCCGCTTCCTTCAGCCAGGACAGCATGCGGTTGAGCACCAGCGATCCCGGGAGTTCGTCGGCGTGAAGCGCTGCCTGGAAATAGAACCTTGGGCGCGCTCCCGGTTCCCCGAACCGATGCACGACGAGATGACGTTCGCTCCCCGGACCCGGGGACATGAGGGGAATCGTCTCGATGCGGTGCGCCACCGCCGGCTGGCCCCTATCCGCCCGTGACACTCATGTGGCGGGCGACGCTCGGCGTCCTCGTTGCCCGGTCAATGACAAAGTCGTGGCCCTTGGGCTTGCGGGCGATGGCCTTGCGGATGGCCGCCTCGAGAGGCGCGTCATTGCAGGACATGCGCATGGGTGTCTTCAGGTCCGCGGCGTCGTCCTGGCCAAGGCACATGTAGAGGGTGCCGGTGCACGTCAACCGGACCCGATTGCAGGATTCGCAGAAGTTGTGGGTCATCGGCGTGATGAAGCCGAGGCGTCCGCCTGTCTCGGCAATGCGCACATAGCGCGCCGGACCGCCGGTCCGGTGATCGCTGTCGACGAGCGTCCAACGCCTTGCGAGATCGGCCCTGACGGCCGACAACGGCAGGTACTGTTCCGTGCGGTCACCGTCGATATCGCCCATGGGCATCGTCTCGATCAGCGTCAGGTCGAATCCGCGTTCACCGCACCAGCGAATCATGCGGTCGAATTCATCCTCGTTGACACCCTTCATGGCCACCGCGTTGATCTTGATGGCGAGCCCTGCCTCGGTCGCCGCGGCGATGCCCTCCATCACCTTCTCCCAGCGGCCCCAGCGTGTGATGGCGCGGAACTTCTCCGGATCGAGGGTATCGAGCGAAATGTTGATTCGCCGGACACCGGCCTCATGAAGGGCCCCGGCATGGCGCGCGAGCTGACTGCCGTTGGTGGTCACGGTCAACTCGTCAAGGCCGCCGCCATGCAGGTGCCGTCCCAGGTTCCTGAAGAGCTGCATCACCCCCTTGCGCACCAGGGGCTCGCCTCCGGTGATGCGGACCTTGCGCGTGCCGAGACGCACGAAGGCGCTGGTCAGCCGGTCGAGTTCCTCGAGAGTGAGAAGGTCCTTCTTGGGCAGGAAGGTCATGTCTTCCGACATGCAGTAGACACAGCGAAAGTCGCACCGGTCCGTCACCGAGATCCGGATGTAGCTGATCTCACGTCCGAAGGGATCGACAAGTGGCGTCATGGGTCGGGTTCGCAAGCTAAAGAAGGAGGACAATCCTACCGCCGGACCGACAGGCATTGCAATGCCGGCAGGACCGGCCGATTCGATGTCCGCGTCTTTCGAAACTGGACAGCGGCATGATTGTGTCACAGTGTGAATCGCCGGGCAGACAACAGGTGCGGGGACGGCTGCGGGAATGGCCCTATTCATAGGCAAACGATTGCTGATGATGCTTGTCACGATGTTCGTGACATCGGTGCTTGTCTTCTCGCTTCTCGAATTCACGCCCGGCAATGTCGCCAGCAAGACCCTTGGTCCCTACGCCACCCAGGCGCAGAAGGACATCCTCTACAAAAAGCTCAATCTCGATGATTCCCTTGCCGTGCGCTACGTCCGCTGGATCTCGGTGCTCTCCGGGATCATCAAGGATCCGGTTTACGATCCAGATCTCAAGCTCGGTTACAAGGACTCTCGCGGGGATCAGTACTTCGGCAACTTCGGCTGGTCGCTCAAGTACCGGCTTCCCGTGAACGACATCATGTGGCGCCGGCTGGGCAATACCATGATCCTTGCAGGCATTGCCTTCGCCATCATTGTACCGCTGTCCCTTGTCTTCGGTGTGCTGTCAGGCATGCGCGAAGGCGGTGCGCTCGACAGGTCGCTTTCCTACACGGGCATCACGCTGACCTCCATTCCGGAGTTCGCATCGGCCACCTTCCTGCTGGTCATCTTCGTGCTCATGCTCGGATGGCTGCCGGGCACCTCGAACATGCAGAGTTTCGAGCCCTGGTCGTGGGCCTCACAGATGGTGCTGCCTGTCCTTGTGCTTGTGCTCTACGACTTCGGCTATGTCGCCCGCATGGTGCGGGGCTCCATGGTCGAGGTCATGACCCGACCCTACATCCGCACGGCCATACTCAAGGGACTGCCCTACCGCCAGGTCATACTCAAGCACGCACTGCGCAATGCGCTGATCGCCCCGTTCACGGTCATCCTGCTGCAGATCCCCTTCCTCATCACGGGCGTCGTCGTCACCGAAACCGTGTTCAGCTATCCGGGATTCGGCAAGATGCTCCTCGAGGCCGCCCTCTTCGGCGATACGGCGCTGATCGAGGCCGCCACACTCATCGCCGTCTTCATTGCCGTGACGACACAGCTCGTGGGCGATGTCGGCTACATGTACATCAACCCGCGCATCCGCTTCATATGATGATGACTGCATGACGGACACCACCACAGACACCCCCCGGGAGAACCCGGCAAACGCCGAACAACCGGACCGGACGGGCTGGGCACGCTTCTTCTATTCGGTTGGCCTGCTGCGCGAGTCGCCTGCCGCGATGATCGGCCTTTCCCTGGTCATGCTGTGGGTTCTCGTCGCCATCTTTGCCGACGTGATCACGGTCTGGGGTCCCAACGAGTACGACTATTCGGCCATCTCCGTTCCGCCGTTGACCGTGGACGGTCACTGGCTTGGAACCGACATCTCCGGCCGTGACATCTGGTCGCGCCTCGCCTACGGGGCACGGGCGACGCTGACCGTGGCGCCGGCGGCCATCCTGGTGTGCTATCTCGTCGGCATCACCATGGGCATGCTGGCCGGATACTACGGTGGCTGGGTCGACAGCATCCTGATCAGCCGCATCAGCGATATCATCCTGTCCTTTCCGCTGATCATTCTCTTCATCATCATCATCACCGTCTTCGGCGCTTCCGCACTCAACATCATCGTTGCGGTCACCCTCGCATCGTCACCCGGGATCGGCCGCATCGTGCGCGGACTCACCCTCGATCTGCGCAATCTCGAGTATGTGTCAGCGGCCCAGATCCGGGGCGAGCGCAGTCTCTACATCATGGCGGTCGAACTCCTGCCCAACGCCCGGGGTCCGCTCATCGTCGATGCCTGCCTGCGCATGGGCTACACCGTCATCACGATCGGAATCCTTGGCTTTCTCGGCCTCGGCCTGCCTCCTCCCGATCCCGACTGGGGCGGCATGGTGTCCGAATCACGAACCATGGCGACGGTTCCGGGCATGGCCTACATGCCGATCATCCCGTCCATTGCCGTCTCGAGCCTGGTGATCGGCTTCAACCTGCTGGCCGACGGCCTGCGGGAAATCTCGACAAGGGACTGAACCCATGGCGCATGGCTCCAGCGATGACTATGTCCTCGAGATCGAGAATGTCGGAATCTCCTACTTCACGCGCCTTGGCGAGATTCCGGCGGTCCCGGAATTCTCGCTCAGGCTGAAGCGGGGCGAGAGCTACGGTCTGGTCGGCGAATCGGGATGCGGCAAGACCACCGTGGCCATGGCCATCATGAACTACCTCGGCCTCAACGGCGGCATCGTCAAGGGACGGATCAGGTTCGAGGGACGCGACATGGCAACCATGTCCGACGAAGAACTGCGTGCCGTC
Source organism: Alphaproteobacteria bacterium (assembly GCA_965213815.1). GTDB lineage: Bacteria > Pseudomonadota > Alphaproteobacteria > SP197 > SP197 > SP197. The sequence continues at coordinate 1,855,483 of OZ243917.1, read as the reverse complement.
CGCGGATCGCGGATCGCCATGGTCTACCAGGAACCGATGAGCGCCCTCAATCCGTCACTCACCATCGGTTCCCAGATCAAGGAGGTGCTTGTCGTCCATGAAGGCGTCTCGGACGCCGAGGCGGCGGAGCGCTCCATCGAGATGCTGCGCGACGTCAACATGCCGGACCCCGGACGGGTGATGACGCGCTATCCGCACCAGATTTCGGGAGGTCAGCAGCAGCGTGTCGTCATCGCCATGGCGATGCTCTCCAACCCGTCGCTCCTGTTGCTCGACGAACCGACAACCGCGCTCGACGTGACGGTCGAGGCCACGGTGATCGACCTCATCGTGCAACTGCGCGAGAAATTCGACACCACCCTGCTCTACATCAGCCACAATCTCGGCCTCATCGTGAAGGTCTGTGACCGCGTCGGTGTCATGTATTCGGGCTCCATGGTCGAGGAAGGCACGATCCGCCAGGTCTTCAAGGAAACCCGCCACCCCTACACGTTCGGTCTCTTCGACTGCATTCCCACTCTCGGTGCGGACAAGCGCTCGCGGACGCTACAGCCCATTCCCGGTCAGGTGTCGCTGCCCCACGAAAGACCGTCGGGCTGCTCCTTCGGACCACGCTGCAGCTACTTCAGCCAGGGGGTCTGCGATGTCGGCGAGACTCCCCTCGAGACGGTGGCGCAGGGCCACCGCGTACGCTGCCGGCGCATCGACGACATACGCCATGTTCCCTCGACAGCCGACAGCGAGGTTGTCGGCCAGGATGGCGATCGTGTGCTCGATGTGGTCAACATGAGCAAGTTCTACGAGATCAACGATGTCTCCCTCGCGTCGCTGGTCAGGGGCCAGAGTCGCCACTATGTCAAGGCCAACGAGAGAATCAGCTTCAGCGCGCAGCGCGGCCGCACCGTCGCCATCGTCGGCGAGTCGGGGTGCGGCAAGTCGACCTTCGCCAAGGTCCTCACCGGCCTCGAGACCGCCACCGATGGCGAGATCATGTTCGAGGGCCGCAACATCGCCGTCATTCCGGTGCACAAGCGCAACCAGGAGCTCATCCGGTCCATGCAGATGGTGTTCCAGAATCCTGATGGCACGCTCAACCCGAGCCATTCCGTCGGTCACTGCATCGGCCGTGTCATCAGGAAGTTCGGCATCAGCACCGACAGCGAGGAGATTCGGGAAAAGGTGGGCGACATGCTCGATGTCGTGCGCCTGCCCAGGGCCTTCTCGACGCGCAAACCGCGCCAGCTTTCCGGGGGTCAGAAACAGCGCATCGCCGTGGCCCGGGCCTTTGCCGGCAATCCTTCCATGGTGATCGCCGATGAACCGGTCTCGGCACTCGATGTCTCGGTGCAGGCGGCCGTCATCAATCTTCTGAACGACGTGCAGAAGCGCTACAACACCACCCTGCTCTTCATCAGCCACGATCTGTCGGTGGTCCGCTTCCTGTCCGACGAGATCGTCGTCATGTACCTCGGCGAAATCATGGAGTCCGGTTCCTCGGAACGCATCTTCACGCCCCCCTATCATCCCTACACCGAGGCCCTGTTGTCGGCCGTGCCGATCCCCGATCCCGACATCATCCAGAAGCGCATCCGGCTCGAAGGCGACATGCCGTCCGCTCTCGATCCCCCTGGAGGATGCCGCTTTGCCTCCCGCTGTCCGCGGTACATCGGACGGATCTGCAATGACGAGGTGCCACCGGACCAGGACGCCGGCGGCGGCCACACCATCAAGTGCCACCTCCCCCTCGATGAACTCTCCACGGTGGAGCCGATCTTCAACACCAGGCAGAGCGCGGTCTGAACTGCATCATGGGATGGTTGTCACGGATCCTCCTCCGTCCCTTCCGGAATCCCGTCGGTTGCCGTAAGGATGCGGTCCTTGCCGACGTCGGGCCCGGACCATGAAGTATTCCCTGTGGAACCTGCTCCGTCAGGCACCCCGCGGTCACCGGGACTGGCCGCAGGCCTGGCGCAATCCGGAGCCGAAGGACTCCTACGACGTCATCATCATCGGTGCCGGCGGTCATGGTCTGGCGACCGCCTACTACCTGGCGAAGGAGCATGGCATCACGCGAACCGCGGTTCTGGAGAAGGGCTGGCTCGGCGGCGGCAACACCGGGCGCAACACGACCATCGTGCGCTCCAACTACCTGTGGGACGAGAGCGCACACCTCTACGAGCACTCCCTCAAGCTCTTCGAGACCCTGTCGCAGGATCTCAATTTCAACGTCATGTTCTCGCAGCGCGGGGTCATCAACCTGGCTCACAACGAACATGACCTGAAGGAACTGCGGCGACGCGGTCACGCCTGCAGGCTCAACGGCATCGACTACGAGATGGTGACTCCCCTGGAGATCAAGGAGATTGCGCCGATCATCAACATCTCAAGCTCCATCCGGTATCCGGTTCTCGGCGGCGCCATGCAGCGCCGCGCCGGAAATGCCCGCCACGACGCCGTGGCATGGGGCCTTGCCAGGCGTGCCGACGAACTGGGTGTCGACATCATCCAGAACTGCGAAGTGACGGGCATCGATATCAGCGACGGCCGGGTGACCGGCGTGCAGACGACCAGGGGCGCGATCAGGGCCAACCGCATTGGCGCAGTCCCGGCGGGCCATGCCTCCGTCGTTGCCGCGATGGCCGGCCTGAGGCTGCCGGTGGAAAGCCACGCCCTCCAGGCCATGGTGACGGAGCCGGTCAAGCCGGTGCTCGACACGGTCATCATGTCGAACACGGTGCATGTCTACATCAGCCAATCCGACAAGGGGGAACTGGTGCTCGGCGCCGGCATCGACGGCTACAACAGCTACAGCCAGAAGGGTGGCATCAATGTCATCGAGCATCAGCTCGAGGGATTGTGCGAACTCTATCCCGTCGTCTCGCGCCTGAAGATCATGCGAGTGTGGGGCGGCATCGTCGATATCGCACCCGACGCCAGCCCGATCATCTCGAAGACGCCGGTCGAAGGCTTCTACATCAACTGCGGTTGGGGGACCGGCGGATTCAAGGCCACACCGGGATCCGGATGGGTGTTCGCCCACACCATCGCCCAGGACCGGCCCCACAGACTCAACGAAGCCTTCGATCTTGCCCGGTTCGAGAGCGGTCTGCTCATTGACGAACACGGCGCGGCGGCAGTGGCGCACTAGGCGGGAGCGGAGCGATGATGCTGATCCCCTGCCCCTGGTGCGGCGACAGGCTCGATGCCGAGTTCACCTGCGGTGGCGAGGCCCACATCGTGCGTCCCGACCCGGCCACCGCCAGTGATGCCGAATGGGCCGACTACCTCTTCATGCGGGAAAATCCGAAGGGGCTGCATCACGAACGCTGGTTCCATGCTCACGGTTGCCGCCGCTGGTTCCACATGACACGCGACACGGTGAACCACCGCATCCTGGCGGTGTACGCCATCACCGAGAGTGCGCCGGGGGCTGACCACTGATGCAGTCCTGGCGCAACAGCTCCGGCGGGATCATCGATCGAAGCCGCCGCCTTTCCTTCACCTTTGACGGCAGGCACCTCGCCGGCCGTCCAGGCGACACGCTGGCCTCGGCCCTGCTCGCCAACGGCATCCATCTCGTCGGCCGAAGTTTCAAGTATCACCGGCCGCGAGGAATCGTCGGCTCCGGTGTGGAGGAACCCAATGCCCTCGTCACAACCGGCGACGGCGGTGCCGTGGAGCCCAACGCGCGGGCCACGACCACGGAACTCTTCGACGGTCTTGTGGCGTCGAGCCAGAACCGCTGGCCGAGCCTCGCATGCGATGTCGGGGCACTCAACGGCGTTGCATCGGGGCTCATACCGGCGGGATTCTACTACAAGACGTTCATGTGGCCTCGGAAGGCGTGGACGTTCTACGAGCGTTTCATCAGGCGCGCTGCCGGCCTTGGCCAGGCGCCCGGGGAACCCGACCCGGATGTCTACGAGAAGCGTTTTACCCACTGTGACGTGCTCGTCGTCGGCGCCGGCCCGGCCGGTCTGCAGGCAGCGCGCGCCGCCGGACGCTCGGGCGCACGCGTGATTCTTGCCGACGAACAGGCCTCCTTCGGGGGGTCCTTGCTGGCAGAACGAGCCACCCTGGACGGCATGACTGGTCAGGAGTGGTCTCGATCGGTCCGCTCGGAACTCGCGGACATGGCCGACGTCACCCTGCTCCCCCGGACCACCGTGGCCGGCTACTATGATCACAACTTCCTTGTCGCCGTCGAACGGGTCACGGACCATCTGCCGGCGGGAGCAAGCTCCCTGCCGCGCCAGCGCCTCTGGAAGATCCGGGCCCGCCATGTCGTTCTCGCCACCGGGGCCATCGAGAGGCCCCTGGTGTTTCCAGACAACGACCGGCCGGGCGTCATGCTCGCCAATGCGGTGCGCGCCTTCGCGAACCGCTGGGGTGTGCGCTGTGGCGCCCGGGCCGTGGTCTTTGCCAACAACGACAGCGCCTACCGGTCGGCCATCGATGCCGCCGACAGCGGCATTCATGTGACCACCATCGTCGATTGCCGGGCTGCACCCCGCGGGAGTCTCGTCGAGGAGGCGCACTCGCGCGGCATCGATGTGCTGGCCGCAAGCGTCATTGCCGGGGTCGAGGGGAGGAAGCGGGTCCGCGGCGTCGCCATTGCCGCTCTCGACGACAGTGAGCCGCAAGACGCGCGCAAGGAATGTGATCTCGTGATGATGTCGGGAGGCTGGAACCCGACCGTTCACCTTGCCTCCCAGTCGGGGACCCGCCTTGCCTGGGACGAGTCCCTGGCGACATTCGTTCCCGGCGATCAACCGTCCTGCCAGACCAGTGTCGGCGCGGCCGCGGGAACCTTCGGGCTCGCCGCCTGTCTGAGGTCCGGCGCCCTCGCCGGAACCGAGGCTGCGGACCGGACCGGGTTCGACAGCGAGGCGCCGGCCGTGCCGGAAGTCGACGGCGACACCGGAGACGGTGCACTTGCTCTCGAGGCATTCTGGCACCGCCCTGCGTCACTGCGGAACGGCAAGGCCTTTCATGACCTGCAGAACGATGTCACCACGGCCGATGTGGCGCTGGCCACCCGGGAAAACTACGTCTCGGTGGAGCACTTCAAGCGCTACACGACCACCGGCATGGGGACCGATCAGGGCAAGACGTCGAATGTCAACGGCCTGGCCATCCTCGCCGGACACGTCGGCAGCACCATCCCCGGGGTCGGACACACGACATATCGCCCCTTCTACACGCCGGTGACCGTCGGTGCCCTTGCCGGAATCGACACCGGGGGCGAACTCTACGACCCCGTACGCAGGACACCGATGCATGCCTGGCATGCCGCCAACGGCGCCCACTTCGAGGATGTCGGCCAGTGGAAGCGCCCCTTTTGCTACCTTCGGGAAGGCGAATCGGTCGAGGAGGCTGTCCAGCGCGAGACCCGGGCTGCACGCACGAGCGTCGGCATTCTGGACGCCTCGACGCTGGGCAAGATCGATGTCCAGGGCAAGGATGCCGCGACGTTCCTTGATCGAATCTACACCGGCTCCTTCTCCACCCTGGCGCCCGGGCGCTGCCGCTACGGGCTGATGTGCCGCGATGACGGCATGGTGTTCGACGACGGCGTGACGGCGCGCATCGCCGGGGATCGCTTCCTGGTCAGCACCACGACCGGCGGTGCCGCCACGGTGCTCAACTGGTTCGAGGAGTGGTTGCAGACCGAATGGTGGGATCTTGAGGTTCATGTCACCTCGGTCACCACACAGTGGGCCGCCATCGCCGTTGCCGGACCGGAGAGCCGTAACCTGGTCTCGAGCCTGACGACGACCGACCTTTCTGCCGACGCATTCCCCTTCATGGCCTGGCGCGATGCCGACATCGCCGGCATACCGGGTCGCATCTTCCGCATCAGTTTTTCCGGGGAGACCGGATACGAACTCCATGTGCCGGCAAGCTATGCCATGGCGCTCTGGCAGATTCTCATGATGGCCGGCGAACGCCATGCCATCACACCCTATGGCACGGAGGCCATGCACGTGCTGCGCGCCGAAAAGGGATTCATCATCGTCGGCCAGGATACCGATGGCACCACCACGCCCCATGATCTCGGCATGAGCTGGCTGGTCTCGAAGAAGAAGCCGGACTTCCTCGGCAAGCGTGGTCTGGCGAGGCCCGACACCCTGCGCGAGGACCGCAAGCAGCTGGTCGGACTCCTCACCGACGATCCCGGAACCGTCATCCCGGAAGGGGCGCATGTGTCGCCGGAACCCGGAGCGAAACCGCCCGTGCCCATGGAGGGCTGGGTGTCGTCGAGCTACATGAGTCCCAACTGTGGCCACTCGATCGCTCTGGCCCTCATCCGGCGCGGGCGCGAGCGCATCGGCGAGTCGGTCGCCATTCCCCTGGAAACGGGGATCATCCGGGCCCGCATCGTCGAGCCTGTCTTCTTCGACCAGGAGGGAGTGCGGCTCCGTGGCTGAGGCCTGGCAACGACAGAGTCCCCTCGCCCGGCGCACGCCGGTGGACGATGCAGGCGCCGGACTCGCCATGTCGGAACGCGCCTTCCTGGCGAAGATCACGGTGCGTGGCAAGGTGGCGGATGACGCCATCCGCGACGCTCTCGGCGCCTCCCTTCCACGCGAACCCAACACCGCGGTTTCCGGCGAGGACCACACCATCCTGTGGCTGGGACCGGATGAATGGCTCATCGTCGGTCCGCCAGAGTCCGAAGGGGCACTTTCGGCCACCCTCGCAACGGCCCTCCCGGACGCCGCAATCATCGATGTCACCGAGGGTTACGCCACCATCCGTCTGAGCGGCCCGCTCGCCAGGGATATCCTGTCGATGGGGACGCCGCTCGACCTCCACCCTCGCCAATTCGCCGCCAGTGCGGCGACCCGCACCCTGTTTGCCCGTACCACCATCATCCTTCACAAGGTCAACGAAGATCCCGTCTTCGACGTTCACGTCGAACGCAGCCAGGCCGACTATCTCTGGACCTGGCTCGAAGCCGCCTCCCGCCCCTACACCACGCCCCCTGGCGCCTGAACCCCGACCGCGTGCAGCCCGGCCGGGACCAGGGTGCAGGCCAAACTTCAGAAATGTCGCCCTCACCTTGCAGCGTCCAGCCACGTCAGTGCGGGGCAGGCACATGCGTGAATTCTGGGTCCTCTCGTCCGGGACATCAGTTGGGCCATCAATCGCGCCGAAATGATCACTGCCATCAACACGGTGACGGCCCGTGGACTCTCTGACGCCTTCGGCCTGCTGTCGGCGGATGACACCCTGCGCGGCACCGGCGAACGCGCCTTCGGGGTAGACGCCGACAGAAGGGAGTTCTCCCGACGCCGCGACAATCCCCAACTGGAACTTGAGCACAAGGCAACCTGGGGCCGGGCCGGATGTCCAGCAGCTCATGTTGCTGGCCGAGGTTCCAGGCGCTGAGAGGGAGATCGAGTCACCTGCGAATGAGGCAACGAGCATGGCTTCGGCCAGGCTGGATGGATCAGGTTGAACAGATGGTGAGAGTACTGCGCTTGCACGCCTTCCCGCGCGCTTGTATCACCGCCTGAGGCCACTGTGACATCCGCCCCACCCGGCAGAAGTCCGATACTGATGTTGCACTGAACCTGGAGCGAACTGATGACACTGCTGGCTGCCGGCCTTGCACTGTTCCTGGCAATTCATCTGATACCGAGCCTTCCGCGGCTGCGCGCCGCGCTGGTAGGGCAGCTGGGCGAGAAACCCTATCGCGGCGTGTTCAGTGTGGTGGCGTTCCTGTCGTTGGCGGCCATCGTCTGGGGCTTCTCGCGCGCACCGCAGGACCTGGTCTACATGTCCCCGGACTGGGGACATCTGGCCGCGTTGTTCCTCGTGCCGTTGGCCCTGATGCTCTTTGCCGCGGCCAACATGCCCACCCGCATCCGCTCCACGGTCCGGCATCCGATGCTGCTTGGCGTGCTGCTTTGGGCTGTTGCCCATCTTCTCGCCAACGGTGAAGCACGCTCCATCGTGCTCTTTGGGGGGTTTGCACTGTTTGCAGCGATCCTGACGATCAGCGCAGCTGCACGCGGCAAGGGTCCGCCGATTCAGCCCGCGCCGCGCATGACCATGGACATCATTGCGGTCATTGCCGGTCTGGTTGCGGCCGCACTCCTGGCGGGCTTCCACGGCGTGCTGTTCGGTGCGCCGTTGATCTAGCGCCGTCCCGCAACAGCAACCCGGCTGCCAGCAGTCGATGCGGCAGCGCAGGGAGTCCCTGCATGGATGAGTTCATCGCATGGGCGCCTTCTGTCTTGTCTTGTGATTCATCCGGTGCAATCTTTAAGCCTTATCACCCTGTCACCCGCGGACAGGTAAGGCAGGCGGAGGGCAAGACAACCATGCCAAAGACGACGAGCATGTCCCGGTCGGGTTCGCGGGCTGGATTGTCGACGGCCGCATGACCTGGTGCCAAACCCTCATCGGCGGCCTCGAGAACGCGACCACTGCCGTCAATCGGCTGTTCGACTTCGGCAAGCTTATCGGTGGTGCAGGCGGCGGTCCGGCCCGAGGATAGGCCATGTCCATCTATCGCGCTTTCCATGATCGTTTCCATGACCTCGTCATCGAGGATGCCGCCTTCGAGACGCTGGGCGAGGGGTTCAGGTTCACAGAAGGACCGTCATGGCATCCAGCGGAACGACATGTGACGTTCACCGATATTCCGTCGAGCCGCATTCACCGCTGGCACGTCTCCTCAGGCAGGATCGAGACCCTGCGCGAACCCAGCAACCTGACCAATGGCACCTGCTACGACGCACTTGGCCGGCTGCTGATGTGCGAGCACGCGTCCAGCCGGGTTTGCCGGCTCGAACACGACGGTACGGTGAGAGTGCTGGCGGACACCTGGCAGGGCCGCGAGTTAAACAGTCCCAACGACATTGTCGTCGATGATCAGGGCGGCATCTGGTTCACCGATCCCCTCTACGGCCGGGAGAGCCACACCGGTGTTGTGCGCGAGCCTGGCCTTCCGTTTCGCGGTGTCTTCCGGATCGACCCCTCGGGCGATCTTCACCTCATCGACGACGATTACGACGGACCGAACGGCCTGTGCTTTTCGCCTGACAAGTCGCGCCTCTACGTCAACGACAGCGAGCGCCAGCACATCAGGGTCTACGAGATCGACGATGCCGGCGCCGTTTCTGGCGGCCTTGTCTTCGCCGAAACGCGTGACGATGACGGTACGCTTGGGCGCGGCTCGCCGGACGGCATGAGGGTCGATGCCACGGGCAACGTGTGGTGCGGCGGGCCGGGAGGAATCCATGTCTTCGATGCGGACGCCTCCTTGCTCGGTGTTATCCTGACGCCCCGGTTTCCGGCCAATTTCTGCTTCGGCGGCGATGACATGCGCGACCTCTTCATCACCGCGGAAACGACCTTCCTGCGCCTGCGCGTCGCAGGACCCGGACACCCGACCTTCCGGCCATGACGCCATTGCAAGGGTACCAGTGCATCGCGAGGTCCAGGTCGGTGCCGCCCGAGGCACGGTCGTCGCGGGTCCCATTGATGCCGACCGAGATTGCCTGACCGATCGCGAAGCGGGCGCCCTGGCGGCAACTCCCCGGCCCACCCTCCTGCCTCCGCCAGTCCGGAGATCCTGCCCACCACAGCCATCATCTGCCGCGCGCCGCCCGCCTGCGCGCATGGAGTTCGAACCCGCAGGAGCCGGAGGCCGGAATACCTGACCTGATGGGGTTGATTGCGTTACGATCTCATCAGGGTTCTTCGAGATGAGGTGACATGAACGGCAACCTTCCCGGGAGTATTCTGGTCGAGCGGCGGGGGTTCATTGCCACCGTCACCATCAATCGTCCCGAAAAGCTCAATGCCATCGACACGGTGACGGCCCGCGGGCTTTCGGACGCCTTCGACATGCTGTCGGCCGATGACACCCTGCGGGTCGTGGTGCTGCGCGGTGCCGGCGAACGCGCCTTCGGGGTGGGCGCCGACATCAGCGAATTCTCCGAGCGGCGCGACAGTCCCGAACAGGCCGTCGAGTACGAGGCGGCCTGGGGTGAGGGACTGGCGAACTGCCGGCACCCCGTCATTGCCATGATCAAGGGCTACTGCATCGGCGGCAGCCTCGGTCTCCTGCCGGACACCGATCTGCGCATCGCCGGTGAAGGCGCCCGCTTCGCCATTCCCGCCGGGCGGCTCGGCATCACCTACGGGCACGATGACATCGACCGGCTCAAGCGCCTCGTCAGTCACGCCCACGCTCTCGAGATCCTTCTCGAAGCATCCCGGTTCTCCGCTGCACGGGCGCTCGAGATCGGCCTCGTCAGCCGTGTCGTCGCCGACGACGAGGTGGAGGCGGAAACCTATGCATGCGCCGAACGTATAGCCGCGAACGCACCACTGTCGGCACGCTGGCACAAGAAGTTCGCCCGCCGCCTGCTTGATCCCGCGCCCCTGACCGACGCAGAGCGAAGGGAACCGATGGCCTGCTTTGCCACGCAGGACTACGCCATCGGCCGGGCGGCCTTTGCCAGCCGCAGTGCGCCGCAGTTCAAGGGGCGCTGACCGTGGAGGCAGGATACGGGCCCCTCAATGGCATCCGTGTCGTCGACTTCACCCATGTCATGGCGGGTCCGACCTGCACGCTGATGCTGGCCGACATGGGGGCCGACGTCATCAAGATCGAACGCGTCCCCTTCGAAGAGGACCCGTCCCACAATGCCGATGACCCCTACTGGATCAATGGCGTGTCGGCCTCCTACATGATCGTCAACCGCAACAAGCGCGGACTGCCGCTCGATCTCAAGCGGCCTGAAGCAGTGGAGATTGCCAGGCGCCTCATCGCGACGGCGGATATCATCGTCGAGAACTTCCGTCCCGGGGTTCTCGACCGTCTCGGCCTCGGCTACGAGGATGCCCGCGGTCTCAACCCTGCCATCATCTACGGTGCGGTGAGCGGCTTCGGCAGGACCGGACCCTATGGCCGCCGGCCCGGTTACGATCTCATGGCCCAGGCCATGTCGGGAATCATGAGTGTAACCGGGGAGGAGCCGGGACGTCCTCCCGTCAAGCCCGGCGTGCCGATGACCGACATCACCGCCGGGATCCTGCTCGCCATGGGCCTGTGCGCCGCCCTCACCCACCGCGCCGCGACGGGTGAGGGCCAGATGGTCGACACTTCCCTCTTCGAAGCGGGTATCGTCCAGACCTACTGGCACTCGGCCATCGCCTTTGCCACCGGCGAGGCACCCCAGCCCCTGGGCTCCGGGCACCCCCTTGTGGCCCCCTACCAGGCCATTCGCACGAAAGACGGTCACATCACGATCAGCGCCGGTGGCTGGATGTGGCCGAAGCTCTGCGAACTGGTGGACCCGACCCTCGAGAAGGACCCCCGTTTCGACACCAATGCCAGGCGCATGGCCAATGTCGGCGAACTCTCGAAAGTGCTGGACGAACGCATGTCGGTGAAGACGACAGATGAATGGATCGCCGAGCTCGAGGCGGCCGGCATGCCCAGCGGCCCCATCAACACCATTCCCGCAATGCACCGGGATCCCCAGGTGCTGGACCGCAAGATGGTGGTCACACAGGACCACCCGGTCGCCGGTGCGGTGCAGACCCTCGGTCTCCCCGTCAAGTTCTCGGCCACCCCCGGCGGTCCGGCACGCCCGGCCACGGTCTATGGCCAGTACACCAGGGAGATACTCGCGGAGCTGGGCTACAGCGGCGGCGACATCACCCGGTTCACTCAGTCGGGCGTCACGGCTGACGGCTGATACTCGGTGTCGACACCGCCAACGACATGACCCGGTTCATTCAATCGGCCATCGCAGCAGACGACTGATCCCCGGTGGCGATGTCGCCGACGACGCGCACCCTTGTGCGCAGCGCATTGCCCGGGAGGTAGGCCAGGGGCAGATCCTCCATGTCGACGGTCTGCAGCGTCCGCGCGTCGGCACCGCCAGCGACGGCGCGCTCTTCGGCCTCGCTCCGGGCGCGCCTGAGAGCCTCGTCGCGCGCCAGGCCCGTGAACACCCGGTCGCATTCCCCGGAGACCTGGGCCATCGCCGCACCCACGGCATTGGCAACCATGCCGTGCTCGACACGGATCACCTCGCTGGCGCCACGGATGTCATCGGCGACAAGAAAGGCCCCTCCCCCCACGGCGATGACCGGCACGTCGCCGGCACGGACCTTGATGCGATCAATGGCATCGGCAAGCATGGTCGAGGCAACGCCGAGAAGGGACTCGACCGTCATCGGATCGAGATCGGCGAGATGGCGCCGGTCACCCAGATCCAGCCGCTTGCCCGCCACGGCGAGGTCGCTTGCCGTCAGTTCGTCGCCGCCAAAGATGCGGGCCCGAGGATCGATCTCGTGGCCCGTGCTGGCAGGTCCGATGGTGCCCGCGTTCTCGTCGACCAGGGATCCTCCACCCAGTCCGATCGAAATGAGATCGGGCATGCGAAAGAGGGTCCTGATCCCGGACAGGTTGACGACATTGTTCGCTTCCCGCGGAAAGCCCGCCTCCAGCATGCCGACGTCGCTCGTTGTGCCACCGACGTCGACGACGATGCCGTGATCAAGGCCACTCAGAAGGGCGGCTCCCCGCATCGAATTGGTCGGCCCGCATGCCAGGGAGAAGACAGGGAACTGCTCGGCTTCACCGGCAAGCAGAACCGTGCCGTCGTTCCGGGTGAGATAGAGACGGGCGTCAAGGCCCGCGTCTTCCAGGGCGTCGTCCATTGCCCTGGTGAACCGCTCCGCCAGGGGCCGCAGGCTGGCATTGAGGATGGTGGCGTTCTCGCGCGCCAGGAGACCGATCCCGCCGATTTCGGCCGAAAGCGTGATGCGGCAATCGGGAAGCCGCCTCACGATGATGTCCCGGGCGCGTTCCTCGCAGGACCTGTTGAGGGGCGAGAAAATCGAGGCAATCGCCACGTTGCGGCATCCATGTGCGGCAATCCGGTCGACAAAGCCCGCAATCGCGTCCTCGTCAAGAGCGACAAGAGGTCTCCCATCAACCTCGTGCCCGCCCTCGACACAGCAGACCGGACCGCTCACCGGATGCGCCAGGCGTGATGGCCAGTCGACCAGGGGCGTGAGTGTGCGGCTGGCCGGAAGACCGATGCGCAGGCAGGCAACGCAGTCCAGATTGCGCGCCTCGACGACGGCATTGATAAAGCGGGTGGTCCCCACCATGACTGCCTCGACTGTTCCGGACGCCTCCTGTCTCCTGATCACCCCGGCAAGGGCTCGCGAGATGCCCGTCATGATGTCGGTGGTGGTCGCCACCTTGACATGCGCCAACACCGTTGTGCCATCAACCAGCACGGCGTCGGTGTTGGTCCCTCCGACATCGATTCCAATGCGCCGCACGTCCGGTATCCCCGCTTCAGCTCACGCCACTTTCCCCCATGGAACCGGCGGCGGGCAAGGCCTTGTCCCGACCTTGTCCTTCAGTCACACTTCGCTTGCGGACAACACATGGCAGGGTGCTCCGTCACGCCGGGTTGGAGGGCGGGACCACACTCTTTCCGGAAAGGAGAACCATGACGACGGGCTCGGCTCTGGAGAGAACCGGAACGATCGATGCCAGGACACCGGACATCAACATCATACCGGTCATCGACTTCGCACCTTTCCTGAACGGATCGCCGGACGCCAGACGACGGGTGGCGCACGCGGTCGGAGAGGCCTGCCGTGACACTGGCTTCTTCTACATCATCAACCATGGCATTCGGGAGACAAGGATCGATTCACTGATCCACCAGACCTTCCGATTTTTCCATCAACCTGTTGAAGAAAAATTGAAACTTGACATTGATCAGGTTCAGCGCCATCGCGGCTATGTGCCCCAGGGCGGTCTCTATGCCGATGTCGATGCCGAACCTGATGTCCAGGAGGGTTACGAGGTCTCCCTTGAACTGCCCGCGGACGATCCCGACTATCGTGCGGGCAACATCATGCTTGGCCCCAATGTCTGGCCCGACAACCTGCCGGGCTTCCGGGAAGCCGTGTACGGCTATTACGAGTCCGTTCTGGGTCTTGCGAGAATGCTGCTCCGCGTCTTCGAGATCACGCTTGGTCTCCAGGAGGGCTGGTTCGACGCCAGGACCGACAAGCCCATGGGGCAGTTGCGGCTGATCTACTATCCGCCCCAGGACGGGCCGATCGATCCCCGCCGTATCGGTATCGGCGCCCACACCGACTACGAGTGCTTCACGCTCCTTCTCCAGGACGATGTCGGCGGCCTTCAGGTCGGCCATCGCAACGGCGAATGGATCCAGGCGACTCCGATCCCCGGCAGCATCGTCGTCAACATCGGCGACATGCTGATGCGCTGGACGAACGGCGAGTTCGTCTCCACTCCTCACCGGGTCATCAACAGGTCGGGACGTGAGAGGGTGTCTTTCCCGTTCTTCTTCGGCGCCAACCACGACTGCATCGTCACACCGATCGAGCGCTTTGTGAGCGAGGCGCGACCGGCACGCTACCCGCCGACCCGCTGCGGCTGGTGGACGGAGATGATGATCACGGAAGCCTACGAGTACCGCAAGGCCTGCCGCGGCCGCATTCCCGATCCCGAACTCGCTCAGGTTTGATGGCCATCCGCAAAGACCGCGTTACATCATTGGCGTCGCCCTGCACAGGCCATCGACAGGATCGGGGTTTCTGCGAAGATCCAGGAACAGACGGTCCCGCGACCGGAACGGAACATTGCATTAACTATTCTTGTTTGGTAAGTCAAATTGGTCAAATGTAAGGATTGATCGCGATGCGAGAGTCGACGGTGACCGCCAAGGGTCAGACAACCCTTCCGAAGGATGTACGAACAGCGCTCCATCTCACAAGCGGTGATCGGGTGCGCTACGCCCTCCTCGACAACGAGGTTCGGATCACAAAGGCACGACAGGTCAAGGATCTGCAAGGCATCCTGGCACGCCCCACGCAGACAACCGTTTCTCTGGAAGAGATGGAGACAGCCATTGCAGAACGCGCATCCGAGTGTGCCCGCCGCCGATCATGATTGCACTGGATACCCATGTTCTGGTCCGCTTTCTGGTTCAGGACGATTCCGTTCAGGCGAAGGCAGCTGTCGAGGTGATCGGACAACTCACCGAGGCCAATCAGGGCTGCATTTGCCGTGAAGTTCTTGTCGAGCTCGTCTGGGTCCTCGAACGTTCCTATGGATATAGCCGTGTCGAGATTGGTTCGGTCCTGGATGGTCTCTTTTCTTCCGTTGAACTGGTTCTTGAAGCGGCTGACGATCTCGGGTCCCTCATCGAACTGTATCGCATTGGCGGGTACGGATTTGCGGATCTGATGATCGTTGCGGCGGGACGCAGAATGGGTGCCACCGAGATGATAACGTTCGATCGCAAGGCCGCACGCCTGGAACATGTCCGGTTGCTGGGCAGCTGACGACGAGACGGGCGCCGCTGATCAACCGACGCCTTTGATCATGCCGTAATCCGTGTGGCGAAGTGCCCGTCGGGGGGACGATCAGCCGCACTGGGCCTTGTGGCGCAGCAGATGGTCGGCGAGAACACAGGCCATCATCGCCTCGCCCACCGGTACGGCGCGGATGCCAACACACGGGTCGTGACGGCCGGTGACCTGGACCGTCGTGTCATGACCCTCGTTCGTGACGGTGTGCCGCTCGTGCAGGATCGAACTCGTCGGCTTGACGGCAAAGCGCACGATCAGCTCTTCGCCGGTCGAAATGCCCCCGAGAATGCCTCCGGCCCGGTTTGACAGGAACTGCGGGCCGTCCTCGCCGGACCGCATCTCGTCGGCTGCCGTTGTGCCCGGTGTGGACGCCAGGGCGAATCCGTCACCAATCTCGACTCCCTTGACCGCATTGATGGACATCATGGCGCCGGCCAGATCGCTGTCGAGCTTGCCGTAGACAGGGCTTCCCAGGCCTGCGGGGACACCCGAGGCACGAATCTCGATCACGGCGCCTGCCGACGACCCCGCCTTGCGGACCCCGTCGATATGGTCGGCCCAGCGTGACGCCATGGCGCTGTCGGGACACCAGAAGGGATTGCGGCCGGTTTCCTCCCAGTCCCATGCCGACCTGTCGATGGCATGGGGGCCGACCTGGACCACCGCTCCACGGATGACAACCGCCTCTCCCAGAACCTTGCGGGCAACGGCGCCGGCCGCCACGCGCATTGCTGTCTCGCGGGCACTCGCCCTGCCGCTGCCACGCCAGTCGCGGATGCCATACTTCACGTCGTAGGTGTAGTCGGCATGACCCGGGCGCCAGATCAGGGAGATGTCGCCATAGTCCCGGGAGCGCTGATCGACGTTCTCCACCGTCATGGCGAAGGGGGTGCCGGTGGTCATGCCCTTGAACCAGCCTCCGACAATCGACACCCGGTCAGGCTCGCGGCGCTGGGTCGTGTAGCGCGATGTCCCGGGACGGCGACGATCCATCCAGTGCTGAATCTCGTCCTCGCTGATGGGGATCCGCGGCGGCACACCATCCACCACGCAACCGATGCGGAGCCCGTGGCTCTCCCCCCAGGTGGTCACCCGGAACACCTGCCCGAAGCTGTTCGACGCCATGGCTCAGCGAACGACGGAGATGTCCGGCGCCTTCGGATTCTTCATGCCGACGACGTGGTAGCCGCAATCGACGTGATGAATCTCGCCGGTGACCGCCGTGGAGAGATCGCTGACGAGATAGAGGGCGGCCTGTCCGATCTCGTCGACGCTGAGGTTCCGGGCAAGCGGCGCATTGAGTTCGTTCCACTTGAGAATGTAATGGAAATCGCCGATCCCGGATGCGGCGAGAGTCTTGATGGGCCCGGCGGAAATCGCGTTCACACGCACCGCCTGTTCACCGAAGTCGGCGGCAAGATAGCGCACACTGGATTCAAGGGCCGCCTTGGCGACACCCATGACATTGTAGTGAGGCATCCAGCGCTCGGCGCCGTAGTAGGTGAGAGTGAGCAGGCTGCCGCCATGGGGCATCAGGTCGGCGCTGCGCCGGGCAACGGACGTGAAACTGTAACAGGACACGTCCATCGTATGCAGGAAGTTGTCACGCGTCGTGTCGGCATACCGCCCCTTGAGCTGTTCGCGATCCGAGAAGGCAATGGCATGCACCAGAAAGTCCATCGACCCCCAGGTTGTGGCCACGCTCTCGAAGGCGCTGTCGATGCTGGCGTCGTCCGTGACGTCGCAGTCGATGACAAGGGTTGCACCAACCGCCTCAGCCAGGGGTTTGACGCGTCGGGCAAAGAGGTCCCCCTGATAGGTGAATCCGATCTCCGCGCCGGCCGACGCGAGGACACGGGATATCCCCCAGGCGATCGACCGGTCATTGGCCACACCCATGATGAGGCCACGCTTTCCGGCGAGGAGCGGACCGACGTTGATCATGGCTTGCCCGGGTTCAGTGACGACAGCACAGTGATCCTACACAATACCCCGGACCCCGGCCATGGACTCATGGCCCCTGGTCCGACGACCCGTTGCGGGGCAGCAAAAGCACATCTCTTGCTCAAGAGGATCGTTCAGGACTCGACGATGGCCCACGAGCCGTCCGGCTGGCGGCAGGCCGTGCCGTAGGCCTGATGGGTCTCGCCGCCAATGGTCACTGTGGTCTGGTACTCTCTGCAATAGTTGCCGCTCTGGTCCTGGCCTTCGCGCCGCGGTGAGACGGTGCCGTGGTTGCCCGACTCCGGATTGCTCCATGTCACCTGGCTGCCGATGGGCGCCTCGTGAGCCCGCTGCTGGGCCTGCGCCGCATGGGCCTGATCGGCCCTGTCGAGCGATGCGCCGATCTCGGCGCCAAGCCAGGCGCCGATGACGCCGCCCACCGCCGTTGCGATAATCCGGCCGCTGCCGCTGCCGACCTCGGATCCAAGCACGGCCCCGCCGATCCCCCCAAGGATGGTTCCGGCGGCTTCCTTGTCTCCGGCCGTACGGGAACACCCTGGCAGGGCGAGGGCGGCGGCGAGCAAGATCACCGCGATCCTGATTGCAATCATGGCATCTTTCCTGGTGATGATGGAACGAAACGGGACACCTGTTGCCATCCCGTGACGGATACCGGACCATCTTGTGTGATTTGTCGCCCGAGGTGAAGAGCAAACCGCAGTTGTCTGGAACATGAACGACATCGACTCCCCCTTCCCGATCTTCGCACGCTGGTATGAGGAGGCCCGTCAATGCGGCCTGCAGGAGCCTGCCGCCATGGCGCTGGCGACCGCCGATGCCAGCGGTCAGCCATCGTCGCGCATGGTGCTTTTGAAGAGTCACGGACCGGACGGGTTTGTCTTCTATACCAACCTGGAGAGCCGCAAGGGTGGCGAAATTGTGGCCAACCCGAGAGCAGCGCTGTGCTTCCACTGGATGCCCCTCGAGCGCCAGGTCCGGATCCAGGGCAGGGTCGAGGCGGTGAGCGAAGACGAAGCCGACGCCTACTTTGCCAGCAGGCCGCGGGACAGTCAGATCGGCGCCTGGGCGAGCGATCAGTCACGGCCCATGAAGGGCGCGCGTGACCTCGAGAAAAACGTCGCCCGCATGGCGGTGAGGTTCCATGTCGGGCGCATTCCGCGTCCGGCCCACTGGTCGGGATTTCGCGTCGTCCCCCATCTCGTCGAATTCTGGCAGGCACGCCCCTTCCGCCTGCACGAACGCACCGAGTACACGCGCACCCGTGACGACGACGCCTGGCGGGTGACACGACTCTTTCCCTGAGGAGAAGAGGCGGCGTGGAAGGTTGGGGCCGACCGCTCTAGACTGGCCGAGGAAGGATCCGGAGGGTCATCATGTCAATATCGAAGGTCCTGGTCGCGGCGACCGGCACCGAGGACGGCCTGGGCGCCGTCGAGACCGCGCTCCTTGTGGCCGGACGCTTCGATGCCCACGTCGAGGTTGTCAACGTGCGGCGCAATCCGCGCGATGCCGTCGCCTTCATGACCGAAGGCATGACCGGCGCCGTCATCGAGGAGATTGTCTCGACTGCCGAGCAGGATATCGAGCAACGGGCCGACTTTGCGTCCGCGGCTCTCAATGACCTCGCAACAAGGCACGGCATTGCGATTTCCGCGCAGGCCCCCCGGCACGGACTTTCCATCACGTTCGAGCAGCTGGAAGGTCGCGAGGACGAGGTCATCGCCGAACGGGGGCGCCTGTCGGACCTGGTGATCGCTCCCCGGCCGACGTCCCACGGCGACGCCAAGGAGGAGGTGGTCGCTGAATCCGTGCTCATGGAGTCGGGAAGCGGGCTGCTCCTGGTGCCCCCTGGACATGTCAGCGATCTCAAGGGCCATGCGGCGATTGCATGGAATGGCAGCGCGGAGGCCGCGCGTGCGGTGCACAGGGCCATGCCGCTGCTCAAGGAGGCCGATGAGGTCACCATCATGGCGCCGGAAGAGAGTTCGATGCGGGGCCCGGGCCCCGATGCCCTGACAGGGTATCTCGCCCACCATGACATCAGGTGCCACGTCCACAACCTGCCGACGAACTGGACCAACATCGGACACACCCTGCTCGACATCGCCCACGACGAGAACGCCCGGTTCGTGGTCATGGGCGCCTTCAGCCAGGGCAAGCTGAGGCAGCTCATTCTCGGCGGCGCCACACGGTTCATTCTCAATCATGCAGACCTGCCGGTGCTGTTTACACACTGAGACGGTGTCGTGAAGACCGTGATCATCACCGGCGCCAGCCGCGGCATCGGACACCGCACAGTGATCCGGTTCTACGAGGAAGGCTGGCGCGTCCTGAGTTGCTCCCGCGACGACATTCCCGAGGACAGACGGGTGGCGAATTCGCCACATCACCATTTTCCGGCCGATCTCTCGGACGAGGGGAGTCTCGAGTCCTTCATCACCCGCGCCGGCGACGTCATCGGCGACGGGCCAGTCCACGCCCTCGTCAACAACGCGGGAGTCTCCCCGAAGACCAGCTTCGCCGAACGCCTCGGCACCCTCAACGGCAGCCTCGATCACTGGCGCGCGGTCTTCGATCTCAACTTCTTCGCCCCGCTCATCCTTGCCCGGGGGTTCGCTGCGGCGCTGCACCGCGGCAAGGGCGCCGTCGTCAACGTCACCTCGATCGCCGGGCACCGAATCCACCCCTTCGCGGGGAGTGCCTACTCGTGTTCCAAGGCGGCGCTGTCGGCGCTGACCCGGGAAATGGCCGCGGAATTCGCCCATCTCGACGTCCGGGTGAATGCCGTCTCGCCCGGCGAGATCGAAACGGCCATGGTGTCGGAGGACTATCAGGACCTGGTGCCGCGTATTCCCCTGGGGCGCATGGGAACCGCCGACGAGGTGGCCGGCACAATTGTCTATCTGTGTTCCGCCGATGCCGCCTTCGTCACCGGCACCGAGATCATGGTGACCGGCGGCCAGCACCTCGTGTGAACCGGAGCTCCCGGGTGCATGAGGTTGCCACGCAAGGCCGGGGGAAGGACAATGGCCCCATGGCACAAGCGATCACCGAGAACCTGGACGGGATCTGTCTCGCTGAGCCGGCGTTCTGGAGACGTCCCGACAAGCACGACATTCTTGCCCGCTTTCGCCGGGAACAGCCGATCTCGCTGCAATCGGTGCCGGGCAGCGACACGACCTACTGGTCGTTCACCAGACACCGGGAAACGCGCGACATCACCCGGAACGCGAAGCTCTTCCTGTCACACTACGGGACCGGCATGACCACTATCGACGGCCCGGAGATGGCCTACGACATCGCGGGCATGGTCAACCGGGACGCTCCCGTTCATCCACGCCTCAGGGGCATCCTGGCCAGGGTCTTCACGCCGCGCCTGTTGCGGAACCTGGAGGACAACATCGCCGCCTCGGCTCGCGCCGTGATCGCCGGAATCAGCGAACGCGGCCAGTGCGACTTTGCCAGCGATGTTGCCAGCCGCATGCCCACCGGGGTGATCTGCGACATGCTCGGCGTCCCGGAGGGCCATGACCGCGACGAACTGGCCCGCCTCAGCATCGTGGCCCAGGGGTACGGCGACGAACTCGGTGGTGACGAAGACGAGTCGATGGCCGCCTT
The DNA here is from genome assembly GCA_965213815.1 of Alphaproteobacteria bacterium. GTDB lineage: Bacteria > Pseudomonadota > Alphaproteobacteria > SP197 > SP197 > SP197. Next base: position 1,834,498 of record OZ243917.1, on the reverse strand, counting down.
CTATGCTCTCAATGCCTATGGCGAAGAGATCTGCCGGGCCCGGCGCAAGGCGCCAGGCGACGACCTGGTGTCGATGATGGTGGCCGCCGAGGTCGATGGGCAGAAACTCCGGGACTACGATGTCGGCATCTATTTCCAGCTGCTCATCACCGCCGGAATCGACACCACCGCGAGTTCCCTGGGCCAGGGGCTGGCGTTTCTTGCCAGGCATCCGGACCAGTGGCGCCGCTGGCGCGACGATTTCGACCGACTGGCGCCGACCGCCATGGAGGAGATCGTCCGGTATGCCACCCCCGTGGTGCACTTCGGCCGCACGGTGGCCTGCGACACCGACATCCTCGGCCAGCGCGTGGCCGCCGGCGAACAGGTTGTGTTCTGGTATGTCTCGGCCAATCGCGACGAGACCGTGTTCGAGAACCCGCAACGTTTCGACATCACGCGATCCCCCAATGATCACGTCGGCTTCGGCGGTGGCGGCGTCCACCACTGTCTCGGCATCCACCTCGCACGTCGGGAGATGTATCACCTGTTCAGGGTTCTCTTCGAGACGCTTCCCGACCTCGAGGTGGATCTCGACGGCATGCAGGAGATCAACGGTCTCTTCATCAACGGCATGCGACACCTGCCCTGTCGCTACACGCCGGTGCGGTTGAACGCATGAAGCGGAACATCGTGGTGACCGGAACCAGTTCCGGGATCGGCAGGGCGACGGCCACACTGCTGCGCGAGCGCGACAACCGGATCATCGGACTCGACGCCAGGGGCGATGGCGCCGGTGTCGACGCATTCCATCGCCTTGATCTTGCCAGCCCCGATTCCATCGATGCGGCACTCGCGGCCATCGATGAACCCCTGCATGGACTTGTCAATGTGGCCGGGCTGCCGGGGAGTCACGACGGCGAGGCGGTGATGCGGGTCAATGTCCTGGGTCTGCGCCACGTCACCGAGTCACTTCTGGAACGGCTGCAACCGGGCAGCGCCATCGTCCATGTGGCCTCGGACGCCGGCCACGGGTGGCGGGAACGCCTCGATCTCATCCGCGACCTGCTTCGTCAACGCACCTATGCCGCGGGACTGGCCTGGGTCCGCGATCACCCGATGAGCGGCCCGGATTCCTATGATTTCTCCAAGGAGGTCGTCATCGTCTACGCCATGGCGGGATCGATGCTGGCGCGCCCTCATGGCGTACGCTCGCTTTCCGTCAGTCCCGGGGCCGTCGAAACACCACTCCTCAGGCACTTCTACGAGACGATGGGGGCCGACCTCCTTGATCGCCTGAAGGCGCAATCGGGCGGACGCAATGCGCTCCCGGACGATGTCGCCCGAGTCATCGCCTTCGCGCTCTCGCAAGAGGCCGCCTGGATCAACGGCTCCGATATCGTCGTCGACGGCGGCGCCGGACCGGCCTTCCAGTTCGGCCTGACCGACGTCGCCGCCGCCGATTCGGCGAGGGCCTTCTTCGGCTCCTGAAGCGGGAGGCGTCAGGTCATGACGGCATCCCGTCATCGAGGAGGCCGCCGAGGTGAGCGTGGCAGATGTCGCCGAAGGCGCGGCTCATGCCTGTGGGCCGGACATGTGTCAGCCGCGCCAGGCCCATGTGCATCGTGCGGAATGGCTCCCTGATCGGCACACAGACAAGACTGGAGCCGTCCAGGGTCCGGTTGTGCGGCGCCCTGGTATGGAGAAGCCCGTATCCGTAGCCATTCGCCACGAGGCCCCGCACCATCTCGAAGGACTGCGTCTCGTAGGCGATGTCGGGTTCAAGTCCTGCTTCGGCAAAGAGCGAGAGAAAATGCCCGCGGCTGTCGGGCAGACCGAGGAGAACCAGGGGTTCGCCCTCGAGGTCGCGCAGATCGAGGTCCGCCGCCGACGCCAGCCGGTGGTTCGCCGGCAGGGCAGCATAGAGCGGCACCGGGACCACGGGCTCGAAGGCGATGTCCTTTTCAAGGTTGAGGTCGTAGGTGAGCGCCACCTCGAACCGGCCGCTGCGCAGACCACGCTGCAATGCCCTCAGGTCGTCCTCGTGAGGCCTGATGCGGATCAGGGGCTGTCGCGCCGCCAGGACGCGCAGGAGGCCCGGCAGCACGATGGGAGCGAAGGTCACGAAACAGCCGACATCGAGATCGCCGGCGAGTCCCCCGGCAAGGCCACTGGCCTCCTCGGCGAGTTCGCCTGCCTGGAGGAGGAGGGCCTGGGCCGCCGCGTTGAGGCGCCGGCCGGCCGGCGTGAGCGCAAGACCCCGCGCGTGCTGCCTGACAAAGAGCTGAACACCGAGCACGTCCTCGAGGTGGGCCACGGCGGCGGAGACAGACGGCTGGGAGACCGCGCAGCGCTCGGCGCCACCCGAGATACTTCCGGCTTCGGCGGCGGCGGTGAAGTAGCGTAACTGTTTCAGCGTGTAGCGTATCATTTTTTTCTATGCAATGTGTCGACAGAAAATGTTTTGCTGGAAGCGACAATCCTGTCAACCTCGCATGATCCAGGGGAAGGACATGCCAGATGCTGATGACCGGCAGCGAGTACCGCGATTCACTGCGTGACGGCCGGGAGGTCTACATCTCCGGCGAACGGGTGGACAATGTTCCCGACCATCCGGCGTTCCGGCCGATCGTCGACGTCCGTGCCCGGGTCTACGACATGGCCCACGAAGAGCGCTTCAGGGACACGCTGACCTTCGAGGAGAACGGCGAGACCTTCGCCACCGCCTGGCAACCGCCCTTCACCCGCGAGGACTGGCAGACCAAGCGTGCATGGGTCGACCTGGTGATGAAGGAGATCGGTGGCGTCGTCACCCGTATCGGTGACGAGACGGTCGGTGAACTGTGGTCCCTTGCCGACGGCAAGGATGTCCTCAACCAGGTCGACAGTTCCTGGGCCGAGAACATCGACCGGCACATCACCAACGTTCTCGGCAACGATATCTTCCACGTCTCGGCCAACACCGACCCCAAGGGAGACCGCTCCAAGGCGCCACAGGACCAGGACCCCGACATGCTGCTCCACGTGGTGAGGGAAACCGATTCCGGCATCATCGTCAGAGGCGCCAAGTACGAGACGGCAGCGGCCTATGCGCATCAGGCCTTCGTCAAGCCGACCATCGCCAACTGGGGCGACGCAAAACTCTCGGACTATGCGCTTGGCTTCATCTGTCCGATGAATGCGCCCAACCTCAAGCACATCTGCCGCAGTGGTTTCGCCGGCGTCAAGCCCCCCGCGGACTATCCGCTGTCCAACGGCTTCGATGAGGTCGATACCCTGCTCATCTTCGACAATGTCCTGGTGCCCTGGGAGAACATCCTGTTCTACCGGCACACGCAGGCGGCGGTCTACATCCGAGCCGCCCTGCACCGCTACAGCGCCTACATGTTCGTGCTGCGCATCCTGCACATGGCCGACCTGATGATCGGCACCGCCCTCTTCAACGTCAGGCAGACGGGCCTCGATCGCCAGCAGGCCGTGATGGAGAAACTCTCCGAACTCGCCTGCTACCGCGAAGGCATCAACGCCCACCTGACGGCGGCCATCGCCGAGGCGCGGCGCAGCCCGGCCGGTTATCTGATGCCCAATCCATCATTGCTCTTCACCGGCCGCGTGCTGGCCTGCACCCGGCTGCCAGCCATGATGCATCTCACCCGCGAGCTGTGTGGCGGACAGATCTGCGTCACGCCCGACAGTCCGGCCTTCACCGCCCCGGAGACGAAGGAGTGGATGGACAAGTACTACAACGTGAACGACAACTGGCAGGCTGAGGATCGGCGGCGTCTGCTCGCCTTCGGGCGCGACCTTGTCAATTCCGACTACGCCGGTCACAAGGCAACATTCCAGCTCTTTGCCCAGTCACCACCCTTCGCCCACCTGGCCGCGGTCTACCGGAATTTCGACTTCGACGGACCGCTGGAGTTCGTGAAGTCTGCGGCCGGTCTTTCCGACAGGGTCATGTCACGGTAGAGGGATCCCGCCCAGCCACCTGGAGGCGTCATGGCACATCAGCGTTTCAGAACCTTCAACACCCGGGACATGTACCCGGACCAGACGCTCGACAACGATCTCTGCATGGTCGTGAGAGCCGGCAACCACGTTTTCATGCGCGGACAGACAGGCTTTGATCTCGACGGAAGCTTCCATGGCGTGGGCGATCCCGCCGCCCAGGCCGAGATGGCGATGTCCTGTGTCAAACGTCTGCTCGAGGAAGCCGGCAGCGAACTCGGCCACATCTGCAAGATCACCATCTACCTGACGGATCCGCGTCACCGTGAACCGGTCTACAATGTCATCGGACGCTGGCTCAAGGGCGTCCATCCGGTTTCGACCGGCCTTGTCGTGCAGGCCCTGGCCAAGCCCGAGATGCTGATGGAAATCGATGTCGATGCGGTCATCCCGGAGGACGGACCATGACGTTTTCCCTGACCGCCCGGTGCCGGAAAACCGGCATGTTCGCAGTGGTGGTCACCTCGTCGAGTCCGGCCGTCGCCGCCCGCTGCGCCTGGGTGCGCGGCCATGTCGGAGCCGTCGCCAGCCAGAACATCACCGACCCGGGGCTGGGCCTCATGGGTCTCGATCTCCTGGCCCGGGGATACGGCGCGGCCCGGGCCATGGCGATCCTCGTCGAGGCACGGGCGGCGCCCGAGTACCGCCAGCTCGCCCTCATCGACGCCCTGGGACACACCGCCCATCATTCAGGCTCGGGCACCCTTGGAACCCATGCGGTCGCCGAGGGCAAAGACGCCATCGCCGCCGGCAACCTGCTCTCGAACACGGGCGTTCCCGGAGCCATGGTGCGGGCCTTCGAGAGCGCCACCGAAGACCCCTTCGTGGAGCGCCTGCTCGCCGGCCTCGAGGCAGGGCTGGACGCCGGAGGCGAAATGGGTCCCGTGCGCTCGGTGGGCATCAAGGTCTGTCACCGGCATGCGTGGCCGGTGTGCGATCTCAGGGTCGACTGGCACGATGAACCCATCGCCGAACTCAGGCGCGTGTGGGACGTCTTCGGCCCGCAGATGGATGACTACGTCAACCGGGCTCTCGATCCGGGGAACACACCAAGCTACGGGGTTCCCGGCGACCCCTGAAGGAGCCGCCGGGCCCGTTCTCTCAACCCTTCCAGTGCCCCTCGCGCACGAGGTCGTCCTGGGTCGCCAGGATGGCGCCCCTCAGCACGTCGACAAACTCGTCGATCTGCGGTTCCGTCATGATGAGCGGCGGCGAGATGACATTGAGATGACCGAGGGGACGGACGATCACCCCGTTCGCCTGGGCATGTTCGGCGATGCGCTCACCGACATTGACTTCCGCAGGCAGCAGCTCCCTGGTCTCCTTGTTGGCCACGTTCTCGACACCCAGCATGAAGCACTTGCCGCGGGTTTCACCCACCAGCGGCAAGTCGTTGAGTTCGGCGAGTCGCTTCTCGAAGTAGGGGCCGACCTTGCGCACATGGCCTGGAATGTCCTCGCGCTCCATGATCTCGATGTTCTTCAGTCCGGCAGCGCAGCACACGGGATGGCCCGAGTAGGTGAAGCCGGTGGTGAAGAGCGCTCCCTCGGCCTGCGGCGTGGAGAGGACATCGTAGACCTCCTGGGAGACGATGGTCGCCGACAGCGGCTGATAGCCCGAGCTGATGCCCTTGGCTGACGTGATCATGTCCGGAACGATCCCGAAGACCTCCTCGGAAGCAAAGAAGTGGCCAAGCCGGCCGAACCCGGTCACCACCTCGTCCGAGATGTAGAGGATCTCGTTGGCCTTGCAGACATCGAACATGCGTCTGTGATAGCCTTCGGGAGGCACGATCACGCCCCCTGCCCCCATGATGGGCTCGGCGATGAAGGCACCGATGTTCTCGGCGCCGACCTCCTCGATGCGTTTGCGGAAGTCCTCGATCAGCCAGTCGCAGAATTCGGCCTCGGTCATGCCCTCGGGGCGCCGGTAGGTGTAGGGGCAGGCGACGTGCACCACCATCTCGTCGGCCTGATCGAAGCCGATCTTGTCGTAGGCGATGCCGGTGAGAGCCGCCGCCATGTAGGTCATGCCATGGTAGGCGTCGACCCTGGAGACAATCTTCTTCTTCGCGGGACGACCGAGGTTGTTCCAGTAGAAGTGGACGAAGCGCACGGCGGTGTCATTGGCCATGGACCCGCCCGTGCCGAAGAACATGTGATCGAGGGTGCCCGGAGTGAGCGATGCGATCCTGGCCCCGAGAAGACCCGCCGGCGGGGTCGAGAGATGGTGGAACGGCGAGTAGTAGGGAATGGCGCGGACCTGTTCGGCAATCGCCTCAGCCATCTCCTCGCGGCCATAGCCGATGTTGACGCACCACAGCCCGCCAATGCCGTCAATGAACCGGTTGCCGTGGCTGTCATAGACATGGATGCCATCGGCCTCGGCCATGATCTCCGAGCCCTTGTCGTCCCAGCGGGAAAAGTCCGTCCACGGGTGAATGACGTGGTCGTGGTCCTTTTGCCACAGTTCGCTGGCGTCGTATCTTGTGTTTCTCAGCATGGTGACCTTCCTTCCCCGATCGGGAGCCATCGTGTGTCAACACTCACCTTGTAGACCAAGCGCCCGTGCCGGGAAACCCGACACCGTGATGCCCGGGATCGAGGGGAATTCAGCTCCCCTTCCCGATGACGCTCTCGTGGAAGAGTCGCAGGCGGTTGCGGAACCGGACGATGAGAAGCAGGGACGCGCCGGTTGTGGCAACGGCGAGACCGGCCCACACCCCCTCGCCTCCCCAGCCGAACCAGAACCCGAAGGCGGCCGCACAGGGCAGACCGAGACCCCAGTTGCAGGCGACACTGTAGACCATGGGAACCGTGGTGTCCTTCAGTCCCTGCAACGCGCCACGCGCCGTGATCTGCACGGCATCGCTCAGCATGAAGAGGGCGGCAACGCTGAGCAGACTGACCGCAAGGCCCAGGGCGTGGGCGTTGGCGGGATCGTCGGCGTCCAGGATGAGCGAGGAGAGTTCGGTTCCGAAAAACCACAAAGCCATGACGGGCACCAGCACCGTGATTGCGGACAGCACCACCGTCATCCAGCCGGAACGGGCTGACCACTCGGGACTGCCGGCACCGGCGCCGTGACCGACACGCACCGCCGCGGCCTGGGCGAAGCCGACCGGAATCATGAAGACGAACGCATAGCACTGGGCAGTCACGGCGTGGGCAGCGAGCATCTCCGTCGACATCAGACCCATCATGATCGAGGTGACAAAGAAGAGCCCCATCTCGCCGACTTCAGTGACGGCGATCGGTCCGCCGAGGAATGACACCTCCTTCATCACGCCGGGATCGAGCCGCCAGAAATAGCCCGCCAGGCGGTAGCGACGCAGGCGCCGGTCGGTCCGCACAAACCACGCGAGCGCGCCGAACATGGCCCAGTTGACGACAACGCTGGCGACACCCGCGCCCACGAGACCCATCTCGGGAGCGCCAAGCTTGCCGAACATGAAGGCGTAGTCGAGAAGGGCGTTGAGCGCGATGGCGTGAACCGTGACCACGACAATCGCCCGGGGTCTGGCATGGGCGGCAAGGAACTCGCTCAGGACAACGAACCACAGGGAGGGCAGAAGACCCCAGACCATGACCTGCAGATAGGACCCGCCCAGGGCAGTGATGGCCGGATCCTGGCCGAACATGACGAGGATCGGCGAGGCGTGCCAGGCGAGGAGGGCGACGGCTGCCGCAAGGGGCACGCACAACCAGGCCGCATTGCGCACCACCGGACGGATCGCCCGGTAACGGCGGGCCCCGAGGTGCTGGGCCATGATCGGCGTCGCCCCGGTGAGCACGCCGATCACGAACGCCACCAGGACCCAGTAGAAGTCCCGCGCCAGGGAACCGGCGGCGATGGTCTCGGTGCCGATGCGCCCCATCATGATGACGTCCGTCGCCATGATCGCCATGTGCGCGAGGTGTGTGAGGATGAGCGGAACCGCAAGACGGACGATGGAGTCAGCCTCGTGCCAGGCAGAGGCGATTCTCTCAGGCGGATGGATCGTCATCGCGTCATCAACCTGCCTCGCCTTCAAGCCACGCCAGATCCTCCGCGGTTCGCGCGATGTCGCGGTCGAGCCACGCCAGGAACCCGGGATCCTCGCCCTCCATGTGGCGGCGCAGATTGACGAGGCGTGCTCTCTCGCCTCTCAGGATATCGCCCAGCACTTCGGCCAGCCGCTCCTGTCCGGTCGAATCGAGAAGGCGAAAGAAGCGGATCTTGAGAGCCACCATGAGCCTCGAGGAAGCGCCGGAAGCCCTGACCGGTGCGAGCATCAGGCGTTCAAGTTCCTCCTGCGCTCCGGGCATCAGGGTCACCCGGGCACTGCCGGCATCCTCGCCACCGACGATCCCGATCAGGCCCTCGAATCGCAGGAGTTCAATGGAGGACGACATGACATCGACGGGCGACGCACCGTAACTCGTGGCAAACAGGCGCACCATGGTGGCCAGGGTGGCGTAGTCCATCGGCCCCCTGCTGGCGAGGATCCCCAGAGCCGCCAGGCGCAGGCCTTCAACGGGAATCAGGACGCGGTCACGCTGCATGGAGTCATTCATAGGCCAGTGGTGCGCGTGTCTCAACGCTCCCGGAGTGGTCTGGGACTTGACGCGCTCGCCAAGGCATTGGACAAGACGCTCGCCAGATCAAGGACAAGGGAACAGGACACATGGACATCTGTGCGCTGGGCGAGCGGCCCCCCCTCGGAGAGGTCCCCGAACGCATGCACGTCTTTTGCGTGCGCCAGGACCGTTTCGGCGCACCGCGGGACGCCTGGCAGAGGGAGATCATCGACGTTCCCGATATCGCCGAGGACGAGGTTCTCGTCTACAACATGGCGACCGGAATCAACTACAACAACGTATGGGCGGCGCTCGGCTACCCCATCGACGTCATCGCCGTGCGCCAGAAACAGGGCGAGGAGGAAGATTTCCACGCCGGCGGCTCGGACTGTTCCGGAATCGTCTGGAAGGTGGGTTCGGCCGTCACCAACGTCAAGCCGGGTGACGAGGTCGTGGTCCATTCGGGCTGGTGGCCCGCGGATGACCCGTGGGTGCGCTCGGGCCGCGACCCCATGCTGGCCGAAACCACGCGCATCTGGGGCTATCAGACCAACTACGGCAGCTATTGCCAGTTCGCGAAGGCCCAGGCCCACCAGTGCCAGCCCAAGCCCGGGCACCTGTCGTGGGAGGAAGCGGGCTGCTACCTTCTGTGCGCCTCCACCGCCTATCGCATGCTCATGGGCTGGCCTCCCAACACGGTAGAGGAAGGCGGCGTGGTTCTCGTCTGGGGCGCAGCCGGCGGTCTCGGATCCTATGCCATGCAGATTACCCGGGCCATGGGCGGACGCGCCGTCGCCGTCGTCTCCGATGACGACAAACGCCAGTTCTGCCTCGACAACGGTGCTGTGGGCGTCATCAACCGCAGGGACTTCGATCACTGGGGACCGATGCCGGATACATCGAGCCCGCAATACGGCGCCTGGGTCAAGGGCGCCCGCGCCTTCGGCAAGGCCATCTGGGAGGCCGTGGGCGAGCGGGTCAGCCCGCAGATCGTCTTTGAGCACCCGGGGGAATCGACCCTTGCGACCAGCGGGTTCGTGGCCTCCACCGGCGGCATGGTGGTCATCTGCGCCGGAACCACCGGCTACAACATCACCATGGACCTGCGCTACCACTGGATGCGCCAGAAGCGCCTCCAGGGCAGCCACCTTTCCAACGACGAGCAGGCGGCCGCGGTCAACCAGCTGATGATCGATCGCCGGATCGATCCCTGCCTTTCGCAGACCTTTACCTTCGACGAGATCGGCCATGCGCACCAGCTGATGCATGACAACGCCCATGCTTCCGGCAACATGGCCTGCCTCGTCAACGCGACGGAACCAGGCATGGGACGTTCCGTCTGACCGCGGCGGTCACCCGGCATCGCGTCCGCCTGGTCCGGACCGAAGCGGGCGTCGGGCAGGATCAGGGCCTGATCCGGGCCAGGCGCCCGGCAATGACCGGCATCGCGTCCGCCTCCAGATTGGCAAAGGCGAGGCGAATGTAGTCCTCCTGGTCTGGACCGAACCAGCTGCCGGGCAGTGTGAGGAGGCCATCCTCCACCGCCAGAGTGCGGGCCACATCGACTGCGTTCCTGCCGCGGAACGGATGACGGACATAGGCAAAATAGGCGCCTGCGCTCACCAGATCCCAGGCAAGGTCGTTGCGGGTGAAGGCGCGTCGCAGCGCCTCGGCCCGTTCGCCCATGACCCCGGCATTGTGCCGACGCCAGGAATCGAGATGACAGATACCGTAGAGCGCCGCTTCCTGACCGAGATGCGGCGGCGAGATCTGGACACAGTCGCACACCTTCTCGAAGGCGCCCTGCAGCCGGCCGCCCGCCACCGCCGCGCCAACGCGGTAACCGGTCAGGCAGTAGACCTTCGAGAAACTGTAGAGATGGACCAGGGTGTCGCGCCATCGTTCGTCGGTGAAGAGGTCGTGCGGCCGGGCGCCGGGGGTGAGAAAGTCTCGGTAGGTCTCATCGATGACAAGGGCGCACCCGGCCTGCCGCGCCACCTCGAGAAAGTCGTGGATGACATCGCCCGGATAGACCGCACCCGTCGGATTGTTCGGGGTGACGAGCACGATCGCCCTCGTTCTCCTGCTGACCAGGCGGCGGGCATCCTCGGGATCCGGCACACCCTGGCGGTCCGGGCGAAAGCCCAGAGGCACGACGGAGATCCCCAGCATGCGGGTCGTCATTTCGTGATTGAAGTACCAGGGCGCCGGCAGGATGACCTGGTCGCCCTCCCCCGCCAGGGCCAGCATGGTGTTGAAGAAAGCCTGGTTGCACCCCGCGGTGATCATGACATCACCCGGGCCGACGTCGCCGCCATAGAGAGCATTGATGTCACGCGCCAGGGCGTCCCTCAGGGGCGCCATGCCGAAGATTTCGGTGTAGCGGGCCGTCGATCCGTCGCGGGCCCGGTCTGCCACGTGGGCAAGAAGCCCGTCGGGCGGAGGGGATGCCGGGACCGCCTGGCAGACGTCGATGAGAGGCTGCTTCGTCTCGACGCCCTCAACCCAGGTCCAGGCCTCCGGAATTGGCGGCGCCTGGACCGCATCGACCCTCCTGTTCGTCCGGTACATCACCCGCTCTCCCTAGTCCGTCCGCAGGAAAACGCGGCATGACACAGGCGACGCCCCCGACATCCACGCCAAGAGCATGCCTTGTGATCGTGTCGGGGCGACATCAGCCGCTTCTTCGACACAGACGGCAAAACGGCACGAGTCTCAAGTGCGCACTCCTAGACATCAAACAGTGACCGAAACCATCGCACGAACGGCACCGATTCCGGACTCTCCGGATCCAGTATCCTGTAGTGCACCGCCTCATGGAGTTGCCGGCCCGGTTCGTCCTGCCACGCCAGCCATGTGTGCAACTCTGCCTTGCGCGTATGCGGTTCCTTGAATGGCGCGCCAGCATTCGCCGCATCAGCAACACAATTCCTGGCCATCTCATACAAGCCCCCGCTCCTTTCCGGCACGAGCTCAACAAGAAAATCCTCCAGCATGCCAGTGAACCTGTTATTGGGCATAACCCAGACACCGAACCGCATTCCATCAGGATGAACGACGTCCAAGCCCTCTTCGGGAATACTCTCCGGAAGTTCAGGGAAGAGCCCTCGGCATCTCTCCCTGACTTGATTCCATCTGGCCCGCGCATTTCCGTTCGCATCGACAATCACACCCAACGCCTGCAGACCCGTCGCATTGAGCTCGGACTCGATCACGCCTGACTTCAATATCTCATCCACACTTCCCTGAGTTTCAATGTAAACTGTGGGATCGCCACCGCCTTCCCATTCAACTCCGTTCGCTTCCATCAGGAAGGGGATGACTCGCTTGTCCGTGTTCCCCTCGACAAGCAGTTTCCTTGGCCGAATCACTGCTCCGCGCTACCTGATTTCAATGCCGCGTTCGGCCGCTGCGATGATGTCATCGTTACGAAACGCAATGGCACGTTGTCGCTCTGCATCAATCCGCTGGATGGTTGCACTTGATGTCAAAGAACTTGACTGCAAGACCTTCGCAAGACTTTCATAACAGTCCCGGCTGTGTGTGGTCGCGAACACTTGGATGTTGAGTGCCAGTGCTCTTTCCATGACCATTCGCCACATGTCCTTCATGACCGAATAGTGAAGCCCGGTGTCGATTTCATCTACCAGAATGATGCCGCCTTTCGCATTCGCCAAAGCGAGCGCAAGGCCGAGCATCCTCCACATCCCGTCACCGGCGCTTCCGATTGGAATTCGGTCTTCCACTCCGGACAGTTTGATGTAGATGCCGCCGGGCGCTTCCCGAAAGGACGGAACGCGATCAGAACCCACGGTCGCAATTCTCTCAATCGCCGGGTCAATACTCTGAAGGGCCTGGGTCACATGCTCTTCATTCTCGGTCAGCACAACTCCATCAAACAGCCGCGTGATTTCCACTGTCTGCATACCACTCGTCCGAATGAACTGAACCGGCTGATCCAGACCACTTCGGGGGCGAAAGCCCCGACGTGGCGAACTCATGTATCCTTCCAGGGTTATGCCGCTCTTGAACTCCCCCTCGACATTCTCCCACAAGACTGACAAGACAAGCTCATCATCATCGTCCAGAATACCGTTCTGTTCATCCTCCAGGCCCAGACTGTCACTCCCGGGTTCCTGAACAGAAACGGTGACTCTCTTGTTCCAGTCAGAAACTCTGGTTCCATCAGCTCGTTCCGCATCAATGACTATCGTTTGTCCCAAATCACGATTTGAGAACACATGACTGATATTGTAGAGAGGCGATTTGGTATTGTCGCTGCCAAGACTCCATTCTCCGCGTCGTCTCAGAATGGATGTGATGACGTGCGGGTTGCCCGCGGATCGAACCAACTCGATGCACTCAAGTATAGAGGTCTTGCCAGAATTGTTTGTTCCGACAAGAAGATTGACGTGACCAAGCTCACCCAGACTGAGGGACGTCAATCCACGATAACCGCTTATGCTCAGCGATGAGTACAATCAAGGTCCTCCTGTGCCTGCAACCCGCTACCAGGGTTCAACATGAGTGCAAGGGGAAAGAACGTCAGGACGGTTGGGCATGTCATCAGCCGTGCTCCCATGAATTTGCCAGACCGGTTGCTCTTGCGCGCCATTCGAGCATGACCAATCGAACTCACCAAGCGAGCCATCACGCGTCAGCGGTGCAACGGACCGTGTGTGGTGCACATCGCCGAACCCGGGCGGCGCGAGATCATCCGCAACTGTCTGTGATGGCATCCCGATTGACAATCACACCGTCCATGTCGAACTCATTCGCGGGCATTCCGTAGAACTGCGAGGTGTCCGTCGACACCCACCCCGAAGTGCCTCGCACAAAACCCCTGGTTTCGAAGTCGGAAAACTTCAGATCGAAGTCCTCGTTCCCTTCGTTCACCGTATCCTTGTATGTCGCGACCGAAACCGACTTGTTGTATTCACCACTCTCGAAAACCAGCTTGCCCGAGGTTGAGGCAAAATCCGACCCGCTCGTGGCCGACCCACTGACGGTTTCGTAGGACCAGCGATAGGACCAGTCGCTGGGCGGGACGCCCGTGTTGACCCCGAACACCGCATCGTTGCCCTCGCATACTTGGGCATCCGCCGCCAACGCCGCCGGAGAACTCATCGCTCCGGCCAGCAGTGTCGCCGCAATGACGGTGCACATTGCGACTTGCCTGGGTCTCGCGTCTGAAGCGTTCTTCATGATGCTGTCTCCTTTCCATGGAACACGCCTGCACTTGAACAGGGTGTGTTGCCGAGACGAAAAGTATAGCTGTGCCGTCCCATGACTGTCCACGAAACCGCGCCCACGCAGGGGCAGTGAGGGCGCTCCGTTGACGGCGTCAACGGTCGGGTTTCCCCTTGCCTGGTGGTCCGCATGACCGAGCGACCACCAACCAGGAGCAAGAATGACAGGACCCGGCCCGCACACAGATGATCGGTGTCACGAACCTGAATGGTCCGGGGAAACTCTCCTGATCACACGCCCCGGGCCCTGGCAGGTTCGCCGAAGAACTGCTGCATGTCGCCAACGGCAAGGGCCGTCATGAGCGCGTGGCGCATCCGCATCAGCACCGACAGTCTGCGGATCACCTTCAACAAGAAGCCGTGACCGGGACGCGGCATGTCCTTCCACGCACTGCACGACTTGGTGTGGCGCCGGATTTGCTCGACCACACGTCTCGTGGAATCAACCCGCATCCATGGCAGCACGGTCACGAAGACCGACTATCGAGCCTCCAGGCCTGTGGGTCTCGTCTGATCCCGGATGGCCCCGACGTGGCGGACATCATCGCCTTGAATCATGCTATTGACCCTCGCTCAGTTGCGATCTGAAGACGAAATTGGTAGGGTCCAGACAGCATGCGAATCCGACCTCGGTGGCTTCCGTCGTGGTAACCGTCAAGTTCGGCAAGCGGACCAAGGACGCACTCGCCGTCGAGCGCGGTGACGCAATTTTCCAGGAGAGAGACCTGCCGTGTTTCGGAGTACGGGTCCATGCCGCGGGCCGCACGCTCTTCGTCGCCCGGGCGGCCCCGCGCTGTCGGATGTCGATTGCTCGCATGTCGCGGAGCCGGCATTTGCGATCCAGCAAGGTGGTGGCCCGGGGCATGATGCCAACGAGGGCAGGGCGCTACAGAGAACGAGGTTGCGAACGCCTTCTGACCGGGGGGGAACATGCCCGCCTGGGTCAGGTGTTGGCGGAGACAGGATCCGAAGGGCCATGCATGGCCTCCCTGTTGGCCACGGGATGCGGCAGGAGAGAGCGTGTCGTACCGGATGCGCGAGAGTTGGAGCTCCGGCATGGCAGTCCCGGTCCACTGAGGGTGCCGCTGTCGCCGAACGGTGCGGCGGCGCTGTCATGGACTCCGCTGCCCGAAGGCAACTCCCATGTCACCGCGGGCACGCTGCAGCGCGATCGGGTCAGGCGGGAGGGGAACCCAAGGGTACGCTTGCGAACATGAACCCCGCATTTTGTGCCCTGGCACGCGATTCCGGTGTAGTGTTGCAGCTTGTCACTCGGCTGCCATTGAAGACGGGAGCGATGAGCGGAGATCGAGACCCTGGCGCATTACCGCGGTTCCTGCGGCCCCTGTCGTGCGGTCGACCGAGGCCCGGAGGCCGCCGCGCAGTCCTGTGCACATCATCGCCCCTGGCCCCTCTTGCGAGGCGCCTGGGCGGGGTCATCTTCATCTTGTGTTTCCTGGCACCGGTTCATTTCGCCGCCCAGGCGCAGATGCTCCCCGCCTGCACGGCCATTGTCTGCGAACTGACGCTGAAGGATGCGATCGGTTTGGCGCTGGAGCGCAATCGGCCGCTTCTCAACAGCCGGCTCGATCGGGAAGCACAGAAGTTCTCGCTGGATGTGGCCGAGGACCGCTGGAGCCCCCAGATTACCGTCGGGCCCTTCGCCAGCAGAGACAGGCAGGACCACAAGGCGGGCGTCGGCACCCGAATGAGTCTGCGCGTTCCCACTGGCGGCACATTCGCGCTGGGCTGGGATGAAACGCTGTCGAGGAGGTTCGACGGCACCGGTTCGCAGACCTTCAGCTATTCCCAACCCTTGCTGAAGGGCGCCTGGAACGATATCGACAGCGCAACGGTACGCCAGGCGCGGCTCGAAGAACGGATCGACAGATTCGCGTTCCGCCGGACGGTGGCGGATCTGGTGGTCGCCGTCATCGGGGCGTATCGGACGCTGATCGCAGCGGTGCGGCAGGTGGAGATAGCCGAAGCGTCATTGCAGCGCGCCCGCGAACAGTTGGAGGCGACGCGCGCGCTGATCGGCGCGGGACGCGTGGCCGAGCGCGAGGCGGGACGGTCCGAGGCGGCGACCGCCAATCGGGAGCTGGCGCTGATCCGGGCGCAGAACCGTCTGGAATCAGCGCAATTCGCCCTGATCAATATTCTGGAACTGGACAGCAAGGTGCGCATCCGGCCGCTGGAGGAGTTGAAGGCCGGGCAGCAGGACGCCACCCTGGCGCCGACGCTCGAAGACGCGCTGCAAGACCGCGTCGATTATCGTCAGGCCGGGCTCCAGGTCGAGATCGCCAGAATCGGGCTGACGGTGGCCCGCAACAATCTGTTGCCGGATGTTGCTCTCAGTTTCCGGTGGACGCATGACAACACTGGCCGGTCGGACAGTGAGGTACGGATAGGCGCCACGATTCAGTTGAACGACCGGACGCCGGAGCTCGCGCACCTGCAGGCTCGCAATTCACTCAGGAAGGCGGAGAGGAACGTTGTCGAGTTGCGCCAATCGATCGACACGGCGCTGCGCCAGGCGCTGAACAATGTCGAGGTGGGACTCCGATTGACTGAGCTGACCGGCGCTGCGCGCGAGCTGGCGGAGCGGAACCTGGCGGTGGAGGAGGCGAAATTCGGCCAGGGCCTGTCATCCACCTTCGAGGTGGCGTCGTCCGAGGAGGAGCTGGTGCGGGCGGAGGAGGCCGAGGCGGACGCCATCCTGTCCTATCTCGTTGCATTGACGCGTCTCGACCAGATCGCCGGACGCGTGCTGGACCGCTGGGACGTCAGGATTGAGGCAGCGCCGTGACGGACCGCGACCCCGACATCTACCGCACGCTTCTGGAGAACCTGTCCGACGGGGTGATCGTCATCGGTTTCGACGGGACGGTCAGGATGGCCAACGCCGCGTTCAGCCGGATGTTCGAACTGAACCCCGATGAGGCGACCGGGCGTCTCTTCGGAGAGATCTTCATCGCGTTCGAGGGGTTCGACGAGTTCACCCAGATTGTCCTCGACGCCGTTGCCGCGCGCGGGGAGATCGCGCGGCGCGTCACGCGAGTCCAGGCCGGCGAGACGCTTCGCTCCCTTTCCGTGACAACGTCCTGCCTCATGGCGGAAGAGGAGCGGATGGCGGTGATCGTCGTCGTCTCCGACATCACCGAAGTCCGGGAGCTGCGCGAGACCGAACTGCGCCAGGCGGAGGTCATCGAGACGCAGCTCGGCGAACTCCGGAGCGCCTATCGCAACCTCGAGGCCCGCAATGAGGCGCTTTCGGCGATGACGAAGCGCGTGCGCACGGCGCGCGGCGCGGCGATGCTGTTCGTCATGGTGGTGTTTCTCGCCATCGGCGCCTGGTATGTCCAACCGCTGGATCTGTTCAGCGCCACCGCAGCGCTGAACGCCGGCCCGCAAGTGGAGGCCGGCGATACGGTCACACTGCCGACAATGACGGTGCAGCCCCGCGTATTCCGGTCCACCATCGCACTCAGGGGTCATCTGGTTCCGGGCCGCGTCGCCGAGATCGTCAGCCCGATCGAAAGCCATGTGAGCGCGTTGCATGCCGCCCCCGGGGACCAGGTGGCGGCGGGCGACCCGCTGATCGATCTCGACACCGGCCAGATTACTGCGGAATACAGGCGGGCCCAGGTTGAGCACATCAAGGCGCAAGAGCGTCTTGTCGAGATCGAGGACTGGGAGAACAGCGCCGACATGGCGCGCGCCCGACGGGCCTTGCGGCGGGCGAAAATCGCACTCGACGATGCTGAGCGGTATCTCGACAGGACTGCCTTCCTGCTGGAGCAGGGGCTGGTTCCTGCCTCGCAGTACGAAGATGCGCAGCGGCAGCGGCAGAACCGGGGTCTGGATATCGAGGAGGCCCGGCGGGAGCTGGAGGCGGTGACGGCGAAAGGCGGCGAAGAGGCTCTGCGGGTAGCGCGTCTGGAGGCCCGGACAGCCGAGGATCGCTTGAGCGCAAATGAGGAGAAACTGGATCTGGCGCGGGTCCACGCGCCGATTGACGGGGTCGTCATTGCGCCCGAAGGCCCGAGGGCCAGAGCCCTGACGATGGGCATGCCGGTGGGCCAGGGAGAATTGATGCTGAGCATCGCGGACCTGGAGCGTCTCTCTGTCATCACGAGCGTGGACGAGGTGGACGTGAGGAAGGTCGAGGCCGGCCAGCAGGCCTGGATTACCGGGCCCGGATTTCCCGGCCTGCAGGTCGAGGGCACGGTGACCCGCGTCTCACCGCAGGCAGATAACACAACGCGGCGGCGCAACGCGCCTCAATTCGAGGTCGTCGTCACGCTGGACAGGCTGGAAGCCGGGACCGGTGATCAACTGAGGGTCGGCATGTCGGCCTATGTCACGATTGTCGTCCACCATCGCCCGGCGGCCCTGATGGTGCCGATCGACGCAGTGGAGCAGGGCAGCGGCGAGGCCTGGTTGCGAGTCCTCGCCGACGACGGCGGCGCGGAACGACGCGCGGTCGAACTCGGCCTCACCACACTCGATTCGGTGGAGGTGGTGCAGGGTCTCTCGCCCGGCGACAGGGTTGTCCTCGTGCGATGACAGGGAGCTAAGGTGCTGACGGGATGCTGAGACTCACCGATGTGCGCAGGTCCTATCGGATCGGGCCGGTCACGACAGAAGTTCTGCGGGGCGTCGATCTGGAAGTCAATGCGGGGGACCTGATGTCGATCATGGGACCGTCGGGGAGCGGCAAGACGACGCTCATGAACATCATAGGACTGCTGGACCGCCCGAGCTCGGGCGCCTGCGTTCTCGACGGACGCGATGTCTCCGGGCTTCAGGACGACGAACTGGCCGCACTGCGGAACCGGCATATCGGCTTCGTGTTCCAGTCCTTCCACCTGCTGCCGCAAATGACCGCATTGGAGAACGTCTGCCTGCCGCTGGTCTATCGGGGCGCCGGGCGCCCGGCAATGCGCCGCCACGCGCAGGAGATACTCAAACGCGTCGGCATGGCGGACCGGATCGACCACCGGCCGGACCAGCTTTCCGGAGGGCAGAAGCAGAGGGTTGCCATCGCCAGGGCGCTGGTGGGCGAGCCGGCGCTGGTGCTCGCCGACGAACCCACCGGCGCGCTGGACACGGACACGGCCGACGAGGTGATGGCGCTGCTCCGACAGCTGAACGAGGAGCGTGGCATCACGATCCTGATCATCACGCACGACCCGTCAGTCGCGGATCGGTGCGCGCGGCGGACGCGCATTAGCGACGGCAGGCTCTTCGAATCGGGAGCCGGGCGCTCCGGGCCCGCCCTGCAACAATCCGGCCGGGCCGTGGCGACCCGGGCGTGACGCGGGCGTCCGGCGATGTCAAGAACCTTCCAGGTCCTTGCGGCCAATGGCCGCGAAGCGGCCGACAGCCTGCGCCGGGCGAGGCTGCGCACGGTGCTGGGCCTGGTTGGCGTCATGATCGGCATCTCCTCGGTCATTGCGATGATCTCGCTGGGCGAGATCGCCAGGGAACAGGCCCGCAAGCAATTCGAGGCGCTCGGCACCGACATCATTGTCGTCCGCAAGTCGGCTGTTGCCGACAGTGCGGTGATCGGCCTCCCGGACGCCCTGCAGCTGGCGGCGGAGGTCCCGTCGATCATCGAGGCGGCGCCCAGGATATCGGGACGCGGGACATTCCGCTTCGCCGGCCGTGAGGTCGGGCGGGGAGCAGTCCAGGGTGTTACCCGATCCTTCGCGAGCGTGAACAAGCTGACACTGCAGGAGGGCCGGTTCGTTTCGGACCTGGACACCGACCGCTACTGGTGCGTCATCGGCGCCGACGTCGCGCAGAACATGCGCACGGCAGGGGCTGACAGCCTCCTGGGGGCGCTCATCGAGGTCGATGAGACTCTCTTCACCGTCGTGGGCGTGCTGAACCGAAAGGCGGAGAGCTATGCGCTGCCGTTCCAGGTGAGAGCCGACAAATCGGTCTTTGTTCCGATCACCACAGCGCAGAGGATCTCTCCCGACCCCGGAATCGAGGTCATCGTTGCCCGATCCGGCGCCGGCGTCCATTACGAGGCGGCGGTGGAGGATATCCGGTCATACTTCCGCGGGCGCACGCCCGATCTCGGCCTCGATATCGTCACCGCGAAGGAGCTGATCGCCCGCATGGAAGCGCAGATGGGCATCTTCACCCTGTTGCTGGGCGCGGTCGGCAGCATTTCGTTGATCGTCGGCGGGATCGGGATCATGAACATCATGCTCGTCTCCGTGGCGGAGCGGCGCGTGGAAATCGCCATCCGCCGGGCCCTGGGCGCGCGGCGGCGAGACATACGAAGCCAGTTCCTGATCGAATCGGTCATCCTGACAGTCGCCGGTGGCCTGCTCGGCGTAGCGCTCGGTCTGGCGGCGACCTGGACGATCTGCCGCTTCACCGGCTGGGACTTCCTGATCTCGGGGATCTCCGTGGCGAGCGGCCTCGGCACGGCGGCGGCGGTCGGCCTGTTCTTCGGGTTCCAGCCCGCCCACCAGGCCTCCAGGCTCGATCCCATCGCCGGACTCCAGGGCAAGTAGGAAGCCGCCGGGGTGCCGGGCCGAAGACGCCCCAGCACCCCACATCACTCGCGAAACCGGGAACTCAGCAGGAGGTCCTGAGGTGCCCGTCGCAGTTCTTGAGGGCTTCCACCTGTTCCACGCTCCCCTTGAAGTTGCTGTAACCCGGAGAGATCTCGCCGACAAACACAGTACTCCATCTTCTGCACCTCGCCCTCATGGTGCATTGTTCCGAGTCCACCGCGATCTGCCTGGTATCGTATCCTGTAACGCTGCAGGTATCCTTGGCATCGCTCGCATTCCATGCGCTCTTGCAGTTCTCAAGCGTGACAGGGAGGGGGCAGGAGGTGGACAACTGGTTGTCGCAGTAATCGAGCTGTTTCACGTCATCGGGAGACCCGTAGAAGGACGCTGCCACCGACAGGGTCCCGCAGGAGGTCGAGACATGACACTGCTGGCCTGATATCGACACGCTGTGGGATCCGTAGGACGAACCGCATTTCTGGCTGGCATCGCTGTCGTCCCACGCCCCTTCGCAGGCTGTCGCCAAAGCGGTTTGTTCGGCAGCGGAGAGACAGGAGCTGCCTTTGAGCACGCCGTTGCAGCTCACCAGATTGCGCATGTCATCAAGATCGCCGGTAACAGTTTGCATCTGCGATGCCCAGCCATCCGTTTCCCGGCACCTGGTCGTGACGCTGCACTCTCCGTTCGAAGCTGTCATCCAGAACTGGTTGCTGGAAAATGGGCAATACTCGGAGGCGTCGCTCTCGTCCCACGCATTAAGGCACTCGGCCTGCGTCGGGCCGTCCTGGGCGCGGGCGTGGGGACCTGCGGCAAGGGCAACGGCCAGCACGGTCGCTGCAAGCGCAATTCCGGGAAAGGTACACAGCCAGGTTCGATCGGTCTTCATCGCTTCCTTCCTCTCTGCATTGTCCCTGTTCACTGATCGACAATCCGAACGTTCATGGTGGGATCGTGCGCCCAAGGAAATGTGACCGAATACGTGCGCCATGTCGTGTCGCCCGGACACTCTCCCCTGATCTTGCGGTCGTGCGGACTCAGCATGAACTCCCGGTTGTGTTGCTTTCGCAATTCGCGTCGCCAGCCGATGCGTCATTGTCCTTGATCTGGCCGGTCAACGTGATCGTGCTCGGCATGGACCGAATTCCGGATGTCGGTGTGATCCACCCCGTGACGTCGGGATAGAGCCCGTTGACCTCCTGGTCGTAGAGCTTGAGCTTGAAGACTTCAGGATCTTCTTCATCGCTGTCGTCGATGGTGTCCACATAGATCTTCTGGGTCTTGACGCCTGAGTTGAACGTCACGGTGCCGTCGGTGGCATCGTAATCCTCGTCCGCGACGGCCGAATTGCTGTCTTCCGTCTTGTACTTGTAGCGCACCGCCCAGCCGTTCGGCGCGGCGCCGAGCGTGACGGTGAACTCCATCGTGTCGCCCTCGGTAGCAGAAGTATCCACGGCGTGCGCCGCCTGCGGCACGGTGAGCGCAACACCTCCCGCCAGCACGACGCTTGCAAGGACGGCACGACATGCGTCCCGTGCGGACTTCCCGTTCGAATTGTGTCTCATGGCCTTCCTCCGTCTTGATGCACAGGGCCCGTGAATGGTGCAAGTATATCAAGTACGGCTTGATGAAGACACAAGGAATGCGCGAGCAGAGTGAGGGGCTGGCGCGTCGCACTCACCCTGCGTGGCGGCGCCGGGACAAGGCATGGCTGGTTTCGGCCGGCTCGGATTGTCATCATGGACTGATGACACGAAGGGAGCCGGAGCATGAAGGATCTCGGCATCACACTCGGGGTCGAGGAGGAGTTCTTTCTCGTGGATCCCGACACGCGGGATCTTCTCGCCGATCCCGATCCTGCCATCTTCGCGGCCTGCGAGGAGGCGGCCGGACCGCACCGTGTGGTGCGCGAGGCCCTGCGCACGCAGATCGAGACCAACACGAAAGTCTGCGGATCCGTGGCGGAACTGCGCGACGCACTGAAAGAAACAAGGCGCATCATCACAGGCACGGCCGAACGGTACGGGGTTGCGGTGATGGCCTCGTCCACCCATCCCTTCGCGGCATGGTCGCGCATGGAGGTGACGCCGAAGGACCGCTACGAGACAATTTCGGCCATCCTGCAGGGCCTGCTCAACCGTCTTCTGGTGGGCGGCATGCATATCCACATCGGATTCGGCGATGCCGACGAACGCATCCGCG
Source organism: Alphaproteobacteria bacterium (assembly GCA_965213815.1). Taxonomy (GTDB): domain Bacteria; phylum Pseudomonadota; class Alphaproteobacteria; order SP197; family SP197; genus SP197. The sequence continues at coordinate 1,811,965 of OZ243917.1, read as the reverse complement.
TGATGACGGCCCTGCGCCGCTATCTGCCCCTCTTCCACGCGCTCTCCGCCTCGTCACCCTTCAGCGACGGCCACGAAACGGGATTCCGATCCTGGCGGCTCGCCATCTTCAGCGGCCTGCCACGCGTAGGCGTTCCGCGACCCTTGTGGTCTGTCAGGGACTACGAAGACCTCCTCGATGTCTACCGGAACATGGGTTTCATCAGGGACGGCAGTGAACTGTGGTGGGACATTCGCCCCTCCCATGCCTATCCGACCATCGAGATGCGTATCTGCGATGTGTGCACGCGGATCGAGGATGCCGTCACCATCGCCGCACTCTACGCATCCCTGGTGCGGCGCCTGCTGCGGCAGGCCCGCGAGGGCACGCTTGCCGACGAACCGTTGACCGAAATCATTTCCGAGAACCGCTGGATCGCCCAGCGCTACGGTGTGCTGGCCTTCTTCGGCGACACCGAGGCAGCCCATGGCCGGATGGACATCGCCGATGCAACCCGGACTCTCATCGACGATCTCGTCGACGACGCCCGTGCCCTCGACTGCGAGGACGAGGTTCGCCGGGCCGCCGCCATCATCGACGAGGGCAACAGCGCCGACCGCCAGGTCGACCTCTGGCGCCTGTGCCAGCTCGAGGGAATGGACCGCATGGAGGCCTTCCGGGCCGTCGTCGATCATGTCATCGAAGAGACCCGGGAAGGAACGGAACCGCCGGGACCGTGTTGATGTCGCTCCGGCGATGATGTCAAATGGAGTCATGCAAGGGACCCGGATCATGAACCGTTCAACGCTGAAGGACCTGGCGGCGACGCGAACGCTGAATCTCGGACACTATGTGGGGGAGTTTGCTGCCGCGCCTGGCATCGGCCATATCGTCAGGAACGCCGGAGCCGAGTTCGTATTCCTCGACATGGAACATTCCGGCATGGGTTTCGAGACCCTTGCCGCAGCCCTGCGCTACTTCGAGACGGCTGGGCTGCCGGTCGTTGTGAGACCGGCTGCGAAGACCTACGAACAGGTCGCCCGGGCCCTCGATGCCGGCGCCGAGGGGCTGGTGCCTCCCATGATGGGAAGTGCCGAGGAATGCCGGCGCGTTCTCGACTACATGAAGTATACGCCCGACGGCGCAAGGGGCGTTGCCCTGGGCATCGCCCACGACAACTATACCGGCGGTGATGTCATGACCAAGCTCAAGGAGGCCAACGAGAAGACCAGTCTCTTTGCCCTGATCGAGACCCGCGAGGGCATCGAGAATGTCGAGGAAATCGCCGCCATCGACGGCGTCGACTGCCTGTGGGTCGGGCACTTCGATCTGTCGTCGTCCCTTGGCATTCCGGGCCAGTTCGACCACCCGGAGTTCAGCCGTGCCATCGATGCCGTCATCAGGGCGGGCCGCGAGCACGGCAAGGCACTCGGGCGCATGTCGATGAGTGTCGAGGAGTCCGTCGCCCTGGCCCGTCTGGGGTTCGACATGATCGCCTATTCGGGGGATGTCTGGCTGCTCGGCGCCGCCCTGAAATCCGGCATCGAGGCTATACGCGCGCAAGCGTGAGGGGATGACGATGTCACGGTTCCGGGTCGCATTGAGCAGTGATTTCCTCAGGCCCGACGGCACCCCGGCCTATCCGATGTTCGATCTTGCGCCACTGGACAACGACCCCGACATCGATGTCTTCTATGCCCCGGTGGTCGACAATGTGGTGCCGGCCTCGTCTCTCGATCACACCGATGCCCTGATCCTTCTCGGCGCCCGCTTTACTGACGAGAGTGTGCCTGAAGGCGACAGACTGGCCATGGTGGCGCGTTTCGGCGTGGGCTACGACAATGTCGATGTCCCGGTGTGCACTGACAACGCCATCGCCGTCGTCATCACGCCCGATGGCGTGCGTCGCCCGGTGGCCGTCGCCGTGCTGACCTTCATCCTGGCGCTGGCCGGCAAGCTCTTCGTCAAGGACCATCTGACCCGTGCCGGACCTGAAGGCTGGGCCGAACGCGCCGCTCACATGGGCACCGGTCTGGTCGGCCGCACGCTGGGTCAGCTCGGCATCGGCAACATCGGTGCCGAGGTCTTCCGCGTGGCGCGGCCGCTCGACATGACCTTCATCGCCCACGACCCCTTCGCCGATCCGGCGGTTGCCGCTGAACTCGGGGTCGAACTGGTGTCCCTCGACGATCTCTTCAGGCACTCCGACTTCCTGTCGATCAGCTGCCCGCTCAACGACGAGACCCGAGGCCTGGTGGGCGACCGCCTCATCGGTCTCATGAAACCCTCGGCCTGTCTCATCAACACGGCTCGCGGACCGGTTGTCGACCAGGCGGCGCTCACCCGCGCCCTTGCCGACGGCGTGATCGCCGGTGCCGGTCTCGATGTCTTCGAGAACGAGCCGACGTCCGCCGACGACACACTGGCGACGCTCGACAACGTCATTCTCACGCCTCATGCGCTGTGCTGGACCGACCAGTGCTTTGCAGGGAACGGCGCGGCGGATGTCCGCGCCGCCCTCGCGCTCAAGCGTGGGAAGGAACCCTCCGGAATTGTCAATCGCGAGGTCTGCGGCCACGGCCGGTGGCGGCAGCGCCTCGCGGACTACCAGGCGCGGTTCGGTGGCTGAACACGCCGACGCGTTCCGGCCCGCAACGTGAGGGCTGCCTTTTGAACCAGACGAGGAGACCAGCATCATGACACTAACGGGAGGCTGGCGCCTGCAGGGCATCGCCTTCGGCCTTGCCCTTGCGGCAGCAACCGGAACCGCTTTCGCCCAGAGCGCAGCGGACCGGGCGGTCGAGGCGGCCAAGCAGTATGCCGGCGAAACGCTCAACATCACCTGGGAGGCGGGCCTGCAGGCCCTGGATCCCCTCAATCATTCGGGCCCGATCTGGGAGGAGCTGACCGGGGTCAAGATCAATGTCATCGAGGTCCCGATCAACGAGCTCTTCACCAAGACCATTGCCGAGCACCGCGCCGGCACAGGGGCCTACGACATGCTCAATGTCGTTCCGGCCTGGATGCCCGACATGATCGAGGCCGGGGTCCTCGAACCCCTCGATTCCTATGTCGACAAGTACGGCTACCGCGAGGAGCTTGACGACATCGCCCCGACATACCGGGACAACCAGATGACCTATGGCGACCAGATCTATGGTCTGCCTGATGACGGTGACGTCTTCCTGCTCTACTACCGGACAGATCTGTTTGGCGACGAGGCCAATCAGGCGACCTTCCGGGAGGCCTACGGGTATGACCTGGCGCCGCCGAAGACCTGGGACGAGTTCTACGACATCTCGAAGTTCTTCACCGACAACGGAGGCGGTGATCTCTATGGGTCGGCGCTGATTCTCTCGCCTGGTCTTGTGCATTACCTCTACGAGATGCGGCTGCGGACTGCCGGAGGGAGATTCTTCGATCCCGACACCATGGACGCGCAGATCAACAGCGACATCGCCGTTGCCGTTCTCGAGGACATGGTGCGCCAGCTCGACAACATGCCCGCCGGAGCGGCCGGCTGGGGTCCCATCGAGGTTCTCAACGCCTGGCTGGCCGGCGAACTTGCCATGCAGATCTGGTGGCCACCACCAGGGCGCTGGTCGGCGGGATACGGCGTCGACACGGAAGCGCTTTCCTGGCTTCCCGAATCGACCATTGCCGGCAATGTCGGGTATGCGCTGCCCCCTGGCGGGCATCCTGAACTTGCCGCCGGTTTCGCGCTGTGCGTGTCGTCGAATTCCGAGAACAAGGAACTCGCCTACCTCTTTGCGCAGTGGCTCAACAGCCGGGACTTCAGCCTGACCCGGGTGACGCTGCCCTTCGCGCTGCGGGACCCCTTCCGCACCTCCCACTTCAACAGCGAAGAGTACAAGGCGCTGTGGCCGGCGGCCGAGGACTACCTTGCCGCACTCGAGGATGCGGCGGAGACGGGACTTCTTGATCTCTCGATCATCGACACCTTCGCCTATGAGGAGTCGCTGACCCGTGCCGTGGTGGCGGCGCTGTCGGGCCAGAATGCCCGCACGGTTCTCGATCAGGCGGCCGGTGAGTGGAACGATATCACCGAGGAAATCGGCGTCGACGACCAGCGTGAGGCCTACATGGTCTGGTCGTCCAAACCCGGCGCCTATCCGAACTAGTCCGCCAGACATGGTGCCCGGGGTGTCCCCGACACTCCGGGCACCGTCCCGGTGGGCATGATCCATAACCATGAGCGTGCGACCCGGTTCAGACGAGGCCTCGGCCCTTGACCTCTTCGCCGACAGGCACTTCCGCTGGCTGATCATCTGGCCGGCGATTCTCGTTCTGCTCCTGGTCGGCCTCTTTCCGGTGATCTATTCGCTCATCGTCAGTTTCCAGAAGATCACCCGGCGCGTCACCGACACCTCCTTCCACGGATTCTACAACTACGAGCGTCTGCTCGGAGATGAACGGTTCTGGGACGCGGTACTCAACACCGCCACCATCACCATGATCGCCCTCCCACTGCAACTGGTCTTCGGTCTGGCGCTGGCACGGCTGTTCCTCGACAGTTTCCCGGGCCGCCAGATCCTGATCGCCGTCGTTCTGCTGCCGGCCGTCATCGCGCCCTTTGTCTCGGGCGCCATCTGGCGGCTGATGTTCGACAACATCTTCGGTTCGGTGAACGAGATCCTGCGCCTGATCATGGGCGACTTCGACCTCATCTGGCTCGTCAACAGCGATCCCGTCGTCGTCTACAGCACCATTCTCATTGCCGAGGTCTGGCAATGGACGCCGTTCATGTTCCTGATCCTGCTGGCGGCGTGGACCAACGTGGACCGCTCCCAGATCGAGGCCGCTGAAATCGACGGCGCATCGGGCTGGAGAACCTTTCGACACATCGTGCTGCCCGCCATCCGGCCGGTCATCCTGGTCGCCCTGACCATCCGCGGTCTCGATCTCGTACGCCTGTTCGATGTCGTGTGGGGGCTGACACGCGGCGGACCGGGCAACATGACCGAAACCATCAGCATCTACGCCTATGTCAAGGGATTCGAGATGTTCAACATCTCGCTCACCGCGGCTTTCACCTTCACGGTCATTATCGCGCTCTCCCTTCTCATGATGATCCTGCTCAAGCGGGTGGCCATCACGGCATGAGGAAGGAACGCGCCTGGTACCGGCGGCGTGACCGCGGGGCCACCGTGTCGCGCATGGCAGCTGCCCTGCTGATCGCGATCGCCTTCGCGTTCCCCATTTATTGGCTCTTCATCATGGCAATCAAGACACCAGAGGAGGTCTTCGCCTCGCCTCCGGTGTGGTGGCCCTCGACGTTCAGTCTCGAGAATTTTGCCGTTCTCTTCCGCGACGGCGATGTCATCGCCATCTGGAACAGCATGGTCATTGCCGGCTGCTCGACTGTCATCGCCATGTTCCTGGGCACCATTGCCGCCTATAGCATCGCCCGCTACCGCACCGGTGGCGACAATCTCGCGATCTGGATCATCTCGCAACGCATGATCCCCCCCATCGCCATCGCCTTTCCCGTGTTCCTGCTCTACGCGCTCATCGGTCTCGTCGATACCTACCTCGGGTTGATCGTACTCTACACCGCCTTCAATCTTCCCTATGTCATCTGGATGATGCGCGGCTATGTCGAGGATGTTCCCGTCGAGCTCGAGGAAAGCGCCCTCGTCGACGGACTGAGTCGCTGGCAGATGCTGCTCAAGGTGGTGTTCCCCATGGTGCGCACTGGAATGTTTGCCACGGCGGTCTTCACCTTCATCTTTGCCTGGAACGAATTCCTCTTCGCGCTCATCCTGACGCGAACGGACGTCACCACCTTCCCGGTCCAGCTGAGCCACTATTTCGGGCAACAGCAGCTCTTCTGGGCCAAGATCGGCGCCATGTCGGTTCTGGGCACCATTCCGGTTTTCCTGACAGTGGCCATGGCCCAGCGTCTGCTGGTGCGAGGCATTTCACTGGGTGCTGTAAAGGGATGACATGAGCGATCTGACACTCAACGACGTCCACAAGTACTACGGCGATGTCCATGCCGTGAGGGGGGTGAGCCTCGATGTCGCCGAGGGCGCCTTCACCGTGCTGGTCGGGCCTTCGGGATGCGGCAAGTCGACCCTGCTGCGCATGATCGCCGGACTCGAGGAGATCGATTCGGGGGATATCGCCATCGGTGGCCGGGTGGTGAACCGGTTGCGCCCCAGAGACCGCAATATCGCCATGGTGTTCCAGAACTATGCGCTGTATCCCTACCTGACGGTCTTCGACAACATCGCCTTCGGTCTCAGGGCACACCGCGTTGGCGAACCGGAAGTCGCCCGACGCGTTCGCGAGACCGCCGCCATGCTCGGTATCGCCGAACTCCTCGCACGCCATCCCCGCCAGCTTTCCGGCGGACAGCGCCAGCGGGTGGCCATCGGGCGTGCCGTTGTGCGCGACGCCGGCCTCTTCCTCTTCGATGAACCTCTCTCGAATCTCGATGCGCAACTACGCGACGAGATGCGCGCCGAACTCAAGCGCCTTCACCAGGACATCGGCAAGACCATGATCTATGTCACCCATGACCAGATCGAGGCGATGACGCTGGCCGACCGAATCGTGCTCCTGAACGAGGGGCGGATCGAGCAGGAGGGCGCGCCTCTCGATCTCTTCGAGCGGCCACTCACCCGCTTTGTCGCCGGTTTCCTCGGTTCGCCGCAGATGAATTTCATCGAGGCGACCGCCGTGCGAGACGGCTCCGGCGCCAGCGTGCGCATCGACGAAGAGAACATGCTCTCCCTCGAGCGCGTTCCCGCCGGTCTCGTCGACGGCCAGGCGGTCGTCCTCGGTATCCGGCCCGAGCACTTCAGCCGTGACAACTCGAGGCCGCACTGCCAGCCCCTGGACGTGGTCATCGACCTTGTCCAGCCCACGGGGACGCGTACCCATGTGCAGTTTCCGGTCGGCGGCCGACAGGTGACAGCCGAACTCGGGGCCCACGAGGTCGAACCGCCCGGCACGGTTGTCCGTCTGATGGTCGACATGAGGCGTCTGGTCCTGATCGACCCCGCAACCGACCGTGTCATCGGCATGGCAGGAGAAGGTGGAGGACGTGGTTCATGAGCAGTGAAGCATCTCCGGGAGTGCGGCTCTTCGGCACCGACGAGACACCTCCCGCAGAGCGCCGGCTGCGGGCCGGACCGCTCGAGGCCATCCTGGACCAGGGAGCCCTGAGGAACATCACCATTGGCGGGCGCGAGGCCATCCGAGGTATCGCCTACGTGTTGCGCGACCGGAACTGGGCGACGCCAATCCCGGCGATCCATGATCTCGACGTGATCGAGGACGACACGGGGTTCCACGTGACCTACCACGGCAGCCACGAGGAGGGGGATGAGAGCTTTTCCTTTACCGCCCGCATTCGGGCCACATCCGACGGAACCCTGGAGTTTTCCGTCGAGGCCTCTCCCGGAACGGACTGGCTGACCAACCGCACGGGCTTTGTCGTCCTTCATCCTCTGGAGGGAGTCGCCGGAGGCCCGGTCACCATTGAGCACACCGACGGGCGCACCGCCGAGGAGCGGTTCCCGGAAATCATCTCCCCCTCCCAGCCCTTTTTCGACATCCGGTCGATGACGCACCCGGTCTCCGGATCACTCACCGTCACCTGCACCATGGAAGGCGATGCCTTCGAGACCGAGGACCAGAGAAACTGGACCGACGCCTCCTACAAGACCTATGTCCGGCCACTCTCGAAACCTCGCCCCTATGTCATGAAGGCCGGCGTGAAAGACCATCAGTGCGTGCGCATCACGACAGCCGGAGCCGGCGATGACAGCACCGGTTCCCACGATCGTATCGAGGTCAGGGTTCACCAGGCGACCGCCCGGCACATGCCGATGATGGCCCTGGCCTGCGACCCCGAAGACGTCGACGACGCCACCGGCGCCCTCGAAACGGTGCGTCTCGCCGGAGCCCGCAGGCTGTGGTGCCATCACGACCCGTCGCGCAGTCACGGCGCCGACGAGGTTGCCCGGCTCGTTCGCCTGGCCTCGATGATCGGCGCGGATCCCGTCCTCGAGGCGGTCCTGCCACTGCAGTCTTCCGACGGCCGGTTCAGCAGCGATCCTGCCCTGCTTGATACAGAGATCGAGTCCCTTCGCAGCGCCGCAGGCAACCATGCCTTCACCCATGTGGCGGCCTCGCCACTTGCCTATCACAAGAGCTACCAACCCACGGAGACCTGGCCCGACGTGCCGGCTCTGAACACGCTCTGTGCCCGTCTTCGCGAGGCCTTTCCCGGCGCCGCCATCGGCGGTGGCATGCATAGCTACTTCACTGAACTCAACCGCAAGCCGCCGCCCTTCGAGGCCATCGATTTCATCACCCATACCACGTGTCCGATTGTCCATGCCGGTGACGACCGGAGTGTCATGGAGAACCTCGGGGCCCTGCCCTCGGTGATGCGTTCGGCCATGGCCCTGGCGCCGGGCAAGCCCTACCTCATGGGCCCATCGGCCATCGGCATGCGCTTCAACCCCTATGGAGCGGCTCCCGTCCGGAACCCCGACAACCGGCGACTCGCCATGGCCCGGGTCGATCCAAGACAGCGCGGGCTCTTCAATGCCGCCTGGTTCGTCGGCTACATCGCTGCAGCGGCGGCCCACGGGCTCGAGGGCCTGTGTCTGGCGGCGCCGACCGGCGCATTCGGCCTCGTCCACACGCCCCAGGCCTGGCGTCAACCCTGGTATGACGACAGTGGCTCCCGGACCCTCGTCTATCCCGCCTTCCATGTCTTCCGCGATGCGGCGCTTCACGGCGGATGCGCCGTCATGGACGTGGCTGTGGCTGACCCCGCCAGAGTGCAGGCCCTTGCCTTCGAGGATGACCGGGGACCGGTGGTGTGGCTTGCCAACCTCACATCCACCCTGCTGGGTGTCACCGTGAAGGGTCTGCCCGATCACCAGGTGGTGTCGTCACACGGCAACCTTGCGACCTTCGACTCTCTTGCCCGGGATCCTCTTGCCATGGCGCCCGCCAACGCCAACCCGACGGACCCCTGCTCGATCATGCTCGGAGCCTACGGCATATGTCGCCTGTCGATCATCGCCTGACCCATGGACCCGTTCGGTCTTCTCGCTGATCAGACATGACTCGGCTTCAAGGGCCCGGGTCACCACCGCCGGGGTGTCGCGGAAGGTCTATCTGATCGTCAAGGCCGGCCGTGCGCCAGTTCGATCGCGGCGAGCGCACGGCATCCCACAGCCCCATGCTCGCTCAACCCAAAAGGCCGCCTTTGCGGGCAGGACATCCAGCGGCTTGGCGGTTGCGTTCGATCAGGTGCGTCCCTACCTTGCAACCGACCATCGACCATACCTCATCATGGAGACATCATGATCACGAGACGAATTCTCTCCACGATTGCCGCGGGGCTCGGTGCAGTGGCCCTGGCGCTTTCCGGACCCGCAGCGGCCCAGGACACCAACTATGTCCTCAATACGGCCTCGACCGGCGGCACCTACCATCCCGTGGGTACGGCGATCGCGACTCTCTCGAAGGTCAAGCTCCTGCCCGGGGAAAAGTTCAGCCTGACCGCGGTCAACTCCGCAGGCTCGGGAGCCAATGTCCAGGCACTCGGCGCCAACACGGCCCAGTTCGCGATCGTCCAGGGCCTGTTCGGTTCGTACGCCGCGACAGGCACCGGCCCGGTTTCGACACCCCAGGACAACATGCGTTCGATCACGATGCTCTGGCAGAATGTCGAGCAGTTCGTCGTCGCCAACGACCATGTCAGTTCCGGCACAGTTTCCGACATCATCGCCATGAAGGGCATGCCCATGGCGCTGGGCAAACAGAATTCAGGCACGATCGGCTCCAACCGCGTCCTGCTGGCCGGTCTCGGCCTCGACATCGACAGCGACTTCGAGCTGCTCCATGCAGGATACGGACCGTCGGCCGACGCCCTTGCCAACGGTCAGGTCGCGGGTATCGGCGCACCGGCAGGGCCACCGACCGGCGCCATCACGAAACTCATGGCAGCCAATGCGGATCGCTTCACGATTCTCGCCGTGACTCCGCAGGAGGCACAGATGATGGACGGCGACCGTAACCTTTGGGTTCCCTACACGATCGCGGCGGGCACCTATCCAGGCCAGGATAAGGATGTCCTCACCATTGCGCAGCCCAATTTCCTTGCGGTCAACGCCGATGTCGACGAAGACCACGTCTATCTCCTGACCCGGACGATTTACGAGAACCTGCCATTCCTGCGGGCCATTCATCCGGCCACGAACGCGATGGACGTCTCCCTTGCCATGGCGGGCCTGCCGGTTCCCCTTCATCCGGGCGCCGCCCGCTACTACGAGGAAATCGGAATGGAGATCCCCGGCCATCTGATGGCTCGGTAAGGGGCCCCTCATGCCCGGAAGGCAGCCAGCCAGCGGCCGCCTTCCGGGTGATTGCATCGCGATGTCCTCATGACTCGGACGCCGGCAGGGCTGCGCAACGCCATCGTCGACTTCGATGCTGCTCGCGCCCATGCCGGCCGTTACGGGATACCGGCATGCGCCGTTGTTGCGTTCGGCGTGTGGCATGTCGCCACCAACCTCGTCCTGAACGAATCGGGACTGTGGCAGAACACCATCCATTTCGCCGGTTTTGCGTTTCTCGGATTTGTCACGAGCGCGACATGGCCGCGCCATCAGGCGCGTCCCTGGTCGATCGCCCTCGACATGGTCCTGGGTCTTGTCACGGCGCTTGCGGCGCTGTGGATCGCATCGGCCGAAACCGGACTCTACAACCGCACGCTTGCCGAGACCGGCCAGGCCTGGCAGTTCACCCTTGTGGACTGGGCGGCGGGGATCATCGTCATCGCTGCGGCCGTCGAGCTGACCCGCAGGATGACAGGCCTCGTCATCCCGGCCCTGGTGGCGCTTGCGCTCGGCTACATCCTCTTCCTCGGCGAGATGCTGCCGGGAGTCTTCCGCGCGGCGAGCCTCCCGGTGAGCGATGTCCTGTTCCGCTCGCTCTACAACGACGAGGGCATGTTCGGGATCATCACCACCATCTCGTCGGCGAACATCACGCTCTTCATGATCTTCGGCGCATTCCTGATCGTTTCCGGCGCCTCCGACTTCGTGATCGAGCTCGCCAAGATCATCGCCGGACGGTTCAGGGGAGGCGCCGCTTTCGTTGCAGTCATCGCATCGGCGCTCACCGGGACCATTTCCGGTTCGGCGGTGGCCAACACGGCATCCACGGGCATCATTACCATACCGTTGATGAAGGCGAACGGATTCAGGCCGCGGTTCGCCGCCGGGGTCGAGGCGTCGGCATCGACGGGCGGACAGGTGATGCCCCCGATCATGGGTGCCGGGGCCTTCGTGATGGTCTCCCTGACCGGAATACCCTATGGCACCATCGTCGCCGTCTCGATCATCCCGGCGATCCTCTACTTCCTTTCGGTCGCCTTCATGATCCGCATCGAGGCGATGAAACAAGGAATCGGTGCCGAGAAGGTCGCGGCTGTCGACCGCTCGAAACTCCTGGGCGGGGCTCTCAATTTCATCCTTCCACTGGGTGTCATGACCTGGCTCCTGGTGACCGGAAGAACGCCGAGCTATGCGGTCTGCGCGGCCCTGGCGACGCTCGTTGCGGTGAGCTGGTTGACACCCAACAAAATGGGGCCGAAACGGATCTCCCGGGCCCTGATGCTGGGGATCAGGACGTCGATCATGACCGCGGTCCTGCTCGTCACCGTCGGCCTGATCAACAATGCGGTCACCACCTCAGGTCTGGCGAACGGGTTCGCCCTGATGATCGCCCAGTGGTCCCAGGGTTCGGTGCTGGTTGCGGTCGCCCTGATCGCGCTCGTCTCCCTGGTGCTGGGCATGGGACTGCCGGTCACGGCGGCCTACATCGTCCTCTCGATCCTCTCGGCGCCGGCCCTGGCCGGCCTGCTCGCCGACGGGATCCTCGTCGACATGCTGGTGGGAGGACTGGCCGATCCCTCGCAGGCGGCGCTTTTCGCCCTGGTCGATTCGCCTCATGCCGCCCTGGTCGGAGAAGGTCTCGCCAGGACCGATGCCCGCGAACTCGTCGCAAACCTGCCGTTCGAACTCGCGCTCGTGATCCGCCCGGCGCTGATCGAGCCGGAAGTCATGACGGTCTTCCTGCTGACGGCACATCTCGTGATCTTCTGGCTGAGTCAGGATTCCAATGTCACGCCACCGGTCTGCCTTGCAGCTTTCACGGCAGCAGGCATTGCCGGCTCGCGGCCGATGGCAACGGGTGTCGAGGCCTGGAAGATTGCCAAGGGCCTCTACATCATCGTGCTGATCCTTGCCTTCACACCGCTGATCGGATCCGGGCTGTGGGAGAGCCTGCAGATCGGCATCGCGTCTCTCTTCGGACTCTACGCCATCAGCGCCATGATCCAGCGCTACAGCGAGGGACCGATCGACCTGTGGCTCTACCCCGTGCTGGCTGCGGCCGCCGCGCTGAGTCTTGTGCCGCTCGACCTCGTCCTCAACACCGCCGGGGCAGCGCTCGTCACCGCCTGCATCGTCATTACGTCCCGCAGGCGGCGTTCGCGATGACGTCCTCCGCCCCCCATGACGTGCCTGCCCCCTCCCTTCACGGCCATGCAATGATGGCAGCCATTCTGATGCACCAGCATCTGTGCTTCCTCGGGACCTGTCGAAGCGTTCTCGTCGGGAATGCGGCGAGATCGATCCGGCGTCATGCGGCCTCCACCTCGTCACGGCGCATGAACCGTGTCTGGCCGCCACGGATGACGTCGAGCACCAGGCGTTCGTCACCTTCGGCGCGGTCAAATGTGAAGAAGGGCCACGGGACGCATAGAGTTCAGGCAGATCAGCGAGTCCTTCGGCAACATCGAGGTGATCCCGCCGCCGGTTCTCGACGTTGAGGACAGCGAATTCCCGGTTTTCGTCGGACTTTTCGGTTGCGGCCAGATCACCCTGCTGCACCTCATCGCGGGCCTCCAGAACGTGACATCGGGGCCCATCGCCATCGCCTGCAAGACGCGGCCCATGGTGTCCATCACACACGATCAGGTCGAGGTCATGACCATGGCCGACAAGATCGTCGTCCTTCGCATCCCATGATGCGGCTTGAAGGAAAGGTCGCCCCCGGCATCGGGCGGGCGATCTGCGAAGCTCTTGCGAAGGAAGGCGCCAGGGTTGGGGTCGCGGATCTGCTGGAAGCAGAGGCGGTGCGCACGGCCGAGGCCCTTGGCCGGAACGCCATGGACGTGACCGATGTGCAAGCCATCCGCGGCGGTGGAGGCGCAATGGGGTGGGATCGACGTCCTCGTCAACAACGCCGGTGTCTGCCAGATGGCGCCGATCGTTCAGGTGACACGCGAAGACTATCGCTGCCAGTTCGACGTCAATGTCGGCGGCACGCTCTGCGCAAGCCAGGCCGTGGTGCCGTCGATGAGGGAACGCGCCATCATCAACGTCGCCAGCCAGGCGGGACGGCGCGGCGAGGCCAGCATCACGGTCTGCTGCGCGACCAAGGCGGCCGTGATCTTCATCACCCAGTCTCTGGCGCGGGAACTGGCAAGGGACAACATCCGCGTCAACGCCATTGCGCCGGATGTGATCAACACGCCGATGTGGGACATGGTGGACGCACAGTTTGCGGCCTTCGAATCAAGGCCCCGTGCCGTCATCTGATGCGCCCATCACATTGGGGCCGGTCAGCAGGTGCTCTCCGGCATCGACGATGATCGCCTGTCCGGTGACGGCGCGTGCCGCCACCAGGAGCCATATGGCGGCATCGGCCACGTCGTCGGCGCTGACCATCGCCTTCAGGGGCAGGGTCGCGTTCAGCCTGTCGCGGAACGCGCCATAGCGTTCATCTCCGAGGCTGCGGCGCGACCAGCGGGTATCGACGTAGCCCGGGCACAGGGCATTGACACGGATCTGCGGCGCCAGGACACGGGCAAGGGAGAGCGTCAGGGTGTTGAGCGCCGCCTTGGAGGCGGCATAGGCGGCACTGCTGCCAGCGCCCGTGAAGGCGGAAAGCGACGACATGGCGACGATCGAACCGGATCCCGAGGCGCGCATCAGGTCCGCCGACGCCCGCGCCAGCTGCCAGCAAGCCACCAGGTTGACCCGGAGGATGCGCTCGAAGTCGTCGTGATCGAGAGCATCGAGATCATCGGCCTCGACAAACCTGGTCACCCCGGCATTGCTGACCAGTCCGTCCAGACGGTTCCAGCGTCCGGCGGCCGTCTGCACGAGCTCGCGGCAGACCGCGTCTTCCGCCACATCGCCCCTGACGACCACGGGATCGCCTCCGGCCTCGCGGCATGCCTCCAGGGTGTCGGCCATTTCGCCTTCGCTTGTCGTGTAGTTGAGCACCACGCCCCAGCCCCGAACCGACAGGCCCAGGGCGATGGCGCGTCCTATCCCGGTTGCCGAGCCGCTCACAATCGCAACCCGCCTCATGCCGCGCCCTCCCGCCGAATTCGCGACATCATGATGCGTCGTGGGGCAGCGGACAAATCCGGTCGCTTCAGTAGGCGACCGGGTGAGGATCAAGATCGCGCCAGAGATACCAGGCGGCCACGGTTCGCCACGGACGCCAGGCGATCGCACGGGACCTCACCGAATCCGCCGAGCGCGCACCGCCGTAGATGGTGGCCACCGCCCGCTGCAGACCCATGTCCGCGGCGGGCAGGATATCGAGGTCGCCCACGGCGAAGATCAGGACCATGTCGGCGGTCCAGGGGCCGACGCCCTTCAAGGTCAGCAGGCGCCGGCGGATGTCTCCCGGTTCCCCGGACGCGCCCTGCCAGGCGGCCATGGCGTCGGCGGCCGCGATCATGCTGGCGGCCTTGTTGCGGGTCAGGCCGCAGCTCCGCAGGGCGGCAGCATCCGCCCGGGCAACGTCCCACGGCGTGATCGCCGCGAGATGACCGGTGAGCCGTTCCCAGATCCGCTCGGCGGCGGTGACGGAAATCTGCTGGCCAACGATGGCGCGCATCAGGGAATGGAAGAGGTCGCCGTGCGGCCGGAGACGTTCGCCGGGATACCGTTCGATGACGGCAGCGAGACGGGGATCGCGGTGGCACAGTGTGTGCGTGGCGCGCTGCCAGGCATCGGCAAACCTGCCAGGTTCGATCAACACCGGTACGGCGCCTATACTCGGGCCATGACGATTACCCGCCTTGTTCTCGCGGCAGGCCTGGTCCTGGCGGCGCCTGCCTGGCCGGACGATAGCGGATTTCTGGCCGGCTGGCAGGCCGTCACGGAACAACGCTACGCGGACGCGCACACAGCCTGGGCGAAGAGTGCCGCCAAGGGCGATGTCGATGTGCAGTACTACCTCGCCCGGCTCCATGAATCGGGTCTCCTCGGCGCCGTCGACAAAGCGCGCGTCATTGACTGGCTTCGCAAAGCGGCGCGGCGGAATCTGCCTGCGGCCCTGGTGGCGCTCTCACGTCACGTGCTTGAGGCCGAGCCCCCGGATACGGCGGCGGCCGTCGATCTCCTCACCCGCGCCGCCAATCTCGACTATCCACGGGCCCAGCAGAGCCTCGCAAGCCTCTACGAGCGTGGTGTCCATGGCGCCCCACAACCCAATCTCGCCGTCCACTGGTATCATCTCGCCGCCCGCCAGGGACTGCCGGAAGCCCAGTACAGTCTGGCGCGCCTTTCGGCCGCCGACACGGGCAACAGCGCCAGCCTCGAACAGGCCCTTGCCTGGTACCATCAGGCGTCCGCGGCCGGGCTCGCGGAAGCCGACAACAACCTTGCGCACATGTATGAACAGGGCCTCGGCGTGGCCCGCGATCCGGAAAGGGCCGTCGCCCTCTATCGCCGGGCCGCCGAAAAGGGGCTGGCTGTCGCCCAGAACAATCTCGGCATCATGCTCCAGTACGGCCGCGGCACACCGGTGGACCTGGCAGGCGCCGCGGCGGCCTATGAGGCCGCGGCGCGGGCCGGCCACGCCTTCGGCCAGATCAGTCTGGCCACCTGCCTTGCCAACGGCACAGGCATCGACAGAAACCCCATCGAGGCCTACGCCTGGCTGGTGGCGGCGGCCCGTGGCCGCGACAGCAACGCCCGCAAGACGGCGCGGGAGTTCATGAGCAGACTGGACGGGATCCTGAAGTCCACGGACCGTCGCCGTGCCGTCCTGCGCGCCGGCAGCCTGGCAGCAACGCCGACGGACGTCACGCCCATGCGCCTGCCTCGTCCCGGGGCGCTGGGCGCCCCCGTGGCCGCGGTCCAGCGCTACCTCGTGCTGCTGGGCTATCTTGACGGAACGGTCGACAACATCGCCGGACCTGTGACAAGGGCGTCCATCAAGGCATTCCAGGAACGCACCGGTCTCGATGCCGACGGCACGATCGGCAACGAACTCGTGACCGCCCTCGAAAATACGGCCATGATCCTGCTTGCACCAGATACCCGGAGAGTGAACCGTGCCGCGTATTGAACTCAGCTACCTGTCGGGCGCCGATGTCAACGCCCTGAAGATGACTCCAGAGGAGATCCTCGGCGCCATAGAAGACAGCCTGGCGGCACAGGGGCGCGGCGAGACTGTCATCGAGCCACGCATGCATCTCGTGGCTGACAAGGCCTTCCGGGGCCACTTCAACGTGCTGCGCGGCTACATCGCGCCGATCGGTATCGCCGGCGTCAAGGTGGTGGGGGACTACATCGACAACTATCGCAAGGGATTGCCTTCGGAAATGGCCCTCGTCAACCTGTTCGACGCCAGGACCGGCATGCCGCGGGCGCTTGTCGACGGCACCGCGATCACGGACATGCGCACCGGCGCCCTGACAGCCCTCGGCGCCAAGTACCTTGCCCGCCCGCACCCACGCAGGCTGGGTCATATCGGCGCCCGGGGAAGTTCCTACTGGAACGTCCGGCTGCTCGATCATCTCTTCGATTTCGCGGAAATCCGCGTGCACTCGCGGCGGCCGGAGAGCCGCGAGGCCTTCGGTGAACGGCTGACGCGGGATCTTGGCAAGGAGGTCATTGTTACCGACGACTGGCAAAGCTGTCTCGAGGGCGCCGATATCCTGGTGGAGGCCTCGAGGCTTGATGCGCCGCAGCCACTCCTGAAGACCGCATGGGTGGAGCCGGGGGCGCTTGTCATCCCCTACGGCACCATCAGCGCCGTCGAGGACGATCTTACGGACGTCATGGACAAGGTTGTCGTCGATCACTGGGAGCAGTGCCTGGTGGGTCCCTTCGGCTGTCTGCGCCGCCATGTCGATTCCGGCCGCATCACCGCCGACACCATCCACGGCGAGATCGGCGCTATCTGCGCCGGACTCACCGCCGGCCGGGAAAGCGACGACGAGAGAATACTCTTCTGGCACCGGGGTCTCTCGACATCCGACATCGCGCTGGCCTGGGCCATGCTCACCAAGGCCGAAAAACTGGGCGTGGGAACCGCCCTGCCCTATGCCTGACCCCGTGCGGCGCTTCAGCGTTTTCTGGCGATGGTGAGGCCGTCCCCCGTCGGCACCATGGCCATGTCCACCCGGTCGTCGGCGCCGACCTTGTCGTTGAGGGCGCGAATCACACAGGTGTTCGCTGACTGATCGCTGTCATCGATCACGGCACCACCCCACAGGACATTGTCGATGAGGATCAGCCCACCCTGACGGACAAGGACAAGGGCGCGTTCATAGTAGGTATCGTAGTTCTCCTTGTCGGCATCGATGAAGGCGATGTCGAATGACCCCGCACAGCCTTCCGCGACAAGTGTCTCGAGGCTTTCCACGGCCGGCGCCAGGCGCAGGTCGATGCGCCCGGCCACACCCGCCTCGGCCCAGTAGCGGCTGGCGATCGCCGTCCACTCCTCGCTGACGTCAAGGGCAACGAGCGAGCCGCCTTCCCCCAGGGCCCGTGCGACGCACAGGCTGCTGTACCCCGTGAAGACGCCGATCTCCAGGGCCCGGCGGGCTCCCGCAAGGCGCGTCAGGAGGGCCATGAACTGTCCCTGGTCCGGCGCGATCTGCATCTCGCTCCAGCCGGTCTTCAGGGTCTCCTCGCGCAGGCGGCGCAGGATGTCGTCGTCACGTACGGTGGTCCGCACCATGTAGTCGTAGAGATCGTCAGCGAGGCCCGCCGTCTTGCGATTCATTCCGCATCTTCCCCTTCATGGTTGTCATCCTCGAGGTGGGCGATGTTGCCATCGTCGGAGAGCAGGATAGCGATGGGTCGCGTCTGCCGGAACTGGGCGAAGATGATGAGGGCGATGACCGTGATCGGCACACTGAGAAACATGCCGATGACACCCCACAGGCTGCCCCACAGGGCCAGGGCCAGAAGGATCACCAGTGGACTGAGCTTGAGCGTGCGCCCCATCATCCGGGGTTCGACGACATTGCCCGTGACGATCTGCGTGACTCCCAGCAAGGCGGTCACCATGACGAAAGGCACCAGGGGCTCGGCGAACTGCGCCAGGGTCAAGAGGGCGGGAAACACGATCCCCAGAATCGAACCAATGGTCGGAATGAAGTTCAGGAAGAAGATCAGCACCGCCCAGAACTCCGCGAGATCCAGCCCGACGGCCTTCATGACGAGCCACGAGACGGCGCCTGTCACCACCGACAGCAGGGTCTTGACCCAGAGGTAGGTGCGGATATCGGCATTGATCCTGGAGACGACGTGGCGGACGCGGGCGATCCTGCCGGCATGGCCGTCGAGCAGGGCGTCGAGTTTCGACGCGGCGTGTCCCTGCTCCACCAGCAGGAAGGCAAGGTAGACGAGGACGATGCCGACATTGCCGACGAACGTCGCCATGCCGGAGGCAAGGGAGGTCACAAGACCGGCAAGATCGACCCGGTTGCGGATTTCGCCGATGGTCGGCAGTTCGGCAATGCCGAAGAAGGCGGCAACATTGCCGAAGTGCTGCACCAGATTGGCCTGGTAGACGGGCGCTGCATCCACCACGGCATTGGCATTGGCCAGAGTGAGGTCGACCAGCACGGCA
Organism: Alphaproteobacteria bacterium; assembly: GCA_965213815.1. Classification (GTDB taxonomy): domain Bacteria; phylum Pseudomonadota; class Alphaproteobacteria; order SP197; family SP197; genus SP197. The sequence goes on along the minus strand of OZ243917.1, from coordinate 1,793,035 downwards.
ATGAGGACGACCACCGTGGCCACGGCGAGAATCAGGGTCAGCCAGCCGGGACAGGCCCGCACGCGAGCGTAGACCTGACGCAGCGTGGCGATGAGATACCACAGGACGACAGCGACCACGAAGGGGAGGATGAGCGCACGGCCCTCCACCACAAGCCACAGCGAGAACCCCGCAACCGCAGCCCACAGAACAATGGCCGGGAGTTCCCTCGTCACGCCGCCTGTCCTCCCTGAACTGTCCCGAGACCTTCAATCGGCACCATTCACCATCAAGTACGCCCCTTGCAAGGGTTTTGGGTTGACATGGCGGGGCATCCCCAAAACTATGAGTTCAGACAAGGACTCCGGCGATGTGCCGCAGCCCCAGTGGATCAATTCAGAGGGAAGGATCAACCATCATGGTACACCCCTACTACAGCAAGCTGCAGGAGCAGCTTGCCCAAGGACGGCTCGAGCGCCGGGAATTCGTGCGCTACTCGGCCCTGCTGGGTGTGTCCGCCTCGACAGCCTACGCTGCGGCGGGCCTCATCAGCGGCGAGGACCTGGTCCCCCGCGCCGTCGCGCAGGACAAGCCTTCGGGCGGCACGATGCGCATCGGCATGCGTGTCTACACCATCAACAATCCGCATACGTTCTCCTGGGTCATCGACTCGAACATCGCCCGCCAGGTCTGCGGCTATCTCACCCGCACCGGCGCCGACAACGTCACCCGCCCCGACCTTCTCGAGGGCTGGGACACGACCGAAGATCTCCTGACCTGGGATCTCAAGATACGTCCAGGTGTCATGTGGCATGATGGCCGCGCCTTCACCGCCGAGGACGTGGCGTGGAACCTGCGCCGGGTTCTCGATCCCGAAACCGGCTCATCGGTTCTCGGCCTCATGAAGGGCTACATGATGAACGATGATGGCAGCGCGCTGTGGCGCGAGGACGCCGTCGAGGTCGTGGATGATCTCACAGTCCGACTGAATACGCGCGCCAAGAACATCGCCATTCCGGAACATCTGTTCCACTATCCACTGCTCATCCTGGACCCGGCGGAAGACGGTGTCTTCGGTGTCGGCTCCAATGGCACCGGCCCCTTCCGGCTTGTCGAGCATGTGGTCAGCGAGATCTCGATTCTCGAGAACGCCGGCAACGCGACCTGGCATCGCGAAGGCCCCTATCTCGACCGTCTCGAGTTCATCGACCTTGGCGACGATCCCTCTGCGGCCATCGGCGCCATCGCGTCGGGTCAGGTGCACGCCATTGACGGTGGCGACGTCGTTCAGCTCGACGCGTTCAAGGCCATGGCAGACATCCAGGTCAACACCCAGACCACGGCACAGACAGCGGTGGCCCGTGGTCAGGTCGACACGGCGCCGTTCGACGATCCCAGGGTCCGCGTCGCACTGCGCCTCGCGGTCGACACACCCTCGATTCTCGAGGCGGCGCACCGCGGCGTCGGCTCTCCCGCCGAGCACCACCATGTTTCGTCCATTCATCCAGAGTACGCCGAACTGGCCTGGATGGGACGCGATGTAGCAGCGGCCAGAGACCTGCTTGCCGAGGCCGGATATGCCGATGGTCTCGATCTCGAGATTGCCTGCAAGAAGGACCCGGCCTGGGAGCTTCTGGCGGTCCAGACCATGGTGGAGCAGTGGAAGGAGGCGAACATCAACGTCGCCATCAACCTCATGCCTTCCGACCAGTTCTGGGATGTCTGGGACAAGGTTCCCTTCGGTTTCACGTCATGGACCCACCGTCCACTGGGCTTCATGGTGCTCGGACTGGCGTACCGCAGCGGTGTGCCTTGGAACGAGAGCCACTACGCCAATCCGGAGTTCGATGCGCTCCTCACCGAGGCCGAGGGCATCCTCGATGTCGACGAGCGGCGCAAGGTCATGGCCAAGCTGCAGACCATCATGCAGGAGGACGGACCGATCGTTCAGCCCGTGTGGCGTGGCGTCTACAACGTCCAGAACTCAAAGGTGAGGGGCTACGGGATGCATCCCACCACCTACATCTTCGCCGAGGAACTGGCGATCGAGGCGGCGGAGTCCTGAGCCACCGGTAAAAGTGGGGGGCCTTGCCTCCCCGACCTTCGAGAAGGGGCCTGCGGGCCCCTTTTTCGTGGGCCTCGGACCGCGCGCCGGGTCACGCCACGCCCTCAGCCGCAGACGACATGCCGGACGCGGCCGGCTTCACCGGCAGATACGGCGGACGCTTAAGCCATGCACGAAGCGGGGATCGACGCACAGGCCGTGATCGATCATTCCCGATCTCCTGGCGTTCAAGGGCGGGCAAGCTCATCCGCAGGTTGCACAAGCATCTGGCTGGAACAGGACGCGGGACTGTGGCCAGTCACGACGCATCAGGGTTCTCGCCAGACCAGCACCAGGCACTCCGCAAAACGGCAGACGCCATGCAGGACTTGCGAAACCGGCTTGTCGGGCGATCCGCCGGCTGGACGCGCTGGCATCTCACTGATGACTGACGTCTCTCTCCTCAATATCAGGCTCCACGGTGAAACGATCGGCACGTTGACTCATGTCGGTGGCGACCGCACGCTCTTCAGCTTCACGGACGCATACATCGCCGACGAAAACCGACCGACTCTCGGGCTGTGGTTCCAGGACGCATACAGACAACTTGTGACCGACTTTGCGGTTACGCAGACGCGCCTGTCGCCCTTCTTCTCGAATCTGCTGCCCGAAGGCTACCTGCGCGAGCACCTTGCCCGTCTTGCCGGAGTCAATCAGGAGCGCGAGTTCCATCTGCTCCGGGCGCTGGGCCGGGATCTCCCGGGTGCCGTCACTGCAGAGCCTGCGAATGGCGAAGAATGGCCGCCCTTCATCGAGAACGAAAGCGTCTCCGACGCCAGACGTCACAGGAGGGCGCTCAGATTCTCTCTTGCCGGCGTCCAGCTGAAATTCCCGGCCATCCACGACAACAGGGCCGGCAAGGGTCTGACGATACCGGCGTCTGGTGTCGGCGGTTCATGGATCGTCAAACTGCCCTCCCTGCGATTTGAAGGCATGCCCGAGAACGAGTATGCCCTCATGACCCTGGCGCGTCTGATCGGCATCGATGTCCCGGAGATCAGGCTCATCGATCTCGATCAGATCGCTGACCTGCCGGAGGGAATCGGAGATTTCCCGGGACCGGCGCTGGCGATCAGACGCTTTGACCGCACCGCTGATGGCCCGGTTCACACGGAAGATTTCGCGCAGGTCTTCGGTGTCTGCCCCGAGAAGAAGTACCGGGCGGCGAACTACCGCACAATCGCGACCGTGCTTCGGGCGGAGACTGACGAGACCGATGTTGAAGAGTTCATCAGGCGCTTGACCTTCTGCACCCTGACCGGCAACGCCGACATGCATCTGAAGAACTGGTCCCTGATCTATCGTGACAAGCGCTCGCCTGCCCTGTCACCAGCCTATGATCTTGTCTCGACCATTGCTTACGTCGAGGATGAGACAGCTGCACTCAAGATCGCAAGAACCAGGCGCTTTGACGGTTACACGCTTGATGAACTGTCCTGTCTGGCAGGCAAGGCAGGGCTTGCCTAAACACCGGTGCTCGACACAGCCAGAAGCACGATGGAGCGTTTCCGCGAAGTCTGGCAAAGGGAGAAGAGCAACCTGCCGCAGCGAAAGCGGGTGTCAGAGTGCATCGACGCCCATCTCAAGACGTTGCGGCTCTAGACGAATCGTCATGAGGGACCGATGAGCCCGACGGGTGCCATTGTATCTTCAGATGTAGCTGACCACCTCGCCGAGCGGCTTTCGGCCGATGTCCGGAACCGTTGCGTTCTCGGCCGGATAGCCCGCCACAAGAAGGAGGAAGGGCCGCTCGACCGACTTCGGGCGTTTCAGGATCTCGTTCAGGAACGCCATGGGGCTCGGAGTGTGGGTCAGGGTTGCAAGCCCGGCAAGGTGCAAGGCCGCGATCAGCATCCCGGTCGCGAGCCCGACCGATTCCATCGGATAGTAGTGCTTGACCTTCCGGCCGTCGGCCAGGCGGCCGTGTTTCTGGGAGAAGACGGCGATCAGCCAGGGTGCCGTCTCGAGGAAGGGCTTCCTCTCGTCCGTGCCCAGCGGGGCCAGCGCATCCAGCCACTCCTGCGGCGCCCGGTGGTGGTAGAAACGGCGCTCTTGCGCTTCGGCGGCTTCCCGAATCTGCCGTCTTGTCTCCGGATCACCGACGACAACGAAATGCCACGGCTGAAGATTGGCACCGCTCGGCGCCGTCGTCGCGGCGCCCAGGCACTCGTCGATGATCGCTCGCGCCACCGGACGGCTCGAGAAATGCCGCACCGTGCGCCGCCGTTTCAGTTCCTCGCGAAAGTCACGCGCGCGTCGCATCATCTCTTCCTCGGGACGCTCCCGATAGCCGGACAGTGGGACGAAGGGATACTCTTCCATGTTGATGTCCTCTCACCCGCCGCGCCTCTCGATATCGCGGTATGTCACTTCCTTCCAGTCTGCGTACCCGACCAAGGGATGGCCAACCGGGCCGCGACGAAGTCTGGAATGGATGCCGTCTTGGCGGGGACCGCAGCGAGCAGTGCCATGCGCCACAGTATCACCGCAACTGGCTTGACCTCACGAGTTTCAGCCTACTCGGTGCCCGCGACGCTCAGATCGACGATCGCACCGGTCATGGCACTGACCGCTAGCGAATCCAGTCTTTGAAGGCAGCATCTCGTCACAGGGCTCGTGCCCGCTTCAAGTCGTCGTGCTCGAAGGCACTGGCCATGCGGTCGATCTCGGCGGCGCGCGCCGAGCGCTTTCGCGGTGTCGCGCCAGGTCTCGGTCACGCTTGCGACTTCCTTGATGACCACTCGTGCCTGCGCCAGCGTCAGTACGAAGAACTCGCAAGCGGCCTCCAGCAGATCGAGCGAACAGGTGCCCTCGTCAAGATCGATGTTGGTCGTCAGGACCCGCGCCTTGAGGTCCGTGGGCACAGGATTGAGGTCGTAGGCGGGAGAGAGTGACCATCCAGCCCTGCCGAGCCACAGGAAACCGTGGTGGCGCAGGTGATCGTCGACATTGGAGATCAACACGCTGAAGACGACGCGCCGATACAGGGCGTGGGCGTCCGTCTTTCCCTGGGGCCATGTTCTGCGAGAGCATCGACGATCTCGGGGTAGCTGCCGCGCTCGCCGTCTTTCGCGCCCATCATCACCATGGCCGACAGGAACGGAATGCGCATTGCGCCCTGGCGATCGAATCGCCGTGAAAGCATGACCTTCTTGCCGACGACGTCGATCAGATCATGCGTCGGCGTGACGATCCCGGCCTGGCCGACCAGACGCAGCGCAATCGCCTCCCGGGTTTCCATGCAGTAATCGTCGGTCTCCTTCGGAAACTTGGCGATCGAGAGGCGGCCGTGCTGGTCGACTACCGACGCCTTCGGGCGCGCGCCGCCCAGAGAGGAGCCGGGAGCGAAGATGAGCCGGAGATCTTCGTCGGTTTCCTCGTCGCGGAACATCCGCTCGGTGATCTGAAGAAGGCAGCCAAGCTCAGTCAAAGCCGGCACCCCTGCGCGGACCGGAGCCTCGAACGTCTGGTTACCTGCCCGACGGAAGCGCAACGCGCCCAGCCGGGTCTCGTCGGCCCGCCAAGGAGATAGTCGCTCTGCAGGAGCGTGTGAACTGCGCGACCTTGCGTTCGGCGAGTCGCCGCTTGGGGCGCTGAATCACCCATGGAACCGAAGGTCGCGAGATCGGCGGGCGGCGCGAACGCTCCGGGTCCCAAGGCAAGGGCAGGCTCGAGCGAGAACCCGTCAGGGTCCTCAAGGCAGGCATCGCCATAGCCGAAGACGATGATCTCCGTGCCACGAGCGCGATTGCTCCGCGCCAGCCCGATCTGCCGGGTGCGGCCATCAAGGTCGATATGGACCTCAAAGTCAGCCATCGCGGGACGATCCGGCCGGACGCTTGAGATGGACATGCCTGGGCAGCGCGGCGCTGGCGAGAGCCTGTGCGACGCTGTCATTGCTGATGTCGGCAATCTCGCTCAAGCCTTCGAGCAAGCCGAGCGCCAGCAGGACACCGGCGTGGATGCCGATGCCGACATTGGTGTCGCCGGCTTCGACCTCTTGAAGGGTGGAGCGGGATGTGAAGGCGCGTTCCGCCACGACCGCCATGGGCAGCAGCAGCCGGCGACGGGCATCATGGATGTCCGCCCCAAGTTTGCGCAGCGCCCGCCGGACCGCGGCGGGAGGATTGTGAGGGGTTGGAAGATGCCCCTGACAACCTGCTTGGTTCCGGTTGCAGGGGATCAGAGGGTGTGATACAACGTCTCGGCATTTGTGTGTTATTGCCGAGTATACGGAATATGGCAGGAACGGCTCAAGGACCGCTGAAGGATCGTGCGATCGCGGTCGCCAGGGAGCGCGGTATCGCGCGCGCGCGTGATTTCGATGCGGCAGGGATTCCGCGCGCCTACCTGCGGAGGCTGCAAGACGAGGGGCTTCTGGTGCGTATGGGGCGTGGCCTCTATCAGCTAGCCGATGCGGAATGGTCCGAGTCCCACAGTCTTGCCGAAGCCGCTCGAGCAGTGCCCCACGGTGTTATCTGCCTTCTCTCCGCACTTGGATTCCACGAACTCACCACGCAACTGTCACATCAGGTGTGGATGCTGATCGGTCACAAGAAGTGGGCGCCCAAGAATCCTCCGGTATCACTACGCATCATCCGCGCCACCGGCGACGCCCTCACCGCCGGGGTGGAGTGGCACTCAATCGAGCAGGTGGAGGTACCTATCACCAATCCTGCCAAGACGGTCGTCGACTGTTTCAAGTACCGCAACCAAGTCGGTCTCGATGTGGCCATCGAAGCGCTGAGGGACTGTCTCCGAAGCCGCCGCGCCACGGTTGATGACATTTGGCATCTTGCCGCCATCGACCGCGTACAGAACGTGATGCGGCCCTATATCGAGGCCACGGTATGACCCCGAAACCTCCACTCAAGAACGTCGCCGCCTCAGTCCGGGCACGGCTCACCCGGCGCGCAGGCGAGCGCAAGGAAAACGTCCAGCTTGCGCTCACCCGTTTTGCCATCGAGCGGCTTCTCTATCGGCTGAGTCTGTCGCCCCACAGAGATCAATTCGTGCTGAAGGGCGCCATGCTGTTCAGCCTCTGGACGCGCACGCCCTATCGGGCAACTGGCGGTCTCGATCTTCTGGGATACGGCGACGCGGAGCCGGAACGGATCGCTGCGGTCTTCCGCGAAACTTGCGGGATCGACGTCGAGGACGATGGAGTGGCCTTCAAGCCGGATACCCTGCGGGTCGATCCGGCTCGGGCTGAAGACGAATATAGCGGCGTCCGGATCACCATGACTGCCGAGATTGCCGGCGCGCGCCTGCCCATCCAGATCGACATCGGATTTGGCGATGCGGTGACTCCGGCCGTACAAGACATCGACTATCCCTCGCTGCTCGATATGCCGGCGCCGCGGCTGCAAGCCTACCCGCCTGAGACGGTCGTAGCCGAGAAATTCCAGGCGCTGGTTGCGCTCGGCATGCTCAACAGCCGCATGAAGGATTTCTTCGACCTCTGGGCAATCTCGGAAACGTTTTCCTTCAACGGACCGGTCCTCGCGCAAGCCATCGCCGCGACGTTCGAACGCCGCCGCACGGACATCCCCACGGATACACCTGTGGCCCTGACGCCGGCCTTCGGCGAAGATGCCGCGAAACAGGCGCAATGGCGGGGGTTCCTGCGCCGAACTGCGATTGCCATGGCGCCCGGCCCGCTTGCGGAGTTGCAAGGCAATGTGGCTGCGTTCGTGCTGCCGCCCGCCCATGCTCTTGTCGCTGGCAAGGCCTTCGACGGGAAATGGAGCGCTGGTGGCCCGTGGAAATGAGGCGCCATGCTGGTCCGCAAGACCGCGTTGAGGATGCCTCACATGGCTGTTCCGGTCGGGGCTGGGGAGGGACCGGCGCATCTGTGCCGCCTCACTGCCCGGGATCCTCCGGATCGATGATGAATCGATACCGGGCGAGGTCGACGGCGCCGCGCACATCCATGGCGATGCCCTCACGTCTCAGGTGGTGTTCCTGCTCGTCGGCGCCGATGGAGCGACCGTTGCTGCGGCTTGCCTCGCCCCGTGCATTGATGACCCGCCACCAGGGAAGCGACGGATCGCCGCTGCAGGCAAGCGCATAGCCGACCCGGCGGGCACGACCGGGAAATCCGGCGGCCCGTGCGACGTCACCATAGGTCATGACCCTGCCCCCGGGAATCCGGCGGATGACGGCGTAGTAGGCCTCATACTCCGTGGACGCCATGGTCAACCGACCGCGGCGAGAAAGGGAAATGTCTCCAGCAACCACCAGGCCATGGCCGAGACCCAGCCCGCCAGCATGGCGATGCCCATGGCGACGAGCCCGGCGCCGGCAACGATCTGCAATCGGTGGCCGAACCGGCCCAGCCCGCCAAGGTGGCGCACAAGGACGCCGGTAAAGAGAGCCGCGCCAAGAAACGGCAATCCCAGGCCGAGGGCATAGACAGCCAGCAGGGCGATACCGGCGGCGATTGTCGCCTTGGTTGCGGCAAGGGCAAGGATGCTCCCCAGAACCGGTCCGATACACGGGGTCCAGCCAAAGCCGAAGGCAAGCCCCAGAACATAGGCCGCCCCTGCCCTGCCCCGGCCCAGGGCCGGATGAAACCTGACATCGCGCTCAAGGATGCCGAAGCGCAGCACGCCCATCATCACCAGACCAAAGCCGATGACGACGATTCCCGCGATATCGACAAGAAGGAGACTGTGGCGCAGGACAAAGGCGCCGACAGCGGTCGCACTGGCGCCGAACAGCACGAACACCGTCGAGAAACCGAGCACGAACATGAGGCTGGCCACCACCACTGCCGGCCTCCGGCCGTCGCGTCCGGCGAGATCCTCGACGGAGACCCCGGCCACATAGGAGACATAGGCCGGCACCAGGGGTAGAACGCAGGGCGAGAGAAACGACACGATGCCGGCGGCGAGCGCGACCGCCAGTTCAACGCCGTGAATCTCCATCAGGGAGCGTCGGCCGCTGCGGCGTCCGCGAGGGGCAGGATCACGGCCAGTGCCTCATCGCTGTCCCACTGCGCCTCGCCGACCAACTGCGCCACGACCTCGCCGCGGTGATTGACGAGAAAGGTCGTCGGCAGGCCGAAGAGCCGCATGGAGCGCGCCAGAGTCATGTCCGGATCGCGCTGGATCGTCAGGTTGCGAAGCCCGTGTTCATCGTGGAAAGCCCTGATCTTCTCCTCGCTCGCCCTGTCCATCGCCATGGTGATGACCGCAAGATGGGCGCCGGCATGGCGCGCGGCGAGACGGTCAAGCGAAGGCATTTCCTCAATGCACGGTGGACACCATGTCGCCCAGAAGTTGAGCACGATGGCCTTTCCCTCATGATCGGCAAGGGTGCCGGTTCCGCCGCCCTCGACCACATAAGGGGTCTGCGGAACCTGGAACGGGGGATCGAGCCAGGCCAGGGTGTCGAGGGCCGCAGCCGGCTTCACGCTGACGATGAGGCAGAGGAGGGCTGCCTGGATCCACCAGGCGACTCTTGGCGGTCGAGTGGTCACGATCCGGCTCCCGTGATCATGGGCAGCATGTCGTGGCGCCAGATATCCCGTGTGAGCGGTCCGACATGCTTGTAGACAACGATGCCGCCGGCATCGACGATGAAGGTTTCGGGAACCCCCCGCACACCCCATTCCACGCCTCCCCTGCCATCAGCGTCGGCAGCGGTGGCGGCATAGGGGTTTCCGTGACGATCCAGCCACGCGGACGCCGCTGCTGACTCGTCCCTGTAGGCAAGACCGAAGATTCGCGCCGCACCTCCGGCGGCAATCTCCATCAGCAGGGGATGTTCGTCAAGGCAGCTGGCGCACCATGAAGCGAAGACATTGACCAGCGTCGCCTGACCCTCAAAGCCCACCGCCGCGAAGGAGGGACCGTGGTTTTCCACGGCCGGCAGGGCCACTGCCGGTGCCGGGTCGCCGATGAGGGCCGACGGCACGTGGGACGGATCGCGCCCGAGACCGATGGCCAGCGCCACCGCAAGGGCGGCGAAGGCCAGCAACGGTAGCGCATGCCGCAGCCGATCACGCACCGACGTCACCTCACCGGCCAGGCAAGGTGGCGGCGAAGCCGGCAATGCGCGCTGCGGCGTTCCTGAGCTCATCGTCGGACGCCGTCAGCGAAAGTCTGACAAAACCGGCGCCAGTCCTGCCGAAGCTCTCGCAGGCCAGAACGGCGACCCCGGCTTCCTCAAGCAGTTTCCAGGAGAAGTCCATGGACGAAAGGCCCGTGGCCCTCACGTCGATCATCATGAAGCAGGCGCCCTGGGGCCTGAGCACGGCAAGATTGCTGCAGGAAGCCAGGCAATCGCATACCAGATCGAGACGTGCCTGGTAGAGCCGGGTCATCTCCGCGACCTCGTGATACTCCCCACGAACCGCTTCGATGGCCGCCTTCTGGATGAAGGTCGGCAGACCGTAGTGGATCGCCAGAGCGAGGTTGTACATGTGCCGGGAGAATTCAGCGGGAGCCACGGTCCAGCCGACACGCCAGCCGGTCATGGCGTGGGACTTCGAGAGGCTGTCGATGACGACACAGCGCGACGCCATGCCGGGAAGGCTGCAGGGCGAGACGTGGCGGCGGCCATCGAAGAGAGTTCGACTGTAGACCTCGTCGCTGACAAGCCACAGGTCATGAGACCGGCAGAGATCTGCCAGTCCCTCAAGATCGTCGCGGCCAAGGGCGGCCCCTGTCGGGTTGTGCGGCGTATTGATCATGACCACGCGTGTTCTCGGGGTCACGGCGGCCGCAACATCGTCAGCGTCGAGATGAAATCCCCGTTCGGGTCGCAGGGGAACGCTGACGAGCGTGGCGCCGCTGGCCCGCACGACCGACTCGTAGGTCACATAGCAGGGCTGCGGCACCACCACTTCGTCGCCGGGCTGGGCAAGGCACATGATGGCTCCGAAGAGCGCACCCTGGGCGCCGGGTGTGACGGTGACATTCCCCCGGGTGACATCCGTTCCGGTTTCGCGGGCATGGCGTTCGGCAATGGCCTGCCTCAGCTCTCCGACGCCCTCCACGTCCCCATAGTGGGTGTCGCCCCCCGAGACGCTCCGGACGAGGGCATCGACGATACCAGGCGGCGTGGGAAAGTCGGGGTCACCGATGCTGAGCACAATGACATCACGCCCGCGACGGCGCTCCTCAAGGGCGCGGGCATGAATGTCCCAGGCCCGCGATCCCTCGTTCTCGAGGCGCGCAATGGTGGCGCTGTAACGCATCGCCCGCAGGCGAGGGGCGCGGTGGTTCAGGCGGTCAGCAACAGCGCCGCATCGTCATTCCAGGTCAACCAGACACGTTCTTGGTGCTGGCCCACGACCGTGAGCTGACGCTTGGCATTCTGCGCGGCGACGGCGATCGGCGCCTCGCGCCCATCTACCGTGACATAGTAATGACTGCGGTCGCCGAGATAGGCCGCTGCCTGCATGGTGCCGGTCACCATGTTCCTGTCCGCCTCCGGTTCGGAGAAGGTCAGCTGGAACTTCTCGGGGCGAATGGCAACGGTGATCGGTCCCGACGGCGGCGCCTCGGCACCGGAGGCCGTGGAGCGGACGGTTCCGAGACCCTCTGCGTCGACGATGGTGCTGTCGCCTTCGCGGCCCTTGATGGCGCCCTCGAAGAGATTGACCGTGCCAATGAAATCCGCCACTTCCTTCACCTTGGGCACCTCGTAGAGGCGGGTTGGCGAATCGATCTGCAGAACCTTGCCAAGCGACATGACCGCAATGCGATCCGACATCGTCATGGCCTCTTCCTGATCGTGGGTAACGAACACGAACGTGATGCCGACATCGCGCTGGAGGGCCCGCAACTCAAGCTGCATCTGCTCGCGCAGCTTCTTGTCGAGGGCACCGAGCGGCTCATCGAGCAGCAGCACCTTGGGTTGCTTGATGAGGGCGCGGGCCAGGGCGACGCGCTGGCGCTGGCCCCCGGACAGCTGGTGGGCGCCCCTGGCGCCGTATCCGGGCAGCTTGATGAGATCGAGCATCTCGTCCACCCGCCGGTCGACCTCCGCCTTGGAGAGGCCCGACTTGCGCATGCCGTAGGCGATGTTCCGGTTGACGTTGAGATGCGGAAAGATGGCGTAGTTCTGGAACACCATGTTGACCGGACGATGGTGTGGTGGCACCCCGGCCTGCGGCTGGCCATCGATGAAGATGTTGCCCAGGGTGGGCTGCTCGAAGCCCGCCAGCATCCGCAGCAGGGTCGTCTTGCCGCACCCGGAGGCACCAAGAAGGGAGAAGAACTCTCCCTCGCCGATGTCGAAGGTCACATCGTCGACAGCCTTGACGCTGCCGAAGTGCTTCGACGTGTTTCTCATCGAGATATAGTCGTCACGTGCCATGAGCCCTGTCCGTCAAGGTTGCAAGGTGAAGATGTAAGGTCTCATTCCTCGCCGATCCGGTCAGATCGCCGATCCGCTCTGCGGGCCGACACCGCGTCTGCGCAACACCTCGGCGACAGTCACGATGAAGAACGAGAAGATCAGGATGGTGGCGCCGAGGGCCAGCACCATCGGCAGTCTGCTCGGAAAGCGCAGCTGACTCCAGATGTAGACCGGCAGCGTCGCCTCGTTGCCTGCCAGGAAGAAGGCCAGGATGAACTCGTCGAACGAGATCGTGAAGGTGAGAAGCAGGCTCGCCAGGATGCCCGGCCAGGCAAGCGGCAGAGTCACCCGGAAGAAGGTTCTCACAGGCCCTTCGCCGAGGTCGAGCGAGGCCTCCTCGAGGTTCCTGTCAAAGCCCTCAAGGCGTGAGATCAGCACCAGCATGGCGAAAGGCACGCTGACCAGCGTGTGTGCAAGGCCGATGGTGTAGAGGGAGAGCTGCATTCCCACCATGTTGGTGATCACCAGCAGCGAGATCCCGAGAATGATGCCCGGCACCACAAGCGGCAGCATGATGAAAGCCGTAAGAGCCCCCTTGCCAGGCATCACGTAGCGCGTCATCGACTTGGCCGCGAACAGTCCCAGCACCGTGGAAAGGACCGCCACGGCGGCCCCCACCTTGAGACTGTTGGCAAGGGATTCGAGCAGCTGCTGCGTGTTCACCATGTCGCCATACCACTCGAGGGAAAAGCCCTTGAGTGGAAAGGCGACATAGATGGAGTCGTTGAACGAGAACAGCGGCAGAAACAGCACCGGGATATAAAGGAAGGCGAGATACCAGACCGCGTAGAGGAACATCGGCGCCTCGGCGGTCCAGTGATATCCCTCATGCTTGGAGGCGAAGTACTGTGGCGCTTCATCGCCACGCTTGTCCTGTGCGGCCTTCTCGGCCGTCAGGTTCCCAGGGGCAGTCGTGTCGGTCATGCGGATCGTGCCCTTCCGCGGGTCGTCGTGACAATGAAGACAACCACCAGGAAGGCGATCATCAACATGACGATCACGGACAGCGCCGCGCCCAGTGGCCAGTTGTTGGCCTTGCCGAACTGGGACTGGATGATGTTGCCGATCATGATGCCTGTCGTGCCGCCCACAAGGCGCGGTGTCACGTAGTCGGCAACGGTCGGAATGAAGACCAGAAGGCCCGCCGCGATGACACCGGGAAGCGACAGCGGCCAGGTCACGCGCCAGAAACGCTCCGACGGGGTGTCGCCCAGATCGGTGGCCGCCTCAAGGTAGGACCTGTCGATCTTCTCCAGCGACACGTAGATGGGAAGAATGGCGAAGGCGGCCCAGGCGTGCGCCAGGGTCAGCACCACGGCTGTGGGATTGTAGAGCAGGAACTGCAGGGGCTCATCGATCACGCCAACGCTGATGAGTCCGGAGTTGACCACCCCGTTGTACCCGAGGATGACTTTCCAGGCGAAGACGCGAAGCAGATAGCTCGTCCAGAACGGCACGGTGATGAGAATGAGCCAGACCAGCTTGTTGCTCTTGACCTTGAAGGCGATGAAATAGGCCATCGGGTAGGCCAGGATGATGGTCGCAAAGGTGCAGAAGAGCGACATCCTGACCGACTTCATGATCAGGGCGACATAGATCGGTTTCTGGAAAAAGGCCTCGTAGTTGGCCAGCGTGAAGGTCCTGTCGATGTCCAGATAGTTCTGGGTCCAGAAGCTGTAGGTCACCAGCATGAACACTGGCAGACACATCAGCATGACCATCACCAGCAGGGTCGGCGACAGCAGGGTAAATCCCCTGATCCATTCATGACGCAGGAAGAGAGCGTTCACGCGGAAAATCAGGGAGGTCTGCCGGGTCTCCCCGTAAGGAACGGTCCGGGCACTGTCTGTCACTGCCATGGCGCCCTCGTGCCTCCTCACCAGTTCATCGCCGATTCCCCCATCAATAGCATACCCCCCGGCACCACTGCCACCCCGGAATTGGCGCCTCAGCCTGCCCTGCCAGGGCAGACCGGTCCGGCGACGCCACGCCCGACAAGGCCACGGCAGACGAAACGGACTTGACAGGGGCGAACGCGACACCATGTGTGTTGGCACTCGCCACCGGTGAGTGCCAACACATCAAGGGCGGGCGCCTGGCCTGCCACTCACAAAGAGGAAGAGAGCTCATGGGTTTCAGACCGTTGCATGACCGCGTGCTCGTGCGCCGCACCGACAGCGACGAGGTTTCCGCGGGCGGGATCATCATCCCGGACACTGCCAGGGAAAAGCCGATGGAAGGCGAAGTGATGGCCGTCGGGCCAGGAGCACGCGACGACCGCGGCGCCGTTCAGCCCCTCGATGTCGCCAAGGGTGACCGGGTGTTGTTCGGCAAGTGGTCAGGCACCGAAATCAGGATCGACGGCGAGGAACTCCTCGTCATGAAGGAATCCGACATCATGGGTGTTCTCTAGGACAAGAGCCACATTGCACCCGTCCACAACTGCACAGACCAGGAGACGAACAAGACATGGCTGCGAAAGACGTTAAGTTCAGCGCTGATGCCCGATCGCGCATGATCAGGGGTGTCAACATTCTCGCCGATTCGGTCAAGGTGACCCTCGGCCCCAAGGGGCGCATGGTGGTTCTCGACAAGTCCTTCGGCGCTCCGCGCATCACCAAGGATGGCGTGACCGTCGCCAAGGAAATCGAACTTGAGGACAAGTTCGAGAACATGGGCGCCCAGATGGTGCGCGAAGTGGCCTCCAAGACCAATGACGAGGCGGGCGACGGCACGACCACGGCCACCATTCTCACCCAGGCGATCGTGCGCGAGGGCGCGAAGGCGGTGGCCGCCGGCATGAACCCGATGGATCTCAGACGCGGTGTCGACACCGCGGTGGAAGCGGTCATCCGGGATCTCTCCAGACGCTCGCGCAAGATCAGCACCGATGACGAGATCGAGCAGGTCGGCACCATTTCGGCCAATGGAGACAACACGGTGGGCGAGATGATCGCCAACGCCATGAAGGCCGTCGGCAAGGAAGGCGTCATCACCGTCGAGGAGAACAAGGGTATCGGCACCGAGCTCGAGACCGTCGAGGGCATGCAGTTCGACCGCGGCTACATTTCGCCCTACTTCGTGACCAACGCCGAGAAGATGGTCGCGGAACTCGAGGATCCCTTCATCATGCTCCATGAGAAGAAGATCTCGAACATGCAGGACATGCTGCCGGTTCTCGAACAGATCGTTCAGTCGGGACGGCCGCTGGTGATCATCTCCGAGGACGTCGAGGGAGAGGCCCTTGCCACGCTCGTCGTCAACCGGTTGCGCGGAGGCCTCAAGGTTGCCGCCTGCAAGGCGCCCGGCTTCGGCGACCGGCGCAAGGCGATGCTCGAGGACATTGCCATCCTGACCGGTGGCCAGGTGATCAGCGAGGATGTCGGCATCAAGCTCGAGAACGTCACCCTCGACATGCTGGGCACGGCCAAGCGCGTCGAACTCACCAAGGAGAACACGGTGGTCGTGGGCGGCGCCGGCCGGAAGTCGGACATCAAGGCCCGCTGCAACCAGATTCGCCAGCAGGCCGAGGAAACCAGCTCCGAGTACGACCGTGAGAAGCTGCAGGAGCGTCTCGCCAAGCTGGCCGGCGGTGTTGCCGTCATCAAGGTCGGCGGCGCCACCGAGGTCGAGGTCAAGGAGCGCAAGGAACTGGTGGAGGACGCCCTCAACGCGACCCGTGCGGCTGTCGAGGAAGGGATCGTCGCCGGTGGCGGCTCGGCTCTTCTCGTTGCCACCCGGGCCCTGAAGAAGGTCAAGCCGGAGGAGGCCGACCAGCAGGTCGGTGTCGACATCGTGCGCCGTGCCATCGAGGCGCCGGCCCGCCAGATTGCGGAGAACGCCGGGCACGATGGCGCTGTCATCGCCGGAAAGATCCTCGAGAGCAAGGAACAGAACTTCGGCTTCGATGCCCAGGAGGAGGTCTACAAGGATCTCGTCAAGGCGGGAATCGTCGATCCGACCAAGGTGGTGCGTACGGCCCTGCAGGATGCTGCGTCGGTGGCCGGACTCCTCATTACCACCGAAGCGATGGTGGCCGAGATTCCGAAGAAGGACCCACCGATGCCGGCCGGCGGACCTCCCGGAGGAGGCATGGGCGGTATGGGTGGCATGGGAGGCATGGGAGGCTTCTGACCCCTCCCCTCTCGAACCCGAACATCCTCTCAGACATGGGGGGCCGTGGCCTGGCCATGGCCCCCCTTTCATGTGCAGGTGCGCCGGCGTCTCGCCCGCCTCCCGGACCAGGAGGTTTCCATGGGGACAAGGGCGTGTCGTCGGTGACGATCTGCTGCCGGGAAGAGGACAGGCGCTGCTCGACAAGGCCCTGGAAACCGCGCGCCACGTGCTGATCCGAGAGGCTTGCGAGACATGACGTCGCGTCCATCGCGCGGCCCCGCTCCCTGCTCTCGGGCTGCCGGAATGCGGCGGAAACATGAAAGAGGCGACCAGCACGCTCCAAGGGGGGCACGTCGGTCTCGTTGGTAGCGGAGCAGTCTCCATGCTATGAAACAGGGGTGCCTGTCTCCTTCAATACAAGCGTGTTGCCCAAGCCGCAGAGACGGCTGTGGGGGATGCTTGGTGGAACACCACCGGGCTTCGTTCTCTACGGAGGCACAGCCCTTGCGTTGAGGTTGGGGCACCGTCAGTCCATCGACTTCGATTTCTTCTCTCACAGCGCCTTCCGGCCCGATGAACTCCGGCGGAGCATTCCGTACCTGAGCGGGGGCAGGACAATCCAGAGCGCGCACAACACCTTGACTTGTGTCGTGGACATGGATGGCGACGTGACGCTTTCATATTTTGGAGATCTCGGCATCTCCAGCGTCAGGGATCCCGATGAGGCGGAGGGCCCCGGCATTCTTGTGGCCTCGTTGCCGGACCTCGCCGCGACAAAGGCAGCCGTGGTCCAATCGCGCTCCAGCGCCAGGGACTACATTGACCTCGACGCCCTGCTGCGCTCGGGTTTCCTGCTTGAGGACGCCCTGGGGGCGGCCAGTGCCGTCTTCGGTCCTGAGTTCAATCCCCTCCTGACGCTCAAGGCACTTTCGTTTTACGGGGAGGGCGATTTGGACGACGTGCCCGGTGAGGTCCGTGACAACCTGGTGAAGGCTGCTGCCGCCGTTGATCTGCAGAGCCTGCCGGTGTTCCAGCCGCGCGCACGCCTTTGTCCCGACGAAGCGGGAGTGGACACGGAACATGGTGGCTGATCAGCCGGACACCGATCTGCTTGAGGTTGCACGGCGGGTGGTCTGGTTCAAGCCGCCTCACCAGACGCTGCTGAACGAGGTGTTGTTCCTGAACCATGCCATGATCTACGGCGATCTCGCCGATGTGGTCACGATTCGCCGCCACTACGACGACGATACGTTGCGGAACGCCTTGCGCAACGCTCATCCGGGACTCTTCGATCCACGCTCCTGGTCTTACTGGCACACGGTTCTCGGGATGTTACCCGTTCCGCCGATGCCCGTCCGGCGCCTCTTCGCGAAAGCCTCCTTGCCAGGTGAAGGCCGTGCCGTCCAGGGGCATGGGGCGCCTCCCAGAAAGTCCGACAGGCTCCGCTGACCCATCCCGGTCAAGGCGGAACATCGCCCACTGCCGGTGGCGAGGTTGGCGAGCGCTCGCATTGCCTGCGCTGCCGTGGTGGCCAGAGTCACCGGGTGTGTGATCCGTGATCTCGTGGGCATGGCGTACCCCACGAACTCAGGTCCCGCCGTAACGTTCCCCTTGAACCCGGCACGAGACACCTTGCCAGTCGCCGAAATCCGGGTCAGATCAGACGATTCGCCGTGCGCAGGAAGACGGCCAAGGTGCAGCCGGTGCGGGTGGTGGACGAATGAACCGTCCCCGGTCTGAACGACACGAAGTCCCCCTGGGCAAAGACGCTGCCGTCGTCATCGATGAGCTCGCCGTCGACCACGAGAAAGTCCTCGTGGCCGACGTGTTCATGGAGCAGCGACGATGTGCCCGGCTCGAGACGCAACAGGTAGGATCCACACCCGGTCTCGGGATCGAGGCTCATGTTGATCCACGACAGCCCGGGAATGGCATTGCCATATCGGTCATAGGGAACAAACCGGGAGACGTCGTCCCAACGCCGGACAATGCGACGGGATTCCTTCGTCATTGGCGTCGGCGTCACTCGAACGAGACCTCGACGCGCCGATTGCCCGGATTGCGCTCGTCATCACCCGTCTCGACCGCCAGCATGGCCTCGCCATACCACTGGAGAACCAGGATCGAGGGATCGATCCCGGCTTGCGACATGTAGGCTGCGACTGCCTCCACGCGATCCTTGGAGAGGCCCATGTTGAAGTCATCGCTTCCCGTGGTGTCCGTGTGCCCCGTGATCACGATGGCCGACGGCTGCTGTCGCAGGGCCTCCGTCACGACACCCTCAAGAAATCCCTCGGCGATCTCCGAAAGCGCCGGACTGTCCCAGGCAAAATAGACGACAAATTCTGTCTGCGGCTCGGGTTCCGGCACGGGCTCCGGCTCGACATAGAGGAGTTCCTCCATGGCTGCGTAGAAGTCATCGCGGCAGGACGCCATCTCGGTCTCCTGGTGGTCCGCGACCGGACCCGGATGGGTCGGTCCTTCTTCAGCCTCCTCGATCCAGCAGTCGAAACTTGCCTGCGCACGGGCCGCAGCCTCCGGACGCTCAACCCTGTCGCCTGCCTCGAGTTCCGCCATCAGGTTCGCCCGTTCGGCGACCAGAAGGTCCATTGTCTCGGCCGAATCAATATGCCAGCCAGCGGGATCCCAGGGTTCAACGGCAGCACCCTGCGCCGCCATTTCTGCCCTGTCCCGAAACGCCGAGGCGTCGATCCAGTCATAGAACGCCGCTTCCTTGCGCGCGAGGTCGACATAGTCGGCGTGAAGATGCTCAAGGAAGGGGTCATCTGCGGTGGCCATTCCGGCAACACGATCAATCGATTCCGGAGTTCCGCACCCCGCCAGAAGGAGCGCCACCGCACCAGCGAACAACATTCCAGACGTCTTCTTCATGATTGCTCCTCCATCATCCTGACCGCGCCCGACGCGGCCCCGACATGTACACAGATCACCATGAAGTTCATGCTACCACGAGTGCGTGACAAAAGTATGGCGGTCTGGCGTATTTGTCCCCAGACGACAGACCGGTCCCCCGGTTCAGGACGGCTGCCGGCGCGCCGTGATCGCCAGAGCATGGGCATCAAATCCCTCGTAGTCCGCCAGCAGGCGAGTCGCTGGCGCGAGGATGTCGTAGCCGGCGGGGGTCAGTTCCGCAATGGACTGGCGCTTGAGAAAGTCCATGACCCCGAGGGCCGACCGGCTTGCCGCCTTGCCACCGGTGGGCAACACCGCGTTGACGCCGATCATGTAGTTCGCCATCGAGAACGGCGCATCCTGGCCCAGCAGGATCTCGCCGGCATTGCTGATGGCATCAAGCCACGCACGGGGCCGGCGGCTGGCAATCTGCAGGTGTTCGGGGGCAAAGGCATTGACAAAATCAAGTGCGTCCCCGGCATCTCCGGCAACAACCAGACCGCCATTGACGCCCAGCGCCGCACCGGCGTAGCGCCGACGCTCCGGGCAGAGCTCGCCGAGGTGCCGCAAGACGGCATCAGCCACGGCCTCGGCGAAACCGTCGCTCCAGGTGACCAGGAATACGGTCGAATCATCGCCGTGTTCCGCCTCGATCAGAAGATCGAGAGCCACGCGGGCGACGTCAGCAGTGTCATCGGCGAACACCACGGCCTCGGACGGTCCGGCCGGCGGTCCAGGCTCGATGTCATCGGCGCACAAGCTCATGGCTGCGCCCACCCACGGTGAGCCGGGTCCGACAATGCGCACGCAACGCGGCACGGTCTCGGTGCCGAAGGCGACGGCGGCGACGGCCTGCGCGCCACCGGCAAGGTAGACCTCCTCCACACCCGCAGCCCGGGCCGCCACCAGGGTAGCCGGATCACAGCGCCCACCTGGCCCCGGCGGCGTCACGATCACCACCTTCCTGACACCGGCAACAACCGCCGGAATGGCCGTCATCAAGGCCACGGAAGGGAATGCGCCCTTGCCACGGGGTACATAGCAGGCAACGGAATCGATCGGTACATGGCGGTCTCCGGCCATGACACCGGGCCGGACCTCGACCATGTCGAGGGTCGCCGGACGCTGTCTTTCGTGAACGAACCGGATGTGGTCTGCCGCCATGGCGATGGCCTCGACCACGTCGTCGGGCACGTCGTCGCGGGCCCTGTCGAACTCCTGGGGCGCCACCTTCAGCTGGTCGGGCGCCATGCGAACGCCATCGAACTCCTGCGCACACCTCACCAGGGCCCTGTCACCCAGGCGGCGCACCTCATCGACGATGGGACGCGCCCGCGTCACATGATCTGCCATGTCGGGCGCGCGACGCTTCATGAGAGCGTCGCGCCCTGCCGGCGACAGGTTCGCCAGGCGCAGGATGCGCGCCGCCGCCGGCACCGGGACCGGCTCAGCCAAGGCTGTCGTCCGTCTCCGGATCAATGCCCATTTCGGCAAACACCTTGCGGGCGATTCGGAAGCTCTCGACTCCGGCCGGCATGCCGCAATAGACGGCGATCTGCATCAGGGTGTCGCGTAACGCCGCCAGAGTGACGCCGTTGCGCAGCGCGCCGGCGAAGTGCAACTCGAACTCGTGCATGCGCCCGGAGGCTGCCGTCATGCACAGGTTGTTGAGACTGCGCTGGCGGCGGTCGAGACCGTCCCCGCTCCAGATCTCCCCCCAGCAATAGGTGGTCAGCAGGTTCTGGAAACCGGCGTTGAACCGGTCTGCTCCGTTGATCGCCCGATCGACGTAGTCGGCTCCCAGAACATCGCGCCGGTTGGCCAGACCCTTCTCGTACATCTCACTCATGGAACTCTCCCGATAATCGACATTTCCGTGACCGGCGCGCTCAGGGCTGATCGCCAAACAGCCCGGCAAGGGACCCGGCACTGGCGCCGCACAGGCCCCGCTCGGTGATGAGCCCGGTCACCAGTTCGGCCGGAGTGACGTCGAAAGCCGGGTTCTCGGGCATCGTCGCCTCGGGCGCGATGGCGACCGTCCCGATGGTGCCGTCCGCGGCACTGCCGGTCACCGTGGTCACCTCTCCTGCGCCACGTTCCTCGATGGGTATGTCATCGCCGTCCATGAGGCGCCAGTCGATGGTCGGCGATGGCAGCGCGGCGTAGAACGGCAGACCGTGCCGGTGCGCAGCCAGCGCCTTGAGATAGGTGCCGATCTTGTTGCAGACATCGCCCGATGCGGTGACGCGATCGGCTCCGGTGATGGTCATGTCGACCCGGCCGGTACGCATGAGATGTCCGGCGGCGTTGTCGACGACAAGGGTGTGCGGCACGCCATGGCGCGCCAGTTCCCAGGCGGTCAGCGAGGCCCCCTGGTTCCTCGGACGCGTTTCCGAGACCCAGACATGAACCGGAACGCCGGCATCATGAGCCTTGTAGACCGGCGCCAGGGCGGTCCCCCAGTCGACGGTGGCCAGCCACCCGGCATTGCAGTGGGTCATCACCTGGACTGGCCGGCCGGTGTCCTGGTGGTGCTCCTTCAGGATTGCCAGTCCGTGTTCGCCGATGGCCTCGCAGATCGCCGCATCCTCGTCACAGATCCGGCCGGCGAGTGCAAAGGCCTCGGCCTCGCGGGCATTCCGGTCAAGCGGTGTCAGTCTGGCGAGAACGCGTTCGACGGCCCATCGCAGGTTGACCGCCGTCGGCCGGGTGGCGAGGAGGGTCCGTGCCGCCTCGTTCATCGCCTTGTCCGACGCATCCTGGCGCATTGCGAGAGCCATGCCGTAGGCGGCGGTGGCGCCGATCAGCGGCGCCCCGCGCACCTGCATGACGCGAATCGCATGGGCCGCCTCGTCGAGGGTGGTGAGCGTCGTCGTCTCGAACCGGTGCGGCAAGGAGGTCTGGTCGATGATGATGACGGTTCTCGCATCATCGGCCACCTGGATCGACCGCCAGGCAACGCCGTCGATCTTCATCGCACGCTCCGAGGCTCGAGCCCGGCGGCCCTGGCAAGACGGTTCTGGCCGGGATTGCCGAAAATTCCGATGGTCACGCGATGCGATCCGCCGACAAACATGGTCCGCATTCCTTCCACTCAATGGCGGCGAAGTCTACTCCAGCCTCCCGGCCAACGCACGACCGCAAACACGGATACTTCTTCCCGCTCGGCTCTCCGAAACATCGTCCGGGATCCGCGTTTCATGCTCCGGGGTCAGCACAAGCGCACATGGATGTTTGACTTCGGGCCTTCAATCGCGGACTTTCCGGCGTCTTCGATTGATGAAGACTCCCAAGCCCTCCCCGATGCCTCATCACCATGACGGTTGCCCGCACCATCCGCCTCGCTCTTCCCAAGGGCCGCATGCAGGACAATGTCCATGCCCTCCTCGAGGATGCGGGCATTCACCTGCGTTCGGGGCGCGCCACGAGCGCCCGCGACTACCGGCCGGTGGTTTCGCTGCCCGACTTCGATGCCAAGCTTCTCAAGCCCCAGAACATTGTCGAGATGCTCCACATCGGCAGCCGCGACATCGGATTCGCCGGGCGCGACTGGGTGACCGAGAAGGAGGCCGATCTTGTCGAACTCGTCGACACCGGTCTCGATCCGGTGGAACTCGTCGCCGCGGCGCCTGTGAGGATTCTGGACGAAGGCCGGTTGCCGGACCGTCACCTGCTGGTGGCAAGCGAGTACGAGCGCCTGACACGTTCGTGGATTGCCGAAGCATCCCTTGATGCGACATTCGTGCGCTCCTACGGAGCCACCGAGGTCTTCCCGCCGGAAGATGCCGACTGCATCATCGACAACTCGGCAACGGGGGCCACGCTGCGCGCCAACGGACTCGAGACCGTGGCCTCCATTCTGACCTCGTCAACCCGCCTCTTCGCCCACCCGGCAGCCCTTGACGATACGGACAAGCGCGACGCCATCTCGAGTTTTGCGATGATGATCCAGTCGGTCATCGATGCCCGGCGCAGGGTGATGGTCGAAGTGAACGTCACGGTCGATCACCTCGAAGCCGTCATAGCCAGCCTGCCCTCCATGCGCGAACCGACCATCTCGCCGCTTCACGGGCACAGCGGCTACGCGGTCAAGGCCGCCGTGCCGCGCGACAGGCTGGCGCGGATCATTCCGCGCATCAAGGCGATGGGCGGCACCGACATCGTTGTCAGTCCCATCAGCAATATCGTGGCATGAGGCCAAGGGGGCCATCGGCGCACAGGAGACCCATGATGGAACGCGTTGCAACCGTCAGTCGCTCGACCCGTGAAACCGCCGTGACCGTCACCGTCAATCTTGACGGCACCGGCAAGAGCGACGTCGTCACCGGCCTGCGCTTTCTCGACCACCTCCTCGACTCCCTGACGCGGCACAGTCGCATGGATGTGGCTCTTCACGCCGAGGGAGACCTCGATGTCGACGACCATCACACGGCCGAAGACTGCGCCCTGGCGCTCGGGTCAGCGGTCGACGAGGCCCTGGGAGACAAGCGCGGCATCCGCCGGTTCGCCGATGCCCATGTGCCACTCGACGACGCCGTCGCACGAGCCGTGATCGATCTCTCCGGGCGCCCCTTTGCCCATGTCGAACTGGATCTCGCCCGCGAGCGTATCGGCGACACCTCCACCGAGATGATTCCGCACGTTCTGACGAGTTTCGCCATGGCCGGGCGCCTCACGCTGCATGTCGACGTACTGCGCGGCATCAACGACCACCATCGCGCAGAAGCCGCCTTCAAGGCGGTCGCCGTCGCCTTGCGCCACGCGATCGCCCGCGACGGCCACGACGAGATCCCGAGCACGAAGGGACGCTTGTAGCCGTGCCCGATGTCGTGGTCTGCCGCACCGGAACGGCCAATCTTGCCTCGATCATCGCCGCACTCAGGCGGGCCGGCAGTACCCCCCGTACCGGCCGCTCACCAGACGAGATCCGGTCCGCCAGCCATGTCGTGCTGCCTGGTGTGGGAACCTTCGGCGCGGCCATGGCGACCCTTGACGACACCGGTACAGCCGATGCCCTGAGGCGGCACATCGACAGTGGCAAGCCGCTTCTTGCCATCTGCGTCGGATTCCAGCTTCTGTGCCGCTCCAGCGAGGAATCTCCAACCGCCACCGGTCTCGGACTCATCGACGACGCGGTGACTCGTTATCCGGCAAGCGTACGGGTTCCCCAGTTCGGCTGGAACAGCCTCGTGCCGGAAAGCGGTTGCCGGACACTTGGCCCCGGTCATGCCTACTTCGCCAACTCCTATCGTCTCGAGCACGCGCCACGTGGCTGGCATGCCGCCATGGCGGACCACGGCGGGCCCTTCGTTGCCGCACTGGAACGCGATGCCCTTGTCGCCTGCCAGTTTCACCCGGAACTCTCCGGATCCTGGGGCGAGGCGCTGATAGGCCGCTGGCTGGCCATGTCATGCTGACCGCCCGGGTCATTCCCTGCCTCGATGTCGATGCCGGACGTGTCGTCAAGGGCATCCGCTTCCAGGGGTTGAAGGACGCCGGCGATCCCGTGGAACTGGCCACGGCCTACGAACGCCAGGGCGCCGACGAGATCGTCATGCTCGACGTGTCGGCGACACCCGAAGGCCGGCACAATGCCCTCGATGCCGTGGCCGCGGTACGCCAGGCCCTGGGCATTCCATTGACCGTGGGCGGCGGCGTCAGAACGCTCGAGGACGCCGGTGTCCTGCTTGAGGCCGGTGCGGACAAGGTCGCGGCCAACACCGCCGCCGTTGTCAGACCGGAGCTCCTCGCCGAGATGGCCGAACGTTTCGGCCGCCAGTGCACGGTCGTTGCCATCGATGCCGCCGCCAACGATGCCGGCTGGGAGGTCGTCACCCTGTCGGGCCGCAGGCGCACGGGCCTGGACGCCGTGCAATGGGCCGTGCGGGCGGTCGAACACGGCGCCGGCGAAATCCTCCTGACCAGCTGGGATCGTGACGGCACCCGTTCCGGCTACGAGACCAGGCTCATTGCCGCCGTCGCCGCCGCGGTGCCGGTGCCGGTCATCGCCTCGGGCGGCGCCGCCTCGCCGGCCCACCTCGTGGAGGCACTCGGCCACGGCGCCGATGCGGTGCTGGCCGCCTCCATCTTCCACGATTCGGACTGCACGGTCGGCGACGTCAAGCGGGCCATGGCCAAGGCGGGCATCCCGACACGACCGGTTCCGGAGCCGGGGGTCCCATGATCATCCCGTCGATCGACCTCTCCAACGGCCAGGCCGTGCAGCTTGTCGGCGGCCGGGAGACACGCATCGAGGCCGGTGATCCCCGGCCGATTGCCAGGCGTTTCCGCCTGGCTGGCGAGATTGCCGTCATCGACCTCGACGCCGCCCGCGGCACCGGCCACAACCGTGCCCTCATCGAGGAACTCGTGCGCATAGCGCCGTGCCGTGTCGGCGGCGGTATCCGGGACCCCGAGTCGGCCCGGCATTGGCTCGATGCCGGCGCGCGGCGCATCATCCTCGGCACCGCGGCCACACCGGAGATTCTCTCGACGCTACCGCGCCAGCGGGTCATCGTTGCCCTCGATGCGCTGCATGACGAGGTGGTCACCCACGGCTGGACGACACGAAGCGGCGAGACCGTGGAGGCCGGGATGGCACGGCTGCGCGAGCTTGCGGGCGGATTTCTCGTCACCTTCGTCGAACGCGAGGGAAGGATGGAGGGAACCGATCTCGAGCGCGCTCTCGCCCTTGCCGGGGCCGCGGGCGATGCCCGCCTGACCGTGGCGGGGGGGTTCACCGAGCCACGGGAAATCACCGCAGCCGACCGCGCCGGGATCGATGCCCAGGTCGGCATGGCGCTCTATTCCGGCGTCCTTCACCTTGCCGACGCCATTGCCGCACCCCTGGTGAGCGACAGGCCGGATGGCCTGTGGCCGACGGTCGTGGTCGACGAACACCAGCGGGCCCTGGGACTGGCGTGGTCGGATGCCGAAAGCCTGCGCGCGGCCGTCGACCGGCAGGCGGGTGTCTACCATTCGCGAAAGAGGGGTCTGTGGGTCAAGGGCGAGACTTCCGGCGCCGCCCAGGATCTGCTGGGAATCGATCTCGACTGCGACCGCGACGCCCTGAAGTTCACCGTACGCCAGAGGGGCAGCGGCTTCTGTCACCTCGGAACCCGGACCTGCTGGGGTGACGATGAGGGCCTGCCGGCCCTTGTCCGGGTACTCGCCGGACGCCTGGCGGACGCCCCCGCCGGTTCCTACACGGCCCGGCTCCTGCGCGAGCCAGCCACCCTAGAGGCCAAGCTCCTCGAGGAAGCCGCGGAACTGGCCGCCGCCGGGACACGGGCCGACGTCATCCACGAAGCGGCCGATGTCATCTTCTTTGCCCTCATCGCCGCCGTACGCGCCGGCGTCGACCTCGCCGACATCGAAGAGGAACTCGACCGTCGGTCTCTCGCCGTCACAAGACGCTCCACCACCTGAAAGCGCGGACCTTCCCGTCCCGACCGGACGCGGGGAAACAGAAAAATTCTCCCCCGGAAGGCGTTCTGCCCCTTGAACTCGGCGGTCTGCCCCCTACATCACTGTTGGCACTCTCCCTTGGTGAGTGCCAAAAAGCTTGAACCCGGAAGGAATCACATTCATACAGGAGGTTGCAACATGGCGTTTCGTCCGTTGCACGACCGCGTTCTGGTTCGTCGCCTTGACAGCGACGAAGTCACCGCGGGCGGCATCATCATTCCCGACACTGCCAAGGAAAAGCCGATGGAAGGCGAAGTCGTCGCCACCGGCCTTGGCGCCCGCGACGAGTCCGGAGCGGTCCAGGCACTCGACGTCAAGGCGGGTGACCGCATCCTTTTCGGCAAGTGGTCCGGTACCGAGGTCAAGATCGATGGCGACGAACTCCTCATCATGAAGGAGTCCGACATCATGGGCGTCATCGAGTGAGACTCTAGGAAGCGAACTCAAAGGAGATAACAGCAAGATGGCTGCCAAAGAGGTCAAGTTTTCAGCTGACGCACGCTCTCGCATGATGCGCGGCGTCAACGTTCTAGCCGATGCCGTCAAGGTGACGCTCGGGCCCAAGGGCCGGACTGTCGTCCTCGACAAGTCATTCGGCGCTCCCCGCATCACCAAGGACGGAGTCACTGTCGCCAAGGAAATCGAGCTTGAGGACAAGTTCGAGAACATGGGCGCCCAGATGGTCCGCGAGGTCGCATCGAAGACGAACGACATCGCCGGCGACGGTACCACCACAGCAACGGTTCTCGCTCAGGCGATCGTGCGTGAGGGAAGCAAGGCGGTGGCCGCCGGGCTCAACCCCATGGACCTGCGCCGCGGTACGGAAGCCGCCGTGACTGCCGTCATCGAGGATCTCGAAAAGCGTTCGCGCAAGATCAAGTCCTCCGACGAAGTGGCCCAGGTGGGCACGATCTCCGCCAATGGCGACACCGAGGTCGGGCGCATGATTGCGGAAGCCATGCAGACCGTCGGCAACGAGGGCGTGATCACCGTCGAGGAAGCCAAGTCCCGCGACACGGAACTCGATGTCGTCGAGGGCATGCAGTTCGACCGTGGCTACCTGTCTCCCTACTTCATCACCGATGCCGACAAGATGAAGACCGAGTACGAGGACGTCTCGATCCTGATCCACGAGAAGAAGCTGTCGAGCCTTCAGGCCATGCTGCCCATTCTCGAGGAAGTCGCGAAATCGAGCCGGCCGCTTCTCATCATCGCCGAGGATGTCGAGGGCGAGGCCCTTGCCACGCTTGTCGTCAACCGCCTGCGCGGCGGCCTCAAGGTTGCAGCCTGCAAGGCGCCGGGCTTCGGTGACCGCCGCAAGGCCATGCTCGAGGACATCGCCATCCTGACCGGTGGTCAGGTGATCAGCGAGGATGTCGGTATCAAGCTCGAGAATGTCACTCTCGACATGCTCGGCAAGGCCAAGCGGGTGGTCGTCAAGAAGGACGACACCACGGTGGTCGGCGGCGCCGGCAAGAAGGCGGACATCAAGGGCCGCTGCAACCAGATCCGCCAGCAGATCGAGTCCACCACCTCCGACTATGACCGCGAGAAGCTGCAGGAACGGCTGGCCAAGCTCGCCGGTGGTGTGGCCGTGATCAAGGTCGGCGGATCCACCGAGGTCGAGGTCAAGGAGCGCAAGGATCTCGTCGAGGACGCGATGAACTCGACCCGTGCCGCGGTCGAGGAAGGCATCGTGCCAGGCGGCGGCGCCGCCCTGCTCTATGCCCGGCGTGCACTTGACAAGATCAAGCTCGACGATCCCGACCAGCAGGTCGGTGTCGACATCGTCCGCAAGGCGATCGAGGCCCCGGCACGGCAGATTGCCGAGAACGCCGGTCTCGACGGTGCGGTCGTCGCGGGCAAGATCCTCGAGAAGAACGACAGGAACTGGGGGTTCGATGCCCAGGCCGAGGAGTACAAGGACCTCGTCAAGGCCGGTATCATCGATCCCACCAAGGTCGTTCGCACGGCTCTGCAGGACGCCGCCTCGGTGGCCGGCCTGCTGATCACCACGGAAGCCATGGTCGCCGAGAAGCCGAAGAAGGATGGGCCCGCCGCACCTGCGGGCGGCGGCATGGACGACATGGACTTCTGAACGTACCGTCAGGATGATCCGACGGGAGCCGCGGCGGATGCTGCGGCTCCCTTCATTCCGGCGTCCGGGAGTCGTCCATGACGTTCGATCACGATACCGAGTTCGTCATCATCGGTTCCGGTTCAGCCGGCTCGACCCTGGCGAACCGGCTCTCCGCCGATCCCCACAACCGGGTGCTGGTGCTCGAGGCGGGACCTGAGGATCGCGGCCTCTTCAGCTGGATGATCCACATGCCGACGGCCTTCGCCTGGCCGTTGCGCGACGACCGCTTCAACTGGTTCTACCACAGCGAACCGGAACCCTGGCTCAACGGCAGGGTGATCCACTGCCCCAGGGGCCGTGTGCTCGGCGGATCGAGCTCGATCAACGGCATGGTCTACATTCGCGGCCACGCCCTCGATTATGACAAGTGGGCACAACGCGGCTGTCGCGGCTGGTCCTATCGCGATGTCCTGCCCTATTTCCGGCGGGCCGAGACCCACGAGGAGGGAAGCAACGACTACCATGGCGCAGAGGGACCTCTCCATGTCACCGCCGGCCGTCTGGCAAGCAATCCGCTGCACCGGGCCTTCACGGCGGCGGCGGTCGAGACGGGCTACGCCGAGAGTTCCGATCTCAACGGCTTCCGTCAGGAAGGCATCGGGGCCATGGACCGCACGACCCGCAACGGCCGGCGCTGGAGTACGGCGACGGCCTACCTGAGGCCGGCGCTTCGCCGGGCCAATCTCTCGCTCATCACGCGGGCGCAGGTCACCCGCATTCTCTTCGAGAACGGACGGGCGACCGGCGTTGAATACATCCACCGCAACGCGATCAGAAGGGCTCGCGCCACGCGCGAGGTTGTTCTCGCGGGCGGCGCCATCAATTCACCCCAGATCCTGCAACTCTCCGGTATCGGCCACGCCGACCGTCTCGCCGGTCTCGGTATCACGCCTTTCCTCGATTTGCCGCAGGTGGGTGAAAACCTGCAGGATCACCTTGAGGTCTTCGTGCAGCACGAATGCCGGGAACCGGTCAGCCTGCTGCGCCACCTCACACCCCTTGGCAGACTGAAGGTCGGACTGCGGTGGTTCCTCACCAGATCGGGCCCGGCGACCACCAATCACATGGAGGCGGGGGGATTCATCCGAAGCCGCGCCGGCATCGAACATCCCGACATCCAGTATCATTTCCTGCCCATGGCCATGACCTACGACGCCTTCAACGTGAACCGCGTGCACGGGTTCCAGGCCATGGTCGACATGATGCGGCCGCTGTCGCGGGGACATGTCCGGATCCGCAGCGCCGACCCGCTCCAGGCGCCCGAAATCCTCTTCAACTATCTCGAGGAACCCGGAGATGTGCGGACTCTCATGGACGGTGTCCGTCTGACCCGCGAGATCCTTGCCTCGAAGGCCTTTGACCGTTATCGCGGCCAGGAAATCTGGCCTGGCGAGGACCGGCAGAGCGACGACGCGCTCGAGGCGTGGATCCGCGAGACCTGCGAATCGAGCTACCACCCGTCGTGCACCTGCGCCATGGGGAGCGTGGTCGATGCGGAACTGAAGGTGACCGGTATCGAAGGTCTGAGGGTGGTGGACGCCTCGGTCATGCCGGACATCGTCTCGGGCAATCTCAATGCCCCCGTCATCATGATTGCCGAAAAGGCCAGCGACATGATTCTGGGACTCCCCCCGCCGGCCCCTTCGGAAGCCCCGGTCTGGATCCACCCCGAGTGGGAAACGCGCCAGCGCTGAATGGCACACCCACCTTTCGCGCGCGATTGAGGGCACCGAGATGCCCGTGTGCGCCGCAAGGCGGCCGAGGGCAAGGATGTGGGCGGCGCAGCGCGAAATGCGTGCCGCAGGATGGCGCCATGAGTTCATCAGACCGCATCGAGGGCGTCACGCACCCAGCGCTGGAAGGTGGCGATCGAGTGTTCGCTCATCACACCGCCGCGAGGATTGACGACGAGCGGACCTGGTTCGTAGTGGCCGCTCTCGAGGCCACGCTGAACCGACTCCACGATGTCAATGTCCTCGGCCAGGGTGGTGTCGCGATCAAGGCGCGACATGGTGCGGGCCGTCGCATCGCTCTCTCCGTTGCGGGCATACCAGCCCCGACGCACCGTCACCCTTGCGTGGTGCGCCGCTTCCCAGTGATACGTGTTGACGAGGCGCCCGGGGTAGACCTGGAAGGATGAGGTCGGCCACAGGTACCACGAACTGTAGGAGGACGCTGCTTCATCCCGAACATCGATGCCATAGGTCATGGCATCCGACGACGCAGCAGTGGTCGTGTGCCTGAGGCAATGACCCTGAGGCCGGATGTCGTAGCTCTTTGGATCGATGACGCCATTGGAGAACGTCCGATGGCGCAGCGCGCAGTGGTAGCACTCGTTGTAGTTCTCCACCGAGACCTTCCAGTTGCAGGCTTCCTCGACCACGAACTCCTCCACGAGCCTGAGGTCATCGATGAAGGGCACCAGGTCGCGCAATCCCTCCTCGACACCGGGGTACCAGTGCGCCATGGGAAGCGCCTTCAAGTCGGGATTGACGAAGACGAAGCCGCAAAACACCTCGCAACGGGCCTCGCTCAGGTGAATCGAGCCTGCGTCGAAACCCGGCACGTCCCCACATCCTGGAGCACGTTTCAGACGACCGTCGAGATCGTAGCACCAACCGTGATAGGGGCAGGAGATGAGCCTCCTGTTTCCCTTGCCGGCAAGGAGCTCGTGCGCCCGGTGCCGGCAGACGTTGTGGAAGGCCTTCACCACCCCGGACGGGTGGCGGATGGCGATGAGGCCCCGGCGCGCCACATAGTCTCCCGCACCCGGCAATTCGGACTGATGGCAGACGAATTGCCAGGTGTGAGCAAAGATCTTCGCCCGCTCTTCGAGGAAGATCCCGTGATCGGTATACCAGCGGGCATCCAGGGCCCGCGTCGGTTCACATGTCATGGGTCCATTCCATCCTTGCTGTTCATCGCATTCATCTCGACAGGCCAACCTCTCCCCTGATATAGAACCCACCGCTGTGGCGGGCGCATAGCTCAGTTGGTAGAGCAGCTGACTCTTAATCAGCGGGTCCAAGGTTCGAGTCCTTGTGCGCCCACCAGCCACTCCCTTTGCAAAGGGGACACATGATCCACGCCAGCGGTAGTCCTCATGGCGTGATACGTGGTCGATCCTTGCCCCGCATTCTGCTTCCCTGGAAGCGAATCCTGCAACTCGCCGACCCGACCGGGTTACCGGCAAACACGCACAAGCCGCGTCGACGCCCCATCTATTGAGCCTCGTCACGAACGCGGAGTTCCCGGCGCCGGGCAGAGACCGATGCCGGCGTGGTCGATGCGGGCAAGAGCGGAGCGCTCAACCTCGGCCGGGCGTCGGTGTCACGCTTCCCAAAGTACGTTCGGCGGCTGCGGGCGCGCCCGGACCGCCGGGAGCGGCCGCCAACTCCCTGGCAGTTCCAACCCGAAGCGCTTCTGCGGAACGCATCGCCCTCGTGCGCCTGGCGTCGAGACGCAGGAAGTCCCCTACAGCCGTGCTCAGGCGTAACGGGTTGACTGTTCTGGCATGGGGCAGGTTCTCACCGCATGCGATCGCACGTGCGGCAAGGAAATCGTGGATCAGCTCGAAGGCCGTGCGCACCTACCGACCTGGCTGCTACAGGTCCTTCAGATGCGACCCTCCCTGGACGCTCCTCGGACAGCAGGTTCATGTGCAGAACCCGACTCCTTCCTTGACACAAATTCTCATAATCGTTACCTGTTAGGTAACAACAATGGCCACGTGTCATGGAAATCGCTTTCCGGACCCGCAAGCTCGAAAGGGCCTTCAACGCGGCGGACGCCCTGCGGAAGACCTTTGGAGCGAGGATGGCGAGGGTCATCATGTTGCGGATGGCCGTGCTCAGGGTGGCGCGCAGTCTGGCGCTGGTGCCAACCACGCAACCGGACAGGCGGCATCAACTCAGCGGAGACCGGAACGAGCAGTTCGCTGTGGATCTTGTCCACCCTTACCGGCTTGTGTTTGAAGCCAACCACGAGCCGGTTCCGCGCAAGGAAGACGGCGCGATAGGTACGCAGCAGTTAACGGCGATCACGATTCTTGATGTGGTCGACTATCACTGACGGAGGAGGGACCGATGACGACAGAGACCAACCAATACAACCCGGACCATGCGGTGCCGCCCGGATGGGTCCTGGAGGAGCGCCTTGAGGTCGAGGGAATTTCGCATGCTGAATTCGCGCGTCGATGTGGTCGTTCCCCAAAGCTGGTCAGCGAGATCATCTCGGGCAAGGCACCGCTCGAGCCGGGAACCGCACTGCAATTTGAAAAGGTACTTGGCGTCGATGCCAGCATCTGGCTCGGGATCGAGTCCAACTATCGGCTTCACCGGGCTCGGGAGACTGAAGCCGGCGAAGCCGCTGCTTCGGCGGAATGGGTCAAGACCTTCCCCGTCCGTGACCTGGTAAAGCGTGGCTGCTTCCAGCGTCCCGTATCCGATGTCGACACTGTATCGAAGTTGCTTGCGTTCTTCCGTGTGGGTTCAGTCGATGCCTGGACTGCTCGCTACGGCCTCGCCAATGTCGCATATCGCCACTCTCGGAACTTCGAGAGCAATGAGGCCGCACTGGCTACCTGGCTCCGTCTCGGTGAGATGGAGGCCGAACTACAGGAGTGCGCGGACTACAGCGAGAGCCGATTCAGGCACGCGGTTCGAACCATCCGGGGCCTGACGCGTGAGGAGACCGTTGAGGCTTTGCAGAAGGCTACAAGGCTATGCAATGAGGCAGGCGTTGCGCTGGCGTTGGTGCAGCCTTTGCCCAAGACGGCGCTCAGCGGTGCTGCCTGGTGGCTATCCCCCAGGAAGGCTGTCATCCAGCTGACCGCCCGACACAAGACCGACGACGATCTGTGGTTCAGCCTTTTCCATGAAGCGGCGCATATCCTGCTCCACAGCAAGAAAGGCACTTTTGTCGACGAAGACTACGGAGCCGGAACCGAACTTGAATTGGAGGCCAATGAGTGGGCATCCGACACGCTGGTTCCCCGGCGCGCGTGGCGTCGGTTTGTTGCCACATCACCACGCAGCGCGCACGTCATCAGGGCATTCGCCGAGGAACAGGGCGTCGCCCCTGGAATTGTCGTCGGCATGCTCCAGCACAAAGGGTTCCTTCCCTGGACACACTTGAATTCTCTCAAAGTTCGATTGGCTTGGAAGTCCTGGCTGTTGCCGCAGGCAAAGCGATAAGAAAAAGACCGCAACCGGGTCCTCGATCCGGTACGGGAAGCGGACGCCGGAGGAGGTCGGTCAGGCGCTCGCGATGAAGGAGCGTCATGGGGAACTCTCCGCCAACGACTGCTTCTGTTCGGTCACTGCACAAACCTATTCCGGCATCCTGCTCACGGGCGACGCTCTGTTGCGCAAGGTTGCCGCGGCGAACGGGCTGCGGGTACACGGCGTGCTCTGGGTGGTCGACGAGCTCGAGGCCGCGGAGGTTTGCAGCAGATCGCATCTCAGTCGGGCGCTCAAGGCGTAGCAGTCGGACGACACGGTGTTCCTGCCCCAACATGAAATCAGCACGCGCCTTGAATATCTGACGAAAACCAGGCCTCGGCGGGGGAGGCGACGGTGAACGGGCAGAAGGCCGGGCACTTGATTGGAGCGGGTCTTCTGCTGATGAGCAGTACCGGTGTTGCTACGCTTGGCCACTGAGGGCTGAAAGCACACCCGTCCTGGCCTCATCTCCAATCCCGGCTCATGCTCCGGGCGACAGGGCCATGACATGGGCCGCAACAGGGGCAGGCCTTACATGAGACCCGTGGTGTGGCGCGGGACTTCGGTGTCACGGTGCACGTGGACGTTGGCGAGAAGCCCGAAGGCCATCATCAGGGTCACCATCGCCGTACCGCCGAACGACACCAGGGGCAGGGGCAGGCCGACAACGGGAATCAGTCCGGTCACCATGGCGATGTTGGAGAAGACGTAGAGGAAGAAGGTCGAGACGATTCCCAGGGCCAGCAGCCTGCCGAACTGGCTGTTGCTTCGCGACGCGACCCCGACACCGTAGAGCACGATGAAACAGTAGAGAAGAATGAGACCCAGCGCACCGATCAGCCCCAGCTCCTCCGCGAGCATGGTGAAGATGAAGTCGGTGTGCTTCTCGGGAAGGAAGTTGAGCTGGCTCTGGGTACCGTTGAACAGTCCCTTGCCCCACACAGCCCCCGATCCAAGGGCGATCTTCGACTGCTGGATATGGTAGCCGGCACCCAGGGGATCGAGACTCGGGTTGAGGAACGTCAGCACACGGTCCCTCTGATAGGGAAGGAGCGCGTACCAGACCACCGGCGCCATGCCCACGACGGCCAGGAATCCGGCGATGAACCAGCGCTTGCGGACTCCGGCAAGAAACATCAGTGCCATGCCGCCAGCGACCATCAGGAGACCGGTCCCGAGATCCGGCTGGCGAACCACCAGGACCGAGGGCAGAAGGATGAGGAATATCGGAACCGGCAGGCTGGTCCAGCGCCGGGCAACATTGAGCGCCAGACTGTGATAGTAGCGGGCCAGAGCCAGGACCACGGCAAACTTCATGAGTTCCGATGGCTGGAACTGGAACTTCATGCCACCCAGCGTAACCTGGATCCAACGTTGCACGCCGACGCCGCTGACACCCGGTATCTCCATGGCGAGGAGCAGGGCCAGCGCCCCGGCGTAGATCACGTAGGCCCAGCGATGCACGTGGCGGATGTTGATCACGGCGATGGCGAGAAAGAAGAGCACGCCGGCGCCGAAGCGCAGGATCTGGGGCAGTGCCCAGGGCCTCCACTCCCCCCCTGCTGCCGAATAGAGCATCAGGAACCCGACGCCGGCGACCAGGGCCAGGAGAAAGAGTAGACCCCAGGCCATGTTGACGAGCTTGTCGCCAATGACACGGGTGCCGCTGGCAAGAGGGCTCGACGACAGCGCGACCATCACACAGTCCCCTGCCCCTCGTCCGGCGGCTCGTCACCGGTGTTCCAGCGGGCCGACTGCCGCCTCTGCGCTTCACGCAACACGTCACGCACCACCGGCGCCGCAGAGCCGGACCCGGATCCTCCATGATCGACGATCGCGGCGCCAACGTAGCGCGGCGCGCCAAGGGGCGCATAGCCGACAAACAGCCCATGGTCCCGTTCGGCCCAGGGGATGTCCTCTTGACTCAACCGCCCTTCCCGCTCTTCCTTCCTGAGACGACGCACCTGCGAGGTCCCGGTCTTGCCCGCCATTTCCAGGCCCGCGTCCTGGATCCGTGCCTTGTAGGCCGTGCCCCCGTCGCTGTTGACCACCTCAACCATGCCCTGACGCACGGCCCGCATGTGGTCGGGATCGACATCGAGGGCGGCAAATCCGGGCACCTCGTCCCCGGTGGGCTGGCGCACCAGACGCGGTGTCACCCTGAAGTGTCCGTTGGCAATCCGGGCCGTCATGACGGCAAGCTGCAGGGGTGTGGCAAGCACATCACCCTGACCGATGCCGACATTGATCGTATCGCCTCCGTACCACGGCTCGCCCTTGACCGCCCGTTTCCAGGCCTTGGTGGGAATCAGGCCTGCCCGTTCCCCGGTGAGTTCGATCCCGGTCCCTTCGCCGAGGCCGAACCGCCGGGCCATGGCCGCGATCCGGTCGACCCCGGTGAGATGGGCCACCTGGTAGAAGTAGACGTCGCACGACTCCTTGAGAGCATGGACGAGATCCACCTCACCATGTCCCCAGTGCCGCCAGCAGCGGAAAGTCCGGTCGCCCAGGGTGAAGCTTCCGGGACAGTAGACCCTGGTCGCCGGGGTCACCGCTCCGGCTTCCAGCGCCGCCAGCGCAACCATCATCTTGAATGTCGAAGCCGGGGGGTACTGGCCGGCGACCGGCTTGTTGAGCAAGGGCGAGCGGGGATCGTTCAGCATGGCCTGCCAGGCGTCCCCGGTCAGGCCAAAGTTGAACACATTGGGGTCGAAACTCGGTACCGACGCCAAGGTGAGCACATCGCCGTTGAGGGCATCGAGAACGACCACGGAACCCGTCTGGTTCTCCATCCTGCGCACGGCGAATTCCTGGAGCGCCATGTCGATGGTCAGGCGTATGTCCGAACCCGGATCGCCCTCGCGGCGGTCGATCTCGCGAATGACGCGTCCCACCGCATTGACCTCGACCTGCCGCGTGCCCGGCGTTCCCCGCAACTGCTGCTCGTAGACCTTCTCGATGCCGGTCTTGCCCGTGCGGAAACCGGGGAATCTCAGCACCTTGTCGCCCTCGAGTTCGGTTTGTGACACCTCACCGACATATCCTGAGACGTGGGCCACGAGACCGGCATGGGGATAGTGGCGGTGCGGAACTGTCTCGATGACGATTCCAGGCAACACCGGCAGGTTTACCTCGATTCGTGCCACCTCCTGCCAGGACAGGTTCTGGCGCACGGTGACCGGGATGAATCCCTCCTGGACTCCGGTCTTGCGCAGCACCTTGGCCATGGTGCCGCCATCAAGATCGATGAGAGCGGCAATGCGCTCGAGAGTGACCTCGACATCGCCGGTCTGCTCGGGAGTCATGATCATCTGGTAGGTGGGACGGTTGACCGCCAGGCCCTTGCCGAACCGGTCGACAATCAGTCCGCGGCGCGGCGGCAGCAGGCGGATGCTGATGCGGTTGTCGTTGGACAGGCGCTGGTAGCGCGCCGCATCGACAACCTGGAACTCATAGAGGCGCCCCGCCACCGCTGCCACCAGCAGTCCCTTCACGCCGAAGAGGACGAACGAGCGCCGGTTCACCAGGGTCCGCTGCTCGAAGTCCTCGCGCATGTCAGGGCGACCCGGCGGCCTCCCGCCCGGCAAGGGACACGAGACCCTGGCACCGCGCCAGAAGCCAGTAGACTCCTGGGAACAGGGCCACGGTCAACAGGACCTGGAAGACGTGGACAAGCAGCCCGGGATAGGACCACAGGTAGAGGGCCGCCAGCAGCCAGTCCATGACCACCGCGGCAATGACCACGAGCGCATATTCGGCCCAGACAATGTGGAAGGACTTGCGCAGGAAGTAACGCCGCCGCGTGACGACGCCATAGCGGACCATGACCAGGACCAGGGCCGTGATGCCGAGCGGCAGCCCGGTCATGAGATCCGCAACGATGCCGAGAAGGAAGACGGAGCCGTAGCCGAAGAGATCGGGGCGATAGACTGTCCAGAAGATGACGGCCGTCACGCCGAGGCGTGGCGCAACATCACCGACATGGCCAAAATAGAGTGGTGTCGAGGTCACGAGCACGAACGCGATACCCGACACCAGAGGCAGAAACGAGACCGCCCGGCGCTTGAGGCTTGCGCCCCAGTCCTCGATCACCATAGCGGTTCCAGCATACCGGCCTCGCGAGTCGTCTGCATGAGTCCGGGCAGCGTGTAGTCGAGGACGCGCACGTGCTCGATGCGGGCGGGGTCAACGAAGGGTGTGACCCGCGGCAGACCGCCTTGTGATCCGGTGATCAATCCCACCGGAATGCCGGGAGGAAGCATGCCCCCGTCGCCCGAGGTCACGATCCGTTCACCGACTTCGATGGTGCCGGCCATCTCCGTGAACAACAGTGACAGGACGCGGGAATTGTCCCCGCTGACGATGGCCGGCTTGCGATTCGATTCGAAGACAACGGGGATGCGGCTGTTGAGATCGGTCAGCAGAAGAACCCTGCTGCTGTGCCGCGCCGTCTCCGTGATCCTGCCTACGAGTCCATGGGTTCCGACCACCGCCTGTCCCACCCTGACGCCGTCGCGGGCTCCGGCATTGAGGACCGCCGTCCTGACAAACGTGCCGCTGGAATGCCCGATGATGCGGGCCGTGACAAAGGCCGCGCGGGGTTCGGCGACGCTTGAGAGGAGTTCGCGGAACTCGCGGTTCTCGGCCAGCAACTGCCGTGCCGCCGCCTGCCAGTGCATCAGGCGAGCATTCTCGCGGCGCAGTTTCTCGTTCATGGCGGCAACGGCAAGCCAGTTGTTGACGATGTCCACCGCGCGGTTGACCGCCGACACCGGGCGCGACGCGACATCAATGACAGGGGCCAGCACATCAAGGGTGTGTGTGCGGGCATCGCCCACCCAGGGGTTGTCCGTGCGGCTCATGATGATGAAGGCAAGGGCAGCGACAACGAAGAAGGGCAGTGCGAAGCGTTGGGTGGTCTGGCGGGTCAGCAGGACGAGCTTCAGCATGCGTCAATCACCACCCTGTCAATGCGGGACGTCCGTCATCCCGAATGACTGTCCAGGACCTGCTTGAGTGTCTTGGGCTCTTCCAGCACCCGGCCGGTCCCCTGAACGACACAGGTCAGCGGATCATCGGCGATGGTCACTGGAAGCCCCGTCGCCTTGCGCAGGACCTCGTCAAGGCGGTGGAGCATGGCGCCACCGCCGGTGAGAAAGATTCCCGTATCAACGATATCCGCGGCGAGTTCGGGCGCTGTCTGCTCGAGCGTCGTCTTCACCATCTCCACGATCTGTCCGACGGGTTCGATGAGACCTTCGGCGACCTGGCGCTGGCTGATGATGATTTCCTTGGGTACGCCATTGAGAAGATCGCGCCCCTTGATGGCAATCGTCGGCCCGTCCCCATCCTCCGGCATGGAGGCGGAGCCCACGGTCTGCTTGAGCTTCTCTGCACTCGATTCGCCAATCAGAAGATTGAACGTGTTGCGGATGTGGCGGATGGTCGCCTCGTCCATGTGGTGCCCGCCAACCCTCAGCGACCTCGAATAGACGATGCCACCCAGCGACAGGACACCGACCTCGGTCGTACCGCCGCCGACATCGACCACCAGGGATCCGCTGGGCTCCGTGACCGGCAGACCAGCGCCGATCGCCGCCGCCATCGGTTCCTCGATCAGACCGACCTTGCGTGCGCCGGCGCGCAGGCTGGCCTCCTCGATGGCGCGCCTTTCCACCGGTGTCGATCCCGACGGCACGCAAATGATGACCTCGGGCCTGGAAAAGAAGATTCGCCGGTTCACCTTCCGGATAAAGTACTTGATCATCTCCTCGGCGATCTCGAAGTCGGCGATCACGCCGTCGCGCAGGGGATGAATGGCCTCGATATGGGCCGGGGTACGGCCCACCATCTTCTTGGCCTCGACACCGACGGCGAGCACGCGCACCTTGGACTGGTTCTTGTTGATCGCGACCACGGAGGGCTCGTTGAGCGCCACTCCCTCGCCCTTGACGTAGACCAGGGTATTGGCCGTTCCAAGGTCGATTGCCATACCGGAAGATAACAGTCGACTGATCATCGTGGTCTGCAAACTCCTGTCATCACGTACTGTTGCATGGCGTGTCCCGGATATCGGAGGGGCCCGGGCCCCGAACCGGTCCCTCCTTCATACCATGACTGCGGTGTACAATCGAACGCAATCCCGTGAAGGCGCGTCAGTTTCGCGACTTGTCCACGAGGCGGCCCTCGGTGATCCACGGCATCATGGCGCGGAGTCTCTCGCCGACTTCCTCGATGGGATGCTCGGCGGCGCGCCGCCGCATGGCCTTGAAGCTCGTCTGCCCGACCTCGTTCTCCAGCATCCAGTCCCGGGCAAAGCGTCCCGACTGGATCTCGCCCAGGATCGCCTTCATCTTCAGCTTCGCCTCGTCATCGATGACGCGGGGACCGCGGGTGTAGTCGCCGTATTCGGCGGTGTTGGACACCGAATAGCGCATGTTGGCGATGCCACCCTCGTAGATCAGATCGACGATGAGTTTCACCTCGTGGAGAGTCTCGAAATAGGCCATTTCCGGGGCGTAGCCGGCATCGACCAAAGTCTCGTAGGCGGCCACGATGAGAGCCGTCAGTCCACCGCAGAGCACCACCTGCTCACCGAAGAGATCGGTCTCGCACTCCTCGCGGAACGTGGTTTCGATGACGCCTGCCCGACCGCCGCCGATGGCGCAGGCATAAGCGAGGCCCGTCTCATGGGAAAGGCTGCCGGGATCCTGGGCCACCGCCAGCAGGCAGGGAACGCCGGCGCCCCTGGCATACTCGCCACGCACCGTGTGCCCGGGTCCCTTGGGTGCCACCATGATCACGTTGAGATCGCCACGGGGCTCGATGAGATTGAAGTGGATGTTCAGTCCATGGGCGAAGGCCAGAGTGGCGCCGTCGCGCAAGTTGGGAGCGAGGGCCTCGTCATAGAGGCGCCGTTGCCCCTCGTCGGGCGTGACCACCATGACAAAATCGGCCCAGCGCGCAGCCTCGGCGGTGTCCATGACCCGCAATCCCTCGGCCTCGGCCTTCGGCGCACTCGCCGAACCCGGCCGCAGCCCGATCGCCAGGTTCCCGACACCGCTGTCCCTCAGGTTGAGCGCATGGGCGTGACCCTGGCTTCCATAGCCGATGATCGCGACCTTGCTGGACTTGATGAGGTTGAGATCAGCGTCGTGATCGTAATAGACCCGCATGGCAGTGCTCCGCAGAAGATGGTGGGTTCAGATCGGATCGGGGCCGCGGGAAATGGCGGCCACACCGGTGCGCGAGACGTCGACCAGTCCGAGCGGACGCATGAGATCGACAAAGGCCGAAATCTTGTCGAGCGATCCGGTGATCTCGAACACGAAGGAACCGATGGTGCTGTCAACAACCCGGGCGCGGAAGATGTCGGCGATCCGCAGGGCTTCGACCCGCTTGTCACCGCTGCTCGCCACCTTCACGAGAGCCAGTTCACGCTCGACGTGCAGGCCCGCAGACACGAGGTCCGAGACCCTGTGCACCGGCACGATCCGCTGCAGCTGCGCCATGATCTGGACGATCACCATTTCGGTTCCGCTGGTCACGATGGTGATGCGCGACAGCCCGGCCGACGCGTCGATCTCGTTGACGGTCAGCGAGTCGATGTTGTAGCCGCGCCCGGAAAACAGCCCGACGACGCGCGCCAGCACGCCCGGTTCATTGTCGACCAGGACGGCAATCGTCGCTTTCCTTGCGGAAACGGTCTTGTTGTCGGGAACAGGCATGTCGTCTTGATCCTAGACCAGGACCATGCCCTTTTCCCTGTGGGCCTGGTCGAGCACCACTTCCTCGTCGGGACTCATGGTCACCTGATTGTGAGCGGCGCCGGCCGGGATCATCGGATAGACGTTCTCGTCCGGGTCGACGAGGATATCGGCAATGACCGTGCGCGGCGTGGTGATCATCTCTTCGACGACATCCTCGAGTTCGTCGGGCGTGGTGGCCCGCAACCCGACAGCGCCGTAGGCCTCGGCGAGCTTCACGAAGTCGGGCAGTGAGTCCATGTAGCTCTCGGAGTAGCGTCCGCCGAAGAAGAACTCCTGCCACTGGCGCACCATGCCCATCCACCTGTTGTTGAGAATGAACGCCTTGACCGGCAGGCGGTACTGCGCCAGCGTCGACATCTCCTGCATGTTCATGAGGATCGACGCCTCCCCTGCCACATCGATGACAAGGGCGTCCGGGTGAGCGATCTGGACACCGAGCGCCGCCGGCAGTCCGTAGCCCATGGTGCCGAGCCCGCCGGAGGTCATCCAGTGGTTCGGTTTCTCGAAGTGAAGGAACTGGGCCGCCCACATCTGGTGCTGGCCGACCTCCGTGGTGATGTAGACGTCATCCCTGCCCGCGATGCGTCGGTTGAGAACCTCGAGGGCCTGCTGCGGCTTGATCACGGTTTCGGAAGGCTTGTAGCTGAACGACCTGCGTTGGCGCCAGGCGTCGATCCCGGTCCACCAGCGCTCCAGGGAGTCGCCGTCGCAACGCGCCTGGCGCGACTTCCAGAGCTTGATGAAGTGCTCGAGCACGTAGCCGCAGTCACCGATGATGGGCACGTCGACATGGATGTTCTTGTTGATCGACGAGGCGTCAATGTCGATGTGGATCTTGCGTGATTCGGGCGAGAAAGCGTCGGTCCGTCCGGTCACGCGATCATCGAACCTGGCGCCGATGCACATCATGACATCGCAGTCGTGCATGCACATGTTGGCCTCCAGGGAGCCGTGCATGCCGACCATGCCGATGAAGTTCCTGTTGGAAGCCGGCAGGGCGCCGAGACCCATGAGGGTGAGCGTGGTGGGAATGCCCGTCATGTTGACGAGATTGGTCAGCAGCTGCGAGGCCGCGGGTCCCGAGTTCACGACGCCGCCTCCGGCATAGATCAGGGGCCGCCTGGCGCCCGCCAGCAGATCGACGGCTTCGGAAATCCTCTCGTGGTCACCCTTGAGGCGGGGGCGGTAGCTCGGATGCTGCAACGTCGCCACGGGCCGGGTATAGGCGGTGGAGGCCGTCACCACGTCCTTGGGCAGGTCGACCACCACCGGACCGGGACGTCCGCTGGAGGCCACCATGAATGCCTCCCTGATGACACGCGCGAGGTTGCCGACGTCCTTCACGAGGTAGTTGTGCTTGGTGCAGGGCCGCGTGATGCCGACGGTATCGGCCTCCTGGAAGGCATCGTTGCCGATCAGGTGGGTGGGCACCTGACCCGTGAGACAGACCACGGGCACCGAGTCCATCCAGGCATCGGCGAGACCGGTCACGCAGTTCGTGGCGCCCGGACCGGAGGTCACGAGAACGACGCCGACCTTGCCTGTCGAGCGGGCATATCCTTCGGCGGCATGCACCGCCGCGCCCTCCTGGCGCACCAGGATGTGCCGGAGGCTGTTCTGCTGGCACAGCGCATCGTAGATCGGCAGCACGGCGCCGCCTGGATAACCGAAGACGACATCCACACCGAGATCCTGGAGAACCTTGACGAGAATCTCCGAACCGGTCATCTGCTTGTCGCTCACGACTGTCCCTCTCCGCTCCACGGCGCTGTCCAAGTCTCTTGACATGAAGTTCACGCGCGCGTCTGGCGCCGCGCCGCAAGTGCCGGAACCTATGCGGATGACCGCCCGTGGTCAACGGAAAACCGCCCCCCAAGGTCGACCGGAACCCGTGCCACCGGCCCATCGCCACGTCACGCCTGCTGATCAGCCTGCCCTGCCAGGCCATCCGGTGGGTCGGTTGCGCTGCTTCACAGGCGCTTTCCCGGATTCTCTCTGCCGGTCGCCGGCGGTTGTCGCGTCGCCAGGAACCATGCGCACCACTGTGGCGCAAGGCGTTATCGATGATCCTCCGGCACGCCACAAGAGATACTCTCACCGGAGCATGAAGCGCCCGGAACCAGAAGATGTATCAGAGACAACTG
The DNA here is from genome assembly GCA_965213815.1 of Alphaproteobacteria bacterium. GTDB lineage: Bacteria > Pseudomonadota > Alphaproteobacteria > SP197 > SP197 > SP197. The sequence continues at coordinate 1,748,810 of OZ243917.1, read as the reverse complement.
CATGTCGTATTCAGAAGGCCTCAGGACTGCAAAGCGAGCCCCCTTGCTTGAACTGTGTCGTTCACGGATGGGTATGGCAAGCGGCAGTGCCGGCATGTGCTGACCCGAGGAGGTGCTCCCATCCGGCAGCTTCGGGTCACGGCGGGTGGTCGCAAGTGGCCGACAGGAAATGCCGCGCCCTGGCGATGATGTCGCGGGCGCTTTCGTCATCGCCGAAGGCATGCAGAAGCGATGCGTTTGGGGATTGATGGCGGAACCATGTGAACTGCCTGCGGGCATAGCGCCTCGTTGCCCGCTTCGCCTCGTCACACGCCTCATCGAGGGTGAGGCGTCCGGCGAGATGGGCGGTGAGACTGGCAAGGCCGAGGCAGCGCGTGGCTGGCAGGGAAGGATCGAGTCCGCGTGCCGCAAAGGCCGTGGCTTCATCGAGGGCGCCTGCCGCCATCATCCGGTCAAAGCGGGATGCCGTGCGTTCGAAGAGAAGCCCCCTGTCCGGAAGCAGGCTGACCTGCCACAACGGCCCCTTCCATCCTCCCTCGCGGGATCGTGTCATCCACTCCGAAAGCCTTGTGCCCGTGGCCTCGTGGACCTCGTGGGCACGCGCGATGCGCTGGCTGTCCGTGGGCGAGAGCACCTCCGCCAGGGACGGATCGATCCGGTGAAGGTCGCCGTGAAGTGCCTCTGGTCCCTTCACCGACAGGCGCTGGCGGACACTTTCGCGAACGTCCCCGGGAATGTCCGGGATTGGCGCCAGTCCCTCGCGGAATGTCCTGAGATAGAGACCGGTCCCGCCGACAACGATCGGCACCCGGCCGGACGAGGCCATCTCAAGGCAGACCGAACGCGCCCGACGGTGCCACAGCCCGGCCGAACAGGGTATGGCGGCATCGAGAAAACCGAAAAGGTGGTGTTGGCAGCGCGCCTCGTCCGAGGCCGTCGGCCGGGCGGTCAGGATCGCGAGGTCGGCATAGACCTGCATGCTGTCGGCATTGATGACGGCGCCGCGCACCTCCCCGGCGAGGCGCATGGCGAGGGCAGACTTTCCCGACGCCGTCGGCCCGCCAATGAGGATGACCGGTCCGGCTCCCACTCCTTCTTCCGCGCCGTCAGTGGCAAGGGGGCATCAATCACCGATTTCCAGGGCCAGGTACCTCGGATCACCCTCGCGTTCGATGAGAACGACCACGGACTGGGCATTCCTGCCCCGCGCCGCCTCGAGGAGATCCCTCACCTGCTGGACGGACTCCACCGCCTCGCGCCCGACATGAAGCAGGATGTCCCCGGCCTTGACACCACCCCGGTCCGCCGGGCCATCCGGTTCGACCCTGATGACGACGAGACCTGCGGCATCCTCGTCCAGTCCGAACTCGCGGGCACGCTCGGCATTGAGCGGGCGGATCTCCATGCCGAGAAGACTCTCCTCCTGGACATCTTCGGCGCCTTCGACGCCGTCGCCTGACGGGTCCGTGGTGCCGGCAAGGCTGGCCTCATAGGCTTCGAGTTCTCCGAGCACCACGTCGATGGCCCGTTCCTCGCCGTCGCGGATGACGACGACCTCGACCTCGAGGCCCACTTCTGTGCGCACCACGGCGCGTGGCAACTCGCGCATGTCGTCGATCGGGATGCCGTTGAAGCGGACGATGGTGTCGCCGATCTCGAACCCGGCGGCCTCAGCGGGGCTGTCAGGGGTGACACTCGCCACGAGCGCGCCACTCGCTTCGGGAAGCCCGAGACCCTCGGCGATTTCCGGGGTCACGGGCTGGATGCGCACCCCGAGCCAGCCGCGGCGGGTCCGGCCGTACTCCTTGAGCTGGTGGACAACATGCGCCACCACATTGGAAGGGACGGCAAATCCGATGCCCACCGAGCCGCCCGACGGCGAATAGATCAGCGTGTTCACGCCGATGACCTCGCCGTCGATGTTGAAGAGCGGCCCTCCGGAATTGCCACGGTTGATGGGCGCGTCCGTCTGCAGGAACTGGTCGTAGGGACCGGCGTTGATGTCCCGCTGGCGCGCCGAAATGATGCCGGCTGTCACGGAATTGCCGAAGCCGAAGGGGTTGCCGATGGCAAGGGCGACATCACCGATGCGCACGACTTCCGAATCGCCGAAGGCCACCGCCGGCAGCGCGTCGTCCGCCTCGATCTTCAGGAGAGCGATATCCGTCTTGGAGTCCGTCGCCACCAACGCGGCTTCGTATTCGGTCCCGTCATCGAGGCGCACGAGGATCTTCGAGGCCTTGTCGATGACATGGGCGTTGGTGACGATGTCGCCGTCCTCGTGGATGATGAATCCGGATCCCAGCGCCCAGGGGGCCGAGCGCGGCGCACTGTCCTCCTTGTCGGGATTCTTCCGGTTGAAGAATCGCTCGAAGAACTCTTCGAACGGGGTTCCCGAATAGGGATTGGTCGGCGAACGGTTGCCTCCGGCGACTTCGGTCTCGGTGAAGATCGAGACCACAGAGGGGAGCAAGCGCTCCGCCAGGTCAGCATGACCATCACCGGTCCCGTGTGCATGGCTCCCGGCGGAGAACCCGGCAAGAAGGAAGGCCAGAACAAGAGCAGGGAAAACACCGGTCCGGTTCATCGTCATGTCACGACCTCTGTATCGACATCTCTCGTCAGCCGCGCAGCAACCATACGGCTGCCACGGCGACCAGGGCTACCAGCAGACCGACCGTGCGCACACTGGACAGGGGCTGTGCCAGAACATGCACCATGGCCCTCTTCATGGCGCCCGGGAACAGGGCCCAGGCGACACCTTCGAGAAACATGGCAATGGCAAACGCCACAGCCAGGTCTGTCATCGGCGCCCGGTCAGGCGGTACTCCACCCCTACTCGGCGGTTGTGTCAGAACGAGGGCCGGTCTGGAGACCCTCGAAGCTCGTCAGGAAGCGCAGGAAGTCGCCGTCCGGCGTCAGCACCAGGGTGGTATCCGTGGAGTTGAGCGCCTCGCGGTATGCCTGCATGGTGCGATAGAACGTGAAGAACTCGATATCCCGGCCGAAAGCCTCGGCAAAGATACGCACCACTTCTCCGTCTCCTTCACCGCGCAGGATTTCGGAGTCGCGCTGTGCTTCGGAAATCAGCACGGTGCGGGTCCGGTCAGCCTCGGCGCGGATGCGCAGCGACTGCTCCTCACCCTCGGCGCGGATCTCGCTCGCCTCGCGCTCACGTTCGGTCTGCATGCGCCGGTAGATGGCCTGACTGTTTTCCTGGGGAAGGTCGGTGCGCTTGATACGCACGTCCGTCACCTCGATGCCATACTGCTCGGTCGCCTTGACCAGGGAGGTCTGGATGTTGCCCATCAGCGCCTCGCGCTCACCGGACACGACATCGACCAGCGGCACGCGGCCGATGTGCTGGCGCAGCGTGCCTGTCAGCGTTCTCAGCATGAATCCCTCGAAACGGTCGATGGTGATCGCCGAATTCTTGAACTTCAGGGGATCCGTGATGCGATAGAGGGCAAAGGCATCGACAACCAGGCGCTTCTGATCCGACGCCGTCACCTGCTCGGGCTCTCCGTCGACCTGGATAACGCGCTTCTCGTAGTAGACGACGTCCTGCCACGGCAGCTTGAAGTTGAGACCGGGATCGCTCACCACCCGCTTGGGGTCACCGAACTGGACAACGATTCCCTGTTCGTATTCGGCAACGGTGAACACCGACATGGACCCGACCACCATGAGGGCGGCAAGGACGATGACGGAGAGAATGACCTTGATATTCACGGCTCAGCCCTCCTGGTCGCTGCTTCGCCGCAGCTGGTCAAGCGGCAGGTAGGGAACGACTCCCTGGCCATCCATGGCTCCGGTGTCGATGACAATCTTCTCCATATCCCGCAGCACCGTTTCCATGGTCTCGAGGTAGATACGTCGCTCCGTCACGTCCTCGGCGAGGATGTACTCGTTGTAGACCGACATGAAGCGGGCGGCATCGCCATCGGCCGTGTTGATCACCTGCTCCTTGTAAGCCTCCGCTTCCTGGAGCATGCGTTCTGCATCGCCTCGGGCGACCGGCACGATCTGGTTCTGGTAAGCCTGGGCCTCGTTGATCGAGCGTTCCTGGTCCGCCCGCGCCGCCTGGACGTCGCGGAAGGCGTCGATCACCGCCGCCGGCGGATCAACGCTCTGCAGTTCGACCTGGCGGATCTCGACTCCGGCACCGTACTCATCGAGCATCGCCTGCATCAACTCCAGTGTCTTCTGCTCGACTTCCGCCCTGCCTTCGGCAAGCGCCGTTGCCAGTGGGGTGCGGCCGACGGCCTGACGCATGGCGCTTTCGGCCACGTTGCGCGTTGTGCCTTCAGGGTCGGAGATGTTGAACAGGAACTTTCCGGCGTCGTCGATCTTCCACTTCACGACGAACTTGACGTCAATGATGTTCTCGTCACCGGTCAGCATCAGGCTCTGGTTGGGCGTGGTGCCGATGTTGAACTGCTGGATCTCCGTCACCGTCGGTGTGAAGACCTGCCCGATGGGCGCCGGCCAGTTGTAGTCGAGACCGGGCGTCGTCGTGTTGACCCAGCGTCCAAAGACGACCTCGACACCCTGCTCGTTGGTGTCGACCCGGTAGATTCCACTCGCCAGCCATACGGCAACAAGCACGACAAGGATGACAAGGATGCCCTTGATCCCGCCGAAGCCGCCTGGCAGGAATCGCCGGCCTTTCTTTTGCACGTTGCGGACGAGTTCCTCGAACTCGCGGCCACCGCCACCTGTGGGGCCTCGCCCCCAGGGGCCGCCGCCGGAACCGCCCCATCCACCTCCACCACCGTCATTCCAGGACATGGGTTCGCTGCCTTCCTGGCGGATCCTGTTGAGCCGGGTTCCGCGCTTTATGGGTTGTTGCCAAGGGTGCCTGCGTTATATGTCACCTGCGGGTTGCCTGCAATGCGGGAAGGATGACGAGCGATGGCACGAGTCACGCAAGAGGCAGTTGAAGCGGTCCTTCGCGGGATCACCGACCCCGGGAGCGGCCGTCCGATCAGCGACGAGGGACTTGTCTCCAATCTCGTTGTCAAGGACGGCAATGTCGGTTTCGTCATGGAAGTGCCGGCTGACCGTGGCCACGCTTTCGAACCGGTGCGCAAGGCCGCCGAAGACGCCATTCGCGCCCTGCCCGGCGTGCTCTCATCGAGCGTCGTCATGACCGCTCACCGCGATCAGGCCGCCCCGGCGCAGCCGGCGGGAGGCATTGATGGCGTCAAGGCCATCGTGGCGGTCGCCAGCGGCAAGGGTGGTGTCGGAAAGTCGACAACCGCCGCCAATCTGGCCCTCGCCCTGGCCGCCGGGGGCCGCAAGGTGGTGTTCCTCGATGCAGACATCTACGGCCCTTCGGCTCCGCGCCTCTTCGGTCTGACGGGCAAGCCCGAGACCGACGGGACCCTGCTCTATCCCAAGATGGCCCACGGCATCGCGACCATGTCGATCGGTTTGTTGATCGGAGAGGACCAGCCCATGGTGTGGCGAGGCCCGATGGTGCAGAGCGCCCTGGAGCAGATGTTGCGCCAGGTGGCATGGGGCGAAGCCGACATCATGATCGTCGATCTGCCGCCAGGGACCGGTGATATCCAGCTCTCGCTCACCCAGAGAACGCCGCTCGCCGGCGCCGTGATCGTGTCCACGCCGCAGGACCTGTCCCTCATCGACGCCCGCAAGGGGCTGAACATGTTCCGCAAGGTGGATGTCCCCATCCTCGGCATTGTCGAGAACATGAGCTACTTCTCCTGCCCCGCCTGCGGTCACCGCACCGAAGTCTTCGCCCATGGGGGAGCGAGAAAGGAGGCTGCCAGGCTCAAGGTTCCCTTCCTCGGTGAAATCCCTCTCGACATCAGAATTCGCGAGACGTCGGACAGCGGTCTTCCCATCGTCGCCGCCGAGCCCGCAGGCGCCATTGCCAATGCCTACAAGGCGGTGGCCTCGGCGGTCCTGGAGAGTCTGCCGGGCTCCCGCCCGGAAGGTCCGCGCATCGTCATCGAATAAGTGCGCCTTCGCGGGGCCTCACGCCCCTGGCGTTCAGCATCGCCAGTCTTGAAGAAGCCGGGCGCGCACAGGCACCCCTGGCGTTCAGTCTTTCTCCAGCACACTCTCGAGTTCGTCCCACATGCGCCGCGACAATCCGCTGGTCTCCCTTGTCACCGTCTCGCCCCTCAGCATACGGCGCACCACGACCAGCTGTTGAGCCGTCAGTTCCGCTCCCTCCAGCCGGCAGTCGACAAAGGCCTCGTGAGCCAGCGGGACCCAGGCCTTCACCGTTTCCAGCATCGCTTCGGCATAGACCCTGATCTCGTACTGAGCATGGGAATCCGCCCGCAGGGCCAGGAAGTGAAACAGGTTGTGAAGGTCGGTCTTCCAGTACCACTGGGTGTAGATTCCGAGCGGCAGGTTGATACGGGCCAGTTCGCGGGCAAGGCCGGGGCCGTTGCCGTCGAGCATCTCCTCGTAGTGTCCGTAGGCGCGGCTGGCGTCATCCTTGAGCATCTCCAGCACCCTGGCCGCCTCGTCGCCCTCGAGGACGTCGCTGCGGCCCTGCCGGTTCTGCGTCGACTGGCGCGCCAGGTTGTCAGGCGCGGGGATGTGGAACTCGCGGTCAAGAATCGAGTACCGCGCCGAGACCTCGTTGACGCTGGACATGCGGTGGCGAATCCACTGGCGGGCCACGAACACCGGCAGCTTGACGTGATACTTGATCTCGCACATCTCGAAGGGTGTGGTGTGGCGGTGGCGCATGAGGTAGGCGATGAGCGCCGCATCACCGCGCACCGACCGTGTACCCGTGCCGTAGGACACCCGTGCCGCCTGGACGATGGCACTGTCGTCTCCCAGATAGTCGATGACACGCACGAATCCGTGATCGAGAACCTCGATCGGCTCGTAGAGCAAGGCCTCGAGCCCCGGAGACACCACCCGTCGCGTCGTCTGACAAAGGGAACGCTGTTCCCTGATCTCGCGAGCCTGTTCCTGCGTGATGCCCATGCCAAGGGCATACACGAGGACGCCGGCGAACTCCACCGGCACCATGACACAGAGAAGATAAAGACTGCAGGTCACAACCCGTTCCGGCAAGCGCCATGCCACGGGTTGGACACCCGCTGCCCTGCCATTCCATGAGACCTCCCATGCCCCTCCCGCCGGCCTGCGTGCCGCTCCGAAAGCGAGGAGCGATGCCGTCCGCCCGGTGCCATGTTCCAACGATCGTCGACACGTTCATCCGCGCGAGGCTCCGTGTCCGACCGACGAGCCCTTCGCAGCTTGCGAAGACACCTTTGTGTCAGCGAGACACTCCGGAAAACCCATGCCGACGCCGCGTTCCGGAAACGGCAGAAGGGCGGGCACACTGCATGCTCCTTGAGACAAGAACACGGCCGACCCGAGGACGCCACTCAAGACCGCCGAGGCATCTGACGCAGCCATGAGCGGCGGTCACTGTCATCAAGGTCATCGTTCTCTGGCACCATGGTCGATGACCAAGGACGCGCCTGCCCCGGCGTCGCCAAGCGTCGAGCCTATCCCTTCAGGCCTTGCAGGGCAGCATGGCTGAGCCGAAGGAAGTCGAACCTCTCGCAGAAGCGTTTCGCGTCGTCATTCGCGGCATCCACGATCAGGGCGTGCATGGCCACGGTTTCACCGGCGGCCAGGGACCGCTTGACCGCATCGGCGAGAAGCATGCGCCCGAGGCCGCACCCGTGCGCCGGGCGGTCGACCGCCAGCCGGCTGATCAGGGCGCAGGGCAGTGAGGCAAGGTCGATCGACAGAGCGCTCAGCATATGGAAACCGAGGACGATATCGGCGTCTCCGGCGGTGGAATACCCGGGTGATCCGGCGTGCCAGATAGCGGTCCCGCTCGGGAAGGCCTCCCGGCCGTGCCGTCTGCCAAGCGGCTCGACAATGAGCGCATCCGATCCGGTCAACGCGAGTCGACGCGCCTTGCGTGCTCCTCCAGTGCCGCGCGCAGGCGTTCGTACGGCGGCGGCGGGGCCATCATGCAAATCCGACCCCCCCCCCCCCCGGGCCTCGGTCTGGCCATCCGCGATAGACGCCGCAAGCTCCAGCTGAGCCAGACCAAGCTCGCCCGCCAAGCGGGCGTCCAACGACAATGGGTCGTCGCCATTGAGCACGGCAAGTCCCGTGCCGAGCTCGGTCTCGTTCTCCGTACCCTTGCCGCCCTGGACCTTCCGCTGACGATCGACGCCGGCCTCCTTCGAGTGACGACATGGATCCCGTCGATACCGACGTGATCGTCAATGCCGCCAAGGAACCGAGTTTCTTGTCGTCGTTGCCGATCGCAGGATCATGGGCGAAATCCGGCGCGGCCGGCTGACATTCCTCGTGCAGCTTCGGTCAAGTTCGAAAATCTGTTGACCAATCTCCGATATGTCTTATATATTGAACAATATGAACCATTATTGACAATAAGATAAGACAAACAATGAAAACACTGGCAACGCGAGCCCTTCCCAGAGCAGCCAAAATGGCCCTGGCCAAGCTGGGCGCGGACATCGCCGTCGCCCGCAAGAAGCGTCGTATCTCGACGGTCTCGATGGCCGAGCGCGCATTCATCAGCCGCGGCACCCTCTACAAGGTCGAACGCGGCGACCCGTCGGTCTCGATCGGCATCTACGCAACCGTATTGGCCATCCTGGGCCTCGCCGACCGCCTCGCCCAGGCGGCCGACCGGCGAGACGATTCCCTCGGACTGGACATCGACGAGGATCAACTGCCCAGGAAGGTGCAACCGCGCCGACGCGCCCGGACACCGTCATGACCGACACCGTCGAGGTCTTTGTCAACCACAAGGCAGAGACACGGCTCGTCGGTCGATTCCACTATATCGCCAAGCGACACGGCCAAAGCTCGGTCTTCGAGTACGCCGACGCATGGCGCGGCCGCGCCGGTGCTTTCGCCCTGGATCCAGCGAACCTGCCGCTTGAACGCCGGCAGATATACACCTCGTCGGCCAAGTCCGCATTGCCTGGCGCGTTGCGCGACACCGCACCCGACCGTTGGGGCCAACAGCTGATACGGCGCGCCTTTCGCAAGGCCGGCGAGCAGCGCGCCCTGTCCGAGATCGACTACCTCCTCGCCATCAACGATCACACGAGAATGGGCGCGCTCCGGTACCGCCGGGAAGGCGAGGAGACCTTCGGCCACAATATCGGCCGCTACCGCGTTCCTCCCCTCATCCGGCTGCCGGCGCTCCTCAACGCCGCCGATGCGGTACTGTCCAACACCGAATCCGCCGAAGACTTGAGACTTCTGCTGAACGAGGGTTCACCTCTCGGTGGCGCCCGCCCCAAGTCCGCCGTCATCGACAATGACGGCCGCCTGGCGATCGCCAAGTTTCCGAAGAACGACGACGATCGCAGCATCCCGCATGGCGAAGTGCTGGCGATGACACTCGCCGCCGCCGCCGGCATTGGCGTCGCTCAGGCGACACTACTGGACGTCGCCGGTCGGCCGGTGTCCCTGATCACACGCTTCGACCGGGATGAAGACCGAAGAATCCCGTTCATTTCCGCCATGACCCTGCTCGGGCTCAGCGACGGCGACGAAGCGACCTACACGGATATCGCGGAAGTCATCAGGATGTATTCAAACGCGCCGACCGAAGACCTGCATGAACTGTGGAGGCGGATCGTCTTCAACGTGATGGTCGGCAATCTCGACGATCACCTCCGCAACCATGGCTTCCTCTACGATCACGACAACACGTGGCGCCTCTCTCCAGCCTATGACCTGAACCCGGTGCCGCTGACCGAAAAGGCGCGGGAACTGACGACCTGGATATCGGAAGAAGGGCCGGACGCCGACCTGGATCTGGCCCGGGCCGCCGCACCGTATTTCGCGCTGGACCTGGTCCGGGCCGATGCCATCATCGATGAAGTTGCGGTTGCCCTGGACGGGTGGCAACAGATAGCGCGACAGCTCCAGATGAGCGCATCGGACCTCGCTGCCTACGCGACGGCGATCAGGAATTCGGCGTAGGACAGGCCGACACGCCGCCCGGCTCGGCGCTGCAGACACAAAGGGGTTGCGGGGCGTCTCCGGCGCGACTATATGTCGGGTTGCCCGGTGCGCTGGGCTATGGCGATAAACGTCGTTCGGAATAGACGTTGCGGACGCGGGGGCAGTACCCGCCGCCTCCACCATAAACTCATGGGGGCGAACCAGGATCGACGTGCGTGGTAAAGGTGCGGTTTTCGCCCGGTATGATACCGCCGTTATCGGGTCAATCACACAAGCGCCAACGACAACGAGGCGTTCGCTGTTGCCGCATAGGCGACAAGCGCGGTTTGGAGGGCACCGGGCAACAGAAGCCCTCCATCATGTCGGTCCATAGAGGTCCGGTCGAGCGATGAGTGATTCAATCCACTATGGACTTCTGGTTGACGGCGCCCTGCGCAGCGTCGTCGCCCGCGCCCTCGAAATCGCCGCGCGTGACGGCTTGCCCGGAGACCACCACTTCTACATCACCTTCCGTACCGACCACCCCGGCGTCAGGATGGCCAAGGCCCTGAAGGCCCGCTATCCCGAAGACATCACCATCGTCATCCAGAATCAGTTCTGGAATCTGGAGGTCGACGAAGATGGCTTTTCAATCGGTCTTTCATTTGACCGCATGCCCCACGAACTCGGCGTTCCCTGGACTGCCGTCACGTCGTTCGCCGACCCGAGCGTCAGGTTCGGACTGAACTTCAAGGCTCCCGAAGGAGAGCCTGTCGAGGAGGAAGAGCCAACGCAGCCCGAAGGCGACGGCACCATCGTCTCCCTCGATTCCTTCCGCAAGAAGTAGGGTTGCATTCCACGACTGAGAATCGTTCGCAAGGACGGGACGCGGTGTGGTAAAGGAAGGCCTGACTTGACGCGGGAACCGCAGTCCATGGCCGATCTGCGTACAGAAACCGACTCTCTAGGGGAGATCAGCGTTCCCGGTGATCGCTACTGGGGTGCCCAGACCCAGAGGTCGCTCGGCAACTTCCCCATCGGAGGGCCTTCCGAGCGCATGCCCTCGCAGCTGATCGAGGCCTTCGGCTACGTCAAGAAGGCGGCGGCAGAGATCAACCGGTCTTCCGGCAGACTCCCCGAGGACCTGGCCGCCGCCATCGGCAGGGCCGCCGACGAGGTCATCGACGGACACCTCGAGGACCACTTTCCTCTCGTCGTCTGGCAGACCGGGTCCGGCACCCAGACCAACATGAACGTCAACGAGGTGATCGCCAACCGGGCCATCGAGATCCTTGGCGGCGCGCCGGGCTCGAAGAGCCCGGTGCACCCCAATGACCATGTCAACATGGGCCAGTCATCCAACGACAGCTTTCCGACAGCGATGCACATCGCCGTCGCCATCGAGATTGACCGGCGGCTTCTTGATTCGCTGCAACGGCTTCACGCAGCCCTGGACTCCAGGGCACGCGAATACGCCGACATCGTCAAGATCGGCCGGACGCATCTTCAGGACGCCACACCTTTGACCCTGGGCCAGGAGTTTTCCGGATACGCCAGGCAAGTGGAACTTGGCATCGAGCGTGTCAGGGGAACGATGCCGCGGCTCATGCAGCTCGCCATGGGCGGGACGGCGGTCGGCACGGGCCTCAACAGTCCGCAAGGCTTCGATGTCGCCTTCGCCGAACGCATCGCGACGATGACCGGTCTTCCCTTCATCACTGCTGCCAACAAGTTCGAGGCCCTGGCGAGCCATGACGCCATGGTGGAGGTGTCCGGGGCGTTCAACGTCGTCGCCGTCAGCCTCAACAAGATCGCCAACGACATCCGGCTCCTGGGTTCGGGACCGCGCAGCGGCATCGGGGAACTTGTGCTGCCGGCCAATGAACCGGGCAGTTCGATCATGCCGGGCAAGGTCAACCCGACCCAGTGCGAGGCCCTGACCATGGTCTGCGCCGAAGTCATGGGCAACCACACGGCGGTCACGTTCGCCGGCGCCCAGGGGCACTTCGAACTCAACGTCTTCAAGCCCGTGATGGTCTTCAACGTGTTGCGGTCCGCCCGCCTGCTGGGCGATGCGGCGGCAAGTTTCACGGATCGCTGTGTGGCCGGCATCACCGCCGACAGGGACCGTATCGAGGAGATGATGCAGCGCTCGCTCATGCTCGTGACGGCGCTCAACCCCCACATCGGCTATGACAACGCCGCGCGAATCGCCAAGAAGGCGCATGCCGAGGGCACCACCCTGAAGGAGGCGGCCATCTCGCTGGACCTCGTCAGTCCCGAGGACTTCGATGCCTGGGTGAGACCAGGCTCCATGGTCAGCCCCTCGAAGGCGTGAGCCTGCCGGCGAAAGAGATGCGGCCCGCTTCCGGCCGCTGGCCGCTCATTCGTGTGGCAGCCCTCGTCATTGCCGCCGTCGTCGCCCTTCCCATCCTTGCCGTGGTGTCGAGCCTCTTCACCGGCAGTGGTGTCGTGTGGACCGGTCTCGTTGATCGCATTGTTTCGGTCTATGTCGTCAACACCCTGGTACTGCTGGCCGGAGTGGCGGTGGTGGCCGGGACCATCGGCACCGGAACGGCATGGCTTGTCACCATGTGCGAGTTTCCGGGGCGGCGGTACATGGAGTGGCTGCTGCTTCTCCCCTTCGCCGCCCCGGCCTACGTCGTCGCCTACGCCTACACTGATTTCCTGGAGTTTGCCGGACCGCTGCAGACCGAGCTGCGCGATCTGACCGGCTGGGGGCGCCATGACTACTGGTTTCCGGAAATCCGCTCCACACCGGGTGCCATCGCCATGCTGTCCCTGGCGCTCTACCCGTATGTCTATCTTCTGGGGCGCAACGCGTTCCTGTCACAGTCGGTCCAGGCGCTGGGTGTCGCCCGCTCCCTCGGCCTGGGGCCCTGGTCCGCCTTCGCCCGTGTTGCCATACCCATGGCACGGCCCGGACTTGCCGCCGGTCTCGCCCTGGCACTCATGGAAACTCTCGCCGACTTCGGCACCGTCGAGTTCTTCGGGGTCCAGACCTTCACCACGGCAATCTACCGGACATGGTTCATCAGGGGCTCCCCGGAAGGCGCGGCACAACTGGCCAGCATCCTGCTCTTCTTCGCTTTCGCCGTGATCCTTGTGGAACGGAGCTCGCGGAGCCGGGCCCGCTACGTGACGGGGCAGGGTCGCTTCCAGCCGCTGCCGCGTTTTGTCCTCGCCGGATCGCGGGCCTGGGCCGCGTTCCTGGCCACCGCCCTGCCGGTCCTGCTGGGATTTGTGGTTCCGGTCTGCCTGCTTGTCGAACTCACCGTGTCCTCCGGCGATTCCATGCCCCTGGCGGCCTTCACGACCTATGCCGGAAACTCGGTCCTGGTGGCCGGACTGGCGGCCATTCTGGCCGTCGCCGCGGCGCTCACACTGGGATACGCGGCACGTCTGGCGGCGGGACCGGTTACGCATGGCGCCGTGCGCATCGCATCCATGGGCTATGCCATCCCGGGATCGGTCATCGCGGTCGGGATTCTGGTTCCCCTGGCCTGGCTCGACAACCGTCTCGATGCCTTCATGGAGGCGGCCTTCGGCGTGTCGACGGGCCTGCTGGTGACCGGCTCGATCGCCGCGCTGCTCCTTGCCTACGTGGTGCGCTTCCTGGCGGTTGCCTACAACAGCACCGATGCGGGACTCGCCAGGGTGACCCCGGCGATGGACGGCGCCGCGAGATCCCTGGGCCGCAGTCCCTTCGCCACCCTGACCGAAGTCCACGCCCCGCTGTTGAGGGGCAGCCTGCTGACCGGCGGCCTGCTGGTCTTCGTCGACGTGCTCAAGGAACTGCCGGCCACCCTGCTGGTGCGGCCCTTCAACTTCGAGACCCTGGCCACCAGGACGTGGCGGCTGGCGGCGGACGAGCGGCTCGCCGAGGCCTCGACGGCGGCGCTCGCCATCGTGGTGGCGGGGATTGTCCCCGTCATCGTACTCTCCGGAAGGATCGCCCGGTCACGGCCGGGATCACAGCCGTGACCGCGCGGATCTACTTCCAGCCGTTCTCCTCCATGATGTCGAGGGCACGGCCGCGGTTGGCGCCGAACGTCGCCACGTCGATGCCATCGGCCACGAAGTCGCCGTAGAGATCGTCGAGCACACCGGCGTGAGCGATTCCGTCGACCACCGGCCATTCGTTGTTGCTGTCGGCAAAGACCTGCTGCGCCATGTCGCTGGCCAGAAACTCCAGGAAGGCGATGGCGTTGTCGCGGTTGGGGGCATGGGCGGCCACACCGGCCCCTGAAATATTGACGTGGACGCCGCGGTCGCCCTGATTGGGCATGATGACCCGGATGGCATCGGCGATATCGCGACTGGCCGGATCGTCAGACCTCACGAGGCGTGCCAGGTAGTAGGTGTTGGCGACGGCGATCTCGCACTGGCCGGCAGCCACCGCCTTGATCTGGCCGGTATCGTTGGATTCCGGTTCACGCGCCATGTTGGCCACCAGCCCCCTCACCCAGGCGGCGGTGGCATCGTCGCCATTGGCGACGATGAGCGAGGCCACCAGGGACTGGTTGTAGATGTTGCCCGACGAACGGATGCAGATGGTGTCGGCAAACCGTGGATCCGCGAGATCCTCGTAGCGTTCGAGGCCCGTGGCATCGAAGTCCCTGTGCACCATGATCACACGGGCCCGCCTCGTGAAGGCGAACCATGCGCCATCTGGATGACGCAGGGAGGCGGGAATGCGGAACTCCAGGTCCGCCGAGGAGACTCCCTGGAGCAGGCCATCGAGGGCGGCGGTCATCAGGTTCGAGGCATCGGCCGTCATGAAGACGTCAACGGGGCTGTTCTCGCCTTCGATCCTCATCCTCTCGATCAGGGCCCCGGCCTTGTCCTCGATGACGTTGACGGTGACCCCGGTGGCATCGTGGAAGGCTTCGTAGAGCCTGGCGTCGGCGTCGTAGTGACGCGCAGTATAGAGATTGAGCTCGCCATCGGCCGCTGCCGGCAGTGACACCAGGGCGAGCGCGAGCGCGGCAATTCGCATGAACATCATGGTTCTCCTCATTGCGAATAGTTATCAGTTGCGCTTCTTTGGCGCACCCTTGGCCACCTGTCAAGCAT
This sequence comes from Alphaproteobacteria bacterium, assembly GCA_965213815.1. Taxonomy (GTDB): domain Bacteria; phylum Pseudomonadota; class Alphaproteobacteria; order SP197; family SP197; genus SP197. Next base: position 1,733,765 of record OZ243917.1, on the reverse strand, counting down.
TTTGCGAATGACTATCATTATCAATAATGCGGGGCGGGGCAGCACCCTCAGTCGAGCAGAAGAAGAATGCTGCCGCTGTCGTCTTCCTGCGCCGTACCGATCGGTTCCTCGTCCACTGCAACCGGCGGCGGCGCAGGCGCGTCCTCATCCAGGACCCACAGAAGCAGTGAGCCGTCATCGCCCCGCGTCCGGGCGGCATCGGCCGCGTCAGGTTCCACCTCGGTGGATGGCGTGGCTGGCTTGTCGTCCGGCAGGGGCACGGGATGGCTCACGAGATGGGTCTCGAGCAGCCTGGCATCGACAACGAGGTCCGTCTCGTCGAGGGGGCCGGCGACGGTCATGGCAATCGCCGGCAGGCCGGCACCGCCGGTCAGCTGCACCGATCCATCGAGAGTGATCCAGCGGCGTGGCAGATCGAGCTCGAGCTCGTAGACGCCTTCGGCGCCGTTGAAGATGACGGAGAGATCCTGCGAACGGGCAACACCCTTCTCGAGGGAGAAGGAGGCGCCGGCCGTGATGATGCCGGACGTGCCGCTGCCGGTGGCGCGGGCGATCTCCTCGGCAATGGCGACGCTCTCCCGCTCATCGGTCAGCAGACCCGACATCGCCTGAAAATCGAAGCCTTCCACCGCGCCGCGCTGGAACGAGACCTGCCCCTCACCCGCCAGGCTCTTGAGGAGATCCTCGCCCGTGAGACCGCGCGCCGTGCCGTCGGCCGCAAGGTGGAGGCGCCCGGAGAGCGTGTCCCGCTCCGCCAGGTCAGCGAGCAACTCGGCGAGTTCGACGTCCTCGAGGGCAAGGGAGTAGGTTACCTCGTGGGGCAGCCCGTGACTGACGGTGCCGGAGACGAGCACCGTCCCGCCAAAGAGGGAGCCAGACAGGGTCTCGAGATGAAGCAGACCGCCTTCGGCCGCGGACCGAAGAAGAGCCTCATCAAGCGCCATGCCGGCGATGACGAGGCGGTCCGCGGCAAGGTCGAGGCGTCCGTCCACATCGCCGATGACGCCGGCAATCCCGCCGGAAAGGTGATCGAGGTGAAGTGTGTCCGCGGAGAGATGAAGAGTGACGAGCGGTCGGGCCGTGCCATCGGACCATGCGGCCGAACCTTCGATGGAGGAGCCCCCCAGGGTGGCCCGCTCGATCACGGCCCTTCCCTCATCGAGCGATCCGCTGGCCGCAACAGCGATGTCGAGCGGCCCTTCGAGATCCGCGCTCGCGGCAAGACCCCAGCGTTCCATCAGGCGCACCGGATTGGCGTGCTTTAGAACGGCGCTGCCTTCTTCCAGGACCGCGTTCATGAGGCGGCCCTCGGCATCGAGCGTAGCGCCCAGGGTCCGGGCGGCAACGGCAAGGTTGAGCCCGGGAGGCGTCAGTTCGATGTCGGCAGACAGCGTGAAGGCTTCGCCGTCGGCGCCCGGCACTTCAAACCCGGCAACGCCGGCAGCGGCCGCAAGGCTTTCTCCGGTAACGCCAATGACGCCGCGGAACGACGCCCCGGCGAGCGGCCGGGTCAGGTGGCCGGCGATGGAAAGATCGGCGACGGCGGTCGCCGCAGCGCCCTCGAGGTCGATCTCCTCGAAGGTTCCCTCAACGGCAAGGGAAAGATCCACGGCCCCCAGATCCTGCAGATCGACCGGCGAGTTGATGGCCAGGGCACGGGCGATGGCGGCCATGTCGGGCGCTGCGGCCTCGACGTCGAACGCCACGGCCTGCTCCGCCGGTTCGATCCTCCCCGTAGCACTGACGGCGACGCCGGCAAGATCGCGTGCCTCGAGACGGCGAAAGGCGATGGCGCCCTGGCTCAGCGCGCCATCAACATGAACCCCGGTAGCGACGACATCGCCCATGACCAGGGTTCCGACCTCGCTCCTGACATCGAGATCGATCCCGGTCCATTCGATGTCCGCAAGGATGTCCGGCAGGCTCTCTGGAAGATAGGCATCGAGCGCCAGTTCATCGACAGCAAGATCGGCAATGACGTTTCCCTTTCCGGCGAAAAGACTGATGAGCGTGCCGGTGACACGCGATGAATCAAGGACAAGGTCCATGTCGGAGAGAACGGCGGAACCCGGTGTCGCCTCACAGTGCGCCGACAGCCGGGCCTTCCTCAGCCGGTCGCGGGGAATGCCGTCGAGATCCACCCCGAGCCATGCGAGCGTGTTCCTGATATCGCTCGACGTGGCTTCAAGGGGACCGCGAAAGATCGGCACGTCACCCCTGATGGTGGCGACGCCGGTCACCAGGGCCTGCGTGTTGCCGGGCAGGACCGCGGCAGCCCGCCTGATGTCGAGAGCACCATCGGCCAGCGTGGCCACAACCTCGACCTTCCGCGCCGCGCGGTCCCGGTAGAGAGCATGTTCGACCGTGACGTCCACGGCGACATGACGGCGGTCGAGCCAGGCGAACGCCGGGTGCCCGCTTTCCATCTGACGGCCCAGGGCAACGAGGCGATCGAGATCAAGCCTGCTGGAGGTCAGGCTGACTGCCAGCCGGTCCGCCGAGGACTCGATGGCTCCGAAGACCGCCGAGTCGGCAAGCTGCAGGGCAAGGTCGCTGATCTCGACCGTCTCGGCAGAGATCACCATCACGGCATCGAACGACGCCGGCAGCGCCTCGGCGCCGGCAAGTCCGACGAGGCTTGCGAGATCCGGAAGATCGAGCCTCACGGCGCCGCTGAACCGGGCGTCGTTCTTCCAATCATGAAGGCTCCCCGAGGCCCGCAGCGAGTCGCCCCCGGTCGACGCGACGGCGAGACTCACCGGCAGGGACGACCGTGACAGCCGTCCAAGGGCGGCATCCACAGTCCACTCCCCGACATCGCCCGAGAGACTGCCGGTGATCTCGAAGGGGCCGTCCACCCCCTTGGACTCGATGGCAAGATCGAGACCCTCGAACATCCGGGTGCCATGGAGTTCACTGTGCCAGGTCACCGTGGCGTCGACGATCTCGATGGCATCGATCCTCACCGCCGTGTGTGGGCTCGCCCCGCCGCCGCTGAGGGAACCGGCCATGTCGGGCCCGCCGATGGTCAGCACCGGTCCGACCACCCTGATTCGCTCGACGGCAGGATCAAGGGCCAGAAGCGACGTCAGGGAGACGACCGCATGAACCTCCGGCAAGCTGAGCCAGGGAGCATTCCTCGCCCCGATGGTCACATCGCCCAGCGCCACCTTGAGATCGGGAACGAGCGACAGACTGAGGTCGCCCGACACCGTGACGTCACGGCCGGTCAGCGCCTCGAGCTGATCCTCGACCTCGTCACGGTACCGCTCGAGATCCCATGTCAGGAGCCAGACGGCCCCGGCGGCCAGGGCCACCACCACGAGGGCCACCGCTATCCAGAAGACCTTGCGCAACCTTGTCCGTCTCCTTCATGCCCGGAGTGTTCCGGTGAGAAACCTGGCACGCCGTCAAGGGCGGTATCATGGCACTCATCCACTTGCCAGTGAATCCACCTGTCCACATGCCCGCCATGAACCCGACCACGGACCTGTGATAGGAGTGGCCCACCATGCAGGACGCTTCTCCAAACCCGCTGTTCGACGGCCTCAACGAGGCGCAGCGCGAGGCGGTCGAGGCCCTTGACGGGCCGGTCCTCGTGCTCGCCGGCGCCGGCACCGGAAAGACCCGCGTCCTGACGGTGCGTCTTGCCCACATCATCGCCACCGGGGGCGCCTGGCCAGGGCAGATTCTCGCAGTGACCTTCACCAACAAGGCCGCCGGCGAGATGGCCGAACGGGTGAGCGCCCTCATCGAACAGCCCACCTCCGGCCTGTGGATCGGCACCTTTCACGGGATCGGTGCGCGCATGCTGCGCCGCCACGCGGAACTCGCGGGCCTCAAGCCGGGGTTCACAATCATCGATACCGACGATCAGATCCGCCTGGCCCGCGAACTCGTCGAGGCGGCCAACATCGACGAGAAGCGCTGGCCTCCACGTATGCTCTCGTTCCTGATCCAGAAATGGAAGGACCGGGGATGGACCCCCGACCAGGTGCCCGGGGAGGCGGCGCAGGCCTACGCCCGGGGCAAGGGCCAGGTGCTCTACCGCGCCTATCAGGAGCGTCTCGAATCCCTCAATGCTGCTGATTTCGGGGACCTGCTCCTCAAGCCCTACCGCCTGCTGCTCGATCATCCAGACGTTCTCGACACCTGGCACAGGCGGTTCCGCTACATCCTCGTCGACGAGTATCAGGACACCAACGCGATCCAGTACCTGTGGCTGCGCCTGCTCGCCCGAGGAACGGGCAACATCTGCTGTGTGGGCGACGACGATCAGTCGATCTACGGCTGGCGCGGCGCCGAGGTCGGCAACATCCTCAAGTTCGAAACCGACTTTCCCGGCGCCACCATCGTACGCCTCGAGCGCAACTACCGCTCGACGCCCCGCATCCTTGCGGCGGCTTCCGCCCTGATCGCCCACAACCGCGACCGGCTCGGCAAGACCCTGTGGACCGGCAGCGATACCGACGCCGGGGAGCCCATCGCCATCACCGGTGTGTGGAGCGGCGAGGACGAGGCCCGCGCCGTGGGCGCCATGGTCGAGGAACTGCAGAGAAGGAAGCATCTGCTGAACGAGATGGCGGTGCTGGTGCGGGCCGGCCACCAGACGCGTCATTTCGAGGAACGCTTCATCACCCTGGGTGTGCCCTACCGCATCATCGGCGGCCTGAGGTTCTACGAGCGCCGCGAAATCCGCGATGCGGTTGCCTATCTGCGTCTGGTGCGCCAGGACGACGACGATCTTGCCTTCCAGAGGATCATCAATCTTCCAAGGCGAGGACTGGGCGAGAAATCTCTGGCCCCTCTCCACGACCATGCGCGACGGGAACGCACCAGCCTGCTTGCCGCCGCGCGCCATGTCGTCAGCAGCACCACCGTGGCGCCGGCGCGCCGGCGGGCCCTCTCCTCCTTCATCGACAACATCGAGCGCTGGCGCGCCGAGGCCAGCCGCACGTCCCCGGCGGAGGTGGCCGCCGTCCTTCTCGATGAATCGGGCTATACAGAGATGTGGCAGAAGGACAAGTCCATCCAGGCCCCGGCCAGGCTCGAGAACCTGAGGGAACTCGTCGGTGCCCTGGCCGAATTCGACGACCTCGGCGAGTTCCTCGATCATGTCAGCCTCGTCGCGGAGGGCGATGCCGCCAGCGCCGGCGACATGATCAGCATCATGACTCTCCATGCGGCCAAGGGACTGGAATTCGACACCGTCATCCTGCCCGGCTGGGAGGAGGACCTCTTTCCCCATCGCCGCGCCCTCGAGGAGAACGGCAGCAAGGCCCTCGAGGAGGAACGCCGCCTCGCCTATGTCGCCCTCACCCGGGCCCGCCGGCGCGTCGCCATCTTCCATGCGGCCAACCGGCGGGTCTTCAACCAGACCATGTCCAACCCGCCGTCGCGCTTCCTTGGCGAACTGCCCACCGAGCACATCCACCTGGACCAGTCCCCGCTCATCGGCTACCGCGATCAGTCCGAATTCGGCCAGGCCGTCACCGACAGCCATTTCTCGCGCACCCTCACCCGCCGCCAGAAGCAGTTTCCCTCACCTGCCCCGCACGCCACGCCCAACCCCGGGACGGCGCCGCAGCCCGACACCCGCATCTTCCACGAGAAATTCGGCTATGGCCGTGTCCTCAAGGCCGACGGCGACAAGCTCGACATCGCCTTCGACAAGGCCGGCCGCAAGAAGATCATGGCGGCCTTCGTTACCCCTGCATGACCCTGAGCGTCCCCCGGCAAGGCTGCGCACAGGAGACCATGGCGGCATGACCTGGCAGCTCGAGGCGGAGCACCGGGGCGCACACGACCTCCTCGAGGAACTTGCGCCCCTGGCCCTTTCCCTCTTCGGCACACACGTACAGGCCCTCTTCGCCAGCCGCGAGGAGGCTGAACGGGCGCGTCGTCACGTCGCGGCACATCTTGGCGTCACGCCCTGCCTCCGGGAACTCACCGACAGGGACTGGGTCACGGAGAACATCCGCTCCTTTCCGCCCCTTGTCATCGGACCTTTCACCATCGTCCATGGCGACCACCCGGCAGACGACCGCACGATCCTCATCCGCATGAAGGCCGGGGCCGGTTTCGGGACCGGCGAACACCCGAGCACCGCCGGGTGCCTGCGGGCCCTTGCCGCGCTCGACACACCGCCCCGAACCGTCCTCGACATGGGATGCGGGTCGGCCATTCTCTCGCTTGCCGCCGCCCGCCTGTGGGACTGCGACATCGTCGCCGTCGACAACGATCCCCTGGCCCTTTCCTTTGCCGCAGGCCAGATCGCGGCAAACGACATCGCCGGCCGCATCCACCTCGTTTGCGCAAACGCCTTCAGTGCCTTGACCTCTACGCCCTTCGACCTCGTCATCGCCAACATCCTGGCCCGCCCCCTCATCGACATGGCCCCCGCCGTCAACGCCGCCACCGTCATCCTCTCCGGCTTTCTCGAACACCAGTCCGGCCCCATCCTCGACGCCTATCGCCAGGCCCGGTACGCACCGCGCGCCACCATCATCATGGAAGACTGGGCCACACTCACGCTGACCTGCAATGCCCCCTCCATGGCCAGTTGAACCGATAACGGGGACGGCTCGAATCCGTCGGGGTTCCGGTGTCGGAGTCCCCCGAACCCCGAGGCGTCGCTTGATTGGGGCCGCAGAGCCTTCTCCGGCCTCGACATCCGAGCAGCCTCACTCCTCCATCCCAGTGCCGTAGCGCATGAACTCCGCTCCGCAGGCCGTCGATGTGCCCGGAAGACCGGACGGGAAGCTCTGCCACAGCGGATTCAAAAACAACTCATACCCCTCGCGGCGGGCAAGCCTGGTCGCCGGACGCGAGAACGATGATGTTATCTGTGACGAGGGCGACCGGGCGCAGCTCGTTTGGAACCGGAGGCGGGGGAGTGAGGGAGGTCGTGAATGCCGGTGGTTGATAATCATGCATCGAAAGGTATATATAATACCCATTTCCGTGCAGAATATAAGATAACTATGCCGGCACGACCGCACAAGACGTCGCACTTTCTCTCGGCCCACCCGGTGTTCACCCGGGCCGAGTACGCTGCCGCTTTCGGCCGTCCGGCGAACTCGGCGGGCGTCACCAGCCTGCTCAAGCATCACCTGAAGGCTGGCAACATCAAGCGGCTGAGCCGGGAGGTGTTCGCCGCGGTGCCGGCACACCTGTCGGCAGAGCGCCTGACAGTGGACCGGTTCCTGGCCGCGAGCAAGCTGCGCCCCGACGGCGTGCTGGGATATCACTCGGCCCTGGAGCTGCACGGCGCGGCCGACTCCGAGTTCAACGAGGTCCAACTCGTGAGCCGGGGACGTCCCGAGCTTGCCGATTTGCTCTTTGGCCCGTGTCGGTTCGTCAACCCACCCAAGGCGCTGCTTGATGCGGGCAGGACAGACTATCTGACCGTTGCCATGGACCGCCTGGGCGTGTCCACAAGGGTCACGGCCATCGAGCGCACCGCGGTCGACGTGCTGCACCGGCCGGACATCGCGGGCGGCGCCGAAGAGGTGCTGCAGTCGCTCGATCTCGTGCGCTACCTCGATCCGGAAAAGGTCGCCGATTATGTCGAACTGCTTGGCATCCGCTCGCTCGCCTCGCTGGCCGGCTGGTGGCTGGAACGGCGGCAATCAGCCCTGGGCGTTCCCGAAAGCGCTCTCGATCGTTTGCGCGCCCTGCGTCCGCGCTCGAAGCATTATGCGCTGGGCGCGAAGCCCGGCGATGCGCTGCTCATCAAGCCCTGGCGCGTGCTCCTGCCATCGCAGGCGGTCGAGGAAAGCTTCGAGGGAGCGTGAATGGACGTCTCGGCCCAAAGCCTTGCGCAGGCCTGCCGCCGAACGGCACGTCCAGCCGGCGACGCTGGAGCGCGTCATCCGCCTACTCGACAGCCTGATTGCCCCACGCATTGCTCTCAAGGGCGGCACGGCGCTCAATGTCTTTCACGGTGCGCTCGACCGCCTGTCGGTCGATATCGACGTCAACCATGTCGGCGAGGCCGAGAAGGCGCGCATGGAGGAGGACCGGCCGGGGCTCGGAGACTATGGGGCGAACGCTGTCCCCGTGCTCGACCTTCACGAGATCGTCGCGGGCAAACACACGGCGCACGGCGCGCGATCTGTTCGACGCTCATCGCCATGCCCGGCCTCGACTGGGCGAAGATCAAGCTTGGCACGCTGATGATCGGCGCCTCCGCCCGGAACGTCGACTGGCGCCAAGCGTCTCCCGAGATGATCAGCTGCGACGGGACCGACCTCGCGGCCAAGCTGATCGCCTGCCTGCCAAGCCGGTACTTCGAGGCCGTCGGTGGACAGAAGGCCTGGATCGAAACAGTCACCGCACAATGCCGCCGGGGCCTCGCGCAGCTCTTCCAGTTCACCGACGGCGAGATGGCGTTTCCAGATGGCGCCCTCGACAAGGGCGTGATCGATGCGAGCCGGCCGGGCGCTGCAAATGAGGCGCGGACAGCCATCAAGGCCTGCCCGGCGCATCGCTGGAAGGCGCAGAATGTCAAGGCTTGGAAGACCGGCAGCGCATCTCCTGCGAAACGACGCAGGCGCTGGCGTGGGAAACGGAATACTTGAGCCCAGGCGAAGAGCGATCAGGCAAGACTGTGTCAGCCGATGACGACTCACCTCGCCAGACCCAGCCGCTGCGCCACGTCCTCGATGTCCGGCACCTCGACGCAGAGGCGTGCAGCAGCTTGATCGCCCGAGCCGTCGAGCGCCAGCTCGGCGGGAGCAGTCGCGTCGAGTGCAAGCAAGGCCGTCCAGGCATTCAATGGCATCCCTCTGCCGCCCCAGAGCCGGCCCGGCGGGCATCTACGGCTCGATGCCGGACCAATCCGCCTTCCCCTCGGCAAGCACCCGCTGAGAGACCGCTGAACTCCTCGTCGCTCGGGAACCACTCGCACCGGTGTTCCCGGTTCTTCACCATCCGCCGACACGGTTCGCTCGACACCAACAGCTGGTCCCGGCCTTCCGGTGCGTTTCAATTGCGCGATGGGGGACCATCCGGTTCGCCAACACCGGCTTCGCGCGCAAGGAGTGGCAGCTCCATCACTGTGACATGGTCAAGCGCCAGCACCGGAACCTTGTCGAAGAGCTGACATGAATGCGCCGCGGGCCGGACAACGTCATCGTGTTCCGGTTCGTTCATGGCCCCAGTGCGCCAATCGGGATGACTCCCACGTCCTCGATACCCGCGTGGCCATAACCGCGCGGCACGATGACCGCGAGCACCGATGGTTTTTCGTGGTCGCTCTCCTCCATGCGCCTGGCCAGCCTTTTCAGATTGTTCGCACCTTCCGCAATCCGACGATCGCCCAGCTTGACCTCGAAGGCTGCCCAGCGTCCGTCCGCTGCTTCAACGATGGCATCGACCTCCAGCCCTTCCTTCTCGCGGTAGTGAAAGACCTGTGCATCCGCCGCTTGCGCATAGATACGCAGGTCTCGGATGACCAGGGATTCGAACAGCAGGCCGAGGAACTCCGGATCAGCGGTCAGACGTGCAGGTGTGGCCCGCAAGGCGGCCGTGGCCAGCGAAGGATCCACGAAATGCCTCACAGGCTTTGTCCGAAGCGTCGTGCGCGACCTCAGGTGCGGCGACCATGCAGGCTGGTCTTCCAGAAGCATGAGGCGCTCCAGCGCTTCGAGGTACGCCGCAACCGTATCCACCTTCAGGTTTTCGCCGTCGCGCCCGACATCTCGCGCCAGATTCGCCATTGCGGCAGGAGTTGCGACGTTCCGGGCCAGCGACCGCAGAAGGCGTGCCACCTTGACGGGATCCCTCTTCCTTTCGCTGAACCTGGAGATGTCCAGGCGGCAGATCTCGTCCAGGTAACCCCGGTTCATGCGAAGGGTCGAGCCCAGGGGCCTGCCGAAGTTTCCGGGCCAGCCGCCGACGCAGATGAGTTCGGCGATGGAAGCGATCGAAAGATCGGACCGCTGCGCTCGCTGCCTCTCGCCGTCGAGAAGGCGTCGCAGTGACATCTCGCCGGAAGAGTGTCCCGACTCATGGAGCGAGAGCGGGCGCATGCGAAGTCGGGTAAAGCGTCCGGCACCGGTATGGCGGGTCGTATCGTCCGCGGGAACCGCAGAGCCAGTGAGGATGAATTGGCCGGGATCAGAACGCCGGTCGACTGTCCTGCGAACATGATTCCAGAGTTCCGGCTCCAGTTGCCATTCATCGATCAGACGCGGCGTGTCGCCTTCGAGCACGACCGCAGGATCGACGTCGATCATGCGCCGGGCATTGTTGTCGACGTCCAGCAATACCGTGCTCTCGGCCACACGCATGGCGGTCGCTGTCTTCCCGCAGGCCTTGGGACCTTCGATGAGTACCGCTCCGGAAGCCTCAAGAAGTTCTGCCAGTTCGGCATCGACGATTCGCGGCAGGTAGTCCATCCGTCGCCATGTCAGACAAAGACATTGTGATCGTAACGTCGAGGCTCCTTGCCTTCAAGGCGCAAGGGATCATCCAACGGGTGATTCGGAGAATTGCGAGGGGGTGTTTTGGCGGATTTTTCAAGGGTGATTTGGAGGATTGTCGACTGCCACCCGCCACACCATTGCGCCGCCGGAGCCGACGTCCGCATCTTGCATGAGAAGTTCGGCCATGGACGCGTCCTCAAGGCCGGCCGCAAGAAGATCATGGCGGCCTTCGTCACCCCGGCATGATCCAGAAGTCCGATAAGCGCCCCGGCAAGTCCGCGCACAGGATGGCGGCATGACCTGGCAACTCGAGGCGGCTCACGCCGGGGCCCGTGCCCCTCTCGAGAAATGCGAGCCCCTGGCGCTCTCCCTCTTCGGCACCCGTGTCACCGCCGTCCTTGCCAGCCGCGAGGAGGCCGAAGAGGTGCGCCGGCACGTCGAGACAGGCCTTGGCGTCACGCCCTGCCTCAACCACAGGGACTGGGTGGCGAAGAACGCCAAGGTCTTCGCGCCCCTTGCTATCGGGCCCGGTAGCCCCGGGCACCCACCTCGTCCGCATCGGGGCCGGGACAGCCTTCGGGATCGGCGAGCACCTGAGCACCGCCGACTGCCTGAAGGCTCCTGCCGTCCTCGACACGTGCTGCGGGTCGGCCATTCTCTCGATCGCCGCGACCCATCTGTGGGACAGCGCGATCGTTGCCGGCGACAATGACACCGGCGCTCTGGCTTTCGCCCGTCATCTGATCGCCAGGAACAACCTCACCGCGCGTCCTCCTTGTCTGCACCGACACCTTGCGCGCCTTCGCACCCGTCTCCTCATCGCGATGACCCCCGCCCTCAACACCTCCACGGTCATCCTGTCAGGCTTCCTCAATGACCAGGCCGCTCCTCTCCTCGAAGCCTGTCGCCAAACCGGATACACTCCGCGCGCCACCATCGTCATCGACGACTGAGCCACACTCACCCTTGACCGCACATGAAGCCGGATGCCCATCAGACACCACGGCGCTGTTCGATGCAACGCCGGTACGGTCCGGGAGCCATTGTTCAGGGGGCATTGCGGCTGTGCCTTGTGTCAGTGCGTATGGTATGAGATCTGCCTCTGGTACGGTGGCTTGGCGGCTTGCCGCCAAGCCGGTGAGTTCCGTGGCTTTCGCAGACCAAGTGCCGATCACCATGGGCACAGGAACACATCAGATGCCCACTCTTGCGTTGCGGTGGCGCCCGCGATGCACGACGATCCGGAGAGATGTCGGACAGGGCTGTCGCACGGGCCCCTGGAAGCGGGGGGCCTCTCTGGCAGACGGTGTCGGGTCACGAACGAGGCACACGTGAAAGAACCCGCTGTAACGCTCAGGGCGATCCAGGCCCGCAACTATCGCAGCCTGCGGCACGTCGACCTTCGGCTCGACGGCAACTTCTACGTTCTCGTCGGTCCGAACGGGAGCGGCAAGAGTACGTTGCTGGATGCGATCGCGTTTCTGACGGATTACGTGAAGCAGGGACTGGTGCGGGCGGTGGGGAAGCGCACGCGCAACTTCCAGGATCTGGTGTGGGGCCGCCCGGCCACCTCACCCGGCTTCGAGCTGGCGGCCGAGTTCACGATGGATGACGACGCACTGCGCTACGAGCTGCGGGTCGAGGAATCCGACGAGGGCGTGAAGGTGACGCACGAGAACGGATACCTTGGGCGCCTCACGGGCGAGGAGTTCCAGGCAAGCGCCCGTTCCGATTCGATTGTCAGTGCATCCGACCGCAGGCCTGAACAGATCTTCGGCCGGAGCGAGCATGGCGACGGCACATGGTACCGCTCCGAGAGCATGAATGGGCCCCGGCTCGACAACTTTGGCGACCCCGACGAGAGCGCGATCGGCATCCTGTCAGCGCTGGACGGACTCTCGCTCAGTGATACATGGGAAATGCACTTCCCTCGTTCGCTGCGAGTCACGGAAGCGCTCAAGCGTGACGGCATGCAGCGCCTCCAGTTGGACAGCCGGAAACTCAGGCAAGCGTCGAGTCCGAACGGCGACGATGGCGGACGACTAGCGGATGATGGTGGCAATCTGCCCCGTGTGCTGGAGAGGTTGAAATCGGACCCTCATGAGTGGGGGCTGTGGTTCGAGCACGTGCGCTTCGCGCTGCCGGACCTTGAGGATGTCAGAATCGTCCACCGCGAGGATGACCGCCACGCCTACCTGATGGTCAGACGCGCCGGTGTCGAAGTGCCGTCCTGGAGCGTTTCCGAGGGCACGCTGCGGCTGCTTGCCCTGACCGTGATACCCCACCTTCGGGCGTCACCAGTGGCCTGGCTTCTGGAGGAGCCTGAGAATGGGATCCATCCGATGGCCATCGAGTATGCTTGCCAGGCCCTGTCGTCGGTTTGCGGCGCACAGGTCTTCGTCGCGTCCCACTCACCGACGCTGCTGCGCTGCGTCGATCTGGACCAGGTCCTGTGTTTCGGCCACGATCAGAACAGGGGGACGGTGATCGTTCCCGGCAACGAACATCCGCGGTTGCGTGACTGGCGGACATCGGTGGACGACACCGTGTTCTGGGCGGCTGACATCCTGTCGTGAAAGACCTGTGGATACTCGTGGCGGACGCCGATATCGAGGCGACAATGCAAGGTCTGTTGACCCAACGACAAGCGGCACTCGGGATACGGGACGTCAAGTTCACGATCATGAGGCATCAGCAAAGGGACCCGGGGTGCCGCCGCCAGGCGGGATCAGCCGCGCGCAGCTACGCAAGTGACCACCACCACGCCCTGGTGGTGTTCGACAAGGCTGGGAGTGGAGACGAGGGGGCGGATCGGCAGCACATCCAGGAGGCAGTGGAAGAGGACCTGCGCTGCAACGGGTGGGAGAACAGGTCGAAGGCAATCGTGATCGAACCCGAACTGGAGATCTGGGTGTGGTCCACGTCCCCGCACGTGGGCACGATCCTCGGGTGGAACGAAGGGATCGAAGAACTCCGGGGCTGGCTGCACAAACACCAACTATGGCCTGTCGACAAAGCCAAGCCGCCGGATCCGAAATCGGCCTTGAGGCAAGCAATGAGGGAGCAGAACGGTCGTCCGAGGGCAGCAACATTCATGAATCTTGCTCGAAGTGTCGGCCTCAACACATGCAATGATCCCGCGTTCCGGGAACTGCGCAACACACTTCGACGATGGTTCCCTGCCTCCCCCATTCGCGGCGCGTGAAGGAGGGCGAAACCCGGGCGGTTCTTGTCGACCTCGATCCTAAGACCGCCTTCGCCATGTCCCGTCCTTCGGCCATCACCTCGCCACTTCCAGGTTTGAAGACGGCGCCAGCAGTCAGCCACCAGCGCCATCCCGCGCCGGCCCTGAACCGTCGTTGGCCGCCTGAATCGACGCTTCACGACACCAGTTGTTAGCGACGGTGAGGAAGTGCATTGACTTGATGAAATTCCTGAGGGCGGTGCTATGTGTGCGGTTCTGGTCATGGCGCGGGGCTGGCTGGAAGAGGGAAATGTTCCCGTTCCCTGCAACCCCCAAGGGTGAGGCGGGAACAGCTGGCTGATGGTGTCGCCGCAGGGGTCCGGAGCCGCCGCAACCGAAGGATACCACCATGACCGCGCAGACGCTGCCGGACAATCCGAACTTCTGCTTATGTCCCGACCATGACGTCGAGATCGAGGTGCAACAGATCGGCATCGTCATCGAAGGCCTTGCCGGTCATGTCCCCACCGCGCTCATGGCGCTCAATCTGGACAATGCCCTGGTCATCGCGGACAAGTTGAACCGCCGTCTCGGATTGGACCGCGAGGCATGGACCGCCATGATGGCGGCGTCCATGCGCACCGAGACCCCCGAACCGGGCACCCCCACTGAGCACTGACCCGCACTGACCCACGCAGGGCTCCGCTCCATTCCTTGTAACTGTCCAAATCATCGCTATGTTTCTGGACAAGAAGAGGGTCATTCCATGTCGACTGCGAAGGCCGTTCGAGCCGCCATACGAAAGCTGCCCCGGGGCAGGCCCTTCACCGGCACCCGCTTCCTGAAGCTCGGCACCCGAGGAGCCGTCGACCGGACTCTTTCCCGCCTCGCCGCGGACGGCGAGATCCGGCGTCTCGCCCACGGCGTCTTCGTTCGACCGAGGATCAGCCGGTTCGTCGGGGCCGTAATTCCCGACTTCCACGAGGTCGTCGAGGCGATCGCGCGTGGCAACGGTGAGACGCTCCAGATCCACGGCGCCGAAGCGGCGAGGCGCTTCCGGCTCAGCACCCAGGTGCCGACCGCGCCCGTGTTCCATACCAGCGGCTCGACCCGCACGATCCGGATCGCCGGCACTGCCGTGCGCATGGTCCACACTGCGAACCGCCGCCGGCTGCAATTCGCGGGCGAGCCGACCGGCGCCGCCATTTCCGCCCTCTGGCATCTCGGCAAGGACACTGTGACACCGGAAACCGTCGCCACCATCGAGGCCGCCCTCAGCCCGGCCGAGTTCGAGAAGCTGTGCTCCGCCGACATGCCCGCCTGGATGCAGAAGGCGTTCGCCGCCGCCCGGGAGCCGGCCCATGGCTGAGCCGTTTCTTTCCCTCGGCGCGGGCGAGCGCGCCGACATCCTCCGCACCTTTGCCGCCAATGCCAGGCGATCCGCCGTCGTCCTGGAGAAGGACATCTGGGTGTGCTGGGTTCTCGACGCCCTCTTCTCCATGCCCGACCCCCATCCGATGGCCTTCAAGGGCGGCACATCGCCCGGTTCTCCGAGGACGTGGACGTCACCCTCGACTACCGCGCCTTCGACGACGGTTTCGACCCCTTCGACGAAGGCGCCAGCCGCACCGCAATCAGACGGTTCAGCAAACGCCTCGGGGGCCGGGTCGTAAGCCATGTCCGCAACGTCGTCGCGCCCGCCCTCGACGATGCCGCCTGGCGCCTCGCAGCCGACGGCCGCTACGCCGTCCATGTCGGCGACGACGGCGAGACCGTCCGCTTCGCCTATCCGTCCGCGGTCGAGGCGCCCGACAGCTATATCGCGAAAGAGGTCCTGCTGGAGTTCGGCGGCCGCAACGTCATCGACCCGAACGAGCGCCACGCGATCGTGCCCGACATGGCCGCCCTGACCGATGGCCTGGATTATCCGGCGGCGACCGTGACGGTCCTTTCGCCGGCGCGCACCTTCTGGGAGAAGGCGACGCTCATCCACGCCGCCTGCCACCGCCGCCGGCTCACGAACAGGCCCGACCGGCTCTCCCGGCACTGGTTCGATCTTGCGTGCCTCGCCGCCCACCCTGTCGGCCGCGCCGCCCTCGCCAACCGGACGCTTCTGGCGGACGTCGTCCGGCACAAGACGGTGTTCTTCCACGCCGGCAACGCCAACTACGATCGCTGCCTCGACGGCCGGCTGCGTCTCGTTCCCGACGACGACCAGCTCCCCGCCCTGCAATCAGACTACGATGCCATGCGCGGCGCCCGCATCGTCGGCGACGGCGCACCGGCGTTCGACACGCTCATCGAGCGAGTTCGAGCCTTGGAGACCGAGGCGAATCTCGCTTCCCCGCCGGCTTCACAATCGTGAATCCAACCCCGGCAGCCGGACACGGTTGCCGGCGCACGACAGCAAGCTGCGCGTTGCCACGTCCGAGACGGTCTGAGCGTACCCGCCCGCCGCCCGCGTTGCCGCGCAGCCGTACTGTCAGAATCCGGGACGAGGACCCGTATCGTGACGACGCCCGGAGGACAGTGCTTTCGCTGATTCTGCTCTCGATAACCCGCCATCGTGCTTCCATTCTGCCTATCGAAAAACGACACCTGTGCTCCCATTCTCGCTCTCAACCAAACGCACCATTTCGGCTGCCGTCGTAAAGCGTTGAACCCGAAACGCCTGCCATCCAGCCGGAGACACCACCACGAACAGGCACGGCACTCTCAGTTTCGCCACCACGGACCGCCACGCCCTTCTATCCATCCCGGACGGGACCGGTCCGCCGAAAGGATGGCTGTGCCATTCGCCCACGTAAGTCTGCCTGTGTTGCGACTTGTGCCAAGCCTCGGTCGCAGCCTCCTGATGCCGCTCGTCCTGCCGTGTAAACGACGACAGCGTCGCCTTGTCGGCGGTACCTGGCTCGGTCCAATCGACAACCTCTATATGCGGCCCCCGGTAGGAGCCGATCAGGATTCCCCCGCGCTCAACCCCCTCGGCGCAGGCACGCCTTACTCTGTCGAAGAATCCACACACTTCATGGCGGAATAGAGCGTATTCGACCCCTTCGCGTTTACCGCGAGCCAGCGCAGGCCGGACAACGATCCGACGGCTGCGGATTCCTGTCCTTGACTTCGACTGTAGCTTTTTTCTCAACCCTGACTGTCCTCAGCCTCGGCCCCGGATTACCGCCATTCCAGTCCAGCACGAGTTGAAGCCCCAGCGCCGCTGCCATCGCCGGCGCCGCCACTCCGTAAGCGATGTACTGCGCTTCACCGCAAGCCGCAGCCGTCGGCTCGACCGTAGTCCCGGACTTCAGCGGATTGAAGCGCCATTGGCCCTCATGGTCCGGCTTCAGGCATTTGAAGCAAGCAAATTGCGGTCCGTCCACGAGCAGGGCCTGGCCGGCAGCCCCATTGCCGAACAACCAGACATGGATGACGTCGGGTACGCGCTCCTCTTCCCTGCGACGCGCTATGAAACCGTGATTGAGCGCCAGGGACAGAGCTTCTTCGCCGGTTGCATCCACGACCAGGTCGTAGCTGGCGAGGCTCACAATCATCCCTTCGGCATCCGCTCTAACCGCCCGGACATGTGCTTCCGCGAACTGAAGCTGCAACTCCTGTTTCACAGCCTCCGCCTTCCACTCGCCGATCCTAGCCGTGCCAAGATAGTGCCGTCCCACATTGCCGGGCTCGAACAACTGGTTGTCGACAAGCAGGAGCGCGCCTCCTTCTTGCCCGGCGCCGGTTTGGACGAGGAATTTCGCGAGGTGACTGCCGATGGTTCCACACCCGATCAGCGCAATACGCCGACCGGTCAGAGGCGACTGCTTGTGCATGTTCCTGCCGAAAATCGAGGGCAGGTCGATACGCGTACCGCTGTGCCGTTCTAACTTCACCCTGTGGGCATTGGTCTGTGCGATGCGCCTGAATCCTTGCCGCCGCTGCGCTCCCCTGAGCACGGGCTCCTTGGCGCCTACCGAGATGCCGACACAACCGTTCTCCGCCCTGACGAACAACGGCACCGGCGCATCCGGAAATCCGGAAGACAACTCTTCAAGCGCCCTTTCCGTCCCGCCCGGCACCATGGTCTCCAGCCATGCGAGAAACTCCGCAAGCGTCCTTGGCTGACGATACCCCGGCATGAATGTCAGTTCATTGCCCGAATGAAAGACGAATGCAGGCCGCGACGAGCCGCCGATCCGGCCCCGGTCCGCTTTGCCCGGAACCAGCCGCTTCAGCTTCTCGTCCGTATCGGCCAAGAACAACAGCGCAGGCGAGCCGTCGCGCGGCACGCTGTAGAGCCTCGCGCGAGCATGCTCCGTTCCTGAACTGTCGTAGTAGAAACTCTTCCCGAGCCAGTGCTGCGGAAATTCCTGCGCGATTTCCCCCTGCAGACGCTTGTGCGTCAGCGCCCGTTCCAGGCCGCGACGAGCCAGTCCCAAGCACATCAGCGCGGTCCCGCCGACATCGTAGCGGTCGAGAACGAGGTCTTCGTCGCTGGCGAAGCAGAGGACGCCCGACGCTTCGAGATGCGCCACGACCTCCGGGGCTTCATCGTCCGGGTTGAGAAGCGTGAGCTTCGGAAGGCGCGTGAATTCGAGATCGCGAAATTCGATCGCGACCCCGACCTCTCGCCCGACCACCGACAGCTTGCCTGTGAAGCGGTGCGTTCCCGTCTGCGAGCGGTCTCGCCTGAACCCCTTGTGCGCGAGCGTTCGGAACAGGTCTCTTGTGCGCTCGCCTTCGACACTCATCCCGACGTGGTTCGGGGCACGGCCGGGGCGGTAACGACAGCGGGCGCGTACGCCCGCACCCTGCGCTCCTCCGACTCGACGTCGATCAGCAGTTCGTCGTTCGGAATCCGCACCCCGAATCCCTCCCGCAGCTCCGCGATCGCGACCGCCTTGTGAAAGGTCCGGTTCAGCACCGTGTTGATCTTCGTCTTCAGCCCTCGCGCGCGCGCTTTGAAATCCAACCGTTCTTCAGCTGACCAGTTCTCGTCCAACTGTTGATCCGGCAGCACCGGATTGAGGATGGCGTGCGAGAACAAGGCTTCCAGCCGGTCCGCCACGGCCTGAAGAGCCAGATCGTCACGGTTCTCCGGCAGCATGCCGTTCAACTCGTCGTATACCGAAATCACGCACGCCATCAGCGTGATCGAGGATGGCCCGCCCCGCATCCACTGGAAATCGCGCCAGCCCTTGAGGTACCGGCAAATTCTCCGAACCACTTCGCCATGATCCGCGATGGCATCGAGAAACCAGTTTTCGATCTCGCGAGGGTCCGACTCAATCCAGCCGCTGTCGCGGTGCGCAAGCATGATCTGCTTTTCGAGCAGGCTCTTATAGACTTCGTCGGCGAGTTCGTAATCGAGTTCCGACGCGCCTTGCCCCCTGGCCACCATGGCCAAGGCCCTTGCTTCCGCCAATTTCGTGAATTCTTCATCGGGGATGGCATACAGCGCCAGATCGACATGCGCCTCCGCGTCGATCCTGACCCTGACGCAACTCGACTTGCTCGTGTCGAGTTCCCAGCCACGCTCCGCACACAATGGCCCGAGAATCTCCTCGACCATCGCAAAATAGCCCCTGGAGGCCACCACCGGACGGTTGGAACCGCCCCCGTTGACGAAAGACGTCGGCAGGAATACGCCGTCATCAAAGTCCACTTCCTGCGGCGGCAGGTGGGCCGGGAAGTTCAGCGTGTGGTAAACGCTGCTTCCCTGCATGCGGAATTTCGGACTCAGCTTCGGCATCCGCAACGCCAGCGCGACGTAATGATACTCAACCAGGCTTCGCGCTTTCGCATCGCTGTTCCAATCGGGCATCTCCTCCCGCAGCCGTTTCCGAATTCGGTCGCGGGCCTCGCGAAGCGATTCCGCCCGTTCATCCTTCAGGCCCAGGGCAGCCAGGTATCCGCGGCGCGTCTGGCTGCCCATGAAAACCCGGTGAACATTTAGTGTGCCGTGCATTCCGCCGGTTCCTTTACAAGGTCCATTGCCCTATATCTGGTAGCGGTTCGCGCTTCGTTCAAGGAGAATTGACAATATGTTCTCTTCCATGGGTTTAACCAGCTTCCTGAAAGTTCTGCTTTGCGTCAATGCAGTTCTGGCCATCGCGCTCGCATCCGATCTCTTCGGGTTGATGCCGCCCATGCCTGTCGTTTCCCAGGTCTCCGTCTCTGTCATCGCGGTCTCCGCCCTCGTCTTCTTCGTCGGCCAGACGTCCGTCTTTCCCTGGCTCTGCGGCTTGCCGGGTGTGTGGCGGGTGTTTCCGAACATCGACGCGGAGTACACCGTCGAAATCTCCTCGAACTGGTCCATCATCAAGGCCCGCAACGCGGATCGCCAGCCCGATACGTCCTCCGACGGCTCCCCAGTGTTGTTCAACCGCGTGGGCAAGGCGAAGATTTCGGCACGACTCACCCGAATCGACCTGACCTTGACCATGGACGACAGGTACCTGAGTTCCGAGACGCTGACCTGTTCCCTGCAGCGTCACCAGGGCGAGCGCAAACCAGTCCTATTCTACGTCTACGACAGCCATGTGTCGGCACCCAAGAGCACCGATAGTCAACGCCATCTCGGCGCCGCACGCCTCTCCATCCCGCTGGAGCGTAGTCCGAAGATGCTGGAAGGAAACTACTGGACCGACCGCAACTGGCATCAGGGGCTCAATACTGCCGGTCAAATCCGATTGACCAGGATCTAACGGCGCAACCCGCCGAATCCGGACCCCGGAGCCCTTCTCGCGCAGCACGATTCTCTTGCCGGCAGCCGTGCTGATCACGACCTCGTACCTGTCGCCTTCACCGGCGCAACGTGATAAGGTCGCACCATGTCCGGGAAGCCGCATGATTCCGGTACCGTCGAGAGTGTCGCCACGGATCGGCTGTTGGCCGAAGCCGCGCATTTGCAGGCGATCGAGGGCAATCCCCTGACGGCGGAAGAGATCACCATGTTCGAGATGTTCGAGCGCGAGGGATGGTCGCCCGAGCGTCGCCGCGCCCATATCCTCTGTCGGATCGAGGACCGCAGTCGCGTCGCCGCGGCGGAATGAGCGACCGCGACTACTGCTATCCGCCTGACTACACCGTTCTCCGCAACAGGCTGGACATCCGGGACGCCCCGGCGCTGGAGGCGGCAGAGCGCGAGCTCGTCGCCCAGCGCCTTCTCGAGCCCATGCCCGCGGGCGATTTCGATCTTGCCCACCTGATGACGATCCACCGCCATCTGTTCCAGGACGTCTATGGGTGGGCGGGCGAAATTCGCACCGTCGAAATCACCAAGGGCGGGAGCCGATTCCAGCCGAGACGGTTCATTGTGGCCGGCATGGCGGACATTCACCGCCGTATCGCAGCGGCGGGGTATTTCCGGGGATCGAGGCCGGACGGGTTTGCCGAGGGCGCGGGTCCGGTCCTGGGCGACGTCAACCACGTTCACCCATTCCGCGAGGGCAACGGTCGCACGCAGCTCCAGTACTTGAAGCAGCTTGCCGCGCTCGCTGGCCACGCCATCGACCTCACGCGCATCAATCGCGCCGCTTGGCTGGACGCCTCGCGCCGCTCCAATGCGGGCGATCACGCCGCCATGACGCGCTGCATCCGCCAGGCGCTCGCGTAACCACTGCGTAATCTCACGATGGTAGCCACCGATTCTCACGATGGTAGCCACCTGTTCTCACCATGGTAGCCACCCCCTGGAGCGAACGTTTTTGTTCGACCCGAGGAGCCGTTTTGCCGTCTGGATTGTCGCGATGGATCCAGGGGGTGCGGGATGGCACAGGAGAGACTACCGATGAGGCAGGTGAAGAAGGTTCTGTCGTTTCACTTTGAGGAGGGGCGCAGCGGTCGTTTCATTGCGCGGCACTGCGCGATGGCGCGGCGCTCGGTGGCGCAGACGCTGACGCGGTTTGCGGCGTCGGGCCTGAGCTGGCCGCAGGCCCGTGACCCGGACGACGAGGCGTTGGAGGCGGCGCTCTATCCACCGAAGCAGGATGTGTCGGGGAGTGACGTGGACTGGGCGCAGGTCGAGAAGGACCTTGCTGGTCGCGGCATGACGCTGTTCGTGTTGTGGGAGGAATGGCGGGACACGAACCCCGACGCGATGAGCTATCCGACATGGTGCCGACGGTTCCGGGAAGCGCGGTCGCGACAGGATGTGACGATGCGCCAGAACCGCTCACCCGGCGAGCGTCTGTTTGTTGACTACGCCGGCATGACCGTGCCGCTGCTCACTGCCGACGGCAAGACGCACGCCACACAGGTGTTCGTGGCCGCGATGGGGGTGTCGGGACGGCTCTACATCGAGGCAACACTGACCCAGAAGGTCGAGGACTGGTGTGCCTCGCACGTGCGTTGCTTCGAAGACATGGGTTCAGTTCCACACGTCGTGGTTTGCGATGATGTTCCCGGGAACATCATCGATGAGCAGGATGCGCGGCACACCACCGAAGGCTTCGAAGGCTTCTACATGGCCCTGCAGGAAGCTGCTCATCCGGGCGTTGTAGAACAGGCTCAGATGGGTCTGGCGGGAGTAGGCCAGGGTCACGAGAAGCCCCATCAGCTTGTGCTTGGCGCGGCCGATCCGGACACGCCCGAAGTCGGCCCAGTCGACCTGGGCCTGTTCGCCGGCAAGAAAGCGCATCCGCATCGCCGGCTCGGGCCGCTTGACGGGCCTCAGGCCGAGATCCCGCAGACTGTGACGGAAGTGGTCGGGCCCGCCGCGATAGCCCCGTGCGGAGACCTGCCCGTAAAGCGTGCTGGCCGCCAGATCGGGGGCCTTCTCGAGCCGCTTCTCGATGTAGGGAACAAAGGGGTCGATGAGCTTCGCACGGTGCCGGGGCTCCTGCCCGGCGCCCCGCAAGGCCCGCGTCACCGTGCTGTGATGAACGCCGCAGTACCGCGCAATGGTGCCCACCGGCCACCCCTCGGCCCGTGACAGCCGCACAATCGTCGCCCGCGTCTCCTCGTCGATCGCCATCTGCTGGACCCCTTTCCGTCCCGTTCCCGGCGCCGTCAGGCCTCGCGCACCTCAAGGTGGGTGCAGACCCGCCCGCAACCGGCGCATCGAAGCCGCGATGCACGCCCGGCGAACGCCGTCGACCCCCACATAAGGGGACGCCGCGACGTTCCGTAAGTGTGGTCCGTTACGGTTTTTTCCCGGGCCCGCGCCAACACCGGGGACAAGTCGTCCCCGGGGGCGTCCCAGGGAGTCGGTGCAACCGCCACCTCAAGGGCCGCCGCACGCTCCCTGTCCACGCGACGAAGACGCCAGCGACGCTGCCGCTTACGGTTGTTCTCGCGGCCCCTTGGCGTTGCCGCATACTGGCGGTTCGCAGTCCGCCGGCGCTCCCGCCGGCCCTGCCCGCTGCAGGACCTGCCGCAATACTCCTGGCGCCTCTCGCACGATCGGCAGATCACCACCTGTTTGCGGCACCACTTGCATGAGAACAGCCGTCCCGTGACACACAACCGGCTTCTCGAAAGCGGTGTGGACCTGAACGCTCAACTGTCCGATAGTCCTCGGGAAGCCGGCCACACAACCGGTTCGCTCAGGTGCGGTGCCGGGCTTCCGTCGCAAATTGGAGCCGGCACCGCATCGCTTCTTCTTTCCATAACACTGTGCCACCCCCGCCAGGCCCGCGCCACAGGGCGCAAGACGGCCACCACCGGCCGCCGCGCCCGGGGCGCAGCCCTCATGATCGCGAGCGCCGAGCCAGCCTCTCCGCTGGCGTCAGGGAACACGGCTGCCAGCGCCCGGCGCAAGGCCCGGCGCGCGCGCCGGCGGCGGACTCGACAATAGGATTGCAACAAGAGGATGACGACAAGAGGGAAATAGGACCCGACAAGAGGGAAAGAACGCTCAACACCCCCAAAAGCGCGGCTAACCGCCAGTATCCCGCGCTTTGATTCCGCCACCGATATCGAGGCCGGCGAACCTCACTTCCTGTCCTGATACACGGATGCTGTCTCCATCGATGACCCACGCCTTCCCGGCGAGTACGCCCGGGCGGTTTCGAAAAGGCGATACGGTGCGAGACGTACGGGTTGAAAGTGCGCGTCCCAGGCCAACCAGCAGCAGAACGACCACGATTGAGATCATGCCCAAGGCAACAGCATCTGACATGATCGGGCCAGATGCCACCTGGGCCGCCCACTCGGATGCAAGAGAGTCAGCATCTCCAGATCCGTGAATGATGACTTGCTGTCCAGCCAGCAAGACGTCAGGATCATTGATACGGTTCCATCGCAGCAATGCCTCCACGCTGACGTCATAGCGATCTGTGATTCCGGAGAGCGTTTCTCCCGGTTCAACGTCAATCACCGTTGTGTCGGTCATGCAGCGGCCAACATGCCGGGCGCGGTGCCGAATTCCCGGGGCTGCCTGCTGCGTGTGTCAGTGAGGCATTGCCGCCGAGGCCAATCTTGCCGTCTTCCACGACACCAACAGTGCCTTCGACGGGAAGGAAGGCGGGGATCCAGATGATCACCGCATCCCGGGAAACGGTGGGCGTCTACGCAGAGAGGGACAGTCGGCGCTAAAACGGGAGGTTTTCCAGTCCTGTCTGGGGATCGTGATGTCCGCCACCAACAGCAAGGACCCTGCGTAGCCCGGGCGCACCAAGCCACCACGCCCTGGAACAGGCGAAGCAGAGCAGTGCACAAGGGGACCTCAGCCGGCCTCGTCGAGACCGAAGAGGCCCATGAGCTCTGCACGATTGAGGCGTGTCGACAGATCGAGGGATACGTCATCGATCAGATCGTCGAACAGGGCCTGCTTTTGCTGGAGGATGGTGTCGATACGCTCCTCGATCGTGTCCTCGCACGTGTACTTGATCACATTGACCTTGACCGTCTGTCCCATGCGATGGCTCCTGTCCTCGGCCTGGCGTTCCACGGCGGGATTCCACCAGCGGTCGAGATGGAACACGTAGGATGCTTCCTGCAGGTTGAGACCAAGGCCTCCGGCCCGCAACGAAATGATGAGCGCCTTGTGCCGCTCGCTCGCCCTGAAGGTCTCGATGATCTCGGTGCGTTGGTCAATCGGCATGGTTCCTGTCAGGCAGAGTGGCTGAAACTCGTGCAGGCGTTGCGCCGCGGCGGCCACGCCCGAGACATCGTTTGTGTACTGCGAGAAGATCAGCGCCTTGTGACCCTGGGCGGTCAGCTTCAGCATCTTGTCATGGATGTCGTCGAGTTTGCTGGAGGCTCCCGTCCTGGGATCAGCATTGCAGATCTGCTTGAGGCGCGTGAGCAGTTCCAGAATGTGCCGGATCGTCACCTCGTGGCCCAGCGATCTCAGGAAGACGACACCTTCGCTTTCGGCCTGATCATAGCTCTTTCTCTGCTGGGGCCCGAGCGGGATCCTGATCCTGGTCTCCAGCTTCGGCGGAAGGTCATCGAGCACATCCGCCTTGCGGCGCCGCAGCTGGAGTTCGCTGTGGCGCTTCAACAACGACGCGCCCGGACGAAGACGAACCTCGTGATCGACAAACTCCAGGATCGAAGCCAGCTCATCCTCGTTGTTCTCGATGGGTGTGCCCGTCAGCGCCCATGACCGTACTCTGGGCAGATCCTTGGCCGCATCACTCGTCGGGTTGCGATTCTTGATCTTCTGGGCTTCGTCGAGAATCACCACATCCCAGGTCCTTCGAACCGGTCCAAGATCACGAAGGACATCTGCATCCATGCGTAGCACATCGTAACTGACGAGAAGAACATCCTTGCGTGCCCGCCACTGCCATATCCGGTCGTCGGCCGAGCCACGCACGATGATGGCACTCAACTCCGGCGCCCAGCGTTCGATCTCCCGCCGCCACTGGTCCAGAACGCCCGCCGGAGCGACCACGAGAGACGACCTGATATCTCCCTTCGCCTTGAGGACTCTCAATGCCGCGATGGCCTGGATGGTCTTGCCCAGACCCATGTCATCCGACAGCAGCAACCGGTCCGTCGTGATCAGGGCCTCGACGCCGGCACGCTGGAATGGCATCAGATCACCGGACCACGCCAGTCCGCCTTCAGGGAGACCGGAAGCGGACCCGGCCCTTTGAGACAGCACCATCCACAGTCTCTCGGCCAGGCCATGCGCCTGTGGCGTCTCCGGAGCCGACGACATGGTGGCAGCGCCCCGCTGACGGAACATCTCTCTCCAGCTCTCGATGGCACGGGGCGTCAGGGACATCATCGCAACCATGCCCTCGATACTGCCAGTGGCCTCGATCCGGATATCTCCATAGGCTTCCAGGAGAGCCTTCGTCACCCTCTCCAGAGGCTCGAACGGTTCGTCCCCGTCCGCGATGTCGCCCAGGAGCGTGTCGGCAAGAGAGGGAATGCCCGGCGGATCCGTCACCCACTGCAGCCATCCATTTTCACGGCTGACGCGGCACTCCGGAGGCACGATCCAGCAACAGGGTATGGCAAGACCGAGGTCATCAAGGAAGATGGGCGGTCCGTCCTCCGAGGAGACGATGAGCAGCGAAGGAATGGTGGCGGTGGCCCCGAAGAGGGCATGACACAGGGACACCATGAGGTCGTTCCAGTCGCCCTCGTGGCGCGATACCCGGGCGAAGCTGAACCCCAGGGGCTCGCCTTCCGGCGTCGCTTCGAACAGTCCTGCCAGCACCCCTTCACCGGTCGGGTCCACGATGATCCGGAACCACGCGACGGAGGGTGCCAGTGTGTCGCTACTCCTGCCTCCGCCGGGAATGGGCACGGCGCCTATGCCGGATCGGCAGGAGCGTCGCCGGACCCCAGGGTGTCCTCGTCATAAGCGTTCTCGAACGACACGAACTCCGTATCGGGAAGGTCCGCGATCCCAAGGCGCATGAGGTCCCATTCGTTGATGGCGGCCCGAACCTTGTAGCGCATGCGTCCCATGAACCCCGCACCCCCTGACCTCGTCAGCGATGGTGGCGGCTCCCAGCCATAGGCCTCGCCATAAAGGCGGCGCAGGGATTCCATTGTGGTCTCAACATCGTCGTGGCTCGGAACCGCCAGCGCCACGCACTCTCGTTCGAGCAGGCGCATGCCGGTCACCGCGCGGCTCGCAATGTCGCGATAGCGCACACTCTGTTCCAGCCTGGGGGGAACATAATCCCTGTCCTTGCGCTGACCATCGGGACTGATGATGGCGGAGGCGAAGTCGGACGTCACGGCGCCCAAGACGACAAGGCCGGGATAGGTCTCTTCGCGGGCACGGCCCATCCAGCGGGCGATTTCGGCGTAGGCCCGGCCGCGCTGCAGGATGGAATAGGATCCGATCAGTTCGAGCTCGTCGAGGAGCACGACCCATCCGCGAAAGCCGGCGCAGCGGATCAGCTCCACCATGAACCGCAACCGCTGGGGCGGCAGGTCGGCCGCCTTCGGCGCCTTGAAGCTGTAGGTACCTTTCTCGCCAACCTCGCTCAGTCCGCCCTTGATCCTGCCGATCAGAATCCTGTCGCCGGCCCAGAAGGACTCGATGTCCGCTCGCAACGCGTCATCACCGAGCTTTTCGTAGACACACAGGCTCGCCGGAAAGAGGTGGCTCATGGCGCCACGGGAGGCCTCGCCATCGGCCCACGCGGAAAAGGCGCCATATGCATGGGAAGAAAAGTCGATCCTATGGCACAACTTTTCGATGAAGCGGCCCCGGTCATCGGGTGTCCGGCCGTTTTCCATGGCTGAGGCGAACACCTTTCCCAGATCATGGAACGGCGTTTCCTTGCTGATCGATACCCTCGAGCAGACGTACCCACTCGAGAGTGCGAGGTGTTCGAGGTGCTGCAGGAGGTGGGACTTGCCCGTTCCGAAGTCGCCGGAGACAAGCATGCTGCCCGCCGCCGCATCGAGGGTCTCCCGAAAACGGGTCTCCACGGCCGGCTGGTTGCAGCCCAGTTCGCTCACCGCCGCCCTGTTGGGGACACCGTTGCGCAGGGCCTCCACCGCCATCCGGGCATCGAGGCCACCGGTTGCTTCGCGCGCCATCAGGAAAGCCTGACCAGAGCGGCGACCGGATTGACGGCATGGCGGTCGCGGACATCGTCCATCACCCTGGTGCGGAGAGCACTGTAGATGCCCCAGCCTCTCGGTGAATTCTCGTCCACGAACATCTCGTCCGTCGCCACCACCAGCAGTGTTGCCTGCAAGCGGTCCGTGTTGTCGATGAACTCGCGCAGCACCTCGTAGTGATCCACGGTCATCGCCCTCGTGTAGTAGCGCAGGCCGTCGCGCGGATTGCGCGCCAGGGCGACCCGTGCATTGTCGATGAGGATGACCGTGCCGGCATGGCCGGCAATACGGATCCAGTAGAGGGCCGATTCGATGAAGTAGCGCGCGGTGGTCCGGTTGATCGGCGTATCGACCCCGAAGTGCCGGACATTGGCGATGCGCGTGCTCGCTCCCGTCAGCCAGTCGACGAGAGCATCGGGAGAGTCCCTCCCCGTCATGAGGCAGAGATGGGTCATGGCAAAGCGAAAGGCCCGGACCATGTCCGCATTCCGCCGCACCCTCTCGTAGAGAACGGGCCTCAGCTCCGAGAGCACTTCAGCTGGCGCCAGGGCGCTCCTTGTCGCCACCTGGCCGACGACATCGCCCGTTTCAGCCGGATCGATGCCCTCGATGCCAAAGCCCCTTTCGCCCAGGATGCGCAAGGTGACCCGGCGCGCCAGCTCAGGCCAGTCCACAGCAGACGCCAGGGCAAAGAAGATGTCCTGGGGCATGTGGACACGGCATCTGGCCGCATCGACCGTGACGAACACATACCCGCTTTCCCGGCAACGCTCATCCAGCGCCGCCCCAAGCGTCGCCACCTTCTCTCCCGCCATGACGAACTTGACGGCCGCACCGCCGTCGGCAACCAGCGACAACAGGTACTCGCACTCGACGACATCGAGCCAGCGATCGATCGTGATCGTGCCCGTCATCCGTCAGTTCTTCGAGAAGAGGATGCCGTAGTATTCGGCGCTGTTGCCGTCCGGTCCGACGAAGTTGAAGATCTCGGACTTTCGCCCTTTCGTTCCCGTCGACGACGGAAAGGAGACCTCGGCACCGTTCTTCGTGCGGTGCGGTCCCTCGGAGTCAAGAATGTAGAGATCCCGCGCAAAGTCGCCCGGTCCATACTCCCGCGCCGCCCCCGGTAGCGCCGTCATCAGCCGATACAGTCTCATCAGCGGCACCACGCGCCCGCTGACCAGATCCTTTTGCCCCTCGCTCGTGACGTCGCGATAAACAGCATAGAGCGATTCCAGGAAGCGCGCCGACTGGAAGTTCGCGGTCTTCTGCTGCTCCTTCAGAAGCAGATCCACCAGCCATGAGGGACGCACCGTCGAAACCTTCTTGCGGTCCACCCGGACGGCGCGATCGCCCGCCAACACCCGCAGGATCGACGGATAGCACATCAGCAACCCGTCGCGTTCATGAAGCTTGAGCCCCTTCTCGTCGGCCGCGGCCCTGAACTCCGCCACGAACCGCGTCTCGAAGTACGTGCGCTCCTCCTCCTCATCCCAGGTCCAGCTCTCGCTGGCCTCCTCGGCCTCCTCGATCAGTTTGCCCACCGCCTCGTCCAGGTTCTGTCCGGTGCGCCTGATGGCGGCGATGTTCCCCGTCTGCGCCGCCTTGACCATGGCCCGCGCCTGAGAAAGCACCCGTGACGCCGCCTTCACCGCCACGTCAGCCGCCGCCTCCGTTTCCGCAAAGGCCCCCTCCAGACTGTCCACTTGGCAACTCACCCTTCAGGTTTCACGATCCCAAGGAGACTACAGACACCACCCTCCCCCACGCAACACCGGCCACGTCACATGTCATTCGAGGCGCGCTCTAAGATGAGAGAGCAGAGGGTAGAGACCGGCCATCAGGGCAATGAGAAAACCCCAGTGGCCCTCCCTCCAGCCACCGCGCCGCACGTAGCACTTGTAGAACCGACTGAAGACGCGCACCACATTCCGCGGCAACGTCCCGATGTCTCCGCTCTCCTTGAGATCAAGGGCCCGCGCCCGGGTATAGCGATCAAGCCGCGCCATCATGTCCGAGATATCCCGGTCAACATAATGAACCATCCGCTCTCTCAGATACCGTCGCTCCCCCTCAAGCCATACTTTCGGATGAACCCTCTCGCTTCCCCACGTCTTCGCCCCGGCGCTGAACAGTCTGGCTGTCGACGATACGCCGAAGTAGGCTCCCCAGCCGAAGCGGATCAAGCGGGTACCCACATAGTTGTCGTATGATACAATATAGTGCGCCGGTGACGGTGCACACGCGATGGTCTCGCGGATTTCCGCGGCGAGCGCCGGCGTCACCCGTTCGTCAGCATCGACTTCGAGAACCCAGCCTTTCCTGACGAGGTCCAGACCGGCATGGCGGCGCGGTCCTTCCGGCCCCTCCCAGGCGCCGGTGACAACCTCGTTGGCATGCCGCTCGGCAATTTCCTCGGAACCATCAGTGCAGCGGTCCAGCACAACAACCAGGGAATCACAGAACTTCAGCGAGGAGAGACATGCATCCAGCTGTCTCCCCTCATTGTGGGCGACTACAACAGCAGTCAACATACCCGACCATCATTACGAACCAGGATGACATTGTGATTGCGGGTGCGCTTCACTTCCCGGTAGCCCTTCTCGGCGGCACACTTGAGCCAGTCCTCATACCAGTGATCGGACCAAGAACACTCCGCCACAATGGCCCTGGGCAACAGAGCTTCGGGCGCATCCCGGAGAAAGGGTGCAAGAACCCTATCCTCGTGGCCTTCGACGTCGACCTTGATAGCATCAATCCGTCTCAACTCGTGGCCCACTACAATCGCGAGCAACGACTTCATCTCTACCTTCAACGCCCCTCTTTCCGAAACACGCGTTCGACCTAAGTTGCGCTCATCCACCTCCATCCATGTCCAGCCTACACCCTCACCAACGACACACTCATGAATGCCGGCAAGCTTGATGCCGTTGATCTCTGCATTGTACCGAAGGCGCTCCATCATGATCGGCTGCGGTTCGATCGCTATTACCGCCCCGGAACCCGATAACTGTTTCGCCACCATCAGGCTCCAGTAGCCACAATTCGCTCCCACATCAATGAAAACGAAATCATCAAAAGCCATTTCAAGCACAAACTCAATTTCCTCCACTTCAAACGAGTCAGGCCTGCGCAACAACCGCGACTCAGACACATTGCCAAATCTGTTTAGCCTCCACCGCAGGCCAAACCTCGCCACGTCCACCACATCGCTCTGACCTGCAAGGAACTTTCGTTCAAACCATTGAAGACGTCCAAACACTCTGCGCCCGACGTAACCACACCCATAAATCCGGGACATAGCGCAGTACATGCACTCCATGATCCATGAAGGTGAAGTCCCTCCTACGTTGTCGAACGGTGTCCTCACCAAACACTCCTGCATTCCCTACTCATTGCCACCTCGAAACAGGCGCAACCGTCACTCTGGCCACATAATTCGACGGAGACCCGCTGCAAAGCCGAACGTCCTAATCATTCGACGAGAAAACGCTATCTTCTTAAGGGTGCCCTCCTTTGTCCTGAACCACCCTCGACGAAGAGCTCTTGAAGATTCCGGCCATCGAACAACCGGCGCATTCAGCTTCATTGAACTTTCTCTCTGGAAATGCTCAGCATGATGAATGACAGCCGGTCGCACACAGAATGTCCGAAGCCCGTGTCGCCAATAGCTGGCAAGCGCGCGATCGATACCGGTTCTCGCTAAAGGATAGTGCGAAAGAAAGGTTCTTGCCGCTCGCCGTGTAATCACATAGCCTTGCGTTCCATAGTGCGACCATCTCAGCCAGCCCATTCGATGCCCTGCGGGAAGGTCACGCGCCATTATGAATGGGCGGTCTGGTCCATAGTGAAGAAAGACAATATCAAAATAGTCGGTCATATTTTCAAGCGCGGCCAGAACCGCCGGCAAATGTCGTGTTGGCACAGCATCATCTTCGAGTACAGTCATAACATTCGGGCCGTTTTCCACCATTTCATGCAACACTTGGCTCTGACTTATCCAGTTTGCCACAGAACCCATGTGGATATCGATCCCGTCACGACATGATCCCTTCCAGTCCACGAGTATCTCATACTCCTGCGGAAAGTCCATACCATCAACCGCAGAGTGAACACCATAATCAAGACTTAGGGATTCTAGATTCGACACTATCTCACGCCGCCTGTCGTTCGACCGCTCTAGATTGATGATCGTAATCTTCATGCCCTCACTCGACTAGTGCCCCTTCTGCCGGACACTGGCCGCGTAGTGGCCCTTCGTTCAAGTCCATCCACATATCCCCTATGGCAATGCAAACTAAAAGTTGCCCGTTCTCATTGGCACACTTCAGGCTAGGCGTTTCCCCGGCATCGCCGCGCAACCAAACGCTTACATGTTTCCATTCGGATGCCAATTAGAGGGCTCGTAGGAGTTTGGTCAGCTGGCGTAGACGCGCCGAAAGTATGGGTCATCCTGGCTGCCGGGATATGTCTCGACAATTCTCCGGATGGCTCGTCTTGCGCTGTTAGGCAAGTAGTCGCCGCGACCCGTCTTCCCCTTGTTATAGCGCGAGCCAGCGGTCCGGGCGGAGCCCATGGCCGCTGTGATGTCCGCCTTGGTCGCGGCAACACCGCAATACGCGGCGATACGCTCGATCGTTTGGAGGGGATCAAGTGCGATGTCATCGTAGTCGACGTGCAAAACACTCGGGGCGGTTTTCCAAGAGTAGTAGAAGTTCAGATACCAAGGCACCATGAGGTGGGCAATCGCACAAGCTAGGGCTTCGTCATCCATGACACTGTGTCGCTCGTCAAACCACGCCATGGGCCAAACAGTGCTTTCGCGGCGGATATGATCGCGAATGCTGACGACGGAGTCGAAGAGGTCACGCGTCAACACGACCGTCTTCATATTGAAAATGTCGATCAGGCGCTGGGTGGACGCGCTGTTCCGCACATGTGCTGCCGAGATCAAGTGCCGGGTGGTTCGAAGCCCGCACTTTCGAAATTGGTGTTTTCGAAGCCGGATTTCGCAGAGTTCCTGCTCGCGCCGGTCATAGCGCGGCATCAGCCGAACCACGCGGCCCCCGGGCAGGCCTCCAAGCGTTGTTGTGAGGAAGGTCGATGCGGTTTTGGGCTGGCAGGCCAGAAGGATGAATTTGGGTTTTAACAAAAATCTACGCATGGACACCTTCTTCCGCCTTGATCGTAAGGTGCGCGCCCAACGCTTCGAGAGAGGCGCGACCGAACTTGGCAGGCGGGTCCATCAGCCGATCGTGCTTCTTTTGAAGATGGTCATCGCATCATCTCCGAGCCTGCCACCCGGACGCCCGACCAGCGCACGAAACGCACGCCCCTGCCGGGCATCGTCTGTTCTGCATGGACATGCGTACCGTATGCCGAAGACAAAGGGAAGATCAAGTCAGCGCGCAGGAGAGACTCTTGCGCTGTAGCGATTTTCGGCGCCTCGGCCTGCCGGGCTGCCCCCGCCAATCGGGCGCCAGCACCACCCGGCAGCGGCTCTGAGCCCGCTTCGGGCTGCTGAATCGATGCTTCACGACTGATTTCGAGCGCTGTTGAGGGCCGGCGGTGACATCCGGACGAGCGGAAGCGTTCCGCTCAGACGGGTCTCGCGGAACGCCGGGCTTCAGCGGCAGCCTGGATCAGCTGGTATCGGGCAGGGTGCCGGTCCGCACCAGACTCCGCATCAGGTGGGGCTGGCGCTCCTCGACGCTGGCATGAGCCAGCGCCATCATCACCACGAGGGCGAGATTGACCCGGGCCTTCATCTTGCTCAAGCCGCGGATCGTGTGGTGCTCGAAGCCGAAGCTCTGATCAAGACGGCCATTGATTCTCTCGAGTGCGGACCGTCCCCGGTAGCAGCGGGCCCAGGTGAGTGAACTGCGGGGTGTCGGGGTGAAGATCCGGCGGTCGAGGTCGAGAGGCACCCGGACGATGCGGCCGTATCCTTGTGTGTGGCACTCACCGGCCGCCTCACAGACCTTCCGACCCTGGCAGTTGAAGCCATAAGCTGCCGCCGGACAGCGGTACTTGAGGGTTCCTCTCGTCGCCTCGAAGCCCTGGAAGGCCAGATCCCGTTCGCTGCCGGTCTCGGAAGAGATGCAGCGGACCTCGCCACGTTCGGTATAGACCATGGTATCGGCCTTCCCGGCATCGAGCGGCCGGCTGATCCGCTTCTTCGGGTCATGACCGGGCTCCGCCTTCTCGTTGCGCCACATCAGGCGGGTATCGATGATCGGGCGGACCTGCCAGGTCTCCCACAGGGCCTTCTTGAGAGAACCGCTGTCGTAGCCCCGGTCGGCACTCATGTCCCTGCAGCGTCGCGCCAGGTCCGGACTTTCCTCGAACAACGTCGCCAGCATCGCTTCAAGGGTCTTGACCTCCGAGGCCGAGGCCTTCGTCAGCGCCGCCGCGACGGGGATCTCGTACGTGGTGTCGGCGATCAGATGAAGAGTATAGCCGAACCAGCTCTTGACCTTCGTCCAGACCTTGCCCTCGGCATTCACGCCGGAGGTCTCGTGCTTGCCCCAGTTCGCATCCTGGTCCGACGTCTTGCCCGTCGTCGTGTTGACCACGCCCGTCGACTGGCTCGCGATGGCCTTGCCATCGCAGCCAAGGTGGACGCCGAAGTCGGGTATGAGATCCATCAGTCGGTGCCGCAGGTCGACGAGCATCTGTGACAACAGCCCTTCCTCTTCTTCAACCTTGAGCAGGGACACGACAAAGCGTGACACATTGTAGCTCGAGGGGATCGACGAACGCTCCTTGCCAGCGATGACGTGGATCACTCCGGTCTGCGGATCCTGTCGAAGCCTGCGCTTGCCCCTCAAGGGCACCGGATGGAAGCCGCAGGCATCGAGCAAGGTCGGATTGCGGTTGAGTTCCCTCAACAGCGCCTCGATCGAGGGATGCTGGAAGACGATGCCGGCCACCAGGGCCCGCCACATGGCTTCGAGGGGATAGTCGTTGCGGCCCTTGCCGCGTCGCTTCTCGAGGGCGGTGATGAGGGCGTCGTCGGGCAGGGCATC
Organism: Alphaproteobacteria bacterium; assembly: GCA_965213815.1. Lineage (GTDB taxonomy): Bacteria > Pseudomonadota > Alphaproteobacteria > SP197 > SP197 > SP197. The sequence goes on along the minus strand of OZ243917.1, from coordinate 1,699,137 downwards.
GAGGACCCGGCGCAGGCGCTCGATGTCGGGAAGGCTCTCGACGTCGGACCAGGAGAAGAGTAAGGGTGTCTGTGTCGTCATGGCGCTGGTCGTACCTCCTTGCCGAGGTGGGCTTGACACTCGAGACATAGCCCATGACGACACCTTTCGTCAATTTATTCCGTCAGTTAATCCACATCCGCACTGTTCAGGAGGACGCCGTATGGTCACGTACGGCAGGCGCGGCGAGGGGAGGCTGTCGCCGGACCGATGCCGGTTCAGCCCGCCTGCAGAGGCTGCCGGTGCGACGCGAGCAGGGCCCTGGGGTGGAATCCCGCCAGATGAGCCAGGGCCGGAACAGACAATCGTGTCTTCTCAAAAGGTTACAGGACGACGATTGGGGGAAAACAAATTCCGACCCCCAACTTCCATCTATACTCTCAACGAGTTAGAAACAACGCAGAGGTCTCCAGGAGCATTCCACGCTGTTTTCGCCTGACGCTGCGAAACTCATGTGAAGCATGGCGCGAACGTAACCCGCCGCTCCGAGGCCTTGCCGCGACGACGCTCCAGCAGCCCCTCCAGGCCCCTCCTTCGGTCGTATCTGCGCTTCCAGGGCCTTTGCCGGCCCTGGCTTGCCGCTGCTGTGCCGACGGTTCCCCGCCAGAGGTTCTCGACATTGCCCCGTCTCATGCCGCGGGACGATATCGAACACATCATCGCATCCGGCGACCGGGCGACGCCTGAGGGACTGCGGGATCACGCCATGCTGCTGTTGCTTGCCTTGCTCGCCCTGCGTGCCGGCGATGTTGCCCGCTGTCGGTTGAGCGATATCGACTGGGACAATGCGCTCATCCGGATCAGCGGCAATTCGCGGCGAGCCGCTGTTTTGCCGCTGCCGCAGGATATCGGCGACGCGATCAGGGACTGTTTTCTCCATGCTCGGCCTGTCGTGGATATCGGGAACATCTTCCTGCGCATGATGCCGCTGCTCCATCAGCCTTGGCCAGCAGTGTTGTGTCGACGGTCGCGAAAGCTGCGACCAAGCGGTTCGGCATCAAGGCGCAGGGACTGTTGATGGCGCACGTCTTCCGGCATTCCGCGGCAACGAATCTGCTGCGCGGGAGCCTCCGTCGCCAAACGAAAGCTCTACATCCCAACACCGCTGCGACCTCAACAAAGCCGCCACACTTAACGGTGGCCCTTGGCCCTCCTGGCAGTGAGGCCTAACCACCCCCGAATCGTCTTCAGCGACACGCCAGGGACCGCGCAGAAACAACACAGCGAACCGGCCCAGTGCTCGAAATCCGCCATCGAGGCACGCCACCCGGCATCACCCGGAAACTTCTGGCCGGAGCCATCTATCGACGATGCGAAAACGTCCGTCGCCATGAACAATCCTCCGATCCCTCTCAATGAACCAGAGAATCTCCCGCGCGAGGCCAAGCCAAATCAACTCAAACGCCGAACGCCGTACTCTAATCGCCTACCGAACGAACATGAACCACATCCTGCAGGGAAAGACCGAGCCCAAGGAGAGGCACACGGCAACCTCGAGCAACCGGTGGCGTGGGGTGTCCACGCGCAAGCAGGCACACTCGGTGCCGTGTACGCCGAGCGTGCGCACGATGTCGACGATGGCGCCAGCAGAGAAGTACATCCGTTACTGGTTGCCCAGCAACATACGGGCTGACGTGTGATCGGAGGACAACCAGAGTTGCTGGCCCTTGATCCGGTACGACATGTCATCCTGGCGCACGGGAACTCCATAAGAGGCAGTGCAACTATTGTGCTCCGGGCAAAAGTTGATTCTACAATTTCCCTTGGCAATGGAAACTGGCGAAGCATGCCCGACTTCACCTGAGGAGCAGATCGTTGACACTTCCAATATGACTACCTACAACACACTTGGCATCAAAACGCGCCGTTGGAGTGAATCCTAGTCCAGATGATCGCTAACTGGTAAGTGGCCCAAGTGCTGATTCTCGGACTACCTGAAACCCCACTGGGCTCCTCTGCAACCAGTCCAACGCACGCCAACGAATTGGTCCGGGAGATCTAGACAAATGACGCCTCCGCTGCTCTTGCGCCGCACCTGTCCAACATGCAATGCAGATAACTCGAGAGAGAGAGCCCTTTCTTACTCTTGGAAGGGATGGCTGTTACGCCAATGCAAAGACTGCCGGTTCGTCTATTTGGAAAATCCTCCGGGCTATTCTGACTTTAAGCACGATTATGCATGGGAAAAGAACTTCAAAGATCGCAAAGCACGCATGCGTCAAGAATACCCCATTCTCTACGGACTATCCCATTCCTGGAAAGCAATTCGAAAACTGTCCCCCAAGAGACTGGATAAGTCACTAAGTAGAATACAACGTTACGTCTCACCCGGCCTTGTTATTGACATTGGTTGTGGAGATGGCAGCCGGCTACACTCTCTTCCTGATGGATACCGCCCCGTTGGCATAGAAATATCCCAAGCTCTCGCGCAAGAGGCCGAGTCTCGCCTTTCGCGCCGAGGCGGGTTCGTCATCAACGCACCCGCTCTTGATGGCCTTTCGGAATTTGAGTCAAACTCAGCAACAGGCATACTCATGCGCTCGTTTCTGGAACATGAACACAATCCGAGTGATCTACTTATTCAATCGGCGAGGGTTCTTCAACCGCAAGGAGTCGCGATTGTAAAGGTCCCTAACTTTTCTTGCATAAACAGAAGAGTATTGGGTTCCAGGTGGTGCGGATTCCGCTTTCCAGGGCATTTGAATTATTTTACACCGGACACTCTGAGAGATATGGTGATATCATCGGGTTTGACAGTGAGCAGCTTTGGATTTCTTGACCGCTTTCCGCTTGGTGACAATATGTGGATGATTGCAAAGAAGTAGATTCCACATCTTCTCCCCCAAGAGCCGCAGGCTTTTCTTGGTTGGTTTCCGCACAATAAGAGAAGGGGCCGGGTAGGCGGAGGCATTGCTGCGCCCCGCCCAAACAGTGCCGAGCGTGCGCGTCGGACACACTCGTTTCCTCATGTGACAGACTCGCTCAAGTGTAGGCGATCAGCGCACGGATATCCGTCAAGGAATGCCATCGCAGACTGTCCATCCGATGATGTCCGACACCATGTAGGCCCGCGAACGGTTGTTCACATGCGAGCGCGGCACGCCTGGGCTGCGTGATGATGCATCGGGTACATCTCGCCGGTAACGCTGTCGACTTGGCGCTTGCCGACACAGCTTTCGTCGGCCCCGACAATACTGCCGCCCTTGACCCAAACCGTAGCCTCACGCACTTCCACGCCGACAACTGCCATGAACATTCGGGCAATCCTCACCCTGCGGGGAGAAAGACAAAGTTGAAGACATAAGCATCCAGACTCTCCTGTCGACCGCGGACAGCACCAACGCTGAGCGCTCGGAAGGGTTTCAGGAGACCCTGGCGCAGAACGAGGCAGACGTAACCATGGGCCTCTACCTCTTCCACGTGTTTCTCGACACGACGGCCTGAGTGTTTTTCCTCCATCTCCACGACGAGCACCGGTCAACACCGCGCCAGAACTTCCCGTGCTCCTTCCAGAACACGCAACTCGTGCCCCTCGACATCGATCTTCATGAATCCCACGTTCTGAAGCTCCAGACCGTCAAGTCTTGCTGTTTCGACAACCAGGCTCGCATGCCTGCGTCCTGCGTCCCTCCGGCAGTGTCCGCAGCGTCGCCCCTGGCTCGAGTACCCTTTGGTACCTTCCGGCACATTCAGAGAAGCGGCTCCGCTTGAATCTGACAAAACTATAGACCGGCATACGACATTCGCTGCAGCTCTCCGCCGAAGTACGGCAAATGCCTTGGGATTAGGTTCGAATGCGTGCACAACCGGAACCATGCGGGCGAGGAACCAAGTCCACACTCCCTTGTTCGCCCCGACATCCACTGCGTCTCTGCGCGGATCCACCAGCAGCGGCAAGAGCCGCAGTTCAGGCTCCCCGCGCCGCCACTCCTTTGCTGCCCTCATCCGAATGTAGAGTGCCGGAGGAATGGGGAATCCCTTCAGCCGTTCTTCCAAACCACTCGGAGGTGACCATGGTGAGACAACCCCTTTCACGTTTCGAGAAACCGGCACACGCTCGACGTCGCTGTCATGTGGCGAGTGTATGGTATCGAAACTGCTTGACCAGATAGACAGCACCTGATGCAAGAGGCCATGGTTTGGGTTGATACCATCCAAGTATGGTACCGGCGAAGTGACAACACTCGGAGTATCGATGTGAGCGAAGGAGCCACAAGGAGTGGGCTGTCAACCGGCATACCGAATCCAAGCCAGGCCTCTGGATAGTTGCGGCTACGGCAGCGTACGGCAAAGGCGAGATACAGGCGAAGGAACTCGCGTTGCAGCGAAACCAGCGATGGTGTGTCCGCTCCACCTCAAGTAAATGTCAACCGCCATCACAGTCCCGGCATGTATCAGGCATATCGGAGTTCCCTCCAGCGGGTCGGTGCACTCACGCTGTGCCTGCAGCATTCAGGAGACGTTGGATGTCATCAACGGAGGTGTTGAAGGACGTGACGAGACGCACCGTACCGGTGCCCCTAGCGGTGAGCTGGATAGGATAGAATCCGAACCCGGTCCTCTTGAGACGCTCGAAAATGGCGAGAGGCATTTCGAGGAAGATCTCGTTGACGTCGACGGGGTGGATGAGATGGACACCATCGATGGCCTCGAGGCCATCGGCCAACCTCCTTGCCTGTGTATTGGCGTTGCGGGCCCATGCCAGCCAGTTTCCCGAATCGAGATAAGCCTCGAGCTGGGCCGAGAGAAAACGCATCTTGGAGAAAAGTTGGCCCGCCCTCTTGTGGTGACGGCGCAGGATGGGAACATCCTTTCTCCTGTCGCCGAAGACGATGATGGCCTCTGCCGCCATGCAGCCATTCTTGGTAGCACCGAAGGAAAGCACATCGACACCGGCCCGCCAGGTCAAGTCGGCGGGCCGGCATTCAAGGGCGGCAACCGCGTTGGCAAAGCGGGCCCCGTCCATGTGGACGGCAAGACCAAGATCGTGTGCCGTATTGCCGAGAGCGTGCAGATCATCCGGAGAATAGAGTGTGCCGCACTCGCTCGCCTGGGTGATGGACAACACGGACGGTCGGGGATGATGGACATCATCGGCATCGAAGGATGCCGCCGCGTGACGCAAGACATGCGGGCGAAGACGCCCGTGGACACCCTCGAGACCGATCAGCTTGGCACCGCCGGTGAACAACTCTGGTGCATTCGCCTCGTCAACGACGATGTGAGCTTCCTCATAGCAGAAGATGGCACCCCAGGGCGGTGTGAGAAATGCCAGCGAGAGGGCGTTGGCGATGGTTCCCGTCCCCACCGGCACTACAGAGACATCCGTTTCGAAGATCTCTCCAAACATCTCATCGAGAGCACGGGTCAATCCGTCGCCACCATAGGAATCGACTCCACCGACACTCGAGCGCACCAAGGCTTCGACGATCTCTGGCGCCATGCCGGAAGCATTGTCGCTACCAAAGTGGGGCTGGCGCATCACCCGTCACCCAGAAGCACGTCGATGCGCTCCATGAGATCAGACTGTTCGTCTTCGAAGCGCTGGGCTGCCTCAGATCCTACGCCTCCATCCAGATTGAGTGCCTCAAGCTCGCTGGCCAGTTCCTGTTCACGTTCCAGAACATCGTCGAGAACCAACTGATCAACAGTCTGGCCTTCTCGTGCTTCCTCAAGGCGATTGAGGGCATCGGCGTGCCTGGCGTTGAGCCCGGCAAGGCGCAGGGCCGCCTCGGCACGTTCCCCCTCAAGCGTTTCGGACTCGGCTTCGAGACGGTCGGCCTCGCCCTGAAGAACCCTGGCACGCAGACGGGCCCGGGCGAGGTCGTCGCGAAGGTCGTCAAGGCAAGCGCCATAGCTCCCTGACAATGAGTTGTCGAGAAGCGTGAAGAGATTGACGTCCCGTTCAGCATCGGCGCATGGATCACCGGATGTCGCCATGCAGGCCGAGAGAAGTCCCGCTGCCAATGGAACAGCAAGAACGCGGCGGAGGGCATCGCACATGCGAACGACCCCACCGTCACGCATCAGACCGGGGTGCATCACACCAATGGCCTCTCGACGCTATCGGGCGCGCCTGCAATCAGGGTGACCATGGCATCCTCGATTGCTTCCAGTCTGACAATGTGCTGGCGTTGCGCCGACTTCGCCGCATCCAGGCGAGCGGTATCGTACCCCGCGCTTTGGTAGCTGTAGATGCTCTGGTCGAGAGTCGCGATGTTTTCTCTCGTGGCATCAATCATCAAACGAACGCTGGCACGATCCTTCTCGATCTCCTGGAGCGCTCTCTCATAGTCCTGTCCCGCGAGGACGCCAGCATCATACTCCCTGTTGAGCCGGTCTATATCCTGTTTCTGCCAATCAAGAGCCGCCTGTGCCAAAGCAATGTTCTTGCTTGATTCTTCCGTCAGTTCCTCAGCGACCGCGATGTCCTCATCAAGCGATTCCCTTGAGGCATAAAACTCTGAATGATCACGCGTCAGGAAGGAGCCGCCGACGTACCCCGCAACCCCGCCTGCTGCGGCACCGAGCAGCGCACCCTCCTCGTCTCCGGCCACATAGCCGATGATGCCACCTATGATCGCACCGGCTACAGCAGAGGCGACCCGGGCTTCGGCGTAGTCGTTGTAGGAGTCGGCCTGGTCGCGCAGGGCCCCCTGCTCCTCCGACATGTCACTGCCGGACATGATGGTTTCAAGATCGCTGAAGATGTTGGCCGTACTGCCATCTTCATTGGTGACGCACCCTGCAGCTAGAAACAAGGCGCCAACCATCGCCAGAAGTCTGATGTACATCGTCAATTCAGCCTTTCGTTCAGGACGCTGGGCAACAGCCCGATCATGGTCCAACACCTGGTTGCAGACAACCGTTGACGGTGAGGATGATTCAACCAACCAACCAGGCATGGCAAGCGTCCTGTTGCTTGCGATAACGTCCTTTTCGTCCATTCGCTCCAAGTAGCCTTCGATGACGATCGTGAGCTTTCAATGCCTCTGGCATGGTTCCAGGTCATCTGCATGACACCCCGCAGCGACGGGATCAGTCGGAGTTCATCGTCCGGGACGAGGGGCTTTATCTGGAAGCGCTCAATCAAGGATACCTCGGTTACCAACCTTCAGTCACATCAGCGAAAGCGCAACAAGGCGGATCGCTTCACGCCCTGATCTGGTCGGACCGCTCCCACGCATCCTTGATGTCATTGACGGTGGCCCCGGGACGTCGTGCCACATCGAGGATGACCGCCTCGCGACGCACCATCAGATCAAGGCTATCAAGGATACCCCTCACCGCCGTCAACGGAACAACGACTGCACCGTGACGGTCCGCGTGGATGAGGTCTCCATCCTGTACGACCATGCCGTTGATGTTGACCTCGCATGCCCACTGGGCGACATGGACGAAGGCATGGGATGGCGCGAACAGACCGGCCAGCACCTGAAAGTCAGGGGCCAGTTGATCGATGTCCCGCACGCTGCCATCGGTCACGAGCCCCAGACAGCCGAGCGCCTTGTGAACGGTGCTGTTGACTTCGCCGAAGAGAGCACCGTACCCCGGGCGCTCATCGACATCCTGGACCACGCAGACCTTGGGAACATCGCCGTTGGCGACATAGTCGAGATACTGGTTGCGACGAGACCGTGCCTCGTCCAGCGTCCATCCTGCCGGATCCTTGGCTCTCATCGTCGCCGTCCGGGCAAATCCGACGATGGGTTTCATGTGGGGATAAAGGCAATGCAGGTGCTGAACGGTGAAACCGTACCCGCGCCTCTCTGGCACCACCATTTCCAGCAGGTTACAGATGGTCGGCGTATCGATTTCAGCGAGCGAGGTAATCTCGTCGGCAGTCGGGCAAACAGACATGACATGATCTCCGGTTCCTGTTCGATGGCTTCGTGTTCTGCCGTTCCGGACGAAACGGCGCAAGCTGGTCCTCTTCGCTGCATGCGTCCTATCGCTGCGTGGTCTGCCAGTCGCTTGCCCGGTGAAACGGTGTGTAGTCGGGAGCCAGAGGTTCCCGTCCTGCAATGAGATCGGCGGCCTTTTCTCCCAGCATTAGACAGGTCGCATTGAGATTGGCGGTCACCACATTGGGCATGATCGATGCATCGACTACATGGAGATTGTCGACGCCATGAACTCGGGTGTTGCGGTCGACCACGGCGTCATCGCCGTAACCCATCTTGCAGGTGCAGGCCGGGTGATGCTCAGTCTCTCCGACGCGGCGTGCAAAGGCATCGACATCCTCTCGTGACGTGACGTCCTCGCCCGGAGCGAGTTCCCGTCCACGGTAGGGTGCGAAGGCTTGCTGGGCGGCGATTTCGCGCGTGAGTTCGAGTCCCTCCCGGAATTCAAGGCGGTCATTCTCGGTTTCAAGGTGGTTGAACCGGATGCGTGGGGGATCGAAGGGATCGGCAGACTTCAGACGCACGCTGCCCCGACTGGTCGGGCGCATCTGGCTGATGTGGATCTGGAAGGCGTGTTCCTTGCAGGGCACCGTGCCATCATAACTCATGGCGGCGGCGACGAAGTGATGCTGGATGTTGGGGTACTCGATGCCCGGACGGCTGCGAAAGTAGCCGCCGGCCTCGAAAAGGTTGGAGGCTGCGACACCCCGCTTCGCCAGCAACCACTCCACGCCGGCCAGGGCCTGACCAAGGGGCTTCGTCGCACTGTAGTGGGAGACCGGCTGCTTGCACTGCCACTGAATGGTCCAGTCGAGATGGTCCTGGAGATTGCGGCCAACGCCTGGCAAATGACTCACCACATCGATACCGTGCTGCTTCAATTCATCGGCATCACCAATCCCAGAACGCAGGAGAATTTGCGGAGAGTTGAAGGTGCCGGCACTGAGGACAATGCCTCGTTCAGCCCGCATGGTCTTTGATCGTCCGCCCTGGACGTACTCGACACCGACCGCACGACTGCCATCGAAGAGAATGCGGTTGATTGTGGCGTTGGTAAGGGCCTCGAGGTTGGGGCGATGGAGTGCAGGATGAAGCCAGGCGCGCGCCGCCGAATTGCGTACACCGCCCAGCACCGTGCGTTCCATGAAGAAGACCCCTTCCTGACGATAGCCGTTCACATCATCGGTGAACGGGTACCCAGCCTGCTGGCCCGCATCAACATAGGCCTGGTAGAGGGGGCTGCTGTCACCGCCCACGGTGATTTCCAGAGGACCGTCACGACCGCGGAAGGAATCGTCGCCCCGGTCGGTCTTCTCCATTTTCCGGAAGTAGGGAAGACAGTGAGCGAACGACCAATTGTCGAGACGATTGGTGGCCCAATGGTCGTAGTCCAGGGGATTGCCCCTGAGATACACCATGCCGTTGATCGATGACGATCCGCCCAGGACCTTGCCCCGCGGATAGAGGAGCCGACGGTTGTTCATGCCCGGCTCGGGCTCGGAGAAGTACCGCCAGTTGTATCGCCTGCCGTTGATGATCAGCCATGCCGCCGCCGGCATGCGCAGCAACCACAGGCTGCGATCCGACGGGCCGGCCTCCAGGACCTTCACCGCCACATCCGGATCCTCACTCAACCGGTTTGCGAGCACGCATCCCGAGGAACCCGCACCAATCACGATGTAGTCCGCTACAGTTGCCATCACATCACACCCCGGGAGAAGTCCAATCCGTCAGCCAAGCCCCGCATGCGCGCCGTTATAGAGGTGCTGATCCTGCAAATCATCAAACCGGTGGAAACTCCTGTCATGTTTCAGAATCCCGTCGATGCCGTCTCGACTCGATGTGCATCATCAGAACGTCCCTATCAGACGCGATCACATCGTAGAGTGCGTCTCGGTCGCAGATATCGAGATTGGGCGACCGATCCCCCTTCACGGACTTCAGTGGCATGCGGGACGGCGCCTTGCCATCCCGCAGAGCGTCTTCGACGAACCTCGTCAGCGTAATCCCTTCACGGGCCGCCCGATCCCTGGCCTGACGTAGAACCTGATCATTCAGATTGAGGGTTGTCTTCATCAACATCCCGCCATCGCATGCACATGACTCGATCATGCTATCGTGCAAGAGGTGCCGAAAGCGATCTTGAACGACGACACGCTGCAGCCCGGATTGGCACCTGCCCCGATACGCAATGCAGCGCCAACGCACTTTTCACTTGAGCATCCTCTTGAGAATCTTGCCGGTGGGACCGAGTGGCAGGGTCTCCCTGAATTCGACAAGGCGGGGATACTTGTGAGCCGCCATTGCACTCCGTGCCCAGTTGACGACGTCAGCCGCGTCGAGTGACGATCCCGGCCTCGTGGTGACAAACGCCTTCACCTCTTCCCCGTAGACCGGATCTAGCACACCGACGACAGCTGCCTGTGAGATGGCCGGATGTTCCAGGAGGACTCCTTCGACCTCCGCCGGGTAAACGTTGAATCCGCCGCGGATGATCATCTCCTTCTTGCGCCCGACAATGAAGAGGTGGCCCTCGGTATCCATTCTGGCCAGATCACCGGTGTGATACCAGCCGCCCCGGATCGCCTCGGCGGTCGCCTGCGGGTCCTTGTAGTAGCCCTTCATGACACAATGGCCGCGTACGAGGAGTTCACCGACCTCTCCTGCCGGCACGCCACCGCCCGTCCCGTCCACGATTTTCAGCCGGACACCCCAGGCAGCGGTGCCCACAGAGCCAAGAGGGATCGCACCGCTTGTCTGGTGAAAACACGAGGCAGGCGAGGTCTCCGTGGCGCCGTATCCATTCGACATGCTGATGGAATAGGTCTCCATGCACTCCTTCTGCAATTCAGGAGGCAGGGACGCACCACCGGCCGAGAATGATTCGAGCTGTTTGGCCAACATCATCTTCTCCTCTTGCGTCGTCTCCTCGCAGTCAAGAATGGCCCGGTACATCGTCGGTACGCCGTGGAGACCGGTAATGCCCTCCTTCAGCATGAGCCGGATCACCTCTGCCGCCCTGAACCGCTGGACCAGGACAATTGTCATGGCGTTGTAGATGGCAAGATGCATGGCACAGGTCTGCGCCATGACGTGGAAGAGCGGCAGCGCGATCAGGGTCTTTCCGCCTTCCTCGACAGGCGGCCTGACCCGGGCCAGCGCCATGACGTTCATGATGATGTTGGCATGGCTGAGTTCAGCGCCCCGGGGGTACCCAGTCGTGCCCGACGTGTAGAGGATGACGGCCGTCGCCTCACCGGATACGGCTGCGCTCTCGAACTCCCTGTCCTCATTCTCGACGAGATCGTCATAGCTCATCAGTTCCGTTGGAGGCGCGATGAACCAGGCATTGCGACAGGCCCCGACCTGACCGAAGGCTTCACGAGCTTGGTGTCCAATCGTCATGTCTTCACCACCATAGGCGATCATGGCCACCGCATCGGAATGGTCGAGCTGGTAGGCGATCTCCCGGGCCTTCAACAACGCACTGACACACACGACCACGGCGCCAAGCTTGAGAATGCCGAAATAGCAGGTCACGAACTCCGGTCGGTTGGGGCAGACCAGGGCCACGTGATCCCCCGCGCGAACACCGGCGCGATACAGCCCGCTGGCCACCTGGCTGGCTTCCTCCTCCATCTCCGCATAGGTCCGCCGCCGCCCGCCGAAAACGATGGCCTCGCGCTCCGGGAAACTCGCGGCGGCACTCTCCAGGTTGCTGGCAAGGTTGAACATCGCTGGTAGACAATCCTTGACACCAACAGAGTAGACGGCATCCCGAATTTCTGTGCAAGGATGACCCGGCGGCATGATGAACCCATGTGACAATCCGCCTTGCGACGTTCATGATGCCGGTGCAGAAACCGGAGCGATCGCGAAGGAGCATCCAGAGACATGACCGACCAGGCAGAGGATCGCTACACGAACCCTGACGTCACACCGCCGCTGGCCGTGGCAATACCGCTTGGCCTGCAACACGTGCTGGCGATGTTCGCCTCCAACATCACTCCCTCCATCCTCGTTGCCGGTGCTGCAGGTCTTGCCTTCGGGGGCACCGAACAGGTTTATCTCATCCAGATGGCCATGCTCTTTGCGGGTATCGCCACCCTCTTTCAGACCGTTGGTGTTGGCCCGGTCGGATCCCGTCTACCGATCATGCAGGGAACCAGTTTTGCCTTTGTCTCGGTGCTGACGGCTATTGCAGCCACGGAAGGCCTCGGCGTCGCTCTGACCGCGTGCCTCGTGGGAGGCATCATCCATTTCGGGTTCGGCGCCATCATCGGCCGCATCCGTTTCCTCTTTCCGCCTCTCGTGACAGGGTTGGTGATCCTGGCGATCGGCCTCTATCTCATCCCCGTGGCCGTCAAGTACGCCGCAGGGGGTGCTGCGACATTCCAGATGGAGGCGGAGAGCTTCGGTTCACTGGAGCACTGGTCGGTCGCACTGGTCGTCGTCATTGTGGCCATCGTCGCCAAGTTCTACTGCCGCGGGATCGTCTCGGCTGCTGCGGTGCTGGTCGGCCTCATGGCGGGCTACATCCTGGCGCTCATCCTCGGCATGGTGAGCTTTGCTCCGGTGGAGAAGGCAGGCTTCATCGCCATCCCCGACGTCTTCCCCCACGGACTGGAATTCAGCCTTGGCGCGATCATTGCGGTGACACTGATCTGCATCGTCTCGGCTGTGGAGACCGTCGGTGACACGTCGGCCACGGCAAAGGCGGGCGCCAATCGCGACGCCACCGACAAGGAGATTGCCGGCGCAACCTACGCCGACGGTCTCGGGACCGCGGTGGCATCCGTCTTCGGCGGCCTTCCCAACACGTCGTTCAGCCAGAACGTCGGCATCGTCGGCATGACCGGAATCATGAGCCGCCATGTGGTCACGATCGGCGCCATCATCCTCGTTGTGTGCGGATTCCTGCCGAAGATCGGCGCGGTGATCGCCTCCATGCCTCTGCCGGTGCTCGGCGGTGGCGTGATCGTGATGTTCGGCATGGTAGCCGCCGCCGGCCTCAACATGCTGGCGGAAGTCACCATGAACCGCCGGAACATGGTGATCATCGCCGTTTCCCTTGCCTTCGGACTCGGCCTCAATCTGGTCCCCACGGCAGTCCAGTACCTGCCCGGCGTCCTCCACACCATGGCCGTCTCCGGCCTGCTGCCCACCGCCATCATCGCCATCGTGCTGAACCAGGTCCTTCCAGAGGACATCTGACACGGAACATCGGCCCGCACGCCCGACCCCATCGCTGTGATCAGGAGCGAGCCACGAGTGTTGCGCCCTCCTGTCAGGATCCTTCGGGCAGGTAGCCGAAGCGCTCCATCTGTTCGCCATGGTCTTCGCAAATCCGCCTGACCTGGCTTTCGCTCAGTTCGCCCTTCCAGGACCCGGCCTTGCCGCGACGGAAGAAGCGTTGCTGAAAGGGGGAGCGTTCCTTGAAGCCCTGTCTCTTCTCCTGACCCTGCATGACCTTGAACGACGAGTTCCTGATTGCACGCAGCAATCTCTGCCGCGACGGCTTCAGTCCAAGGAACCGCGCCAGGCGTCTCAATGTTCGAGTCGGATCCTCATGCAAGTCTTCGTAGCGAATCACGTGAAGCTGACGGTTGGGTCTACCTGTCCAGCTCTTGACATGCTGCGACCAGCTTCCAAGCAATATCTGAACATTGTCGAGCGAATGATCGCTCTGTGTCTCCAGATAATCCGTACCCATGAATTCAATGGCCTTGTCCAGGTCAACTCCCAGGAAGTCAGCGAACGAGGAGGCTACATCCAGCGGGTTTCTCACTATGTAGATTGCGCCGGATGTCACCTCCAGATTGATGGTCGGACAGCCGCGTGTCGTGAGCAGTGCGTTGTGGGTCTTGCAGACAATGGACCCTGGCGATGTCTTGGCAATCAGTGCGTCTACCTTGGGGCGCATGCGCGCCACGTCTTCGGAACTCCACTCCTGGCAGGGGCGTTTGTCCAGCATCCGGTACCACGCGAGCATGCCGTCACTCTGGGAGAGGTCTCCGTGCATACTGTTGACGTCGACAGGGTCGCTCCAGTTCCGAAAGAGGTTGTGAAGAAGCGCGCGTATCCACGTGTTGCCTGATTTCGGATAGCTGGCCAGCCAGACAATGTCGCCCATGGCGTCTTCAATGCCCTGGAAGAAAAGGGAGCGGCCACAAGGGCCGCTCCAGAGAACATAAAAGCAAGTATCGGTCTGATGGTCAGAAACTGACCCCCAGCGCAATACCTGCGAAGGAAGTATCCTGTCCGTCGTTGGCACCCGCGTTGGGTGAGTCGACACCGATTGCGCCGGCAATGTTGATGCCAGGGCCGAGATTGTAGTTGGCGAGCAGCCGCGCGAAGTCATTGTCGAGCATAGCATCATCATCTTGCTGACTACCCACGTTCGCACTGACTGACCACGGACCTTCGCCATACTTGATGCCAAGGTCGAATTGCGTCAGGTCGTCGCTGCCCGCATCGTCGTCCATCACACTCATGGAGCCACCAAGTGACACACCCGACATGGAGACGACTACCCCGCCAGCCATCTCCGAAGTGGTTGCCGTGGTCGCGTCATTGCTCGCGTATCCGGCAGCAACGGTAACGCCGGTATCGCCGAAGGCGCCGTCATAACGCAGACCGACAGAGACCACATCATTTCCATCAGCAGTACTCGCAGTGGCCGACTGTGCCTCTGCACCAGCTTCCGGCGCATAGGAAACGGCAAACTGGAATCCGTTCAACACAGGCGAGAAATACAGGAGCGACGCGGAATCTCCTGCACCGGCGTTCGCGTACGTGTCCATCCAGGGACTAGAGCCAACGCTTGACACTGACTGCGCCCAATAGTTGTCATTGATCCCATAGAAGTACGTAGCGTAGGGTGCGGTCGTAGCCAACTTCTTGCCGGCAGGGCTGTCATTACCAATACGGATTTCGCCAAAACTGCCTGAAATGTCGACATATTTGGCATCGCCCTGATCACCGGACTGCTCGCCCTCAATCTCGATGCGCACGGCGATTTCAAGGCCGCTGTCAAGAACCGTTGAACCCGAGAACGTCAGCAGAGCATCGTTCGAAATCCGGACATCGTCATCGTTCGACCTTGCCTCATTGTCAAACATCGCCACACCCCAGTGTGACCTGCCGCCAATGGTCATCGAGATCGGCTCGGCCATCATCTCTTCGGCAACGGCCACACCAGTGGTCACCGCGGCCGCCACAAGGGCAGTGGTACCCATAAGGGCCTTTTTCATTGTTCACTTCCTTTCATGTAGGATCCTAATCAAGGAATTGCCCGCACAACGGGTGCTGGCCGCAGGTTAGGTAGCGTGATACCACTGTTCCGTCAAAGGCATGTATGGTGTAACGTCAACAGGTGTTGCACTATTGCAACAGAGGCTGTGCACAGTCATAACCTCTGGCCGGTTGGCGTTAGCTTCCGCGGCCCGATCAGAGGGCACTCAAGCAAGGTCCAGTTGCATTTCTGGAAAGGTTGCTTGGTCTTATCACTGGGAGCCTCGCGGTCGGCGGTCATCCCGGAGTACCGCCGATCACCTGCGGCGCCCATCAAGTGTTTCCCGGACAGCGCTTGTCATCCGATGTCCAGCATTCCGGCGATCACGGCTCCGATGCGCTCCGCAGCCTCCTCGGTTTCGCGGTCGCCCATGTGTGCATACCGCATCGTCATGGTTGGTCGTGAGTGTCCAAGCAGACGTGACACGACCGGCAGAGGTGTTCCCTGCATGACGGCATGGCTGGCATACGTATGACGCAGATCATGAAGGCGTACATCCTCGATGCCCGCTTGCCTGCGAATTGTATACCAGAGCGCAAGCTCGCCATGGAGAGGGCGCCCGGGATCTCTGGGCGACGGAAACAGGAAGGCGCTGTGGCCTGAGATGTGGCGGTCGATGATGACCCTCGACTCTTCGTTCAGAAACACCGTACGTGGTCCCGTCTTGCTGTCCACCAGGTGGAGACAATCACCGGACACTTCCTCCCTGCGAAGACGGACGATCTCGCTCTTGCGGCAGCCGGTCAGAAGGAGCAGGCGAATGATATCGATCTGTTGACGCTGCGACAGCCTGTGAGGTGACTCGCGGTCATGCTGGTCGAGCACACAATGCAATCGTCCAAGCTCTTCACTCGAAAGGAAGCGTGTGAGTTTCCGCCTGCGGTTGGGTCTGACATTCCTCGCCGGATTCGATGTGATGTGGTCGCAGGAGATAGCATGGTTGAAGATCTGGCGAAGGACCTTGAGGCAGTGATTGGCTCCGCCCGGAGCGGTCCTGCTGTAGTTGTCGAACCACTGTTGAACCATCGCAGTCGTGATCCTGTCCAAACGACAAGCCGCGAATGCTGGGAACAACTGGCGTTTCAGACACTTCTCCCTCCATTGGATCGTTGCAGGCTTGCTCCGATGGATCCACGTGTTCCGCCATTCATGCATGGTGAAGTCTTGGAACAGGGGAACCGGATCCTTTCTCGGCCGCCCGTCGACCAGCAGTGTAAGGCACTGGACTCGAGCTTCCCGAACTTCCAGGTGCATGGTAGGACCAAGCGACACCTTCGTGCCATTGCTGAAATGTACGTAGCTGCTTCCTCCTGAGGGGTGAACCCGTACGCCAAGGCTTGGCACGACAGTGTCGCGGATGGTGTACTCGCGATCGGCCGGCTTGAGTCTTCTGATACGTGACTCTGTCAGTTTCGTCCTTTGATTCATCACGCAGACCCTCCAAGAACATCGCCCATGGCCCGAGCAGCCTCCACTACCTTGCCGTGCGCTAGATGGGTGTACTTGAGAGTTGTCTCTGGATTGTTGTGACCAAGCAGCCGGCCGACGGTTAGAACACTCTCACCTTGCATGACAGCAATGCTGGCGTAAGTGTGACGCAGGTCGTGAAGGCGCACGTCCTGTAGTCCCACTTCCGATCGAATACGGTGCCAGAAGCGCTCAACAGGTGCGGTAGTCAGTGACTTATCAGTTCTTGGTGATGGGAAGACCCACGTGGATTCCCTGCGGATGCCATCCAGGATCCGGCGGGCCGAAGTCGAAAGCCAGACCATCCGCGGACCCGCCTTGGAGTCGCTGAGGTGAACATGTCCGTCCCGATAGTTCTTCCACTTAAGTGTCACCACCTCCGATTTGCGGCAGCCGGTCAGCAGCAACAGTCGAATGATGGCCACACACATGGGGCCTGTGTCCTCATACTTCTTCAGCGCGACCCCCAAGCGGCGTAACTCTTCCTCCGACATGAAGCGTTCCCTTTCCTGCCTCCGGTAGCGCTTGATGCCCTTGCAGGGATTACTTTCCGCGGACCTGTATCCGTATGTTTCGGCACAGGTCATAATGACAGAGAGAACCGGTGCAGCGCGATCGGCCGCTACTGGCGTCGCATGCAGCGACGCAAACCACTCCTGCACGTCTCCATCGGTGATACCGGCGATCTGACGCCCCTTGAACCATGGCAGAATCTGGTTTTCCAGGCAGTACCGATTGACCTTGAAAGTACGGGGCTTCCAGTTGTTTCTTCCGTACCGGTGGAAGGTTTCTTCGGCCACCGCCTCGAACAGTATGCGATCCGTCGCAGGGGAGGTTCCCTTGCGTGTCGCCGCCATCATGGTCTTCGCCCGATCCCGTGCTTCGGCAGGCCGGAGGGCAGCAGCATCACCGACGATTTTCCAAACACGATGTCCCTCGTGCTGAACGTGGATGAAGTATCGTTTGCAGCCAGATGGATAGACGCGCACACCGAAGCCTCTGAGCTGCGAGTCCCGAATGTCTCGGACACTCTTGCGGGGCCGCAGTGCCCTTACGCAGGCTTCAGTGAGTTTGGTCTTGGCCATGGGTCCTCCCTTCGCTGAAATTGCAGGCATGGGAAGATCCGATGATGCACCTCCCGACATTGCAATTGTGCAGGGAGCATTATAAGCACGTTAACAGATAGTTAATATAGCGTATACGCCCACTGGTGTGGCCGTTGCCGAAGAGATGATGGCCGAACCGATCTCGCTCAGCGTTGGCGGTCGGTCAATGTGGGGCGTGGCAATTGTCGACAGCGACACGCAAGCCGACAAGGATGACATCGCAATCTCGAATGACATCTTGCTTGTGTTCACGGGATCTACGGTTCTTGACAGTGGTCTCGAAGTCGGTGTGAGAATTGATATCGAAGGTGAAGAAAGTGAGGATCAGGGTGACGGGAAGTACGCCTATCTCAGCGGTTCCTTCGGAGAAATTCGTATAGGCAATGAGGACACTGCTTCGTACAAGATGTCGACAGCTGCTCCCTATGCCACATACTTCTATGGTATCAACACTCCATTTTGGTCTGGACATCTCAGTGGAGAGTGGCATTCAACATTTGCAGGCGAAGGCGCTGGCGGTGCATCCTTGCTGTACTTCTCGCCTGTAATCAACGGTATCCAATTTGGTGCGTCATATGCTCCCGAGGCCGGAACAGAAGCGCAGTCAAATACCGTTTATTCTGACGAAGGTAATGATGTGTACTCCGTGGGTCTGCGCTATGACGGCGCTGTCGGTGATGCTGGTGTCACGATTGCTTCCGGTTATGCCAGCACGGACGTGGCAGCAGCAGGTGGTGCGGCCGATCGGACTGTGACTGACTGGAACGCAGGCTTGGTAGTGACCATGTCTGGAGTGTCTGCCGGTGGGTCCTATAGGTCGAATGATACGGACATGGATGGAGTGGACGATGTGGTCCAGTACGATGTCGGCGCCATGTATGGTGAAGGCCCTTGGGCCATCAGCGCCAATTTTGGCAACAAGAGCCAGGATAGCGCAAATGTTGATACTGACTTCTCCCGTCTGATGGCGACATATAATCTTGGTCCAGGCGTTAATGTTGCCGGTGTCGTCGGACGTGATTCCCCATCGAGCAATGAGGATACCTCATTCGGTGCGGTGGCGTTCTTGGTCTCATTCTGATTGAAGTCATAGGTCTAATGTTGTGAGGAGCGGTCCTTTGTGACCGCTCCTTTCCGTTGGGGTTTAGTGCATGGGCGACATCGTCTGGCTGGCCAGCTATCCGAAATCCGGCAACACGTGGATGCGGGCGTTCCTTCACAATCTCTTCCACAACGAGGCGCGGCCGGCTAACCTGGACAGGATGCAGGGCGAGATCCTACAGAGCGACGGATCGCTGATGTGGTTCAGGATGCTGGACAAGCGACCGGTGAGCGAATGGTCGTCCGAGGATGTCGCCGCCATGCGGCCGAAGGTCTGTAATCTGATCGCCCAGGGACAGCCGAGATCCATATTCTGCAAAACACACAATGCACTGATGACGGTGCAAGGGCATCCGACCATCAATCTGGGCGTGACATCCGGTGCCATCTATATCGTACGTAATCCCCTCGATGTGGCCTCCTCCTCGGCGGACTTCATGGGAATCGCTCTTGACCAGGCGATCGAGATCATGGCGACCGACTACCTAGAGATGCCCCACGACCCGGAGCGCAACAATGTCTCGATCATGTCGGGGAGCTGGTCGCAGCACGTCGAGAGCTGGACCGGCAGGGCGAGTGAGCGTCTCCATGTGGTAAGGTATGAGGACATGGTCGAAAAGTCGTTGGCGACCTTCGGGGGAGTAGCGCGGTTCCTCGGTCTGAAGCCGTCGCGTCAGAGGTTGTTGCGGGCCATCCGCCATTCCTCGTTCAAGACCCTTCAAAGTCAAGAAGCCACTGGCGGGTTCAAGGAGAGGTCGGAGCATCAGAAGAGATTCTTCCGGCGCGGTAAGGTCGGGACTTGGAAGGATGAACTGAGCGAGAGCCAGATCAGGCAGATCTGTGAGACTCATGGCGAGCAGATGAAACGCTTCGGCTACGTCTCTGAGGACAGCTGAGAGCCTGCTCCGTTGTGCCTTGATCAGGGGAGTTCGCCAACGCGTGACGCATCGGCTACCCTGTTACACATGAGTGACCCAGGCACCGTGGAAATGGCGGCGAAGCTGGCCGTCCTGGAGGAACGCATGAAGACTATGCAGGCCGAGTACAAGACCGATATTGCCCGACTGGCCGAGGATAACGCCAAGCGGGATGCGGAAGCCGCCAAGAGGGAAACTCGGTTGATTGTGACGATTGCAGGGCTCTTGGCATTCGCCGTGGCAGTTCTTGGTCTCATGATCCGTTGGCCCGGGTGAATGAACTGCAAACGCTTGGCTGGGCTGCAGGATGCGCATGACACCTAATACTGTCTCGAGGACGGTCAAACACGTTGTGCGCATTTGCCTTGCAGCACGTGATCAAGGCGTCTGGGCCTGATGGTCGAACAGCCTGCCAAGCCGGCAAGAAACCGGGTGGCAAGCGCTCCATCCATCTCAAGATCGCCGGAGTGAATTGCTGCTCCCATGCGCTGTGGTTCCTCTCTCACAGCGAGCCAGGCATGGACTTTCGCCCGAGTCCCATGTTCTTGGAGGATCGGTCGCGGTAGAGACACGTGCCAAGCGAAGTGGCGGAAGGTTGGAGGTGAAAGTCCTCTGGAACGAAGGAGCAGCCGATCCACGTTTCTCCGCGAGTTGTGCGTCGCGCACCGCCAAGCGTGACCGTGATAACAGGCGATAGGTGGTGGGTCTGTGGACGCCCGCCGTTGTGGTGCTCACGGTGTCGAGCTTCGTGATCCGCGCTGGTGTCGACTTCGATATGGCGGTGGGCAGCCCCGAACGGATGCCGGAGCCGTGACGTGTTGCTCGAGAAAGACCACGACCCTGATGGCATGCCTGCGAACCGGGTGTGGTAAGGTTGCATCCGGTGATCGATGGAGAGAGCTGTGGAGCACCGTCGACTCCCGATCGGGATCCAGGATTTCCGAACGATTCGGGAAGAAGACTGCTACTATGTCGACAAGACGCCGATCATTCGGCGTCTGGTGGACGAGGGACGGCACTATTTTCTTTCCCGTCCGCGTCGATTCGGCAAGAGCTTGCTGGTGGACACGCTGAAATCCCTTTTTGAAGGCAAAGAGGAGCTGTTCCGAGGGCTCGACATCCACCGCCACTGGGACTGGTCCGTGAAGCATCCAGTAGTCCGGCTGAGTTTTGACGGAAGATACAACGAGCCCGAGGATGTCGAGCGTAGCATTATCGGCCAGTTGACGATCATCGAACGCAACGCCGGCCTTGCACCCTCACCTGAGTGTACCGGTCCAGTGCGTTTGTTGGATCTCCTGGACCGCCTCCACCATGCCACCGGTCAGCGGGTCGCGGTTCTGGTGGACGAGTACGACAAGCCAATTCTGGATGTGCTGGAAGATCCGTCCCTTGCTAAGGCGAATCGGGATGCACTCAGAGGTCTCTACGGAATCATCAAGGGCAGCGCCGAACACGTCCGCTTCGTGCTTGTGACCGGGGTGAGCATGTTCTCCAAGGTCAGTCTGTTTTCGGGCCTCAACAATCTGAAGGACATCAGCCTTGACCCGCGATACGCGACCCTCTGCGGCTACACGGAGAAGGATCTTGATGGAACATTTGCGGTGGAACTTGACGAGCTCAACCGTGACGAGATCCGGCGCTGGTACAACGGTTATCACTGGTTGGGCAGTGAGAAAGTCTACAACCCCTTTGACGTGCTGCTGTTGTTTGACCGCAGAACCTTCCGGCCGTGGTGGTACGAGACCGGTTCACCGGAGTTTCTCTACCGTCTTCTGATGGAGAAGCACGTGAACCCGATCGATCTTGAGAACCGGTTGGCGGACGAGCGGTTGATGGCGACATTTGATGTGGACGATATCTCCGTGGACGCACTTCTCTTTCAGGCAGGCTACCTGACGATCACGGCAGAGGAAAGTCAAGGTCCCCGAACGCTCTACAGGCTGGACTATCCCAATTTCGAAGTACAGTGGAGCCTGAACGACGGTCTCTTGGGACACTTGGGAGCCGCGGCGAAGGAGACATCGGACCACGGCAGGGAACTCTGTGGGTTTCTGGAGGCAAACGACTTCGAAGGGTTCGGAAAGAGGCTTCGTTCGTATATCTCGGGGATCCCGTACCCGTGGCAAGGTCATGGGGATCTTGCGCGGTACGAGGCATGGTATGCGAGCCTCCTTTACATGTGTTTCAGGGCCATCGATGTGGGCCTTCGCGTGGAGGAGGCATCATCCCGTGGCCGGGCCGGCGTGGTGGTGTTTCTGGACGGCCAGGTATTCGTCATGGAGTTCAAGATGGCCGATAGGGAGGTTGGGGCGGCTCTGGAAGAGGCAATCCGCCAGATGCGGGAGCGGGGCTACGCTGAGACGTATCGTGACCATGGCGAGCCCGTTCATCTCTTGGGCATTGTCTTCGGACAGGCCGAGAGAAATCTGTTGAGTGTCAGAGGCGAACAGGCCTGAGTGTTGACGGTATGTGTGACAAGGTCGTCTTGTGCAGATGAGTGACTCGTTCACCTTGGCGCCGGCGAAAGTGCCGGCTGAACCGGAGGGTAGAGTCGGAGACTTTCAAGAAGTTCCGGCCTCGTTCTGCTTCGTGTGGTGCATGTGCGTGAGGTGCTTCTGCCTTCCCGAGGACATGCGACATTCGAGGTGAGCAAGGAGTCGCTGATCCCGACTTCCGGTCCAGCGATCGATGGCATCGTCAACTTCTGGCCCATGGTCATCAGTCACAGGCCCGGGAAACTAGTGGGCTGGATTCTCTCATCCCCCCAATCTCTGCTGACCTGATGCCGCACCATATCAATGTGTTGGCTACCGGGACGTGCCCACTGGTGTGGCCGCCGATGAGATGATGGCCGAGCCAATCTCGCTCAGTGTTGGCGGTAATTCGCACTGGGGTGTCGCCGTCTCCGACAACGACGCCACGCCCGACAATGACGACATCTCCATCGCGAACGACGTAGAAATCAGCTTTGCTGGCAGCACTGTGCTCGACAGCGGCCTTGAGATCGGCGTACGCATGGAACTTGAGGGCGAGCAAGCCAGCGATCAGATGGATGAGACCTACGCTTACATCGAGGGTTCGTTCGGCACGCTGCGTATCGGCAACGACGACGCGGCATCGGCCCAGATGGGTACGGCGGCGCCGTATGCAACGTACTTCTACGGTCTTAACACGCCGTACTGGGCATATTCTCCTGGCATCAGTAGTGCGTTCGAAGGCTCTAGCAATGCGACTTGGATGAGCACGTTCGCAGGTGTAGACGCTGGCGATTCCGCATCCATCATGTACTTCTCGCCGTCGTTCAACGGGATCCAGTTCGGTCTTTCCTATGCACCGGAAGCCGGTGAGGAAGCCCGCAACAGCCCGGCAGACCAGAGCGAAGGCAATGAGGTCGCGTCCGTTGGCATTCGCTATGACGGATCGTTCGGTGATGCAGGTGTCGCCTTCTCGGTCGGCTACGCGTCGCTGGACGATAACGCAGCTGATACTACGACCGAAGACATGAGTATGGGTGTCGTGGTCTCGATGTCCGATGTCTCGGTCGGCGGTTCCTTCCGAACAACCGACTACGATGCAGGTGGCGATGACCTCGTGCAATTCGACGCCGGTATCAGCTACAGCATGGGCAACCTGACCGTCAGCGCGAACTTCGGTGCCGTGGAGCAGGAAGATGCGAACACCGACGCCGAATTGGCCCGCCTGCTGGCCAATTACAACCTCGGTCCAGGTATCAGCCTTGCTGGCGCTGTCGGCAGCGACTCGAACAATGTCACGGGCAACGACTCGACCTTCGCCGGTGTCGCGCTCGGCATCAGTTTCTGAGGTCTCTTTCGGGACGGGTTGAAGGGAGCGGCCCTCGCGGTCGCTCCCTTTATTATGACTGCATTCCATGGGTAACATTGTCTGGCTCGCAAGTTTCCCGAAATCGGGGAACACTTGGATGCGGGCATTCCTGTACAACCTCTTCAACAACCGCGAGCGAGCGTTTGACGTCAACCAGATGGCGGGCGAACTCTTCCAGAGCGATGGCGCGCTCATGTGGTTTCAAATGCTCGACAAAAGACCACTCGCTGAGTGGTCATCCAAGGATGTGGCGAGCATGCGGCCAAGGGTGAACGAGTTGATCGCACAGGCGCAGAAATACACACTCTTTTGCAAGACGCACAATGCGCTGATGACGATAAGAGGGTATCCGGCCATCAACCTTTCCGTGACATCCGGTGCTATATACATCGTCCGAAACCCTCTGGATATTGCCCTGTCGTTCGCCGATTTCATGGGATTCGATGTCGACGAGGCGATCGATCACATGGCGACCCACAACCTCGAAACGCCGCACGATCCGACAAAGAACAACGTCGGGATCATTCTTGGAAGCTGGTCGCAGAACGTCGAGAGCTGGACTGGAAACCCTGATCCGCGCCTTCACGTCGTGCGCTATGAGGACATGCTGGACCTTCCCTCGAGAACCTTCGGGGCGACGGCGCGGTTTCTCGGTCTGAAGCCATCCCGGCAAAGACTTCTGCGGGCGATCAGGAATTCCTCGTTCAAGGCCTTGAGGAGTCAGGAGGATCAACGGGGCTTTAAGGAGAAGTCACCTACCCAGGAGAAGTTCTTCCGACGGGGCACAGCCGGGCATTGGCGACAGGAACTGACACCCGAACAGGTGGAACGGATCTGTTCCCAACACCGCGTCCAGATGGAACGTTTTGGCTATCTTCCCCCGGAGTACAGGGTATCGTCAGGATCGAAGTCCTCAGGCTGGCCAACAACGCGACCGAAAAATCCCTGATCGGCCAGATCAACCGGACCTGGACCGTCTACCCCGGAACAAACCTCAGATTCGTCTACAACATCGACAGAGCATCACCACGCAATTGTCATATCTGAACTTAGCCGAGGTCCGGATGTCTGAAGATGAGCCGCAAGCACATAGAGCGCTACCTTGAGGAACTGGAGTAGCGATTCAGCAACCGGAAGAATTCGCACGTCTTCCGCGACACGCTGGTCCGGATCGTGCGTACCCGTCTTATGACGTACCGCAGACTGGTTGCCTAGCAAGGTTGACTTCATCCCTGACAGGTTCCACGCTCCTGCCTTCAACATCCAAACGCTCGCTCGACCGGGCCTCCCGTTGAATAGAACAACCCTTGAACCGGCACCGGTAGGCCACCGGAGCCCGGCGAACAGGCGGGAATTTGCTTGAGCTTATGATGTTGACAATGGTCCGGCATCCCGCCAGGCCGCAAAGGCTCGGAAGGTTGGAACATGAATGGAATCGCAGTGGTGACACTGACGGCCGGGATCCTGTGCACCGCATGGGACAACTGACAGCGCATAGACCCGGAAGACGGACGGGTCGGATTGACCCGTGGCGGCGATGAATGGGTGACCGAGGTCTAAGACAGAAACATGGATTGCTTCGAGGGCCAGGTGTTTCGCGTGGTGGATGGCTGGTGGGGTTAGGAAGACACGTCCTCCAACCGAGTGAAGGTCGTCATCTACTGGGCCGAAACTTTCAACAGGGGCAGGTTCAACGAATGGACCGGGAAGGTATCCTTCCTCAGCGAGTTCAACTCAACCGACAATGGCTTCAGCAAGGTCGGCGCAACACCCGATCCGGTGATCGAGACTGTCAGGGGTGACGTTGAGGCAGTCGGCTTCGATCTCGATGCCAGCAATCCCGATACCTGCGGCGAGGACGCCGACGATGCCCAGGCTTTACGGTCGCGTGGGACCCGACCCGCAATTTCGGCATCACCCTGCACAACAAGGTCTTGCACGTTTTCGCGTGCCGCCATCACGGGAAATGTCGAAGTGGCACTTCCTGCGCATTCTCAAGGGCCTGAGTATCAAGGACAAGTTCGACGCGCCGATCGAGGAATTGAGCGCCTGCGCAGAGGAGACGCACCATGACATTGCGAATGATCGCGGCTTTCGTCGCCACGCTGTTGATTGCCTCTTGTGGAGGTGGCGGAGGCGGCATGTCCGCCATGAACATGTCGACGACGGGGCCCACGACGCCCGTTGCGCCCCCACAGTCGATGAAACCGACCGTTCCAACGGCCGCCAGTCAATCGCCAACCGGCTTCCCCTACACCGACCTTTCCGTAATCGAGGGGAGTGATTTGCCCGGTTACTACTTCATCGGCGGCGATGCGATTATCCGTCCCGGATCGGCCGTCGGCGCGGCTGTCGGCACATATGACGGCATCGAGATTGTCTATGGGATCGACAGTCCTGGCGTCGGACGCAGCACCCTTCTTTCGGAATTGCAGGACGACATACGGGAGGGCGTGGGTTATCTGGATCGCTGGATCGCGCCGCCAACCGTGAGGGTGGCCCACGGCACTCCCGACGATCTGATCGGGGCTGTGCAGTACGCGGTCCAGATGATCAACACGGCCCTGCCGGGCGATTGGCAGGTGGGCTTCGACCCCCAGCCTGCGCCAGCAGGTAGCAATACCGAAGCCCTGGGCGAGATATTCATCACGTTCGCGCCCCGCAGCCAATGGCCTGCCACTTGGCAGGAACAAACGAGCATGGCAACGCTTGGCGCATCGTGGAGAAGGGATCCCAATCCGGACGGTTCAATCCGGTCCGCTCCGATCTGGATCAACCCCGCGCACCCTCAGCACCTACACGTCGAGAGTGGCGCGATCCAGATGGAGGACACGCTCGTCCATGAGATTCTGCATTCCCTCGGCCGCGAGCATCCGGTCCCACTCTACGGGCGCACGGACACGATCATGTCATACAGCTACAACAGCCTCCCGTTCGTGCTGTCGCAGCTGGACCAAGAGATGTTGCTGGCCACCTACGGCAGACTCCAACCGGGCACGACTTCGGTCGGACTGGCATCCGACCTCGGGCCGTGGGACAACACGGCAACCCATATCTTCGGTGGGTTGGCAGTGCCGAATCGTCCGGACAGTCTGCTCTCCGAGGATGTCACGCTCTTCGGCGTGCGTCTGATGAACGGCCGCGCCATGCCATGGGCGGTGGGTCCAGAGCCTCTGACGTGGATATGGGACAACCCCCGACTGTCGGGGAGTGCGAGCTGGGCGGGAATGCTGGTCGGTTTCACACCCTCAGCCCGATCGGTCATGGGCGATGCAGATATGTCCCTTGATCTTGCTGACCTTGACGGAACTGTGGACTTCACGAGCCTGGAGTCCTGGGCAGGTCAACCATCGGACCCGGGAACAGGAACTATGTGGGGCGATGGCGACCTGCACTACACGATCCAAGTGAACACAGGTTATGGCGATACCTTCGGGAATTACCGCCCTGCACCAAACGACGACTCCGGTGTTCTGGACGGCGGATTCTTCGGACCAGGGCACGAGGCTGTAGCTGGTGTTCTGGAGCGCGACGATCTCACCGCCGCCTTTGGAGGCGAGTTGCGGTAGGACCACCAATCGCTCCCTGGCCGCGTCACGGCCAGAGAGGCACTACTCTCGCGAAGGGAGATTCATTGTTGGCAGGCGCTCACGGAGCTGGATCGCCGCGAGACGCGGATCGGAAATTGGGACAATGCAGCAGCGCAGATCATGTGATCCTTCGATGCCTATCGTGCATGCTACGAGCCGACGCAGAACTCGACCAGGAAGTTCTCCAGGTTCAGCACCTGGTGCCAAGGACATCGGCGCGTGACAGTGGCCGGGTAGAAGGGGTCATTCCTGAACCCCTTCCCCAGTCGCGGTAGGAATGCCGGTTACCCGGCCCCCCCCCCGCACAAATCCGGACTTGGACGGTAATCCATCCGGCTCCTGCCCCGGGTGTTTGACGGCGAACCGTTGGTCCGGCCATGGGTGGCGGATCGTCGTGTGTGGCCAAAGGACTTCGGCCATGCGCGCCAATCGCTTCCAGTTGGAGCGGTCTCGCCGGGACCGACGGCGTAGCGTCCGCATCCACAAGCGTTGCAGCCGGCGGCGGAACGTCATGAGCCACCAGCCCGACCCCGGGACGGGGAAGTAGTTGAGCCAGCCCTGATAGACTTGCCCCAGTCACTTCCCGACCTCCCAGATGTCGTGATGCCAACATTCGCGAAGAACCTCCTCGATGCGCGCCAGAGTCCTGTTGACCCTTTTCGCGACCGGTTTGCGACCAAGCGGAAAGCGGCATCGCCGGGTCGTCGTGCAGAAGTGCGTGAAGCCCAGGAAGTCGAATGTTTCCGGCCTGCCCGCCCCACGACTGCGACGGTTCGCAGCCGCGAACCGCCTGAACTCCACGAGACGGGTCTTGTCCGGGTGAAGGCCGAGGCCGAAGCACTCCAGCCTCTCCCGAACGTCGCGGAGGTACTGCTCCGCATCCCGCTTGTACTGGAACCCGACCGCAATATCGTCCGCATAGCGAACAATGATCGCCATGCCGACACCAGGGATATGCCGCGTCTGTGGCCCAGGGAGGGGTGAGCAGTTACGTTACGACAAGCGGTGCAGCTGGGTTTCAACGGTATACGCAGCGCTACAAAACACAGGCACGGACATTCGTCGGGCGGACCCGAGCGGGTTCAGCGTCGGACAACAGCGGGACGCACCGGAGTCGATATGGCACCGAAGCGTGACGCGTCATTTGCAACACCGGCTTCCGCACGATAGACGACAGCAGATGTCCTCGCACATTTCGTCATGGGCCCTTTCCCTCGCCGCAGGCACCCGATCGCCGGGGTTGATCTCCAGGGCGGTTGACGGAGGATTACCCGGTGGGTGACGCTGGCCTTTCGGTCCTGCCCCGTCGATTGACAAGGGAGGCGGAGTCTCGATGAAAGGAACCGGCATGACCACTATCATGGATTACCTCCACCGTCGCCGTGGCTTCTCCTACGCGCTCCTCTTATGCATCCTGTCGGCTGCCACTCAGACCGTTTCCGCAGAGGAGCACGGTGTAGCGACACCACTGCGCCTGGTGAACCTCAACCCGTTCCATCTCCTCTATGGGGTGCCAGCTTCGTCTGGAGCCCGGGTGATGCCCGAAGGCGCATGGGAAGTGGTCACTTCTGTTGACATGGCGTCGCACATGCGTGCCGACTATGTCGGTGATGAACGGGTCGTTATGGACGGAGAGACGTACCGCCAGGCACTGTCGCTGCGCCACGGGCTCGGAGGTGGCTGGGAGTACTTTCTCGAGATTCCGGCGGTTGCACACAGTGCAGGCGTCTTCGACGGATTTATCGAGGGCTGGCACGATACTTTCAGCCTGCCCCAAGGCGAGCGAGACAAGGCACCACGCGACCAGCTAGCGTTTCTCTATGCCGACGGCATGGGAACTCGTGCTGACGTAGACCGCGACGTCCTTTCACTGGGGGACGCGAGCCTCGGGGTGGGCTATGCGCTGGCCTCTCCGCCGTTCCGGAACGATGGCATGGTGGTGCGTGCGATGGCGAAGCTTCCGACCGGGGATCCGGAGTCACTGACCGGTTCGGGGAGATTTTCGGCATCAGCGTGGGCGGAGACTTCGGGCGCTTTTCCCGGATCCGAAATCTCGCGCCGCTGGCTGTACGCGGCGACACTCGGTGCGCTCACGAGCGCCGCACCGGAAGGCCTCGCCGCAACAGGCGGCCGGTTCATCGCCTTTGGCCGTCTCGGCGTGACTTGGCGGGTGCTCGAGGATCTACATCTGACGGCACAGATCGACGCCCATTCCTCG
The DNA here is from genome assembly GCA_965213815.1 of Alphaproteobacteria bacterium. Taxonomy (GTDB): domain Bacteria; phylum Pseudomonadota; class Alphaproteobacteria; order SP197; family SP197; genus SP197. The sequence goes on along the minus strand of OZ243917.1, from coordinate 1,669,655 downwards.
CCCTACGGCGCCTCCAACCTGGCTGAGCTTTCGGACACCGCGGTAATTCTGGGCATGGGTGGCACATTACGGCTGACCGAGCGCCTCGTGCTCGACGCCGCGGTCACGGAGGACGACGGCATCGGCCAGTCCGCGCCCGACATCGGTCTCCACCTCGCCTTGAGATGGCGGCTGCAGGAATGACCCGGTAATACGTCTGATCCATCCGCACCCAGAACCCGGCGCGCGGTGGCCCGTTCATCGGCCAAGCCGGGGAGGACAAGAGGCGCAGCCGCAGCAACACCTCGTTGAAGTCCTGCTGGGATAGTTCAAGCCCCTACCAACTTCGACTGGGGCTGGCCCGCGGCGATGTGACCGCATGGCCATCGAGGACCCACGGGCCTCGACTTCATCAAGAGGCCACCGATTTCATCCTGGTCGTCTCCAACGCAGCGGATCGCGAGAAAATGATGACCTTCAGCGCACTCCGGACGTGTCGGCAAGACAAGTGCTGAACGACAACCGGACAAGCACTGTGCATTGATCGTCACACCGCAGCAAACGGAACGTGGACAAGACGCGCAGCGGCAGCCTTGGCAGATTCAGGGCGGCGGTCGTAACGCGCGGTTGTGGTCGGGGAGGCGTGGCCTGCAAGAGCCTGGACCATGGCAAGATCGGCTCCGGCCTCAAGGGCTGCCGACACGAACGAGCGGCGGAGGTCGTGCGGCGAGCACGCGGCAATTCCGGCTTGTTCGGACCGCTTGCGCAGACGCATCATCAGCGAATTCGGGGTGATGCCGCGACCGACATCGACGGCGCCGGTGTGCGACACCGGAGCGAGAATCGGGCCGGCCACGGCGACTCCGCGGTGAGCCAGCCAAGCATCGAGGGCTGCCTTCGCACCGCCGGTAGCGTAGACGATTCGCTCGCGGTTGCCCTTGCCGATGACTCGAATCGCGCCAGTGTCTGCGTGGTGGTCGGCAACCTCCACTGCAACCGCTTCGGCGCGGCGCAGGCCGCAGCCGAACAGCAGGGCGAAGGCGGCGGCGTCGCGGGCGCCGGCCGGGGTGCCATCGGCACAAGCGGAAAACAGCGCCCGGATCTCGGCGGGCTCGAGGGACCGGCCGGCAGGCAGGCGCGCGCCGCGGACGAGCGGCACGTCGATGGCGCGGTGATAGGACTCGGTCGGGATCAGTTCCAGCCTCCAGGCCGCCCGGAGTACACCGCGGATCGCGGCGAGGGCCTTGTTCGCCGAGGCTGGCGCGTAGCGCTCGGCCAGCACAGCACGAAGGGCAGCGACGTGCTGATGGCGCAGCTCGTGCCAGGGGCAGGACGCAGCATCACTACAACCGAGCATGGCGGCGAGCTGAGAGAGCGTCGAGGCCATCGAGCGCCGTCCCTCACCGGCAGTCAGACTTGCGAGGTAAACGATCGCCGGATTGCGCTCCGCTGGGAGAGCCTCGAGGGCAGGGACGGATGGGATGGTCATGACAACTCCGGATTGCCGGGAACTTGCATTCCCGACCGACTGTCGAAGGCCTTCTGGCGATGGTGCGGACATGGCGCGTCCGCCGAAGGATCCCCTGTTGAAGGCCATCGGCTACGGACGCTACCACAGAAGCCACTTGCACGTTAAACAAACTTACCGCACTTGCGGCAGTCGTGGCCCTGTCGGGCGGGCTTGCTGCGTGCGGTGGCGGGTCGTCCAAGACGGCTATGCCGGAGCCGGAGCCGGAGCCAGAGCTGACCGCGCAACAAGAATGCGAGATGGCGATGGGCCGCTATGAAACCGACGGATCCTGCACGAGCGCCGAGGATGTGGCCGCAGAAGAGGCCGCGGAGTTAGCTGCGACAACCAAGGCGGCTGGCACGAAAGCAACGGCCATCGCCGCGGAGGCCGCCCAGGGAGGTCTGGGGACCACTGAAATGCATGCGGATGCTGGGCTTGGCGGCTCCATGACCGATGGCACGCCGGTGATAGGTTACACCCTTGCCATTGATGAAGATGGCACGAAGGTTTCGATCACCGTGGAAGCTACCGACAAAGATGATGTCATGTTCGATTTGGCTGAGGACATGATGGATGGCCGCACCATGCACACTCGCATGCATGATGCTGACGACGACGGAAACGTGGTGACAGAAGTCGCGATCGTCTACAATGACCGTGACGCACCAACAATGGTGTCGTTCGCGGACTTCGAACTCGTAACCGTATCTGATGACGGCACATCGACAACAACAGATATGCCTCAGATGCTGAACGCCCGTGACCTTGATGAAAACATGGACGGCACCGATGGTGACGGTAACATGACCAACGACTACACGGCTCTGAATGTCATAACTGCCAATGTCGCGCAGATCATGGCGAGTGGGTTTTCGTCCAGTGGGGCTGGTGATCTGACCTATGCCTTTGACGATAGTGATACTGCGGATATGGACGAGGCCTTCGAAACCGAAGGCACCTACAACGGCGCACCGGGCACCTATCGGTGCACCGGTACTAGTCGATGCCAAGTCACATATGATGCAATGGGAGAGATCTCCGCAGTTGGCACCGGTTGGGTGTTCACCCCTGCCATGGGTGCCGAGTCACCTCAGCCGCAGTATGACTACCTGCACTATGGCTTCTGGCTTCAGAAGACAGAGGATGCAGACGATATGGTCACGTATAACGAGGTCGAGACCTTCGCCGGTTCGTCGGCTCAGACAAGCGGAAGTGTTGCCAGTGTCACGGGAAGCGCCGAGTACAGCGGTGGCGCAGTTGGCGTGTACACGATGAACAATGAGTATGATTCCTCCACGGGTGACGTCATTGACCGTAGTTCCGGCGACTTCCATGCAACCGTCAACCTGAAGGCAACCTTCGGTCAGGTTCCGGTTTCCGATGGTGACGACACGGGCACCATTGCTGAGAACCTGCTGAACACTCTCACTGGCATGGTCAGCAACTTCATGTTGTCGGGCGATGAGGAGAACAGTTGGTCTGCGGCTCTGGATGGTGATATCGATGCGGCTGAAGGCACAGCGTCCGGCAACACCATGGTGGGCGACGACGATGTCGGCGATTTCAGCGCGACGTTCCATGGGGACGTGACGGCCGTCGAAGGTGTCGCTCCCCATCCGGGCTCCGTGGTCGGCGAGTTTGGTGCCGTGTTCAGCGATGGCTCGGTGGCCGGTGCCTTCGGCGCTAGGGTCAAGGAAGAAGAATAGGAGTTACCGTCTGATTGGTCTGGGACCTTGCGACAGGTTCCAGACTACTTGGGTCGGACTTGAGGAGGGTGGCACTGCGTGCCACCCTCTCTTTGTGTGCCGAGCATGATCGACAGCTTGGAGATGCAAGTCCTCTATCCCAGCCCGATGGCGGCGAAGGATCAGCGAAACGCAAGGGCGTCGTCGCGAGGCGGTGATTGAAGGAAGTGTGGAGCAAAGCCGCGATCCGATGAACAAGAACCGGATACGAGGCCTACCCGGCCGGACGAGCGGGCCAATGATTGCGAAGCCCAGAGCCATCAAGGGTCGGGGTGGCAAATCCGACGGGAGTGCGGTGAAGGCGGTTGGTCTCAACCTTGGGGTCTGCGCCGTGTTCGGAAGTTCCCGGCTGAGCGGTTCCGCAAGGGCCGTGATTGCGGCGCAGAAGTCAGCAGAAGGCTTAGTAGCCGGCTCTCTGGTGAAGGCCTGAACGATGGACAGGGTTGCCAGGACGGCACGCTCATGAGGCCCCGGCGACAGAAAATCCAGCTGGAACTGGCCTTGGTGTCGGCGGCGAAGGGTGAAGCCCGGAGCGTCGGACGCCAGGGGACCGAAGTCTGCATCGCGCGTCGAGCCCGAACGCCCTGCGGCCGGGCAGGGACCGTCGATGGAGGCGGTGATCCAGCCCGGCAATTTGCGGAAGGCGCTGGCGCGTGTCCACCGCAACAAGGGGTGCCCAGTATCGACGATGTGACCGTCGATGACTTGGATGACCACCTGAAGAGCCATTGGCCTGAGATCACGTCCCGGCTTCTTGATGGTGCCTACACCCCGAAGCCGGTGCGGCGTTTACAGATACCGAAGGCATCAGGCGGGATTCGTCCGCTCGGTGTACCAACGGTGCTCGACCGCTTCATCCAGCAGGCGGTGATGCAGGTGCTGCAGGGGGACCTGGGCTCCCACCCTCTCAGACGCGAGCCACGGGTTCTGGCCCGGACGCTCAGCCCATCAAGCGGTCAAGTGCGCGCAGGATCATATCAGCGCGGTCTTCGGTATCGTGGTCGATCTTGATCTCGAAAAGTTCTTCGACCGGGTCAATCACGACGTTCTGATGGGTCTGGTGGCCGACAAACGCTTGATCAGGCTGATCCGCGACTTCCTGACCGCGAGCGTTCTGGAAGGTGGGCTGTTGGCCCAATGACCGAGGGAGTCCCGCAGGTTGGGCCGCTCTCGCTGATTCTGTCGAATCTGATGCTCGACGTTCTGGACAAGGAGTTGGAGAAGCGCGGCCACCGCTTTGTGCGCTGCGCCGACGACTGCAGCATCTACCTGTTGTCTCAGCGGGCGAGCGAGTCATGGCGAGCGTGACCGACTTCCTCGCCCGGCGGCTCAAGCTGACGATGAACACAGACAAGAGCGCTGTTGGCCGGGCGTCGGCGCAGGCATCACTGGGCTTCGGCTTCACGGCCGAGCGGACACCCAGGCGGCGCATCACGCCGCAGCCGGAGCTTGCCCGGCTCAAGACGCGGATCCGGGCACTGACGCGCTGTTTGAGGAGCGTCAGTCTCGTTCACTTCGTTACGGAGCTGACTCGCTACCTCGTCGGAACGCCGGGCTACTTCGACTTCTGCGAAACCCCTTGGTGCCGCACCGCCTCGACCGATGGGTCAGTCGGAGGCTTCGTGCCATCGTCTGGCGGCAAAGGAAGCGCGGACGCACACGCTTCGTTGCGTTGCGCGGCCTCAGTGTCAACAAGCATCTGGTAACGAAAACTGCCGGCGGTGCCCATGGTCCATGGTGGCTCAGCAACGGCCCCGTGCTTTTCTGTGCACTGCTCAACGCCTTCTTCACCCGGCCTGGCCTCGTCCCGTTCGCGAACCATGCCACAGCTCAAATCCGTTGAACTGCCGGGTACAGACCCGTACACTCGGTGGTGTGAGAGAAGTGGAGCCGCGCGGCTCTCCTCCCTATCCTGATCACCTCGTTGTGATGTCACCGATGTCGCCGTTCCTGCCAAGAGGCACAATGCTCTCTGCTTCCGCATCGCCCTACCGCACCTTGGCGCTCGCCGCCTGTCTCCTCTTCGCCCTGCTCTCCGCTCACCACGCCGGGGCGCAGTCCTCCGACGCCGCGGACGCGGTCGAGGCGGCAAGCCCGCAGGAGTTGATCGACGCCGGACGGTTCGAAGATGCTTTTGGCCTTTTGCAGCCCCTGCTCCTCGGGGAAGCGGTCGAACCCAATACGCTCTTTCTCTACGGCCTCGCCGCCGTCGGGGCGGCTCAGCGCCCCGGGCGTACCGAGGAGGAGCGCGACGCTTTGCTGAATGAGGCGATCGCCGCCTTCCACACCATGCTGGTTCACGATCCGAACTTGGTGCGGGTGCGCCTGGAGTTGGCCCGCGCCTTCTTCCTGAAAGGTGAGGACGAACTCGCCCTGCGGCATTTCGAGCACGTACTTGCGGGCGAGCCGCCCGAAGCGGTGGCCAGCAACGTCAACGCCTTTCTTGCCGAGATTCGTGCCCGCAAACGCTGGAGCTTCAATCTGGGTTTCGCGGTGGCACCGGACACCAACATTGGCGGCACGTCAAACGAGCGCACCATCATCATCTACGGCCTTCCGTTCGAGCGGGACGCAGAGGAACTGACCAGGTCGGGCATCGGTCTGTCGTTCTGGGGTGGGGCGGAGTACCAGGCGCCGGTCTCCGACAGTCTGCGCATCCGCGCCGGCGCGCAGGCATCTCGGCGAGAGTACGCCCGCTCCGACTTCGACCAGCACTTCGTTGCCCTCCATCTCGGTCCGCGCTGGCTTCTGGACGCCTCGACAGAGGCGAGCCTTTTGGCGAGCGCTCGGCAGCGCTGGTCCAGCACGCCCGACTACCACGACCTGGGCGTCCGCATCGAGGCCGCCCACCGGCTGGGCCCGCGGGTGACCGCCAGCGCCCAGACGTCGTGGCACGACCGTCGCTACCGCACCCGGACCCGCCTGGATGGTCCGGTCTGGGATGCGACCCTGCGCGGCTCGTGGGTGGTCATGCCGACGGTGCGGGCCGATGTCTCCGCCGGCTACGCGCAGCAGCGACCGAAGGCCCGGCACGAGCGCCACCGTGGCCGGTGGCTCGGCACGGGCATCACCGTTGCCCTTCCCCTGGGCTTTACGGTCGGCGGCAGTGCGGAGATGCGCTGGACGGACTACGAACGGGGCTGGTTTCCCTTCGTTGCCGACAACGGCCCGCGCGAGGACCGTACCCGGTCGTACAGGCTTTCCACCTACAACCGGGCACTGAACCTGATGGGGTTCAGCCCCGAACTCGCGGTCGTCCGTGAGACCCGCGAAAGTAACGCCCAGCTCCACGGCTACAGTCGAACCTCGGGCGAGTTGCGCTTCGTCCAGCAGTTCTGAACAAGCGGTTCCACTATGCCGAATGTCACCAACGTAGCCGCCTGATGTCACCAAAGTAGCCACCCCGGAGCGCAGCGACGCAGGTGCCGCGCCCCGGGGTGCGGCGCTCCCTTACCGCGCTCATGCCTTGGTACCGGCGCCAGCGTCGTCGGTGCGCATGGACGTACCGTGCAGCTCGAAGGCGCCGTGAACGAGACGGTCGAGGACGGCGTCGGCGATGGGTGCCTGGCTCTCGTCCATGCACAAAGGAGGCGGTGGACGGACCCAGCAGAACAAGCCAGGCCTCTCTTGAGGCAACGGGCAGTGACATGTCTGCGCACCGGCACAAGCCAAACAATCCGCCGCCGGACGGCAGCGGCGCCTGAGGGAGCCCGGCCTGTCGGCCGGGTCCATGGGCGCCTGCGGCGCCGGGTCGCCATTCACAGGCCCGGAACGCGCGGCGGCCATGCCACGGTGAGGGGCCAGCCGCCGCGTTCAGCCGGCTGTTGAAACAAAACAATGGCTCGCCTACGCTCGCATCCCGCTGGCCTCCGGCCAGCTACCGAAACCAACAACAGGGAACGCTCCTGTAGACTCTCGGGAGAGAACACATACGGCACCATCCCGGCCGTCAAATGCCCAAGAATAGCCGTCAAGTGTCGCAGGAATTTTTCGCCGGTGGCACGACAACCGGCACGAGACGGCCAAGTGGCTTGGGCGGGTCCTCAATGGCCGGCTCAACTACTATGCCGTCCCCGGGAGCGGTCGCGACCTGCAGAGGTTCATACACCAGTAAGCGGCTGCTCATGCGTGCCCTTCGGCGACGGTCCCAGCGGGATCGCACTGAATGGGGGGGACATCGTTCTCCTCACCGCAGCCCACTGGCCCACAGCCAGTATCCGCCACCCGTGGCCAAACCAGCGACTCGTCTTAAAGACCTGAGGGAAGAGCCGGATGCGAACAGCGCCTGTCCGAATCTGTGCGGGGGACCGGGGCAACCCGGTGCTACCGCGATTTGATGGCCTTCGTCATGGTGCTCAGCCATCCCGGTGCATCTTCCTGCACTTCTACCGCCGGCGTCGGTCAGAGACCAGGCCAAACGATGAATGATAAAAGCCTCTTCACCATCTTCTTCGTCGGCGGTTGGATGCTACTGCCCTTCACCGTTCTGATTGCCGGACCCCTCAGTGGTATCTCGTGACGGCAGGGACGTTCGTAACGAAGAATCAATGACCGCAGTCTAGTCGCAGAAGAAAGGCGAGGGCCACTACAGCCCTCGCCTTAGGTGTGTCTTAAGTGAACTTACTCAGTCGACGTGGGCACCGAACGCGCCGACCATGCTGTGTGTGGTGCCGATATCTGACATGAAGCTACCGACAACGGTCGTTGGGACATTGCTGTCGTCATCGGTCTCCTCGTCGAACATCTGCGCTTCCCACTCACCCGATGCGTTGCCGCTGTTGTCGCCAACGGACCAGACAGTGCCGTCTGTACCAGCTGCGAACGTGTCGACGGAGAATGTTGCCTCCTTCAACTCAACACTCCAACCAGCATCCTCGCTACCATCATTCAACCTGAAGGCATCGATAGTGCCAGACAGAGTGGCACCGTCATCCTTGAAGTCGGCCATCAACTCAGCATCCGCGGTGAAGTGGCCGGAGTTGTCGCTAGCCGGATTGATCGGGTCGCTGACGGCAAACTTGCCTGCGGCCTTGCCGGTGTAAGTGGCCTCGCCAACGAGGTCGGCAGTGCCGATGCCCGGCGCTGGGGGCAGATCGTCACCGACTGCACCAGAAAGGACACCCGCATGTGTTGGAGTTCCCTCGTCGTCCTTGCGGACCCACCATCCAAAGTACAGGTATTCACCGTCTTCTACGACGACATCCAGCATGGCACCTGCAGCGGGTGTGAAGGTCCAAGTTCCTGTCAGACTGAGACCCTCTTCGCCGTAAACAGCGGTGCACGAGAGGACGGTGCACTGATAGGTACCTGACGCACCCTTGAAGGTGCCAGTGAACTTACGATCATCTTCGGTGTAAGTTACTGTTCCCCTCATTGGGAAACTGGGGCTGTCGATGTGTTTGTGAGCCTCTTGGCCGACGGTGTAGTCGTCGTCAACGTCACCAGCCCCGTCGTTGATCGTCAGTCCAGTACGTGCAACCGCAGCGGCTTCACTAATAAATGCGTGAGTGGTGACTTTGTCAGCGTCTTGGTTGGTATAGATTCTGGCTTCGCCGCTGTTCGCATCATCCTCCTCACTATCCGTGCCGCTGCGGGTCATGCCCATCCAGCCTCCGAGGGAACCAACCTCGTCACCTGCCTTAAGCGTGATCGCGGTGGTTGTGCCGTCGCCATCTGTGATCACAGGAATTGAATCCATTGAGACCGTGAGGTCCGCTACAGCTGCTGCACTCGCAATAGCACCCTCGAGAGCCTTCGCTGATGCAATCCTGGCCTTCGCGTCTGCCGCAGCTTGCTCTGCATTCTCTTTGTCGGTTATGGCATCCGCATCCGCAACGGCCTGACGATCCGCCAAACGCTGGGTGAGATTGCCCTGGATTGCTGCGATCTGCCCGTTGAGTGCTGTCATGTCAGCCGCCGACAGGGCCGTACCTGCCGTAACTGCGGCCGTGGCGTCCGCGATGGCCTGATTCGCAGCCGCAACTTGTGCGTCGGTCGCACTCGTGGTGACCGCGTCCACGGCAGCCTTTGCCATTGCAATGGCTTGCTCTGCCGACATCTTCTGCTCAACGGCTGGGTCCGGAGTTGTGTCCATCATGGTCGTGGATGACGACCCACCGCCACACGCAGCAAGCCCGACCGACAAGGCCACAACTGCCGCAAGTGCGGTAAGTTTGTTCAATCTGGTCATAGGTTACATTTCTCCCTTGCAAGGATGATGCGTGGCCCGAATCGAATCGGGTGTGTAAACAAAACTATCTAACCCCGTCGGGGGACAACCGGTCAAGCGGCGATCCTTCAGACCGTGTTGCAAAAAGGACACACCCCTCAGGACAAGGACATCCGTTCTCCTGGCTCACCGGCGAATCGCCTCTTGCGATGTGCATACGGCCATAGTCAGATCCCTCAACCGCACGTCAAGTTTAACCCCTGCTATCTCCGGTCGTCAACATGACCCCGTGGACATCTTCCGAGCCGGCGAAACCCAGACCGGACCCTTGCTTCAATGGCCCGGCAGCGCCCCACCGGGCGATGCAAGAATTGATGCTGTGCGCGCTGATCATTCCTCATCGCGATAGAGTCGCACGCAAACGGGGGGTTGCCGCCATGCAAGGAAAAGAAGAATGGGCCACGCCACTTCCTGCCCCACACGATCCTCGCTCCCACGCCAATCCGCTCCTGCTTGAAACATGACCCATCGAAGCAAACCAGGACCTCGCCGAATGCGTGACGCCTATCTTTTTTCTTCAGTCTTTTCACAGCGCTCAGGTCGGGCATAACTGAATGAACCATCGTCGTTTCTGTAGACCAAGGCTGCCGGCGTGTGGAATCCCGGAATCTCGATGCTGTAGAGTACGCACCCCAGTGGGCCGACATCGGCGGGGGTGTAAATGGCGCCGTCCTGCACGATCGGAGCGTGCGGAGGTTCCCGTCCTTGTTGCTCCGCGCACGCGGTTGCCAGGGTGGCGACGCATGCAACTGCCAGAATGGGGCGCATCGGACTACCAGAGGAAGCGCCAGGCCAAGCCCGTGGTCGCTTCCTGCTCGCCTGGAATGTGACCGGAGTTGAGTGCGCCTCCTATTTTGAGGGCGATGCGGCCACCGGCCGCGTCTGCCTCGTGACGAAGCGTGATGCGCATCTCCCGTGCATCGGGACTGAGCGAAACGCGGTGCTCATCATGGAGCCTGCGCCCGTTCTCTATCCATCCGTTATCCACAACGAACGTGCCTGTACCCGTTTCGGCACGCAGCGGCTGCTCGACTGAGAGGTGCGTCCCGGGCGTGCCAACCTGCATCGAGAATGACGAAAGCACGGAGGGAGAGGCCTGGAAGATCGCGTCCCTCTCGTAGGCAGGGATGCTGAACGCCAGCGTTCCCGCGGCCTCCAGTGCCCAGCCGTTCGGGAGATCCTGGCTGCGGCTGTGGGAGGCCCAGATCATGCCGGAGGTGAGATCCGATCCGAATGCGCCGGACGAACGTGCTCCCAGATAACTGTCTGCATCGACGCTGAGGCCGTAGCCCCAGCCACCATCCACGGGCTGGCGTGCGAGGCTGGCGGATGTCGGATTGAAGCCCGCCACCCAGTTCCGGTTGGCCGCGGGTCCACTGCTGTGGAGGTCTGCGAGAGGGGTCCAATGGAGGCCGAGAACGTCGAGTCCGGTGGCTGGCTCGGGTGCTGCCTCATCGATCTCGGGGATGGGAGAATGCTGGCTCGTCCGAGTTGAAATCAATGCCGATACCGGAACCCAGAATGGAAAGTCATGGCTGTCGAAGGCGGCGACTTCGAGGCTGGCGGTACGCGACGCCAGGGAGCCGAAGGCCGCGGGCGTCTGCAACACGGTGCTGTGGATCGCCTGGGCCGACGGGCCGACGTTCAGCGCGCCGACGGGCGCCAGCGCGGCCTCGAGATCGAGGTGCCCAGCCCCATAGACCTCCAGATCGGCGTAGCGTCCGCTTCGGTCCGCCGTATCGAGCATCCTCTTCGCGACCTCGGTGTTGCCGCGCGTCCCCCGGAAGTGCTCCATCATCAGCGCAAGCGCTCCTGTAACCATGGGCGCGGCGTAGCTGGTTCCCTTCAGTCCGTCACCCACGTCGCCCTGCCCGGGCGAATTCTGGTTCGGCACGAGGCCCCGGACCGTGCCTGGCGCGGCGAGGCAGTAGTGCGGGCCGTGTCTCGCGGCATTCCAGTCAGGCGGAAGGGTACCGCATCGGTTGGAATACTCGGCAATGGCTCCCGTTTGCGGATCCGTTGCAGCGACGGCAAGGGAGTGTCCTCTCAACTCCGGGATGTAATAGGGCAGGTCCGCTCCCAGACCGGACCAGGGTTCTGCCTCGTTGCCGGCGGCGTAAACAAGAATGGTCTTCTCATCGGCAGACCTGTCGACCTGCAATACGGCATCGAGGTAGCGGGGCATGTACCGCCGGTACCATCGCATTTCCGAATCAACAGCGCTGGAGACCACCTCCGGATCGAAGATGGGTGTCCCGTAGGATCGGTTGATGATATCGAACTTCGCATACTCGACCCGTTGGTCGCTTGCCAACTGCATATCCAGCTGATGTCGGTCTGCAGGGGAAAGAAGCGCAATCGCCTGTCGCACCGTGGCGTCGGCCAGGATGTCCGCTCTCTGGTCGTCGGTGAGATTCTGTGCAACCGGAATGATGGTTGCTGCCGGCGTCACACCGAGGTTCTTCCCGGCCGCGACTGAAGCCACGATGGTTCCGTGGGCGCCTTCTTCATAAGGTGTTGGCACCTCCTTCCATCGATACAGCCGTTCAAGAGCGTCGGACTCGCTGTAGTGCTCGTCCCGGATAAAGACGGAATCGTCCCTGAGGGGCCACCCGTTTTCGTCCACGATCTGCTGCACCCAGTTGTTGACCGCTTCAGGATCTCCCGCACTGTCGGCCTGCCAGATGTCGCATGTTCGGGCGAACTGGCAGTTGCCGACATGGCTGAAGTACTCGTTCCCGTCCGGACGGTTGTAGGCAAGGTCCGCGCCGTCAGCCGCCGTGAGCGCTATCCTGCCTTCGAACTCGGCCTGCTGCGTGTAGTCGACGATCGTGTCGTCGATCCCGATCCTGATGCCTCTGCCGGTCAGGCCTCTGGCGTAGGCATGATGTGCGCCGATCTGCTCCAGAACGAGTGGCTGGTGCGTCGTGAACCGGGGCGTGCCGAGGAGATCTGCGGCATTGGACGGGGGTGGGTCAGGCATGACTGTTGGTGGTCTGTCCAGGACGGAACCGGGGCCGGGACCACCACCGCCTCCTCCACCACATGACGCAACGAGTTAGGAGGCAGGTCGCAAGGGTGGTCATTGTCACGAATCTTGTCTGGGTCATTGCCTGCTTCTACCCGTGCGCAATCCTGGAGACCGAACTATCATGGCCGCCCCGGCCGATCACCCGAGGCATGAAACGTCACTTGAGTCGCGGCACCACCGAGCCAGCCCTGTCAACGGCATCGAAGCTGATCGACGGATCGCGAGCCTGCGCACTTTGAGAGCCGGTTATCCGTTGATTTCCATCTGCACCAGCACAGCGCAAACCTAATGCAGGGTCTCGGAGTCGTCCATGCCTGTGGCAGGGCTGTCCGCACGAACCCGATCCTGGCGACCCGGCCGTCACGGATACACTGCCAGCGTCCCGATTGCCGGTGTGGGCGGCAGCCAGATTCGCTCGAATGATGGCCTGACGGCACGGTTCGTCAGCGCTGACAGTCATCTTGGACGCCAGGATCGAGACGCTCAGGGTCAACGGAAACCGGGCTACCGAAACGAACCCGTTCTTTGAGGATGATCAGTGCAAGCGCGACGTTGGTGACGCGGGCACTGGTCCCGGGCGTGAGCTCGGTCAGGGGCCGGATGACGCAACGGAAGTTTGAACGGGCGGAAAGACGGACTGCATGATGGCAGCCGGCTGCGATGGCGTCGCGCGGCACCGGGAGTGCCGTGGCGTGTCGTTCCGGCCGGTCTATCGGCGGTTTTGCAAAACGCGGAACATTGGCTGTAAGGCACGGTTTTGGACACGGCATCGGGTTTCGTGAAGGCATGATCATATCTGTGGCGAGGTATCCGTCTTCTTCCCTTGGTGCTTCCATTGTGGGGTTTTCGTGGCAAGCGCCTCCGCGGCGTGCCGGTTGGCGGAGGGTTGGCATCGCTTGCGGGTATGCGTCGGGACTGCTGCGCTAAGGCCTCTCGCCAAAATAGATTGTACGTTATGTTCGTGGTGACAGACTGTAGTTCCACTCGCCGTGGAAGGGGTTTCTTCGTATGGCAAGGTCTTCCATCTGATTGTCGGTGACCTTGACCCCGAGCGGATAGGAGTTGCCATCGAGGTCTGAGTGTACGATGAGGCCGGCGCCTGTCGTAGTGGCTGCGATCAGCTTGACGACACCTGGTAGCTGACGAGGGGCCTGCCGCGCCAGTCCTGTGTGATGTGGCAGAACATGCGGTGTTCGATCTTGTTCCACTTGCTGGTACCGGGCGGGAAGTGGGCGACCGAGACGGTCAGTCCGAGTTCATCGGCGAGTTTCTGGAGTTCGAGCTTCCACAACCGGTTGCGGCTGCTGTTGGAGCCGCCGCCGTCGGCGGTGATGAGCAGGCGCCTGGCATCGGGGTAGAGCGGGTGTCCCATGTGCTGCCACCAGCGGCGCAGGGTCTCGACGGCGAATGTCGCCGTGTCGTGGTCGATGCCGACGCTGACCCAGCCGGCGTTGGCGGTGAGGTCATACACCCCGTAAGGAATGGCCTTGCCCAGGTCCGGATCGGGGAAGTCATGCACCTTCACGGCCTCAGGCTCACCCTTGGGGCGCCATTCACGGCCGCCATTGCGGTACTGGCCAACGATTTCCTTCTTCTTGGTATCAACCGACACCACGGGCTGGCCCATCCTCTGGAAGGCGCGCACCCGGCGGTCGATGCAGCGGAACTGCGCATCCCGGTCCGGATGCTGGCGCCCCTCCAGTGTCTTGGCGTTGGCTTGAAGGCTGTATCCCAGTGCATGCAACTGCCGGTTCACCGTGCGCTCGCTGACCGGGTGACCCTCGGCCCTAAGCCGGTCCGCCAGATGCGCGGCGCTGTTGCATGTCCAGCGCAATGGGCTCTCCGGATCACCGCGCGTCACCGGCTCAAGCTGACGCTCCAGCGCCACCACAAGGTCCGGGTCCAGTTCCGTCACACGCGTGCGCCCGGCGCCCGGTCGACGCACACGCCCCGATGGCGCCTCGCCAGAAGCCTCGGCAACCACGCCGGACGCAAGCTCCTTCAGACCAGCCCGAACAGTGCCCCGCGACATGCCCGTCGCCTCAGCCACCCTCGCAATGCCGCCGCGCCCGATGGCGCGCGCTTCCGTCGCCGCCCACAAACGCCGGGCGCGTTCGTCAAGAACCGGGCGCAACCCCACAAACTTGGAGCGTAGCGTGTCAACCATACCATCCATGGTAGCAGGGATAACTGATCCCACCAAAAAGGACAAGTTATTCAGGCGAGAGCCCTAACCCCTGTCTCGGTATCGCGAAGAACCCGAGGAAGCAGGTCGCCCGCTTCCTCGACATGGACGAGCTGGCCCGGCTCGGGCGCGCGCTTCCAATGGCCCGAGACCGTCGCGGCGATCCGGCTGCTGGCACTCACCGGCTGCCGGCGCATCGAAGTGCTCGATCTGCGCTGGCGCAACATTGGCGGGGACGCCATCACACTCGAAGACTCGAAGACCGGCCCGCGCGCGGTGCCGCTCGGCGAGGCCGCGCGGGCGCTCATTGAGGCGCTGCCCGGCGCGCGCGATCCCGACGCGTTCCTGTTTCCGCGCCACGCCGAGGGCCGGGGTATCTGGATACTGTCGAACTGCTGGCGGACAGCGTGCGCAGATGCGAAGCTCGATAGAGACCTCTGCGTTGTTTCTAACTCGTTGAGAGTATAGATGGAAGTTGGGGGTCGGAATTTGTTTTCCCCCAATCGACGTCCTGTAACCTTCTGAGAAGACACGATTGTCTGTTCCGGCCCTGGCTCATCTGGCGGGATTCCACCCCAGGGCCCTGCTCACGTCGCGCCGGCAGCCTCTGCAGGCGGGCTGAACCGGCATCGGCCCGGCGACAGCCTCTCCTCGCCGCGCCTGCCGTACGTGACCATACGGCGTCCTCCTGAATGGTGCGGAGGTGTATTAACTGACGGAATAAATTGACGAAAGGCGTCGTCATGGGCTATGTCTCGAGTGCAAACCCCACCTCGGCAAGGAGGTACGACCAGCGCCATGACGACACAGACACCCTTACTCTTCTCCTGGTCCGACGTCGAGAGCCTTCCCGACATCGAACGCCTGCGACGGGTCCTCGATTCCCTGCCCGACGACGCCCTCATCGCGGCTCTCGAGAGACGGCGCGGCAAGGGCCGCAACGACTATCCCCTCGAAGCCATGTGGCGGGCCCTGGTGGCCGGCATCGTCTTCCAGCATCCCTCGATCGAGGCGCTGTTGAGAGAACTCAACCGCAATCCGACCTTGCTCGATGCCTGCGGCTTCCATCCGGTGCCCTTGAGGGGCAAGCGCAGGCTTCGACAGGATCCGCAGACCGGAGTGATCCACGTCATCGCTGGCAAGGAGCGTTCGTCGATCCCCTCGAGCTACAATGTGTCACGCTTTGTCGTGTCCCTGCTCAGGGTCGAGGAAGAGGAGGGACTGCTGTCACAGATGCTCGTCGACCTGCGGCACCGACTGATGGATCTCATACCCGACTTCGGCGTCCACCTTGGCTGCGATGGCAAGGCCATCGCGAGCCAATCGACGGGCGTGGTCAACACGACGACGGGCACGACGTCGGACCAGGACGCGGACTGGGGCAAGCACGAGACCTCGGGCGTGAATGCCGGAGGCAAGGTCTGGACGAAGGTCAAGAGTTGGTTCGGCTATACTCTTCATCTGATCGCCGACACGACCCATGAGATCCCCGTCGCGGCGGTGCTGACGAAGGCCTCGGCCTCGGAGGTCAAGACCCTTGAAGGGATGCTGCCGGCGTTGTTCGAGGAAAGTCCGGACCTGGCGCGACGCTGCAGGGACATGAGTGCCGACCGGGGCTACGACAGCGGTTCTCTCAAGAGGACCTTGTGGGAGACCTGGCAGGTCCGCCCGATCATCGATACCCGCCTGATGTGGCGCCACGAGAAGGCGGAGCCCGGTCATGACCCGAAGAAGCGGATCAGTCGGCCGCTCGATGCCGGGAAGGCCGATACCATGGTCTATACCGAACGTGGCGAGGTCCGCTGCATCTGTCCCGAGACCGGCGCCGAACGGGATCTGGCCTTCCAGGGCTTCGAGGCGACGAGAGGAACTCTCAAGTACCGCTGTCCGGCGGCAGCTTATGGCTTCAACTGCCAGGGTCGGAAGGTCTGTGAGGCGGCCGGTGAGTGCCACACACAAGGATACGGCCGCATCGTCCGGGTGCCTCTCGACCTCGACCGCCGGATCTTCACCCCGACACCCCGCAGTTCACTCACCTGGGCCCGCTGCTACCGGGGACGGTCCGCACTCGAGAGAATCAATGGCCGTCTTGATCAGAGCTTCGGCTTCGAGCACCACACGATCCGGGGCTTGAGCAAGATGAAGGCCCGGGTCAATCTCGCCCTCGTGGTGATGATGGCGCTGGCTCATGCCAGCGTCGAGGAGCGCCAGCCCCACCTGATGCGGAGTCTGGTGCGGACCGGCACCCTGCCCGATACCAGCTGATCCAGGCTGCCGCTGAAGCCCGGCGTTCCGCGAGACCCGTCTGAGCGGAACGCTTCCGCTCGTCCGGATGTCACCGCCGGCCCTCAACAGCGCTCGAAATCAGTCGTGAAGCATCGATTCAGGTGCCCGAAGCGGGGTCAGGGGAGGTGCCGGGTGGTGCTGGCACCCGATGGGCGGAGTCAGCCCGGCAGGCCGAGGCGCTGAAAATCGCTACAGCGCAAGAGTCTCTCGATAGGCTCCGCTTGCACGATCTGCGCCACACGGCGGCCAGCCAGGCGGTCATGGCGGGCGAGAACCTGCCCCTCGTGGGCAAGCTGCTCTGGCACCGCCGCCACCGCACCACGGCGAGCTACGCCCACGTAGCCGACGCCCATCTCGTCGAGGCGGCTGAACAGGTTGGCTCGATCATTGCCGCGGCCATACAATGTTCCCACAGGACTTTCCCACGCTGGGCGAATGAGGACCGGACTGGGTTGCGCCGAGTGTGATTCGGCGATTTGACGTGCGGTCTGCTTGCCGGGGTTGACCCGATTCGCGGCGTCGTGAGCGGCTTCGGCCCGTCCTTTGCGGACGTGACAGCCGCACGCCGGCGCCCACGTACAGCGATGGGCGCCGCGACGGTCGTGACTGGTGGGTAAGGAGGGTCAGCCGGGGATGGCTGGAGGCTCGCACACGGCGCGGATGGCGGCTCCGCGATCGAGTTGCAGGCGCCGCATGGTGGTGACGGGCCCCTCACCGGGCTGGTGGATGGCGAACACGACGGCAAGCGCGATGTTGTTGAGACTGGCGCGGTTCAGCGGTCCGTGCCTGGTTCGGGTCAGGCATGCGTCTTCGTCGAGAAGCGTGTCGCGGGTTCGATGGTTCGCATTTTCCACACACCAGTGCCCGCGATTGAGGGCCAGCAGTTGTGCCGGCGAGGCGTCCTCTTCGCCAAGGGAGGTGATGACATAGGCGCACTCGTTGCTGACCGTTCCGTCGGCCTTGGGTCCGAGTTGTTCGCGGGTCCGCCTGACGCGTGCGATCTGCCGGATGCCGGGATAGTTGATCAGACCCTTGAGAGGCGTCATGACATCGATCTGACGCTGCTCAAGCCGGCCATGGGCCTTGTCGAGGTCCTCCTTGTGGTGCCCTGTGCGGTCGCGCTGCCAGTCGATGCTTTCGAGCAGGGCGAAGGTCTCCGGCGCGTTGCCCTTGACCGTCATCATGTAGTCGGCACAAAAGCGCCTGGTGATCATCTGGGCGGTGGCGCGGGTTGTGTGCAGGGCATCGATGGTGATCACCTTGCCGGCGATGGCGCTGCGTTCCAGAAGGTCGTGCGTTGCCGCGATCTCGCCGCCCTGCTCGGCATAGCCGAGCAGGGCCACCGGCGCTCCGGTCATGTGATCGACGAGGGACACAGTCTCGTGATGGCCGGTGCCGTTGCGGTTGGCGCCGCGGATGCGCTTGCCGTCGGCGGCCAGGGCCCGGGCCAGGGGAAACCGGGGCCTGGCATAGCGTTTCAGCACGTCCTCCAGAGCCTCGGGATCGAGGGATTGCAGGACCCGGTGGACGGTGGACTTGGAGACCGGCTCACAAAGGCCGGTGGTCTGGCGCTTCCAGGCGCCGATGGCCTCGAGTTCCTCTTGCGACAGCGCCCGTGCGAACTGCGCCACGGCCATGCAGCCCTTCATGTTGGCGAAGGTGGCGAGGATGATCAGCGTCAGCACACAGGCCACCGTGTGCTTCATGCCCTGCTTGCGCCGGAAGTCGTCCACCGACGCCAGTTCCTCGTAGAGCGAGCGCATGGACGCAAGGTCGCGCGGGGCCAGGGCCGGATCCGGCGGCGGCATGACGTCCGCCGGCAAAGGCTCGGGCCGGGCCAGAAGACGCCTGGCGTCGCGGCGCAGGCCATGCACCAGGATCCGCTTCGGCTTGTCGTGCGGGTCCGTGTAGTGGCCGTTGCACCGGGCAAAGCCCTTGGTGTTGCCCAGATCCTGCCAGCCGCAGGCCCTGTACATGGAGCCGACGAAACGCGACGGGTCGACGAACGATTCTGCGATCAACAGGCCGTGGCCATGGATGTCCATCCAGTCGTCGCAAAGACGCCGCGTCATCCGGGACATGAAGAAGGAAGCGAGGTTCCCCATAACACCGGGCTCGGCCAGAACCAGGCACCGGGTGTTGTTGGCAACCATGTGGAGGCGCCGGAACTGCTCGTCAGCCTTCCAGCCGATCCAGCGGTCACGCGGCCTGCACTTGAGAGCGGCAACCTGCCAGCCGCCCAGCGCCAGCCACTGCCTCCGCCACACGGCAATGTAGCGCAGACCGCGGCCCGTGAAGCGATTGAACCCGAGATAGTGCCGATCCACCATCAGCGCATCCCACAGCGTGCGCTCGTCCGACGTCGCCAGACGCACCTCGACTTCCGAAAGGCAAAATCCTTCCGGCACCTCCGTCAGGTCGGGGGGCAGCATGTGCGGGCGGATATCCATCAGGCGCCCTTGTAACGCCATCACCGTGGGATTTCCAGTCAACCATGCACAGACCGAAGGAAAAGCGCCCAAGCAAAAGGCGCGCTACCCTCCACAGGAAACTCACTGCGTCAAACGAAAACAGCGTGGGATGCTCCTGAATATTCCCAGCCGCAGGCTTGCCTACACCTTCGCGAAGCCTCACACTCGCCCCTGCGACAACCAGCAGAGACCCGAGGTCGGGTCACCTGCTGAATACAACAGCACCGATCCGGCGACGGTTTGGCCACCATCGCTTGGCGCGAATAGGCGGGACTTCTTCGCATTTTCTGCGTGGTTGTCGCATGGCCCGGCACCATTCCCGTGCCGGTACGAAATGCAAATCAGGAGAAACCAACGTATGACATCCTTGGATATACGATCGGCACGAGCCGCGACGCTGGCTGTTACCGCAACACTCGCCCTGCTGACTCTTGCCGCCTGCGGTGGTGGGGGTGGCGGAGGAACTGCCTCGAACGACGGGCCGTATAGCCCCACGCTTACCGATGATAGCCCCACGCTTACCGATGATAGCCCCACGCTTACCGATGCCCGATCCGCGAATGGCAGCGCGGCGCGCAATGCCGGCGCGCAGGCGGCGACCAACCTTCCGAGTTTCGGCAGCGTCACGCAATCGTCGAACGCTGGCTCGGTCGCGGGCGTAAGCGGCGACGCCGCCTCCACCTCATTCGACGGCCGCAATGTGCGTGTGACGGTCCAGCGGACGGACGGAAGCCAGCTCGCTTTCGACGGCGCAACCGACCAGATAGGGCGCGAATCCCATCCTCCGGTTTTGCCCGACTATTTTTACCGGGGCGATTCGCTTCTGACATCGACCGCTACAACCCTTTCCGTCGCGGCGGTCTATACGAACTGGAACAACGCAGACCCAACCGACTATCTGGCCGGCGGCTACTGGATGCATCTTGAGGGCCGGACCGACACGCTGGAAATCACCGGGGCGGACATCGGGGCCTTCGTGGATGGGCCGGAGCTTTCCGGTGTGGCCCCCACACTCCCGCGCCTTGTCACGGCTCACTATTCGGGCCGGGCGGGCGGCGTTTACGCCCATGAGGCGGGCCGGTCCACGGAAGTCGGGGAATTCGACACGGATGCGCAACTGACTGCGAACTTCACGTCGAACACCATATCGGGATGCCTCGGCTGCATGGAAGGCGTCACCATTTGGGGCGTTGCGACGGACGCAAACGGCAACGCATCGGAATTCGGCGATGAAACGGTCCCGGTGCGCCTGCGTCTCGAAGAGACGGATATCAACCCGGATGGGAGCTTCCGTAACCGGAATGTGAGGCTGGACGGCGATGACCGCACCGTTACGCATACGGACGGTTCCTGGGGCGGGCAATTCTCGAATGTCCCAGTTCAAACTGGCGAGCCGCGCCTGGTTGCAGGGACCGCCGGAGCCGAATGGACCGAAGCGGACGGCAGTGAGGGCGTCTTCGTCGGTGCGTGGTTTGGAACCCAAGACTAGGCGTGAGTGAGCGCCCCGCCCGCAGTGACCGGCGGGGCGCTAATCACCCTGACTTTCGTATGCTCCCTTTGGAAACGGCAGAAGGGCACCCTGTGCTGCCTTTCTCTCTTGTGTTCGATTCCCGCATTGAACTGTCATCTAGTGCTTCCTATAGTGCCGCCCGGAAGCCGCGCGACGGTTCGGGAACTGTCTCCGCAAGTGCGCGGCGGGCGCTGCCGCTCAAGCGCCGCTCGGGCTAACTGCCGGTTGCAAAACGGCTTTCATCGCCCGATAGCTTGAGCGGTCAGGAAGCGCAATTTCAGACATCCGGACCTCGGCCAAGATCAGATGAGACGATTGCGTGGTGTTGCCTTGTCGATGCTGTAGATCATTGTGAGGTTTGTTCCGGGGTAGACGGTTCTGGTGTGGTTGAGCTGTTCGATCAGGGGGAGCAGGGATTGTTCGGTTGCGTTGTTGGCCAGCCCGAGGATTTCGACCCTGATGATGCCCTTGTCATGGTCGGGCAGGATGTTGGCATCGGCGGTCATCAGTGCGGCGAGCAAGGCGCGCACGGTGTCGGGGCGGGCCTTGTCCTCGATCACGGGCATCATCATGCGGGTCTCGGCGCGATAGCAGATCATGCGGATGAGATCGATGAAGAGTCGCCGTGCCCGTGGCAGGGTGTCGGGTTTCTCGTCTGCGGGAAGGTCGCCGACACGGACATGACTGGTCAGGGACCCGCGGCGCTCCTTGAGTTCCGTGAGGGCCTCCTCGATGACGGCGACCTCGGTGGCGAGAGCGTCGACAGCCTTGCCCTGTTTCCTGGCCCTGGCGATCCGCGCATGCACACTGTTGAGCCGCGCCTGATGCCTGGCGATGGCCTTGCGCACGCTCCTGTGCTCAGGGTTGACCACGAGCGTGTCGTCATCGAGCGCCTCGAGACCATGCTCCGGCAGGCCATCCAGGTTGTAGGCATCGCGCATGTACTTGAAGAAGTTCTCCTGGGTCCAGCGAGAGAACATGGCTCCGGCGACCTCTTCCATCGCCATTCCCGGGTGGGTGGTGATCAGGGGCACCTGGCGGCCATTGTCCAGCAGGCGGCGGATCTGGCGGACCCGGTGTCCCTTCTTCAGGACGATCCCCTTCTCGGCCAGGCGTATCCGTGACGTCGTGGTTCCCGCCGGTCCGTGGAGCGGCACCGTGCACTCCCGGAAGTCCCCGACCGGCCAGTCCTCGCCACGGAAGTTCATGTGCCAGGTGATCACCGCGATGCCGCGGCGCGCCAGACGGCGGAACAGATCCGGGCTCCAGCCCTCGCGGTCGAAGACCAGGGTGAACGCCGGCTGCCCGCCACACTCAAGGTCCCCTGCGGGACCGATCCCCAGGGCCTCCAGTTCGGGGGCCACGTCATGCTCCAGCGCATGCACCATCCGGGGATCGAGATCCTTGTGCAGACACACAAGCGGTGCACCCGAAAGAGCGTTGATCCAGTAGCTTGCCATGGCCGGCAGACACAGCTTCTGGCGCGACACGAAGTGTTTCGGCACCTTGCCCTTGCCGCTGTAGACCTTGACATGACCGTCAACGGCCAGCGTCATCCAGTCCTCGTCACCGTCGTCCAGCCATGAGCGCGCCAGGGCATGCTGCCATGCGTCCACCGTGGCGCCGGATGCGGCAAGGCTCGCCACCTTCTGCCTCAGGGTCTTGACCTCGGGACACCGGTCAAGACCCAGGAGAAGACCCCACTCTCCCGGGGCCTGATAGCGCAGCCTCTCCGGCGCCCGCACCCGGGCCATGGTCATGAAGGCCACCATGAGAAGAATGGTCGAGACGCCGTAGAACCCCGGAGGCAGACGGAACAGGCGGTGCGCCGTCTCCAGAAGCCCCTCGCGCAGGAGCATCGGCAGGGCGGCCAGGACACCACCGCGCTCCACCGCAAGGGCCTGGGTGTCGAACCGGGGAGGAGCTTCGTCCAGCATCCCCACCGCCGCCAGCAGGCGCCCGTCGACATCATGACAGGCCCGTCCCATCGCCGGAGCCCGCGCCTGCCTCGCGCGAGCCGAGCGCTCGCTTGCCGCCCCGTCCTCGACCACCGGGGCCTCGATGACACCGGAGCGCAGGTTCTCGCTGAAGGTGCTGTGCGACACCCCGAGCGCTTCGGCGATAGCCCGGCCGCTCATGCCCGAAACCAGCATGGCCCCGGCACGCCGGGCCATCGCCGGGGTGATCACCGTGCGCCGTCTTGGCTGCCGCGGGGCACCGAAGGCCGTCTCGCCCCTGGTCTCCAGGAGCTTCACCGCACGATAGACGGTGGGCCGCGAGACACCGAAGGCCCTGACCAGGTCGACACAGCGCACACCGCTGACTGTGGCGAACCGGGCGATGCGCAGGACCCTGGCGCGGGTGTCATCGGCGGCATGACTGTCGAAGGGATCGAGATTGGAGAAGTACCAGGCCGTGCCGTCGATGACGGCCCATGAGAAGGAGGAGGCAATGGGTGTGGCATCGGCGGGCTGGAGCGACAGGGAGGGGGCCATGGCAGCCTCCAGATGGAACACCATATATTGGCCACACAAACCGCATCATGTCAAGCACATTCCGCCCCGGAACGGGCGAAACCACAGGAAAACAGTGGATTTCCTGGAAGACGACGCAATCTCCCTCAGGAGATCAGGTCAGGATGTCTGAAACTTGGAGCGTAGCGTGTCAACCATACCATCCATGGTAGCAGGGATAACTGATCCCACCAAGAAGGACAAGTTATTCTGGCGAGAGCCCTAAGGCCCGTTACGTGACGCACGGCAGGCGGGGTCTGAGCCATACGCATGATGGCCCTGCGAGGACACTTGAGTGGAAGTTTCCAGATGACAACAAGCCCCTCGGCGGACTTCGCGCAAGATCGCCGAGATTGCTCAATGTGATCGAATCACGGCACTTTCACAGCCGAAAGTGCGCGCGCACATACCCCGCACCGGGATCTGTTCCAGGGGGTGGAGGAAGGAACTGAGCGAGGGCAGGTGCGGCGGATCTGTGCGGACCATGGTGAGCAGATGAAACGCTTCGGCTACCTCTCAGCCAAGGGAGAGCCGGTGGGCGGATGAGCGCTCCTGGCGTTGGGCTGGCGCTTCGAGCAGTGTCAGATCGCGGTATGTGGCCTGCAGGAGGCTTTTCTGGCCCAGGAGATCCTCGAGGTTGTCGGTGAGGATGACGCACTCATCGAAGGTGGTCTGGATGCGGCGAGCGAAGGAGGCCTGGCCGTCCGGATCGCCCGAGTCGAGGACGATGATGGCGCTGCGCGTCGCCCTCGTAACGTGGGCCCAGGCTGGGACGAGACGAGTGAGGCGGCTGTCGTTGGGGTCGAGGTGGTGGCCGGAGTCGAGGGTGATCCGGCATCCCTCGATGGTGGCCATGCCGGCATCGGGGATGTGGATACGGTTGCCATCGTAGAGGGTGAAGGGGCCGGTGCTGCGCTCGATGATGGTCGCGGGATCCCTCCACTCGTTGAAGGCATGCTGGATCTCCTGTTCGAGGTCGGGTGTGGCGGCGAGAAAGGCGGTGGTTCCGGGAGAGAGGGCTGCCATGAGATCGCGGGCCTCGTCGGCGAGGCGGGCATGGTCGACCTCGATGACCGCCTCCTCGTTGTCGGGGTGGAGGAGGCGGGCGGTGGCGACGAGGCCGGGATCGGGCTGAGTGCGCACGGTCTCGAGGCCTGCCTGGGCCAGGAAGGAGAGCGCCGGGCTCGGCCGTTCACCGGCGGACGTCATGAGCACCACCCGGGCTGATCCATGTTGCGTGGCGAGGGCTGCCATGGCGAGCGGGGGGATCGCGGAGGCGTGCGGGACGACGAAGAGGCTGTTGGATGAATTCTCGAGGAGGGAGCGCAAGGGGGAATCGCCGGCGGCGTGGTGGAGCCTCACCACCTGGCGGTCGCTGGAGAGGACGGCGGCGAGACTCTCCGGAGCGTGCGGCGTGAGCGCCAGGGTTCCGGTTTGCGGGGCGCTGGCCCAGGCGGCGAGCACGTCCCTCGCCTCGTCGAGGCGCGGCGTGGTGAAGGCATGATCGATGCGGGGATGACGGGTTTCGAGGAGATGGCCATCCCGGGCGAGCCTGGCGATGGCATCATGGATGGCCTGCGGGGCGTGGCGCCCGGGGGCATGAGCCAGCGCGGTCGCCTCGAGATCCGCCCGGTTGATGACCAGGTTGCGGGCCTCGAGATCATCGAGGGTGCGCCAGACAATCTCGAGCGGAGGGAGATCGGGCCACGGCGAATTGGGGGGCCGGGGCACGTTCTTGCGGTTGAGGGAGAGGCGGGTGGCGCGCTCCTTCCATTCGCGGCTGAGGCTGGTGATGTCGCGAACCTCCTTGCGCTGTCTCGTGACGCGCTGGGCGACCGCGAGGGCGCGCGACGTGCGTGGCAGGCCCAGGCGGTCGAGGTGTTCCAGGATCTCGCGGCGCCGGCTGGAGAATTCATCGAGGAAGGCCTGGTCGTAGCCGGCAATCTCGAAACCGGGAACGCGGCCGATCATCGTTGCCACCATGACAAGGCCCAGGTCATGCAGCCTGGCCGCCAGAATGTTCCGGTAGAGGGCACCGATGAGATTCCGGTTGCGGCGCAGCGCTGTCGCATCCACAGGTCGCCACCTTGATCCCTGCCACGTCATGTTGGCGATTACGCAGTGCGTATGGATCTGCGGGTCCAGGTTGCGGCTGGCTTCGTGACGAAACATCGCGGCCACCAGGTGGCCGGCCCGGATCCGGGGCCGCTTGCGCGTTGTGGAATCGTACCCTCTCGTCTCGAGGAAGCGCTTCTCGACAAGGGTGAGCGCCTCCCTGGTGGCATGATCATGGGCCGCGACCACGCGCTCGTTGCCTTCGATGAGCGCTTCGAGGGCCACGGACTTGGGCGCCGAGAAGACGAGATCAACTCCAGGCACATGGTGATGCCGGCCCTTGCGCCGTGACCCAAGGCGAAGAGCCGTGCCGGGCACATGCCCTTCAAGAACCGCCTGGAAGGGTTCGGCATCCACCGGTCCGGCGAGCCCCAGACGTGCGGCACCCTTCCCGTGCCACCTGCTCGCCAGGCGGTGTTCATCATCCGGTACCCGGCCTTCCCTGGCATAGTAGCGCACGGACGTCGCTGCCGACGTGAGCTGGGCGATACTGGCAACCATGGCCCCCTGCCCTTGTTTGTTCTGCTTATGTTCCTTCATATGGCGACACGCGCGAGACAGTCAAGGGTCATCTTGGGATGTGGCCCCTCCTTCGGCGGAAAGAGAACGGCTACGGGGATATGGGGTCACACGGGCGGCAGCCCCCCTGATCGGCGGGATCGAAGGCGAGGTTGTGTCACGGCTTCAGCGGGAGAGGGCTTGCCACGGGCGCCGTGCCCTGGAGGCTCAGGAGGAATCGGCCTCCTTCGTGAAGAGGCGCACGCGGGCGCCGGCCAGCATGTCGGCAAGGCGATGGCGGATGAGGAAGAGGCAGATGAGGGAGGGGAGCACCATGACGGTGGTGATGATGAAGAAGGCGCCCCAGTCGCCGTCGAGCCAGTCGACGAGTTCGCCCGAGGAGGCGGCAAAGAGCGTTCTCCCGGCGGTGCCGATGGAGGCCATCAGGGCATACTGCGTCGCCGTGTAGGTGCGATCGACCAGCATCGAGATGAAGGCAACGAAGGTCACCGTGGCAAAGGCGCTCGTCAGGTCGTCCATGATGACGGCGGCGCCGAAGAGAAGTTCCGAACGCCCGGTCCAGGCCAGCGCGGCAAAGAGCAGGTTGGTCGCCGCCATGGCAAGACCGGAGACGAACATCGCCCGGATGAGCCCGATGCGGATGGCAAGGAGGCCGCCCAGCACGGAAAAGGCCAGCGTCGTGATCCAGCCCAGCCCCTTGGAATAGAGCGCGATGTCCGACTTGGTGAACCCGACCTCCTTGTAGAAGACGAGCGACATGCGCCCGAGGAAGGCCTCGCCGATCTTGAAAAGGAAGATGAAGCCGAGGATGGCAAGGGCGATGGCAAGGCCGTTCTTGCGGAAGAAACTCATCAACGGCCCGGCGACGGTGGCGCCGAGCCAGGCCAGCGGACGGGGCAACGTGCGCGCCAGTGCCTCCTCGTCATCCGCCTGGCGTTCGACGCGGTTGGTGGCCGGGGCCTCGGAGACGAACATCAGCGCCATGTTGCAGGCGATGACCACGGCTCCCAGCACCAGGAAGGTCATCTGCCAGTAGTTTGCAATGCCGGCATCCTGGAAGCGCTGGGCCGTCTCGAGGGCGACGATTCCGCCGAGCTTGTAGCCGGTCCACCAGCCCACCACGGCCGTCGCCGCACCGGCGGCCATGGCCTCGGATTCTGCCGGGCCGACCTGCTCGATCCTCAGGGCGTCGATGGTGATGTCCTGGGTCGCCGAGGCGATGGCGATGACGAGACCGACGCCGATCACCGCCGCAAGGTTGGCCACGGGATCGACGAGGCTCCAGATGACCAGACTTGCCAGAATGACCGCCTGGAGGACGACGATCCAGGCGCGCCGGTGGCCGATCCAGTCCGTGAGCACAGGAATCCGGATACGGTCGACGAGCGGCGCCCACAGAAAATTGAAGGCATAGACGCCGAAGATGAGCCCGGCCCAGCCGATGGTGCTGCGGGAAAGACCGTCCTCCTGGAGCCAGAGATTGAGGCTGCTGCCGATCAGGACCCAGGGGAACCCGCTGATGATCCCCAAAACGAAGATACGGGCCATGCGGGGTTCGACGTAGTAGGCGACGGTATCAGGCAGTCGTGGCATACCCTTCGTCCTTGGCATGTTCCCTGCCGGCAGCCTAAAGGCTGTCGCGGCAGGGGGAACGCGGTCTGTGGATGAATTCCAGCGGCACTTGCTATCCTTCATCAGGCTTGATGGGCAACTGGGGCGGGGCACCATGGTCAAGGCACACACGGGAGGGCCGAAACGCTGGCGGCTGTCGATGTCGCTGGTCCTGTCGTTGTGCTTCGGTACACTCATCACCGTCTCCATGGCGGCCGTGCTGGGCATCACCGTGACGGGCGCCACCCGCAACACCATCGATCTCCTGCGCAATGAGGCGGAACTCGGAGTTTCTCTCGTGGCCCGCGAGATCGACCTCCATTTCGCTGCCGCACGGACCCAGACCGCTTTCGTTGCCGGCATGCTGGAGACGGGCAAGGTCGCTGTCGACGACGCCGTGCGTCTGGAATCGCTGCTGACCGGCGCCATGGCCGCCGACCCGGCCATCGGCGGCCATGCCTTCATCTTTCCGGATGGCGAGACCCTGATTGTCGACCGTCTCGATCCCCCGGCCCGGGCCTACCGCCTCTCGTCGGGTGACGACCCGATTGTCACGGAAGCCCTGGCAAGGGCCGCTGCAGGCGACGCGCCCTTCTGGATGCCGCCTGGCTGGAGAGCCGACTATGACGTCACAATCGTGACCTACATATGGCCGGTCCGGCGCAACGGGGAGTTTCTCGGGGTGCTGGCCACCGCTATCAGTGTGCGGCGGCTGTCGGCACGCATGGGACCGACTGTCGAGAACCTGAGGAGCCAGGTCTTTGCCCTCTTCGGCCAAGACCGGGTCCTTGCCCACAGCCTCATGGCCGACGACTATCCCGGTCTTTCTGCCGCCGATCCCCTGCCTCGCCTGGAGACCTTTGCCGATTCCGCTCTCGCCGGCATGTGGGATCCCGAAACCCTTGAGCGGATCGATCTGCCGGCAACGACCAACATGGAGAGCCACACGGTGGAAGTCGACGGCACGACACTGGTCTTCGTCTACCGGGCGATCGATGCCTACACCACCGTCCCGTTCCTGGTCGGCGCCTACTATCGCAGCGAGGTCTTTGACGAGGAGTTCGGGCGCCTCATCAATTCCGTCGTCATCGGCGTGGCCGCCATCCTTGTGTCACTGCTTGTCGCCATGATCATCGGACGTCGCCTGTCGCGTCCCCTCGAGAGGCTGTCCGCCGCTGCCCACATGGTCGGACGCATGGACCTTGACCGCATCCGGAGCCTGCCTGGCAGCCGTGTCATCGAACTCGATCACCAGGCGGAGGCTTTCAACGCGATGCGCGGCGCCCTGGCATGGTTCCAGGCCTATGTCCCAAGGGCGCTGGTCCGCCAGGTGGTGCACTCAGGCAACATGGCCGGACTCGAGTCGGAGCGCCGCAACATCACCGTCATGTTCACCGATATCGCCGGATACTCCACAGTCTCGGAGGGCATGAGCGCGGCCGCGGTCACGGCCCTGCTGAACCACCATTTCTCGATCCTGACAGAGGAGATCGAGGCCGAGGGCGGCACCGTCGACAAGTTCATCGGCGATGGCGTCATGGCCTTCTGGGGGGCTCCGGAGAAGCAGAAGAACCGCGCCCGGCGCGCCTGCCTGGCCGCACTGGCCATACGGCGGCGCATCAGGGAGGACAACCGGGCACGGAAGGCTTGCGCGGTGGCGGCATTGCACATGCGGATCGGCATCCACTCCGGCCAGGCAACCGTGGCCAACATCGGCAGTCCGACCCGGCTGAACTACACGGTGATCGGTGACACGGTGAACGTCGCCCAACGTCTCGAACAGCTGGGCCGGGACATCGCGCCTGAGTGTGAGGTGGCCATTACCATCAGCGCCGAAACCGCCCGTGACGCAGGCCACGACTTTGTCACGAACAAGGCCGGCACGATCCCGGTCAAGGGCCGTGCCGCGCCGGTCGAGGTGCTTCTTCTCGAGGGAGAATGATGACAAGGCCCCATTCCGGGATCAGCGACTCTCGAAAAGAGGGATGTTTCTCCGTTCGACATTGAGCCCTCGCACTCCATGTCGCGAAGAGCCGGGCGTAACAAGGTCGGCACTGTTCACCAGCAGTCTGTCCCGCCCACGCGGCATATCCTTCACTTCGAACGTCCTGCCCCGGACTGGCTCGCCCTTCATCTTTGATCGACTCATTGTCCTCGGCGAGTGTGGCGTAATCTTCCATCAAACCCTCAAGCAACTCTATCACGTCATCGATAAGGATCTGGCTGACCGCGCAAAGCGGCAAGACTTGCTCGGCTTCAACGACATCCAGGTCGGCGACGAGCCTGATGTCCGCCTCTTGAGTTTTGTCGGCACCGCCCTGCCCGAGCTGCTTCCTGATGCACGCACCCGCTTCGACAAGTAAGAAGGATCTCCTGGCCGCCTGCGCAGACGGGAAAGTCCACCAGCTCGAGCTCGCCGGACGCGTACAGCGTCGAGCTGCTGGCGCGGAAGAAGCTGACTGGGAAGACGACGACTGAGTCCTTCCGGCCCTCCTCATAGACGGTGATGGCGGCGCTGATGACCGTCGAGGCCGACGCATGAGCACGCCGGCCAGATCGAGACCCTTGGCCCGGAGCTGTCCCGCATGCTCGAGGATGCCGTTCTTGCGCCGCAGGTCACCACGATGGTGCGATTGCTGATTGACATGTCCGGGCGGTTGGCAGCCAAGACCAGAACCAGCACAGGGTGAGCAGTCACGAATCGACACGGTTCACGAATGTATTGAGTAATTTTACTCAATAGAGGCACTTGCAAAACGCGCCTGGCGGGGTGTTTTTCTCCGGGAACCGGCGGTTTTTCTGAGGGTCGTCTGTGGCTCGGGAGAATGGTTGAGCTTGGAGCCCCGACTTCCAACAGGGATATCTCCAGCCCCCCTTCGAGGCCCGGTCACGGACGAAGCGACCGGTTTGGCACAGCCAAGTAAAGCCTCACGCGGACGAGCTGCACGCAAACACTGCAAGACCCCAGCTTCTGCACGAGCTCGCCAAGGTGTACTTCGGTGGATACCTCAACGTTCGGGGCACATCACCGAGAGACAGACTGAATGCTCTCCTGGCCGGAGACGAAAACCTGATCGATGCCGTTCTGTCCGGGTTTCGCAAGACCATCGACCGGAGTGATTTGCCTTCGGTGACGGAGGTCATACGCCTCGGAACAGCAAGTAAGACGCACTATCTCGCTCTGCCATTCATGGCGGGCCTGGAGGAACTGACCAAGACTGCGGTCGTCATCGACCTCCGGCGCTTGCGGCTCGCCCTTGCGGTTCACTACACCGTGCCCATGTGGCCCATTGCGCAGCATCCCGACCGGCCGCCGCGCTGGTTTGTCTGGGCGCTTGCCAACCACGCGGAAGTCGTTGCCGATGTGCTCGTCAGGTCCGCCCTGTCGAAGCTGCGCAAGCGTGCTGACTCTCCTGCGGGTGTCCATGAACTGGCACATTTTCCGGACCATGCCGGCGTTGCCCGCCTGGCCACAATGCCTTTACTCAGGCAATTTCCCGTGCGTTGTGCATCCCGGCAGTTGTCGAGCCTGGACCACCTGCTTCTCTCCGCCAGGCGCCACTATGACAGTGACCAGCTTCTGGCATTGATCGACGAGAAGCATGCCGATCATCGAATGAGCGCGGCGCAGCGCGTTCACTGGCTGGTCGCCGGCTTGTGCATCGCACCAGAGGCTTACGTTGGACGACTGGAGTCCTGTATCGCCGGCAAGGAGCGGCGCATTCGTGTCCTCGCGGAAGCTGTGATGAGGCAGTTCGGCAACGCGCCCGATCTGACGTGCCGCCGGAGTGTGCCTGCGCTTCGGCTTCTGATCCGGCTCATCGGCACCTCCTGCCGTCCATACTCTCCTGGCAACGAGTCCGATGAAGGCGTCATGGTGACGCCGGAAATGAGTGCTGCCCATCGAGTCCGGGATTGCATGGAGCAACTGGCGAGCATCCCGACGCAAGGCGCTTCGCACGCTCTTGGGGGCTTGTCGTCCGACGACGACCTGCTTCCCTGGCGTTCCCTTCTCATGGAGGCCGCGTACCGACAAGCAGCAGCCCGTCGCGAAGCCGAGTTCGCCTACTGCGATCCTGCGCGAGTTCTTCGGACCCTCGATGGCGGCGCACCTGCAAACGTGGCCGACCTCGCGGCGCTGGTCCTGGAACACCTGGACCAGATTGCACGCACTATTCGCGACGGCAATACCTCCAACTGGAAGCAGTACTGGAATGTGGATCGTCACGGCCGCCCGGCGAGTCCTCGCCCGGAAGACGTGTGCCGGGATGCGTTGTTGTCTGATCTGCGGACGAGGCTGAAGCCACTTGGCATCGACGTTCAGCCGGAAGGGCGCTACGCCAACGACAAACGGGCAGACATGCGTGTTTCCTGTGCGGGGTTCAGTATCCCCGTGGAGATCAAGAGAAGCTGCCATCGCGATCTCTGGAGTGCAGTACGCTCGCAGCTGATTGCCCGCTACACCGTCGATCCGGAAACGCAAGGACATGGCATCTATCTTGTCTTGTGGTTCGCAGACACCGAGCGTTGCCGACCCACGCCGCCGGAGACGGGTCCACCGGCCACAAGTTCGCTTGAACTCGAAAGCCGTCTGGTGTCGACCCTCGTTGCCGACGAGAGACGCAAGATCCAAATTCGCGTCATCGATGTTTCCATTCCCGGCTCAACCCGACCGGGACCCGACACGCACGAAGCCCTGTAGCTGGCGGCAGGTGCGTCACAGGGCGCCTGGAAGACGCAACGATGCGGGCCATGACGTCCACCACCTGTCGCAAGTGGGGGAATCGGCAAAGGCGGCGACGTGGCTCGATCTCGTGACCCGGCTACTGTGTGCTCCAGGAGCGTGCGGACCTCTGGTCGCTTCGCCTCCTCATCCGCTCCCGGGTGACGGGGCCGGTCGGTGACGCCCAGGTCGTGCGACAGGCAGGGGATGTCGCGGGGCCGAATCACACGCAAATATGATTGTTGTTGTAACGCACTTTGACAAAACTATATTTGTCATATGACAAGAACACACACTCCTGCAGTCCTGCATGCGCTCAGCTGCCTGGGTCGTAACATCCAGATCGCCCGCAAGAGGCGCCGCATGCCGGTCGCCGACTTCGCGGCACGCACGGGCGTGTCTGTTCCCACCATCGTGCGCCTCGAGAGGGGCGATCCGGGCGTGTCGACTGGCTGTCTGGCAAAGGCCCTTCGGGCCCTGGGCGAGATGCATCGCCTTGAGGAGCTGCTCGACATGGCGGGCGACGACGCAGGTCTGGCGATGGCAGCATCCGAGTTGCCGAAGCGTATCCGCAAGAGGCGCGTTCATGTTGGCGACGCTGATGACGGGCCAGCCGGAACCGCGTTTTGAATCGGATGCGCCGGCGCATCGGCATCTTTCTGGGAGAGCGCATGCATCCCGTCGGCGAACTCCGGTTCGAGGACGATGGCCAACGGCAGTTCAGTGCGTTTCGCTATGCCCGGTCCTGGCTTGAGCAGCCGGGCGCTTTCGCGCTTGCCCCGGACCTGCCGCTTGGCGAGGCTCCGCATGTACGTTCGGGCCGCCGCGGCGCGACACGCTCGGCGCTGCCGGGCGCTGTCGGCGACGCAGCGCCGGACAGCTGGGGGCGGGGGATCGTCGAAAGGTCGCTTGCGCGACGACCCAACGAGCTTGAGTTCCTGCTCGCTGCCAGTGACGAGACCCGACAGGGCGCCCTGCGGTTCGTCGACGAGGCCGGCCGGCTGCAATCCGGGGACCAGCCTGCCGTCCCGCGCCGGAACGATCTTGAGGGATTGCGAACGCTGGCCCGGGCCTACGAGACCGATCCGGCGATCGGTGAG
Organism: Alphaproteobacteria bacterium; assembly: GCA_965213815.1. Taxonomy (GTDB): domain Bacteria; phylum Pseudomonadota; class Alphaproteobacteria; order SP197; family SP197; genus SP197. The sequence continues at coordinate 1,636,128 of OZ243917.1, read as the reverse complement.
TTGCAACTTCGCAAGCTTGTCGGCCACGTGGGCTCGCTCGGGGGAGCGCGTCCAAAATCGGACCTCGACGATGACGGAGTCCTGGCAATCGCCAAGTTCACGTCACCACGCGACACCAGACCGGTCGAGCGTGTCGAGGTGGCGACCCTGCACCTCGCACGCGCAGCCGGGATCAACGCGGCCGAGGCGCGCCTCGAACTCTCCGCAAGCGCACATCCTGTAGCCGTCATCCGGCGCTTCGATCGACGGGCAGAGGGTCGTGTTCCCTATCTGTCAGCACAGTCCTTTCTGGGGCGCCAAGAGGGGAGCGGTGCCTTCTACACCGACATGCTCGACGCAATCGCGACCGATGGCTCGGACCCGGAACGCCAGATGGAGGAGTTGCACCAGCGGCTCATGTTCACGATTCTCGTCTCGAACAATGACGATCATCTGAAGAATCACGGGTTCCTCTATGATCGTGACGGCCGCTGGGTGCTGGCCCCTGCGTTCGACATCAATCCCCAGCCGGAGCGGCACCGCATTCTCGAGACGGGCATCAGCGAAGAGTATGGCCGGGCCGCCTCAATCGAGGCGGCGATGGAGGCAGCCCCCCTTTTCGAACTGGACGAGGACCGGGCCCGCGCGAACCTGAAGCGCATGGTCGGGATCATCGAGAGCCAGTGGACCGTTCACTGCCGGGCCGCGGGCATGTCCGCACGGGAGATTGCGGCCTTGCGACCGGCATTCGATCATGAGGAGACCGCGACAGCGCGCAAGCTGGTCGCCCTGTCGGTGGCCGACAGATGACCGGTGCAAGGGCAAGCCGGCGAAGCCTGGCGGGGAGTGACACCCGGTGAACCCCGAAACCATGTCAAGCATCGACAACGGTGCACAAGGCGCATCTCGATCAGTGTACGGATTGGCTGCCCCGGTGCCGCCGCCGATGCGGATGAGGTCCCGGCCATTCTGTCGGCCCGGCGTCACTCAAATCCATGACACACATCAGTGTGACGTCGCATTTGAACCCGCGAGTGGAAAGGCAAGGCATCGGCAAGAGGAACACGAACTTCCGAAGATCAACGACGCAGAGCGCCTTCGTTCAATGCCGGCTGAGCGGGAGATCGTCACGAAGGGCTTTCCACAAGGTGTGATCGTGCCGGTGAGGATCGGTCGCGAGGTCCTCCTCGCGAGGATCCAGCTCCGTGAGGAAGGCGAACCCCTTCTGGCAGGCTGCGGCAATCTCAGCAGGGTCGATCGTCTGCGTCCGCCGGACCAACTGCCGGAGATCGTCCCAATCGAATGCGGTGGCATCGTCGAACTTCGTCATGAGGGCTTCCGGATCGAACGCGTCGCCGGCCTGCCAGATCTTGAGTACGACGAGCCGGCGAACGAGCAGTCGATCAAGGGGTCGGGTCGCAAAGACGCTGAGGTCATAGACGTCGCGTGCCTTGCTGCGCTGATAGCAGGCGCGAACCTTCTCGGCGATGATCTCGGGCAGGGCGAGGCACGTGATGACCGCCGGGTCGAAAGGAAGGTGCCGGAAGTAGCTCTGAACGTGTTGAGCGTTCGGCGATGGGGGAAGGGTAGAGACCTCGCGGCGGCTGACCTGGAGCTGGATCTGGCTTTGCCCGTCCGGGTTCCAGTCATGGGCGTAGACAGGATTGACGCCCCAGGCGAGACCGTCCTGAGTCTCATAGTAGCTGCCGTCAGGTACGCCGAACCGGATCCCGTGAAATGGCTGCTCGAATGCCTCCATCATGGCGAGGATCACGTCTTCGTGGTCGTGTTCTTCGATCCGCGTGAAGTCCAGATCGGTCGAGAAGCGCCCCCACTGCCGATGAACATCTTGCGAAGGCAGGTTCCGCCCTTGAAGGCGAGCTTGTCCAGGATGCAAAATCCGGCCGCACTTGACCGTGAATCCGCTCACACTTGACCGACCACTGTAGCGCGTGATGTGGCGGTGACCGGGGCTGGTTCGGCCGGCCCGAGTCGCAGCGGATATCGCGTGTCAGCGCGGCGGTTTGCAGCACCCGCATGGGTGCTGGCCGAGCGGCCTGTGGATCGTTTCCTGTCAGGGTTTGTCCGGTTTCGCAGGGTTGCGGCCGGATGTGTCGGTTCCCACCCGCTCATGCACTGTTCCTTCTTGTTCTGCAGCAAGAGGGATCGTTCAGATGGAGAGAACAGACATGGTGAAGATAGGAGATATTCTGCGCTTGAGCGAGGACGGAGCCCTGACGCGCAAGGAGATTGCGCTCAGCACCGGGGTCAGCACCGGCACGGTGTCGAACGTCCAGGCACGGGCCGTGGCGGCGGGGTTGTCATGGCCGCTGCCCGATGGTGTCGCTGCCTTTGGACCTGCGCCGTCTTCTCTATCCGCCAAGGCAGACGGGCAAGACGGCCTGGCTGGAGCCGGACCTGGCGGACATGGCACAGGCGCTGGAGAACCAGAAGACCAGGCGGGCCTATCGGGCGCCGCGCGTGACGCGTGAGGTGTTGTGGGACGACTATTGCGATGATGCCGCGGCGCAGGGTCTGAAGGCGTATTCACGCAGCCGCTTTTTCGAGCTTCTCAAGGAGCATGTCGCGGGGCCCGGGCAGGAACCGGAGATGCGGTTCGACTACGAGCCTGGCGGCTGGATGATGTCGGACTTCTCCGGAAAGACGCTGCCGTTGCAGACCCGTGACGGCGAGCGGATGGTCGAGATCCTGGTCACCCTGCTGCCGTGTTCCGGCCTGATCTTCGCGGTCGCGGTGCCCGATCAGGCCCTGGCATCGTGGACCGGGGCGAACCGCGCCGCGCTGGAGTACTACGGCGGTGTCGCAACACGCATGGTTTGCGATGATGTTCCCGGGAACATCATCGATGACCACGATGTGCGGAATGCAGCCCATGTCTTCGAAGCAACGCACGTGCGAGGCACACCAGTCCTCGACCCTCTGGGTTAGTGTTGCCTCGATGTAGAGCCGTCCCGACACCCCCATCGCGGCCACGAACACCTGTGCGGTGTGCTTCTTGCCGTCGGCGGTGAGCAGCGGCACGGTCATGCCGGCGTAGTCAACAAACAGACGCTCGCCGGGTGAGCGGTTCTGGCGCATCGTCACATCCTGTCGGGACCGCGCTTGCCGGAACCGTCGGCACCATGTCGGATAGCTCATCGCGTCGGGGTTCGTGTCCCGCCATTCCTCCCACAACACGAACAGCGTCATGCCGCGACCAGCGAGGTCCTTCTCGACCTGCGCCCAGTCCACGTCACTCCCCGACACATCCTGCTTCGGTGGATAGAGCGCCGCCTCCAACGCCTCGTCGTCCAGATCACGGGCCTGCGGCCAGCTCAGGTCCGACGCCGCAAACCGTTCCAGCGTCTGCGCCACCGAGCGCCGCGCCATCCCGCAGTGCCGCGCAATGAAGCGACCGCTGCGTTCCTCTTCAAAGTGACACGACAGAACCTGCTTCACCTTCCTCATCGGTAGTCTCTCCTGTGCCATCCCGTACCCCTGGATCGATCGCGACAATCCAGACGGCAAAACGGCTCCTCGGGTCGAACAAAAACGTTCGCTCCAAGGGGTGGTAGAGTCGGGGGGAGACGCGCCCGGCCTTAGGTTGAGGGAGTAGCGGTTATCCGGCAGCTTTCGCGCGTCGCCGGTGCCTCAATCTCAGCCTTAGCCACGTTTTCTCGCCCCCGCTCGTCAAACCGGACGTGCCGATTTCCAGCATCCGGCTTTCCTTTGGGATCATGCCTTCGCCCACGGAAGGCCCTGGGTCTTTGGCTCAAGGCAGGTCAGGCCGTAGTGTTTCCACAGCCGGGAGTTGGGGAAGCGCACGTACTTCCCGCTTTTCACCTTGTGCTTCCGGCAGAGCCAATGTCGCAGCCGTCTCGTCGAGTGATTGTTGATGGCCGCGTAGGCAGGGCCGACCTGGCCGTGACGGTAGTAGTTCGCCCACCCGGATATCATCCAGTTCAGGCGCTGCACCATGTCCTCGGTCCTCGTCGTCCCATACCGCGCGGCTGTCTGTTCACTGATCCGGCGGCAGATGCCTTGGATGCTCGTCTTGCTCGGACGGGTCCCGATATAGGATCGTCCGTGCAGGCCGTAGTTGCGTCCTATGCGGTGTCCGAGGAAGTCTATCGGTTCCTCCGGGCATCGCAGGCATCGGGTCTTCTGTTCGTTGATCGGCAGCTTCAGCCTGTCCATGAGCCGCTTGACCGCCACCAGCATGTCTGCTGCCGGGGCCTTGCCGACCACACAGAAGTCATCAGCATAGTTCACGATCTCCGAGCAGGAGCGCCGAGCGTAGCCCAGCGCCTTCCAGCCCAGCACGAAGCGCCGCATATAGAGGTTACTGGCCAGTGGCGAGATCGGTGAACCCTGTGGGGTCCCCTTCCGCTCCCTGCGCGCCCGGTTCGAGCGGCGTTTGCCGCCTTTGCCGTCGTCCTCCTCCACCGGCATTTCCAGCCACGCCTTGATGAGCCCGAGCATCCTGCCGTCGCTGACGCGCCGGGCGATGCTCTTCATCAACTCGGTATGGGGAATCTCGCCGAAGTAATTGGACAGGTCGCAGTCGACCACCTCGTTGTGCCCCGTGTTCAGGAGCCTGTGGACGCGCTTGACCGCGTCGTTCGCGCTCCGCCCCGGTCGGTAGGCGTATTGCTCCGGTTGCAGGTCGGCTTCGAATATCGGCTCTAGCACAAGCAGGGCCGATGTCTGCGCCACCCGGTCTCGTATGCAGGGAATGCCCAATGGCCGGAACTTTCCGGGCTGTTTCTTCGGGATCAGCACTTGCCGTACCGGTTTCGGCACGTAGGTCCCGTCCCTCAGATCCCGCGACAGTTCCCCAAGCCAGCGTCCGACGCCAGATGACTCGATGTCGGCGAAGGTCTCTTCGTCCACCCCGGCAGAGCCGCCATTGCGGCGGACACGCCTCCAGGCTTCGGCAAGAAAGTCCTTGCGCCACACCTTGTCGATCAGCGCGTGGAAACGCCGGTCGGGTTCTTCCTTCGCTTTCGCATGTAGCATGGTCCGAAGTTTCCGAACCTTGTCTGACCCTGTTAGGCTCGCGCCAGTGGTCACGCCTTGCCTCCTTTCCACACTGTTCTCAAAGTCAGGCCCCTTTCCTCGACCGGCATTACCCGGCGTCTTCAGTCGTACGGGCCTGTCCGCCACCCTGCCGGCCCGGCCTGCCCCTCGCGGGGTTCCGGTTGACGCGTGCACGCCACCGACAGGGCTTCCCGTGTTGCTGCCCTTCCCCTCTGCCATGCGTGCCGCCGCCACTACCCCGGCGGAACCGTCCGGTGCCCATTTCGCTCGCTTCCCGGTCGGTGGCAGCCTTCCCCGAAGTAGCGATCGGGTCGGCTTCCGCGTCTTCACGTTTCGAGGCCTGCTCAGCGTTCACTCGCGTTGCGGCCCGCATGGTCGCTGAACCGCCTTACACGGTCCTTCTGTCAGAGTGCTTCAGACTATGTCGTTACCTCCATAATCCGCTCCGATTGCTACCGGCTGGAGCGAAAGTTTGCCGGGCGGGACTCGAACCCGCTAGGGAAGAGCGCCTTTCCACGGCGCACGCTACCATGGTGAGAACAGGTGGTAGAGTCGGGGGGAGACGCGCCCGGCCTTAGGTTGAGGGAGTAGCGGTTATCCGGCAGCTTTCGCGCGTCGCCGGTGCCTCAATCTCAGCCTTAGCCACGTTTTCTCGCCCCCGCTCGTCAAACCGGACGTGCCGATTTCCAGCATCCGGCTTTCCTTTGGGATCATGCCTTCGCCCACGGAAGGCCCTGGGTCTTTGGCTCAAGGCAGGTCAGGCCGTAGTGTTTCCACAGCCGGGAGTTGGGGAAGCGCACGTACTTCCCGCTTTTCACCTTGTGCTTCCGGCAGAGCCAATGTCGCAGCCGTCTCGTCGAGTGATTGTTGATGGCCGCGTAGGCAGGGCCGACCTGGCCGTGACGGTAGTAGTTCGCCCACCCGGATATCATCCAGTTCAGGCGCTGCACCATGTCCTCGGTCCTCGTCGTCCCATACCGCGCGGCTGTCTGTTCACTGATCCGGCGGCAGATGCCTTGGATGCTCGTCTTGCTCGGACGGGTCCCGATATAGGATCGTCCGTGCAGGCCGTAGTTGCGTCCTATGCGGTGTCCGAGGAAGTCTATCGGTTCCTCCGGGCATCGCAGGCATCGGGTCTTCTGTTCGTTGATCGGCAGCTTCAGCCTGTCCATGAGCCGCTTGACCGCCACCAGCATGTCTGCTGCCGGGGCCTTGCCGACCACACAGAAGTCATCAGCATAGTTCACGATCTCCGAGCAGGAGCGCCGAGCGTAGCCCAGCGCCTTCCAGCCCAGCACGAAGCGCCGCATATAGAGGTTACTGGCCAGTGGCGAGATCGGTGAACCCTGTGGGGTCCCCTTCCGCTCCCTGCGCGCCCGGTTCGAGCGGCGTTTGCCGCCTTTGCCGTCGTCCTCCTCCACCGGCATTTCCAGCCACGCCTTGATGAGCCCGAGCATCCTGCCGTCGCTGACGCGCCGGGCGATGCTCTTCATCAACTCGGTATGGGGAATCTCGCCGAAGTAATTGGACAGGTCGCAGTCGACCACCTCGTTGTGCCCCGTGTTCAGGAGCCTGTGGACGCGCTTGACCGCGTCGTTCGCGCTCCGCCCCGGTCGGTAGGCGTATTGCTCCGGTTGCAGGTCGGCTTCGAATATCGGCTCTAGCACAAGCAGGGCCGATGTCTGCGCCACCCGGTCTCGTATGCAGGGAATGCCCAATGGCCGGAACTTTCCGGGCTGTTTCTTCGGGATCAGCACTTGCCGTACCGGTTTCGGCACGTAGGTCCCGTCCCTCAGATCCCGCGACAGTTCCCCAAGCCAGCGTCCGACGCCAGATGACTCGATGTCGGCGAAGGTCTCTTCGTCCACCCCGGCAGAGCCGCCATTGCGGCGGACACGCCTCCAGGCTTCGGCAAGAAAGTCCTTGCGCCACACCTTGTCGATCAGCGCGTGGAAACGCCGGTCGGGTTCTTCCTTCGCTTTCGCATGTAGCATGGTCCGAAGTTTCCGAACCTTGTCTGACCCTGTTAGGCTCGCGCCAGTGGTCACGCCTTGCCTCCTTTCCACACTGTTCTCAAAGTCAGGCCCCTTTCCTCGACCGGCATTACCCGGCGTCTTCAGTCGTACGGGCCTGTCCGCCACCCTGCCGGCCCGGCCTGCCCCTCGCGGGGTTCCGGTTGACGCGTGCACGCCACCGACAGGGCTTCCCGTGTTGCTGCCCTTCCCCTCTGCCATGCGTGCCGCCGCCACTACCCCGGCGGAACCGTCCGGTGCCCATTTCGCTCGCTTCCCGGTCGGTGGCAGCCTTCCCCGAAGTAGCGATCGGGTCGGCTTCCGCGTCTTCACGTTTCGAGGCCTGCTCAGCGTTCACTCGCGTTGCGGCCCGCATGGTCGCTGAACCGCCTTACACGGTCCTTCTGTCAGAGTGCTTCAGACTATGTCGTTACCTCCATAATCCGCTCCGATTGCTACCGGCTGGAGCGAAAGTTTGCCGGGCGGGACTCGAACCCGCTAGGGAAGAGCGCCTTTCCACGGCGCACGCTACCTTGCGTGAGAATCGGTGGCTACCATCGTGAGATTACGCAGCGGTTCGACCGGGATCGAGCAGATGACGGTTATCACCGTCATCGAATGGTGAGCGCGCTCACGCTGCTGCACGCCGGCGACGGCGCCGGAGATCACGGTGACTGGTCCTGTCTGCAGATCGCCGACGAGGTCCGTCGGTCAAGCGCGAGGCCGGGGGAGGATCTTCGCGAGCTGTAAGGCCGGATGTGCTTCAATGCGGCGGTCTCCAACCTTGACGATCGCCCGCGCAATCACGCGATGCTCGCCAAGGGACGGCGCTGGCGACTGAGCCGGCCTTCGACCTCACACCATCACCCTCAGTGGCCCTGGGGCGGCGCGATCTCGCGATGACCTGCGGCCACTTCGGACGCTACGCGAACAGCACCAACCTGCTGAGCGGTCACGCGCGCGTTCTGCTGAATGAGGAGCAAGCACAGGCGGTGTTCGAGCGCATCGTGGGCACTGTTCGCGACGGATGGTATGCGGTGATGCGGCGTGCCGGGGCAAGCGACCACGACTGCCAGGCCATCGCGTTGGCATTTCTCTATGACGGATTGTTCTACGAGAGCGTGATCTGATCGGGAAGTCTGGTAGTGCATCAGAGAACGTTCCGGTCCTGGCCGAAGATTTCCGGCCCCTTGTCTTCTCAGAGACTCAGTATCTCCGAGGCGGGATGCCCCAGAGCCAGGGCGATGCCGATTATTCCCCCCGTCGAGGTGCCGGCAATCAGGTCGAAGTACGATCCGATGGGATGGTCGAGATGCTGTTCCAGTTCCGCCAGGAAGGCTACCGGAAACGTGCCGAGAATGCCGCCCCCGTCAAGACACAGGAGGCGGCGCTTCCTTCGCCCCGGCCGTTCGTCCTCACCCACCAATGGCGCCTCCTCGTCTTTGCACCAGCCGTTTCCGTCCCAGGTCGCAGAAGCCGCCGAACCGATAAGCCGGCACAGCATGGACTTGGACCAGCGCTGCATAGTGTCAAGTGTGAATATCAAACTGTCCACGGCACATCTTGACATACTATGTTCGATATTGGAATATGCGCCCGATGCTGCAGCAGCGGCATTTCAAGAGGGAGGAGCAGAAACCATGAATGCGAAAGAACTGGGACGACGATTGCGCTCGGCGCGCGAGGCACGCGGCCTCAGCCAGCAAGCCGTAGCCCATGCCTTGAGCCTTCCCCGGACCGCTGTCACGCAACTCGAGGCCGGCAGCCGATCGGTATCGACCCTCGAACTGACCCGACTCTCCGAACTCTATCTGCACCCTGTCGCCGACCTTCTGCATGAGGGGCCCAGGGATGAGGACAGGGATGTCCTCCTGGCCCTGCACCGTGTAGCCCCAGGCCTGGAGGAGGATCCGGTCACGCGCGAGCAGGTCGCCCGGTGCGTGCACCTTTGCCGGGAAGGCGTTTCCCTTGAACGTCTGCTGGACGCGGAACCCCGGTCTGGCCCACCAAGCTACGAGATGCGGCTTCCTCGCTCACCCGGAGAGGCCGTGGCCCAGGGAGAAGAGGCGGCCGAACAGGAGCGCCGCAGACTCGGAATCGCCGACGCGCCTATCGCCGACATTTCCGAACTCATTGCTTCCCAGGGCGTCTGGGCTTCCGGCGTCACGCTTCCCGACAGCATGTCAGGCCTCTTCCTGCGCCACCCCAGCATCGGGCTCGCAATTCTCGTGAATTCGTCACACGCGAAGGGACGGAAGCGCTTTTCCTACGCGCACGAATACGCGCACGCCCTGCTGGATCGTAACGGCAAGATCACGATCTCCAGCACCGACAACTCGTCCGAATTGGTCGAAAAGCGCGCCAACGCGTTCGCCGCCGCGTTTCTCATGCCGCGAGGTGGAGTCCGCGCTTCCCTGCGGAACCTCGACAAGGGGCTTCCGAGCCGCCAGGACCACGCCATCTTCGATGCAGCCAGCGGTGGCCATATCGAAGCGGCACAGCGCTCGCCAGCCGGCTCGCAGCGCATCACCTACAAGGACAACGCCATGCTTGCCCACCACTTCGGTGTGAGCTACCAGGCGGCCGTCTACCGGCTGAAGAGCCTTCGGTACATTTCCGCGAGCGAGTCTGGCGAACTCCTCGACCAGGAGCACTACGGCCGCAAGTACCTCAAGGCGCTCAACATGTTTGGCGATGTCGGCGAGCGGGAAAACCAACGGTACTCGGATCGGGAACTCCGTAACGAAATCGCGCATCTCGCCATCGAGGCTTACCGCCGCGAGGAAATTTCGCGCGGCCGGGTACTGGAGTTGAGCAAGACCCTCCGCATTGCCGGCGACACGCTGCTCAACCTAGCCGAAGCGGCTCGCGGCGAATGACACAGGTCGTGGGAGAATACCAGCCGGCGATCATCGTCACCGATGCGTCCGTTCTCATCAATTTTCTGCGCATCGACCGGACCGACCTGCTCGCCGGCCACTCCCACGCTTTCCTTGCCACCGACCACGTCGCCGCGGAAATCACGGACCGCTATCCCGATCAGCAACAACGCTTGGCCGCCGCTCTTGCAGCCGGCGCCATCTCGGAAACCCGCGTCACTACGCCGGAGGAGATTCGGCTCTTCGGATCCCTGTTCGCCGCCGGGCGCCTTGGCGCCGGCGAATGCTCCGCCATCGCCCTCGCCGTCCACCGCCGCTACATCCTCGCCATAGACGACCGGCTTGCCACCACACAGGCCCGTCGCTCCGACGCAACCCTTCGCATCCTCGCGACACAAGACCTGGTCGTCTCAATGATTCGCCAAGGCCTGCTCGACATCGCCGAGGCCGACCGCTTCAAGCAGGAATGGGCAACACGTCACCGATTTCGGCTCAAGCTGACCAGCTTCCGAGACCTGCTGGAGTAACTCTCCATGCCAACCGTCATCCATGCACAGACTTTGATCGAGGTTCACTCATCCGGCCGTCGGCTGCGACCCCATTCGTTGGGAGGCAACCTGAAGGGCCACTATGCCATTGCCGTGTCGGGGAACTGGCGGGTGAGCTTCCGGTTCGAGGATGGTGACGTGGTGGACGTGGATTACCTATCGGTGGCGGAATCAACGCACGGGATTCTGGCGGTTGGCCGCGCTTTTGGGGTGTTGAGCGTTCTTTCCCTCTTGTCGGGTCCTATTGTCACGGGTCCTGTTGTCGAGTCCACCGCCGGCGCGTGCCGGGGCAAGCGATCACGACTGCCAGGTCATCGCGTCGGCATTTCTTTATGACGGGCTGTTCTACGAGAGCGAGGTCTGAGGTACGAGCGGGTCGGCTACTAAGACAGCGGCGGCAGCCTGTCTCTGCTCGCCGGCAACATCTACGTGTGCGTGGACAAGCCGCCCCCGAAAAGCCTGTCGCGGTCCATCTGTTCCATGTTCCTGGGCCGTCGTGCGCAAGTGCTGCACGCGGTCCTGCTGCGACATCGCGAGTGGTTCGGAGTGATTGACATCGCCAACCAAGCCCAGGTGTCGCCCGCGACCGCCTCGCAGGTTCTGATGGAAATGGAGAAGTTCGAATGGGTCGTGTCGCGAGGACAGGGGCCAGGAAAGGAACGCTACCTGCAACAGCCGGGTGCCTTGCTGGATGCTTGGGTGAACCAGCAGGCGCGTTGTCCATGCGGCGCTGTTTCGTGCCGTCGGCGCGCGCGGAAGGGATGGTGGAGAAGTTCGCCGAGGTCTGCGCAGAGAGCAAGGCCGGGTACCCGATCACTCACGAGGCGGCAGGGCAACGGCGCCATTTCTGTCAACCATCTTTCAGGTGCGTTGCCGGCTGCTGGACGGCCCGTCAGAAAATCGGGCTCTTGGCGCATTGGATGCTCGCTTCGTGGATCAAGGCGCGAACCTTGCGGTCATCGACGCAAGATCGCTGGGCGAATTGCTGTTTCGCGAGTCCCAAGAACGGGGTCTGGCTGGCAAGTACTGTGCAGGTCCGTGCGCAACGAGGGTCGAGCCAGGGAAATGGCCAGGCACCTGCTGCGGCACGAAAGGATCGGCTTCTGATTCGATGGCTGTAGCGATCGCTACACCGTCGACTGCGAGCGTGTTCTTTTTGACCCTGCTGCGCGGACCGGGACTGTGGAAGGAGTCCGTGTTTCTGGCAGGCGGACTGGCTCCCGGATACCTGGTGGCGGCTCGGCCGCCGAAAGGACCGGCGCACGCTGGCACCCTCGACGTGGATATCGCGATCGATCTGCAGATCCTGGCCGACACCGCGGGCTATTGTACGCTCGAAGAGAACCTGCGAGCGATGAGAGTCGAGCGGTCGCCAGCGCTGCTGTCCGGCTTGACATGACCCCATTGCTCGACGTGTTGGCCGACCCTCTTGGATGAGGTTGTCGCCATCCCGAAGCACGGAGCTCATCTCGTGTGACCTGTCGTGTCGACGTGGCGGTTCAGCGGTTCCGATACGCAAGAGCGGGACGGATGTGCCGTGTCGACGGCAGTCATACCGGCGGCACCGGGCGGTGTGGCGTACACAATCAATGGGTCGTCCTCCCGGAGAGCCGGCCTTCATCGTCGATGAGGACGACGCGATGAGGCGTCTCGGGACCCCATCTCCACATCACGAGATTGGTATCGCCGGCACCGGTGCCGACGGCGAAGCCATGGACCCGCATGCCTGCAAAACCGGCCGCGATGAGGCGGTCGGCCAACGCCTGCGAGGCGGGGATGGAGCCGACAAGCATGTCGGCTTCCCAGGTGGGGCACGTCAGGTCGTTATGGCTCACGTCCATGGATTGGCAGCTCTCTTCGCCGAGCGCATCGAAGACAGGCTCAGCGTCCACATCGCAAGCGCAGAGCGTGAGCGGTTGCATGGGGCGGCCGAGCAGCTGCGCTTCGCGAACCGCAGTGAGCGGAGCCAGCGAGGTGCAGAGTGCCGGAATTCCGCGCCGGTTGAAGCGCCCGCCATGGCGGCGTGCCCCCTCGCCAGACAGGGTGGCCCAGGACCATTGTGGATTATGGGCCCGGTAGACCAGCCCGCGAAAGCGCATCAGGCGGGCGCGAATTCAGGCGTAGCCGCCAGCCGTGACTCGATCGAGATAGGCATGAACATGATCGGCTCGGCCTTCGCGTAACAGTTGATCGGGCGTGGCGCCGCCGAACCCGGGCGGTGGTTCGGCGCGGAACCAGGCGCAGGCGGCGAGCGGCGAACCGGTTGCGGCTTCCACGCGGTTGAGGATTTCCAGCATCTGGCGAAGGCGGACCTGGGTCTTGCGTGCCCGGATCCGCGGCGCGCGCGAACGCATCCCTGCCGAGGCCCAGCGTGGCGGCAATCTCCGACTTCGTGGTGCGCAGCGCACCAGCCACGAGGGTCGGCGAGAACACCTGATCTTCCACAAATTCCTGAAAGCGCATCGCTGTACCTCATATGCTTTGACGTATTATGGCGCGGCAGGAAGTGTCGTTTTGCACCATTGGGAGAATGTATCCAACCAATCGGCTCCACGTGGGGCCGACAAGCCCATCGCCCGGTGTGACGGTTGATGGCGTGTGACCAGGAGACGGGAAACAGGGTCTGCATGCCAGAACCTGCAGCCGCGGGACCCGTTGTTCCGGTTCACCTCTTGAACGAGCTGGACCGCGGCAAGGTCGTCGCCTTCTTGTGGAGCTGGCGCAAGGCCTCGGGGGAACTGGTGGAGCACGTCTGCAGAGCGAACCGCATGGAAGCGGATCCGGAAGAGCGGGATTGGAGAAGACGCCGGGGCTTCCGGAGAGACCCGAACGTCTTGCGGTGAAGGCTCCGCGCCAATCGGTCATGCACCCGCCGGCCCGCTCGTCATCCGTGAGGCGCCTGTGGCGCTGTCGCGCCGGGTGTCCGCCTGATCACCAGGAAAGGCCCATGAGCGTCGGCGCTCACCCCGGGGCATGTCAGAGGATGTTTGAGAGAACACATCGTCACGTGACCAGGGCCATGCACGCTGCCCATCTGTCGTAACGTTCCTGGCCCGAATTCTCCATATGGGTCGTCTCAGTGCTGCGACATTCCCGCATTCACGTGTCAACAGGTGCTCTTGCCGGGGTGTGAGCAAGGACTCTCCAACGCCTTGAGATGGCGGGGGTGGGTGCCTTATGATCGGCGGTATTCTCCAAGGATGGGGTGCAGGCGGTGTTGAAGAGACGCGACATTCTGGGACTGATGGCGGGATCCCTGGCTCTCCCGGTCGTGGGTGTCCGGGCCGATGGCGGCGACATGATCCTGGGCGATCCCGGAGCTCCCATCGAGATCATCGAATATGCCTCCATGACCTGCGGCGCTTGCGCCAGATTCCATGCCGACACGCTTCCCGAGCTCAAGGCCAACTGGCTGGAGACGGGACGCGCCAAGCTGGTGTTCCGCGAGTTTCCCCTGGACGGCCTGGCGCTCAGAGTGGCGGCGCTGGCCCGCTGCGCCGGCGGCGACTCCTTCTTCGGCTTCATCGACGTGCTCTTTCGCACCAGGGAACGCTGGGTCGCCGCCGACGACCCGGCAGCGGAACTCAAGGTCATCGTCGCCTCGGGTGGCCGCGATCCGGCGATCGTCGATGAGTGCTTCGACGACCGGGTGGTGATGCAGCAGATTCTCGATGGTCGCGAGGAGGCCCAGGGCGTCAAGGTGACACCGACACTCGTCATCAACGGGGAGGTGGTCGAGGGCGACCCCGGATACGCGGCACTCGACGCCATGCTCCTCGACATCGAGGCCGCCTTGTGAGCGGAGCCGGCCAGTAGACCGGCATGCACCTTTCCCGTCTGCGTCTCGTCGGGTTCAAGTCCTTCGTCGACCCCACCGACCTTCTCATCGAACCTGGCCTGACCGGTGTCGTCGGCCCAACGGGTGCGGCAAGTCCAACCTGCTCGAGGCCCTGCGCTGGATCATGGGCGAGGCCTCGCCCTCCAGGGTGCGCGGCGGCGGCATGGAGGACGTCATCTTCGCCGGCACGCGCCTGAGACCCTCGCGCAACCTGGCGGAAGTGTCGCTGTCGCTGGACAATCCCGCTCGCGACGGCCCGCCGCAGTGGAACGACAGAGAGCGAATCGAGATCACCCGGCGCATCGAGCGCGGCAGTGGTTCGGCCTACGCCATCAACGGCCAGGACATGCGGGCGCGCGACGTGCGTCACTTCTTCGCCGACATCGCCTCGGGCACGGCGAGTTCGGCCCTGGTGAACCAGGGCCACATCTCCGACCTCATCAACCGCAAGCCGGCCGGCCGCCGCCATCTCCTCGAGGAGGCAGCCGGGATCGCCGGTCTCCAGGCGCGCCGCCACGAGGCCGAGCTGCGTCTCCAGGGAGCGGAGAGGAATCTCGAACAACTGGTCGCCGTCATCGAGAACCTGGAGGCCCGCCATGCCGGCCTGCGCCGCCAGGAACGCATGGCGCAGCGCTACCGCAATCTCGCCCGGCGCATCCGCGACACCGAGATGCGCTGGCGCCTGCGCCTGTGGCAGGACGCCGGCGCCGCCCTCGTCGCCGCCGGCGAGGCCTTTTCTGGCATCGAGGCCGAGGTGGCCACACTCACCGCCGAGGTGGCCGCGGCCACCTCCACGCGCGAGGAGGCCGCCACAGCCGTGCCGCCTGCCCGCGAGACCCTGGCCGAGGCCGACCGGGCGCTTCATGAACTCGACGTGGCGCGCGGCGTTCTCGAGACCGAAGGCGGACGCATCGATGCCGCCTTGAGGGAGGCGCGGACCGCGCTCGAACAGCTCGCCGGCGATCTCGAACGCGAACAGGCCCTCGAAGCCGAGAGCCGCAAGGCCCTGGCCGACCTCGATGCGGAGCGCGAAGGCCTCGCCGACATCCGCGATGGGCCACGCATCGCCGCCGCCGAAGAGGCCCTGGCGGGCGCCGGGCGCGAGGTCGCCCGGATCGAGACCCGGCTGATCGAGGCGACGAGGAGCGCTGCGGCGCTCTCCGCCCAGCGCCAGGCTCTTGCCCGGGAGATTGCCACGAGCGAGTCCCGCCTTGCCTCCCTCGACGAGGATGTGCGTCATGACGACGGCGGAGCGGCGCTCGAGGAGGCACACAGTCATCTCGACCGGCTGCGCCACCAGGAGGACGAGGCACGCCAGGCTGAAGACAGCGCCCGCAACGACCTCCAGCGCCATGAAGAGGCCCACGCCCAGGCTCGGCGCGCGGAAGAGGAACGACGCCATGCCCTGCGCGAGGCCGGCCTTCATGTCGAGCGACTCGCGAGCGCCGCCGAGGCCCTCGAGGCCCAGGCCTGGAGCCACGAGGCGGGAGACGCCACACCGCTGCTGGACTCCCTCGAGGTCGCGGCCGGCTACGAGGAGGCCCTGGGCGCGGCCCTGGGAGACGACCTCGAGGCCCCGGCAGGCGACGGCCACGAACGGGGCTGGCGTCTGGTCGCGGCGTCGGGCGACGCCCCTTCCCTTCCCGCCGGGGCCGAGCCCCTGTCGCGTCATGTAAACGCCCCGGACGAGCTCGCGGAGCGCCTGATGCGCACCGGCGTCGTCGATGCCCGCCACGGCAGCACACTCGCGGCGGCCCTTGGACCCGGCGAACGCCTGGTCAGCCGCAACGGTCACATGTGGCGCTGGGATGGCTACTATACCGCCGGATCCCGTTCGGGCGCCGCCACCCGCCTCGCCCAGCGGGCCCGCCTCGAGACCGTGCGCCGGGAGCTCGACGAGGCCCGCAGCCATCACCAGCGGGCCGGCGAGGCCCACGCCGGCGCCGTGGAGAGCGAGGCCGCGGCGCGCCTTGGAGAGGACGAGGCACGGCGTCGGGCCACGCTGGGGGCTGAACGCCTGGCTGCCTCGGTCAACGAAAGGGCGGCGGCGGAAAGGACGCTGGCAGACCTCGCAGAACGCCAGGAGCGGCGCGCTGCCGAGGCAAGGCGGGTGGCCGACGAGCGGGCCTCCCTCGAAGACACACTCGGACAGTGCCGCAGCGAACTCGCCAGTCTTCCGCAAACCGACGACGAGGCCGCGCTCGACGCGCTGCGCCAGCGCTTCGATCTCCTGCGCCAGGAAGCCCTTGAACGCCAGCGCGATTGCGATCGGCTTCATCAGGAGCGCGATCGGCGCATCGGGCGCATCGAGGCCATCGGCCGCGAACGGAACGCGTGGCATGCCCGCGCCCGCGAGGCGCGGGCACGCATCACCGGCATGGAAGAACGCATCGCATCAGGGCGCGCCGCCTGCGAGGAACTCGAGAGCGCGCCCCGGCGCATTGCCCTCCAGCAGCGCGATCTCGGCACACGGATCAGCGCCGCCCGGGAACGGCGCGCGGCCGACGGCGATCGCCTGGCCACGGCCGAAAACACCCTTGATGCGGCCGAAAGGGTGCTGCGTCAGCTTGAACAGGCGCTCTACGCGAAGCGCGAGGAGCGGGCGCGCCGTGAGGCGGCGCTGGCCCAGGCGAAGGAGCGTTCGGGGGATGTGGCTGACCAGATCCGCCGCCAGCTCTCGCTGGAGCCTGACGACCTTGCGGGCCAGGTGGGGGACGCCGACGCTCTCGCCCCGGCCGGGGAACTCGAACAGCACCACGCCCGCGCGGTGCGCGAACGCGACAACATGGGCCCCGTCAACCTGACCGCGGAGGCGGAACTCGCCGAGATCGCCGAACAGATCGCCGCCATGGAGCGCGAGCGCAGCGACCTCGAGAAGGCCATCCAGAGGCTGCGCCGCGGCATCGGCGAACTCAACCACGAGGGCCGCGAGAGGCTGCTCGCCGCCTTCGGCGACATCGACCGCCATTTCCAGGACCTGCACCGCCGTCTCACGGGCGGCGAGGCGCGCCTTTCGCTGGTCGATTCGGATGATCCCCTCGAGGCCGGTCTCGAGGTCGACGCCAATCCATCCGGCAAGAAACTCCAGGCGCTGTCCCTGCTTTCCGGAGGCGAACAGGCGATGGCGGCGATGGCCCTCATCTTTGCCCTCTTCCTCACCAACCCGTCGCCGGTCTGCGTGCTCGATGAGGTGGACGCACCGCTTGATGACGCCAATGTGGCGCGGTTTTGCGACCTGCTCGACGAATTTGCCGCCGCCGGCACCACCCGGTTCCTGGTGATCACCCACCACCGCGTCACCATGGCGCGCATGCACCGCCTGTTCGGCGTCACCATGAGCGAGCCCGGTGTCTCGCAACTCGTCTCCGTCGACCTCGATGCCGCCGAACGGCTGCGCGACAGCGCCGTGGCCGGCTGACGCGCTGCCGGGCGGGAGTCTCCGACACCTGGGGAGGCAGGTATAGAATGCGGTTGATGTGTCGCTTTTACGACAACCTGAGTCGCGAAGAGACTACACTGAGTATCACGAATGAACATACGTGTGCCCTTGAGGATCGACTGATGGGAGCGGGCTGATGACCGACGTCGACGACGATCTTGATCTCACGACCCTTGAGAACGATGAGCTCGTGCAGCAGATGCACGAGGACCTCTATGACGGTCTCGCCGACGAGATTGTCGAGGGAACCAACATCCTTCTCGGACGCGGCTGGATGCCCTACAAGGTCCTCACGGAGGCCCTCGTCGAGGGCATGAGGATCGTCGGCATTGATTTCCGCGACGGCATCCTCTTCGTCCCGGAAGTGCTGCTGGCGGCCAACTCCATGAAGGCGGGCATGACCATCCTGCGGCCGCTGCTCGCCGAGACGGGCGCGCCCAAGCAGGGCTCCATCGTCATCGGCACGGTCAAGGGCGACATCCATGACATCGGCAAGAACCTCGTCGGCATGATGCTCGAGGGCGCCGGATTCGACGTCTTCGACATCGGCATCAACAACGACGCCGACTCCTATCTCAGCGCCCTTGACGAACACCGACCCGACTTCCTCGGCATGTCGGCCCTGCTCACCACCACCATGCCCTACATGAAGGTGGTGATCGACACGCTCAAGGAACGCGGACTGCGCAACGACTACATGGTGCTGGTGGGCGGCGCTCCGCTGAACGAGGCCTTCGCCAAGAGTGTCGGCGCCGACGCCTACTGCCGCGACGCGGCGGTGGCCGTGGAAACCGCCAAGACCATGGTCGACGAACACCGCCAGCAAGCCGGGGCGGCGGCCTGAACAGGAACGCACAGGGGCGCAGTCTCGTCATCGCCTGCGGTGCACTGGCCCATGACATCATGACCCTTGTGCGCACCCACGGCTGGGACGCGATCGAGGTCCGCTGCCTGCCCGCCGAGTGGCACAACCGGCCGGCGCTGATTCCCGAAGGCGTGCGCCGCAGGATCCGCGAGGCGCGCGGCGCCTTCGAACACATCTTTGTCGCCTACGCCGACTGCGGCACCGGGGGCGACCTCGACACGGTGCTGGAAGAAGAAGGTGTGACACGCATCGGCGGGCCCCACTGCTACCAGTTCTTCGCCGGCCAGGATGCCTTCGAGGCGCTCCACGACGAGGAACCCGGAACGTTCTATCTCACCGACTACCTGGTGCGTCACTTCGAGACCCTGATCATCAAGGGCCTGGGTATCGACCGCCACCCGGAACTCGAACCGGTCTACTTCGGCAACTACCGCCGCCTGGTGTGGCTGGCCCAGGCGCCCGACGCCGACCTCGAGGCCGGGGCGCGGGCCGCAGCCGCTCGTCTGGGTCTGGAGTTCGTCATGCGCCACGCCGGATACGGCGCTCTGGAGACCCTGCTGGCCGAAGCCCAGCAGGCGGCGGGGGGAGAGTGATGGCGGCCTCGCTCACCATCGTCTACTGGCGCGATATCCCGGCCCAGGTGATCGCGAAGGCCGGGCGGCGGAGTGAGAGGCGCGTGCTCTCGAACCGCTTCGAGAAGGCGATCGACCAGGCGGCCATGCTTGCCGGGCTCCACGGGTCGGATGCCTACCTTGAACACTGGCGGCGCTCGTCGCCAGTCGCCTGTGGCGATGATCTCGCGGCCGCGGCCGATGAGGAGGTGGCACGCCTCGAGGCGACATTCACACCAGACGTGCTGGCGGCCCATGTCCGGGCCGGCGGCCGCGAACCTTAAGAACGGTGCCGATCATGAAGTCACAAGGACAACTCGAGGCGCGTCTCGCTGCAGGCGACTTCGTCATCACCGCCGAAACCACGCCGCCCGATTCCGCCAGCGCCGAGGCAGTCCTCGGACGAGCCGGCTGTCTCAAGGGCCTTGTCGATGCCGTCAACGTGACCGACGGCGCCGGGGCCAGGACCCACATGTCGGCCCTGCCCTGCGCGGCGATCCTGGCGGCGCACGGGATCGAGCCGGTGCTGCAGTTCACAGTGCGCGACCGCAACCGCCTTGCCATCCAGGGCGACATGATCGGGGCGGCGGCTCTGGGCATTCCGTCGATTCTGTGTCTCCACGGCGACAGCATCACCAAGGGCGATCAGCCCGATGCGAAGGCGGTGGAGGACACCGACAGCCGCGGTCTCATCTCCATGGCCCGTCAGATGCGCGACGAGGGATGCCTGCCCTCGGGCCGGACCATCGATCCGCCTCCCGGCCTGCTGATCGGCGCCGCCGACACCCCCCGCGATCCAGGCGCCGAATTCAGCACCGCCGGACTCGAGGGCAAGATCGCCGCCGGCGTGGATTTCTTCCAGACCCAGTTTGCCTACGACATCGATGTCCTCAGGCGCTACATGGCGGCTCTCGACGATCACGGAATCAGCCAAAAGGCACGATTCATCGTCGGTGTCGGGCCGATCATGTCGGCCCGCTCCGCCCGCTGGATGGACGCGAACCTCTTTGGCGTGCACGTGCCCGATCACGTCATCCGCCGGATCGAGGGCGCGGCGGACGAAAAGGAGGAGGGGCGCAAGGTGTGCGCCGAACTCGTCGAACAGTTCAGGGAAATCAAGGGAATCGCCGGCGCCCACTTGATGGCGCCCCGGGGCGAGAAGGCGATCGCCCGGACCATCGCCGACTACCGGCTCCGCCGCTGATCCAGCGGCTGGAGGCCCTCCATGCGCTCCATGAGAGACGTCTCGGTGCGTCATGCGCACCGCCTCCACCGCCTCTATAGGGTCTTCGAACACCTCTTGGTCGCCATCGCCCCCGTGGCGCGCCTCATCGGTCACGAACGCCTCGAACGGCCAGTCGCCGCCGTCGAGCGGACGCTCAAGGGAACCCTCTTCGACTGTCGCATGTGCGGCGCCTGCGTGCTTTCGTCGACCGGCATGTCGTGCCCCCGGAACTGCCCGAAGAACGTGCTGAACGGCCCCTGTGGCGGCGTGAAGGAGGACGGCGCCTGCGAGGTCCTGCCCACCATGACCTGTGTCTGGGTGAAGGCCGTCGAAGGCGACCGGAACTTGGGCGGCGGCACCATCGGCTTTCTGCCGGCCAGCGATCACCGCCACTTAAACCGGTCCTCCTGGCTCGCCGTCCTGCGCCAGCGTTCGAAGGCCGGGGCCCGGTGAGGGACCACGGCATGGCGGGCACCGGACCGCTCAACGAGGGGCCGGCCTTTCCCGCCATGAAGTCCCCGGGGCCCATCGATCCCGGCGCGCCCCTTGACCGGCTGCCGGGACACAGTTCCCGCGGCCGCCTCGAACGGGTGCTGAGAGCCGGGGAATTCGCGGTGACGGCGGAACTCTCGCCGCCCGATTCCGCCGAGGCGATGGATGTCTTCGAGCGGGCGGCGATCTTCGACGGCTGGGTCGACGCCATCAATGCGACCGACGGTTCCGGGGCCAACTGTCACATGTCCAGTCTCGGCGTGTGCGCCCTGCTGACCCGTGTCGGCTATGCCCCGGTGATGCAGATCTCGGCCCGCGACCGCAACCGCATCGCCATCCAGGGGGATGTCCTCTCGGCGGCGGCGATGGGGGTCAACAACATCCTGTGCCTGACCGGCGACGGCGTTCAATGCGGCGATCACCCTGAAGCCCGACCCGTCTTCGATCTCGACTGCATGACGACACTGGCCATGCTGCGCACCATGCGCGATGAGGCAACGTTCGCATCGGGGCGCCGTCTCGAACACGCCCCCCAACTCTTCCTTGGCGCCGCCGCCAACCCCTTCGCTCCGCCCTTCGACTACCGGCCGCTGCGCCTGCAGCGCAAGATCGAGGCCGGCGCCCAGTTCGTGCAGACACAGTACTGCTTCGACATCCCCCGCCTCGAGAGCTACATGGAGCGGGTGCGCGATCTGGGGCTTCACGAGTCATGCTTCATCCTGGTGGGGGTGGGACCGCTGGCCTCGGCCCGGGCGGCGCAGTGGATTCGCGCCCATGTTCCGGGCGTCCACATTCCCGACGCCGTCATCGACCGGCTCTCGCGCGCCACCAACGCCAGGGAAGAAGGAAAGCGGCTCTGCGTTGAACTCATCCAGCGCATACGCGATATCGAAGGCGTTTGCGGAATCCACCTCATGGCCTATCGTCAGGAGGAGAGTGTGGCCTGGATCATTGCGGAGTCGGGTGTACTCGAGGGCCGCACCCCGCATGCTGTTCACCCCGTTATCCCCGACTACATGCAAAGGAAGGCTTGGGCCAAGGCATGACCGAGACCGTGATCAGTTCGGCGACCAGGACCGTCGTCATCGGATTTGACCGTCCGTTCACCGTCATCGGCGAACGGATCAACCCCACGGGCCGCAAGCGCCTTGCCGCCGAAATGGCCGACGGCGATTACAGCCGGGTCGAATCCGATACCCTGGCCCAGGCGGCCGCCGGAGCCCACATGCTCGACGTCAACGCCGGCGTGCCGCTCGCCGACGAGCCCCAGATCCTGCATGACTGCATCAAGCTCGTGCAGTCCCTGACCGATGCGCCCCTGTCGATCGACAGTTCCATCGTCGCCGCCCTCGAACGGGGCCTCGAGGCCTATGTCGGCAAACCGCTGGTCAATTCCGTCACCGGCGAGGAGGAACGGCTCGAATCGGTGCTGCCCCTGGTGGCGAAGTACGGCGCTGCAGTCGTCGCCATCTCCAACGACGAGACGGGTATCTCGGAGGATCCGGACGAACGTTTCAATGTCGCCCGCAAGATCGTCGAGCGGGCAGCCGATTTCGGCATCCCCGCCGCCGATGTGGTGGTCGATCCGCTGGTCATGCCCATCGGCGCCATCGGCGAGGCCGGACGCACCAGTTTCCGCATCATCCGACGCCTGCGCGAGGAACTGAAGGTCAACACCACCTGCGGCGCCTCCAACATCTCCTTCGGGCTGCCGGCGCGCCCGGCGCTGAACGCCGCCTTCCTCACCATGGCCATGGCCAACGGCATGACGTCGGCGATCACCAACCCGCTGGAGGCCGAAATCATGTCGGCGATTCGTGCCGGCGACGTGATGATGGGCGTGGACCGCAACTGTCGCACATGGATCTCCCTCAATTCGGGCGCCGGCGCCGCAGGCGATTCCATCGCCGAGGCACGGGCGCGGCGGCGTGAAGGCCGCAGGCGCCGTGGCTGACGATCCCCTCGTCGTCTTCACGCCCTCGGGCCTGAGGAAGCGGTTCCGCCGCGGCACCGGTCTCCTCGATGCGGCCCGCGATCTCGGCGTCGACCTCGATTCGGTGTGCGGTGGACGCGGAATCTGCACACGCTGCCAGGTGAGGATTGCGGAAGGCGAATTCGCCAAGCACGGAATCGTCTCCTCGAACGAGCACCTCACACCGCTCGGCGACGCCGAACACCGGCAGCGGGCCAGCGGGCTGCTGAAGGACAACCGCCGGCTGTCGTGCCAGGCGCGGATCGGCGGCGACCTTGTGGTGGACGTGCCTGCGGAAAGCCAGGTGCACCGGCAGATCGTCCGCAAGCGCGCCGATGCCCGGATTGTGGAGGTCGATCCGGTGGTCCGCGCCATGTATGTCGAGATCGCCGAACCCGACATGCATGAACCGGCATCGCACCTGCGCCGCCTCGAGAGGGCGCTGAAGGAGACGTGGAATGTCACCGTCGCCGGAGTCGATGCCCATGTCCTCAGGAAACTCCACGCCACCCTCGAGGAAGGCGGCTACCGGGCCACGGTCCTGGTGCGCCGCGGCAAACGTCTCATCGACATCCGTCCGGGTTTTCATGAACGGCTCTACGGCCTTGCCGTCGATGTCGGCTCGACCACCATCGCCGCCCATCTGTGCGATCTCCAGACGGGCGATGTCCTCGCCTCGGCGGGGTGCATGAACCCGCAGATCCGCTTCGGCGAGGATCTGATGAGCCGCGTGTCCTACGCCATGATGAACGAGGACGGCGCGCAAGCCATGACCGCTGTCGTGCGCACGGCCCTGAACGAGCTCGCCGGCGAGACGGCCAGCGAGGCGGGAATCGATCTTGAGGACATTCTCGAGGTCACCGTCGCCGGCAACCCGGTGATGCACCACCTGGTCCTCGGCCTTGATCCCACACCGCTGGGATTTGCCCCCTTTGCGCTCGCCACAGACGATGCGACGATCATGCTGGCCAGCGATATCGATCTCGAACTCAATCCGGGAAGCCGTATCTATGTGCTCCCGTGCATCGCCGGCCATGTCGGCGCCGATGCGGCCGGAGTCCTGCTCGCCGAGATGCCCTACCGCAACGACGAGATGACGCTCATCGTCGATGTCGGCACCAACGCGGAGATCATCCTCGGCAACCGCAGCCGTCTGCTTGCCGCCTCATCGCCCACCGGACCCGCCTTCGAGGGGGCCCAGATCAGTTCCGGACAACGCGCCGCACCGGGCGCCATCGAGCGGGTGCGGATTGATGCCGAAACCCTTGAACCGGTGTTCAGGGTGATCGGCGACGAGCACTGGTCGAACGAGGCGGGATTTGCCACGGAGCCCACGGGGATCTGCGGTTCGGGAATCATCGAGGTCCTGGCGGAGATGTATCTTGCCGGACTGCTCACCGCGGACGGGATCATCGACGGCACCATGGCCGGCCGCACGCCGCGCATCATCCCGCAGGATCGCACCTTCGCCTATGTCCTCCACCAGGGACCGTCGCCGGTCATCGTGACCCAGAACGACATCCGGCAGATCCAGCTCGCCAAGGGAGCGCTCTACGCCGGCGCCCGTCTGCTCATGGATCACATGGGCGTGGAGACGCTCGATCGCATCACCCTGGCCGGCGCCTTCGGGAGCCATATCGACACCCGACATGCGATGATCCTCGGCCTGATTCCAGATTGCCCCCTCGAGCGCACCGGTTCGGCCGGCAATGCGGCAGGAACCGGTGCCCGTCTCGCCCTCCTGAACGGCGCCCTCAGAAAGGAACTCGAACGCGAGGTGCGGCGTATCGAGAAGATCGAGACGGCGGTGGAACCAAAGTTCCAGGAACACTTCGTCGATGCCATGGCGATTCCCCACAAGACCGCTGCCTACCCCAGCCTGTCCCAGGTTGTCTGTCTGCCCCGGCGCAAGGCGCCAGCCGGGGATGACGGTGCGCAGCGGCGGCGGCGGAGACGACGGACATGATTCCCCGATACACCCGCCCGGCGATGGCCGCCCTGTGGGAACCGGAGAATCGCTTCCGGGTCATGCTCGAGATCGAGATCCTCGCCGCCGAGGCGATGGAAGCCGCCGGCGTCATTCCCGCAGGCGTGGCGCAGGCCACCCGGGAGCGTGGTCGCATCGATGTCGGACGCATCGACGACATCGAGCGCGAGACGCGCCACGATGTCATCGCGTTCCTCACGAGCATTGCCGAACAGGTGGGCGACGAAGCGCGCTGGCTGCACCAGGGCATGACCTCGTCGGATGTGCTCGATACCGCGCTCGCGGTGCAGCTGAAGGACGCCGCCACCCTCCTCATCGAGGGAACGGACCGCCTGCTCGGCGTCCTCGAACGGCGGGCGCGTGAACACGCCGCGACGCTGTGCGCCGGACGCAGCCACGGCATTCACGCGGAACCCACCACCTTCGGCCTCAAGCTTGCCGGCCACCATGCGGAATTTGTCCGCGCCAAGCGGCGCCTCGAGACGGCCCTGGACGAGATCGCGGTCTGCGCCATCTCCGGGCCTGTGGGCACCTTCGCGACGGTGGATCCCGCCATCGAGGCCCATGTCGCCGAGCGACTCGGCCTGAAGGTCGAAACGGTCTCCTCCCAGGTGATCCCACGGGATCGCCATGCCGCCTTCTTCGCTGCCCTGGCCGTGGTCGCCACCTCCGTCGAACGCCTTGCCGTCGAGATCCGGCACCTGCAGCGCACCGAGGTGCGCGAGGTCGAGGAAGCCTTCGCTGCCGGTCAGAAGGGCAGTTCGGCCATGCCGCACAAGAAGAACCCCGTGCTCTCGGAAAACCTCACGGGCCTGGCGCGCCTCGTGCGCTCGGCGGTGGTGCCGGCACTGGAGAACGTCGCCCTGTGGCATGAACGCGACATCTCCCATTCCGCCGTGGAGCGCAATATTGCCCCCGACGCCACCATCGGCCTCGACTTTGCGCTGCACCGGCTCGCCGGCGTCATGGACGGCCTGGTGGTTCATGACGCACGGATGCGCGCCAATCTCGAGGCGACACGCGGGCTCGTCTTCAGCCAGCGGGTCCTGCTGGCCCTTGTCGACCGCGGCATCCGCCGCGAAGCGGCCTACGCCATGGTGCAGCGCCATGCCCTGGCCGCCTGGGAGGGGGGCAACGACTTCAGGGCCAGACTGGAAGGCGATCCGGCCATCGCAGCGGTCCTGGAAACGCCCGACCTCGACGACCTCTTCGACTACCGCTTCTTCACGAAACACGCCGACGCCATCATCGAACGCGCGCTGGCTCCGGCGGACAACGCCACGCCGTGACGGGGGCCTATTCGGAGCGGACCTGTGCTTCGGCTTCCCGTTCGAGGGCTTCGAGGCGTGTCCTCACCTTGTGCTCATCGATGTCAAGGCCCGCTTCGCGGATGTCCGCGAGCACCTTTGCGACCACGTCGTCGT
This sequence comes from Alphaproteobacteria bacterium, assembly GCA_965213815.1. GTDB lineage: Bacteria > Pseudomonadota > Alphaproteobacteria > SP197 > SP197 > SP197. The sequence continues at coordinate 1,609,817 of OZ243917.1, read as the reverse complement.
CGCCAGGGCGTTCGAAGTCCGCCTCGATGACTTCCCGGGCGTAAGCCTCGGCGCTCTCGCCACTGCGCCCGAGTTCGCCGGCAAGCCACAGCCCGAACAGCTTGTTGCGCCGTGCCGTCACCCTGAACTTGATATCCGCGTCACGGGCGAACTTGCCTTCCTCGCCCTTCTGGCGATCATCAAACAGTGCCATGGCGACCTTCCTTGACCTGGTAAGTGTGGTGTGGGCGCAACTATACGCACAATCGGGGCGCCCTGTCTTGTGCTGCGATGCGCCGATTGAAAGGGAAGAAGGGGAGCCGGTGTGGCTGTTGGCCCTGCCTATCCCTTCGTGACGATGCGCCGGGAAAGGAACGACGTCTTTCCTTGTGGCATGGCGTCGGGGCCGGCAATGCCTTAAAGAATGACCGGCAGAAGGGAATGCTCATGGCAGAAGCCCGGAAAGCGAAGAGTCTTGCGGTCCTGATCGACGCGGACAACACCAGCGCGAAGCACGCTCAGCCGATCTTCGACGAGATCGTCAAGCTCGGCGAGGCCAACGTCAGACGAATCTACGGTGATTTCTCGCACGGCCGCCTTGCCGGCTGGGAGGGTGCGATCCAGTCCCTGGCAATCCTGCAGCATCAGCAGCGCAGCAACTCGAAGGGCAAGAACGCATCCGACATCGCCCTGGTGATCGACGCCATGGATCTCATGTACAAGCGCACCCTCGACGGGGTGGTGCTGGTCAGTTCCGACAGCGACTTCACGCGCCTTGCCCAGCGCCTGCGCGAGGAAGGCCTCGAGGTCTACGGTTTCGGGGAGCGCAAGGCTGTGGAGGCCTTCCGCAACGCCTGCAACCGCTTCATCTATGTCGAGAACCTCCTCGATGGCGAAGGCGAGGAGAAGAAGGGCGGCGCAGCGCCGGCCAGGGGCGCGGGGCAGAAGAAGGAACCTCCGGGCAAGGCCCGCAAGATCATCGCGGATGCATTCGGGGAGCCGGACGCCGACGGCTGGGAGAACCTCTCCATCGTCGGCAGCCGCATCCAGGGCGCCCATCCCGACTTCGACCCGCGCAGCTATGGCTGCGCCAATCTGAGCAAGCTTGTGGAACGATCAGGCGGGTTCGACATCCGCAAGGACGGAGGCTCCGTCCATGTCCGTCACAAGGAAGAGGCGCCCCCCGGGTAAGGACCCGGCGCCCGCGACCCCGACAACGGGGCGTGACCCCTCCCGGTGCATCCACCAACGCCGGCATCATGGCTGTTCTTCAGTGCCGGTGGGGTGCGCAGGCCATGAACTCCTCGAGGTTCATCGCCTCCACGAACGCCTTCCCCCAGGCATCGAGCTCACTCAACGAGGCGCCGGTGACGCGCGTCCGCGCCGTCTCCGGCACATCCCCGAAACGCCACTCCATCAGGCGCAGGAACTCTCGTGCCAGGCTCTCCTTCCAGGCCTCTTCGAACCAGTCTGCTGCCATTTTGCCCTTCGGCGGTCAATCTGGCCGTGTCCGCGCAACCATCAGTGCCTCCTCGCAACGCCGCTCCATCAGTCGCAGGTTCACTTCTGCCTCACGCATTTCGAGCCAGGCTTCTCCATCGTACCCATCAGCACCTCCCATCGGTCCGGACGTGTCCGCTTGAGCGCGTAAGACCCTGCGCCCCGGACATCACGTGGAGAACAGGACGTTCGGCGGTGGCGCCGGAGAGAGTTCAGTGCCGGCGAGGTGCGCGGGCCATGAACTCCTCGAAAGTCGTCGCCTCCGCAAACGCCTCTTCCCAGGCATCAAGTTCACTCGACGAGGCGGCGGTCATGCGCTTCCGCACCGTCTCCGGCACCTCCCCGAAACGCCGCTCCATCAGTCGCAGGAGCGTTCCTGCCTGACCTTCTTGTCGGCCCTTCTTCAGGCCCTTTTTCACACCACGGGCCTCTCCCTTCTTCACGCCCTTTTTGACACCACGGGCCTCTCCTTCTTCGAGCCAGGCTTCTGCCATGGTCCCCATCAGCACCTCCCATCGGTCCGGTTGTGTCCGCTTGAGCGTGTCTTCCACCGCCCGGCGCGTCAGACCCTGCACCCTGGACATCCCGTGGAGAATCTACGGACGACATGATTGTCCGCAACCAGGCCGCGGACAATCAGAGTGAGTATCTCCGGTGTCAGTTTCTCAGGATCCCTCAACACGACCAGCGTCAGCAGGGCAGAGCTCACCGTGGGATCACGGCTGATCCGCTCCGGGTCGCGCTCACCAAGATCGTGGAGCACATAGGCGAAGTCCCGCACGTACGGCTCGAGAGCCGCCGGCGCGTCAATCATCTCCGGCACCGAAAGCGGCACCCGCCAGCGCTGCGCACCGTGGTAGAAGACCAGGGGAATGATCGGCGCCAGGCGACCCGTCTCGCTCACCAGGTCGCGGCGCATATGTTGAGCATGTGCAGGGGCGTCCCATGATCGACACGGCTCTTGTGCTCGAGCAGAACGTAGATGTGGCAAGGCGCACGTGGAAGAGAGCGTCGCACTGGGTGCGCGCTCCGTCGCCGTCGATGAACGTGCCCTCGACATGCTCGGGCGGGTGGTCGCGGTCGAGGAGAGCGACGAGGGAACCGGGGAGATAGTCTTTCAGCAGAGGCGCGGCAAGTCACGGATTCGAGACAATCGCGCGAAAGTGTGTGTCTCAGCGCTGTGGCGGCAGCGGCATGGGGCGGGTCTGCGGACAGAACGTATATGGAACATATGGTCCCTGCGACGCCGCTTTGCAAGCCCTTTGTTCCCTGAAAGATCCACATTGCCGCCCGCACAGGTCCGCCCGGGTGGGCTGGCGACAAGCCATTCGTGCCTCCTGTGCGAGCGTCGGCGCGCCGGAGACTGGGGGAACGGGTAAACCGCGGCATCAGGATTGCCGGCCGGCAGTGAGGCCGCATCAGGATATGACGGCTGATTCCTCCTGTGGACACAGTCCATTGTGTTGAAGAGGGAGAGCCTTTAGGGTAGTAAGCGGTTCGTCACAGCACACATCAGGTACGGGAACCATCACATGGCTCGTCGCAGGTGTGTACACGAAGGCAGGGAAAAGGACCTCTTCGAGGGACCGGGCCCGGGCCTCCTCGTTCAGCACTTCAAGGATGCCGCCTGGGTCCGCCGATCCAGGAAGACCGGCGTCATCGATGGCAAGGGAGTCATCAACAACCGCATCAGCGCGTACCTGATGACGCGCCTGACCGAGATCCGCGTGCCGACGAATTTCGTGCGCTGTCTCAACATGAGGGAGCAGCTCGTCCACGAGGTCGAGGTGCTGCCCGTCGAGGTGGTGATCCGCAACATTGCTGCCGGAGAATTCGCCGAGAAGTTCTCGCTCACCGAAGGCACCGTGCTGCCGCGTTCCATCATCGAATTCTATCTTCGGTCGGAAGATATCGCGGATCCCCTGGTGAGCGAGGAGCACATGACCGCCTTCGGCTGGGCGTCCACCCACGATATCGACGACATGGTGCACCTCTCCATGCGCGTCAACGATTTCATGACCGGACTCTTCACCGGTGTCGGTATCCGCCTCGTCGATTTCAGTCTGACCTTCGGTCGCCTCTACCACGAGGACGACATGCGTCTCGTGGTGGCCGATGAGATCAGCCCGGACCGATGCCGTCTGTGGGATGCGCGAACCAACGAGCCGATGGACAAGGACCGCTTCGCCCGCGATCTCGACAACGTTGTCGAGGGCTACCGCGAGGTGGCGACCCGCCTTGGGATACTCTCCGAACTCAACAATCTCTCCGAGGTACCGGGACGTTGAAGGCCCGCGTACACGTCACTCTCAAGGACGGTGTTCTCGATCCCCAGGGCAAGGCCATCCACCGCGCCCTGGAGACCTTGGGGTTTGCCGGCGTCAGGGATGCCCGTCAGGGCAAGGTCATTGACCTTGAACTCGACGGCGCCGACGAATCCGAGGCCAGAGCTCAGGTGGACCGCATGTGTCGGCAACTGCTCGCCAACACGGTGATCGAAGACTACGCCATCGAGTTCGTCTGACGTGATCATGACGCACGGCGGTCGGCATTCCTGCCCTGGAAGAGACGCAGACCGGTGAAAGCCGCCCTCGTCCTGTTTCCGGGCACCAACCGCGACGCCGACATGGCCGATGCGCTGCGCCGGACCGGCGCTGATGTGGTCACCGCCTGGCATCGCGACAGCGAGCTTCCAGGAGTCGATCTCATCGTGCTCCCGGGGGGCTTTTCCCACGGTGACTATCTGCGCTGCGGCGCCATGGCGGCGCGCGCGCCCGTCATGGCGGCCATCGTCGAAAGCGCCGCAAGGGGCGTGCCCGTTCTCGGTGTGTGCAACGGCTTCCAGATACTCATCGAGGCGGGGCTTCTGCCGGGCGCCCTTCTGAGGAATGCCGGGCTGCGATTCGTGTGCCGGACTGTCCACCTGCGCCTCGAAAGACGCTGTCGCCTGAGCGGATACCTTGAAGCGGGCGACATCATCCGTGTTCCGGTGGCCCACGGAGAGGGCAACTACTTTGCCGATCGGGATCTTGCCGCGAGACTGGCCGACGAGGATCGTGTCGTCTTCCGCTATGTCCCGGACGGTCGCGGCTCCTGCAATCCCAACGGAAGCACCGGCGATATCGCCGGCATCATCAACCGGGCCGGCAATGTGCTGGGAATGATGCCGCATCCAGAGGATGCCACCGGCCCCCGCCACCAGAGCCGGGACGCCCTGCCCTTCTTCCAGGGCATGGTCGACAGCCTGTCATGAATGCCGGCCTTCCCGACATTGCGGCGCGGCACGGATTCACCGGCGACGAATACGCAAGGATCCTGGAGCACATGGGCCGTGAGCCCGGTCTGACGGAACTCGGCATTTTCTCCGCCATGTGGAGCGAGCACTGTTCCTACAAGTCGAGCCGGCGCTGGCTAAAGACCCTGGCCTCGACTGCACCCTGGGTGATCTGCGGTCCGGGGGAAAACGCCGGAGTTGTCGACATCGGCGACGGTCTCGCCGCCGTGTTCAAGATGGAAAGTCACAATCACCCGAGCTTCATCGAACCCTTCCAGGGTGCTGCAACCGGTGTCGGCGGCATCATGCGCGATGTCTTTACCATGGGGGCGAGGCCCGTTGCCCTGCTCGACGTGCTGCGCTTCGGCAGTCCGTCCCATCCGCGCACCCGTCACCTCGTGTCGGGCGTGGTGAGTGGTATCGGCAGTTACGGCAATTGCACCGGCGTGCCGACAGTGGGTGGCCAGACAACCTTCCATGCCAGCTGCAACGGCAACAATCTCGTCAATGCAATGTGTGTCGGAATCGCTCCGGCGGACCGCATCTTCTACGCCGCGGCCAGCGAACCCGGCGCTCCCGTCATCTATGTCGGATCGAAGACCGGCCGCGACGGCATTCACGGCGCCAGCATGGCGTCAACCGGGTTCGATGACGAAGCCGAGGCGAAGCGGCCGACCGTGCAGGTCGGCGACCCCTTCACCGAGAAACTCCTTCTCGAGGCGTGCCTCGAACTCATGGCTTCGGACTCGATCATCGCCATCCAGGACATGGGAGCTGCAGGACTGACGTCCTCTGCCGTGGAAATGGCGGCCCGGGGCGGGGCGGGCATCGATCTCGACCTCGACGCCGTGCCACAGCGCGAGACCGGCATGACGGCCTACGAACTGATGCTCTCGGAAAGCCAGGAGCGCATGCTGATGGTGCTTCACGAGCATGCCCTCGACCATGCCCGCGAGGTCTTCGGCAAGTGGGATCTTGATTGTGTGCACATCGGCCGCATCACCACGACCGGGCGCCTGGTGGTCACCATGAACGGCCGTGTCGAGGCCGACATCGCGATCGGGCCCCTGGCCCATGAGGCGCCGGTCTACGAGCGTCCCTGGGTCCTTCCCGAGCCACGCCCACCGGTCGGTGTTCCCGATTCGCCGGTCACCGTGGAAGCGGCGCTGCTCGCTCTTGCAGGGTGCCCCGACCTCGCATCGAGGCGCTGGATCTGGGAACAGTACGATCACCTGGTCATGGGGCGGACCGTTGCCCCGCCTGGCGGCGATGCCGCGGTCATCGAGCTTCCCCGAGACCGCGGTCTGGCGATGACCGCCGATGCCACGCCCCGCTATTGCGAAGCCGATCCCGTGGCGGGTGGCCGCCAGGCAGTAGCGGAGGCATGGCGCAACCTCGTCGCCGTCGGCGCCCGGCCCCTTGCCGTGACCGACTGTCTCAATTTCGGCAACCCGCAGTCTCCTGCCGTCATGGGAACATTCGTCGGCTCGGTCAATGGCATTGCCGAGGCAAGCCGGGCTCTGGCCATGCCGGTCGTCTCCGGCAATGTCTCGTTCTACAACGAGACCCGGGGTGAGGCGGTCCAGCCGGCGCCGACCATCGGCGCCATCGGCCTCATCGATGATCTCGATCGCATGGCCTCCCTTGCCTTCGGCGGTGCAGACGAAACCATCGTGCTGCTCGGCGCCACACAAGGTCACCTTGGCGCCAGCCTGTGGCTGAGGGAAATCACCGGCGCCGAAGACGGTCCCCCGCCTCCGGTCGACCTCGACGCCGAACGGCGCACCGGAGAGTTCGTTCTCCGCCTGATCCGCGAGCATGGCCTCGCCTCATGCCACGATGTCTCGGATGGCGGCCTTCTCTTCGCCCTCGCGGAAATGGCCCTGGCCTCGGGTATCGGCTTCTCGGTGAAGCGGCCCCTCGGTCGTGTGGCCGGCCACGCCTTCTGGTTCGGCGAGGATCAGGGACGCTTTGTCGTCTCCTCGCTCTCGCACGAGGATGCGATCGCTGCGGCGGCGCACGACGCCGGTGTCGCGTGCACCGTTCTCGGGCGCACGGGCGGGGACATGTTGACAGTCGACGACGGCCAGCCCATATCGATTGAGAGTATCCGAACGGTCCACGAGCGCTGGTTGCCGGACACCATGGCCGGCGCGGAGGAGGCATCCTGATGGCCATGAGTGCTGCGGAAATCGAACACCTCATTCTCGAGGCCTTTCCCGATGCCTCGATCGAAATCGAGGACTTGCGCGGCGACGGCGACCACTATGCCGCCACCGTCGTCAGCGGCGCCTTTGCCGGCAAGACGCGGGTGCAGCAGCACCAGCTCGTCTACCGGGCGCTCAAGGGGAAGATGGGTGGCGAACTCCACGCTCTGGCACTCACCACGCGTACGCCGGACTAGTGGCCTTCGGCTCGCGGATTGCCTAATGTAATCGCCGGGCACGGCACCGACGACCCTTTCAAAGGAGACCGACACCATGACACTGAACGAACACACAAGACAGCAGATCGACAGGGAACTGGTCGGGAACGACGTGGTACTCTTCATGAAGGGAACGCCGGTGTTCCCGATGTGCGGCTTCTCGGCGGCGTCCGTCCAGATCCTTTCCCACCTCGGGGTGCGCTTCAAGGGGATCAACGTCCTCGAGGCGCCGGAGATCCGCGATGGCATCAAGTCCTACAGCGACTGGCCGACCATTCCGCAACTTTATGTGAAGGGTGAATTCGTGGGCGGGTGCGACATCATGAAGGAGATGTACGTCAGCGGCGAACTGCAGAGCCACCTCGCCGACAAGGGAATCGAGACCGATCCCGTCTGATGACGTTCGCCGACCCGGGCCGCATCGCGACCTGGCATGCCCATGTCAGCTATGATCCTGCAACCCGCGATCAGGCACTCCTGCTTCGCGAGGCGATCGGTTCGACATTCGATGTTCTTCTCGGACGCATGAGGGACGAGCCGGTCGGTCCCCACCCCAGACCCATGTTCATGGTCGAGTTCCCCGCCGGTGAGTTCGCCCGCCTGGTCCCCTGGCTCAGCCTCAATCATCAGGGCCTGGTGATTCTCATCCACCCGGAGACCGGCAACTTCATCGCCGATCACCGCGACAACGCCCTGTGGATCAACGAGCGCCTCGAGCTCAACCTCGACTGACACCCCTGCTTCACACCGGGAGAAGTGCCAGGATTGGTCACACCATGATCAACGAACTGCATGTTTCGGGCATGCACGAATGGTCGTCGTCAATCTGGCGTCGGCACGATCCATTGTTGTGCGCGACGGTGAGGAAGTGCATTGACTTGATGACGTCCCCGTGGGTGGCGCCACATGTGCGATGTCGGATTGCAGGCATCGGAACACATGTCTCGCACGAGACCGTTCATCGCGCCGACCCCGAGTCGCGGGTGCCGACAGCGAACGGCCATGTGCCCAAGACGGGATTCAGCATCTATCAGCCAACACCAGCACGCCGAGTGTCCGCTCGTGCCACCGCCTCGTATACGCCTCCCGAAGAGCGAGTCCCGGCCGATGCCCAACCTCGTGCAGCAACCCCTCCATCGACACGAGCCTCTCGCGCAAGCCGAGCATGATGCCGCAACGCAGACTCGCCTTGTCCGGCCCGCACAGAATCCAGTCATCATCGCGCCCCAGGGCGTGTGCCCAAAGCGAGGCTTCGCCCCTGTCGAGCGCTATCTTGCCCGCGCGGATCGCGAGCACCGCACGTTCCAGACCCCCGACCGCATGAACACCCGCCAGCCTGTCACGCAGCCGCGCCTCGTCGATCCGCCTTTCGGGCCGCCGGCGCTGGAACCCCGTCTGGGTCTCCGTGATGCAATCCTCCACAGTCTCCACGCCATAGCCCCCTGTCAGCGCCGGCCAGGAACTGGTCCGGTGCGCCTCCAGGATCACGTTCGTGTCTACAAGAACGGTCCCGCGATGCCGAACCATGACGCCTCATAACTCGGCCGACTGTTCAACGCCGTGCACATCGAACAGAACCGAGAGATCGTCGACGCTCAGGTCGAGCAATGCGGCGGCCCGGCGCACCGAGAGAAGCCCGTCCCCGATAGCGAGACCGATAGTCTCCATGAACGTCCTCGAGAACAGCGCCGGCGGGGCATTCTCGACATCCTCGCGGCCGTTGTGGCGCAATGCCCGATCCGGAATCGCGCGCGCCGCCGCCGATGTCAGCGCTCCGAGAGCAACCAAGCGCCATTTCAACGCCGACGCCGTCACGTGCAACGCATCTGCCGCAGCATTGAGACGCGCGATCAGCCCCGCTTGCCCAGTCTCCGACCAGTCACCGAAACGCGCAACCGTATCGGTCGGCATCAGCACCGCGGCCGCAAAATTGTTGGCCAGCTTCTCAACGCGGTTGCCACCTGTCTCTCTCGCCTCCTCCAGGCGTTCTGGCGGCATCGCGTCCCAGGTCAGGAGATGAAACAGTTCGTGCGCCAGATCGAAATGTCGACGGCCTTCCACCTCGTGGCGCGCAATCAACACCGTGTCCAGTTGAGGCAGGCGGCATGCCGCGCCGGAAATTCCCTGAAGTCCGTCCACCATCAGTACAAGGATCTTCAGCTCCCGTTCCATGGCATCGGCGAGGCGCACTGCCGGCACGTCGCCGAGACCGAACTCGGCAACGAACCGTTCGCCAGCATACATGGCCTCCTCGAAACTGGAGCGCCGCACAAGACCGAGCGCATGGCGCAAGAGCGGTGCCTCACGCCCCACCTGAGGCGCCAATGCGCGGAACGCGCCGATCCAGCATCCCGCCTTGCGTTCATAGGCTTCCAGCTGCCGCATCTCGATGCCGGACTGACGCCAAGAAAATCGCCCTTCGCCGGCAAGCAGGAAAGGATCGGTGAAGTACTCAAGCGACGTGCCGAGCTTTTCAACCGCCAGCACCAGCTCCTGCGCGGTCATGCGCCGGGCACCGGTCTCTATCGCTGAGACCGTCTGCCGGTCGTTGAATCCGAACATTTCCGCCAGGCTCTCCTGGGAGAGTCCGCGTTCCTCACGAAGCGCCCTGATGCGTTTGCCAATCTGTTGCGTCGTCATCGGACCCTCCGCGTGTATTTCTTGCATTCTTTGACATGCAATAGATTTATGCGATATCTGCAGCACGCACAACACCCCTGAACCGTATCGCGCCTGCCACAGACATCACCCCGTATCGGTGCCAAACCCGCCGTCGCGATCTGACGACGCCGAAGTCGTTGTCTACAACTCCGTCTTCATTCCACGCCCGTTGCGATCCCACGACGGTGCTGCGAGACCGCTCCTCTCCATGGCAGTTCCCGGGCCGGTCTCCGATCCTCTCGCCACCTTCAGAGTCTGGCCAGCCCCTCTTCCCCAAGCTTCACGGGGACACCCGAGTCCTGACCATCGAGTGCTATGCGCACTTGACCGATAACCTCCGGCGACGACCAAGAAGGCTGCGGCGCGAGCCGCCCACTGTGGGTGACTGGTCCGTCGAGTCCAACGCCCCAGCACCAAGAAGCCTGGAGGAACGATTGACGCCGTGTTTCGGAATGGGGGTTCATTCGCGTCGTCGCAGGACGGCCTGACCACGCCTGGTCAGCCTGTATCGCTGGTTTCGTGCCGTCGGTGACGCCGGATTGGTCATTTCCACGCAGCCCTGCTCCAGGGCAGGCAGCAGATACCGGCGGCGAAACGACTTGCGATCGTTCAGGCCAAGGGCCTGAAGAATCTCACGCGCCGACATCTCGCCCTTGAGGACAGAAAGCAGGCGTCTTACCTGGGGGGTTTGCTGTAGGGTTTCCTGGGGGGTCGAAAGGGCGTCAAGGATCGCCTCCAGCATGAAGACGATGAACGGGGAACTCTCCCCTCTGGCGGAACTCTCCTGAATGGCCGCGTAGTAGTCGCCCTGGCGTGCGTGGACCATGCTCTCCACGGGAATGCAGGCAAAGAGGGGATTCCAGCGCGTCAGGATCAACGTCTGCCAGAGGCGGCCCAGACGGCCGTTGCCATCCTCGAAGGGGTGGATGAACTCGAACTCGTAGTGGAACACCGAACTGGAGATCAACGGATGCTCGTCCGTTCCACCCAGCCAGGAAAGCAGGTGTGCCATGGCTCCGGCAACACGGCCTGCGGGCGGCGCAATGTGGTGTACAATGCCCCTTGCGGCCACAACGGCCCCGGCACGCCTATAGCGCCCGGGGACGTCGAGCAACCCGGTCATGAGCATCTCGTGAGCGGTAAACAGGTCGGCCTCACGTGCCGGATCCCATTGCGGGAACATGTCATAGGCGGACAGAGCATTGCGCGCCTCCCGGACTTCCCGTGGTGGCGCGATCACCAGCTTTCCCTCCAGGATTGTCGCGATCTGGCCTTCACTGAGCGTGTTGCCTTCAATCGCCAGGGATCCCTGGATCGTGCGGATGCGGTTGATACGCCGCAGATGCAGATTCTCCTCCCCAATCAGTGCCTGCGAGCGACCAAGCGCTTCACCGATCCGGATGGAAAGGCTGGAAATGGTCGGATTGATTGCGTAGGGCGGTGGCGCAGGCGTCATGCTCCGGGCCCTCCGCCCGCCCTTCCGCTGAAGCTGTCCACGCGGGAAAGAGTGACGTGACATGAGTCGATCGGCTCGGGAACCGGCATCACGGGATCGTATGAGGCAAGGCTCCTGTGTGAGTCCGCAGACCACGGGACCCGCCACCACGTCCTGATCCCCGGTACCATTTCAGCAGGAGTGGCCATAATGGAACATTCACTGTTTTCTTGTTGAAAATCAAGAGATTTGGTCGTGGTGCAGCAGATCTGTCTCCGCGGTGTTCTGTGAAAGAATCGCCTACCACAACGATCGCCCCGGTTGAGGCGACAGACGGAGGAGAGCGTTGTTGGCAGGAGGGCGGCGTATCAATCGTCATCCAGGATACCGGTGGCCATACCATCGATACTGACCGTGTTCTTGCGTCTCCAATAGTCGACGACACCCTCCTGCCCCCTCTGTTCACAAAAAGGGAACCAGATGCTCTTCGCCGCGGTTCTTCAAGAACCGCATGATCGGCACGCCGCTTCCGCAGGAGACTTGAACAAGCTCGATTCTCAAGTCAAGGATCTGCCGCGATCCCGCAAGGGAGGAAAAGGAGGTGGCCTTCTCCTCCCACTCCGCGTCGCGGGGGTGGCTGGTCCTCGCCTGCCCGCAGACGCGCAGAATCATAGGGCTGTCCTCGAAAGCGCAAATCATCAGGGTCATCCGACTCGATGCGCGCAGATGGGCCGCGGTCTCGTTGCCGCTACCGCTCAGGTTGAGCCACCGGATTCGCGGGTCGTCGAAAATGCGTAACGTGCTCATGACACGTTCACACGGCCGACAGGTGCCGCCGTCGCCACAAAGAACACGGGCTGGCGTTCGATGAATGCGCGTCGTGCCGGGCTCAACTTCGTGCCGATCCCCATGGCTCTTCCATTCGAATGGTGTGTGGGTCACGTTGGGCCGGCATCGTGACCCCGACGGTTCACGCGAACCTGGCACCGCCGCACGATCCCGGCTGTTGATGGGCGGGCAGTCTCACGTCGATTCTTGCGCTGTCATTCCGCAGGCCAGGTACCAGGCGAGCGTCGCGAGCACCACAACGCCGCCGGCGACGGTCGACATCCGCACAATCTCGGAGAGGATCAGCCAACTCCACAGCGGTGCCAGCGGCATCTCGAGTGCGCCGAGCAAGGCGGCCTCGGCGGCGCGGATCCGCAGCAACCCCTCGGCCAGCAGCACCGTGGCCGCAGCATGAACGATACCAAACCCGGCCAGCAGGACCAGTTCACGCGCCGAGACGTCGAGCTGAGCGCCCATCGCCCAGACTGCTGCAACGAGTTGGAGGCAGGAAACCGGCCCCACCGCCAGGGTCATGGGGCGGTCGGGATGACGACGGATGATGACCATCATCAGGGCCATCAGCGCAGTCATTCCGAGAGCCAGCAGGTCGCCGCTCAGATCGGGACTGCCCACCGAGCCCCCCACCATGACGATGACGCCGGCAAGGCAAAGTCCGGCCGCTGCCAAGGTGGTGAGACCGGGCGTCTCGCGCATCCACACCCACGCAATGGCGGCGGCAACGAAGGGCGCGGTGGCGTAGACGATGGCGACGTTGGCAACGGCGGTGTTCTTGAACGCGGCGATGAAGCAGACGGTCGCCGCACTGCTGACGGTTGCAGCTGCCCATCCCGCCCAACCCAGACGCTTCCAGTCCACGAGTCCGGCCCGGCCCCGACGCCACAACAGCCAGGCTGACATCGCTCCTCCGGCCAGGAGCCCTCGCCAGAGCAGTACAGTCCAGACGTCCGCTTCGACCCCTTTGGTGAAGATACCTGCCGTGCTCCACGCGACTGCCGAAAGCACAACGAGGACGCGGCCGAGCGTGACTTGATTCCTGTGATCGCGGGTCAGGACGGTCTCCGCATCCGGCGAGTTCGAAAGGGAGTATCGCGGAGCGCTCCTGACAGCGTGATGTCAGGAGTGACAGAGGCCTGGCACCGATGAATCTCTGGTCGAGACGCCTTCCGCTCCGCGAGATGCTCCCGCAGGATTGCCACGGCCGGAGTGAGCGAGGCATCGCAGAATTCTGTAGCGAGAGGTGGTGATGCCTTGAACACCTGTCCCCGGTATCCACTATCGACAATATCGGATAGAAGCCGGGGTCAATCCCCATCCGAGAGTCCGAGCCTCGAATCTTGGAGCGTGGAGGCATTCGATCATGCGTCGCGCAGACCGCCTCTTCGAACTGATTCAGTTGCTACGCCGTGCGCGCAAGGCGGTCACGGCAGCGCAGCTTGCCGAAGCACTGGAGGTCGTCCCGCGCACCATCTATCGCGACGTCGCGGCACTGACGGCCATGCGGGTGCCGATCGAGGGTGCGGCTGGAGTCGGCTACATCATGCGGCCAGGCTATGACCTGCCGCCGTTGATGCTCGACGGTGAGGAGGTCGAGGCGATCGAAGTCGGGTTGCAGCTTCTAAGCCGGACCGGCGACCGGGAGCTTCAAGCGGCTGCCCGCCGCGTTGCCGCCAAGATCGCCGGTGTTTTGCCCGCGCCGCGCGCGGATGATATGGACGACGGCCGGTTCGTGGTCTCGGACTTCGGCACCCCGGCGACGCCCAATTTGGGAATGCTGCGGTCCGCGGTCCGAGACAACCGCCGCCTTGCCCTCTTCTACCGCGACGGGCAGGAGCGGTTGACCGAGCGCAGTTGCTTGCCCCTTGCCGTCATGTATTTCACTGAGGTCACGGTGCTGGCGGCCTGGTGCGAGTTACGCGACGATTTCCGCCACTTCCGCGCAGACCGCATTGTTGCCTGCCATGAGACCGGCGACAGCTTCGCCGGGCTGGCCCCGCAGTTGCGGGAGGACTGGCATGCCAGAGCGAGTCTGTAGGAGATCTGGCTCCGCAGTTGGCTGTGGGCAAATCGCCTGCCACAGGGAGAGCCAGGGTTGTCGGCTCCTGACGACGGGCGCTGTGCAGCTGCCCTGACTCCGGCCGGGGTCCTTGCATCCATGAACTCCGGCGTTATGGTGCCGCGCCCCTTCAAGGGGTGCCCCTCCTTACAATCTCACCATCTCATGACGAATCTGCGCAACATTGCGATCATCGCCCATGTCGATCACGGGAAGACGACGCTGGTGGACGTGCTGTTCCGCCAGTCGGGGACGTTTCGCAACAACCAGAGGGTCGCCGACAGGGCGCTTGATTCGAACGATCTCGAGCGTGAGCGCGGCATCACCATTCTTGCCAAGTGCACCTCGGTGGTCTGGGACGGAACAACGATCAACATCGTTGACACGCCCGGACACGCCGACTTTGGAGGCGAGGTCGAACGCGTTCTCGACATGGTGGACGGCGTTCTCGTGCTGGTGGACGCCTCGGAAGGCCCGATGCCCCAGACCAGGTTCGTGCTCTCCAAGGCCCTGGCGCTGGGGCTGAGGCCGATGTGTGTCGTCAACAAGGTCGACCGGCCGGACCAGCGGGCGCGCGAAGTCGAGGAGGACATGTTCGACCTCTTCGCATCCCTCGATGCCAGTGATGAACAGCTCGACTTCCCGACCCTCTTCGCCTCGGCCAGGGAAGGCTGGGCGTCGCCGACCCCTGAGCGTGGCGCCGATGACATGACAGCGCTCTTTCAGGCGATTCTCGACCATGTTCCGCCTCCGGCCATCGACAACTCGCCGGACTTTCGCATGCTGGCGACGATCCTCGAGTCCGACCCCTGGCTCGGCAGGATCGTGACCGGACGCATTGCTTCGGGGTGCGTGCGTCCCAACATGACGGTCCACGCGCTGTCGCGTGACGGCGGCCTGATCGAGACCACCAGGGTCACCAAGGTCCTCGCCCGGCGCGGACTGGAGAGTGTGGCGCTGGAGGAGGCGCATGCCGGAGACATTGTCTCGCTTGCCGGCCTCGGCGTCGCGACGGTCGCCGACACGGTGGCCGGTCCCGGTGTGAACGAACCGCTGCCGGCAACACCGATCGACCCTTCGACGATTGCCATCACCTTCTCGATCAACGACGCGCCTCTGGCGGGTCTCGAGGGCGACAAGGTGACATCGCGCGTACTTCGCGACCGCCTGTTCAGGGAAGCGGAGGGCAATGTCGCCATCGAGGTCTCTCCGGTTCCGGACGACGATGCACTCGAGGTTTCCGGACGCGGCGAACTCCAGCTGGCCGTCCTGATCGAGCAGATGCGCCGGGAAGGCTATGAGATGTCGATCAGCCGGCCACGTGTGCTTCTGCGCGACAATCCGGAAAACGGATCGCTCGAGGAACCAATCGAGGAAGTCGTGGTGGATGTCGACTCCGAGCATGCCGGGGCCGTGGTGGAAACCCTCTCGCGTCGCAGGGGTGAATTGAGGGACATGAGAACGCTCGCCGGTGGCAAGCAGCGTCTCGTCTTTCAGTGCCCGTCGCGTGGACTGATCGGCTACCACGGCGAGTTCCTCGGCCGCACCCGGGGAACCGGCGTCATGCACCGCGTCTTTCACGCCTACGGGCCACATCGCGGGCCGCTGCCGACACGGCGCCAGGGTGTCCTCGTGTCGCTGGAACGGGGCCGGGCATCGGGCTATGCCCTCTTCGGCCTCGAGGACCGGGGCCGCCTGATGATCGGCCCGGGCGAGGATATCTATCCCGGCATGATCATCGGCGAACACAGCCGCGGCAACGACCTCGACGTCAACCCTCTCAAGTCCAAGCAGCTCACCAACTTTCGGGCAGCCGGCAAGGACGACGCTCTCGACCTCTCTCCGCCGATGCGCCTGACTCTCGAACAGGCGATCGCCTGGATCACCGACGACGAACTTGTCGAAGTCACACCGGCATCCATTCGCCTGCGCAAACGCTACCTCGATGTCCACGAACGGCGCCGCCACGCCCGCACCAGGGGGTGACAACCCGTCCTGTGCAGCGGGGCGAACGCAGTGTTGGATGCAGGCCCGCCCGCACCCGGGATCGCCATGACATGCCTGCCGGGCCACCGACCGACGCGCCGGACGTTGGAGAGGTTCCTGTCGTTTCACACATCCGGGGTGAACGCGATCGCTCATGGCCGTTCGATGGGG
This sequence comes from Alphaproteobacteria bacterium, assembly GCA_965213815.1. GTDB lineage: Bacteria > Pseudomonadota > Alphaproteobacteria > SP197 > SP197 > SP197. The sequence goes on along the minus strand of OZ243917.1, from coordinate 1,593,484 downwards.
CGATGTGGCCCGAAATGATCTTGCGCCTGTGACCGGTATGCCAGGCGGACTGGCAGTCGGCATGCCCGGTTCCGGGAGCGGGAGAGATGGGAACACAGCCACACAGCCCGGACCCTGCAGGGGGAGCGCCGTTCATCGACTCTCGAGGGGAGGAGCCTGCTGAACCGGCGCTCAAGGCCGTCATGTCTCGGGCATGATGCGCCTCATGAAGCCATCGAAGAATGGCACGGTGAAGGCTGTATCGCCGTGGCCAGGGCTGTAGATCATTCCCTTGGTGACGAGTGTATTGCGCACGGGAGCAACCGTGGTGACTTTCCGGTCGAGAAGGTGAGCGATATCCCCGGATCTATGGGGGCCAGGACCAAGTTCGGCCATGGCACGCAAGTAGCGCTTCTGGGTCGGCGTCAGGCGGTCAAATCGTACACGGAAAAAGCTCGCATCCAGTTCGGCGAGCGCCTCGTTCGTTGCGCGTCGTGCATCACCGATCGTGATGGAAGAACACTCTGCGGCGTTCCAGCTGTGCTTGCCCCATTCCTGGAGGAAGTAAGGATAACCACCGGTTTGGCACAGAACTTCCGAGACAGCGTCGGGACTGAAGATCACTCCTTCCTTGCAGGCCGGCACAACCAGCGCGTCTGTGGCGTCGTCATCGTTGAGGCGACCGACCGGCACGAATTCAAAGAGGCGTTCTGCATAGGACCTGGCATGTCCGGTTCGGCCTGCCAATTGAGGCAGCCCTGCCGCCACCATGGTAATCGGCAATTGCTGTTGGCTGGCATTGTGAAGTGCGGCGATGAGGGCAGCCAGTTGGTCTTCGGGCACATACTGCAATTCGTCAAGGAAGAGCACGAGGGCCGTGGCACGTTCTCTGGCAGCTCTGCCCAGAGCTTCCAGGAGGTCTGTAAGGTCAGTGTCGAGATCGCCGCTGTCAGCCAGGCCGGTCTCAGGGTCGACGTCAATGCTGAATTCGATGTCCTGATACGTGACCTTGAGGGCCTTGGCGAAGCCCGCCAGCGCCCGCATTCCCCTGAGCAGGTTGTCCTTCAGTGCCTCACCGCGGCTCAAGCGCAGGAGAGTCGACCGCAATGCCGGAACGAGCAGGGCCGGCAGTGAACGCTCTTCAGAAGCCTCCATCCTGACGCTTGCGATGCCGCGTGCCTGCGCATCGAGGCGAATGTGAATGAGGAGGACGGTCTTGCCAACCCCCCGCAGCCCGTAGAGGACGAAGCTGCGAGCCGATTTGCCCGCGCGGATGCGGTCGAGCGCCACAGCGGCGCGTTCGATCAGATCATTGCGTCCTGCAAGTTCGGGCGGAGGCGTTCCCGCACCCGGGGAATAGGGATTTTGCCTCGGGTCCATATTGAGTGATCTTACCACGATTTATCTATTTTGGATAATACGTAGTAAGAAACATCAATTCAATGTCCTGAAGAGTGCACGACAATCTTGTCGTGGCCGATGACTTGTGTTGGATATGTGCGATGTACGAGATGGCGGGGAGGCCACCTGGTCCCACACTCACGGAACGGGATATCTGCCATGTCGGACATCGACAAGCTCATCGAGGCTCGTGACCGGGCCCAGGCCGACCTGGCCACCATCGACGACATGCAGCCGGGTTCGCTGCAGGAGACCTTGAGCCGTTGCGGCAAGTCCCATTGCCGCTGTGCCAGGGATGATGCGGCGCGGCATTCGGGGCCCATTCTCGTTCGTTATGTGGACGTCAAGATGTGATCGATGCGTGTGCGCCGCGACGAGGTCGAGGAGACCCGGGCACTGGTCGACGAGTACCGCCGCTCCCAGGGCAAGGTGAAGGCCTTCGTTTCCTCCAGTGGGCCAGGAGGAAGGAGAAGCGGACCACCGGTCGGCAAGAAGGGGGGTCTCGCGGCGAGCATCATCGCCGGGCCGGTTGACGGTCTGGACTGCGAGGTTGTCGAGCGTGCGGAGCTCAGCATTGCCAAAGAGCAGTACCATGTTGCGCGAACTCGCCGGTCTCGAGATCATGCCCAGGCAGGTGGAGCGCCATGCCGAGTCGCGCGTGATGAACGGCCGGCGGTGGTGGCCACGCTCTATCTTGTGGCCGTGGATGAACGGGCTTCGTGTGCTGTTGGGAGACAAGGAGAAGAGGCCCGCCCGGAGCAGGGCTCCGGCGGGATCGCACCGCTGTCGATGGGCGCGCATCGTGCCCGATGCGACGACATGGGCGGTTGTTTGGATAACCGGAGGGGATCAGGCCTTGGAGTAGAACTCCACCACGAGGTTGGGCTCCATCCTGACCGGGTAGGGCACCTCGGCGAAAGACGGGGTCCGGTGGTAGACGCCCCGCATGCGGTCGATGTCGACTTCGAGGTATTCCGGCACGTCGCGGTCGCCGGACACCACGGCCTCGAGCACGAGAGGCAGTTCCCGCGAGGCTTCCTTGACCTCGATGACGTCCTCGGGCTTCACCCGGTAGCTCGCAATGTTGACCTTGCGGCCATTGACACGGATGTGGCCGTGATTGACGAACTGCCGGGCCGAAAAGACCGTGGGCACGAACTTCATGCGGTAGATCACGATATCGAGCCGACGCTCGAGAAGGCCGATCATGTTCTCGATGGTGTCGCCGCGGTGCCTGTAGGCTTCCTCGTAGACACGGCGGAACTGGCGTTCCGTGATGTTGCCGTAGTAGCCCTTGAGTTTCTGCTTGGCCGCAAGCTGGACACCATAGTCGGTCGGCCGGCGGCGTCTCGACTGGCCGTGCTCGCCGGGCGCGTAGAGCCGGTTTGTCAGGAACCTCTTGGGTCGGCCCCAGAGGTTCTCGCCATTGCGGCGGCAGATCTTGTACTTCGATGACAGACGCTTGGTCATCCGGACGTCACAGTTCTCTTGACCACGTTCACATCCTTGTTCCCTGATGAGGGGAGTGCCGGCGCCTTGTAGGCAAGAGCGCCCGACTTGTCAAACCGAATCCCGATGTCGCGGTCCCGCAAGGGCGCTCACCACGCCCCGCAGGGTCCTCACCTCTCTCCCGGAGAGGCGGGCGCGCTGGAACATGGTGCGCAGGTTGCGCACCGTCACCGGTCTCTGTTCCCGGTTGCGCAGGAAGCCGCGGGAATCGAGGGCGCCGACGAGCTGATCGAAGAACCCGTCGAACTCCGCCATGGTGGCCGGCGTGGCGACACTGCCGCAGCTCGCGGCCTCCCCGCCGGCCCCGGAACACTCCCAGGCCAGCACGAGCACGGCCTGGGCAAGATTGAGCGACCGCTGGCCACCCCTGGTGGGAATGTTGACGAGGGCATCGGCCAGCACCACCTCGTCGTTGGCCAGACCGGTGCTCTCGGGCCCGAAGAGGATGCCGGCCCGCAGGTCCGCCGAACGGCAGGCCCGCGCCACCTCGCCCGGGGTGACGACGGGCTTGGCCATGTCGCGATGCCGCGCGGTGGTGGCCCACAGGCTGTGGAGGTCGCCGACTGCGTCGCGTGTGGTGGCATGAATCCTGGCGTTCTCGAGAATGTCGCCGGCTCCCGTCGCCATGGCGCGGGCGTCGGCGTTCGGCCAGCCGTCACGGGGCGCCACAATCCTGAGATCGTCCAGTCCGAAGTTCGCCATGGCGCGGGCCGCGGCGCCGATGTTCCAGCCGAGCTGGGGACGCACCAGAATGATGGCGGGCAGCACCATCAGGCGGGCGCGTTTTCGCGCAGCAGCTTGTAGGTGATGGAATCGACCAGGGCCTGGAACGAGGCATCGATGAGGTTGGTGGAGACCCCGACGGTGCTCCACGGCACGTCGCTGTCGTCGGTGCTCTCGATGACGACCCGTGTCACCGCCCCGGTGCCCGCCTTGGGCGACAGGATCCTCACCTTGTAGTCCACCAGGCGCCAGCCGCCGAGATAGCCGGCATACTTGCCGAGATCCTTCGCCAGGGCATGATTGAGGGCATCGACGGGCCCGTTGCCCTCGGCCACCGAGAGCAGGCGCTCGCCGCCGACGACGAGCTTGACCGTCGCTTCCGATCCCGTCACGAGCCTGCCCAGGGCGTTGTGGCGGCGTTCGACGAGAACCCGGAAGCTCTCGACCTCGAAATAGGTGGGAACCTCTCCCAGAAGCCGCCTTGCCAGCAGCTCGAAGCTCGCCCCGGCGCCGTCATAGGAATAGCCCTCGAATTCCCGGGCCTTGACCTCGTCGACCAGGCTGTCGAGGCGCGGATGGCTGGCGTCGGCCTCGATTCCCGCCGCGGCGAGGCGGGCCAGGATACTGGACCGTCCCGACTGCCCGGAGACCACGATGTGTCGGCGGTTGCCGACACGCTCCGGGGAGACGTGTTCGTAGGTGGCGGGATCCTTCATCACCGCCGAGACATGCAGGCCGCCCTTGTGGGCGAAGGCGGCGCTGCCGACATAGGGGGCGTGGTGATTGGAAGGATTGTTGAGCATCTCGTCGAGCATGCGCGACACCCGGGTCAGATGGAGGAGGTCATCGTCTGCGATCCCGGTTTCGAAGTCGGTCTTGAGCAGGAGTGTCGGAATGACGGAAACGAGGTTGGCATTGCCGCAGCGCTCGCCCAGGCCATTGAGAGTACCCTGCACCTGGCGGGCGCCGGCATCCAGCGCCACCAGGGAGTTGGCGACGGCGTTTCCGGCGTCATCGTGGGCATGGATGCCGAGACGTTCACCGCCCAGGCGCGCCGCCACGGCGCCGACGATCTCTCCCACCTGCCCTGGAAGGGTTCCGCCATTGGTGTCGCACAGCACCGCCCAGCGCGCGCCCGCCTCAAGGGCCGCCTCGACACAGGCCAGCGCAAAGCCGCTGTCGGCCTTGTAGCCATCGAAGAAATGCTCTGCGTCGAACAGGGCCTCGGCGCCGCTCGCCGTGATGTGCGCCATGGACTCGCCAATCATGGCGATGTTCTCGTCCCGGGTGATTCCAAGGGCCAGATCGACGTGAAAATCCCAGGCCTTGCCGACCAGGCAGACCGCCGGCGTTCCAGGCGCCATGACGCCGGCAAGACCCGGATCGTTGGCGGCGCTGCGTCCGGCCCGGCGCGTCATGCCGAAGGCGGTAAAGCGGGCCCGCGTGCATGTCGGCGGCGCCGCGAAAAAGGCGTCGTCCACCGGGTTGGCCCCCGGAAACCCGCCCTCGATGTAGTCGACGCCGAGCCGGTCGAGGGCCTCGGCGATCTGGATCTTGTCGGCCAGGGAGAAGGACACGCCATGGGTCTGGGCGCCGTCGCGCAAGGTGGTGTCGAACAGATGAACACGCTCCCCCATCAGATCCGCCTCCAGGTGGTGCCCTCGGGCCCGTCCATGAGTTCGATTCCCTTGTCCTTCAGATCATCGCGAATGCGGTCCGCCACGCCAAAGTCCTTTCTTGCCCGGGCCTCGACGCGCCTGGCAATCGCCTCGGCAATGTCCTCGTCCATTGTTCCCCGGAACCAGGAGTCGGCCGGTTCCTGAAGAATTCCAAGAAGGCCCCCTGCTCCACGCAGCGCGCCGCCGGCCCCTCCTTCGCCCTTGCGCGCCCGATTCTCGAGGCCATGCATGAGGGCCAGCGCCCGCGGCGTGTTGAGATCGTCGCCGAGGGACTCGATCACCTCGTCGGGAGGCGAGGCGGCCGGGGGATCTCCGGCCTCCTGGAGGGCGCGGTAGAAGCGCGTGATCTGGGATCGGGCCTGCCTGAGGAGATCGAAACCGAAATCAAGCGGTTTGCGGTAGTGGGTGCCGAGGAGGGCAAGGCGCAGGACCTCGCCGGGCCAGTCCTTCAGGAGGTCCCGCACGGTGTGGAAGTTACCCAGGGACTTGGCCATCTTCTCGCCGTCCACCGTCAGAAAGCCGTTGTGCATCCAGATCCGGGCAAAGCCGGCGTCAGGGTGCGCCGCACAGGTCTGGGCAATCTCGTTCTCGTGGTGCGGAAAGACCAGGTCGTGGCCGCCACCGTGAATGTCGAAGTCCAGTCCGAGATGGCAGGCACTCATGGCGGAGCACTCGAGGTGCCAGCCCGGGCGCCCGTATCCCCACGGACTCTCCCACCCCGGGAGACCGCCGGAGGACGGCTTCCAGAGCACGAAGTCGGCATCATTCCTCTTGTAGGGCGCCACATCGAGACGGGCCCCGGCGATGATGTCCGGGACCGTGTTGCCGGAGAGCCGGCCATAGTCGGGCCAGGACGGCACATCGAAGAGAACATGACCTTCGGCCTCATAGGCATGACCCTGGGAGATCAGCCGGCCGATGAGGGTGATCATCTCCTCCACGTGGTCCGTCGCCCGGGGCTCGACCGAGGGTTCGAGACATCCAAGGGCGCGCACATCGCGGTGAAAGGCGACAATGGTGTCGGCCGTGAGGTCCCCGATCGGGATGCCCCGCGCCATCGCCTGCGCGTTGATCTTGTCGTCGATGTCCGTGATGTTGCGCACATAGTTGACATGGGCGTCACCGAAGTGGTGGCGCAGGAGACGGAAGAGGACATCGAAGACCACCAGCGGCCGGGCATTGCCGAGATGGATGAGGTCGTAGACGGTCGGCCCGCACACATAGAGCCCGACCTTTCCCGCCCGGACGGGGACCAGGGTCTCCTTGCGCCGAGACAGCGTATTGTGGAACGAAAGTGTCATGTAGCAGTTCCCCGGGAGGAAGGGACTCTGTTCCCTCGTCAGCGCGACCCTTGAAGGGACGGCCTTTCAATAGCCGCCGCCATGGCCTGTGGCAAACCGCCGGCAGCGGGTGATCGCCCGCATCACCTGCGGAACCGGTTGGTCACGGGATAGCGGCGGTCGCGGCCGAAGGCCCGCGGTGAGATCCTGACCCCCGGCGGGGCCTGGCGGCGCTTGTATTCCGCCCGCATCAAGAGGGTCCGGATGTCCTCGACAACCGCCCGGTCATGGCCCGCGGCGGCGACCTCATCCAGGGTCATCTCCCGTTCCACGAGGCCATGGAGAATGTCGTCGAGAATCTCGTAGGCCGGCAGGCTGTCCTCGTCCTTCTGGTTCGCCCGGAGTTCCGCGGTGGGCGCCCTGGTGATGATGGAAAGGGGAATGACAGGTCCTGCCGGTCCCAGCAAACCGGCGCCCGAATGGGCGCAGCGCCAGCGTGCGAGGCGGTAGACATCCGTCTTGTAGACATCCTTCAAGACGGAAAACCCGCCGCACATGTCGCCGTAGAGGGTCGCGTAGCCGACCGACATCTCGGACTTGTTCCCGGTGGACAGCACCATGTGGCCGAACTTGTTGGAGAGAGCCATGAGGATCATGCCCCGGCAGCGGGCCTGGATGTTCTCTTCCGCCTCGTTGGGCTCGCGGCCGGCAAAGTGGCTTGCGAGCATGCCGTCGAGAGCATCGACGGCGGGATGGATGGGGATGGTGTCAAGACGCGTCCCGAGCAGCCCGGCACAGGCCGTCGCATCTTCGAGACTCTCTGCGCTCGTGTAACGCGACGGCATCATGATGCACCACACCCTGTCGGCGCCAAGGGCATCGGTGGCGATGGCCGCCGAGAGCGCGGAATCAATTCCCCCTGACAGTCCGATGAGAACTCCGGCAAAGCCGTTCTTGGCCACATAGTCGGCGAGGCCGGTGACAAGCGCCCTGTACATGGACTCATCGGAGTCCAGCTCCGGCGCAATCCGTCCCTCGTTGCAGCTCCACCCGGTCGCCAGGCGGCGCCAGGTGGTGGTGACCACCGACGGCGACCACGAGGGAAGTTGGGCGCGCAGGGCAAAGGAGGCATCCAGGATGAAGGAGGCGCCGTCAAACACCAGTTCGTCCTGACCACCAACCTGATTGACGTAGATGAGAGGCAGCCCGCATTCGCTGACGCGGGCCACCGCCTGATTCGTGCGCCTGATCACGTTCTTCACGTCGAAGGGGGAACCGTTGAGCACAACCATGATCTCGGCGCCGTTCTCCTCCAGGCACTCGGTGACCTCGCCACTCCACATGTCCTCGCAGATCATGATGCCGAGCAGAGTATCGCGGAACGGTACCGGACCAGGCAGGGGGCCGGGGCAGAACACGCGTTTCTCGTCGAAGACGCCATAGTTCGGAAGGTCGTGCTTGAGGCGTGTGTGGCGCACGGTTCCGCGATCGATGAAGTGGGCGGCATTGAAGAGTCGGCCCTCCTCGAGATGGCTGGCTCCCAGCACCACCGCCGGTCCGCCATCGGCGGTCTCGCGGGCGACGGCGGCCACCCCTGCCGCGACATCGGCCTGGAAGGCCGGGCGCAGCACGAGATCCTCGGGCGGGTAGCCGTCGAGTACGAGTTCCGATGCAATCACGAGATCGGCGCCGTCGGCGGCGGCCTCGCGGCGCGCCGCCAGCACCTTCGTCACATTGCCATCGACATCGCCTACAGCGGGGTCGAGCTGGGCGATGGCGATCTTGAGAGTGTCGGTCATCCGTCCGACAACCGCCCCTGGTGACGCAACAGGAACTCGCGGCCGACCTTGACCCGCGGCGTACCGTTGTAGGCCACGATATCGGCGGTGGCGTAGGTCTCGCTCCACCGTTCGGGCAGGTAGCTTCCGGTGCCGATGACGTCCACCGGCGCGGCGGCGACGGCCATGACCTTGCACTTGGCAGGATCGAAGCCCGAGGAGGCGACGATCCTGACCTCGGGAAAGCCCGCTTCGTCAAGCCGTTCACGCAGGTGCCAGATGGCAGCGGCCGAGACCCCTGTGCCGATCAGATAGCGCAGTTCGGTCTCGGAACGGTATCCGCGAATCGCGTCGGGACGGTTGCGCTCCAGAACGGCATAGCTGCGGGGCGGATCGAGCCCCTCGACGAAGCGGCCGCCACCGGTATCGATGCGCAAGGCGAGGTCTCCGGAGGCCGCCATGTCGGGGAAGCGCCGGCAGACGGCAAGGGAATCGCTGATTTCCCGGCCGAAATAGTCGACCAGAACGGTCATGGGAAGGTCGGGATGGACTTCGTGGAACATCTCCGCCGCCACCACCGTGCTGCCGGCATAGCCGATCAGGGAATGAGGCATGGTGCCAAACCCGCGCTCATTGCCGAAGTAGTGGCTCGTGGCATCGGTGGCGTTGCCGACAAAGCCGCGGGCTCCGACCTTGCGCCGCGCCCGCATCGAACCGACGGCAGCGGCGTAGGCCATGATCTCCGCCATTTCCGTGCCCGCACAATGGCGGGCATCCATCGCGAGAAAGTCGGTTTGCGGCATGTCGACACACATGGTGTAGGCGTTGTACGCCGCCACGCAGGCCGGACCGAGCTTCTGCAGGAACAGGGTCTCGAGATCCACGAGATGCTCGAAGGAACCGGTGATATAGGCGATGGGTTCGCCGGCGCCGATCCAGCGACCCTCCTCGTACTCCAGATCGATGCCGACCGTCACACCGCGCGTACGGGCAATCGCCTGCAACCAGTCGGTCATCAGGCGCGGTGCCGACACCACTGGCCGGCGCATGAAGACGGCGTAGGTCACCTGGCAGTCGCCGAAGGAGGCAACGGCCCTTCTCGTGCGGTTGAGGTATGTGTCCGTCCACCGGCTTACCTCTGCGTTGCGGGGCCACGTCAGGCATTCCCGGTCCATGGCCGGCATCACGGCAGTCCTTCCGGTGGACGAGGTCTCAGGCGGCCTGCATGCGCACGATCACTCCGCTGCGACGGCTCTGATCGTCTGTTCACGTTCCGCTCTCAGCTGTTCGGCAATGAGAAACGCGAGCTCAAGGGCCTGGCTGGCATTGAGACGTGGATCACAATGGGTGTGATAGCGATCCGAGAGATCGTCATCGGAGATCGCCTGGGCGCCACCGATACACTCCGTGACATCGCGTCCCGTCATTTCGAAGTGCACGCCACCGGCGTGGCTGCCTTCGGCCCGGTGAATCGCGAACACCTCGCGCACTTCCGAAAGGATCCTGTCGAAGGGCCGGGTCTTGTATCCGTTTGCCGCCTTGATCGTGTTGCCATGCATGGGATCGCAGGACCAGACGACAATTCTTCCCTCTCCCTCGACGCGGCGAATCAGCCCCGGCAGGTGATCTGCCGCCCGTGCGGCGCCCATCCGCGTGATCAGCGTGACGCGGCCGGCCTCGTTGTCGGGATTGAGGATATCGAGCAGTCGCAACAGGTCATCAGCCTCCAGCGACGGGCCGCACTTGATGCCGAGCGGGTTGTTGATACCGCGCAGGAATTCGACATGCGCATGGTCGCACTGGCGTGTCCGGTCACCGACCCAGAGCATGTGGGCCGAGGTGTCGTACCACCCCCCTGTGGTCGAATCGACGCGCGTCATGGACTCCTCGTAAGGCAGCAGCAGCGCTTCATGGGACGTGTAGAAGTCGGTCTCGCGCATCTGCGGCACATTCTCTGGCGTCAGGCCGCAGGCGTTCATGAAGGAAAGCGCCTCCTGGATGCGATCGGCCATCTCGGCGTAGCGATGTCCCTGGGGACTGTCCGCGACAAAGTCGTTGTTCCAGCTCGACACCCGCTGCAGGTCGGCAAATCCGCCCTGGGCGAAGGCACGCAGCAGGTTGAGGGTCGACGCCGCCTGATGATAGGCCTGGAGCATCCGCTGGGGATCGGGCCGGCGGGCATCCTCGGAGAAGGCGATGGCATTGATGATGTCGCCGCGGTAGCTCGGCAGCTCGACATCACCCTGGGCCTCGACGGGCGCCGAACGCGGCTTGGCGAACTGGCCGGCCATGCGGCCGACCTTGACGATCGGCAACGCCGCTCCGAAGGTGAGAACCACGGCCATCTGCAACAGCACCCTGAAGGTGTCGCGGATCGTGTCGGGGTGGAATTCGGCGAAGCTCTCGGCACAGTCACCGCCCTGGAGGAGGAAGGCCTCGCCCTGCGCCGTCCTCGCCAGAGCCTGCTTGAGCGACCTTGCCTCACCGGCGAACACCAGGGGCGGACAGTCATGCAGACGGTCCTCCACCTCCTTCAATTCGCCCCGGTCGGGATAGTCCGGCATCTGCCGGACAGGAAAGTTGCGCCAGGTGGCCGGAGTCCAGTGTGCAGTCATGACATCCTCGCAAGCCATCTTCCTTGAAGGGATGGCTTCGTTGCGCCGCTGGCGTGTCTATACGTTGCCGCGGCGGCGATTTCCAGTCCCGCGGGGGTCCGGCGGCGCCTCATCGACGGTCGGTGACGCCCTGAAAGCCTGGTCAATGGTGCGCTGCACGAGATTCCTGACATACCAGGATGACAGGGCCTCGCTGGCCGGCCCGGCGGGCTCGTAGACGCTGCGGTCCGTCTCGTCCATCGACCGCGCCGCCTTCAGTTCTCCGCAACCTTGTCCTGTGGCATGACGAAGATCTGGCCGGGATAGATGAGATCGGGATCGGCGATCTGGTTCCTGTTGGCCTCGAAGATGAGAGTATAGAGGATGCCGCTGCCGTAGGACCGGCGGGCGATCTGCCACAGGTTGTTGCCGGGCTGGATCACGACCAGCCGGTCAGAGGCATCCGGCATGACGAAGGCGGACCGCACGAATGGCGTCTCGAGACGGGCGACGACGTCTCCGTCCTCGTTGATCTCGTCGACCCTGAGCGAATGGGTGCCCTCTTCCACCGACTCGCCCAGCGCCACGGTCCACTCCCCGTCCTCGACATCGACCACGCCGGCAACACGGTCGTCGACGTAGATCACGACCGTGTCGCCCGCTGTCGCCTGGCCACCCATGGTCACATTGCCTTCCTCGTCATAGCTGAGGCTCTCGAGAGCCAGCTCACCACCACCGGAGATGCCGATCCCGTCCCCTGCCCCCTGAATGACCTCGACATCGCCGCCATCCTCATCGTTCATCATCACCGCCAGGACATCGTCGGCCTCGTCGCCTGTCGTTTCCTGCGGCACCGACACCAGGACCACCGTGTCGGAGTGCACGGTCTCGCCATGTCCGTTCACGGAACTGAGTTTCAACTCATGGGCGCCGGGATCCAGAGGATCCTCGGTCACGATCACCCAGGCGCCGTCGGCGTCCGCCACAGTCTCGCCGACCACGTCATCGCCCGACGTCACGACAATGGTGGCGCCGGGCTCGCCCACGCCTGCCATGACAGCATCGCCGGTGACCTCGACCCGCACCACATCGAAGTCCGGACCGGCTTCCTCGTCGACGTCCTCATCCGTGATCGCGGCAACCACGGTACCATCCTCGTCGGTGGCCACATCGCCGTCGGCAACCATGGAGTCATCATCGCTCACGGCAACGGTCGTGCCATCTTCGCCGGCGGCCGTGGCATCATCGTCGCTCACCGCAACCGCGGTGCCATCCTCGCCGGTGGCCGTATCACCGCCGGAGACCATGGCGTCGTCATCGCCGGTCACCGCAACGGCAGTGCCGTCCTCCCCGGTGGCACCATCGCCGTCAGTCACCATCCCGTCGTCGCCGGCGGCCGTGGCATCATCGTCACTCACCGCAACCGCGGTGCCATCCTCGCCGGTAGCCACATCGCCGTCGGCAACCGTGGCGTCGTCATCGCTCACGGCAACGGCCGTGCCATCTTCGCCGGTGGCTGTAGCATCGTCATCGCTCACCGCGGTGTCATCCCCGCTGGTAGCCGCATCGCCGTCAGCGACCGTGGAGTCTTCCTCGCTCACGACAACGGCAGCGCCGTCCTCCCCGGTGGCCCCATCGGCCACCATCGCGTCATCGTCAGAGACCGTGGTGTCCGTGGTCTCGACCCCGCTATCGGCGGGCTCGGTGGTGACGGAGTCGCCGGGTCCACGGTCGTCGCGCAGCACAAGCCACAGGGCAAGGGCCAGAACGGCCAGCACGACGATCACGGCGGTGAGTTTCTTCATGTCGCAATTCCCGGGCGATCAGGGGTGCTTCCCTCGTTTGCGGACGGGAAGCGGACGGTGGCGGAAGGGATGCGGTCCTCTAGGGTCAAGGAGATGCGGGCGCACGGTGGCCCCAAGACTACCATCGACCCGGCGGTTGTGCGAGGCCGCTCATTCCGGTTGTCCGGTGACGCGAATTCTCTATGTTGCGCCGCAGCATGAGGCGGAGGCAAGAGCCATGGCAAGAATTCCGGTAAGGAACCCGGTGGTCGAACTCGACGGCGACGAGATGACCCGAATCATCTGGGGGTTCATCCGGGACCGGCTGATCCTTCCCTGGCTTGATGTCGAGCTTCTCTACCACGACCTCGGGATCGAATCACGCGATGCGACGGACGACCGAATCACTGTGGAGGCGGCCGAAGCCATCAGGCGTCACGGTGTCGGCGTCAAGTGCGCCACCATCACGCCCGACGAGGCGCGGGTCAGGGAATTCGGGCTGAAGAAGATGTGGCTGTCGCCCAACGGCACGATCCGCAACATCCTCGGCGGCACGGTCTTCCGTCAGCCCATTATCTGTTCCAACGTACCGCGCCTCGTCCCGGGCTGGACCAGGCCCATCGTCATCGGCCGCCACGCCTTCGGTGATCAGTACCGGGCAACGGATTTCGTGGTGCCGGGGGCCGGAACGCTCACCGTCACCTTCACCCCCGCCGACGGCGGCGAGACCATAGAACGAAAGGTCCACGACTTTCCGGCCGGCGGCGTGGCCCTTGCCATGTACAATCTCGACGAGTCGATCCGCGGCTTTGCGAGGGCCTGCATGAACTATGGCCTCAGCCTCGGCTGGCCCGTCTACCTTTCGACCAAGAACACCATCCTCAAGGCATACGACGGGCGCTTCAAGGACCTCTTCCAGGAGGTGTTCGACAACGAATTCGCGGAGCGGTTCGCCGCCCGGGGCATCGTCTATGAACACCGTCTCATCGACGACATGGTTGCCGCGGCCCTCAAGTGGGAGGGCGGTTTCGTGTGGGCCTGCAAGAACTACGACGGCGACGTGCAATCGGACACCGTCGCCCAGGGATTCGGCTCTCTCGGACTGATGACATCGGTGCTGATGACACCCGACGGCTCGGCGGTGGAAGCCGAGGCGGCCCACGGCACGGTGACGCGGCACTTCCGCCAGCACCAGCAGGGCCGGGAGACCTCGACCAATCCCATCGCCTCGATCTTCGCCTGGACACGCGGTCTCAAGACAAGGGGCGAGTTCGACGGTACGCCGGATGTCACCGGGTTTGCCGAGACCCTGGAGGACGTCTGCATCACCACCGTCGAACAGGGTGACATGACGAAGGATCTCGCCCTGCTGATCGATCCCGACCATCCATGGCTCACCACCAGCGCCTTCCTCCACAAGCTCGAGAAAGGCCTCACGGCCCGCCTGGAGAGCCGTTGAACCGATCGCCGCCATGCATCTTCCCTTGAAAGAACGAGGGCGATCATGGAACATGCGGCACCACTTTCGTGTGTTCCACACAATCATGACAGGGAGGTCATCAGTCCATGACACAACTCGATCCGACCCGGCTGGACATCAACCGGATCACAGACGGTATCCGCGGCGGCAAGTATGATCGCCGACAGATGAATGCCATCCTCGGGGCCTTCGGCATCTCCACCGTCATGGTGCCTCTGGTCTCATCGGCGCAGGGCGAAGAGATTCCGGCGCAGAGTTGCGGAGACAGCGACACGCCGCTGACCTTCACATGGTCCGGCTACGACGAGGTCAACTTCCACCAGCAGTACATCGACAAGTACGGCTGCGCCTCGAACTTCACCTTCTGGGCCGACGAGGAAGAAGCCTTCGCCAAGATGCGGGCCGGTTTCTCGCCCGACGTCATGGCACCCTGCACCTACAAGTTGCGCCAGTGGTACGACGCCGGGCTCCTGGGCCACATCGATACCAGTCTGCTCAGCAACTGGGATGACGTCCTGCCGTCCCTGAAGAACGTCGATGATGCCGTCATCGACGGCAAGCAGATCTTTGTGCCGATGGACTGGGGCCAGACATCGGTCACGTTCCGCACCGACCTGGCGCCGGAATACGCCGACGAGGAGAACCACTCCTGGGGCATTCTCTGGGATCCGAAGTACGCCGGCCGTCTGTCGATGATCGACAGTCTGATCGACGGTGTCGCCGTGGCCGGGATCTACGCCGGACTCGACAATCCCTACGATCTCTCGGACCCGGCCGACATGGAGACCGTCGCCAACCTGCTTCGCGAGCAACTGCCGCTGCTGCGCTACTACGCGCAGAGCATGACGGACGTCGAGCAGTCCCTCGCATCGGGTGAACTGGTCGCTGCCGCCACCTGGAACAGTTCCATCGTGGCGCTGAGAGGTCAGGGTCACCCTGTCGACTTCATGAAACCCAGGGAAGGCGCCATGACGTGGGTATGCGGGCTGTCGCGCAGCACGATGAACGACGATCGCGGCGACGAGATGATTCTCAAGGCACACGAGGTCATCGACTCCTACCTCTCGCTCGAGGCTGGCGTCTTCGAGATCACGGCCTATGGATACGGCCACGCCAACGCGTTGGCCTACGACAAGGTGTCGGAAGACCAGCTTGCGGAGCGCGGTCTCTCGAAGAATCCGGATGACCTGCTTTCGACCGGAATCTTCCAGATTGCGATGACACCGGAAGACCAGATCCAGATCATGTTCGAGGACGTCAAGGCCGGTCTCTGACCGCCCCGACTCCTTAACAAAAGACACCGGATCGGCAGGGACCGGGAGGACACTCCCGGTCCCTGTTGCCTTCAAGGGGTCAGCACCACTCCAGGCCGGCTCCATCCTCGAGAACGTGCCGTGCCCGCGGCGTGTATCGCCCGTTCCTTTCATGCAGCACCAGCCCCGGCAGGAGTCTGAGTGGCCGCGCCGACTCCCTGGTGGCACGCACCAGGACCCGTCTTGCCGGTGACCCGTCGTCGCGGGGCAGTAACGGCAGGATGTCGATGGCGCCTGTCCGCCTTGCCAGGATGCCAAGGATGTCGCCGAGTCTCTCTGCCCGGTGAACGAGAATGATCGACCCCTTCTGCGTGAGACGTGTCAGGCAGTGGCCGACCCAGTCCTCCAGCGGCATCGTCTCGACCATGGCGCCGGCGCGCCGCGGGTCCCGCGGCGCCCTGACCTGGCGAAGATCGAGATGGGGCGGATTGGTCATGATGGCATCGAACCGTTCGCCGTCACGGGGCGGAGCGGCAAGATCCCCTTCCTGAACAGTGACACGCGCCGCAACACCGTTCAGCGTGATGTTGCGTCGCGCCAGTTTGACGAGATCGGCGTCGCGTTCCAACCCGGTGACATGCGTCGACGGCAGGCGCCTGGCGAGGCACAGCATCGCACCACCGGCGCCACATCCGGCATCCAGCACACGGGCCCGGTCCGGCACCGCGGCCGCCAGCATGACGGTATCGGTCGTCGTCTTCAGCCCATGCTCCTGGACGGCCATGCGGATCCTGCCGCCCAGCAGTGTTTCGGCGGCTTCAGTCTTCCCGGACATCGATTCCGGCGTCACGCAGCAGACGGCGGGCGAAATCCTCATCGCCGTCACCCACCAGCAGGCGCTTCTCGATGGCAAGAATGCTGCCCTGCAGCGCGCTGGTGTGTTGATCGAACACATGGTGGGCAACGTCCGCATCCTTGAGGACGGCGCTGGCCCAGGAGAGCGTTACCACGTCGTTGGTCCGCAAGATCTCCTTCATGGGTGCCGGTCCCCTGCCATGCCGGCTGACCATAGCGTGTCGCGAGACGCGATGACACGTGCGTCTTTAGGCCGAAGTTCCCACCGGATCCGGCGGCAGAATCGTCTCAAGTCTGTGATTTTGGCAGCATAGTGGTGTGATGGTGTCGCGGGAGTGTTCCCATGTAACGATGCGCTTTTCTGTTGACAGTGCTTGGGTGACGCCCTATATGTGTTGCCATGTACATAGACATCGTCCCCAACCGGAACTCCCCGCCCGCCGTCCTCTTGCGCGAGGGATGGCGCGAGAACGGAAAGATCAGGAAGCGTACCGTCGCCAACCTCTCCTCCTGGCCCGGGGAGAAGGTCGAGACCCTGCGGCGTCTCCTGAAGAACGAACCCCTCGTCGGCCGTGACGATGCCTTCGACATCATCCGCTCCCTTCCCCACGGTCATGTCGTTGCGGTGCTGGGAACACTGAGGAAGCTCGGCCTCGACAGGCTGATCGATCCGAAGCCGTCACGGAGAAGGAACCAGGTGCTGGCCATGATCGTGGCGAGGATCCTGGAGCCCGCCTCGAAGCTGGCCAGGCTGAGGGGATTGGCCGAGGCCACGGCGGTGAGCACCCTGGGCGAGATCCTCGATCCCGGTGAGGACGAGGACGACCTCTATGGCGCCATGGACTGGCTCCTGGAGCGCCAGGAGAGGATCGAGCGGGGTCTGGCGAAGCGCCATCTCGATGAGGGCTGTCTGGTTCTCTACGACCTGACCTCGGTATGGATGGAGGGGAGAGCGTGTCCCTTGGCCAGACGCGGTCATTCGAGGGACGGCAAGAAGGGCAAGCTGCAGATCGAGTTCGGCCTGTTGTGCGACCGTGACGGATGTCCGGTCTCGGTGGAGGTGTTCTCCGGCAACACGGCGGATCCGGCGACAGTGGGCTATGAGGTCGCCACGCTGCAGGAGCGCTTCTCCCTTGCGAAGGTGGTCCTGGTGGGGGACCGGGGGATGCTGACCGAAGCCCGCATCCGCGAGGAGGTGAGGCCTGCGGGTCTGGACTGGATCAGCGCCCTCAGGGGACCGGCCATCCGGTCACTGGTGGAGGATGGTGAGGTGGAGATGTCGCTCTTTGACGAGAGAGACCTCGTGGAGATCACCAGTGACGCCTACCCCGGGGAGCGCCTCATGGTCTGCCACAATCCGCTGCTGGCCGAGGAGCGCGCCCGCAAGCGCCAGGAACTGCTCAAGGCCACAGAGGTCCTCCTTGAAGAGATAGCCGTGGCGACAAGGCGCGAGAAGTACCGTCTCAAGGGAGCCGACAAGATCGGTGAGAGGGTCGGCAAGGTCATCGGCAAACACAAGATGGCGAAGCACTTCACGTGGTTCATCGACGAGGATGGTGTCTTCATCTGGAAGCGCGATGAAGCCTCCATCGCCGCCGAGGCCAGGCTCGACGGCCTCTACGTGATCCGCACCAGTCTGCCGGCCAGCGACCTCGATGGCCCCGCCACGGTGCGCTCCTACAAGCGGCTCAGCCGTGTGGAACGCGCCTTCCGCAGTCTCAAGACCGTGGATCTCAAGGTCCGGCCCGTCTACCACCGCAGCGAACCCCGGGTTCGGGCCCACGTCTTCCTTTGCATGCTCGCCTACTACGTGGAATGGCACATGCGCCAGAAACTCAAGCCCATGCTGTTCGACGACGAGGATGCCGAAGGCGCCGAGGCCCGGCGTCGGTCCGTCGTGGCGCCGGCAAGGGTGTCGAAGAGCGCACAAGCCAAGGCGGCAGGGAAGAGAACGCCCGAGGGTGATCCGGTACACAGTCTCTCCACTCTCATCGACGATCTCGCCACCATCACCCGCAACACCATCGCACCACGGCTGCCTGGCGCCGAACCCTTCAAGGTCATCACACGGCCCACGCCGCTCCAGAGGACGATACTCGAACTCCTCAGTGTGCGTCTGGTGCGTTCCCAGTAGCAACACACTCGATTCTCTTGAATGCCAAAACATTCAACCCGTTACGCTTGAGCGTGGCTGGAACTTCGGTCTAGGGCATCATATACTTGACTGAATGGCCGGAATTGGCGAGGTTCCACGTGCAGGGTCACCGCCAGGGGGCCGTGCCACGAGATGCTCGTTGGAGGGGTTGCCTTGAATGAGCGAAGAGACCGCCTACAGACAGATTCGCTACCGCCTGCTTCCCTAGAAGCCGGCCAACTGGCGCTGGCTGGAACGAACGCTGGAAGCCCAGCGCCAGCTCTACAACGCGGCCCTTGAAGAGCGGATCGACTTCCATCGCAAGACAGGCGAGGGTCTTTCCTACTTCGATCAGTGCAAGAGCCTGACGCTCTGCCGTCAGGCGCTTGACGACATGAGATCTGTGTCGGCATTGATCCAGCGCGGGACGCTGAAGACACTGGACGAGGCATTCAAGGGGTTCTTCCGGCGGGCACGGCAGGGCGGGGCAGGGTTCCCGAAGTTCAGGGGCCGGCGTCACTGGGACAGTTTCTCTGTTGTCGAAGGGGTCAGGATCGAGGGAGAGCACATCCGCATTCCCTCGTTCGGCCGGCTCCGCATCCGGCGCCACGGCGGCAATCCCTACCCGGACGGTCGTTCGACCTCTGCGGTCCTCAAGCGTATCGCGGGGAAGTGGTACGTCACCATCTCTTATGCTGTGGTCCTGCCCCAGGCGGCAGACGACGGTCGGGTGACGGGCGTTGACATGAACGCAGGCCAGGTGGCCACCAGCGACGGGGTTCTTCACCGGATGCCGGACATGGGGCGTCTTGAGGCGCAACAGCGGCGCCGTCAGCGCACGGTTGCCCGTCGCAAGCGCGGCTCGAAGCGCCGGGCGCGGGCGGTGCACCGGTTGGCGAAGACGCAGCGCAAGATTGCCAACAAGCGCCATGACTGGCACCACAAGACGAGCCGTCGCATTGCAGACGGCGCCCATACGATCGTCATCGAGGATCTGAAGACGGCCAACATGACGAGGAGTGCCAGGGGCTCGGTGGAGGAGCCCGGACGGAACGTGAAGCAGAAGGCGGGTCTCAACCGTGTCATTCTCTCTACCGGGTGGGGCCACTTGCGTCTTGTGCTCGCCTACAAGGCGGGGCGGCTGATTGCCGTTGATCCCCGTCATACCAGTCAGATGTGTGCGGCCTGTGGCGTGGTGGACAGCCGGTCCCGGCGCAGTCAGTCAGACTTTCGTTGTGTGGCCTGTGGCCATGCGGACAATGCCGACTGTGAATGCGCGGCGAACATCAGGCGTCAGGGGCTGGCGCATCTGCACGGGGAGGGCGTTGCCGTCAGGCACCCGGTTACCCTTGAAAACATGTCGAAGCTGGCGGCTTGACCGTTTCAGTTATCGATTTGATCCCCCGTCTTTATCACGGCTCCCCATGCTGATAGGATTCACCCATCGGCGGACCGCATCCGGCGATCGTGCCGCAGTCCGGAGCGTCCATTGCCCGTTGCACGCCCCCACCCCGATCCCGCCGGGCATTCCATCGAGCACCTGAGACATCTGGTTGCCGACGATCTCGCGGCCGTCGACGACGTTATTGTCAATCTCCTCGACAATCCCGTGGCCATGATCCCGAAGATCGCCGGGCACATCGTCTCCTCGGGAGGCAAGCGCATCCGCCCCACCCTCACCCTGCTGGTGGCCCGCATGTTCGGTTACCATGGCGCCCGTCACATCAGACTGGCCGCCTGTATCGAGTTCATTCACACGGCGACACTGCTGCACGATGATGTGGTCGACGGCAGCGCGCTGAGACGCGGCGCGACAACGGCCAATGCCCTGTGGGGCAACAAGCCTGCCGTCCTGGTCGGCGACTTCCTCCTGAGTCGCGCGTTCCGGCTGATGGTCCGGGATGGCTCTCTCGACATCCTCGGCATTCTCACCGAGGCATCGGCGGCCATCGCCGAGGGTGAAATCAGGCAACTCGCCATTGCCAACGACCTGGCCGTCTCGCCTGATGCCTGCATGGGCGTGCTCCAGGCCAAGACGGCAACGCTCTTTGCCACGGCGAGCGAGATCGGCGCCGTGGTTGCCGGAGAGGACGCATGTGTGCGCAAGGCCATGCGTGACTATGGGCTTTCTCTCGGGACCGCCTTTCAGCTCGTCGACGACATGCTCGACTACTCGGCTCTGCAGAATGATCTCGGCAAGACGGTCGGCGACGACTTTGGCGAGGGAAAGATCACCTTGCCGGTCCTGCTGGCATTCCAGCGCGGCACACCGGCCGAACAGCGGTTCTGGGAGCGCACGATCGCCCGGGTGGACCAGCGCGATGGCGACCTCGAGCAGGCGATGGCCCTTCTCGCCCGCCACAACACCCTGCAGGCCACCCTGGAAGAGGCGCAGCGCCATGCCGAGACGGCGCGCGATGCCCTCGCGAACCTCGCCGGGAACGTCTACCGCGATGCGCTGCTGGATCTCGTGGGGTTCTGCATCGACCGGAAGTTCTGATCCGGACGGCGCCGCCATCACCGGGCCATGTGCATGGAGGGCGCACCGCACGTGCGCGGGATCAGCGCCAGTCTACCGCATGGCTGTCGATGTCGGCGGAACGTAACCGGCCATTCTGGGACGGGTAGATCGAGCGTCCCGACCAGCGGCTCGTGTCGGATAACCAGAGCGTCGTCGAAATGCTTGGCCATGGCTCGTCGCTGTGAACGGACGCTGTGCTCCAGATGCGGCTTCCTATCGAGCAGGCTTCGCGTCCATTCGTCGAGGATTCGCGCGGTCCACCGGGCCTGGAACAGGCCGGCATGGTGGAAGCGCAGCAGGATGTCCCGCATTCGGAAGGGAAACAGGACGATCCGCGATGGGCGTCAAGACGCATCGAACTCCTGCCCGAGACGGGCGAGTTCGTCGAGCGCCGCATTGCGCGCGGCATCGCGCCGGTCTTTGTAGGCCGTGAGATCGGCGTGCATTACGCGCCGATGCGAGCCGACCGGAATGAACGGGATTTCGCCATCCTTGAGGAGCTTGGCGAGATGCGGGCGCGAGACGTTCAGGATATCCGCGGCCTGCCGCGTCGTGAGCATGGCGCCGGCCGGAACCAGCGTCACAGCCTTGCCGGCCGCAACGCCGTCCAGCAGGTCGATCACAAGGTCGGCGACGGCGGGCGCCAGCCGGACTGACTCGCCGTCCTCGCGATGGATTGCGAGAACGCCGTCAGCGGTCCGCGCCCGGGCAAGTGCGGTTGCCGCTTCGGTCGCACAGGCAATCTCTTCCGGCGTCGGGGGACGGCGCGTAAGGTCGAGAGCCTCGGCAGCATCAGGCATTCGGGTTCTCCTTCGCGGTCATTTCCACGACCCTCGGTAACAGTCTATGGACCCGCGATCAAATGAAACAACACCAATAACGGAAACAAGTGTAACAGCATGCTGTCTCAATGGAAACCGTCGATGCCCTTCTCCAGTGTCGACCTTGCCGAGCAGGGCCAAGGGTGCCTGGCTCCGACCGCTCGAAAGGGATTGGCAAGGAACCTCCAAATGCTAGAATCTCTTCCTGCAAGGATCGGGTTGCGTAAACGAATCAACTGACGGATGACGGTCTTCACGGCTCGCCGAAGTTTCGGTTGGCCACCGTCAGAACGGGGCTTTTGGCGACACAGATGATCGCCTGTTGGCGTAAATCTTCTTGCGATACGCATACGGTAACCCGAGCGTGCCCGGTGAAGCTTAGGCCCACACATGCCTCATAATCCTGTAGTACAAGAAGTACACTCCGAAGCCAGAGGTCAGTATCGCATCAGTGTCGATGTCGGCGGAACATTCACCGATCTCGTTCTTCAGGACAGCGATGGCGCGCTGCTGATTGCCAAGACCCCGTCGACGCCAGGCGATGTCTCGCAGGCTGTCATGCAGGCCCTTGACCTCGTTGCCGGACGCCTTGGCATCGATTCGGGGCGTGTTCTTGCACGCTGCAGCATGTTCGTGCACGGCTCGACCATCGCCACCAACACCATGCTGGAACACTCCGGCGCCCGCGTTGGCCTCCTTGTCACAAGGGGCTTTCGCGACACCCTTGTCATCCGGCGCGGCCTGCGCGAGGACATGTGGGACCATCGCACGCCCTTCGCGCCGGTCCTGGTTCCGCGCTACCTGCGCATCGGCATTCCCGAACGCATCGATCGCGACGGCAGGATCATCCAGCACCTCGACCGGGAGGCGGTCCGGGAGGCAGCGCTCTTCATGAAGGCCGAAGGCGTGGACGCCGTGGCCGTGTGCTTCCTCAACAGCTTCATGGAGCCATGCCACGAACTCGAGGCAGGCGAGATCGTGAAGGAGACGTTCGGCGCCGATGCCGTAAGTCTCTCCTCCGGGGTCGCACCCATCATTGGCGAATACGAACGCAGTGCGACAACGGTCATCAACGCCGCCCTTGCACCGAAGGTCGTGCCCCATCTCCTGCGCCTCGACAGGACGCTGCAGCAGGGAGGGCTCGGCCGACCACTCCACCTGGTCCAGAGCAACGGAGGCGCGGCGTCCGTCGCCCAGATGCGCGAACGTCCCGTCAACCTGCTGCTCTCCGGACCGGCCGGCTGTGTCGGCGCCCTCGATCTCGTGGCCAGGCAGACAGGCCACAACCACCTCATCTCCATGGAGATCGGTGGCACGAGCTGTGATGTGGCCATGATGCACGCCGGCGAGGTGGCGCTCTCCGACGATCTGATGATCGCCGGTTATCATGTCGCGGTTCCCGCGGTCGACGTTCACACGTTCGGCGCCGGGGGCGGAACCATCGCATCCGTGGATGGCGGGGGGATGATCCGGCTGGGGCCTCAGGGCGCCGGGGCATTTCCCGGACCTGCCTGCTATGGTCAGGGCGGCACCCGGGCCACCATCACCGACGCCCTCGTGGTGCTCGGGCGCCTGAGCACCGAGGCCCTGGCGAAGAGCAGTATCACGCTCATCCCGGATCGTGCCTCCATGGCGCTGTCACGGGATGTGGCCCGGCCTCTCGCGATCTCGACTCAGGACGCCGCCGCCGGCGTCGTCACCCTCCTCGAGCAGAACCTCCTCCATGCGGTGGAGCGGATCAGCATTGAACGGGGATACGATCCGGCCGCCTCGATCCTGGTGGCCGGCGGCGGCGCCGGGCCGATGCATGGCACGGCCATCGCTCGCCTCATCGGGTGCCGCACCGTCTACATCCCGCGCCAGGCAGGCGCCCTTTGTGCCCTCGGCATGCTCAACACCGATGTCCGGCACGACTTCGTGCGCGTGCTCTTCGGCGATCTCGATCACATCGATGACGCCGGAGTCGCCCGAGATTACGCTGACCTCGAGGACGAGGCTGCTGGCGTTCTCGCTCACGAAGGCTTTGCGCGGGACCACATGGCGCTCACTCGCTCCATGAGCCTCAGGTACAGAGGCCAGCAATGGTCGGTCAGGATCCACGCGCCCCGCTTCGCAAGGAACGAACTGCGGGCCGCATTCGAGGAAGCGCACCAGCGGATGTACGGTCATATCCAGCCGGACGGCACCCTGGAAATCACCTCCCTTCATGTCATCGGACGCGGTGTGGTGCCGCGCATTGTCGTCGCCGACGACCAGCGGCGCCGGACCCGGCCAGACCCCTTCGCGCGGCGTCCCGTCTTCGCCGATTCCATCCGGGGCATGGTCGACACCCCCGTCTACCAGGCCGAAGCGCTGGCCCCGGGCACAAGGCTTGAGGGGCCTCTTCTCATCGAGGAGGCGACCACGACGATCCACGCCGGCGCCTGCGACCATGTCGCCGTCGACCGGTTCGGCAACTACCTGATCACCCTGGAGCCGTGATGCCTGCCCCCGACCCCGTTCGGCTGACTCTCGTCCAGAACCGCCTCGACCACATCTCCCGTCAGATGGGCCGGGTCATGACACGCACGGCGCGCAGCCCGATTTTCAGCCAGAGCCACGACTTCTCGTGTTTCCTGGGCGATTCCGACGGTGTCCTCATCAGCCAGGCCGACGGCATTCCCATCCACACGGGAGGCGGCGGGCTGGCGTTGAGAACCCTGATCAAGGCCTTTGGCGATACCATCGGCGACGAGGACGTGTTCCTGCTCAACGACCCCTATGTCGCCGGAGGCAACCACCTTCCGGACTGGGTCATCGCGCGGCCGGTCTTTCATGAGGGAGAGCGCATCGCCTTCGCCTGCAACCGGGCGCACCAGTCGGATATCGGCGGGGGCGCCGCCGGGACATACAATCCCCTGGCGACAGAGATCTTCCACGAAGGGCTGCGCATACCGCCGCTGAAACTCGTCGAGAGCGGCGTGACACGCCAGGATGTCTGGGATCTGCTGCTCCTCAACTCCCGGACCCCGGATCTGCTCGACGGCGACCTGCGGGCCATGCTGGGCTCGACCCGGATCGGCATGGAGCGCCTCCAGGCCCTGGTCCGGGACTCCGGTCGCGATGATGCCCTGGCCTGTTTCGCGGGGATTCTCGACCACGGCGAGCGCATGATGCGCTCGTGTATCGACACCCTGCCGGACGGCACCTGGCACGGAAGCGACGCGACGGACAACGACTGTTTCGAGGACAGGCGGACCGAAATCGAGGTGGCGCTCGTCGTTCGCGGCGACCGCATCACGGTCGATTTCTCGGGCTGCGGGCCGCAGATCCGGGGATTCAAGAACAGTTCGGTCGCCAACACCATGTCGGCGACCTACATGGCGCTGGGATCGTTCTTTCCCGAAGACCTGCCGCGCAACGAGGGCACCTTCCGTCCGGTTCACCTGGTGATGCCCAAGGGATCCATCGTCAATCCCCGGCCGCCGGCGCCGATGACCATGAACACGGTCTTCATCGCCCACCACATCGTCCATGCCATCTGGCGCGCCCTCGGCGAGGCGCGACCGGACCTCGCCTGCGCCGGATGGGGCAGGAGTGTGCACCCGATCGCGGCCGGGCGCGATCAGGCGCGTGCGCGCGATTTCATCATGTATCACTGGCATGCGATGCCCGGCGCCGGCGCCGTCGAGGGCCGCGACGGTTTCGAGCAGATCGGTCACCTGATCTCCCTGGGTGGTCTCACCATTCCCAACCTCGAGGACTACGAGCAGCTCTATCCCGTGCGCTACCTCAGGCACGAACTGCGCCGTGACGGCGGCGGGCCCGGCGCCTTCAGGGGCGGCTGCGGCGTGGACTACCTGGTCGATGTGGAGGATTCCTCGACGTTTCACTTCCGCAGCGAGGGACTCGGACGGCCCAGCGGCCATGGCGCCGCCGGGGGAGAGGATGGGGCCGGCGGCGCCATGACGATCACCGAGCACGACGGCCGTCAGCACCACCCTGCCGCCTATGGCAGTCACGTCTACGGCCCTTGCACCTACCACGCCCTTTCGCCAGGCGGTGGCGGCTGGGGAAATCCCTTCCGGCGCCCCGCCAGCGACGTCGCCCAGGACGTCAGGGACGGTCTCGTCAGCATCGAGGCGGCGCGCGTCTCCTATGGCGTGGTGGTCGACAGCGATGGCGTGATCGACCAGCCGGCGAGCGATGCGCTGAGGAACGGCACCTCGGTTGCGGGCTGATGGGCCAGCCGGTATAAGGCCGGCGCTGCAGATAGCCTGTGTTGGCGGAGTGTAGCTCAGCCTGGTAGAGCACTGTCTTCGGGAGGCAGGGGCCGGAGGTTCAAATCCTCCCACTCCGACCATCGACCCATGATCCGGTTGAACGCAGTGTCCGTGCACTGTATCGACGGCAGTTCAGCCAGCGGACGGCCCGACATGATCAGCGATCCCCTCTCGACACTCCCCAGGATTGCCTCCGGGCGGGGCATTCACGTCTGGGACAGCGACGGCAAGCGCTACATCGATGCATCGGGCGGACCGGCTGCCTTCAGCATTGGTCACGGCAACCGCGAGGTCAATGACGCGATCAAGAAGCAGCTCGACGCCATTGCCTTCGGCTATCGCTTCCACTTTCGCAGCGACGCCGCGGAGGAACTGACGGACATCATCACCCGTCGGGCGGGAGGCGACCTCGGTCACGTCATCTTCACCACCGGTGGTTCGGAGGCTGTCGAGAGTTGCCTCAAGCTGGCGCTGCAGCACCACCAGGCCCGGGGCGACACCTCGAGGGTCCGCTTCATCAGTCGTGAACGGTCATGGCATGGCAACACCCTCGGAGCGCTTTCCGTCTCGGGATTCCACCAGCGCCAGCGTCCCTACCGGGGCTCGCTCATCGAAACCAGCCGTCTTTCACCGGTGAACACCTACAGGCCGCCGGCCGGCGTCGCTGCCGGGGATGTTGCCGAGCATTGCGCAGCAGAACTCGAGAACGAGATCGAGAGGCTGGGGGCGGAGAATGTCGCCGCCTTCATTTTCGAACCCGTCGTCGGCGCCGCCGGAGGCGCGGTTCCCGCTCCCGACGGCTACGCGCGCCGCATCCGCGAGATCTGCGACAAGACCGGGGTGCTGATGATCGCCGACGAGGTGATGTGCGGAGTCGGCCGCTGCGGCACCTGGCGGGCGCTGGAACACGATGGCGTCGAACCCGACATCATGTCCATCGCCAAGGGGCTGAGCGGCGGCTACCTTCCCCTGGGCGCCGCGGTCTTTTCCAGGCGGGTCGCCGAACCCATCTACGCCGTGGACGGGCTGCCGATCACCGGCCACACCTTCACCGCCCACACCACCTGCTGCGCCGCCGCCGTTGCCGTGCAGAAGATCATCGAGCGCGAGGATCTCGTGGCGAGGGTCGCCGCCAACGGCAACCTGCTGCGGGCGCGTCTCGAGGAGAGTCTCGGCCAGCACCCCCATGTCGGGGACATCCGCGGCAGGGGATTCTTCCAGGGCGTCGAGATTGTCGAGGACCGGGAGACGGCGGAACCGTTCCGCCCCGATGTCCGCATGTTCCAGAGGATCATGCGCAAGGGATTTGACAACGGGCTCATCGTCTATCCGACCGGCGGCAACGTGGACGGCATCCGAGGTGACCAGATCATCATTGCTCCCCCCTACAACGCGACCACGGATGAACTCGACACCATTGTCGATCTTCTTCGACGCACGATCGATGAAGCCATCTCCTCCCTGAAGCCCTGATGGTTCGGGGGAGGGCCCATGCCGATTCACGATCCGCTCCATTCTGCGGCAATGCCTCGACGGGACACAGATCGGAAATGTTACGGCCAGGGATGCTCATGCCGCAGATATCCTTGGCGCAGTTTCCTCCAGGGCTGCCACACCGGAGGCTTCTTCAGTGCCGGCGGGGTGCGCGGGCCATGAACTCTTCGAAAGTCGTCGCCTCCGCAAACGCCTCTTCCCAGGCATCGAGTTCACTCGACGACGCGGCGGTGATGCGCTCCCGCACAGTCTCCGGCACCTCCCTGAAACACCGCTCCATCAGTCGCAGGAGCGTTCCTGCCTGACCCCGTCTCCAACCCTCTTTCCAACCCTTTCGCCTGACTTCCCCGAGCCAACGCAACATAACCCTGAACGCAACATATCGGCGCCAGATGTTGAGCATGTATCCCAGGAGCTGCAGGGGCGTCCCATGATCGACACGGCTCTTGTGCTCGAGCAGAACGTAGATGTGGCAAGGCGCACGTGGAAGAGAGCGTCGCACTGGGTGCGCGCTCCGTCGCCGTTGACGAACGTGCCCTCGACATGCTCGGGCGGGTGGTCGCGGTCGAGGAGAGCGACGAGGGAACCGGGGAGGTAGTCTTCCAGCAGGGGCGCGGCAAGCCGCGGATTCGAGACAATCGCGCGGAAGAGTGTGTCTCAGCGCTGTGGCGGCAGCGGCATGGGGCGGGTCTGCGGACAGAACGTATATGGAACATATGGTCCCTGCGGCGCCGCTTTGCAACCCCCTTCCCCTTGAAACCGGACCAGCGCCAGGAGAGACGGTGGGTGGCATCTCGGAACAACCCCTGACCGCAGAAGAAGGTGGCGCGGTGCGGGATTGACCAGCCTCTCTGCCGGGACGCTGTTCGTGATCCGTGTTCTGCTCACGGGCATTGGTCAGTGCCCCGGTCCTCAAGGCGCCGTGGACAGACAACCCCTTGGTCCGGGTCACCGGGCCCGCGGGTCGGTGTCACGGTCAACCGTGCCGGTTCGCCGGGCTCGTGCGCGTTCCCTGTAGATCGCCTCGACCCGCGGGCCGTAGACGAAGGTGTTGCCCCGTTCACTCGCAACGCAATCGGGCTTTTCGTCATAGGTGAGAACGGCGCTGATCCGGGGCATGGCTCCCTCGACAGGAGTGACCGCATGGAGCGCATCACGTCCGCGGAACACGGTGAGAGTGCCGCCCGATCGCTCGGTCGCGCGAACGAAAGACCCGTCGCCTGCGAAGAGTCGTTCCATGCGGACGAAGTCGACATTCCGGCCCCTGCGCATCCCGGGGACGAAGACGAATTCGCCACCTGCTTCGCTCGCCTGGAGCAGCAGCGTGACGGTGAAGTTGTTGACGTCGAAGTGCCATGGCAGGCCATGATCCGTCTCGTGCGCGATGATGTTCAGCGCCTGGAACTCGTCGGCCATGCGGTAGAGCCGTTCACAGCCCTCGACGGCAGCGACGAAATCGGTCAGTGGCTGCCACTCGTAGATACGCCGGATCAGGGTATCGCCTATCTGGTCGTTGGCGATCTGGAGCGATTTTTCGCGAAAGAAACGGTTGGCCGGGTGACCGGGGGGTTTCGAGGGATCGCCCTGGTTGAACAATGCCGTCCGCAGGTGGGATTTCGGGTAGCCATGTTGCTCCATGAGCTTTGTGGCTTCCCTGACAAGGGCACCAAGCGCATCGTCCCTGACGAAACCGGGAAGGTTGACGCAACCGTCATCGCGATGCGCCACGCGGCACCGCTCGACAAGCGACAGCCACGCCTGGCTGCCGGTCCGCTCGAGCGGGTAGCGTTCGAGGTCGATCAGATCGCCGATCTCATCCATAGAGAGGCTCTCAACGGGATGAACGCACGGTACAGAATTCCGGCTGTCGCAAGAAGGGACACGGCTTCTCGTCCCTGATGCGGTGGAGCAGACCCATGCGGTGCGGCCATTCGGCGCTCGAGGCCGGTCTGCGTCGGCACGTTCACCGCGACGTCTCGGGATGATCGTGACCGTGGGGGTCGCCTGGTGGTACTCTCTCTCGCGACCGTGGACAATCGAAGGGGAGCTGTGAACCATTCTCGCCCGTCCCCAGGTCCAGCGTCGTGCCGTCCATGCCGGACGGTACGACACCATCATCTCCGGGAAGGAAGCCGTGCCCAGGACTGATGGCGCAGTGCGGCGCCGGGCCGGCGCCCTGATGCTCGCCGCGGTGTTCGTCCTCGCACAGGCGCCATCGGCGCCCGCCAGCGAGAACCTGTGGCGCCACGAGTGGCCGATCACGAACTTCTCCAGACACTCGGTCGATCTCGCGGACATCCTCTCGGGCGGACCGCCCAGAGACGGCATTCCGGCCATTGACGATCCACGCACCGTTCCCGTTGCTGGCCATGACGGTCTTCCCGGCATCGAACCGGTGATCTCCGTTGCGGTCGACGGCGACGCGCGGGCCTATCCGCTGCGCATCCTGGTCTGGCATGAAATCGTCAACGACGACATCAACGGCATCCCTCTGACGGTGACCTACTGCCCGCTCTGCAACACCGGCATCGTGTTCAGGAGAGCCATCGACGACATTGTTCTGGACTTCGGCGTGACCGGAATGCTGCGCCACTCCGACCTTGTCATGTACGACCGCCAGACCGAGAGCTGGTGGCAGCAGTTCACCGGCCGGGCCATCGTCGGCGCAATGACCGGAGCCAGACTCGAAACCTGGCCATCGAGACTCGAATCCTTCGAACGCTTTCGCCAACGCCACCCCGACGGCACGGTGCTGGTTCCAGGCGACATCTTCCGGCGGCCCTACGGGACCACGCCCTATGCCGGCTACGACAGCAGAACGAAACCCTTCGGCTTCTACCAGGGTGATCTTCCGCCAGGCATCGCACCGTTGGCGCGGGTGGTGCGCGTGGACGACACGGCATGGTCCCTTGATCTCCTGCGCCGGAAGGGGCGGATCGTCGAAGGCGACCTCGTTATCACCTGGGAGCCCGGCCAGTCCTCGGCGCTTGATACCCGCGATATCGCGTCCGGCTTCGATGTCGGCAATGTCACGGCGCAACGCATGACGCATTCCGGCCCCATCGACGTCGTCTATGCGGTCGACTTCGCCTTCGCCTGGCACGCCTTTTTCCCCGACATCCCCATCCGCACAACCCTGGACGAGTGATGCCGGTCAGTCGCCCCTGAACAGGGTCAGGACTCCGGTATAGGCATAGAGACGATCAAGGGAGATTTCGCCACTGGAAAAGAACCCGGCCAGCGGGACATCGCCCAGGACATCGCGAATGATCTCCATCTCCCGGTTGACGGCGCCGAACATGTGGGGGCCGCGGGCAAGGCAGCTGAAGTAGAGCCCACCGAGGGGACAAGGCACCCGGGACTTCAGGGAGTGCAGCATGCGTCTGAGGTCCGCCTCGGCGGCGTCATCGTCACGCACGCAGAATTTCAGCACGTCACCGCGACTGACCTCGTCTCCCAACAGCATGGCCCGCTGTCCAGGATCGATGCCGACAATGTTGCGGACCACAAACGCGCCGGAATCCGATCCGGCAATGGGCAGCGCCACGTGGAGAGAGGCCGGGTCGACGGCTCCCTGCGATGCGGTGAATCTCTCGGCGAGCACGTCGAACACCGGCCGGCCGTCGAGTTCGAGAACCGCGTTGCCATGCGCCCTCGTGACATCATGGGATCCGTCGAGGAGTGAGCATCCCTGGGTCAGCGCCGTGGCGACCCGGGCACCGCTCAGCAGCACGCCGGAAAGCCCCTCACCGGCTCCGCTGCCGGCATGGGTGGGAAACCGGGTCCGCGACGAGGCGAGGCCCCCCACCAGAAAGCTCCCCGTCTCGCTCGCCAGGCGGCCAAGATCATTCAGAACATCCCCGTCGCGCGGATCACCATGGACGATGCCGAACCCGGCCGCATCGCCCGGACCCTCCCGGCGCCACAATCCGATCGCCTCGCCGGCATTGCGAAAGACATGCGCCCTGGCGCCCGGCAGGCGGCAGGCAAGGGCGACGATTGCCGGTTCGTCGAAGGATTCGACCGGGTTGGAACAGACGCCCATGCCGACGGTTCCGCACCATTGATCGAGCCCGGTTGCCGCGCCAAGAAAACTGACGACATCGTGGAGATGTCCGGCGACATGGTCCGTGACATAGACAAAGCCGATGTCGTTGTCATCGAGGTCGCCAAGCTGTGCTGCCACCGATCGCACCGCTTCCTGCCAGTCCGATGCGGCCGCATGACCGCTGGCGAATACTTCCCCCATGCGTGCTGACAACTCCCTCGCCCGGCGCCAGCATAGAGAACGCCTTCGGCAGTGCCCATGCCAGAGTGCGCGGCGATGGCCCATTGGCTGTTGAAGAAGTCCCGGCCATGTCGCAGACTTCCCGCCAGCATTGCCTTGAGGGGAGCTTTGCGTGCGCGCGTGGATGTCGATGAGGAAATGACTGCGAACACCCGCGGTATCAGGCGCAAGCGCGGCCGTTGGAAGTTTCTTTCCTGGCTGGTGCCCCACAGCATCCTTGTGGTGTTCAGCGCAGTGATCCTGCTTCCCCTTCTGTGGCTGCTCCGGGTCGCCCTGACGAACAAGTCGACGGCCTACAAGATTCCGCCCGAATGGGGCCAGGTGAGTTTCGACAACTTCGTCGAGATCTTCACCGGCTACCCCTTCTTCAGCTATTTCCTCAACAGCGCCACGGTCGCCCTCGGCGCCACGATCATTGCCCTGCCGCTGGCAGTGGGACTGGCCTACGCCTTCTCCCGCTACAATACCGGAGGCCTCTCGCTGCGTCTGTTCGTCCTGTCAAGCCAGATGCTGCCGCCGGTCATCCTTGTCCTGCCGCTCTTCACGCTCTTCCTCAAGGCGTCGCTCATCAACACCATCCCCGGTCTCATTCTGGCCCACATGACCCTCAGCCTGCCCTTTCTTGCATGGCTGCTTGTCGCCTTCTTCGACGGTGAGGTGGCCATACTCGAGCAGGCTGCGCGCACAGACGGCGCCACACGGTTTCAGGCCCTGGTGCGCATCACGCTGCCTGTGGCGGCGCCGGGAATACTGGCGGCCGGACTGCTCGCCTTCCTGCTCAGCTGGAACGAGTTTCTCTATGCCCTCATCCTGAGCGGTCCGCACACGAGTACATTGCCGGTCGGCCTGTCGTCGTTCCAGACTCACCGAGGTGTCGATATCGCGCTGCTGTCTGCCGCAACGATCTGTGCCATCCTGCCGGCCCTGGTTCTGCTGCCCTTCCTGCGACGCTACCTCATCAAGGGCCTGTCGCTGGGGGCACTGAAGTAGGAGTCAGCCGATGAACACAGTTGTCGTTACTTCGTTCCTGTTCAACAACAAGTGGAGGTGGATCATGAAGCTGTTGCTTACTGTCATGGCCGCGCTGGCGCTGGGCGTCAGCGCTGTCCAGGCACAGACCATCCGTATCCTCATGGAGACGGTCCCCGATACACGCTACATCCAGGAACTGCTGCCCCAGTTCGAGGAGGAAACCGGCATCGATGTCGAAATCGAGGCCATCAGCTACATCGACATGCACTCGAAACTGGTGCCGCAGCTGATCGCACCGGAGGGGAGCTACGATCTCATCGTGGTCGACTTCTACTGGGTCGGCGAGTTCACCAAGGCCGGCTGGCTGATGCCGCTTGATGACCTTGCCGAACGCGACGGTGTGGATGTTGACGTCTATGTGCCGAAACTCATGGATCTCGTGGGACGGGTTGACGGCGTCCTCTACATGCTGCCCTTCTACAACTACTCGATGGCGCTCATCTATCGTCAGGACCTGCTTGACGATGCCGACGAGCAGGCCGCGTTCCAGGAAGCCTACGGCATGGAACTCAGGGTACCGCAGACCTGGGACGAGTACTGGAAGCAGGTCCAGTTCTTCACCCGCGACACCGATGGCGACGGCAACCGGGACTTCTACGGCACGGTCATCCAGGGCCAGCGCGGTGACTGCATTTCGATGCAGTGGGCCAACTACCTCTATTCGCAGGGGGGCCTCTATCACGACGAAAACTGGAACCCGCTGCTCGATTCTCCGGAAGCCATCCGGGCGATGGAGCACTACCGTGAGGCCGTCGAGAACTACAGCCCGGCCGGTTCCGAGGCCTACTGTTTTGACGAGGCCTTCAACGTGATGGCGCAGGGACGGGCCTACAGCTTCGTCACCTTCAACATCCTCTATGCCGGTTTCGAGGATCCTGAATCCTCCGAGGTCGCCGGCAAGGTCGGAATCACGCCCAATCCGGGTGGTGGCCTGAATGGCGGATGGGGCTGGGCGATTCCCAATTCCAGCCCGAACAAGGAAGCCGCCTGGACCTTCATGAAGTGGGCCGAGTCAGCGGCGGTGGCCAAGGAACGGGCCATGCTCGGCGGCGCACCGACCCAGGCCGGGATCTTCACCGACCCCGATGTCGTGGCGGCACGGCCCTACTATCCGGTGCTGGGAGAGATCCTTGCCGGAACGAAGGACTTCCCGGTATTCACATACACCACGGAGTTCGTCGAACAGGTAGGCCTGGAGCTCAATCTTGCAGCCACCGGCGAAAAGCCGGTCGCCGAGGCGATGGCGGCAGCCCAGGAGAGGCTGCACGCGCTGCTCGTCAAGGACGGCAAGATCGAGGAATAGTCCAAGGACTGTCGCATCATGTCCGCGGCCACAGCTGACGGACTGACACTTGCAGGGAGAGACCGGCGCTTTGGGCTCCTGCTCACGGCGCCGGGTCTCCTGTCCCTGCTTCTCGTCATCACGTTTCCGCTGTTCTTCACGATTTTCACGAGCGTCCACGACTACACGCTCCTGACCCCCAACTACGACACCTTCGTCGGTGTGGAGAACTACCAGGAGGCTCTCGACGAGGAGTATCTGCCAGGCTCGCTGTGGGTGACGACAAAGTTCGTCCTGGCATCCATTGTTATCGAGTTCATCATCGGCTTCGCCGTGGCCCTGTCACTTCATGCCACCCGGCGCTTCGGGTCTCTCTACTACCTCATCCTGCTCGCCCCCCTTCTCATCAATCCCGTTGTCGTCGGTCTTCTCTGGCGCATGCTGCTCCACTCGGAACTCGGAATCGTCAACTACGCCATCGGTCTCGTCGGAATCTCGCCGGTGAGCTGGCTCGGCGATGCCGATGTCGCCTTCTGGACCGTGGTGCTGACCGATATCTGGCACCAGGTCTCCTTCATGGCCATCCTGCTGGTCGCCGGACTGGCCGCACTGCCGCGGGAACCCTACGAAGCGGCGCGCATGGATGGCGCATCGACCATCAGCTGCTTCATCCACATCACCCTGCCCCTGATGCGGCCGGTGATCGCGGTCGCGGTCCTGCTGCGGTTGATCTTTGCCATCAAGACCTTCGACATCATCTTCATCATGACCAAGGGCGGGCCGGGCACCGCCACCGATCTCATCAGCTACTACATCTATCGTGCCGCCTTCTTCGGGCTCGACGTCGGGCGCGCCTCAGCCATGGCAGCCGGTCTCCTGGTGATCATCGTGGCCCTGACGGCCTATCTCTACCGGTACATGAACTCGTTGAAATAGGAGGAGTTGCGTGTGGCCAACATCGTTCTTGAAGGTGTGACCAAGGTCTACGGCCAGGACATTCTCGCGGTTGACAACATCGATCTCGAAATCCGCGAAGGCGAGTTCATGGTCCTGCTGGGTCCTTCGGGCTGCGGCAAGTCAACCACGCTGAGGATGATTGCCGGGCTCGAGGAAGTGACTTCGGGCACCCTGAAGATCAACGGCGAGACCGTCAACGACGTCGACCCGGCAGACCGCGACCTTGCGGTGGTGTTCCAGAACTACGCGCTCTATCCGCACATGACGGTGGAACGCAATCTTGCCTTTGGCCTGAAACTCCGCAAGACGCCGCAGGAGGTGATCGACAGGCGCATCCGCGAGACCACGGTCATGCTTGGAATCGACGATGTGCTGGACCGCCGCCCCAGCGAACTCAGCGGCGGCCAGCAACAGCGGGTCGCACTGGGCAGGGCGCTGGTCCGTGACCCCGAAGCCTTCCTTCTCGACGAACCGCTGTCCAACCTCGACGCCAAGCTGCGCGCCGCCATGCGCACGGAGCTCATCAAGATCCACCGCTTGCTCGGCAAGACCGTCGTACACGTCACCCATGACCAGGTCGAGGCCATGACCATGGGAGAGCGTATCTGCATCATGCGCGATGGCCGGATCATCCAGGTCGGTCCACCCCTTGACGTCTATCGGCGCCCGGCCGACTCCTTCGTCGCCGGTTTTCTGGCCAGCCCGCCGATGAATCTCCTCAAGGGACGCCTAACAGGTCATCACGGTGTCAACGAGGTCGACCTTTCAGCCGTCAACCTGCCCATCCCCCGGATCCGCCAGGCACCCCTGAGACGGCATGCCGGGTCCGAGGTCCTGGTCGGCATACGCCCCGAAGATGTCCACACGGAGGAACCTGCGGAGGGCGCCCATCACCGGATCGATATCACGGTGGTTGCCGTCGAGGTTCTTGGTCCGGAAGTCATCCTCGTCGCCGATCTTGGCGGCGGACAGGAGGTCTCGGTGCGGCAGGGATCAACCTTCCACGCGGTTGCCGGCGCCACCATACCGCTCTACATCGATCTCGATCAGTTGCACTTCTTTGACGCCGACAGTGGCCTCGCCATCCTTCATGGCGGCGCCGGCGGACCGGTGCGCCCGGATCTCGGCAGCTATCTGAGGGAAGGCTGACCTGGGCCGGGGGACGGCCCGTGGCACCTCCAGGACACGCATCGCCCGCCGTCGAGGTGCGCCCGATGACGGCGCATGTCGGCGCGGAGATCGCCGGGGTCGACCTCTCCCGGCCACTGCCGAAGGACGCTGTGACGGCGATCCGCGCGGCCCTTGTCACGTGGAAGGTGATCTTCTTCAGGAACCAGGCGCTGAACCATGAACAGCACAGCCGGTTTGCCCGGCAGTTCGGCGAACCAACGCCGGCGCACGTTGTGTTCGGCACCAGGGACGATCTGCCGCCGGAGATCTACCCCATCACCAAGTTCCGCGTGGCCATCGCCAGGGGCGGCGACAAGCCGCGCCGCGCCTGGAAGGGCTGGCATGCCGACGTCACGCCGGCGGTCAATCCGCCGTTTGCCACCATCCTGAGGGGCGACATCATTCCTCCCCATGGCGGCGACACCCTGTGGCTCGACATGACCCGGGCCTACGAGACCCTGTCACCGGTTCTGCGCGGGTTCATCGATCACCTGCGCTGCGTTCACCGGTTCGAGCCACCATCAGGCGCCGACAGCAGCCACGAGTACGATCAGCGGGTGGAACGCACTGCGCTCATGGCCGAGCACCCCATGGTTGTAATTCATCCGGAGTCCGGCAGACGCGTTCTCTATGTCAACCCGGAGTTTGTCTGCAATGTGGTCGGACTGTCGCCCTTCGAGAGTGAGCGACTCCTCGAGTTGCTCTACGAACACGCCCTCAGGCCCGAGTTCATGGTGCGTTTCAGGTGGGAACCGGGCAGCGTGGCCTTCTGGGACAACCGGTCCTGCCTGCACCTCGCGTCACCCGACATCTTCGATCTCGACTTCGACCGGCAACTCTTCCGGGTCACGCTGATGGGAGAACCGCGCCAGGGTGTCGACGGCAGCCTCTCCAGACTGCTCTCGGGCTCCCCGATAGCCGCAATCGACGCCGGCTGAACGATGTCAGGTCGCCGGAAGGCTGCCGACACGGGGGTAGAGGGACTTCAGGCGTTCGTAGAGTTCCCTGTAGAGGACATAAGCCTCCCGGTAGACCGATGACGCCGCACTGTCAGGTTCGAAGACACGGTCCGTCCCGACGCAGCCGTTGATGTCGGACCAGTTGTCCATGACGCCGACTCCCATGCCGGCGACAAAGGCGGCGCCAAGACACGATCCCGGGTGATCGAGCAGCCTCTCGATGGGCCTCTCGAGAACGTCGGCCGTGATCTGGACCCACAGATCGCTTGCCGCACCGCCATCACAGGCGACGACCCTGGTGATCTCCAGCCCCATATCGTCGAACACGTCCGCATGATGCCGGAAGCCGAAAGCCACGGATTCAAGGGCCGCACGCCAGACATGAGCGAGCCCGTGGTGCAGGCCAAGACCGGTCAGGGTGCCGCGCGCATGGGGATCGTTGAGAGGTGTCTTCTCGCCCAGAAAGTAGGGCAGCAGGAGAACGCCGCCCGCCCCCGGGGGCAGGTCCGCCGCCATGGCGTCAAGGAAGGCATGAACGGAACGCCCTTCCCGCGCTGCCTGACCTGCCTCGGCTTTCGCGAAGTGGCTGGCGATCCAGTTCAGCACGCTGCCACTGGCGGCCATGCAGCCGTTCGAGAAGTGGAGACCCGGGACAATGTGGTAGTCGATGAACATGCGGGGGTCCGTCACCGGACTGGTGCACGACAGCAGAATATCCCCCGCCCCCCCGTACTTGACGACCAGGTCGCCGTCCCGTGACGCTCCCGCGACGAAGGCGGACGCAATGTGATCGGCACACCCGGCGACGACGGGCGTGCCCGCCGCCAGCCCCGTCTGCGACGCGGCATCGCATGTCACCTCCCCGACAATGTCGTGAGAGGCGTGGAGCGGCGGCAGACTGCCCGGTGCCAGTCCGGCGAGGGCCAGAAGACCATCGTCAAGGGTGCCGGAGGCAAGATCCATGAATCCCGCCTCCAGGGCCCAGTTCCGCTCGATGGTCAGGGTCCCGCACAGTCTGGCGGTGATGTAGCTGTAGGAGCCCGTGATGGCATGGGTGCGAGCCCGGTTGCCGGGCTCATGACGTTCCAGCCAACGCAGTTTGGGCGCGATGATCTGCTGGTTGACGCTGCCGCCGGTGAGAGCAAGAAACGCGTCGGCGTCCACTTCGCCTGCCATCGCCTCGATCTCGTCGATCGCCCGGGCATCGTTCTGCTGGATCGAAGGGCGTATCGCGCGCCCGTCGTCATCGAGAAGGATGAGGGTGGGAACCATGCCGGTGACCCCGACGCCGGCGATGTCGCCCGCTCGGATGCCCGCGGCACCGATCAGCTCCGGCACGATGGCGCAGACGTTGGCCCACCACAGATCGGGGTCCTCCTCGGCCCAGTTGGGATGGCGCGAGAGAAGTGCGCTGGGCCGCGAGGCAATTCCCAGGACCCGGCCCCGGTGATCGACAAGGATGCCGATGGTCGACGTCGTGCCGATGTCGATGCCGAGCAGACAGCCCATCACGAACGGCTCCTTGAAACGACCTCCATGAATCGGGCAACCCGGTCGGGATCAACCGGGTTCCAGGTGTCGCCGTCGACCTTGAAGTGCGTTCCGACGATACAGCCGTCGGCGACGCCCAGAATGCCGGCGATGTTCTCCGCCGTGCAGCCGGTGTTGGCAAGGACCGGAGTCTCCCCCACAGCCTCCTTGACCCGCGAGAGTTCGGATGCATCGACAGGTTGCCCGGTCATGGGTCCCGAGACCAGGACCGCATCGGCGAGAGAGGAGAAGACGGCGCTCTCGGCCCGTGACTCGATCGATCTTGCGCCCACGGGTGACGCGAACTCCGCATTGATATTGAAGAAGAGTTTCAGATCGTCCCGCCCCAGGTCGTGACGCATTCTGAGCGCCCGGGCGGCATCCGGTCGCCACAGGCCCATGTCGGAGTCATAGACTCCGGTGAAGATCTCCCGGGCAAAGACGGCGTTGGTGGCCACCGCAATGGCCACCGTCGCCACCGGGTCCCACAGGTAGTCGACACCGAAGGGAACGGTGATGCGTTCGCTGACCGCCGACACGGCGGCGGTCATGGCGGCGAGCGATTCCGGCGAGGCTTCGAGCAGATAGGGCCTGTCGCCCTCGTTGCCGAACATGATGCAGTCGACACCCCCCGCCTGAAGGGCCTCGATGTCACACGAGACATGGTCGATGATGGCGGCCATGCCTCCCGCGGTGTCATGCAACGGCGATCCCGGCAACGCCGGAAGATGCGCCATGGCGATCACCGGCTTCCTGCTTCCCAACCGTTTCGCAAGCCATTCCATGATCTTCTCCCCCGGAGTGGTTCAGTCCATCAATACACCACCGCTGGCGTTGATCGATTCCCCGGTCAGGAACCGGGAAAGATCACTCGCCAGGAAGACGGCAATCGAGGCGACATCGTCGGGCTCCTCGAGACGGCCGAGCGGTGTGGCGGCAATGTACTCGTCTCGTACAGCCTCGCTCGTCATGCCGCGCAACCTTCCTTCCCACGCGATCTCCCGCTCCTGCATCGACGTTCTGACGTAGCCGGGGCACACGGCATTGACACGGATGCCGCTGGCGGAGACCTCCCTCGCCAATGACTGCGTGAATCCGACAACGGCGAACTTGCTGGCGGCATAGTGGGAAAGGTAGGGCGCGCCGATCTTGGCGGCGAGCGACGCGGTGTTGACGATGACACCCTCGGTCCCGGTTGCGAGAAAATGCCGGATCGCCTCCCGGTTGGTGAGGAAGACGCCCTTGGCGTTGACGGCCATGTTGGCGTCCCATTCCTCTTCCGTGAGATCCCTGACCGCATTCATGGTGGAGATACCGGCATTGGCGGCGACGAGATCGAGCCCTCCCATCCAGTGCGCCGCTTCGTTGAAGACACGCTCGGTGGCGCCAGCATCGGTGACATCATGAGCATAGCCACGCGCCCGCCATCCGAGATCCGCGGCTGCGGTGACGGCAGCCCCTCCCTCGATGTCGCTCAGCGCCACATGCGCGCCCTCGTCGTGGAAGGCCCTGGCGATGGCAAGGCCAATTCCCCTCGCCGCACCGGTCACGAGAGCCCGTCTTCCGGCCAACAGCCCCCTGCTCATCATGTCTCCTCCCGATCGCCGGTTTCACCGCCCGCCACTATAATGACTGGCGGTAAAGTCGACAGCGTTTTGCCCGGGAGACAGTCTGATGCAAGAATGACGGTGACACACGGAAGGTGCCTTTTCTCATGCTGCATGACGTGGTCATTTCGGCCGATTCCCACGTCGGTGAGCCTGACGCCATGCGGGCCAGACTTCCCGAACGGTACCGCGATCTGCTGCCGCGCCTCGAAAGCGATGTCAATGGCGACTTCAAGGTGACGCTGGCCGGCGAGGATTTGCGAAACTCGATCGCCGAATCACTCGGCGATATCGACCTCATGAAGGAGTTTCGCAGGGATCCATCGCAGGGCACAGACATCGATCGGCTGCTGCGCGACATGGCTCTCGAGGGTGTCGACGCTGCGGTGCTGTTCCCCAACATCGGACTTTCAGTTTCCGGCGGCAGGGGCCCCACGGCGTTCCACCACGCCTGGGCGCGGGCCTGGAACGACTTCATGCGGGACACCTTCGGCCCCTGGCAGCACCGTCTCAAGCCCGCCGCCATGATCGCCGTTGACGATATCAACGAGATGATGAAGGAGGCCGAACGCGCCATCAGACTCGGATTCTGCACGCTCTTCCTGCCGGCCAATGTTCCCTGGCGGCCCTATCGCATGCCCGACTACGAACCCCTGTGGTCACTGGCCGAAGAAGCGGGCATCCCGCTCAACTTCCATGTCTTCAGCGGCAACCTCGCCATGCACGCGGACTTTGTCGATCTCGGCGCCATGGACAGCGATCGTTTCGCTGCCTACTCCGGCGTCGTGGAACAACAGCGCGACTGGCCGGAAATGCTCAATTCCACGGTGCTGGGCATGGCGGCCGGCATGGCGCCGATCGTCGAATTGACCGGTGCCGGCGTCCTTGAGCAGCACCCTGACCTGAAGATTGTCGTCACGGAAGCCGAATGCGGCTGGCTGGCCTGGGTTCTCCATGCCATGGACCAGATGCAGCGGCAGCGTCATCTCGGCATGAAGAAGCTGAACCTGCGCCCCAGTGAGTACTTCCTGCGCCAGGGCGCCATCACCATCACCGACGACCCCGTAGGTCTCAACAATGTGTCGTTCACGGGCAGCAATATCCTCATGTGGGGCAACGACTATCCCCACGACGAGGGTTCCTGGCCGAACAGCCAGCCCTTCATCAACCGGATCCGGGACGAACTCGACCCCGAATCGGCGCACCGGGTGCTCTGCGCCAACGCCGCGGAACTCTTCGGTTTCGATCTCGACCATCTCCAGAAGACCCGCGACGAGGTCATGCGTCACGCCGCCTGACTGCCTCAATCACCGTTGTCACGAACTGTCAGGTCGTTTCCTGCCTGAGTTGTGTCCTGAAATCTCTGCAGTTTCAATCATGCGCCACATACCCCCAAGGTCGGGTTGCCTCTTGACCGGGCGAAGCGACACGGCGGACAGACAGCACTTCTACCTGGATGAGTGGAGACACTGACGACAGCCGCCAGCGTCTCCACTCGTGATCATCAGAAACCGGCCTTGACCTCGTCGAACTTGACGATCATCTTCTCGCGGATATCGGCGGGGATCTCGTCGTAGAAGTTGCCCTGGGCCATGAGTGCCACGGGATCGACGATGCCGAGCGATTCGAGCACGTCCTGAGGCACCAGATCATAGGTCTGCTCGTTCGAGTGACC
The DNA here is from genome assembly GCA_965213815.1 of Alphaproteobacteria bacterium. Classification (GTDB taxonomy): domain Bacteria; phylum Pseudomonadota; class Alphaproteobacteria; order SP197; family SP197; genus SP197. The sequence continues at coordinate 1,551,437 of OZ243917.1, read as the reverse complement.
GTAACCATAGGCCTCGATGAGGTACTTGCCGACACGCGGTTCCATGGCGGCATTGAGGTAGTCGTACACGAGATCATCGGACGACACGCCGCTCGACATGGCCGTGAACCCGCAGATCCAGGTCATGATCCCCTCCTTGGGATTCATGAAGACCACCTCGATGTCCTGGTTCTTCATCTCGATGATCGAACTGTTCCACGACCATGCCGCCACCACTTCCCCGGCGGCCATGGACTGCTCGAACTCCGTGGGAGAGGACCAGTAGAAGCGCACGTTCTGGTGAAGGGCACGGACGACATCGGTGGCAGCGTCAATCTCCTCGTCAGTCATCTCGAAGATGTTCCCGGCACCTGTCAGGAGGCCACCGACCGCAAAGCTCGAGTCGACCGAGTCGTTCATCGCGATCTTGCCCTTCAACTCCGGTCTGAGCAGAACATCATAGGACTGTTCCTTCTCGCTGAGCGGAAGCAGGTCGGGCCTGTAGAGAATGGAGCTGTTGCCCCAGTCCCAGGGCAGGAAGTAGTACTCGCCCTCGATCCTGACACCCCGGATGTCCTTGGTGGTCTGGAAGACGTCGTCCCAGGCCTCGATGCGTCCGACATCAAGCGGGCGCAATGCGCCGGCGTCCCTCCAGCGCGCCACCGAACCACTGCACGGATGCGAGATATCTGTCGGGAAACCGGAACGCAGCTTCTGAAGGGCTTCCTCCTCTTCGGCGAAGAGCGTGAATGTCGGAGGAACGCCGTGCTTGTCGAGATATCCCGGATAGAACTCGGGCAATTCGTACCCCGCCCACTCGAAGACATTGAGAGCCGCGGGGTCGGTGTTTGCTGTGGCGGCGGTGAGGGGCAGGGTTGTCCCGGCGAGGCCGATTCCTGCGACAGCAAGTGTGCGGTGAAATTCGCGCCTGGAAATCTCACCGCCAACAAGGTCATCCACAAGACGAGTGGCCCTGGATTTGCGATACATGGTGACGTTCCTCCCTTGATTCCAGTCAGTCAACAGGATCGTATGCGATTTGTGAAGGCAGGCTGCAGCGAAACATGATCATGCACCGCTGCCGTTCCCCGGGGCACGAATCGGCAGACCGCGTTCGATCCAGCCTGGTCCGTACCGGCTCCCCATCATGCCTTCTGCGATATCGTGGACCTCCACAAATCCGTGACGCCGCAGGATATCGGCCGCCCGCGCCGAACGCACGCCGGAGGCGCAAATCGTCGCCACCGGCTTCGACCGGTCGCCATCAACCGCGTCAAGCACCGCGGCAACGAAGGAGACCGTTCCCTCGCCGGCAAGGCTGATGCCGACCGCCATTTCCGGCAAACCGGTGGTTCGCCATTCGCCAGTGGTTCTCACGTCGATGACAAGAAGGCCGTTGTGGCTCACCAGCGCCCAGGCACTGTCGGCTGCCAGTGTCCCGTCTCCGGCGCGGCCCAGTGCCATGAAGAAAACAAGAATGGCAAGGGCCGGACCGGCTGCGATGCCGATCCGGCCCCTGTCATGGCGCCGCGCGTGGCTGGACACGGGGCACTGGTTGATCAGGACGTCGACAGCGTGTAGCGCCAGTTGCCGTTGTCCGAAACGGTCTCGCCTGGCACGAACCGGGAACCAGGATCTGCAGAGCCTGAACCAACCGCACCGATGCCCTCATCGGCCAGGCCGGCAACATGTTCGAAACTCCCGTCGACTGAGGCAGGCACATCACCCCAGGGCAGCATGCCGGTACCATAGTCAGCGCTCGGCTCGCCTGTCAGGACATTCCAGGCCACGTCGGTTCCGTCACCGGGCTGCCAAAGGCTGGCGCCGCATGGATCGTCGCAGACCGCACACGGATTGCACGGATCTTCCTCGCACTCCGATGCGCAAGGGTTGCAGGCTCCGCAGCCACCGCAGGCCCCACAGCCCGCTCCGCAACCACCGCAGCCGCCACAGCCACCGCAACCGGCCGCAAGGCCTGTCGCCGTCTCAAGGCTGGCGCCACACGGGTCCTCGCAGACCGCACACGGATTGCACGGATCTTCCTCGCACTCGGATGCGCAAGGATTGCACGCTCCGCAGCCGCCGCAGGCTCCACAGCCCGCTCCGCAACCACCGCAGCCGCCGCCGCAACCTCCACAGCCGCCGCAACCGGCCGCAAGGCCTGTCGCCGTCTCAAGGCTGGCTCCACACGGGTCGTCGCAGACCGCACATGGATTGCACGGATCTTCCTCGCACTCGGATGCACAAGGATTGCAGGCTCCGCAGCCGCCGCAGGCTCCACAGCCCGCGCCGCAACCACCGCAGCCGCCGCCGCAACCTCCACAGCCGCCGCAACCGGCCGCAAGGCCTGTCGCGGGATCCGCCACGGCCTCGGGATTTTCGAGCGCCATGGTGTAGGTCTTGGCAGCCGCCTTGCGCTGGCACATGCAGGCCGACGCATCGAATGCCATGACGCTTCCGAGACCGACGACCGCCGGGATCATGGTGGTCGTCAAAAGTTTTCTTCTCAACTTGCCCATGGAGTAAGGACCCTCCGGTTTCGCAATCCTGAACTGCCATGATAGACGGACCCCGACATGAGGGTAAACCGGAAATGACGCTGTCTCGCTCTCATGGTATGCGGTGCGTCCTTGATGTCGCCTGGAAGGCTCCCGGTCCATTGCGCACATTCCTTTGCGTCACCCTCCTTGTTCTGTCGCACCACGCCTCGCCCATGGCAGGCGAGACGCCCGAGATCGTCATGATCGGCGGCGGACCCTTCATCGCCGGGTCCGACGCGGATGAGCGGGAGCTGGCCTACCGCCTCGACGAGAGCGCCTATGGACACACGCGAACCAGGCAATGGGGCTGGTACGACGATGACATGGATCGCCATGTCGTCGAACTCGACACCTTCTTCATCATGAAAAACCTTGTCACCCAGGCCGACTACGCCCGGTTTGTCGAGGCCACCGGCCACGCCGTCCCGGATGTCGACAAGGAGACCTGGGACGGCTACGGCCTGATCCATCCCTACCCTCGCACCCGGCCCTACGCCTGGACCGGCGGCACACCACCGACCGACAGGCTCGACCATCCGGTGGTTCTCGTGAGCCATGCCGACGCGACGGCCTATGCCCGCTGGCTCTCCGCGGAAACCGGACGCCCGTGGCGCCTGCCGACAGCACTCGAGTGGGAGAAGGCCTCACGTGGAACCGACGGTCGGATGTTCCCATGGGGTGACGATTGGGACGCCACGAAGCTCAACACTCATGACCAGGGCCCCTTTTCGACGATGCCCGTGGGTTCGTTCCCGGAAGGCAGGAGCCCCTTCGGCATGCACGATGCTGCCGGGCAGGTGTTCGAGTGGACCGCCGATGAACAGCGCCCGGGGCGATACTGGGTCAAGGGTGGCTCGTGGGATGATCGCGGTTGCGGTGTCTGCCGCCCGGCCGACCGCCATGGTCGGCCCGAGGGCATCCGTCATATCCTCATCGGCTTCAGACTTGTGGTGGAGGCCTCACCATGACGTCGGAGCGGACCCGCCTTGAAGACCTTCCTCGCGACGAACTCGAAGCCATGATCGAAGCAGGCAACGATGTCCTCGAATGCCATCGCGTCCTGCGCCAGACCAATGACAACATCGTCGGCGAACTGCTTCGCGACGCCGGCACGTTCTACCAGTGGCGGCACTACCCCAAGGGCGACGTCTTCGACCGGACGAGCCACAGCCAGTACTACTACCATGCCCATCCCAAGGCACAGAGACCGGGAGAACACGGCCACTTTCACACCTTCATGCGCACCAAGGGCATGAAACAGGGCGTTGTTCCCGTGGACTACGACGGTGATGCGGAGTGGCCGACGGGCAATGACGCGCTCAGTCACCTCATCGCCGTCTCCATGAATTCCAAGGGATTCGCCATCGGCCTTTTTACCGTCAACCGGTGGGTCACGGGAGAGGCCTGGTACGCGGCCGACGATGTCTGCGACATGGTCGACGACTTCGTGATCGACCATGCCCGGCCATCCTGGCCCGTCAACCGCTGGATCAGCGGCATGCTGCGCCTGTTTCGGCCGCTCGTGAAGGACCTGGTGCGCGAACGCGACAGGGCCGTCGCGGAGTGGCGCGAGACACACCCGGGAGACACCTTCCAGGACAAGAAGCTGGAAATCACCTCGCAGGAGGGGATCTCGGTGGAACGCCAGATCGCCCGCCTGCGCACCATTGCGGGCTGATCCCTGGAGTCGAGCCGGGGATGCCCCTCATCTCGGCTTGAGTCCGCGGCGTTGCCATCAGAGTGCAAACGCCGTCTACCGCATGTTGCGCGCTGCGGCGGCACGCACCGGCCAGCTGGTCAACCACGCCGACATGGCCAGGGATGTGGACATCGACCAGAAGACCGCCAAGGCATGGCTGTCGATCCTGGAGACAGCGGGCATCATCCACCTGCTGCGACCCTAGCACACCAACCTCACCAAGAGGCTGATCAAGACCCCGAAACTCTACTTCCTGGATACAGGCCTGTGCGCCTACCTGACGGGCTGGTCCTCGCCGCAAACACTGGAAGCCGGCGCCATGTCCGGCGCGATCCTGGAAACCTGGATGTTCACGGAGATCCTCAAGAGCTACTGGCACAACGGACTGCAAGCCCGGTTTCACTTTTTCCGGGACCGGGACCATCGGGAAGTGGACCTGCTGATCGAGCGTGACAACCTGATTCATCCGTCGAGTTCAAGAAGACTGCATCCCCCGGGTCCGCCGCCGCACGGAGCTTTTCGACCCTGACCAGACTGGGCAGACCAATCGGCCCGAGAGCAGTGGTCTGTCTGAGGGAAACCGACACCAGGCTCACCCGGGACGTCCTCGCCATCCCGGCCGGCCTGCTCTGAATCGCCTGGAAGGCTCGCATCTGGCGCAAGATGGAGTTCCTCTCCGAAGAGGACAGGCGATCCATGCGGCGGCCCGCCATCGCTTCGGTCAACGATCCGATCCCATCAAGCAGCCCGAGCGTTCTGCCATCAGTGACCCTGGGCATCATGCATCAATCGCCAACTCGCAGCGGTTCGGATACTCCGAACAAGCCGCTGCTTCAGGGTCGTGTATCTGCCTGACGATTTCTCGTCGCGAAGGGAAACGCGCTGACCGACCCTGTCAGGTCCGGCGCCAGGGAGCCGGGGCTCAAGGGCGGCAGCGGACCAGACCCATGAAGTTGTCGTAGACAATGCGGGCGCTGGCGTTGAACTCCGCCATGGCGGCGGCGGCCTCGCTCTCGAGCCGGGGGAGCGCACCGGCGCCAAGGTTGTCCTCGAGGGCGCGCCTGTAGGCCGGCACCCTGGCCCACTGGTTCACGGTCTCGGGCGTGATCTCGATGTGGTACTGGAAACTGAAGGCGTGATCGCCGTATGCCAGAGCCTGCGTCGCACAGGCGCCTGACTTTGCCAGCACCCGGGTCGCCGGCGGGACGTCGCGGACTTCCGCGCCATGCCACTGCAGGGTGCGATGAACCGGCGGGAGGCCTTTCAGGAGGGGACTCGCGAGACCAGCCGGTACAAGTTCCACCTCGAGGATGCCGATTTCCGGCTCGTCTGCCGGTCCAACACTGCCGCCAAGCGCCTGGGCAAGGAGCTGATGACCCAGACAGAACCCCAGGAACGGCATGGAGCGCACCGCAACAGCCTCACGAATGGCCTGTCGTTCGGGTTCGAGCCACGGGTGAAGATCGTCCTGCCAGACATCCATGGGACCGCCCATGACCCACAGGACGTCGAAGTCCGAGAGGTCGGGGATTGCGTCACCCTCATCGAGCTCCACAGCGGTCCACGCAATACCGTCCTCCTCGAGGAAATCCCGGAACACGCCGGGATGCTCGATGGCAATATGCTGGAAGACGAGGACGCGAGGTGTGGTCACGGCGCGGTGATCACAGGTCGTTCCAGGGGGAATTCGACTTGCGCGAGTAGTCCGCGTCGCCATCGAGGAGCTGCTGTTCGACCTCGACCCAGTTCTCGCGGCCTTCGCTCACACCGTCCTCGATGCCGTTGTTGACCCACTTCTTGCGGATCTTGTCATTCCAGTTGAGAAACAGCTGGTTGTCGTGAACGGTCCAGGCCTCCTCGGGATCGACCTCGGCTGCATACTCGCCCTGCGACAGGGCATAGGCACACCAGCCGCCGAACTGCGGGGCGTAGGCTTCGGGATCGCCGGCGAAGAGATCGCGGTTGGCAGCCGAGGCAAAATGCCAGGTGGCTCCCTGCCAGTCGTGGGAGAACTCTGCCGATCCCATGACGGCACGACTCTCCGTGAAGTAGGCGACGGTATCCCAACCACCGATGGCCACCCCTTGAGGAGTGATGTTGACCGATGTCTCCATGTCCGCCTGCGCGTGACCGCCCACAGCGAGGCTGAACACAACCAGGATGGCGCCCAGGGTCTTGCCGCATGTCATGATCATCTCCCGTTTGTCAGATCGCCGAAGTGTAGCAGATCAAGCAAGGGTCCTTGTCAATGCCCTTGTTGCCGTGACGCCGCCGCGGATGACGGCATGCAGCGGATTGAATCCCACCTGATAGGCAAGGACATTGGGATGGCTGATGTCCCATATGGCCAGATCCGCCCGCTTGCCGAAACTGAGCGTGCCTCGGTCGCCCAGAAGTCCAAGCGCCCGGGCCGCCTGTCTCGTCACACCGGCGAGGGCCTCTTCGGGAGTCAGGCGAAACAGGGTTGATGCCATGTTGAGCATGAGCAGCAGCGACGACACCGGGGAGCTTCCCGGATTGCAGTCCGTCGACACGGCCATGGCAAGGTTGTGGCGGCGCATGAGCTCGACCGGCGGCATGGTGTCCGCGCGCAGCACATAAGCGGCACCGGGAAGCAGCACGGCCACGGTTCCGGCGTGCGCCATGGCCTGTGCGCCTTCCGGCGAGAGATATTCGAGATGATCACACGAGAGCGCGCCATGGCGGGCCGCGACCTCGGCGGCGCCACACTCCGAGAGTTGTCCGGCGTGGAGCTTCACCGGCAATCCGAGACGGCGGGCGGCGGCAAGGATGCGATCCGTTTCCGCGACGGTGAAGGCAATGTGCTCGCAGAAGGCGTCAACGGCGTCGGCGAGCCCGCAGGCGGCGATTTCCGGCATCACCCTTGTGCAGACAAACTCCACATAGTCATCCCTTCTGCCATCGAACTCGCCCGGCAGGGCATGGGCGCCGAGGAACGTGGTCACGACACTGACCGGGCGCATCGTCTGGAGGCGTCTTGCCGCCCGCAGCATGGTGCATTCCGTATCGAGATCGAGGCCGTAGCCCGATTTGATCTCGACCGTGGTGACACCCTCGGCCAGCAACGCATCAAGACGCGGCAAGGCTGTGTCGATCAGGTCCTCGCAGCTGGCCGCACGGGTGGCGCGTACCGTGGAGAGAATGCCGTGTCCCGCCTTGAGAAGATCCTCGTAGGACGCACCCTCGAGGCGGGCCTCGAACTCGTCGGCCCTGTCGCCGCCGTAGACCAGATGGGTGTGGCAATCAATGAGTCCGGGAGTCATCCAGCGGCGGTCGAGGCGGCAAACCTCGAAGGCGAGCAATTCGGCAGGGCCCGGCAGGTCATCACGCGTGCCGCAGAACACGATGCGTCCGTCTCTGACGCCGAGCGCACCATCGTCGATCACACCATAGGCACCGCGGCCTTCCTCCATGGTGGCGAGGCGAACGTCCAGCCAGAGTGTATCCCACATGGGGCCCATCTTCGTCCGACCCCTTTCGGGAAACAAGACTTGCGCCCATCCGAACTTGCCGACTATTGCTGTTCCCGGATGTTCCCGGAGCGATCGTCATGCCCCCTGTCGTCTGTCACGCGCCGTCGGCGATGCTGATCGATGGCTGGGCCGATGATGTGCTCATCACCATCGACGCCAGGGGAATGATCGAGGCCGTGGACACCGGCACACCCGCACCGCCCGGATCGGTGCGTCTTGCCGGACCGGCCCTTCCGGGGATGGCCAATCTCCACAGTCATGCCTTCCAGCGGGCCATGGCGGGTCTCGGGGAAAGGGCGGCGCCCGGAACAGCGGACAGTTTCTGGAGCTGGCGCGAGACGATGTACCGCTTCCTGGCGCGACTCGGACCCGACGAGGTCGGCGCCATCGCTGCCCTGCTCTATCTCGAGATGCTCAAGGCCGGCTACACGGCGGTTGGCGAGTTTCACTATCTGCACCACCAGCAGGATGGCACACCCTACGAAGACCCCGCCGAAATCTCCTGGCGCATCGTCGACGCCGCGCGACGCACCGGTATCGCGCTGACGCTGCTCCCGGTCCTCTACACCTTCGGCGGATTCGGCGAAGCGCCTGTGGAACCGGGCCAGCGCCGGTTCGTCAATGACAGCGATGCCTACCTGCGGCTCATGCAGGCGCTAGGCCCGGCCCGCGAGGGCGCCGTGAGGCTGGGAATCGCGCCTCATTCCCTGCGGGCCGTCTCCAGGACCGGACTGACGGAGGCGCTCGCCGACATCGACGACGGCACGCCGGTCCACATCCACATCGCCGAGCAGGAACGTGAAGTGGCGGAATGTCTTGCCTGGTCGGGACTGCGTCCGGTCGACTGGCTCCTCGAACATGTCTCCGTCGACAGGCGATGGTGCCTCGTTCACGCAACCCATGTGACATCGGGCGAGGTCGCCCGGATGGCGGCGAGCGGCGCCGTCACCGGGCTGTGTCCGACCACCGAAGCGAACCTGGGCGACGGCATGTTCCCCCTGGGATCCTGCCTGAAGCGGTGCGGCACCTTCGGAATTGGCTCCGACAGCCATGTGTCGACGAGCCCGGTCGAGGAACTGCGGTGGCTGGAGTATGTCCAGCGACTGCGCCGCAGGCGACGCTGCATCGTTGCCAGGCGGGACGTTCCGCACACGGGCGAGGCCCTGTGGCGATCGGCGCTTGCCGGGGGCGCCCGGGCGCTCGGCCAGACGGCTGCCGGACTGCAGCCCGGCGCGCCGGCGGATATCATCGTCCTCGATGCCGATCACCCGTCACTCGTCGCACGCAAGCATGGCCAGCTTGTCGACAGCTTCATCCTGTCGGGCAACAGCAACCCCGTGCGCGATGTCTTCGTGCATGGCCGTCACGTCGTCGATCGGGGGCGCCACGCCATGGAAGACCGGATCACCCGCGATTTCGCGGTGGTCATGCGTTCGATGGCGGACTGAACACGACCCAGCAACGGGGGCGCGATCCATGGCACGACAGTCACGGCGGAACCGCCAGCGACGCACACGAGGTGCCCGTCAGCAACCGGCCTGGCGGCAGCCGGTCAATCCCTTTGCGCCCCTGGAAGCGGTGTCACGTGATGAACTCGCCTTCATCCAGGACCGCTCTCTCGCCATTCTCGAGGAGATCGGCATCGAGTTCCTGCACGAGCGGGCCCGTGCGGTGTTCCATGACGCGGGCGCCGACGTGGATCGCGACACGTCACGAGTGCGCCTGCCCCGGCAACTCGTCGCGCACGCCATGGCCTCGGCGCCTCGCGCCTTCACGCTCCATGCCCGCAACCCGCAGCGCTCGCTCACCATCGGGGGCAACCGGATTGCCTTCACACCGGTGGCCAGCCCGCCCTTTGCCCACGATCTCGAGCAGGGACGTCGAGAAGGCAATTTCACGGACTATTGTGATTTTCTGCGCCTGGCCCAGGGTCTCAACTGCCTGCATTTCTTCGGCGGCTATCCCGTCGAGCCGACCGACCTTCCCCCGGCCACCCGGCACCTCGACTGCCTTGCCGCCTTCGTCACTCTCACCGACCGCGCCTGGCACGCCTATTCGCTCGGCACGGAACGCATCGATGATGCGCTCTCCATCATCTGTATTGCCAGAAACCTGTCGCGCCAGGAACTGACACACCAACCGAGCATCGTCACCGTGGTCAATGCCAATTCTCCGCTGAGGTTCGACACACCGATGCTCGACGGCATGATGACCATGGCCGAACACAACCAGCCGGTCATCGTCACTCCCTTCACACTGGCGGGCGCCATGGCGCCCGCCAGTGTGGCCGGGGCCATCACCCAGCAGAATGCCGAAGCCCTTGCCGGCATGACGCTGGTGCAGCTCATCAACCCGGGGGCTCCGGTGGTCTATGGCGGATTTACCAGCAATGTGGACATGAAGACCGGCGCGCCCGCCTTCGGCACACCCGAATATGCCCGGGCAACGATGATCGGTGGCCAGCTCGCCCGTCTCAACGGCGTCCCCTACCGTTCGAGCAACGTCAATGCCTCCACGTCGGTCGATGCCCAGGCCGCCTACGAAAGCCAGAATTCCCTGTGGAGCGCCGTGATGAGCCACGCCAACATCGTGTTGCACGGAGCCGGATGGCTTGAAGGCGGACTGGTTGCCAGTTTCGAGAAGATGGTGATCGATGCCGATACCATCGAGATGATCAGCCGTGTTCTCGAGCCTGTGGAGGTGACCGACGAGGAAATCGGCATGAGGGCCATGGCCGAGGTCGGCCCCGGCGGACACTTCTTCGGCACCGGCCACACCCTCGAGCGCTACGAGACGGCCTTCCATGAGCCGATGGTGTCGGACTGGCGGAACTTCGAGAGCTGGAGCGATGCCGGCGGCATCGAGGCGGCCGGACGCGCCTCGGGCCTTGCCCGCGCGCTCATCGACTCCTGGGAAGCGCCTGCGCTGTGCGCCGGCATTGCGGAGGAACTCGACGCCTTCGTCGCCCGCCGCAAGGCCGAGATCCTTCGCGGATGATGAGAGAGCGGTGCGCGTGCCTTGTCAGCGGGTGGCACCTGCTTCCATAGTGGTCCATGGGGAAGCTGTCCCCGAGGGGAGCGATTGATGGCACGCCGTACCCGGTCCCGCCGCAGGAGTGTTGAGCGGTCGCGCTCGGCCGCGCCGCAACAGCTTCCCTGGCGCGAGGTGCGCAATCCCTTTCCCCCGCTCGACATTCTCTCGGCTGACCAGATCGAACATGTCCACAGCGCATCCCTCGACGTGCTCGAGGAACTCGGCATGGAGGTTCTGGGCGGGGATGCGCGGCAGTTCTACCGCGAGGCCGGCGCCGATGTCGACGACAGTTCCATGCGTGTGCGGTTCGATCGCGGCCTCATCGAGACAGCCATGGCGACGGTGCCGGCCGAGTTCACCCTCCACAGCCGGATCGCGGAACGCTCCGTCACGGTTGGCGGCAACCGTATCGTCACCACGGCGGTGTCGAGTCCTCCGAATGTCTCCGACCTCGACAATGGCCGTCGTCCCGGCAACTACGAGGACTTCCGCAACCTGGTCAGAGTGGCCGCCAGTCTCAACGCCGTGCACTTCTTCGCCGGCTATCCCGTCGAGCCCATCGATCTGCCGGTTCCCACCAGGCATCTCGATTGCTACATGACCTTCATCACCGAGACCGACCGTGCCTGGCGGACCTATGCCCTGGGGGCCGAACGCAGCCGCGACGGCATCGAGATGAACCGCATTGCGCGGGGCATCGACATGGACGAGATGATTGCCCGGCCGGGTCTCATCACGCTCATCAACACCAATTCCCCGTTGCGCCTCGACGAACCCATGAGCCAGGGCCTCATCGAGATGGCCCGCGCCGGTCAGGCGGTTGCCATCACGCCCTTCACGCTGCAGGGCGCCATGGCGCCCTCCACCCTGGCCGGAGCCCTCGTGCAGCAGAATGCCGAGGCCCTGGCTGCCCTGGCGCTGATTCAGATCGTCAGACCCGGCACACCATCGGTCTATGGCGGATTCACCAGCAACGTCGACATGAAATCGGGAGCGCCGGCCTTCGGCACGCCGGAGTATGTCAGGGCGACCCTGGCCAGCGGACAACTCGCGCGGCGCTACAACATCCCCTTCAGGACCAGCAACGTCAGTGCGTCCAACGCGGTGGACGCCCAGGCGGCCTACGAGAGCGGCATGTCCCTGTGGGCGGCCTTCCTCGCTCACGGCAACCTCATCCATCACGGCGCAGGCTGGATGGAGGGGGGCCTGGTGGCCAGTTTCGAAAAGATGATCGTCGATGCCGAGATGATCCAGGGCATGTTCGAGATCATGGAGCCGATTGTCGTCAACGACGCCGAAATCGGCATGGAAGCGATGGCGGATGTCGGTCCGGGCGGGCATTTCTTCGGCACTGGCCACACCCTGGAGCGCTACGAGACTGCCTTCTACGCGCCGCTCTTGTCGGACTGGCGCAACTTCGAGACCTGGGTCGAGGCAGGCAGCCCCGACGCCACCCGACGCGCCAACCGCATCTGGAAACAGCTTCTGGCGGAATTCCAGGCGCCGCCTCTCGATCCAGCGATTCGCGAGGAACTCGAGGACTTTGTCGCCCGCCGCAAGGTCGAAGGCGGCGTTCACGACAACTGATCCCTCACACGACGTGGGCTCTCCCCGTCGTCCGACGGGCCGGCAGGTCGTCGAGACGCGGTGTGCCGGCCTGCATCATCACCTGCCTCAGGTCCGCGTGAATGATGCGGATGGCATGATCGAGACCTGTCTCACCCCCTGCCGCAACGGCGTAGGCAAAGGCCCGGCCCATGAGAACGAAGTCGGCGCCGCAGGCGATCATGCGGGCAACGTCGATTCCTGAGCGCACACCGCCGTCGGCCACCAGAGGGTAGTCGGCGCCGACGGCCCTGCGAATGGCCGGCAGCACGTCAACCGGTGCCGGAGCCGCGTCGAACTGGCGGCCGCCATGGTTGGAGACGGCGACGGCATCGACACCCATGTCGCGCATCCTCACGGCGTCATCCGGATCGAGGAGTCCCTTGACCATCATGGGACCCTTCCAGCGTTCGCGCAGGCGTTCGAGCTTTCCGGCGGTCACCCGTCCATCCGACATGCTCGCCAGATGCTCTCCCATCTGCGCCAGCGCCAGGCCCTTCGGCATGTAGGGCTCAAGGGTGCGGAACCGGGGGATTCCGGCGCGCAGCATGGCGAGCGCCCAGGTAGGACGGGCCATGATGTCCATGAGCGTCGTGCGGTCGAACCGCGGAGGCACGGAGAGGCCACTGGCGATGTCGCGTTCACGCCGTGTGCGTGTGGGCACATCGACCGTCACGACAAGCACCGAGGCGCCAGCGGCCTCGGCCCGATCCACAATGTCGTTCTCGATGGCCGGATCCACGGTGCAGTAGAGCTGGAACCAGAGATTGCTCCCGGCGATGGCGCCGATCTCCTCGACGGACATCGTGGCAAAGGTGCTCAGGCACGCCGGCAGACCGTGGCCAATGGCGGCGCGTGCGATCAGCGCCGGAGCGTTCGGCCAGATCAGTCCCGTCAGACCCAGCGGGGCGGGAGCGAAGGGAAGCGGCCAGGTGTGGCCGAACAAGGTGACGGAGAGGTCCGGTTCGAAGGCTTCGTCAACGATCGCACGGGGTTCCAGAACCACCCTGCGCAGGGCATCCACGTTGGCTGCGAGGCAGACTTCCCTGTCGATCCCTCCTTCCACATAGCCGAAGGCAAAGCGTGGCACGCGCCGGGCCGCGCGCGCCTGCATTGCGTGAATCGAGGGAAACCGCCTGTCGCGTGTCATGGGCTGCTGCCCTTGCCGATGATGAGATCGCCTGCCTTCTCGCCAATCATGATGGCCGGGGCGTGGGTGTTGCCGCTTGTCACACGGGGCATGATCGAGTTGTCGGCGATGCGAAGACCGTCGAGACCCAGCACCCTGAGATCGGGACCGACCACCGAACACCGATCATCCTGCGCGCCCATGCGGCAGGTGCCTGCGAGATGGTGGGTGATGCCGATGTTCCGGCTTACCCACCGGTCGAGGTCGCCAGCCGACGTCACGGTCGCGCCGGGGTCGATCTCGCGCCCCCGCAAGCCGTCGAACGCCGGCTGCGACACGATGTCCCGGATCATGCCGGCGCCGGTACGGAATGTTTCGCGGTCGCGCTCTTCGGCAAGAAAGTTGAAGCTGAACCGTGGCAGGGCCTCGGGGTCAGCCGAACGCAACCTCACGGTTCCACGGCTTCTGATGCCGACGAGTTCCGTGTAGACCCCGAAACCATCGGCGAGCGCGTCGGCATAGGTCATGCCCACCAGCATGGGCGTGAAGGTCATCTGGATATCGGGCCAGGGAACATCGCCGCCGGATCGCAGGAAGCAGCCGACGTCCATGTGGTTGGTGGCGGCGACGCCCTTGCGGTCGGCGAGCCATCGCACGCCGGCCAGCCACTTCTTCGGCGGCCGTGTCCACGACGCCAGCCTTTCCGCCTTCCTGGCGGTATAGCCAAGACGAATGGTCGGGTGCGTGTGAAGATTGGCGCCGACACCAGCAAGCTCGTGGCGCACCTCGATGCCGTGCGCCCCGAGCTCGGCGGGATCACCGATTCCCGACAGCATGAGCAGCTGAGGAGAACCGATCGCCCCGGCGCAGAGCAGGATCTCCCTCGTCGCGTGGATGGTTTCGTGGCGTCCGCCCCTCCTGACGACGACGCCAGTGACCCGATCCGACTCGATGACAAGCCGATCGACGGGGGTATCGCAGCGGATCACGAGATTGGGACGGTCGAGGCAGGGCCTCAGATACTCGGTCCACACATCGCTTCTCTCGCCTCGACGCGTGTTGCGGTGCAGGACGGTGATCCCTTCCTGATCCGGTCCGTTGTAGTTGTCGTTGAAGGCAAGGCCGGCCTCGACCCCCGCCTCGAGAAAGGCCTCATTGAACATCGAGGACCCGGGAGTGCCGCGCGACACGGCGATGGGACCCGAGATCCCCATGTGGGGATCGGTGGAATCGTCGAAACTCTCCATGCGCCGGAACAGAGGCTCGACGTCCCGCCATGACCAGCCGGCCGCCCCGTCCGCTGCCCAACTGTCGAAGACACCGGGTGCACCCCGCACCCACAGCATGGCGTTGATCGAGGAGGATCCTCCAAGACCCTTGCCCATCTTGTAGGGATAGGATCTGCCGGCGGCCAACTCTTCCGGTTCGGACCTGTAGTCCCAGTGGTAGCGGCCCGACTGATAAAGCGACAGGACGCCCGCCGGAACGCGGTGCATCAGGGATCTGCGAGCGGTGCCAGCCTCGAGCACGAGGACGCTGACCGCCGGATCTTCCGTGAGACGCGCCGCAAGAACCGAACCCGCCGTCCCACCACCGGCGATGATGTAATCGAATGCCGCCATCAACCCTCCACGGGATCATCGGCAAAGTGCTTCTCCTCGGAGGTGATGACCTCGATCAGCGCCGGCCGGTCGGTCAGGGCCAGAGCCCGCTCGAGAGCCGGCACGAAGTCGTCAGGCGTGCTCACGCGTTCGGCGTGTGCGCCCAGCGCCGCCGCCACATCCGCATAGTCCCCACCGAGTTGATGAATGTGATAGTCGCGGGCTGCCACGGGATGGTGGTCGACATAGCCGCCCATGACCGCATTCTTCAGAACGATCGTGATCGTGGCCAACCGGTTGCGCACGGAGGTTTCGAGGTCCATTCCCACCATGCCGATCGCCGCATCACCCATGATGTTGATGCAGTGATGATGAGGCCGCGCCAGACGCGCACCCTGTACGAGACCCAGACCTAGGCCGAGCTGTGTCGTCTTGCCCCAGCCGATGTAGCCGTGAGGCACGAGCGTTTCGTAGAAGGCGGTCATCTGGTCGCGCGGCGAGCCGGCATCATGGGTGACGATGGTCGTCTCGCGGTCCACCGTCTTCATGAGGTCATGAATGATGCGATAGGGGCTGATTGGAATCTCGGCGGAGTGCAGCCGCGGCTGCCAGACATCCATGAAGGTCTTGCGGCGGCGGGCCACCTCTTGCGCCACCGCGTCGCCCCGGGTGCCGGGAGCCTTGCCGACAATCTCCACCATGCGTTCCAGGGTTGCGCGGGCATCGCCGATGATGCCGATGTCGACGGGATAGTCCTTCGACACATCGCCTTCCCAGTTCGTCAGCTGGATGAAGCAGCGATGGCCGGTCGGGAACGGCGTGATGTATTCCGAGCGCGTGAAACTCGTGCCGAGTCCGCAGACGAGGTCGCAGCCTGCGAGGAAATGCGCTGCCTCGCCGCGCCGGGTTCGGCCCGCGCATCCCAGGGAGAGGGGGTGGTTCTCCGGAAAGGCGCTCTTGCCGTTCAGTGTGGTGAGAACCGGAATGCCGGTACTCTCGGCGAACGCTGTCAAAGCCTCGCACGCACCGGCGTAGAGAATGCCCTGACCCGCCACGATGACAGGTGACGACGCCTTGGCGAGGCAGGCGAGGACTTCGTGAATCTCGGCGTCGGCGGCCACGGGCCTTGAGGCCTTCTGGGGGCGGTAGCGCTCCTCGAGACCGGGATCGGCGGGGGTGTTGGCCACATCCTTGGGCACCTCGAGAACCACCGGTCCGGGACGGCCGTTGCGCAACATGGCAAAGGCGTTCTGCATCATCTGCGGAATACGCTCCACATCCGGCACCATGGCGCACCACTTCGCGACATGCTGCATGCTCTGGCTGGCCTGGAAGTGGGAATCGAGCGGCTGCCTCGTGCGGTCGTAGCCGAAAGGAATGTGAAGCACCGGCACGTTGTCGGCATGGCACTGGGCCACGGCGCCGAAGGCATTCTCCGATCCAGGTCCGTACTGCACGGTGGTGCAGGCGATCCTGCGGCCTCCGGTGACGCGGGCATATCCGTCGGCAATGTGAAGGGCCTGGCGTTCCTGGCGCACGATGACCGGCCGAATGCCCACCTTGGCTGCGGAATCGATGAGATCGCTGTGCGGAAAGGCAGGAAGAATGTCGACTCCTTCCCTGACAAGGATGCGGGCAATGAGATCGGCACCATTCATCGTGACACACTCCCGGACGAGACGATCCACGACCCTACGGATGTTGCCGGAGGGCCGCAATCGGGTTGCCGTCATCATTGACCCTCGCCGGCACTTCGCATAAACATTCGTCGAAACCTGATCCGCGATAGCTCAGTTGGTAGAGCAAGTGGCTGTTAACCACTGGGTCGCAGGTTCGAGTCCTGCTCGCGGAGCCATGTGTCGAGGGGCCGTCAGCCGGCGACCGGAATGTCGCCAGGCGACGGCCCCTTCCATGAGCAATGTGCGCACCGCGGACCCAGGCGCCACGTTAAGATGCCAGAGAGCCCTCGACCGCACGGGACTGCACCGCCCGTCGGTCTTTCGATGCGCCTCGCAGCTTTTCGGTGATGGAACATTCCGGGCGAACACCAGCCGAAGTCGTCCGGCGGTGTCTTGAACCCCGCCCGCGCGTGTCTTACGTTTCTTCTATCGATCATATCATGGTAAGATCATGTCAGACACAGCGACCTTGTCATCCAAGTTCCAGATCTCGATCCCGAAAGCCGTGCGATCGGCTCGGCAGTGGCAAGCCGGGCAGATCTTCGCCTTCATCCCCAAGGCAGCCGGCGTTCTCCTCGTTCCGGTCCCGGATCGCGAAGCGCTGGCAGGCACCGTCCGGGGCGCCGCGACCGACGACTACCGCGATCGCTCGGATCGCCTGTGATGCGTCTGGTCGACAGTTCGGCCTGGATCGAGTGGTTGATCGGCTCGCCCATCGGAGAGACCGTTGCGGAATACCTTCCAGAGCAGGCGCTATGGCTCGTTCCGACCGTGGTGCAGCTCGAGCTCGCGAAGTGGCTTACCCGGGAACGGGGCGAAGGCAAGGCCGACCAGGTGATCGCCTTCACCCAGGTCTGCAGCGTCGCCCCCCTGGACACGGAGATCGCCCTCGCCGCCGCCGAGGTCTGCCGTGCGCACGGCCTTGCAACCGCGGACGCCATCGTCCTTGCCACTGCCCGGGCACATGGCGCCGACTTGTTGACCTGTGATCGTGACTTCGAAGGCCTTCCCGGAGTGATCCTCATTCCCAGGACCTGAACTCAAGAAGTTGCCGGGACGCGGAGCGTATGCAGAGGCTCGACAGCCGGCGCCTGACTTGGGGTGCGTACGCTGCCACGCCCTATTGGGACGAGAGACAGAGGTGTGTCCTGGCGGACGGCCGTCCGCGCAACCTCGGGCAGCATACGGTGATGGCTATCGTCGATGCAGGCGTCGCGAGAAGAGATCGAGCATCCCTTCCCAGCAGGCTTCAGCCGCCTCCTCGACATAGGCGTCGCGTTCAGGGAAGGAGAAGCCGTGGCGTGTTCCAGGCAGAACCTCGATCCTGTGGGCGATTGCGTGTCGGGCGAAGGTGTCGCGCAGCGTGGGAATGACATGGTCGGGAACCAGGGGATCGTCCGAGGCGAAGCCGAGAAACATTTCCGCGCGAATCGCTGCCGCGGCACGATGGGGGGAATCGGGTTCATCAGTCACCATGCGCACGCCGTGGAACGCGGCGACCGCCGCAACCCGGTCCGGAAAGCGGCACGCGGCAGCGAGCACGTACTGGCCGCTCATGCAGTAACCGACAAGTCCCCGCGGTCCCGCCGCCACGCGGTCGTCGGCGTCGAGAAAATCGAGAATGGCGCGGCAGTCTACTGCCACCCTGTCGTGATCGAGACTCGCCATGGCCGCAGCGAAGACCGCCGTCATTCTGTCATCGCGGCGGGAAAGATCGAAGCGCAGAGTGCCAAGCCTGTAGTACATGTCGGGAAGAACGCAGACAAAACCTGCAGATGCGACACGTCTGGCGAATCGATGGAGTTCCTCGCGAATACCCGGCGCATCCATGAGCATGATCACGGCCGGCGCCGGCCCCTCCCGTTCCGGCAGGGCAAGGAAGGCCGGTATCGGGCCATCGGGTGAAGGAATCTCGAGGGTACTGCCCATGTTGACGGCCTGTTGCGATAACGTACCAAGGATACGCTGCCGTTCGCGCCCCTGTCGATGAGTCGCGACTGCCGCAACAACACGTTCAACTGCGGTCCACAACACCTCCGCCACCGATAGCATTCACGAGGCCCCGGCACGGTCATGAGCGCCTGTGGACGCCCGGATCCAACAAGGCTTTACGGAGAAGGGGGCACCGGTCGGCAGGACGGCTCCGCCTCTGAGGCCGTCACCAGCACATCCGGCGGACGAAATGATCGACACGGTCGCCTGTTTGACTGGCAAGGCGACCCGACTGATGATTGGAGGCAAGCGAGACCTTCCCCAGCGGACTGAGCAGATGCTGACCAGGCTGGAAGTTTCCGGATTCAAGAACCTGGTCGATGCCGATCTGCGGTTCGGTCCCTTCACCTGCATGGTCGGACCGAACGGCTCCGGAAAATCCAATGTGTTTGACGCGATCCGCTTCCTCCATGCCCTGTCCAGCCACACGCTGATGGAAGCCGCAGCGTCAGTTCGCGACCAGGACAATCGGACCGTGGAGGTGCGCAGTCTCTTCCACAGGTCCGGCGACTGCTACGCCGAACGGATGTCCTTCGCCGTGGAGATGATCGTGCCGGCACAGGCTGTCGATGACCTCGGACAGGAGGCGATGGCGAGCATCACGTTCCTGCGCTACTCGCTTGAACTTGCCTACCGGCATCCCGGGGACGACTTGACAGCAGGTTCCCTGGAAATCACCCGGGAGGAATTGACGCACATCCCGCAGGGCGCCGCCGCGAAGCACCTCCCGTTCCCTCATCGTGCACAAGACTGGCGGCGTTCTGTTGTTCAGGGCCAGCGCCGCGCGAAGCACTTCATCTCGACCGAAACCGAAGGGGGGCAGCGGATCATCAAGCTGCATCAGGACGGCGGCAGTCGAGGACGTCCGCTGCGACGTTCTGCAACACACCTTCCCCGTACGGTCCTGTCGGCGGCCAATGCCGCAGAGAGCCCCACAGTCGTGGTTGCCCGTCGGGAAATGGAGGCTTGGCGAATCCTGCAACTCCAACCGGCGGCATTGCGCCAGCCTGACGAGTTTTCCTCTCCGGCACGCATGGGCCAGGACGGGCGCCACCTTGCGGCCACGGTCTACCGTCTTGCCCGCTCGGCGGATGAAAGTACGTCACGAACCTGCAGCCAGATTGCCATACGACTGAGCGAACTCATTGACGACGTGCGCGACATCAGCATCGATCGGGACGAGAAACGGGAACTGCTGACGCTCACCGCGCTCGACAGTGAAGGAACCCGCCATCCTGCACGCGCACTTTCGGACGGTACATTGCGGTTCCTGGCGCTCGTGGTGCTGGAAATGGATCCCGAAACGGACGGTGTTCTCTGCCTGGAGGAACCGGAAAACGGTATTCATCCGGCCCGGATACCGGCCATTGTGAAACTGCTGCTTGATATTGCGGTGGACCCTTTCGAATCGGCGGGTCCGGACAACCCATTGCGCCAGGTCATCATCAACACCCACTCGCCAGCGGTGTTCCAGGAAGCGCCGGACGACAGTGTCGTGTTCGTCAAGACAATGGAAGCCGCAGGCGCAGGCCAGGGCCTCTTCAGGAAGCCCTGCTTCCATTGTCTTGAGGACACGTGGAGGGCAAGGAACTGCGAACATGCCGACGTTGCCACCAGGGGCGAACTTCTGCCATATCTCAGTCCTGCCTTGCGAAGCGAATGGCGAGGAACGACGCACAGGCAACGACGGGTGATCGACCGTGAAGACCTGCCGCAGTTTCCTCATTTTGACCCTGCCGCCACGACGTGAATCCTCATCCGCATGCAGGCCCTTCGCTTTACACTTGTCGCGGACGGGTCATCTGACAGGGCGCTCCTGCCGATTCTTGTCTGGTTGCTGCGCCAGCATCATGGCCGCATTCCCTTGCAACCTGAATTGGCGGATTTGCGTCACCTCTTCAGTCCTCCCAGGACTCTCATGGATCGCATTACGATGAGTGTCGATCTCTATCCGTGCGAACTGCTGTTCGTTCATCGGGATGCCGAATTGATGTCAATCGACAGTCGCGAGAAGGAAATCCGCGAAGCACTGAACCAGTGCCGAAAGGAAACACCTCCTGTCGTGTGTGTGATTCCGGTGCGGATGCAGGAAGCGCGGCTGCTTCTTGATGAGGCAGCGTTGCGGAAGGGAGCCGGAAATCCCAACGGCCGTCAGCTCCTGGACATGACCGATCTGAACAGGCTGGAAGGCGTACCGGACCCCAAGCAGGTCCTTCATGAGCTCCTGGCTCAGGCGAGTGGTCACAACGGTCGAAGGTTGAAGCGATTCAGGAGGGACATGGGCCTGCATGTCCATCGTGTCGCACAGGAAATCGAGGACTTCTCGCCGCTGCGACGGCTGGGGGCATTCCGGTACGTTGAGGACCAGATACGGGAACTGCCTCTTGCGCCTTGACGCAAGCGGCGGGAATGGAATCACGCGGGAGGATAAACGAGTGAACGCACGACAGGACGGCCCCGGATGCGATCCGGCCTTCGATGAGCCGTGGCAGGCGCGCATCTTCGCCATGGTCAATGCGATGCACGGCGCCGGTCATTATGAATGGCACGCCTTCCAGGAGTTGCTGATCGACGAGATCGCCAGACACGGCTCGGCGGATGGCCACGACTACTACGAGCGCTGGCTTGCCGCTGCCGAACGCCTCATCATCGCCCGGGGTTTCGGCGACAGGAAGGAACTCGCCATCATCCGCCGGCACATCGAAAACCACCCGCCGCCGCCGACCACATCGACGGCTGCACCTCTTGCCGTGGAACCGGCAGTGACATGCAAAGCGTCTGGCTGAAACAGGCGATTGCTGCGGAGTCCGCTGCCCGCATCACGCCGCTCGACGGCGATCTTGCGGTCGATGTCGCCATCGTCGGCGGCGGCTACACCGGCCTGTGGACCGCCATCGAACTCAAGCGGCGCGATCCCTCGCTCGATGTCGCTGTCATTGAACGCGATGTGTGCGGTGCCGGAGGGAGCGGCGCCAATGCCGGCTTTGCCCTGCCCATGTGGCTTCAGGTTCCGGCACTCGAACGCGCCGGAGGAACCGACGCGGCACTGCACATCGGCAGGGCTTCCATCGATGCCATCAGCGATATCCGGGCCCTGGCCGACGAGGGCTGCCATGACATCGCCATGAGCAGCGCCCCGACGGTGTGGGGGGCGACCTGCGAGAAACAGTCGGGTCACTGGGACGACATGCTGGAACTGATGGAGTCCCGGCAGATCCACAGCTTCCGCCGCCTCGAGGCCGGCGACATCCAGGCACTGACGGGCAGCGAGGCCCTTGTGGCCGGTGTTGTCGACACCGCGAGCGCTACACTCCATCCCGGCCATCTGGTGCGCGCCCTGAGGCGCGAAGCCCTCTCCCTGGAGGTCCGTGTTCTCGAAAAGACGGCGATGACACGTCTGCGCCGTTCGACCCCGCCCGGCGTCGTCACCAACCGCGGCACACTGACCGCACGCAAGGTCGTGCTGGCCCTCTACGGCTGGTCCCTCGCCCTGCCGGAGATCAGGCCCGCCCTCATGGTGATGGTCACCGATGCAGCGATGACCGTGCCCGTTCCGGATCTCCTCGATTCTCTCGGCCTGGCCGGTGCACCGGGGTTCACCGATTCGCGCACCTTCATCGAATCTTGCAGGCCGACGGCGGACGGGCGCATTGTTGTCACCAAGTCGGGAGGCGCCCTTCCCTTCGGAGACCGCATCGACGCCTCGCTCAAGCGCCCGCGCCGCAGCACCCGGGAGCTGCGTGCCATCATGGCTGCCTATCACCCCGCCCTTGCCGACGTCGACATCGAAGGCACCTGGTGCGGGCCCATCGACAGGTCCCGTGACGGGCTTCCCCTGTTCGGATACCTCGGATCCTCGCCGGACATCCTTTTCGGCTGCGGGTACTCCGGCGCCGGCATCGTACCGTCGCGGGTCGCAAGCCATATCCTCGCGTCGCTGGTCCAGGAAAGGGACGACGCATGGAGCCGCTCACCCCTGGTGAGGCGCCCGGAACGAGCCTTTCCCCGTGAGCCCTTCCGCTGGATCGGTGGCCACGCGGTGCGCGCCGCCATCGAACGCAAGGACCGTCTCGACCATGAAGGCAGGGAACCGGGACCGCTGACCCGTTTCTGGCTCCGCTTCAAGCCGGTGAGCTACAAGCCGTCCTGAGCCAGCCTTCGAGTTCCTGGCGTGTGGCCCCCTCGGCGATGGCAACGAGTACCGGTGACATCACACCTCCCGGCCATAACTCCAGCACCCGCGGTCTGTGAAAGAGGTGCTGCACACCGTCGATCGCCACCGGACCCGCCGTGCCCTCGACAGCGAGGAGACCCTTGAGCCGCAACAGGCGTTCGCCATGGCGTGCCACGAGAGAGCCGACGGCGCTCTCCACCCCGCGCCATGTCAGTGGAGGGATGTCCTTCCATGTGACCGAGACGATGGACCCGTGGCCGTGCCCGCACGGCATCTCGCGAAAGTCCATGGCAACCGGCTGGCCCAGCACGTCCCGGGGGTCTGCTTTCCCCATCGGTGCCTCGACAATCCGGGCGCGCCCGTTGCGGCGTCTCGCCTGACCCAGGGCGGCGCAGGAGGGAGTCAGATCGCCCTTGGTGACGACGATGGTGTCGGCAAGGGCCAGTTGGCGTCGGGCATGCCGGTGGCGGTCGATGGAGACCGCACCGTTCACGGCATCGAGACAGGTCACCACGCCTCCGGGATCGAAGAGGGAGAGTCTCAGGGGATCGGTGATGAAGGTCTGCAGCAGCGGCACCGGATCGGCCAGACCCGAGGTCTCGATGACGACGCGCCGGAAGGCCGGCACCTCGCCCCTCTCACGCCGTTCAAGGAGATCGAGGAGAGTGGAGACGAGGTCGCTTCTCAGACCACAGCACAGACAGCCGTTCTCGAGCAGGAGGATGCTGTCCTCGCTTGTCTCGACGAGCACATGGTCGAGACCGGTCTCGCCGAATTCATTGATGATCACCGCGGTGTCCGCGAATTCCGGCGCATGCAGCAGATGCCGCAGCAGGGTGGTCTTGCCGCTTCCCAGGAACCCCGTCACCACAATGACCGGCAGCCTGTCGGCATCCGGTACGATGACGGTCACGGATCGACCCGGTCACACCCCGACCAGGTGCCGTCCCAGAAGGTTTCGGGGCGCGTCGTCATCACCTCGAACCCGCCGCAGCGTGGTTCGGTGATGACGTATCCTTCGACCCTGCGGGCCCGCTCCCGCTGCGCGGCGGTGATCTGGCCGGGATCCGAAAGCAGATCGATCGCCGCCATGGCGATCGCCTTTCCGGCGAAGGACGCGCCCTTGAACTGGCTGGCGTGACCGGACGCCGAGGTCATTGCCCAGTTGTGAAGCAGGACGCCCCGGGGACAGGACCAGTTGGCCCGCGCCAGGGGAATGGTCCAGCTCGCTTCGCCGTCGTCCTGGCCATAGGGGTCGCAGCCCTGCGTGTGAAACGCGATGTCCCGGTCCCAGCCGAAATCGGTTTGCGGACTGCAGGCCGCAGCGAGTGAGTGCATGTAGGCCGTGTCCCCGTCGTCCCACGCCGGCGGTCCGGTCTCACGCATGTGGCGGAACAGCACCTCGCCCAGCGCATGATTCGCCAGATAGCCCCTCGAGGCCGAAATCAGCATGTCCACAACCCGGGTATGCGTATGGCGGGCACAGTCGCTGGCCAGGGGAACAAGCTGGCGGGCAACATCCAGCGCCCTCTCGAAGGACTGGTGGCGCACGGTGATCCACAGACGTGCCTCATCAGGCGTGATCGACGGCATGTAGCCGGCAAAGCGCAGCACATGGCCGATCACCACATCGCCGAACTGGTGGGCGCGCAAGCGTTCCATCGACTGCACGAAGAGTTCCGCACCGTCGAGCGCGTTTCCCGAACGCTGCGCCCCGCCATGGGAGGCCTTGCCCTCGAACAGGAGCTCGAACGACACACAGGAAAGGCAGGGTCTGGAGACAGCGCCGTTCTGATAGTCGGCATGGTTGGCAAACAGCATGTCGACGCCGTCGAAGGCGCCGCGGCGAAGCATCGCGATCTTGCCCCAGAGAATTTCCTCGGCCGGCGTGCCAAGGCAGACGATGGTGCCTTCGAGTCCGCACTCTTCCATGGCATGGCGTGCGGCAATGGCGCTGCCGGCGCCGGTGCCGGCGATCAGGTTGTGACCGCAGGCATGGCCTGCCCGCTTGCCGTCCGGCGCCTTGAGGGGTTCGAGACGGTTCCCCTGCCCGGGCAGGGCGTCGTACTCCGCCAGGAACCCCAGTCGAGGCCCGTCACCGGACGACCATACCGCACGGAAGGCCGTTGGCATGCCGCACACGCCGCGCTCGACACTGAAACCATGATCGGCGAGCCAGGCCGAGAGCCACGCTTCGGCGTTGTACTCCATCATGCCGAGTTCCGGTTCGTTCCAGATGCGGCGGTACATGCTCCACACCTCGGGCTCGACCGTCACCCATGCATCAGCTGCCGCCTGCTGGGCCCGCGTCATCATCCCGCCGTATAACCTCCGTCCACGACCATCTCGGCGCCCGTCACGAACGACGAGTCGTCGCTGGCGAGGTAGACCACCATGCCGGCAACATCGTCCGCCACGCCCATGCGGCCGACCACATGCTTGTCGACGAGGCGCTGAAATTCCTCATCACCCAGGGACTCCCTCACCGACAGGCCAAGGGGCGTGGCGATGTAGCCCGGGCAGATGGCGTTGCAGCGGATGTTGTACCCCTGGCGGCCGCAATGGACGGCGATCGACTTCGTCAGAAGACGCACCGCGCCCTTGCTGGCGCAGTAGGAAAGTGCATCCGCCGAGCCTCTCAGACCGAGGACCGACGACATGTTGATGAGGGACCCTCCTCCCGCCTGTTTCATGCAGGCGATCGCCTGTTGACAGCCCATGAACGTGCCATGGAGATTGACGGCCATAAGCCGGTCCCAGCCCTCCTCTTCGAGCGCAGCGATGTTGTCGTTCGAAACACCGATCCCGGCGCTGTTGACCAGAATCTGCAGTTTGCCGAAACGCTCAAGGGCAGCGGCAATGGCGGCGCGCCAGGACTCCTCGTCGGTGACATCGTGATGGATACTGAACCCGCGTCCGGCGAGCAGAGCCAGTGTCCCGGCCAGGCCCTCGTCGTCGATGTCGGTGATGCACACCAGCGCCCCTTCCTCGGCCATGCGGATGGCGCTCTGGCGCCCGATGCCGGAGGCGGCTCCGGTCACAAGCGCCGTCTTGTGGCGGAGCCGTTGCGTCATTCCACCGTCCCCCCACCGTCGATGACGAGTTCGGCGCCGTCGACCAGCCGGGATTCATCGCTGACCAGGAAGACGATGAGATGGCCGACGTCGTCGGGATGCCCCGTCACGCCCGCTGGCGTGTAACTCGTCCACAGGGCGCGCTCGGCCACCGGATCTTCGGATTCGGCGATGTAGTTCGCCACCATGGGCGTTTCGATGACGCCGGGATGGACGGAGTTGCAGCGGATGCCAAGGCCATGGCGTGTTGCATGATCGGCAATCGCCTTGGTCAGCAGCCTGACGCCTCCCTTGCTGGCATCGTAGGCGCACAGGTCCTGATCGCCGACGATGCCGGAGACCGACGAGAGATTGACGATGACTCCCCCGGCGCCCTGCATGTGACGCACCGCTTCCCGGGCGCCCAGCCAGGTGCCCCGGAGATTGACGTCCAGCACCTCATGCCATGTCTCCAGGGTCGTCGTCTCGATGGTGCCCCGGCGCAGGATGCCTGCACAGTTGACCAGCGTGTCCCAGCCCCCCAGCCGTGCGACGGTGGACGCAACGCCAGCCGACCAGGAGTCGGCCCGGCAGACATCCAGAAAGATCGATGAGGCCGCCTCGCCGATGTCGCCGGCGAGGCGCGCGGCGCCGGCTTCGTCACGGTCCGCCAGCATGACCCTGGCGCCCTCGCCGGCAAGAAGGCGGGCTGTCGCCGCACCGATGCCCGAGGCGGCGCCGGTCACAAGCGCCCGCTTGCCTTCACATCGTCCCATCTGCCGGTCTCCCACCTCTGGCGGCTGCTTGCTGGGGCACGGTGGTTTCGGGTCGTTGCGGGACGGTCCTCCGGTCCTTCTTCAGGGTTGCCTCCCGGTGCAGCATGTAGAGACCGCTGGTCACGACCAGCGTCGATCCGGAAATGATCCAGATGTCCGGCACCGTGTCAAAGACGAGGTATCCGGTGAGCACGGCCCACACCATGCTCGTGTACTTGAACGGTGCGACAAGACCGATTTCGGCGAGGCGCACGGCCTCGATCATCGCGTACTGGGCGCCGGCCAGAAGAACACCGGCGACGGCGAGCATGGCGACATGCCCCACCGTCATGGGCTGCCATGCGGCCGCCGTCCAGCCCAGCAGCGGATCCACCAGGGACGAGGCAAGGGAGACCCCCATGACCGCCAGGGTCGTGAACATGAGGATCGAGGACGATGAGTCCGAGACACTGAGCCGGCGCGTCAGGATGTCGCGCAGAGCAAGGGTGACCGCGCTGCCAAGGGGCAGCAACGCCACGGCGGCGATACCCTCTCCCGTGGGCCTGAGAACGAGGATGACGCCGGCAAGGCCGACGACGACCGCCGACCAGCGGCGCCAGCCGACCCGCTCACCGAGAAGGGGAACGGCCAGGGCCGTGGCCATCAGGGGCGCCGCGAAGGCGATGGCAAGGGCGTCGGCGATCGGCATCAGGGTGATGGCTGTCAGGAACAGGAACATCCCGGTCACCACGATGACCGAACGCAGGGCCTGGCCCCTGACGTTGTGCACCCGGAGATTGCCGAGGCGTCCCTCGTGGAGGGCGAAGAGAAGCACCGGCGGAACGACGAAAAGCGAGCGCACGAACATCGCCTGACCCACCGGATACTGTTCGGTCAGCAGCTTGACGATGACATCGTTGAAGACGATGAGGGCACAACCCGCCACCATGAAGAGAATGCCTCGAACACCGGCGCTCATGAGGATCCCTTCCATCGCGGGTGCGGGGCCCGCTCTTCCTCGCCTTTGGATACTGCACAATTCCGCCGCCGATGGAACCGCGGCCGATCAGGCATTGACAGAACCAGGACAAGCGGCAAAGAAGGCACGGACACTGACAATGGGTGCCCCTTGGTCGATCGCGCTCTCCGCACGGGTCGGTTTGAAACGGATCTCGATGCCAATCCGGCCAATCACGAACCCCTGACCCCGGTCGATTTTCTGGTGCGTTCCGCCACGGCACACCCCCTGCGGACCGCCTGGATCTACGGGTCGCGGCGTGTCACCTACGCCACCATGCTCGAACGGTGCCGGAGACTGGCGAGCGCGCTTCGCCACCATGGTGTCGAACCGGGCGAAAGCGTTGCCGTCATGGCGCAGAACGGCCCTGCTCTTCTCGAGGCCCATTTTGCGGTGCCCATGGCGGGCGCCGTCCTCAACGCCCTCAACTTCCGCCTCGACGCACCGTCCATCGCCTTCATGCTGGGCCATGCCGGGACCCGGGTCCTCATCGCCGACCGCGAGTTCCGGGACGTGATCGGCCAGGCTCTCGCCCTCCACTCCGGCAAGGTCCACGTCATCGCCATCGACGACCCCGACACCGACAATGACCCCGCCTTCGGCGATGTCGCTTACGAGGAATTCCTGTCCCGGGGCCGTGCCGACGATGAGCCGCTGCTTCCCGCCGACGAGTGGAACGCCATCTCGCTCAACTACACCTCGGGCACCACGGGAAATCCCAAGGGCGTGGTCTACCATCATCGCGGCGCCTATCTGAACGCCATCGCCAACGGCATGGCGCTGGGGTTCTCCGGCAGCACCGTCAACCTGTGGACCCTGCCGCTCTTCCACTGCAACGGCTGGTGCCACGCCTGGGGCGTCACCGCCTGGGCTGGCACCCACGTCCTGCTGCGGCGTATCGACACCAGGGAAATCTTCCGCCTCATCGCCGAACACGGTGTCACCCATATGTCCGGGGCGCCCATCGTCCTCAACATGATCCTCAATGCGCCGATGGACCACAGGCGCACCTTTCCCTCCAGGGTCACCATCGCCACCGGCGGTGCGGCGCCGCCGAGCGCGGTCATCGCCGGCATGGAGGCGCTTGGCTTCCATGTCATCCATCTCTACGGACTCACGGAAACCTATGGACCGGCTCTCGTGTCGCCCTACCAGGACGACTGGATGGCGATGCCGGTGGAGGAGCGGGCGGCCGCCATGTCGCGCCAGGGCCTGCGGCATCCCATGCTGGCCGGCTATCAGGTCGCCGATCCCGAGACCGGGGCGCCGGTGCCCGCCGACGGCGAGACCATCGGCGAGATCATGGTGCGCGGCAACACAGTGATGAAGGGGTACCTCGACAACCCGGAGCAGACCGCCCGCGACCTTGCCGGTGGCTGGTTCCACAGCGGCGACCTCGGTGTCATGCATGGCGACGGGTACATCGAGGTCAAGGACCGCTCCAAGGACATCATCATCTCCGGTGGCGAGAACATCAGTTCCATCGAGGTGGAGAACGCCCTCTACCGTCACCCAGGTGTGCTGGAAGCGGCGGTTGTGGCGCGCAGGGACGAGACCTGGGGCGAGACACCGTGCGCCTTCGTCACTCTCAAGGACGAGTCCGTGACGGAGGCCGACATCATCGCCTTCTGCCGTGACAATCTCGCCCACTTCAAGGTGCCGCGGACCGTGATCTTCGGGCCCTTGCCCAAGACGGCCACCGGCAAGATCCAGAAGTTCGCCCTGCGCGAGAAGGCCGATGCGTCATGAGTTTCGACCGCCCTGATCCTGGGGATGTCAGGCGCATCGCCTGTATTGGCGGGGGCCTCATCGGCTCCGGCTGGACCGCGGGCTTCCTGGCTGCCGGCTACGACGTCGTGGTCCACGATCCCGATCCCGGGGCGAGGGACACCCTGCTTCACACCATCCGGACGGCCCGGCCCAGCCTTGCGGCCATGGGCGCCGATATCACCCTGGAACCACGGTTCACCACGGATCTCGAAGAGGCGGTCGCGGGCGCGGACTTCGTCCAGGAAAGCGCGCCCGAAAGGCTCGACATCAAGCAGGACCTCTACGCCCGTCTTGACAGGGCGATGGCGAATGACGTGGTCATCGCATCCTCCACGTCCGGTCTGCTCATGAGCGACATCCAGGCCAGCGCCGGCAATGCTGCACGCATGGTGCTGGGACATCCCTTCAATCCGCCCTACCTCATGCCGCTGGTCGAAGTGGTGGGCGGCCGGCAGACCGCCCCGGAAGCCGTCGACTGGACCTGTGCCTTCTACCGGTCAGCGGGCAAGCACCCGCTCAAGCTGGACCGCGAAGTGCCGGGCCATGTCGCCGACAGACTGCAGCAGGCCATCTGGAACGAGATTCTCCACATGATCGCCGCGGGCGAAGCCACACCCGAACAGATCGATGCCTCGATCGTTCACGGATTCGGCCCGCGCCTCGCCATCATGGGCTATTGCCTGCTCTTTCACATGGCGGGCGGTGCAGGCGGCATACGGCATTTTCTGGAGCACTTCGATCCGGCCGTGGCCGATGCCTGGACACGCCTGCCCTCGCCGCCCATCACACCGGAACTCACCGAGGCGATGGTTGCCGGATGCGCAAGGCTGCAGGGCGAGCGCACCATGGAGGACCTCGCGGCACAGCGCGACGAGGCCCTTGTGGGCTTCCTCAGACACTACCGCGCGGTCACGTCCTGATCAGCGCTCAAGACAAACACGAGGCTTCACGACCATGACATCAATCAACCGCGCCCTCGTCCTTGGGGACTACCCTTCGGGCGCTCCAGGAGCCCGTCACTTCCAACTCGTCGAAACGCCCCTGCCGGAACCCGCCCGGGGCGAGGTGCTGGTACGCTCCATCTATCTTTCGGTGGACCCCTACATGCGCGGCCGACTGCGCCCCGGTCCCTCGTACGCCGAGCCGCAGAAGATCGGAGAGGTCATGGTCGGGGAGGTCGTGGGCGAGATTATCGCTTCACGCAGCCCCGGATATGCCCCGGGCGATCTTGTCACGGCCGACATCGGCTGGCAGACCCATGGCGTGGTCCCGGGCAACGGCCTGCGGACACTCGATCCGGCCGCAGCCCCCATCTCGACGGCACTCGGTGTCCTCGGCATGCCGGGGTTGACGGCCTACTTCGGAACCCTAGAGGTGCTGCAACCCCGGCCCGGCGACACGCTGGTGGTCAATGCCGCCTCCGGCGCTGTCGGCGCCGTGGTGGGGCAGATTGCCCGAATCGGCGGGTGCCGGGTGGTGGGCATCGCCGGATCCGATGACAAGTGCGCCTACATCACGGCGGAACTCAGATTCGACCACGCGATCAACCATCGCACGACCAACGACATGAGCAGCGCACTGGCCGAGGCCTGTCCCCATGGCATCGACTGCTACTTCGACAATGTCGGCGGGCCCATCACCGATGCCGCCATCGAGAACCTCGCCCTTGGCGCGCGCGTCGCAATCTGCGGTCAGATCGCGCAGTACAACGACACCGAGGTGGCCACCGGACCGCGCAACCTGCGTCACTTTCTCGTCAAGCGCGCATCCCTCAAGGGTCTTCTCGTCTTCGACTGGCGGGATCGCTACGAGGAGGGACTGGCTCGCCTGCAACGCTGGGTTCAATCGGGAGAAATCAGGTACCGCGAGGACATCGTCGACGGCCTCGAGAAGGCGCCGGACGCCTTTGCCGGTCTCATGGAGGGCCGCAATTTCGGCAAGCAACTCGTCAGGGTCTCTGACGACCCGACACGCTGACTCCGGCGGGATGTCATGAAAATCACCGACGTGCGGGCGACACCGGTCAACATTCCCTTCACCGCCCCTTATGTCTTCAGTCACGGTTCGGTGAGGTCGCTCACCAAGACCATCGTCGAGGTGGCAACGGACGCCGGAATCACCGGACTGGGCGAGGTCGCCGATGGTGACAGGGCCCGCGATGTCGAGACCATGGCCGAGGCTGTGGCCGGTCTCGATGTCCGCGAGACGGGAACCGCCGAACGCCGCTGCCTGGCCGGGATTCGCTATTCGCCCTGGGGCGATGTCCAGGGGCAGACACGTGCCTTCGGCGGTATCGAGATGGCGATGTGGGATGCCCGGGCGCGCGGCGAGAGCGTGCCGCTTCACGTGCTCCTCGGTGGTGCGGTGAGAACCCGTATCGAACTCTCGGAGTACTTCGGGTTTCGACTTCCCGGCGTCACCGAGCAGGGAGAACAGACACCAGAGGAGATCGCCGACTACTGCGCGCGCATGGTCGGCGATCATGGCGCCACGAACTTCGAAGGCAAGGTGGCGACGGTCGGGCTCGATGAGGAGGTGAGGATGGTCCGCCTCATACGCGAGGCCATCGGTGCGCGCCAGCTCAAGCTTGACGCCAACGGCGGCTGGACCGTCCAGACGGCCCGCGAGGCCATGCGGCGCTTCGACGAATTTGTCATCCACTACTACGAGGACCCGGTCGAGACCTACCGCGAAATGGCGCAACTGCGCCCGGTCACCCGTGCCAGCTTCTCGACCCATGTTCTCGACCTGCCGCGGGCTGTCGAACTGGGCGCACCGGACACGCTTGTCACCAATCTCGTCGAACTCGGCGGTATCGCCCGCACGGTCGGATTCATTCGTGCCTGCGAGCAGTTCGACATCGGCTTTCGATTCCATAGCGGCGAAACCGGCGTGGCCAGCGCCGCCTACCTGCAGGTCTCGGCGGCCATGGAGCATGTCCGGGAACCCAGTCAGACCCTGTTCCGCTGGTATGCCGATGATGTCACGCAGGAGGGCACACCGGTGCCCAGGGACGGCTTTGTGCCGGTGCCCGAAGGGCCCGGTCTCGGGGTCACGCTCGACCGCAAGGCCCTGCAACGCTGCCATGAACGCTACCTCGAGGAAGGATCCTTCCCGAAGAGCGGCAGCGGCCCCCGCGCTTATCGCACCCGTTTTCATCGTGTCTGAGGAGCCCATCCACAGGCCTGCCGTATCCGCCCGTCGCCACTGTTGGTATTCATGGACGGGAGCCAGCCCGGGGCAGCGGCGATGACGACTGAACAGCACACAAGAGTGGAACGTGCACCGGGCTTTCTGGCGGCACTCGACCAGAGTGGCGGCAGTACGCCCAAGGCCCTGCGGCTCTATGGAATTACCGACGACGCCTGGCAGAGCGACGAGGACATGTTCTCGATCGTCCACGGCATGCGCGAGAGAATCATCACCAGTCCGTCCTTCGACGGCACCCGTATACTCGGCGCCATTCTCTTCGAGAACACCATGGACCGGACGATCGAGGGACGGCCTTCGGCCCGCTATCTCCGGGAGGTCAAGGGGATCGTGCCCTTCCTCAAGGTCGACAAGGGGCTTGAGGCCGAGTCCGCCGGCGTCCAGCTCATGAAGCCGATACCAGGCCTCGACGCGCTCCTCGCCCGGGCCCGGTCCAACGGGGTCTTCGGCACCAAGATGCGCTCCGTGGTCAGGCTTGCCGATGACGAGGGCGTGGCTTCGGTGGTTTCCCAGCAGTTCACGATCGCCGAAGAGATCCTTGCCGGAGGGCTCGTGCCGATCATCGAGCCCGAGGTCGCCATCGACAGCCCCGACAAGGCGGCCGCAGAAACCCTCCTCAGGGACGCTCTCCTCGCCGGGCTCGAGCGTCTCGGCGACAGGGACCGGGTGATGTTCAAGCTCACGCTACCGGA
Source organism: Alphaproteobacteria bacterium (assembly GCA_965213815.1). Lineage (GTDB taxonomy): Bacteria > Pseudomonadota > Alphaproteobacteria > SP197 > SP197 > SP197. The sequence continues at coordinate 1,518,014 of OZ243917.1, read as the reverse complement.
AGAACCCGGATTCTACCGCGTTCTTGTCGACCATCCGGCAGTCCTGAAGGTGGTGGCGCTGTCGGGGGGCTACTCCCGCGAGGAAGCCAACCGGCGCCTGGCGCAGAACCACGGCATCGTCGCCAGCTTTTCCCGCGCTCTCACCGAAGGCCTCACGGCCTCCCAGAGCGCCACCGAATTCGATGCCATGCTCGATTCCTCCATCGCCAGCATCTTCCAGGCCTCCATGACCTGACCCGGGTGGACGCCGTTGCGACGCGATCATGTCGCAGGGCCACGTGTTGCTTCGCGAATCCGGCTGGCGAGCGCGTTCCCCAGATGCTCCAATCCGCAGGCGCCCTAGCAGAAAGCGCCGACGGGCACATGCAGGGCATCATCGCCGGGAATCGATGTACTCGACAAGAGCTGACCGACCGATGATATCGATCATCCGCACACCGGCAGCATTGGCGAAAGCCGCGCTGTCGTCGGCCTAGTCGCCGCGAGTCGGGCGATCCCCGGTAAATCCGACATGCCTGAAGTTCCAGCCGCTGTTCCTGCCCGACCGCAGGCGGGTATCGATATCCTCTTCGCTGACGTTCACGGTCCCCGTTGTCTGCAACGGATCCCGGCGGTCACAGCTTGAACTTCCTCAGGCCCCGGTGGGCGGCGCGGCGCGCGCCGTAGCGGGCCACGCCCGCGGGTCCCTTACCTGCGGCGCTGAAGAGTGCAAGCAGACGCATCAGGGCCGCCATCATTCTGAACATGGAACCACCTCCAGGGCGTGATCTATCCGAGGTACCTGTTGTCGTTGTGCCAGGCAAGGGCGTTGCGGTCCGGCTGCTCGCGGGCGCCGCCGGGAACGCGAATCTCGTTGCCAGCGGGCCTGTAGTAGTCCTTGCCGTTCTCGTACTCGTCCCTGATGCGGCGACTCACCTCGAAGCGCAGGTTCGGCGACACGGTCACGTAGCCGTCATCGAAGAGTTTGTGGAGATCGAGTCTCAGCAAGAGCCCGTTGCTGACCCTGTGCACGCCACCTTCGCTGAAGGGATGGATATGGGCCGCATCGAGCACCGGCAGAGTGCATTCTCCCGTCACCGCACAGCGACGCTGATAGGCATCGGTGACGACAATGCGGAACTCTCCCTGACCGAGTCGCGGGGTGATGATCCGCGGCGCGCCAAAACGCGCCTCCTCTCCCTGATCGGCAGTAATCCAGGGGCTCACCCTGTTCCACAGGCGACGCCTCTCGGCCTCGTCGGTGTCAAAGGACTTGAACGAGACGATATTGGGAGAAAAGTTCTCGCCCGGCGCCATCCATTCCCTCTCATCGAGAAAGAAGGCCGGGCTGAGGATGCGGCAGCCGATGCGAAAATCACCCGTCGGACCGACCTGGCGATTCCCGAGGATGAGGGCCTGCAGCTTTTCGCGTGAACCGGCGCCGTTCGCTTTCCCGAACGCTTCCCAGGCAAGGGAAAGGGGCATGATGCTGGCGTGGGTGAAGATGCCTCCGCCGGCGATCATGTTGACCGGCGCCTTCAGCTTGAAAAGAAGAGGCATTATGTACTTGACTGAAAAGGCGGCATTTGCGAGGTTTCACCTGCAGGGTCACCGCCAGGGGGCCTGCCACGAGATGCCCGTTGGAGGGGCTGCCTTGAATGAGCGAAGAGACCGCATACAGACGAATTCGCTACCGCCTGCTTCCCGAGAAGCGGGCCAACTGGCGCTGGCTGGAACGAACGCTGGAAGCCCAGCGCCAGCTCTACAACGCGGCCCTTGAAGAGCGGATCGACTTCCATCGCAAGACAGGCGAGGGTCTTTCCTACTTCGACCAGTGCAAGAGCCTGACGCTCTGCCGCCAGGCTCTTGACGACATGAGATCTGTGTCGGCATTGATCCAGCGCGGGACGCTGAAGACACTGGACGAGGCATTCAAGGGGTTCTTCCGGCGGGCACGGCAGGGCGGGGCAGGGTTCCCGAGATTCAAGGGCCGGCGTCACTGGCACAGTTTCTCCGTCGTCGACGGGATCAGGGTCGAGGGAGAGCACATCCACATTCCCTCGTTCGGCCGGCTCCGCATCCGGCGCCACGGCGGCAACCCCTACCCGGACGGTGTTGCGACCTCTGCGGTCTTCAAGCGTATCTCGGGGAAGTGGTACGTCACCGTCTCTTATGCGGTGGTCCTGCCCCAGGCGGCAGACGACGGTCAGGTGACGGGCGTTGACATGAACGCAGGCCAGGTGGCCACCAGCGACGGGGTTCTTCACCGGATGCCGGACATGGGGCGCCTGGAGGCGCAACAGCGGCGCCGTCAGCGCACAGTTGCCCGTCGCAAGCGCGGGTCGAAGCGCCGGGCCCGGGCGGTGCGCCAGTTGGCGAAGACGCGGCGCAAGATCGCCAACAAGCGCCATGACTGGCACCACAAGACGAGCCGCATCATTGCAGACGGCGCCCATACGGTCGTCATCGAGGATCTGAAGACGGCGAACATGACGAAGAGTGCCCGGGGATCGGTGGAGGAGCCTGGAAGGAACGTGAAGCAGAAGGCGGGTCTCAACCGTGTCATTCTCTCTACCGGGTGGGGCCACTTGCGCCTTGTGCTTGCCTACAAGGCGGGGCGGCTGATCGTCGTTGATCCCCGTCATACCAGTCAGACCTGTGCAGCCTGTGGCGTGGTGGACAGCCGCTCCCGGCGCAGTCAGTCAGACTTTCGTTGTGTGGCCTGCGGCCATGCGGACAACGCCGACCTGAATGCAGCGGCGAACATCAGGCGTCAGGGGCTGGCGCATCTGCACGGGGAGGGCGTTGCCGTCAGGCACCCGGTGAACCGTGAAAACATGTCGAGGCTGGCGGCTTGACCGTTTCAGTGATCGATATAATCCCCAAAAGAAGGAGTTCGCCGGGTTGAAGCGCCCTGAAGTCCCTCGCCGAGGGGCTCCAGAAGTTGACCTCGCTGAGATCGCGCCGGCGCAGGAAGTCGAACCAGCGGCCATCCGTGACGGCAACGACGATCCTGATTCCCATGCCCTTCACGCTCCCTTCAACGGTGAAGTCTATGGAGGAGGGCCAGGCCCTGCAACGCAGGAGACCTTGACCGGGCACACCGGGGTGGGGTTAATGCGCCCCGAACGACGTGACGGACGGCGATGGGCGAAATCAGGGCGGAGGAGTTGACGCCGGAGAGCTTTGCCGCCTTCGGTGATGTGATCGCCCGCGATCCCGGCGCTTGCGTGCCCATCAACAACGGCGAGGTGTTGCGCCACGACGACCTCGCCAGGGTGGACGTCATGGCCGATGGCGGCCGACCCGTCATCAGCATCTTCCAGGTGCTGAAACCGACCACACTGCCCTTCCGGTTGCGCCTCATGGAGCGCCATCTCCTGTCAAGCCAGGCCTTCATCCCTCTTGCCGGATCAACCTATCTGATCGCCGTGGCACCGCAGGCAGGGACGCTGGAAATCGATGCGGTGCGCTGCTTCGTGGCGCGCCATGGCACGGGAATCAACCTCCACCGGGGGGTCTGGCATCACCCCCTCATTGCCCTGGATGCCAGCGATTTCCTGGTGATCGACAGGGGTACAACCTTCGATGAGGATTGCGAAACCATGTCTCTTTGCGACAACGACATTCTGGTGGGCTGAGTGATGACGGACGACCTGGCCTCACGGTGGCCAAATCTGGCGGACAGCCGCCTCGGGGCCGTTGCCGTGACCGCGAGCGACGAGTGGTTTGCGCCGGCGGCGCGCATGCTGCAGCCCACACCTGCCACATTCCATGCCGAACGATACGATGATCACGGCAAGTGGATGGACGGCTGGGAAACACGACGCAAGAGGACGACGGGCCACGACTCCTGCATCGTCAGGCTCGCCGGATGTGGTTGCATCAAGGGCGTCGACATCGACACCAGCCACTTCACCGGGAACTATCCGCCCTCGGCCTCCATCGATGCCTGCCGGACCGATGGTGACCCCGATGAGGCGACCCGGTGGCATGAGATCCTTCCTCCGGTGCCGCTCGCGGGGGATTCACACCATCTCCACGGCGTCACCGGTGACGGTCCGTGGACCCATGTCCGTCTCAACATCTACCCCGACGGCGGCATCGCCCGGTTGCGGGTCTATGGTCCCTTCGCGCGCGACTGGCAGGGAGTCGCCGAGGCGGATCTCGCCGCCATCGAGAACGGTGGCAGGCTGGTGGACTGCAGCGACCGGCACTACGGCTCACCGGCCAACATTCTCTACCCCGGAACCGGCGCCACCATGGCCGAGGGCTGGGAGACCAGCAGGCGACGGGTGCCGGGCAACGAGTGGGCACTCTTCCGTCTCGCCTGTCCCGGCGTCATCTCGCGGGTCGTGGTCGACACCACCCATTTCAAGGGCAACTACCCTGACCGCTGCTCCCTCCAGGCGGCCCTGCACACAGCCGACGATTCCTCGGCTGTTGCCTCATCTCTCTACTGGAGCGATCTGCTCGCCGAGCAGAAGCTCGCCATGGACAAGGTTCACGTCTTCGAGAGCGAGGTGGCGGACCTCGGGACCGTCAGTCATGTGCGCTTCAACATGATCCCGGACGGCGGCGTCAACAGGCTTCGTCTCTTCGGTCGCCCGCGGACGTGACGCCGCCGCACCATGAAACCGGTCTCCTACTGGCTCGACACGGCGCCGGCGTTCAGCGGCGGTGAGACCGGGAGCCTGCCGGCTCGCTGCGAGACGGCGGTGATCGGCGCAGGCTTCACCGGGCTGTCGGCCGCGCTCGCCATGGCCCGCGAGGGGGTCGATGTCGTGGTTCTCGAAGCCGAAGGGGTAGCCGGGGCCGCATCCGGACGCAACGGCGGTCACTGCAACAACGGCCTGGTCAGACAGGTCGCGGCAATCGCTGATGCGTTCGGCCTGGAACGGGCGCAAGCCTTCTACCGGACCTTCGATCAGGCGGTGGAGACTGTCGAGCGGGTGACCGGACGCGAGGGCATCGCCTGTAACTTCCGGCGCAGTGGCAAGATCCAGCTGGCGGCGAAGCCGTCCCACTTCGAGTCGCTCCGCCGGACCCACGCACTCCTGGCGTCCGGGATCGACCCGCAAACCAGCCTGGTCGAACCCGCCGACCTTGCCCGGGAAATCGGTTCGCCGCGGTTTCATGGCGGCCTCGTCTACCATCGCAGCGCGATGCTCCACCCCGGACGCCTGGGCAGCGGGCTCGCCCGGGCTGCACACCGACATGGCGCCAGAATCTGGGAGAACTCACCCGTCACCCGCTGGCGGCGTTCTCCCCGGGGCGGCCACGAACTCGAAACAGCCGCGGGCACACTTGAAGCCGGAAAGATCCTCGTGGCCACCGGAGCAGGGACCGGTCCCGTCTTTCCCCAACTTCATCGCCGGATCCTTGCCGTCGGCAGCTTCATCATCGCCACTGAGCCCCTGGCACCGCATCTGGTCGATGCGATCATGCCGACCCGCCGCACGGCAGTCACCACGAAGCACATCGGACACTACTTCCGCATGGCTCCGGACAACCGTCTCATCTTCGGCGGCCGGGCTCGCTTCGCCCGTTCCAATCCGGCATCGGACAGGAAGAGCGGGCGCATCCTTGCCCGTTCCCTCAAACGTCTCTTCCCTGTCCTCGGCGACGTCCGTATCGACTACTGCTGGGGCGGCATGCTTGACATGACCATGGATCGCCTGCCCCGGGCCGGGGTCATCGACGGCTGCCACCACGCCATGGGCTACAGTGGCCACGGTGTCCAGATGTCCGTTCACATGGGCGAAGTCATGGCCAGGGTGATGGCGGGAGACATCGAGGCCAATCCCTGGCGCGACCTTCCGTGGCCGGCGCTCCCTGGATACGCCACCCGGACTGCCCTGCTCCCCCTTGCCGGCGCATGGTTCCGCCTGCGCGACATCGTGAGCTGACCGCTTCAGCGTACCGCCATGCCGGCAAGGGTGGCCCGGGCCTCTTCAAGAAGCCATTCCCTGAAGGCCTGGATCGCCGCCTCATCGGATCTTCCGCGGTGATTGACAACATGGGTCTGGGTCCCGGTGGGCAGACGCAGATCAAAGGGATCCACAAGCAACCCCGACCGCAGGTCGGCGTCCACCAGCAACGGCGTCGTCAGAACCACGCCCTGGGCCTCCACGGCGGCCCTGAGGGCGTGGCTGTGGACGGTGAAGCGCAGTCCCCGTGTGGTGTCGACATCGTCAACGCCGGCGGCGTCGAGCCACTCGTCCCAGGTCGGCCAGTATCCCTTGCGAATGGGCCAGTCGAGGTGAATCAGCAGGTGATGGCGCAAATCCCGGGGTTCGACGACGGGGTGTGGACCTTGAAGCAGCGAATGATGGCAGACCGCAAGGACCTCCTCGTCGAAGAGCCTTTCGGCGGCCAGCCCGGGGTAGTCGCCGCCACCCCATCTGATGCCGATGTCGAAATCCTCGCGATCGAAGTCGACGAGCCGGTCCGAGGCATCGATGAGAACATCGAGATGCGGACAGCGTTTGCGGAAACGGGCCAGACGCGGCACCAGCCAGTTGCCGGCAAAGGTGGTCTCGGACGTGACCCGCAGCAGCGGCCCGGTCCGGGTGTCGCGCATGCGTCGCACTGCCTCCGCCACATGGTCGAACCCCCGGCGCAACTCCGCCATGCCGGCCAGCGCAGCCGGTGTCGGCCGGACGCCGCGTCCCTTGCGTTCGAACAGGGCAACACCGAGATCCCTTTCGAGAAGACGGATCTGGTGGCTGACGGCCGCCGGCGTCACATTGAGTTCAGCGGCCGCGCGAGTGAGGCTCTGATGCCTGCCTGCGGCGTCGAGAGCACGCAGGGCATTGAGAGAGGGCAGGCGTTCGTTCATTGAGATTTTCTTGAAAGAGAGTGCAACACATCTCGATTGAATGTGACCTCTGTCAGCACAAAATCAAGGTGACACCGCAGAACGGAGATCAAGAAATGTTTGATCGCTTCCGCAAGTCCCTCGTGCGTCGCCGGACCTTCGACGAGATCAGGCGTCTCGGCCCTCACCTGCTTCGCGACATCGGTCTCGACAGCCATGCCGCCACACCCGAGCGGGTCCTCCTGATGACACGTGGACCGTTTGATCGCTACACTCGCTGACATGACTGTCGCCACGGGCCAGGCATCCGCGCATCTTCGACGCATCGACAGGGTGTGGGCGGCATCCGCCCTCATCCTGCTCGGCGTCCTTGCCCTCGACAGGGACCTGTTCCTTGCCTCGCTGGAGTTTCTCGCCACCAGCTGGCTGTGGACCCTGCCCTTCGTGGTTGTCTCCGCCATGCTCGCGGCATCGATTGCCGCCACGGCCCTCGATCGCCCCCTTGGCGAGAGCCTGCGGCGACGCGCCTGGCAGGCCGTGCTCATTGCCGGTGTCCTGGGCGCCCTGTCGCCGTTCTGTTCAGTCAGCGTGGTGCCCCTGGTGGCCGGACTGCTCGCTGCGGGTGTGCCGCTGGCGCCGGTCATGGCGTTCTGGGTGGGCTCGCCGCTGATCGACCCGGAGATGTTCGTTCTCACCGCCGGAATCATCGATCTTCCCTTCGCCCTCGTGCGCACGGCAACAGCGATTGTCTGCGGACTCCTCGCCGGGTTCGCGACACTTGCCCTCGCCCGCCTCGCCTGGGTCCGCTCCCCGCTCAAACCCCATGCGCCATTCGCCGAACTGGGCACGGTCTACGGCACGGGATGCAGTCTCGACACGGCGCGCCCCGTCATGCTGGCCTTCTGGCGCGACCCGCAGCGGTGGAACCGTTTCGTCGGTCAGGCCCGTGCCATCGGTCTCTTCATGCTGAAGTGGCTGACCCTTGCATTCGTCATCGAGAGTCTGCTTCTCGCCTGGGTACCGCCTGAAACCGCCGCCGGGGTTCTCGGATCACCCGCCTGGTGGACGGTGCCGGCGGCAGCGTTCATCGGCATGCCCACCTATCTCAACGGGTATGCCGCCGTGCCGGTCATTGACGGGCTGTTGCAGCTGGGCATGCAACCCGGAGCAGCGATTGCCTTTCTCATTGGCGGCGAGATCACAAGCATACCCACGGCCATGGCTGTCTGGGTCGTTGTCCGCCACAGGGTCTTCGCACTCTACCTCGCCCTGGGTCTTGGCGCCGCCATCCTCATGGGCTGGTGCGTTCAGGCCCTGAGCGGCCTCATCTAGCGACGGCGCAGGAAGAAGGCATCCACCGACAACGGTCCGGCTCCCCGGGTCAGGGGAATGAGCAGCAGCACAATCCACAGGGCGCGCTGATCAAGAATCTTCGCATCGGGAACATTGTCGAACCAGGCACCGATGGTCACCGCCCCGGCGCCATGGCCTAGAACGTCGACGATGCTCATGACGACAATGAAGCCGATCATCGCGAGAGCGGCAGACCGCGTGAAGAGGCCGATGACGATGAGCAAGGGCAGCAGGAATTCCGCCCACATGCCCGCCACCACAACCAGCCAGGAGATGACGCCGAGTTGCGAGGCATCGTAGCCTACAGCCTCGATCTGCACCGGCAGAATCTGGGCATAGGCGCCGGTCGACGGTGAAACGATGCCCATGACACCCTCGCCGAGTTTGGTGGCGGCGGACGTCCAGAAGAAGGTGGCCAGAGTGGCCAGGAAGACCAGGCGCGCCGTGGTGGCAAGGACGCCGCCGCCGAGCAGGTTGCCCAGCGGTCCGATGATCCGGCTTTCAAGGGAATACAGAGAGTTCATGGCGTTGTCCCCGTTGCCTCGGCGTGATCATGTCCGTGACGACCATGATACGTGATTCACCGGCCGATGCGCCACCACATCCGGATCCGGCCCGCTTCCTCGTGCGACGAACGACCAGCGCTCGACGATGCCAATGACGGGGTTCGACGAGAGCGGTGACGGCGAATGCCGACCCGGAGCACGCCGCACAATGGCCCCGCTCATGCGCCTCGACAACCCCTCGTTGTCGGCGATGGCGTGCCAGGGGTGTCGATCTCGCGCAGCGCCCGGGCATCGAGGAGAATGGTGAGAGTGGCGGCGAGATCGGCACAACCGCACCTCATGAGGGCGTCTCCCAGCGAGGCGCCTTGCGAGAGTTCCTCGAGGAAGGCCGCACTTCCCTGTGGCAGCCTCCTGAGGAGAACCCTGTCGGCGGGACGGGAGACAAGGACATCCTCGGGGCGCGCCTCCACCGGCGACGAATCGTTCGTCGTGTTGTAGCGCCAGATCGACCACAAGGGATGGGGCGAACGCACGAAGAGCGTGGACGCCCGGAAGTTCATGCGGATTCCAGGCAGTGTGCTCTCGTCGAGGCAAGCAAGAGAGTCGGGATCGGCGATGCCGTCATCGGCCGCATGAAAGGATCGCCGGCGCGCCACCTCGAGGCGCGCCACATCGCCAAGGTAGGGCAGTCCGACGGCCGGTTCGAAGCTGTCGATGAACCCGGGGAAGCGATCGCCGTAGTCTATCACGCAGGGTGTGCGCGGAGGATGGGCGCGGACAAACTCCTCCGCCATGGCGCGAAAGAAGGCCTGGCCGACAATGGTCCGGGTGACGCCGAAGGACTCGGCCAGCGCATCGATGAGGGAGGCGACAACATTGTTGCGGTAGATGTCGAAGCGCCGTGTGGCCGGCGCGCCATCGGGACGAAGCAGGCCTCGCGGGACGGGCGCCGAGGGATCGAGAAGCGCGTGCGCGAACACGTCCTGGCTCTCAGCCATGGCGACGCGCCGCCTCGAGGGTGGCGCCGGCACGGCTGGCTTCAGCGACCAGCGTGGACCAGGGCGGAACATCGCTGTCCCACTCGATGAGCGTCGGCAGGGGACCGGTCTGCGCCGAGACATGGCCATAGAGCGCCAGGACGTCGTCCGTCACCGCCGCCCCATGTGAATCGATGAGCAGCCGGGAGCCGTCCTCGTCGTGGTCTTCGTGGTGACCCGCGAGGTGAATCTCGGCGACAGCGGCAAGCGGGAAGGAGTCGAGCCAGTGGCGCGAATTGAAGCCCAGATTGACGGCCGAGACATGAACATTGTTGAGGTCGAGAAGCAGGCCGCACCCGGTACGCCTCACGAGATCCTCCAGGAAGGCGGTCTCCTTCAGAGTGCTGCAGGCCCAGGTGAGGTAGTTGGCCGGGTTCTCGATGAGGATCCGCCGGCCAAGACGTTCCTGCACCTCATCGACGTGATCGCACACCCGGTTCAGGGTGGCCTCGTCCAGAGCCACGGGAAGAAGATCGTTGAAACAGTGAACACCGTGGCGTGACCAGGCGAGGTGTTCCGACACCATGGCCGGTGCCAACCCCTTCACGAGACGGGCCAGACGCGCGAGATGCTCGCGATCAAGCGGCCCTTCGGAGCCGATGGAAAGGCCGACCCCATGGCAGGAGATGGCGAACCGTTCGGCGACGCGCCGCAGCGCAGCCATCCTTGGACCGCCATCGACCATGTAGTTTTCCGCGTGGATCTCCAGCCATGTCACCGGCCCGGGCGCCGCAAGGACGTCCTCAAGGTGCCGCAGCTTGAAGCCGACGCCGACGTCCGCGGGAAGGCTCGGCATGTCCCCGGGTTCGACCCCGGCCAACCGGCCGGGGTCGCCGCCGGTCTTATCCGGGCAGGTCGCGATCGAGTGCTTCGAGGGACCCGTTGCGGCCGTCGGGGAGTTCCATCGTCAGGCAGGTCCCTTCGGGAACCAGCGACCAGGCATTGCCCTGGTAATCGACCGTGGAGGTGCCTGCACAGGTCGTGCCTTCACCCGCCGCACAGTGGTTCTCGCCGGCCAGAGCCACGCCGTAGCACTTCTCTTCTGCGTCGGCCTGCGCGACTCCTGTTGTGTGGGCCGAGAGCGCGGCGGCGACAGCACCCGCCACGGCTAGGCCCATGATCCTGCTTTGTATCATGTCTGACTCCTCAAGGTCTGGATTGCAGCCAAGGATAGACGGAGAACCGGGAGCCTGTCAGCCCGGATCTACTCCGCGGCCTGCTCGACCGACACCGCCTCTCGTGCCTGGAAGATGCAGAAGATCTTGCGCACGGTTCCGGAGCTGTCCCACTGGTAGATGGCGCCCCTGGGAACCATGAACGTGTCGCCCGCAGAGTAGGTCTCGGCCCGGCCCGACCCGTCGGTGATCGTCACCTCTCCTTCCAGGATGTGCATGAGCTCGTTTCTTGGAAACGGCGCAGGCTTCGTGTGCATCTCGCTGGTCTGCCAGACGCCGCAGATCATCTGGCCGGTGGCGTCCTCGAAGAGAATCCGGATTCCCTGTTCCGGCACGTCGCCGACATAGCGTGACGTGTCCTGCTCGCCGACCGCCTCGAGGGCCGTGGCGGGATCGATGCGCCGCGCCACCCTGGCGTCAGCCTCGAGTTCCTCGCCGGAACTGTCCTCGAAGATGACCCAGTACTTGAGGACATCCCCGTCCTGCTTCCAGGAGAGCGGCGTACCCTTGGGGATGACAAAGCACTCCCCGGCGCTGAAGGTCTCTTCATCCCCGTTCGTGTACTCCAGGGTGATGGCGCCATCGAGGACCAGCATGAACTCGTTGACATCGTAGGGACCGGGCTTCGCCACCATGGGCGTGCAATGCCAGACTCCCGATGTCAGCTGGCCCGTGTCGTCGCTGTGGTAGACATGACCGGACTGCACGGGAGTTCCGGAAATGAGGGACTCCGCGGGAATCGGGTCCCATGGCTGGAGTCCGGAGCCTTCCGGTCCCTGGTTGCTGTAACGTATGGATCTCAACGTGCTCATGATGTCCTCCTTCATGGTGCCGTGACGGTGAGCGGACGAAACAACGCCAGACCGTCCCTTTCAATCTGTGCCGGAAGTCCTTTCTCCCAGGCAATGTAGCGGCGTTTCGCACCATCGGGGTCATCGAGTGTCCCGAAGGGCGCCTCCCCCCGGTCCTCCATGGCGCACAACGCTCTCTCGTGGCCGGACGCCACCGGCAGCCCGGCGGCGATCCAGGCCTCGAGACCACCTTCCATGACGCGCGCAGCGATGCCGAGACCGGCAAGATCCGCCACGGCCAGGGCGGCAAGGTGGCCGCCCTCGTCATCGAATACGGCAAGGCCGCGAGCCGCTGCCGGCACACACCCTGCCAGCCTCGAACGCAGGGCCCAGAACGCCCCGGCTGGATGGCATGAAGTGTACTGCAGGGATGACGAAAGATCGAGAATCGTCCACCCCCCGGAGGCCGCGGCGCCGGGAGACACCATCGGCGCATCCGGCGGAATCGACGGCACCGGCAACACACGATCGGTGTCCAGCACATGAACGTCGCAGTAGCCCATCTGCTTCAGCCAGTGACCGGCGAACCTGGACCGTGTTCCGCAGTCATCGCCAAGGACGATGCGGGCATCACGGACCGCAATCCAGGAGTCGGTCTCCTGGACGAGCTGCGTTCCCTCGATGGCGGTCATGCCGGCAAGAACGCCCGCGGCGTGTTCCTCCGGGGAACGGACGTCGAAACGGTAGAGCGTCCTCGACTCATCCCTGATCCAGCCGTCGAGCGTCGCCTGGTCGATCTCTCCCAGTGCGGTTCGCGACGCCATGCGCCCGCAGGCCTCGAGGCCCCAGGTCCGCGATGACGCCGACGCACTGCCTGGACGTCGGCGGGCGCCGTATTCAAGGGAGTGGCCGGCCCACTCCCAGCCGATGGTGCCGTTCTCGAGGGCATGGACGGGATTGGCAAGGCCCGCGTTCCTCAGTGTCTGCGCCCCGATGATCGAGCGGGTCCGCCCCGCACAGTTGACGACAATCGTGGTCTCGTGCGCGGGGACGAGATCGGCGATGTGACGGGCCAGTTCGCTGTTGGGACAACTGAGCGCGCCCGGAATGGCAAAGGCGCCGTACTCGCTGAAGGGGCGGCCATCGAGAACGATGATGTCCTCGCCGGCGGCGATCCGGCGGTGGACCTCCCCGGCATCCAGGGCCGGTGTGGCGCAGGCGCTCTCGACGCACTCGCCAAATGCCTTGGAGGGAACGTTGACTCCTTCGAAGACCTCGCCGCCGGCCTCCCGCCAGGCCGCGACCCCGTCTTCGTGAAGAGCGATGTTGACGTACCCCATGGACTCCAGCACACGAAGGGCGCGCTGTGCCAGGCCATCGCCTTCGTCCGTCAGGACCACGAAGGTGGCCTTGCGCGGAACCAGGGCGGCGAGGTCGAGTTCGAGGCGCGACAGGGGGAGGTTGCAGGCGCTGAAAATGTGGCCACGGGAAAACGGACCGGATTCACGCACATCGATCAGCGCAAACTCGCCTCCGGAGATGACCCGTTCGCGAAGCTCCCTGCTGTCGATGGATGCCGTCACGGTCGGTTCAGTCGAAACTGCGGTATGAGCCGGAGTCCTGATCGAACATGAGCCTCCCCTCGAGATGGGCAAACCCCAGTCCGTAGAGATGGAGGTGCATGTTGTGCACCCCTTCTTCCATGTGAATCGAGTGGAAGTCGTTCGGCATGAGACAGACGCCCGTGCCACTGCGCACCTCGACCTCGCGGGCAAGCCTGAGCGGTGCCGTGCCCGCGGGCCCGCCATCGCCTTCCCAGATCCGGTTGAGTTCCACGCCTCTTATACCGACCACGACGGCCCACGTCGTGTGGTTGTGAGGGGGAGTCCAGACATGCCTGTTGGCCACCTCGATATAGAGTTCGTGGCGCCCGTCATCATCGCGCGACAGGACGTCGAAGACCTCGCCTTTCCCATCCTCGGGAAGCGGGAAATCCTCTTCGCAAAACAGGTCGCGACGCTGTGCGAGGGCAATCATGTGGTCACGGATCTCCACCAGCGACTGGCGCGAGACACCGTCGACGGCGCGTACCCTGTCGAGTGTCTCGGCGATCACCCGATCTCGTTCTTCCTTGCGGGACATGGAACCTTCCGCCTTCCAGGTGAGGCCCACAGTATCTCCCCTTGCGCTGTGGTTTGGCAACGCATCCTGCCGGAAGAAATCGGCTCCGTCCCTCTTCAGGGCCAGACGTGGTGCTCCTGGCGCAGGCCGGCATCGGCCACGAGATCTGCGATGACGTCGTGGACGAGATCGGCCCAGCGTGCGGCATCGTCCGGGCTCGAGACGAGGTCCTGGCGTACCTCGAACTGAAGGTGGGCAAGTCCCCGGCGCATGGCGTGTTCGGGCACCGTGTAGTCCTCCCCGAAATCGAGACCGTAGGGCTCGTTTTCCCCGACCACGATGTCGCCGCGGGCGCGCAGTCGTTCAAGGAGCGGGCGCGCCAGACGCCCGTCCCGGCTCCAGCATACGGTAAACGCCTCCGGACGCGCCGCGCGGCCGCGCATGCGCGGCGTCATCGTGTGAACCGAGATGAAGGCGGGAGGCGCCGCGCGGTCTGCGAGCGCTGCCTCGATGGCGTCGTGGTAGGGATGCCAGACCGCCTCGAGGCGCTTTCGGCGATCATCCCCGACAAGGTCCCGGTTACCTTCGACCGGAATGGTGTCGCTCACCTCGACGAAGGCCGCAGGGTCACCAGGATAGCGGTTGCAGTCAGCCACAAGGCGCGAGTAGCCGGCCAGCACCAGCGGCGCATCGAAGCGCCGGGCCAGCCTGCGTGCCATCCACGCGGCGCCGATATCCCAGGCGATGTGCTCGCGAAGGTGATCCGCATCGAGACCGAGGTTCCCCAGGGAACGCGGGATGGCGCGCGACGCGTGATCACAGACGATGAGACAGGGGGCCGAACCCTCACGGTTGAGCCAGGCAAACGGGGGCGGGTCCGACTCCCGGAGCATGCTCACCAGCCGGCGAACTCCGCGATCTCGTCGTCGCCGACACGTCCGGCCGCGACGTCGCCGATAGCCTGGTCAAGTACCGCGAGAGCCTCGCCTGCCTCGTCGGCGGTCAGGGTCAGCGGCGGGGTCAGTTCCGGTACATTGGACGCCATGCCGACATAGGTGATGAAGACACCGAGCTGGTAGCAGCGCAACGCCACCTTGGCCGCAACGCTGCTCGCTGGCTCCTTCGTCTCCCGGTCCCGCACCAGCTCGATGCCGATGGCAAGGCCCCTCCCCCGGACGTCGCCGATCAGTTCGTGGCGTCCCTGCATGGCCACGAGGCCGTCCATGAGCTGACGGCCGCGTTGAGCCGCATTGTCGATGAGGCCATCGTCGCGAATGTGCCGCAGAACGGCTCTCCCGACGCTTGTCGAGACGGAATTGCCGGTGGTGGTGATGAGGGCGAAGGCCTCCTGGGCATCCATCACGCCACGCGGCGCGACAATGGCCGAGACGGGAATGCCGCTTCCCAGTCCCTTGCCGAAGGTCACGATGTCGGGCCGGAACCCTTCCGCCTGGTAGCAGTGCCAGCACCCCGGCCGGCCCAGGCCCACCTTGACTTCGTCGCTGACCACGAGAATGCCGTGACGCCGGCAGCGCTCGGCGAGGGCGGCGAGGAAGCCCGCAGGCGGCACGAGCATGCCGCCGTCGGATTGTATCGGCTCGATGAAGAGGGCGGCCACATCCTCGGCGCCAATGGCGGTGGAAAACAGGTAGTCGACATGATCGAGCACGTGGCGGGCGGCGTCGGCGTTGCCCAGGGGCCTGTAGGGATTGGGAAAGGGTATCTGCACCAGGCCGCTGCGAGGCAGCGCATGCTGCTGTGACGGGTGACCGGATACGGACATGGAGCCCGAGATGCCGCCATGATAGGCGCCGTGGAAACTCATGAAGCGGCGGCGTCCCGTTGCTGCCGTCACGGCCCGCATGACCGTGTCGTTGGCATCCGATCCGCTGTGACCGAACCAGACCTTGTGGTCATCGGCCTCCGGCACGAGGGCCAGAAGGTCCTCGGCCAGGGCCACCGCCGATTGAGAGGCGCCGAACATGTCCGACGCGCTGGCGCACTCTTCCAGGCCGCGGCGGGTGGCCTCGACGACTGCCGGATGCCCGTACCCCAGCAGCGCCGCGCCGGCGGTCGCGGACATGTCGAGTACCTCGCGACCGTCCTCCTCGATCAGCCGGTTGCCACGGGCATGGCGGATGGTGAGCGGCGCTGTTCTCAGCTTGCCGATTCCGGCGAGAACCCGCCTGTCCCTTTCGAGCAGGGAATTGGTCATCGCGCGGGCCCTATCTCACGTTCTCGCGCCGGCCGATCAAACCCTCGGGCCTCACCAGAAGCAGGATGATGACGAGGGTCAGCGTGATCGATTCCCGGAACGGCAGCCAGCCGTCGGGAAGGAAGGCGCGCAGGAACACCTCGATGAAGGCCAGGACGAATCCGCCCAGCACGGCGCCGGCAAGACTGCCCAGACCACCGAGCACCACGGCAATGAACGCCTTGAGCACGGGAAGGAATCCCATCAGCGGATCGACCGAGCCGCGCTGCGCCAGCCACAGGACTCCAGCCACGCCGGCCAGCAGACCGGAGAGGCCGAAGGCCGTCGCGACAACGGCGTTGGCGTTGATTCCCATGAGCCTTGTGACCGGAAAGTCGAGGGCCGCCGCCCGCATGGCGATGCCCAGCGTGGAACGGCGCAGGAAAATCGACAGCCCGATGAGCAGCAGCGCCGTGGCGGTGATCGACATCAACTGGATGACACCGATCGCCAGGCCGCCGACATCGACGGCGCCGATCATCCAGGAGGGCACCGGAATGGCCCGGGGCCGGGCCGAAATCAGGTTCTGGAACAGCATGTGGAGGATGGTGCTGACCGCCAGGCTTGTCAGCAGCATGGTCGCCGTGTTGGCGTCGCGCACCGGACGGAAGGCCACCCTCTCCATCGCCACCGCAGCCAGCGTGGCGCAGGCGATGCCGAGGATGATGGCCAGCGGCAGACCGAGACCGGCGCCGATGGCAAAGAACATGGTGTAGCCCGTCAGCGTCATGAGATCGCCGTGGGCAAAGTTGATCAGGCCCAGGACGCTGAACACCATCGCCAGACCCAGGGCAAGCAGGGCATAGGTGCCGCCCAGGGCGAGTGCGTTGACGAACTGCTGGATGAGAATATCCATCAGCCGGCGCCCCTGTCGCCCATCACGCGCGCCCCATGTAGGCACGTTCGACGTCTCCGGACGCCAGCAGCTCCGACGCCGGTCCCGAGAGCGCCACCCGGCCGGAAGCGAGGACGTAGCCCCTGTCGGCGATGTCGAGGGCAAGATCGACATTCTGCTCCACGAGCAGAATGGTGGCACCGTGATGCTGAAGGGCAACAATCATCTCGAAGATGGTGTCGACGATGCGCGGTGCCAGGCCCAGAGACGGTTCATCGAGCAGCACGATCCGTGGAGCGGACATCATGGCCCGGGCAATCGCCAGCATCTGCTGTTCCCCGCCCGAGAGCGTGCCGGCCATCTGGTCGTGGCGTTCCGCGAGAACCGGGAAGCGATCCAGCATGTCGGCAAGAATAGCCGCGGCGTCACCGGTGCGCCGCCGGGTTGCGCCGCCAATGGAGAGGTTCTCGCGCACGGTGAGATTGGCAAAGACGCGCCGACCTTCCGGACACAGGGTCATGCCGCGGCGGACAATGGTTTCGGGGGCCTCGCCGGCGATGTCCTCGCCGTCGAGCAGCACCCGGCCGGCAGCCAATGGCACCAGTCCCATGACGGCGTTGAGAAAGGAGCTCTTCCCGGCGCCGTTGGCGCCGAGAAGAGCCACGATTTCACCCTTGCAAACCTCGAGGCCTGCGCCCCGGATGGCCTCTATGGCGCCGTAACGGACCTCAAGCCCGGCGACGTCGAGGAGGTGTTCCGGGCCACTCTTCACGGAGCCGGGATCATCGAGGGGTCGGGTGAGTAGTCGCCGACATGAACCCGCTCGCCGCCCGAGACCCGGTTGAGCGCGACAACGCGCACCGGCACCCGGTTCTGATCCTTGTAGGTGATCGATCCCGTGGCGACCTGGACATTCTCCAGATTGTCCCAGGCATCGCGGATGGCCGGGCCGTCGGTGGAGCCTGCCGCCTCGATGGCCGCTGCGATGACCATCATCAGGTCATAGCCTGTCGCCGTGAAGACGGTGTCGTTCGGCGTCCCGTACTTTTCCTCATAAGCCATCTCGAAAGCCTCGAGGGCGCTTCCCGGGGTGGCAAATCCGGCGTTGGAGAAGACCACGCCCTCGGCCACGTCACCGAGAGAGAAGGTCGTGGGAGAATCGATGCCGTCGCTGCCGAGTACCGGCGTGTCGATGCCAGCGGCCCGCAGCTGCTTGATGAAGGCCGGGAAGTCGGGCTCATAGGCCGACGTCTGGATGACGTCCGGGCTGGGATCGAGACCGCCGATGTTGGTGACCTCGGCAGAGAAGTCCTGCTGGCCAATGGTGTATTCGCCGACGGCCACCACGGTACCGCCCATGGCCTCGAAGGCCTCGCCAAAGTACTCCGGCAGCTTCTCGGTGTAGGGCGTGTCGCGGGACAGCAGGATGTAGGCATTCTCGTGACCTTCGCCGCGCGCATACTCGGCAAGGACGGCGCCCTGCAGGTTGTCCGCAGTGTAGTTCGAGAACATGTAGGGTCCGACCGCCGCCGGCAGGGTGGGGGTCGAGGCGCATGAACTCGCCGCCGGGATCTCGGCCGCCTGGGCCATGACACCGGACGCCACGGCGGGATCGACATCACACGACACGATCATCGCCACCACACCGTCATCGATAAGTTCCTGGGCCACGACGGAGGCCTGCGCGGTGTCCGAGCGCGTGTCCTTGACGATGAGCTCGACCATCATGCCCATGACACCGCCCGCCGCATTGATCTGGTCGAGGGCGAGTTGCACCCCGTTCAGCGATGGCTGGTCATAGGGCGCGAGATAGCCGGTGAATCCGCCGGCATAGCCGATCGTGATGACGTCGGAATCGCCCTGGGCCGCACCGGCGGCGACCATGAGGCCTGCCGCCACGGCAGCCATGCGGGTTGCTGAAGACTGGTTCACGGTCACTTACTCCCTTCCTGTTGACATCATGGCGGCCCGCTCGGCAGTGCGCCGGCGACCCAGATATGCCTCGATCACGGCCGCGTCGGACTGGACGTCCTGCGGCGTTCCCTCGGCAATGACCTGCCCCTTGTTTAGCACGATCACGCGGTCGCACAATCTCATGATGAGGCTGAGGTCGTGGTCCACGACCAGCATGCCCGGGCCCCTGTCCCGGCGCAGGCGGGCCAGGATGGCCAGCAATTCATCCGATTCGCTCTCGTTCATCCCTGCCGCCGGTTCGTCGAGCAGCAGGTAGCGGGGCTCCAGGGCCAGCGCCCGGGCGATTTCCAGACGCCGCTGCAGGCCGTAGGCGAGGGTTCCGGCACGGCGCGAGGCATAGTCCGCGATGCCGAGTTCCCGGAGCAGGGCGAGGCATTGCTGCGTCATGCCGGCCGGCCCGGGCGCCGCAGACCCCGCCGCCAGCGCGGTCTTGACGTTCTCCAGGGATGACAGGTTGGAAAACAGCCTGACGTTCTGGAAGGTGCGCCCGACGCCGCGCCGGGCAATCTGGTGGCTGGGCATCGCCGTGATGTCGGCGCCGTCGAGTACGATCGTGCCGCCGTCGCACCCGAGGGCGCCGGAGACACAGCCGAGCAGGGTGGTCTTTCCCGATCCGTTGGGGCCGATGAGGCCGACGATTTCGCCCGGTGTGAGCGAGAGGCTGGCGCCGTCCACGGCGCGCAGGCCGCCGAACGTCCTTGTCACATCACGGATCTCGAGGGCGCCCCCGGGTTCGACCCGGCCCGGGGCGGCAGGGACGGCCTCGCCGGAATCCTGGCGGCGCTTGAGGACGATGTCCTCGATCTCGCGGTAGTCGAACAGCCCGTTGCGGCGCCAGAACAGCACACCCAGGACGGCCAGCGAGAGACCGATGTCCGTGAGACCGAAGACCGTCGGCTCGTCGAACCAGGCGGCATTGATGAACTCCTCCACGCTCCGCAGGGCTTCAATGAGGAGGGTGACCACAACCGCGCCGGCCACGGCGCCCGAGACACTTGTCATGCCGCCCACGATCAGCATGACGAGGACCGCAAAGGTGATCTGGAAGTAGAACTCCCGGGGCGAATAGACCCCGAGGTCGTGGGCAAGCAGCACACCGGCTACCGCGGCGATCCCGGAGCTGATCGTCCAGGCTAGGAGTCGGCGGCGGTGGACGTCGACGCCGACGGCCCGTGCCGCGGGCTCGTCCTCGCGCGTCGCCCGCAACTCCAGCCCGGGCAGGGAATCACGGAAGATTCGACACGCCACGAGAGCCATGGCGACAAACAGCAGGGCCAGGGGGATATCGACGGTTCGCGGCACGCCGATCAGCGCCTGACTCCCGCGGGTGAAGTCCCGGGCGCCGACGAGGAGGCCATAGACGATGATGAGCAGTCCCAGGGTGGCAATCGCCGCCGAGGCGCCGCCGAGACGGCAGATCGGGATGCCGACAAGAAATCCAAAGAGCGTCACGAGAACGACGGCGATGGCGCCGGCCGGGAGAAAGTGAAGTTCAAGGCCGGCAAGCCACAGCGGCAGGTCGGGCAGGAAGATGGCCTTCTGCGCCACGGGTATGGTGAGGACTCCACTGACATGCGCCGCCAGACCCATGAAGGCCGCGTGACCGAAGCTCAGGATTCCGGAGTTGCCCGTGAAGGCGCTGAAGGCCAGCACGGCAACGGTGAGCACGAGGTAGTGCGTCACCGTTCCCTGGAGTGCCGCACCCGCCGTCTGCCACACCAGCAGGGATACCGCGGCGACGGGAACCAGCATGAGCAGGCTGCCGGCAAGCGGCGGCGACGCAATACGGATGCTCATGTCAACGTGTTCGCCTGCATGGGCCGGTGACATTGAAAGACCCCTGCGGCCCCGTCAAGCGGCGTTGTCCGTTATCCTCCGTGTTGCAACCGTGCCGCGCTGTGAGTTCGGTCTGCCGATGCACAGGACCGTGGAGTCCCGGATGACCCGGCTGCCAGGCGGGTGCTGGCCGAGACGCAGGCAAACGGCGCGCTGGCGCCGGAAGTCCGGCTTCGGGGCGCACCGCCTGTTAGCGAGCGAGTTCGCCGTCTTCGGCCGGTCACCGGCAGGCCAGAACCACCAACCGCAACGTCCACATCGACGACGCACCGCCCGGCCAGGCTGCCGAACGTGAGCGTTGTCAGCTCCGATGTCCGTGGCCAGGCGCAGCATCGTGCGATCTCCCAGGCCCGCGATCATCGCGCGGCGGATTCCACGACCGTCATCGCGAACGCCCGGGGTTTCCTTCGAGAAACGAGGGCACCGACTCGCCTTGGCCGTGCAACATATCCGGGATTCAGGCGAGCGGAGGGCCTCCCCGATCGGGGGTTTTGAGTCAGGCCGGCGTTCCGCATAGCATTCTCCCCGGATTGGGTTGCGCCGGGGCAGGAAAACGACGTCATGTCCGCTCGCCCGGAAGGGGTTCCCGAGAAGACATGCAGTGCTTCAGTGTCCTGGCGTTCCATTCAGTGCCGAAGGTGCGTGCGAGGTATCATGACGAAAGGTGAACTTGTTCTGTTGGTCTGGAACGACCTGGTGGGTCTGTCGCGAACCAGAGGCGTTCCCGTGGATCAGTACGAGCGCCGACGCCGCCATGGCCTGGGCTGGGCGCTCGCCGGCCAGTCCCTGACCCCCTTCGAGGATATCGCGCCCAATCCATGGGGACCCATGGACGAGGTGCGCCAGGTGCCGGACGAGGCAACACGACGGCGCATTGTCCTGAAGCAGGACCATCCGGCGTTCCACCTTGCCCTGTGCAACAGCCTCCATGCCGACGGTGCGCCCTGGGAATGCTGCACCCGGAGTTTCCTCGCACGGGCTCTCGCCGATCTGAAAGACCAGACCGGACTCGAGGTCGCCATCGCCTACGAGAACGAATTCCTGCTCGTCGACGAGACCCTGCAGTGGGCGGCGCCATTCTCCGTCGACTCCATCCGCCGCGCCGCGCCCTTTGCCGACCTCTGCACCCGGGCCCTGATTGATGCCGGCGTCGATCTCGAGACCTTCGAGCCCGAATACGGTGTCGGGCAGTACGAGGTGAGTTGCGGCCCGGCAACGGGCCTCGCCGGCGCCGACCGCGTCGTCATCACCAGGGAGACGGTGAGAGAGGCGGCGCGCCAATGCTCGATCGCCGCGAGCTTTTCGCCAAAACCTGCGCCGGATGCCGTCGGCAACGGCTGTCATCTTCACCTGAGCCTGTGGGACGGCGCCGGCAATCCGGTGACGGCCGATCCCGCCGGTCCGGGTGGGCTGAGCGCCATGGCCGGACGCTTTGTCGCCGGTGTCCACCGTCACCTGCGGGCTCTTGTCGCGATCACGGCGCCGAGTCCGGTTTCCTACATGCGTCTCGGGCCGCACCACTGGAGTTGCGGCTTCGATGCCGTCGGCGTGCAGAATCGCGAAGCGGCGATCCGGATCTGTCCGGCGCCCGATGGCGACCCGTCAGCCTTCAACATCGAGATCCGCTTCACCGACGCGACAGCGAGTCCCTACCTCGCCATCGGCGCCATCGTCCGCGCCGGTCTCGAGGGAATCCGCGCCGGCATGACACCGCCTGCCATGGTCAACCTGGATCCGGCATCGATGAGCGACGCCGAACGCCGCGATCACGGCATCAGCACCCTGCCGGCCACCCTGGACGAGGCTCTGGACGCCTTCCTCGATGAAGACAGTGTCCGGCACTGGTTCACCCCCGTCATGATCGAGGCCTACGGTGCCCTCAAGCGTCTCGAGGCGGCGCATGCGCGGACCCTGGGCGAGGCCGAGCTCTGCCGGAAGTATCGCAGTGCCTACTGACCCGACCCCAGCCGACCGGTCCGCCGGTGTGGCGTGCGATCTGCCCCTGATCGATCATCACTGTCACGGCGTGATGCCGGGAGACCTCGATCTCCAGACGTTCGAGGCGCTGATGAGCGAGAGCTACCGGCCGCCGCCACCCGGCACGTGCGGGTTCGACAAACCGCTCGGTCTCATGGTCCGCAGCCAGTGCGCACCCCTGCTCGACCTCGACCCCTTCGTGCCCGGCAGGGACTACGTCGAACGGCGCCACCAGCTCGGCGCCGCCGAGGTCAACCGGCGCCTGCTCGGCGCCTGCGGCCTCGAACGGCTGATCGTCGACACCGGCCACCGAAGCGAATCGATTGCCGATGTACCGCAGATGGCGGCGATCTCGGGGCGGCCGGCCCACGAGGTGGTCCGCATCGAGGCCGTGGCCGAGGAGGTTGCGCGATCCGGCGTCGACGCGTCGCGCTTTGCCCAGGCCTTCGGCGATATCCTGGCGGGAAGGACAGAGGGCGCTGTGGGCCTGAAGACCATTGTCGCCTACCGCACGACCTTCGCCATCGACCAGAGTCCGCCATCGGCGGCCGAGGTGCGGACAGCGACGGATGCCTGGTTCCGCGCCATCGAGACATCTGGAACGGTGCGCCTCGAGGCGGTCGACATTGTGCGTTCAGGCCTGTGGTCTGGCGCCGAACTGGCGCGTCAGCACAGCCTCCCCCTGCAGATCCACGTCGGGTTCGGCGACCCCGACATCACCATGCACGCCTGCGATCCGACGCACTTCACCGAATTCCTGCGCGCCATGGAAACCTGGGAGGTCCCCTGCACTCTGCTCCACAACTATCCCTTCCATCGCGAGGCGGCCTGGCTCGCCGAGATCTTCCGCAACGTCTACTACGACGTCGGCGTGATCCTCAATTTCACCGGACCCCAGGCCGCCACGATCATGGGCGAAGCCCTGGAGATGGGACCCTTCTTCAAGCAGCTCTACAGTTCGGACGCCTTTGGACTGGCCGAACTCCACTACCTGGGCCAGTTCCAGTTCCGTCGCACACTGCGCCAACATCTCGACCGCTGGATCGGCGAGGGCATGCTCAACCTGGCGGAGGCCGACCGCATCGTCGCCATGATCGCCACCGGCAATGCTACGAGGATCTACCGGCGCCTGTAGGCCGTCAGGCCCTGGGATCCCTCGGAACCCAGGGAACGGCGCGGCGGATCGCGAATCCTGCGAGGATGGCGGCCAGTCCTGCGGCCAGGACGATGAGGGCGACGCGCTGCCAGGAGAGTTCGGTCTGCGTCACTTCCCTGCGGATCTCGTCAAAGGAGACGGAGATGCCCTCGTCGAAGGGATCGTGCTCGATCACACCCCACATCCTGACGGTCCCGCCGGCAGACGTGTCGGCGGACCTGTCGACAAGGATCTCGACATCGCGATAGATGCCGAGGCGGTCACGCACCGCGACATAACTGGGATAGATGGAGTGGTAGGTGTAGAGGGTCTCTTCGTCCCGCAACCGCATGTTGACGACGTGCAGACCGTCAAAGTCGTAGTCCAGCAGGATGCCGATCAGGAAGCCGCGCTTCCAGACGAGGTCGTCCTCATCTGGAATATTCGGGATGTTGGATACCCAGACAATGATGCCGCCGAGCGTGGCCACGAGTCCCAGGGCATAGAGCCAGCCTGCGAACAGTCTCATCACGGCCTCAATCGGGCGGAATGCAGAAGAACTCGAGGTGGCCCATGCCCTGACGCAGCGCCGTCCATCCCGCCGAACCGAAGGTCAGCATGGCCAGCGCCGACGTCGGAAACTTGCGGTCGAGCCGGTCCATGGCATCGCCCGTCGCCGTCACCGCGAGGTACTGCGCCGTCATCTGCAGGACCGGATCGTGCCCCACCACCATGACCCGCTCCATGGCGGCGGGAGTGCGTCGCAGCAGGGAGACGAGATGGCGTGCGTCACCATGATAGAGACCCTCTTCGTAGCGGACATCCGCGTTGCCGAGCACGGGCAGCAGGATCTCCAGAGTCTGGCGGGTGCGCAACGCCGTCGAACACAGCACGAGATCGCAACCCAGAGAACGTTCCTCGAGCCAGGCCGCAAGACCCGCGGCGCGGCGTCTGCCGCGGTTGCGCAGAGAACGATCATGGTCGCTGATCGTGACGTCCGCCCAACTGGATTTGGCATGGCGAACGAGATAAAGTGTCGTGGTCATGACACAGCGCCTCCTGCGCCGGCCGCGGGTGTTGTGCTCGTCCCGTTTCCGGACCCGAGGCTAGCACAGAGATGGTCAGTCAGGAACGCGATACCGTCCTCGTCCTCACGCCGGCCTCCGCCGAGGCGCCGGCCGATCGCTATATCAACCGCGAACTGAGTTGGCTGGCGTTCAACGAACGGGTTCTCGAGGAAGCACGCAACACCCGTCATCCGCTCCTCGAACGCCTGAGATTCCTGTCGATCTCCGCCAGCAACCTCGATGAGTTCCAGATGGTGAGGGTGGCCGGCCTCAAGGCCCAGATCGATGCCGGCGTCACCACACCCGGCATTGACGGCCTGTCTCCGGCGCGCCAGCTGACGGCCATCAAGGATCGTTCGAAGACACTGATCGACGGCCAGTATGTCGTCTGGCGCACCTTGAGGGGATTGCTGTCGCGGCAAGGAATCTCGGTGGTCGGCGAGGGGCATCTCGACGGCGGCGAACGCGCCTGGCTCGCCGGCCACTTCGAACGCGAGATCCTGCCGTTGCTGACGCCCATGGCGATCGACCCCGCCCATCCCTTTCCCTTCATTCCGAATTTCGGATTCGGCATGGCCCTCAAGCTCATCGGCGAGGGTGGCGATGAGCCGGTCCATGCCATCATCCGGCTGCCGCAACAGACCGATCGCTTCATTCGCCTGCCCGGTGACGAGGGATCGCGCTTCCTGCCCCTCGAACAGACCGTGCGCATGCATCTGCGGAACCTGTTCCCGGGATTCAGACTGCTCGCAACCGGGTTTTTCCGGGTGGTGCGCGACAGTGAGATCGAGATCGACGAGGAATCGCAGGACCTTGTGCGCCACTTCGAGAGCGCTCTCAAGAGGCGTCGCCGTGGCAGCGTGATCGATCTCGTGGTCGACGCTGCCATGCCCGACGAACTTCTCGATCTTCTGACCAACCGCCTCGATGTCGAGCCCGGCGATGTCACCGTGGTCGACGGCGAACTCGGACTGAGCGATCTTGCCAGCCTGATCGTCGACCACCGCCCCGATCTGCTGTTCGATCCCTATTCGGCACGCTTTCCCGAACGCATCCGGGATTTCGGCGGCAACTGCTTCGATGCCATTCGCGCCAAGGACATTCTGGTTCACCACCCCTACGAGAGTTTCGATGTCGTGGTCCAGTTCCTGCAGCAGGCGGCGCGCGATCCCGCTGTGGTGGCGATCAAGCAGACGCTCTACCGGACAAGCGAGGGATCGCCGATCGTCAAGGCTCTCATCGAGGCGGCGGAGGCGGGCAAGTCGGTGACGGCGGTCGTCGAGCTCAAGGCGCGGTTCGACGAGGAGGCGAATATCCGCTGGGCCCGCGATCTCGAACATGCCGGAGCCCAGATCGTCTACGGCATACCGGACTTCAAGACCCACGCGAAGATCTCGCTCATCGTGCGCCGCGAACATGGCGCCCTCGTGACCTATGTTCATTTCGGGACCGGCAACTACCACCCCGTCAATGCAAAGATCTACACGGATCTCTCGCTCTTCACCGCCGACCCGGCGCTCACCCGGGACGCCAACCGGATCTTCAACTTCCTCACCGGATACATCAGGCCGCACACCCTCGAGGCGGTCGCCATGTCGCCCGGCACCCTGCGGCCACGCCTTCACGAGTTGATCGGCCGCGAAATCGACAATGCCCGGGCCGGCAGGCCGGCCGCCATCTGGGCCAAGATGAACTCCCTCGTCGATTCGGAGATCATCGACCTGCTCTACCGGGCCTCCGCATCCGGTGTGGAGATCGATCTCGTGGTGCGTGGCATCTGCTGCCTGCGTCCCGGTGTGAAGGGCCTGTCGGAGAACATCCGGGTGAAGAGTCTCATCGGCCGCTTTCTCGAGCACAGCCGCATCTTCTGCTTTGCCAACGGCGGCGAGATTCCGTCGTCTGACACCCTTGCCTTTCTGTCCTCGGCGGACTGGATGACGCGCAATTTCGATTATCGGGTGGAAACCATGGTCCCGATTCTCAACCCGACGGTTCACCGGCAGATTCTCGACCAGATCATGGTGGCCAACCTGCGCGACACCGAGCAGTCCTGGACCCTGACCAGTGATGGCGCCTACACGAGGCTCACCAACACGGACAACGCCTTTTCCGCCCACCGCTTCTTCATGACCAATCCCAGCCTGTCGGGCCGGGGCAGTGCGCTGCAACGGCAGATCCAGCGGGGCAATGCGACACCCACGCCGGCCGCATGACCGAAGCCGTTGAGGCGCTCCCCGCCGCCAGGGTGGGGGTGATCGATATCGGCTCGAATTCGATTCGCCTCGTCATCTTTGACGGTCCCGGCCGGGCGCCCCTGCCGGTGATCAACCACAAGGCCGTCATCGGGCTCGGTGTGGACGTCGAACGTCACGGCCGACTCGACGATGACGCCTTTGAGAGGGGCATCGAGGCTGTCGATACCCTGGTACGCCTCGCCGAGGGCGTTCCCTGTGGCGACCTTGCTCTCTATGCCACGGCCGCCGTGCGCCATGCCACCAACGGCCGCGCGTTCTGCGAGGCCGTCGAGGCGAGGACGGGGCATGCCGTCACGGTGCTGACCGGCGCCGGGGAGGCGCGGCTGTCGGCGGCCGGCGTCATCTCGGCGCTGCCCGGACTTTGCGGCGTCATCGGCGATCTCGGCGGCGGCAGCCTGGAACTCGTCGCCGTCGAAAACGGCGTCGTCAGGGAACAGGCGACCCGCGATATCGGGCCCTTGCGCCTGAAGGAGCGATGGGGAGCGGATCCTTCACACGCGTCGGCGGCGATTCGCGAGGCCCTTTGCAGCGTGGCCTGGCTTGACGCCTGGACACACCGGGATTTTCACGCGGTGGGAGGGTCGTGGCGGGCCATCGCCCGCCTCCACATGACACAGCATCACTATCCACTGACCATCGTCCATGGCTACACCATGGCACCGGATGATGTCCGGACCTTCACCGGCATGCTGGAGAATCTGAGCACAGAGACCACGTCGCGCATCCGCGGCATCTCCAGGCGGCGCGCCGCCATCCTGCCCTGGGGCGCCATGGTGCTCGATCACCTGATGGACGTCCTTGAACCGCGGAACGTCGTGTTCTCGGCCCAGGGCTTGAGGGAAGGACATCACTTCCGCATGCTCGATGCCGCCACCCGCAAGAGCGACCCGCTGCTGGCCGCATGCCGTCAGCTCGCCCGCTGGCATCGCCGGTTCGCCGATTGCTCGGCGGCTCTCGAACGCTGGGTCGCGCCCGTGATCGGGACTCGTGGCCATGCCGACCCGCGTCTTGTGCGCGCTGCCTGCATCGTCGCCGACACGGGCTGGCGGGAACATCCCGAATATCGTGCCCAGCGCTCCCTCTCCAGGGTTCTCCACATGCCCTGGTCGGTGCTCGATCACCAGGAAAGGGCGTGGCTCGCCCTTGCCCTCTTCGTGCGCTACGGCGGTGCGCAGACCGCCGAGGAGGCGGCGCCGTGCCGCCGCCTCCTGAAACCTGACACGGTCGACGGGGCGGTGCTGCTCGGCATGCTGCTGCGTCTCGCCCTGGTCCTGAGCGCCGGACGCGGACCCATCCTCGATTCCACTCCCCTGGTGGCCACCGCAGGCGGTTACACCCTCGAAATCCCGCAGGATGCCGTCGTCGCCTCCCCTGAACGCGTCGAGCGCCTGGCCGCGGCGATCGGCCAGGCGCTCGATGTTTCCTTCACCGTCTCCCGTCAGGCCACGGCGGCCTGACAGCGACCGGACGATCCCGCCGGCGCGGTCGATTCACTCGCCGCCGGACCAGGAACCGTCGCGCACCAGATCGTCCGCCACCTCCCTGATGGCCCGCTCCATGATCGCGACCATGTCGTCCACCTGGGAGCGCGTGATGATGATGGGTGGCGAGAAAACGCACAGGTGCCACATGGGGCGCAGGATCAGGCCGTGCTGCTGGCACTTCTCGTCAATCCTCTTGCCGACATTGAGACTGTCGTCGAAGGCCTTCCTGGTACCCTTGTTCTCCACACACTCGATGCATCCCATGAGCCCGACCCCCCGGACGTCGCCCACCATGGGAAGATCTGCCAGGGAGCGCAGCCGCTCCTGGAAGTAGTCGCCCGTGCTGCGGGCGTGACCCATGATGTCGTCTCGCTCCATGATCTCGATGTTCTTGAGCGCCGCGGCCATGGCGACCGGGTGTCCCGAATAGGTGAACCCCATGGAAAACGTGGGAGAATCGCCACCCTTCTCGATGATGTCCTGATGCAGTTTCTCGGAAATGGCCGTCAGGCCGGCAGGGATGTATCCGGAGGTGAAGCCCTTCGCCGCGGTGATGATGTCGGGCACGATGTCGAAGACGGGCTCGGAGGAGAAGAAGTGCCCCATGCGCCCGAAACCCGTCACCACCTCATCGGAGATGTAGAGGATGCCGTACTTGCGGCAGGTCTCGAGACAGGCCTTCTGGTAGCCATTCGGCGGCACGATGACGCCTCCCGAGGCGAGCACCGGCTCGGCGATGAAGGCCGCCACATTCTCCGGCCCGATCGCCTTGATCCGGTCGTCCATCTCGGTGATCAGATGGTCGAGGAACGCGGCGTCGTCCATGCCCTCGCCCTTGCGGTAGGGATTGGGGGAAGACAGGTGCTCGATCCACTCCGTCACCCGTTCCATGCGCGTGTCGTTGCCGGGCTTGCCGCACAGGGAGTCGGCAAGATAGGTGCTGCCATGGTAGGCATCGTCGCGCGTGAGAATGGTCTTGCGGGACGGCTCGCCCACGACGTTCCAGTAGTAGTGGACAAAGCGGACCGCCGCGTCGTTGGCCGTCGAACCGCCGGTGGAATAGAAGAACCGGTTGAGATCACCGGGCGTCAGCGTCGCCAGTTTGGCCGAAAGCTCCGCATGGGGCGGGGTCGCCATGGACCAGGGCGAGTAGTAGACCATGCTGCGCACCTGGTCCGAGATGGCCTGTGCCATCTCCTCGTTGCCGTAACCGAGCTGCACCGCCCACATGCCGCCGATTCCGTCGATATAGCGGTTGCCCTCGCCGTCGTAGACGTAGATCCCCTCCGAATCCGCCAGGATCATGTGTTCCTCGCGGCCGAATTCGTGCCAGGGGTGCATGGCGTGGGCCCTGTCCTTGGCCATCAGGCCCTCGACATCATACTGGAAATTGCGTCTCATCGTCTCGCGCTCCCGCGTTTGCCTGCCGCCGGCATCATCCGTTCGAGCCGAGGCGTCAAGCCGCAGGATACACATGCCCGACAGCCTCGGACAAGGAGGCGGCCTGACTCTCTCCCGGGATCAGGGCCTTCTTCGCCTCAAACCGCGGGCTCGCAGCCTTTCCACCCATCCGGAGCCGGACTTCCCGCACGCCGGAACCAGGCGCCGACATGGTCGCCCACTCACTGCACGGCACATGGAACTGTTCGCCGGAGCGACGTGCAACATCTGCCCGGCGGCGTGTTCATCGTGTCGGCACACTCTCGCAACCGTGGCGGCGGGTTTCTGTCATTGCAGGCGATCGGCGATCCACGTCTTGATCAGCGCCTGCCGGGTGATGCCGAGTTTCCTGGCCTGCCGGTCCAGACCCGAAACAATCCACGCGGGGAAATCCACATTGACCCGCCTGGTTTCAACATTGAGCCGGCGGGCCCTGGACCAGTCGACATCCGCGGACATGTCTTCGCCGGCATCGAACCTCTCGTCGAATTCAGTCGCCTTCATGATGGTCTATCTCCTGCTTGCGAGCGCGGCGCACGGAGATGATCTGCACCCGACCGCTCCGGTATGTGTAGACAGCCGCCCAGTGCCTGGCATCGATCGTGCCGACAGCCAGAAAGCGCTGCTCATCCGTCACGTTTGCCGGGGCTTCGATCAGGTAAGGGTCATCCCAGAGGGCCTGGGCCTCATCAAAGTCAATGCCGTGCTTCTTGCGGTTTGCCGCACTCTTGTTGGGATCATACTCGAACGTCATGAGGGGAAAACTATACCTTTTACCTTGGCGAAACCCTCCACTGTGCAGTGAACCCCAAGAATCATGACCAGTAGCTGACAGCATTCAGTTGGAAGACAGGAATGATCGCCTCGTTTCGCCGTCGCGGTCGGAACTTGCCTTGCGAAAGAAGAAGCCCTGACCGGAGGAGGCAAGGGACCGGGCGTCACCCGCCGGGATTGATCGGAACCGATCGACGAAGACAGGGGCCCCGGTGGACATGGCAGTCCGGCTGTCGAAGGCTCGGTTGGACGCCGGAGACCTCGCTGGGAATGCAGGCGGCTCGTGAACTCTGGCAGGCGAAGGACCGTGACCAGGACCATTCTGCTCTGCGGCGGAATTCCCGACAGCGTGAACAGCGATGGGGATCGCCCGCGCGTCCGTACCACTCAGGGTGACGTCCGGATGCCATCCGGGCCGTCCTGAACGGGGTGGCGTGGTACTCGCTGTCCTTGATCGTCGTGCCCTGCTTTCCTAGAGTGCGCCGGTCCCCGGACGCCGGAGGGACCGGGAACCTGCCATCCATGTCACGGATTGCCACATGACAACCCACAAGAGCCTCGTTTCCCTGGTCGGTGGAACGCCATTGCTGCGTCTCGAAGGACCGTCGCGCAAGACGGGGTGCGAGATTCTCGGCAAGTGCGAGTTCCTCAATCCGGGGCAGTCGGTCAAGGACCGGGCGGCCCTGTGGATCATCAGGCAAGCCGAACGATCAGGCGAACTGGGGCCAGGGGGGACCATCGTCGAGGGCACCGCCGGCAACACCGGCATCGGCCTTTGCACCGTGGGCAATGCGCTTGGCTACCGCTCGGTCATCGTCATGCCGGAGACCCAGAGCAAGGAAAAGAAGGATGTCCTGAGATCACTGGGTGCCGACCTTCACCTGACACCGGCCAAACCCTATCGCGACCCCGCCAACTACATCCGCACGTCCGAAAGAATTGCCCGCGAGAAGGCGGCGAGCGAGCCCCGCGGCGCCGTGTGGGCCAACCAGTTCGACAATGTCGCAAACCGCCAGGCTCATATCGAGAGTACCGGGCCCGAGATCTGGGAACAGACGCACGGCAAGGTGGACGCCTTCGCGTCGTCCATCGGCACGGGAGGCACCCTCGCCGGAGTCGGTCTCTTCCTCAAGGAACGCAACCCCGACATCGTCATCGGCCTGACCGATCCCTTCGGTTCGTGCATGCACAACTGGGTCACGAAGGGCGAACTCACCTCCGAGGGAAGTTCGATCTCGGAGGGCATCGGTCAGGGCCGGGTGACACGGAACCTCGAGGGGGCGCCCATCGACATGTCGGTGCAGGTGAGCGATGTCGAGATGCTCGAGGTCATCTACGATCTCCTGATCGACGAGGGCCTGTGTCTGGGCGGTTCCACAGGCATCAACGTTGCCGGCGCCATGAAAATCGCCCGGGAACTCGGTCCCGGTCACACCATCGTCACCATCCTGTGCGACTACGGAACCCGCTACCAGAGCAAGATCTTCAATCCCGAATTCCTGAGGGAGCGCAACCTGCCTCCCCCGTCCTGGATGACATGACATGGAGCGCCTGTTCCTCGACGATGCCTATCGCGTCGCCTGCCAGGCGACGGTGACGTCAACCGACGGCGGGCGCCTGCGCCTCGACCGGACTGTCTTCTATCCCAACGGAGGCGGTCAACCAGGCGACAGCGGCCACCTCTCGCTTGACGACGGCACCGTCGTCCCCATTGCCGACACGGTGAAGGGCGCCGCAGTGGACGATGTCATCCACATCCCCGAAACCGGTCATCGCCTGCCGGAGGCCGGTACCCCGGTAACCGCGCGCATCGACTGGGACCGGCGGTACCGCCACATGCGCATGCACACCGCGCTTCATGTGCTCTGCGCCATCGTCGATGCGGAGATTACCGGGGCTTCCGTCGGCGCATCGAGGAGCCGCATCGACTTCAACTGGCCGCAGCCGGACATGACCAGAGACGAGATCACCGCCAGGCTGGCGGAGCTGGCCGCCGCCGATCTGCCGGTCACACCACGCTGGATCAGCGAGGAAGAACTCGACCGCAGGCCCGAACTC
The DNA here is from genome assembly GCA_965213815.1 of Alphaproteobacteria bacterium. Taxonomy (GTDB): domain Bacteria; phylum Pseudomonadota; class Alphaproteobacteria; order SP197; family SP197; genus SP197. The sequence continues at coordinate 1,485,143 of OZ243917.1, read as the reverse complement.
ATCCGCACCATGACCGTCAGGCCACCGCGCGGCGCCGGTATGGTCCGGCTTCTGGAGGTCGAGGGTGTCGATCTTCAACCCTGCGGCGGCACCCATGTCGCGCGAACCGGAGAGCTTGCCGGCATGGCCATCTCGAAAATCGAGAACAAGGGCCGGCACAACCGTCGCATCAACATCGTCTTCGACACCTGACACGAAGGACGCGGCAAGGGAATGCGCGACCGCTGGCTTGTAGACACCGACACCTTCTCCCGCCTGCTTGACGCACCGGACGTGCGTCCTGTCGACGCTTCCTGGTACCTCCCGGTGGAGAATCGCGATGCTCTGCGGGACTATCGCGAGAGGCACATCGCCGGCGCCGTCTTTTTCGACATCGACGCCATCAGCGACGAGTCGACGGACCTTCCCCACATGCTGCCCCGGCCCGAGAAGTTCTCCAGCCGGGTGCGCTCGCTGGGCCTGGGAGACGGAGTCCGGATCGTGGTCTACGATGGCGGCAACATGATGGCGGCGGCCCGGGCATGGTGGATGTTCCGGGTCTTCGGGCACGACGACATCCAGGTACTCGACGGCGGTCTCGCAAAGTGGATGGCCGAAGGCCGTCCGGTCGACGACGAACCGGTGATACCCCGCGAACGGCACTTCACGCCACGGCTCAACACGTTTCTGGTGCGCGACATCGGGCAGATGCAGGCCAACCTCGAAAGCAGCCGCGCTCAGGTGGTCGACGCCCGCAGCCGCGGCCGCTTTGCCGGGCAAGAGGCGGAGTTTCGCCCGGGCCTCAAGAGCGGGCATATCCCGGGAAGCCGCAATCTCCCCTACACCGCACTGCTCCGCGAGGACGGCACGATTGTCGACAACCAGGCGATCGCCGGCGCCTTCCACGACGCCGGGATCGATCCGGCACGGCCCGTGATCACCACCTGCGGTTCGGGCATTTCAGCGTGTTTCCTCGCCCTTGCCCTGGATCTGGCCGGGTTCCCGGATGCCGCCGTCTATGACGGTTCCTGGACCGAATGGGGCGGCGCCCGCAACACCCCGGTAGCGACGGGGGACCCGTGACCACGGCCTTCCCGGCGGACGCGCTGCGCACGCTCCCCACGACAATCACCTACCTCGAGATGTCCGCAAGGCCGGCGAGGCCACCGCGCGCGGCGCCTGTCGCAAAGGTGGCGGTGTTGCGCGCGGAACGGCCACCGCGGTCCTTCTACCTGTGGCTCTATCGCAGTGTCGGGCGCGACTGGAACTGGACCGACCGCCTGGTGTGGCCGCACGACCGGCTCCTCGACGTGATTCACCATCCGGCTGTCGAGATCATCGTCTGCCATGTTGCCGGTGTGCCGGCAGGCTTCGCGGAACTGGACTTTCGCCGGCCGGGAACGAGTGAACTGGCCCTCTTCGGTTTCCTGCCTGAATACCAGGGCAAGGGTTATGGCGGCTTCTTTCTCGACCAGGTCATTGACGCCATGTGGCGGCCGGGCATCGACCTGGCGCTGGTCGACACCAACGCCCGGGACCACCCCCGGGCCCTTGTCATGTACCAGAAGGCCGGGTTCCGGGTGGTCCGGCGCGAAGAGGCCTGGCTCATTCCCGAAACCCGTTTCCAGGGCGCCCTCGACCTTCAGTCGCACGAGTGAGGAGAACACGGCATGATGAACGACGACACCCGCGTGGTGACCGCCGGGCGTGATCCGCACAACAATCACGGCATCGTCAATCCGCCGGTCTACCATGCCTCCACCGTGCTCTTTGCGACCCTGGAGGCCTTGCAGGAAGGCCGCGGCAGGGAACCGCGCCAGGTGGTCTACGGCCGCAACGGCACGCCGACCACCCATGCGCTCCAGGACGCCTATGCCGAACTCGAGGGCGCGGACATGGCGGTGGCGACAGGTTCGGGCAAGGCGGCCATTGTGACGGCGCTGCTTGCCTGCCTGAAATCAGGGGATCACCTGCTTGTCGCCGATTCTTCCTACCTGCCCACCCGGACCTTCGCCGACGGTATCCTGCGCTCGTTTGGCATCGAAACAAGCTACTACGATCCTGCGGCCGGCGAGGACATAGCGGCCCTGATGCGCCCCAACACCCGGGCCGTCTACACGGAGAGCCCCGGATCACTCACCTTCGAGGTCCAGGACCTGCCGGCCATCGCCGCCGTTGCCCACGAGAACGGCGCTGTGGTCATCAACGACAACACCTGGTCGGGAGGATACTTCCTCAAGCCCTTCGATCTGGGAGTCGACATCGTCGTGCAGGCGGGGACCAAGTACATCGTCGGCCACTCCGACGCCATGTGTGGTCTCGTCGCGGCCCGGGGCGCCTGGTGCGAGCGCGTCTGGCACACCTTCCTGGCGCTCGGCAACTGCATCGGCCCGGATGACGCCTACCTCGCCCAGCGCGGCATCCGCACCATCGCCGTCAGGCTCCGGCGCCATCACGAGACCGGTCTGCACCTGGCGGCCTGGCTGCATCGACACCCGGACGTGATCCGGGTCCTTCATCCCGGCCTTGAGTCGGACCCCGGACACGCACTGTGGAAGCGGGACTTCTCCGGCGCCAGCGGCCTCTTCGGCGTTCTCCTGGCGCCCACCAGCCGGCCCGCCCTGGCCGCCATGGTGGACGGCCTCACACTCTTTGGCATGGGCTGGTCCTGGGGTGGCTACGAGAGTCTCCTGGTCCCCGTCGATCCCTCTTCGTCACGCACAGCCATTCCCTGGACCGAAGAGGGCCAGCTGCTGCGCATCCACGCCGGACTGGAGGACGCCGGCGATCTCATCGCTGATCTCGACGCGGCATTCGTTCGCCGCAAACAGGCCTCCTGACACACATGGCAGGAGGGCATGCCGGGGTGGGTGATGCGGGTCAAGGTTGGGCGGGACCTCGCGTCTGGAATTTCGAGCGCTGTTGTCTTGAGGATCGTATCGGCGGCGCAAGCCGCAGTTGCGGTGCGGTCAGGATTCGAACCTTGTAAGCTCGATGGGAGGGAATTGACTGGCATAGGCATGGACCGCCGGGTTGCCTCCCAGGTGCATGAGCAGGATGCGGCTGTCGGGTTCGAAACGTCCTTTTTCCGCCAGGTTGAGCAACCCCCGCACCGCCTTCCCTTCGTATACCGGGTCGGCCATCAGGCCTTCGCTGCGCGCCAGCAGGTAGATCCCCTGATAAACGTCTTCAGATGCGACGCCGTAAGGATCGGTCGTGGCCGAGATGACCTCGATGTCTTCGGGGCTGACTCGCTCTTTCAGATCGAGCTTCTCCAGCGTTGCATTCGCCAACCGGAGTACGCGTGCCTTCTTGATCTCAACCTCGTCATCGTCCGACACGCCGATCACTCGGGTATCGCCTTCCAGCGCGGCGAAACCGGCTACCAGTCCGGCCTGCGTGCTACTGCTGCCCGTACAATGGACCACGTAGTCGAAGTGCAGCCCAAGGTTCCGCGATTGCCTTGTGATTTCCGTGGCGCAGACGACATAGCCCATGCTCCCCAGGGGATGGTCCGACGCGCCGCCCGGAATCGGGTAGGGTCTGCGTCCCTGTTGGTGCAGATGATCGACCAGATTCGCGAGCAGGCTCTTGTCCTCGATGTGGCGTTCGCGATCGTCGAGGAATAGCTCGGCGCCCAGGATGCTGCTCAGCAGGATATTCCCGACCTGCCTGTATCCCGGTCCTGCGTCCCTGGCCCACCCACAGTGCATCAAGGCGCATTGGAGTCCGTACCTGGCCGCTGCCGCCGCCGTTTGCCGGGTATGGTTCGATTGGATCGCCCCTTCTGTAACAAGCGTGTCGGCGCCGTTTCGCAAGGCGTCGCCCACCAGGAATTCCAGCTTGCGGGACTTGTTGCCGCCACCCGCCAGTCCGGTAAGATCATCGCGCTTGATCCACAGGTCCGGCCCTCCCAGGCGCGCGCCGAAACGGGCGAGCCTGTGGATCGGCGTGGGTAACTGGACCAGGGGAGTGCGAGGCAGATCCGGAAGCCTGGACAGCCAATCGGCGAGTTCTTCACCCCGCTTCATATCTCGATTTCCTTCCCAGGATACGTATGTTGGCGCCCGCCAGCACCCCTTGCAGTTGCCCCGAAGATGATCCAGAGGCGGACCAGGGAAGATGTCACCGTCAATGCCGCAATCACAAAGCTGGCTCACTCACAAGGTGCGATCCTGGTAGTTTCTTGTCACACCCGGGCCACCACACCGATCACTCCTCGAGCGTGAGCCCGGCTCCCTTCACCCGCGTCTGACGCATGTAGCGGCGATAGCGGTCGGCATCGTAGCCCGCACCCCGGTGGAGCAGGCAGCGGTTGTCCCAGATCACGAGATCCCCGGGGCGCCAGTGGTGGGTGAGCACATGCTCATCCCCGGTCGCTTCCTCGAGCAGACCGTCGAGCAGTTGCCTGCTCGCGGCGAAGGACCAGCCCTCCACCTCGCGGGCATGGGAGCCGATGTAGAGATTCTTCGCGCCCGTCGCCCGATTGCGGCGCACCAGGCGCTGGCGCACCGGCGGCAGCGAGGCGGCATGGGTCGGCGTCACCGCATCGGGATGGACCCTGGACCGCGAGTACACGTAGTCATGAATGGCCACGAGGGGTTCGAGACGTTCCTGGTCGGCCGCGGCGAGTCGGCTCCAGGCACTGCGCTGGCTGACGAAGAGAGTCTCACCGCCTTCATCGGGAGTTTCGTAGGCACAGGTGATCGACACGAAGCTCGGCACAGCACGAAACGACGAATCCGAGTGCCACAGGTTGTTGCCGGTCTGATAAAGCGTTTCCTTGTGGTCATTGCGGCGCACCGTGCCATCCTCGCGCACATTGCCCACCGTACCGAACCACACGACCTTGCCCTCACGGCCCAGGCGAACGTGTTCGGCTTCAGGCTCGCCAAGACTGCGGGTGAGAGCGAGGTGGGCCTCGTCACCGCAGGCAAGCCCCGGCATGTGAATGAAGGAGTAACGGTCGATCATCTGTCGGAGAACGGCCACGTCAAGCGCCTTGATCGAGGGGCACTCGAGCCTGAGACCGAATTCGGCGTGGAGTGGAGCCAGGTTGTCCATGTCGCCTCCCGAGCGCAGGCAGGGTATCAGGACACCCAGGTCTCATCCATGGGATAGGTGTCCAGGCGTTGGTGGCCGTCATCGGTGACAAGCACCTGCTGTTCGAGTTTGACCGCTTCGCGCCCGCCCTCGGCGCCGATCAGGGATTCGACGCACAGCACCATGCCGGGGTGGATGATGCCGTCGTAACCCCGCTCGGCGAAGTCCTCCCAGTGCGTAATCGCCGGATACTCGTCGACCAGGCCCACCCCGTGGGCAATGATGCCATAGCGGTTGACCAGGAACTCGTCGGGAATGGGCCACGCCTTCTCGGACCATTCACGGAACGACAGTCCGGGTTTCAGCAGTTCCCTGTTGTGTTCGAGCTGCTCCATGGCGGTCATGTAGAGCCGGTGCTGCTCAGTGGTGGGGCGGGCGTCGCAGATCCAGGCGCGCGAGATATCCGAACAGTAGCCATAAGGTCCCACGAGATCGGTGTCGAAGCTCACCATGTCGCCCTTCTCGATCACCCGCATGGAACACTCCTGCATCCACGGATTGGTGCGCGGTCCCGACGACAGCAGGCGGGTCTCGATCCACTCCCCGCCCTCGGCGATGTTGGCTTCGTGAAGCTTCGCCCACAGGGCGTTCTCGGTGATGCCGGGGCGCAGGTTCTCGCGCATCGCCCGGATTCCCTTCTCGGACGCCTCGATGGCGCAGCGCATCAGGACGATCTCCTCGGGCGTCTTGATCTTGCGTGCCTCCTCCATCAACGCAAAGCCGTCATGAAGATCGAGTGCCTCGTTCTCCAGGGCCAGATAGAGGTCGGCACCCATGCGATCGATGCCGATCCGTCGGTTGCCGGCGCCGTGCTCGCGCACCACATCGGCGATCTCCCGGGCAAACTCGCGGGCGTGTTCTGCGGCGCGGCTGCCGGATGTAAAGTAGGTCGCTGCCCGGGCCGGCCGCCGCTCGCTGATTCCCGGATACCCGCGGGTGAGATGGTCGCCGTGGCCGAACTCGAAGAGGATGACCGGTCCGTCTGTGGCCACGAAGCAGTAGCGGACTTCGTTGTGGAGGCACCACACCTGCATGTTGGTTGCATCGATGGCATAGCGCACATTGAGCTGATCAAAGAGCAGGACCCCGGCAAGATCGCTGCGGGCGAGCTGCCGGTGAACGTTGGCAAGGCGGTCGCGCCGGACCTTGTCGAGATCGACAGGCGCCTTGCTGCCTTCCATGGCGCCACGCTGCACGGCCCCGGCAGCCACAATGCGTGTCCTTGTCATGATGTCGGGTCTCCCTTGCCACCGTTCTCCGAAACATCTTGCCGGATCCGGGGTGAGCGCAAGTGCTCATGGATGTCTGACGGGAAGATGTGGCGCGCCCTCCAGGATTCGAACCTGGGACCTACGGCTTAGAAGGCCGTTGCTCTATCCACTGAGCTAAGGGCGCCTGATGATGGCATCCGGGCCGTCAACTCCCCGGTCTCTCCCAGCGGAAATTCTCGGCATAGGACTTTGGCCTGATCCTTCTCTCGCGGCGTTCGATCACGCTGTAGCTGATGCCATGGCGCTCGGCGTAGGCCACGGCCGCATCGCGGGTCTCGAACCACAGCCTGATCTCGTCGGCCATCATGTCCGACGATCCTGTCCAGCCGGTCAGCGAATCAACCGACTTGGCTGTCGAGGGGGCGTACTCGAGAAGCCAGCGACGTGTGCCGGCGCGCCCCGACTGCATGGCCGTCCTGGCCGGACGATAGATTCTGGCGGTCATCGCGCCTCCTCCAAGACAAGGCGGTCATAATGTGGTCGGGGCGGCTGGATTTGAACCAGCGGCCCCCTGCTCCCAAAGCAGGTGCGCTACCAGACTGCGCCACGCCCCGTACACCTCAGGCTTCTTGACCCCGCCGGCCGGTCACGTCAAGGGCCGGTTCCGGCAATTGTCTGCTCCCGCAGATCCCTGACCACCGCCGCGAGGGCCTCATCGGCCCCGGCGTCGCCGCCGGCCTGGCGGAAGACCGATCGCTGGCGCTCCGCCGACGTTCCCCTGGCGGCAATCGTTCGGGTGTGCTCGACCTCGGCCCGGCAACCCAGCGCCTCGGCGTCCTCGCCCACCAGGGCAATCAACTCGTCGAGGAGCTCGCCATAGGGCACCAGCTGCCGCTTGCCGAAATCCACCAGCTTGCTCCTCACGCCGAAACGCTGCGCCAGCCAGCGGTTTTCCTCGATGAGAATGTTGGAGTACTCGCGCCACGCCTGGTTGGACAGACGCAGGCGATGGAGCATGCGCAGGATGCACTGGAAAAGCGCCGCCACGCCGAGAGCATCCTCGATATCGGGGCAGACGTCGCAGATCCGCATCTCCAGCGTCGGGAACCGGGCGCTGGGACGCAGATCCCACCAGATCTTGGTGCCATCCTCAAGGAGTCCGGAGCTCGCCATGTGCCGGACCAGGCGCTCGTACTCGGACCAGCTCTGCACCCTGTCGGGAAGGCCGGTGCGCGGCAGACCGCCGAACACGGTAAGGCGGTAGGAATCGAGACCGGTATCGCGGCCCTGCCAGAAGGGTGACGACGTGGTGAGGCACAGGAGGTGCGGCAGAAAGTACTTCGCCTGGTTCATCAGATCGATTCGGGTCTCCGCGTCCTCGATGCCGACGTGGACATGCATGCCGCAGATCAGCAGGCGACGGGCCACCGCCTGATGGTCCCGCGCCAGACCCTCGTAGCGTTCCTTGTGGGTGTAGTCCTGCTCGCGCCAGTCCCCGAAGGGGTGCGTGGAACAGGCGACAGGGGCCAGACCATGGCGCCCGGCGGTGCGCGCCACACCGCTTCTCAGACGCTTGAGTTCCTCGCGCGCTTCGCCGACATGGCGGCAGACCTTCGTGCCGATCTCCACCTGCGCGCGCAGGAACTCGGTCGTCACCTGTTCGCCGAGTTCATCGACACATTCGCCGATCAGCGTCTCCGGCACATCGTGCGCGAGCGCGCCGCTGGCGATATCGACGAGGTGATATTCCTCCTCGATGCCGATGGTGAAGTCCGGGGCGGCCATCATGCCGGACCGTCAGTACCCCAGTTCGGGCCGCACGATGTTGCGAAGTCCTTCGCCGGCCACGAACCGGCGCATGTTGTCGAAGAAGATGGCGAGTGTCGTCTCGACATAGGTCTCACCGTCATCGGCGGAGATGTGGGGCATCACCATCAGGTTGGGTGTCGTCCACAGGCGGGAGTCCGGCGGCAACGGTTCCGGGTCGAAGACATCGAGAATGGCGCCCGAGAGATGGCCGCTCTCCAGCAGGTCAACCACCGCGTCATAGTCCACCGTGGCGGCGCGGCCAATATTGATGAGGCCGGCGCCAGGCCTGAGGGCCCGCAAGCGGTTGCGGTCAATGAGTCCGGCCGTCTCGGGGGTGGCAGGAACACACACCAGCACATGGTCGGCCTGGGGAAGAAGGGAGTCGAGGTCGTCTTGCGTTCCCATCGTCTCCACCGAGGGATGGGGATTGCCGTGACGGCTGATCCCGAGAACCCTCAATCCGGCCCCGTGCAGGCGGTCGGCCGCTCCACCGCCGAGACTGCCGACGCCGACGATGAGCACCGTCGTCCCTTCCACAGGCGTGGCATAGAGCGAATTCCACACCTTGCGGCCCTGGTTGGTGGCGATGGCGGGGATACGGGAATGCAGCATGAGGACGGCCATGAGAGCGAAGTCTCCCGCCTTTCTCGCCTGGGCGCCCTTGTTGTTGGTGACCACCACGCCTTCCGGTACCCAGTCCATGGGGCACAGATGCTCGACGCCGGCGCCGATGATGTGGATCCACCGAAGGTTCGGCGCCACGGCCGCCAGGTTCTCCGTCGGCAGGTCCCAGCACATCAGGACCTCAGCCGTCCGCATGGAGTCGGCGAAGTTCTCGGTATCCCAGTCGATGGTGGTCGACAGCCTGTGCTTCAGGTCGGGCCACGATTCCAGCACGGCGTCATAGCGCTGCCGCGTCGTGGTGAAGACCGGTTCCGCCTCGGGCGTCGGCGGGAAGGTGTCGGGATGCGCGTGGTTGTTCTTGATGTGAACCCGGATTGTCATGGCGCCGGTCCGTTCGCTTCCAGTTCCTTCAGCGCCGCGATGACATGCGTGTCGCGCTCCTCCGGCGCCAGAGTTTCGGCGGCGAACTGGCATTCCATCACCGCCATGCCGACCCGCCGCAGATACGCCTGATCGTCTCCGTCCGCCGGGAGGCGCAGAATCGTGTCACCGCCGTAGGTGGGCACCCTCGCCGGCCACATGGACGTGACATGAGCCGGCTCCCTGCCCTCCTGGAGGGCCGTGATGATGGCGCGCAGGCGGCGGCGATAGAGACTGATGCCGCGATCGCTGGGCACCAGGTTCTCCCTGTCGTGTTCGGTGATCGCCCCCATGCCCTCGGTGGCCTCGGCATCAGCCGGAAAGCGCTGGCGTTCCTCGTACGGCCTGTCGAAGATCTCGCCCTGCTCGATGAGTTCGGGCCCTTCGGGTGTGTTGTAGCATTCCGGATCGCCGCGCTCGCCGAAGATCGCCCAGGCAAGACACGTGGTCTCGTGATCGTCAACCGGCACCACCCAGCGGGCAAAGGACGAACGGCCGAAGTAGCGCTGCCTTGTGCCGTCGGCGGCAAAGGCGGCGCCGGCCTGGGTGAAGTTGGGAAGAACGATCTCGTTGACGCGGACCCAGACATTGTCGTCGACCCGCCTCGATGCCGTCCCGAGAAATGCGCCAGGCCTCTCGTAGAACTTCATTTCACCGATTTCGCCGAAGCCGTGGCTGAACTGTTCACGGCTCATGCGCGAATGGAGGAATGCGGTGTGGAGCGGATCGACAATGGCATCGAGGACCTGGAGCCAGTTGCAGCGGAACGGCGCCCGGTAAGGCACCATGACGTGTTCCGGCATCTCCATCGTGTCGTAGACGGGAAAATCCGGCCTGTGTTCGGGAGGCCCGAGATAGGCGAAGACGAGGCCCTTGTACTCCCTGGCCGGATAGGCTCCCAGACGCGTCGAGGACCGGACCCTCTCCTCGACGCCTTCGGGCTGGCCCGGCACCTCGAGGATGGCGCCGTCCACGTCGAAGAGCCAGCCGTGGTAGCAGCAGCGGATGCCGCGATCCTCGCAGACACCGAATTCCAGGGAGGCGCGGCGATGCGGACAATTCCTGTGGACCACCCCGTAACGCCCGCTGCGATCGCGAAACGCCACCAGGTCCTCGCCAAGAACCCGTATGCGCCTGGGCATGCCGGTGAGCTCCGAGGCCATGGCGACAGGTTGCCAGAAGCGACGCAGGTACTCGCCGGCGGGCGTCCCCGGACCGACACGAACCAGCAGTTCGTCATGGTTCCCAGGTCCGGTGCGCCGGTATCCGTCAAAGGGTTCTGATGTCTTCATCTGCGATCAGGAGTGACATGTTCGGGCCACCGATGATTGACCACACCAACGCCGAAGACAACCCGCCATCGGCGTTGACAGCTATGTACTCACGACATAGGTTGCGCCCGCACCGGGTCCCCTTCGTCTAGCGGCCCAGGACATCGGCCTCTCACGCCGAAAACAGGGGTTCGAGTCCCCTAGGGGACACCAGTTTGTTGCTCTCACACTCCGGATGGTCGGTGATGTGAGTGTAAGTCTCGGCAGGCGCGGCGGCAAGACCCGCGCTTGCGAGGTCACCGGAACAGGCATCTTCCATCTGGCAGTGCGACGCACATCCGGAGGTGCCCGATTGCCTGACAGCTTGTGACAGCGAAAGAAAAACAGCCCCCGCTCGACCAAGCGGAGGCTGCTGGAGTGTGTGACAACGTTCACTACCAGAGAGCAGCGACGCTCATCGGGTCAACGTGCGCACATCAAAGACCTAAAGCTCTTTGATTGTGCCCCCCCCCGGTGGTGTCAACACACTCCCCCCTTTCCGTCACCGGGCTTCTCCAGACACGGGAGAGTGAGATGACGTGTTCCAACGGTGCAGTTCCGGGTCTTCGGGCGGTTCGTCCAGAGACCCTGGCCGCGAGATTGGCCGGCGGCAGTTTTGACGGCCTGCCGGCGGGTACGGGCAAGAGCGCCCTGCAGCGGGCCCTCAAAGAGGGCGGGAGGCACTGTGGGCTGTCACGTGTGGAGGTCGATCGGCTTGTCTACCTGGTGCAGCACACCATGGAGATCGACTGGTGCGATGATGAGTCCATGCCGGTGGTGTGGAGATCGGTCGGCAGGATGGCACACGACCTCGGATGCAGTGTTCGCTGGGTCAACGAGATTGAACGGCGCCTCGAGGAGTCCGGCTGGATCACCCACCGGGATTCCGGGAACCGCCACCGCTGGGGTGAGCGGGATCCCGAGACCGGATGCGTGGTGCGGGCCTATGGCGTCGACCTGCGGCCACTTGGCGCCCGCTACCAGGAACTCGTCGCGGCAGCGGAGGGCAGCGCGGCGGAATGGCGCGAGCGGAAGGCGGTGCGGGCGGACTCATCGGCGTTGCGGAACGAGATCCGCGGCCTCCATGCCACTCTCGGGCGGGACTGGGAAGCGGGCCCGCGGCTGCCTGACCGCGCGCCATTCCAGGACCTCCTCGCGGAACGCGACCGCCTTGTCGCGATACGCGACGAACTCGCGCAGGCGCTCCGGATGACGGACGACTGCAGCGAGGCGCAGGACGAGGCCGGTGGCGCTTCAGTGGCCCTCCCGGGCGGCGTCGACGCTGGAGCGGAGTTGGAGGTGTCGGGGGTCGAGGACGCGGATACTTCCGCCATTCGAAACAAGAGTTCCGCTTGGGCGGAACCCGACTGCCGGTCCATACCAATACACACTGAATCTGTAACAACAGGCAATCGCCCCCCTGCCCCCGACGATGGTGCCGGGCCGGACGGCGTGCCCTGTGAGGACACCGCGCCGGCTGATGCAGGCGATACGGGGCCTGGATGGAAACAACGTGATGACGAGCCGGACTTCGGCGTCCGGCACTTGCAGCCAGGCCGGGTGGCGGCGGCGGCCTCCGCACGCTTCCGACAGCTGGCCGGGGATGATCCAGGCTGGCGTGACATCGCGTGGGCGGCGGCGATCCGCCGGGAAGAGCTGGGCATTCACGACGATGCGTGGCGGCGAGCCGGCCGCGCTCTTGGCGTCAGGGCGGTGACCGTGCTGGTCGCCGTCATCGACGGGCGGTGCCAGGAAAAGGCTACGTTCGTCTGGAACCCGTCCGGGTTCGCCCTGGGGTGTGTCGCGCGGGCCGCGGCGGGGGGCCTCCATCTCCACAAGTCGATCTGGGGCCTGGAGGTGCGGCGGCGGCAGCGGGAGGCGTGGTCGCCCTACGAGGACCCGCGATGGCTGGCCTCGGAGGCCAGCCGGGCCAACGCACCGGCTGCGAGCAACGCCATGCCGGTGAGGGAGCAGGCCAAGAGGCCGGGGCGTGTCATGCGGCGTAACCGGCGGTGGCCGCAAGGAGGCTGGCCAGGAGATCACAGCGATAGGCGGCGCCCCATGTAGGGCAGCACGATGTCGTCCGGGTCCTCCACCAGCCTGTCTGCCAGCGCGAAGAGCGGATGCTGGCGGCCGGTGTCGACCACCGGAAGCGGATCGCCCGGGCGGTGGTGAAAGTTGGCCACGTCGTCCTTCAGCTCCCAGTCGAGGTCCAGGGTCTCCGTCACGCCGTTCCAGGTGAGGTAGCCGACGTCGGTGAGGTGGCCCTCGCCGTCGATGGCCCAGAACTCGTCCGGATTGCCGAGCGCCAGGACATAGGCGCGTCCCAGGCGATCCTCGAGAATGTGGCCGTGGGCTGCCTTCAGGGTGGTGGCGAGATCGCGGCGACGCAGATGGTCCGCGGCCTCGTCTGGTGATTCGGGCAGCAAGAGGGCTGCGCCGTCGCCAAGTGCCTCCGCCTCGCCTTCGGGGAAGCAGTGATCCGGGAGAACGGGGCGATTGTTTGTCGTGAAACACCAGTGCCATGGGGCGGGAACGGGTCGGGCGGCCGCCTCGTTCGCCGCGATACCGGTGGGGTGGAGGGGCGACATGTAGGGAAGAACGAGGGGTGCCGCCGGATCCTGCTCCAGCATCTTCCAGATCGTCGGGTGCGTCTGCTTCTCGTTGATCCAGCCTCCGTCGGCGAGGATCTCTTGCGTGATCTCCGGGCAGGCGTCGGCCATGAGGCGCGGCCAGCCCTCCTGGATCCAGCCGTCTGCGGTGATCAGCCATTGACCAGACCGCTCTGACCAGCTCTCGAGGTGGAACCGCCCGGTCCGGACGTTGTAGAACACCGGAGAGCGATGGCCGGTGTCGTTGCCGGCGGCTGCGTAGGTGTCGTCATGGCCTTCCCAAGAGAAGTACGATCCGGGGAAGCGCACCTCCCGATAACGCCGCTTCTCGCCCTCGCAGGAGAGGGTGCCGCCTTCCCGAAGACCGTCGTCCCGGAGGTGGTAGACGGCGCGGGTGACGAACCAGTTCTGCCAGTCCGCAGGGTAGTTCCTCTTGTCGAACAGGATGACCGTGCGGGCGGTCAGGGTGTTGGTGATCCACGACACATGGTGCGAGCCCGGGTTGGAAGGGCGCTCGGCGGTGTCGGTCGTCTTGCAGGCCGCCAGGCCAAGGATCATGGCCAGAGCAATGGTCGTGAAGCGGATCATGGGCGTCTTCCTCGTCGAGTGTCGGTCCGGTTGGGTTCGCCTGGTGGCGATGGCGGTGACACGGAAGCGGTCGCCAACGCCGTGTTCATCTGCATCGGCTGTCTCACCTGCCGCGGTCCCCGCTGCCCTTGTTGCCGCCGGGTGCGCCGTCGCGTTCGCCGCTGGTGTTGCCACCGCGATCGCTGCCTCCGGGATCGTTGTTCTCACCCCCAATAGGCGTGTGACCGTGGACGTAGTTCGCGTTCTTTCTCTCGGCCTTTTCGACCTCGCCCAGAGTCTCGACATCGGCCTTGCCGTCGCCATCGGTGTCCCAGCCGCCGCCGATGTTGCTGCCGCCACCGTCTCTGTCGCCGCCTCTCACGTAGTTGTAGGTGTTGCCGCCGGACGACGTGCAGGAGCCACCGGAGTAGGTCCAGTTCGTCGCCGCGACCTGCTGCACTGTCGCTGACGCGTCCCACGGCCACTTGAGGTGGCGCCAGGTGAGGGTGCGTGTCTGGGTCCGGCTGCCGGTGAACCCCGACCCGCAGCTGACCGAGCGCGTATCGGTCGTCGTCGACGTCCACTCGGTCGGTGTCGGAGGGGTCGGGTTGGGGTCCGTCCAGCAGGTCGTCGAGACGAACTCCGGCGCGCTGTAGCTCGTGCCTGAGGCCGTGACCGAACTTCTGCCGGCGCCACACCGCCTCGCCGGTGAGTGTGCCTGTATGCGGCTCTCCCGGCGTGAAGGTACAGGGCTGGCGGAAGTACTCCCACTCCACCGTGTCGGCCTGGCAGTGATCGACGAGGAGCGACCACGGGCCGGTGGTCGGTGCACCGGTCGGATCGCCGCGGCCGTTCAGTTCCTGCGTCACCTCCCGCACGAAGGTCTGTCCCGCCCCATGGAACCCCGCCGGGCAGGTCCGGTCCTGGTGTTCGTGGGTGATCTGACTTGTCGTCACCCGGAAGGGATCGACCACCGGCCCGGCGAGCGCCGGACGATCGGATGGCGTGGCGCCCATGCAAGGCGGCAACGCGACGCTCTCGCGACCAAGGATGCCCTCTGCCGTGCCGCTGTCGAGCCAGTGGAGCGGCGGGATGTCCCGGTTGCGGGTCTTGGCCTCCTGATGAGGCGCCAGCTGCACCGGCACGAGGTTTCGCCCTTCATGGCGGTGCTGGTGACGTAGACGAGTAGCACATGGTCGCAATAGTGCGCTCCCGGACCGAGGTCGGTCCAGTCGGCGAGCCAGCCGGTCGAGGCCGGCGGCGGGCTTCACAGTCAGGCAGGCCGATGCTTGCGCGCCACCTGCAATTCAAGGATGAGCGAGGAACGCGGCATTCGGCCAGGAAATCCGGGCGACTCCGCGGCGCCAGCCAGCGACCGCCGAAATCGTCGCCCGAGTGTTCCAACCGCCACGGCAAGAAGCGGATCACCTGGATGGCCGTGATGGTTGGCCATGTCGTCCTTCAACTCCCGGCCGCGACGTTCCCGGTGAGATAGCCGACGTTGGTCACATGATTCTGGCCATCGGGGAAGCAATGCGTCGGGAGGACGGGCTTGGAGGGCGACTCGAAGCACCACCAGAAGGCCTTGTTCTCGGCCTCTGCCGCGAGCCCGGAGTGCTGCCCGACCACGGCCGGCAAGGCCAGCGGCGCCGAAGGATCCTGCTCCAGCATTGTGTAGATGGTGGGGTGTGTCTGCTTCTCCCGAATCCAGCCGCCCCTGGCGAGGATCTCGTCAGTGAGATCCGGGCAGGCGTCGGCCATGAGGCGAGGCCAGCCCTCCTGCACCCAGCCGTCGTTCATGATCTCCCACCTGCCGTTGCGTTCGTCCCACTCCTCGACGTGGAGACGTCCGGTCTCCGGGTTGTAGAAGACCGGGGCGACGGTGCCGTCGTTGAAGTTCATTGCGGCGAACCAGTCTTCTCCCGATTGGGTGAATGTGCTGTGCCCCGTTTCGACTTCCGAGCGGTAGCGCCGCTTCTTGCCCCAGCACTCCATGGTGCCGCCACCGCCGGGCACATGATAGCTGGCGGAGGTGACGAACCAGTTCTTCCAGTCACCGGTCCATGATTCAAACTGGATGACGGTGCGGCCGGCGATGACCTCGTTGTAGAGTTCCAGCGGGAGATGCGATCCCGGATTGGATGGGCGCTCGGCATCATCGGTGGTCTTGCAGCCGGCGATGGCGAGTGGAACCGCAATGGCGAGTGTCTTGAAAATCTGATGGGTCATGGGTCCTGTCCCTTGTTTGGCTCCGTTTTGTACACATATGTTCTATATGTGTACTCTTTATCGCATGACAACCCGTCTTTCTCATCGTGGCCCGGTGCACACATCGCGGTGGATGGTCTTGACGTTGGCCCGGGATTCTTCCGCAGCGCCCCACGGCCACGTGAGGTGGCGCCAGGCACGGGTGCGAGCGGCTGTCATCCGAGTTCACTTCGTGGGCGACGGCGGGTTGGGGTCCGTGCAACAGGTCGTCGAAACGAGCTCCGGTGCGCCATGGCTCATGCCGGCGGCTGTCTCCGGCTTCTCGCAGCGCCTCGTCGGTGCAGGACCAGCGGGCGCAGTTCCGGCCTCTCAATCCTCGGGGATGTGGTCGCGGTCCGCTTGCAGAGTGGCTCCCTGCGGCGAAACCCGGTCGCGCCCTCGTCGGATGACTGGGGCTGTCAGGCCTGTGACGGCGACTGGTTCGGATGAGCCATCAGCCGTTCGCCCATGTCGAGAAGAAGGCGGTCCCTGCCACGGGGCGCAACGAGTTGCAGACTGCCGGGGCCGCCCGATCTTCCGGAAGGCCAGGGAAACGCGAGAACCGGATGGCCGGTCTGGTTGAAGGGCGACGTGTAGCGGATCAGGGCGTGAAGGATGTACGTTTCCACCGCACCGATCCTGACACACCGCGTGTCCCTGGGAGGCGGAGGAACAGGAAGCGTGGGCAGCAGCAGGAAGTCCACACTGTCGAACAGGCGGTCGATCCGTCGCCGGTTCTCTTCGCGGCAACGATGCGCCCGGGCATGATCCCGGTCCGATACCGCCCGTCCGGCCGCAATGCCAAGGCGCGCGACCTCCGGCAGGGCGGAAAGGTCGTCGTCGGTGAAGTTCTCGAAGAGGCCGGATGCCTCGCTGAGTGAAAGGGTCATGTGCATCGCCAGGAGATCGTCGAAGTCCGGGAACGGAACTTCCCTGAACACGACAGTGTCATGCATGGACCCGGTGAACGCCTCAAGGTCCGTCAGCACGTCTGCGGCCGCTTCGGGGAGGACGGACCGCGGGATTCCGATCGACACCGGAAGGCGGATGGCCGATGGCCCGAAGTCAAGCCCGGGGGCCAGGACGCGCATGACCGAAACGAGAGGGGAGACCGCGTTGGCCAGTGGACCGACATGATCGCAGGATCCGGCGAGGGGACGGATGCCCCTGAGCGACACGCTGCCCCGGGTCGGCTTGAAGCCCAGGACACCGCAGCAGGCAGCGGGAATGCGGATCGATCCCCCGGTGTCGGTGCCGATGGCGACATCGCACAGGTCCGCGGCCACCGCCGCCGCCGAGCCGCCGCTCGAGCCGCCGGCAGTGAGGCCGGGCACGCGCGGATTGACGACCCGGGGCGTCATCACGCCGAAGGCGCCGCTGTCGGTGCGCGTGACGCCCAGGACAACCGCACCGGCGCCTCTCAACCGGGCCACGACCTCGGCATCCTTGCCTGGCCGGTGGCTGTGCTCGTGTTCGAGACCGGCGTCACATACCGCCGGGACGGTATCGATGTTGTCCTTGATGGCGACCGTGACACCGGCGAGCGGAGCATCAGGACACGCCGCACGGGCCTCCCGGTGCGCTGTCTTCGCCAGAATGTGCGAATAGGCGTTCACCCGGGGGTTGAGAGCGATCACCCGCCTGAGCAGCCGCTCGCAGCGCCTTGCGTTCACATCCATGTATGGGCCCAACGACCAGGCCACCCGCCCGCAAGCAAGGCGAGGGGCGGCCGGGTCGCGGCGGGATGTCAGGCCAGCTGACACCCGGGAACGACGGGCGCGATGGCGCCGAAGTTCTCGATGATGTCATAGAGACCGTCCGACCGGCACCGCCCGATGATGCTGTTGGTCGCAAGATGGTTGTTGCTGCCGTCGAACGACACCGGTCCCTGCGGTGCCTCCAGGGTCAGGCCGGCCATGGCGTCGATCACCTGCTCGGTATCGGTGCTGTCCGCCTTCTCCACCGCCTTCGCATAGAGCCAGGTGGCCACATAGGTGGCTTCGGCGATGGCATTGACATAGCGATCGGCGCCGAACGCCGCCCGATAGCTGGCGAGGAAGGTGTCGTTTTCCGGAGTCTGCAGTGACGAGAAGTAGGACTGATTGACAATGATGCCCTCGACGTTCGCCCCGTCGACGGCAGTCGTGAAGAGTTCGTCAAGACCATTGGTCAGCAACTGGCCGCCCGGCTTGTAGCTGGCGAACTGCTTGAGAAAGGTCAGGGCATCGGCGCCGGCGAAGAGTTCCCAGACACAATCGGGGCCGGCCGCCCGGATCTTGTCCAGGGCAGGCCCGAAGTCCTGTGTGCCGAAGGGGAAGAACTCGGCCCCGAGCGTGGTCCCGCCGGCCTCTTCGAACGCCTGCGAGATGGCCTTGGCCGTTTCCTGTGGCCAGGCATAGTCGGACCCCAGAATGTAGACCGACTTGCCGACATTCTCGGATATCCACGGAACGAACGGATCGACGGACTGGTTGGGAATCTGTCCGGTGCAGGCGAGATACCGCTCGCACTCCCCACCCTCGTAGTAGGTGGGATAGATCACCAGTTTCTTCGCCGGCGCCGACACGCTGAGTGCCGCGGCGCGCTCAAGGCTCGTGATCATGCCGACGATGACATCGACGTCATCCTCGAAGATGAACTTGCGGGTCTTGTCGATGGCGCCGCGCGTGGTGGTCTGGTTGTCTTCCACCAGATAGGTGATTTCGCGGCCGCCTGCGCCACCGGCAGCGTTGATCTCGTCCACCGCCAGCTTGAAGCAGTTGAGCTGGGTTTCGCCCAACAGTGTCTCGAGCCCGGTCAGGGCCGAATGGAATCCGATGGTGATCTGATCGGACTGCGCGCGCAGGATCGACGGCATGGCAAGGCCGCCGGCCAGAACCGATGCGCCGGCCCCCTTCATCACCGTTCTCCTGGATACTCCGTCGCTGCGGGTAAGGTTTCGCGTGATCATCTGACGTTCTCCTTGCTTGGTTGTCGGCCCCCTAGAGGGCCAGGGCTTCGAAGACCTTGTTCTCGTCTTCGAGATCCTGTCGGGTCAGGCGGCGGGAGATCCTCCCCTTGGCCATGACCAGACATCGGGATGCTGTGCGGCGCGCCAGTTCGATGTTCTGTTCCACCAGCAGGACGGTGAGACCGAGTTCACCGGCGAAGGTATGAAGCACATCACCGATCTGCTGGACGATCGAGGGCTGGATGCCTTCCGAGGGTTCGTCCATGAGCAGCAGGATCGGGTCGGCACAAAGTGCGCGGGCGAGGCAGAGGATCTGCTGCTGTCCACCAGAGAGTGTGCCGGCTGATTGCTGCAGGCGGTCCCCCAGGATGGGAAACATGTCGAGGATCTCGTCCGGGATGGTCCGCCTGCCGTCCGCACGGCTGCGCAACCCGACAATGAGATTCTCCTCGACCGTCAGCCGGCCGAAGATGCCCCGGCCCTGGGGCAGATAGGCCATGCGCGCCCGCGCCCGGCGATGTGGCGCCCATCCGGTCACGTCCGTACCGTCCAGCCGCACGCTGCCCGAGGTCGTCCCGACGAGACCCATGAGGGTCTTGAGCAGCGTCGTCTTGCCGACGCCGTTGCGACCGATGAGGACGAGTGTTTCGCCCCTCTCGAGGGTGAGCGAGATGTCGTGGAGAACAGGCAGGATGCCATACCCGGCGCTGAGATCCCGTACCTCGAGCATCTCAGACGCGCCCCAGGTAGACGTCCCGCACGAGGGCGTCTTCCTCGATCTCGGCGAACGCGCCTTCGGCGATGACCCGGCCGTGATGCATGACGATGGTGTGGCACCCAAGTGCGCGCACGAAGCTCATGTCATGTTCGATGGCCATGACAGCCGTGGTCTGCGCCAGTCTGCGCACCAGTGAGGCGGTCTGCCGGGTTTCCTCGGGGGTCATGCCCGCGGTCGGCTCATCGAGCAGCAGCAGCCTCGGCTCCGACATCAGGGCCATGCCGATCTCGAGCCATTGCTTGTGCCCGTGAGCGAGATTGCCGGCCGCCTGATGGCGTATCGATGTCTGGCCCGTGAGGTCCAGCATCGCCCGGATCCGCCGTGCATGTTCCGCCGCGGAGCCCGGCCTCAAGACCGCTGTCTCCAGATTCTGGGTCACCGTCAGCGACTCGAAGACGCTGGGAATCTGGAACTTTCGGGCGATGCCCCTGCGGGCGAAGCCATGGAGCGGCAGCCCTCGCAATGTAGCGCCCTCGAAGAGAACATCCCCTGCATCCGGCCTGATGACGCCACCCAGGATGTTGAAAAGCGTGCTCTTTCCGGCGCCATTGGGTCCGATGATGCACTGGAGTTCGCGGGGCGCGATGGCAAGGGAGATATCGTCCACCGCCGTCACGCCGCCGAAGCGCTTCGTCAGGTTGCGGCCGGCAAGAAGCACCCCGGACGTCATGCCCGGCCTCCACGCGAGAGGATCGCCCGCACCCGGCTGAGGAGTCCTTGCGGGAACACGAAGACGGCAAGAATGAACAGTCCGCCCATGAACAGGGGCCACAGCTGCACGTTGAGACTGCTGACTTTCTGTTCCAGCCAGAGAACCGCCACGGTGGCGACGATCGGGCCGATCAGGGTGCCGCGGCCGTCGATGGCGACCCAGATGATGACCTGGGTGGAAAGGATGAGACCGACGACATCCTTGGCGACGAATCCCACGGCGCTGGCATAGAGGGCTCCGCCGAGCCCCGCGACGGCGGCGGAGCCGACGAACACGACAAGGAGATGCCCCGACGTGTTGTGACCGAGCGCCTGGGCACGTTGTTCATTGTCGTCGATGGCCTGGAGGATCGACCCGTAGCGACCCTGGCACAGCCGGTAGAGGACCGCCGTGACGACGGTCACGACCGCCACGACAAACCAGTAGAGGCCTTCGGGCGGCAAGGGCGCCATGCCGCGCGCGGAGGGAAAGTGAAGCGGCGGTATGCCGAGAAGGCCGGCATCGCCGCCGGTCACCTCCGACCAGCCAACGATGACATGTTCGGAAATCACCGCCAGGGCCAGGGTCACGATTGTGAAGTAGGAGCCACGCACCCCGCCGAAGATGAGGAAGTATCCGACGACGAGTGCGATGGCCACGGCAATGCCGATGCCGATGACCAGACCGAGCCAGGAACCTGTCGCGGGATCCAGCCCGAACCGGGTCGAGATGATGGCCGCGCCATAGGCTCCGGCTCCGAAGAATGTGGCGTGACCGAAACTCAGAACGCCGGCCTTGCCCCACAGGAAGTCGAGAGCCAGGGCCAGCAGGGCAAAGAGCATCGCGTCGCGCAGCAGCGACGCGGCATAGATTCCGACAATCAGTGGAGCGACACAGACCACAATCAGGGCAAGCCCCGATGCCGCGAGCACCACCCCAGGCCGCAGCGGCTCCCTGGAGATCACGTCTGCCCCCTCACCAGCCCGCTCGGCCGAAGACGGACCAGAACAATGGCAAGCACCAGGACCAGCGCCTGCGAAAGCGTCGCCGGAATGGCGTAGGTGAAGAGAGTCTCGGCACCGCCCACCAGGGCGCTGCCCGCCACCACTCCGGGAACACTTCCGGCACCCCCGACAATGACGACGAAGAAGGAGCGGGCGAGATAGTTGACGCCCATCTGGGCGATGACGGCCGTCAGCGGCGCGAGCAGGACTCCCGCCACGGCGGCCAGCCCCGTTCCCAGGGAAAAGGCAATGGCATGGACCCGTCGGGTGTCGATGCCGAGTGCCTCGGCCATCTGCGGATCCTGGATGGCGGTCCTGAGGTCGAGACCGAACCTGGTCCTGCGGATCACAAGGTGGGCGGCGACCATCGTCGAGAGCGCCAGGACGATGAGCACGATCCGGTAGGCGGGATAGGCTGCACCGAACAGGTCGACGGAGTCGGTGATCGGCGAGAACACCTTCTGGGGCGCCGCACCGAAGATCAGCGGAAGCGTCTGCTGGATGATGAGGGATAGCCCCCAGGTGGCCATGATTGTCGCCAGGGGCCGGGCGTAGAGAAAGCGTATGATGGACTGTTCGACAACGAGACCGAGCAGGGCGCCAACCGCCCCGGCGATGAACAGGGCCAGCCAGAAGTTTCCTCCAAGGCCCTGAACGACGGCGAGACTGAAAGCGCCAATGGTGATGAAATCACCATGGGAAAGATTGATGACGCCCATCAATCCATAGATGATCGCCAGCCCGAGTCCGACCAACATCAGAATACTGACAAGTGTCAACACGTTCAGCGCGATCGGGGTGATGACGTCCATGCAGGGTCCGGACCGCCAGTCTGTTCTGATGGGGCGTGCCGGGAGACCCCGGACTCGCACCCGATGCCATGCTGATGGACGGACGATGACAGTTCTATATGAAATCCCTTACATTCACTTCAGGAAACTATGAAGTGAATGGCACCATGTTCGGGTCCGTGTCCGATGTCGATCTGCGTCTCCTGCGGATCTTTCTCACCGTCGTTCGCTGTGGCGGCTTTGCTGCCGCCCAGTCGGCGCTCAATGTCTCCCAGTCGCAGATCAGCATGCAGATGAAGCAGCTCGAGGAACGCATCGGCGCCCGCCTGTGCCATCGCGGGCGCGGGGGGTTCTGGCTCACCCGTGAAGGCCGCGACGTTCACGATGCCGCGCGGGCCCTGTTCCGCTCCGTCGACGAGTTCCGTTCGTCGATCGCCTCCACCTGCGGCCGGCCCGGTGGCCGGCTCCATGTCAGCGTGATCGACAATTCGGTCTTCAATGACGGTTGCAGGCTTCACGCCGCCATTCGTTCGCTCAAGGATGAGAACCCCGTCTCGGAGGTCGGTCTCTATGTCGTGGCACCCGACGAGGTCGAACAGATGGTGCTGTCGGGCGCCTGCGATCTCGGGATCGGCTTCTTTCCCGCCCGCCGCCAGGGGCTGGAGTACAAGCCACTCTTCACGTCGCGCATGGATCTCTATTGCGGGCGTGGAAATGGTCTCTTCGCCAGGGCGCCCGACGACCTGCAGCCGGACGAGGTCTTTGCATCGGAACATGCCGCGCGCGGCTATGTCTCCACGGCCCAGTTGCCGACATTCGAGCGCAAGTTCCTCGTCGGCGCCTCCTCATCCACGGTCGAGGGACTGGTGACTCTCGTACTGTCGGGCCAGTACACCGCCTACCTCCCCTGGCACTATGCCAGGCACTGGGTCGAGACCGACCTGATTCGCCCCGTGCTGCCCCGGCTCATCGGCTACGTCTCCCTCTACGAGCTTGCCATCCGCAAGGAAAGCCGGCGCAACATGCTGCTCAATCTCTTCATCGACCTGCTTGCGGACCTTCACCCCCAGGTCGAGGGAAGCGACTTTCGCATCGGGACCGACGTCCCGGAGTGAGACCGGAGGGTCACGAACGGGTGGCGAGGTGACGTGCGCACCCGGTCAGCGCAGCATGCTCGTCTTCGATCACCGAGACCGCGAACTCCTTCATGAAGTCACTGAAACGGCCCTTGTCGCGGAATGCCTCGACGAAACCGAGATCCTCGAGATGGGGCGCGATGGCGCGTGATACGCTGCCTGCGAGGTAGATGCCGCCAAAGGGCAGCGTGGTGAGCGCGAGATTGCCGATGGACACCGCGAGCAGACGCACGAAGACACGCAATGCCGCTTCAGCACGGGGGTCCGCCCGGGCGAGCGCGTGCACGATGTCGGCGGCGCGCGCTCCCGGGGAAGGATTCCCGAGCCAGGCGTGAATGGTCTCGATTCCGCGTCCCGACAGGACCTCCTCGACATCGGCAAAGCCGTTGCGGGCCTCGATAAACCGGGCAAGGCGGAGATCCGCATCGTTGCCAACGGGCATGCTGACGTGACCGGCTTCGGCCGGCGCCACGTGGCGCCCCGAAGCAAGGTGATGAACCACGGCGACGTTGAAGCCGGTGCCGATGCCGATCACGAGTTGCACTGCCCTGCCGCCACTGCCTGTCTGCGGCATGATCCGGCGTAGATGCGAGGTCGGGACATGGCCCACAGCGTGGCCCTTGGCCTCCAGGTCGTTCAGGAGCGCGACGGCCCGTGCTCCGGTGGCCCGGGCAATCCCCGTCACGTCAATGTGCCAGTCGACATTGGTCAGATCGGCGACGCCCTCCCTCACCAGGCCGGCAACGGCGATGCAGGCCTCGTCGCAGGCAACTCCGCCTGTGGCAGCAAGGTAATGGACGAACAACGATGTGAGGTCGCCATGATCGGCATTCCGGTACCTGCGAATCGAATCGGCAAGCACGGCACCCCGCCGGGCGCGGGCGATTCGCGTGTTGGTGCCCCCGACATCGGCGACGAGCGAGGTCACGTCACGAGAACGCGCCATGCAGACGGTGCCTCCTTCCTGCGTGTCCAGGGGGTCATGGGCTCACTCGCCGGAGGCGACCTGAATGGCGCCGGCAACGGTCAGAGCCCTTGGGGTGGCGATATCGTGCAGGGCATCGTGGACGGCACGGCCAAGGTGGGGATGGCGGTGGGCGCATCGGCCGAGATGCACGATCACGTCGTCGTCCCAGACTGCCGTGACGGCTTCGATGATCTCCGACGAGGGAGACCGCGCGAGTTCCCGGAGCAGGGTCGGGCGGGCTTCGCTATCGCCGCGAATGCCGAGCGCGATGGCGGCCAGACGACTGATCCCGTCGGCCGGGTCCCGCAGTCCCACCCGGAGAAGGTCGACGGCGACCCCGGACCGCAGGGCGAGAGAGAACGCGGCACGGCGCACCGTGGTCTCGTCGTGGGCAAGGAGGGGATCGACGAATCTCGCCGGCAGGGCAAGCTGCGCCTCGACCGCTGCCTGCAACGCCAGGGGCAACAGGGAACCGGGCAATGTCATTGATAGTACAATCCGCCGCAGCGCCGCATGGGATGGCGCGCCGTCGAGCCGGGCGAGGGTGCCGATAACCGCCTCCTGCTGCCGGTACGGCCTGTTGGGACCGAATCCGATGAAGCGCTTCCACAAGGCCTCGAGTGCCGGAACCGCCGCCATCAGGGAGCGCGCCACAACCTCGGCGCACAAGGCATCGACATGGGACACCGTTGCCAGCGGGATGGCCTCGAGCAGCTCTTCGTCCGTGCAGGTCTCCAGGCTTGTCACAGGCAAAGGCGGCGTTGACGGAAACTGATTGCAGAGACCCTCGCCCGGCGCATCAAACAGATCCGGTTGACAAGGCGGCGCCTCTGGGTCCGGGCAACGGGAGATCCGCGAGGGTGCGGTCATCGTCGGACTGGTATCAGCGGCAAGAATCCGCTCCCCGAACAGCGGTGCGGACAGCCATCGGGACGTCGTCGATGACAACCGCCTGCCTCCCGGGAATGCTGACGTCTCGCACGTATCCGCTCCCCTTCGGGCAGGATGTCATCCATGTCGCTGCCGGACCGCATGTCAACCCTGAGTGTGTCACCGCATCAAGCTTATGCACATCGCCGAACGGCTCACAAGAACCGGCCGAGCCGCTTGAGGGTTGCGGCGGATTGCGGCACAAGTCCGCCACCAGCCAGCAGGAGGCCACGGATGACCGGTTCCGCGCTCGAGTCCCATTGCGCCCTGGTCGCCAGAGACGCCGCTGCCTGGGAACACGCCAGGCGCTATCCTCTCGATGCGATGCGCGAGGCCGGCAGAGCGGGTCTCGCCGGCATGCTGACTCCGCGGGAACACGGGGGCCTCGGACTGGCTCTCGGCGATGCCTGCGACATCGTCCGGCGAATCGCTGCCGTGGACTTTGGCCATGCCTTCGCTCTCAAGGTCCACGCCAACATGACTGCCAGTCTTGTCCGTTCCGGCAGGGAAGATCTCATCTCACGCCATCTCGACGATCTCCTTCATGCACGCAGGATCGGCGCCTTCCTCCTCACCGAGCCCGGCGCCGGCAGCGATGCCGCGGCCATCACCGCATCGGCGCGCCGCGATGGCGACGGCTGGGTGCTGAACGGAGAAAAGGCCTGGGTCACCAATGGCGTGGCCGCCGGCGTCCTGCTGGTCTTCCTGCAGACCGACCCGTCGCGGGGGTGGCGCGGCGTTGCCGGATTCCTCGTCGACGCCGACACCCCGGGTGTCGCGCGAACCGGTGCCTACACACTCCTTGGCGGACATTCCGCCGGGGTGAGCGGATTCAGTTTTTCGTCCGCCCGGGTGGATGACGCGGCGATGCTGCTGGCTCCCGGCGAGGCTTTCCCGGCGGCAATGCGGGGCATCAACGCCGCCCGCGCCGGCGTCGCGGCCATGTGCTGCGGCATGGTGGAGGCGGCGCTCGACCAGGCGCTCGATGCGGTGGCCTCGAGAAATGCCTTCGGGCGCACGATCGGGGACTTTCAGGGGGTGCAGTGGATGCTGGCCGATGTGGCAACGGACCTCAGGGCGGCGCAATTGCTGACCCGCGACGCCACGGCCGCCTTCGAGACCGGTGAGGATGTCCAGGCGCCCGCGGCCCATGCCAAGAAGTTCGCCACGCGGATGGCCTGGAAGGCGATCAGCGACTGCATGCAGGTCATGGGCGCCCGGGGCTTTCGTGGCGATGACGGTCACTCCCTGACACGCCATCTCGCCTGTGCCCGGATGGCCCAGTGGCTCGACGGCGCCACGGAGATCCAGAACGTCGTCATCGCCCGCAGCCTTGTGCGCTGAGGCCGGCGGTCACCGGGCGCCCTTGCGGGCCTCATTGATGGTCTCGCGGGCCAGCAGCGCCATGGCGGCCAGCAACAGGGCGGCGGCGCCCCAGACCGCCATGTCGTGACGTTCACCGAAGAGGACGATGCCCCAGGCGATACCGGCAAGGAGGGCGGCGAACACGCAGAAATTGACCAGCACCCCGCCGGTCCTGTTGATGAGCCAGAAGTAGAGAACGATCTCGACAAGGCCGATCAGGGAAAACACGACGATGCCGGCCTCGGCCGTGGTCCAGGTGGGTTCCGGCCACGGTTCACCGAACACGATGACCAGGGGCGCCACGAGAATCATGGCGGCGGCCGCCTCGCCAAAGCCGACCTGCCAGATATCGAATCCCTCCGGCCAGTGCCGGTCGACGTAAATCGATTCGATGCCGTAGCAAAGCGGCACGAGGCCGACCAGCAGCATCCATTCCAGGATCCCGAGCTCAGGCAGGGAAAGCTGCGGCGCCAGCACCATGACCGCGGCGGCCATGCCCAGGGCCACCGCCACCAGCCTGGTTCGCGACACCCGTTCGGTGCGGGCGAGAAGCGCCACGGCAATCGAGATCACCGGCGTGAAACAGATCATCAGCGTGATGACGCCCGCCGGCAGGTGCGGAGCGGCATGGAGTGTCGCCGCCAGCGGCAGGGCATAGCCGAGCAGTCCGGTGATGGCGAAGAACTCCAGGGACTTCACCGTCAGGCGAAAGCGGGAGCGGCGCACCAGGAGAATCACGAAGTAGCAGGCACTGAGAAGGAACATGGCGATGAAGAGCACCGTCAACTCGTCGTAGCCCCCCTCGGCGGCGAGTTTCAGCATCACGAACTGGGTGCCCCAGGCGGCGCCCTGGACGATGACGGCAAAGACATAGACGAGCTGTCGCATGAACCGTGGTCCCGGATCGGGGGCGCTTGCCACGACGGGGGGCCGACGGCCATCCTGCCGGACCACAGTTGTCGCACCCGCAGCGCCGGCACTCAAGACCGGGTACCGGCACGGCGAAGGAGGCCGAATTCGCGTGGAGAGCGTTGAATCAGTCGTGGTCGGAGCCGGTGTCATCGGTCTTGCCGTAGCCCGTGCACTGGCCAGAAGCGGGCGCGAGGTCATGGTGCTCGATGCCGCCGACGCCGTGGGCACCGGCATCTCGTCGCGCAACAGCGAAGTCATCCATGCCGGCATCTACTACCCGCCCGGCAGTCTCAAGGCCCGCCTGTGTGTCGCCGGCAAGACCCTGCTCTATGACTACTGCCAGTCACGCAAGGTAGCCTTCCGCAACTGCGGCAAGCTTGTCGTTGCCTCCAGCGACGATGACCGTGAGGCCCTCGTGGAACTGAGGCGGCGGGCCGCCGCCAACGGGGTTGACGATCTCGCGATCCTGGGGGCGAACGATGTCGCCGCTCTCGAACCCGAACTGGAGACGCGCGGCGCCCTGCTGTCGCCTTCAACCGGCATCGTCGACAGTCACGGCCTGATGCTGGCCTTGCTGGGCGAGGCCGAGGCAGCCGGCGCGTGGCTCGCCCTCGGCGCGCCTGTCGACGGCGTCGTCGCCGACAAGAAGGCGTTTTGCGTGACGGTCGGCGGCCCGCAAACCATGGTTCTCGAGGCGCGGGAAGTGGTGAATGCCGCCGGTCTCGGAGCACAGGCACTGGCCTCGAGGACAACGGGACTCGATCAGCGCCATGTTCCGGCGCTCCATCTCGCCCGGGGCAGCTACTTTACACTGTCAGGTCCCTCGCCCTTCTCGCGACTTGTCTATCCAACGCCGGTGACCGGTGGTCTGGGCGTCCACGCCACCCTCGATCTTGCCGGGCGCTGCCGGTTCGGACCGGATGTCGAGTGGGTATGCGATGCCACCTACGACGTCGACCCTCGCCGGGGGCCCGGATTTTGCGAGGCCGTCCGCCGCTACTGGCCCGGTCTCCCCGATGACGCCCTCGCTCCCGACTACAGTGGCATCCGCCCCAAGCTCCGGCGATCCGGTAACGCGGACTTCCGGATCGATGGCCCGGCAGATCACGCAACTGGCGGCCTCGTGAACCTGTTCGGCATCGAATCGCCGGGATTGACAGCATGCCTGGCCATCGCAAGGCTTGTGGTGCGCAAACTCGATGCCTGGAAGCACAGATGATCGACCTCCACACATGGCCGACGCCCAATGGACACAAGGTCCACATCATGCTGGAGGAAACCGGCCTCGCCTACCGCGTCATCCCCGTCGACATTGGCCGCGGAGATCAATTCAATCCCGCGTTCCTGGCCATCAGCCCCAACAACAGGATGCCGGCCATCGTCGACCACGACGGGCCGGACAACGCGGCGATCAGCATCTTCGAATCGGGCGCCATCCTGGTCTATCTTGCGGAGAAGACCGGACGCTTCATGCCCCGCGATATCCGTGGCCGCACGCTTGTCATGCAGTGGCTGATGTTCCAGATGGGTGGTATCGGGCCCATGT
Source organism: Alphaproteobacteria bacterium (assembly GCA_965213815.1). Classification (GTDB taxonomy): domain Bacteria; phylum Pseudomonadota; class Alphaproteobacteria; order SP197; family SP197; genus SP197. Next base: position 1,456,191 of record OZ243917.1, on the reverse strand, counting down.
TCGGCCAGTGCCACCACTTCCGCAACTACGCGCCCGAGCCCATTGCCTATGCCATCGATCGCTATACATCCGAGACCGGGCGTCTCTACCGCGTGCTCGACAAGAGGCTGACCGAGGCCGACTATCTGGCGGGAGACTACTCGATCGCCGATATGGCCGCCTATCCCTGGACGCGCTCCATCGAACGCCAGGGGGTCGATCCGGCAGACTACCCCAACGTGGTGCGCTGGCAGCAACGCCTGGAGGAACGCCCTGCGGTCAATCGCGGTTGTGCGGTACTGAGTGACCGTCAACGCTCTGCAGGCATGACTGATGAGGAACGCAACATCCTGTTCGGCAGCGCACAGTTCGAACGGCGCTAGGTGTCAGGAACGCATGCGGCCGCCGTTGGCATCCCACAGGCACTGACCGAGGACCCGGGCCGGGTAACGTTCGCCGTTGATCTCGATCTCCACGGACGTGTCGCCGGCGGCGAGTTCCGCCGGCACGTAGCCCATGGCCACCGATGTTTGGCAATTGTGGGCGAAGCCTCCGGACGACACATATCCGACAGCCTCGCCATCCTTGAGAATGGCCTCGTCCGCCGAGACGTCGATGTCACCGGTCTCGACCCTCATCGTGACGAGCTTCCTCGAGGGGCCTTCTTCCCTCGAGCGCATCGCCGCCTTCTTGCCGACGAAGTCCTTTGTCCAGTCGATGAAGACGTCGAGACCGCTTTCGGCGGCCGTGAAATCGGGCCGGTAATCGAGGCCCCACACCCCCCATGACTTCTCGAGGCGCAGGCTCATGAGGGCCCGGGCGCCATACCAGCGCAAGCCATGATCGGCTCCCGCCCTCTCGACGTCTTCGGCCAGTCGCAGCAGGTAGGCGGGCGACGTGTAGATCTCGTAGCCGAGTTCGCCGGAAAACGAGATACGGTTGAGGAGGACGGGAACGCCGCCCACCACCGTTTCACGGCAGTCGCGGAACCTGAGCGCCCCGGCCGACACGTCATCTCGGGTGAGCGCCGCCAGCAGGTCTCTCGACGAGGGACCCGACAACGCGATGCCGTGAAGATCCGCCGAGAGATTGCGATAGGCGACGCCGGAATCCGGCAGTGCCGCCTCGAACCAGCGGCGATGGGCATTCTGCATCACTCCTGACCCGATGACGACAAAACGCTCCGGCGCCAGACAGGCAACAGTCAGATCGCCGCCGAGCCGGCCCCTTGCTGTCAGCATCGGTGTCAGGGTCAACCGGCCCGGCCCTGGCACGCGTCCGGCAAGCAGACGGTCGAGCAGGGCTCTTGCGCCGGGACCACGAAACTCGTGCTTGGCAAAATTGGCGATCTCGATGGCCCCCACCTTCGTGCGCACTGCATCGACCTCCCTGGCGACGTAGTGATGGGCCCTTGAACGCCGGAAGGTGGGGTCCTCGAACGCGTCTTCGCGGCCATCGGCAAACCACAGCGCATGCTCAAGGCCGAAGGACTGGTCCCACACGGCGCCCTTCATGGTGAGTCTGTCGTAGAGCGACGTCGTCATCTGGCGGCGCCCCTTGGGCAGTGTCTCATTGGGAAAGGTCATGACGAACCGGCGTTCGTAGTTCTCGGCGCTCTTGGTGGTTCCCCAGTCCGGTGTCGCGAAGTCACCGAAGCGGGCGATGTCCATGGCCCAGACATCGATCCCCGGCTCTCCCTCGATCATCCACTCGGCCATGCACAGACCCACACCTCCGGCCTGGCAGAATCCGGCCATGACGCCGACGGCTACCCAGTAGTTTCTCATGCCCGCAACGGGACCGATCATCGGATTGCCGTCGGGACCGAACGTGAAAGGTCCGTTGATGATGTTCCTGATACCGGCCTCGCGCAGTGCGGGAATGCGTTCAAATCCGAGTTCCAGTCTGTCGGCAATGTTGTCGAGCCGCGGCTGCAGGAGTTCGTGGCCGAAGTCCGCCGGTGTCCCGTCGACGGACCAGGGTGTGGCACGGGGCTCGTAGGTGCCCAGCAACATGCCGTTCCGCTCCTGGCGGAAGTACATGTTGCCCTCGTAGTCGATGCCCGCCGGCAGACGTTCCTCCCGCTCGACGATCTCGGGAATGTCCTCGGTGATGAGGTAGTGGTGCTCCATGGGCTGCACGGGCAGGTGGATGCCGGCCATCCGTCCCACCTCGCGCGCCCACAGGCCGGCGGCATTGACCACATGTTCGGCGTGAACGGTGCCTGTCCGGGTCACCACGTCCCACGTGCCGTCGGCGCGCTGCCTGGTTTCCACGACGGGGGTGTGTGTCCGGAAGTCCGCGCCAAGGACTCGGGCCGCCCGAGCGTAGGCGTGGGTCACACCGGCGGGATCGATGTCGCCGTCAAGCGGATCCCACAGGGCTGCAATGTATCGGGAGGGATCGATCAGGGGGTGGCGTCTGGCCGCTTCCTCGACGCTGATGAACTCCTGGTCGAGACCCATGTAGCGCGCCTTGGAGCGTTCCCGCTTGAGATAGTCGTGCCAGGCGTCGTTGGAGGCGAGATAGAAGCCGCCGGTGTTGTGAAGCCCCACGGACTGGCCGGACAACTCCTCGAGTTCAGCATAGAGATTGATCGTGTACCCTTGGAGCCTCGAGATGTTGGGGTCCGAGGAGATGGTGTGAATCTGTCCGGCGGCGTGCCACGACGATCCGGATGTGAGTTCGTTCCTCTCCAGGAGCAGGGTTTCCTTCCAACCGTGCCTGGCGAGGTGGAAGAGGATGGAACAGCCCACGACCCCGCCACCGATGATGACAACCCTGACATGGCCCTGCATGTCACTCTCCCGTCATGGCTGGTTCACGAACGCCGGTGCGGCCCGTCATGATGACCAGGACCGGAACTCATGCTCGGTCCGATGGCACGCGATCCGGTGGCCCCCGTCAAGATGTCGCACCGGCGGCGTTTCGCGGTCGCAGGTGCCAGGGATGGCAAGGGGGCAGCGCGAATGGAACGGACACCCGACCTCGGTAATCTCGACGACGCGATCGATCCCGGCCTTCGCCTCCCGGCTCTCCATGGTCTGTTCGAGCCAGCCGATACGCAGTTCGGGAACCGACGAGATCAGCAGCCTCGTATAGGGGTGCCAGGGGGGTGACAACACATGGTCGGTCGTTCCCTGCTCGACCACGCGTCCGGCATAGAGAACGACGATGTCGTCGGCAAAGGACGACACGGTCGACAGGTCGTGACTGATGAAGACGAATGACACGCCAAGCCGCTTGCGCAGGCGCTTGAGAAGTTCGATCACATTGGCGCCGACAATCGAATCGAGGGCCGAGATAACCTCGTCGCACAGCAGAATCTCCGGCGTCGCCGCCAATGCCCGTGCCAGGTTGACACGCTGCTTCTGGCCCCCCGAAAGTTCCTCGGGATAGCGTCCGGCAAACTCCTGCGGCAGTTCGACCATATCGAGAAGTTCGGCAATGCGGCGGCGGCGGTCCTGGTGCGACATGCGGAAGTAGAAATCCAGGGGGCGCCCGAGAATCTGGTCGATACGCTGACGCGGATTAAGCGCCGTGTCCGCCATCTGGAAAACGAACTGGATCTTCTGCAACTGGTGGCGGGGTCTCTGGCCGAGCCCCGGGGAAAGCGCCTCGCCGTCGAGCAGCACCTCGCCCCGGGCCGCCGGCAACAGACCCGAGATGACGCGCGCCAGGGTCGACTTGCCGCATCCCGATTCCCCGATCACGCCAAGGGAATGGCCGCGTTCGAGGGTAATGCCGATGTCCTGGAGAACCGGAATGGCCGGACGGCCGTCCTTGACCCTGCCATACCCCGCCGTCAGGTCTCTCACCGCCAGGGCGGGTTCATCGCGATGGTGCTCGCCGGTCGTCTCGTCACCCTGTCCGGCTTCCGGCGGCGGCCGCACGGCCGCCATGAGGCGGCGCGTGTAGTCGTGCCCGGGCTGGTTCACGATCTGGTGGGCCGATCCGTACTCCTGGATTTCGCCGGCATAGAGAACGACGATGCGATCGGCGATCTGCGCCACCACGGAAAGATCGTGTGTCACATAGATGGCCGCCGCGCCCTCCTGCTGGATGACATGCTTGAAGGCCTTGAGAACCTCGATCTGCGTGGTGACGTCCAGTGCCGTGGTCGGCTCGTCGAGCACCAGAAGATCGGGCCTGCCGCACAGGGCCATGGCGGCCATGAGGCGCTGCAGCTGACCGCCGGACACCTGATGGGGATAGCGCCGGCCCAGGCGGTCGGGATCGGGAAGCTCGAGCGAACGGTAGAGATGCTCGGCCCGCCTGTTCGCATCTGCCTGGGACATGGCCCCGGAGAGCACCGGTGTTTCCGTGACCTGTTCCCCGATGGTGAGCGACGGGTTGAAGCAGGCGGCGGCACTCTGCGCAAGGTAGGCGACCCGTTGACCCCGAATCTGACGTTTTTCTTCCGGTTCCATGGCGATGACGTCGCGACCGGCGAGCCTCACCTGGCCGCTTGTGAACTCCAGGCCGGGCTTGGTGTAGCCCAGCGCCGAAAGGGCGATCGTCGTCTTTCCGGAACCGGACTCGCCGATCAGCGCCACCACCTCGCCACTCTGGACTGAGAAGCTCACGTTCCTGACGATCGGCAACAGCGAACCGTCATCGATGCGCGCATCGATGACAAGGGAATCGACATCGAGGACGGGCGCCATCAGATCATGCGCCCCGCCAGCTTGCCGCCGGAATGGGCGGACACGTCGTCAACAATGATGTTGATGGCGATGGTGAGGGTGGCAATGGCGAGGGCCGGAACCAGGGGGGCAATGGCGCCGTAGGGTAGTCCGGAGAGATTCTCGCGCACCATGGATCCCCAGTCCGACTGTGGCGGCTGCACACCCAGGCCGAGGAAGCTCAGACTGGAAATGAACAGGATGATGTAGACGAAGCGCAATCCGAAGTCGGTGGCCATCGGCATGATCATGTTGGGCAGGATCTCGCGGCCGATTATCCACCAGATCCCTTCGCCACGGACCCGTGCGGCCTCGACGAAGTCGCTCACCATGATGTCGAGACCGAAGGCGCGGGCGATGCGGAACACGCTGGTGGCGTAGATCAGCCCGGTCAGAACGATGAGAATGGGAATCGTGCTGCCGATGGCTGATATGACCACCATGGCCATCATGATGGTCGGCATCGAAAGAAAGGCATCGTTGACGCGCGACAGCGAACTGTCGAGAAGGGTGCCCCCGACAGCCGCGGCGATGCCCAGCGTGATACCCACGAGATAGGCAAGAAAGGTCGAAATCAGGGATATGCCGATCGTGGCCCGGGCTCCGAACAGGATGCGCGACAGGATGTCGCGTCCCAGGTAGTCGGTGCCCAGCCAGGCAATGGCGCTTGGCGGCTGATAGTCGGTCGCCGGATACATCTCGTCGCTTCCTTCCTCGATGAAGAGTGACTCATCGAGAAAGTCCGCTTCGTGATAGGGAGCGATCGACGGCCCGAAGACGACTATGACCATCCAGAACACGACGATGACCATGGCGACCTTGCCCGCCAGCGAGAAACGGATGCGGCGCCGTGGGGGCGCGTCGGGGAGTTCCTCGAAGGTGGCTGCGTCCTGGTCCATCGCATTCCCTCTCATTTGGGATGGCGCAGCCGCGGGTTGGAGAGAATGGACGCCATGTCCGCGACGAAGATCAGGATGATGTAGGTGGCGCAGAAGATCATGGCACAGGCCTGCACCAGGGGCAGGTCGCGGGTGCGGACCGCATCCACCATGAGCTTGGCGAGGCCGGGATAGGAAAAGATCGTCTCGACGATGACAACACCGCTGACCAGGTAGGCCAGATTGAGCGCCACGACGTTGACGATCGGACCGACCGCATTCAGGAGGGCGTGACGAAGGATGATTCTCTTGCGTCTCACGCCCTTGAGGATCGCCATCTCGATATAGGGCGCACTCATCACGTTGAGAACCGTCGCCCTGGTCATGCGCATGATCTGCGACGAGGCAACGATCACCAGGGTCAGCGTCGGCATGGCCAGCGCCCTGAAGAGTTTCATGCCGGATTCCTGGCCGCTGATGTAGGCGGTTGCCGGCAACCATCCGAAGTGTACGGCAATGACCAGCACCAGGAACGTGGCCACCAGGAACTCGGGCACCGAGATCAGCCCCAGGGTGGTGAAGGTGATCACCTTGTCGATACGCGATCCCGGATACATCGCCGCCAGGAGACCAAGGGTCATGGAGATCGGAATGGCGATGACGGCGACAACGCCGGAAAGACGCAGGGTATGGATCACCCGGGGGCCGATCATCTCGGAAATCGGTGTGCCGATAGTACCGGCCCCTGAGCCCGCTTTCGACACGCCGAGATCGCCGGTTGCCAGATCGCCCAGCCACAGGAAGTAGCGGATGTGGGCAGGCTGATCGAGCCCGAGTTTCTCTCTCAGCGCCGCAAGGGATTCCGGCGTCGCCATCTGCCCGAGGATGATGTTGGCCACATCCCCCGGAAGCACGCTGGTTCCAAGGAAAATCAGGACCGACACCACGATCAGCGTGGCGACACCGACCGCAGTACGGCGCAGGACAGCTTTCAGAAGCATGGCAAGACGGTGACCGGCGTGACGGCGGGGGACAGGCGGACGCCTGTCCCCCTTGTGCCGGTCAGGCGGTCATCCAGGAAAACTCGACAAATTCATAGGCCCCGCACGACCCCAGTGGCACATTCGGAATGCCCCTGATCCTGTCGCTCACACCGTCGAGGACGTTGACGTGATAGGGGATGATGATGCCCGAATCGTTGTGCACCAGTGTCTGCATTTCACAGAGCATCTCGTGGCGCACCGACGGATCCGTCTCGGCAAGCTGCGCCTTGAGCAGTTCGCCCATCCTGTCGCTGTTCCAGAAGGTGTCGTTCCAAGCCGCACCGGGTGCGAACTGGATGGCAAGCATGGAGTTCGCCGTCGGACGCATGTTCCAGGACACGACGTTGAGCGGTTCCTTCATCCACACCGCACCCCAGTAACCGTCTGTCGGCACCTGCTTGATCTCGAGATCGAAGCCGATCTTCTTCAGATTGGCCTGCATGAGGAGGCAGGATTCGATCAGACCGGTGGCCACCGGAGCGACGTAGAGTTCGGCGGCCGACACTCCGGACCTCTCGAGGTGCCACCTGGCCTTGTCGGGATCGTACTCGCGCTGCGGCAGTTCCGCGCAGTGATCCGCACCGTACGCCGGGGAAATCGGATGATCGTTGCCGACAGTGCCGTGTCCCTTGAGGAGGCTCCTGACGATGCGCTCGCGATCCTGGATGAACTGCAGGCCCTTGACGAAGTCGTCGTTGTCCCCCGGAGGCGTGTTCTTCAGGCAGCAGATGCCGCCATAGAGGCCCGACGGGGTCGAATTGACATAGACGCCATCGGTGCTCTCGATCAGTTCGACACTCTTGGAATCAAGGGAGGTGGCAAAATGGATGTCTCCCGCGATCAGGGCGTTGACCCGGGCCACGGGATCGGTGATTGCCGTGACCTCGAGGGCATCGAAGTTCGCCCCCTCGCGCCAGTAGTTCTCGTTGCGCACGTGAGTCGAGCGCACTCCGGGTTCGAAGGACTCCAGGAGAAACGGGCCCGTCCCGTTCCCCTTGCGGAAATCCTCGGTGTCCATCTTGACGATTTTCGCCTGCTTTTCCGAAAGCTTGGAAGGAAGGTCGGAGTCGGGACTGTTGAGAACCGCCCGGACCGTATGGCTGTCAACCTTGTCCCAGCTGTCAACACTGGTGAAGAACGCCTTGATCACCGACGGTGATTCATCACCGAGATGCCGGTTCAGGCTCCAGATCACGTCATCGGCGGTCAGGGGCGTTCCGTCATGAAACTCGACCCCCTTGCGGATCTTGAATGTGAACTCGGTGGCATCGCTGTTGGCGGACCACTCTTCGGCGAGCTCGGGATGGAGGACCATGTCGTCGAGCATCTGCGTCAGGTTGTTGTAGGTCGCCCGGCCGCGGGTGTAGTCAATTCCCGACGTGAAGACGATGGGGTCCATCTGGTCGTCGGGGCCATGGAGGTTGCTGCCATAGATCGCCGTGCCGCCCTTCACCGGCGTCTCCGCGAGTGCCTCGGCACCCGTCAGGTAGGTCCTGGCGGCCACAGCTGATAGCCCGAGGGCGCCCATAGCGGTCAGAAAGTCTCGGCGGCTCATGCCACCATCGCGATATTTCTGCTGTAACGTCTTGATTTCATTCATGTGTCGCCCTCCCATAGGTGTAACAAGAGTTCTCCTGGTGACCTTGGCGGCATCCCCATTGGCATCCAGTGTAGGGAAACACGCGACCTCTTCCAAGGCGGCGCCCCGTTTCGCGCCATCACGATCGGTGCTATGGCGGGCCTGTCTTCCTGCCTGGTTTCCGGTTTTCCCCCTTGGTTGAGCTCATTGAAGAACGGCCCCGCGACAGGTTCGCTGTCGAGATGATCGCCCGCATGTCGCTGGGTCACCGGCTTGTCGACAGTCCGGCAGCGCGCCTGCGTCAGGGCACCCGACCGATTGCGGAACTGAGCCTGGTGGCCCTTGAAGGCGGGCGCGTCATCGCCACCATCCGGTGCTGGCCGGTGCTGATCGGCGCCGGAGTCCGGGCGATCCAGATGGGCCCCGTGGCTGTCGACCCCGACCACAGGGGCCGCGGCATCAGCCGGTTGCTGATCAACACGACCCTGAAACGGGCGCGCGCCCTCGAGCATCGCATCGTGGTCCTCATTGGTGACGGCGACCTCTATGGCCGCTACGGGTTCGAGCCTGCGCTTCCACGGGGCATCACGCTGGACGAGACCCATGACCGGGAACGGCTGCACGTTCTCGCCCTGGCGCCGGGCGCCCTTGCCGGCCTTTGCGGCGTGGTGCGTCCCGACCCTGTTCCGTCGCCCGGCTGACCCGTCTCAGGCGTCGGCAAGGTCCCGGCGCATGGCGGCCACGAGTCCGGGAAGCGACGTGAGACGATCACGCCGGTGACGTTCGGCAGCCAGGATGGACTTCAGCGCAGCAACGCTGTCGTCGACATCGCGGTTGACGATGACATAGTCGAAGGCCTCCCAGCTGGCGAGTTCACCCACTGCATCGCGCATCCGGCGCGCCACGTCCTGCGCCGTGCCGGTGCCCCTGAGAGCGAGCCGACGCCTGAGTTCTGCTGCCGAGGGAGGCAGCACGAACACCAGGACGACATCGCCGGCGAGGGACCGGCGAAGCTGGGCCGCACCCTGGCAATCGATATCCGACACCACGTCACGGCCCAGGTCCAGCGCCTCCTCGACCGGCGCCCTGGGGGTTCCGTAGAAGTTGCCGAAGACCTCCGCATGTTCGAGGAGTTCGCCGCGCCCGATCATCTCCCGAAAACGTCCGTGATCGACAAAGTGAAGGTCGCGCCCGGCCTTTTCCCCGGGCCGGGGTGCCCGCGTCGTGGCCGAGACCGAAAACGTGATGGTTCCGTCGTTGTCGGCCAAGCGGCGCACCAGAGTCGACTTGCCAGCGCCCGACGGCGCCGACAGCACCAGCATGAAGCCCCGGCGTCCGGACCCCGACACCGGACTACACTCCACCCTGCGACCGGCGGCGAACGGCGACTGTCTTCAGGGACACCATGGCAGCCTACTCCACGTTCTGGGCCTGCTCGCGCAAGCGGTCGATAGCCACCTTGAGGTCGAGGGCGGCGTTGGTCAAAGGTGTGGACTGGGACTTGGACGAGAGCGTGTTGGCCTCGCGCAACAGTTCCTGACAGTAGAATCCCAACTGGCGCCCGGGACTCACCTGTTCGAGAAGGTCGCGCACGGCCGCCCCATGAAGCGCCAGGCGGTCGATCTCCTCGCGAGCATCGGCGCGCGACACGAGGAGGACGACTTCCTGGGCAAATCTTGCTTCATTGATCACAGGATCTTCGAGGAGATCACGCACCTTCTCGTCAAGGGCACAGCGCATGCGTTCGGGCTCGCCACGGGCTTCGTCACGAGCCAGGGCCACGAGGCTGTCGATGTCGTCGAGCAGGCCGCCCATGATCCCGGCCAGGCTGGCGCCCTCCCCGAGTCGCGATGCCGCCAGGCGACCCAGAACCGACTCGAGATCCGCGGTGAGTTCATCGGCCATGGCGGCGGTCTCCACACGTCCACCAACGGTGACGACTCCCGGGACCGCCAGCAGTCCGGCGAGCACTGCCGCCGAAGGCGGGCCAGTCCGTTTCTCGACGACGTCAACAAGATCATCGAGCACGGCATGGTTCACCGTCACACCCGCTCCTTCACCGCAATCAAGGCTCAGGGAAAGCGAGATACTGCCCCGCGTCATGATACGACCGGCCCGTTCCCGCGCCACGGGCTCGAGCCACTCAAGGCCGCCTGGAACCCGGCAGCGGACATCGAGTCCCTTGCCGTTGACACTGCGCGCATTCCATGTCCAGGCGCGACCGGCCACGCTGGCGACACCCGTCATGCCCTGAAACGCCACAACCCGCCTCCGACTGCGCCAAGGGTGACGGGTGATATCATGGGCACTCGACCTGTGTCACTCTCACTCGGAAGCCATGGCCCGACCTCCGTCCTCCATCCTCGTGACCGGCGCATCAAGCGGCATCGGCGCCGCTCTTGCCCGGCTCTATGCCGCCCCGGACACCACACTCTTTCTCGGTGGGCGCGATGCCCCGCGCCTGACAGCGGTGGCGGACTCTTGCCGCGGCGCCGGCGCCCACTGCGTTGCCAACACCATCGATGTGACCGATGAGAAAGCCATGACTGACTGGGTGGTCGGCTGCGATGGCGTCCGGCCCCTCGATCTGGTGATCGCCAACGCAGGCGTCTCTGCCGGTTCCGGCCACACCGGCGAGTCCGCAGACCAGGTGCGCCACCTCTTCCACGTCAACGTCGACGGCGTGTTCAACACGGTGCTGCCGGCATGTGAGATGATGGTGGAGCGGGGTGCCGGACAGATTGCGGTGATGTCGTCCCTTGCCGGCTTCAGGGGCTTTCCGGGCGCTCCGGCCTACTGCGCCAGCAAGGCCGCCCTGCGTCTGTGGGGCGAAGGCCAACGGATCTGGCTGCGCCAGCGCGGCGTGCGCCTCTCGGTTATCTGTCCCGGATTCGTGCTGACCCCGATGAGCCGGGACAATCCCTACGCCATGCCGTTTCTCATGGACGCGGAACGCGCCGCGCGCCTCATCAGGAAGGGACTGGAGCGCGACCGCGGACGCATCGCCTTCCCGTGGCAGACCTCCTGGCTCGCCCAGCTTCTTGCGGTCCTGCCGCCGGCTCTCACGGACCGGCTGCTCTCGCGCATGCCGGCCAAGCCTGCGGCCCCGCAGACCTGACTTTCAGGAATGTGGCGCTGGTCAGTGGCTGGATCACTGGCGGCGCCAGAGGGCGACATTGCGGTTGTGTTCCTCGAGGGTGGCGGCGAAGGCGTGGCCGCCCGAACCATCCGCGACAAAGTAGAGATCGGAGGTGTCGAGGGGATCGAGGGCCGCGGCGATGGCGGCGCGTCCCGGGTTGGCAATGGGTCCGGGGGGCAGCCCCTTGTGGCGGTAGGTATTGTAGGGATCGTCGAACTGCCAGTCCGAGCGTAGCAGGTCACGGCCGAGTGGTGCGGCCCCTCTCGTCAGGGCATAGATGACCGTCGGGTCCGACTGCAAGCGCATGCCGCGTTTTAGACGATTGACGAGGACGCCTGCCACATGACGGCGTTCGTCCGCCCGGCCCGTCTCCTTCTCGATGATCGAGGCCAGGATCACCGCCTCGCCCGGTGAGGTCAGTGGCAACTCCCCCGCCCGTCCGGCCCACAGTTCGGCGACGACAGCGTCCATGGCCTGCATCATGAGTGCAACGAGTTCCCGGCGTGTCGTGCCACGGGCGAAATGATAGGTCTCGGGCAGAAGCGAGCCCTCGTCGGGCGTAGCCGCCACCCTTCCCTCGAGAGCAGGGTGGGCTTCGATGATGGCGAGAGCCGCGGCGCTGCTCAAACCCTCGGGAAGGGTCAGGGTGTGGATCACTGTATCGCCGTCGACCAGCCTGGCAATGACGCTCCCCAGAGGTTCACCCGTTTCGAAAGCGTATTCGCCGGCCTTCAGGAGATGGGCGTCGCCACGCGCAAGCGTGTGCAACCGAAAGAGGACGGTGCTGGCGATGATGTTTGTGACGTGGAGACTCTCGGCAATCGCAGCCGCGCTGGTCCCTTCGGGGATGATCAGGGAGGCCGGAGCCTCCAGGGGGCCGCGCCGGTCAAGCGTCGCCTCGAACCACAGGAAGGCGGTACCGAGCACGATGACAGAGGCGCCGAGGAGACTGGCGACAATCCCCGCTTTGCGGCCCATTGCCGAACCTCAGTGGCACGCGCCGATGATCAGTGTGGCGTTGGTGCCGCCAAAGCCGAACGAGTTTGACAGCGCCCGGCGGACCGGACGCTCCCTCGCTTCATGGGGAACGAGATCGATTCCCCGGCAGACGTCCTCGGGATCGTCGAGATTGAGGGTCGGCGGGATCAGGTTGTTCTGGACCGCGAGGATGGTGTAGATCGCCTCGACGCTGCCGGCGGCGCCGAGCAGATGTCCGATGGACGACTTCGTCGAGGACATGCTGATGTTCGAGACGGCATCGCCAAAGAGGCGCCTGACGGCGCCGATTTCGATTTCATCGCCCATTGGTGTCGAGGTTCCGTGGGCATTGATGTAGTCGATGTCCCCGGGGTTCAGTCCGGCGTCCTCGATGGCGGCCTTCATCGACCGGAACCCGCCATCTCCGTCAGGCGGCGGTGCGGTGATGTGGTGGGCGTCGCCTGACAGGCCGTACCCCAGGATCTCCGCATGGATGCGGGCGCCACGGCGCCGCGCATGGGTCATTTCCTCGAGAACAACGACACCCGCACCCTCACCCATGACGAATCCGTCCCTGCCCTTGTCCCAGGGCCGTGACGCCCGTTCGGGTTCGTCGTTGTAGTTTGTGGAGAGCGCCCGCGAGGCCGCAAACCCGGCGATTCCCAGCTGGCACACCGCCGCCTCGGCTCCGCCGGCCACCATGACATCCGCATTGCCGCACGCGATCAGGCGGGCCGCATCGCCTATGGCATGGGCGCCCGTGGAGCAGGCCGTCACCACCGAGTGGTTGGGCCCGCGGTAGCCGAAACGGATGGACACATGGCCCGAGGCCAGGTTGATGAGAGCCGACGGGATGAAGAAGGGGCTGATCCGGCGCGGTCCCTTGTCACGCAGCAGCAGGGCGCCATCCTGGATGGTCTTCAGCCCGCCGATGCCGGAGCCGATCAGGACACCGGTGCGCCGCTGCTCCTCCACGTCGTCGATGATCCAGTCGGCATCCTCGACCGCCTGCTGCGCCGCAGCGATGGCATAGATGATGAAATCATCCATGCGCCGCTGCTCCTTCGGCTCCACGTAACGTGCCGCATCGAAGGCACCATCACCGCTGCCGCGCGGCGGCTGTCCGGCAATCTTGGCTGGCAGATCGTCAACGGGAAAGTTCTCGACCCGGCGAATGCCCGAGGCGCCCGAGACAATCTGGGACCAGTTGTGGACGACGCTCGCCCCGAGAGGCGTCACCATGCCGAGACCGGTCACAACAACCCGGCGTGACCGGCTTGCAGCTGTCATCATGGCGGGCCGGAGGCCGGCAGGCCGCTCACTGTCTCAGGTGTTCTGTTCAATGTAGTCGATCGCATCCTTGACGGTGACGATCTTCTCACCGGCATCATCGGGTATGGCAATGCTGAAGGCATCCTCGAATGCCATCACGAGCTCGACAGTGTCGAGGCTGTCGGCGCCGAGGTCATCAATGAAGCTGGCCCCATCGACAACCTTGGATTCATCCACTCCAAGATGCTCTATGACGATTGATCGTACACGTTCCGCTGTATCGCTCATGGTCGAGCCGCCTCCGGTCCTGAATGGTCTCTCGATGTCACGTCCCTTGTGCCGCCTCGACGGATGCTCTTTGGGAAACGCCGGTCTCTACCATAAACCCGGCACTAGGCGAAAGGTCAAGACGGCGCGGAATGATCAACAGGCCTTTCTAAGGCATCGCCATGCCACCATTCACGTGGATCGTCTGGCCCGTGACATAGGCGGCACCGTCCCCGGCAAGCCAGGCCACGGCTGACGCCACATCGACGGCGGTACCCAGGCGGCCCGCCGGAATCCGGCCGAGAATGGAGTCACGGACCGACTCCGGCAGCTGGTCCGTCATCGCCGTATCGATGAATCCGGGCGCCACACAGTTAACCGTAATGCCGCGCTGCGCCACCTCCAGGGCCAGCGACCTCGTCATCCCGGCAAGGCCGGCCTTGGCTGCCGCATAGTTGGCCTGCCCCGGATTGCCTGTGTGGCCCACCACAGACGTGATGTTGATGATACGGCCGTGGCGTCTCCTGATCATGCCGCGCAGGAGGGGCTGGATGAGGTGGAAGGCCGACGAGAGATTGAGGTCGATGACCCGTTGCCACTGGTCTTCGCCAAGGCGAAGGGCGAGGGAATCGTCGACGACTCCGGCATTGTTGACAAGGATGTCGATGTCACCGGCGGTCGTGGCAAGAGTCTTCGCCGCATCGGCGGTGCCCAGTTCGGCCACGACAACCGTCGCCTGGTCGAGGTCCGCAGCCAGGGAATCAAGGACTTCGCGGCGGCGCCCGGAGAGCACGACCGCCGCCCCCCGGGCGGCGAGCCCTCTCGCGATGGCCGCACCGATGCCACCCGAGGCTCCGGTGACGAGCGCCCTTCTGCCGCTCAGATCGTCATGCATGGTGTCATCCCCGACTGGTTCAGCACCGCAGGCTATCCGTCCGCGGTGAATCGTCAAAGGGTGTTGAGGAAGGCTTCGACTTCCTGCGGGGTTTCCACCGCAACGGTGCTGATGTCCCGGTCGATCCTGCGCATCAGCCCGCATAGCGTCCTGCCGGCGCCAAGCTCGGCCAACGACGCGACTCCATGGTCCGCCAGCCCGCTCATGCTTTCGCGCCAGCGCACCCGCGCCGTGACCTGCTCGACCAGGAGGCGCCGCATGTCTGCAGGCGCCATCTCCGGCCGTGCCGTCACATTGCTCACCACGGGAACGCCTGGAGTGGCGAACGTCACCTCCGCCAGGGCCTCTTCCATGCGCCGGGCAGCGGGCTCCATGAGCGGTGAGTGAAACGGTGCGCTCACCTGGAGCGGCACGACTCGCCTGGCGCCGCGTTCGGATGCCAGGTCCGATGCGAGGTCGACTGCTTCCTTCTTGCCCGAGACCACGACCTGCGAGGGCGCGTTGTCGTTACCGACGACACAGACGCCGGCGTGTGACGCCTCCTCGGCAATGCCGGTCACGTCGTCGATCTCGAGTCCGACCACGGCCGTCATGGCGCCTTCGCCGGCCGGCACCGCCTCCTGCATGGCCCGGCCGCGCAGGTCGAGCAGGCGCGCCGTGTCGGCCAGACCCAGAACCCCGGAGGCCACAAGGGCGGAGTACTCGCCAAGGGAGTGACCGGCGGCGAGCCGGGCGAGCGTCGGAACCGGTTGACCGCTCTGGGACACGATGACCCGCAGCACGGCCACGGACACCGCCATGAGCGCCGGCTGGGCATTGCCGGTGAGCGTCAGGTCCTCGGCGTCGCCTTCGCGCATCAGGCGCGAAAGATGACGGCCGAGCGCGTCATCGACTTCCTCGAACACCTCACGCGCCACCGCGAAGGCATCGGCAAGCTCCGCCCCCATGCCGGGGCGTTGGCTGCCCTGTCCCGGAAACACGAACATGCGCGTCATGATGATCGATACCTGCCGTGGTTGCCCGGCGGGCACTTTGTCAAGACCCAGGGCGCCGGACAATGGCAAAATCGCTTGCATCCTCCGGGGCAGCCCCTATAGTGCGCCACCTTTCCGACCGGGCCCCTTGCCTGTCGGTAGCAGGTTGTCGTGCCCGCACCATGCACGGCGTTCCGGATCAACGATGTGAGCTGAAAGTTCGATGCCGTTCTACGAGAGTGTCTTTATCGTCCGCCCGGACTCCTCTCCGCAACAGGTCGAGGCTCTTGCCGGCAAGATGGAAACCCTGGTTCAGGAGGGTGGCGGCGATGTTCCCAAGACCGAAATCTGGGGACTGAAGTCCCTGGCATACCGCATCAAGAAGAACCGCAAGGGCCACTATGTCTTCATGAACGTCGATGCGCCCGTCGAGACGCTCGGCGAACTTGAACGCAACCTGCGTTTCAACGAGGATGTGCTGCGCTTCATGTCGGTGCGCGTCGATCACCTCGATTCCGAGGTCTCGCCGATGATGCGCAACAAGTCGAGCCGCGACGACCGTTCAATCCGGCGCAACGCCGGTGAGGCGAAGCCCCCGGACGCCGAAGAAGAGGATGCGCAAACCCCGGACGCTGAAGCGAAGGATGGAGATTCGTGATGGTTGCTCCTGCTCGCAGACCCTACTGGCGGCGTCGCAAGTCCTGTCCCTTTTCCGGCCCCAATGCGCCGGTGATCGACTACAAGGACGTCAAGCTTCTGCAGAGGTACATCTCCGAGCGCGGGAAGATCGTGCCGTCGCGCATCACCGCCGTCTCGGCCAAGAAGCAGCGCGAACTCGCAAAGGCGATCAAGCGGGCCCGCTATCTCGCGCTGTTGCCTTACGTCGCCCATTAGGCTTTCAGTCCTTGCCCGAGAAGGACAGGGCAACCCCTCTCAACCCGCTCGTTCCCCTGGTGGCGATGGTGGCCGCCTTCGCCAGCGCCCTGCTCTTCGGATTCGGCATGGCGGCGTCGTTCTGGGGCCTGTTCCTGGTCATGGCCTCGCCCCTGCCGATCTACGTGGCGGGGCTGGGATGGGGGTCCCTGGCATCGGGATTTGCCGGCGTCCTCGCCGTCGCCTGCCTGCTTATGTTCCTCGATCCGGTGATGACCAGCGTCTACAGCCTGGGATTCGTGGTTCCCGCGTTCCTTCTCGCGCATCTCGCCATCCAGCCCGTGACCGGCCCCGACAAGGCCCCACGCTGGCTTCCTGCATCCGCCCTCGCAAGGGTGTTCCTTGTGGTTGGTCTCATCGAGATCACACTGCTTACCCTCGCTCTCTCGGTGACCGAGTCGGGGCTCGCCGGCACGGTGCGCGGCAATCTGCACGAGGTTGCGAGCTGGTTCGAGGATTCGGACGAGGAGTCGCGCCAGGCGCTGGCGGACCTTGTGGATTTCTGGGACTCTCTGGTGCCGGGCACGCTGGTCGGTGGCATCATGCTGTCTCACGCGGTCATGGGGTCACTGGCACAGGGGCTGCTGGTCAGCTTCGCCACCCCGATGCGTCCCTCGCCCGTCTTCTGGCAACTGCGCCTTCCCGTGTGGCCCTCTGCTGTCGCCGTCGCGGCCGCCGCGGTGGCGCTCGGCGTCGACACGCTGCACGGATCGACTGGCGGACCGGCGTCCATTGTGGTTTACCTTGCGACAGGAATTGTGCTGGTCCTGGGCACGGGTTTTCTGCTACAGGGTCTGGCGGTTCTGCACGCCCTCACCCGTGGCATGGGGATGCAACCCCTGATTCTCATGGCAGGGTACGTGGTTGTGCTCGTCTTCCAGCCGTTCGGCGCCCTCGCCTTCGCGGCCATCGGGTTTGCCGACTGCTGGGCGGGATTTCGTGAACGTTTCGGCGTCGGCGATGACGCCTAGAGTATGGAGGCCTTAGAGATGGATATCGTTCTCCTTGAACGCATCGACAAACTCGGGAACATGGGTGACGTGGTCGCGGTACGCCCCGGCTATGCACGAAACTTCCTGCTGCCCCGGGGCAAGGCCCTGCGGGCGACGCGGGACAACATCGCCCGCTTCGAGGCCGAACGGGCCGAGCGCGAGGAAAGCAACCTCGAGCTGCGCAGCACGGCGAACGCCCTCAAGGAGAAGATCGAGGGCGTCCACGTCACACTCATCCGCCAGGCCGCCGACAACCTGCAGCTCTATGGTTCCGTCAAGGCGCGCGACATCGCCGACGGCCTTGCGGCCATGGGCTTTCCGGTCGAGCGCCGCATGGTGGTGCTCGACCGCCCGATCAAGACCCTGGGTCTCTTCGAGGTCACCACTCTCCTTCACCCGGAGGTGCCGGCAACGGTCATCGCCAATGTGGCGCGCACCGCTGACGAAGCCATGATCCAGGAGGCCACCGGCCGCGCCTTCCACCGCTCCGACGATGAAGACGAGGACGTGGATGAGGAGACGACGGAAGACGAGGAGACGGAAGACGAGGCGGTGGACACAATGGCCGCGGAGGACGTTGACGACACGCCACTTCAGGCGTGACCATACAGACCCTTTTCGGATGAGCAATCGGGAGGAGGCATGCTTATCTCCGGGCTTCTCAGGCGGTTCGTGTCAACCGGCCATCTGCGGATCATCGATGCCCGCAACCGTGTTCATGATTTTGGCACCCTCGGAGAGACACCGTCTGTTGCCGTACGGTTCCACGATCCCGGACTGGTCCGCAAGATCGCCCTCAACCCCCGCCTGGCGGTCGGTGAGGCCTACATGGACGGCACACTCACCATCGAGGACGGAACGATCGTCGACTTCTGGGAGGTGATCGGCCGCAACTACCGCAATCTCGAGCGCCGGGATTCCATGGGCCGCGTCGCCACCTGGCTGCGCCGCTACCTGCTCGGACCGATGCAGCAGTACAATCCCGTCGGCAGGGCCCGGCGCAACGTCGCCCATCACTATGACCTGTCGGATGAATTGTTCGACCGCTTTCTCGATTCGGACCGGCAGTACTCCTGCGCCTATTTCGCTACCTCCAACAGCACCCTGGAACAGGCCCAGGCGGACAAGAAGCGACACATTGCCGCCAAGCTTCTCCTGGAGCCCGGCATGAAGGTGCTCGACATCGGTTCGGGCTGGGGCGGCATGGGTCTCTACCTCGCCCAGGTTGCCGACGTCGACGTCACCGGCGTGACCCTGTCGAGGGAGCAGCACGAGGTCTCCACCAGGCGGGTGCGCGAACAGGGCCTCGAGGACCGGGTCCGGTTCCAGCTGAAGGACTACCGCGAACTCGACGAAACCTTCGACCGCATCGTCTCCATCGGCATGTTCGAGCATGTCGGATCGCGCCACTACCCGGAGTTCTTCAGCAAGGTCCGCAGCCTGTTGCGCCACAACGGAGTCATGCTTCTGCACTCGATCGGCTGGACGGGCGAGCCGAGCAACACCAACCCCTGGATCCGCAAGTACATCTTCCCCGGCGGCTACACACCATCGCTTTCCGAGGTGCTCGCACCCCTGGAACGCGCCGGGCTGATTGCCACGGACATCGAGATCCTGAAGACGCACTATGCGGAGACCCTGAGGCACTGGTACCGGAGATTCGCCGAGAACCGGGACAGGATCTGCGATCACTACGACGAACGTTTCTGCCGCATGTGGGAGTTCTATCTCCTGGGGAGCGAATCATCCTTCCGCCACAGCGAGCACATGGTGTTCCAGCTTCAGCTCACCAGGGAACGTCTCGCAACGCCGGAGATTCGCGACTACATGGTCGACTGGGAACGCGCCCACAGCTGAACCGGACGCCCTGATTCCCACAGACAATCCCCGGCTATTTTCTTCCCCGCGGATCCACTCCGGGAACGGTTTCGTGCCATACTGCAAGGCATGAACCGTCCGTCCCCACCATGACACAGACCGGTCTCGGAGATCTCAAGCCCCACGGCGAGGCAGGGTATCGTCCGCTGCCCTACAACGAGCAGGCGGAGCAGTCGCTGCTCGGCGCCCTCCTCGTGAAAAGCGACATCCTCGACGATATCGAGCGCATCCTGCAGCCCGAGGCCTTCTTCATTCCGGTGCACCGGAGGATCTACGAGGCGATTCGCCACGTCGTCGACAAGGGTCAGGCCGCCACCCCCATCACGCTTGGCGTCTTCTTTGCAGAAGACGAGGCCCTCACCGGCGTCGGCGGCACCGGTTATCTCGCCAAGCTCGCCGCATCGGCGGCCATGATCATCAATGCCGAGGACTTCGCCCGCCAGATCCACGAGCACCATCTGCGCCGGCAGCTGGTCGACATCGGCGAGACCATGGTGAACGATGCCTACGAGTTCACCATCGAACACGATGCGATGGCGCAGATCGAGGAAGCCGAGAAATCCCTCTTCGACCTCGCCGAACATGGCGAGATGAAGCGCGCCTTCCGTTCTTTCCGCGACGTCACGGTCCCGACCCTGGCGATGATGGAAGCCACGTTCCGTGACGGCAGCGGACTGGCGGGACAGTCCACGGGACTCAAGAATCTCGACGACCAGATCGGCGGCCTGTCGCGGACCGATCTCCTGGTGCTTGCCGCACGCCCGGGCATGGGAAAGACGTCCCTTGCCACCACGCTCGCCCTTCAAGTGGCCGAACGCAATCTCGAAGAGGCCGGTTCCAGCGGCGAATCGCCTGGTCGGGTCGGCATCTTCTCCCTCGAGATGTCCGCCGAACAGCTGGTTGCGCGGATGCTTGCCGAGGAAACCGGCATTCCCTCGCAACTGATCCGCAACGGCCTTATCAAGCAGTCCGACTTCGAGCAACTCGTGACCACGGCACAACGGCTTTCGGCCCTGCCCCTGCATATCGACGACACACCGGCCATCAGCATCGCCCAGTTGCGCGGCCGTGCCCGCCGCCTCAAGCGCCAGTCGGGCGGGCTCTCGCTCCTCATCATCGACTACCTGCAACTGGTGGCCGCGGCGCACCGCTCGGGCGGCGACAGAAACAGGGTGCAGGAGGTGTCCGAGATCACCCAGGGCCTCAAGGCTTTGGCCAAGGAGCTCGATGTTCCGGTGATTGCCTGTTCCCAGCTCTCCAGGGCCGTCGAGCAGCGCGAGGACAAGCGGCCGTTGCTCTCGGACCTGCGCGAATCGGGATCCATCGAACAGGATGCCGACATCGTCATGTTCCTGTTTCGTCAGGAGTACTACCACGAACGCCGGAAACCGCAGCCCAAGGATGACGAGGACGAGGACGATCCGAATTACCGCCGCCGTCTCGAGCGGTGGGAGGGAGAAATGGAGGCTCTGCGCGGCGTGTCGGAGATCATCGTTGCCAAGAACCGGCACGGTCCGACCGGGGAGGCCAAGCTGCACTTCGATTCCTCGACCACCAAGTTCATGGATCTCGACAGTCGCTACGCCTCCCATGACGGACCCTTTTGACGCCACCGGCCTCCAGACTTGTCGTCGATCTCGATGCGCTCACACGCAACTGGCAGGCCCTCGCCCGGATGGTCGCGCCGGCGGAGTGTGCCGGAGTCGTCAAGGCGGACGCCTACGGTCTGGGCGCCGCCGAGGTGGCGCCGTCCCTGGCGCGCGCCGGATGCCGCCGCTTCCTCGTCGCCAACCCCGATGGCGCCGCGGAGCTGCAGCCCGTTCTCGGCGATGCGGCACGGATCTACGTACTCAATGGCCTCATTGCCGCACCCGGCGACCTTGCCGGACGCAACCTGGTTCCCGTTCTCAACGATCTCGGGCAGATCGTCCGCTGGGCGGACGAGGCGCGGCGTCTCGAGCGGCGCCTGGGCGCCGTCATTCACATCGACACCGGCATGGCGCGACTGGGGCTGCCGCCGGCGGAGTCGGCGAGACTGGCCGCCTCCCCCGAACTCCTGGAGCCGCTCGATCTTCACTTCGTGATGAGCCATCTTTCGTGTGCCAGTGAGCCCGACAATGCCGAAAACCACCGCCAGCTTGAGATGTTCCGCGGCGCCATGCGCTCCTTTCCGGGAGTCCGCGCCAGCCTTGCCAACTCGTCGGGGGTCTTTCTCGGAGAGGCCTGGCACCATGACCTCGTGCGCCCAGGCTATGCCATCTATGGCGGCAACCCGACACCGGCTCGGGCCAATCCCATGGAACCCGTCATCCGGCTGGAGGCCCGTATCATCCAGATACGCGAGGTGCCGGCCGGCACCCGGGTCGGCTACAGCGGAACCCATGTCACAGAGCGTGCCACGCGCCTTGCCACACTGCCGGTCGGGTACGCGGACGGCTACCCGCGGGCGCTCGGCAACCTGGCGCATGCCTTCATCGGCGAGAGTGCCGTCCCGGTGGTCGGCCATGTCTCCATGGACCTGATGACACTGGACATTGGCGACGTGCCGGAAGCAAGAGCCCATGTGGGAACCTGGGTCGACCTGATCAGGGGCCCCGCCATGCTCGACGAGCTCGCCCTGAAGGCCGGCACCATCGGCTACGAGTTGCTGACATCCCTTGGCGCCCGCTACGCCCGGCTGTGGCTCGGTGGAACGTGCTGATGAGCGCCGTGGACCCTGGCCGAAAGCGCCCGGCCGGATGAACCCCCTGGCCTCCATCGGCGTGACGTTCCTCGCTTTTCTCGCCGCGACCGGGCGCATCGCCATCTTTGCCGCCCTCGGTCTTGCCAGTTGCGTCACGCCACCCTGGCAGGTGCGTAGTATCGTCCGCCAGATCATCGACATCGGCTACTATTCGCTTCCCGTGGTCGGCCTGACGGCGATCTTCACCGGCATGGTCCTCGCCCTGCAGAGCTACACCGGTTTCTCTCGCTTCGAGGCGGAAGGCGCCATCGCCGGTATCGTCGTGCTGTCGGTCACCCGTGAACTCGGCCCGGTTCTCGCCGGCCTCATGGTTGCCGGGCGGGTCGGGGCCGCGATGGCGGCCGAGATCGGCACCATGCGCGTCACCGAGCAGATCGATGCCCTGATGACGCTCCAGGCGTCTCCCCGCCGCTATCTCGTCGCACCGCGCCTGATCGCCGCGACGTTGACCCTGCCCGTACTCGTGCTGGTCGCCGACATCATCGGCGTCATGGGCGGCTATCTCGTGTCGATCCACAAACTGGGATTCAACCCGTCCGCCTATCTCGCCAGCACCATCGATATCCTCGAGCCGGTCGACGTGATCTCGGGCCTCGTCAAGGCGGCCGTGTTCGGCTTTCTCGTGGCGCTCACCGGGTGCTATCACGGCTGGCACTCGAAACGGGGGGCCCAGGGCGTGGGACAGGCGACGACCCTGGCCGTGGTCTCGGGCTCCATCCTCATCCTGACCTTCAACTACATCGTCACGGAGATCTTCTTTTCGCAATGAACCAGCCCATGATCCGCGTTCGCGACCTCAGGAAGGGTTTTCCGGGCCGGCGTGTTCTAGACGGCGTCAGTTTCGATGTCGAAGAGGGCGAGGCGTTCGTCATCATCGGCGGTTCCGGATCCGGCAAGTCCGTCACCCTCAAGTGCATCCTCGGCCTCATGAAGCCCGATGCTGGGGAGATCATGATCGACGGGAAGGCCATCCGTCCGGCGGATACCGCTCTCATGGCGCGGTTCGGCATGCTGTTCCAGGGTGGGGCGCTGTTCGACAGTCTTGCAGTATGGGAAAATGTCGCCTTCCGGCAGATTCACACCGGCGCCATGAACCGCCGCGACGCGCGCGACTCCGCCTGTGAGACCCTGGGCCTGGTCGGACTCGCGGAGGATGTCGCCGATCTCCTTCCCGCCGAACTCTCGGGCGGCATGATGAAGCGGGTGGCGCTGGCCCGCGCCATCTCGACCCGGCCCGACATCGTCTTCCTCGACGAGCCGACAACCGGCCTCGATCCCATCATGGCCGATGTCATCAACGATCTCATCGTCGAGGTGAGCAGCCGCCTTGGCATCACCACCATCTCGATCACCCACGACATGGCGAGCGTGCGCAAGATCGCCAACAGGGTCGCGATGCTGCATGACGGACGTCTGGTCTGGCAGGGCAGCGCCGCCGACATCGACCGGAGCGGCAGTGCCCATGTCGATCAGTTCATCAACGGCCGGGCCGAAGGCCCCATCGCCATGAGTGTGCTGCGGCCGTGAACAAGAGCGCGCCGCCGCCATGGTCTTGCGGCCCTTCCCGCGACAGCAAGAAAGCGAACACAGCCCGAGGAGTGCGCCATCCGAATCACGCCGCAGTCTCCCCTGAAGTCCGGAAGGTCTCGGCAACGCCAGTGGAACACGACGGCCGGGTAATCCGTGGTCACGGGCCGCCGACAGATACCCTGCGCCATGCCGCGCCAGGGCCTTCCGCGGCGGCTCCTGGCTTCTCCGACGATCTGCCGGGGCAAGGAGAGTGATGGCGACCAGGATCGAGCCCGCAGCGACGACGCAGGAATCCGACATCGACAGGGCGCTCCTGCGGGACGCCATCCACGTCGTCGAAAGTTCATGCATCCTGGACGCCGACGGGCACGCCGCCAGTTCTCTTGCTCATCGGCGATCGGTCGAGATCAATCAGCGAGCCCGAGGTTGTCCCGGGGCTTCCAGTTCGGCTCGCTGATTCTTGCGTGCCGATCTGCTTTCGATGTCATGCAAAGGGCGCGACAGAAACGGAGTTGGCCAGGTCCGTCAGTCCGCGAGATCGAGACGCCGCTCGATACGTTCAACCCGGATCTGAAGGGACGCCTGAACCTCGTCCCGCGTCAGATCACTCTGGACAAGCCCGGCCACGTGCGACTTGATCGCACGAAGCCCATTCTCGATGCGGGAAAACCGCTCGTCATGATCTGCAAGCTTGCCCTGAATCTGCCGGAGATGTTCCAGGATCAGTTCGTTTGGGGCGTTCTGCGCCATCACTCCCTACCTCGCGTCGCGCCACCTTCGATGAGGTCACGATCGACAGTAGCTCCAACACCTGGTGCTGGTAAACAAGGGCCGAGCGCCAGAGGAACATGACGGTCACCACCGCCGGGAGTGATCGTCGTCAAGGGGTCGCCGATAGAAGCGCCGCGCCATGCCACAGCAGAGAATCACCACGTGGTGTTCAAAGGCTCTGACCGAGTCCCGTCGTGATCGCTCCTGGCCGCTGCGACGACGATCCGCTGGCGGCATCCACGCCGTCGCGGTCGATACGCTGCACGGCCGGGTCGACACCTTCCATGGTCGGAATGGCCTCGCGTCCTTCCCTTCGCACCCTCTGCACCTGCCGCTTCGACCATTCGAACCACACAGACTGCACCATCCCTGTTCTCTGCCGGCGCAAGGGTCGGTGACGGGTGGCAACACGATCGCGGATTCTGGACACAATGCCACCAGTCATGCAAAGAGGGTGCCGCCGCCGACCTTCGATGGCGCGGTTCCTCCGCAGTCGAACGCCGGTGGCGGTATCCCATAGCAGGGCAAGCGGAATGAACGACCTGCCGGTCACCGTTACGGACCTCGTCATTCTCGGGGCCATCTTCATTTCAGGGTTCCTCGCCTACTATCGCGGGGCCATGCGCGAGTTCCTGTTTCTCGCAACCTGGGGCGGGGCGGCCCTGACAACGGTCTATCTCTACGACCACTCGCGGCCCCTCCTGGCGAACTGGATCGGCGACGATCCGCTGATTGTGGCGATTGTCAATGCGGCAGGACTGTTCGTCATCGCGCTCGCCGGCCTCAGTCTTGTGTCATCGCTGGTGATCAAACGGACCCGGGCATCCGGGCTTGACATGCTCGACAGATCCGTCGGGTTCGTGTTCGGCCTTGTCCGCGGCGCGCTTGTGGTCTGCCTCGTCTTCCTGGTCTACGGCCTTGTCGCCCCCGCTGGCGACCGGCCGGGCTGGATCGAGGAAGCACGGCTCACACCGCTCATCGATCAGGGATCCCTGTTGCTTATCGCACTGGCGCCCGAGGAGTGGGACCTCGACAGCGAGGACTTCCTGATCCGGACCGGGAACGCCGCGGCTGGAGAGGCCCTGCGGTCCTACAGCGACCTGATCGATCCCCAGGCGCCGGCTGGCGAGGCTGACGCCGCCGGTGAGGAGGGCTACAATGAGGAGGACCGGTCGGCGCTCGAATCCATCATCGCTGGCGACGAATGAACAGGGGCCGACAGATGTGACCCGATTTCTGCCGCGGCATCCCTTCGATGACGACAGGCTGCACGAGGAGTGTGGCGTCTTCGGCATCTTCGGAGCCAAGGATGCAGCGACCCACACGGTACTTGGTCTGCATGCCCTCCAGCACCGTGGGCAGGAATCTGCCGGCATTGTCTCGTTCGATGGTTCCCAGTTCCACATTCACCGCAGCCTTGGCCTGGTGTCGGAGATCTTCTCGAACCACGCCAATGTCGGCGCCCTGACGGGCCGCTCGGCCATCGGGCACAACCGTTACGCGACCACCGGCGGAACACTGCTGCGCAACGTGCAACCCATCTTCGTCGAGACCGACCAGGGTGGACTTGCGGTGGCGCACAACGGCAATCTGACCAATGCGAGCCAGGTGCGCGACGGACTGGTGCGCAAGGGAGCCATCTTCCAGTCGACATCCGACACGGAGATCATCGTCCACCTGGTGGCGCTGTCGGCACACGGCACCATTCCCGACCGGCTGATTGATGCCCTCAAACAGGTTGTCGGCGCATATTCCCTGGTGGCGCTCACCAACGAGGCCATGATCGGAGTGAGGGATCCCCTCGGTGTGCGCCCCCTTGTGCTTGGCCGCCTGGGAGATGCCTTCGTCCTCGCTTCGGAAACCTGTGCCCTCGATATCATGGGCGCCACGTTCGTGCGGGACGTGGAACCAGGTGAACTCGTCGTGATCGACGCATCGGGTCTGACTTCCTACCGCCCCTTTCCGGCCCGCCGCAGCCGGTTCTGCATCTTCGAATACATCTACTTCTCGCGGCCCGACAGTCGTGTCGAGGGCCATTCCGCCTACACGATCCGCCGGCGGACCGGCGCCGAGTTGGCAAAGGAAAGTCCGGTTGACGCCGATGTCGTGGTGCCGATCCCCGATTCCGGCACCCCTGCGGCCATGGGATTCTCCGAGCAATCGGGCCTGCCGATGACCTTCGGCATCATCCGCAACCACTACGTCGGGCGTACCTTCATCGAACCCGGCCAGAACATCCGCCACTTCGGCGTCAAGCTGAAACACAATGCCAACCGTGCGGAACTCTCGGGCAAGCGCGTTGTCCTGATTGACGATTCCATCGTCCGCGGCACCACATCGACGAAAATCGTCTCCATGGTCAGGGACTGCGACGCCCGCGAGGTTCACATGCGCATCGCCAGCCCACCGACCATTCATTCGTGTTTCTATGGCGTCGACACGCCGTCGCGCGACGAACTGCTGGCGTCACGGCTCAGTGTCGACGAGATTGCGACATTCCTCGGCGTGGACAGCCTGGCCTTCATCACGGCGGACGGCCTCTACCGGGCAACCGGTCAGGCAGACGGGCGCCATGCCGAGAAACCCCAGTACTGCGATGCCTGCCTGACCGGACACTATCCCATTCCCCTGATTGACCGGGACGGCGGTTACGAGGAGAATCAGCTCTCCTTCCACTACGAATCCCTGTGACATGACCGGGCGCCTGGCCGGACGCATCGCTCTTGTCACCGGCGCCTCGCGGGGGCTCGGAGCGGCCGTGGCACAGGCCTTCGCTGGCGAAGGCGCGCGCCTCGTCCTTGTCGCGCGAACCAGCGGCGGTCTCGAGGAGGTCGACGATGCCATCCGCGCCAGTGGCGGACTTACCCCGGTTCTGGTTCCTCTCGATCTCGCCGATGGCGAGGCCGTCGACCGCCTTGGCGGAGCGCTCTTCGAGCGATACGGCCGACTTGACATCCTCGTGGGCAACGCGGCCCTCCTGAGTGCGCTCTCTCCGGCCCATCACATAACACCGCAGGACTGGCAGCGTTCGCTCGATGTCAACCTGACGGCCAACTGGCGCCTGATCCGGGCCATGGATCCGCTTCTGAGGCAATCACCGGCCGGCCGCGCCATCTTCGTGACCTCCGGGGTTACGACCTCCCTTGCGCCCTACTGGGCAGCCTACGCGGCCACCAAGGCAGCCCTCGAAGCCCTCGTGACGTGCTGGGCGGGGGAACTGGGGAGGACCTCCGTGAAGGCCAACCTCGTCGACCCGGGTGTTCTACGCACGGCCATGCGGGCCCGCGCCTTCCCCGGCGAGAACCCGCAGGATCTCCCCGAGCCCTCGGATGTCACCGGCACCTTCATCTCCATGGCCATGGCCGACTGGACAAGAAACGGCGCCCGCATTGTCGCCGGTCAAACCTGACAAGCGATGTGCAAGCCGGGCTCTTCCCGGTGAATGCTGGTCAAGGAGGGCACACGCCACTTCCGGTCATGCAGGCCAGATCGTCGTTGTCAGCCGCCAACATAGGGGTTGCGGGTCGACCTGAAGCGCAGTCTGAGTGGAATACCGGGGAGATCGAATTGCTGGCGCAGCCGGTTGACGAGATAACGCCGGTAGGAATCCGGAAGTCCGGCGAGCCTGCTGCCGAAGACGGCGAAGGTCGGAGGCCGCGATCCGACCTGGGTGACATAGCGCAATCTGGCCCTGCCACCCCGCACCACGGGTGGAGGATGGCTCTCCACCGTCACGCCCAACCATCTGTTGAGGTCTGCCGTGGCGAGGCGCCTTGTCCAGCGGTCCTGGACACCCACCACCGCCGGCATGAGCTGCGCCACACCCTTGCCGTGGGCTGCGCTCATGGTGAGCATCGGGGCGCCGCGCACCTGCGGGAGGAGTTCGGCAAACCGCAGGCCCAGTTCATGTTTTAGTGATCGCGGTTCATCAGCAAGATCCCACTTGTTGATGACGACAACGAGGCCCCGGCCCTCGCGCTCGACGCGATCGACGATGGCAAGGTCCTGGTGGTCGAACGCCTGAAGCGCCTCCAGCATGACCACCACGATATGCGCCTTGCGGATCGCTGAAAAACTGTCGGCCACCGAGAGTTTCTCGAGGCGCTCCGCTACCCGCGAGCGGCGCCTGATCCCGGCGGTGTCGACGAGTTCGATCTCGCGTCCGCACGACGTCCAGCGGGCGGCGATGGCATCGCGAGTCAGCCCCGGTTCCGGCCCGGTGATCACGCGCTCACTGCCGAGGAGACGGTTGACGAGGGTCGACTTGCCGACATTGGGCCGCCCGACAATGGCAAGGCGCAGGCGGTGCTCCCCGTCATCGGCACTCTCGCCGTCCGGGGCCGGGGCATGGTGGGCCAGGGCATCGTGAAGGGCGGCCATGCCGTCGCCATGTTCTGCAGAAACGGCAACCGGATCGCCAAATCCAAGCGAGAACGCATCCCAGACCCCGGCCATCGCCGAGCGGGCCTCGGCCTTGTTGGCCACCAGGATCACGGGAGTTTCGGCCTTGCGCAATTCACCGGCAAACTGCCTGTCACGCGCCGTCACGCCCTGGCGGGCATCGATGACAAAGAGCAGGACATCGGCCTCCTGGAGAGCCTCGTCGGTCTGGGCCCGCATGCGTCCGGCCATGGTTCCCGACACCGCGTCCTCGAGCCCTGCCGTATCGACCAGGCGGAAAGTCAGCGGCCCGATCCTGCCCTCGCCCTCGCGACGGTCCCGCGTGACCCCCGGCTCGGGATCGACCAAGGCCGCACGCCGGCCGGTCAGGCGATTGAAGAGCGTGGACTTGCCGACATTGGGCCGGCCGACGATGGCGACCGCGAAGGACACGCGATCAGTCGAAAACGGTCACGGTGCCCGAGTCACCGACGAAATGGACTCTCGCGTTGGCGACGACGGGCGGCAGGGGCAATCCGCGGTCTACCGGCACCGTGTCGATGATCTCGCCCGTGTAGGGTGACACAATGACAGCATCCCCGTGGCTTCCCGCCACGATCAGGCTTTCGCCCGCCAGCACTGGCCCCGACCACAGGATAGCGCCTTCCTTGTCCTCGGGATCCTCATACAACGGCAGCCGGTTGATCCAGCGCACCCGGCCGTCCTCCTTGAAAAAGCAGATGACTTCCGCGTCGCTTGTCACCACCCAGAGATAGTCACCGGCCACCCATGGCGTTTGTGTGGTCGAGAGATTCTGCTCCCAGACCCTGATTCCCCTCGTCACATCGATAGCTGCCAGACGACCGCCGTAACTGGCGACGAACACGAGATCGCGATCAATAACGGCACTGCCGTTGATATCATCGAGTGCCGCCACACCAGCCTGCCCGCCCAGGGCAAGGACATCGCTCCACACCACGCGGCCGTTTTCCGCCCTCAGGGCCACCACCTCACCAGTCGTGTAGGTGGCCACGACGAAGGATCCGGCAATGCTAGGCGCACCACCGCCCATGAGCGACGCCGTTCCGAGAAGTCCGCGGTGAACCCACAGGGAGTCACCGGTCTCGGCATCCAGGGTAAGAAGTGTGTTGTCCGCGGTGACGACATGAACACGCCCTTGGCTTGCCGCAGGAGGTGTGCGGATCGGCGGGCCGGCGTGGACACGCCACAGGGGTGCGCCGTTGGCCGGATCGAGGGCCATGATCTCGCCATTGCCGGTGGTGACGAAGAGGCGACCGTCATCGAAGGCAAGACCCCCTCCCCAGCCGTCGTCTTCCCCGTCGGGGGTGATGTCGCTCGCCCACAGGGACGTGCCGGTCGCCGCATCAAGGGCCGAGACCCGGGTGTCGGAATCGATTGCGAACATCATGCCCGCAGCGATGACAGGTGTCCCCACCAGGCGACGCGAATCACTCTGCCCCTCACCGATGGCGCGCGACCAGACCCTTTGCCAGGATCCGCCATGAGCCAGGTGATGCATGGCCTTGTCCAGGCTGCCACCGTACTGGGGCCATTCCGGATTAAGCCGCGCGGCGGGGAGTTCGAGCGGTATGGCGGCGAATTCCGGGTCGCTTGTCAGCCCCGAACCGAGTTCCAGGATGGCAATGCGCTCACCCTCGAGGGGCGGCGGTGGCGCTTCACCAAACCAGTCGCTTTCGCAGGCGCCCAGCACAAGACATGACGCGGCAAGGACAACCCACCGCATGGTCAGTATCCCCCGGTCGTCAGCGACAGCAGTTCACGGGCCCGGAGTACAGCCGAGGGCGGCGCACCCGCGTCGCCTGCCAGCGCCTCGAAACTCGTCGCCGCAGACGCGGTGTCACCGGTCCGAAGATGGAGAAGACCCTTGAGTTCGAGGGCAAGATGACGCCAGGCGCCATCGAGAAGCGGCGCCAGCCGCGCGTCGACATCTCCGGGCTCGCCATGATCGACCATCAGCATGACCGCATAGAGGGCTGCGAGTTCCCGCCAGACGGGAAGGACACCGTCCATGGCGGCAAGATCGTCATAGCGCTGCACGGCCAGATCCCGTTCGCCCGCTTCGGCAAAAAGCTGGGCCTCACGCATGCCGGCAAGCCAGGGATACCCGCCATGGCCGTCCACGTGGAGAGCGCCGAACGCGGCCATCGCCTCGTCGAGATCGCCGGCCTCGGCCTGACGCTCCGCAAGCCAGTACCGGTACCCGTCGTCGCCGAGTCGGGACTCGCGGTACTCGTTCCATCCGGTGTAGCCGGCGACCGCAAGGACCACCACGGCAACCATGCCGAGCGCCTGGCGGCCATAGGCCCGCCACAAGCGCAACCATCGTTCCCGCTGGAGGTCTTCCTCGACCTCACGAATCAACTGGTCGCCGACATTGGCCAAGGGCACCGCTCCGGACGTCGCATGGGCCGGACAATCTAGCCACCACCGGGCTCTCCCGCAACCTTGCCAATGCGGTCGAGGCGTTCCATCTTCCCCGCATGGAGAGACCGGGCACCTACACCGAGTTCTGGCCCTTCTATGTGCGCGAGCACATGAAGCCGGCGACCCGCCGGCTTCACTTCACCGGAACGGCGGGGGTCGTCGCCATGGCCGCAGCCACCCTTGTCACGGGAAACGCATGGCTGCTGGCGGCGATGCCGGTGTGCGGCTACGGATTTGCATGGGCGGCGCATGCCTTCGTCGAGCGTAACCGTCCGGCGACATTCACCCATCCCGTCTGGAGTCTGGCCGGCGACTTCCACATGTTCTTCCTGATGTTGACAGGACGCATGGCGCCGGAGGTGGAGCGCCACGCAAGAGGACCGTCCCTCGCCAGCGTCACGGATCGTTGAACGCGGCCGGAGTCCCTGCCGCAGGCATGACGCTGATGATCGGCGCCATGTGCCTGATGGCCACCATGGACGCGACGGCCAAGTGGCTCGTCGAGGACTACTCCATCGCACAGATCCTGCTGGTCCGCTTTGTCGTGTTCCTCGGCGTCGCCCTCGCCCTCGCCTGGCGACGGGGCTGGCTGGCGACCGTCCGGTCGCGCCAACCCGGCCTGCAGGCTCTGCGCAGCTTTGTCATGCTGGCCGAAATCGGTGTCTTCCTGTGGGCTTTCAGCCTGCTGCCCCTGGCCGATGTCCACGCGATTGCCGCGGTCTCGCCGCTGATCGCTGTCGCGCTGGCCGCACTGATTCTCGCAGAACGTGTCGGCTGGCGCCGCTGGCTGGCGGTTGCCGCCGGCTGCGCCGGTGTTCTGGTGATCATGCGCCCGGGGTCGGGGGTCATGGGACCGGCAGCCCTGATCGCTCTTCTGGCGGCGTTTCTCTGGGCACTGCTTCAGGTCCTCATCCGCCGGGTCGGACTGGATGACAGCATCGAGACCACGGCGCTCTGGTCTGCCTCCATTGCAGTCCTCGTTCTGGCCTTTCTTGCCCCCTTCGACTGGTCTCCGGTGGCCACCGGAGACTGGCCGCTGCTCGTCCTTGTCGGCCTTCTCGGGGCGGCTGGTCACCTGGTGCTGTTCCGTGCCCTGCAGGTGGCTCCTGCCTCGATGCTCCAGCCCTTTGCCTACACCCTCGTGGTCTGGGCCACCGTCATGGGCTACGCACTGTTCGGGGAGTTTCCCGACATCTGGACCCTCGCGGGCATCGTCATCGTCATCGCCAGCGGTCTCTATGCCTTCAGCCGCGAGCGCGCATCCCGGTCAGCGCATTGGCAAGAACGGCGCCAATGACGATGCTGCCGCCGATGAACCCGGCCAGTGTCGGGCTCTCGCCGATGATGAGCCACACCCACAACGGACCGAGGATGACCTCGGTGAGGGCGAGCACCATGAGTTCGGCTGCAGGGACGTACCTGGCGCCGGCGGCAAACAGGACGAGGGCCAAGGAGACCTGGAAGCATCCCATGTAGACGCACAGCACGAAATCGTGCGCGCTGATGTCGAAACTGTCGACAAAGATCACGGCAATCGTGCTGATCACGCATGACGCCATCACCACGCCCAGCACCATGTCGCCTTGCCGGCCGCCACGCAGGGCGACACCGAAGGCCGCGAAGGTCACAGCGGCGCCAAGGGCCAGAAGATTGCCGGCAAGACGTCCCTCGCCCACACCTTCCCACATCATGATCGCGACCCCCGCCATGGCGGCGCTCATGGCAAACCAGGTGACCCGCCTCACCCGTTCCCGCAGCACGACCCAGGCAATCAACGCCGTAAAGAAGGGCTGGGAACTGATGATGAAGAAGACGCTGGCAGCGCGGGTGTGAAAGAAGGCGAGGATGTAGAGGAGATTGCTGACGGCAAGAAAGAACCCGGTCGCCAGGGCGGCCTTCCAGCTCGACCGCACCATCGCCGGAAGATTCCGGTGATGACGCATGGCAAGGAGACCGAACAGCACGATGATGGCGACAACGGACCGGAAGAACTGGACCTGCCAGAATCCCGCCGCCTCCATGGAGCCGATGATGACGCCCGACTGGCTGATGAAGGCACCGCCAGCGATGACAAGGAAGACACCCTTGAGATACCGGGGATGCCTTTGCGACGGGTTGCGGCCCGGACTCACGCCCGTCTGCCACCCCACCAGAGCGGCATCATTCCCATTCGATGGTTCCCGGCGGCTTCGAGGTGATGTCGTAAACGACCCGGTTGATGCCCCTGACCTCGTTGACGATACGGCTGGCCACGTGCCCGAGGAAGGCATGGTCGAACACGAAGACGTCGGCCGTCATGCCGTCCGTCGACGTCACGGCCCGCAGGGCGCAGACATGCTCGTAGGTTCTCTCGTCTCCCATGACGCCAACGGTGCGCACGGGAAGCAGGACTGCGAAGGCCTGCCAGATGGCATCGTGGAGACCGGCACGTTTCAGTTCGTCGATGAAGATGGCATCGGCCCTTTGCAGGAGCGCCACCCCTTCCGGCGTGACCTCACCCGGGATGCGGATGGCGAGGCCCGGGCCGGGAAACGGATGACGGTTGAGCAGGGCATCGGGAAGACCGAGTTCGCGGCCGAGTTCGCGCACCTCGTCCTTGAAGAGTTCCCTCAGCGGTTCGACGAGCTGCAGATTCATGCGCTCGGGGAGGCCACCGACATTGTGATGGGACTTGATGGTGGATGAGGGACCACCGTGGAACGACACCGATTCGATGATATCCGGATAGAGGGTTCCCTGGCCCAGAAAGTCGGCGCCGCCAATGGCGCCCGCCGCCTCCTCGAAGACATCGATGAACGTCGAACCGATGATCCGGCGCTTGTCCTCGGGCGCAGTGACCCCTGCGAGGCGTTCGAGGAAGAGGTCCGGGACATGGCGCACGACAAGGGGAATGGCATAGTGGCTGCGGAACAGGTGCTCGACCTCACGCGCCTCGTCAAGGCGCATCAGTCCGTGGTCGACCAGGACACATGTCAGGCGATCTGCGATCGCTTCGTGAAGCAGGAGGGCGGTCACTGAACTGTCGACGCCGCCCGAGAGCCCCATGACGACGCGCCCCCTTCCCACCCGTGCCCGGATACCCTCGACCGCCCGCGTGCGGAAGGCGGCCATCGACCAGTCGCTTGCGATACCCGCAACCTGGTGCACGAAGGAGCCGATCAGGCGGGCGCCATCGGGCGTGTGGACGACTTCCGGATGGAACTGGACACCGTAGACGCGCCGTGCGTCGTCGGCGATGGCGGCAAAGGGCGAACCCGGCGATGTCGCCACAACCTGGAATCCTTCGGGAATGGCCGTAATCGTGTCGCCGTGCGACATCCACACCTGGTGGCACTCCCCGGGGGACCAGATACCGTCGAACAGCCGGCACGTCCCGGTGACATCGACGAATGCGCGTCCGAATTCCCGCTCGTTCGCCGTTTCGACGGCGCCGCCGAGCTGGGAGCATATCGTCTGTTCCCCATAGCAGATGCCCAGCACCGGCACGTCTTCGTCGAACACCGCCTGCGGGGCCTGCGGGGCCTCGCCCGCGGTCACTGAAGCCGGTCCGCCGGAGAGAATGATGGCAGCCGGGGCAAAGGACCGGATGGTTTCATCAGCCACACTGAACGGCATGATCTCCGAGTAGACACCCGCTTCGCGGACCCGCCGGGCAATCAGCTGGGTGACCTGTGATCCGAAGTCGAGAATCAGCACCCGGCCGGGGTCGGACACCGCCACCTACCTCTCGGTCTGGTAGTTGGGCGCATCACGCATGGGCGCCACATCGTGGACGTGGCTCTCACGCACCCCGGCGCCCGTGACCCTGACGAACCGGCAGCCGGCGCGCATCGCCTGGATATCGCAATTTCCGGTGTAGCCCATGGAGGAACGCAGACCCCCGGCAAGCTGGTGCACGATATGATGCAAGGGCCCCTTGTAGGGCACGCGCCCCTCGATGCCTTCAGGCACCAGCTTGACGATGTCGTTGATGCCTTCCTGGAAGTAGCGGTCGGCGGAACCACGGGCCATGGCGCCGAGCGATCCCATGCCCCGGTACTGCTTGTAGGAACGGCCGTTGATGAGAAGCACCTCGCCTGGACTTTCATCCGTGCCGGCAAGAAGAGATCCGATCATCACCGCATCCGCCCCGGCAGCGATCGCCTTGGCGAGATCGCCGGAGTAGCGGATGCCTCCATCGGCGATCACCGGGGTTCCGGTCCCGGCTGCCTCCTCGACGACATCGAGAATGGCGGTCAACTGGGGCACCCCCACACCGGCCACCACGCGGGTGGTGCAGATCGAACCTGGACCGATTCCCACCTTGATGGCATCGGCGCCATGGTCGATGAGCATGCGCGCACCCTCCGCCGTGGCCACGTTTCCGGCGATCACCTGGGTGTAGTTCGACTGATTCTTGATCATGTCGACGGTCTTGACGACACCGCTGGAATGACCATGGGCCGTGTCGACGACGACAACGTCGACACCGGCGTCAATCAGAGACTCGGCCCGTTCCCATCCATCCCGTCCGGCGCCCGTCGCCGCACCGCAGCGCAGCCGTCCCTGCTCGTCCTTGCAGGCATCGGGATGCTTCGCCGCCTTGTTGATGTCCTTGACGGTAATGAGGCCCTTGAGACGATGCTGCCGGTCAACCACGAGAAGTTTCTCGATCCGGTGATGATGCAGCAACCTCTTGGCTTCGTCGGCTGTGACGTCCTCGGTGACGGTGACGAGATTGTCGGCGGTCATCAGTTCGCACACCGGCTGTGCCATATCACTGGCAAACCGGACATCGCGATTGGTGAGGATTCCGACGACGCGGTCGCCCGCGCCGTCAACCACCGGAACACCCGAAATATCGTTGTTCGCCATCAGATCGAGTGCCGTCTGCAGCGATTCTCCGGGTCCGATGGTTAGGGGGTTGACGACCATGCCCGATTCGAACTTCTTGACCCGGCGGACCTCGTTGGCCTGTTCGGCCACGGACATGTTCTTGTGGATGACGCCGATGCCGCCATTCTGGGCCATGGCGATGGCCATGGCCGATTCCGTCACGGTGTCCATGGCGGCGGAAAGGAGCGGAATACCGAGTTCGATGGAACGCGTCAGCCTCGTCACCGTCGCCACCGATGCCGGCAGCACCTGCGAAAAGGCCGGCACGAGGGAAACGTCATCGAACGTGAGAGCTTCCCGTATCATCATGCGCCACCCACCAGAAGTGGCACGGACAGGTATCACGAAGGAACCCGGCGGCCAAGCGGGGAGCCATCAACCTTGTGCACAAAAGGGCCATGGCGTTTTCAGAGAAAACCGTGGCGGGCGGGACTGCCGCCCGCCACGGCACAATGTCAGAATCCGGCCTTGACTTCCTCGTACATGGCCTGAAGTTCCGGCTCGTTGCGGATCGTCGCCTGGAAGATGCCCGACGCGATGTAGCCCTCGACATCGTCGGGAGGCAGACCGCGCATGGTCAGTTCGGCAGCCGAGAAGGCCTCGTAGGTCTTGGCGTTCGAATGACCCATTCCATAGCTTCCCACCCAGAAATCTCCGGTCGACGGTGCGAGGAAGGCATCGATGAGATCATAGGCGCGGTCGATCTTGGCCTCGTCGGCGAACGACATCAGCGAGATACCGCACGTCCAGGTCATCGGTCCTTCCTTCGGATTCATGAACGCTACCGGAACGTCCTGCTGATGAAGGTTGAGCGGTGTCGAGTTCCACGAGGCGGCAGCCACCAGTTCGCCGGTGGCAAGCGCCTGCTCCCAGCTTGTGGTGTCGTTCGTGTAGTAGCGCAGCAGGGGCCGCTGCTCGACCATGAGCTGCTTGGTGACCTCGACTTCCTCCGGGGTCATGTCGAAGGGATCGGGCGCCCCGGAATAGATCGCCGCCACCATGACACCGTCAATGAGGCTGTCGATCATCGACAGTCTGCCGGCGTACTTGGGATCCCACAGGATTCCCCAGGTGTGGTTCTCGGGATCGATGTATTCAGGTGCAAGGTCGGTCCTGAAGGTGACCGAGGTGAGGCCCCACCAGGCGCAGACCATGAGCTGCTGGCCACCGATCATCATGTCCGGCACGTTCTTGAGGACGGGGATGACGTCGTCCCAGTGGGAGAGCCGGCTGGTGTCGATCGGCTGCAGGAAGCCAAAGTCGTTCCACTTCTGCACCTTGTAGGAGCACGGCATGGCGACATCGGCCCGAAAACCGGCAACCATCTTGGCCTCCGCTTCCTCCTCGTCGCCCCACAGGGTGAAGTTCGGCGAGGCGCCGTGCTTGTCGATGTACTCCTGGTGCATTTCCGGCACTTCGTAGCCGGCCCACGTGAAGCAGGTGGGATGCTCGTCGCCCTGGGCCCGGGCCTGGCCACCGGTGAGCGGCGCGACCGTCATGCCAAGACCCACCGATGCCAGTCCGGCCTTGAACTCGCGGCGCGAGAGCGTGCCCATCTTCATGCGATCGACGAACCGTTCCACGTCTTGTCTGGATTCCATTTGACCCTGATCTCCAATTCCCTGGTTGTGTCGGCTGGAGGCGTGACTTGCCTGACAAGTCCCTGCCGCAGCCGCCGACGGTACCACGAGCGGGCAAATGGAGCCAATCCTTGACGTTCAGACATTGTTGCGCTCCAGGTCGTGGAGCATCTCAAGGTTGTCGCTCGCCTTCATCTCGATCGTCTGGTCAAGACCGGTTCCCAGGGGAGGCCGCCACAACAGTAGGATGGCGCCCGATGTCACACGATCTGGTCATCAATACATCTGGACATCATTGTATGATCCTCCGCGGCATGAGAACGACGCTGAACATCGACGATGAGATTCTCGAGGCGGTCAGGTCGATCGCAGGGGAACGAAACTTGTCAGTGGGCGCGGTGCTGTCCGACCTGGCGCGACGCGGACTGCGGCCGGAAAGGACGAAATCAGGCAAGCGCAACGGCTTTCCCGTGTTCGATGTCTCTCGCGACGGTAGCGTGCTGACCCTCGATCGCGTGAAGAAGCATGAAGACGAGCCTTGATCTTCCTTCTGGATCTCAATCTTCTGCTTGCCCTGGCGTGACCGTCGCACGTTCATCACGATCCCGCCCACGCATGGTTCGAACGGGAAGCCTCGTCGGGCTGGGCGACCTGCCCGCTGACCCAGCTCGGATTCATCCGACTGTTTTCAACACCGCGTTCACTTCGGATGCCGTTTCGCCGACTGTGGCGCTTTCCCTGCTGCAGGGCATGACGGCAATGGACGGCCACGAATTCTGGTTCGATGACGTTGACTGCGTGTCAGCCGCGTTCTCCCGCGACATCCGGCTCACCGGGCATCGTCAGGTGACCGATGCCTATCTCTTGTCGCTCGCACGGGCAAGATCGGGATGCCTGGCGACACCGGATCGCCGTGCAGGCTGGCTATTGCCCCGACACCTTCGACCCGATCCGCGTCTTCGGATTGTGGAAGCTCGCCAGATCGACACCGACAGCCGGGAACCCAACAGAGACGAAGGAGAGTGACGGCTGAACTCGGCTTTACCGCGTACTATCCTGAGATCTCGTTCAGGCGTTCTCGTCTCCGGCGTCGACCATGGCGGTCCATTCCTCCTCCGAGATGGATCCGAGACGGTCGGCCTCGGCCCGGTCATGCTCGCTCAGCACCGTCGACATCGCATCGATCCGCTTCCAGCCGGCGAACGGCGTCACGGCGTCACGCCGCGGAACATGACGCGCCGCCCCGACCTTCCGGTAGCGATGGACGTAGCGGGGGCAGTTGACCCAGAGTCCCGTCACCGCAACACGGATGGCGAGTTCCGCCTCCTTCCACAGGCCGGTGAGCGCCGGATCGTCACTCACCGTCGCCAGACCCTGAAGCCGCAGCCGTCGCGGCACCTCGAAATCGATGAACAGCATGCCGACCTGGCCCCGGGCGTCGATGTTGCCCATGGAGAGATACATGCCGTTCCCGTCATAGCTCGGGAACACGACGGTACCGGGGTCGGGTACCCTGATGAACCCGGGATCACCGCCCTTGTAGGACACGGTGGGCTGCTGCTCGTGATCCAGCGTCGCAAGGAAGACCATGTCGCGCTCCTCGATAGAGCGCTTCGAGGCGTCGTCGATCGTCTCGCGGAAGTCGGTGGCTTCGAGACGATCAGCCATCGCGCGGGTCCCGAAGAGGTCCTGCAGCTTCCGGTGATCATCGGCAAACATGCGGCTCATCGCTGGGGTTCCCCGGAATGGATCAAGGACTGTCGTGGAAGTCGATTGTGCCCCAAGGAACAGACCCGGGCCACCGACGGGTACGATGGGCGACAGGTTGGCGGCGAGGCGGCCTGCTGCGCTACCTCGCTTGCCCCCTGGTGGGCCGTTGCCGTTGTCTGGCCGGACTGTGTAGGGTGAGCGTGTTCATCGTCATGCGGGACGGGGGCTCTTCATGACTTTCTTGTGCACCGGGCGCACGGACAGCGAGAGTCGTTCTGGCATGGAGCGGCCGATGTGATCCGGGAACTGGCATCGGAACTGCGGGCGGATGTTCTGTCGCCCAGGATCGTTCCGGCGCTGGCGGCGGGCTTCACCTCGGGCCTCGGACTGCTGGTGGCGCAGATCGCCTTCGGCGCCTTCATCTTTTCGGGCGCGCTGGCCCCCTGGTCCTCCCAGGGCGTCGCCCTGGTGCTGTTCGGGAACCTTGCCGCCTGCCTGATCATCGCTGTCGCGGGCGGGTTCCGTGGAGCGATCTCGGGCCTTTCTCCCGCACTGGTGATCGTGATGGCCCTGATCGGATCGACGATGGAGGCCACGGGCGATGCCCTGTTCGTGACCACCGCGGGCGCACTGGTGCTGGCCGCCTTCGTCACCGGTTCATGCTGCATGGCGATCGGGTACTT
Organism: Alphaproteobacteria bacterium; assembly: GCA_965213815.1. GTDB lineage: Bacteria > Pseudomonadota > Alphaproteobacteria > SP197 > SP197 > SP197. The sequence goes on along the minus strand of OZ243917.1, from coordinate 1,415,961 downwards.
CCGGCTCGCCGGCCTGATGCGCTTCATCCCCTATCCCGTGGCCGCCGGGTTCGTGGCCGGCATCGGCGGAGCCGTGTGTCTGGCGGCACTCTCCCTGATGGGCGCCGAGCCGGACTGGCGGTCGCTTCCGGCGCTGGTGGAACCATCCATGCTGTGGAAATGGGCGCCGGGCGCGGCATTCGGGATCGCGCTCTACCTTGCCATGAAGCGCTGGGGCAACGCGCTGATTCTGCCGGTCAGCGTCGCACTCGCGGTGGGCGCCTGTCACCTCGCGCTTGCCGCTCTCGGTCTCTCCGGCGACGAGGCGCGGGCCGCCGGCATCCTGTTCACGAGCACGGCTGAAGGCGTCCTGTGGCCGGTGCTGCGTCCCGGCGATGTAGCGCACGTGGACTGGGGCGCCATGGCGGGGCAGATCCCCAACATGCTGACACTGGCCCTGGTCGCACTCGTCTGCGTGGTCATGAACGTCGCTGGCCTCGAACTCGCCGCCGGCGAGGAACTCGACTGGAACCGGGAGTTCCGGGCGACTGGCCTGGCCAGCCTGGTCGCCGGCGCAGGCGGCGGAACCGTGGCCACCCTGATCGTGCCCGCATCGTTGCGCAGCAAGCTGTTCGGCGCCGCCACGCGACTGACGGGGATCGTGGCCGCCCTCGTCATCGCCGGCGCGCTTTTCGCGGGCGACCGGATGTTGGAGCTGGTGCCGGTGCCGCTCGTGGGAGGAATCCTGGTCTTCGCCGGTCTCGGCATGCTCGACGAGGGCCTGGTGCGCAGCTGCAGACGGCTCCCGTGGCCGGAATTCGGCATCATCGTGCTGATCTTCCTCACCATCATCGCCGTGGGACTGCTGGAAGGGATCGGGGTCGGCATGATGGCTGCACTCCTCTTCTTTGCGGTGCGGCTGAGCCGTGTGGATCCCGTCGAGTCCCGCCTCACACTCGACGCTGTGCGCAGCAACAGGGCCCGTCCCGTCCCCGATCGCGCCATTCTGGTGGAGGAGGCCGGCCGGGCCCGGATCTATCGGCTGCGCGGCTACCTCTTCTTTGGCAGCATCTATCCCCTGACCGACGATCTCAGGCAGGTGCTGCACGCCACGTCGCGACCGGTGTGTCTGATGCTGGACTTCACCCGGGTCTCAGGGTTGGACTATTCGGCGGTGAATGTGCTGGGCAGGGTTCTGCTGACCGCCCGCGCCCTCGGGGTCGAGGTCGTGCTGAGCGCACCGTCGGCGAAGCTGATGCCCGGCCTTGAACGCACTCTCGGGCCTGCCGCATTCGCGGCATTGCAGATCGAGCCGACGGCAGACCGCGGTCTCGAACGGTGCGAGGACCTCATCATCGCCGCATGGAAGACGGACGCCGCCGACGGGGACAGGCGGCGCGCCGCGCTGCTCGGGCGGACCGTCGACGATCTGGAGCGCCACCTTGAACGCCAGATCCAGCACGAGGATCTGATCCATGCGCTGGGAGCATGGCTGACGCCGCGCGACTATGCCGCCGGTGAGATTCTTGCCGGGCCGGACAATCCCCCGGCCGGTCTCCAGCTGATGCAGACGGGCCATGCCACGGCGTACGATCCCTCGGGCGCGCGCCTTCACCAGTGCCACCCCGGGGACCCGGTATGGCCCGGGGACCGGACGGTGAGGGTGGTGGCAGACGAGCCCTGCCGGACGATGGAGCTGGCCGAGGCGGCGCTGCGCTGGCTCGAGGAACAAGAGGAGGCGCTTGCTCTCGAGCTCTACCGCTATCTCCTTGCCGGACGGATTGATGCCGGCCCGCGAAATCCCTTCGCCACGACGTAGATCTCGGAGGACTCCGGGCGGCTGGCCTCCGGCTTGACATGGTGAACCCGGGCAAAGTCCTTCCGCAGGGCCAAGAGCAAGGCATTCCCGGCGCCACCGCGCAGGACCTTCACGACAAACGAGGCCCCCGGGGCCAGCACCGTCGCCGCAAAGGCAAAGGCCTCCTCGGCAAGAGTCTGGGTCCGCACATGATCCGTCGCCCGGTGCCCCGTTGATGGCGCTGCCATGTCCGAAAGGACGAGGTCCGCCTCGCCGCCGAGGGCCTCGAGTGCGGCGCTCCGGGTCTTCTGGTCGCGGATGTCCCCGGCGACAATCGTCACACCGGCAAGACTCTTCATCTCGAGCACGTCCACCGCGACCACCGGCGCTCCGGCAACCCGGTTGGCGGCCACCTGGGACCAGCCACCGGGAGCCGCGCCCAGATCGATCACCCGGATTCCGGCGCGCAAGAGGGAGAATCGCTCATCGAGCTGGATGAGCTTGTAGGCCGCCCGCGACCGCCATCCCTCGCGGCGGGCGCCATCGGTCCAGATGTCGTTGACCTGGCGCTCGAGCCAGCGGATCGACGACGGACTGCGTCCGGCGTTCTTCTTCAGCCTCTGCTTCAGGCGGCGGCCCTGCGGGCGCGTCACATTCCTGCGGCCCAATGTCACCCCCGGACGTCGTTGCGGTTGACACCCGGCACCCGCCTCATCTAGCGTCGCCGCGTCCCCTGCTGGGGGATAGTTTAACGGTAGAACCTTCGGCTCTGACCCGAATAGTCCTGGTTCGAATCCAGGTCCCCCAGCCACGTCACGCCGTCACCGGCCCTCATCGGTCAGTGTTCGACGCTGGCCCAGATCTTCCTCTTGCAGACGTAGTAGAACCCGGTCAGCACGAGAAGGAAGAGAACAACCTTCAGTCCCATTCTCTTGCGATCCTCGAGCTTTGGCTCTGCGGTCCAGGCAAGAAAGGCCGTGATGTCCCGGGCCATGTCGTCCACCTTCATGTCGTTGCCCTCGGCATCGACGAGGAGACCCTCAAAGAGCGGCGGCGCCATGGCAATGCTGCCGCCGGGGAAATAGGGATTGTGATAGAGCCCGTCGGCATCCGGTTCGCCCTGGTTGTAGTCAGGATCCGCAAGCAGGGAGGCAATGTAGTTGGCGCCATCGACGCGCGCCTTCACCATCAGCGACAGATCGGGGGGCAGGGCCCCGTTGTTGAGCGCCCGCGCCTCGGCGTCGTTGCGGTAGGGCGCGGGGATCGCGTGCGGCAGCCGCGCGGCGACGACGGTGGCGTCGCCCCATTCGTCGGGCGGGCCTGCGACCTCGTAATCGGCGGCAAGCGCTGTCGCCGCCTCTTCGCTGAGGCCGATGGCCACGAGATCGCGGAAACGGATGTAGTTGAGGCTGTGGCAGCTGTGGCACTGCGTCGTGAAGATCTCCAGGCCCCGCTGCACCTGCTCGCGGTCATAGGTGCCGAACACTCCCTCCCAGGACCATGTGAACTGCTGTGGCGGCGTGGCTGGCGAGGCCGCCAGCGCCGGCATGGCACAGACGAGCAGGACGATCACGGGAACGATGCGCTTCATCATCTCTCTCCCCGCCTCGCGGAAGCCGGGTCATTCCCGTCAAGGACCGCACTGGCAATGCTGGCGGGCAACGGACGGGGTCTCTCGAACCAGCCGATCAGGGGCAACAGGACCAGGAAGTGGAGGAAGTACCATGCAGTCGCGATGCGGCCAATATCGATCCACGCCCCTTCCGGGGGATTGGCGCCCACCACACCCAGCACGATGATGTCGATCACCAGGATCCAGAAGAACCACCTGAACACGGGACGGAAGGCCGCCGAGCGGACCCTGGACGTGTCAAGCCAGGGCAGGAGGAAGAGGATGCCGATCGACAGCCCCATGGCGACCGCGCCACCCAGTTTCGAGGGAATGGCGCGCAGGATGGCGTAGAATGGCAGGAAGTACCATTCCGGAACGATGTGCGCCGGCGTCTTGAGGGGATCGGCCGGAATGTAGTTGTCGGGATGCCCGAGGTAGTTCGGAGCGTAGAACAGGAAGACCGCGAAGATGAGCAGGAACATCCCGGCGCCGAAGGCATCCTTGATCGTGTAGTAGGGGTGGAAGCGGATGAAGTCCTGCGGACCACTGGTGTCGATGCCGAGCGGGTTGCCGGACTTGGTGTGATGCAGTGCCCACAGGTGGAGACCCACCAGGCCGACGATGACGAACGGCAGCAGGAAGTGAAGAGCGTAGAAGCGCACGAGAGTCGGGTTGTCCACCGAAAAACCGCCCCACACCCAGCCGACAAGGGTTTCCCCGACAAGCGGCAGGGCCGACAGGAGGTTGGTGATCACGGTCGCCGCCCAGTAGCTCATCTGCCCCCAGGGCAACACGTATCCCATGAAGGCAGTGGCCATCATCGCCAGGAGAATCACCAGGCCAATCCACCACAGAACCTCGCGCGGGGCCTTGTAGGAGCCGTAATAGAGCCCCCTGAAGACATGGAGATAGACGACGATGAAGAAGAACGAGGCGCCGTTGGCGTGGGCATAGCGCATCAGCCAGCCGTATTCGACGTCGCGCATGATCCTCTCGACACTGTCGAAGGCCATGTCCGCATGCGGCGTGTAGTGCATGGCCAGCACAATGCCGGTGACAATCTGGATCACCAGCGCCAGTCCGGCCAGGGACCCGAAGTTCCACATGTAGTTGAGGTTGCGCGGCGCCGGGTAGTCGACGAGGTGCTGGTTGGTCCAGCTCAGGATCGGCAGCCGGCGGTCGAACCAGCGCACGAAACCGTTGTTCATGAAATCGGCCATGGTCCCTTGCCCCGGTCAGCCGATGACAACAGTGGTGTCATCGGTGAAGACATAGTCCGGAATTCCGAGGTTTTCCGGTGCGGGCCCCTTCCTGATGCGGCCCGAGGTGTCGTAATGGGAACCGTGACAGGGGCAGAACCAGCCGTGGTACTCGCCCTGGTTGCCCAGGGGAACGCATCCAAGATGCGTGCACACCCCCACCATGATGAGCCACTCGGGACGAAGCGCCCGATCGCTGTCGGGCTGCGGATCCTTGAGGTCGTCCATGTCGACGTCCCTGGCGGCGGCAATCTCTTCGGCCGTGCGATGACGGATGAACACCGGCTTGCCCCGCCAGTTCACAGTAATCTGCTGGCCCTCGGCCACCGGCGCCAGGTCGACCTCGATGGTGGCGAGTGCCAGGACATCCGCTGCCGCGCCCCACTGCGCGACCAGCGGCCATGCGGCAAGACCGGCGCCAACAGCCGTCACGCTGGCGGTCGCCACATAGAGAAAATCGCGCCGGTCCACCTCGTGCGTGTCGAGAGTGTGCTCCGCCATGACCGAGAAATCCCTTGCGTCCTGTTCCGGGCGGGCCATGAATATACCGCCCGCCATGACCGCGCAAGGCGGTGAATGTGGAAGGGGCTTGCGGGCGCCGGCGCTCTGCGACATGAGTGCCGGGGAACAACCCTGCGGAATAATATCGTCATGACAAGCGACCGGCCGGACCTCGCCGGATCACGGCACGAACGCGACGCCGCCCGCCACTGGTTCCGCGATCTGCGCGACCGCGTCATCGCTGTCTTCGAATCCATCGAGGATACCCCCGGCGGACCGGGACACGATGGTCCCGCGGGGCGATTTGAATGCCGTGAATGGACGAGAGATGGTGGCGGTGGCGGGGTCATGGCGATCATGCGCGGCCGGGTCTTCGAGAAGGTGGGCGTCAACATCTCCACTGTGTGGGGCCGTTTCGGCGAGGATTTCGCCGGCGAAATCCCGGGCACCGCGCCGGACAATGACGGCTTCTGGGCGACCGGCATTTCGCTGGTCGCCCACATGCGCTCGCCGCACGTGCCGGGCGTTCACATGAACACGCGCCACATTACCACCGCGGGTCGGGCGTGGTTCGGCGGCGGCTCCGATCTCAATCCGCCCCTGCCGCGTGACGACGACACCAGGGACTTTCACGCCGCATTGGCCGACTGCTGCGGTCGCCATCCGTGCGCCGACTATGCCGCCTTCAGCCGCTGGGCCGACGACTACTTCACCATCCCCCACCGCGGCCTCAAGCGCGGCGTCGGCGGCATCTTCTACGACGAGCTTCGCGCCGACGGGGCATCACTGGCCTTCACCCGCGATGTCGGGGAGACCTTCCTTGCCATCTATCCGCGCCTCGTGCATCGCCGTATGCACGAGACCTGGTCAGCCGCTGAGCGCGCGCGCCAGCTTCAGTGGCGCGGCCGCTATGCGGAGTTCAATCTCGTCTACGACCGTGGCACCCGCTTCGGGCTGATGACCGGAGCGAATCCCGAGGCCGTCCTGATGTCCCTGCCACCGGTGGCGACATGGCCCTGACGCCCCTGGCGCCGTCAGCCATCCTCGACGAGGCGGGTGAGCTTCGCCACGGCCTCGTCGAACGACGCCGTCATGGTGATGGCATCAAAGAACCGTCCTTCGCCGTCCATGAGATAGATGGCGGCCGTGTGATCCATGGTGTAGGCGCCGTCATCGAGGTCGATGCGGGCATAGTAGAGCCGGTATGAGTCCGCCATCTGCCGGAGTTCCTCGGCGGTGCCGACGAGTCCGGTGATGCGGTCGGAAAAGTAGGTGACGTAGTCCGCCATGCGCTCGAGGGTGTCGCGTTCCGGATCCACGGTCACAAAATAGGCGTCGATCAGATCGCCGGTGTCTGCCATGGCGTCGAGCCATGCCGCCACCTGGACAAGGGTGGTCGGGCAGACGTCCGGACAATGGGTGAACCCGAAGAACACCAGGGAACGGCGGCCGGCGAGGTCGGCATGGGTCACGAGGGTGCCGTCATGCGCCAGCATGGAAAACGGCCCGCCGATCAGGACCTCCACGTCATCGACCTGACGCCGCTGGAGTTCGATGGCGCCGATCACCGTTGCGACGACGAGAAGACCGGCCAGAACGCCCTGAACCAGATGACGATTTTTCATGGTGCAGCAGGCCGTGCGGCCACCGGAAAGAGGACATCCACGATCCCCGCCTTCTCGAACACCAGGCTCACCGGAATCCGGTCTCCGGCCCGCGGTCGCTTCTCAAGTCCCGTCATCATGACGTGAACACCGCCCGGCTCAAGCAGAAGAGGGGTTCCGGGATGGATGACGATACCATCGTCGAGCCGGCGCATGGCGACGACCCCCTCATCGCCCGATGCGGTGGAATGAAGGTCGCTCGCCGCCGCGCCATCGACGGCTACGGAGACCAGGCGATCGGGTGTGACGCAATGGCAGGTGATGACGCCGTATGCAGCTGCCACATGAACACCGGGAGGCGGTTCCGCAATCCAGTGTTCCTCGATGGTGATGTCTCGAGGATCTTCGGCCATGGCCTCGAGCGCCAGCACGATGAGAGCCAGCGACAGTTTCCCGGCCACCGTCACGTCTTCGCACCGACCGCTGCGGCCAGCCTTTCGAGGCAGGATGCGCGGCCGGGTCTGAAGTCCTCCCGGCGCCACCATGCCTCGACATCCCTGAGGATGGCCTTGACCCTGGGCCCGGGGCGGATGCCGGCGGCGAGCACGTCCCGGCCACGCAACGGAAAGCGCGGATCTTCCCAGCGCGCCAGCGTATCGAGCATCGCGCGCCAGCGTGAGGCCTTCCAGGTGCGGTCCGCCGCCCAGGCCAGGAGAACGAGGTCGCGGAAGGTGTCCGCCCCGAGGTCAAAGAGTGCCTGGCGCTGATCCGGAACCGGCCAGTCCGGGTCCAGTTCCAGTGCCGGCGGCGCCAGCCGGGCGAGACGTTGACTGACAGCCTTCGAACAGCGCAGTCTGCGGGCCACCCCAGCGCCTGCTTGCGGGGTCAGGGCGGCAAGACGACGGACGGGATCACGATCATCGATGCCGGTGAGGGCGCCAAGGGTGGTGAGGTCGCCCGCTTCCGGCAGAACGTTCTGCAGAACGCCGCCCGAGACCATGACTTCGAGCGCCGGAAGGGGATGGGGCGCCGCCAGAAGGCGCATGAGTTCCCACTGGATGCGTTCGGCTGCCAGGCCTCCCAGTGACGTCCTGGCGGAAGCGCAGGCCGCCACCGCCTCACCGTCCGGTGTCCCCTCACCGTAGTGGGCCAGAAAGCGGAAGTAGCGCAACACCCGCAGCCGGTCCTCGGCTATGCGCCCTGCGGCATCGCCCACGAACCTGACGCGTCCGGCGGCGAGATCCCGGCGCCCGCCGAAGTAGTCGAAGAGGTCACCGGACGGCCTGAGACTCATCGCGTTGATGGTGAAGTCGCGGCGCGCCGCATCGGCGTGCCAGTCACCGGTGAAGGCGACTTCGGCATGGCGACCATCGGTTGTCACGTCGACCCTCAGCGTGGTGACCTCGAACCCTGTGCCATCGGCGACCGCCGTCACCGTGCCGTGCGCCAGACCGGTGGGCACCACCTTGATTCCACTTTCCTCCAGCAGACGTGTCACGTCTTCAGGGGTGTCCGGCGTGGCGACATCGATATCGGTGACAGCGCGTCCCGCCAGCAGATCCCGTACGCATCCGCCGACGAAACGCACATCGCTTCCCGTCGCCGCCAGCGCCTCCACCACGCTGACCACACCGGCCCTTGCGAGGAGCGGCGCCGCATCGAGGGCGGCGGTAGGATGATCAGCGCCGGACACGTGTCTCAGTCGGCGACATAGCCCGGAATCACCTCGCCGTCCTCGAGGCGTGCCGGCACATAGTCCCCGGAGGGGTCGGGGCCGACAAACCCGAAGACCGCCAGGGTGACGATCACGAGACCCAGCGTTCCCAGAACGATGAGTCCCCAGGGCGCCTCTCGCCAGCCAGGCAGGGTGCCTTCCTCGAGGCGCCGCGCCTTCTCGCGCGCCAGACGGTACCAGATGACGTAGGAAATCAGCGGTGCTGCAATCAGGATCACCGGCAACAGGTAGCGCATCATCTCTCACCCCTCAGCACCTCGACGAGATTGACCACGATGGTGGCCGTCGCGCCCCAGATGGTTCGCGAGCCGTACTCGAACAGACTGTACCAGCGCCGCTCGCCGCGCCACACCATGCTCGCTCGCCGATGGTTCCGGGGATCGAGCAGGAACTCGAGAGGCACCTCGAAGGCATCGACGATCTCGACACCATCGGGCTGCAGTGCGACGGGGGGCGTGACGAGACCGACCAGCGGCGCGATGGAATAGCCCGATCCGGCGCGTTGCGTATCGAGTCGACAAAGCACCTGCACCCTGGCGGAATCGAGCCCGACCTCCTCCCTGGCCTCGCGCAGGGCAGCGGCGGTCTCGTCCTCGCCGGCCTCGATGCGGCCGCCGGGAAAGCTCACTTCGCCGGCATGGTGGGCAAGCGCCGGAGAGCGCTGGCCGAAAATCACGGTCATGGACTCCCCCGGGCGGTCCACCAGGGGAATGAGAACGGCAGCCGCCCGCCGCACCGGACCCTCGGCCCAGCCCGCATGCGGGGTCTCGATCCGTGCCTGCGGCATCCTGCGAAAGGCGGCGAGCACCTCAACCGGAGTCATCGGTCATGTCACCCAGGACAAAGAAGCAGCCGCATGACTCGATCCCCAGGACCTCACGGCCGTCCTGCCACGCGATTCGACCCCTGTTCACGAGATCATAGTAGACCGGGCGGGCGATCAGGGCCTCGAGCCCGTCGCGAACGTGCACATAAGGCGACGGCGCCCCGGTTGCGGGATCCGTCACGACCCGCACCGGGTGATTGGCGTCCGCCGTAACGTGATCGTCGACATTGGTGCGAAAGTGCACCCTGCACTGAGGGCCTTCGCCCTCGACGGTCGACTCGACGGCGACGAATGGTGCATCATCCACCCGTATGCGGCGCTTCTCGAGCGGAGTCCTGAGGTAGTATTCACCATCATCTTCACATCGCAGGATGCCGGCAAACAGCTTCACCAGCGCCATTCTGCGGATGGGCCGGCCTTCATGATACCAGGTGCCGTCGCGGGCAATCCTGATGTCGATGTCTCCGGTCAGCAGCTGGCGCACGCGCGCGCCGTCCGCGGGGTCAGCGTCATCGCGGATCCGTTCCGGGGGCGTGTCAGGAGTCCTCAAGATTGCACCCTGGTCCAATGTCGCCATTCTAGACCACCAACCCTTTTCCGGGGAGAGACCTTGCCGTGATCCACGTACCCTGCACCACTGAGGCAAGGGAACTTGCCAGCGAAATCGATCGCACGGGGGGCCTGCTGGCCGACGTGCGGGCGGCGATCAGCCGTGTCATCTTCGGTCAGGACGCGGTGATCGACCAGTTTCTCATCACGTTGCTCGCCGGTGGCCACGCTCTGCTGATCGGTGTCCCGGGTCTTGGCAAGACCCGGCTGGTCGAGACCATCGGCACGGTGACCGGCCTCGACACCAAGCGCGTCCAGTGCACGCCGGATCTCATGCCGGCCGACATCCTGGGTTCCGAGGTCCTGGAGGAATCGGAAAGCGGGCTGCGCGAATTCAGGTTCATTCCCGGACCCGTGTTCTGCAGTTTCCTGATGGCCGACGAGATCAACCGGGCCAGCCCGCGCACCCAGTCGGCGCTCCTCCAGGCGATGCAGGAACACACCGTCACCGTCGCCGGCGCCAGGCGCGACCTGCCGCAACCCTTCCACGTGTTCGCCACCCAGAACCCCCTGGAGCTCGAGGGCACCTACCCGCTCCCCGAAGCCCAACTCGACCGCTTCCTCATGGAAATCGACATCGACTATCCCGGCCGAGACGCCGAGCGCGAGATGCTGGTGGTGACTACCGGGCTCGACGAGGAAGAACCCGCGGGCGTGCTGAACAGCACCGAACTGATGGCGGCACAGAGACTGGTGCGACGCATCCCGGTGGGCGAGAGCGTCGTCGAGGCGATTCTCGACCTCGTGCGCTCCGGCCGCCCGGAGGCATCCGATGAAAACACGGGCATTCTCTGGGGACCGGGACCCAGGGCCAGCCAGTCCCTGATGCTGGCCGTGAGAGCCCGGGCCCTGCTCGATCATCGCCTGGCGCCCTCGGTTGACGATGTTCTGGACCTCGCCGGTCCGGTGCTGCGCCACCGCATGCAGTTGACCTTCGCCGCCCGGGCTGACGGGGTGACGCTCGATGAGGTCATCGAACGCCTCAAGGCGCCGCTTGGCTGAGCGCAGCCAGCCCGTCATGAATGTCGAGACGGTCAGCGGATTTCGCCGGCGCGCCGAACAGCTCGTCGCGCACCTGCCGCCCCTGCTGGTCGAGGCGCGGCAGGTGGCTGCCGTGGTCGCCCAGGGGGTTCACGGCCGCCGCCGGGTCGGGCCCGGCGAGACCTTCTGGCAGTTTCGCCGCTATGCCCGGGGCGATGCCGCCACCATGATCGACTGGCGGGCGTCGGCGCGCTCACCGCGGCTCTATGTCAGGGAGACCGAGTGGGAGGCGGCCGAAAGCGTATGGCTGTGGGCGGACGCGTCACCATCGATGCACTTTGCGTCCTCCCCGGAACTTGCCAGCAAGCACGAACGGGCCCGGCTCCTCGTCATGGCCCTTGCCGTCCTTCTGGTCCGGGGTGGCGAGAGCATCGCCCTTCTGGGCGTCGACAGGCGACCGGTGACGGGCAGCGCGGCACTGACCCGCATGGCCACCCGGCTGCAACACGGCGAGGCCGACAACGCTCCCAGCCTGCCGCCGCCGGCCACCCTGCCATCCCATGCGCGCCTGGTGCTCGTCGGCGATTTTCTTGAGCCGGTGGAATCCGTCGCCGCCAGGATCCGCCACTTTGCCGGCCAGGGCGTTGCCGGTCACCTTGTACGAATCGTGGATCCGGCCGAGGAGACCTTCCCCTATGCCGGAAGGGTCCTGTTCGACGGCACCGAAAGGGAGGGAGCGCTTCTGGCTCACCGCAGCGAGGCATTGCGCCAGGACTACCGGGAGCGCCTTGCGACCCACACCGAGGCCGTCGCCCTGACGGCGCGCAACGCCGGCTGGAGCGCCACGGTTCACCGCACCGACAGCTCGGCCCACGCGGCCCTGTTGCCGCTCTACATCGATCTGGGCGGCCACGTGACCTGACCATGGCGAGTCTCGGACCGCTTGCCTTTGCCGTTCCCTGGGCGCTCGTTGCCCTTGTCGTGCTGCCGCTTCTGTGGTGGCTGCTGCGGGCCGTGCCACCTCGTCCGCGGCGGGTGTCGCTGCCAACCGTTCGCTTCCTTTTCGGACTGCAGACCGACCGCCGGACTGCCGAAACAACGCCGTTGTGGCTCATCCTGCTCAGGATGGCACTGGTCTCCCTGCTCATTCTCGCTGTGGCTCACCCTATCGCCACCTGGAGTGGACGGTCCCTGGACGCCGGCGACATGCTCGTCGTCGTCGACGACGGCTGGGCCGCCGGAAGAAACTGGCCGGCGCGACTGGCCGCCCTGGAAGACCTCGTCGACCTGGCCGACCGCGAGGATCGCCTGGTGGTCCTGATGACCACGGCGCCCGCCGCAGACGGTGCGCCCTTCCGGCACTCCGGCCTGACGACACCCGACGACGCGGCCGGCCGGATTCTTGAACTCGCTCCCCTGCCCTGGTCCACCGACAGGCAGGGGGCGGCGGAGGCCCTCACCGGTCTCGGATCAATCGGACATGTCTTCTGGCTTGCGGACGATATCGCGGGTCCCGGTGACGGCGCCCTGGTTGCGGCTCTCGAGGCATTGGGCGATCTCACGGTGATGAGCGGGGCGCAGGGTCCCGCCGTCGTCTTGCCCGAGCCTGAAGTCCGGAATGGTGAACTGGTGGTGGAGGCCTGGCGCAGCGGCACGCCGGGAGGTATGGCGGTCTGGGCGGTGGCCGAGGATGCCGACGGTCATCTGGTCGCCCGGCTGAGGCTTGACTTCGCTTCCGGATCGCACACGGCCCGAACAACGATGGCCCTGCCGCTTGACGTCCGCAACAGCATCTCCCGCCTTGCCATCGAGAACGAGACGACCGCGGCAGCCGTGGCGCTGCTGGACCAGCGCTGGAAGCGCCCTTCCGTCGGTCTCGTCGCCGGGGGCGACATCGAGGTGCAGCATTCACTCCTGTCGCCGACCTATTTCCTGGGGCGGGCCCTGGAACAGGACGCCGACATCCGTGAGGACACGCTCGGCAGACTGCTAGAGAGGCCACCGGCCGTGATTGTCCTGGCAGACATCGGCACGGTGGCGGCCACCATGCGACCCCGCCTTGAGGACTGGCTCGACACGGGCGGTGTGCTGGTGAGGTTTGCCGGGCCGGCGTTTTCCAGGGAAAGCGACACTCTCCTGCCCGTCGCCCTGCGTGACCGGCAGAGGGCACTGGGTGGAGCCATGAGCTGGAGTCGCCCCCAGAGGATCGCCGCATTCGACACCGCCTCGCCCTTCTTCGGGCTGGAAACGCCCCCGGACGTTCTGGTCGACCGCCAGGTGCTGGCCGAACCGACTGTCGATCTCTCGTCGAAGACCTGGGCCAGGCTGGAGGACGGCACGCCCCTCGTGACTGCCGGCAGGCGTGGCGACGGCTGGCTCGTGCTCATCCACACCACCGCCAACACGCAATGGACGAACCTGCCGCTGTCGGGGCTCTTTGCCGGCATGATCAGGCGTCTTGCCCTGCTTGCCGAAGGATCGAGCGCCGGACTCGATGACGTCGTCCTGCCGGCGCTCGTGACACTCGACGGTTTCGGCAACCCTGCCGTACCGGAGCCGCATGTCGCGGCCATCGCCGCGGCAGATCTCGCCGATGTCGTTCCCGGGCCCCGCCATCCGCCGGGTATCTACGGCACCAGCGACCTCGCCCGGGCCGTGAACCTGGGTTCGCGCCTGGAGCCCCCCGAGACACTGACGCTTCCCGACAGCGTCACGGTCACCGGCCTGACCGGGACCGGGGACATCGATCTGCGCCCCCTTCTCCTCGGCCTTGTCATCGTGTTGGCCTTCGTCGAATTGGCCGCCAGCATGATGCTCCGCGGAATCACGGCGCCTCTCGGGCGCCGGGCGGCGGCCTTCTTGCTCGTGATTGTCGCCACCACAGGCTCGCCAGCCATGGCCGAGGATCCCCCTTCCGGAGTCCCGGACGCTGTCCTCGATGTCCGATTCGGATACGTCGCGACGGGAGATCCCGGGGTCGACCGGACGTCGAGGGCCGGGCTCTCCGGGTTGGGGGCCATTCTGACAGCGCGCACCTCCATCGAGCCTGGTCTCCCCGTCGCCCTTTCCCTCGAGACCGACGACCTCGTTCTCCACCCGCTGATCTACTGGCCCATCACCACCGGACAGCCGGTGCCCTCGGCCGCAGCGCGGGCGCGACTTGATACCTACCTTGCCACCGGTGGCATCCTCGTGATCGACACAGGCGATGCCGACCGCAACCTTGCCGGGCTGTCAGGGGTCGGTCCCAACGCGGCACGACTTCCCGACATGCTGAGAGGGCTCAACATTCCGGCACTCATGCGGGTAGCGCCGGGTCATGTCCTCACCCAGTCCTACTACCTGTTGCAGAACTTTCCGGGACGCTGGGCAGGTGGTGCGACCTGGGTGGAACAGCACCCCGGAGGTCTCAACGATGGAGTATCCTCCATTATCATCGGCAGCAACGACTGGGCTGGCGCCTGGGCTCTCAACAACCAGCTTCAGCCCCTTCATCCGGTGGTTCCAGGCGGTGAACGCCAGCGCGAAATGGCCTTCCGTTTCGGTGTCAACCTGGCGATGTACGCGCTGACGGGCAACTACAAGGCCGATGCCGTCCACCTTCCCATCATCCTCGAACGCCTCGGTCAGTGATCATGGGAACAGTCACCGACATCACCTGGGCGCCACTCCTTCCCCTGCCGATCATCGCTCTGGCGGGGTTCCTGCTGACAAGCCTTCTGGTGTTCGGCCTGATGCGTGGCATGCCGGGCGTGCCGTGGCGCGCCGTCGCCGTCGCCGTGACACTTCTGACCCTTCTCAACCCGTCGCTCGTCGAGGAGCAAAGGGAAGCCCTGGCAGATCTGGCGGTCGTCCTTGTCGACCGTTCGCCCAGCATGACCCTGGGCGAGCGGACCGCCCTGACCGACAGTGCGATGATGGGACTCGGCGAGCGTCTGGCGCGCCTCGACAATCTTGAGGTGCGCGTTGTCGAGGTCCTTCCGCAAGCGGTCGAGGGCTCTGCCGATTCGGGAACGCGTCTCATGGGCGCCCTCACCCGTGCCCTTGCCGACATTCCCGGAGAATCCGTCTCCGCGGTCATCATGATCACCGATGGCGCAGTTCATGATGTGCCCGATTCCCTGGCCGGCCTGAGGTGGTCGGCTCCACTCCATGTTCTGCTCAGTGGCCAGGAGAGGGCCTTCGACAGGAGGCTCGAGATCATCCAGGCGCCTCGCTACGGGGTGGTTGACGAGGCGCTTCCCATTGTCTTCCGGGTGCTCGACCAGACGGCGACCGGAGCACCGGTCTCCGTCACCGTGACCACGCCGGACGGCGCCGCGATGACCCGGCAGGTCACCGTTGGCGAACGCCACGAGGTGCGTGTCGCCCTCTCCCATGCAGGGCTTTCCGTCGTGCGTCTCGAGGTCGAGGAGAACCCGGGAGAAATCACCACCGTCAACAACCAGGCTGTGTTGCCGGTCAACGGGGTCCGAGAGGACCTCAAGGTCCTGCTGGTCTCCGGAGAGGCCCATACCGGCGAGCGCATCTGGCGCAACACCCTGAAGTCGGACCCCGCCGTTGAACTGGTGCACTTCACCATCCTGCGTCCCCCGGAGAAGCAGGATTCCACCCCCATTCGCGAACTGGCGCTGATCGCTTTCCCGGTCCGGGAACTGTTCGAGGGACAGATCGGCAACTTTGACCTCATCATCTTCGACCGCTACCGCAAGAGGGGGGTCATTCCCGAGATCCATCTGCAGAACATTGCCGACTACGTCACCGACGGCGGAGCGATGATGGTGGCAGCCGGCCCGGACTTCGCCACCGCGCTTGGACTCCATGCCACCGTGCTCGGCGATCTCATGCCTGCCCGTCCCACCGGCGCCGTCCACGTCGGACCATTCCGTCCCGGCGCCACGGCGGCCGGGCGCCGTCATCCGGTCACCGCCACCCTTGCCGGTACCGCCGAGGATCACCCGCCCTGGGGACGCTGGTTCCGTCACGTCGAGACGACGGCAACCTCCGGTGACGTCCTGCTCGACGGCGCCGGCGGCGCACCCTTGCTGGTCATGGCCCGTGCCGGAGAAGGGCGGGTCGCCCAGTTGCTCTCCGATCACCTGTGGTTGTGGTCACGCGGATACGATGGCGGCGGGCCCGGCACCGAACTGCTGCGCCGTATCGTGCACTGGCTCATGCAGGAGCCGGATCTGGAGGAGAATGCGCTCACCGCCACCGGGAAGGACGGCCACATCACCGTGGTGCGGCGCAGCATGGAGGACGACGACGCCGAGGTCATTGTCACGGCGCCCTCGGGCGCGGCGACGACGCTCGATCTCGAACCGCTGTCTCCCGGCCGCGCCCGGGGAGACTTCGTGGCCGCCGAAACCGGCCTCCATCACATCTCGGACGGCACCATGGCAACCTGGGTCGGTGTCGGCAGCCACAACCCCCTGGAGTGGCGCAATCCGCTTGCGACGACTACACACCTCGAGTCCCTGGTCGAGGACTCGGGCGGACACCTGTCATGGATCGCCCATGACCCCCTGCCCACGGTGCGCCGGGTGACCGCCGGACATGACATGAGCGGCCCGGGGTGGATCGGCCTCGTTGACCACAACCGTCATGTCGTGCGTGGCATCGACCTCCTCGGCCTCATGCCGGCGTGGCTTGTTCTCCTTGCCTTCATCGGCGGTCTGGCTGCCGCCTGGCGCGCCGAGGGACGCTGACCCGCAGACTCCGACAAGGGAGGCACCACAATGCAGGCCACATTCGATCTTTCAGGGCGACGCGCCCTCGTGACGGGAGGTGCTTCGGGCATCGGTCTTGGCGCGGTGCGGGCCCTCGCCCGCTGTGGCGCCCGCGTCGCGGTCAACGACCTCGCCGGCACGGACAAGCTCGACACCGCGGTGGCCGGGCTCACGGCCGAGGGCCTCGAGGTCATCGCGGCCCCCGGCGATGTCGGGGACAACGACGATGGCCCACGCATGATGCGCCAGGCCATCGCCGACCTCGGCGGCCTCGACTACCTGGTCAACAATGCCGGCACTCCGGGGACGACGCGGCCCATCCCGCCCGCGGACTTCGAGCGTCAGGACGAAGCCTTCTGGGCCCTGCTGTTGAACGTCAATCTCATCGGCCCCTGGCGCTGCACCCGGGAAGCCGCCCCGGCGCTGCGCCGGGCCCGCGGCGCCATCGTCAACACGGCCTCGATCTCGGCTCATGGCGGGGGCGGCTCGAGTTCGGTCTACTGCGCGACCAAGGCAGGCCTGGTCAGCCTCACCAGGGAGTGGGCGCGGGCCCTGGCTCCCGAAGTCCGCGTCAACGCCATTGCTCCAGGAGCGGTCAACTCCGACTGGATGTGCCGCTTCGCCGACAACACCTTCGAGGTGCCGCTGGGCCGGGCCGGGGAGCCGGAAGACTACGGCGACGTCATTCTCTACCTTGCCGCCGGCGCCGACTACGTCACCGGCCAGACACTCAATGTCGACGGCGGCCTCACCACCTGACCCACCCTGACAGCCTCGATGCTCCGGTGGCGATGCCGCCTCATCGGCGCCTCCCCTTGAACGTGCAGGCCGACCGCCGCAGCATCAGGGGGTCGAGCGCTGACAAAACGGTTCACATGGCGGCGTCATGATGGATGGCTGATCTCAGTTGACCGGCAAGGCGTGTCCAGCGGTGGTTGTCGGAAGGGTTGCGGACGGCGATGGCGATGGCCTTGTGCTGGCCGACCAGGACGACGAGCTGGCGACCTCGTGTGATGCCGGTGTAGAGGAGATTGCGGCGCAACATGGCGTAGTGCTGGGTGAGAACGGGGATGACGACAACGGGGTATTCGGAACCCTGGCTCTTGTGGATTGTCACGGCATAGGCGGGAACCAGGGCGTCGAGATCGGCAGGGCTGTAACCCACAAGGCGCCCATCAAAGGCCACGGTGACGGTTCCCTCTTCCAGCTGGACGCCGTCGACATGGCCGATATCGCCGTTGTAGACCTCCCTGTCGTAGTCATTCTCGATCTGCATCACCTTGTCGCCAGGGGCAAAGGAACGGCCGAACCTCTCGATCGTGTTCGTTCTCCGGGGATTGAGAGCCCGCTGCAGTTCGACGTTGAGGGCCACAGCGCCGACAGCACCGCGGTTCATGGGGCACAGCACCTGGATGTCGCGAACCGGGTCGGTGCCGAACCGCCCGGGTACCCGTTCGCAGACAATCTTCACGATGCGATCGACCGCAGTGACGGGATCTTCTGCCGGCACGAAGTAGAAGTCGCTGGTGGCGTCGGAGGCATCAAGATCGGGAATGATGCCGTCGTTCACCCTGTGGGCATTCATGACGATGCGGCTCTCGCTTGCCTGGCGAAACACTTCATGGAGACGCGCCACCGGAATGCAGTCGCTGGCGATCATGTCGCCGAGAACCCTTCCCGGTCCCACGGACGGCAGCTGGTCGATGTCGCCAACTGCCAGGAGCGCTGCCCCCGGCGACAACGCCAGAAGAAGAGCATGCATCAGCGGCACGTCGACCATGGACATCTCGTCCACAACGAGAAGGGTGCACTCGAGAGGATTGTCGGCCTTGCGCCGGAACCGCCCGCTGCCAGGATCGAATTCCAGGAGACGGTGGATGGTTTTCGCCTCCAGGCCCGTGGCCTCACTCATGCGCTTGGCTGCCCGTCCGGTCGGCGCGGCCAGCATGACCGCCACCTTTCTGACGGCAAGGATGGCGAGAATGGCGTTGACGATGGTCGTCTTGCCGACGCCCGGCCCGCCAGTGATGACCATGACCTTCGCGGCCAGCGCCTGGCCCACCGCGTCCCTTTGACTGGCCGCCAGTTCCAGGCCCGTGCGTCTTTCGACCCAGGGTATCGCCTTGCCGGCATCAATCTCCAGCCATGGAGGAGGGTGCTGAAGGAGGCGTACCAGCATCCGTGCAATCCCCGTCTCGGCGTCGTGGAGAGATGCGGGAAAGACACACGCGTCATCGCCCACCCGGTCCGCGACAACCCTGCCTTCGGCCAGTTCAAGGTCGAGTGCCTCGCGCACCAGCGGCTCGGCGCACCCAAGAAGTTCTGCGGTGGCCGACACCAGGTCCGCGACGGGAAGTCCGCAATGTCCCTCGCCCGCGGCCTCGGCGAGCCCGTGGTTCACGCCGGCGCGCAGGCGCACCATGGCGTCCGGCCGGATACCGAGCTTCATGGCGATGGTGTCGGCCGTCGTGAAGCCGATACCGCGGATGTCATGGGCGAGCCGGTAAGGGTTCTGCGACATGACCTGCAGGGCATCCGCACCATAGGTCTTGTAGATCCGTATCGCCCGCGTGGCGCCGACGCCATGGCTGTGAAGGAAGACCATGATCTCCCGAACCGCCTTCTGTTCGGCCCAGGCCTCGACGATCTGTTCGACCCTCTTGGGCCCGATGCCGGCGACGTCTCTCAGACGCCATGGCTCCGTCTCGATGATGTCGAACAACCGGTCACCGAAGGCACGAACCAGCTTGCGGGCATAGACCCGGCCAATGCCCCGCACCATCCCGGACGCAAAGTACCGTTCAATGCCATCTGTCGTTGTCGGAGGAGACAACCTCATGAAGCGGGCACGGAACTGCTGACCGTAGTTGCGATCATGTTCCCACGAACCGCTTGCGGTCAGCCATTCCCCGGGCGCCACCGAAGCGGCCCGACCGACAATGGTGACAGGATGGCGAATACCCCGCACCTTGGAACGCAGCACGCAGAATCCACTGTCCTCATTGTGAAACGAGACCTGCTCGATGACCCCGGCGATCACCTCCTCCTCACCCGCCTGACCGGTCATGGGTGGCTCACGGGACCATGTGTCCTGGAGACGGGACAGCCAACGGCTTCACGGTCCTCGCGGAACCCCGGCGCGTGACCCACGCGGCGCAGGGTCCTGCGCCGGAACCGGTATCGGGGACGACGCCAGCCGGTGAAATCAGGGGCCGGACACATGAGTGCCTCTCCACGCGTGAGAGCTTTCCAGTGCCGCACGGTGAGCCGGGGCATGTCCTTCATTCACCGAGATCCTGTTGCCAGTCCACCCGTGTCCCCCCTATCTTCAGGCAGGACACCGGATATCCTCGCCATCATGACCCGATCCGTTGCCGTTGATCCAGCCCGCTATCGGGGCGACAGCCACCTTGCCGGGTTGCTGGCCCGTGCGGGCGCCGGGAAGTCGGTCGCCGATGTGCGTCGTCTCATCGCCGGCGTCCTTGCCGCGCCGGAGGATGTTGATCCGGACATGTGGCTTGGCCTGGTGACGCCAACACCCGGTGATGATCTGGCACGCCAACTCCAGGCACTCAGGCGCACTCTGGAGGAAGGCGCTGCCCGCGGTCTCGAGAGTCCGGCGCCGGCCTGGCGCCTGAAGGCCCTTCGTCACGAGTTGCAGCGCACCGGGCTGGACGGTTTCATCGTGCCCCATGCCGATGAGCACCAGAGCGAGATGCTGCCCCTGCGCAGTGAGCGGCTGGCCTGGTTGACGGGGTTCACGGGTTCGGCGGGTGTTGCCGTCATCCTGAACCACAAGGCAGCGATCTTCGTCGACGGACGCTACACGCTTCAGGTCAGGACACAGGTGAACACTGCCGATTTCGAGACCTGTCACCTGATGAACGAACCGCCGCAGGACTGGATCCGCGATCACCTTGCAGGAGGCAGGCTGGGCTGTGATCCGTGGTTGCATGGCCACAGGGAAGTCGACTCGTTTCGCGATGCATCGCAACGGGCCGGTGGCACTCTGGTTTCATGTGACAGCAATCCCGTCGACCGGATCTGGACCAACCAGCCCCCTCCGCCGCTGTCTCCGGTCCGGGCCCACGCACTGGAGGTCGCCGGCGAATCCGCCTCGTCGAAGATCGCGCGGATCGCTGCGTCCCTGGCAGCGAAGGACCGTGACGGGGCGGTCCTTTCCGATCCGGCGTCCGTTGCCTGGCTGCTCAACATCCGCGGTGGCGACCTTCCCGGAACGCCGGTGTGCACCGGATTCGCGGTCATCAGCAAGGAGGGCTCCGTCACTCTCTTTGCGGACCGCAGGAAGTTCATGCCAGAGGTCCTTTCCTGGCTCCCCGACGCCGTCACCGTCCGACCTCCCGGCGAACTCTCCGACGGGCTTGCCCGCCTTGCAGCGAACGGTGCAACCGTCGTTGTCGATCGCCAGTCCGGCGCCGCCAGGTTGCACGAGTGCATTGAAGAAGCCGGTGGCACAGCCCTGTCAGAGCCCGATCCATGCGCCCTCCCCCGGGCTGTCAAGAACGCCACCGAGATCGCCGGCATGGTCAACTGTCACGTTCGCGACGGCGCCGCCCTCGCCACCTTCCTGTGCTGGCTCGATGAGACCACCCGCCAGGGGAGCAACGAGACTGTTGATGAGCTGACTGCCGAGCACATGCTTGAGGCATGCCGCCGGCGTGTTGACGGCTACAGGGGATGCAGCTTCGAGACCATATCGGGGTTTGGCCCCAACGGCGCGATCGTGCACTACCGCTCCAGCGCGGCAACCAACCGCACCTTCGAATCCGGTTCTCTCTACCTGGTGGACTCGGGAGGCCAGTACCCGGATGGCACCACCGATGTCACGCGCACCGTGGCCATCGGCGAACCGGATGCCGATCACAGGCGGTATTTCACGGCCGTGCTCAAGGGACATATCGCAATTGCCACGGCGCGCTTCCCCGGGGGCACCACAGGCGCCGCCCTCGACACCCTGGCCCGCACAGCCCTGTGGAAACTCGGCGCCGACTACGATCACGGCACCGGCCACGGTGTGGGCAGCCATCTTGGAGTCCATGAGGGACCCCAGAACATCTCCAGGCGCGGCCTCACCGCACTGGAACCGGGCATGATTCTCTCCAACGAACCAGGCTACTACCGTGCCGGCGCCTGGGGTATCAGAATCGAGAACCTCGTGGTGGTGGAGGAAGACGACAGCCAGCCGGGAGAGCGACCCATGCTCCGCTTCGCGACGCTTACCAAGGCACCGATCGACAGGCGCCTGGTGAATGCCGGCGACCTCAGCGACGAGGAGGCAGACTGGCTGGATCGCTATCATGAAGACGTGCGCAGCACCCTCACCCCCCTGGTCGACGCCAGGACCGCCGCCTGGCTTGGCGAGGTCACGCGCCCCATACGTGAAGGACGCAATCCGTGACGCCTCCCCTTCTCGCCACGCCTTCCGGCAAACCACGGGCCAGGGCCCTGGGCATTCCCTTTGAAGGCCGTCCGGGACCGTTCAATGCCATCACCGACGTCGCCGGTGTCGAGGTGGGGTACGCCACGCTCATCCGCGGAGAGGCCGGTCCTCTCGTGGTCGGCTCAGGGCCTGTGCGCACGGGAGTCACGGCCATCATCCCGCGAGGCAAGGCCGGGGCCAGCCTTCCGGTGTGGACCGGACACTTCAGTCTCAACGGCAACGGCGAATTGACGGGAAGCTGGTGGATCGACGAGGTCGGGCAAAGCGACGGTCCGATCACCATCACCAACACCCACTCCTGTGGCATCGCCCGCGATGCCACCATTGAGTGGATGAATCGCAACGTCCAGGCATACGGCGATGGTCCGGACTGGGGTCTTCCCGTTGCCGGCGAGACCTATGATGGCTGGCTGAATGACATCAACGGCTTCCACGTGAAGAAGGAGCACGTCTTCGAGGCCATCGATTCCGCCGCATCGGGACCCATCGAGGAAGGCAGCGTCGGCGGCGGCACCGGCATGGTGCTCTACGGCCACAAGGGGGGATCGGGAACGGCGTCACGCGCGGTGGTCCACGACGGGGAGACTTACACCGTCGGTGCCTTCGTTCAGGCGAATTTCGGCCTGCGTTCACAATTGCTTATCGCCGGGATCCCCATGGCGGAACATCTTCCGGGCCCTGAACCCTATGGCGAGGAGACCGGTTCGATCATAGCCGTGGTGGCAACCGATGCGCCGATGATATCCCATCAGCTCAAACGCCTCGCCCGGCGCGTGTCACTCGGTGTGGGGCGCGGCGGTTCGATCTCGGGGCATGGATCGGGAGACATCTTCCTGGCCTTCACGACGGCAGGATCCGAGGCACTGGCAAAGGACACTCCCTACCTCGAACTCTCCGTCATTCCCGATCACAGGCTCGATCCCTTCTTCGAGGCGGTCATCCAGGCAGTGGACGAGGCCATCATGAATGTCCTCGCGGTGAGCGAGGACATGGCCGGCGTCGACGGACACTTGGCGCCGGCCCTCGACAAGGAAAGGGTGACGGCAGTGCTGAAGCAGTTCGGCCGCTACCGCTCACCTCCGGGCTTGTCCGCCAGACAGCGGGCATGACAGAGTTCCCAAGAACCAACTGCAAGGGGGAGTCCGTCATGGGCCGGATGATCAGTTTTGCGCGAGCGGACGGTGGTTCCACGAACGGCTGGCTGGCTGAAGCGGGAGATGACTGCCCGGGGATCATCGTTCTCCAGGAGTGGTGGGGTCTCAACGACCAGATCTGCGGGGTCGCCGACCGCCTGGCCCGCCATGGCTACAACGCGCTTGCTCCCGACCTCTACCAGGGACGGGTGACCGGGGATGCCGACGAGGCCAGTCACATGATGGAAGGACTCGACTTTCCGGGGGCGACCCACCAGGACATCAGGGGCGCTGCCCGCCATCTGAAGTCCATCACGAATGGCCGTGTCGCTGTCACGGGATTCTGCATGGGGGGCGCACTCACCATCGCGGCAGCCGTCCACGTCACGGAATGCGATGCCGCCGTTGCCTTCTACGGCATTCCGCCGAAGGACTTTGCCGACGCGTCAGCCATCCGCATCCCCTTCCAGGGGCACTTTGCCAACACCGATGACTGGTGCACACCCAAGGCCGTTGATGCTCTGGCGAACGACCTCAAGGCCGGCTGTGTGATCCACGAACTCTATCGCTACGATGCCGAACACGCCTTCTTCAACGAAGTCAGCGATGCCTACGATGTCGCCAGCGCCCGCACCTCCTGGACCCGCATGATGGCATTCCTCACAGCCAGGCTGTGACCATGAGCCTGACCGCAAGAGAACTCTGGATGGAAGACGATTCATGAAACTTGTGCGTTTCGGTGAACCGGGCCGGGAGAGACCCGGGCTGATCGACAGTGAGGGCCGGCTCAGGGATCTTGGCGGTCATGTCGACGTTCTCGATGTTGCCGCGCTGGACGGACTGCGCGACATCGACAGCAGTTCGCTGGCGGTCGTGGAAGAAACCGTGCGCTTCGGTGTGCCCGTGAGCGGTATCGGAAAGATTGTCTGCATCGGTCTCAACTATGCCGACCATGCCGCCGAGGCGGGACATGAGAGGCCCGTGGAACCCATAGTCTTCTTCAAGCCGACGACGACGCTCAACGGACCCGACGACCCGATCCGCATGCTGCGCAACAGCCGTCACTGCGACTGGGAAGTGGAGCTTGCCGTCGTCATCGGCCGACACGCCCGCGACGTATCGCGGTCAACAGCACTGGATCATGTCGCCGGATACTGCATTGCCAACGATGTCTCGGAACGCAAGTTCCAGGCCAAGGGCAGCGGTCAGTGGGTGCTCGGCAAGTCCGGCGACACCTGGTGTCCTCTCGGGCCATGGCTTGTCACCGCCGAAGAGGTCGCCGACCCGCAGGATCTGCGCCTGACACTGGACGTGAACGGCGAGCGCATGCAGGACGGCACGACCGCCGACATGATCTTTCCCGTGGCCCACCTGGTGCATTTCGTGAGCCGCTTCATGTCCCTCGAGCCCGGCGATGTCATGCTGACCGGAACGCCCGCCGGCGTCGGCCAGGGACGCCGGCCACCGGTCTACCTGCAGCCCGGCGACCGCCTGCGCCTGGCCATCGACGGTCTGGGTGAGCAGCGAAGCGAGATCGTGGCGGCCCCTTGAATGAGGCTCCGCCGCGGCTGACAGGGGCGGCTCGCTCCGCCGAGCCTTCTTGTCGGAAGCGAGGTCGTGGCGGCGGCCCTCTCCGCACGGTGCCTTGCTGTGGAACATGTCCGGGATTCAGGCGAGCGGAGGGTCTCCCCGGGGCTTGACGACCGACAGAGTGTGTTCTATGTATGACACATGCCGCACTTTGGACAAACCGTCCGTGACATCCGGGAACGTCTGCGCGAGGGCGACAGACGCTATTCGGTGCGCCAGGTGGCCGGGCGGATCGGCATCGAGCCGGCGTACCTGAGCAAGATCGAACGTGGCGAGGTGGCGCCGCCGTCGGAGGCGACAGCGGTCAGACTGGCCAGGGATCTCGGCGAGGACCCGGATGTCATGCTGGCCCTGGCAGGCAAGGTGTCGGGCGACCTGCAAGCCATCATCCGCAAGCGTCCACGCCTGTTCGCGGACCTGATCCGTCAGCTCAAGGAAGCACCCGACGAGGCGGTGCTGCGGGTTGTGCGCGAGGTGCGCGACGGCACATGGTAAGGAGGACCACCCATGATCGTGCTTGACGACAACCGTCTGGAATTCAGCTTTCCGGACGTTCACCCGGCGGCGCGCTGCAGCATCGAATTCCAGCGCACCCTGCACATCCCGGACGATGGCCACGACCATCCGCTGCCGCCGGGTCTGGGCTCGTTTCCGCTGCGGCACCTGGACGACTACGCCGCGCGGCTGCCGGATACCTGGCGTGAGCGGGGCGGCGTGATGGCTCCGATGCACATATCGATGACCTGCGGACGCAGGCAGAGCGCGACAACGGTCCACAATAGGAAAAAGGCAATGACGCACCGAGGTGCCTCAAAGCCTCCACGACCGATCTTGGTGCCTGCAGGCACTATGTGAAGCACCGGGAAGACAGAAATATCAGGTAAGGCCAACTTCCCGGAACTGTCCTGATCGGGCGCAAGATGGCTAATCCGGCCTGGCGCCGACGATCAACCGGTAGGTGAACACGCCTTCGTGCAAGCCCTCCCGGCCGCTGAAGACTCCTTTCATGAACTCCTTGCAGGCCCAGCCATTGCGCGACGCCAGAATTGTCGGTCCGAAGAACTTCCCTACATTGCACAGTGTGTCAGCAGCTGGCGCAACTTCGACATCGAGGTTGATGTCTTCGAAAGGGGATTATATCGATCACTCAAACGGTCAAGCCGCCAGCTTCGACATGTTTTCACGGTTCACCGGGTGCCTGACGGCAACGCCCTCCCCGTGCAGTTGCGCCAACCCCTGACGCCTGATGTTCGCCGCTGCATTCAGGTCGGCGTTGTCCGCATGGCCGCAGGCCACACAACGAAAGTCTGACTGACTGCGCCGGGACCGGCTGTCCACCACGCCACAGGCCGCACACGTCTGACTGGTATGACGGGGATCAACGGCAATCAGCCGCCCCGCCTTGTAGGCGAGCATGAGACGCAAACGGCCCCACCCGGTACCAAGGATGACACGGTTGAGACCCGCCTTCTGCTTCACGTTCCTTCCAGGCTCCTCCACCGATCCCCGGGCACTCTTCGTCATGTTCGCCGTCTTCAGATCCTCGATGACGACCGTATGGGCGCCGTCTGCAATGCGACGGCTCGTCTTGTGGTGCCAGTCATGACGCTTGTTGGCGATCTTGCGCTGCGTCTTCGCCAACTGGCGCACCGCCCGGGCCCGGCGCTTCGAGCCACGCTTGCGACGGGCAACCGTGCGCTGCCGGCGCCGCTGCTGCGCCTCCAGGCGCCCCATGTCCGGCATCCGGTGAAGAACCCCGTCGCTGGTGGCCACCTGGCCTGCGTTCATGTCAACGCCCGTCACCTGACCGTCGTCTGCCGCCTGGGGCAGGACCACCGCATAAGAGACGGTGACGTACCACTTCCCCGAGATACGCTTGAAGACCGCAGAGGTCGCACGACCGTCCGGGTAGGGGTTGCCGCCGTGGCGCCGGATGCGGAGCCGGCCGAACGAGGGAATGCGGATGTGCTCTCCCTCGATCCTGATCCCGTCGACGACAGAGAAGCTGTCCCAGTGACGCCGGCCCTTGAACTTCGGGAACCCTGCCCCGCCCTGTCGTGCCCGCCGGAAGAACCCCCTGAACGCCTCGTCCAGTGTCTTCAGCGTCCCGCGCTGAATGCGCAAGGGCACAGCCTTCATGTCAGGCAACTCCCTGCGGCACACTGTCAAGGACTTGAACTGGTCGTAAAGACCGATGGTCTGGCCGGTCTTCTCGAAGCAGTCGACACGCTCCTGCAGCGCTGCGTTGTATAGCTGGCGCTGGGCTTCCAGCGTCCGCTCCAGCCAGCGCCAGTTGGCCGGCTTCTCGGGAAGCAGACGGTAGCGAATCTGTCTGTAGGCGGTCTCTTCGCTCATTCAAGGCAGCCCCTCCAACGGGCATCTCGTGGCAGGCCCCCTGGCGGTGACCCTGCAGGTGAAACCTCGCAAATGTCGGCCTTTCAGTCAAGTATATAATGCCCCTTCGAAACCGGCCCGTTCGAGCATTGAACGGGTATCCCGCCAGCGCTGCAGCAGTTCGCCGCGCCAGCTTCGTTGCAATGCGGCATGGATCGCCTGATCGCTCCCGGAAAGAACCCTGTCGCTCAGGAAACCGTCCAGGCATTGCCATCGTCCGCCCGGCTTGAGGACTCGCTTGATGCCGGCAAGGTAGGCGGCCTTGTCGGTCGCTTAGCAGTACGTCTCATGGTTCAGCACCGCATCAAAACTGCCGTCGGGAAACGGCATGTCCATGAAATCCCCGTAATGAAACTCGACCAGATGGTCGACTCCCCTCTGCTCCGCAGCCAGTGCCACATGCGACTCGCAATTCGTCAGTCCGACGTCTTGAACCCCGTAATCCCGAGCCAGCCAGATGGCCATTCCGCCCACGCCTCAGCCGGCATCGAGCACCCGCCATTGCAGCGTGGGATTGCAACCTCGCACCAGGGTCACATTGGCGCGCAGAAGAGCTTCCCGGTCCGTCTTCGTCTCTGATCCCCAAAGGCCATGGTGAATGGCCAGCAGCCCGGCCGGATGACCGACGGCGATATCGGTCAGGGCGCCGTAATACTCGGGTAGCGTGACTTCAGGTTCGGCGGCAGGGGCCAGCGGATGGCAATCTGTTTCCATGGTGCCGCAGGTCAGGTAGGCAACCGTGGTCTTGCAATCGCGTTCTCGGCTCTGCGCAACCGGGCGCGGCCGGCGGCATGTCTGATGTATTCGGGTTCGGGCTGTCCGGGCGCCAGGTGGGAGAAGAGGCCGCCGAGCCTCAACGAGGCAACCCGGAATGCCTTCTCAACGCGCAGGAAGCAACCGTCTTCGGAGCGCCGCCGACGCCTTGTCATCGACGTGACTGCGGCGCCCGACGGTGCTTCAGGCCCGCAGGCGCTCGTTGTCCGGATCGAACGGCGATTCCTGGCAGACGGTAGCCCGGAAGGTGCGGCCGAGAATGTCGATGGTCAGTTCGGTCCCCGGTTCACCGGCATCGGGATGCACCATGGCCAGTGCCAGGGACTGGCCGACCCGGAATCCGTAACCGCCTGATGTGGCCCGACCAACCAGTTCGCCGTCGCGGCGAATCGGATTGTTGCCGAGGGCATCGGCATCGTCGACATCGTGCACCACCATGGTGACGAAACGGTTGGCAAACCCGCGTTCCTGCCATGCCACCAGCCCGGCTCGTCCCTTGAAGTCGTTCTTGTCGAGACGCACAAAGCGATCAAGTCCGCTCTCCAGGGCAGCATATTCGATGGAAAGCTCCTGGCCTACCATGCGGTACGATTTCTCGATTCGCATCGCCTCCATGGCCCGGATTCCAAAAGGCCTCAGACCGAGATCGGCGCCGGCGGTCATGAGGGCGTCGAAGATGTGGTTCTGGTACTCGATCGGGTGATGCAGTTCCCATCCCAGTTCACCGACGAAGTTCATGCGCATGGCGAGTGCCGGCGCCAGGCCGACATCGATCCAGCGTCCGGAAAGCCAGCGGAAACTCTCGTTGGAGAGATCGTCGCGGGTCAGGCCGGAAAGCAGGTCCCGCGAACGCGGCCCGGCCACCACAAGGACCCCCATCTGGTTTGTGATGTTGGTGAGGGTGACGGACCCGTCAGACGGCATGTGTCTCATCAGCCAGTCGTGATCGAGGCGCTGCATGGCACCCGCGGACACCACGTAGAAACTTTCCTGTGACTCCCGCAAGACCGTGAATTCGGAGTGGACTCCACCGCGCTCGGCAAGCGCGTGGACGAGACCGACCCGGCCGATGCGCCGGGGCAACCGGTTGGCGATCATGCCCTCGAGGAACTCCTCGGCCCCCGGGCCGGCGATCCGGCACTTGGCGAAGGCTGACATGTCAAGAACGCCGACATTGTTGTGGACATTCTCCACTTCGTTGCCGACCGGTTGGAACCAGCGAGAGCGCCGGAACGACCAGTGGTCCTCCTGAGCCATGCCGGAGGGAGCGAACCAGTTGGCCCGCTCCCAGCCGAACTTCTGGCCGAACACGGCGCCAAGTTCCTTCAGACGGTCATGGCAGGGCGCCTGGCGCAACGGACGGGCCGCCGGTCTTTCCTCATCCGGATAGTGGATGGTGAACACATTGGCATAGGCTTCCTCGTTCTTCGCCACCAGGTAGGACTGCGTGGCGTAGTCGCCGAAGCGGCGCGGGTCGACGCCCAGCATGTCGATGGTGGGCTCACCCTCGACAATCCACTCGGCGAGTTGCCAGCCTGCTCCGCCGGCGGCCGTGATGCCGAAGCTGTGGCCTTCATTGAGCCAGAAGTTCTCGACCCCCCAGGCCGGTCCGATGATCGGTGAGCCGTCGGGCGTGTAGCAGATGGCCCCGTTGTAGACCTGCTTGACACCGACCTCGCCAAAGGCCGGCACCCGGTTGATCGCCGATTCGATGTGCGGCGCCAGGCGGTCGAGGTCCTCCTGGAAGAGTTCGTACTCCATGTCATCGGCCGGACCATCGACATAGCACGCCGGGGCCCCGACCTCGTAGGGCCCGAGAATCAACCCTGCCCTCTCCTCGCGCATGTACCAGGAACCATCCGATTCCCGCAGCACGCCCAGTTCGGGCAGACCGTCGGCCTGGCGTTGCCGGAGAGCCGCATGGGGCTCGGTGACGATGTACTGGTGCTCCACCGGAATGACCGGCACATCGAGACCGGCCATGGCGCCGACCTGACGAGCGAAACTGCCCGAAGCACTGACCACGTGTTCGCAGGTGATGGATCCGTGGTCCGTGGTGACGCACCATTCGCCGGACCGGGTCCGTTCCAGGGCCGTCACGGTACAGTTGCGGTGGATGTCGGCGCCACGGTTGCGTGCCCCGGTCGCCAGCGCCTGGGTAAGGTCGGCCGGCTGGATGTAGCCATCCTCCGGATGCTGGATGGCGCCGACAAGACCGTCGGTGTTGCACAGCGGCCAGATCTCCCCGACCTCGCCGGGCGACAGGAACGTGACCTCGACACCGATGGTCTCGGCCACGCCGGCGTACTGGTGATACTCGTCCATACGGTCCCGGTTCGTGGCGAGGCGGATGTTGGATACCTTGCGGAACCCGACATCCATCCCGGTCTCTTCCTGGAGTTCCTGGTAGAAACGGACCGAGTACTTGTGGACCTGACCCACCGAGTAGCTCATGTTGAAGAGTGGCAGAAGGCCCGCGGCGTGCCAGGTCGAACCGGAGGTCAGTTCACGGCGCTCGACGAGCACAACGTCGTCCCAGCCCTTCCTTGCGAGGTGATAGAGCGTGGCGGCGCCGACAACACCGCCACCGATCACGACCACTCGTGCGTGGGATTTCATCGTCCTCTTTCCCTTCGAAACAGCTGTTCAGCCTTCAGGAGCCATGCCCTTGGCGGCGAGTTCGGCCAGGGCGCTTTCCGTCTTCTCGAGATGACCGAGACCCATGCCCTTCAGCACGTGATCAGCCTTGGTGAACTGGATGTTCGTGTAGGTAGTGAGTTCCACCCGATTGCCCCAGGGGTCGAGGAAGTCGGTGAAGCGACCCGGCAACAGCGTGACACCCATCTCTTCCAGCCTGGCGATGGCAGCCTGCTTGTCGTCGACGGCAATGCCAAAGTGGCGCCCGTCATCGGTTCCCTGACGTCTGCCCGTCATGAAGTTGATGAACTGGTCGCCGAAGTAGACAAAGGCGGCATCGTCCGACTGCCAGGCAACCTCGAATTCGAGGAATCCCTGGTAGAATGCCATCGCCTCGGCAATGTCGCCCACCTCGAGAGCGATGTGATTGATGCCGACAGGGCGGGCACGCTGCTTCATGGTCAAGATCCTCTTCTCAACAGTCGCCCTGTTTCGCATTGAGGCTTCCAGCCGGCAAGGATAATCCGGCGAACCCTTGATCGGTCCGGTCGCCTGTGCGACAGATGACGCGCCCTTGGCAGGGCAGTTTTCACTCGCTCTCACGAGGCATTCATGAGCGGCAACCGGAAGCGCGGCGGGCGGCGCGAACGAGGCGGCAGCGGTGCCCGCAGGGCGTTGCGGAGCCGACGTTTCGACACGGCGCCACTACCCTACATCCAGCGCAACGTTCCGGTCTTCGACGTGCTCTCGCAAGAGGGCATGGAGATCATCGAGAACAATGCCGAAGTAATCATGGAAGAGGTAGGGATCTCGATCAAGGACGATCCCGACACCATCGCCATGTGGCGTGATGCCGGAGCCGACCTTGCCGACGACGGCGAGACCCTCCACTTTCCCAGAGGCCTTGCCCGCAGCCTGCTCGCCACCGCGCCCTCGTCGTTCATCCAGCATGCGCGCAACCCGCAAAGGAACGTCAAGATCGGCGATGGCGCGACCGTGTTCGCCCCGGTCTACGGGCCGCCCTTTGTCCACAATCTCGATGACGGACGCCGCTACGCCACCATCGAGGATTTCCGCAACTTCGTGAAGCTCGCCTACTTGACGCCGGCCATGCACCACTCGGGCGGGACGGTCTGCGAGCCGGTCGACATCCCTGTAAGCAAGCGTCACCTCGACATGGTGCATGCCCACCTCAGGTACTCCGACAAGCCCTTCATGGGATCGGTCACCGCACCCGAACGCGCGCAGGACACCGTGGACCTGGCGCGCATCGCGCTGGGCGCCGACACGGTCGACAACCACTGCTGCATCATCAATCTCATCAATGCCAACTCACCGATGACCTTCGACGGCATGATGCTGGGAGCGCTCAAGGTCTATGCCGGAGCGGGGCAGGCCTGTGTCGTATCTCCCTTCATCCTCTCGGGCGCGATGAGCCCCGTGACCGTTGCCGGAACAGTGGCGCAGATCCTGGCGGAGGCCCTCGTCGGCATGGCCACCACCCAACTGGTGCGAAAGGGCGCCCCGGTCGTGTTCGGCACATTCGGAAGTTCCATCTCGATGCAGTCGGGGGCCCCCACCTTCGGCACCCCGGAACCGGCGCTTGTTCTCTTCGCATCGGCCCAGCTGGCCAGGCGCCTCGGCGTTCCCTTCCGCTCAGGCGGCTCGCTGTGCGGATCCAAGATCCCTGACGCCCAGGCAGCCTATGAGAGCGCGCAAACGCTCCTTCCCACACTCCTGGGGGGTGTGAATTTCGTGCTCCACGCCGCAGGCTGGCTCGAGGGTGGTCTGGCATCGGGCTACGAGAAGTTCGTCATGGATGCCGACCAGATCGGCATGATGCAGGTGCTGGGCCAGGGCGTCGATCTTTCGGATAATGGCCAGGCGATGGATGCCATCCGCGAAGTCGGGCCGGGCAGTCATTTCCTGGGGTGCGATCATACCCAGAACAACTTCCAGACCGCCTTCTACCGCTCGACCATTGCCGACAACAACAGCTTTGAGCAATGGGAGGCGGAGGGCTCGCTCGACGCTGCAAGACGCGCCAACCGGCTGTGGAAAGACATGCTTGCTGACTACGAGGCGCCCGCCATGGATCCGGCCGTCTGCGAGGAACTCGACGACAGGATCGCGCGTCGGAAACTCTCGCTGCCCGACTCCTTCACCTGAGCGGGTCGGGCAGGACTCAAGGCGCCCGTTTCAGGCGGTGCATCAGGCTTGATGTGTCCCAGCGTCTGCCGCCGAGGCGCTGCACCTCGGCGTAGAACTGGTCGACGAGGGCCGCCACCGGCAGCAAGGCGCCGTTGCGCGATGCCTCGGCCATGGCAATGCGCATGTCCTTGCGCATCCAGTCCACAGCGAAACCGAAGTCGTACTCGTCGCGCAGCATGGTGCTGCCGCGGTTCACCATCTGCCAGGAACCGGCAGCACCCTTGGAGATGACGTCAATCACCTGTTCACCGTCCAGCCCTGCCCGCTGGGCAAAGTTGAGTCCCTCGGCAAGCCCCTGGACAAGACCTGCGATGCAGATCTGATTGGCCATCTTGCAGAGCTGGCCGGCACCGACATCTCCCATCAGGGTCACAGCCTTGCCGTAGCATTCCATCACCGGACGGGCGCGCTCGAAGTTCTCCGGACTGCCGCCGGCCATGACCGTCAGCTGGCCATTCTCGGCACCTGCCTGACCGCCGGAAACCGGCGCATCGACAAATCCGAAGCCGTGGCCGGCGAGCGCCTCTGCCATGTCCCGTGCGACATCCGCCGAAGCGGTGGTGTGATCAACAAACAGTGCACCCTTGTCCATGCCGCTGGCGGCGCCATCGGCGCCACAGATTACGTCGCGCACACTGTCATCGTCACCCACACAGGCAAAGACGATCTCCGCCCCTTGTGCCGCCGCGGCAGGGTTCGGCGCACAGCTGCCGCCGTGTTCGGCCACCCAGCGCTGCGCCTTGCCGGGTGTGCGATTGCTGACGGTCACATCGTGACCTTGAGCCGCCAGATGTCCCGCCATCGGATAGCCCATCACTCCCAGACCCAGAAAAGCCACCTTCACCGCCCGTCTCCTTCATCGCCAACCCGAGGCCGACCTTGTATCCCGTCCGTCACCGACCTTCCACCCGCCGGGCCCAAAAGACTCTCGACAGCCGGACAGCAAGAAACATACTCTTGCCGACGATCCCCTACCCCGTCAGAGGAGCAAGGTCCATGTACTGGACGATCGTCATTTCCGTCCTCTTCAGTCTGCTTTCCCTTCTGGGCCTGGTGGCTGCCGCCATGACCGACAGTGAGGCCACCCGATACATGGGCATCGGTCTGGTAGGCCTGAGCTGGTTCATCATGCTCCGTTACCATGGCCACATCGCTGAACGCCGCGCGCGGCGTGCAGACGGACACTGAGTTGTGAAACGGATCCTGATGGCGGTGGCGACGGCGTGGTGCCTTGCCACCACGCCTGCAGCGGCGGACGATGGCCTTGTACCCGAAGCATCAGAGGCACTGAAGGGCCTGTTGTTGATTCTTGAGGGCATCATCAATTCGGTGCCCCAGTATGAATTGCCGGAGGTTCTCGAGAACGGCGACATCATCATCCGCCGTGTCCCCGACGAGCCCGAAGAGACCCCCGGGGAAGAGGAGACAGCATCGTCCGAGGACATCTGATACCCATCGTCGCAACAACCCTTCCGGGATGGGCACACATGGCCCTGAATCATGCGAGACTCGTGAAATCGATGTCGCCCGTGATGTCGAGTTCCTGATCCACCGGCGCCATCGGATACTTGAGACCACTGGCGCAATTGAAGAGAACGACGCGTTCGTCGGCGCCAACCAGTCCGTTTTCCAGAGCTTTCCTCCACGCGGCAACCGTTGCCGCCCCTTCCGGTGCGAGCAACAGCCCGTCCTGCATGGCGACCCTGTCCCGCTCGCACATGATCGCTTCGTCATCGACCGCCATGGCGAAGCCGCCGGAATCGCGAATCGCATCCAGAATGAGAAAGTCACCGATGGCAACCGGCACCCTGATTCCCGCCGCCACGGTATGGGCATTGTGCCACGGCTCGGCGTGTCGGCTTCCCTCCTCGAAGGCTCGCACAATGGGAGCACACCCTGCTGCCTGAACCGCGACCATGCGCGGAAGACCACCGGTGATCCAGCGCAAGCGGTGAAGCTCCGCGAAGGCCTTCCACATGCCGATGAGACCGGTGCCTCCCCCAGTGGGATAGAAGATGACATCCGGCAGGGACCAGTCCATTTGCCAGGCTAGCTCGAGTCCCATCGTCTTCTTGCCTTCGATGCGATAGGGCTCCTTCAGGGTGGAAACATCGAACCAGCCGACAGTGCGGGCCCCCTCGCCGACAAGTCTGCCGCAGTCGTTGATGAGCCCGTTGACCTTCCAGACATCAGCGCCGTACTGGCGGATTTCGCGCAGGTTGATGTCGGGAGTATCCGCCGGACACAGCACCGTGGTCTTCATCCCGGCCCGTCCGGCATAGGCGGCAAGAGCCGCACCCGCATTGCCGTTCGTCGGAATGGCGAGGCGGTGGAGACCGAGTTGCCTTGCCATGGAGACAGCCAGCGCCAGCCCCCGCGCCTTGAAGGAGCCTGTGGGCAAACGGCCCTCGTCCTTCACCACAACGTGCTCTGCCATGTCGCCAACCGAGCGCATCAGGGGAATGAGCGGTGTCGTCACTTCGCCAAGCGAAATCCTGTCCTCCTCGCTCGTCACCGGAAGGAAGGGGGCCCAACGCCAGAATCCGTCGACGGGTGCAGCGGCAATGGAGTCCCGGGAAACCATGCCGCCAAGGCGATCCAGGTCATAATGCACCAGCAATGGCCAGCCGGCGCGAGAGAGGCCGTGTATCTCACCGGCCTCATGGCGCTCACCGGTCATGGAACACTCGAGATGGCTGACATGGCTCACGTCGGACTTCTCCCCTTCATACCTCATTCATATCCCGTTCGGGTTCCGGTCGCGACACTGAAAGGTCCTCGTTGCGGGGCCCACAGTCACCGAGACCGACATTTGATCGAAGTGTGAGTGTAAGCTTCTGTAACTCTCTTGTTTCCAAAGAGATCTTGAGATGCGGCAGCGCAGTGTTCACCAGGGTTTTCCGATCACATCCGGATTCACGGCGTTGATCCAATCCACGACTGCCAGCTCTCGTCCCAATGAACGCGACAAACGTCCGGACTTGCCCCGAGTGAGGTGACCCCATCTTTTCGGGCAGAACGTCGGCTCGGTCTCTGCCTGGTGAAGGTTTCCATTGGGGGCTCATGGTTCCGCAGCGATGGCTGTGAGGGCCACCGTTCGGATCGTGGAGCAGGGTGACAGGGGCCTGCTGGTTCTCCAGCAGGGCCAGGAGTGCGTCGCCGCTGACATCGCAACTGCGGCGAAAAGCCGCGGAGCAGTCACAGGGACAGACACACAACGCCCGTAGCGGGACTTCACCCCTTCCCGATTGGAGTGCTGACTCGCACCGACCGCCAGATGCTGTGAACCCATAGCCTGGCAGGTGTCACTGCACGCACAGAAGTCAAAGTATTTCACAAATGGTATCATGTGGATGCAATAATTCTTTCGATTCCACTTGAGACAGTGTTTTTCACGC
Organism: Alphaproteobacteria bacterium; assembly: GCA_965213815.1. GTDB lineage: Bacteria > Pseudomonadota > Alphaproteobacteria > SP197 > SP197 > SP197. Next base: position 1,379,730 of record OZ243917.1, on the reverse strand, counting down.
TGTATCATGGACATTCAGGCAGTTGGGTTGCTGGCTTCATGTTTCGGCCATGGACATCGAAATTCATGAATGTCGCGCATCAACATCGTTTTTCAGGGCCAATCACGGTTTTTCAGGACAAGCGATTGCCGGAACGGGCGACGTTGGCCGGCTATGCCGCCCTGATCGACGCCTGCAACCTGCACGTTCCCTTGCCGCGGACCTTGTCCGCTACGGGCGAGCGGCACAGGATTCTGAAGGAGGAAGGCTGGCGCCTTCTCACCCCGCGCCATGCCCCGCGCCCCACACTGGAAGCCCACCTGACCTTCGCCCTCAAGTACGAGGGGGTCGATCTTGCCGTTCTAAAACGCCTCTTCCTTGCGGTGGATGCGGCCGAGATCGAATCCATCGTCCGGGATACGCCCACGGGCGCTTATGCTCGGCGCCTCTGGTTTCTTTACGAGTGGCTCACCGGTCAGCGACTGAACCTTCCCGATGCCACACGGGGCGACTATGTGCCGGTCGTCAATCCGAAGCAGCAATGGGCGGTCCCAGGCGAGAACTCCGCGCGGCATCGCGTCAGGGACAACCTGCCGGGCACACCGGACTTCTGCCCGCTCGTCCGGCGCACGCAAGCACTCGAGGAATTCGTCAACTTCGATCTCGCGGAGCGGGCGCGGGCCGTTGTCGCTACAGTGCCGGGGGACTTGCTGGCCCGCACAGCCGCATTCCTGATTCTGAAGGATTCGAAGTCGAGCTACGCGATCGAGGGCGAACGCCCTCCACACAACCGCATTCAGCGCTGGGGCCGAGCTATCGGTGAGGCCGGCCGGCAACCCGTCGACCTCGACGAACTGCTCCGGCTGCAGGAGATAGTCATCGGCGACGACCGGTTCGTACGCCTTGGCTTGCGCGTCGAAGGCGGATTTGTCGGCGAGCACGAACGGAACACGGGCGCGCCGCTCCCCAACCACATCAGCGCGCGGCACGAAGACCTGGCATCCCTGATCGAAGGCATGGTCGCCTTCGACCGGGATCCCGCGACCACCCTCGATCCGGTCATCGCAGCTGCCACTCTGGCGTTCGGCTTTGTGTACATCCATCCCTTCGATGACGGGAACGGGCGCATCCATCGCTATCTCATTCATCATGTCCTGGCACAGCGGGACTTCAACCCTCCGGGGGTCGTGTTTCCGGTATCTGCCGCGATCCTGGACCGGATCGACGCTTATGGCACGATCCTGGAGGATTACTCGCGGCGTCTCTTGCCACTCATCGAGTGGGAGCCGACGGAGCGCGGAAATGTCCGGGTGCTCAACGACACGGCGGATTACTACCGCTTTTTCGACGCCACGCCTCATGCGGAATTCCTGTTCGAATGCGTGCGCAGAACGATTGAGGAAGACCTGCCAAGCGAAGCGGATTTTCTCCGGCGTTACGTCCAGTTCACAAGGCACCTGCAGGCGATCGCCGATATGCCCGACCGCACCGCCGACCTGTTGTTCCGGCTTCTTCATCAAAATGCGGGGCGTCTTTCGAACCGGGCGCGCAAGAGAGAATTCGAGAGGCTGACGGATGAAGAAACGGAACGAATCGAGCTCTTTTACGACGAAGTGTTTGGACCCCCGGAGGAAATCCGTAGGCCAAAGGGAACTTCGGTATGATGTTTTCGCGTTCGGTGACCGTGCTCCGCCCCGGAGCGGAGCACATCGAGACACGCTTCTGGTTCACGGTGGACGATCAGCTGCTCGCCTCGGCCCGCACCATGGCGGACAAGGTGGCACTCAGCCGCTGCACGATCGGAAGGCTCGTGCCTCGAGGACGCTCCCAGGATCGTCATTGGCGGATCCGGGGTCTCCGGCAGCACCCTTGTCGACAACGCCGCGTTCCGGGCCTGGACATTTCGGACCTTCGACGCACGTGTGCTGGACATGGAGAGTGCCGCCGTCGCCCACGCGAACGACATACCCTTCATTGCCGTCCGAAGCCTCTCCGATCTTGTCGGCGGCCACGAAGGCGCAAACCAGTTGGATGTCTTTCTGGGCCTGGCGGCCGACAACGCGACGACCGTGGTCAAGGCCATCCTGCGGGAGATAGAAGAGGAGTCCTGATTCGCCCACATCCTTCGTTCCAGACGGCATGACGCCACACACATGTCCCCTGCCGTTCCACCTGAAGGACATCGCTGCGTCATCGACTGGTTCTCCTGACTGACGTTGATCCCTTCAGTCCGCGGCATGCAGGCAAGGTGGCGCGAGCGGTACGTGAGCCCCTCGTTGGGTCCGGAATTTTCGAGCGGGGATCCGTCGATGTTGCTGCGGCATCCGGCATTGCTTGATTCTGGCAAACGGCAGTCAGGGCACGACCCACCTGGCGCGGCGTGCCGTCTCAGCCAAAGGGACAGGCCACGAAACGACCGTCGTCGTGTTCCTGCAGTGCCGGAACGGCCTCGGCGCAGGATTGACGGGCCCAAGGACATCGGGTGCGAAACACGCACCCCGACGGCGGCGACAGGGGCGACGGCAACTCGCCCTCGAGGCCCGTGGCCGGGCGTTCGCGTTCGACCGCGGGATCAGGGACCGGCGTCGCTGCGATCAGGGCCCGGGTATAGGGATGGCGCGGGTCGTGAACGAGATCGCGTGTGGAGCCATACTCAATGACCCGGCCGAGATAGAACACCAGGATCCGGTCAGCGATGTGCTTCACCACGCCGAGATCGTGGGAGATGAAGATCAGGGACAAATCGAAGTCGCGCTGCAGGTCCCGGAGCAGGTTGACGATCTGGGCCTGCACGCTGACGTCGAGCGCCGAGACGGGTTCGTCGCAGATCAGGAGCTTCGGCTGAACGATGAGCGCGCGCGCGATGCCGATGCGCTGGCACTGGCCGCCGGAAAATTCGTGAGGGTAGCGGTTGGTGTGTTCGGGAAGCAGGCCCACCCGCTCGAGCAACGACTTCACCCGCAATGTGATCTCGTGTCTCGACAGGCCTGTTTCATGGGTCACGAGTGGTTCGGCAATGATCTCGCCAGCCGTCATGCGGGGATCCAGTGCACCCAGGGGATTCTGGAAGATCATCTGCATGTCGCGACGCAGGGGCCGGCGCTCGCCCGGATCCAGCGCCAACAGATCCCTGCCTTGCCAGAGCGCCCGGCCTCCGGTGGCGGGGACCGTTCCGATCAGGGAGCGGGCAAGGGTGGACTTGCCGGATCCGCTCTCGCCGACGATTCCGAGCGTCTCGGCCGGGGCGAGATCGAAACCGACCCCCCGGACGGCGTAAAGCTCCTTCGGTCGGACCCACGGGGGACTTCCCCCGGGACGCACGCGAAAGGAGACTGACAGATCCCGCACAGAGAGAAGGGGCACGTTCATCCCGCACCACCCAAGGGCCAGTGGCAGGCAACCCACCGGCCCGGCGCTTGACCGACGCCAGGGGGCCGCACTTGATGACAACGCTCGTCCGCCCGCGGGCAACGCTCCGCAAAGGGACAGCCCCCAGGCAACTGGTGCATGCTCAGTGGATCCCCGGGGATGTCGCGCAACCTCTCGTCGTCACGGTCGAGCCGCGGGACGGCATCCAGCAAACCGCGTGTATAGGGGTGATGCGGTGCGGCGAAGGTCTGTGCGACCGGACCGCTTTCCATCACCTGGCCACCGTAGAGCACGACCATCTCGTCACAGTACCCCGCGACGATGCCGGCATCGTGAGTGACGAGAATGACGGCGGTGTCGAACGTGGACCTCACGTTCCCGATAAGGCGCATGATCTGGCCGCGGACGGTGGCATCCAGCGCCGTGGTGGGTTCGTCGGCAATCAGCAGACGAGGACGGCAGAGCAGTGCCATCGCGATCAGCACCCGCTGGCGCATGCCGCCGGAGAACTCGTGCGGATACATGGTGATGCGGGTACGCGCCTCGGGCACTTCCATGGCGTCGAGCAGGCGGACCGCTTCGCCAACCGCCTCGCCGTGGCTCATGCCCTTGTGCAGTGTCAGCACCTCGGTCATCTGGTGCGAGATTCTCATGTAGGGATTGAGCGCCGTCATCGGATCCTGAAAGATCATCGCGATCTCGCGTGCGCGAATCCGGTTGAACGCTCGCTCACCGAGACCAATCAGTTCGACGCCATCAAACATGATCGAACCCGACGTCGCTGCGTTTCGCGCCAGGAGACCCATGATGGCGAGCATGATCTGACTCTTGCCCGAACCGCTCTCGCCGACCACTGCAACCGCCTGTCCGGCCGCAACCCTGAGATCGACCCCGTTCACGGCGTTGACCGTGCCGTCGCCTGTCCGGAAGGAAACGTTCAGGTCACACACTTGAAGAAGGGTCATGGCTCAGCGATCCCTGGGATCAAGCGCATCGCGCAGCCCGTCGCCGACGAAGAAGAACGCGAACAGCGTGGTGACGAAGAAGAAGAGCGGGAACAGGAGCTGCCAGAGTGTGCCGTACTGCATCTGGCTCGCGCCGTCGCTGATGAGCGCGCCCAGGCTCGTGGCGGGTTCCTGCACGCCGAGACCGAGAAAACTGATGAAACTTTCGTAGATGATCATCGAAGGCACGAGAAGCGTCGCATAGACCACGACCACACCCAGAAGATTGGGGATGATGTGGCGCAGGATGATCCTCCCCGGCCTCACGCCGATTGCCACGGCGGCTTCGACAAAGTCCCGGTTCTTGATGGACAGCGTCTGCCCTCGCGCGATACGCGCCATGTCAAGCCAGCTGATGAGGCCGATGCCCACGAACAGCATGAGGATCGAGCGGCCGAACACGACCATGAACACAATCAGCACGAACATGTAGGGAATGGCCATCAAGACATCGACAATGCGCATCATCACGTTGTCGACCGCACCGCCGAGATATCCCGCCACGGCCCCGTACAGGGTGCCGACCACCATCGAGACCAGGGCTCCCAGGACGCCGACCATCAACGATATCCCGGTCCCCTGTACTGTGCGCGCGAACAGATCGCGGCCCAGTTCGTCCACCCCGAAGTAGTGACCGTTCGCGAACGAGGGACCCCCCTCCTCCGCGACGTTGCCGAGCATGGCCCAGTCGATCTCTTCGTTGGACCAGGCCGCAAGAAAGTCACCGAAGAGCACAAACAGGACGAGGACAAGAAGAGTCACCAGACTCGCCATCGCCGCGCGGTTTTCCAGAAAGCGTCCACGGGCATCCTGCCAGAGCGAGCGGCCATTGGACGGATCCGAGGCCCCGGACATGGACCGGATGGCGCGGCGGCCGAAGAGAAGGGGCGACACGTCAGTACCTGATGCGTGGGTCCAACCAGGCGTAGAGCAGGTCGACCATGAGGTTGAAGGCAATGGCGAGCGCACCAGCCAGGATGGTGATGCCCATGATCACCGGATAGTCGCGATTGAGCGCCGAGTTGACGAAGAACTGGCCGATTCCACCGGTGGCGAAGAAAACGTCGATGACCACGGAGCCGGTGATCATGCCGACGAACGTCGGTCCGAGATAGGAGACCACCGGCAGCATCGCGGGTTTGAGCGCGTGACGGAACACGATCCGGCGCATCGGCAGACCCTTGGCCCGGGCGGTGCGGATAAAGTCGGCGTTCAGCGCCTCCAGCATGGACGAGCGGGTCATGCGGGCGATAGAGGCCATGAACGACGTCGAGAGCGCGATGACCGGCAGGATGACGTGGGGCCAGTGCCCGCCCTGCCAGCCTCCGCCGGGAAGCCAGGCCAGCCACAGCGTGAAGACCAGGGTCAGCACCGGCGCGAGGACGAAGTTCGGCAGGACCTGGGCGCCTACGGAAATGCCGACGGAGAGATAGTCAAGAAGGGAGTTGTGGCGCAGGGCCGCCGCGATACCCAGCGAGACGCCCGTCACGACGGCCACCAGGAAAGCCCACGCCCCGTAGGTCAGCGTCACCGGGAAGCCCTGTCGAATCACGTCGTTGACCGTCTGGTCCGTGTACTGGAATGACGGCCCGAAATCGAATTCCGTCACGATGGAAACAACATAGCGCCAGATCTGCACAAAGAGTGGCTGGTCGAGCCCGTACTTGTGCTGGAGATTGGCCATGACCTCGGGCGGCAGCGTACGCTCGGTATCGAACGGCCCTCCCGGCGCAGCATACATCAGGACATAGGAAACGATGATGAGAATGAGAAGGGTCGGCACAGCCACCGCGAGGCGCCTGGCGATATAGTAGATCATCCTCCGGCCCGGACGTTCCAGGGACCTTCGATCAGTCCGTTACGCGATAGAGGTTCTTCGAGTACCAGTTGTTTTCGACGTTGTCATAAGGCCAGCCCCGGATGTCGCTGGAGAGCAGGAACGTGTTGGCATAGTGATAGATCGGAATGATGGCCATGTCCTCGGCAAGGATCTGTTCAACCTCGACGTAGATCGCACCCGGGTTGGCGACGGTCTTCGAGGCAGCCATGAGTTCGTCAACTTCAGGGTTCGAGTACCTGCCGCGATTCGCGCCATGGGTCGTGGTGAGCAGGTCGAGAAAGGTCGATGCCTCGTTGTAGTCGCCACACCAGCCTGAACGGGCCAGGTCGAATTCCTGATTGTCCATGATGTTGAGGTAGGTCTTCCACTCGAAGTTGGCCAGTTCCGTGGTCACGCCGAGTTTCTGCTTCCACATCTGGCTGATGACCGTGGCAATCTGCTTGTGGCTTTCGGACGTGTTGTAGATCAGCCTGAGCGTCAGATCCTCGAGCCCGGAAGCCGCCATGAGGCGTTTGGCCTCGTCGTCGCGCTCGGCCTGGCCGAGCCTCGCATAAGCAATCTCGGGCATCTCGAAGCCGGCAGTCTTGAGATGCGTGAAGTTGTAGGCGGGCCACTGGCCATCCTTCAGGAGACGTTCGACAATCACGTTGCGGTCGATGGCCATGCTGAGCGCCCTGCGCACGCGCACGTCCTGCAGAGCGGGATGGCCGCTCTCGCTGTGGTTGATGGCGTAGAAGTAGGAACACAGACGCGGGACACTGGTCGCCTCATCCGGCATTTCTTCCCTGAGCGCAGGAAACTGCCCGGCGGGCAGAGGCTGAAGGTGGTCAAGTTCCCCGGCGCGATAACGGGTCAGGGCCTGGTTGTCATCGTTGATGACGAGGCCTGTCACCTCCTCGATGATCACGTTGTCGGCATTCCAGTACTCCGGGTTCTTCACGCGCGTGTGGTATTCGTTCAACACCAGTTCCTGGAGAACGTAGGCGCCATTGGAAACCATGTTTCCGGGTGCCGTCCACTTGGCGCCATGAGCCTCGATGGTCGCCTGGTGCGCGGGGAACAACGTCGCATAGGTCGTCATTGCCGGAAAGTAAGGCAGGGGCGCGAACAACCTCACCTCGAAGGTGTGGTCGTCCACGGCGCTCACTCCTAGTTCGTCTGGCTCCTTTTCGCCGGCCAGGATATCGGCAGCGTTCGCAATCTGGGTCAGTTCAAGGTACCAGCCGTAGGGCGAGGCGGTGACAGGGTCGACCGCACGCCGCCATGCATAGACGAAATCATGCGCTGTTACCGGATCGCCATTCGACCACCTGGCGTCCTTGCGCAGGGCGAACGTGTAGGTCCTGTTGCTGTCCGACGCCGTGAAGTGTGTCGCCACCCCGGGCACGAGGCTGCCGTCAGCGTCCTGGCTCAGGAGACCTTCGAAGAGGTCGCGGATCACGTGGAAGCCTGACACGTCCTGGTTGAGCTGCGGGTCGAGGGTCGGAAACTGATCGAGCAGGCGGTAGGTGAAGGTCTGGTCGTGCGACAACGCTTCACCCGTGACCGGGTGGGCATCGCCGCTCCAGGCCTGGGTGAAGCTGCCTGCCAGAATGACCGTCGCCATGGTGATGAACATGGTTCTCAACGTGCTGACTCGCATGATTCCCCCTTGTCGGGCACAGGCCCGGATGACTGTGTTGCGATCAGGTTCTTCCGGTTACCAGGCTGCCTCGGCTTCCCGAATGCATCGTCCGGTGCGACCGGCCATGTGCACCCCAGGCCGAGCGAGCCTGAGCCGGGTCCATCAGGATGGCGTCCACCACATCCGTCGCTCCGATCATGCCGACCGACTCGTGTCGTTGTTGGACGGCAATGGGATTCGAGGCCGAACGCACGTCGAAGCTCCTGATCCTGGGTCTTCGGAGTCGATATCAGGCTTCATTCGATACCCGAACCCCCGGGCGGCGGCAAGGAACGAGCGATCATCGAGACGCGGCAGACCAGGATGCGGACGGTTCCGGGAGGGCAACCCCGACCGTTCCAGACATCGGAGCGATTGCGGCCACCTGGGCGCCGATGAATTTCCGCCTAGCGCATGCCGTCGACAACCATCCGACTGAGATGCAGAGGAGCATCGTCCCAGCAGGTCGACAGGCGGCCGCCATCGCAGGCCGGCGACATCCGGCCCCTCTGCATGCTCTCGACAAGGACTATGTCCTCGTGGTTGAGCTCCTTCCACATGTCGAGCACGGCCCGGCGTTCGGCGGCCCCGTCCGGCGAGGTGGCAACCTCGCCGGCCAGGTAGACATCGATGCGTTCGCGGCAACGGTCCGGTGCCACCGGCACAACGTGAAAGCTCGCCACATGATCCAGGTAGACCTCAACGCCAAAGGACGTGGGGAGGATGGACCAGACGCTCTGGCTGGCAGCCTCGGGCGACAGGTTCGGGAAATGGGGCGGCCCTTCGCGCCGTCCAGGCTCGGACGCTCTGAACAGATAGCGGTTCCACATCACGTGGCGGTCAATTCGGCTCGGCATCCGTTCCGACATCGGAACGAAGGCATGCAGCCTCGGATGGGCCGAGAAGACATGATAGGGCTCGATGTAGTTCTCCATCACCAGCTTCCAGTTGACCGCGATCTCGAAATGTATCGTCCCTGTATGGCGTGCTGTCCCAAGATCGTAGCCACGGACGAGATCTTCCGCCGGGGCAAGGTAGTCCTCCAGCGCCGGCGCTTCGCCATCGATGTTGACGAAGACCCAGTGGTGCCACACTTTCGAGCATTACGCTCCGGGATCGGCCAAGCCGGCTGGAATAGGGCTCGGGCAACCGGGCCCTATGTTTGTTTGTGGCTCCCCGGAGCCCAGAAGCCGGTCGCGACATGATCGGCTCGCCGGACGGCTATCCCTGCACCCGTCTGCAACACAGGGGCTGGATGCGCTGCCCGCCAACACATGCAGGCGCGGTTCGGGCGAACAGGCCGGTTGATCGTCACGTTCGGGCGCGAGCGACCGCAAGGAACTGGCCGACAGCGGGAAGAAGATCAAGGCCATGGTCGCGGTGATCGAGGACAGCGGCTATGCGCAGGGCATGATGGGCCGCGTGAACTGGAAGCCCGCCAGGACCAGATCGAGGAGCGGCTATCCGCCGTTCCGGCCGACATGTCCGACATCCACCCGAAGATCGCGGGCATCTACCGCCGCAAGGTGGAGAGGTTCGCCGCGCCGCGCGACCGCGACGAGGCTGCGCAGGTCAAAAAGGGGTCTGATCGAGCGTCACCCCCTGTCGATGAGGAATGCCGCGCTCCTAGGGCGACCTCGGCACCATCCTCAACAATGGCCCTGGAAAGGGGCAACCGACACTCCCGGATGTGCGAATGTCGGTCCCGATTCAACCCCGTCTTGCCACGTGATCGGCAATGAGGCTGCAGCGGGGTCAGGCCCGTCCGGTGCAACAGCCGGTCGTCAGATCAACTGCCTGCGCATGAGATCCTGAAAGGGGCCATCGGTTTCCGTCAGATCCTCGAAAGTCCCTTCCTGGACCACCCTGCCGGCCCGCATCACATAGATTCGATCCACCTCGCGCAAGGTGGAAAGCCGGTGGGCGATGACAATCCGGGTTGACGTGAGGTTCGCGAGATTCCGCATCACCCTGGACTGGTCCTCGTTGTCCAGCCAGTTGGTGGCCTCGTCGAGAAGCAAGACACGGGCATTGCCGATCAGCGCGTGGGCAATCATGATGCGCTGACTCTCGCCACCCGACAGGACACTCGTCGCCCCCCCCACCGGCGTAGCCATCTGCATGGGCATCGCCCTGATGTCGCGTTCAACGCATGCCATCTGCGACGCACGCCACACTTCGGCGTTGGTGACCCCCTCGCGATGGCCAATGATGTTGTCGAGCAGGTCTTGCGGGTGAAGCCGTACCTTTTGCGGAACCGAGCCGACGTGGCGACGCAGCTGCTTGAGATTCAGGCGATCAAGATCGCGCCCGTCATAGTAGATGGCGCCACTGGATGGCCGGTCCAGTCCAAGCGCAAGCCGGAAAAGGGTACTCTTGCCGGCCCCCGATTCCCCGGCTATGGCGACGAACTCGCCGGGACGCACACGAATCGTGACATCGTCGAGTATCTGCGGGCCATCCGGATGGTACCGGAACGAAACACCGTCGAACAGGATGTCGCCATTGAGTGCGTCAACGGGCTCACCCTCGGCAGGACGCTCCGGCATGTCGCTGAGGAGTGGTCGGATCTGGGCCAGGGACGGCATCAGTCCCGCGATCATGCCGAAGGACTCTGCGAACCGGCCGACCGCCGTCTGGAATGCCATCGACACGCCGAAGACGATGAGAAAGTCACCTGCCAGGATTGTCTCGTCCGCCAGGACCGCGGCAAGCACCAGCCCCGCTGTGGTCAGCAACGGCAGCGCGGCACAGAAGGCCCGCGAATGCACCTGGATTGCGTCGAGCGCCAGTTCCGCCCGCTTTTGCTCGTGGTAGTTCCTTGCCCAGGCGGCGAAGGCCAGTCCTTCCGCGCTGCCGGCACGCAGTCTCGATATTCCACCGATGCTCTGAAACAGACCGGACCCCACCTGCCGGTAGGCGTCAATCACCCGGTTGCGTGGCGCCATCTGAAGGAGCCCGAACACCACGGTGACGAGCAGTGACGCCACCCCCAGAACCAGGGCGACGAGACCCAGTGTCGCGTGGTGGAAGAGAACAACGAGGAAGACCGGCAGCAGGAAGACGACAGACACCAACGCATCGGCCACGACACCCTGCGCTCCCTGTCGAAGGGATTCCAGCGCCATCGCCCGCACTGCGAGATCGCCTGGCGGGAAGCGCTGCAGAGCCCCGTAAGGCAAGCGAAGCATGCGGTCCCAGAACGCCGCTTCTATACGCGATGCCGCACGCCCCCCGAGCCGCATCGATGCCGTGCCCTGGAGCATGAACAGCATGGCACCAAGCAGTCCCAGTGCCGCCAGGGCTGCCGTTACGGCGTAAACCTCTCCGAAACCGCCGTTCCCGGTGATCCTGTCGGCAACGAAACCGAGAGCCAGCGCGGGAAGCAGCGTGATGAGCCCAACCGGCAAACCCGCCAGGACCAGGCGCAAGATGTCGACAGCGGACCCCTGCCAGGCGATCCGCGCCAGCTCAGCCAGCCCGACCTTGTCATCGTCCGGCAAGGGCCGGTAGAACAGCCATGCTTCGGCCTTCAGTGCGCCCGCGCGTTGCGCTGTGACCCGCGTGGAGCGTCCGCTCACGGGGTCATGTTCTCGATAGCGTCCGAACACCCCCGGCAACAGTGCGACAGGCCGACCGTCAACCGCCCGGAAGGCCAGCATGGGATTGTTGTCGCCAAGCCACCAGGTGTCTGCGTGATCGAGTCGCACCTGACGGGCGCGGACTCCGGATGCTTCCAGGATGTCGTCAAGACCAACGGGTGTGCCGACCGCGCCGGAATGCGTGGGGACCCTGAACTCGATGCCCTGACGGGCACCGATGATACGCAACGCTCCCGTCAGCGCGGTCTCCTCTGCGTCGAGTTCCCACCCTTCCCGCACACCATAGAGGTCGAACAGACGGTGCCTGGCGCTCTGCTCACCACCTTGCCGGTTGGACGCCCGCTCTCGCGCCAGATTCGCCTGATCGGCGACGAAGAACTGCCGATTGAGACGCTCCAGGGCCAGGGACGCTGCGTGGAAAGGCTCCAGGGCGGACAGAAGAGTGCCTTCTTGCGCCAGACTCTCGGAGGACCGGGCGGACATGCGCTCCTGCCCGTTCAGCCTGAGCCAACCAGTCGGCGTCAGCGGTATCGCGCCGATGCTCCCATCCCCGGTATCGAAATCGGCCCAGTCGACAAGGTCCATGAACAGGCTTGCGCCCGCCAACGGCCGGGACACCCAGACCACGCCGCGCCGCGCACAAAGGACGCCTTGCACCTCGACGGTCTCTCCTGGTCTGGGGAGCGCGTCCGGAAGCGGGGGATGCCGGACGTACCGGGAGATCGTGGCGCTCAGCTCGACAACCCAGAGTTCGACCTGTGCGGCGACCTCCGCAGGGTCGACTGTCGCCAGACGGCTGGCATGCAACCGCCGCAGCACTGTACCGGGCAGCCCCCTGGCGCGAAAGCTCAGGGTCGTGTTTCCTGTGCTGGGCGTGACGCCCGGCAGGAGCCGGCCCTCTGCGGCGCGCAAGAGAGGCTGTGGCGCCGACTTGTCCTCGCCGTTCTCCGTATCAACCAGAAAGATGTCGACCGCGCCGGTGTCGACCACCCAGACGTATCGCGAATCGTCGAACATGATCTGGAGACTGTTGGTGCAGGGAACCTCCGTCCCCACCTCAGCGGCAAGGTCGGTAAGTGTGCAGGGGACGCTCACCGTCATCGCATCAGCCGCCGCGGACAAGCTTGAAATAGAGTCCGCTCTCGTCCGCCATCAACTCCTCGTGTGTACCGCACAACACGCTTCCGGCGCGATCGAGAAGGACGATCAGATCGCTGTCCCGGACCATGCTCAACTGTTGTGAGGCGATGAGACTGGTCATGCCACGGTGCCGCAGCGCCTGATCGACAGCCTGCTCGGTCGCGGCGTCGAGCGCACTGGTTGCCTCGTCGAAGACCAGCATTGTCGGGTTGCTGACCAGCGCCCGGGCGATCTCGAGCCGCTGCTGCTGACCACCGGAGAAGTTCACGCCGCCTTCCGCGACAAGGGTGGCATAGCCGCGGGGCCGGGCGAGTATCTCATCGTGAATGATGGCGTCTTTCGCCGCCGCGATGATCTGATCGTCGGGAATCGCGGGATTCCACAGGGTAATGTTGTCCCGCACGGTTGCCGCGAAGATCGTGACTTCCTGATCGACCACCGACAGGGACCGGTACATGACTTCCTCGGGAATCTCGTGACGCGGACTGCCGTCGAACAGGATGTCACCCGACCAGGGCTGATAGGTGCCGCAAATCAGACGCAACAGGGTCGACTTGCCGGCACCGCTGGGGCCAACCACGGCGATCCGCTGGCCTGGCCGTATCACCATGCTGAGATCCCGGATCAGAGGGGGGCGGCTCCGGTTATAGCCGAAAGTGACGTTGCGCAATTCAATCCGGCCTGCCAGCTGAAGCCTGTCGTTGAAAGTCTGGATTGACGCCACTTCCGGCTTCCGGCGCGCAACACTCGGATCAACGGCAAACTCCGAGATGTCATCGAGACGATGCATATCGGCTTCGAGCGCGTGACTTGTGTCAAGAAGTTCGATGAAACGACTGGCGGGCGCCAGAAACATTGTCGCCAGAATGTAGAATCCCGCCAGGGTGCCAAGGGTCATGTCGCCGGCCATCACCCGGGTCGCTCCGAAGGCCAGAATTGCGGCACTCCCCAGCACAATGATCAGGCCCTGCAAGGCAGAATTGAGGTAGTCCAGTTCGCAGACCTGCTGGCGAATCCCCATTTCACGGGCCTGCTGGCCGCTCCAGCGCCTGAAGAATCGGTCTTCTGATGAGGTCATCCTCAGGCTGTCCCTGTAGAGAAGGACCATCATGCCGACACCGAACAGAACCCCCTGCTCACGGTGAAGCGTCTGGTTTCCCTTGCGCTTCAGCCGTGTGACAACGTGTGCCAGCACCGCATGGAGCAACGCAAGTCCCAGCACGATGGAGGCGAGTGTGACGTCATGGACCAGCATGACGGCGAGAAAAATCGTGCTCATGGTGATGTCGATGAACGGCATCAGTACCCGGTCAGAAAGGCCGCGCGCGATCCAGTCGCCGGACAAGACGCGGGCGGCAATATCGCCCGGCAGTCTGTGATTGAAGAACTCCAGTGACAGTCGCAGCAGATGCGACACGCTGCGGTCGCAGACAGCAATCGCGTTGCGAACAGTCAGGCGCCCGAGAGACCGTTGTCTGAGCCAGGCAAGGGCGTAGGCCACAACGGCGGCGCCGGCCAGTAAGGCCGCCGCGGTGACACCCCAGAATTCCCGATCCAGGAGTCCCGGGCCCATGAGCACCTCGTCCACGAACACCTTCAGGGTCGCAGGGATCATGAGCATCAACATGGCGAGCAACAGTCCGCAGGCGGCGGCGATGGCCAGATTGCTCCAGCCGCCGTCGAGCCAGGGACGCAACCGGCGCAGGAAGGATGGCCGGTCGCCTCCGCGGCGAAACTCCGGTCCCGGTTTGAAGTGCAACGCGATGCCGGAATATCCCCTGGAGAACTCACTGGCGGACAGTGTGCGGCGACCCATCAACGGGTCATTGACGAAGAAGCGGTCGTGGTCGATGCCCTCGAGGATCAGAAAGTGGCTGAACTGCCAGAAGAGGACGAGCGGTAACGGCTCCGCACGCAGTTGTCCAACATCCGCCATCCGGCCACCGCCTTCGAGGCCGTAGCGCCGCGCGGCGCGCACAACGGCGGCGGCGGTGGTGCCATCGCGACTGACGAGGCATGCTTCACGCAGTTCGCGTAGCGCAACCCAGCGTCCGAAATAGCCCAGCACACTGCCAAGGCAGGCGGCGCCGCACTCCGTGATATGCGTCTGCAACAACACCGGCGTCGTCACTCTGCGCCCTGAGGGTCGCCAGAAAGCCCTTGCCCGCCCGCGCGAGATCATCAGGAGCGTCCCGGGAAGAGCAACGAAACCGGGGAGCGACGATCAAGTTCGATCCGTATCCGGCATGGTGTGCCCTCAGGCACCATGAAGTCCGGAGTCTGCCGCAGCACAATGCGGACACGATGCCAGGACGCCGGCGCCTCCGCCATCAGACGGTTCAGCCAGACCGGTGCCGGTTCGGCGGCAAGGTCGGTGACCTCACCGTCCAGCCACCTGGCTCCTCCATCCGGATCCCGTATCTCGACCGAGGCCGACATGCCGGGCCTGAGGTGCCGCGCCACGTCCTTTTCGACGCGCAGAATCGCGCCGGGCGGCCCGATGGAATAGTCTCGAATCACAGCAACGGCAGTTCCTGTCTCCAGGAACGTCCCGGGCTCGGACAACATGGCTGTGACCTCACCCGTAGCCGGGCTGACAATGGTCTGCCTCGTCAGGCGCCGGGCCTCGATTTCAAGCAACGCAATTCTTGTCACGTCCAAAAGCTCTCGCATGGCACCGCTTTCGGTGCGATCAAGTTCCGTCTGCAGAAGAGCCAGTTTCTGGTTCAGGACCGAAGCCTCCTGATCCAGTCCAGGCACGCTCTGGCGCGCCACCGCCTGTCCTGTGTTCACGTGACTGCCGGGAGCAACCAGATATTCGAGAAGCTGTCCGGGTTCGGTCGAAACGGCCATGCGGCGCTCGCCCGATGCGATCAACACGCCGTCAGACGTGATGGTGTGGGCCACACTGCCCAGGAGTATCCAGGATATGAAGGCGACAAGCACCAGACCGGTGCCTACAAGCACGATGCGCTCGTGCGGTGCGGAGACTCTCAGCAGGTGGTTGAGGAGTTCGTTCTCCTCCCTGGCCGGAGCATCGGCCTTCTGTTGTGGAACATTCAGCACTGGTCCTGGTATTCCGTATCTGCAGGGTTTGGTTGCTGTCCGACAGGGTTCAACGCGGCATCGCGAGCCCTTGTCCTGGGGTCAATCCGTTTGCGACGCGCCAGCGTAATGGCTCCGATTCGGGTTCACAATGCGCAAGAACTCGCGACGGATCGCACGCGCGGAAAGTCCTTTGCCGCCAGGCAGACCTCAGCCTATCATCACCGTAGACGAACAATCGATGGTGCACATTCGGATTGGCCTGCCGTCGAGCCACTGAACACGCAAGGGGCTGGCAGGCACAACGCAGACGTCTCGTGACGGTCACAGCCCCCGAGCCGACAGGAATCTCGACGTTGTGGCGGGCTCTGGACATGCTTCAGGACATCGAATGAGGCAGGACACGACAGGACGACAGTCATGGAAGAGACGGGATTCACGGCGGAACTGAGCAGGGACCAGGGCCTCCGGGACGCACGATCGCACGATTTCGGGAGAATGATCAGGAGGCTTCCCGACGCGGTGGCGATGCCGCGAAAGGCCGAGGATGTGGCAGGTATCGTGCGGGAAGCCGCGAGGCAGGGATGCCGGATTGCCATTCGCGGGGGAGGACACTCACAGGGGGGACAATCCCTCAGTGAAGGCGGCCTGGTACTCGACACTGCGGGCCTTGATCGCGTCCGGATCCTGGACGAGGACACGGTGCGAGTCCAGGGAGGAGCCCGATGGGGCAGGGTCGTGGAGATGCTGTCAGGAACACACCGCCTGCCGCGGGTGATGACCGATTCGGGCGAATTGACTGTGGGCGGAACGTTGTCTGCCGGAGCGATGGGCACGACCTCGCACCGCCATGGCATGCTGGTTGGACAGGTCAAGAAACTCGAGGTGGTCACGGGGACCGGTGAACGGGTGCGGTGTTCTGCCACGCAGAACAAGGACCTCTTCGACGCTGTCCGTGGTGGCCAGGGACAGTTCGGCATCATCACCGAGGCATGGATCCGCCTTCGTGAAACAGGGGAACGGTTCCGGCGCTATGAACTCCGTTATCGTGACTACGACCGGTTCGCGGATGACTTTGAAAACGCCGTCGAGGAGGACCGCTTCAACCATCTTCGCACGGAAGTCCGGGTGCACGAACGCGAAATTGTCCTTCACGCCGGCGTCGAATACGATGCGAAACCCGATGATGACAGGATGCTTGACGGTCTGGGGCATGACGAGATTGTCAGCATCTGGGACACGGACAAGGTCGAACGGGCCGGGACGTATCCCAGGTGGGCATTCAGTTACCTGAACCATCACCCCTGGAGAGACTGGTTCTTGCCCTGGGAGGCCTTTCGAGCACTGCTTGCCCAGTCATGGATGGATCCGCAATGGTTGCCGCAAAGACCGTGGAGCTGGACAGGGAGTTATGCGATCAAGGCGGACTCGATCGATGCTCCACTCGTCATGCATCCCAAGGGGGAACGCTTTGTCTCATACTCGATTCTCGCCGTGTTCGGTCAGTATCAGTATGAACAAGCGGCAGACATGATGAACAGAATGCGGGACATCGACCGCACGCTGGTCGCGATGGGAGGGAAGAGCTATCTGTCGGGCAACGTGGGCTACGACACCAGCCAGTGGCAGGAGCACTACGCAGAGATGTTCGAGCAAGGCCTGCGGTGGAAGCGGGAATTCGATCCCCTGGAGGTCTTCGCAAGCCCCGGCATGCCCTTCACGAGCGCAGGCCAATGACCATGGCAGGAAAGGCCATTCCGGCTGTCAGCGACCGCTGCACCGGGACACCTTGCTAGGCGCATGCTGAGGACATGGGGAGGTACGGCAACGCTCTGGTGCGAGGTTCGATGCCGTGTCGGTCATCGCACCGACACGACCGGTGAGCCACGGCCATGATCGACGAGGAAATTCGCGCCGCAACCGAGCAACAGGTTCTGGCCGAGGCACCGTCTCTTGGGGCGTTGGTGGAACAGTTCAGGAGTCGCATTTCTCCGGTGCTGATCGGTGGCTCCGGATGGACGAGGCTCCTGGAATGCGCGCAGGCATTGCCCGTCAGTCTGGGCGCGTTCGGCTTCGGCTTCGAATTGCCGCTGCACGAACGTGAGCCACGGGCCGACCTTGGCGTTGCGCTGTTCGAGGGAAGCCGCTCAGCGTCGCATTTTCTGGAATGGTGCCGGTCGAACAACGCGGATTCGTCGACCTCCGCCGCAGTCTGGCTTCTGGGCGAACTGGGACGGAAGGGTTCAGAACTCCCACGCATAGTGGGCAACAGGCTGGTTCTCGAGTACGATATCGATCCCGCACATTGTGGCGTACCCCCGAATCCCGGGATCTTTCTCTACCTTGCCCCTCGCACGCTGCCGGGCCAGGACTCATTCGAGCAACGACTCGGGGATCTCGGTGTTGTCATCGAGGCGGTGGTCGCTGCCAGCGGCTGGCAACCGGACGCCGGGGAACGTGCGCACATCGAACGGGTGTGTCGGGCAACGGACACGGATACATCCATTGGATCCGTCGGCTCCTTTCCGTCACGAGACAGGGTGATCCGTCTGACCGCACCCGGATTCCGGACAGCCAACGCGGCCAGGGGGTATCTCGAACGCGTTGGCTGGCAAGGATCCCATGAACTGGTGGCCTCGACGCTGTCACATTTCGAGGATCGTGAAGCCTTCAAGCGCATTTCGGTGCACGTTGACGTCAGCGCCCGCGGCGTCGGTCCGACACTTGGACTGACCCTGCATCCCGGAGACCAGGAATGGCTGAAGGGTATCTGTCACTGGATACCGCTTCTTGACGGCATGCGCGAACTGGGACTCGCCGTTCCGGACAAACTCTCGGCGCTGATCGACACGGCGACGGGCGCCGACCTGCTGCTCGGCAAGTCCGGCCAGTTCATGCACATGCGGGGCATTCACCACATCAAGATGACAGTGGTCGGCAACCGGGTCGACCAGGTGAAGGCCTATGTCTTCCACCTGTTGTTCGCTGTCCCCCATGCAACAAGGGCGCCCTGATGGTCCTGGCGTCGTGTCATCCTGCAAGGCGAGCCAGTGTCGATATGTCCCGTGGCACCGAGCGTAGGAACATGTATGCATAAGCGTTGACCTGTTCGATTTGGCTGCCGGATGTCACCAGTTCGAAATGGCTGATGCCGCGCAAGAGCACGAAGGCGTCGAACCGGACCGGCACAATCCGGGCGCCCGGCCAACGGGAGAGCGCCGACAGCTTTTCCGGCACCACAAGCCCATGCTCGCCCAGCGCGGCGATGAGAGCCGTCCAGTTGCTCGCCTTGTCCAGCCAGTATCGTCCGTCCTGCGGCCTCTCATCCATGGCCATCAGGTTGATCCCGATCTGCGTTTCGAGGCCATCGGCCCGCGTGTCCAGATGGATGCCCAGATGGTCGAAGGTGCGGCGCGCCTCGAGGTCGCAAAGAGCAGTGGCAATCGGAGAATGCCCCTTGTGCCAGCCGACGCGCTTCAGGAAGGCCAGGACATCCGACGCCGTGCGAAACCCGTTCAACTCCACCCTGATCACTCCATCGCGCGTGGGACAGACACCGAGGTTGTCAATACGGGTTTCGGGCGTCAGTGCGCTGTACACCCGCTCAACCTGCCGGCGCCCGGCCTCGTCGGGCTCCCGGCGGAGGGCCAGGGCGATCGAGTCCAGAAGAACGCCAATGTCCGCATACCGCATGCTGTGGCCGTCGCCGCAGATCGGGCGCCCGACGGAACCCAGAAAGACCGCAGGGTCCAACCTTGCATCATGCCGCTCGACGTCAATGTCGAACCTGAGCATGAACTCCCGGCCGGTAATGCGGCGAAGCGCCGAGTCCTTCCGGTCCATCTCACGCAGAAGACGGGCGAGGCCCACGATACATGGAGACGGACCGTCGAACCGTTCCTCCTCCTTGATAGCGGCCGCAGTCCGACTGCCGCCGAGGATCGTCACTCCGAGATCAGCTCGTGGTCGACAATCATGCAACGGCATTTCGAACCCGAAAGGGAAGGCCGCCACTGTTGCATGCAACGCGCCGGCGCGGCGCGTCAGTGCTTCCCAGTGCTGACCGGCGATGAGTTCCGCCGGAACGGCGCCCGACCCGCACAGCAATTCGAGGGCATCACCGAAGGATCCTGCCTCACGAAGCAGGCTGTCTTCGCTGATCGCCGAGACTTCCTGGCTGGTCGCCAGTTTCTCGTCGCTCCTCATGCTCCGTTCCCCCTGCGGAGGCCTCTCTCAAGATCGCCTTGAGCGATCACGCTCACCCCGGATCGCGAAGATGATTCAGAGCGACCCACCGCCCTGATCCGGCGGCCCTTTGCAGGACAGCACTATCCTTGGCTTGAAGAGAAAAGAAGAGCGTACTCAAGGGAACACCCAAGCCTGGCTCTGGCCCTTCCGGGGTTCGCGTTTCCGCACCACCCTGGCGCCGCACCAAAAGGCCATGAGCGCCTGCGCTCACCCTGAAGCATGAAACGCCCGGATCGAGAAGGCGATTCAAAAATAGTCGGATGACAATACGAACAACCAGACGCATGACGGAAAACGCGCGAGGCGCTTCCCGTCATGCCACATCATCCGCGAGGAGACCTCAAGGAGGTCACCGGCAGTTGGTTGCTCAACCGCAGCAGCTGAGACCGGCGCTGACGGCCTCAAGCTGTTCCTCGTTGAGGTCATAGTGTGCAGGAGGCAGCGACAAGTGAAGATCCTGCATGTTGCTCTCATGAACCATGACGTTCATGTAGTCAGGCAGGTCGATGCCGAACTCCTGACGGATGGCAGCCTTGGGGTCGCCCACAAGCAACTGCCGGAACTCCGCACTCTCGACGGCTTTATCCGTAAGCGCCTTCCGCATTTCCTCGGAAGACTGAACAACTGACTCAGGTATTGACGGCATGATCACTTATCCTTGCATAGTGTTGTTCAAGGGCACTTTGCAGGCCACTGCCGGTGAAACTAGCCTTCTTCGGGGAAAACATCAACCGTTCTGTCGAGGGCCGGCAGACTCCTTCGGGAATCCCTGGTCGCGCGACCAGGGCATTGCAGCCGGTATCAAGCGTACCCGTCACAGGAAGGCCTGGCGACCATGCCCCCTGTCGCAGGGATCCTGATGAGATCTCACAAGACCGGGGCGTCCGTGATCGGGGGCTGATGTGCCTCGCATCCGGCAGATCCTGTCTGCCGTGAGGACACGTCGAAACCGGCCTCGTCTGCAGATCCGCCAGGATTCCGGATGGGACCGATGCTACAGGCTCTCGGCGCAGAGCTCTTCAAGGTAGCCGGTCAGGTCAGCCAGCGCCCATCCGTTCGGGCCGAACGATTCGATCATCCGTGAGCCTTGCGTGGACAGGTTCCGGATGCGTTCGCGTACCTGCACCGGCGTCAGCAGGTGCAGAACCGAACAGGCGTCCTCATCCCTGTCGTTCAGATCGTCGATGAGCTGGAAAATCTGTCCGTAAAGGCACCCAACAGCCCGCAGGCGATCGAGTTGCACAGCATCGAGTTCGCCGACGACCCCGCCGCTCCAGGTCGCAAAGCTGAACAACGGGGCCGTCTTTCGCAGATGAATCGACTCGATATCGTCTAGGCTGCCCCCGGAGGAAGCGAACGAGAGATCGTCGACTTCCCCGCCGATAAGGCTTCGTGATCCGATCGCCTGGGCCAGACCGGCGCCAACGGCAACAGCCGAAGGAGCATCCGGCAGTCGGGAGCACTGCGCAAACGCCTCCGCCAGCAGGGCATTGGCCGCGAGGATGGCGGTCGCATGACCGAAGGCAATGTGGACTGCGGGCTGTCCCCGGCGCTCGGCGTTGTCATCGAGGGCAGGCAGGTCATCGAGGATCAGCGAACAGACATGGACCAGTTCCACGGCGCAGGCAACGGGCGTCGCCCGCCCGG
The DNA here is from genome assembly GCA_965213815.1 of Alphaproteobacteria bacterium. GTDB lineage: Bacteria > Pseudomonadota > Alphaproteobacteria > SP197 > SP197 > SP197. Next base: position 1,358,193 of record OZ243917.1, on the reverse strand, counting down.
GCTCCACACCCGCGGCGACAGCTGCAGCGAAGGCCAGGGCCGGGCGCAGGCGCTTGCCGCCCGAAAACACGGCATAACGCATGGATTCGTGCAATGTCGAGGGTGGCTCCGACGCCCTCGGCAGCGCCGCATCCAGCGCCGCATCAACGCGTTCGCGGCTCGATCCGAGAAACTCGCGCAGCATCACTGAACGCCTGTTGCTGTCACGCGACAGCAGCACCATTGAGGTGGCCTGGAGGACGGGACCGGGACATCTGGATCTCTCAAAGCCGTGACGAACCGTACATGGGCTTCGTGCCGGATGTCCAGCAACCATGCGGTCATGGTCAGAGCGATGACGACCTTGCCATGGAAGACACTCACGTCTAGGGTCCCCTGCAAAGCGGCGACAGACCCGCCGGGCCCGGGCATGCAGAAATTCGAAGAACGTTTCGCCAAATGGGTGGTCGCAGTTCCCAGGCGTATTGTCGTAGTCAGCCTGATCCTGACCGCGCTGGCCGGCGGTGGAAGTGCGTTTCTCGAGTTCTCCGTCGACTTCCGCATCTTCTTTACCAGGGACAACCCCCAGCTCCTGGCGCTCGAAACCCTGGAGAACACCTACGGCAAGAGCGACAACATCCTGTTCATGATCGTCCCCGATGACGGTGACGCAGCTTCGCAACAGGCTCTCGAGGCTTCGGTCTGGCTGACGGAGCAGGCTTGGCAGACGCCGCTCTCGAGTCGGGTCGATTCGATTGCGAACTTTCAGCACACGCGTGCCGACGGGGACAATCTGATCGTCAGCGACCTCGTGGATCCGCAGAAGCTGGACGATCCGCAGGAGCGCCGCCGGATCCGGGCGATCCTGTTGGCCGACCCCCGCCTCGCCGGCAGCCTGTTTGCCTCCGATGGCAGCGTGAGTGCGGTCAACGTGACGTTGGAGGTTCCGCGGGAACAACAGACGGTCATGGTCCCGAGAATCGCTGCCTTTGCGCGCGACCTCGCCGCCGAGACACAAGAGCGCTTTCCGGGCATCGAAGTCCGGCCGGCCGGCATGGCAATGATCGGTGCGGCTTTCGCCGAGGCGTCGGTGCAGAGCCAGATGATCTTCCTGCCGGCAAGCCTTGTCGTCATGGCTGTGATCCTCTTCCTTCTGACCCGTCGGCTCGCTGGCGTCGTCGCGACCGGTCTGGTGATGGTTCTTGCCGTTGCCGCGTCAACGGGGCTCGGTGGCTGGGTCGGCCTGCCTTTCACGCCGTCCACGGCACCGGCGCCAACAATCGTGCTGATGATGGTGGTGGCCAACTGTGTGCATCTGCTGGTTGCCATGCGCCAGAGAATGCAAGCCGGAGATGCGAAGCGTGACGCGATCATCCACGCGGTACGGATCAACCTGTATCCGGTGTTTCTCGCGAGCACGACCACGGTACTCGGGTTCCTGTCGCTGAACTTTTCCGAGGTCCCGCCGTACCGCCACCTGGGAAATTTCGTGGCCTTCGGCATTGCCGCCTCCTTCCTGCTTACGGTGACGTTCCTGCCCGCGTTGCTCTCACTTTTGCCCATGCGCGAAACAGCCGGCGCCAGGAGTGACGGCGATCCGGCCATGGCGGCGGTGGCAGAGTTCGTCGTGCGCCGCCGCAAGCTGCTTTTGTGGTCCTCGGCGAGCATCGTGCTGGCTCTGGCGGCAGCCCTTCCGCGCAATGACCTCAATGACGTGCTTGTCCATTTCTTCGACGAAAGCGTGGAACTTCGCCAGAATATGGACCTCCTCGATGCAAGGCTCGGGGGCAACACGATTCTCGAGTACTCGCTGGTCTCCACAGGCCCGGGCGATGCGGTCGATCCTGCCTTCCTCGCCGATGTTTCCGCATTCGCGCAATGGTGTCGCCAGCAGCCGGAAATCCGGCACGTCATGACAATCGCCGACACCTTCCGCAGCATCAACATGAGCATGCACGGCGACGACCCGGAGGCCTACCGGCTTCCGGAACGACGCGACCTCGCTGCCCAATACCTGCTGTTGTACGAACTCTCGCTGCCCCAGGGTCTCGGCCTGAACACCCGGATTGACGCCGAGAGATCGGCAACCCGTGTCACGGTATCGGCAAAGACCCTCCCCTCGCGGGAAACCGTGGCGCTGAACGCACGCCTGGAGACCTGGCTGGAAGCCAATGCGCCACACATCGTCCAGGCCGACGGCACCGGCTCCGCGCTGATCTTCGCCCATCTCGGCCAGCGCAACATCAGGGCGATGCTCGGTGGAACGGCCTTCGCGCTCCTTGGCATATCAATCATCCTGATCGTTGCCTTTCGCTCGCTGCGGATCGGTCTCATCAGTCTTGTGCCCAACTTCGTGCCCGCACTCCTGGCGTTCGGTGTCTGGGGTCTGGCGGTGGGGCAAATCGGGGTCTCGCTTTCAGTGGTGGTGGCCATGACGATCGGGATCGTGGTGGACGACACGGTGCACTTTCTCAGCAAGTATCTGCGCGCACGGCGCGAACGCGGCGAAAGCCCCGAGGCAGCAGTGCGCTACGCCTTCGCAACGGCGGGGCGAGCGCTGTTCACCACCACAACCGTTCTGGTTGCGGGCTTTCTGATCCTCCCCCTGTCACCATTCGTCCCGACCGCCGAGGTCGGCATCGTCACGGCGCTCATCATCGCCTTTGCGATGCTCGCCGACTTTGCGCTCCTTCCGCCGATCCTCATGGCCCTTGACCGTAAGGCCGCCACGAAGGCAACACGTTGAGACAGGTCACGCGACAACCGGAACGGTATTGAGGTCGGTCTCTCCGAGCGGGGCCTCCCGCCATCCCATCTCGACCGGCACGTCGTAGAGTCGCCCCGGCGCCAGACGTTCCCAGAAGTGACGCAGGCCGGGTACAATCACCCTGGCCACCGGCATGCCGATATCGGGACGTGTCTGGTCCAGGACCAGAAACTCCAGTCCCCTGGCCTCCACAAGCGCCCGGCACCGTTCCACGTCCTTGCGCACATCATCGGTATCGGGAACCCGATAGTCGGCCGCACGGCGCAGCGGTACGCCGGAGGCCGGCGCCAGCCAGGGGTGGTCGGCAAGGCGCCCGGTTCTCCACCAGTCAAGGGACATCGGGTCATCCAGGGTGAGCCGGGGACCACCCCTTTCCGGCCGGGGAGCCCAGGTCAGACACTGATTGAGTTCGCAGACCGCGCGCAGGGCAGCAATGTGCGGGTCGGGATGCGCACCGGCACTGTAGATGATGTCCTCGGTCTTTCCGTCGATGCGGCGCGACAGCGCGACGAAGACGGGGATGCCGAGATCGGCGGTCACGTCCAGCACCCACATGTCGCGCCCGAGGTCGCGGTAGTAACCGGGTGCGGCTGCGAGCCAGTCGTCGCTGAAACCCTCCAGATCAACGCCCGGCCGACTGAGCCGGTTGTACCACCAGATGGCGAACGCGTCGCGCTCCACCAGTTCGAGAAACCCCTGCAAGATCGCCTCTTCCAGGGTGTTGCCTGCTGCACAGCCGTTGGAATCGGAGATCAGGTCGACGGGACTCCGCTGCTCGGCGGGTATGCCGTACACGAGTGAGGTCGGAAGCCAGCGGTGACGCTCCTTCGTGAGCGACCACACAGGCGACCAGTCCAGTTGGGCCTCCGCATCCAGGCGCGCCGGCACGATGTTGTACGGGTGGCCCCGGGCGTTGATCTGATCGGCATTGTCCAGTTGCCGGTCGCTGAAGAGCTGCACATCATTGGGATGTATCGCCTCGTCACCTCCGGCGATGGCGAAATCGGCGTATCGCTTCCGGCAGCGGATCTCGTCGCCTTGGAACGCCCCCGAATAGCGCTCGACGGCCTCGCAGAGCGCGCTGGCCTCGGCCTGTGCCGGAGTACTGCCCTTGCCTGCACTCTTGCTCCGCAGACTGCGCCGCAAGGTGCCAAGCGTTCTGCCTCTCAGTGCCGCATTGCCTCCCGACCAGTACACGTGCAGCCATGGATCCGACTCACGCGTGGTGCGCGCGAGCCAGGTCACGACACCGCTGACATGGCTGATCAGGTGGCGGTGGCGGGCAAGGGTGTCCTCCGGAGACACCGATCTCACGCCGCCGCTGTTGCGAAGGCGCTTCGGACTGGGCTGCAACCGGACAGGAGTCGGCGCCCGGTCGGCCCGGTATGACTCCTCATCGCCACAGGCGGGACACTGCGGACGGCGCGTGACAGCATGACGTTCACTCCCGAGACGCCCCACATCCAGCGAGATTGCGTGATCATGGAGCGGCGCCTCGTCCTCAAGAACGAGCCACTTGGTGATTTCGGCAGCGATGAGACCATACACCGCATCCAAAACAACGGGTTCCGCGGCGCAGGGGCGAAAGGCAGCGTCCTCGCCCGCCACGTGCCGGAGATAGCTGTGAACCTCCCTGTTGCCGCGAAGACGATAGGCCAGACAGGTCCAGCACGGTCCCTTGGCGGCCGGTCGAAACACCGGGCCGAACAGGGACTCCATGCCCCTGGGCCTGACCAGCATCCACGGTGAGCCGGTCACGAGATGACGCCGGTTGCGCTCGGCGTGCCGCTCAAGGAGGAAGTCGTCACAGACGACAACCGAAAGCGTCGGCCGTTCTGCCACCGTGACAACGCCCATGGCCTCGAGCCGTCGGGCAAGGCGGCCGTCGTCTCCGTCGACGGTCACCCTTGCCGCCGCCAGGCGTTCCTCGGCCCAGCATGGAGAAGCGCCCAGGGAGGACCAGAACGCCGCCGCATCCCGTTCCATGGAGTGCGCGCCGGAAACAGCATATCCCCTCGCCGCGAGAGAGGAGAGGGCGCCCAGGACACTGGAAGCGGAGTGCCTGTCGGCAAGTGCTGCAACGATGTCGCTCAGCGATCGCCGGCCATCGAGCAGGCCTACGAGATCGCAATGGATCTGCCCGTGCAGCAGTGTATTGAATGCTTCCGAGAGCAGGAGTACCTGGCCTCTTTCGATCAGCCGGAATTCGAGATGAGGTGCAAGGACCGGCACGTCGATTGACTCGCGTTCCGCGGGCGCGACCCTCTTCAGAATGCCCTGTGGCGGTTGCATCAGTCTGTCGGAAGGAGCGGCTCCGGGGTGCTTTCGCTCGCTGCTGTGACAAGAGAATCAATCTCCGCAACAGCGGTTGCGGCCATGTCGGGAACGGCGGCAACCAGCGTGTCGAAATCATCCATGCCGCAGGCCCTGGCAACCACGGCCTTGATCCGGGCAGAGGCCGTCATGATCGCGAAATCGTCGTTCCCGCCCGCGACCAGCTGCAGGATGCCGTGAAGGTTGCGCCACAGCGTTGCGGCTTCATCCAGGACCATGGTGTGTGTCGGACGGGTCGACCGCAGCAACCGCGCAGCGCGTCCGACATCGCGCAAACCCGGAAATGAAAGACCTGATTCGGCCATGACCCTGGCTGCATCCCGCAACCCGGAGATGAACGTGTCGCCGGACGTCTCGCGGGCGAGAACTTCCGTGCGCACATCGTCGAACCGTTGGCGAATTCCCGGTTCACCGACTTCGAAGATGCAGCGCGTCCGGGTGAGATCCGGAAGCTCACCGGGGCTCCGGCCATGCTCCGCCAAGGCGTCGAGAGACCACGCGATCCTCTCCTTGCCGGCGCCGCGCGGCATCGGGGCAAAGAGCAGGCTGTCGCGCGACAGATCGACCAGCGCCTCGCCCAAGCGCCGCAGAAGGGCATGATGTTCACCGACAGAATCGCCTTCATGAACGAAAAGAACGTCGAGATCGACGCCGGGGGCAGCGTCCCCGCTCGCCAGATCTCCCAGCAGAACGGCCGCGATACCGCCCGTGCCGGTCCCGGCAAGGCCGGCAGGATGCTCCTCCTCGACCGCCGAAAGCACACAGGCGACGGAAGCCTCCGCCACGTTGGAAAGCGCGATACCCGCCTCGACCGGGGTCAGGTTGCCCCGAAGGGTGTGCATGCCGATCTGGAACGACTTGTCGTTCGACCAGTTCCGCACCGCGTCAACCATGTCCCCGACATCCTGCACCGGAATCTCGGCGATGCGCTCCTTCATCTCAAGGGCGCCGAATTCGTGCGTCCAGTAAAGACGCGTCAGCCCTCTGCGGGCAACGGCTTCCGTGTCCGGGTCCGGGCCGAAACCCGCCGGAAGATCGAGGTCGGTGAATTCCCTCATCTGAAGGCTGTCGAGCAGTTCCGGGTTGCGTTCGATCCATCCGGCAAGGTGGGGCGCGGTGGCGAAGATCTCCACGATGGCATCGAAGGCGTCCGGACGCGCTGCCGAAACCGGGCTGTCATAGGGCCCCCAGTCATCGATTTCCGGATAGAACTTCGCGCGCCATGCGTCGACCAGGGGATCCATGGTCTCGAACCAGAGTTGCGGACGCAAGACCATGCCGAACAGCTTGCTGTAGCCGTACGGCAACTGTGGCGACTCGTCCGCACCGCGGAACCGCAGCAGCGCGTATTGCCGGCTTGGAACCGCATGGTGATCGGCATGGCGTTGCATCTTGTAGAAGAGCCAGTTGCTGACCTTGCCGTCGACGCTCCAGGAATGACGGGGCAGCGGTTTTTCGAACCGTCCGTTGTCCAGGCGGATCCTGCGCAGTCCGTAGTGCTGGAGGTAGTTGCTGATCTTCATCGAGAAGACCGGCAAGACGCACAGGGCGAAGAAGACCAGGACCGCCCAGGGACCACCCATCCAGAAGACCAGCGCGTACCAGAATGCGGTTTCGGTGCCGTAGCGCCAGAACGGATTTGACCAATGCCACACCGGCAGGCGACGGCGCGCGAGCCGTTCGCGCACCACCTTCCAGGCACCGGTGAGGTTCGAGGCCACCTCACGGGGAAAATAGCGCCAGAAGCTCATGCCCCTGGGCGCAGAGCCCGCATCCCATGGCGTGCACACGAAGGCATGATGAATGTAGATGTGTTCCGTGGCGTAGTGCGGATAGGAACTGGAGGCGAGCAGGAACTCTCCCAGTCGCCGTTCCCAGACCGAACGCCGGTGAACCAGTTCATGGCCGACGATGAAGACCGCCTGGGCCTCCAGGACCAGAACGGCCGCCATCACGCCACCTTCCCAGAGCGCCAGGTCGCCGGAAACGAGTATCTGCCAGAGGCCGAAGACCAGAGTCGGCGGCCAGAGAAACGCCCACGCCCAGACCGGAACGTTGTGCCAGAACAGATGGCGGGCGGGCGTCTTGGGCGAACCCACATCCCGTTCGTCCACGCCCAGGGCCATGTCGGTCTGGGCGCCGATCATGATGAAGGCAACCGGCGCCGCGATCCACCAGCCACCGTACATGAGGGCGAAAATGATCAACGGAAAGACTGCCAGGGGGAGAAAGTGCGGAAGAGCGTTCAGGAAAGACGGCTCCAGCACGCCCTGACGATTCGAATTCGCTACATCGACAGCCATGACAATCCTCCACCCACGCCCGGACGACAATCCCTTGTCTCGCCCTTGAGGCCGGACCTGACAACACCGGTGTATTGTGCCGCAAAGCCACTGTCACTTGAAGGAAGGATGACAACGCTGCAAACGGGACAATTGCCGCTTGCCTTCGCGCTTCCCGTTCTGCGGACGCCTGTCGCTGGCGTGTCAGCGAGAACTCCTGATGCCGGTCCCGCTATCGGCATGACACGCAGGCATGAATGGCGGCATCATGCCGTCCCCACCGGAGGAGTCTGACCGGCATGTCTGTTTGCGATATCCATCGCCTCGGCGCCACCTTCGCCGCGCAAGTGCGCAACGTTGATCTCTCCTGCGCTCTCGATGCCACGACTCTCGAAGGGATCGCGCGGGCCTTCGTCCAGCACAAGGTCCTTGTCTTCCGCGACCAGGACCTGACTCAGGACGATTTCGCGCGGTTTGCCATCGCCTGGGGAACGCCGCGTGTCGACGGTTTCCAGGAACGCAATGTCCCCGGCTACGACTTCATGTCGACGGTCGGCAATGTGGGTGGGGTCAACTCCTGCGAAGAGTACCGCAACGGCGCTTCCTTCTGGCATACCGATGGCGCCGCCGAGGCCGACCCGGACGCCACCACCATGCTGTGGTGCCTCGAGGCGCCGGCAAGAGGAGGCGAAACCCTGATCGCCGACATGGGGGCGGCCTGGCGCGGACTTGACCCGCAGACGCGGCGGGCGATCGAGCCCCTGACCGGCCTCCACATGTATTCCGGCACCGGCGACATTCTCGGCGGACGCGAGGACTTCGAGCATCCCCTGCAACCCGTCACCGACGAAACCGCCGGGCTCCTGCCGCCGGCGGCGCGGCGTCCTGTCGCAAGGCCGCATACCCTGACCGGAGAAAAGGCGCTCTACTCTCCCGCCGGCTCCATGGTGGCCATCGATGGCATGGAGCCCGGTGCAGCGTGCGAGCTCATGCGCCGTCTCAAGCTCCACGCCATCTCCGGGCGTTACACCTGGACCCACCGCTACCGCCAGGGGGACCTCCTGATGTGGGACAACACCGTGACTCTGCATTGCGCCCGGCCCATCGGTGCGCCGGAAACCCCGCGCGACCACAGGCTGCTTTACCGTATCGTGCCCCTGGGCCTCCCCCGGCCACTCAGATCATCCATCCGCTGACCGGGACAAGCCCCCCGTCGCGCATCTTCAGGGGTGCCGCACCGGAGTGACGCGCGGGGCGCCGGCGTGGTATCAGCCGGCCATGCTCACACTGTCCGGAATCACTGTCAGGCTTGGTGGCCGCACGATCCTTGAGGGCGCTTCGGCGACGCTGGCCCAGGGAAGTCGTGTCGGCCTGATCGGCCGCAACGGCGCGGGCAAGTCGACCCTCATGAAGGTCATTGCCGGAGAGATCGAGTCCGATTCCGGCACCGTCGACATGCGGCGCGGCGCCAGTCTCGGCTATCTTGCCCAGGATGTCCGGGCCGGCAGCGACACGCCTCTGGAAAGGGTCCTTGCCGCCGATGAAGAGCGCACGCGCCTTCTGGAAGAGGAAGCCTCTGGCGCAACAAGCCAGCGCATCGGTGACATCCACGAGCGCCTCCAGGCGATCGATGCGTACAGCGCGCCGGCGAGAGCCGCCCGAATTCTCTCCGGTCTGGGATTCGACGAGGCAGCCCAGCAGCAGACCGTCGACAGTTTTTCCGGCGGCTGGCGCATGCGCATTGCCCTGGCCGCCCTGCTGTTCTCCCGTCCCGATGTTCTTCTGCTCGATGAGCCCAGCAACTACCTCGATCTCGAGGCGGCCCTGTGGCTGGAGTCGTTTCTCCGGGCCTATCGGGGAACGCTGCTGGTCATCAGCCACGAGCGGGACCTCCTCAATCATGTCTGTGACCACATCCTGCATCTCCAGGGCGGCGCTGTGACGCTCTATCGAGGCAACTACGATGCCTGGGAACGGCAGTTGAGCGAGAGACTCGGGCAGATCGAGGCCATGCGCGCCCGACAGGAAAGGCAAAGGGCGAGGCTCATGGCCTACGTGGACCGCTGGCGCTACAAGGCCCATACCGCACGTCAGGCACAAAGCCGGCTGAAGGCCCTGGAGCGCATGGAGCCGGTGGCTGCCGCCATCGAGGACAGCACGCTCCAGTTCGACTTTCCCGATCCCGATTCCCTGCGGCCGCCCATGATCCTTCTCGATGACGCATCGGTAGGCTACACGCCCGATGAGCCGGTGATCAGCGGTCTGCAGCTTCGCATCGACCCCGACGAGCGCATCGCCTTCCTCGGGCGCAACGGCAACGGAAAGACGACCCTTGCCCGCCTGCTTTCGGGCAGGCTCGATGTCATGAGCGGCACGATGACGACCGCCTCGAGACTGCGTGTCGGGTACTTCGCCCAGCACCAGGTGGAGGAACTCGATCCTGACGAGACACCGCTGATTCACATGACGCGCCTGATGCCGGGCGCGCCACCACGCCGTGTACGGGCCCAGCTGGGCCGCTTCGGGTTCTCGGGCGACAAGGCCGCCCTTGAGGTTCGCCGGCTCTCGGGCGGCGAGCGGGCCCGCCTGGCCCTGGCGCTTATCACCCGCGATGCCCCGCATCTCATCATTCTCGACGAGCCGACCAACCATCTCGACATCGAGGCCCGGGAATCCCTGGTCCAGGCCCTTAGCGGATACAGCGGCGCGGTGATCATGATCAGCCACGACCGGCACCTCGTCGAACTCACGGCGGATCGCCTCGTTCTCGTTGCCGACGGCAAGGCAACGGATTTTGCGGGCAATCTCGACGAGTACCGCAACCTGGTGCTCGGCCGCGACTCCGGATCAACGGTGTCGCGCTCGAGGAGAAAGGAAGAACGCCGCCGTGCCGCGATTGAACGGGAACGCACACGCGAGATGAGAAAGGCGGTGGATAAGGCAGAGAACGAGGTCAGCGAGCTCACCCGCTCGCGCAACGAGATCGACCGTCTGCTGTTCGATCCCTCCACCCATGAGGGTACAACCGTGGGCGAACTGATGACCAGGAGAAGAAAGATCGAAAAGGCGCTCGAGAAGGCTGAGGCACGCTGGCTCGACGCGAGCACGACACTGGAATCCGCAAGCCGCTCCGAGTGAAGCGTGCCGCAGATCACTCAGACTCCGTTCCCTCGCTCAGGATGGCGAGATAGCGCTTCCGGAACCTTCGTCCCTGCGGAGGCCACGGGAAAGGAAAGGCCGGCGCTCCCGGGGATGCTCATGAGGACTGCGCTCCGGGGGGAACCGTCGTTGTATTGATCCCTGCGACCTGCGCACCTTGAACACAATCACGCTACACTGGGAGGGTATGACGGGTGCAGGGGGTACATGGATCAGCCGACCGTCTTTGGAGCCGCCTACAGCGTCTATGTTCGCGCGGTGCGCCTGACCCTGGAAGAGAAGGCCGTCCCCTACCACCTCGTCGAGGTCGATGTCTTCGGCGAAGGAGGGCCGCCACCGGATCACCTCCTGCGCCATCCGTTCGGGCGTATTCCCGCGTTCGAGCACGATGGCTTCGCGCTCTACGAGACGGATGCGATCATCCGCTACATCGACGACGTGTTCGATGGCCCGTCGTTGACCCCGGACACGCCGCAACTTCGGGCACGCATGACACAGGCGATGCGCGTTCTCGACTGCTATGCCTATCGCGACATGGTCTGGGGCGTCTACGTCGAAGAGGTGGAAAACGCCGGGACCGATCCCGTCACGCTCGACAGGGCGACCGGACGCTCGCGCACCTGCCTCAAGGCGCTCGATCAGCTGTCGGACGGCGGTCCGTTCTTCGTCGGCGCCGAACTCTGCCTCGCCGATCTGCTGGCCGCGCCGATGTTCGCCTGCTTCCGGCTGGCGCCACGGGGACGACAGCTTCTCGGCGAACACCCCCGCCTGATGTCGTGGCTTGAGCGCATGCTGGCTCGGCCAAGCATGATCGGGACCCGGGGCGAATAAGAGCTCCACCCACCGGTTCTATCTTCCCTGCGCGAGGGTTTCCCGGAACGCCATCGCAGGAGTCGAGTTGTCACCGTAGCGCGCCAGCGCCTTTGCCAGGCCGTCCCGCATGTCGTGAAGCGTCCTGGCATGGGTGGCCGTGTCTGCCAGATTGTTCATCTCGGCAGCGTCGCAAGCGAGGTCATACAACTCGGTGAATCCGTCCTCCTGCAGGACGAGCTTCCAGTTCCCCTTGTGGAACGCGCGCTGCCAGAGCGGTACATGGAGACCATGGTGCTCGGTCATCAGACCGTCGCGGGACAAGGAACCGGTGCGCCAGAGCAACGGACAAAGGCTGGTCCCGTCCATCTCGTGTGCCGTGATCCCGCACAGCTCGAGCAGCGTCGGCGCCAGATCGACATTGCAGACCAGGCTGTCGTTGGGTCCGGGGACAATACCCGGTCCGGCGATCAGCATGGGGATGCGCAGGGTCTCTTCGACCATCAGCCCGCCCTTGTTCATCACGCCACCGTTCGAGGCCACCGCGTCCCCGTGATCGGCCGTGAAGACAATGACCGTGTCATCGGTCCGTCCGCTTTCTTCAAGCACGTGCAAGAGCTGCGCCAGAGCCGACTCGCACAAGGCGGTCACTTGCAGGGCGCGCCGCGAAAGCAGCGCGAAATCGCAGGCCTTGTCGCCAAGGGTTTCCCGCCAGTAATCGCGGTAGGCGGCGTGATGGGCAGGGCGCGCTTTCAGGTCCGAGACGAGATTGGGCGAGGCCGCGCTCTCCAGGTCGGCGAACATGCCGGCAAAGGGAGCCCCGACCAGATAGGGCGGGTGCGGCCCCCAGGTATCGACACGCAGGAAGAAGGGGTCGTCTTGCGCATCACGAAGCCAGCGTTCGGCGAGTTCTGCGACAAAAAAGGCTTCATGGACTTCCGCCGGTCCCTCGATGAGCGCGCTGCCCGCTTCGAAGTCGAACCAGTCGTCGGACCGGGTCAAGGGGACCGATGTGCCAGGCGGCGTTCCGCTTTCTCCTGACAACTCGATCCGCGCTATCGGGTCGGGCAACGCGTTGCGTTCGAGGTAGGCGCGATACTCCGCACTGGCATAGGGATAGGCATAGTCCGCCGGTCCGTAGCCCTCGAAACCGAAGGCGCGTGCGTCCAGATCGCGATGCAGATGCCATTTGCCGAACCAGGCGCAACGGTAACCCTCTCGACGCAGCGGATCGCACACAAGGGCATCGGACGGTTCCAGGCCGATGCGCCCGCCAAAGCGCCCGTCATTTTCTGTCAGACCGTGGTTGTGCGGATATCGGCCCGTCAACATCGTGGCGCGCGACGGCGAACAGATGGGGAGCGCCGTGTAGGCCCGGGTGAAGGTGACGCCCCGCGCAGCCAGTTTCCGCTGCAGGGGCAGCTTGCGGGCCGCACCGGGCCGGTTGGCAATCATCTGCTGATCGGTGTTCAGCCACAGGACACTGCGGGGTCGTCTCACGTCGTCGCGACCGTCCGGGCATGGTGGTCGGGATGCGCCTCGCCCCAGATGCGAATGGCGGTATCCGCCGACGTCATGGCACCGGGTTCGGTAGCATAACTCACAAGCACGCTGCGCCGGTCGCCGCCTTCCGGAGGCGTGACCCGGTGCAGCGTGCATCCACCGCGAAAGAGCTGCAGGTCGCCAGGCACCAGCCTGAGAGAGCGGACGTTCGACCTCTCGCCATCCAGCACGCGTTTCACGCCCTCGTAATTCTCATCGCTGTCGCTGCGCAGGTTGGGCACATATTCGAAGTCCCCGCCCGCCGCGGATTGCTTGAGCCCGAATGAGACCGTGAAGTCGTTGTTGTCGAAGTGCCAGGCGAATTCCGCGCCTTCGGGCTGGACATTGACGTTCACGCTGCCGAACGGGTCGTCATAGGGATAAAGCCTGTCGCGGCCCAGTGCGGCCGCCACGAAGTGGCACAAGTCGGCATTCCGGAAGATCGTCCAGATCGCGCCGGCGCGGGCGAACCTGTCGGCGCGGATCATCCCGTGCCGGCGCGGCGAGAAGCGGTTCAGGGGATGATCCTCGGGCGTACCCTCGGGCGGTTGCGAGAAATAGGGATTGAGTCGGACAGCATGGAACACGGCCCCGTCCGCGAGGCGTTCGGCCTCTTCCTGCATCAGCTCCAGGGCATCGGGTCGGACGAAGGCTTCCAGCCGTGCGCAATTCGTCTCGGCCAGCGCGGCCCGAGTCTCAGTCACCAGCGCATCGAACTCAGTGCTGCCTGGACGATCCACCAGATAGCGGCCGGTGTCGAACAGCTGTGACGTGATCAGTGTGCCCAACCCCTCACCTTCCTTGTCGCCAATCCGGGCCGTGGGGCTACCACCAGCGCACGCGGGCGTCCGTGAGGAGTGTGCAACCGTCCCTGGTGACCACGACGGTTTCCTCGAAGTCGCCGACGTAACCCATGTGACGGACACTGCGTTCCACACACAGCACCATGTTCTCCTCGATGGGTGTGTGATCGCTCTCCACCAGCCACGGCGAATCCCAGCCCAGGCCGATGCCGTGGCCAAACCCCTTGAAGGAACCCTCGAGCTCGAAACCGAGACTCTCGAGCTTCCGGCGCCCGGTACGGGCAACATCGGCGGCCGTCACGCCGGGACGAATGACGGCTATCGCCTCCTCAACCGCCAGGAGCGGCGCCTCGAAGACTCGGACCTGTTCGGCGGTGGCGTGGCCGACCGGCTTCGAGCGAGCATGATCGAAGTAGTAGCCGTCGACGGCGCCCGAAATCCCCACATGGAACCAGTCGCCGTCCTCCAGCACGTCGTCGGAGCCCCAGGTCGGGAAGCTGCTCGCCACGGTGACCGGGTTGTTGCCGCCCTTCCCGGACGACATGAAGGAGTTGTAGAGAATGCCCCCGGCGGTCACGAGAACCTCCATGCCGGCGGCCACCACCTCGCCGTGGGTTGCCCCGGGCACCGCCCTCTCCAGCATCGCCTCGGTGGCCCGGCTGCCGATGTGCGAGGCACGACGCAGCATCGCGATCTCGCCTGGCGACTTCACCATGCGCAGACGGCCCAGGATGTCGTCAGCGGGACTCCACGTCACATCCGGCAGAGCCGCAGCGAGGGCGTTGTGGAGGCTCCACGGCAGGGTGTCGGACCCGGCGACACCGATACGTCCCTCGGCGAGCCCGGCCTTCAGCATAGCGGCAATCACCGACCCCGTGACATCTCCGGTCACCATGACATCGCCGATCGCCAGGTCCGAGTCTCTCTCAGGCCGGTCATCGGCCACGAGGACCGGCTCGCCATCGGCCGGCAGGATGACGAAGGCGTGGGCCCTGCCCGCCCACTCACCGGGCACATCCGGGATATAGGGAAACCGCGTGTAGAAGTTGGTGAGGTACTTGACGTCGGCATAGCGGTCGGTGGTGCCGCCGCCACGCGAACAGACAAGGAGGCCGGCCAGACCCGCATCCCGGGTGGCCTGCCGGGCCCTCACCCGGCGTTCCGCAAACTCTGAAGGAGGAATCATCAGCGCTTCTCCCGGTTCTGGTCCCCGGTGCCTCGCCAGGCGGCCGCCGGAGCATTGCGGATCACCTGCCAGACCTTGAGCGGTGTGGCAGGCATGTCGATGTGATCGATGCCAAGGGGTGCCAGGGCATCCACCAGTGCATTGATGACGACCGGCGGACCGCCGATCGCCCCGGTCTCGCCGACACCCTTGGCGCCCAAAGGGTTGCGAGTCGTCGGCACCTCGATGCGGTCGGTCTCGATCATGACGAGATCACTTGCCCTGGGAAGCTGGTAGTCGAGGAAGGACCCTGTGAGCAGTTGTCCCGACCCGGGGTCATAGACAGCCTCCTCGGACAGGGCCTGACCGATGCCCTGGACCACACCTCCGTGCATCTGGCCGTCGACCAGAAGGGGATTGATGACGACCCCGGCATCGTCCACCGCGATGTAGCGCTTGAGCTCCGTCACCCCGGTTTCGGGGTCGACCTCGAGTTCGCAGATATGGGTGCCGTTGGGAAAGGCCGGTCCATCAGGGGCCTTGTAGGTACCACTCACCCGCCAGCCCGGCTCCTCCTCCGGCACCAGACCGGTGGGCTCCCCGGCCGCCGCCGCCACCTCGTCGAAGGTCAGTGACCGGTCGGTGCCGTCTATGCGAAAGACACCGTCCGCAAAGACAATGTCGTCGACCGCCGTCTCGAGGAGATGCGCCGTGATGCGCCGCCCCTTGTCGATGGCATGCCCGACAGCGATGAGACAGGCGCTGCCGGCTATGGCGATGAAGTTGGAACCGCCGTTGCCCGAACCGAAGGGCACCAGTTCGTTGTCACCCTGAAGAATGCGGATGCGTCCGGGGTCGACCTTGAGCCTGTCGGCGATGATTTGCGTGTAGACCGTCTCGTGGCCCTGCCCGTTTGTCTGGGTCCCCACCCTGGCCAGGACATGTCCCTGGCTGTCGATATCGAGATCGACCATGTCCGGCCCCATGCCGCCGCAGCGGTCGAAGACGCCCGTGACACCGAGACCGCGCAACATGCCGCGCCGCAGAGCCTCCTCGCGGCGCGCCGGGAAACCGGCGACATCGGCATGCTCAAGCGCCCGGTCGAGATGGCGTCCGAAATCGCCGCAGTCGTAGATGACACCGACACCGGTGTCCCAGGGAAAGTCCTCTTTCGCCACATGATTGAGGTGGCGAATGGCGCTGGCGGAAAGTCCGAAGCGGCGCGCCGCAATGTCGAGCAGGCGTTCGACCATGAACCCGGTTTCCGGACGCCCTGCTCCCCGGTAGGCGTCGATCGGCACGGTATTGGTCATCACCCCGCGCACCCGGGTGTGAATGGCCGGAATCCGGTAGGCCATGGACTGGATGGCGGTGGCGGCACGGGTCGCCACGAAGGGCATGAACTGCGAAACATAGGCGCCGAAACTGGCCACGACATCGACCTCGAGGGCGACGATCCGGCAGGCGCTGTCGAAGGCCATCCGTCCCTTCATGACGCGGTCGCGGCCCTGCAGGTCGCTGACAAAACTCTCGCTGCGATCCGCCGTCCACTTCACCGGGCGCTGCAGGCGTCGCGCAGCAACCAGCACCAGGACATACTCGTGGAACAGGAAGTTCTTCATGCCGAAGGCGCCGCCCACATCACCGGTCAGCACGCGAAGTCGGTCGTCCGGCACCTTGAGAACACTCCTGGCCAGAGGAGCGGCGAGTTTGTGGGCGCCCTGGGAACAGGCGTGGAGGGTGAAGCGGCCGGTTCCGGGATCATAGTCACCGATCGCGGCACGCGGCTCCAGGGGTGCAACGACCACGCGGTTGTTGACCACGTCGAGCTCCACGACGCGATCAGCCGTGGCGAAGGCGCTGCGCACCGCTGCGGCGTCACCGACATCCCAGTCCAGCACCACATTGCCGGGCGCTTCCTCCCACAGCTGCGGCGCCTCGTCTTCAAGGGCCGCTGCGGTGCCGGTCACGGCATCGAGCGGATGGTAGTCTACGTGCACCGCTTCGCATGCATCGTGGGCCGCGTCCCGTGACTGTGCCACCACGAACACCACGGGCTCACCGACGTGGCGCACCCTGCCCGTCGCCAGAACCGGGTGTGGAATGGCAGCCATGGGCGATCCGTCCCGATTGGCAACGGCGACGAACGGCAGGGAGCCGATTCCCTCGGACTCCAGATCGGCTGCGGTCAGAACGAGGCGCACACCGGGTCCGGTGCGGGCTTCGCTGCAGTCGATGCCGGCTATGGTGGCATGGGCATGGGGCGAGCGGAGCACCGCGCCCCACAGCTGACCGTCGAGAATCACGTCATCGGCATAGCGCCCGCCGCCACTGACAAGACGAGGATCCTCCGTTCTCGGGTTGGGCTGGCCCATGGCGAACTGCATGCTTGATCCTCTCCCCTTCACTTGCGCCCGAGGAGCCAGCCGAACAGCACGACGGCGACCATGGCACCGACGCACTGAGCGGCGATGAAGGCCGGTGCATGGGCCGGAAGGATGCCGGAGAAGGTGTCGGTCAGGCTGCGGGCAACGGTGACAGCCGGATTGGCGAAAGAAGTCGAGGAGGTGTACCAGTACCCGCCGGCAATCGCCAGACCGACAGCCCAGGGCACGGCATCGGGACGCCATTTCAGACACCCGAGGATGGTGGCCACCAGGGAGAATGTGGCCACCAGTTCCCCCGTCCACTGGCCGACACCGGTGCGTGCTTGGCCGGACGCAAGGAGAAGGGGCTGATCGAACATGACATGGGCGAGCATGGCGCCGGCAAGGGCGCCCGCCACCTGGACCACGACATAGGCTGCCGCCTCGCGCCACGTGATCTCCCGCCGGAGGGCAAAGGCAAGTGTCACCGCCGGATTGAAGTGGGCCCCCGAAACAGGCCCATAGATCAGGATGAGGACGACCAGCATGGCCGCCGTGGCCAGCGTGTTCCCGGCAAGCGCGACGCCCGCGTTGTCCGGTGACAGCGTCTCTGCCATGATCCCCGAACCGATGACGGTGGCCAGCAGGAAGGCCGTGCCGATGAATTCGGCGGCAAGGCGACGCCCGGGATCGTTCACCGGACCGTTCCGTGTGTGGCCTGTGGTTTCGTGCCGACATTCCCAACAGGGACCATCCGCCCATGACCGACACCGATCTCTGCTTTCTTGACGCCAGGGAGGCCCTGAGACTGTTCCGGACCCGGGAACTCTCGCCGGTAGACATTCTCGAGGCACAGATTGCCCGCGCCGGCGCAGTCGAGGGCCGTGTCAATGCCCTTGCCTTCACCTTCTTCGAAGAAGCCCTGGAGGCGGCGCGGCAATCGGAGGCGCGCTATGCCGGAAAACGTGGCGGCCCCCGACGACTTGAGGGTCTGACCCTGGCGGTCAAGGAGGATACGGCGGTCCTCGGCAAGCCCCGGACCTTCGGATCCCTCATCTTTGCCGACAACCTGGCGGACCATACCAACCCCACCGTTGCCGGTCTTGTCGATGAGGGAGCGATCATCCATGCCCTCACCACATGCCCGGAGTTCGTCTGGCCCTGGACCTGCACGTCGCGCCTGCACGGAGTCACGCGCAATCCATGGAACACGGCGATCACCTGCGGCGCCTCGTCCGGCGGTGCTGCCGCTGCTGTCGCATCCGGAACGACGACCCTTGCCACCGGTTCCGACAGTGCCGGAAGCATCAGGATGCCCGCGGCGATGTGCGGCATCACCGGCTACAAGCCACCCTACGGCCGCAACCCCGGAAGTCCCGAAGTGGCGATGGATCCCTTCTTTCACATTGGCCCCATGACCCGTACCAGCGGCGACGCCGCGCTCATGCAGAACGCTATCGCCAACAACCCCCACGGGGCAAGGGACCCGGCACATGTTCCAGGCGCCCCGTTGCTGCCCGCGTGTCCGGCCGGTCTCGAGGGACTGAGGGTGGCCTTCTCGGAGGATCTGGCCGGCCATGCCGTCTCTCGGGCCGTGAGAAAGAATACCCGGCAGATGATTGAAACGGCCCTTACCGGAGCCTTCACGGAAGAGATCGCCGTCCCGTGGGTCAGGGATCTTCTGGACGTCTTCCCGGCCTGGGGAGGGATGATCTACGCCGATGAATTCAGCGATGCCGTGGAGAACCATCGCGACCTCGTCTGCGACTACACGGCGGTCTTCGCGCGACACAACGAACGCTACACGCCCCGCATGTTCCACGACTGCATGAGGGCGATCGGCGACGCCTGGCTGACGTTCATGTCCGACCTGGCGCACTTTGACGCCTTCATCTGCCCGACGGTGGGCACCACCGCCATTCCGGCAAACTTGAGGGACTGGGACGAGCCCGTCACCGTGGACGGCGTGGACCATGACATCCACAGCGTCATCATGACCCCGGTCTTCAACGCATTCAGCCGCCTGCCGGTGCTGTCCGTGCCATCGGGCTTCGATGCCAGCGGGGTTCCCACCGGCGTACAGATCGTCGGCAAGCCCTTCGACGAGGAGACCGTCTTCCGGGTGGCTCATGCGATCGAATCCGCCATGCCGCTCTACGGCGATTCGGCGACAAGACCGCCGCTTGACGGATAGGGGTCAGGCCCCACCCTGCGCCGCCCGCAGCGTCGCCTCGTCGTGCTGGCACATGACGACATGCCCGCGTCCCATCTCGCGTGCCGGCGCCGGTTCCCGGTTGCAGGTTCCGGGAATCACAAGGGGGCAGCGCATGCGGAAGGGACACGGGCGGTCGTGAAGCATGACGTTGGAGCGCATGCCCGCTTCCGCCTCGCGGCTGGTGATGACCTCCTCGAGCCATCCCTGGCGCAGCGCCGGCACGGAATTGATGAGGAGCTGCGTGTAGGGATGATGCGGAGGTGCGAACACATCGCTGGTGTACCCTGCATCGACGACCCTGCCGGCATACATGACCGCCACACGGTCGGCGATCGAGGCGACGGTAGACAGATCGTGGCTGATGAAGACATAGGCCACCTGATGGGTTTCCCGCAGCTCCTTCATCAGTTCGAGCACACGGGCGGCGACGACGGTATCGAGGGCCGACAGGACTTCGTCGCACAAGATGACATCCGGTTCGGCGGCAAAGGCCCGGGCGATGGAGACACGCTGGCGTTCACCTCCGGACAGTTCGGCGGGAAAGCGCCCGGCGTAGTCGGGGTCGAGTCCGACCATCTCGAGGAGATCGGCAATCCGGTCGTACTTCTCGGAACCCGACATGCCGAAGTAGAGTTCGAGAGGCCTGCCGATGGCATCGTCAACACGCCGTTCCGGATTGAGTGACTGATCCGGGCTCTGGAAAATGATCTGGATGCGGCGCAGCTGATCGCGTGTCCTGCGCCGCGCCCGGCCGGCAAGCGAGGCACCGTCAAGCGTGATTCCGGCGCCGGGAAGAGGCGGATGGAGGCCGGCCATGACCCTGGCGAGGGTCGACTTGCCGCTTCCCGATTCGCCGACCACGGCCAGCACTTCCCGGGGCCAGACGTCAAGCGCAATGTCATGGAGAACGTACTCTTCGCGTTCGATGGTGCCAAAGAGGGTCTGCCGTGCATAGCTGGCAGAGGTAGCCTTGACGGAGATCACGGGCTCTCCGCTCGTCACGGTGGGGCTGACCACCGTGTTGTCCGGCGAGGGCGGTGGCTTCACCGCGCCCAGCAGGGTCCGCGTGTAGTCCTCCCTCGCATCGTCGAGAATGCGGGAGGTGTCTCCCTCTTCCACGACATGTCCCTGGTTCATGACCAGAATCCTGTCAGCCACCTGGGCGACAACGGAAAGATCGTGGCTGACATAGATGGAGGCGGTGCCGAGATCGCGATTGACCGACTTGATGGCCTTGAGCACCTCGATCTGGGTTGTCACGTCAAGGGCCGTCGTCGGCTCGTCGAGCACCAGCAGCCGCGGCCGGCAGGCCAGCGCCATGGCCATCATGATGCGTTGCTGCTGGCCGCCCGATGTCTGGTGCGGATAGCGCCGGGCAATCATCTCGGGGTGCGGTATGTCGAGAAGGTCGAGCAGCTCGATCGTGCGGCGCGTTGCGTCGGCGCCTTCGGCGACCCGGTGCAGGTGCAGGCTCTCCGCGATCTGTTCGCCCACGGGAATGGAGGGGTTGAGCGAGGCCTGCGCGCTCTGCGCCACGTAGGCGACATCGCGGCCACGCAGATCACGTTTCTCGGCAATCGACATGGCCAGAACGTCGCGGCCCTCGAGAAAGACCCGGCCGTTCCGGAACCGGGTTCCCGGCCGCGCATAGCCCAGAGCCGCAAGCGCCACCGTCGTCTTTCCGGCGCCCGATTCGCCGATCAGCGCCACGACCTCTCCGGGATGCACCTCGACGCTGCAGCGATGCACCGTCTCCACCCAGATACCAGACGGTGGCCGTCCCTCGACGACGAGATCCTCGATTCTGAGAAAGGCCTTCATCCGGTGAGCTCTTCGGAAATCGACCGGCCCGACTGCGCTCCCAGCCAGTCGACGATAAGATTGACGCCGACCGTCAGGATGGCGATGGAGAAGGCCGGAAGCAGGACGGCAAGGTAGGCCCCCGTCTGCAGGGCGTTCAGGTTCTCGCGCACCATGGAGCCCCAGTCGGCCTCCGGAGGCTGGATACCGAGTCCGAGGAAGCTCAGGCTCGACAGGAAGAGGATCGAGTACGTCAGGCGCAGACCGAACTCGACGGCGAGCGGGCGAATCGTCGAGGGCCAGATCTCGCGCACCAGGATGGACACCAGGCTCTCGCCCCTCGCACGTGCCACCTCGACAAACTCCAGGGCGGCGACGTTCATCGCCACCGCCCGGCCGACACGGGCGACCCGGGAGGCGTGGAGCACAGCGATCGTGCAGATGAGAACCGGCAGACTCGACGAGAGCGAGGCAATGACGATCAGGGCCAGCAACAGCGGCGGAAAGGACAGCATCATGTCCGCCAGCCACAGCATGAAATCGTCGTAGCGGCCCTTGATCTCCGCCGCCGAGAACCCGGCGGCCATGCCGATGAGAAAGCCGAGCACGGTGGCGGCCAGCGCCACGCCCACCGTCAGGCGGGCGCCATGGAGGAGGCGCGACAGGATGTCGCGGCCCAGTGTATCGGTTCCAAGCAGAGTGTTGACGCCCGGCGCCTCGAAGTTGGATTCCGAGATGATGGCGCCAACGTCGTGGGGTGCCAGCCATGGCCCGGCGACCGCGAGAAGGAGGCCGGTGGTGACAATGACGATGCCTGCCCAGGCCCATCCGTCGGGCCGTGGCCGGGCCCGCTTCGAACGGGTGCGTTTCGTCACACGGGTCACTTGGCGTACCTCAGTCGCGGGTTGGCCATGATGGCGGTCACGTCGGCCGTGATGTTGAGGGCGACGTAGAAACCGCAGAACACGAGCGCCGCCACCTGGATGAGCGGCAGATCACGGAAGATGACGGAATCCACCATGAGACGGCCCAGCCCTGGGTAGGTGAAGATGACTTCGACGATCACCACGCCGCTCACCAGGTAGGCAAGGTTGAGCGCCACCACATTGACGATCGGTCCCAGGGCGTTGGGAATGGCGTGACGGATGATGATGCGCGACTTGGGAGCCCCCTTGAGCAGCGCCATCTCGATGTAGGGCTGCTTGAGGACGTCAAGGACCGCAGCCCGCGTCATGCGGATGATGTGGGCGAGGATGGTGAGAACAAGGGTCAGCATGGGCAGGAAGGTCTGGCCCAGGGCCACCGGCAGATCGCCCCATCGTGGCCGGTGCACGACAGACGGGAACCAGCCCAGTTCACGGGCAAAGATAATGATGAGCACGATGGCGATGACGAAGTCGGGGATCGAGATGAAGAACACGGTGGTCGAAGAGGTCGTGCGATCGAACGTACCTTCCGGCCAGGCGGCCGAAAGCAGCCCGAGAAGGAGTGACAAAGGCAGCGCAATGACCGTGGCGTAGAGCGCCAGATTGATCGTGTTGACGATTCTCTGGCCGATGATCCGGTCAACGGGGATGCCGTTGGCAAGCGAGGTGCCGAGATCACCGGCAAGAATGTTGGTGAGCCAGGTGATGTAGCGTTCCCAGGGCGGTGCGTTGAGGCCGAGCTTCTCGCGCAGGGCGGCGACGGTCTCGGGCGTGGCCGATTGCCCGAGAATCGCCTGGGCGACATCGCCAGGGAGAATTTCGGTACCGAGAAAGACCAGGACGGTGATGGCGAGAAGGGTCAAGAGACCCAGAAACAGACGCCTGATGATCAGCTTGAACATGTGCCTTCAGTCCACGCGCCGCCACGGCGTGGTGCGTGGCCAGGCGCGCAGCACCGCCTGCACGACCGTGGCCAGCGGGATGGCAAAGAAGACACCCCACAGGCCCCACAACCCGCCGAAGACAAGGATGGCGACAATGATGGCAACGGGGTGGAGGTTCACGACCTCGCTGAACAGCAACGGGGCAAGGATGTTGCCGTCGAGGGCCTGGATGATTCCGTAGGCGATCACCACATAGCCGAAACTCCATGTCATGCCATACTGGAGGAAGGCGATGGCGGCGACGGGAACCGTCACCGCGGCGGCGCCGACGTAGGGGATCAGCACCGAAAGACCGGTGATGACGGCAAGCAGGATCGCAAACTCGACGCCAAGGAGAGCGAACACCACGTAGGTCACCACGCCGACGATGAGAATCTCCCAGACCTTGCCGCGCATGTAGTTGTAGACCTGCGCCGTGATCTCGCTCCACACGGTGCTGGTCAGTTCCCGGTCGCGGGGCAGGAACTTCATCAGCCAGGCGACGATCACCCGCTTGTCCTTGATCATGAAGAAGACCAGCACCAGGACGAGAATGAGGTAGACGACCGCGGTCAGCAGTCCGACCAGGGACGCGCCGGCGAACGACGGCAGGGTTGACGCCGTGGCGACAACGACAGAGCCGATCTCCTTGATGAAACCGCCGATCTGTTCTTCGGAAATCATCTCCGGGTAGCGCAGCGGCAACGCCACAAGGTGGTTCTGGAGTTCCTGGGTCATCTCCGGAACACGGGCAACAAACTGGCCCATCTGGCGAAACAGCACCGGCAGCAGTCCGAGAAGAAAGAGCAGTGCGGCCAGAAAGAAGCCGACAAACACGATATTGACCGCGACGATGTGATTGACGTTCCTGCGGGTCAGCCAGCGCACCGGCCCGTCAAGCATGAAGGCGATGATGAAGGCCGCGATCACCGGCGCCAGCATGTCGGCGATGAACACGATTCCGGCCAACGCGATCAGCAGAATGACCGTGAGAATCAGGACCTGACGGTCCGAAAACGTCTCGTGGAACCAGTCGCGGATAAGCTTCATGAACGTCCTGACGTCAAGCGGGGCGCCTTGGCGACAATAGGCCGAGGCCCCTCGCGGAACAAGCAACGGCTCTTCCGGTTGCCATGTGCTCCCTCGAAGTCGGCCCTGTCATTACACCTCCAGGCCCTCTACACTGCGTCGGGATATCACCACTCAAGAGGGAGGATGGTCCAGTGACAGGAAAGGATGTCCTGATCAGGGAGTTTCTCAAGGGCAAGGTGTCGCGTCGCGACTTCCAGAACAGCCTCATGGGCTTCGGCCTCACCGCTGCCGCGGCAACCGCACTCGTCCAGTCCACGATCCGCGAGGCGAAGGCGGACGAACCGGTCACCGGAGGCACGCTGAAGGCCGCCTTCACCTCGAGCGGCGCCGGCGACACCCTCGATCCGACGTTGATCGTCGGCGGCGCCGACATCGGTCGGGCCGGCCTGCTTTACAACCGCCTGATCGACTACATCCCCGGCAAGGGTCTCGTCGGCAACCTCGCGACAAGCTGGGAGCCGAACGACGACGCCACCCGGTGGACCATGGCCCTCATGGACGGAGTCGAGTTCCACAACGGCAAGACGCTCACCGCTGCCGATGTCGCCTACTCCTTCAACCGGCACCTCGATCCCGATGGCGGCTCCCCGGCCAATGCCTACCTCGGCGATGTCGAATCCATCACGGCCGACGGTCCCGGCCACGTCGTCTTCACCATGAAGGCGCCCAACGCGGATGTCCCCTATCTCCTGACGGAGTACCACTTCACGGCCCAGCCCGAAGGCGCCGACAGCGAGAGCTACGTTCGTGGCGAGGCGGTCGGCACCGGTCCCTGGAAAGTGAAGGAGTTCGATCCCGGGATTGTTGCCGTCTTCGAGCGCCACCCCAACTACCACCGTACCGGGCGTCCCTATGTCGACGAGATCGAGAGTTTCGGCATTCCGGACACCTCCGCGCGGGTCAATGCCCTGCTGTCGGGAGAGGCCGACATCATCATAGGCCTTGATCCGCAGCTGGTCGGAACGGTCGACGAGGCCGACAACGCCGAGGTGCTGAACCAGCCGGGCGGGGCCCATCCGACCTATCCCATGCGGGCCGACACGCCGCCCTACACCGACAACAACGTGCGCCTGGCGCTCAAGCACGCCGTCGACCGCGAACGCATGCTGCAGCTGGGATGGGGCGGACTCGGCACGGTCGGCCGCGACCATCCGATCCCGCAACACGATCCCTTCTTTGCCCCCGACGTCGAGGCCCTCGAACGGGATCCCGACAAGGTCGCCTGGCATCTCAAGGAGGCCGGCATGGAGAATACCGTCTTCGAACTCCATGCCACGGACTCGAACTTCGGCAACGCCAACGCCAGTGTCATCATGGCCGAACTGATGAACGAGGCCGGCGCCAACGTGAAGGTCAAGAAGGTGCCGGCGGACGGCTACTGGAGTGCGGTGTGGCTGAAGGTTCCTTGGTGCGGTTCGAGCTGGTACGGCCGGCCAACCGCCGACCTGATGCTCGCCATCGCCTATATCTCGGGCGGCTCGTGGAACGAGAGTTTCTGGTCCCACGAGAGGTTCGACAGCCTGGTGCTTGAAGCCCGCAAGACGGTGGACGAGACCCTGCGCCGCGAACTCTACCGCGAAATCCAGATCATCATGCGCGACGAGGGAGCGACGATCACCCCGGTCTTCACCAACTGGCTCGATGCCTATGCCACGCGGGTGAAGAACCTCAAGGGTCATCCCCACGGGTTCGGTGGCTGGATGTACTGGGAGGACGTCTGGCTCGACGACGCCACGGCCTGACGATCAGGAAAGGCGCCCCACGCGGCACAAGAATAGGGGCGCATGGCCTGGCCCATGCGCCCCTTTCATGTTGACGGCAGCGTCCAAACGTCGACCATGGGACAGCACCATCTAAGGAGACTTTGAGGATGGAAAAGAAGGATGTGCTGATTCGCGAATTCCTTGGAGGCAGGGTCTCGCGCCGTGACTTTCACAACGGACTCCTTGCCATGGGGTTCACCGCCACGGCTGCCGGTGCCCTTGTCGCAGGCGCGTGCCGGGATGCCCGGGCCGCAACGCCCAGGAGCGGCGGCAGGCTGCGGGCCGGGTTCACGACCAGCAGTGCCGGCGACACCCTTGATCCCACGAAAATTGTCGCCAGCGCCGATATCGGTCGTTCCGGCCTGCTCTACAACCGGCTGATCGACTACATTCCCGGCAAGGGTCTCGTCGGCAACCTCGCGACAAGCTGGGAGCCGAACGACGACGCCACCCGGTGGACCATGGCCCTCATGGACGGAGTCGAGTTCCACAACGGCAAGACGCTCACCGCTGCCGATGTCGCCTACTCTTTCAACCGGCACCTCGATCCCGATGGCGGCTCCCCAGCCAATGCCTATCTCGGCGATGTCGAGTCCATCACAGCCGACGGTCCCGGTCACATCGTCTTCACCATGAAGGCGCCCAACGCGGATGTCCCCTATCTCCTGACGGAGTACCACTTCACGGCCCAGCCCGAAGGCGCCGACGACGACACCTATGCCCGTGGCGAGGCCATCGGCACCGGTCCCTGGATGGTCAAGGAGTTCGATCCCGGGATTGTCGCCGTCTTCGAGCGCCACCCCAACTACCATCGCACCGGGCGTCCCTATGTCGACGAGATCGAGAGTTTCGGCATTCCCGACAATTCTGCCCGGGTGAACGCGTTGTTGTCGGACGAGATCGACATCATGATCGGACTCGATCCCCAGCTCATCTCCTCCGTCGACGAAGCCGACAACGCCGAGGTACTGAACCAGCCGGGCGGGGCCCACCCGACCTATCCCATGCGGGCCGATACGCCGCCCTACACCGACAACAACGTGCGCCTGGCGCTCAAGCACGCCATTGACCGCGAACGCATGCTGCAACTGGGGTGGGGCGGACTCGGCACGGTCGGCCGCGACCATCCGATCCCGCAGCACGATCCCTTCTTCGCCCCCGACGTCGAGGCCCTCGAACGGGATCCCGACAAGGTCGCCTGGTATCTCAAGGAGGCCGGCATGGAGAATACCACCTTCGAGCTCCATGCCTCGGATGACAATTTCGGCGGCGCCAACGCCAGTATCGTCATGGCCGAACTCATGAACGAGGCCGGCGCCAATGTGAAGGTCAAGAAGGTGCCGGCGGACGGCTACTGGGGTGCGGTGTGGATGAAGGTGCCGTGGTGCGGTTCGAGCTGGTACGGCCGGCCGACCGCCGATCTGATGCTCGCCATCGCCTATATCTCGGGCGGTTCGTGGAACGAGAGTTTCTGGTCCCACGAGAGGTTCGACAGCCTGGTGCTTGAAGCCCGCAAGACGGTGGACGAGACCCTGCGCCGCGAACTCTACCGCGAAATCCAGATCATCATGCGCGACGAAGGGGCGACGATCACCCCGGTCTTCACCAACTGGCTCGATGCCTACGCCTCGCGGGTGCAGGACCTCAGGGGCCATCCCCACGGGTTCGGCGGCTGGATGTACTGGGAGGACGTCTGGCTCGACGACGCCTGATGACCTGCCCCCGGGGCGGACAGGCGTGCCACCCCGGGGCAGGTTTCCTGGTCCATTTGCGAAGGGCGTTCGCTCTGTCTGTTTTCGCTAACATGAAGCAGCGGACAGTCTCGTGTTTTCGCCACGTCACAGGCAAAGCGGTCGCCAGGGTTCAAACCGGCAGGGTGTACGTCCTTGCCCCACTACAGCACCTTGCCACCCTTTCGGCCACAGCTGAGGACACGCTCACGACGTCAAGGGTCAGACCGTCGATCAGACGCGCCATTTCGCTACCAAGGCCGCGCCGATCTGTGACAACCAGCGCCTCGGCAACCGTCAAGGCTGAGATCAAGAAGCCGGCCGTCCGTGGCCAATGCTTCGGCACGAGGCGGCGGACTCCGACTCGTCCAGCAGCATTGCCATCAGGGCAGACGTGTCGACCGCGATCACTTCGGCAGGCAGTCCTCGCCGTAGAGAAAATCGTGACCACGGGCCGCATCGCCCCGTCAGTCCGCCTTTGCCCGGCAGCGGTCTGCATCGCGGCCATGACCGCCCGCCGAGCCCCGGCGTGAGGACTTGGCTGCACGGGAACCAGTCTGACTGTCGGCTTGTCATGACGGGTGAGCACCACCTCGTCCCCCGCTTCCGCACGACAGACCAGCGCGGTCAACTGTCCTTTGGCATCGCTGACCGAAACCCGCACCGGACTCCCCTCTTTACGCGTGACCTGCCGCTTTCCCCACGAGAGCCCCTGAACACCACGAGCCCGCCCTACCAGCGAAGGGTCGCCTCCACCCCCACACCATGTACAGCCGACGCCCACTCGCTTTCCCGGCGTGTCGCCTGAACGCCAAACGAGAGATCGGGCACCCCCTCCCCAGGCGTCAGCTGCCACCCGAGACTGTATTCACGCGACCCCGTGGCGAGCCCCAGTCCAACCTGCGGGCTGCCGATGAAGTCACCGGAGAAGAGAGGGAACCCGTAAGCCGCCTGAGCCTGCCAGCGGATCTCGTCCTCAGCCCCTCTGGTGCGGTCCTCCAGGGTCTCCGGCGTGAACAGGCGATCAAGACCGCCTGTCGCCTCGCCGCCCCAGTCCTGACGCAGCGTCAGCGAGGGACCCCTCAGCGTCGCCGGATCAGGATCGAAGGCCAGCGACGCCGCAAAGCCCCGGTCCTCCAGATGATCCGAGCCGTGGGCCACCAGCGTGCGGCCCGAGAGATCCAGCAACAGACCCAGCCCCGGATCGCTCCACACAAGACCTCCGCCCATCTCCACCCCGAACCCGGTCTCCGCATCGCCGCCGTCATGGCGGGCTCCCGTCTCCAGCTTCGGCGTCACCGATCCGCCACCCTCAAGAGCCATGCGCCAGCTCCCCTCCAGGCCAAGCCGCAGGCGCGTCACGTCGGAGTCCGACGCCGCCAGTTCATGAGTCTTCTCAGACGACGTCCGCGCCCACAGGGCGTCCGAGGTCACCGCCAGGGCGGGACCCTCCTGCGCGGCGATGACGTCGCCGCGCATGCCCGCCGCGCCCATGGTCCAGGTGATGTCCGAGGTGAGTGGCCTATGCGTCAGCGGCTTCAGCGTCACGTCGCCCGTGCCATAGCCCACTGCACCCCACACCTTCAACCGTTCCGAGGCCTGGACCGCGGCATAGGGAAGCACCGCCGTCAGCGTCGCCTCCACCGTGCCGCTGCCTTCCCGCACGGCGCCGTCACACAGGACCGGCTTATCCTTGGGCATGCCGTCATTGCGATTCGCACACAACTGCGACACTTCGCGAGGTACGACATTCGTATCGCGATAGCTGCCCTCGCCGGTACTCTGCATCAGCGCCATGCCGAGAAGCCACGTGCCGCGGGCATAGTCCGCCCCCAGCATCGCCGTGGTCGCCTCGCCATCGAGCGAGAACGTCCCCTCGCGCCCGTCGAAGTAGGACTGCGCCGCCCGGCCCCACAGGGCCAGGCTGCCGCCATGGGAGTCGGGCTCCCCGGTCGCCGTGAAGCTGCTCCCCAGCAATACCTCAGCAGTCGTCATCGCGTAGGACTGTCCACTGCCGCTATCGAAGCCGAAGGCGTCGTCACCCAATTCAGCTGTGCCGCCCGTGCCAAAGGCGCCGGCGACATCGGTCTGCGCCAGCGACATGCTGCTCGGGTCGTGCACCGCGGGCCCGTCAGCCTGCGATCCGGAATCGAGGTTGAGCGCCTGTCCGGCAAACGTGCCATCGACACCCGCCGTGCGTGGCGCCGCAATGCGCCCGGCAATGCCGTCCAGCGCCTGTTCCGCCACCGTGCGACCGAACCGCGCCAGCCACGCCGCCGGCATCGGATCCGAGTTCACGATCGTCCCCACCGCAACCCCGTCGCCGATCGCAGCACCCCCTGTCGGCTGCGACAGCACCACCTCGAAGGTCTCCGGGTCCTCGTCGTGATTGTCGTTGTAGATGTAGACCCACATCTTCTTCTCGGTCTGACCCGGCCAAAAGGTGATGCCAATGCCGTCCGGCCACCACCAGTACCAGTCCTCGCCCTGACGCGCCGAGACGGGGCTCGACTCCCGCGCCGTGAAGGTCACCTTCACCGTCTCCGTCGCCGCACGGTCAAGACGGACCGTGAAGTACATCAGGCCGACATCCTCAGCCGCCGTCTCGTCGGCCACCGAGAGCGTCGGGCCCGTCGACACCGCATCGTCGTCCGTCACCGTCACCGAGGCCGCATTGTCCGGCGATGCCGCCACCGTGTAGCCCGTGCCGACAGCCACGCTTGCCGTGATCGAACCATCCGGCTCTTCGGCGCTGTCATCGTCAGTGGCGACCTCGAAGGTCACGCTGCCCGTCACCGGGACGCTGACCGTCCGCGATCCCGTCTCGCCCGAGGCGGCGAAATCGCCGCTCTGGCCGACGGTCAGCGTCACATGGAGCGGTGCGGCCGGCACAGGGCTCGCCGAGACCGTGAAGGAGGCCGACGCGCCTTCCGTCACCCCGCTGCCGGCGGCGATGCTCACCACCGGCTCGTCATTGTCGCGCACCGCCACCGCGGCGCTGCCCTTGCCCGTTGCTATCGTGTAGCCCGTGCCCGTGCCGAGGGTGACGCTCACCGAGCCGTCGGCCTCGTCCGCCGCATCGTCCACCGTGGCCACCGAAAGTGCGGTGCTGGCAGCGCCTGCCGCCAGCGTCACCGTCCGGCTGCCCGCGCCAGGCGCATCCAGGTAATCGCCGCTCTGGGCGACGGTCCAGGCAATCGTCAGGTCGGTGGCAGGCGCCGGGTCGGCCGTGACGGTAAAGCCCACGTTGCCACCCTCATCCACATCCGCCCCGGCGGAGACACTGACCACCGGCGTCGGAGGCGGATCGTCGTCATCCGAGACCGCAACGGACGCCGAGCCGCTGGTATCCGACGGCGTGTAGCCGCTGGCCGCCTGGACAGTCGCCGTCACCGAGCCATCCGTCTCGTCCACGTTGTCGTTTTGCGTCGAAACCGTCAGGTCTGTCGAGGTCTGGTTGGCGGAAATCGTGACCGTCTTCTTTCCTTCATCGCCCTGCGCCAGGAAGTCACTCGCCCCGTCGTCGGCAACCGTCAGCGACACCGTCAGGTCTACCGCCGGCGCCGGACTCGCGCTGACGGTGAACACCGCATCGCCACCCTCGTCCACATCCGCCCCGGCAGAGACACTGACCACCGGCGTCGGCGGTGGGGCGTCGTTATCCGAGACCGCAACAGAGTCCGAGCCGTTCGCGTCCGATGGCGTGTAGCCGCTGGCCGCCTGGACGGTAGCTGTCACCGAACCGTCCGCCTCGTCCACGTTGTCGTTTTGCGTCGAAACCGTCAGGTCTGTCGAG
The DNA here is from genome assembly GCA_965213815.1 of Alphaproteobacteria bacterium. Classification (GTDB taxonomy): domain Bacteria; phylum Pseudomonadota; class Alphaproteobacteria; order SP197; family SP197; genus SP197. The sequence continues at coordinate 1,326,741 of OZ243917.1, read as the reverse complement.
GTCTGGTTGGCGGAAATCGTGACCGTCCTTTTCCCTTCGTCATTCGCAGCCAGGAAGTCGCTGTTCACGTCGTCAGCGATCATCAGCGACACCGTGAGGCTTGCCGCCGGCGCCGGGCTCGCGCTGACGGTGAACACCACATCGCCGCCCTCGGTCACGCCGCTGCCGCCCGCGACCGTGATTACGGGCTCGGCGGGCTCGGTTCCATCCAGGCACTCCAGCGCGGTCACCACCGGCACCCAACGGGGCCAGCCCCTGTCGGCGTAGGTCTGCGATTCGGTCGCGGTCATCGGGCTGTAGCCGTTGCTCGCCCCGAAGGCGGCGAGCACCCGGCTCCAGCGCTCGACATGGTCCGGCGACTCGCGCCAGGTCTCGCCCGCATAGCTCTCGACATCAGCGCGAAGCTGGGCCGACACGCAAGCGTTGGTATCGTCGTTGAGGATGGTGTAGGTCGCCGTTCCCGCCGTCCCCGAAACCACCACCCCCGCAGGCGGGTCCTTCAACTCGATCACCACCGTCTCGTCAGGCTCGACATCCGCGTCGCCCCGGATCAACAACCGGACCGTGCCGCTCGCCGCGCTCGCCGCCAGCGTGTAGCTGTGGCAGTCACTGGCGAGAGTGAGCGGCGTGTCGCTGTTGGCGTTCACGAACTGGTAGTCCGCACTGGCGCCCCGCGTCGCCGTGGAGGTGTTCTTCAGGCATGCCTTGAAGCTCGTCGCCTCGCCGCGCACCGGGTCGAGACCGAAGGTCACCGTCGCATAGGCGTTGTTGCCCGTATCGCCCTCCAATGCCGAGGCCTGCGACATCGCCACCGACAGTGTCGGCTCGTCATCGTCCGAGACTGCAACCGACGCCGAGGCGTTCGTGCCCGACGGCGTGTAGCCGTTCCCCGCTCCGACGGTCGCGGTGATGTTGCCGTCGGATTCATCAGCGGTGTCGTTGTCCGTGGCGACATCGAGGGTCGCCGTGCCGCTCGTGCTGATTGTCACCTGCCGCGCACCGGCCTCGCCGCTCGATGCGAAATCGCCGCTGTCCACCACGTCCACCGTCACCGTGATGTCACCCTGCGGTGGCGGTGTCGCGGTCAGCGTGAACACGGCATCGCCGCCTTCCGTGATGCCCGCGCCGCCCGCCATGCCCACCACAGGCACCACATCGTCATCCGCAACCGACACCGTTGCCGTCGATGCGTTGCCCACACCATAGCCCGTGCCGCTCGCCACCGACGCCGTGACGGCGCCATCCGCCTCGTCATTGCTGTCCTGCACCGTGGTGAGCGTCAGGGCGGCCGAGGCCTGGCCCGCAGCAATGACAACCGACTGCTCGCCCTCATCGCCCGCAGCCAGAAAGTCGCTGTTCGTATCGTCAGCGACCGTCAGCGACACTGTGAGGTTCGCCGCCGGCGCCGGGCTCGCGCTGACGGTGAACACCGCATCGCCGCCTTCTGTGACGCCCGTGCCGCCCGCGATCGTGATCTCGGGCTCGGTGGGTGTGGTTCCCTCCAGGCACTCCAGCGCGTCCGCTACCGGCCCCCAGCCGAACCAGTTCGCCTGCCGGGCACGCGCATCGGCAGCCGGCATCGGCAGGATGGTGCGGTTGTCCGCCGTCCAGCCGTCCGGGCTCCGCGCGCCAAATGCCACCAGAACGCGGAACCAGTTCGCCCCGTAGCCGGACGGCTTGTCCTTGTTGTGGTCGTAATACTTCCCGACCTTCTCCAGAAGCGCAGCCGGCACGCAGGCCGTCGGCGCCGCGTCGTCATTGAGGATGGTGTAGGTCGCCGTTCCCGCCGTCCCGGAGACCACCACCCCCGCAGGCGGATCCTGCAACTCGACCACCACCGTCTCGTCAGGCTCGAAACTCCCATCGCCCCGGATCAGCAACCGGACCGTGCCGCTCGCCGCGTTCGCCGCCAGCGTGTAGCTGTGGCAGTCATTGGCGAGAGTGAGCGGCGTGTCGCTGCCGGCATTCACGAACTGGTAGTCCGCACTGGCGCCCCGCCCCGCCGTGCCGGTGTTCTTCAAGCATGCCTCGAAGCTGGTCGCCTCGCCGCGTACCGGATCGAGACCGAACGTCACCGTCGCGTAGGTCTTGCCCGTATCGCCTTCGGAAGCCGAAGCCGGCGACACCGCCACCGTCAGCACCGGCTCGTCGTCGTCCGAGACCGCAACCGACGCCGCGCCATTCGTGTCCGATGGCGTGTAGTCGCTGCCTGCCTGCACGGTCGCCGTCACCGAGCCGTCCGCCTCGTCCACGCTGTCATCCTGCGTCGGGATCGTCAGCTCGGCTGAGGTCTGGCTGGCGGCGATCGTGACCGTCTTATTTCCTTCGTCACCCGTAGCCAGGAAGTCGCTATTGGTATCGTCAGCGACCGCCAGCGTCACCTTGAGGTCCGCCGTCGGCGCCGTGCTCGCGGTGACGGTGAAGACCGCATTGTCGCCTTCGGTCGCCGAGGCCGCCTTCGCCGCAACCGACACCGACGGCAACGCGGCGACCATCTGCCCCGAGGCTGCGGTGAAAGGCTTCATGTCGTCGGCTGACAGCAAGGCATCGAAATAGGCGATCCGGTTCGGGATCGTCTGCAGGATGTCCTCTTTCCAGTCGGGGTCGATCCTTGTCGGCACGTACCGGGCGGAGAAATACGCCAGGAAGGATTCCGCTACATCCTCGCGGTCGGGATAGGTCTTAGCATAGCTCGAGATGAACGCGCCGTCGGCCTTCTGTGCCGCAAGCCATTTGGAGTCCGACTTGACCCGATCGTCCAGCGACACATGCGCCGCCTCGTGAGCCAGTCCTTCCTCTATATACGTGTCCGAGGTGAGTTCCGTATAGGTACTGATCCTGCCAAGCCGACTGGACGCATGCCACAGATGACTTCCCTTGTGTATGGCGAGAATGTGAATCCCGGTTTTCGTACCGAACCCGAATCGCAGCGCCTTGGGCAGGCGGCCGACGGCCTTGCCGTATTTCTCGGCTTCACTCGCTGCTTCCGTCTCCATAAAGTCATCATGGACCCGGATCTCGAATTCCTTCGCCCCGCCATCGCAGCTGGCCTTGAAGATCCAGGCATTGGTGCTTCGCGCCAAGGCGCTGGGGCCCCTCTCGTTCATGGCCACGGTCTTTCGGGGAGGTTCGGCTGCCGAGACCGTGCAGGCGGAAGAATCGGATGACGTGATGACGCTCGAACTTTTCCAAACGGTCCCACTCACGCTTGCGTAGGCCCCGGCCTCCTTCACCGGCGAGAGGATTACGCATATCGCTGCCAGAGCCACCAGCAGGATCGCGTACGGTCGTTTGTGGCCGTGATCGCTGCCGCCGGCAGCCTTCCCGGTGACCGTCGCCGCGGCCTGAGACTCGTTCAGAGCCGTCCCGGCAGCCGGATTGTTCTCACATGCGAAACGTTGGCCTGGCGCGTTTTGGGAACCAAGACTGCCGACGGCGGAAGCGGGTTGTCTGGACGCGGAGCGCCGCCCGGCGCAAGCGGAAGGCTCAGGCCGGGAGGTGGAGCGCTTTGAGCGGCGCCACAAGCAAGACGCACGAAGCGCGATCCGGCGATCCGGCGATCCGGCGATCCGGCGATCCGGCGATCCGGCGATCCGGCGATTATACTGAGGGGAGGCCCGTCAACGTTTGTCAAGCCCACTCTCGTGCGCCTGGCGATGGCCGCAAGAGTCTCGCGAACCGTATGTCGTCTGTCAGTTGCCACGGTATCGTCCCCGAGCCTGTCCCTCGCAAGCCAGCGCAAGCGTCTGCGGGACATCGCCTGGTCCCGTTGCGCGAACCGTATGCCGAACCCGAAACCAAGGCAATATACTCGTATTCACGCGCTCGCTCATGCCTGCACGGTAACGGGCGCGCCCGCGATTGAAACCGGCCCGCCCGGCGCGGTGGGATTGGCGGTCTCGAAACTGTCTTGCATGAGCTACGCATGGCGCTTTGCTTGAGGGAGACTCTTGCACTGTAACGATTTTCGGCGTCGTGTCTTACGGATGGCACCGGTCCTGAGCCGACATCAGGCGGCCGGATCGGTATCGGGTACCGAATTCATGCTCTGTTGAGAAATCGGCGGTGGCATCCGGGGCCAGCGGAAGCGTTTCGCGGAACAGCATGCGCAGAACCTTGGGGTGGAATCCCGGCAGATGGGCCAGGACGAAAATGGTGACGTGCGTCTTCTCAACGGGTTGCAGAACACCGCTTGGGGTGATGAATATTCGGACACCCAACCGTCCTGTGGTAGAGTCGGGGACTGGCGCGCCAGCTGTAGGGTACCGGTGGTACAACCCCTTATAGGGGATCCCGTCACTTTCGTTCCGGTCCTCAGTCCGGCTCCCATGGCCACGTTTCCAGTCCCCGCTCACCGAACCGGACGTGCGGATTTCCCGCATCCGGCTCTCCAGCGGGATCATGCCTCTCGTACACGGACAACCGGACCCGGCAGGGCGGGACAGTCGGCCATCCGACCTCCGATGGTGGGGCACGCCACCAGTCCCGGTCCATCCCGACCCGATTGGCTGTCAAGCCTGTTCACGCCTCGACAACAGCAGACAGCATCTGTCCACCTCCTTCACTTGCGCATGTGATGCCACCAGGCTTTCTGCCCTCTACGCGGGGTTCTAGGCTTCGCCACTCCCGCAGGCTTGCGCCCTTCTCGACATCCCTCCTCACCTGAGGCTCCTTCCCTCGACCGGCGTTACCCGGCGTCTTCAGTCCTACGAGCCTCTCCGCCACCCCGCCGGCCCGGCCTGGCCCTTGCGGGCTTCCGGTTGGTGCGTGCACACCACCGACAGGGCTTCCCGTGTTGCGACGTTCTCCATCTCCCATGCATGTCGGCGCCATTACCCCGGTGGAAACGCCCCGGTGCCTGTATTGCTTGCTTCCCGGTGCGCCGTCGGCCTTCCCCAGAGAATAGGTGGGTCGGCTTCCACATGACTCTTTTCGAGGCCTGCTCAGCGTTCACTCACGTTCCGACCTGCATGGTCGCTGAACTGCCCAACGGCAGCCCTTTGTCACCGCAGTGCTTCAAACCATGTCGTTACCTCCATGATCCGCCGCGGCTGCTACCAACCGAAGCAATAAACTGTTGGGCGGGATTCGAACCCGCCAGGAAAACGCGCCTTTCCACGGCGCACTATTCTCAACGAGTTAGTGACACCGCAGAGGTCTCTTGAGGGGACGATTCAACGTTCCGACGAGCCGTGCCTTGCCGGGATTCGATCATCCTTCGACGGCCCGATGGGGGCTCACAGGTTGTCCCTCGCGATGGTGCGGTCCAGGCGCCTGGAGAAGACGATGTCGCCGCCCTCCCGGGCGGTGATCTCCGCAGTGACGAGGAAGTTCGTGGCGTCACAGGCGAGTGTGGTGACGGCATCGAGGGACGTCCGCCAGTCGCCTCTCGAAAGGCCCAGTTTCCAGCGCACCTCGCCGCGGCTGGAGAGCGGATCGTCTTCCGCGATCGACTGGCGCTCCGTGCCCGCCTGTTCCACCACGAGGCCGTGGCTGTTGATCCTGTAGGCGCCGTCATCCTTTTCCAGCACCAGGGTCGTCGTGCCGGTTTCGACGTCGGTGACGAACTGGCGTGACCGGCTGAACGGTCGCAACCAGGTAAGGTCGGGCGCCGCGGCGACCTCCGCTGCCCCGAGGTCAGCCAGGGATGCATCGTCCTCCCCGCCGGCATGAAGGGGAAGAACGAGGGCGCTGTCGCTGCAGTCGATCGTCAGTCGCGGCGATTCGGGCGCCGGCCACAGCAGGGGCCAGTTGCCGCAGGAGAGAGCCAGACGCAGGCGCCAGTCCGCCGGCACGACCTGGGCAATGGCATTCATGGTGACGACGACATCGGTGAAGACACCGGGTTCCATGGGCTCCGGGTTCTCGTGGCCGGCCCGGTGGGCCAGGTTGAGACATCCCCATGTGACGAGAGCCGATGAGCCATCGCCTGCCACACCCACAAGGCGCGCGACAAGTGTGCCTGCAGGTGTGCTCGAGGCCAGGCGCAGCCTCACCTGCGGGCGCCCGACGATCGCCAGGTCCTCGCCGGCGCCAGGCGCCTGGAAAACCCGGGAAAGGGCATCGTCGCGGCGCTGGTCCCCGGGCAGTTCGGGGCCGATGCCGTGGGGATTCCACTCCCCGGTCATCATGCCGCTGACAAGCGGTGTCGCGACCTCCGCCAGACCGCCGCCGGGCTCGCACCTGAGACCTCTGTCGGCATCGAGCCACCAGGTTTTTTCGCCCGCGGTCACCGGTGGCCAGCCCGACATGCCGATCCAGCGTCCGGGACGCATGGTGATGTGCGTGGCCGGCGGCGCCGGATCCTGGAGCCACAGGCGCACCGCAGGTTCCCGGTCGATGCCGTTGTCGATCCCCTTGAGCCAGCGGTCCCACCAGCGCAGGCAGTCCTGGAGAAAACCGACCGCGGGGCCGGGGACACCCAGGTTCGGGTAGGCGTGGGCCCAGGGACCAATGAGACATCGCCGCGGCACGTCGAGCCCGGCCATGAGTTTCAGCACCGTGTTGGTGTAGCCGTCGGCCCACCCGGAGACGGCATAGACCGGACAGCGGATGGCGCTGAAATCCTCCGCCACTGACCCGTGTTTCCAGTAGGCGTCACGCCGCTGGTGCGACAGCCACTCGGCGGTATGGAAAGGCAGGTTCTCCAGACGCGTCCGCCACATGGACTTCCAGGCGTCGCCGACGATAGCGGGATCGGGAGGACGGGCCGCATAAGCGAAGGCCTGGCCGCCCCAGGCAAGGTTGTTGCGCAGGAGACAGCCGGACATGTAGTGCACATCATCCGCATAGCGGTCGTCCGTCGAACACAGCGTGATGATGGCGCCAAGTTCCGGTGGCGCATGGAAGGCCGTCTGCAGGGCGCTGAATCCGCCCCAGGAGATGCCGATCATGCCGCAAGTTCCGGTGCACCAGTCCTGAGCCGCGATCCACGCGAGAGCCTCGATCATGTCGGCCTGTTCGCGAGCCACGTATTCGTCCATGGGCTGCCCCTCGGAATTGCCCGAACCGCGAATGTCGAGACGGATGGCGGCATAGCCGTGACCGGCAAACCACGGGTGGATCAGCTCATCGCGAGGCAACGTGAAGTCGCGATGACGATAGGGGATGTACTCGATGATCGCCGGTACGGGATGCCGGTCCGCATCCTCTGGCAACCATAACCGGGCAGCGAGCCTCACCCCGTCCGAAAGCGGGATCCACTGGTGATCGATGACACGGACCGGGCGCGGGAAGGACCGGCGAACGGCGAGTCCCTCGGCTTCGGCGACAAGGTTGACCATGCGTGGCGACTCCGTCTTCTGGCGGGGATGATATCGCTATCGACCGACATCAGCGCGGCATTTTGCGCTTTCGCTCCCTGTAGGACCGGTGAGCGGGGAGATAGCGTGTATGGCGCCTGATCACCTCGCTCGAGAGATCATCGAAGTGCCGCTCCACCAGGGCGGCGGCGAGATCCGTGTGGACCTTCGCCATGTCGCTCACAACCCAGCCAATGCCGGTCTGGACGAAGCGCTCCTCGTCGCCTGCCAGCGCCGCGATGGTTCTCTCGATGAGCGGATGGAACGAAGGATCATGCACCACCGCCCGCAGCGGCACGATGGCCGCACGGCGCTGCCAGAGATTCGGCGCCGTCACCCATCCCGCGATCCGCTCGGCCACGCCATGGCCGCCGACGCGGATGAGGGGCGCCAGAACACGCATGCTGAAGGAATCGCTCGTCGCCCAGTCGGAGAAGGCACCGCGTGCAAGGAGATCCTCGGCCACTGTCACAAGCCTCGCCGCCGGCATGCGCCTTGTCAGGTGTTTCTGGATCACCAGGATTCCAGCAAACTTGTCCTCGGCCCTCGCACCCTCGATCAGCGAGACGGCCACGCGAAGCTGATCGTCCTGCGGCCACTGCCTGAGACCGTGTGCCGTGCTCCATGTTGCCACGATGCGCACCACCTGCGGCATCTTCACCCCGCGATAGGCGATCACGTTCTTGAGGTAGTTCTCAAGCCACGCCCTGACTGCGGGGTCCGCAGCCTCATCGAGCCGCTCATGAAGGTCTTCGATCACGGCATCGCAGGCAGGCACCGGGTCCGTCTTGTGCGACATCACGTCTCTTCCGGGATCATACCCTTTGGGATTATGCGTGCGTGGGAGTCCGGCGCGCAATGTGTTGATGTCTCCAGGGAAGGCTACGGGCCACGCTGGCTCGAGACCATGGCGACGCCCGCCACGGCGACCGCCATGCCGGCGAGTGCAAGGGCCGCCAGAGTCTCATCGAAGACGAGCCAGCCCATCACCGCGGTGGTCGGCGGACTGAGGTAGATGAGGCTGGTGGCCCTGGTGGCGGCGCCGCGGGCCACCAGGTAGTAGAAGAGCATGATGGCGATGACCGAGAGAACCACGGCCGACCAGCCGAGCGCGAACAGGTACTCTGTGGTCCACGCAACCTCCATGCTCTCGAAGAGGCCTGCAAGGGCGAGCATCAGCACACAGCTGATGGCGCTCTGGATGGTGACCGTGGCGAGGAGATCAAGGCCCGAGCAGAATCTCTTGTGCCAGAGCGTACCGAGGGTAATCGCCACAAGGGCCATCAGCCCGAGGACGTAGCCGAGCCAGACTGCTTCGCCGAGGACCACCTTCTCCGCCACGACCATGGCGAGGCCGCCGAACCCGAGGGCAAGGCCGAGCCATTGACGCCTGCTCACCGATTCGCCGAGAACAGGACCGGCCAGAGCGCCGGTGATCAGCGGTTGCAACCCGGCGATCAGCGCCATGACACCGATCGAGACCCCCAGATCGATGCCGTAGTAGATGCTGATCAGATAGCCGCTCTGAAAGAGCAGGCCGGCGACGGCCACATGACCATAGTCGCTCAGGCGTCGTGGCCATGTGGTGCGAAACGCCCGACAAAGCACAAGCAGGAACACGGTGACGATGGCGAACCGCGTACCCAGAAAGGTCAGGGGCTCGGCATGGGGAAGGCCGAACTTCGCGGCGACGAACCCGGTCGACCAGAAGAGAACGAAGACCGGCGTGATGAGGGCGAAGGCGAGTGGCGAGAGAAGAGCGGGGCGCGTGTTCGACATGGCGCCGCTCTTGCGTCGCTATGCCGAATGGACGACGTCGCCGTTCATCATCGTCATGCGCACACCGGTCTCGAGCAGTGAAGCCGGTCCCTCGGCGAGGACATCGCGATCGAGGACGACGATGTCCGCGGCTAACCCAGGTTTGAGCATGCCGGTTGCATGGTCGAGCCACGCGGCCCAGGCCGATTCCCGTGTGCCGTGCCCAATTGCCTGTTCAAGCGGCAGCGCCCAGTCGGGTCGAAGCGCCGGCAGGGACTCGTCTGCGGGCGACTGGCGGGTTGACGCGATGTACATGTTGGGGAGCGACCAGTGCGGCGTGGTGGGCGCATCCGTGCCGAATGCGAGGACCGATCCGGCGGCGACATGCAAAGGCCAGGCGAATCCGTGATTCGCCCGTTCCGGGCCGATCATCGCAATCCAGTTCTGCAGGTAGGCCGGATCCATGTGCACCGGCTGCATGGACGCGGTGATGCCGAGTTGACCCATGCGCTCGATATCCTCGGCCCGGGCATACTCGAGGTGCTCGATGCGATGGCGCATGCCGGAGGTTCCATTGATCCGCATGGCCCTTTCCATGGCATCAACGGTGTTCCGGATCGCCTGATCGCCGACCGCGTGAACGGCAATCTGCAGACCCAGGGCATCGGCCGTCTCGACAACCGGGTCAAGCGCCGCCGGGTCCCATATCGGATCGGAGCTCGAGCCGTTCGTGTAGGGTCTGCTCAGCGCCGCGGTACAGGCGTCGATCGAACCGTCCGAAATGATCTTGACGCCGCCGACGCGAAGCAGGTCTCCGCGATACTGCCTGGCCAGTTCTGCGGCTCTCCTCACCATCGCGAGTTCCCGGGACGTGTCGCCCTTGCGCCAGATGATCATGTGCGCCACAACCCGCGCGGTCAGCCTGCCTGCGGCCTGCAGTCTGGCGATCGATTCGAGTGCACTTTCCTCGAGCGCCATCTCGACCACCGACGTGATTCCTGCCCGGGCAAAGGCCGCGAGGGCGGCGGCGACGTAGCCGTCACGCACCTCGTCATCGACATCGGCAAGAAGGGGCTGGACCAGTTCGAAACTCGCGCTTTCCAGCAGATGACCGGTCGCTTCACCGGTTTGCGGATCGCGAACGATCGTCCCGCCAACCGGATCCGGGGTGTCGTCGTCAATGCCGAGTTCCCTCAATGCGGCGGAGTTGACCCAGCAGGAGTGAAAGTCGAAAGCCTCAAGGTAGACCGGACGGTCACAGACGACAGCATCCAGCATCTCCTTGGTGGGCCTGTTGTCCGGCACGTCCGAGTGAATCCAGTCGGTCCCCAGCACCCTCGGCTCTTCCGGATGCTCCGCCGCCCACTCGGCGACCCGACGCTGGATCTCGGCAACGCTCCCGGCGTCGCGAAGATAGGCCTTGAGCATGGAGGAGCCTGTCAGCGTCACATGCACATGGCCGTCGACAAAGCCAGGCAGGACAAGGCCGCCATTGACATCGATCGTCCTTGCGTCGTCACCGGCCATGGCGGCGGCGCGCCCGGCATCGCCCACGAAGACAATGCGATCCGCCTCGACGACGACGGCATCCGCCCAAGGATTTTCGGCGTCCGCGGTAAAGACGCGTCCGCCCTTGAACATGGACTTTCGGGCTGTCATGGCATCGCTCATGGGTCAGGTGCCGGCTCACTATAGGGTGGCGCACCCGGAGGAACCATGGTGCCCGGCGGACTCACCGCCTCGTCCCTGTTCCGGAAGAGCCGGTTCCGCTGGCTCAGCGCCAGGGGTGATGGCCCGCCTTTCGGCTAAGGGGCGGTCGTGGTGAGTTCGACGAACTCCTCGGCCACCTCGAGATAGCGATCGACATCCGATTCGACGTGGGCGAAGGAGCATGCCGGACCTGCCGTATCCAGAGCCTCCCAGATGCCGCGATTGGCCATGAACACGCGCCGCGTGTTGGAATGGAAGACATCCATCGCGGCGGCGGATTGCGCCGTGTTGCGTGGCAGCTGCGGGCCGAGCACCCATCCCGAGCGGCCGCCGATCTGCGGGGCGCGCCAGTCAAGTCCGCGGGCCGCGAAGATCGCCTCGAGACCGTCGGCAAGCCTCTTGCCCATGGCGTCGTTGCGGGCGTATCCGGCCGGAGTCAGACACTGCTCCAGCGCCGCGCGGGCAGCCGCGAGCACCAGCGCACTCGCATAGGTGGTACCGCCGGTCACGATGGCGGCGCCGTCGCTCTCCAGCGGAGAAGGCGGTTTCGCATGCTGTTCGAGTACTCGCGCCAACTCTTGCGTCATGCCGTAGGCGCCGAAGGGGACACCACTACCGAGCCCCTTGCCCAGGGTCACGATGTCGGGCACGAGCCGCCAGGCGTTGACGAGACCGCCATAGGCAAACGAGTGGGTATGGGCCTCGTCGATGATCAGCAGGGCGCCGGCCGCGTGGATCATCGTGCGGGCTTCGGCCCAGAACCCCTCATCGGGGAAGACGAGGTTGAAGTTGGTCAGCATGGGTTCGGCAAGGACGCAGGCAATGTCGCCTGTGGCAAGAGTGGATTCGAGGGCGGCGAGATCATTGAAGGAAATGGTCACCTCGCCCCGTGACGCATTGGACATCCGCCCGTCATTATCGCTTCGTCCCAGGACATCCTCGACGTCGCCGTGGTACTTTCCCTCGAACATGAGCACACGCTCACGCCCTGTGGAGACCCGCGCCAGGCGAATGGCCTCCGCGTTCGCATTGGAAACCGCTCCGGTGAACTGCCAGAAGGGCAGGCCGACGCGGTGGGCGAGAGACTCGGCCACCTCGATGCTGTCCTCGCCGGGCAACAGGAAGGACGAACCCCTCGATGCGCGGGCGCTCAGGGCCTCGGTCACCGGCGCCGGGGCAAAGCCGATGAAGCCGGCCACATCGACCTGATTCATGTCGAGGTAGCGAAATCCGTCCACGTCATCGAACCAGGCGCCGTCGCCGGCCACCGGAAAAATCGCCGGGTGCTCGTAGAGACCCGCCATCCAGGACATCGGCACCCCGCCCGGCATGGAGGTCCGGCCGCGCTCCAGCAGGGCGCACGAACGGGGCCGCAGCCGCACGAACTCGGCGTCCTCGTGCTGGCGCAGCGCACGCAGTCTGGCGCTGTCGATCCGTTCAACGGTCATGGCAGTGGGGCCCGGCCGGAACAGGCGGGTGTTCCGGCCGGTCCTTGCGGTCCATTCGCCGGACTCAGAACCCTGCCTTCACCTCGTCGAGCAGACGGACATACTTCTCCTCGATATGCCCATCGATGGGAGCGAAGTAGATGCCGTTGTCGAGCAGGGCTTCCGGTGTGCTCAGCCCGAGATCCTCGAGCACGGTGTCGTCGACCAGATCGAAGGCCTTCATGTTGGCATGACCAAAACCCCAGTTCGCGATCTCGTAGGCGCCGGCTTCCGGGCTCGTCATCGCATTGAGGAGGTCATAGGACGCCTCGAGGTTCTGGTTGTCGGGGTGGATTGTCAGCCCGCAACACCAGGTGAAGATGCCCTCCTTCGGAATGCCGAGTTCGATGGGCACACCCTGGGCGCGCAGACGCACATAGGAGTCGTTCCAGCCGTATGCGGCGACCAGTTCGCCCGCCGCAAGGGCCTGATCGATCTCCGAGACGTCGCCCCAGTAGAAGCGCAGGTTCTCGCGCTGCCTTTCCAGCAGCGGCCTGATCTTGAGAAGCTGCTCGTCGGACATGCTGAAGATGTTGTCATAGCCCGTCAGCAGACCCGCGATCGAGACGTTCGCCGTCGAATCGTAGGTCGAGATTCGCCCCTTGTACCAGTCCTCGAAGACGATCGCCCAACTCAGATTCTCCCCGGCATGTTCTGGCGCGACAATGTCCGAGCGGTAGAGCACCGTCGAGTTGCCCCAGTCCATCGGCATGAAATAGCGATGGCCGTCATGTATTGAACCGTCGATGTCCGAGAGACTCGGGAACATGTCGGGAAGCCACTCCAGGCGATCAGGGTCGAGCGGCATCAACAGGCCCGCGTCGCGCCACTTGATCAGCTCGTACGTGCAGGGATGCATGACGTCAGGGGTGAACCCCTGGCGCATCTTCTGGAAGGCTTCGTCTTCGGTCGCCCAGAAAGCGGCATCGGGTGAACCGCCATACTTCTCGGTATAGGCGGTATGGAAGTCAGGCGTCTCGTATCCAGACCAGCCAAAATAGAGGACCTCGCTCGCGGCATGGGCCGGACGGCGCATGCCCGGGACCGTGACGAGTCCCAGGCCGGCGGCCGCAAGACCCTTCTCGAAGGTCCGCCGCGACATCCTTCCGCCACGCCAAGCCTCGACAAACTTCTTCGTATCCATCCTCTTCTCCTCCCCCGGCGCCGGAAGAACCGCAATCGATCGACCGGGCCATGCTCGGTGCGTCTGCCCGGAACGGGCGGACCTTTGTCTTCGGGAATCCATCACATCACGGACAGACGGTCAAACTCGCCGGGCCGGCAGTCCTCCACTTCGCTTTCCCGCACCGGAGACCTCTGCGGTGTCACGAACTCGTTGAGAATACACAGGACGGTTGGGTGTCCGAATATTCTTTACCCCAAGCGGTGCTCTGCAACCCGTTGAAAAGACGCACGTCACCATTTGCGTCCTGGCCCATCTGCCGGGATTCCACCCCAAGGTTCTGCGCATGCTGTTCCGCGAAACGCTTCCGCTGGCCCCGGATGCCACCGCCGATTTCTCGACAGCGCATGAATTCGGTACCCGATACCGATCCGGCCGCCTGATGTCGGCTCAGGACCGGTGCCATCCGTAAGACACGACGCCGAAAATCGTTACAGCGCAAGAGTCTCGCACCGCGTCTTGACTTGCAAGGGGGCGAGTGGAAACATCGCTCATCGGTTGTTCTCGGCAAGGCGGGTGCCACATGGTCAGCCTTCCGGAGAGTTCGCCGGCGACAGGATCTCGGCGACGCCAGATTCCGTGGGCAGAGCGCTCCGTCAACATACTGGGGCCGTTGGTCATGATCGTGGCGCTGTGCCTGGTCATGGCCTTCGCCGACCCACGATTCTTCCGTCTGCAGAACCTGATGATCATTCTGCAGGACACGTCCATCTTCATGGTCCTGGCCATGGGCATGACGCTGGTGATCACCGGCCGCGGGATCGATCTGTCGATCGGATCGATTGCGGCACTCTCGGCGGTCATCATGGCCATGCTGATCAAGGACGCGGGACTGAACGTCTTCCTCGGCATGGCGGTCGCCATCCTGGTCGGAATCACCTGCGGCCTGGTGAACGGCTTCGTCATCACCAAGCTGCGCGTGCCCGATCTGATCGCGACACTGTCCACCGATCTCGTCTTTCGCGGGCTGGCGCTGGTCCTTGCTGCCGGCGTCGTGCTGTCGAGATTCCCCGATCCGCTGACCTGGATCGGCCGCGGACGCCTCTTCGAACTGATCCCGATCGCCGCGGTTATCGGCGTGATCGTGATCGCCGCCGGCTTCGTTCTCTATCGCTACACGCCCCTGGGCCGCTACGCCGTGGCCATTGGCGGCAACACCGAAGCCGCGATCCTCACGGGCATCGATGTCCACCGCCACAAGATCTACCAGTACATGCTTCTGGGCGGCCTTGCCGGTCTGGCGGGCATCCTGCTTACCGGCCGTCTCAACGCGATCCAGGCCACCGCCGGCATGGGTCTGACCCTTCACACGATCGCTGCCGTCGTCGTCGGCGGGACGTCGCTGTTCGGCGGCCGCGGCTCCATGACCGGCACGCTGGTCGGGGTCCTTCTGCTCTCCATGGTGGTCAACGCGCTGGTCATGCTGCGGCTCGACTTCTTCTGGCAGCAGGTTGCAGCGGGCCTCATCATCATCACCTCCGTTGCCTTCTACGCAGCCCTGCAGGATTCGAGCAGGGGAGGTCTTTCAGGGTTGCTCAGACGCGCACGCGGCGGGCGCTCCTGACCGCTGCATCATCAACGAACACCAACCATTCCAAAGGATAGAGGGAGAATCATCATGCGAGCGAAACACCTTGTGGCAGGCGTTGCCGGACTGGCTCTTTGCGCCGGTTTCACCGTCGGCGCCGAGGCACGCGAGATACCGGCCCTGGCCGACCTCGAAGGGTCCGGTGAGGACGGTTACTGGGAATACTACGAAGTCACCGACGAGGACAATCTCGCCACCTTCCAGGCCATCGTCGGCGAACCCGGCGACACCATGGCGAACCCCCCGGCGGAACCGGTCAAGATCGCTTTCATCTATCCAAGTCAGGATGTGTCGGACTTCTGGCTGCGCAACTATCAGGCCATGATGAAACGTCTCGAGGAGATGGGCCTTCCCGCCGTCGACACGCAGTATGCCTCGGACGTCGGCGATCACGTCATTCAGGCGACCTACACGGATCAGGTCGAGCAGGAGGACTTCGACTATGTCGTCTTCGGCCCGACCGAACTGCGGGTGCAGCAGGACAACATCAAGCGGCTCATCGACAAGCCGGACACCGAGGTGATCGTCTGGAACTTCACGGTGGTGCCGCAGGCATGGGGCAGCATGCAGCCACTGGCCTACCTCAGCTTCTCGCACCTCGCCGGCGCCCTGATCATGTGTGACTACGTCCTCGAAAATCTTGGCACCGAGGGCACGATGGCGCTGGTGCGTGGCATTCCAGGTGCGATTGACGATCAGCGTTCGGGCGGATTCCGGGACTGCGTCACCGGCCAGAGCAACTGGGAAGTCGCCTACGAGCACTACGGCGACTTCGAGCGTGAGCGCGGCTATACCGGCACACAGCAGATCCTGCAGGCCTATCCGGAAGTCGAACTCATCCACAACGCCAACACGGCGATGGCGATGGGCTCGATCTCCGCGGTCCAGGAGGCTGGCAGCGACGTCAAGGTGACGGCCTGGGGCGGCACGGGCGACGAGCTCGAGGCCCTGCGCCACGGTGAGCTCTGGGCAACGCCGATGCGCATGAGCGACGATGTGGGCGTGGCCACCGCGGAGGTCGTGCGGGCCCATGTGGAAGGCCGCACCGACGACATCCCGCTGGTCATCCTCGGCCGGATCACCATCGTCAGCGGCGAGACGGGCGCCGATGTCGTGGATGCGATGGAGCGCGAAGCCTTCCGGTATACCGGCATCGGTACCCTGGAGCGGTGAGGCGTTCCGATCGATGAATCAGCCGTCCCCTTCCATTCGGAGCGACGCGCCCCTGCTGGAAATGCATGCGATCTCGAAGCATTTCGGCGGTGTCATGGCGGTTGCCGACGTCAGTCTGCACCTCGATGCGGGCGAAGCGCTTGCCATCGTCGGCGACAACGGCGCCGGGAAGTCGACCCTCATCAAGGTCCTGACCGGTGTCCATGAGCTCGACACGGGCGAGATCCGGATGGAAGGGCGGCCGGTTTCGATCGCCAACAAGAGGCAATCGCGGCAGATCGGCATCGAGGCCGTCTACCAGGACCTGGGCCTGGTCGACAGCCTCGATGCCGCCGGCAACGTGTTCCTGGGCCACGAACTCAAGCGCCGGGTTCTCGGTCTCACCTTCCTCGACAATGCGCGCATGGCCGCGGAGGCGGCCCGGGTGCTCAAGCAGCAGGTGGGTATCGAACTGGAAGATATCCACGTAGCCACCCATCATCTTTCCGGCGGCCAGCGTCAGGCGGTGGCGATCGCCCGGGCGATCTATGCCACGGATCTCAAGATACTCGTCATGGACGAGCCTACCGCGGCGCTGGGCGCCGAAGAGACCCGCAATACCCTCATGCTGATGCAGAACCTCAAGGAGCAGGGCATCGCCCTCATTGTCATCAGCCACAATCTCGATCACGTCTTCAGGATTGCCGACCGGATCATGGTGATGCGTGCCGGCCGCGCCGTCGCCACTCTGGACCGCGACACGGCAACCAAGCAGGACGTCCTTGCCCATATCGTCGATGCCGTGGATACCGAGGCCGCCTGAATGCGTGCCGGCTGGCACAGTGCGTGGCCATCCGGGCACGGGTTGACCTGGCGTGAGGAGAGCGGCTGATACACGGCCTCGAGACCGGACCAGAAATCGCAGAGCTTCCGGCGCGCACCGATATTGTGGTCATCGGAGCCGGAATCACCGGTCTTTGCGCCGCTCGCGACCTGGCCCGCGCCGGATGCGAGGTCGTCGTCCTGGACCGCGGTGAGGCCTGGGGCGAGTCCTCGGGCGCAAACGCCGGCACACTCTCCCTTCAGGTCAAGCATCCACACGTCATGGACCTCATGCAGGCCTCCCTCGACCTGTGGGAACAGGAAGCCGCCACCTCCGCCCTGGAGGTCACGCGGTGCGGCGGCCTGCGCGTGGCACTCACCAGGCGGGAGGTGGACATGCTGCGGGCATCGGTCGCGCTGCAGGAGCGTCGTGGATTCGACGTCGCATTCCTGGATGGACGTGCACTGGCCGATCACGCGCCATGGCTGGGAGACGACGTACTCGCAGCGTCCTTCTGTCCCCGGGATGCCCATTCCATGCCGCTCTCGTGCGGCCCCGCCCTGATGAAGGCGGCCGCGGCCGCCGGAGTCCGTCTTGTCGAGCGGACCGGGGTCACCGCCATCGACTGCAACGACGGGTGCCGACTCGCCACCCCTGCCGGCGCCATCCACTGCGACTCCCTGGTGATCGCCGCCGGCGCGTGGTCGGGCGAGGTCGCAGGCATGCTGGGAGTGGCCCTGCCGCTCATGGTCGACGTCAACATGCTGACGATCACCGAACCGGTGCGACCGGTCCTGGACCGGGTCGTGACCCACATTGGCGGCGTCCTTTCACTCAAGCAGTATGCCAACGGCACCTGCATGATCGGCGGCGGGTGGCAGGGGCGAAGCGAGAAGGACATCGATCACGTGCGTCTGCTGCACAACCTCGCCATCGCGGCACGGGTAGTCCCGGCACTGCTGAACCTCGGAGTCCAGCGCTGCTGGTCCGGATTCGAGAGTGTCGCCCCCGATGCCTTGCCGGTGCTCGGCAGTCTCCCCGGCCGCCGGAACGTCTTCATCGCCACCGGCGCCCGTGGCGGATACTCCCTGGGCCCGGCTCTGGGGCGAGTGGTGGCGGAACTGATTACAACTGGCACCGCATCCGTGCCGGCAGAACCCTTCAACCCGGCACGCCTCCTGTCATGACACGGCGACTGCCGGCCCGCAGGGCCGAGGGCGAAGGGTTCACCTTCCTCGCCGACGGTGTCCCGGTGCCGGCGTGGCCTGGAGACAGCATCACCTCGGCCCTCCTGGCAGCGGCCCGTTCGCCTGTCTGGTTCTGCGGCATGGGCGTCTGCCGGGAGTGCACCGTCATCATCAACGGCAAGGCAAGCGTGCGCGCCTGCATGACTCCCGCCACGCCCGGCATGTCAGTCGACACCGGGCGGCGCCGCGAATCGCAGCCGTGAAGTCCGTCGACATGGCCATCGTCGGCGCGGGCCCCGCCGGTCTGGCTGCCGCCGGCGAGGCGGTGGACCATGGTCTTTCGATCATGCTGATGGACGACAACAGCCAGCCCGGTGGGCAGTACTTTCGCCAGTTGTCCGGCGTGGAGCGGGTTCGTCATGGTCGGGCCGGGCGGTTGTTCGGAGTCCTCGACCATCCCAGCCTTCACTACCGACCCGATTGCGTGGTCTGGAACGCGCCCGAAAAAGGCGTGCTCGCCTATGCCAGCGAAGCCGGTTCGGGCCGCGTCCGGGCCGACACCATCATCATCGCGACCGGCGCCACCGACCGTCCCCTGCCCTTCCCGGGATGGACCCTGCCCGGTGTCATCACCGCTGGCGGCAGCCAGAACATGATCAAGGGACAGGCCGTGAGACCGGGCGATCGGGTGGTGGTTGCAGGCAACGGGCCATTGCTTCTGGTCGCCGCCATGACGCTGATGGGCGCCGGCGCGACGGTTGTCGCCGTCATCGAGGCGGCTCCGCTCCAGAAGAGAGCCTGGTCGCGGCTGGCGTCCCTGTCGCAGTCCCCCTCCGGCCTGGTGAAGGCGCTCTCCTGGCGCCTGCGGCTGGCCACCGCCGGAGTCCCGATTCTTGCCGGTCAGGCCGTGATCGAGGCCCACGGAGAGGCGGCACTCGAAGCGGTATCGATCGCCCCTGTCGATCGTCACGGCGCCATCGATCGGGGGCGCGTGGCGACCCTTGAAGCAGACTGCGTGGTGGTGGGAAACGGATTGACGCCGGCGGTGGAACTGACCCGCCTTGCCGGATGCGCCCATCACCACGATCCGCTGCTCGGCGGATGGACACCCCGACGCTCGGCAGACCTGGAAACCAGCATTCCGGGCCTCTATGCCGCAGGCGACGGCGCGGCCATCGGCGGGGTGGAGTTGGCACTCGCAGAGGGGCGCGCGGCCGTCCTAGCAGCGATGCTGCAACACTCCCCCTCGGCGCATCTGCGCCGCCGCCGGAACCACCTGGCGCGGCGCCTCAAGCGCCTCGAGCGCTTTCGCGCCGCGGTGGCGGACATCTTTGCGCCGCCGGAGGCATTCCTGGAACTCATCACGCCCGGAACGCCTGTCTGCCGCTGCGAGAACGTGACTCTGGCCGAACTCGAGGCGGGCGCCACCGGCATGATCCGGCAGAAGTCCGCGACCCGGCTCTCCATGGGCCGTTGTCAGGGACGCTTTTGCCTTGCCACCCTGGCGGATCTGGTGGCGAAGCGTCAGGGCATCGCCGTGGCGGATCTCGACTGGCCGAGGGTCCGGCCCCCGGCTCGACCGGTGCGCCTCGGCACCCTGCTCCATGAAAGCGTTCCACCGCCGGCGCTTCCGGACGACCCGCACCTGCCTCGCGGGTCCTGAACTAGCCGGCCGTCAGGGTGCCGATGGGCCGGGCTGGCCGTTCCTGATCGCCGCGACGGCGTTGCCCGCAGCCCAGGTCATCAGGCGGTATTCGCTCAGGATGGTGATGAAGCGATAGCCGAGTTCCATCATCTTCAGGCCATAGGCGACTGAACCGACGTGAATTCCGGCCGGAATTCCATGACGATGCGCCGCTTCGGCGATACGGCCGATGGCCTCCAGCACATCGGGGAACTCCGGGTCGAAACCCGCTTGAGAGCCCATGCTGACTGACAGGTCCGAGGGACCGACATAGATTCCGTCCAGACCGGGAGTCTCGAGAATGGCATCGAGATTGGCCACGGCGAGCCGTGTCTCGATCATGGCGATGGCCAGCACCGTGTCGTTGGCATGGCGCACATAGTCGGCGCCGCCATAGAGCGTGGCGCGAAGCGGACCCACGCTGCGATATCCCGACGGGGCATAGCGGCAGGCGCCGACGAACCTGCCTGCCTGCTCGCCATCGTCGATCATCGGGCAGATGATGCCGTAGGCGCCGGCATCGAGGAGTTTCATGATGATGCCGGGTTCGTTCCACGGTACCCGCGCCAGTGGCACGACCGTTGTGGTAGAAAGAGCCCGCAGCTGGTGAACGGCCGACGGGTAGTCGATCAGTCCGTGCTGCAGATCAAGGGTGATGCTGTCCCAGCCCTGATGCGCCATGCCTTCGGCGGCGGCGGCCGAGGACGTTGCCATCCAGCCGTTGACCACGGTGCCTCCGTCACGCCATATCCGGCGGATTGCATTCTCCCTCACGACCTTGTCCTCCATTGCTGCGGGCAACGACAGTCAACCCGAATCGGGTTCACGACAACAGGGATTCCGGCCCCACAATGTCGACCGCCTGGTGAGCCAGACAATCTCCCGGTTCGACCCGGCCGATGGCCCTCAGGCAGATGACCAGGCCCGGCGCGCGGAACCGGACCTGCTGGGGTGCGCGCTCCGGATGCTCGAGGTTGTGGATCCTGCCCACCGGGGCGCCCGCATCAACCTCGTCCCCGAGCCGCACCTGCGGCTCGAACACGCCGTAATCGGGGGCAAAGGCGTAAAGCTCCGGTGGATCGCTCGTCATCAGGCGCATGTCGGGCGTCGGTCCGCCGTGGCTGGAGGGAAGAACTCCGGCGGCGGCAAGGAGGTTGCGGATGCCGCGCTCCACCAGGCGCAGGTGATCGGGATCGACCACTCCCGATCCTCCGAACTCGCCACCGATGTCGATGCACCCGTGGCGGACGGCAGCGCCCGATGCCGTCCGCGACCCCTCCCCGGCGCGCCAGATCTGGCCGCAGGGTCCACCGAAGGCGCGCATCAGGCGCAGCGCCCGGCGATCCGTCTCCACATCGCCGGTGAGGGAGGTGGCCACGAAGGGAAGGTACGCCAGCGATGACCCTCCGGAATGGAGATCCACAAACACGTCGGCCATCGGCATCAGCACATCATCGAGCCAGGCAGCGATCTCGTGGGTGGGCCCAAGCTCGGGCCGGGGCGGGAAGGTCCTGTTGAGGTTGGCGCCATCGAGCGGCGAGACCCTGACCCCGTCACGTGCAGCCGGCAGGTTGACCGAGGGAAGAACGATGAGGCGTCCGCTGACCTCCCCGGCATCCATGGTCCGGATCAGGTTGCCAAGCGCGATCTGTCCTTCGTACTCGTCTCCGTGATTGCCCGCCATGAGCACCACCGTCGGTCCCTCGCCACCGGCGATCACGGCGACCGGAACCGGTATGACGCCGTAGGCCGATCGCGTGACCGAATAAGGCAGGTGAAGGCGCCCCGTCTGCTTGCCCGGACGGGCAAGGTCAATGTCGGTCGTGATACCGGTTGCATAGACGGACATGGCGTCTCCGACGACTTGCGGCTGGCAGGTGAGAGTCTATGCCCGCCGCCGTCGCCGCGCCACTCCAGGGACCGGCGATGCGGTCCATCCGGCCATGGGACGCAGCGACGGTTCTTTGACAGACGCAGACGGCTGAACCATCTTGTGACGGGCACCGCGCCGCGCCGGACTGCCTTTGTTCACGTCGCCGGCGCCTGCTCCACGTCTCTTCGTCGGGCATCGGTGTCGGAACACGATTGATGGTATCACCATCCTCCAGGGTGTCGCCGGGACCACCGGCGCAGAACGTTGCCGATCATGTGGTCCGCACCCTGAAGCTCGGGGTGCCGGTCATCATCATGCGCTGCGGCATGCTGCTCATGATGACAGCGGACACCATCATGACCGGGCGTGCCGGCGGCAACGAACTCGCCTATCTCGCCATCGGCTTTGCGCCGCACATCACCATGATGGTGATCGGATTCGGACTGCTGGCAGGATGCGTCATTCTGGTGGCCCAGGCGGATGGGGCCGGACGCCGGGAGGACTGCGGCAACATCCTGTGGACCGCCATGGCCAACGGGGTGATCCTGGGACTCATCTGGGCGGTCTTCCTCGTCAACGGCGAGACCATCCTGCGGCTCTTCGGTCAGGAGGCCGACCTTGCACGGGGCGGCGGCGGCGTCATGGCCATGTACGCCTGGGGCATGCCCGGCATGTTCCTCTTCACCTCGTGCTCCATGTTTCTCGAGGGAATCGGCCGCACCAAGCCCGGCATGATCGTCATGATCATCGCCAATGCCGCCAACATCCTCCTCAACTGGGTGCTGATCTACGGCAACCTCGGTTTCGAGGCCGGCGGCGCATCCGGCGCGGTTCTGGCCACCAGCCTCACACGCTGGGTGATGTTCGGCTGCATCTTCGTCTACATCCTGGCGATGGCCGACAAGCATGCTTTCGGTCTCTTCCGGCCCCTGCGGCGCTTCGGCCGGCTGGAGCGGCGGTTCCTGCGCCTCGGCGCGCCCATGGGTCTTTCCTACGCCTTCGAGACGTCCGCCTTCATGTTCGTCACCATGATGGCCGGTCATCTCGGAGCACCCCAGGTGGCGGCCTTCCAGGCAGCCATGAACGTCAACGCCTTCTGCTTCATGGTGGCCATCGGCATGTCGACAGCCACCGCGGTCCGCGTCGGCAACGCCGTGGGCCGGCGCGACAGGGCGGCCATGGCGACGGCCGGGTGGGTCGGAACAGGCCTGATCTTCCTGCTCATGCTGCCGCTGGCTGCCATCGTCGCCCTCATCCCCGAAACCCTGGCGGCGATCTACACGCAAGACCCCGTCATCATCGCGTTCATTGTCACCGGTCTCTTCGTGGCCGCCTTTCTCATCGCCTTCGACGGCCTGCAGGCCGTGCTGGTGGGCGCTCTCAGAGGCGCTGCCGATGTCTGGCCCGCCACCTGGCTCGGCCTGGTGTCGTTCTGGGGAGTCATGCTGCCCCTGGCGTGGTTCCTCGGCCATCACCTCGCATGGGGGGTTCCGGGACTCATGTGGGGAATCGTCGGAGGCATCGCACTCGCCACAGTGCTCCTTGCCTGGCGCTTCCACGTCGTGTCACTGCGCGACGTCAAGCCCTTCGCCTGACCGGCCATGGACATCCAGCTCCTTGTGACCGGCATGGTCGTGGGGTTTCTCGTCGCCGCTCCCGTCGGACCGGTGGCTGTCCTGTGCATCCAGAGGACCCTGCTCGACGGCAGACTCGCCGGCTACGCAACCGGACTGGGGGCGACGCTTGCCGACGCGCTGTTCGGGGCTCTTGCCGTCCTTTCGGTCGGTGCCGTCGATGCATTCCTGACCGACAATCGCCTGGTCATCCAGGGCCTCGGCGGCGCCATTCTGGTTGTGCTGGGCGGTCATGCGGTATGGAAGTCGCGAACCCTGCCGCACACGGCGGTCTCGCGCGCACATTCCACCGGCCATGAGACCCTTGCGCGGGCCTTTGCCACTGCCCTTGCGGTGACCCTCTTCAATCCGGTCACATTCATCGCCTTCGTCTCCCTGTTTGCCGCCATCCACGTGCTCGACGCCATCGACGGTCTCGTCGATTCCTGGGTGGTCATCTCCGGTATCCTGGCCGGTGCCGCGGCCTGGTGGTTCACCCTGGCTACAATCAGTGCCTGGATGCGTTCGAGTGTCACGGGCAAGGGACTGGCCTGGCTCAATGCCGGCTCCGGTCTGCTCGTCCTGGCCTTCGGCACCTACGCCCTGGGCGACCTCATGACCTGAATCAGGGCCGGGTCAATGCGGCTGTCCTCCGGCGCAGCTCGGGGAGCACGTCGCTGGCAAACCAGGGATGACGCCGCAGCCAGGACGTGTTGCGCCAAGACGGATGAGGCAGGGGAAGAAAGGACGGCAGGTGGTCGCGCCATGCCGCCACGGTCCGGGTCATGGACGTGCGCCTCGCCGGCGGCAGGTAGCGCCCCTGGGCGTAGCGTCCGATCAGCAGGGTGAGTTCAACCGCCGGCAGGTGGGCGAGGACCCGTTCATGCCACAAGGGCGCGCATTCCGGGCGCGGCGGCCGGTCGCCGCCATGCCTGTCCCTGCCCGGGTAGCACAGGCCCATGGGCATGATGGCGATGCGCCTGGTGTCGTAGAAGACGCTCCGGTCGACGGCCATCCACTCCCTGAGACGCTCACCGCTGGCATCGTCCCAGGGAACGCCGCTGGCATGGACACGGCGACCCGGCGCCTGTCCGATGATCAGCAATCGCGCCTCCGGCCCGGCCCTGATGACGGGCCGCGGGCCGCAGGGAAGGGCCGCGGCGCACAGGCGGCAGGCGCGGATGTCCTCGAGCAGGATGGCAAGGCTTTCGGCCATGACCGGCACTCTTGCCAGTCGCAACACCCCGCGGCAAGACCCGGATGCCCGCGAGGCTCATCGACCATGACGGGCACTCTTGCCCCTCGCGGCACCCCGCGGCAAGGCCCGGATGCCCCGCGAAGCTCTTGTCAGTTGCGGCGCCCGGCGGCAAGGTGCGCTCATGACGCCCCCGGAGATCGCCCGTGCCCTCGAACGTCTCGGTTTCGATTCCCACGACCTGCGAATCATGGATACCTATCGCGGTAGCGCCAACCGGGCCGTGCGTCTGCGCGTTGCGGGAGAGGACGTCGTCCTGCGCCTGGCCGGAAGCGGGACCGCGGGACTCGTTGACCGGTCCCGCGAGTGCAACCACATGAAGATGGCGTCGTCTGTCGGTGTCGCGCCGGCGGTGCTGGCAGCTGATCCCGGGGCGGGATTGATCCTCTATCGTTTCGCGGACGGTCGGTCCCTCGACACCATGGAACGCCCCTTCGCAGCGCCTGTCCTGCAGAGACTTGGCGATGCCTTCCGGCGCCTGAGGCAGGCTACCGGGTTCAACGGCGTCATGGATCCCTGGGAGAGGCTCGAGACCTATCTCGACAAGGCTGGATGCACCGCGCCCGATTCACCCGACGCCTTCGGCGCCGGCTGGGCCACCGTGGACGCCCTGAGGCGCATCTGCCGTCCGCAGGACGCCACCCCGGTGGCATCCCATGTCGATCCCGTTCCGCAGAACGTTATCGATGACGGTGACGGCATCACCTTCCTGGACTGGGAGTATGCGGCGCTCTGTCATCCGCTGTGGGATCCGGCCTACTTTGCGGCAGAGGCCGGACTCGCGGCCGGAGAATCCCGGGCCCTCGTTGCCGCCACCGGCATGGACGGCAGGGCGGGATCCCTGGCGGACTGGATTCGCGTCGCCCTTGCCGTCTCCCTCGCCTGGTGCCTGGTGCGTCGTCAGCGGTCCGGTGGCGAGGCGCTGTGGAATCGCGAGATCGCCTGGCGACTGCACCGGCTGGCGGCCTCATGACGGTCGGACTGCGCGCCATCAAGGGCCTCCTCTTCGACAAGGACGGAACCCTCGTCGCCTTCGGCGAGACGTGGATTCCGGCGTTCTGCGAAGCGGCCTTGCGTGTCGCCAGGGCAGCGGGACAGCAAGACATCGCCGATCACCTGCTCCGTGAGGCCGGCTACGACCGGTCCCGGGGTGCCTTCGACACCGGTTCCATGCTGGTCAGCGGCACCAACCGGGACATCGCCCGGTGCTGGAACACCATTCTTGGAGAGTCGGCGCCTGGTGACCTCGACGCTCTGCTTTCCGCGGTCTTCCGCGAGACCTCGCTGAAGGGGCTGGTCGCAACAGCGGACATGCCCGCCCTCTTCCGCCGTCTTGCCGGAGCAGGCTATCACCTGGGCATCGCCACGAACGATGACACGGAACTGGCGGAACTGGCGGCAGGGCAACTGGGAATTCGCGATCATCTGGCCTTCGTGTGCGGCTCCGACGGCGGCTTCGGCGGCAAGCCTGGCCCCGGCATGGGCCAGGCATTCTGCCGGCACACCGGACTGGATCCTCATGAGGTGGCGATGGTCGGCGATGCCGCAGCCGATGCCGCAATGGCGCGGGCCGCCGGCTTCGGCGCCGCCATCGGCGTGCTGACCGGAACCGCCACCAGGGATGAGCTCGATCCCTGGTTCGATGTCGTCATCGACAGCGTGGCCGATCTGCCGGATCTCCTCGCGCGCTAGACCGCGGACAGCCCCGAGGGCACGGGCTCTGCTCCTGCAATCTGCGGCTTGAATTGTCCCCGGCTCGCCGCCACCATGAGCCGGCTCAACGAGACCGGGAGGATGCCATGAAAACCCGCGCTGCTATCGCCCACAAGGCGGATGCGCCGCTCACCATCGAGGAGGTCGATCTCGAGGGCCCCCGCGAGGGCGAGGTTCTGGTCGAGGTCAAGGCAACCGGCATCTGCCATACCGACGCCTTCACGCTGTCAGGCGCCGATCCCGAAGGCATCTTTCCGGCCATACTCGGCCACGAGGGAGCAGGTGTCGTCGTCGACGTCGGCCCGGGTGTCTCGGGCTTGAGGAAGGGCGACCATGTCATACCGCTCTACACGCCGGAATGCCGTCAGTGCGAATACTGCACGTCGGGCAAGACGAACCTCTGCCAGGCCATCAGGGTCACGCAGGGCCAGGGTGTCATGCCGGATGGTACCAGCCGGTTCTCGATCGGCGGAGAAAAGATCTTCCACTACATGGGCACCTCGACGTTCTCGAACCACACGGTGGTTCCGGAAATCGCTCTCGCCAAGGTCCGCGAGGACGCCCCCTTCGACAAGATCTGCTACATCGGCTGCGGCGTCACCACCGGCATCGGCGCCGTCATCAACACCGCCAGGGTGGAGCCGGGCAGCAACTGCGTGGTGTTCGGACTTGGCGGCATCGGTCTCAATGTCATCCAGGGTCTGCGCCTCGTCGGCGCCGACATGATCGTCGGCGTCGACATCAATCCGGGACGTGAAGAGCTGGGCAAGGCGTTCGGCATGACCCACTTCGTCAACCCGAAGGAGGTCGAGGGCGACCTCGTTCCCTGGCTCGTGAACCTGACCGGAGGCGGCGCCGACTACAGTTTCGAGTGCATCGGCAATGTCACCACCATGCGCCAGGCGCTGGAGTGCGCCCACAAGGGGTGGGGCGAATCCATCATCATCGGCGTGGCACCCGCCGGGGCCGAAATCTCCACCCGTCCCTTCCAGCTGGTGACCGGCCGGGTCTGGCGGGGCACGGCCTTCGGCGGCGCCAAGGGACGCACGGACGTGCCGAAAATTGTCGACTGGTACATGGATGGCAAGATCAACATCGACGACATGATCACCCACACCATGCCGCTCGAGGACATCAACAACGCCTTCCACCTGATGCACGAAGGCACGTCGATCCGCAGCGTCGTGATCTACTGACCCATGGTGGAGACCGTCTCGCTCAGCCGGTGTCACGGGGGCACCCAGGGGTTCTACCGGCACGCGTCGCGTGAAATAGGCCTTCCCATGGGGTTTTCCGTGTTCACGCCTGCCGTCGCGGCAGGGCCAAGGGTACCGATCCTGCTGTGGTTGTCGGGCCTGACCTGCACGGAAGAGAACTTCACCATCAAGGCCGGCGCCCAACGCCTGGCGGCGGATGCCGGGTTTCTCGTGGTGGCCCCCGATACCAGCCCGCGCAACACCGGAATCGAAGGCGAGGACGACGACTGGGCCTTCGGCACAGGCGCAGGCTTCTACCTTGATGCGACGATCGAGCCCTGGGCGCGGCACTACCGCATGGAAAGCTACATCGTCCGCGAGCTTGTCGATGTCATTGCCGAGGCCTTTCCCGGCGATCCGCAAAGGATGGGTGTCATCGGGCACTCCATGGGCGGCCATGGCGCGCTCTCCCTCGCCCTCAAGAACCCCGGCATGTTCCGTTCGGTGTCGGCGCTGGCGCCGATGAATTCCCTCATGGGCTGCCAGATGGGGGTGGACGCCCTGCAGCGCTACCTCGGCGATGACCGGGAGGCGTGGCGGCGCTACGATGTCGTCGACCTGATCCGTTCGGGCCATCGCGCACCGCCGATCCTCGCCGATCAGGGAACCGAGGACGAGTTCCTCCCCAACCTGCTTCCCGATGCCCTGGCCGCCGTCTGCAAGGACACCGGACAGGCTCTGACGCTCAACATGCGCGAGGGCTATGACCACAGCTACTGGTTCATCCAGAGCTTCCTTGCCGATCATTTCGAGCACCACGCCCGGGCGCTGGGGACATGAACGGCTGGTGCTGATGAACGGCACCCTTTCCCGGCTGCGCGAGGCGGGCAAGCGTGTCGGCCATGTCGTCATCCCCGATCTCGATGCCAGCCTGCGGGGCCGGCGCCTCAGGCTCGAGGACATCGCGACGACGTTCTCCGCATGCGGGACCTTCGTCAACGTGCTCCACAAGTGGGATACCGCCGAGCAGGTGACCGGCTCGCCGCCGTTCGTCGGCGAGCCGGTCGCCCTCGACTGGGCGAGTGTGCGCGACTGGCCGTTCGAGAATGATTCGTTCATCGTCTTCGCCGACTACGAAGGCCCGTCGCGCGAATTGAGTCCGCGCCATGTGCTGGCCGCGCAGATCGCCCGCGCGGCAGAGGCGGGATTCACGGTTCGCGCCGCCATGGAGTTCGAGTTTCATGTGCTGAGGGAGACCGCGGAGTCCCTGCGCATGAACGGCTTCGGCGACCGCATCGAACTCTTCGCCGCCGACAACCGGTGCTGGGGTGCCCAGTCCGCTGCCACCCACGGCGACTATGTGACATCCCTTGAAGAACTGGCCGGCGAGGCGGGTATCGATCTCTTCAGCCTCGGGCTCGAACTCGGCCCCGGTTGTTTCGAGGCAACTCTCGAGGCAGGCGATCCCTTGAAGGCCGCCGACGATGCCGTCCTCTTCAAGACCCTGACCAGGGCCCATGCGCGACGTCAGGGCATGACCGCGAGTTTCATGGCCCAGCTCGGCGCCGGCCACCCCGGACTCTCCGGCCATGTCCATCTCTCGCTTGCCAGCAGCGCCACCGGTCGTCCCCTCTTCCACGACGCCGGCGCGGCGGATGCCATGAGCACGACGATGCGCCAGGCTGTCGCCGGTGTGGTGGGCCTGTGCGGTGACCTCACCGCCATGGTGGCCCATACCGTCAATGCCTACCGCCGCCTGACGCCGGGAAACTGGGCGCCCAGGACGGCCACCTGGGCTGTCGAGAACTATGCCGCGGCGGTGCGGGCCGTGCCCGCGCCCGAAGACCAGGCGCGCATCGAGTTCCGCGTTCCGGGAGCCGACACGAACCCCTATCTTGCCATGGCGGCAACCCTTGGCGCGGCGCTCCATGGCATTGCGGGGGACATGGACCTTCCCGCACCCATCACGGGCGGCGGGCCCGACGACACGCCGTCTGGCGTGCCGCGTCTTGCGCGCAGCCTCGCCGAGGCTGCCGAACGCCTCGATTCAAGCAAGGCGGCGCGCGCCCTCTTCGGCGACACCTTCATCGACCACTTCGTGACCACGCGGCTCCACGAGGACAGAGAGCTGCGTCGCCATGTCAGTGCAGGTGAACGGGAACGCTATCTCGAAGTCGTGTGAGCGGCCATCGGCCAGACGGCCATGAGCGCTTGCGCTCATCCCGGATCCGACAAGGCGTTTTCAGGTAAAGAGTGATGGGAGGCAATGAACATGACCACGGACATTGAACGCCATGTCGGGGCCGCCGGACGCGACGAGCGCATCCGGGAGGTCCGCAAGAAGATCGACGAGGCGGGTGTGCGCTACATCTATTATCAGTACATCTCGATCACCGGGCGCATCATGGGCAAGGCGGTGCCGGCCCCGCACTGGGAATCCATGGCCGCCAGGGGTATCCAGACGTGGTACGGTGGCCTCACCAACGTCCTCCCCGCCCGCTCGGGAAACCTGCTTGGATTTCCCGCCAATGCCCATGAGCTGGTGGCCATTCCCGATCCCGAGACCTTCTGCCAGTTGCCCTGGAACAGGGAGGCCGCGCGGGTCTACTGCACGGTCTTCCATGCCCGCGAGGAAGGGACCAGTCCGGGCGCCTTCATGGAAGAGGACTGCCGCGGCAACCTGCGGCGCGTCCACGAGCAGTTCTCGGCAGACCATGACGGCCTCCACCTTCGCCATGGCTGTGAACCCGAAATGGCCTGGCTCAGGCGCGGTGAGGACGGCCGGCCCGACGGCGGACCGACCAAGCCGCTCGCCTACCACATCGACCAGTTCGAGGAACTGTCGGATGTCTACGCCAGGGTCGTCTCCTATGGCCAGGCGATGGGTCTCGACATGATCCAGGGCGATCACGAGGACGCACCGGGTCAGCTCGAGATCAACTTCATGTACGACGACGCCCTGAGAACCTGCGACCGGCTGACCACCTACCGGCAGATCTGCGCCCGGGTCGCCCGCGAGGAGGGTCTCATCGCCTGCTTCATGTCAAAGCCCTTCATGGGTCTGTCGGGGAACGGCTGTCATCACAACATGTCCCTGTGGCGAGGTGGCGAGGAGTCCGTGGTCTGCCATGTCGACGATCCGCGACCCGGCGTCGACGGCGTCTACCTGCACCGCAAGGGCGGCACCAACCTCTTCATCGACGATCCGGATGACTGGATGCCGGGCCCCCTCGGCCTCCATGCCATTGGCGGTGTCATGGAACATCTTCCGGCACTCACCGCCATCGGCTCCTCGACCGTCAATTCCTACCGGCGCATGCTCGATCTCGGTCTGTGGGCGCCCATCTACGCCGACTGGGGCTATCAGAACCGGACAACGGCCCTGAGGGTGTCGGCTCCGGGCCGGTTCGAATACAGGGCCGTCGATTCCATGGTCAACCCCTATCTCATGGCTGCGGCTCTCCTGAAGGCCATGGATGATGGAATCAGGCGCCGACTCGATCCGGGCGAGCCCGAGCAGCGCAACATCTACGAAGCCATGGAGGCCGGAAAGATCGTCCGCCGCCTGCCGCGCTATTTTGGCGAAGCGCTCGACGCACTGGCGGACGATGACGTGGTACGCTGCGCCCTTCCGGGCCGACTCTACGAGATCTATGATGAATACAAGCGTGACGAGTGGGACCGGTTCAATGCCGAGGTCAGCGACTGGGACATGAACACCTACCTGGACTGTCTGCCATGACTCCGTTCGAACTGACGGACCGCGACATCGAGACATTCCATCGCGACGGCTTCGTCCTGGTCGACAATCTCATCGACGAGGCCACGGCGGAGAGGATCAAGGCCCGCTACGAGAGGATGTTTCGCGGCGAGTTCGAGACCGGCATCCGTCCCGACGAGGTCAACTGGCAGGAAGGCGCCAGCGACCCGACCCTGACACGCCAGATCTGCAACGGCTGGAAGGGAGACAGGACGATCGCCGAAACGGTCCTGAGAGAGGATATCGGCCGGTCATGCGCCATCCTGGGAGGATGGCCCGGAGCCCGCGTCAAGGTCGACAACGTGCTGTGGAAGCCTGTCGGCACCAAGCCGCTGGGCATGCATCAGGACTGTGCCTACCTCGACTGGATCGACCCCAACGAGATGATCAGCTGCTGGATCGCTCTCGACGACACCGTTGCCGACGGTGGCACCATGGAACTGGTCAGGGGTTCCCACAGGTGGTCGCGTTCGGCGCCCATCGAGCAGTTTCACGGGCCGCAAGACCACACGAAGGAGATGCGCGAGGCGGCGGCGGCCCAGGGGGTCGACAGACCGGACGTGGTTCCCGTCGTCGTGAAGAAGGGTGGCGGGTCCTTTCATCACGGCAACACCTGGCACGGTTCCGGGGCCAATCGCAGCAGCACCGCGCGGCGCTCACTTGTCGTTCACTGCCTGTCGTCCGAGGCTTGCTTCGTTCCCCGCAACATCGCCCACGGCACGGGTCCGATGTACGGGCGCTACATGCGCCATGACGGCAATGCCGTCATGGACGACAACTACTTTCCGATCCTGTGGACCGCGGACGGCGCCCGTTCGCCGTGGATTGACTCCTATCTGGGATCCGGCTGAGGCCCGGCACCCTCGATCATTGCGTGAAGGAGGCGTCGGGTTCAATCTGGATCCGGAGGTACGCCACGGCCTCCCGGCAGTCCCAGACCGCCACGAAACCACCGCCGCCGGGGTGACGCCGCGGGCAGGCGGATCGTGAAGCACGCACCTTCGGGATGATCGGGATCCGTGGCGATGTTGCCGGCGAAGATCTCGCCCCCGAAGGCATGGACGATCTGGCGCGAGATCGTCAGGCCGATGCCCGAGTGGTCGCCGTTGGCCGCCGGATCCCGGCGCTGCTCCAGCCAGGCGAAGATCGTCTCTTCGGTCCCGGGCGCCATGCCCGGACCCTGGTCGGTGACCAGGATGGTGACCCACCCTCCCTTCCGGTGGCAGTCCACCGTGATGACACCTTCTGGCGGACTGAACGAGACGGCGTTGGCGAGCAGGTTGAGGACCACCTGGACGAGGCGGTCCTCGAGACCGTCAACCAGACAGCATCGTTCCCGGATCGGCCCGGTGAGCCCCGGCCCGTGCCTCACAGTCACGCCATGGCGCTCCAGCCACACGTCAGGATCCGCGTGCCTGATGAGCAGACTTGCAACATCGACAAGTGTCGTCGGGGTGCGCACCAACAGGTCATCGAGCCTGGAGAGATCCTGCAGGTCATCAGCCAGCCGTTCGAGGCGTCCGGCTTCGGCCAGCGCCAGCGCTACCATCTTCTTTCTCGGCGCCGCATCGTTGTTCTCCAGGATCATGAGCGCACCACCCATTCCGGTCACGGCATTGCGTATCTCGTGGGCGGAGTTGCGCGCGACCTCCTTGCTGTCCTCGACACGACGTTCGAGGGATCCCGTCATCATGATGAGTGCTTCGGCCAGTCTGCCGATCTCGTCTCCTCTCGCGCGAAGATCCGGAATGCCACGCGAACCCTTGCGGCCCCGGCGCACGTCGGTGGCCGCATCGGACAACTCCACAAGGGGTCTGGTGATGACCCGGGCGAGCCAGACGGACAGTCCGGCGGTCAGGGCAAAGGCGAGGAGTGCCATCAGCATGATCACTTCCTGACGGCGCAACAGGGCGCGTTCGTCTTCACCGGGTGTCGCGGAGAGAACAAGGACACCAACGACGGTCCGGTAGAGCTTCTTTCTCACTGGCACGGCCACCACGAATCTCATGTCGTTCGTGTCGTCGCCAACAACAGTCCAGGAGGCTGCGCCGCCCGCCGCTTCACCAACAGGATCCGCCGACCCGTCGGGGAGCACGAACCAGTCGTCGAGGACGACGCGCCATGACGGCCACCTCCACGCCCCGTCACCCGCCACGCTCTCGATCTCGACGGACTCCCGGGAATCGCCGACAAGGTCCTCGCCGGTCAGGGGATCGACAAGCCGGATGGCGAGATCCGTTCCGGGCGTCAGGGTAGCGAGATGCTCTGCCCAGCTGTGAACCAGCCGTCTTCTTGCCTCGAGGGGTGACAGACTGGCCGGGGGCCAGGTATGGCCCATCTGGGGTGCGGGAAAGAGCCCCACCTTGTCGGGAATGTCGAGCCGCGCCGGATTGATGGTCTCGAGATCCCCCATCACCGCGGAACTCTCCACGGAGAGGGCCATCAGACGACCGCGCTCCGTGAGGGACTCCACCTTCGTCACGACGAGGTTGGGCCTGATGTCGTGAATCAGATAGAGCGCCACCAGGAAGAGTGCGAGCGGCACAAGGTTGATGGCCAGGATCTTGCGGACGAGCATTCCGGAGGAACCTCTGCGTCCCCTGGCATCATGGACTGGCAGAACGCCAGGAATAACCTGCGCCGTTGTGGGTCCTGATTCCGGCAAACCCGGCATCGACACTGCGAAGCTTGCGACGAATGCGCTTGATGTGGCTGTCCGCCGCCCGTTCGGTGGCCGCATCCTCCCCGTTCCCGGCCACCGCGAGAATCGTGTCACGGGTCTTCACGCGACCCGGCGATCCGGCCATCTCCTCGAGAATGCGGAACTCCGAAACCGTGAGCGGAACGTCCCGGCCCTTCCATGAGCACGACAGGCACAAGGCGTCGAGAACGAGTTCGCCGGCAACGATCTTCCCGCCACCGATCGCCTGCGGCGGTGCTCCCCGGGTCGAAAGCTCCCGGCGGACCCGTGCAAGCAGGATACGGGGATCGCTTCCCTTCCTGATGTAGTCGGCGGCCCCCGCTTCGAGTCCGCGGGCCTCGTCGGCGTCGTCGAGGGCGACAGCTGTCATGAAGATGACGCGCAGGTCGCGATGTTCGCGGGCCAGGAGATCCTGCACCTGCCAGCCGGCAAGACCCCGGCCCAGATCGATGTCGAGGAGGACGAGGTCGGCCTCGAGCGTGGCCAGGGCGTTGATGAGATCCACACCGCTGGCAAAGCAGTGGACGTTGTAGCCCTCGTTGCGAAACAACTCGCCGTATGCCGCAAGGATACTCTTGCGGTCATCCACGATGGCGATCGTCTTTCCATCCATGACCCGATCCTCCGGACCTCTGCGCGGGCACGATCATGCCACAAGTGACGTGGCACAATCGTGTCATGTGTGAGGCGAGGCTGTTCACAGGTAATTCATCGCTCCCCCTTGTCATGGGAACCAGCCTCGGCATTGAATGAAGCGGCGAGACAAGCGAACGGCGGATGACTCGACGGGCGGATGCCATCAGTCCCGATCATGCGTTGCCCCGGACCCGGACCAATGCCGGAGCCGCGGAACTCTGCCAACGGGCCATTGCCGCAGGCGAGGCATCTCTCGCCGAGGGCGGCGCCCTGGTGGTGCGCACCGGCGCCCACACCGGGCGCTCGGCCCGGGACAAGTTCATCGTCGAGGACGACGAAACCCGTGACACGGTCAACTGGGGTTCCTTCAACGCACCGCTGTCACGCGACCGCTTCAGTGTCCTGAAGACGCGCATTCTCGACTACCTCGGCACCCGGCAGACGTTCGTGCAGGATCTTCATGCCGGCGCCGACCCCGACTACCGTCTCAACATTCGCGTGGTGACCGAACACGCATGGCACAGCCTGTTCTCCCGCCACATGCTGATCTCCCCGTCCCCGGCCGCTCTCCACCGGTTCGAACCGCAGTTCACCGTCATCCAGGCGCCCGGATTCCAGGCCGACCCGCAGATCGATGGATGCCGCTCGGAGACGGCCATCGCCATCGACTTCGCGGCCAGACTGGTGCTCATCGCCGGCACCGCCTATGCGGGAGAAATCAAGAAGTCCGTCTTCACCGTTCTGAACTACCTTCTTCCCCTCGATGGCGTGCTTCCCATGCACTGTTCGGTCAATGTGGGACGCAAGGGCGACGCGGCGGTCTTCTTCGGTCTTTCGGGAACCGGCAAGACCACGCTTTCAGCCGATCCGTCCCGCCATCTCGTGGGCGACGACGAACACGGCTGGAGTGATGGAGGCCTCTTCAATTTCGAGGGCGGATGCTATGCCAAGACGATCCGCCTTTCCCGCGAAACGGAGCCCGAGATCCATGCCGCCGCCAGGCGGTTCGGCACCGTGCTCGAGAACGTCGTCATGGATGATGCCACCCGCCAGGTCGACTTCGACGATGGCCGCTGGACGGAGAACACGCGCGCCTCCTACCCCCTGGAATTCATTGAGGGCGCATCGACGACCGGACAGGCCGGCCATCCCTCCAGCATCATCCTCTTGACCGCCGATGCCTTCGGGGTCCTGCCGCCGGTGGCCAGGCTGACACCGGATCAGGCCACCTATCATTTCCTGTGCGGCTACACATCGAAGGTCGCGGGAACCGAACAGGGTGTCGGAAAGGATCCCGAAGCGACATTCTCGCCCTGCTTCGGGGCTCCCTTCATGCCCCGGCACCCCGAGGTCTACGCCCGTCTGCTTGCCGACAGGATCCGCCGGCAGCAGGTCAACTGCTGGATGATCAACACCGGCTGGACCGGCGGCCGCTTCGGCACCGGGCGGCGCATTCCCCTCAGCCACACGCGGGCCATGCTGAATGCCGCGCTCGACGGGTCCCTGCAGCAGGCCGCCTTCCGCAAGGACCCTCACTTCGGCTTCGAGGTGCCGACCTCCTGCCCCGGCGTACCGGAGACCCTGCTCGATCCGCGCCAGACCTGGCAGGACAAGGAAGCTCACGACAATACGGTCAGGGACCTCTGCAGCCGCTTCACGCGACAGTTCGACGCATTCGCCGGTTCCGTCGACACCGCAGTCCGCCACGCCGGACCACAACATCTGTCGTGATCGTCGGCATCAGGAAGCACTTGCCGCAAGAGGATTGCGACGATCAGACCAGTCAAGACGCCCATGAGCGCCAGCACACACCCCGGAGCATGAAACGCGGAGGTGTCTCAGGGAAGGGCGCAGCCGATCGCCAGAATTCCGCGCTCTGACTCCGCCACCGATATCGGTTCCGGTCCAGCGGAGTGGACGACCTGGCAGCCGGGTTTCGGCCAGGAAGTATCGCGCTTCAGCGTCCGAGGTCTTCCAGTGGGCCCGCATGTTCATGCTGACATCGCCAGATCGTAGCTTGTGTTCTTGCTGCCGCCCGGATTGCGGCGAAGGATGCCGCGCTCGATCAGTTCATTGATGTCGCGCTGCGCCGTCGGAATCGAACACTTTGCGATCGCGGCCCATTTCCTTGTCGTCAGCTTGCCTTCGAATCCATCGAGAAGCCTGTTGAGAACCATCTTGTGTCGTTTGCCAAAATTCTCGCGGGCGTAGCGCTGCCAGAAGTCGGCCTTGCGCAGAACCTTGTCGCAAGTTGCCTCGGTGCCGTCGAGCGCGCGAGAAAAGCACTGGAGGAACCAGGCCAGCCAATCGGTGACGTCGAGAGCGCCCTTCTGCGAGCGTTCAAGCATGCGGTAATAGTCGGACCGTTCCTTGCGAATCTGAGCAGACACGCTGTAGAAGCGCTGTCCGGAGCCCTCCGACTGCGCCAGCGCTTGATCCGCGATCGCACGCGCGATGCGCCCGTTGCCATCCTCGAACGGGTGGATCGTCACGAACCAGAGATGCGCGAGGCCGACGCGCAGCAGGCCTTCAGGTTCGCTCCGGCGATTGAACCAATCCAGGAACGTCCGCACCTCGCCGTCGAGCTGTGGGGCCGGAGGCGCCTGATAGTGTACCTGCTGACGACCGATCGGCCCCGAAACGACCTGCATCGGCCCTGCCGCGTCGTCACGCCATGCGCCCGTCTTGACCTTGTACATTCCCGAATAGCCGGTCGGGAACAACGAGGCCTGCCAGCCGAACAGCCTTTCAGGCGTCAGCAACGCCTCATGATTCTCTGTGGCGTCGAGCATCATCTCGACGACGCCTTCGGTCAGCCGGTCGGCCGGCACGACGGCGGCGGCCACGCCAAGGCGACGGGCGATCGAGGATCGCACGCTGTCACGGTCAAGTACCTCGCCCTCGATCTCCGAGCTCTTGATGACATCTTCCGTAAGCGCTTCGAGCTGCGCCTCGAGCTTCAGGTCGAAGCCAAGTCTTGCCATACGTCCCAAGAGTCGGCCTTGCTTCAGGCGCGCGGCCGCGAGCGGCTCCAGGAGCCGCCCATCGTCCCAGGTCAAGTGGGGCCAATCCTGCTCTTCCCAGATGTACATGGTTCTCCTCACTCAATGAGGCGAATATGACGTCTTTCTCATCATGTGGCAAGAACATTCTCTTCTCTTGATGAGGAGAATAGCTTGATGTTCCCCAGCGCTCACAACGTGAGGAACGAGAGAGGCAAACCCGATAGGCGCAGCGATCATCACCATGTTGACACGTTCCGATCTCATGGCGCCGGCCTCACAATCCCCCATGCCCCGCCGGGAGCGGTGACGATCATCGCCAACCTGTCCGTTCACCTCCGGCAGCCCGTTGACAATCCGTGTCGCTCAGCGGTGACAAGGACTTCCGGGTTCTCGAACCACTCATGGACATCGTCGTGGATGTCGTGTCGATGACCGTCGAGCGGCGTCCTGCCACTGACCTCGTAGCAATGCGCCTCGCCAGGAGTGCCGGAGAGCTGCAGATGATCGTTGAAAGCGAGGATCGGCGCCTCCAGCGCCGGGGCAGCCGTTCGCCCCGGCGCCGTACCTGGCGGCAGAAGACGTGGGTCGCGGTCGCTTTCTCCCAGAAGATCCGCTCAGCCAGCATGACGGGACTCGTCTCGGGAAACGCCAAGTCTGGCAGGTGCACCGCGGCGTCGCATACGACCGGGTGGATCGTGTGCGGTTGTGGAGCGCGCGCCGAACTCGACAATGACTTCCGGGCGCGCCAATCCGGTTTCCTCGAACAGAGGCTCGCAGCCGATGTAAAGCCGGTCCGCCTCGACACGAATCGCCGCACGGCACGGGCCAGCCCGGCTTCGACGACTGGGTGGACCTGATCCCGAATCCATTCGGCCAGGCGGGTACGGATCAACAACGACCAGCGCTGCTCCTGGCTGCGCGTTGGCGCAAGCGCATCCTCGTCGGTACCGGAAACCAAGTCCGGCGCGACGGCGCGGATGTCGTAGGTGTCGATGACGGTAGAGAACTGCACTGATTTGATGAAGTCCGCGTTTGAGCTCGATCTGGTCAGGGAGAATGGCAGATATTCATACGCCCAGGTTCAGCCATCCAGCCGCCTCTCCAGCCAGGATTTGCCCGCCGCCCTCACCGAGCGACGCCGCAATGTCGGCGATCGAGCGGAGCAGGACCAAGGGGTCATCCCTGGAAGGCTCGAAGCCGCGCCGCTTCCAGAAGTCCGCAGCCTTCCCGTCGACTGCGTTGACCATCAAGGCCCGCCCGCCGACTAGCGACGCGGCCTGAACGCAGCGCTGGAGGGCATGCTTCACAAGGCCGGTACCAATGCCCAACCTTGCCCATCCCGTGTCGGTCGCGAGCTGTCCGAGCAGCATACAGGGGACCGGGTTGGGCGGCTGACCTGTCCGAATTGAACGCGGCAGAACCGAAGGCACCACACCGGCAGGCGCAAGGCCGTAGTAGCCGACCACGCGCCCGGCCTCATGAACGACGAGAACGGCCGTGAAGCCCTTCTGCTGATTGGAGAGCGCGCGCGTCTTCAGCCAGCGGTCAAGATTCGACTTGCCACAGGAGAACTCGGACACATCGTGAGCGGCGGCAAGCGGTTCTGGCCCCGAAAGGAGCAAGGGCTTACCGCTTCGCCACGTAGCCGAGCTCCCACGGCGCGGGACGCTTCAGGACTTCGACCATCTCCGGAACGGGAGCGGCCGGACGC
Source organism: Alphaproteobacteria bacterium (assembly GCA_965213815.1). Classification (GTDB taxonomy): domain Bacteria; phylum Pseudomonadota; class Alphaproteobacteria; order SP197; family SP197; genus SP197. The sequence continues at coordinate 1,287,405 of OZ243917.1, read as the reverse complement.
GCCAGCACATCCATGAACTCGGCGAAGCCTTCCGGGCTCATCCGGATCAGGCCTTGTTCCATGACGACCTCCTCGGCCGCACGCACGGCGGCATCGCGCACGAAGTCTGTGCGCGAGCGGCCGCGCAGGGTGGCGGCGCGATCGATCATTGAGACATCCGCCTCGGGCAGGCGCATCGAGATCGGATACTCCTTACGTTTGGTGGTCTTGACCATGGCGAGCCTCCCTGGTCGAGATATGGCGACTTGTATCTCGAATTGCAATACACCAGAGACACGTCAACAGTCAATGACATCAGAGACTCTTGCGCTGTGGCGGTTTTCGGTGCCTCGGTCTGCGGGGCTGACCCCGCCAATCAGGCGTCAGCACCACCCCTGAGCCCGCTTCGGGTGCCTGAATTGACGCTTGACGACAGATAGTGTGCGCTGTCGAGGGCCGGCGGCGAGCGGTGTCCAGCAAGCGCACACTGCGACGCCAGGGACGCTGCCACCGGCTCAGTGCGGCGGCGGATGTCCGTTCGCCTGATCGGCATCGTCGATGAGGGTGAATTCCGGGTAGGCGGCGATGCCGAGTTCAGCGAGGTCCTGGCCTGCCCGCTCGATCTCGGGCGGATTTCTCGCACCCAGCAGCACATCGATGACCCACCACACCAGATACGAGGAGGCGAACACGAAGCCGCCGACCGCTGCGACGCCAACCAGCTGCGCAAGCAGATCACCGTCATGGGTGAGGCTCACCGCAAGGGTTCCCCACACTCCGGCGCCCATGTGGGCAGACACCGCCCCCACCTCGTCGTCAATCTTCCAGGCGAGCAGGAGCTTCATGCCCGAGGTGCAGACGACGGCACCAATGGCGCCAATGACAAGGGCCCACCCGTGATCGGGAAAGTCCGGACCGGCGGCGATCGCCACGAGGCCGGCGATGGCGCCGTTGGCGGATGCCTGGAAGTCAAGGTGGCCCAGCAACGGCCGTGAAACGGCCATTGCCGTCAACGCGCCGGCAGCAGCCGCCAGATTGGTGTTGACCAGAACGTTGGCCACGGCGATTGCGTCGAAGGCGCTGCCGAAGGCCAGCTGCGAGGCGCCGTTGAAACCCAGAAATCCCAGCCAGATGAAGAAGACGCCCAGTGTCACGACCGGGACGTTCGCCGGGGGTGTCGACCTGACCGTGCCGTCGTCGCCGAACTTGCCGGCCCTGGCGCCGACAATCAGCACCCCTGCCAGAGCCGCCCAGCCGCCCGTCGCATGCACCACGGTCGAGCCGGCGTAATCGTGGAACCCGAGTTCCGCGAGCCAGCCACCGCCCCATGTCCAGGCACCGACGACGGGATAGATGACGCCCGTGAGCACCACGATGAAGAGGAAGAACGGCCACAGCCTGACCCGCTCGGCGAGCGTGCCGGAGACAATCGACGCCGAGGAGGCGACGAAGACCATGCCGAACAGCCACCGCGACATCGAGGCATGACCGGTTGCCACCACGGTATCCAGAGCGCCCGCGTCACCCTGCAGCAGTCGGCGTTCGGCAACGGTCGAACCCTGAAACAGGTCCGGTACACCGATCCAGCCGCCGGGTCCGACATCAACGTACATGAGATTGAAGCCCAACAGGTAGTAGGTCAGCACGGCGATGGAACACAGCCCGATGTTCTTGAAGCAGGTCACCGACGCATTGCGGGTCCGCACCGATCCGGCCTCGATCATGGCGAAGCCCGCACACATCCACATGACCAGCCCTCCCCAGACAAGGAAGGACAGCGTATTGATCAGGAAACCGGTCTCGCTCGCCATCTAGGCCATCCGGCCTGGCACCGTCACCGCAGGGCTGGCCGGGCTTTCAATGCGCCGCATTCCAGTTGGTGCCAAGGCCGACATCCACGGTCAGCGGCACATCGAGATGAGCGGCGTCTTCCATGATTCCACGGACGCACTGCGCCGTCGCCTCGGCCTCTTCCTCAGGCACCTCGAAGAGCAGTTCGTCGTGCACCTGCAGGAGCATGCGTCCCTTGAGGCCCGCGGCCTGCAGGGCATCGGGAATGCGTATCATGGCGCGCTTGATGACGTCGGCGGCCGATCCCTGGAGCGGCGCATTGATCGCCGCCCGTTCGTTGTAGGCGCGCACCGGTCCCTTCGCGCTCCTGATGTCGGGAAGATGGCACTTTCGGCCAAACAGCGTCGTGACATGGCCCGACGTGCGGGCTTCGGCGATGGTGCGGTCCATGTAGCCACGGATGCCGGGATAACGCTCGAAATAGGCCTCGATGTAGTTCCTGGCCTCGTCGCGGCCGATGGAGAGCTGGCGGGCCAGTCCGAAGGCGCTGATACCGTAGATGATGCCGAAGTTGATGGCCTTGGCGTTGCGTCTGGTGAGGGGGTCCATGGCCTCCAGCGGAACATGGAATACCTCGCTTGCGGTCATGGCATGGATGTCGATGCCGTTGTGGAAGGCTTGCTTGAGGGAGTCGATGTCGGCGATGTGGGCCAGCAGACGCAGCTCGATCTGGGAGTAGTCCGCAGACAGCAGAATATGGCCCTGCTCCCCGACGAAGGCGCTGCGGATGCGACGCCCCTCCTCGGTACGGATCGGAATGTTCTGGAGATTGGGATCCGTCGAGGCGAGACGCCCGGTGGGGGCCGCCGCCATGGAGTACGACGTGTGGACCCGCCCTGTGGCGGGATTGATCTGCTCGACGAGCGTGTCGGTGTAGGTGCTCTTGAGTTTCGACAGCTGACGCCACGCGAGCACCCGGGCGGGCAGTTCGTGACCCGCGGCGGCAAGGCCCTCGAGAACGTCCGCGCTCGTGGAACGCTTCCTGCCGTCAGTCAGACCCATTTCGTCGAACAGGATCTCCCCCAATTGCTTGGGCGAACCGATGGTAAAGGGCCGTCCGGCAAGGGTATGGATCTCTCCTTCCAGGTCCCGGATGCGCCGGCCGAACTCACCCGAGAGACGTTCCAGCTGATCGCGGTCCACCCTGATCCCGGCACGCTCCATGGCGGCGAGGACGGGGATCAGCGGACGTTCAATGGTCTCGTAGATCCTCGTGATGCGTTCCGGAACGAGGCGCGGCCTCAATCGATGCCACAGGCCCAGCGTCACATCGGCATCCTCTGCCGCATAGTCGCGGGCCCGGTCCAGGGGAACCAGATCGAAGGTCACCTGGGACTTGCCCCGGCCGGCCACGTCCTTGAAGGAGATCACCTCGCGGCCAAGATGTTCCGACGCCAGAACATCGATGGAATGCCGCCGCCTGCCGGCGTCCAGGCACCATGAAAGGAGCATGGTGTCGTCCACCGGATGCACCGGCATGCCTGCGCGGGCAAGCATGTGACAGTCGTACTTGATGTTGTGGCCAACCTTGAGTACCGCCGGGTCCGCAAGCAACGGCGCCAGCACCTCGCGCACCGTCTCCGGCGCCAGTTGTCGCGGGGCCTCCAGCATCAGTTCGGGTGATCTGTGGGTCAGCGGAATGTAGCAGCCGGTGCCGGGGCGCGTGGAAAGCGAGATGCCGACAAGGTCGGCGGCCATGGCATCGAGACCCGTGGTTTCCGTATCGATGGCCACGAGGCCGTGGCGTGTCGCTTCGGCCACCCGGCGCTCGAGATCCGCCACGTCCTGAACCAGTTCATAACTGATGGTGTCCGGCACCTTAGGCGCTCCGGAGTCTGCTCTTTGGCCCACCCAGGCCTCGGCACGGGCAATGAGAGTCCGGAAATCCTGGGATTGCAGGAACGCCGTGAGAGTGTCGGCATCGGGCTCCTGGCGGGCGAGCTCCTCAAGGGGCGTCAGATCGGGCACGTGGCGATCGAGTGTCACAAGTTTCAGGGACATCCGTGCGTCATCGGCGTGTTGCAGCAGATTCTCGCGCCTCTTCGGCTGCCTGATTTCGTGGGCCCGCTCGAGAAGGACTTCCAGGTCGCCATATTCGTTGATGAGCGTGGCGGCGGTCTTGACCCCGATTCCGGGCACACCTGGCACATTGTCCACCGAATCCCCGGCCAGAGCCTGAACGTCGATCACTTTCCCCGGGGGAACACCGAACTTCTCCACGACCTCCGCCGCGCCGATGGTCCGGTCCTTCATCCCGTCCTGCATGGTCACCTGGTCCGTCACCAGCTGCATGAGATCCTTGTCTGACGACACGATTGTGGTCCTGGCGCCGGCCTCGCTGGCGAGACGGGCGTAGGTGGCGATGATGTCGTCGGCCTCGTAGCCTTCCATCTCCACCACCGGGAGATTGAAGGCCCGCGCCGCCTCCCGGATCAGCGGGAACTGGGGCACGAGGTCCTCAGGGGTCTCCGGCCTATGGGCCTTGTAGAGATCGTAGATGTCGTTGCGAAAGCTCCGGGAACTGTAATCGAAGACGCAGGCGATGTGATCGGCATCCGTTTCGCCGATCACCTTCATGATCATGTTGCAGAAACCCCGGACCGCATTGACCGGCGTACCGTCCGAACGGTGCATGGCCGGCAGGGCATGGAAAGCACGGAAAATGAACCCCGAGGCATCGATCAGGAACACGTGGCGGCACGGCACGATGTCGCTCATCCCGCCGCCCCGCTGTGGCAAGAGATCATTCGCACGCCCCGGAGCGCCCGTCCGCACCCTTGTAGCCCAGCCACACGAACCGCCGGTCGCAATAGCCGCAGTCGATCGCGCCGTGGGCGCTGAGATCGTAGTAGACACGGGGGTGTCCCAGAACCCCACCGCCATCACACCAGACCTTCGGGCTGTCGGTTTCGACGACTTCAGGCGGATCGACGCTCATGGTACTCCCCCGGTGGCCCCCTCATCCAGGACAACGCTTCCGCCTTATCGCATCACGCAACCTGTCTCAAGGGATACCGGCCATCCTCGCAATCCGTCCACAGGGGAAAGCCGGATCAATCTTCCGGACGGTGACGCGTCATGTACGGTGACGGACTTTCCGCAACGGATGATGACCAGCATGACCGAGCGATACATCCGTGAACTGACCAGTCCCATCGGAACCGTCGCCATGGTGATCAGCGACGGTGCCCTTGAAGTCCTCGACTTCAAGGGCGCCAACGGCCGCTTCGCCGGCCTCGTCAAGCGACACTGTCCCCCGGGCGTGCGCCGGGCCGCCAGCGATCCTTCCGGAATTGCCGACAGGATCGCTGCCTATTTCGAGGGCGAACTCGAGGCCATTCGCGACATCGAGACACGACTTGACGGAACCGCGTTCCAGAAATCGGTGTGGCAGGCCCTGTGCACGATCCCCTGTGGTTCGACCATCACCTACGGTGAACTGGCCAGGCGGGTCGGCAATCCGCGAGCCAGCCAGGCCGTGGGGCGGACGAACGGCCTCAACCCGGTCTCCATCGTGCTGCCCTGCCATCGCGTGATCGGCGCGAACGGGTCGTTGACCGGTTATGGAGGCGGTCTTGAGCGCAAGGCGTGGCTGTTGCGCCACGAGGGGATCAGCCACCGGTTCCCGGACGCCTGACCGGAACGCCACGCCGCTGCGGCCTTCAGACAGGTTCGCCCTCGACCTCGTTGGCAAGTTCGTCGGCCCGTTTCCTGATCACCGGCATGTGAGGATTCTGCTTCAGGGCCTCGCGGTACCAGTAGAGCGCGGTTTCAGGGTTTCCGAGCGCCGTGTGGATCAGTCCCAGACCGGAGAGGGCGCCGAAGTGCCGGGGTTCGAGCGCGAGAACACGCATGCAGTCGGCGATGGAGTCGTCGAAACGCCCCATCAGGTAGTGGACAGTCGCACGCTTGTTCCATGCCTCGGCAAAGTCCGGCGCCAACGCGATCAGCCGGCTGAACACCGTCACCGCCCCGGCGTGATCGCCGCGCAGCATGAGCACCCGGCCGCCCCGCATAAGGTCTTCGAGTTCCGGGTCGTCCGCATGCAGCCATACGTCCCAGATGTCCTGCTGGAGTTGCAGCGCCAGACGATCGTCCGTGGTCGCATGGAGCTCGCCGAACAGCGCATCAAGGCGCGGATCATCCTGGGCCGCAGCGAGCGGCGCCACCTGAAGCAGGTGTCCGGCAACGATAAGACCGACCAGAAGACGCATCATGGCGGCGGTCCGCCGGTGGCCCAGTCGAGAAGCTCCACCGTGTGAAGCACCGGCATCGGTGTGCCCCGGGCAAGCTGCACCATGCAGCCGATGTTGCCTGACGCCACGACATCGGCGCCCGCCGCGGCGATGTGACCGCATTTTCGCTCCAGGAGACGGCGCGACAGTCCGTCCTGCAGCAGGTTGTAGGTTCCCGCCGAACCGCAACAGACGTGCCCTTCGGCGATGTCCTTCACATCAAAGCCGCAGCGCTTCAGCAATCGCGCGGGAAGGTCGCCGAGCTGCTGGCCGTGCTGCAGGGAACAGGGGACATGACACGCAACCCCGGGCGCCTGCGATGGTGGCCGCGACGGCTCGAGAAGCGGCTCGACGACTTCCGTGACATCGACAACCCTGGCGGCCACGGCACGGGCGCGTTCGGCCCACTCGGGATCATCAGCCAGGAGTGCGCCATAGTCCTTGAGATGGCTGCCGCAACCGGAGGCATTGCTTACCACGGCATCCAGCGGACCTGACCTTTCCCATGCCGCGACGTTGCGCCGCGCCGCGGACCTCGCATCCTCGATGCGACCCAGGTGATGGCCCAGCGCACCGCAGCAGCCACCCCCGGAAGGCACCACCACCTCACATCCCAGGCGGGTGAGCAGCCGGACCGTCGCCTCGTTGACGCGGGGCGCCAGCACCTGCTGTGCGCACCCGGTGTGAAGGGCCACCCTCATCCGGCGTTCGCCCCGGGCGCCATGAATCGCCGGGACATCGCTCCACGAGGGTGACGGTAGTGAACCGGGCGCCATTCTCACCATGCCACGTACCGGCGCCGGCAGCATCCATGCCACAGGCCTCGCGAGAAGAGCGCCGACGAGCGCCAGGCGGAACCGCCACGGGGACGGAAGAACCCATGCCAGCAAGCGCCGCACCCACCTGTCAGGGGTCCGGCGGCGATGGACCGCCTCGATATGACCGCGGGCATGGTCCACAAGGTGCCTGTAGTTCACCCCGGACGGACACGTCGTCATGCAGGAAAGACAGGTCAGACAGCGGTCGATGTGGCGGACCGTTGAGTCCTGTGGAGGCTCCGCGCTCTCAAGCATGCCCTTGATGAGGTAGATACGGCCCCGAGGACTGTCACGTTCGTCGCCGAGGAGCAGGTAGGTCGGACACGTCGCCAGACACATCCCGCAATGCACGCATGTCTTGAGAATACGCTCCGCTTCCCTCACCTGCGGGTCCGCCAGGGCTGCGAGATTGATCGTCGTGTGCATTCAGCCCACCAGGGCCATGCGGCCCGGATTGAGGATGCCGCAGGGATCGAACCCCTCGCGGATGCGCCGGCTGAGGTCGCGCCGCGTCGCCGGCTGGGGATGGAAGACGGGCACCGCGGCCTTGAGCTCCTCGTCCGCCCTGATCAGCATCGCATGACCTTCGAGATCCGTCGCAATGTGCCTGATGGCCGTGGCCGTCGTCGGCGATGGAGCGAATGCGCACCAGACGAGCCCGCCACCCCAGTCGAGAAAGGCCTGACCGCCGATTGCCGTGACGCGTTCGCAGGCCACGGCGCCCGAAGCCGGCGGCACCGACAGGCGCATGACAGCGGTCTCCGGCGTCACGAAGGCCGCCACGTCACGCACTTCCTTCCAGAACACTCCGGAATTCCTGCCATGCAACTCCTCCACCGGACCATGAGCGGCCAGCATGGAACGCAGGCTGTCGTGGCGGGCGAGCACCGAGGCGGGGGGGCCCTCGATCCGCACCGCCGTGACCGTGGTCGCGGGGGATGACACGTAACCGACGACTGACCGCGAGGCCATGCCGGCCGGCAGCCACGCGGCCGCCGACACGCCATGGGACGAGGCGAGAACCTCGCCCATGGCCCGGCACCCGGCCGACGGCGTCAGACCTGTGACGAGAAGGGTTCGGGTCTTTTCGGGTGCCGGCAGGACCTTGAGCGAGAGCCGGGTGATGACTGCCAGAGTCCCCCACGATCCGCACAGCAATCTGGTGAGATCATAGCCGGTCACGTTCTTCACCACGCGGCCGCCGGCCCGGATCAGCTCTCCGCGGCCCGTCACGGCTTCCACGCCCAGGGCATGATCGCGCGCCGCTCCGGCGCTGACACGCCGCGGCCCGGAAAGATTGCCGGCCATGGTTCCGCCGATGGTCGCCATGGCCTCCGGATGGCCCAGCAGGGAACCGTAGTCCGGGGGCTCGAAGGCCATCTGCTGGTTGGCCCGTTCGAGTTGGGTCCTGATCGCGGCAAGCGTTGTTCCGGCCTCCACGGTGAGCACGAGCTCGGCCGGCTCGTAATCAACGATGCCGGAGCGCTGCGACATGACGACCATGTGATCCGCGGCGATGGCGTGGCCGAGGCCCCTCTTGCTTGCGTTGCCGACAATCTCGAGGGGTACGCGATCGGCGGCGGCCCAGGCGACGAGGCCGGCGAGTTCCGTGTCGTCCACCGGGCGCAGGGTTTTCCCGGTCATGGAGGTCAGAACCGTGGGAGATCGGGAAAGGGCACCTGGCCCCTGTGGACATGCATGTGTCCGAGTTCAGCGCAGCGGTGGAGAACGGGAAACACCTTCCCCGGATTGAGCAGTCCATCGGGATCGAAGGCACACTTCACCCTCTGCTGCTGCCGGAGATCCACATCCGAGAACATGGTCCCCATGAGATCCCGCTTCTCGACCCCGATCCCGTGCTCCCCACTCAGGACACCGCCGACCTCGACACACAGGGTCAGGATGTCGCGGGCGAGAGCCTCCGCCTTCTCCAGATCGCCCGGTCTGCCCATGTCGTACATGATCAGGGGATGAAGATTGCCGTCACCGGCATGGAAAACATTCACCACTCCCAGGCCATGACGCGTCGCGAGATCCCCCATGCGTGTCAGGACCTCCGCCAGCCGGCCTCGCGGGATGGTGCCGTCAATGCAGTAGTAGTCTGGCGACAGACGGCCCACCGCCGGAAAGGCCGACTTGCGCCCCAGCCAGAAACGTTCCCTCTCCTCCTCGCTGGCCGCCCTCCTGATGGTGCACGCGCCGAGATCGCTTGCGATCTCCTCGACCCTGCCGGCCAGCTCGCCGACTTCCGAACCGGGACCGTCGAGTTCGCAGATCAGCAGGGCCTCGACATCGAGGGGATACCCTGCCTTGCAGAACTCCTCGGTGGCATGCACCGCGGCCCTGTCCATCAGCTCGAGACCCGCCGGAATGATGCCCGATGCAATGATGCGGGCCACACAGTCCCCTGCCGGGACAAGACCATCGAACCCGATGAGAAGGGTGCTCACCGAAGCGGGCTTGGGCAGAATGCGCACGGTCACCTCGGTGATGACACCGAGCAGCCCCTCCGATCCGGTGACGATGCCGAGCAGATCGTACCCGTCACTGTCCATGTGCTTGCCGCCGATCCTGACGATGTCGCCGGACATGAGCACGATTTCGAGACCGAGGAGATTGTTGGTCGTCACGCCGTACTTGAGACAATGCACCCCGCCCGAATTCTCGGCGACATTGCCGCCGATCGAACAGGCGAGCTGACTCGACGGGTCGGGCGCGTAGTAGAATCCGCGATGGTCCACTGCCCGCGAGATGGCGAGGTTGGTCACGCCCGGTTGCACGGTCACGCAGCGGTTGGCGTAGTCGATATCAAGTATCCGGTTGAACTTGCCGAGCCCCAGGACGAGTCCGTCCTTCAGCGGCAGGGCGCCTCCGGAGAGGCCCGTTCCCGAACCGCGGGGCACCACCTTGACACGGCGTCGCCGACACAGATCGAGAATGCGCGCCACCTCACCGGTGGTCTCCGGCAGGGCAACGGCGAGAGGAAGTTCCCGGTAAGCGGACAGACCATCGCACTCGTAGGTCCTGAGACCGGCCTCATCGGTCACAAGGTTGTCGAGTGGAACAATGTCAGCGAGTTCGCCAAGAAACCCGTCGCGGGCCGCAAGAACCCCCGGATCGGGCTGCGGCATGGCGATCGTCATGTCAGGTGTCCGCGGACTCCGGCAATCACGCGGCCGTGACTCGTCAACCCTGACGCGCCTTGAACCTGGGATTCTGCTTGTTGATCACGAAGACGCGCCCCTTGCGGCGCACGGTGCGGCACTTCGCGTGGCGCTTCTTCATCGAGCGCAGGGAATTGACAATCTTCATGGGCCGGCCCCCCAAGGCTGAGGGGTCCCGCCCCTCCTTCACACGTCCCTGTCAGACTAGCCGAATTGCTTTCCGCCCGTCAATCGTCGCCGTGCGCGAGACTCTTGCGCTGTAACGATTTTCGGGGTCCTGTCTTACGGATGGCCCGGGGCAGTCAACCGCGGGGTCATCGGGCACCGGTCCTGAGCCGACATCAGGCGGCCGGATCGGTATCGGGTACCGAATTCATGCGCTGTTGAGAAGTCGGCGGTGGCATCCGGGGCCAGCGGAAGCGTTTCGCGGAACAGCATGCGCAGAACCTTGGGGTGGAATCCCGACAGATGGGCTAGGACGAAAATGGTTGAAGTGCGCCTTCTCAACGGGTTGCAGAGCACCGCTTGGGGTAAAGAGTATTCAAATTCCCAACCGTCCTTTGTATTTTCAACGAGTTAGCGACACCGCAGAGATCTCCCAGAGGATCCCTCCGAGACTCACCATTGCGGCGACCATGACTCCACTCAAGTGACTGAAAGCCGATCGAGATCGAGCCGGTCGCTGTCAACGTAATCGCGCGCCGTCATGTCCTCCAGCCGGCAGGCGATGGGCGCATCGAGGCGGAACCGGCCGCCCTCGTCTTGCTCGAACAGGGCAATCCACCGATCGAGGAGTGCCGGCCAATCGGCCGGGACGTCCTGCGGGTCGTCTTCCTTGACGAACCACCAACTCAACTGGACTTGGTCGGCGTCCCAGGACGGCGCGGCGCGCACTCGGATCTCGCACAGCGCCCGGAGATGGGCGCCCTCGTCGCTCTGTCTCTTGTGCCGCGCGACCATATGCGCCTGGAGGCGGCTAGCCGCGGCAACGAAATCGTCGGGAAAGGCGAAGCGTGATCGCTTGCGAGCGAGGGATTGGGCGAAGTCGCGCAGCTCCTCGTCGGTCTCCCAGCCGTGGATGCGGGTCCATCCGGCGACAAGGGCCTTCTCGACGGTCATGCAGCGGTCGAGGTCCGCGACCAGAAGCGCGCCGGCAGTGGCCGGAACAAAGGCGAAGGCGGGTCGCTTGAGGCGGCGGATCTCCTCCACCCATGGCTCGGGCACCTCCACCAGGGGCGCGACCTCGACGAATGGCCGGGCGTGACAGTTTCGGATGACGTCGCAGGTCTGGCTAAGCATCACCATACCGCGCGCTTCGTCCATCACGGGCGTGGCGGCAGCCGTGATGGTCTCTCCTTCCTCCATAGCTGCCTCGGCCGCTTGCATGGATGCAGGGCTGTGCGGACGGGACAGGTCGGCGAGATGAAGGAACTCCAAGCCGGCGTCGAGGGATACATCTCCCTGACGCCAGGCCTGGAGGGCCTGGTCGATCGCTTGTTCGTCCTCCTCCGACAGGGCCACGAAGCGCTAGCCCGATGGCCTGGGCGTGCGTCTAGGCCCGACGGTGCGGGCCCTGGCCGGAATGTCGGGCCGATCCTGCTCGGCCCCCAGTAGAAGCGTCGGCGCCGGTGGGCGGCGCGCGTCCCCGGCGGCCGGCGACAGGGGCATACGGTGAGGCTCGGGCGTCCGGTCGCCGGGGACGTGGGCCGTCGCGTCGTCGAATCGGCCGTCCTGCAGGAGGTCGAGTGGCGAGACCCCCGTAGCTTGGTCGACCGAGAGCAGCAGGGCGCGGGTGTCGCGTTGGCTGCCCCGGTCGAGGCGGCGGATCGCAGCTTGCATCCGTCGGATCGTTCGATCGTTCCCAGCGTTGACTGGCTTACCGTTCGCCCAATGATGGATGCTGCGCCGGGAGACGTTAAACAGCTCGCCGAGCTCCTGCCACGTCAGCCCGGACCGACGGCGGATCTCCATGATGGCCTCGGCCGTGGATTCCACGGGCCCAAGGAGAAAGTCGCAACGCCCGACGGGATCGGCAGCGGTGCGCTCAACATGCGGCACGACGAACGTCCACATCGTCATCGAGCCCTGGGGGCAGGTGTTGACGATCATGCCCTCTGGCCAAGGGGTGGCGATCAGCACGATCGGAAAGTCAGCGTCCAGCCTAGAGGGGCGCATACTGCCAAGCGCCGACGTATGTCTATCCAGTGAGCCTCGCAGCGCGGTCGCGGTCATTGATCGCCTCCGTAGAACCTAAGGAACTCCATCGTAACCATCTGGCGGAAGAGCCAATAGAGGCATTCGGCGAAGCTCCGAGCTGTTGTCACCAGGTCTTCGCTGACGAAGGCCTGAGATTGGGTCGTGAACATGTCGAGGTCCAGAACCCAGCTCGGGAATTCGATCGCCTCGAGGGCATTGAGGTCGTACGTCATGTTGGCCGGCAGCCGGCCCCAGCGACCTTGGACGTGGGCGCCGCTCGGGGCACGGAACTGCGCCTCGGTTATCTGGTGGATGACGGATTCTCTGAGGGAGGAGTCCAGTGTATCGGTGGGCTGGATGACACCGAGAATCTCGGCATGGATCAACTCGTCGATTCGCTCGACCGCCGTGCCGGTGAGCCGGTCGATGTAGCGCACCCCGAGGCGACTGGCCGATGCGGGGTTGAACGATTCCTCGACCGCGGAAAGAACATTGCCGAGGCGGGCGAGGAAATCGTCCCGGCTGTCATAGTCTGAAGTCTCGAGCGCCACGAAGTCCACCCCTAGCGACACGCGCCAGGCGGGCTCAGTCTCGCCATCGGCGAGGCGCCAGATCAGGCCCTGCTGTACGTTCGGCGTTTGCCCGCTGGCAAGTTCAATGCTGTGAACCTGGTCACGGCTGAGATTGGGATAGGTTTCGCGCAGTGCCTCTTGGAATGAGGCAACCTCGTCGGCCTTGCTGATGGCGAGGATGGGCGGGAAGCGCGCTTGGGCGAGAACACGCGCCAAGGGTGCCCGATCCAGGTGCACCTCAGGTATCGGCTTGGGATCCAGTTCCGGCGCTTCGGTCATGTCATGGCTCTCCCTATCTCCCTTCTTATGTGTGAAGAAAACAGTGAACCAAAAGCCCTTGAAAGTCGAGCGTGGCGGCACTACTTGTGAAGTTAAGTGTGAAGCATCGCTCGGACCAGTCGTCAGCAGAGGACTCTTGTCATGGAGTTTCAGTACCCGGCGCGGAGCACTTCCGGCGACCTTGCCCCCTTGATGCGATGCTCGTCGAGGCGGCGGCTCCTTGCCAGCCGGTGCCGACGGAAGAGCCCGGTGGGAGCGGCTGAGCAGCCGGCCGAAGGCTGCCCGTAGAGAGAGTTCGATGACGGATAGCCCGACTCCTCACCGCCCCACAATTCGAATGGCACGTCGAAGACGTGAAGGAAATGGAGGAACAACGTAATGGTGGCCGAGAACGAGCAACCTGCGGACGGCGTAGGGCCGGAGGGTGCGGCGCGCGTGTATGGCCGCGTTCAGGGACCGAAACGTGACAAGTTGATTGCCGAAGCAGAAGCTCTCGTGAGCTATGTCGCAGGGCATGGGGCGACGGACCCGAACGTCACTGACGGCCCCGAACGCCTGAAGGAACTCGCCGAAGCGGTTGAGTTAGCTAACGCGGAGGCTCGCCCGGAGCCGATCGACGCGCGCTGGACTCGGCTCGTCGTGGCGTATGAGAAGCTCGCGAGTGTCACGTACGCGCACTGGGGTGTCAACGGGCGAACGGTTCTGGACACGCAAGGCCGGCTGGTCAGCGATGACAGGAGCGGGTGGCTGCGGTTCCTACCCCGGGTGAAGAAGCGCAACATGGTGGTGATCGTGGGCCTGCTGCTTGCGTCAGTGGGGATCGTTCTCGAAGTCCTCGTCGAGTTATCGGGCGTGTCCAGCGGTGCGTCGGCAACGTCGGAGGAGTGCAAGGCGGTATTGAAGGCCGTCGGCCACTTCGCGATGCCTGCGGCCTGGGGCGGTCTCGGGGCGTGCGTGTTTCTCGCGAAACGGATGTCGGACAAGCTCTACCGAATGCAATACGAAGAGGCGCGGACGCGAGGATACGGAACGCGAATCTTCCTGGGCTCCACGATTGGCGTCGTCACGGCGAGCATCGCCTTTCCGGAACTTGACACGCAGTTCATGGCAGGGAGCACCGGTTTGGCGCCGCCAGCCGTCGCATTCATCGCGGGGTTGAGCGTCAAGCCGGTCTATGCGTCCTTCGAGGCATTGAGCGAAGGAATCGCGGCGCGAATTGCTCCCCCAAGAGAGGATGGGAATCCATGAGTGAAACAGCGTCACAGCGATTGCTCTTGCAGTCTGATCGGGCCGTCGCGGGATTGTCGGAGAGAACGGGGAGAGCAGACGCTCTTGACCGGCTTGAAGGGCCAAGCACCGGACCGGTGTGAACTACGGAGAGGCGACGATGCAAATCGATATGCACTACTACGGGGTGTACGCGATGGCCCGTGCGGCCGGGTTGACAAGAGAGGCAAGCGCCCAGATTGCGACGGCTTCAGAACTCGTCGACGACAACGCGGAAGAGGAGCACGTCGAGTTCGGCGACGGCGGGCGATTGGACCTGATGCCCACTGCACACCACACGACCGATGTTGATAACCGGAACGAGGAAATGCAACGCAAGGTGTGGGTACCCTTCCACTTCATCCCGGGCAATCGGGGGCGAACGGTCGCCGAGCGGCTCGTGTGCCGGAAAGACAGCGCGATCGCCCGGGAGGTAGTGGAACACGCGGTCCGGATGGCGAATCGCGCCTTTGGTCCTCAGCTCCTTGGGATCACGGCTCACGTCTACGCGGACACGTTCTCGCACTACGGATTCTCCGGTGCGAGCTGTCCGGTCAACCGGGTGAATACGGGAGAGAGCGGGCCCGTCGAAGACGACGAGGCGGCTGTCGAAGCGCGAAGGAGCCGTGACAAGTTCGCCGCCGACGGCGATGTGGAGCATCATGGGGGCGGCCACTGGTGGACGGATATGACGGAGCACTTGGTCGCGGGGATCGCTGAGGTGGCGTCGGGGGCGCTCGGACACGCTGGCGTGGCGACTTGGCCGGATAAGCCGTTCCTTGTTTGGACTGCAGTGTTCGAGCACGAAGTTCCGGCTCGGGAAATGCGTCAGCACAGAGATAACCCGAAGACGTTCCTCGAAGGATGCCGGGCGCTGCATAGGATGTTCTGCAAGGTCGGGAGAGAGGCTCCCCATCTGAGGGAGCGGGTTCCGACCCGGTTCGCGGACATTGAGGAGCGGGTGAAAGGCATTCTGGCCACCGTGGGCGACAAAGGTATCCGTAGCGAGGCCTGGAAAGTGGCGGCGATGGACGGGACGTTTGCAGGCGCTCAGGAAGAGATCCCACCTTATGGCGGACACGACTGGCTCGGGACCTTGGACGACTGGCGTTCGCGTCAGGATACAGACCGTTCGGTGCGGAGCCAGGAGGTGGTAGAGAGCGATACCTTTCGGTTCTACCAGGCGGCCGCGATTCACCGAACCTTCGTGCTTCGCGACCTCCTGCCCACTCACGGACTGGCGGTTAACTGAGATGATGTCGAATCGATCCGCTCAAGGCTCGGTCGCGGGCGGCCAAACCTCTCGATTGTCGCTCTCTGGGCCACCGATGCCTGATCGGGGCATGCACTGTCGGCTACGACACACGTGGCGTATGAGGCAAGAAGGTCATCCGTCCTAAGAATTCATCCCCACCCCCCCCGATAGCGGCTATCGACACGCAGGGTCACCGCATGGAAGTCAAATTCGACACGTACAGCTTCAGAGCGCGGGTTCTTCCGGTGTATCTCACGCTGGCGCCCGTCGCGCTGCTTCTGGCCGCAGTAGTACCCGAGGGCCTCAGGCTGCCGATTGGCGGAACAGCGGCATTGGTGTTCGCCCCGATCTCGTTCTTGCTGAGCCAAGTCGGCGCGGACTTCGGGAAACGCCTTGAGAAGAGCCTCTGGACGAATTGGGGAGGACCTCCGACGACGCGTTTCCTACGGCACGGCAATCATGAGTTCAACGAGGTCACGCGCGGTCGCGTTCACGCGAAGCTCCGCCAACTTGGGCTGCACGTTCCGTCGCGCGCGGAACAGGAGCATGACCTAACCGCCGCGGATACGCACTATCAGTCATTCGCGGAGGACCTTATTCGTAGGACGAGGGATGCCAAGAAGTTCCCACTCGTATTCAAGGGCCTCACGGAGTACGGCTTCCGCAGAAACCTGCTCGGCCTGAAGGTCTTCGGCGTGTTCCTCACCTTCGTCGGCGTGGCTGGCTCGGCTTGGGCTACGTACGCCTCGTGGAACGTCACTACAGATCCACCGGCTGTCTCTTTAGTCGCCGGCCTCATCAGCGCCGGGCTACTGCTCGCATGGCTGGTTTGGGTCACGGAGCGCACGGTAAAGCTGTCGGCCGATCGATATGCGCGCTTCCTCTTGGAAGCGGCTCTGGAGCAGGAATAGACGATGGCGACAATCCACTTCCTCAACGTAAAGGAGGGCGACTGCTCCATCATCGAGCACAACTCCGGCCACACGACCGTGATTGACGTCTGCAACGCGAAACCTGTCGAGGCCATGGTCGAGGCGCTGATGGTGAGGATGGCCAAGTCGGAGCGGGGCATCAGCGGCAACTTCCAACAGAAGAAGTATCCGGTGAACCCAATCAGCTACATGAACGATCATGGGATCGACAGCATCTTCCGGTATGTCCAGACCCACCCGGACATGGACCACATGGACGGCATTGAGGCACTCTTCGACGAGTTCAGCCCGACCAATTTCTGGGACACCGATAACACCAAGGAGATGCAGGCATTGAGTTGGGAGGGTTCTCCATACCGGGCGTCGGACTGGTCGTTCTACAAGCACCTCCGGGACACCAACCCCGAAGAGGAACCGAAGCGCTTGACCCTCTACTCCGGTGCCCGGGGACGCTACTACAACCAAGCGAGCGACGGCACTGAAGGGGGTGATGGACTCCACGTTCTCGCGCCGACGAAGGAACTCATCGCCGCGGCGAACGAAGCTGACGACGACTACAACCACTGCTCCTACGTCATTCTCTACCGCACAGGGGACAGCAGAATCCTGTTCGGTGGCGACTCGCACGACGCGACGTGGGACCACATTCTCGAGCACCATAAGGCCGACGTCACCGACATCGACCTGCTCATCGCGCCGCATCACGGACGCAAGTCCGGCCGCTCATACGAGTTTCTCGACACGCTGACGCCAACCCTCACGTTCTTTGGGAATGCCCGCTCGGAGCACTTGGCCTACGGAGCCTGGGCGAACCGTGGGCTGTCGATCGTCACCAACAATCAGGCGAACTGCATGGTGGTCGATGCAAGCACTAATCCGATGACGCTCTACGTCACGCACGAGAACTTCGCGCGGAGAGTGAACACCTCGACGTCCTACAGCGATTTCTTCAAGGCTTGGCACGTCGGTCCCATCACTGAGCATCTCATCCCATGATGATTCGAGATTCTCGACGTCGAGCACGGATTTTGCACCTATGCGATAGGTAGCGCTTGCCAGAAAACCCCCTCTCCGGCACCGCTTTCGCCATGTAGAGTCAGGGGGTGGCGCGCCAACTTTAGGGTCCGGTGGTACAACCCGGTGCCCGGGAATCCCGTCGCTTTCGCTCCGGTCCTCAGTCCGGGCGTTTCCACACCCCTGCTCGTCGAACTGGACGTGCGGTTTTCCCGCATCCTATGTTGTCGACAACATAGGATGCGGTATGTGGCCAACTTGACTATGTGGCGAAGTCGCCCTGAGGGACGAAGCTGCATGATGGCCGACGACGAGTTCACAACATAGTTCAAGATGAACATGGTGGTGCGTCATTCCGAAGGAGGCACACCATGTTCGAGACGCTGTTCACCTATCCGGGCGTTCTTCGCCGTCACCGCGAAGGTCCCCTGGCCGAGGAGTGTGCCGCTTACCTGTCTGAACTGGCCGATCAGTGCGTCGCACCGGCGACGCTCATCAAGCAGGCTCGATGCTGTCTACGCGTGGCCGTAGAGCTCGCACATTGGCCCGCCGATCATTGTTTCGACACTGCTGAGGTGCGGGAGATGGCCTTCCGATACGCAGCGCAGAGTCGGGCCGCATCGAGCCGCAATGCCAGCGAGCATTTTCGTGCTACGGCCGTCGATCTGCTGCTCCGTCTCGGCCGTTTACGGCTGGAGCGCGCGGGACTTCCGCACCGGTACGAAGCCATACTGCGCGAGTTTGTCGCGCTGCAGCACGAACGGAGCTGGCTGTCCGATGCCACCTGCCAGTCGGCGAGGTGGCAGATCACGAAGTTTCTCGACTACCTCGAGCCACAGGGCACAGGATTTGGTCCTAGAGACAATCCATCCCGGCGATGTCGATGCGTTCTATCGGCACATGGCGTTGCGGTGGGGCCGCCGTTCGCTGAGCCGTTCCGTCAGCTTCCTGCGCGCGTGGTTGGGGTACTGCGAGAGGCAGGGCTACGCACGGCCCGGTCTCGCGAAGGCCCTCATCGCACCACGTATCTACCGCCACGAGTCACTGCCAATGGGTCCGGCATGGCCAACTATCGTAGGCATGCTCGCGGCGACCGGTGGTGCCGACCCGACATCGATCAGAGACCACGCGATCATCCTGCTGTTGTCTGTCTACGGGGTGCGTTCCGGTGAAGTTCGTCGGTTGTGTCTCGACGACATCGACTGGCAGCAACACCGGATCCGCTTTGTCCGATCCAAGAGCGCCCGGCACGTCGATGCCCCCCTTGTGGCCCAGGTCGGCAATGCGATCGCGCGCTACCTGCGCGAGGCAAGACCCCAGTCCACCAGCCGGGTCGTGTTCCTGAGGGTACGCGCACCCTTCACGCCACTGTCGCCGGGCGGACTGTACTCCATAGTCAAGAGCCACTTCCCCGTACACGAACGACCAGCCAAAGGCCGGGGGCCACATGGCCTGCGTCACGCCTGTGCCCGACATCTGCTGGAGTCGGGGCTGAGCTTCAAGGAGGTCGGCGACCACCTCGGACACCGCGACCCCAATACCACCCGCATCGACGCGAAGGTCAACCTGGCCATGCTGAGACTCTTGCGCTGTAGCGATTTTCGGCGCCACGGCCTGCGGGGCTGACTCCGCCAATCGGGCGCCGGCACCACCCGGCACCATCCCTGAGCCCGCTTCGGGTGTCTGAATCGACGCTTCACGACAGATAGTGTGCGCTGTTGAGGGCCGGCGGTGACATCCGGGCGAGCGGAAGCCTGGATCAGCTGGTATCGGGCAGGGTGCCGGTCCGCACCAGACTCCGCATCAGGTGGGGCTGGCGCTCCTCGACGCTGGCATGAGCCAGCGCCATCATCACCACGAGGGCGAGATTGACCCGGGCTTTCATCTTGCCGAGGCCGCGGATCGTGTGGTGCTCGAAGCCGAAGCTCTGATCAAGACGGCCATTGATTCTCTCGAGTGCGGACCGTCCCCGGTAGCAAGCGGGCCCAGGTGAGTGAACTGCGGGGTGTCGGGGTGAAGATCCGGCGGTCGAGGTCGAGGGGCACACGGACGATACGGCCGTATCCTCAGCATGGCACTCACCGGCCGCCTCACAGACCTCCCGTCCCTGGCAGTTGAAGCCATAAGCTGCCGCCGGGCAGCGGTACTTGAGAGTTCCTCTCGTCGCCTCGAAGCCCTGGAAGGCCAGATCCCGTTCGGTTCGGGACAGATGCAGCGGACCTCGCCACGTTCGGTGTAGACCATGGTATCGGTCTTCCCGGCATCGAGCGGCCGGCTGATCCGCTTCTTCGGGTCATGGCCGGGCTCCGCCTTCTCGTTGCGCCACATCATGCGCACATCGATAATCGGGCGGATCTGCCAGGTCTCCCACAGGGTCTTCTTGAGGGGACCGCTGTCGTAGCCTCGGTCGGCACTCATGTCCTTGCAGCGTGTGGCCAGGTCCGGGCTTTCCTCGAACATCTCAGGCAGCATCCCTTCAAGGGTCTTGACCTCCGAGGCCGAGGCCTTCGTCAGCGCCGCCGCGACGGGGATCTCGTACGTGGTGTCGGCGATCAGATGAAGAGTATAGCCGAACCACGTCTTGACCTTCGTCCATGCCTTGCCATCGGCACTCACGCCCCTGGTCTCATGCTTGCCCCAGTCCGCGTCCCGATCCGACGTCGTGCCCGTTGTGGCATTGACCACTCCCGTCGACTGGCTCGCAATCGCCTTGCCGTCGCAGCCAAGATGGACGCCGAAGTCGGGTATGAGGTCCATCAGTCGGTGCCGCAGGTCGACGAGCATCTGTGACAGCAGTCCCTCCTCTTCCTCGACCCTGAGCAGGGACACGACAAAGCGTGACACATTGTAGCTCGAGGGGATCGATGAACGCTCCTTGCCAGCGATGACGTGGATCACCCCGGTCTGCGGATCCTGTCGAAGCCTGCGCTTGCCTCTCAGCGGCACCGGATGGAAGCCGCAGGCATCGAGCAGGGCCGGATTGCGGTTGAGTTCTCTCAACAGCGCCTCGATCGAGGGATGCTGGAAGACGATGCCGGCCACCAGGGCCCGCCACATGGCTTCGAGGGGATAGTCGTTGCGGCCCTTGCCGCGCCGTCTCTCGAGAGCCGCGATGAGGGCTTCGTCGGGCAGGGCATCGAGGACCCGTCGCAGGCGCTCGATGTCGGGAAGGCTCTCGACGTCGGACCAGGAGAAGAGTAAGGGTGTCTGTGTCGTCATGGCGCTGGTCGTACCTCCTTGCCGAGGTGGGCTTGACACTCGAGACATAGCCCATGACGACGCCTTTCGTCAATTTATTCCGTCTGTTAATCCACATCCGCACCATGCAGGAGGGCGCCGGATGGTCACGCACGGCAGGCGCGGAGAGGAGAGGCTGTCGCCGGATCGATGCCGGGTCAGCCTGAGTGCAGAGGCTGCCGGTGCGGCGTGAGCAGGGTCTTGGGGTGGAATCCCACCAGATGAGCCAGGGCCGGAACAGACAATCGTGTCTTCTCAAAAGGTTACAGGACGCCGATTGGGGGAAAACAAATTCTGACCCCCAACTTTCCTGCATAGTCTCAACGAGTTAGAAACAACGCAGAGGTCTCTGCGCTGTCGCAAGCCCGCCGGGAGTCGCTTGTTCCTGCTATGCTGGTCTGAGCCCCATGTGGCGGAGCTCGAGGTCAGCCGGGAGTTTCAGGATGAAGATCGTCAACGTGACCCCATTCCTGGTCGGTCCCCGTCCGAGTTCTGATGGCTGGTCCGAGGGCCAGACCATGGTGTTCGTGAAACTGGAAACGGACCAGGGTCTCTCCGGCTGGGGCGAAGCCTATGCCCTCACCCATCGGGAACGTGCAACGCGGGAGATCATCATCGCGCTGGGCGAGGCCCTGAAACAGATGCCGCACACGAGCCCGCGCGCCTTCCTGCGTCACGTTGCGAAACCCATGGCCCACAAACACCCGGGGATCGACTATGCGTCTGCGTCCAGCGCGATCGAGGTCGCGCTCTGGGATCTCGCCGGACAATCGGCGCACATGCCCGTGCATGCGATGCTCGGCGGCGCCATCATCGAGCACGTGCCAGTCTATGCCAATGCCTGGGACGGGCCCGTCCAGACGCCTCGGGCCATTGCGGAGCGTTGCGCGATGATGCGTTCGCAAGGCTACCGCGCCGTCAAGATCTACCCCCTGCGTCAGGCCACCCTGGCCGATGCCGAGACCTGCGTGCGCCTGACCCGCGAGGCGGTCGGTTGGGACGTCGACATCATGCTCGACTTCGCTGTTCAGGAGGATCGCCGCCACGCGCTTCGCGCTGCCCGACTGTTCGAGCCCTACGCACCCTTCTGGATCGAGGAGCCGCTCGCCGGAGACGACCTTGATGGCCTGGCCGAATTCCGCACCGGCACGACAGTGCGCATCACCACCGGCGAGCGTCAGTCGGGGGTGCGGCACTACCGCAACCTCCTGGACAGGAGAGCGGCTGATGTCCTCAACCCCGACATCGTCGGGGCCGGCGGCATCGTGACGATGCTCGAGATCGGCGCCATGGCAGACGCCCATTCGGTCCTGATCTCGCCCCATTGCTGGAACAGCACCACGGTGGCCTTTCTCGCCATGCTGCATACCTGCGCGGTGATGCCGAACTCCATCCATGCCGAGCTCTACTACGACTACCTGGAACTCGGCGCCCGGTTCGCCGCTTGCGACTATGTCATCGAGGACGGTCTTGCCAGCCTGCCCCAGGCGCCCGGACTTGGCGTGACAATCGACGAGGATGTCCTGCGCTCCCTCGCCCCCTGAACGCACCACAATCGAGGCCTGGCTGGTGCTGCGCCAGGTCATTTCCCGGCCCCCTCGCCGGAACGCGTTCCATGGGCGATTCCCAAAGTTGCCGTCATGCGCCAGACTTGTCAGCATCCAGTCGGAGAGGAACATCCATGAGCGTGCGAGGCGCGTATGCGCATGCCGACCCCAATCGTTTCTACCAGGCCAGGGACAAACGTCAGCTGACCAGGCGTTACGACGAAGCAGCTGAGGTCTACGACGACGCCATGAATGAAGACGTCGGCTGGAGCGGCCACATCGAACTGGCGAGGGCTGTCGTTCGCCATGTCTCGCCTGACGCCCTTCTTTGTGATGCCGGCGCCGGCACCGGAATGCTGGGTGAGCGTCTCGCGGCTCATGGATTCAACCGGATGGTCGCGAACGATCTCTCGCCGGGCATGCTGGAGGTTGCCCGGCGGAAGGGCCTCTACCAGGACTGTCAGGTGATGGACCTCGGCAAGCCTCTCCCTTATGCGTCCAACACCTTCGATGCCGTGACGGCATGCGGTGTGTTTACCCCCAACCACGCACCGGCATCAGCGCTTGACGAGCTGCTCCGCATCACACGCCCGGACGGCCTTGTCCTCTATACCTTGCGATCGGATGTCGAACCGGACGACTTTGCGGCGCGCCAGAAGACTCTTGCCGACGCAGGTTCGTGGATGCTGGTCGAAACCGGCCAACCGTTCGCCTCCATAGCCTCGGAGCCTCACATCCGCCATTGCTGCTGGATCTGGCAAGTCCTCTAGTTCCCCGGGAGGGCTGGGAGACACGACATGACGACACAGCGGGATGTCGTTGTCATGGGCGCGGGCGCCGCACGGCGCATGGCCCAGAGGCGACGCGGCTTGAGTTCGAGGCCGATGACAAAGAGCAGAAGGATCACGCCGAACTCAGCGAAATGAAGGATCTCCTGTTCGTCGTGGGCCACATCCAGTACCCGCGGCCGACGATGAATCCGGCCAACAGATAGCCCATCCCGGCCCGCCCGGCGATCAGGACCAGGACCACGGCAAGAAAGATCGCAATCTGCGACCGTCAATCCAGATCTTGCGGCCGCGGATCCCGGCCTCTCCCCTGTCGGCCAAATCGATTGCCACCATGGGATGGTAGGTAGCCGGTGATTCTCGCTCAACGCAGATGCAGTGGGAAATGGCAGGACGAACCGTCTGCTCCAACCGGTGCGGCGACATGACGATGGTCTTGCCATTCGACAGCCGGGAAACGCAAACCGGAGCGGACGCTTCTGGCGAACACCGTGCCCGATCCGGATCCACGCGTCGAAACCGTTGCAGCCGCAGGCGGCGGACACTGTTTGTGGATTGCGGCGGTCAGATGGGCAAGGATGCCTCTTGCAGAATCCGTGAGCCGGTCGAACCTGCTTGACGGACCCAACGCAGGACAAGATGAGGGAGGAACTTCGTGATGGAAAAGAGTACTTGTTTTGTCGACGACATGATCGACAGGGTATCGAGGGGCACGCTGTCACGTCGCCAGTTTGGCGAACTCCTCGGCGTGACGGGTGTGTCGCTCATGATGGTGCCGGTTGTTTCCCGACCGGCCGCAGCCGAGGGCGAGGAGGCCTTCTATTTCACCTGGGGCGGCTACGACATTCCCGAACTGCTCGGCGAATATCACGAAAAGCACGGCGCCTATCCGGACATGGCTCCCTACGCCAGCAGCAACGATGGGCTCGCCAAGGTACGCTCCGGTTTCGTCGTCGATGTCCTGCACCCCTGCAACGCGAACGCGCCTCTGTGGGTGCAGGCCGGCGTCGTCCAGCCGCTCGACACGTCGAAGCTGTCGCACTGGGATGATCTCATCCCCTCCCTGAAGTCCATCGCTGCCGTGGGCGACGACGCCTATTTCGCACCCATGGACTGGGGCCAGACCTCGGTGACCTACCGGACCGACATCGTCGAGATCCCGGATGGCGAGGAGGAGTCGTGGGGCATCCTCTGGGACGAGCGCTACAGGGACAAGATCGCGATCATCGGCAACGAAGGAGACAGCTGGTGGTGTGCGGCGATCTATGCCGGCATACCGTTCGAGGAGATCGAGACCGAAGAGAACATCGAGAAGGTCGCCAGCCTGCTGCGCGAACAGTTGCCTCTGGTCCGGATGTACACCGACGACATGACAAGCGTTGAGCAGGCTCTTGCCGCCGGTGAACTGGTTGCCGCCATGACCTGGAACAGTTCGGCCGTCGCCCTCAAGGCAGAAGGCGTGCCAGTCAGGTTTGCAGCGCCGAAGGAGGGCGCCCTGACATGGGTCTGTGGCGCCATGATCTATGCCGATGCCCCGCGCGTGGACAAGGCTCACGATGTGGTCAATTCCCTGCTCAGCCCGGAATCCGGCCGATTCCTGATCAACGACTACGGCTATGGCCACTCCAACCGGAAGTCCTTCGACCTGGTGAGCGAGGATCGGCTCGCTGAACTGGGGCTCAGCCGCAACCCGGAAGACGTGCTGGGCGCCGGCAGGTACCAGATTCCGACGACAGACGAATTCTCGAGCCGTATTGCCGAGCTCTTCGCGGAGATCAAGGCGGGATACTAGGGCCATCTGGCGTTCGCCCTCTGTGAAGAGCGATCCGGATCCGCTCGTATCGAGGGATCCTTGCGGGTGACCAGGCGCCCCGGCGTCCGGTCACCCGCCTGATCCTCCTCGCTGAAGTCCAGGAGAGCCCGGGAGGCACGACATGACGACTGAGCGGGACGTCGTTGTCATCGGCGCGGGCGCGTCGGGGCTTGCAGCCGCCAGGGAACTGGCACGACTCGGTGTCACCTCCACGGTGATCGAGGCGTCGCATCGCATCGGCGGGCGCGCGTACTCCGAGGAGATCATGCCGGACGTGTGGTTCGACCTGGGTTGCGCCTGGCTCGGCACCGGGGTCGGCAACCCCTTTGCCGCAATCGCCGATGATCTGGGTATCGCACTCGGCCGCTTCGCCGCCGATGCATACAAGCCGGAAAACCACCGGTTCGTGCGAAACGGCACGGCGCTCACTCCTGAACAGTGGGCCGCCTGCCGCCGTTACTTTGTCGCCTGCCACAACGCCATTGCCGCCGCTCCGGATGTCGCGATCAGCGACGTGACCGATCTCGAACACACATACGCCGCGCCCTTCCTGGAAAACGTCGCAACAGCGTGGGGGCTGGATGCCGACGAGGTGTCTGCCGCGGACTTTGCCAGTTCCAGCGGGGAACTCGGCTATCCGGCCGTGCGCGGTTACGGCAACCTGGTCGCTGCGTGGGGCGCTGATGTCGAGGTCAGCCTCAACACACGTGCCGAGCGCATCGACTGGTCCGGGACCGGTGTCTCGGTCGAGACATCGAAGGGAACGGTGAAGGCCCGACTCGCGCTCTCGACGGTGTCGACGGGCATCCTGGGTTCCGGCGAAATCAGCTTTTCGCCGGCGCTGCCCGACTGGAAACAGGAAGCCGTCCATGGTCTGCCCATGGGCACCGAGAACAAGATGGGGGTCGCCTTCGACAGGGACGTGTTCGCAGAAGGGGGACGTGGCCACTACACGGTCTGGAATCACGACGGTGACACGGCCAAGATCGACGCAAGCGCCATGGGTCTCAACGTCGCCGCGGTCTTCATCGGTGGCCGGCACGCGATCTGGCTCGAAAGGCAGGGTCCGCAGGCCTGCCACGACTTCGCCGTGGACAGGGTGGCCGAGGTGTTCGGCAACGGCATACGCAAACACGTCGTGCGTACCATCACGACCGCCTGGAGCACGGATCCCTGGACGCGGGGCTCGTGGGCCTGCGCCCGGCCCGGGCAGGCGCACCAGCGCAAGCACCTGGCACGCGCCATCGGCGATCGCCTCTTCTTCGCCGGCGAAGCGACCATGGTGGGCGGACAGGGAACCTGTCACGGTGCCTACTTCTCCGGCATCCGGGCCGCGCGAGAGATTGCCGAGCGTTTGCAGCGTCCACCCGGGTGAGCAACAAGGTGCTGCGCACGCCGATTTCCTGAAACGACTGGACTTCACGATGCAGGACGATGTCAGCGCACGGCTGCCCGCACAGCTCAGCGCCATCGAAGAGGCGACCGCCAGACTGGAATTCGACATGCCGTCGGCGCGTGACACCGGGGCGTTGTTGCGCGTTCTGGCCGCGGCAAGGCCAGCTGGCCGACTTCTCGAGATTGGAACCGGCACCGGGCTTGCCACGCCCTGGCTGCTCGACGGCATGGATGGCGCCTCGTTGCTCCACACGGTCGACGTGGACCGTGATGTGGTGGCCGTGGCACAGCGCTTTCTGGGCGAGGACCCGAGAGTGCGGTTTGTCGTCGCAGACGCCATGAACTGGCTGGAAGCCAACAGAGATCTGTCGTTTGACCTGATTTTCGCTGACGCCATCCCAGGCAAGTATGAGCAGTTCGCGACCGCCTGGGATCGTCTGAAGTCCGGTGGCATCTATGTCATTGACGACATGCTCCCGCAAGGTAACTGGCCCGATGGCCATGACAAGAGGGTCGCCGGGCTATTGAACGGTCTGAAGCAGCGGCCGGACTGCCTGATGGTCGAGATGGCCTGGAGTACCGGTCTGGTGATTGCCGCCAAGTCCGCACCCTGACCAGGTATTCCGGCACCGCGCGCAGAGATACTCGCACCCCCCCTCGCTCAGGATACGGCGGCATGAGTTATGTCTGCGAGGCGCAGGTCGGCTACGTGTAACGGATGGCGGTGATCTCGAGTTCGAGGTCGCCTGCCGGTCGCCGCCAGGTGACCGTGTCGCCCACCGACGCGCCGATGAGCGCCCGGGCCAGGGGTGAGACCCAACTCACCATGCCCTTGTCGATGTCGGCCTGGTTCTCGCCGACGATACGCCAGGTGCGGTGGTTCCCGTCCTCGTCGAGCACGTCGATCAGGGCGCCGAACGCCACGCTGCCGGTGGGTTGACCGGCCGGATCCACCACCACCGCATGGTCGATCCGTCCCTCCACATAGCGAAGATCGCGCCTGACATGGGCCAGCCGGCTGCGCCCGATCATGCTGGAACGGTCAGCCTCCAGCACGTCGCGTTCCCGGCGCAGCCGGCCACGCCAGTCCTCGAGCATGGCCATGCCCTCCGGTGTGACATAGTTGGGAACCGGCTCCTGCGGGAGTTCGGGCAGATCGTCGACGACGCTGTCGGCGTCCGGCTCCCGGACAAAGGCGCGGCTCATGACACCCGGTCCCCGTGCATCACTTTTGGAAACGATCCGGCCTGAATGAGGCAAGATCAAGACCGGGATCACGGCCCGCCACGAGGTGTGCCATCACCTCGCCACTGCGCGCAGCAAGAGTCAGGCCAAGGTGCTGATGCCCGAAATTGAACCACGTGTTCGCCAGTCCGGCGACCTTGCCGAGCGCGGGAAGGTAATCGGGAAGGGTCGGTCTGCGACCCATCCAGCGGCTGATCCTCGCCGCAGGATCCGGTTCGAAGTGGCGCAGGAGACCGCACCCGCTTTCCGCCAGCATGTCGGCGCGCGCATAGTCGGCGGGAGCATCGATTCCGGCCATCTCGACACTGCCGGCGATCCGAAGCCCCTCGTCCATCTGGTTCATGCCGAAACCTTTTTCTCCATGAATGAGCGGCAGGCGCAGGCCGCTGTCGACGTCATGGAAAACACTGTGGTATCCCCGCTCGGTATCGAGCAGGACACGGATGCCAAGCATCCTGGCAAGTCGCCCCGACCAGGCCCCCGCGGACACCACGAGACGGTCCACCTTCCTGTCTCCCGCCGAGGTTTGCAATGTCCGCACGCGGCCGTCGCTCGCGTCGATCCCCGTCACCGTCGCCGTCTCGACCACGCCACCTGCGGCAACCACGCTATCGGCGACCGCCCGGGTAAGCCGGTAGGGATTGACCGTGTGATTGACCTTGGGAAGGAAGGTTGCGGCTGTCACGGAATCGGAGAGCCGGGGCTCGCTCTGGCGCACTTCGGCGCCGCTGAGTTCACTGAACTCGGCGCCGAGCTCGCGCAGGATGGCGCGGTCCTCGGCCGCCGCGGCAAACCCGCGTTCGGTCTCGTAGACGATGGCGAGTCCGCGCTTGCGAATCAGCGCCGCTCCTGGTGTTCCCTCGACCAGCCGGTCCCAGGATGCCACGGCGCCGTCCAGCAGGGCATGGAAGGCGCGGGCATTGTGACGTCTCTGCCTCGCCGGCGCACTCTTCATGAACACGAGAAGCCAGGGCATCAGCGTCGGCAGATAACTCCAGCGGATGTGAAGACTGCTCGTGCGGTCCATCACCATCCGGGGCAGACCCCGGATCACCTGCGATGACGGCAACGGCACGGCCGACGTGTCATCGCAGATCATGCCTGCATTGCCGAAGGAACAGTTCTCGCCGGGTCCGTCACGATCGATCACCGTCACGTCGAACCCATCGCGGACAAGGCAAAGGGCCGTTGCCACACCAACGACACCGGCGCCGATGACCGTCACATGACCGCGATCATCCATGGAAACCTCCCTGGCACGCTCCCGTCACATTCCACGATAGCAGGTGGAAGCGCTGCCGGAAAACGGGGTCGGGGCCGGCGCGATCATGATAGGGTGCGTCCTGCGAAGCGGAGGCGTTCTCCCTGACACTCGATGTCATCGATCAGGCGGTCATCAGCCAGGCCATCATCGCGGCGGCGCGCGAAATGGGCTCGAAGCTGGTACGCTCGGCCTTTTCAACGGTCGTCCGCGAGGCGGCCGATGCCTCTGCCGCGCTGCTCGACCCCGCAGGGAGGACCATCGCCCAGGCCGACATGATTCCCATGCACCTCGGCTCGATGGCGGCAACTTTCGAGGCCTGTGCAAGGCACCATCCTCCCGAGGATCTCCGCGACGGCGATTTCTACCTGTCGAACGACCCCTACGAAGGCGGTCAGCATCTTCCCGACGTTTACATCTTCTCCCCCGTCTTCTTCTCCGGACGTCTCATCGGCTTTGCCGCATCGGTGGCCCATCATCTCGAAATGGGTGGTGCGGCGGCGGGAATCGTCGCCCATGCAAGCGATATCTACCAGGAAGGCCTGCGCCTGCCCCCCTCGTGCTGGAATCTGCAACGGCACTGGCATGGCGGACCGCTGCAGCGCCTCGTGGCTGCCAACATCCGCGTGCCCCGGCTCACCATTGGTGACTTCAATGCCCAGTTCGCCGCAAACGCCCTGGGAGCCGAACGCCTCGTGAACCTCGCCACCAGATACGGAGCGGACCGGATCGGCGAAGCGATGACGGAACTCATCGCCTATTCCGAGCGGCGCATGAGAAAGGAGATCGCGGCTCTTCCCGACGGCACCTGGCACGGGGAGGATGCGGTCGATGACGACGGCATCCATGACGAACCGCTCCCCGTGCGCGTGGCCATCACCATCGACGGCGACCGAATCGAGGCGGATTACGCCGGAACGTCTGGTGAGGTGACCCGCAACCTCAACAGCCCCCTTTCCTCGACGGCCTCGGCCACCTATGCCGCAATCAAGGCGACACTGACCAGCCCCGACATCCCCTTCAACCATGGCACGACGCAGCCGGTGACGCTGCGCGTGCCCTACCCCAGCTTGCTCAACCCCCAACCTCCGGCGCCGGTACATGCCCGCATGGAAGCCTGCTACAGGGTCTACAATGCCGTCATGAAGGCCCTTGCCGGCGCCGTTCCGGAACGGGTCGCCGCCTGCGGCTTCGACACCACCACGGCGCTGACCATGACGCGCTTCGACGGCCAGCACTACCAGGTCGTCACGGAGGTTCTCGGTGGCGGCCATGGCGCCTCGGCAAGGAGCGATGGCGAAAGTGCGCTCAGCAGCCCGCTGGCCAACTGCACCAACACGCCGGTCGAGGCCCTGGATCTCGACTACTCCTTCTTTCGCCTGTGCGCCTGGACCCTGCGCACCGACAGCGGCGGGCCGGGACGTCACAGGGGTGGCCTGGGATACGCCCGGGTCTACGAAGTCCTTGAACCGGGCTGCACCCTGACACTCTATGCCGACAGGTTCCGCCTGGCGCCGGCCGGTCTCTTCGGTGGCCACGAGGGAACGCGGGCCTCGTGCCGGGTCGAACGCAACGGCAGGTTCATCGACGTGGCGAGCAAGGGCATGATGCCGCTTGAGGTCGGCGATGTCGTCACCATCCGCACCGGTGGTGGTGCCGGGTATGGCGCCCCCGGCGAACGGGATCCGGATCTGGTCGACGACGATGTCGTGGAAGGCTATGTCAGTGTCCACCGCGCCCGGCGCCATCACGCCTGGCATGGTGCGGCGGAAGGGAGCTGAGAATCATGTCACTCGATCCTGTGGACTATGCGGTCATCAGCCAGGGCATCATCGCGGCGGCGAGAGAAATGGGCGCCAAGCTCATTCGCAGCGCCTACTCGACGATCGTCAGGGAAGCGCAGGACGCCTCGGCGGCGTTGCTCGATCGGGACGGCAATGTCATCGCCCAGGCCGAACTCATCCCCATGCAACTCGGTCCCATGAAGATGACCTTCGGTCCCTGCGCCGCAACACACCCGGTCGATTCCCTCGAAGCAGGCGATTTCTACATCACCAATGATCCCTTCAACGGTGGCCAGCACCTTCCCGATGTCTTCATCTTCTCGCCCATCTTCCTCGATGGGCGGGTCATTGGCTTCGGTGCCTCGGTGGCCCACCACCTCGATCTTGGCGGCGGTGCCCCGGGACTGAACGCCGATGCCTCCGACATCTACCAGGAAGGCCTGCAGATCCCTCCGTCGTGCTACAACATGGAACGCGACTGGAACGGTGGCCGTTTCGAACGCCTCGTGGCAGCGAACATCCGCGTGCCCCAGCTCACGATCGGCGATTTCAATGCGCAGTTTGCCGCCAATGCCATCGGCGGTCTGCGCCTCAGGGAGCTGGCCAGGAAGTTCGGCCCGGAAGCGGTCAGCGAGACCATGGCGGAACTCCTCGACTACTCGGAACGCAGGGTCAGGGCATCGATCGCCGCCATTCCCGACGGCACCTACGAAGGAGCCGATGCGGTGGACGACGACGGGATCGACGAGCGGCCGCTGCCAGTCAGGGCCCAGGTGACCATCGAGGGCGACCGCCTCGACATCTCCTTTGACGGCACGGCGCCCCAGGTGGCGCGCAATCTCAATTGCCCCTTTTCCTCCACGGTCTCGGCAGCTCTGGCCTGCGTCAAGTCGGTGCTGACAAGCGCCGACGTTCCCTTCAACGAAGGGGTGAAGAGGCCATTCAACATCACCGCACCCTACGGGTCCCTGCTCAATCCGAAGCCTCCGGCACCGGTCCGCGCGCGCATGGAACCGGCCTATCGCGTGTTCAATGCGGTGATGAAGGCCCTGGCCGCGGCGGCTCCAGACCGCGTCATCGCCTGCGGGTTCGACACCACTGTCGTCTTCGCCCTCTCCCACCTTTCGGACAGCGGCTACCGGGTGTATGTGGAGATCTTCGGCGGCGGTTACGGAGCATCGTCGCAGGCCGACGGCTGCGACGCCATCGACAGCCCCCTGTCGAATTGTTCCAACACGCCCGTCGAGGCTCTCGACATGGAGTACGACTACTTCCGGGTGATCGACTACACGTTGCTCTCCGACTCCGCGGGCGCAGGCCGCTGCCGGGGCGGGCTGGGGTTCACCCGCGCCTACGAGATCACCCGCGACGATGTCATCTTCGCCATCTATGCGGATCGTTTCCGCATCGCTCCCGCAGGGCTCTTTGGCGGCGGGGACGGCGTTCCCGGTTCGTGCCACGTGCTGCGCGACGGGGAGACCATACCGGTCAGCTCCAAGGCCGGAATGACCTTGCGCAAGGGCGACATTCTCGCCATTCATACCGGTGGCGGCGGCGGTTACGGCACACCCGTCGACCGTCCCCTCGAAGCGATCAGGCATGATCTTGCCGAAGGGCTGGCCACACCCGCACGTGTCGCGATGGACTACCCCCATGCCAACCCCTGATGACAGCTTGCTCAGACACCATGCCTGAAGGCGACTCCATGGTGTCGCGATCCGAGGTGGAGACCAGTCGCCGGATCGAGCAGCGTATCGCCGGCATGCCGGCAACGGCCGACGAGATCGTCACCACCACCTGCTACATGTGCGCCTGCCGCTGCGGCATACGTGTTCATCTCAAGGATGGTGAACCGGTCTACATCGACGGCAACCGCGATCATCCGGTCAATCGGGGCGTGCTGTGCGCCAAGGGGGCGGCGGGACTGAAGAACCACTTCTCCCCTGCCCGGCTGACCACGCCTCTCAGGCGCACCGGTCGGCGCGGCGAGAACAGGTTCGAGGCGATTTCCTGGGATGAGGCGCTTGATCTTGCGGTCTCGTGGCTGGCGCCGATCCGCAATCGCGATCCCCGCAAGCTGGCCTTCTTCACCGGACGGGACCAGAGCCAGGCGCTGACCGGCTGGTGGGCAGCTCAGTTCGGTACCCCGAACTACGCCGCGCACGGTGGTTTCTGCTCTGTCAACATGGCTGCCGCCGGGCTCTACACCACCGGCGGGTCCTTCTGGGAGTTTGGTGAACCGGACTGGGAGCACACCCGGTATCTCGTTCTCTTCGGAGTCGCCGAGGATCATGCGAGCAACCCTCTCAAGATCGGCCTTGGCAAGCTGAAGGAACGCGGGGTCAAGGTGCTGTCCGTCAATCCGGTGAGAACCGGCTACTCGGCGATCGCCGACGAATGGCTGGGAATCACGCCCGGCACCGACGGTCTCTTCGTCATGGCACTGTGTCACGAACTCCTTGGTTCCGGACGGGTCGACATCGACTATCTCGTCCGCTTCACCAACGCCCCGGAACTCGTCATCGAGGCGCCTGGACGGCCTGAAGACGGCACGATCGCCCGCAACGAGGCGGGCATGGCGCTGGTCATTGATCCAGCCGGTCTCGTCACCGGACGCGATCATTGCCAGGGGAACCCGGCACTCAAGGGCACGGTCACGCTCGACAATGGCCTCGAGGCGAGGCCGGCCTTCGAGCTTCTCGCCAGACGCTGTCGCGAGAACCGTTTCAGCCCCGACGAGGCAGCCCGGCAGACCGGTATTCCCGCCGGCGCAATCCGCAGGGTGGCACGGGAACTCGCCGAGGCCGCCTTCGATCACGAGGTCGTCCTCGATGTTCCCTGGACCGACACCGCCGGCACGCGCCACGACACGATGACGGGGCGCCCGGTGTCCATGCATGCCATGCGCGGCATCTCCGCCCACAGCAACGGATTTCACACGTGCCGGGCGATTCATATCCTGCAGATTCTCCTGGGCAGCATCGACACCCCGGGCGGACACCGCTATCGCCCGCCCTACCCCAGACCCATGCCCTGCCCCCCGAGGCCCGCGGGCAAGGCAGACGAGATCGCCGCCGGGCAGCCCCTCAAGGGCATGCCGCTCGGCTTTCCGGCCGGTCCGCAGGATCTCCTTGTCGAGGCCGACGGCACTCCGGTGAGGATCGACAAGGCGTTTTCCTGGGAGGCGCCGCTGGCCGTCCACGGCATGATGCACACCGTCATCGCCAATGCCTGGGCAGGCGATCCCTACCCCATCGACACCCTCATGATGTTCATGGCCAACATGGCGTGGAACTCGTCGATGAACACGTCGGGCACTCACGACATGCTGACCGCGACCGATTCCCGGACCGGCGACTACCGCATCCCGCACATCATCTATGCGGATGCCTACCAGTCGGAAATGGTGGCCTATGCCGATCTCGTGCTGCCGGACACCACCTACCTCGAGCGCTGGGACGCAATGTCGATGCTCGACAGGCCGATCAGCGACGCCGATGCTCCCGCCGACGCGATTCGCCGGCCGGTGACACAGCCGTCGCGCGACGTCAGGCCCTTCCAGGACGTGCTGCTGGATCTCGGTCACCGGTTGCATCTGCCCGGCATGGTCGATGAGCTAGGCGCGCCTCTGTTCCCCGGCGGTTATGCCGACTACCTTGTGCATCACGTCAGAAAACCCGGTGTCGGCACCCTGGCGGGCTGGCGCGGCGCCGCCGGCACGGCCCATGGCAAGGGCGATCCCAATCCCCGCCAGCTCGACGCCTACATCGCCAACGGCTGTCACTGGCGCCACGAACTCGAGCCCGGACACAGGTACTACCGATTCGCCAACGCCGGCTATCTCGACGCCGCTGTCGATCTGGGCCTTGTTGACAGGGCTGCGCCGGTGGTGCTGCGACTCTACAGCGAGGAATTGCAGGCGTTCCGCCTGGCGGCCCGGGGGCATGGCGCCATCCAGCCCCCTGACCGGCTGCGCCAGAGACTGGAGGCTGCCTGTGACCCCCTGCCCACATGGTATCGCCCGGAGACGGACGGCGACGACCGGTTTGCGCTTCATGCCGTCACACAACGCCCGATGGCGATGTATCATTCGTGGGGGTCCCAGAATGCCTGGCTGCGCCAGATTCACGGCAGCAACCGGCTCTACATCGGCCGCGGGCTGGCCGAGCAGGAGGGGCTGAAAGACGGCGACTGGGCCTGGGTGGAAAGCCGACACGGGCGCATCAGGACAAGAGTCGCGGTCTCGGATGGTGTGAATCCGGATACGGTATGGACCTGGAACGCCATCTCCAAACGCTCCGGCGCCTGGGGGCTGGCACCCGGTTCCCGCGAAGCAACCGAGGGGTTCCTGCTCAATCACCTGATCGAGGATCTGTTGCCCGAGCGCCCCGACGGCTATCGCTACGCCAACGCGGATCCGGTCACCGGTCAGGCGGCCTGGTACGACCTCAAGGTGAAGGTGACGCGCGACGCCTCGCAGGAGGCGTCATCCCGGACCCTGCCGGACCTGTTCACCCGCGGCGCCTTCATCGCCGGAAACGCCTCATGACCTCGTTGCCGAAGACCACCGGACGCCGCCTCGGCCTTGTCATCGACCTTGATATCTGCGTGGGTTGCCATGCCTGCGCGGTCGCCTGCAAGTCCTGGAACTCGACAGGAGCCTTTGCTCCCCTCGGTGACACGCACGCCTACGGCATCGAGGCCTCCGGCACCTGGCTCAACCGTGTCCATACCTTCGAGATCGATGACGGCGCCGGCGGATTCACGCTTCATTTTCCGCGCTCCTGCCTGCACTGCGACGATGCGCCCTGCGTGCCTGTGTGCCCGACCGGCGCATCCTACAAGCGCGCCGCCGACGGTATCGTCCTCGTCGATGAGGACCTGTGCATCGGCTGTGGCCTGTGCGCCTGGGCCTGCCCCTACGGGGCACGCGAACTCGATGACAGCGAAGGCGTCATGAAGAAATGCACGCTGTGCGTCGATCGCATCGACAACCCCGATCTCGATGAGGCAGACAGGATTCCGGCCTGCGTGCGGACCTGTCCGACGTCCGCCAGGAGCTTCGGAGATCTCGGTGACCCCGGTTCAGACGTCTCGCAGCTGGTGGCGCGCCGCGACGGCGCGGCACTGATGCCCGAGAGCGGCGCCGCACCGGTCAACCGCTATCTGCCGCCGCGCGCACGCCATGCCCCGCAAGACGACGACCGTGACGTGGAGCCTGAAGGGTTCCTCGGCTGGCTCGATCGCCTGCTGACGGACTGAGCCCTGAGACCCGCACTGTCACTCATCCTGTTCACCACCCTGTCGGGCGCCGGCTACGGTGCATTGGCCTGGCAGGGTGTTCTCTTTGCCGTGGAGCCCGGGCCCGCCTCGCCGTTCATCACCCTCCTGGCCCTGGTTCTGTGTGCCGCCGGGCTGACCAGTTCACTCTTTCACCTGCGTCATCCCGAACGGGCATGGCGGGCCCTCTCCCAGTGGCGTTCTTCCTGGCTTTCGCGCGAAGGCGTGGCGGCGCTCGTCACCTTCGTGCCGGCCATGGCATTTGCCGGTCTCCTCCTCATCGGGCAACCGGAGAGTCCCCTTGTGGCCGTCGCCGGTGTGGCCATGACGCTGCTTGCCCTGGCGACGATCGTCTCGACGGCGATGATCTACCGGTCGCTCCGCACCGTCGCGCCGTGGTCGTCGCCGTGGACGGTGCCCGTGTTCCTCGCCTTCGGCCTGGCCAGTGGCGGTCTCATCGTGGTGGCCGCAACGACGCTCATCGTCGGGACAACGCACGATGGCCCGGTCGCGGCTGTTGCGGTGTGCCTTGTCGCCTCGGCTCTCATCCGGATGGCAGCGTGGCGGGCAGCCGGAACGGACGACCCGGCAACCACGGCCTCGGCCCTCGGTCTTCGAGGCCGCGCCCGGAGCGTGCACTCCCTCGAAAACCCGTCGACCACCGCCACCTGGGTGGAGCGCGAGATGGTGTTCACCGTCGCCCGCCGCCATGTCCGCAGACTGCGCCGCGTCGCCATCACCGCAGGAGTCCTGATTCCTCTCGCCCTGCTGCTCACCGGCAGCGCCGTTCCCATGATCCTGGCAGCGCTCTCGTGCCTGGCAGGCATCATGATTGAACGCTGGCTCTTCTTCGCTGAAGCGCGCCACCAGGTCGCACACTACTTCGGCGGGACAGCCCATGAAGTCCGCCCGGTCGGGCACGCGGGAGCGGGCCAGGACACATGATCCAGGACGTGCTCGCAACATGTCTCCAAACCCTCGCGCATGATACTGTGCCGTTCGGGGAACCATGGAGAGGAACACGCAGTGGAGAGCAGCAGGCTTCTTGAACTTGTGACCGCTTCGAGACAGGACCGCCGGGCCTTCGTGAGGCACCTGGCGTCCCTGGGGCTGATGCCGGTTGCGGTCCCTCTCGTGTCGGGCGCGGCATCGGCCTCGTCGGGCATGACCTACTTCACCTGGGCCGGATACGAGATCCCGGAACTGCATCCTGGCTATGTCGAGACATACGGCCGGTCACCCGATGTCGCGTTCTTCGCCGACGAGGAGGAAGCCCTCCAGAAACTGCGCAACGGCTTCGCCGTGGACGTGGCGCATCCCTGCAACACGTCGGTTCGACGCTGGTATGACGCCGGGGTCATCAAGCCGGTCGACCCGTCACGCCTCGTCCATTGGGACGATCTCATCCCGGCACTGCGAGATGTCCCGGGGTCAACTGTCGACGGCGCACCGATCTTTGTCGCCAACGACTGGGGCAGCCACTCCATTGCCTATCGCAGCGATCTTGTGGATCCTGGCGACGCGGCAGAGAAGTCGTGGTGGCTGCTTCTCGACGAGAGTCACCAGGGGCGCCTTGCCATGTGGGATTCGGTCGATGCCGCCATCGCCTTCGCCGCCGTCATCCTGGGCATTCGCGATACCGTCAACGTGACCGACGAGGACGTCGCGCGGATGAAGGAGGTGTTGCTGAGGCAGAAGGGCCTGTTGCGCAACTACTGGACGGTCGAGACCGATGGCGAGGCCATGTTGGCATCGGGCGAGGTCGTGGCTAGCTACTTCTGGAGCGGGCCCGTCCACCGCATGAAGCAGGACGGCATTCCTGTCGAGTACCTGCTCGACCCGAAGGGCGGACTGATTTCCTGGGTCTGCGGCCTGGTGATGTCGACGACCGGCGAGGGTGACGAAACGGCGGCCTATGACTTCATCAACGCCTGGAACTCGCCCGAGGCCGGCAAGTTCCTGGTCGAGGTCTACGGTTACGGTCATGCCAACCAGCGGACCTGGGATATCGTCGACCCTGCCGTTTCGGCATCGATGGGCCTTGAAGGAGACGTCAGCGCCTTCCTCGAGAAGGCCACTCCGTGGCAGTCTTGGCCCCCGGACGTTCTCGAGCGCTACGTCTCCATGTACAACGACGTCAAGCTCGCCGAGTGAGGGGGGACGCTCAGGCCTCCCGGAATGCGCCTTCGCGGCGGATGGCGTGGGCCACCTGGCGGTGGAAGTGGATGGTTCCCCGATCCCAGTGAGGCGCCAGACGGCCACCGTCATAGGCCGTGCACGCGCGGCCTTCCTGGAGGCGCAGGCAGATATCCTTGTCCTCGTTGTTGAGTTCGGCCCATTCCTGGAAAAGAGCCTCTCTCGCTTCGGCGTGTTCGGCCGCGCAGGCGGCGTCGCCGACGTAGTAGAACCACATGCGCATGATGGTCCGGTCGGCGGCCACCGGTTCGAAGAGAACGGCCTGGAGACTGCCCGGATAGACATTGACCGCGAAGTTCGGAAACAGCACGGCGTAGCGGGTGCTCGATTGCAGGTCCGCATCGATTCCCTCCTGTGACGGCAGACCGGGACCCGAGTCGTCGATCGCGATACCTCGGCCGCCAGCCGTGAAGGCATAGCCGTTCAGCAGATGGCAACCGCTCTCGCGCATGGACTGCCGGGTCTGCGGACTCATCATGCGGTCGAGGGCCGGGTGGACGGCGAACACGTGGTAGAAGTCGCAATAGTTCTCCACCGCGAGCTTCCAGTTGCAGGCGAACTCCACGGCCATGGTCTGGTCCGCGCGGCGGAACTGCGCGATGTCGTAGCTGCGGAAATGCTCCTCCACCGGGGCCATGAAGCCGGCGAAGTCGCCGGCCTTGCCGTCGATGTTGACGAACACCCAGTCATGCCACTGCCGGCACGGGATCGAGAAGAGACGGACATCCTCGTCAACCATGTCGCAGGCCGTCTGATGGCGGCCGTGGCCATGGTAGTGGGGACGCCCCTTGAGGGCGCCGTCGAGACCATAGGACCAGGCATGATAGGGGCAGGTGAGAACGGTCCTGGAACACCGGGGTTCTGTCACAAGCCTGGCGCCGCGATGCGGGCAGACGTTGTGGAAGGCCCGTACTTCCCGGTCGTGTCCGCGCACCAGGATCAGCGGATGGCCGGCGATCTCCACCGACAGGATGTCGCCGGGATCAGCGAGCGTGCTCGCCGGCGCCGCAAAGGACCACGTCCTCGAGAACAGTCGGGTCTTCTCGAGTTCGTGAAACCCGCCATCGGTGAAGGCCGCATTGGGAAGCCCCCTTGCCTGCGACGTCTCCCGCCCCAGCTGCTCCAGCACCTGATCCGAGACCGACTGCCACACACCACCGGCTTCCGGAAACGCCACGACGCTCATGACCGTCCCTCCTCCCGCTCGAGGCATGGTATCGCCAGTCGCATTCACTTGGAAAGCCGACCGCCTGTTGTCCGCCGGGTCATGTGCCTATACTGCCCGGAAGAGTCGCCCCGTCGCGGGGTGGTTCACGGTCTGTTTGAAGGAGAATCAGGCGCCTGGTCAGTCCCGGGTTCCGCTTGGAATACACAGACAATGAGGGAGAACCCCATGAAACCACAAGAGTTTGCCAGGGCGCTGCGCGAGGGCGCCCTGACCCGCCGTGAGGCAGTCGGAGTCCTGGCTTCCGCAGGTCTCGTGACCATGCCACTGGTGTCCGGCAAGGCCCGTGCCGATGTCGATCTCAGCCTCCTGGAGTGGAACGGCTACGAGTACGAGTCCTTCCACCCCGAATACAATGCGACGTATGGCGGACAGCCGGAAGTGACGTTCTTCTCGGAAACCGAGGACGCCTTCCAGAAGATGCGTTCCGGATTCAGGACGGATCTGGTGCATCCCTGCACGGCCTCGGTGAAGAAGTTCCGCGATGCCGGTCTCATCAAGGCTCTCGAGACAGACCGTATTGCGAGGTGGGGCGAGATCATTCCCGACCTTCTCGAGGTCAAGGGTGTGCGCATCGACGGCGAGTACTTCTTCTGTCCCTGGGACTGGGGTTTCTCCACCGTCGCCTACAATCCCGAGGTCATCAAAGTCGACAACCCGAGCTTCGATCTCTTCGTTGACCCGCGTTTCAAGGGCAAGACATCCCTGACGTCACAGATGGGGGTCAACACTCTGGTGGCCGGTGTCATCGGCGACTGGGCCAACCCTCTCGATCCCACCGAGGAAGAGATGGCGATGGCGCCGGAGATCTTCAGCAAGATGCTGGAAAACGCCCGGTTCGTGTGGACCGACAGCACCCAGCTCGAACAGGCCTGGGTCGCCGGCGACGTCGGCATTTCCTACATCTACGGCAGTGCGTCGCGACGCATGAAGGAAGAGGGGATCCCGGTCGTCATCGTTGATCCGGTCATGCCCTGGATGTGCGGACTGTGCCTGAGCAGCAATGGCGAGGGTTCCGAAGAGCAGGCGTACGACTACATCAACGCCATGCTCGATCCGGTTGGAGGCCTCTCGCTGTTCGAGACCTACGGCTACGGTCACGCCAACATCAACACATTCGATCTCATCGACCCGGACGTCCTGCGCGACAAGGGGCTCGATGATCCCGTCGCCCTTCTCTCGAAGGGGGTCTTCTTCGACGAGGTTCCCCCGGAGAAGGACGCACGTCTCATCGAGATGTGGCACGAAGCCCAGGCCGGACTGGAGTGATCTCCCGACATGCACCCCTTGACGGTTGGCATCGGCAAGGGGTGCATTGATTCATCCGTTCTTCAGGGAGTGACATCGTCATGGCCGAATTCAGGATGGAAGCCGACATCATCTTCGATTCCCATGTTCCCGATGCGCTCAGACGGGCACTCGAACATGCCGGAGATGACGGATTTGTCGCCTCCATGCCGCAGCTTCTCCATGCCCGCGCCCATGCGCCCTTCGACAACATCATCTGGAACACCTGGTTCACCTCGAATTCCGAGGAAAGCGTCGTGACCACCCCGGCCGGCCATTGCGTGATCGTCGCCGTACACGGAGGCGGCATCTTCGCGTCGCCTGAACGGTTCGAAAGGACCTACCGCTCCAGCACCGACCGCGCCAGCCCGCAAGGATTCACCGGTCAGTACGCCGCCAGACTCTCCGATCGCGAAGTAAGGGATGTGCTTGAAGGCAGGCTGCCCGACGGCACCGTGATTCCGGTCTACCCTTTTGCGGAGTTCAAGGCTGGCATCGCGGATCTGACCATGCGGTACGGGGTCATTTCCGATTTTTCCATGATGCGGCAGTCCAGGCGTGGCTACGAGACCTTCGACCGTTTGCGGGATGACCCGAACATGATCGTGAGGGCCGGTGGCGCCGAACCGCTCTCGGCCTATCTTGACGCCGCCCAGGCTCGTCACGGCACGACGTGCATGGGCAACTGGCATCCCTTCAACAGAATCAACCCGGACCAGGCACAGACCCGTATCCTGTTCCTTGCCGGCAATCGCGGGGGCCGGGGCACCGAAGACGACGACGACCATCTCTACGGCTATGACGCGGAGTACGGCATGGGCGGGGATGCCTCCATGCACAACATGGCGCGTTATGTCGCGGTAGCCCGGCGCGATATCTCCACCAGTCTGCGTCATCTTCCCTTCCAGCCGGGTCTGGACCAACACGCGCCGGCGGCCTGATCCAATGGCGGCGTCTGATTGCGACCACGCCCCGGGCTGGTATGCCGTCCTGCCACCGCCGCCGCCTGCGCGACGGCTGACGGGTGATCAGGTGGCTGACTGGGTCGTTGTCGGCGCCGGCGTCACGGGACTTGCCGCTGCCCGCCGTCTCGGCGAACTGCTTCCCGACAAACGGATCGTCCTGATCGACGAGTTTCGCATCGGCTATGGTTCGTCCGGCCGCAACGCCGGCTTCATCATCGACACGCCGCACCTCACGGAACAATTCGACGGCGACACCAACCGGCGGATATCCCGCCTGGTGCTGGCGGGACTGGCGGAACTCGAGGGGCGGGTCGATGAACACGCCATCGCATGCGAGTGGACTCCCCACGGTCACCTGACCGCCGTCGTCGACAAGTCGAGAATCGGTGGCCTTCACGCCACCGTTCGCATGCTGAAGGACCTGGGTGAGACATGGGAATGGCTGGAGGGAGACGCTCTCGCCGATATCATCGGCACGCACCACTACCACGCCGCTGTCTTCACGCCACGCACCGTCACGGTCAATCCGGCAGCCATGTGCCGTGGCCTTGGCCAGTCCCTGCCCGAGAATGTCGCTGTCTTCGAGGACACGCGTGTCCGGGATATCACCGCGGGCACGCCGCGTTCGGTGATCTGTGATGAGGGCCGTGTCACGGCCCCCGGGATCCTTCTGACGACAAACGCCTTCATCACCCGGCTCGGCCTCCTGAAGGGTCACGTGTTTCCGATGATCGCCTGTGCCAGTCTGTCACGCCCGCTCAACGAGGAAGAGGACGCCGCCCTCGGCGGTCACCGGGACTGGGGGATCACGGGGACGGCAACCATGCGGCGCACCGCGTCCAACCGCATCCTGGCGCGTTTCGGCACCTTCTATGCCGGTGACTTCAGGCTCGGCCGACAGCGCCGCGCATCGCTCCTGGCCTCCCACCGCAAGGGTGTCGCCGATCGCTACCCTGCGCTGCGGAATCTCGACTTCGAGCACACCTGGGCCGGCGTCTTCTGCATGACACGGGACTGGGCGACGCACTTCGGGCGTCTTGAACCCGGCCTCTTTGTTTCCCTGGGCTACTGCGGCGTCGGACTGGCGCGGGGCACGATCTCCGGCAAGCTCCTGGCCGAGCACGCCGTGGGCGGCGAATCGGCCCTGATGGATGACGCGGTGGCGCTCAGTGGCCCCGCCAGATTGCCCGGTCAGCCGTTCCTCGCCCTGGGCGCCCACGCCCGTCTCGCCACCTACCGCTGGCAAAGCCGGCGTGAGTGGTAGGACGTTCTCCGGCGGCCCATGACAGTCCACGCACCTGCACGCGAATGGATTTCCTGGACGAAGGCCTGCTACCTGCGCTTCGAGTGGCTGCGCGGCTACACGCTCCTGTCGCCGACGATCGTCACCATGATCTGCCTGCTGGCGCTGCCGATCTTCACGCTCGTCACCTACAGCTTCTGGTCGCAGACCTATGTCCACATCGACCAGTCGTTCACACTGAAGAACTACGAGACGTTCTTCGACAAGTGGATCTACGGCAAGCTGCTGCTGCGATCGATCAGGATGTCCGCCACCGTGACGGTCATCACCATCGTGCTCGCCTATCCCGTGGCCTACTTCCTTGCCTTCAGGGTCACGCGGAACAAGATGACGTGGCTGATCCTGATCAACATCCCGTTTGTCACCAGCTATCTGCTCCGGGTGCTCGCCTGGAAGATCATGCTGGGCAACAACGGCGTGATCAACGGCACCCTCGAGGGTCTGGGTTTCATCGAGGAACCCCTCGAGTACCTGCTCTACAGTCGCTTTGCCGTGGTCCTGACCCTGGCTCATGCCTGGGCGGCGTTCGCCATCCTGCCGATCTACGTGTCGCTGCAGAAGATCGACCGATCGCTGCTCGAGGCGGCAGCCGATCTCGGGGACGGACCTGTGAAGCGATTCCTGCGCATCACCCTGCCGCTTTCCATGCCCGGCGTGATCGCCGCCGCCATCATCGAGTTCATTCCCACGGTCGGAGACTACATCACCCCCATCATGGTGGGCGGGCCGAAGGGCATCATGATCGGCCAGATTGTCGCCGCCCAGTTCGGCGCCGCCAACAACTGGCCCCTGGGAGCGGCGCTGACCATCATCATCATGATCACGATCACCGCCATCGTCTGCACCTTCATCTGGTTCGCCCGCCTGGGCACCGTGAAGGCAAGGGACATGGAGATCACGACGACGACTGTTCACCCCGCCACCCGTACCAGGCGCGGATTCGACTGGCTGCTCCTCTATGTCATCGTCTTTCTTGCCTTCCTCTACATCCCCTCGGTGATGCTGCCGGTCTTCTCGTTCAACGACAGCATCCAGATGGTGTTGCCGCTCAAGGACTTCACGCTGAAGTGGTATGCAGCCCTTGCCGATCACGACGGTCTGCATGACGCCCTCGTCAACAGCCTGAAGGTGGCGCTTCCCGTTGCCACCGTGACCACCCTCCTCGCCACCTTCGCCGGCAAGGCCCTGACGCGCTACAGGATGCCCGGCAGGAGTGTCGTCATCGGCTTCATCCTCATCCCCATGGTCATGCCCGGCATCATTCTGGCGGTTGGCCTTCTTGTGCTGGCCCTTGCCGTCGGCATGCCGCTGTCGCTGTGGGCGGTCGGGGTAGCTCACGTCGTGACGACGCTTCCCTTCGCCACCCTCATCGTGATGGCGCGTCTGGAGGGGTTCTCCAGGAGTATCGA
This sequence comes from Alphaproteobacteria bacterium, assembly GCA_965213815.1. GTDB lineage: Bacteria > Pseudomonadota > Alphaproteobacteria > SP197 > SP197 > SP197. The sequence goes on along the minus strand of OZ243917.1, from coordinate 1,243,109 downwards.
GGAGGCCTCGCGGGATCTCGGCATGGGTGGATTCATGACCTTCTGGCGTGTCACCTTCCCGCTCATCCTGCCAGCGATTCTGGCCTCGTTTCTGCTCACCTTTACGGCGTCCTTCGACGAGTTTCTCTTCGCCTTCTTCCTGGGAGGCAACCAGGTGACCCTCCCCGTCTTCATATGGACACAGGTCCGCTTCCCGCAGACGCTGCCCAGTGTACTGGCCCTGGGAGCCCTCATTTTCATGGTGTCCATCATTCTTATCGTGACCGCCGAATTCCTCAGGCGATCGGGAGACAGGCACATCGCACCAAGAGACGGGCGCCCCTAGATGACCGGACCGGATCATCGAGACAGGCGCTTCGGGGAGCTTGCCTGATGGACGACACCTCCTTCATTTCCATCCGGAATGTCTCCAAGAATTTCGGCAACGTCCAGGCCGTGGACGATGTCAGCATCGATATCGGCAGGGGCGAGTTCTTTTCCCTGCTGGGTCCGTCGGGCTGCGGAAAGAGCACGCTGCTGCGCATCCTTGCCGGTTTCGAATTCCCGACATCAGGCGACGTCCTGATCGACGGCCAGGCCATGGCCGCGGTCGCGCCCAACCACCGTCCGGTCAACATCGTGTTCCAGAACTACGCCATCTTCCCTCACCTGACGGTGAAGAAGAACATCGCCTACGGCCTTCTCGAGGCACGATTGCCCCGGGCCCGGGTCAATGAACGCGTCGAGGAGATGCTGGACCTCATCAAGCTCCCCGGATACCAGGACCGGGCGTCGCACGAGCTGTCGGGTGGTGAACGCCAGCGTGTCGCCCTCGCCCGGGCGCTGATCCGGCAACCCAAGGTTCTCCTGCTCGACGAGCCGTTGGGCGCCCTCGACAAGAAGCTGAGGGAAAGCATGCAGCTGGAACTGAGGGATCTCCAACGCTCGGTCGGCATCACGTTCGTGTTCGTGACCCATGACCAGGAGGAAGCCCTCACCATGTCGGATCGCGTCGCCGTCATGTCGAAGGGGCGCCACCTGCAGATCGACTCCCCGGCCAGGCTCTACGAGGCGCCGCGCAACCGCGAGGTCGCGGAATTCATCGGTACCATGAACTTCCTCGATGCCCGTATCCTCGACATCGACGGCGACACGGTCCGCATCGATGCCGGGCCCGTCGGCACCATCGAGGCCCGCAAACGGGACTCGCAGCCCGGCCCCGGCGACCGCTGCACCGTGGCCGTGCGCCCCGAGAAGATCTCGCTTTCGAGAGCCATGCCATCCGGCGGCAACACGCTCAGGGGCGTCATCGACTCCACCGCCTACCTCGGCGACCGCAGCCATCACTTCGTCAAGGTCGCCGGAATCGAGACACCGCTCATCGTGTCCGTTCCCAACCTCGACAGCGACACCCCCGATGGCGGCTTCCACGATGGAGAGGTGTGGCTCACCTGGTCGCCGCGCTCCGTCGTCGTCCTGTCCTGATGTGTCCCTCACCCCTTTGATGCAACTCCGTGAAAGCACTGAACTGGACCCGACGAGATGGCGACCATCGACTATCTGCCTGCCCTGCGGCACGACGGCCAGGAGACGGACGACTACACGTCCTTTTCCGTGACCCCGATCAGCGGCGCGCTCGGTGCGGAGGTCCACGGCATCGACCTTGCCGGAAGCCTCGGTGAGCCGCAGCTTGCGGAACTGCGCCGCGCCCTTGGCCATCACATGGTTCTCGTCTTGCGCGACCAGGATCTCGACGCCGGCGGACTGGTCGCCCTGGGGCGCGCCTTCGGCCCGCTCCACATCAACCCCTTCGTTCCGGGAGTAGCGGGCCATCCCGAAGTCATGGAGGTCCGTTCCGAAGAAAACGAGACCGCGCGCTTTGCCGGTCGCTGGCACAGCGACATCACCTGGGCCGAGCGTCCCTCCCTCGCGTCCCTTCTCCATGCCCGCATCGTTCCACCCTTCGGTGGCGACACGCTGTTCGCCAACATGGTCCTCGCGTGGGATGCGCTGTCGCCCGTCATGCGCCGCATGCTCGACGGTCTCAAGGCCGAACACACGGCCTTTCAGGGGCACGAGAGGGAGGCGAGCCTCGCCCGCGCGCCGGAATCGGTGAGCCACCCCCTGGTCCGCACCCATCCGCAGTCGGGAAGAAAGGCCCTCTTCGTCAACGAGTATTTCACCCGCGCCATCGAGGGAATGACATCGGACGAGAGCCGCCCCATCCTCGATTTCCTGTTCCGCCACCTCATCCGTCCCGAATTCACCTGCCGGGTACGCTGGCAGCGCAACACCCTGGTCATCTGGGACAACCGCTGCACACAGCACTATGCGACCAACGACTACCCCGGCTCCAGACGCCTGATGTGGCGCGTCACCGTCGAAGGCGACCGTCCCGCGTAGGCGTACGGCCGCGAAGTCAACAGAACCCGCCATCGCCATGGTCGGACAGCCCGGCGAGAGGAGTGTCTTGCTCAAACGCAGGGTCGACCAGACAACAGACCGGGTTGCACTGACACCACCGTTGAATAGAGTCCTGTCACACGTACGAGATGGACACTTGTCAGGAGGACACATGACAGATCAATACCGGCCGGGTCTCGACAGACGACGCTTCATGAGTACCGCCATGGCGACGGGCATGACCGCGGCGGCGGCATCGGCGCTGTGGACGAGAACGGCCCATGCAGCGCCCTCTCACGGCGGGCATGTGACCATCGGCACGGACGGCGGCGCCTCTGTCGACACTCTCGATCCGGTCAAGGCGATCGGCACCGATCATGTGACCATGGCAGCCCTGTGCTGCTTCGACGCCCTGACGGAACTCCAGGCCGACGGGACTCCGGTGGGCAGTCTCGCCGAGAGCTGGGAGACCTCGGCGGACGGCCGGACATGGACCTTCCACTTGCGTGAAGCGGAGTTTCACAACGGCAAGACGGTCACAGCCGATGATGTCGTGTGGTCGCTCAATCGCCATCTCAGCGACGACAACACCTACGCTGAGGGCAAGCAGATCGTCGGCTCCCTCGAGGAACTCAAGTCCGACGGACCCGATACGGTCGTCATGGTGCAAAGGGAGGTCAATTTCGATCTACCCGTTCATCTGTCGGCCTTCGGCATGCTGATCGGCCCCGAGGGCACGACCGACTGGGAGAAGGGGGTCGGCTCCGGGCCCTATGTTCTTGAGGAATTCACCCCGGGCGTGCGTTTCAGCGGCCGCAAGTACGCCAACTTCTACCGGGATGACCAGGGCTTCTTCGACTCGGTGGAACTGCTCAACATCGAGGATACCTCGTCGCGCGCGAGTGCGCTTCTGAGCGGGTCAGCCGACATCATATCCCAGCCGGACGCGCGCACCGCCGGCCTCCTGGGGAGCACCGATGGCGTGAGCCTGCTGGAAGTCCCGGGAACGCAGCATTACACCACCGCCATGCGCACCGATGTCGATCCTTTCACCGACAATCACATCCGCCTTGCGGTCAAGTACGGCATCAGGCGCCAGGAAATCGTCGACAAGGTGTTCGGCGGGTTCGGTTACGTTGGCAACGACCATCCGATCGGCCGCAACCAGCAGTTCTTCAACACGGACCTGCCACAACGCCAGTACGATCCGGACAAGGCTGCATGGCATCTCAAGGAGGCCGGCCTGGACAGGATTGCCCTTGAGCTGAAGGCCAGCGACGGCGCCTTCGGCGGCTCGGTCGACATGGGTGTACTCATGGCCGAATCCATGGCGCCGGCGGGTATCGATGTCTCCGTCGACCGGGTGCCGGGTGACGGATACTGGTCGGAAGTCTGGCTGGTGGCGCCCTGGTGTTGTGTCTACTGGAACGGTCGTCCGACCGTCGACTGGATGCTGACGTCAGCCTACGTCTCGACGTCGTCCTGGAATGACACATACTTCAGGAACGAACGCTTTGATTCCCTGCTCGCCGGCGCCAGGAGTGAACCCGACCAGGCACTGCGCCGGGACATGTATTTCGAACTCCAGGAGATTCTCAACATGGAGGGCGGCGTCACTGTCATTGCCTTCGCCAGTGCCCTCATCGGCGCCTCGGACGCCATGGGTCATGGCGAAGTCAGCGGCAACCGCCGGATGGATGACAGCAGGCTGCCGCGGCGCTGGTGGTTCGCGACCTGACGGGCGGTATTCACAGGTTCCAGAGGAACGGGGTCTGGCAGTCCGAGAGACGGAGCACCTGTGGATTGCCATGAGCGACGGCGTACGCCTGGCCGCCCGGCTGTGGCTGCCAGTGTCCGCCGACCACGCGCCAGTCCCCGCACTCCTCGAGTTCATTCCCTATCGAAGGCGTGATCTGACGCGGTTGCGCGACGAACGCAACCACGCGGTATTTGCCGAAGCGGGTTATGCATCGATCCGGGTCGACATGCGTGGATCGGGCGATTCCGAAGGCCACCTGGCCGACATGTTCACCGATGCCGAGCTCGACGACGCCCTGCGCGTGATCGAATGGATCGCCGCACAACCCTGGTGCGACGGCCAGGTGGGCATGTTCGGGCAGTCCTGGGGTGGCACGGCAAGCCTCATCGCGGCATGCCGGGCCCCGCCGGCGCTGAAAGCGGTCATCGCCTGTTGTGCCACCCACAACCGGTTCGACGACGACATTCACCACATGGGTGGCTGCCTGCTGACCGATACCGTCGAGTGGGGCGCCCAGTTGCCCGCCATCCTTGCCTCGCCGCCCGATCCGCAAACCGTGGGCGCCGGATGGCGCACCCTGTGGATGGAGCGCCTGGAGAGGCTGACCTTCCCCCTTGAGACATGGATCAGCCACGAGTGGCGCGACGACTACTGGCGACGGAGTTCCGTGACCGGGACGATGCACACGACCTCCTGTCCGGTGCTGGCAGTCGGTGGCTGGGCGGACCGCTACAGCAATGCGGTCCTGTCACTCGTCGCCGGGACCGGCGGTGACTGCTGGGGTATTGTCGGCCCCTGGGGCCATCACTACCCCTTTGCCGGAGAACCGGGACCGGCGATGGGATTCCAGCAGGAGGCCGTGAGGTGGTGGCACCACTGGCTGAAGGGCGTCGACAACGGAATTGACCGCGAACCGCGCCTGCGCATCTGGCGCATGGAATACCAGCCCCCCGCCGACCGGATGACCGAGCGCCGGGGTGCCTGGATCGCCGAGGATTCCTGGCCATCTTCCCGGATCACGCCACTCAGGTTCGCCCTGGCCGACGGCAGGCTGACGGAACCGTCCGGAGGCGACCATCAACCCGTTGTCGTGCCCCGTGATGTCAGGGTCGGCATGGCCGGAGGCGATACCGGCTACTTCGGACGAACGGGTGGGCTGCCCCTCGACCAGCGCGCCGACGATGCCCTCTGCCTTGTCTTCGAGAGCGACAGGCTCGAAGGCCCCCTGGATCTTCTCGGTGAAACGGTTCTCGATCTTGATGTCGCGTGCGACGCACCCGTCGCCACCCTTGCCCTGCGTCTCAACGATGTTCATCCCGAGGGCGGCGTCGCCCGCGTCGTCTACGCTGTTCGCAACCTGGCGCTCGATGACGAAGGCGTTCCCCATGGCACAACGCAATGGCGGCGACATTGCCGGATCGTGTTTCCCGCAACAGCCTATCGTTTCCGAGTTGGGCACCGCATTCGCCTTGCCCTTTCCGCCTCCCTCTGGCCGCAGATCTGGCCGTCGCCTGATTCCGCACCCGTGACGATCGATGCCGGCACGGCTCGCCTCACCCTGCCTCAGCGCACCGGCGACCGCATAGCCGATGCGACGGTCAGGTTTCCTCCGCCCCTGGAACCGGCAGGCGAGAGCGTGACGGTTCTCGCCGCTCCCTCGATCTTCAGGAACACCGTGCGTGACGCGGGCCGCCTTACATCAAGGTGGACCAACACCCCGGCACGGATGCGCTTCCATGCGACCGGCGTCACATTCGGATCGAGGACCGTCTGCGAACACTCCATCGATCCCGGGGACAGCAACAGCGGCCACAGCCGCGTGGAACATCGCCTCACCTTTCTGCGCAACGACTGGTCCGTGGCGATCACATCGACCGCCGAACTGAAGTCCACGCCCACCATGTTCCAGCCGCGGGGCCGTCTCGAGGTCACCGAAAACGGAGAAACAGTTTTCGTTCGCACATGGTCGCCGGACATCCCGCGCACCTGTTCCTGAAACGGCAATCCTGCTCTGGCCCAAGCGGGGGTTGTCGTTCGCAGTCCCGGCCTTCCCGGTATCCGTGAACCTGGAAGGCCGACTTGGACATGCGAACAGGCGATGTCACATGGTCGGGAAAGGTCATTGCCTGCATGCAATCCGCTCGTTGCACCCTGCAGGTACTGTCAGGTGCCGTATGCGGCAACTGGAGGAGGATCAAATGACTCGCGTGCGCCGCGGATCATGCCGGCTGATACCGCCGAATGTCGATCTCGTCGGCGCGCGCGCGCATCTGCGCCGCGTCATGCCACGCCTGCATCCGCAACAACAGGTCCATGCTGAGGCCGAACGCCTTCTCGACCCGCAGCGCCATCTCGGGCGACAGCGAGGCGTTGCCGTTCAGCAGATCCGAGAGCGTCGCGCGACGCACGCCGAGAATCCGCGCCGCCGCCGCAACGCTCAACCCCAACTCCTCCAGGGCCTCGATCCGGATGAAGGTTCCGGGATGCGGGGGAGTCATCCCCATCTTCATGCCGCCGTCGCTCATCAGTGGTAGTCCTCCAGGTTCACGCGCTCGATGCCGCCGTCCCGCTCCTCGAAGGTAATCCGCCGGTTGACCGACACCGAGACGCTCCACTCGTTGCGGCGGGCGCCGGACAGCCTGTGTACCCGCCATCCGGGCGCTGCGTCGCGGATGAAGTCCTCCATGGTCTCGGCCATGACCAGCGCGGCCAGGATGCCGCGCACGCGCTCCACCAGGTCCTGTTTCAGCAGCCGGGGCGAGTCGGTCTCGAAGAGCTGGCGCAGACCCCGATGGCGAAACGAGCGGACGATCATGGCGAGCATGTGTACGGCAATACCGTACGCACTACAAGCATCCACCCGTCTGCCCGCATCGGCAATTCCGGGACATTCGGCGCCACGCGACGCCTGGAGGACGATACTGTCCGTTTGACCCTTGTTCCGCGGCTCGCGAGCGCATGTCAGGCCGGCATGAGCCTGCGCGAATTCCATCGTCCCGCCTCCGGAGGCAGCCCGCCACGATGGTAGCGTCCATCGGCAAGATTGCCTCGTCGGCGCAGTGGCATTTCCAGAAGGACGGCTACTGAACCCGTTCTGCCTGAGCACGGAGGTCTGCTCCTCTGTAGACCAACGCGTCCATCGATCGCTTCGCAGTGGTGGCTACGTGTCCATGGTCATTCCCCTTGGCTGCCTTCTGTCCTGAAGCGAAGACTGTCGGCCCTGGCTCAGCCCCTAGAGAACTTTCAGACGCGATCATCGCATGTCGTGGGGATGGATTCAGGTTAGGTCTTGTGAGTTTGTGGATACCAAATCTCACGTCCTGCAAGTGACGAAATTCGGTGTATGTCGAACTTGAAGTCAGTTTGAGCGATCGCTGATTTCATCATTATGCGATATCAAAAGCGCTCAAAGCTAAACCGCGTGCACCGGCAGCTGCCCGAAGGACTGGTCGCGGACTCCGCCTGGTCTACTCGCATGGGCTACCCGAGCTCCCTGCGCAGCCGCTACGTCGCGAACGGTTGGCTGCACCCGGTGGCGCGGGGGGTGTTTCGGCGCCCACTGCACAAGCCGGGGCTCGAAGAGAAGACAGCGCCGCTGCGCTGGCAACACATCGTGATCTCGCTGCAGATGGTGCTTGAGCAACCAGTCGCGGTGGGCGGGCGCACGGCGTTGGAACTGCACGGCTTCGCGCACTACCTGTCGAGCGAGGAACCGCGGGAGGTTCACCTCTATGGGGAGAAACGAGCACCGGGGTAGCTCGGAAAACTTCCCATCGTCACGCCCTTCGTCTTTCACAATGCCCGCAAGCTGTTTCGGGCCGAGCCGATTGCGGCCGGCATCGAAGGGCTCAAGTCGGCGATGGCCGTCGACGGGCCGTCGCACCAGACGCGGATCCACGGCAGCCTGACCTGGCGCCATTTCGGCGACGGGGACTGGCCGATCATGTTGTCGACGCCGGAGCGGGCGGTGCTGGAGCTGCTGGACGAGCTTCCCGGCGAGGAAACGTTCCAACAGGTCGATATGCTGATGGCAGGTCTGGTCGGTCTCAGCCCGAAACGTCAAGGCGAAGCGCCTGTTTCTGTGGTTCGCCGAACGCCACGACCATTCGTGGCTCGAACTCATCGACCGCGACGGGATCGACCTCGGCAAGGGAAAGCGGATGCTGGTGCGGGGAGGCAAGCTCGACCCGAAGTATCAGATCACGGTTCCGGGGGACCTCAATGCCGGTGGATGAGCGATACCGGCGGCAGGTCGAGCTGCTGGTCCGCACTCTGCCTCACGTCGCGCTGGAGAGATGCTTCGCGCTGAAGGGCGGGACGGCGATCAACCTGTTCGTCCGAGATCTTCCCCGGCTGTCGGTCGACATCGACCTGACCTGTCTGCCGGTTGCCGACCGAGCACGGTCGCTTGCGGACATCGAGACTGCGCTGCGCCGCAGCGCCGGACACAGGCAACACGAACAAGGCCCGCCGCGCGCGCCGGCGATCGACTCGACAATAGGACACGACAAGAGCACGGCCAACCGCCAGAATCCCGCGCTTTGATTCCGCCGCCGATAGCAGACAACGGTGATGCGCTGGAACAATGAAGGTGGTGGCAGCGTTTCTCTGACGACGGGTCGCGGGCGGGAAGATTGCAGGAAACGATCCCGCGCCTCATTGTTCGAAACCGTCGTGACTCCCACGTCTGGCGCCATAATCCTTCCTCATCGACAGCACGGGGAGCGTCACGTTGCTGATGCCGGGCAGATCGAGACCGTTCTTCTTTCGGCACTCAGTCGTTTCGGCTTGGCGCGACCGCCACAACAGGGTCTCCATCACCACAGCCCCTCCGCCGTGCCTTCGAAGGCATAGGCATTCAGAAAGATGCGCTGCCTGAACAGGTTGCGTTCGATTTCGGTCAATCGGGCTTCCTCGCAGATTTCGTCCCATGCATCCCGGATGGTGCCGATCTGCCGGGCGATGATGTCCCTGGCTGCTTTCTGGCTGAGCTGGAAACTGGCCGCGGCCTCCAGACAGGTCGCAAGCGTGCTCGTCCGATTGTCGCCGACGATCAGCATCGCCTGGCTGGCCACATTGCCGGAACGGCGTTGCGGGCAGATGTCATAGGCAGGCGTCAGAGTCAGGTGCTCGCCGTCCCAGAAGCCAGCATGATTGCGGGCGTGGTCATCAGTGTTGCCGCACAGGATGTTGAACACGAGCCGTCTGTAGAGCTCGTGCAACGTCGCCCTGGGCGAGGTGAAGCGGTGCCGGATGATTTCCGCGAGGTCTTCGTAGCTGGCGTAACGCGCCATCATTTCATCGAGACCGAACAGCGTCAGCGCCGAGACCATCGCCTTGCGCGTCCAGCCGTCCTTCGTCCTTGAGCGGTCGAAACGCTCGACCAGAAGCACGTCCCTGCCGGCGACGTGGTCAAGACGCACCGGGGCAACGTCAAGCTCCGCCCTGGCCGCAAGGCGCATGGCGACATACTCCGCCTTCACGACGTTGTAGGTGTCGGTTGCAGACGAGAACTTGGCGATCATCTTCGTGTCGCCGTCCTGGATCATCGCCTTCGGGCGGGCGCCGCCGAGCGACGTGCCGTGGAACAGCGCCCGATGGAGATCGGGCGTCAGCGGTTCGCCTTTCTCGACTTTCCCGGCGGCGCTCAGCAGTTCTTCGAGCGTCGCGGCTCCAGCGTCGCGCGGCTTGTACGCGCCAGGGGAGTGCTGGAAGTCGAGAGCACCGATGCGGTCGGAGCCGGATTCCAGAAAACAGGTCAGCTCATCGAGCGCAGTGGTGTCGGCATCCTTGCCCGTGCGGCCGAAGGTCCGATTCAGGATGACGCGACGGCCCCACGCATCGGGCGCGGCGTCACGCAGGCATCCGGCCATGCTCAGCCCGGATTCGGGCGCGATCGCTCCGCGGCGCGACGGCAGTTCCGGCTCGTAGATCGGGATGCGGTCATTGCGGTCCAGATAGCTCTGACCGTAGTTGAAGATCAGCCGCTCGCCGTCACGCGCGATGCGGCCGGCGACGACCGGGGCCGTCGCGCCGGGCAGCCATATCCAGACATAGGCTTCGTCCGGCGCTTTCGTGTCGGAGCGATCAGAAGTCATCTTTCACCTTCGTCGTTCCCGTGCGGACGGATTGCGGCAGCAGGGTGAGCCTGTCGCGCTCCATCAAGAGATGGCGCGTCAGCGTTGTCGGCCCGGCTTCGAACAGGCGCAGCCCGACAAGGGCGGCCACCTCGAAGGCCGCGCCGATGGAAGAGCCCATTTCGCCCTTCTCGATGCGGTGCACGAGGCCGCGCGAAGTCCCGGCGCGTTCGGCAACATCGGCGACCGTGAGGCCGCGTTCAATACGCGCGGTGCGGATCATCAGCCCAAGCAGCTCTGCGGCTTCGCGGGCATAGCGGGAATAGCTCTTGTGTGCGGGTTTCGCCATCGGTTTGTTCCATAAACAGTCCACAAAAGACAGACATGCATCATTGATGGACTAATCTGGCAGATTTCATGCGAGTTGCAAAGATGGTGCTCCATACATTGAACATGAACCAGTGCCATGCTCCATTTATAGGACATTACGTGAGTTCGAGCTACCATACGGTGCCTATGTTGGCTCAAAGCCAGACAGGGCTTCGCGCAAGAAGAATGCACGTGCCCCGGCGTGGCGGGACTGTCAGGCCGGACGCATCGCAGAGTTCGCCGTTTGAGATACCGCGGCCGGGTGCGGAGTTGTCTGGTTCGGTATCTGTGATACGTATCGGCGGCAGATTCAAAATGCGGGATTCTGGCGGTTGGCTGCGCTTTGGGTGCAGAGCGCCCTTTCCCCATTGTCGACGTCGGTGCGCATACGGCAGATCAACATGGGGTTCGCTCCGCTTCGACGCATTGGGCTGGATCGAGCGCGAGCAACCTTTCAACCTTGCCAGTCTTCTGTTTGCATCTGTTCGAACTCGTCGAAGCCGATGGTATCGGTGCACAACGCATATCACCCGACAACGTGGTACAATCGGTTCCATTCCACTTCGTCACAAAGGCAACAGCACATGCCCATTTACCAAGGCTCAGCGCCGAACATTTGGAGCCACCTCTGGGGAGATGGGTTCATGTCGCCCGGTGGCGAGAGAAACCGGGCGATGCTTTTTGGCGATCGCGATATCAAAGGAAAACGGCTGCTGGACATCGGTTGCGGGGGCGGTGGCCCCGGTCTCAAGCTGGTCGAGGAACGTGGCGTGGAGTTGGTCGGTATCGACGCCGAGCCCTTAATGGTAGAGGACGCCCGACGACGGGCTAAGGAGCGCGGGCTCGAGGGTCGCGCCGAGTTTCATCTGGTGGATCCCGGGCCGTTTGGTTTTGCCGACAGCTCTTTCGACATCACCATGAACAACGGCGGTGCGCTCATGTACACCGAAGACAAGCTCTCCATGATCAAGGAGTGTTATCGGGTGCTCAAACCGAGCGGTCTGATCGCTTGTTACGACTGGATGTCGCGTGAGGTCGAGCAAAGCGAGGACTTCGCGTCGGTGGTCGGGGAGAAGGTCTTCATGATGCCGCTCGAGCACCACGGCGAGCTCTTACGCGAAGCCGGTTTTATCGACGTCGAGCTCGCCGATGACTCCGACTGGTACCGTGAAGAGATCAAGGAGGAATGCCGCAAGATTCGCGAGGACTCCTGGGATGAGCTCTGCGAGCGGTTCGGCGAGGAGGTACTCGATGACTTCATCAACTTGTGGACCGGTATAGCCCGGATTGTCGGGAGCGGTGAGCTGCGTACGACCTACTTCCACGCCACCAAACCCTCCTGAACCGGCTGGTCAGAAAGAGGAAACACGCGCGGGTGAACGCCGCCAGTCTCTAGCCTCAGGGTATATTGGCGGACAGCGTCGAAGCTTGGTCAGTTCTTTTTTGGGAGCGTGTCATGGAAAAAGACAGCAAGCCTGCAACCGGCGGTTGCCAATGCGGCGCCGTTCGATTCGAAGCCTGCCGGCGTCTCACCGGTGCTTTCATTTGTCACTGCCGCATGTGTCAGCGCTCGACTGCCAGTGCATTCTCCGTCAATACGCTATACCCGCGCGACGCATTCAAGCTGACGGGCGATATCCGATGGTATGCCTCCTCGGATATCGCGGACAGAGGGTTTTGCCCTAACTGCGGCACATCGGTGGTGATCCGCTACCACGCGCCGGAGTGGAGCGGGTGGTTTGCGGTTTCGGTGATAGCCCATGACGATCCGGAGTCGATTCCGGCCGAGGCCCACGTGGGGGTTGAAAGCAAGCTCTCCTGGCTCAACGTCGATGACGGCCTGCCGTGCATAACCTACCCCGAAACCTTCCTCAAGGACATCGGGGCGGATGACAACAAGATCCTCCACCTGGTCAACGAGATGAGTACACGCGAACCATGAGTACGATCTCACTCGTGAGAGTGATAGCAGTGTTCCAGGTCAGAAGAAGACGTAGGCTCGAACTATCACGTTCTTACGACACGGCGCATCATCGGGCGTTGTGGGATCCTTGGCCGCGGTGTGGAAGGACCAGCGCGAAACCGACCCGTCGGCCACCGAGTCATAACACTTGAGCATTGAAACCTCGGTTGGGGTCTGCTTGGGTAGCCAATACCACTCGTGCTCGGCCCGATAGGTGAACCGCGTGGTTTCGCCCACCCGGTCGTCGTAGATGCGGTAGTCGGTGATGTAAGGCTGGTCGGCGAACGAAGGCCAGGCACAGAGAACAAACGGCCACTGCTGCACCGTCTCCATTGGCTTGGCCAAATTGAGCGACATGAATCGCCGCGACATTTTCTTGTCGGCTTGCGCCTCCGTGTAGTGCTGCTCGCGGCCGAAATTGCGCAGGTTGCGCGTCAACAGCTCGCGGCAGCGCACCCGGCCGCTGTTGTCGTTAAGGTCGTTGTGCACTAGATTGATGTATTCGGTGGTGACCCCCGGATCTTTGTTGTCTTGATCCTCTACCGCCACTCGATCACTGCCGTACTCATTGTTGAACACGTCGTGGTTGTAGACGAGGGCATCGGTAGCACCGGGGAAGAAGTCGAGTAGCAGCTGCTCCATTTCCGGGTAGAAAACCCGCTCCACCTCGGCCGCGTCGTAGAAGTTGTGGCATTTGGACTCGCAGTGCGCCAACGACACACCGAGCTTGTCCATCGACTCAGCACCGTAAGGCGACAGCCCCGGGTGATATTCCTCGATACGTCTCGCGTCGCGCACCACCTGCGGGAAGTAGAGGCATTGCCGTTCGTAGTTATCTTCGTCCTCGGACAGTGCCTGCACCTCGGCAGCGCGCGCCGGGTCCCGCCACGCGGCGTGCGACGAAACCAGCCCATAGGTGGGCTGCTCGAATACCGTGTAACGAATCGGCATGACAAGACCGCCCTCGGGCGCTTTCATATTGTTTGTCCGAATGTGCGCCACACACTCGTCGTAGGTGCGAAAACCCTCGCCCCACTGAGTCGCAATTGGGCCCGGCGGTGCGTTGCTGATGCTCTCTATCAACCGTTGCGCCGCGCCCTCGGCCGCCTGACTCAAACCCTCCTCTATCGCCGCCGTCGTTCCGCCATCGCCGTTTTGATCAAACGCCATGAAGGACAAACCGCCGTTAGCGGCAATGGGCGGAGGTTGGCCCTCGGTGAGCTGCAGGGTGGGGACATAGATTGACGGTGACGGTGTATCGGTTTCCGCAGTCTGTTTCGCAAGCGGGTCCATATGGTGAACCTCCACACAGTTTCCTATCAGCCCACCGCGATTGTACCCCCGGGGGGCCCATAACTCCATAAGCTGTAGCTCATCCTCTCCACCGCGGTGATACAGGTGCACCTGATCACCCTACCTGGGTCTACAGAGACGTCCGACGTGTTACCACTTTGTTACCATGTGTAGCCGAGCGTACACGACTGAGCAGGACCCAGATTGTCATCTAAAGTGCGCTAAGGTCTTGTCCAGCCGTCCTCGGCGTGCTCAGGCCCCTCCTCTTGCGGACTGAAAGTCCTTGGTGCTCGGTGGTTCGATTCGCTGGAACAAGGCCTGGTGGAGCCGCACCAACGAAGCCGAGAGCATCGCCACACGGGACATCCCGCGCCTGGACTCATCGGTTACACTGCGCCGGTCGGCAGCCAGGGAATGAGCCATGCGTGTGGGAGTCGAGGTCGGGGGAACGTTCACGGACCTGGTGGCGATTGACGCTGACGGCGCCATCACCATTGCCAAGGTGCCATCGGTCCCCGAAAACCCGGACGAGGGCGCGTTCAATGCCATCATCGAATCGACGGTGCCGGTATCGCGGATCGATGACCTGGTGCATGGCTCGACGATTGCCACCAATGCGGTGCTCGAGCGCAAGGGTGCCCGCATCGCCTTTATCACGACCAGCGGTTTTCGCGACATTCTCATCATGCAGCGGCACAATCGCAGCCGTGTCTATGATCTCACCTACCGCAAACCCCAACCGGTGGTCCGCCGGCGGGACTCTTTCGAGGTGACGGAACGGATTCTCGCCGACGGCAGCGTGCTGGTGCCGCTCGACGCCGGAGCGGTCGAACGCGACCTTGTCCCCCGTCTTCGGGAAGGCGGCTACGAGGCCGTCGCCATCTGTTTGCTGAACGGCTACGCGAATCCGGCCCACGAGGAGGAACTGCAGTCGATCATCGCCCGCAACTGCCAAGACATCGAGATCGCCTGCTCATCGACCGTCACCCGGGAATTCCGGGAGTACGAGCGGGCATCGACCACGACGCTGTCGGCCTACGTCCAGCCGGTCATCAACCGCTACCTCGAACGCTTCGAGAAGCGCCTCTCCCAAGACGGGTTCACCGGACGTTTTTCGGTCATGCAGTCGAACGGGGGCCGCCTGCCGGCCGAGGGCATGAGACGCAACGCGATCACCTCCCTGCTCTCAGGGCCAGCCGCAGGCGTCACCGGCGCCATCCGCCAGGCCGGCAGGTCCGGCTACCGGAATCTCGTCACTCTGGACATGGGAGGAACCTCCACCGACGTCTGTCTCGTGACCGCCGGAGAACCCGAACTCACCGCCGAGTTCTCACTCGACGGCCTTCCGGTGCGCACGCCGATCATCGACATCAACACAATTGGCGCGGGCGGCGGATCGATCATCTGGATCGACGACGGGGGCATGCTGCGTGCCGGTCCGGTCAGTGCCGGGGCAGACCCCGGCCCGGCCTGCTATGGCCGTGGCGGAACACGGCCGACGGTCACCGATGCCCATGTGATTCGCGGTACGCTGAAACCCGAATCCTTTCTCGGTGGGCGCATGGCGATCGATGCACAGGCCTCGCGCAAGGCCTTCCAGCCCCTGGCAGACTCCCTCTCCATGGGCCTCGAGGAAATCTCCGATGCCGCCATCCGGGTCGCCAACGCGTCCATCGTGCGCGCCATGCAGATCGTATCCACCGAGCGTGGCAAGGATCCCAGAGACCACGCTCTTGTCGCCTTCGGTGGCGCCGGCCCCCTTCATGCGGCGCATGTCGCCGGGGATCTCGGCATGACCACCGTGATCGTGCCGCCCCATGCCGGCGTGCTGTCGGCCTACGGTCTCATCGCTTCCGACTACCAGCAATTCTCCACAGTCACCCGCAAGATGCTCCTCGACGACGCTGCGCCCGGCGCCATAGCCGAGGTCTACGGGGACATGCGGAAGCGCGCGATCGAACGCTTTGTCCTGATGGGTTTGGGATCCCGGCCACGCATCTCGTTTTTTGCCGACATGAGATTCGTCGGCCAGGCGTTCGAAGTCGCGGTCCCCGTTGATCCGCCGTCAGGCCTGACAACCAGTGGCTTGAGGACACTCTTTGCCGACGAGCATCACAGGGTCTTCATGCATGGCGGGGATGCGTCGCGACCCATCGAAATCGTTGCCTTCCGTCTCGGCGTGTCGGCGCCGCTCAAGGAGGTGCCGGCGCTGATAGAGGACTCCGGCGATGAGGAGATCCCCTTCACGCCCTGGCGTTACCATGATCAGGGGAGATGGCGTGATGGCGTCATCGGTCACCGGGCCGCCATGGTTCCCGGTACGGCACTCGCGGGACCGGCCCTGATCGAGGACGACACAGCCACCATTGCGGTTCCGCACGGCTGGTCAGCCTCCAGGGACCAGTATCACAATCTCGTACTCACCCGGGCGGGCTGATCGCAACCGGTCCCCGGACAAGGAGGGAGGCCGGCGCACCGCCGGCCTCCCTGATCCTGTCCCGGATAAAGACGTCAATCGTTACATGGAAGCCTGATCAATCCAGCCCTGGACCGCTTCGGAATTGTTGTCGAGCCACTCATTGACGACTTCCGTCAGATCGCGACCCATGTCATCGATCTCCGACATCATGGCCGCCTGCTCGGCATTGGTGATCGAATAGGCTTCGATCAGCCCCCAGGCGCCGGGATGGGAGTCCTTGAGCCCCGGATTGGCAACCTTCCAGATCTCGCCTCCGGCCCAGTCGCAGTCAAAGGTCATGTCCGGATTGAGACCCATCGACGCATCCTCGTGGCAGCCATCGAAATACTCGGGCAGGAAGACGCGCTGCAGGTCGATCTGGGCGTGGACCCAGTGCGGCTCCCAGAACATCAGGAGCAGCGGCGCCTGGCGTTCGACAGCCGAACGGATTTCCGTGATGAGCGATCCCTCGCCACCGGACGGAATGGAGACATAGTCGAGACCGAGCGCTTCGATGCGCTTGGAGTTCGAGTCACCCCAGTCGGCCGGATAGTCGAGGAACCGTCCCGATGGTGCGGTGTCGGCGGTCTCGAAGAGTTCCGTGCAGTCATTCAATGCTTCCCAGCTCGGCAGGCCCTCGCACATGTCCACGACATAGTCCGGCACATACCAGGCCTCCTGGGGCTTGAGACCGGCGACCGCGACGATGACCGCCGCTCCGGAATCAAAGTGCTCATTCCAAGCATCGCCGATATTGGAACTCCAGATTTCCAGGGTCGCGTGAATGTCGCCATCGGCGACAGCGGTGACCTGTGGATAGTATCCGGCGGTCACGTATTCGACGTTGTAGCCCATCCGCTTCAGCGTTTCGCCGGCGACGACCGTCGAAACATGCTGACCCGTCCATTCGTTCATGGCGAGCTTGATCGGCTCATCAGATTCGGGAATCGACTGGGCGCCCGCTGTCGCTGCAACGCCCACAAGCAGTGCACCAGCCACAACTGACGCAAGTCTGGCAAGGAACTTCATGGTGTCTGTCTCCTGTTGTTGATACCGGCAACCTTCTGAAGGGCACTCTCCGGCTCCTGACGACACGGTCCGGCAGAAGGCGGTTCATCATATCCGGATGTGCCGACCTGTAAAACGCCCATGAGCGCTTGCGCTCCCCCCCGGAGCATGAAACGTCCGGATCCAGAAGGTGTTTCAGAGAAAACAGGTGGATCAGGCTCTGCGGGCGAAGGCGCGCAGGGCATCGAGTCTGGTCTGATCGGCGATCACCCGCGGCACCTTGTTCTGGCCGCCAAGCCTGCCCTGGGCCGCCATCCAGGCGGCAAATCCCCCGGGGGGCATCACCTCGATGCGCGGCGGATCCATGCCCCAGCCGCCGGCGCGATGGGCCGCATAGTCCGCGTTGGTGGACTGCAGGATTCGATCGAGGGAACCGGCGAAGGAGTCCAGGAGCCGTGTGTCGACGAGGGGTGCGGAGAATTCGACGACATGGACGTGACCGCCACGCTCGCCGTGGCGCGAGGAAAAGACGCTGCCGACGGCAAAGTCACTGACCGTGGCGCCGATGGCCCGCGCCGCGCCGGTGACCGCCTGCTCGAGTTCGGCCACGATCACATGCTCACCGAAGGCCGACAGCATGTGGGCCGTACGCCCGGTAAAGAGAATGCGTGGCGGATCGAGCGTGGTGAAGGTGACCGTGTCACCGACGAGATAGCGCCACAGACCAGCCGCCGTGCTTACCACGAGAGCGTAGTTGACTCCTTCCTCGACATCCCCGATCCAGCGGCAGGCATCGGTTCTGATCCGCTGGCCCTCGAGCGGGGCGAACTCGAAGAACATCGCATTGTCGAGTTGCAGGCGCAGACCCGCATCCTCGCCCCTGTCCGCCATGGCAAAGAAACCCTCGCTGGCGGCGTAGACCTCGCGGGTTTCCGCGTGACTGCCCTGGAGGAGAGCGGCGAACCGCTCCCGGTAAGGCGCCCAGGAGACGCCACCATGAACAAGCAGTTCAAGCCCTGGATAGACAGCGGCGATGCGCCCGTCTCCCGCGCCGGCGAGATCAAGAAGATGATCGAAATAGATCAGCAACCAGCTCGGAACCCCGCAGGCGGCATGGATGGGCTGATCGAACGAATGCCGGGCAAAGCGGTCGATCTTGACGTTCCAGTCGCTGATGGCTTCGAGGCGCCTGGGCGGAAAGGCCCGCAATCGGGCCCAGCGCGGCATGGTGGAGGACGTGATGCCGCTCAGATCGCCGCTCGTCACGCCCGGGCCACGGTGTTGAAGTCCGGTCGATCCGCCAAGGATGAAGACGCGTCCGGCGAGAATCCTGCTTTGCGGCCTGTTCGTCACATGCCAGACGAGGAGGTCCCTGGCGGCGCGACGGTTCGAGCGGTTCATCTCCCGTGTGAAGGGGATGAAGCGGGTGGTGCCCCGTGTCGTCCCCGACGTCTCGGCGAACCAGGGGACAAGCCCAGGCCAGGTGCAATTCTCCAGACGCGGAAAGGTGCGGCTCCAGTAGTCGTCCCAGAAGTCGTCATGGCTGCGCACGGGCACCCGGGCGCGATAGTCGTCGAGGGTTCGCACACCGGCGAGGTCATGGTCCCGTGCAAAGCGCGTCGAGGCCGCCCTTGCGAGGAGCGAGAGAAGAACCCCGGTCTGGACGCGTCGCGCGTCCTCGGCCTTAAGGCGGCGCAACCGCCGGCGTGCATGGGCGCGCAGCAGCCACGTCGCATCATGCATGGGCATTGTCAGTTTTCTGTGACCGTCACATGGGGGAACGATGCGCGGACGCCTTCGGCGGTGAGCGGCATGCGCACATACCCGCCCGACTGCCACAGGGGCCACTGGTCGAGCATGGTCGAACTGTTGAGCCATCCGTCCTGCCCGCCGAGCAGAACGAAGTAGTTCTCGTCCATGTCCGTCATGTCGGAAACATGCCGGGCGTTGGCGCCGTAACGCACGGTGTGGCGCGAGGCGCTGGCATCATGGTCCGTCTTCATGATGGTTTCGGAACTGCCGCCCACGCCGTGGTCGCCGAAGCGGTAGCGCTCGCCGATGACAGGAAGCATGGAAAGCGGATGGGCGAGGGAGAGGCGATGCATGTCCGCCCAGTCGGCGAACTGATCGAGTCCCTCCCCCGCTGCCTCGAGACCGGCCGCCAGGGCGACATCCAGAACCTCCCGGGAGGCCCGTTCCATGTCGTGCGCCAGGTCTCCCCGGCGCGCCATGATGGCGCCGTGCTCCTCTCCGAAGCGCTGGCCGTAGAAGGAGTGAAGAAAGCCGGCGCGGAACTGCTCGAAGCTGACGGCGCCCATGGAACCGGCCCGATAGTGACCGTCCCAGTTCCGGATGCGGGCGATGGCTTCGGCTGCTTCGGGTCCGGCCGACGATGCCAGTCCCGCCGTGCCCAGGCCTGCGATGAAGGCATCGCGCAACCTCGCCGAGGACGGCATGTAGACATCCTGCTGGATCGCCTTCACCGCGGCGACATCGAGCCGGTCGCCGCCCTCCGCGAGACTGGCCAGCCGCGACACCCTGTCGTCGGAAGAAAAGAAGTAGCCAACCGGGGTGTCCGTCCGGGTCGGCCGGTTGTTGGCCGAAACCAGATAACCCTGCCGGGGGTTGTAGCTCCAGGGAAGGTCCGCGGACGACTGCATCGTGGCGAAGGCCCTTTGGACCTCGCCGGCATCGGCGACGAGATCGGCCGGCATTCCGTTCCTTTGCGGCAGGGCGACCGCCATGACCTGGCCGATGTTGCCGTCCCGGTCGGCGTAGAGCATATTCTGTCCGGGCACCGCAAAGGGCTCGAATGCAGCGCGGAACCCGGCAAAGTCCCGGGCCCGGCTTACCGCCAGCATGGCGCCGATTTCATCGCTTGCGTCATGACCGGTCCAGCGGAGCGCCAGATCCGGAAGGGTGCTGTCGGCCAAGAAGGGCGCATCGCTGATCACCGGACCCAGCGGGGTCTCCTTGACGGTGATGGTCGAATCGAACCACCAACGCACGGATATCGTCTCCTCGCGCGTCCGGATGGCCCCGGGATCGAAGTCACTGACATCGACGAGATCGCTGGAAGCGGCCCGCATGTTGGTGCCGCCCCAGGCAATCGACGGATTGCGGCCGATGGCGAAGACCGGCAGCCCCGGACCCATCAGCCCGACAACGTGATAGGAGGGCGATTTCAGGCCGACGATCAGCCACACATTGGGGACGAGAATCCCGAGATGAGGGTCGTTGGCGATGATGGCGCCCCCGGTTGCCGTACGCTCCGGACCGACCGCCATGCTGTTGGATCCCGTCCGGCCGACGTTTCCCAGGATCCCGTTCACATCGTCGCCGGTGAAACTCGGCAGCGACGCACTCCCGTCTTCCACCAGGCGCGCCCACAGCTGCGGCCAGTCCGGCCGTTGCCTCAGGGGCAGCAGTCCGCTCCAGATCAGCCAGTTCACATCCGTGCCTGCCAGCCGCCCGATGGTGAGAACATCAGCGACCGTCCACGGTTCACGTTCCAGCCCTAGAACCCGGAATTCCTGGGGCAGCTCGTCGAGCGTTGCCTGGTAGTGGTTGATTCCGTCGACAAATCGCTGTGTCCAGCGCCGCGCACCGGACTCCATCGCAGCCTCGATGCGCCGGGCAGCGCGTCCGAAGGAAAGAATGCGCAGACCGTGGTCAATGTCGCTGGCAAGGGGCCCCGCCACCTCGGCGAGGCGGCCACGGGCTGCCAGGCGCACCAGGCTCATCTGGGCAAGACGCAGATGAGCGTGAACCATGCCCAGGGCGAAGGCTGCATCGTCGTCGCTCGCGGCCTCGATGAACGGAATCTGGTGGTCGTTCCAGCGGATCGTCACCGGTGCGTCCAGATCCACCCCATGATCCGGAAAGACGCTGAGGCGCTCCGTCAGTCCGCGCGGTTCGGGAAGAGGCGCCAGCAGGGCGCACGCCGCGAGGGAACCGCCTGCAATGAGGAGGCCGGCGGCGCGCACGAGGTGGCGTCCGACGCCCCGTTTCATGGACGGCGGTACTCCGGACCGCCCGGTCCCAGCCTGACACCGTCGCGCAGGAAGCGATAGTCGAGGTGGTCCAGCCGGCACGGGTGCTCTCCCGGCGATTCGACGACAAGGGTCCGGGCGGCAATCGGGTCGTAGTCGGCCCGAAAGTGCACCGTGCTCTTGACCACAAGGATGTGCTGATCCGTCGGCTCGACACCGATGTGGCGGAAACACGCCTGGTCGAGATTCTGGAAGCGGACGCTCGAGACAATCACCCGGACATCGCAGTCGGCATCGGCAACCGACAGCAGGGCCACGGGTCCGAGATTGGTGACCACACCGCGGTACATCTCGCCGTGGCATTCAAAGATCCCGTTGCCGAGACGCTCGACCCTGAATCGACCGCGAAAGGGCGACTGGCCCGGTCTGCCGGACTTGCCGCCCAGAGGCGCATCGAATGTGCTCCCCTGCCCCCGGGCGTGCGCTTCCCGCGCCACCTCGGGATCCCACAGCAGACCAAGAGCTGCGCCCGTGGCATGATGGCGCACCAGGGCCTCGAGAATCCCCACCGTGTCGGAGGTCCCTCCCGCGCCGGGATTGTCCTGGGCATCGGCGAGAACCACCGGACCGGCCGGCTCGGCCATGGCGGTTCTCACCGCTTCACCGGCATCAAGCAGCGTGTTGTCGAAGACATCCTCGGCTGCGACGAAACCCGCCATGATCTCGCGTGCAGTCTGCCGGGCACGGTGAGGGTCGGCATCGTAGGCAAGCGCCGCCGGTCCGCACTCGGCGATGTCGGCGGGCGGGAAACCAAGCGCCAGATCCGCGCTCGCGACACCGGCATGCTCGCGCCGGGCGATGTCGTCGTAGAAGCCGTTGTTGGGCGCCGCGCCCGTCCACTGGGCGGAAAGCGGCACCAGGAATGGGGACCTTGCGAATCCCTTCGCCAGGGACTCGCCCGAAAGCAGGCGCATCGCCAGGCGATAGCAACGGCGTCCCGTCTCGTCCATGTCGATGTGCGGATAGGTCCGGTAGATGGTCATGGCAGATGACATCGCCACCATGCGCTCGGTGATATTCGCATGAAGATCGAGGCTGTTGACGACGGGAATGGTGTGGCCGACGACACCGCGGACGCGTTCCAGGGTTTCGCCCTCGCCGTCTTCAGTGTGCGCGGTGACCATGGCCCCGTGGAGATCGAGGAAGACAGCATCGAAGGGGCCGAGGCGCGCCAGGTCATCGGTCATCATGCCGACAATCCTCTCGAAGGCATCTTCGCTGACATGGGCCGACGGCTCGGCGGAGGCCCACAGGAGCGGTACGAGTTCATGGCCATCATCGCTCGCCTGGCGAATGAACGATTCCAGGGCGAGGTTGAGACCGGCAACGGCATCGAAGAGGTCAGGGCCGCGTGTCAGACCTGGCCAGGCATCATGGAGCTCGAAGTCGTGAAAGTCCGCGCTGGTCGACGCGAAGGTGTTCGTCTCGTGCTGAAATCCACCCACGGCGATACGTGCCATGATGCGCTCTCCCGTCCCGGGCGGGCGATACTGTCACGCTGTCGCAAGCCGGCGCAACCGCTCAACTCACCCGCAGACCACCAGGTCCGAGTCTCCTAGAATCGAGTAGGGGGTGATGCGGGTTGTGCCTCGATCACGGTATCGCCAGAGATCAGGCTTGTGTCGAGATCTCGCCTGCGTCGTTGTCGACGACCACCGGCGTGTCGAAGTACTCGATCGAAGGCTCCGCGCCCAGACGCTCGCGGATTCCGGCTCGCCAGGCCTCATCATAGAGGCGCTCGGCGTCCTCGCGCGTCCTGAAGAGGTACACGCCGCCGCCGGTCCGGCCGTCATCGGACAGAAGATAGTGTTTCCGGATCAGGCCCCGGACATCCCGGTAGAGCGGCGCGGACGCCTCGAATGCGGCTGTTGCCGCTTCGCGGGTCATGTCCTCAGGCAGGACGAAACGAACGATTGCGGTGACCGCCATGGTTCCAGGCCTGGACGATGGATCACCTACCGGGTGGCTTCGCATCAGGGCACGACCTCGAAGTGGGCCTCGGTCGGCTGGTGGTTCACCCCGTTGACCGGCAGCAGGTCCTGGGGGCATGCCGACATGGCCACCACGCAATCCATGAGGGCGCGCAGCACGACATGGTCGCCGGGGGCCGACAGCGGCGGCTCGAATGCGAGCCCGCCGTCGTCCTGCCAGGGGATGTTCATGAAGAGATTGAGAGGAGACGGCGTGTGCGTCTCGCGCAATCCGAGTTCACTCATCGCCTGCGAGAGATTGTCGGCACAGTTGTCGTGATAATCCCTGACACCGAGAAGCTCGTAGCGCCAGCGATCACAGGCGGCCATCAGAGTGTCGTGGCGGCCCGGCGACGTGTCCTCTTCGAGGGCCAGAATCGGACGCCGGCGATTGGTGACGAAATGGTCGCCGACACATGGAGTGAGGTGCTGGTTGAAGGCGCGCGTGGCATCCATCGCCATGTATTCCGACACATCGTCACCGCTGAACGCCCAGGTGTCGACAACCTGCGTGCCATGGGTGTTGATGATGCGGATCGCTGCGCCGCGTGCCACACGCACGGCTGTGCCGCCGCGTGCCGGGATGGTTGATGACATGGTTTTCCTTGACACAATCCAGGCTGGTTGCGCGGTATCTTCGGGGGACGGACGATCCTGTGCAAGCGGCTGACAAGAATCGGAGCGTCATGATCATCGCCACCAGGAAAGATCTCGAGCAGGGCATGGTGGCGCTCGTCGCTCTCGAACCCCGGTTCGGTCCGGTCGTGGAGCGACTCGGTGCCGTTCCCCTGAGGATCGAGCCGGCGGGTCTGGCGTCGTTGCTCGCCATCATTACCGAGCAGTCGGTGTCCCTGAAGGCCGCCGCCAGCATTCGCATGCGCCTTGACGCGGCCTTCGATGCCGGCGACGCGGACGCCGTTCTCGGGGTTCCGGTGGAGCGCCTGCGGGAGCTCGGACTCACACGCTCCAAGGGTCGTGCCTTCCATGTCGCGGCGGCGGCGGTGCGCGACGGTCTTCTGGAGTCCCTCGCGACCATGGCAGACGACGATGCGAAGAAGGCACTCACCACGCTTCACGGCATCGGAGAGTGGACCGCCCAGACCTATTTGCTGTCATGCCTTGGACGATCCGATGCCTGGCCGGCGGGCGACGTGGCCCTGCAGACGGCCACAGCGGCCCTGTTGTCCCTCGATCCGCGTCCCGATACGCGGCAGATGGTGGCGCTCGCCGAACCCTGGCGGCCCTGGCGGGCCGTGGCCGCGCGCATCCTCTGGGCCTGGTACAGGTCCTGATCAGGCGTCGGCGCCGACGGCCTCGGTGAGACTTTCCAGGCCGTCTGCGGCGAGGTGCTCCTCGAGGCCGTCCAGAATGCGCCCGACAATGCCAAGGCCATGCCAGACCAGGGCGGTGTAGATCTGGATCAGCGAGGCGCCGGCCCGGATTTTCCGGTAGGCGTCCTCGGCCGACATGATGCCGCCCGTGCCGATGATCGCCACGGCGCCGTTGCCGGCATTGTGGAGCGTGCGCACCATGCTGGTGGAAAGTTCGAAAAGCGGTGAACCGGAAAGGCCGCCGGCCTCGCCGGCATGGCGATGGCGCAGTCCGCGCGGCCGGCTGATCGTGGTGTTGGACACCACCAGGCCGGCGACACCGTGATCGGCCGCCACCCGGGCGGCATCCCCGGCGTCCTCGGGGGCAAGGTCCGGGGCCAGCTTGAGCAACAGGGCCACGTCCGGCGCCTCGGATCGCACGCTCGCAAGCGAGTCCAGGAGTCCGGCGAGCTGACGCACGGCCTGGAGATCCCTCAAGCCCGGCGTATTGGGCGACGACACGTTGATCACGACATAGTCGGCGAGAGGAGCAAGCCGGACGAAGGCGTGCCGGTAGTCACCGGCTGCGTCGGTGCTGTCGCGGTTCATGCCGATGTTGATGCCGACAAGCCCGGCTTCCCGCCGCCGCTCTGAGAGACGCGCCGCCACCTGGTCCATGCCTTCATTGTTGAAGCCGAGGCGATTGATCACGGCCCGGTCCGCCGGCAACCGGAAGACCCGCGGCCGCGGATTGCCGGCCTGGGGCCGCGGCGTCACGGTGCCGGCCTCGACGAATCCGAACCCCGCCGCCAGCATGGCGCCCGTCACCCGTGCGTTCTTGTCGAACCCCGCCGCCAGGCCCAGGGGATTGGGAAAGTCGAGCCCGAAGAGAGTGGTCGCCAGGGCGGGACGTTCCCGCGACGACCGCCGGCCCGCGATACCGCTTTCCAGGGCCTTCAGGGCGAGGTCATGGGCACGCTCGGGCTCGATGAGGCCCATCGCTGGACCGAGAAGGCGCCAGGTGTCGAACATCCGGTGACACTCCCTTCTCCGGTGAAACCGTGCACACGACGACCTGACCTGACAAGCCACGGGTCATGAACCCGGCAGAGAGGTGAAACCGTGCACACGCGGACCGGACCGTGCTAGAAATGCATGGCTTGAGGACAGGACAGCCAATCAGCCATGGAACAGCTTACCTATTTCGACGGCGCCTTCCATGAAGGCAACCCCATGATCATGGGCCCCCTGGACCAGTCCTTCTGGTTCGCCACGCAGGTCTTTGACGGCGCCCGCGCCTTCGATGGCGTCATGCCTGACATCGATCGTCATTGCGAACGGTGCCTGAAGTCGGCGAGGGTCATGGGCATGGAGCCGCAACAGTCGGTGGACGACCTGGTCGAACTTGCCAGCGACATGGCGCGCCGCTTCCCGGCGGATGCCCAGCTCTATATCCGCCCGACCTACTGGAGCGGCGCCAGCGATTCCCTGTGGGCGGTCTCGGAACTCACCAGGTTCCTGATGGTCCTGGAGGTCGCGCCCATGGCGGAGCCGAAGGGATTTTCGGCCTGCCTTTCCGAAATACGGCGCCCGGCGCCCGACATGGCGCCCACCCTCGCCAAGGCGTCATGCCTCTACCCGGCGACCGGCGACGCGGTGCGACGCGCCAATGCACGGGGGTTCGACAACCCGGTGATGCTCGACCACGAAGGCCATGTCGCCGAGTTCGCCACGGCCAATCTCTTCATCGTCAGGGACGGTCAGGTGCACACGCCCGTCGAGAACGGCACCTTCCTTGCCGGCATCACACGGCGCAGGGTGATGTCGCTGCTGCGTGATGCAGGCTGGGAGGTCTTCGAGCGTTCCATGACCTGGGAGGAGGTGCGGAGCGCCGACGAAGTGTTCTCGACCGGCAACTACAACAAGGTCATGCCGGCCACCCGCATCGACGACCGCGACCTGCAGCCCGGCCCGGCCTACCGCGAGGCCCGCGAACTCTACTTCGCCTATGCCCGAGACCACGGCCACCGTCTGCAGTCCGGGTGACATTCATGAAGAGTGACACGGCCATCAATCGCGCCTGGTGGGACGAGGTCACGCCCGTTCACGAGGCCAGCGCATTCTACGACGTTGCCGGTTTCCTCGATGGCCGCAACACACTGGGCGCCGTCGAGCGACAGGCCGTCGGTGACGTCAGCGGAAGAAGGCTCCTCCACCTGCAGTGCCATTTCGGCCTCGACACCCTGTCCTGGGCGCGGCTCGGCGCCGATGTCGTCGGAGTCGACTTTTCCCCTGCCGCCATCGCCACGGCAGAGCGCCTGACGACACGGTGCCGCCTGGATTCACGGGTCCGCTTCATCGAGGCCGACGTCGCCACCGCAGGCCGGCTCGCCGGCGCACCCTTCGACATCGTCTTCACCTCGATCGGCGTCCTCGTGTGGATCAGTGATCTCGACGGCTGGGCGGCCACCATCGACGCCAATCTGGCGGACGACGGATTCTTCTACATTCTCGATTCCCACCCCCTGTCATGGGTCTTCGACGAATCATCGCCCGTCCCGGTCGTGCGCTACGACTACTTCCAGGGCGCCGAGCCGATTCACGAACCGGCGGGCGGTGCCGATTACGCCGAACCCGCCTATCGCATCAGGTCCCAGGCACGCTCGTTCACATGGTCGCTCAGCGCTGTTTTCACCGCCCTCGAGAACCGGGGTCTCCGGATCCACGAGGTACGGGAGTATCCGTTCTGCGCCTGGCCGCTGTTTCCCGGCATGACCCAGGGCGAGGACGGCTACTGGCACCGTCCCGCAGACCTCCCGCCCCTGCCGCTTCTCCTCGGATTCAAGGCACGACGCATACAAGGAAGAGGCTGAGGGTCAATCCTGGCCGACGCGTTGCGCCAGAGCCGCGTGGACGAATGCGTCGAGGTCGCCGTCAAGGACCGCATCGGTGTTGCTGGTTTCGTGACCGGTGCGCAGGTCCTTGACCATGCGGTAGGGCTGCAGGACATAGGAGCGGATCTGGTGGCCCCAGCCGATCTCGCTCTTTTCGGCATGAAGCGCCTGGGCCTCTTCCTCGCGCAACCGCAACTCCCGGTCGTAGAGCCTTGCCCTGAGGACGGCCATCGCCTCGGCCCGGTTGCGGTGCTGGGAACGGTTGTTCTGGCACTGCACGACGATGCCTGTGGGAAGGTGTGTCAGACGCACGGCGCTGTCGGTCTTGTTGACGTGCTGGCCACCGGCGCCGGAAGCGCGGTAGGTGTCGACGCGCAGTTCGCTGTCGTCGATGGAGATCTCGATGCTGTCATCGACCACCGGCGACACGGACACACTGGCGAAACTGGTGTGACGGCGCATCTGTGAATCGAAGGGCGATATCCGCACGAGGCGATGGACACCCGATTCCGTCTTGGCCCAGCCATAGGCGCCGTCACCGGCAAGCTTCAAGGTCGCCGACTTGATGCCGGCCTCTTCTCCCGGGGTTTCGCCGAGGTCCTCGGTGCGGTAGTCCCGGCGTTGTGCCCACCGGCGGTACATGCGCACCAGCATGCGGGCCCAGTCCTGGCTTTCCGTGCCGCCGGCGCCGGCATGAACCTCGATGTAGCAGTCATTGGCGTCCGCCTCGCCGGAAAGGAGGCTTGCGATGCGCAGCTTTCCGGTGCGCCCGGAGAGCGCCTCGAGCGCCTCCATGCACTGTCCGACAAGATCCTCCTCGCCTTCGGCCTCGGCCAGTTCGGCGAATTCCAGGTGCTCGGCAAGCTCGCTCTCAAGGGCGCGCACACTGCCGATGGAGTCGGCCAGCCGCGTGCGTTCACGCAACAGGGCCTGGGCGCTCCCCGAATCGTTCCAGAGTTCCGGATCCTGGGTCAGATGCTCGAGTTCGTCGAGCCGGGCGTTGGCGTTGTCCCAGTCAAAGATGCCTCCGCACGAGGTCGAGACCGGATTCGATGCTGTCCTTCAGTTCGGCAATGGCAGGGCGCATGGTTCCCTCGTTTTTCCGGCCGGGTCAGTAGACACCCGACGACCTGTCGCCGCCCAGCGATAACACGACATGCCGGTCCGCCTCAACCGTCGGTTCGCTGCCAGGCCGGAAGGCCTCGGTGATGACCCGGGTGGTGGCTTCGCCCGGCAACAGGCCATGGTCGCCATCGATGCGCACGAGACGGACCCCCGAGGGAATGCGGAACGGGATCACGGGTTCGCCGGCCAGCGCATCGGCCATGAAGAGCTGCCACACAGGCACCGCCACCGACGATCCGGTCTCCCTGGCGCCAAGTGTTCCCGGCTGGTCGAAACCGACGTAGACGCCGACCGCAAGATCCGGGGAGAACCCGAGAAACCAGGCATCGCGGTTGTCGTTGGTGGTGCCGGTCTTGCCGGCAAGCGGCCTTTCGAGCGCCCGCAGGCGAACGCCGGTCCCCCGCTCCACCACGCCTTCGAGCATATGCACCATCTGGTAGGCGGTCACCGGATCGACGAGGCTGGGCCGGACGTCGGCCAGTGCGGGAACCGGCAGATGACGATCCCAGACCGTGGCCCGGCAGGCGTCGCATTCCCGCGTGTCACGCCGCCAGATGGTCCTGCCGTGGCGATCCTGAATGCGTTCGATCAGTGCGGGCGCCACCTCGCGGCCACCGTTGACGATCGCCGCATAGGCCGCCGTCAGGCGCATCAGGGTGGTCTCGGCAGAACCCAGGGCCACCGGCAGGTAGTAGGGCTGGGAGTCCTCGAGGATGCCGAACTTGCGAACGTAATCCTCGACAACATCGGGACCCAGCGTGTTGGCCAGGCGCACGGTCATCAGGTTGCGTGACTTCTCGATGCCGACCCGCAGCGGAACCAGGCCGTAGAACTCCTGGGTGTAGTTGGCCGGACGCCACAACTCCTGTCCGGCGCCGGGATCGTAGACGAAGGGGGCATCCTCGATCAGTGCCGCAGGGGTATAGCCGTGGTCGAGGGCGGCCATGTAGATGAAGGGCTTGAAGGCGGAGCCCGGCTGGCGCAGGGCCTGGGTCACGCGGTTGAACTCGCTCGTGGCGTAACTGAATCCGCCCTGCATGGCGAGCACGCGGCCGGTATGGGGGTCCATGGCGACAAGACCGCCGGACACCCTGGGAATCTGCCGCAAGGCATGGAACCGGGCGCCATCCGGAGCAACCTTTGCGAGTTCCTCCACGACCACGACGTCGCCAGGGGCCAGCACGTCGCCTGGCCGCCGGGGAATCGGCCCGAATCTGCCGTTCTCAAGACGCTTTCGCGCCCATGCCATGTCCTCCAGGAGGACCAGGCCGTGACTGCCGTCGGCAAACCCGACAACGGCCGCCGTATCGTTCATCCCGAGAACGGCGGCGGCTCGCCAGGGCGCCACATCCATCGACACGGCAATGGTTCCGAGGGCATCGGTCCAGGAGTCGTCGAGATCCACCCTTGCCACCGGCCCGCGCCATCCGTGCCGGCGGTCATAGAGCCCGAGACCGTTGCGCAGGGCGCGGCTGGCGGCCTCCTGGAGGGCCGGATCGATGGTCGACCTGACATAGAGGCCGCCGGTGTAGAGCGCATCGGATCCGTAGTGGCTGGCAATGGCGCGGCGGATCTCCTCGACCGCATAGGCGGCCCTGACGGGAACGCGCGAACCGGACCTGCTGACACCCAGGGGCTGACGCTGTGCCAGCATGGCCTCGCGTCGTGTGATGTGGCCATCCTCCGCCATCCGCGCAATGACCCAGTTGCGCCTCGCGACCGCCGCCTGCCGGCGGCGTACCGGGTGATAGTTGTTCGGCGCCTTGGGCAGGGCCGCGAGATAGGCAGCCTCGGCAACCGACAGGGAATCGAGCGACTTGTCGAAGTAGTTGAGGGCCGCCGCCGCGACCCCGTAACTCCCCAGCCCGAGGTAGATCTCATTGAGATAGAGTTCGAGGATCCTCTCCTTCGTCAGGGCCTCTTCGATGCGGAACGCGAGAATCGCCTCCCTGATCTTGCGGCGGTAGGACATCTCGTTTGTCAGCAGGAAGTTCTTGGCGACCTGCTGGGTGATGGTCGACGCGCCCTGCAACCTGCGGCCCTCGATGGTCGCTTCGACATTGGCGATCATGGCCCGCACGATGCCGACGGGATCGATGCCCCGATGGGTGAAGAAGGTCTTGTCCTCTGCCGAGATGAAGGCCTGCCTGACCATGGACGGAATCGCCTGAAGCGGCACGAAGACCCGGTTCTCCACGGCGAACTGCGCCATCAGGCTGCCGTCTCCGGCATAGACCCGGGTAGCCACCGGAGGTTCGTATCCGGCGAGCATGCGGTGATCCGGCAGGCCCTGGCTGAAGTTGGTCCAGGCGGCCATCACGAAAATGCCGCCGGCAATCAGGACAACGACGAGCATCGACAGGCACGCCGTGAGCCAGGTGAGCCAGCGTCGCTGCCTTCGCACCGGTCTGTCGTTGTGTGCTGCGGTCATGCCGCTCTCTTCACCTGCCCCGGTCAGGCCACACTCACATGTCCATGTGTCACGCCGGTGGCAACGCTCACCGCCGCCGCGACGCCATGAAGGCATCGATGGCCCGGACGACTCCGGCGAGGAAGGTCCGCCGCCAGGAGCGATCCTTCATCAGGCGTTCCTCCACCGGGTTGGACATGAACCCCATTTCTATCAGAACCGAGGGGACATCGGGGGCTTTCAGCACGCGGAACCCGGCGAACCTGTGGACGTTCCGGCGCAGTTCGGTCACCCGGGTCAGTTCACCGGCCAGGATTCCGGCGAATTCCGACGAGGCGTTCTTGGTTTCTCTCTGCGCCAGGTCGATCAGGATGTTGGTGGTGACCGGATCGTAGTCGATGCTGATGAAGTCGACTCCCTCGATGAGGTCGGCCCGGTTCTCGTTCCTCGCCAGGGCCTCCGCCTCCTTGTCCGAAGCGGTCTCCGACAGCGTGTAGACACCGGTGCCCCGGACATCCGGGTTATCGATGGAATCGGCGTGTATGGAGATGAAAAGATCCGCACCCGCCGCGCGGGCATAGAGAACCCGGTCGGAAAGGCGCAGGATCCAGTCGCCGTCCCGGGTCATGACCACATGATAGCGGCCGGTCTCCTCGAGCAGCGCCTTGAGTTCGCGTGCGGCGGCCAGAACGATGTCCTTCTCGTGGGCGCCACTGGCGCCCACGGCGCCCGGATCCGGGCCGCCATGACCGGGATCAAGAACGATGACCGGCAACGGCGGAGGCGGCTTGATGCCGGGTCTCAAGGCACCGTCGTCGGCCGCAGCGCTGTCGACAGGCACGGTGGCGGCGGCGGTGAGCGGTGCAATGTCGAGCACGATCCGGTGGCCGTAGTCACCTTCCGGTTCCAGAACCAGGGTGTCCTCCACCACGGCGGGCCGGACCAGGTCGAGCACGACCCGCGTCGCATCGACGGCCGGCGTACCGAAGCGGGCGCGCACAACGAGACCGGTATCGATGTCGCGTTCCCTTCCCAGGGGGCCCTGCGACACCCCGGCGAGGTCAATGACCAGTCTCGCAGGGTCGTCGAGCGTGAAGGTGCGGAAGTCCGCCGGACCGTCGAGGTCGATGACGAACCGCGTCAATTCTCCCGACTCGCCGGCTCTCACGTTGACGAGAGCGGTGTCGCCGGCAAGAGCGCCGCCATGCTCCCCCGACAGCACCAGGGTCAGCATGATCACGGTCATGACCGCCTTGATGTATCCGGGGCTTGTCGGACGCATGGGAGACGTTGTAGGATATTGCTGTTGCCTGGTCACTGCCAAAGGATGGCAGGAAGTGGTTGCGGGCTTTTCGCCACCCCTTGAGACAGCGCGACAGAAGGTGCCGTTTCGGGCACCTGAACTGGAACAACCGTGACCCTTGCACCAGATCATTCCCGCGGCATGAACCGGACTCCGATTCCGGTCCTGCACGCCTTGGGCGCTGCCCGTGCCGCAGATCAATCATGGTGGAGGCGTCACCCAACCGAGGCAGCAGTGCGCGTCACCGCACCTGCCGACAGGATCATCTGGACCACCCATGACAACACGCATGCTGATCGACGCGGGTCATCCCGAAGAAACCCGCGTTGTCGTTTCCGACGGACATGAACTGCAGGAATTCGACGTCGAATCATCTGTCAAGACACAGATCAAGTCCAACATCTATCTCGCCAAGGTCGTCCGCATCGAGCCTTCTCTGCAATCGGCCTTTGTGGAGTACGGAGGCAACCGTCACGGGTTCCTGCCGTTCAGCGAGATTCACACGGACTATTTCCAGGTTCCCGTCTCCGACCGCGACGAAATCGCCGCGGAGCAGGCGCGACTCGTCGAGGAAGCGAGCCTTGACGAGATCAACGAGGACGAAGCGGCTGAGCCCGCCGATGGCGAGGCCGCTGCCGCCGATACGGAGGCCTCCTCCCCGGCACCCGAGGGCGGACGCCGCCTCAGGCAGGATGATCGCGAGGACCATCCCGAATCGATCCTCCATGCGGCCATTCTCAAGCGCGGCTACCGCATCCAGGAGGTGATCAGGAAAAACCAGATCCTGCTGATCCAGATCACCAAGGAGGAACGCGGCACCAAGGGGGCCGCACTCAGCACCTACCTGTCGATTGCCGGGCGCTACTGTGTGCTGATGCCCAACACGCCCCGTGGCGGCGGTATTTCGCGCAAGATCACGGACCAGGCACAACGCCGCCGCCTCAAGGAGGTGGCCGCGGGCCTCGACATTCCCGAAGGCATGGGCCTCATCATCCGCACCGCCGGCCAGAACCGCTCGCGCCCGGAAATCCGCCGCGACTACAACAGCCTCATCAAGCAATGGGAGGACCTCCGGGACAAGACGCTGAAGAGCACGGCGCCCTGTCTCATCAGGGAAGAGGCCAGCATCATCAAGCGGGCGATCCGCGACCTCTACACGAAGAGCGTGGAAGAGGTGCTCGTGGAGGGAGACGAGGGCTACCGTACAGCCAAGGCCTACATGAAGTTCCTCATGCCGAGCCACGCCTCGCGGGTGAAACTCCACCGGGACCCGGTGTCCCTTTTCCACGCCTTCGATGTGGAAAAGGAAATCGATGCCATGCACAACCCGGTGGTGCCGCTGGCCTCGGGCGGCTCCCTGGTCATCAATCCGACCGAGGCGCTCGTCGTCATCGACGTCAACTCGGGACGGTCCACGCGGGAGCGCTCCATCGAGGGAACGGCCCTGAAGACCAATCTCGAGGCGGCTTCGGAAATCGCGCGACAGATGCGGTTGCGTGACCTTGCCGGGCTCGTCGTCATCGATTTCATCGACATGGACGACCGCCGCAACGACGCCACCGTGGAGCGCCGCCTGAAGGAGGCGGTCAAGGCCGACCGTGCCCGCACCCAGGTGGGCCGTATCAGTCAATTCGGCCTCATGGAACTGTCCCGCCAGCGTCTGCGTCCCAGTCTCGAGGAAGCCATCTCGGCGCCGTGCCCGACGTGCAACGGTTCGGGGTACATGCGGTCGACCGAATCGACGGCGCTCCACGTGCTGCGCGGCATCGAGAGCGCGGCCGCGGCAAAGTCCGGTGGAACCCTCCTCGCGACCGCACCGACGGCCATCGCCTTCCAGCTGCTCAACCACAAGCGACTCATGCTGAGCGGAATCGAGGAGCGCTATGGGGTCACGGTGACCATCGAGGCTGATGACCGGCTGGTCGCACCCGACTTCCGCGTCGATTCCGGAGAGTCCGGAGCGGCTCCCCGGGACACCGCCACGCAGGTTCCCGACGAGTCCTCATCCCCACGGCGCCGCAAGCGTTCACGACGACGGCGGCGCGACGGCGGCGCCGAGGCGGATCCCGTCCCGGTGAAGGCCGAGACCGGGGCACACGAGACCGGGGCACACGAGGACGATGCGACCGAGCAGGGCGAGCGCAAGCGACGGCGGCGGGGCAGACGTGGTGGCCGGCGGCGCAAGGCCAACGGGGAAAACGCCCGGCAGAACGCTGGCGAGACCGGACCAGAGCAGTCCGATGACACAAATCCGGCACCTGCCACGGAGCCCGCTTCCGGCGATGGCGCCGCCGAGATCGCGGCGGGATAGGGTTCAGCGGCGAATGGCGATGCCCTGCCCGGAGAGCGGCGGGCGTCCGAGAGCGTCGTGGGCGGCGTTGACGGCGGCAAGGCGGCTGGCCACGGCTTGCGGAAAGCGGCGGGGACGGCGAGTCTCAAGGTCCACGAGGATCTCGATCAGTTCGAAGGACGCAGCGACATAGTTCTGCCGCTCCTGGATCATGGTCAGGAAGCTGACGATCTTGTTGTGGTCGTGGTCGACAAGCTGGGCCGTGATGAGAAGCGGATCGTCGAGCAGGACCTCGCGGATGTACCAGGACGTGTCCTGGAGAGCGAAGATGGTAGCGCCCTCTTCGGCGAGAGCGTCCCGCGACAATCCAAGGGCGGCATAGAACGGACCCGTGGCCCGGTCGAAGAGCCTGGTGTAGGAGCGGATGCCCATGTGACCGTTGTGATCGACGAGATCATGGGTCACGGCAAGGCGCAGCGCCTCGAAGGGAGCCCCGATCGTCACCGTCATGCCGTCAGTCGGGAACCCGCGGATCGGCGACCGCCACACAGCTGCCCGGGGCGTTGCGCAGACCGTCTGGACAGTGAATGGCCAGCACACGGCCGATTTCCGCGACCCGCTCCACCATATGTCCGCGCTCGGCAAGCGCCTCTGCGGCCTCGCCCTCGGCGAAGACCACATGGGGGAGGCCAGGGTGATGCACCCGCAGACGGCGCACGGCATCATCGAGCGACAGGCTGTTGTCCAGAACATCCATGAGGACCTGCGCCATGACGACCGGCGATGCCGAACCGCCTGTCGCCGTGCCGGCCAGGACCACCGAACGCAGCAC
Organism: Alphaproteobacteria bacterium; assembly: GCA_965213815.1. Lineage (GTDB taxonomy): Bacteria > Pseudomonadota > Alphaproteobacteria > SP197 > SP197 > SP197. Next base: position 1,207,614 of record OZ243917.1, on the reverse strand, counting down.
GTCGTTGACCACGATCACGGGAAGCAGGGTTTCATCGCTTCCCGACGACTCCGGCATGACGATGCCTGTCCCGGGCAACACGGATCCGTCTCCGAAAAGACCGTTCATGGTGAACACACATGCCACCGCATTGCCCGAACGATCGGCGGTGACGACCCCCGTGGCATGGGGCGACTCGTCGAGCGGCGCCGGAGGTCCCGGCAGTGTCTCCGGGTCTGTGGCCCGGGCAGCGCTGTACCCCGCCATGAGGTTCGCCGTGCGGCCGGACCCGCGCGCCACGGCCAGACGCAGGCCCGTCTCGGCAAGCAGGTGGTACCTTTCGGCCTCCCGGTCCGGCGAACCGGCGGCGTCCAGCAGGGTCAGTGCCGTCAGCGCCGAGACTCCCGCGTCGGTGGTCCCGTCCGGCACCTGCACGGCGAGATCGGAGGCCATCAGTCCGCGCTCGAAGGCGTATGTTGCCGGATCGGACCACGCCACGGCATAGGCGCCGAGTTCTTCCGGCGCGATCGCGCGCCCGGCCTCTTCGGCCGCCTCCAGGAGACTCCGCGCCGTCCGCCCGCGATAGAAGTCGCTGGCCCCGCGGGTCCTGATTCCAGACAGCATCTCCGACAGCTCGAACTGCACCAGGGTGTCGCCGGCGCCCGCCAGGCCGCCTGCCGGAGAGGCGAGGAGACGCCTGGCTTCGGCGTCCCGCAATAGGGTGTCGGATGCCACGGCGAGATCGCGGGCCAAGGCAGACGACACCGGCACGCCGAACCGCGCCGCGCGTTCGGCGGGAACAAGCAGGTCATGCCATGCGAGATGGCCATGGACAGCCTGCAGGGCCGACATGCCGCGCACAGCTCCCGGCACCGGTAGACCCGTCCCTTGCGTGGCGGCGGGACGGTTGCGGAAATCCAGAAGCCTTGTCTGGTTTTCCGCTTCCTCGTATGAAAGGCACAGGCCGCCGGAAGCGAGCGACACCCGTGAGGGGTAACTGACCGCCGCCATGAAGAAATACGCCACCGCCGCATCCGCCGCGGTTCCGTCCCGTGACAGCACCTCCCTGGCGATCCGGCGCGCCAGGGCGTCCTCGCCCGCCACCAGGCCGATCTCGCCGCTGCCCACGACCCGGGCGACGGGCGGCCCCTCCTCGTCAAGGGTTCCGCAGGCGGCTGTCATGAGGAGGCAGGCCAGGACCAGCGCACGCCATGGGAGACTTTCTGTTCGCGCCATCGTGTTCAGCATGTCTGTCCTTGCGGCCCTCTTTTTCGGAGCGGACAGCAGTCAGGCCCAGTCGGGTCAGACACTGTCGCTTTTCCGTGATGCCGAGATCGAGAATATCATCGCCAGCTATGCCGAACCACTGTTCCGCGTCAACGGCCTCGACTTCGACAGGTTCGCCATCCATCTCGTGGCCGACGACAGTCTCAATGCCTTCGTCGCCAACGGCAAGCACCTGTTCCTGTTCAGTGGCCTGCTGCGGCGCAGCGAGGATCCGGGCATGGTGATCGGCGTCATTGCCCACGAGGTCGGACATCTTGCCGCGGGCCACCTGACGATGATCCGCGGCGCCCTCGAGGATGCCTCGGCCATGGTCGTTCTCTCGACACTGCTCGGCGTCGGTGTCGGCATCATGGGCGGCGGCGAAGCGGGAATTGCCGTGGCCGCCGCCGGACAGCAGATGGGCACCCGCTCGTTTACCCGTTTCAGCCGCATCCAGGAGTCGGCGGCCGACCAGGCGGCGCTGAGGTCGCTGGAATCGACCGGACAGTCGGCGGAAGGGCTTCGCGACCTGATGAAGGACCTTGCGGAATCGGAACTGCTGCTGTCGTCGTCTTCGGAGATCCCCTGGTTTCTGACCCATCCCCTCAGCACCGAACGCATGCACACGATCGATGCCCACATCGCGCGTTCCGCCTTCAGCGGCGCGACCTTCGACGCGGACGAAATCGACCGCCACCAGCGCATGATCGCCAAGCTCACCGGATTTCTGCTCGACCCCGCAGCCACATACCGCATCTATCCGGACCCCGGGAAATCGATCCATTCCCGCTATGCCTGGGCCATCGCCCGCTACAGGGAACGCCTCATGAACGAGGCCCTCATGCTGGTCGACGGCCTGATTGCCGACGAACCGGACAATCCCTGGTTTCACGAACTGCGCGGCCAGATGCTCTACGAGACCGGTGACGTCGCCGCATCCGTTCCTTCCCACGCGCAATCGGTTGCGCTGGCGCCGGCGGAACCGCTTCTGAGGATCAATCTGGCACGCAGCCTGCTGCAGCTCGACGAGGAGGCAGGCTGGCGCGAGGCGGTCCGCCATCTCGACGAGGCGCGTGTCCACGAAAGCGACATGCCGGTGACATGGAGCCTGCTCGGCCATGCCTTCGAGAAGCTGGGCGACATGGCGCGATCGAGGGTTGCCCGGGCCGAAATGCACTACATGCGAGGTGAGTTGAGACGCGCCCGCGATCTTGCCGATGACGCACTGGACGGTCTCGAGACCGGGACCCCCGACTGGTTCCGCGCCACCGACATCCTGGCCGCCACGGACTTCCTGCAAGGGGGCTGACCGCAGGCATTTCTTGCGCCTGCCGGCGGGCCTGTGTGAAATGGTCCGTCGTTTCATGCCACGGGCAAGGGTGTCCGCGGTCACCTGGGGATGACATGCCCGACACGATTCGAATCCTGGTTCTCAACGGACCCAACCTCAACCTTCTCGGCACACGGGAACCGGGCATCTACGGTCGAGAGACCCTGTGCGACATCGAGAACGCCATGCGACGGCGCGCCGGCGAGCTTTCCATGGTGGTGGACTTCCTGCAGAGCAACCACGAAGGCGCGCTGATCGATGCCGTGCAGAGGGCCGGCGGCCAGGCAGCGGCGCTCATCGTCAATGCCGGCGGACTGACCCACACGTCCGTGGCCCTCGCCGATGCCCTGAGAGCGTTCGACGGACTCATTGTCGAAGTCCACCTCTCCAACATCCACGCCAGGGAATCCTTCCGTCACCATTCCCATGTGGCCGCCGTCGCCACCGGGTCGATTTGCGGATTCGGGAGCCACGGCTACATACTGGCCATCGAGGCCATTCACTCCATCATCGGATCTGCGTCACCATGAGCCAAGACCCCTTCCCGCTCGACGCCGAGGCGATCCGGGAACTCGCGCGCCTGCTCGAGGAAACCGGCCTTGCGGAGATCGAGGTGGAAAACGCCGGCCGCAGACTGCGCGTGGTGCGCGGACACGGCGCCACCTTTCCCCTGCCCCAGGCCGCCGTGCACCCGCCGGAAACCGCCACGGTCCCGCACCCTCCCGACACCGCGGCGGACACCGTTGGCGAGGGCGCCGTCCGCTCGCCGATGGTCGGTACGGCCTACCTGGCCGCGGAACCCGGTGCGGCCTCCTTCGTGGCGGTGGGAGACAGGATCGAGGAGGGCGAAACCCTGCTGATCGTCGAGGCCATGAAGGTCATGAATCCGATCCGGGCGCCCCACGGCGGCATCGTGACCCAGATCCTCGTCTCGGACGGCAGGCCGGTCGAGTATGGTCAGGTCCTCATGGTCATCGACCCGGCGCATGTTTGACAAGGTTCTCATTGCCAATCGCGGGGAAGTGGCCCTTCGCATCCACCGGGCCTGCCGGGAAATGGGTATCCGCACTGTTGCCGTCCATTCCGAAGTGGACACCAGCGCGATGCATGTCCGTCTGGCCGACGAGAGCGTGTGCATCGGACCGGCGCCGGCGCGCGACAGTTATCTCAACGTTCCGGCTATTCTTGCCGCCGCCGAAATCACAGGCGCCGACGCCATCCATCCGGGATACGGCTTCCTTTCCGAGAACAGCCGGTTTGCCGAGATCGTCGAGGAACACGGCATCACCTTTATCGGACCCGGAAGCGAACACATTCGCCTGATGGGCGACAAGATGGCGGCACGCAACAAGGCAAGAGAGCTCGGGATCCCGGTCCTGCCGGGATCCGACGGCGTCGTGCATGACGCGGCCGAGGCCGCTGCGGTCGCCGGGGAGATCGGATATCCGGTCCTCCTCAAGGCGGCATCCGGCGGCGGCGGTCGCGGGATCTCCCTGGTGGAGGACGACTCCGGCATGGAGGCGATCTTTGCCCGCTCGAGACGCGAATCGGAGGCTGCATTCGGCGACGGATCCCTCTACGTGGAGAAGTTTCTGACCAATCCACGCCATATCGAGATCCAGGTCGCCGGCGATCTCGAGGGACGCGTGGTTCACCTCGGCGAACGCGACTGCTCGGTGCAGCGCCGTCATCAGAAGATCGTCGAGGAGGCGCCGAGCCCGGCGCTCAACGGCGAACAGCGGCTCGCCATCGGCGAACTCGTCGTCGAGGCCATGACCACGCTGGGCTACCGGAACCTCGGGACGGTGGAGTTTCTCTACCAGGACGGCTCGTTTCACTTCATCGAGATGAACACCAGGTTGCAGGTCGAACACCCCGTCACGGAAACGGTGACCGGCATCGACCTCGTGCGCGAGCAGATCCGCCTTTCCACCGGGGCTCCGCTCAGCTTCAGCCAGGACGACGTGACGATGACAGGCCATGCGATCGAGTGCCGGATCAACGCCGAAAGTCCCTTCACCTTCATGCCTTCGCCCGGCCGCGTGACGACCTACCACGCGCCGGGCGGCATGAGTGTGCGGATCGATTCGGCGCTCTACTCCGGCTACACGGTGCCGCCGACCTACGACAACCTGATCGCCAAGCTCGTGGTGTGCGGGCGCAACCGTAACGAAAGCATGATGCGGCTGCGACGGGCTCTCGAGGAGTTCGCCATCGACGGCATCGAGACCACCATCCCGCTCCACCAGGCGCTTGTCGGCAACCAGGATTTCGCCAATGGTCACTATGACGTGACATGGCTGGAACGCTTCCTTGCATCCGCAACCTGATCCGGACGAAGCGGCCGGACTATCCACTCCGATGCTCCTCTCGGCCTATGCCCGGGGTCTCTTCCCCATGGCGAGCTACCGGCACGACAGGAATCCCGAATGGGTGTTTCCCTACCGTCGCGGCATCATCCCGCTCGAGCGCTTCCACGTTCCGCGCAGCCTGGGGAAGGTGTTGAGACGGGGCGAATTCGAGATCACCGTCAACCGGGCCTTTGCCCGGGTGATCGCCGCCTGCGCCAGGCCGACGCCCGGGCGGGAGAATACCTGGATCAGCGTCGGCATCGAGAAGGCCTACACGAGACTGCATCATGAGGGTCACGCCCACAGCGTCGAGTGCTGGATGGACGGAGTGCTCGCCGGCGGTCTCTACGGTGTCCAGCTGCGTGGCGCATTCTTCGGCGAAAGCATGTTTTCCGATATCGCCAATGCCAGCAAGGTGGCGCTGGTCCACCTTGTCAGGCGTCTCGTCAAGGGGGGATTCGTTCTCCTCGATACCCAGTTCGTCACCGATCATCTGCGCATGTTCGGCGCCATCGAGATCACCGGCGCGGACTATCTGGAGCGTCTCGACCGGGCGCTTTCCGTCGAGGATGCCGACTTCTACTGCCTTCCCGGGTCGATACAGTCGAGGATCCAGATGTCGTAGACCGGGTGCTCAAGGGCCGACACGCCCGGCGTTCCGGCAAACATCCAGCCGCTGAAGACCTCCTGGGCGTCCCCCGAACGCGCATCGCGGATCTCGAGAAAGGAGGCACTCTCCGGCGCCTGCCAGGGCGGCGTCTTGCGGCAGGCCCTGACGGTCACCTGCAATGTCCCGAAGGATCCCGTCTCGCCGACAGGAATGGCAAAGGCAAAGGCGTGGCCTGTCACCTTCTCCATGGCGCCCAGCAGGACCGTGTCGTGATCCTCGAACACCTGATCGGCCCCGGCGCCGCTGCCGACACCCACGGCCAGGCAGATCCAGGAAATCAGGCGAAGGGCTTGTCCAGTGTGGCCACCAGATCCGCGAGAACCTTCCGCATCTGCTGCTCGTCGCATCCCATCACCACCGCATCTTCGAGCGCGTCCTGTGCCATGTCGCGAAGTTCGTCGAGATTGTCCCGCAGCACAGCGAGCTTGTCATGGCAAGCCACCGGCTCGCCGTCGGGTGAGAGCCATGTCGGGGGCAGCCAGGCCGGTCGCTGGTCCATCGATCAGGGCCCGACTACCTTTCGAGGCCGCCGAACATCGACCGCGACACGGCGTCGATCAGGTTGATCGCCCCCTGGGTGTCGGTGAAGAGATGTCCGTCGTCGGCCGCCTCGCCGGCGCCGGGGTAGAGGGACACGTAGTGACCGCCGAGCAGACCTGCCGAGGCAATCGTGACGTTGGTATCGCGCGGCAGGGTGACGCCGGGATCGATGGTCATGGCGATTCGCGCCAGATACCATTCCGGGTCGAGATCCAGGCCCGTCACCTGACCGACCCTGATACCGGCGATCCGGACATCGTCACCGGCCTGCAGACTGCCGATGTCCTCGAATTCCGCGTGAAAGACCGTGCCGGCCCCGTCGGCAATGTCCACCCGGTCGTAGACGAAGGCCACGAAAGCCACGGCAACGACGATGACGGCGGCGCCGACAAGGGTCTCAAGTGCGCGGGTGCCCATCGCTCAGGACGTTCCGGATTCCCCTTGCGGGCGCCATGCCTCGTAGTCACCGCGCGCCGGAGCGCGTCTTCCGCCACGCAGAAGGTGCCCCTTTGGCAGCCAGGCCTCCCCGGTACCGGTGAGATTGGGCTGATGCTCGCGTTCCCACACCCTGGTCTCAAGGGGGACACGGCTCGGCGGCTCGGCGATGGTGCGATGCAGCCAGGCGTTCCAGCCGGGCGGCACCCTGGAGGCCTCGGCCGCGCCCCGGTAGAACACCCAGCGCCGCCGCCACCGGCCTTCCGCGACACCCCGTTCCTGGTAGTAGCGGTTGCCGAACTCGTCCTCGCCCACAGCCTCGCCCTTCAGGGCCGTGAAGAGCCACGTGCCGATCCTCGACATGCACAACTCCCGTCCACGCCATCCCGGCGCCATCATGCGCTCCCGGCCACAAGAAATCCAGAGACCCAGGGGCCGCACAACCGGTTGCAAGATGCAAAGCGCCTGGGTTAGGTTTCACAGGCCACCGACGAGATCCGGGATGACGAAACATGATTATCTCCTCTGACAGCCAGAACAACGTCACCATTGTTTCGATCAACGGTCGCGTGGATGGTGCGTCCGCCCCTGATCTGGAAGGCGAACTCTCGTCGAGGATTCGCGATGGATCCGTTCGCATCCTGCTTGACTGCGGCGAAATGAACTACGTTTCCAGTGCCGGGCTGCGCGTCTTTCTCCTGGCAGCCAAGCGGTGCAAGCAGGCAGGCGGGCTGCTCTCCATTGCATCCCTGCAGCCATCCTGCCGGTCGGTCATCGAGATGGGGGGATTCCACACCATCATCGACTGCTACGACTCCCGCGACGAGGCCCTTGCGGCCAACGCCTGAGTCCTCAAGACATGCTGACCTTCATCGAGGAAATCCTTCTTCTGACACTGGATGACGAGAACGGCTCGTTCCTGCCCATTCGTGACAACACGATGGACTATGTTCTGGCCGGCGCCGCGCTGCTCGATCTCGCCTTCATCTACCGCATCGACACGGACCCCGAGCGCCTCATGATCATCGACAGGACGCCGCCGGACATTCCGATGCTCGATCGTGCCCTGGAGCGCATTGCCGGTTCCGGCGAGGACAGGACGACCCGCGACTGGGTCGAGACACTGGCCCGCGAAGAGGCCGAGAACCTGCGCGAAGCCGCCCTCGCCCGGCTGGTCGATCAGGGCATTCTCGAGACCCAGGACAAGAAGTTCCTGTGGGTCTTCCGGGCGCGCCGCTATCCCGCCATCGACGGCGATGTCCAGCGTGAGGTGAAGCACCGTATCGCCGGTGTCCTGCTGTCCGACGAAGTGCCTGATCCCCGGGATGTCGCGATTATCTCGCTCGCCGACTCCTGCGGCATCCTGCGCAGCATTTTCTCGGACCATGGCATGGACTCCCTGCGGCCGCGTATCGACCAGGTCCGCAAGCTCGATCTCATTGGCCGGGAGGTGGCCGAGACCATCGAGGAAATCGAACGTACCATGGCGATGGCCATGGCCCGCATCCCGCACTAGCGCCGGCATCGGGGCGGGCGGGATCACAATGGAGTTGAACGCCCTGCCGGGTACGAGGGAGTCGTCCATCCAGCAGGCGAATTCAGAGAGCCAATCCACACATGTCCTAGGGAGCAGGTGATGAGCGATGACGTCAAGATGTGGGGTGACGAGGAATTCTGGGGCATCGGTTACGAGTACGACCCGCAGTTCTTCCTGACCGAACGCCAGCGGGAAATCCAGAAGGATCTCATCGATCTGTGCCGGACCACACTCAGGGTGAATGCCGTCGAGTCGGATCGCGGTTTCATCTTCCCGCGCAAGAACTTCGAAGCTCTCGCCTCCAAGGGCCTCCTTGGCCTTTTCGTTCCCGAGGAACTCGGCGGCATGGGCGAGAACCATGTCGCCATGTGCATGGTCGTGGAAACCGTGGCCCGCTACGGCTGTCCGTCGACGGCGATGTGCCTCACGATGCACTATGGCGCCTGTTCGGCCGCCCTCTTCCGCTACCACGACAACGAGGCTCTGAGGAACATCCTGTCGCGTCTTGACCGGGACGTTCTGGTCGGAACCCTGTCCTATTCCGATCCCGAGACGGGTTCTCACTTCTGGTATCCGGTCTCGTCGGGCGCCGAAGCCACGGAAGACGGCTGGAAGGTCACCAAGAAGGCCTCGTGGACGACCTCGGGCGGCTTCGCCGACTGGTACATCGTGCAGACCACGTCCCCTGATTTTGGTGGCGACTATTCGGATCTCTCCGTGTGGCTGATCATGGCCGACGAGGTCGACGCCGATGTTTCCGGCTGGGACGGCATGGGCATGCGCGGCAACCAGTCGGGAGCCCTCCTTGTGGACGGCGTCACCATCCCGAAGAACCGTCTTGTCGGCCCCAGGGGCGACGGTGCGGTCTCCAACGACGAGACGGTGGACCCGTTCTTCCTGCTGAACTCATCGTGCGCCTGGAACGGCATTGCCATGGGCATGATCGACATCGCCAAGCGCCACACGACCCGCAAGCGCCATGTTGATGTCGGCCTGCGGGTCTGCGACTACCCCACCATCCAGGACTATGTCGGGGAAGCGATCATCGGCAGCAACGCCAGCCGCATGATGACATTCGGCATGGCCAAGGCTCTCGATGAACTCACCGACAACTGCGACTGGTCGATTCACCGGGATCTCGAAGCCGTGCCCCGGGCCGATCTGCTCAACCAGCTCTGGCAGGTCAAGTTCCAGGCGGCCAAGAACGTGCACCAGGTCTCCGACAAGATGCTCCACGCCTGTGGCGGCACCGCCTACAAGGCCGGCCTCGGCATGGAGCGGCTGCTGCGCGACGCCAAGGCCGGCTGGGTCATGGGCCCGACCAACGAGGTCCTGCGCCAGTTTGTCGGCAAGCACGCGCTGCTCGGCTTCGATTCGCTCGATTACTGGAACACGGCCATCAATCAGCGGTCCATCGACAACGAGGTGAAGAAGATGTCCGCCGACGAGAAGAAGGCCCTGGCGGACCGTCTGCTCCAGGAAGCCGCTGCCGGATAGTCCCTCCCCCGTCGACGAGGTTCTTCGCCGCTACAACAGCGGGGCACGGCTGCATGACTGCCGTCCCCTCGAGGGTGGCAGTTCCGCCACCATGGCGTTGCTCAGGATCGTCCACCCGGATGGCCATGCGGAACGTGTCGTGCTGCGCCGGTGCACCGGTTCCGCCCGCACGGAATTCCGCCTGCTCATCCATCTGGCGGCTCGCGGATTTCCGGTACCGCGGGCCCTTCACTGCATGGCGCCATGGCTGCTCCTGGAGTACCGTGACGGCGAACCCCTCTGGCACGCCACCCGGGACCACGCCCTGGCGATGGCCAGGTTCCTGGTACGTCTGCACACAAGCGCCCCCGGTCACATCCTCTCCTTCGTGCCCCGCCAGACCATGCCCGAGGCTCCGGCCTCCACCCTGCTCGACCTGCCGGCGGACCTCGACTGGCCGCCCGCCGCCGCCGGTGTTGGCCGATTGCTCCACGGCGATTTCTGGACCGGCAACGTGTTGTGGAAGGACGGCGGTCTTGCGGCGGTGATCGACTGGGAGGATGCCATGATCGGCGATCCCCTTGCCGATCTCGCCATCGCCCGTTCGAACCTCGTGTGGACCCACGGTATCGAGGCCTGCCGCGCCTTCACGGCGTACTACCGCAGCGCCATGGGTCTCGATTTCCGGCGCCTGCGACCGTGGGACATCCATGCCGCCGCGACCATGGCGCCGCACGCCGGGGACTATGCGGCCGACTGGCAGGATCTCGGCCGCACGGACATCAGCGAAACAGTGATCCTCGAGCGGCTCCAGGCCCTCGTCAACGGCGCCGCGACGCCGTAATCCGGATCACCACGGCGGTTCGGTTCTCAGTCGTCTCCCGCTGCGTCGACATCCGTGACCGAGAGTGTTGTCCGATACTCCGCACTTCTCGAGGACTGCAACCCTGCCAACCAGCGTCGCGACGGGATCCAGGTGGCTACTGTTGCTCCCGGACACTGGTCTCGAGCAACGTGAACCTGCCGCTCCGCTGTGTCGCCCGAACACCGAGTGTGATTGTGATCCCCGCACTCCGACCAGGCCTGCGTGGCGCCGGGAGCTTCCTTGCTGGCAGGGGCGCGGCGACCCCGGGAATGTGGGCCTGAGAGTCTTGGTTCACCATGATCGAATGACACTGCCTCAATCTCGCCTCACCGGTAGCCGAGCAGATTACTCAACCCGGTGCTGCAACCTCTTGTGACGACATTGGTTCATGACGGAGTCATGCGAACGGTACAGTTGCGCGAGGCCAAAGCCACGCTGTCCGCCCTGGTTGAAGGAGCCGCGGCGACACCGCCGTCATCACCCGTCGCGGACAGCCCCGAGCCGCTCTTGTCGGCCTCGACGAATGGAACCGCCTTCGTCAAGTCCCGTCATTCGGCCGCCTCCTCGCCGCCTCAGGGCTTGAAGAGGGCGACTTCCTGCCGCACGCCACGAGCCCGGTACGAGACGTCGAGCTGTAGGGTCCGCCTTGTATCTGGTGGACACGAACGTTCTCTCGATGGGGACTCCCGACCGTGATAAAGAAACCCTCCACAGGTTTGGTCCGCGAAGGCTCTCCGTACAGATGCCCGCCTACGGGCGTAGCGGATATGCGGCAAGAAGACCCGAACAAGCGACCGCGACTACGCTTCGCCCCCAACGGACAAGGCATTCGCGAAACCTCAACAAGCAACGGGCCAGGAGAATCTCCGCCTTCCCCGCCAGGTCAAGCGCACAAGTCACTGGGCAGGCACTGGCAACGCCTGCTCCGGTCGAAAGCCAGTCCCGAAGTACTTCACCCTGATCGCCTGATCGACAGCATTCTGCTGTGCTCGATCGAATTTTCGGTAGTGCAGGTTAATGAACCAGTCAAAGCCAAGTTGAAACGGCAGCGCAAGCATCGCGCCCACTGCAGCGCCAGGCACGGCCCCTATACCGGACGAAGACAGTCCGCCGATCAACGCACCAGCTCCAGTGAAGACCACGAGAATCGCAGGACCCGCACTTGCACGCACAAACTCCGGGGAACTGATCGAAGCACTTGTGTACTTCAAGATGACCACCGTCATGCTGCCGCCAGCAAGACCCAAACTGATCGGCAGTATCCACCGAGAGGCAACCATCCCGAGATGTGACGCCCGAGAGCCCAGCAGCGCGGCACTATCAAGACGGAAGGGGGCTGTCGCAAGAGAGCCCAGAGCATTCGACCCGCGTGGAAAGCTGCCAGCCGATGCCCACTGCGCGGTGCGATAGGCGAGTCGGTCTACCCGGTGTTGCGAACCGGCTATCGCGAAGGCATGACGCAATCTTGGACTTCGTTGGATGAGCTGACGTTCCAGCTGTCGGGCCTCCTTCGCCACATTGCCGACATCCATGCCAGAAGGTGTCGGTGTCCGCGGCGTCCCGAGCACATGACCAGTCCGGACAATACCCGTTTCAAGATGACCGCGCTGCGCTGCCTTGATGACACGGGCAGCTTGAAGTTTCTCGCGCCAGCTTGCGTTGCGATGAGCGAGCACACCGGTGGCTGACCGAATAGCATTGACGTTCGTCCCCTGAAGCGACTGATACGTCCACTTGGGCGCCGACGAGCCACCCTTTGCCTCCAGAACCTGGACCTTTCCAGACGCAGAATTCCAATAGATCGAGTCCGGTCCGATTGAGGCGCGATGTCCGAAAGGACCGAGGAGCGTCCGTAGTTTCCGCCCATCGGCATAGTGTGAAACACCCTCCTCACCTATGAGCTGCGCAATACGGACCCGGTCGCCAAGCGAGGCGGACAACCAAAGGTTGCGGTAGTTCCCCTGGGCGAGGGGCGCAACGTCAGTCAGCGCAGTTTCGAACGGATAAAGCCGGGACCACACGCCGGGGCTTGAAGCGCCGGCAAGCACCGACTGCAGTTCCCGGGGTGTGAGCGGGATGTCAGCAACTGCCGAGCCGGCCGGGACAGCGAGCAGAATGCTCAGGCCGAGCCAGCAGGCACGCGCGATTAGTCGCATTCCCCATGGCTCCGAAGTTTCTCGACCAGGTCAGCATCCGCTGCAGCTTCGCCAACATCCCGGAGCGCCCGCTTCGGCACAAAGGTGGCGGCGATCGCCACACAGGTTTGCTCGGGACGCTTATCCAGAGTGGACCAACCTTCGTCATAGACATGCTGGTAGCGCTTCAGCACAGGCAAATCCAGTAACAGGTGATCGATCGGAAGAAGATAGACAATCATGGCGTTCTGGAGCGCCTCGCAGCTGAGCGAATCACTGCATACGCCATTCACGAGGCGGTTCGCGGCCTTACCGGTACCCCTGATGACCTCCTCGACCTTCTCCAACGTCTCGTCAGGGAGGTAGCGCAACAGTCCGCTCCCGTGCCTTTCTGCCTGAGCAGGCTCGGCCTCCGAGGGAATCGCGTCCCCGCTCTCGATCTGCTCGTAAAGCTCCTCAAAGGCAAACACCTGCCTCAGCGCCCATTTCTGATATGCACGCCGGAAGCCATCGTCAACGTCGTGAACGGCCGCCTGAATCTCTGCCACCAGACCGTCATATGCAGTCGGCTGCAGGCCCGAAAGCGCCATCATGGCGCGGGCACCACTAACCTCGCCCAGCAGCATGCGGGCAGCCGCCTCATACGCGTCGTCATGTGTGCCAGCCAATAGCTTGGCCCGGCTCCATTGGTCGCGCAGCTCAGTGGCCCGGTCGCGGGCTTCGTGTTCGAACAGTTGGCGATCGAGCTTCTCCCGGTGGGCATCGATCTCCTCACGGCGCGTGGCGTGATCCAGGTAAGCCCCAAGATCGTCGTACGCGTCTCGGAGGTCTTCGGTAGCCTGCGACGAATCTCCGTGCGAAGCGAACAACGAGTTCGCTCGAGCCAGGACAGCGTCGAGAACCGACTCCTCGGCGGCCAACAACAGTTCCTCACCTCGCTGCAGAAGTGCCTCCTCGAGGTCCGTGTCCACATCCTCCGGTTTCGCGGCAGCAATGGCGCGTAATTGCTCAACCTGATCGAACAGCACTTCTTCAAGGTCGTATTCGCGATGCAGAGCATCGAAGGCAACGGCCGACCAGCGTAACCGCGCCAGACGGGCAAAGTAGGTCGCTTCAGCGAGCGGCGATAGTTCCGATACCAAGGTGGATACTGCAGCCAGAAACTTGGCCGCTTCGTCTGCATTCTCTGGCCACTCTTGTTCTGAGAGCTGGTTCTCAAGAGTCTCCAGCTGCGTATTCCACCGATCCGACATCTGGACGGGAACGCCGTGACCGAGAGCGTTATCCAGAATTCCGCGCTGCTCGAGGACCGCGGACTCAAGGGCCGCAACCCTGTCAACCAGCGGCGCGATGGGGTCCAGGCGGATACTCTGTTCCCGAACACTGGTCTCGAGCAATGTGATCTGGTCACTCAATCCTTGCTGCTCAAGGACTGCGGACTCAAGGGCCGCAACCTTGTCAACCAGTGTCGCGATGGGATCCAGACGGCTACCCTGTTCCTGTATGCTGGTCTCGAGCAACGTGACCTGGTCGCTCAGTCTCTTGTGGATCCAGACTGACAACGCATAGGCGCCGAATACCAAGACCAAAACCGATGCGAACAGGCGCACTTTCATGGCGTGGTTCTTTCAAGATGTGGGCCACTCTACCAGTTCACGAAGGACAGTGCTTGAGCTCAGGTGTTGTGAACGTCACGAGGAACGTGACGGCGGTGGCAGCTTGATGATGCTGGCTGGCTTGGGAGACAGCCCTCTTTCCAACTGGCCGCATGAGGTTTCTCGTGTGGGTTGCGGGGTCGGCTCCTTTGCAGTCGGTCTGGTGCTCAGGCAGAAACTCCACCCTTGTCACTTGGTCGGCAGGGACCGACGTACCCACGTACTTTGGAATCCGGAGGCTCGTTCTCTTCGTTGAGCCATGCAAGCTCTGCCAAACGAGATCGAGGATGGAGAACCAGGTCTCGACCGCCCAGCGGCGCTCGTAGTCGAGACGGTTCACTGGCCTGGACCGCGAGCATGCGTGCGGGATCTTGTCCGTGACGTCGTTGGGCAACGCCGAGGTCACACGGTGCACGCCATCATTGACTCCCTTCTCACCTTTGCGCTTCGTGCGGCTGCGCGGGCCACCGCAGGCCTCGATGGTGATCGTCTGGCTGACCAGCGACATGGGCCCGCAGGCACTCAAGGGGGCCGGATATGTTATCGATTTGACGCGGCTCGAACGCGGGTGATCACGCCGCCATGAACCGCTGCATCCGCCGGGTGCATGCCTGATCACCCGAATTCCCTGCTGGCATTCTTCGGCCCCGCCGTTTCTGGCGGACGCACCGTGATCAGGACCGCGGGCGTTCCTTCTTCGGGTCGTAGAAGGGGAAGGGCACCACGGTGGCCGGAATGCGCTTCTGGTGTCCATCCATCTTGCCCACCTCGACCTCGTCGCCGATTGCGGCGTGGTTCACATCCATGCGGGCCAGCGCGATGTTGCGGTTGAGCAGCGGCGATCGCATGCCGCTCGTGACCACACCCACCTGTGCCCGTCCCACATGCACGCAGTCGCCGTGGGCGCCCGCCTCGTTGCCCTCGAGTTCCAGGCCGACCAGTCTGCGCTGCGGGTGGGCCTTGCGCCTTTCGAGAGCCTGACGGCCAACAAAGTCCTCCTCGGTCGTCTTCAGGCCGACCGTGAAACCGATGCCGGCCTCGAAGGGATCCGTCTGGTCATCGAACTCCTGGCCGGCGAACACCAGTCCCGACTCGATGCGCAGAAGGTCGAGACCCTCGAGTCCCAGAGGCACGATTCCGTGCGCCTCGCCGGCCTCGAAGACGGCGTCCCACACCTCTGCGGCGTGGCGCGGATGGCACCACACCTCGTAACCCAGTTCTCCGGTATATCCGGTGCGCGACACCACCACGGGCACCCCGTTGTGGTCGCCGATGCGGCCAACGGTCAATCTGAACCAGTTGATTTCCTCGACGCGCGGGTTGGCCGGGGCCGTCCAGACGACTTCGCTCAGGAGAGCGCGGCTCAAGGGCCCCTGCACGGCGAGGTTGTGCAACTGGTCGGTGGAACTGCGCACCAGTGCCCGCAGACCCCACTCTTGTGCCCTGGCGCGCAGCCATTCGCCGCCAAAGTCCGTGCCGCCGATCCAGCGATAGCCGGTCTCCGACAGGCGGAACAGCGTCCCGTCGTCGATCATGCCGCCGTGTTCGTAGCACATCGCCGAATAGACGACGTGATGATCGGCCATGCGGCGCACGTTGCGTGTCAGCGTTCTTTGCATGAGTTCGCCGGCGTCGGGACCGGTGATCTCGAACTTGCGCAGGGCCGACAGATCCATGGCCGTGACGCGTTCCCGGCAGGCCCAGTATTCGTCGATGGCGCCATGGTTGGTGAAGTGCGTCGGCAGCCAGAAGCCGTTGTACTCGGTGAAGTTGCGGGTGCGCGCTTCGGTACGCGGGCGAAACCCGGTGTCGCGGGTCATCAGCGGATCGGAATCGGGCATGGGTCTCAAGGCGATCGCCTTCCTGAAGAGGTTCTTCCTGGGATAGATGCGGATGAGGATATCCGTCGGATTCCAGCCGTTGGCCGGATCGATGGCATCGGGACATGCGGAGTTCACGCACACGACATTCTGAAGCGCCCGGCACAGCACATAGTCGCCGGGCCGCGACCACGGCTCGTCAAGGTAGATCTGGTAGCGATCGTCGAGCAGCGTGTTGTAGAAGAAGTTCATCGCCTGCCAGCCCTTGCGCGCCGCCACGCCGTAGGGCTCGAGTTCGGCGTTGAAATTGTCGGTACAGTTGACGTGTCCGGGATAGCCGACGTCATCGTAGTACTTCGCCGTACAGGCGAAGTTGAAGCTGTCGTGGCGCCCCACCGTGTCCTGGATGATCTCGATGGAGGGCTGAAGATCGGCGTCGAAGAGTTTGGCGAAGAGCCCCGGCGCCGGATAGGCGGCGCCATTGAGAACACGGGTTGCGGTCGGATCGATATCGCGTTCCACACCCCTGTCCAGTGCAGCCACCGACAGCGCCTGGAAATCCGAACACTCGCGCCCCTCGATATCAAGAATCTGGATGTATTCGCCTTCCTCCACCTCGTAGGCACGGGCGGTACCGGCAGCAATGCGGATCTCCTCGCGCGGTTCGGCAAGGGGATCGGGAAGGGTTCGTTCTGCCGCCAGGGACGGATTCCGGCGTTGTACGAAAAGTTCGAGAGGCGTTGTCGTCCCCTGCGCCATGACCTCCATGGGTTCGCCTGGCGCTACGACGATGACGAATCCGTCTTCCTCCACGGTCATGACCTCGGCCTCGCCAGCCGGTGTCTCCTGATCGAACAGGATGATCGCCTGATCGAAGGGCGGCGCCCAGCCCCTTGCCGTGAGCGCATCAAGGAGTGTGCTGTCCGTCGCCAGCATGGCCGCAAGGCCCACCGCCGGACCATTGCGGCGCCGGGCGAGAATGCCGGGAACGTCCCTCCCCGCACCATCGAGAGCGACGATCTCACAGATCTGCCCACCCTCGCTGTTGACGATCCTGAGGGTGTCGCCGGCAAGAACGACGACCACCACCGAACCGGCCGCCGGCACCACGTAGCGCTCGACACCCGGCGGCAGTCTCCTGATGCCGGGAAGCAGAAGGCGCGGACGTTCACCGGTTGCGGCAGACATCACCGCCATGGTCAGAACTCCCGAGGAAAGTACAACGATAGAAACCGACCGCCGCCGCCGCAACCCCGCCGCCAGGAGAACGGTGTCCGGCTTTCGCTTTCCAATGCCACGGCAATTGTCTAAATCGTGATGGTGTCGGGAACGGTCGGACCTCAATGAACGAACTCTCCCTCGCCTGCGGACTTTCCTTCAGCGACCTATACAGTCGCGAAGGACTCATGCGTCTCGACCGTGCCTTCTGCGAGGCGCTGCAGCGCCACGACGCCCCCCTCTTCAACAGGCTGATGAGCGCCCGGGCAGCGCCGGACGAACTTGACACCAGCGCACACTCCGACCTCCTCATCGACCTCGGCCCCTTCGTCGAGGAGTTTGTCGGTGACCTCTTCCGTGTGGGTGACGAACTTGATCGCCAGCGTGCCGCGATTCGCCACCTCGATCCGGTCTACCAGTGCAAGCTCGTCTTCGTGCGCCGGCGCGCGGCACGCGCCCTGGCGGCAGACGAGGTTGACACGATTGACGGCGAGGCTCTCGGACGCGACGTCGAAGCGCTGATCGGCAGGGAATTCGATGAACTCGCCTTCGCCAAGGCCGTGCTCGGATGGCTCGAGGACGAGGAGGGCTACGCCGAAGAGATCGCCCTGGCTGCGCGGTTTGCTGCCTGGGCGACACGCTCGCTCGCCGGGAAGGCGCGCTATCGCAGGAGCGCCCTCTTTCATCTTCCCGCCAGGACCGACCCTGCTCATCTGGTACCGGTGGCAACGGAGGTCAGAAACGGGGTCACCATGCTCGCCGCTCCGGCAGAGGACCTGCGCACCAGGAACGGATTCTCGCTGACCGATGGGGGCATGGACCTCCGGCAGGCCATGGCCCACGCCAACTACTGCATCTTCTGTCACAATCAGGGAAAGGACAGCTGTTCCAGGGGCCTGAAGGAGAAGCAGGGCACATCATTCCGCACCTCGGCGCAACGCATTCCGCTGGCAGGCTGTCCCCTCGACGAGAAGATCAGCGAGATGAACCTGCTGAAGGCCCGTGGACACGGCCTTGCCGCCCTCGCCGTGATCATGATCGACAATCCGCTCGTGGCCGCCACGGGCCACCGTATCTGCAACGATTGCATGAAGGCCTGCATTTACCAGAAGCAGGAGCCTGTCGACATTCCGCAGGTCGAGACCCGCACGCTGAAGGATGTCCTGGCCCTGCCCTGGGGATTCGAGATCTACAGTCTTCTCTCCCGATGGAATCCGCTCAACCTGACGCATCCCGTGCCACGGCCGGAATCAGGGCGCCGTGTTCTTGTGGTGGGAACCGGTCCGGCCGGCTTCGGCCTCGCCCATCACCTGCAGAATGATGGCCACACGGTCGTGGCCATCGACGGCCTCAAGATCGAACCGCTCGATCCCGATGTCTCGGGCATTGATGTCTTTGGCAACCGGCAGCCCTTCCGGCCCATAGGCGACATCGCTGAACTCCGCGAATCCCTCGATGACAGGGTGATGGCAGGATTTGGCGGCGTCGCCGAATACGGCATCACGGTGCGCTGGGACAAGAACTTCCTCAAACTGATCCGCCTGCTTCTGGAACGTCGTGCGTCGTTCCGCATGTACGGAGGCGTAAGGTTCGGTGGCACGCTCACCATCGAGGGTGCCTTCGCCCTGGGCTTCGACCACATCGCGCACTGTGCCGGCGCCGGGCGCCCCCACCTCATCGACATGCCCAACGCGCTTGCCCGGGGCGTGCGCATGGCCTCCGACTTCCTCATGGCGTTGCAGCTCACCGGCGCCGCCAGGCAGGTGTCGATCGCCAATCTCCAGCTTCGCCTCCCTGCCGTCGTCATCGGCGGTGGACTGACCGCCATCGACACGGCAACCGAAGCGCTCGCCTACTATCCCCGCCAGGTCGAACGATTCGCCGAACGCTACAGGATCCTGGTATCCGAGCGCGGTGAAGAGCATGTGCGGGCATCATGGAGCGAGGAAGAGGCCCATGTCGCCGACACCTTCATTGAACATGCCGCAGCCATCGCCCGGGAGCGCGAGGCAGCAGCCAGGGACAACCGCGAGCCGGCCATTCAGGACCTTCTCGATTCATGGGGCGGCGTCACCATTGCCTACCGGCGCGATCTGGCCGAGGCGCCGAGTTACCGCCTCAACCATGAGGAGGTGGCCCTCGCCCTCCAGGAAGGAATCCGCATCGCTCCGGGGCTGACCCCGGCAGCGGTCGAGGTCGACCGTTACCGTCACGTCCGCGCGGTCCGCTTCACCGACAGCGATGGCGGCGAGCACCTGCTCCGGGCTCGCGCCCTGCTGGTTGCCGCCGGAACCCGGCCCAACACGGTGCTGGCCCGGGAATCGAACCTGCTGGAAATGGACGGGCGGTTCTTCCAGGCGCTCGACCGCGAAGGCAGACCCGTCACGCCCCAGGCGAGCGTCAAGCCGGACCAGGCGCACATCCTGATGTACCTGGGCGCAGATGGCCGGGGCGTGAGTTACCACGGCGACCTTCATCCGAGCTTCGCCGGAAACGTCGTCAAGGCCCTCGGCGGCGCCAAACGCGCGTGGCCGGTAATCTCGGACATGCTGAGCGGACTGGGCCCTCTCCCGCAACGAGACAATGAGGCCTTCTTCCGGGATCTCGACTCCCGGTTCATCGCCCGCGTCACCGGGGTGACGCGGCTGACGCCCACCATCATCGAGGTCGAGGTCGAGGCGCCGGAAGCTGCCAGGGCCTTCCGCCCGGGACAGTTCTACCGCTTGCAGAACTTCGAGGCCTGTGCCTCACGGGGTCGCGATGGCACGCTACTCGCCATGGAGCCTCTGGCCATGACGGGTGCGGGCATCTCGGCGAATGGCACCAGGGTCAGCGTCATCGGCCTCGAGATGGGTGGATCCTCCGACCTCATGGGTCATCTCGAACCCGGCGAGCCGGTCATCCTGATGGGCCCCACCGGTAGCCCGACGGAGATTCCCGCATCCGGGACCGTGCTCCTGGTGGGCGGCGGACTCGGCAACGCAGTGCTCTTTTCCATCGGCCAGGCCATGCGCCGGACGGGCGTACGAGTGCTCTATTGTGCCGGCTATCGCAAGATCATCGATCGCTACAAGACCGCGGAGATCGAAGCTGCAGCGGATGCCGTAATCTGGGTCTGCGAGGAGGCGCCGGGGTACCTGCCGACACGCCCGCAGGACCGCAGCTATGTCGGCAACGTTGTCGACGCTCTCGTTGCCTACCAGCAAGCGGGGCCCGGCGCGCAATCGATCGACCTTGGCGAGGTCGACCGCATCATCTCGATCGGCTCGGACCGCATGATGGCCGCCGTCAAGGCCGCACGTTCGGGCGTCCTCAAGCCCTGGCTCAAACCGGACCACGTCGCCATCGGATCCATCAACAGCCCCATGCAGTGCATGATGAAGGAAGTCTGCGCACAGTGCCTGCAGCCCCGGATCGATCCGGAAACAGGCGAATCGCGCCCGCCCGTGTTCTCGTGTTTCAATCAGGACCAGCCAATGGACTGCGTCGACTTTGACGGCTTGAGTGAACGTCTCATGCAGAACGGCGTTCAGGAAAGACTCACCCGGCTGTGGGTCGAGAGGACCCTCGCCGGCCTCCACCCATGACAGTTGCCGCCGTCCTTACCCACTCCAATGGAGCGTACACATGAAGATTCTCGTTGTTCTGGCCCATCCCAGACGGGATTCGCTGACCGGCCAGATCGCCGACGCCGTGGCCGCCGGCCTCGTGGAAGCGGGCCACGAACCTGAAATCGCCGATCTCTATGGAGAGGGCTTCGACCCGGTCCTGATGCCCGAGGACGAACCCGACTGGGAGCGCGAGGACAAGACCTACAGCGACGCGGTGAGGACGGAAATGGCGCGTCTGGACCGCAACGATGGGATCATTCTCGTCTTTCCCATCTGGTGGTGGTCATTCCCCGCCATGCTGAAGGGGTGGGTCGATCGCGTGTGGAACAAGGACTATGCCTACGGCTCCGCCACTCTTGCCCACCGGAAGGCGCTGGCCGTCGGCCTCTCGGCTTCCGATGCCGAGACCTACGCCAGAACCGGTCAGGACGCCGCCATCGAATCGGAAATCCCGAAGGGCGTCTTCCAGTACTGCGGCATCGACGATGCCAGCTTCGTGTTCCTCCACCATTCGACCGAGGGCGGCAGCCGGGCCACGGACATGATCCGCACGGCACGGGGCATCGGCCTCGACTTCATGCCACGCGACCCCGGCGACTCACCGTCCTGAGCGAGCGACAAGACCACCCCGCACGTTCGTATCGGAGTCCTTGCCTGATGGTCTTCAGGGACCGTGTGATCCGGCCTCGCGTTTCGGACAACCGGGAAATCGCCGGAAGCCCGTGCCTTGATTTCGCTGCCCATGTTGTTGGCGCCCGGGGTGCTGGAGGCCGCGCGGGCACTTGGGTCAGCATGCCGGCAGTCTGTCCAGGGGTATGCGCGACAACCCGCCGGGCTCGACCTTGCGGTCGGCGGCAGGGACCTTCTTGCGCGGGCGAAACCTCGCCGCCGGGCCGGACATCTACAGGATGAAGCGCCCGAGATCCGTGTTTCTTGCCAGATCGCCCACTCTCTCATCGACGAAGGCGGCGTCGATGACGACGGTTTCGCCGCTGCGGTCGGGAGCGGTGAAGCTGATGTCTTCCAGGAGTTTTTCCATGACGGTGTGCAACCGGCGGGCGCCGATGTTTTCCACGGTCTGATTGATCTTCGCAGCAAGGTCGGCAAGAGCGTCAATCGCCACCTCGTGAAAATCGAGCACGATGTCCTCGGTGGCCAGCAGCGCGGTGTACTGGATGATGAGGCTGTTCTCGGGCTCGGTCAGGATGCGCCGGAAGTCGTTCCGGTCGAGAGCCTGGAGTTCGACGCGATTCGGCAACCGTCCCTGAAGTTCCGGCAACAGGTCCGACGGCTTGGCGAGATGGAAGGCACCCGAACAGATGAAGAGCACGTGGTCGGTCTTCACGGATCCATGCTTGGTGGCGACCGTCGTCCCCTCAATGAGAGGCAGCAGATCGCGCTGCACCCCTTCGCGGGAGACGTCAGCGCCAGCCCGATCATTGCGGGCGGTGATCTTGTCGATCTCGTCAATGAAGACGATGCCGTTCTGCTCCACGGCCTCGATCGCCGCGCGTATCACCATCTCCTCATCAAGAAGCTTGTCGGATTCCTCGGCGATCAGGACATCGTGGCTCTCGGCAATCTTCATCTTGCGCCGACGAGTCTGGTTGCCCATCACCTTGCCGAAGACATCGTTGAGGTTGAGCATGCCCATCTGGGCTCCCGGCATTCCGGGGATGTCGAAGGTGGGCAGCGTACCGGCGCCGGCCTCCTGAAGGTCCAGTTCGACCTCCTTGTCATCGAGGTCCCCGTGGCGCAACCGGTCGCGCATCTTGTTGCGGGTCTCCGGGCTTGCCTTGTCGCCGACCAGGGCGTCGATGACCCGTTCCTCGGCGGCCAGTTCCGCCCGCGCCTCGACCTCCTTGCGCATATCCTCGCGAGTACTGGTGATCGCGGTCTCCACAAGATCGCGGACGATCTGCTCGACGTCGCGTCCGACATAACCGACTTCGGTGAACTTGGTTGCCTCGACCTTGAGAAAGGGTGCGTTGGAGAGTCGGGCAAGGCGGCGCGCAATTTCGGTCTTGCCGACACCGGTGGGCCCGATCATCAGGATGTTCTTGGGCAGCACCTCTTCCTTGAGATCATCGGGAAGCTGCTGGCGGCGCCAGCGATTGCGCAGGGCGATCGCCACCGCCCGCTTGGCATCGGTCTGGCCAATGATGAACCGGTCGAGTTCGGAGACGATCTCGCGGGGAGAGAACGAAGTCATCGTGGCCTCCCTATCGTCTTGCCGGGCGCCTGACAAGGGACGTCAACTGGCATCCAGCGTCTCCAGGGTGACATGGCGGTTGGTGTAGATGCAGATGTCGGCGGCGATCTCCAGGCTCCGGCGGGCGACCTCTTCGGCCGAAATCCCGTCGACCGCGAGAAGTGCGCGTGCCGCCGCAAGGGCATAGTTGCCACCCGATCCGATTCCGATCAGACCGTCCTCGGGCTCCAGAACATCACCGGTGCCCGAAACGATAAGGGAGACCGACCGGTCGGCCACCGCCATCAGGGCTTCCAGGCGCCTGAGATAGCGGTCGGTGCGCCAGTCCTTGGCGAGTTCGACGCATGATCTCGCCAGCTGTCCGGGATGGCGTTCGAGTTTTTCCTCAAGCCTCTCGAAGAGGGTGAAGGCATCGGCTGTCGCGCCTGCGAATCCGGCCAGGATGGAGCCCGACCCCAGGCGCCGGACCTTGACGGCGTTGGCCTTGACCACGGTGTCACCCATGGACACCTGTCCGTCACCGGCCACGACGACACGATCATCGCGACGCACCGAGAGGATGGTGGTGCCGTGCCACGGAGAGTTCGCCATCACAATATCCATCCAGGTGTCATGGATTGCTATGTGGCACCCGATCACCACGGATCAAGGGACACGGTCCAATTCGGTGTGCGTGGCGGAGTTGTCGAACCGGGCGGGCGGTCTGTGCTAGACGATCTGCCGACACGGACACATGACACGATCCATGCATGAGCTGTCTGTGGCACCGATGATGAACTGCACGGACCGTCACGGCCGGGCCTTTCTGAGGTGTGTCACGAAACATACCCGTCTCTACACGGAGATGATCGTCGCCGACGCGGTGGTTCGCGGGGACCGCCAACGCCTGCTCGCCTTCGACGCGACCGAACATCCCGTGGCACTGCAGATCGGTGGCTGTGATCCGCAAACACTGGCAGCGGCAGCGCGCATTGGCGAGGACTTCGGCTATGACGAGATCAATCTCAATGTCGGCTGTCCCTCCAGCAGGGTCCGTTCCGGCCGGTTCGGCGCCGCCCTGATGGCCCATGCCGGTCTTGTGGAGGCCTGTCTGGCGGCCATGCGCGATGCAGTCTCGGTTCCGGTCACGGTCAAGTGCCGCATCGGCATCGATGCCATGGACGAGGACGAGACACTCGCCGCCTTCATGACCACGGTGGCCGCAAGCGGCTGCACCACCTTCATCGTGCATGCCCGCAAGGCCTACCTTGATGGCCTGTCCCCGAAGGCGAACCGCGAAGTGCCTCCGCTACGCCACGATGTCGTCCATGACACCAAGCGCCGTTTTCCCGAATTCGACATCATCATCAACGGAGGTATCCGGGACCTCGCCTCGGCACTGCACCATCTCGCGCATGTCGATGGCGTGATGATCGGTCGCGCCGCCTACCGGACACCCTACATGCTGGCCGAAGCCGACCGGCTGATCTTCGGCATTGAAGGAGCGCCCCCGGAGCGCTCGTCAATTGTCCTGGCATGGCTCCCCTATGTCGCGGAAAGGTTGGCCGAGGGTGTCCCTCTTGCCCGCATGAGCCGCCACATGACCGGCCTCTATCATGGAGAACCCGGTGCGAGGGCCTGGCGGCGCCTGCTGACCGAGAGGACGTCACGGCCTGCGGCGGACGTCACCACGATCAAGGAGGTTCTCGATCACGTCGAGGACAGCCGACAGGTCTCCGCCACCTGACCTCGCCGGATCAGGGAGGAGCATGGCAACAGGCCTGGAGCTTGTTGCCGTCGTGGTCGCGCAGGTAGGCACCATAGTAGTGCTCGTGGTAGTGCGGCCGCGGCCCCGGGGCGCCTTCGTCGGTGGCCCCGAGAGCGAGTCCGCATGCATGGAAGGCGTCGACCGCCTCCCTTGAAGACGCCAGAAAGGCCACATGGCTGCCGTTCCCCGCCGTGGCGGCCTTCTCGTTGAACGGCCAGCAGATGAAAAACCCCGGCTTCCCGCCAGAGGGGCCGTAGGCGGCAAAACCGTGTTCGGGCGACGAGAGCACCCGGACGATCCCCAGCGGTTCCAGGATGGCGTCATAGAACGTCAGGGCGCCTTCCAGATCATTGGTGCCGAATGTGATGTGACTGAACATGGCATTACCTCCCGAGTTCTTTCATCGCCTGGTCCATCGACGCCACCAGCGTATCGGCGTGACCGGGTTGGAAGACCATGGGTGGACGGATCTTGAAGACGTTGCCGAAGCGCCCTTCCCGGCCCACCAGAACGCCGAGTTCGCGCATCCTGTTCTGCACGGCCACCATGCCTTCGGGGTCCGGTGCACGTGTTGCGCGATCGCTGACGATCTCGACGCCGATGACGAACCCGTGACCACGCACATCGCCGATCATGGGGTGGCGGTTCATGAGACCCGTGAGACCCGCCTTGAGGTAGGCGCCGGTGGTGCGCGCGTTCTCGAGCAGATCCTCGCGTTCGAGAACGTCGAGGACGGCAATGCCGGCGGCACAGGCCACCGGATTGCCACCGAAGGTCGAAAAGAGCCCCAGGGCCCGGGAAAACTCCTCGAGGATTTCGGCTGTGGTCACGACCACACCGAGAGGGAATCCGTCGCCCACCGGCTTGCCCAGAGTGACGATGTCAGGCTTCATCGCGTGGTAGTCGAAGCCCCACATGTGCGTGCCCGGGCGACCGAATCCGTACTGCACCTCGTCAGCGACAATCATGCCGCCAGCGGCGCGCACCCGCGCCGTCACATCGCGCAGGTATCCGGTGGGCACGTCGGGAATGCCGTTGGAGCAAAAGGAGGTATCGACCATGAAACAGGCCGTTCCGAAGCCTGCGTCCTCGAGTTCACCGATGGCCCGGTCAGCGTCCTCGGCATAGGCGGACGCCGGGTCTGCGGAATCCGGCGCAAGCGGATTGCGGTAGGGGTCCGGGGACACCAGCGTGCGCACGTGCGGCGCCATGGCTTCCGGGCTTTCCGGCGAAAGGTGACTGATCGCCTCGGTGATTCCATGATAGGCATCCTCCATGACAATGCCGCCACGCTTGCCGGTAAGCAGTGTGGCGATACGCCAGGCGATGTCGTTGGCCTCGCTCCCCGAATTCACCATGATCGAACAGGTAAGATGGTCCGGCATCGTCGCCTGCAGCCTGTCGGCATAATCGGCGAGGATGCGGTAGACGTAGCGCGTGTTGGTGCCGAGCGCCGCCGCCTGGCGGGATATGGCGTTGACCACATGCGGATGGCAGTGTCCGACACTGGCAACGTTGTTGTAGGCATCGATGAAGGCGCGGCCGTTGGCATCGTAGAGAATCGCCCCTTCGCCCCTCTCGACATGCAGGGGCTTCCTGTAGAAGAGACTGAGGTGCCGGCCGAGCCACCGGTGACGCCTTGCGAGTTCGCGGTCAAGCGTATCCGACTCCGGCGTAGTCACCGTACCTTTCGCACAGCGCTGCGGCATGCGCAGGGCATCGCGGACCATCGCGGTGGCAGCATCGGGACCGGTCTGGAACATGATGTCGAGGGCTGCAAAGACCTTCTGGTCATATCCCGGCATGTACGGTGGAGAGCCAAGGCGCGCCACGGCCCTGCGGGCCACGATGACGGCACCGATGGCAAGCCGGGCAGAGACCATGTCGAAGAGGGCGTCGACTTCTTCCTCACGCAGGGCGAGAACCGAATCGAACCCGATCGCCACATCGATGATATCCTCAAGGGGACGCTCCGAACCAAGGGCATAGTTGTCACATGCCAGAGCCAGTTCGGTGGCGACGGGCCCATGCATCATGTCACCGAAATCGATCACTCCGTTGGGTTCGTCCGGTGCGTCGGTGTGCACCACGACATTGTTCCGGTTGGCATCGTTGTGAATGACCTGGCTGCGAAAGTGGTTCCAGCGCGGCAGGACATTCCCGATGAATCGGTCAAGCGCGGTGTTCACGAGTTCGCGCGATGCGCGTTGTGCTATGTCGCCTGTATGAACGCGCAGCTTCGGCGCCTGGCGGATATCCCACAACAGGGTATGCCGCGCGGCGGGGTGGAAGAATCCCTCGAGGGCACGATCGAGGCGCGCCACCAGGGTCCCCAGACCGTAGCGCTGCCGGCGCGTCGAGGGGAACGAATCAACACTGACTCCCGGAACCCAGGTCAGCAGGCGCACGATACTCTCGCGGCCATCGGGCGCCGTCGCCCTGGCGAAGGGCTCGCCGGCGAGGGTAGGCACCACCTCCGGCGCCAGGATGTCCGGGGCCGTGACGGCGATATGGCGAAGCGCGGCGTTCTGGAAATCGACAACGCTCGCCTCTTCTTCCGGGTGGTGGAACTTGAGGATCCAGCGGTCGTCACCGCTTGTCAGGAGAAAGTTCTGGTCCCGGTCCGAGTCGAGTGGACGGTATTCGCCCTCGACGCCGAAGAGACGGCTGGTGATGCCGGCAAGCGCAGCGTCGGGAAAATCCGGAAGGTCGGTGACAAGGTACTTGATGTTCTCGTCGCGTCCGCTCATCGATCCTGCACCTTGGTTGCCGCCTCGCCTGAGTGTGTCGCGATGCCCCGGAACGATCAAGGCATGGCGGCTTGCGGCCTTGCGCCCTTCACGCCAAGGTTGGGCGGTCATTCAGGGAGTACCGCGGCATGTCTTCAGACCACAACCAACCTGTCGATGCATCCGTTGTGCCGCGGTTCGGCGATATTCCGACATTCATGCGCCTGCCCCACACCCGCCGTACTGACGGTCTCGATATCGCTCTCGTTGGCGTTCCCTGGGACGGAGGCACGACCAACCGTGCCGGCGCCCGTCACGGGCCGCGGGAAATCCGCAACCAGTCGAGCCTGATGCGCAAGGTCCATCATGTTTCCCGCCTCGCGCCCTATGATCTCGCCCAGGTGGCGGATCTCGGTGACTGTCCGGTCAATCCCATAGATCTCATGGATTCCCTGGCACGTATCGAACGGTTCTACGGGACGATCCACGAGGCAGGCGCCCTGCCGCTCTCTGCCGGTGGCGATCACCTGATCACCCTGCCGATCATGCGTGCCATCGCCGGCGACCGGCCCGTCGGCATGGTGCACTTCGATGCCCACAGCGACACCAACGACCGGTACTTCGGCGACAACCCGTATACCCATGGAACACCCTTCAGACGCGCCGTCGAGGAAGGTCTTCTCGACCCCCGGCGCACCGTTCAGATCGGCATCCGCGGGTCGATCTACGGCGCCGCAGACATGGCCTTCGCCGAAGAGAGCGGCATGCGTGTCATCTACATGGAAGAGTTCACCGCCATCGGCCCGCACCAGGTCATCAGGGAAGCGCGTCGCGTGGTCGGCGATGGTCCGACATACGTCAGCTTCGACGTTGACGGGCTTGATCCGGCGTTTGCGCCGGGAACCGGCACCCCGGAGATCGGCGGCATGACAACACGCGAGGCCCAGGAAGTGGTGAGAGGGCTTCAGGGTCTCGATCTCGTGGGTGGCGACGTGGTCGAGGTGGCGCCGCCCTTCGATCCCAGCGGCAACACGGCTCTGGTCGGAGCTACCTTCATGTTCGAGATCCTCTGCCTCATCGCCGACCGGGTGGCCCGTAACCGTGACTGACACAGCAGGATCATGACGCCGGATCCGTGGTGGATTCCCTGGTGCTCGGTCGACGACACGACCATCCTGCACGTGGACCTCGCACTCTCCCCGGGACGCGAGGAGCAGGCGGTCGCCCTGCTCGACGAAACCGAAAGAGCGCGGTGGGACCGCTTCCTCTCAAAGCAGGCCCGGTACGCATTCGCCCTGTGCCGCGCAGCCCTGCGCATCAATCTGGCCGCACATGCCGGTTGCGGCACGGATGCTCTCTCTTTCGGCCACCTGGACCACGGCAAGCCATTTGCGATCGTGGGCGGCAGGCGTTCCGGTATCGGCTTCAACGTGTCACACAGCGGTTGTCATGGCCTGATCGCGATGGGTGGGCATGACGATCTTGGCATCGATGTGGAAGAACGCTCCCTGCACCGTGACTTCGCGGGGCTCGCCGAACGAGTCTTCGGACCGCGGGAACGCGAACGGCTGGACCACGTCTCCGGCACGGCACGGGCGCATCTCTTCTATCGCCTGTGGACCATGAAGGAAGCACTGCTCAAGGCCATCGGCACCGGCCTGTCGCTGGGTCCGTCCCGCTTCGAGATTCCCGAAACGATGCTTGATGGTGCCAGCACCGACCTCTTCCGGTTCGCTCACGATCCCTCCCCTCCCCTGCGTCTCGTTGACCTCGGAGAGGAACGATTCGCTGCCGCCTTCGCCTGCAGACCCGGCACTCACGCCCCCTGACTCTCCCGGGGGATCCTGGCGAACTGCGGGGACCCACCACCATGCCAATCCCGACCTGAGGCGCCATGGCCGAAAGGGTCAGGTGTGCATCCGGACCAGGCTGTCACGCCAGGAGCCGGCAGGCATGAGAGACCGCAGGGCTTCCCTTGAGGTCCAACGCAGATTAGGCTTGATTCACGTATGTGTGCCCTTTGCGGCATGCCCATGAACAAGAACTGACAGGGAAAGCGCCAACATGAGCAAACAACAACTCGACTGGATGATTGACGAGATCAGGGCCGGTCGCCTTGACCGCCGGGAATTCATCGGTCGCGCCGGCCAGCTCGGCGTCGGAGTGGCTGCGGCAACGACCATGTTGAGCAGCGCCGGCATCGCCGAGACGCCCATCAAGGGCGGTGAGGTCCGCGTCAGCCCGGAGTACACCGGTGCCGAGGAGACCTTCGATCCCACCAAGATGACCAACAGCACGGATATCCAGCGTGCCTATCAGGTCTACAACCGGCTGACCAATCTTGACCGCGACATGAACGTCGTTCCCAACCTCGCGGTCGAATGGGAAGCCGCCAACCAGGCGTCCGAGTGGACCTTCAGGCTACGCGATGGAGTCGAGTTTCACGACGGCAAGACGCTGACGGCGGACGACATCATCTACTCCCTCGGCGAACACATCAAGGAAGGCTCGGAGTCACCGTCCAAGCCCCTGCTTTCGCCGATCGTAGACATGCGCGCCGACGGACCCAATGTCGTCAAGATCACGCTCGATTCAGGCAATGCCGACTTCCCGGTCACCCTGGGTCACGACTATCACACATCGATCGTCCAGGAAGGCTGGAAGGACGGTGACCCCGTTGTCGGCACCGGACCCTACAAGGTCGTGGAGTTCACTCCGGGACTGGCCTCGGTTGCCGAGAAGAACGCGAACTACTGGAATCCGGATGCCGGTCACGTCTCGACCTTCATCACCCAGGGAATTCCCGACAACGCTGCGCGGTCAAGCGCGTTGCAGGCCGGTGATGTCGACCTCGACCTCGATGTCGAACCCCGTGTCACCGCGTTGCTGGAGCAGAATCCCGGTGTCAAGGTGTACTCGACACCTTCCGGTTCCTGGTTTGCCTGGGTCATGGCGACCGACAGGGGACCCACGGACGACCTCAACCTGCGCCTGGCGATGAAACACGCCGTCGACCGCAATGTCGTCGTTGATACGGTGATGGTCGGGCATGGCCGGATCGGCAACGACTTCCCGGTCAATCCCGGGCTGCCGACGTACTGTGACGCCATTCCGCAGCACAACTACGATCCCGAGAAGGCGAAGTGGCACTGGGACAAGACGGGACTTTCGTCGATTGAGCTTGCCGTTGCGAATGCGGCACATTCCAATGCCATCGACGCCAGCACCATTCTCCAGGAGCACGCGCGGGAAGCGGGCATTGCCATCGAACTCAACCGTGTGCCCGATGACGGCTACTGGAGCCATACCTGGATGCAGGTGCCGTTCTGTGCAACCGGCTGGAATTCCCGTCCCACGGCGGATGCGATCCTGACGATCGCCCATGCCTGTGGCGGTTCGTGGAACGAGACGTTCTGGTGCAACGAGCGGTTCGACGAACTGCTCGTCATGGGGCGCCTTGAAACGGATCCTGACAAGCGCCTGGCAATCTACTGCGAGGCGTGCACCCTGCTGCATGACGACGGCGGCCTCTTCCTGCCGTTCTTCATGAACTACATCGAGGCAACCACGTCGCGTATCCAGAACTACCACGGCAGTCCCGCCTTCTCGGGCGGCGCCGGATGGCCTTACGAGGAGATCTGGATCGACGAGAGCAAGGCCTGACCAGGCTGGTTGCCCGACGATCGGTAGAGGCGCCGGTGGCAACAGCCGCCGGCGCCTTTCCTTTGTGATGGCATGAAGGGAGTGCGATGCGGCGATCACGACGGCAGGCGGCCGGGCGAAGGAAGGACCAGGGCACTTCCCGCAAGGTCCCGCAGCTTCCCTGGACGATTGTGCGCAATCCCTACCCGGCGATGGACATCGCCGAAGCTGACGATGTCGAGGCCATCCATGACGCCTCCATGCGCGTCCTCGAGGAGACAGGCATCAACATCCTTCTCGGTGAAGCGCGCGACATCCTCCGGGATGGCGGTGTCGCCGTCACACCAGGTGAGACCCGGGTGCGATTTGACCGCGGTTTCATCGAGGAAGCCGTCGCCCGGGCTCCGCAGGAATGGACGCTCCATGCCCGCAATCCGGCACGCAACCGGATCATGGGAGGCAACCACATCAACTTCTTTCCCGTGGCCGGCAACCCGAATGTCTCCGACCTCGAGGGCGGCCGCAGGGCGGGCAATCTCGCCGACTACCGCAACCTTTTGCGACTCGCCCAGGTCATCAATGCGGTGCATGGCTGCACGCCCATGCTGGAGCCCGTCGAGGTCGATCCCGATATCCGCTATCTCGACATCGTCGGCGAACAGCTCTTCCTGACCGACAAGATCGCCTTCGGCTATTCGCTCGGACGCCGCAAGATCAGGGATGCCATCGAGATGGTGCGCATTGCCCGCGGTATCGGCGAGGCCACGCTCCTCGAGGAACCCAGCATCTGGACGGTCGTCAACTGCAACTCCCCGCTGCAGCTCGATGTTCCGATGCTCCTTGGCATGATCGAGATGGCCCGGCTCAACCAGGTCATCGTCGTCACACCGTTCACGCTCGCAGGCGCCATGGCGCCGGTCACCATTGCCGGTGCCTTGACCCAGCAGAATGCCGAAGCACTCGCTGCCATCGCCTTCTGCCAGACGGTCCGGCCGGGAACTCCGGTGGTCTACGGCGGGTTTACCAGCAATGTCGACATGAAGTCCGGCTCCCCGGCCTTCGGAACGCCGGAATATGTCAAGGCGGTTCTCCTGGGCGGCCAGATGGCGCGCCACTATGCCCTTCCCTACCGCTCGTCCATCGTCAACGCCGCCAACTGGCCGGATGCCCAGGCGACCTACGAGAGCGCCATGTCGCTGTGGGCGACCGTGCAGGGCCACACCAACATGGTGATGCACAGCTTTGGCTGGATGGAAGGCGGCCTCAGCGCCTCCTTCGAGAAGATCGCCATCGACCTCGAGATGGTCCAGACCATGATCAAGGCCCTGGAGCCGGTGGACTTTTCGGAGCCCGAACTCGCCGTGGATGCCATCGCCGATGTCGGTCCAGGGGGACACTTCTTCGGCACGCGCCACACTCTCGAACGCTACGAAACAGCCTTCTACGAGCCGGTTCTTTCGGACTGGCGCAACTTCGAGACCTGGAAGAGCGATGGCGCCATCGACACCACCAGGCGGGCCGCCAGGGTATGGCGCCAGCTGCTCGACGAATACGAGACGCCCGACATGGACCCCGGCATCGCCGAGGAACTGACCGCCTTCATCCGCCGGAGAAAGCAGGAAGGCGGCGCCACCGCAGACGACTGATCGAACGGGGCCAACCGATCCCGGTCATCATCGGAAACGACACGAGGGACTTGTTCGAGAACAGTTTCCCTATGGGCGTTTGCAAGGTCCCTGCGTCGAATGGACCTTGCCACGTGGATCATCCATGCCTTTGACCGGGAAATCGGCGGCTTCGAGCTGTCCAATCACCAGCGTCGCCATCCGGTCCGTGCCACGCACGACGGGGTTCTCGGACCGTCGAAGCTCTTTGCCACCATGAGCGGTGGTGAGCCCGATGACCTGATCGATGTCGAGATCGACGGGCTTGTGGCCACGTCCAGGTCCTCCAGGAAGAAGGCGCGCCCGTTGCTCTGCGCGCCGCATACTCACCGTCTTCGATGGCGCGCAATCGCAGACGCTGTTCACAGATCCCGATAGAGGCAGTCTGCGCGGGCACCAATCCAGTGACCCATAACCAAGGCGCCCTCACGAAGCACGGTGCCGAACGCCGGTCCATGGTCTGTATCGAGGTCGTTGCGGATTGACTGCATCCAGATCGTGTTCGGATGACCGGGAAACCGTGCGGCATAGGGAACCACCCAACCCAGAGTGCTGCCGAGCTGCCCAAGATATTGCCGCCGCCAGTTGTTGCGCTTTCTCGGCCACACGTCTTCCTTCGCATAGGGAAAGATCAATTCGTTGCGCTCCAGGGCAGCGACCATGAAAGCGACGGCCTTGTGGATCGTCTTCTCGGCAGACGGGCTCGCCGTGTAGAGATCGATACCCTGTGTCCGCGCCATTTCGGCGATGCTCATCAGCCCGCTGAGCGCCCTGCCAGTGTAGTACAACGCGAGGTCGCCGCGACGGGCTTCAATGGGAAGACTGCCGTCATCGCGCATGTCCCCGAGGGTGATGAACCACTGGTCGATACCGTGATCGAAGGCCTGTTCGTCGCCCCACATGGCTCCATAGGCCATATGGACGGCGGATGACCCGATGGCATGATTGTGGGCAGCATAGTTCCTGCCACTTCTGTAAACGCCACGCATCAGATGTTTCGCCTTCGACACAACCGTCTCCATCCACCGTCGCACGACCGCGTCGTCTTCAGGAGTCACGGCGACCGACGCGCGGGCAATCGCGTAGGCCCCGGTGAACGGTCTCGCCACGTCCAGATTGATCATCAGGGAATTGCTCCAGAATCGCTCGGTGTCGCAACAACTGCGTACAATCGCCGACTCCGCCTTCGCCCAGGCGAGCATGGTGTCCACAATTGTCTGGCACGGCGCGCCTCCAAGCTTCAGGCAGGCCGCGCCGAGCTGCATCATCGCATCCCTGGGCCTTGCGAACCGTTTGTCCCACTCACCGGATGTCAGCATTCCTGCCACCGGCGGCACGGCACTTTCGCGCAGTCTCGACTCATCTACCGGACACAATGCCTCACCATCCGAATCCAGTTCGGCTCTGCGCACATCGTGGTCGACCAGAACCTTGCCGGGCTGCGTCACGGCCGTTGTGCCGAATCCCTCCGGGCGGGGGTTCCCGGGAGTCACGCAACCGACCACCCCTGCCACCAGGACCAGGGCAATAGCAAAACGGACGAAACCATGAATTGTGTCCATATGGCTCACTCCTGCCCGGATCCCATGTGGCCCGACCGAATGCCGCCAAAACCGTTCGACCGGACTGTCATGGGTGAGCGCACCACGCCTCGTCCCCCAGCGCGATGACGGGACGCTCGTTGAGGATCTCGATCGCCACCACCTCGCTGGAGTGCAGCATGAACTCGGCGCGGCTCACCCCCCCTGATCGATGACGGCCAGGCGCAAGGTCACCTGAGGCATGGCCGTCCCCTTCCGGCAGGTCGCATGTCGCGACGACTATCGATACAGTACTTGTGTAGAAGGCCGGCAGTGCGCAGAGGTCAACAGGGTGAGCGCACGAACAGGAACGGACCAGCTTCATCCGCCGACGAAGGGAAGATGGTGGTTCCACGGCAGACGACTGACTGACCGGACGGGCCCCACCGGTTCGGTCGTCATCGGGAACGACACAGGGACTTGTTCGAGAGCAGTTTCCTGTGGGTGCTTGTGTAATCCCTGCGTCCATGTGTCGAATAGACCTTGCCACGTGGACCAGCGATCAGGTCACGTTTCCGGAAGTCACTCTGCAAAGCCCGATCGTTCGTATAGAGCAAACGAGCGCCACTGACCTGTGCCAGGGCAAGAATGTGCGGATCGTCTGACTCGCACGTTCCCTCACCGCGGATTGCCGCCTCACGCTTGCCAACAGAACCCTCGTCCTCTTCCTTCAACTTCCCTGCAAGGCGTGCCTGTCTGGCCCACTCCCGATACTGTCGCGACTGACTGAGTTCCCCGGATAGCCGCCCGCCCGTAACGAGAATTCCTTTCCCGCCGTTCAGCCATCTGAAAAACTTCTCTCCGGCCTCGGGCCTGTCTTTGCCGAATACCTCGCCGACAACATTCGCATCAATAATGGCACACACGATTACAGCCCCAGAGACCGTTGCATCTCTTCCATGAAGAACCGCCGGTATCCTTGTGGCACACCCAGGACATTGCCCTTCTTGTCCAGGCCGAGGGAATGGATGTGGACATCCAGTTCGCTTCGCTCGAAGAAGAGAATCGACACGTCCTCGGGTCTGAGATTCCCTTGTCCATCACGTATGTCCATGCGGACGCGATCAAGCATGTGATCACTGTGCGTCTCCACGATGAGTTGCCTCTCCGGGCTGGCAGTCCTGCAGAACAGACTTCCAAGGGCAGCCTGCGCACTTGGGTGAAGATGGACTTCCGGCTGCTGCAGAAGAAACATCGATGGAGCATCGCGGCGAAGCAGCTCCGTGATGACCGGCAACACCTGGCTGACTCCATACCCGACATCGATCACGTTGCGTGACGGTCCTTTGAGCCTGTCGCCGTACTTCCTGATCTGGAGCTGAAAGGGTTCACTCTCGCGTTTCCCCAACTGCCTGATTCCAATTTCATCAAACAGACCGGAAGACTGCCCAAAGTCCTCCAGCGCACACTTGAGATCAGTCCACCTCTTCTTGTCCCGAAAAAACATGTTTGCAAGATACATGGGAACATAGTCGCCCTCCGGGTCCGACAAGGCCCGAGCCGGGTCATACGTCCGGCGTGGTCTGGCTCGAACCGGTGCGCTCGCATAAAGTGTCTTTCGATTGCGGCTCCAACGCGCTCCCGGCAGAAGGCGGCCAGCATCGTCTATGTCTTCCTGAGTGATCCCCGGCGAGTTACCCAGCGGCTCAAATCCATGTCCGTCATCCCCGAGTGATCTGGAGAAGAACATCTTCGATGACATGAGCATGCGCCACATTGTACTCCGGGATGGATCCACCAACGGTGATCCGGCATCAAGGCTGATCTTCCACGATCCCCTTGATGTGCCCATGCGCAGTTCGTGAGATTCACCCTCCCTGAGGCGCTCCTCCACCCAGACATCACCTCGTGACCAGCGCTGTCGAGCTGGAACCGGCGCTGTTCCGGATTTCTCGAACACGAACGTGAAAGAGTCTGAAGTGACTGGGCGAGCGGTTCTCCTGGCTGTTCCCGGATCTGAAGAAGTGGCATCAAATCCGGCTTCGAACGTCCTGGCCTGTCCACCCCGCCGCCCCCGGTGGTGAGCTATCTCATCAAAGCTGCCCAAGTCATAGGGTTCCTCCTTGAAGTCGGGAATCCTGGATTGTCCGGTCAGTTCCCACAACACGCGGATCATGGCCATGAATGACGTCTTGCCCGTGCTGTTGTCACCAACCAGCAGGGTCAGCGGTGCAAGACGTGCCTTCTGCTCGTCGCGGAAACATCGGTAGTTCTTGAGCTTTATCGACTGCATAGACACGGCGTCACCCAAACACAGCGTTGATGATAGCATGACGTCGGAAACGCAGCACAGCATGTCCCATGACCTGTTTTGTCTCGCAGGCAGACATTGCTGTCGGACGAGCCGGCACCCCTTTTCAGGAAGGTCCTCTCCTGGTGCGGGGTCATTCGATGACGAGGTCGCCAAGTTCGGCCTCGATCACGCCGTTGGTGTCGTCGCTGTCCGCCGAGATACCGAGACCGAGAAGAACGCCGGGCGGTGTGCCGAAGGCCCGGCGAAAGTCGGCGGCAAGGTCCACCGATTCCCTGAATGTGCCGTTCCCGGTTCCCCTCAGGGCAACCAGAACGCCTCGCTGCTCCAGGTAGGGGCTGGCGACGATCGTACCGGGTTCGCGGTTGCCACCACGGACATAGACGAGGATGCGCACCGCTTCGTGCCGGAAGACGCGATCGGGGGAGGCGTCCTCCATGTCGTCCGCAACCTCCCGGGGCGCGAACAGGAAGTAGAGGGCGATGTTGCGGTCGTCACCGCCCTTCAGCGTGAGATCCGTGGGCGCCACACCCTCTTCCACCGCCCAGTACCAGTTCGCCTGGCGGGCCTGGCGCAGGTCGCGCGGGGCGGGACGCCAGAGAACGGACACACTGTCGTCGGAGCGGATCCGCAACCGGGTGCCCTCCTGGACGTAGTCGTTGGCGGAATGAAACAGGAAGGACTGGTCCTGCCAGCTTCCGTCGAACATGACCGTGCCGGCCGAAGCCCACTGTGGCGCGAGGAAGAGGAGGGCAAGCGCAGTGACGAGTCTCATGACGGGGTCGTCCGGAAAAGGTAGACCGGACTCGACCAGGCCCGGTGTCCGTCTTCGGTCGTGACCCTGATCCACAGGGGATTGTCGCCGTCGTCATGGAGGGCGACGTCGATGGTCTGCGTCATCCGCGTCATGGCCAGCGTGTCGGGAAGCCGGGTCAGCGAAACATGCCGTTCGAGCCCGCCGGCATCGATCACGAGAGGTTCTTCGCCGATTTCCTGAAGGGGCATGGTGATGTCGACATGGCCGGCATCGAGCGCAAGGCGCCCGGACCAGGTCTCCAGGCCCGCATCGAAGCCAACGAAATTGCCGGTGGTCAGCACGTCGAAAACCACCTCGCTGTCGCCATGTTGATGAAGGGGGCGCTCGTGGTTCCAGGCACAGACGGTGGAAAAGGTCCGGATGACGCCGCCATCGAACCGGGCCCTGCCCTGCCACCTGGTCTGCCGGCCGCGACCGCGATATTCGGCCCCATGAAAGAGAACCCTCAGTCTCGTGTCGCTGGCATCCGACCGGTATCCCGGCAGGGACGCAACCACACGGGCGCCATTGAGGATGTCGATGCACAGGATCGGCGAATGCGTGGCCACATCGAACCGGAGACGGGCAAAGCTGCTGGCTGTCGAGGCAATGTCGCCCATGAGGAGCGTCGCGGCAGGACAGGGGTCCACGGGGCCAAACCGGGGGTCGGTGTCGAAGCGGGAGGCCGGCTCGTCTGGCGTCACACGCACATCCATGTGAAGACGGCACCCGGTGGTTCCGTAATGATGCCTGCGGCGAAGCGACCGGAAGATCCCGTCGCGGGTCAGGTCATCAGCGAAAAAGCAGGTCAGACCACCATAGGCGCCAAACTCGGAGGCCCCGGGATGGGACGCTCCCGGGCGTCCCTTGTGCACGTCGCTGTTGCAGACGAGGCCGTGGCGATACCCGAGTGCAAAACTCTCGGCCATCAGCCATTCGAAGGTGCCCCAGTTCGAGTGGATCTCGACCGCCGTGCGCAGGGTGCCACCGTCTGCTGCCGCGATGTCGGCCGGGCGACCACCGATATGGGCAAAGACCACGCAATCCTCGTCAGACAGGGCTTCGAAGAGTTCGCCCGAGGTGTTGACGTCTCCCGAGAGGCCGGCGCGCTCGTCGAGCAGCGCGTGGGACGAACGGCGGATGGTGCGTCCCTCGTGCCTGAAGAAGACGTTGTGGTCACCGCCCATGGAGGTGTTGCCGGACCACTCGTAACCCGGGAATGTCACGAACCGTCCCTCCTCGTTGAAGGTCCGGGCGACATCGTTGATGCGCTGCCAAAACAGGTCATTGATCTGGAAATCGTTGGCCTGGTGGCTCGTGACGTCGAGAAAGGCGCGATCGCGGGCAAACGAGAAATACTCCTCGATCGTGTTGATACCGACTGTTTCGCCGCTCTGACCGTGAAGGTCTCCCCAGAATGCCTCCTGAACCCCTGCCTCCACCACGAGGGGATTCGATATGGCGAGTATCGTGCCGTCCGCGGCAAGGAGCGTCACGGTCACGTCGCCTTCGGCCGGACAGGAGAGGTTCTCGATACGATGGAACTCCGCGCCGGGAGACCAGTCGATGACCGAAGGCAGACCGCTGACCGGTCCGCTCGATACAAGGCGGAACGGACCCTCCACCTTGTCCGTGGGATTGCTCCACGCATCCTCCGCCCGGATCGAAAGGGCGAAGGAAGAGCCGGGGCGCCGCCTCGTCGGAAGAACGACGTGCCAGGAGGCCGCCTCGCCTGGAATCACGGTGACGAAGGAGCGATCGGGGACGGGAAGGAAGTGACCCGTTGCGCAGGCATCGACGAGCACCCGGAACTCGTGAGCACTCTCGGCAAAGGTCTGCATGCGCAAACCCGGCGATCCGCCAGAACGATCGCCGAACACCACCTCGATCCGGTCACCACAGGCCATGGATCCGTGTGTGACGATGATCCTGAGAGAGCGGTTCCAGGGTCTCTGGTGTCCGCCCGGCTCCACCCTGGCCACGAGGCGGCAGCCGTTGCTGGCCCTCGCGCTACAGTAGTTCATGGCGGTCGGATCGTCGGTCTGCCAGTGCCCTCCATCGTTCGCAAAGCGCTGAACGACCTTGATGCCACCGGTGTCATCGAGTCCGAAGCGTCCGACCGTGTAGGTGAGATGAAGTGTCTGGAAGGAGCGGATCTCCACCGGTTCGCACGATTCAAGCAACGCTCTTCCCCGGTCACCCGAATCGGCGCCCGGCTCGGCAACCGGCCACACCTCGCCCATCAGTTCCATCGCAATCGGCCCGGACATGACGGCCTCCTTCCCGGGGAAACGGGTCCGAAGTGGACACCGCCCCCGCCCGACAATCAAGACGAAGACTCCGGCGACGGGCACCAATACGGTGCAACAAGGTGCTATGCTGGCAGTGACGGTTCCAACGAGGAGGAAAGCGCCATGCCCGACACTCCGCGACAGGCGGCCAAACGGCTGTTTCGTGAGGCCATCATCTGGGACGATCATGCAGGGTTTGGCCCCGATCCCGGCGTCGACCTCGCCAGACTGCAGATCTGGAAGGACGCGGGTGTTCATTATCTCAGCATCAATGTCGGCTACGATGTCATGGACTGGCGTGATTCGATCAAGTCACTGGCAGCCTTCCGGCGCTGGATACGCGCCAGCGATGGCTATGAACTCGTCTCCTCCGTCGACGGGATCCGCGCGGCGAGGAAGGCCGGCAAGCTCGCGGTGAGTTTCGATCTTGAAGGAATGAATGCTCTCGACGGGTCACTGGACATGGTCGAGATGTACCATCATCTCGGTGTCCGCCAGATGCTCGTCGCCTACAACAGGAACAACCTTGCCGGGGGCGGCTGCCACGACGAAGACATCGGCCTGACAGCGTTCGGCAGGGCCGTGATCGGCGAGATGAACAGGCTCGGCATGATCGTCGACTGCTCGCACACCAGTTACTCGTCCTCCATGGAAACCATGGAGATCTCGACGGCGCCCTGCATCTTCTCGCATTCCAACGCCCGGGCGCTGCGTGATCACGAGCGCAACATCCGCGATGACCAGGCGAAGGCCTGCGCGGCAACAGGCGGCGTGGTGGGCATTGTCGGCATTGGCATCTTTCTTGGCGACAACGACATCCGGACGACGACCATGGCGGACCATGTCGACCACTACGTCAATCTCCTCGGTCCCGACCATGTCGGCATCGGTCTCGACTATGCCTTCGAAAGCGATGAAGACGCTGGTGACGGTCTGGGCGGCGTCCTTGAGCGCAACACGGACTACTGGCCGAAGGCCCAGTACGACTGTCCTGACATCACCTGTGCAGCACCGGACCAGATCCTTGAACTCGCCGAGGAACTGTTCCGGCGTCAGTACTCCGGGCGGGATGTCCGCGCCATCATGGGCGGCAACTTCATGCGGGTCGCCGAAGCAGTCTGGAAGCAGGGAACCTGACGGGCCCGGAAGCTGCCGGATTCGCGGTCATTGCGACCGCAATGGCTCAACCGAGATCGAGTTCCTTCTTGCGCCGTTCGGCCCATGTGCGGACGATCTGGTCGACGGCAAGGCCGATGAAGGCAACGCACAGGCCAAGCGTGAGACCGATGCCGGTTCCACGAGGATCCGAGATCGCCCCGAGGATGAGCTGGCCGAGATCGGTGGTGCCGATGAAGGCGCCGATGATCACCATGAAGAGGGCGAAGATCACGGTCTGGTTGAATCCCAGCATGATGTGCGGAAAGGCGAGCGGGAACTCGATCTGGACCAGTCTCTGCAGGCGCGAGACGCCCGACATCGTGGCCGCATCCAGAATGACCGCGGGCACGCTGCGCAACCCTTCCACCGTGTAGCGGGTGGCGGGCACCAGGGCATAGACCACGGCGGCGATGATCACCGACGTGTCGGTGATACCAAAGAGCATGATCAC
The DNA here is from genome assembly GCA_965213815.1 of Alphaproteobacteria bacterium. GTDB lineage: Bacteria > Pseudomonadota > Alphaproteobacteria > SP197 > SP197 > SP197. The sequence continues at coordinate 1,166,205 of OZ243917.1, read as the reverse complement.
CGGAATGAGGTAGATAAAGGAGGGAAATGTCTGCAGGAAGTCGCAAACGAGCAGCACCGCCCTCGTCGCCAGGCGGTTCTGCGCACACAGCGTCCCCACCACAAGTCCGCCAACCGCCGCCACCATGACGACAAAGGACGCCATGTAGGCCGTGATGAGCGCCCTGTCCCAATACTCCGAGAAGGCGATGAAGAGCAGGAAGCCACCGACGATGAGTGCGGACCTGACACCATCGAGAAGGAAGGCCACCCCCATCATCAGGACGAACGTGGCGATCACCGGCATGCCGAGATAGAGATCCCGCATCGGGAAGAGCACCCTGGTGATCAGGAATTCGTTGAAGCCCTTCAGGGTGAAGAAGAAGGTATCCCATATCCAGTCGACCGCCGCCTGCCAGAAGGGCGCTGTCGTGATGCCCTTGTTGTGCGGCACGATGTAGAGATAGTTGCGATCCTCGGCGAAGAGGAACGTTCCCGCCCAGGCAAGGAGAGAGCCCGCCACCAGGATGGCCACCAGCACGATCACCAGACGGTGGCGCTCGAAGAAGGAGAGATCCGCAAAGTAGTCCGTCTGCTTGTTGGCCCAGGCCAGCGACATCCTGTCGAGAACCACCGCGATCAGCACAATGCACAGACCGATCTCGATGCCGGTGCCGACCTTGAGGGAGTTCAGGGCGATCATCAGGTTTGATCCCAGGCCCTGGGCGCCGATGAAGGATGCGATCACGGTCATGGCCAGGCACTGCATCACCACCTGGTTGACGCCGATGAGAACATCGCGCCTGGCCGCTGGCACGAGGACCCGGAACAGCAACTGGAACCTGCCGCACCCGTTCATGATGCCGGCCTCGACGACGTCGGCCGGCACGTTCTTCAGGCCGAGCAGGGTGAGACGCACCATGGGTGGAGTGGCGAAGACGATGGTGGCGATGGCTGCGGCGTGATCGCCCACCCCGAAGAGGACGATGACGGGAACCAGATAGGAATAGTGCGGCATGGTCTGGGCGACATTGAGAAGCGGATTGAGAGCCGCCTCAACGGACCTCTTCCTGAAGGCCCAGATACCCAGCACCAGCCCGAGAACCACGGACACCGGCGCGGCCACCAGAACGAACGAGAGGGTCTGCATCGACGGTTCCCACTGCCCGAAGACGGAGACGTAGATCGTGGAGAAGGCCGCGAGGGCCGCCAACCCGACACCCTGGAGCCTGTAGCCCAGAACGATGGCCCAGCCCGTGATCACCGTCCATGGCAGGGCCGGCCAGCGCAGCCACGGATTCTCGTTGATGACGCTCCAGTCCGTGAAGGCGACGATGGTCTTGACACCGCCGAGCATGACCTCGCGAACAGCATCGATAATGAAGAGAAGGGAGCTCGAGATCGCCCGTGTCATCTCGCGAAACAGCGGCTTGGTCTCGTAGTCGTCGATCGTCGGGTCGTAGACCTCGATCGGCACCCACTCGAAGAGCAGGTTCTGGACCGTGTCGTTGATGAGGAACGGCAGATCCTTCAGGAGTGGCGGCAACCGCCACAACCAGTTGGCGTCCGAAGGATTGACCAGCAGGCACAGCAACAGGAAAACGGCGAAGAGGACGCCGAACCCGATGGTCTTGCGGGATATCCGTGGTGGCGCCATGGAGTCCCGGTCAACTCCCCTGCCGGGTGCCGAAGAGGACGTTGATCACGTGGGATGCGTGGAGACTGCCGACAAGCCGATCGTCGGCATCAACCACGCCGACAGGCCGTGTCTGGTTCAGGATCGCTTCGGCGACCGTCTCGATGATCAGGTCCTCGGAGACCCTGAGGTCGGAAAGCTCTTCCCCCTCGTCAACCGGATCCATGACGGTCCCGATCTTCAGGACCTTTTCCCGCGGCACATCCTGGGTGAACTTGCGAACGTACTCCGTGGCCGGCTGGAGAATGATGTTGGCCGGTGTATCAAGCTGCTCGATGATGCCCTCCTTCATGATGGCGATCCGGTCGGCCAGACGAAGCGCCTCGTCGAAGTCGTGGGTGACAAACAGGATGGTCTTGTTGAGGACCTCCTGGAGTCTCAGGAACTCGTCCTGCATCTCCTTGCGGATAAGCGGATCAAGGGCCGAGAACGGTTCATCGAGAAACCAGATATCGGGTTCGACCGCCAGGGAACGGGCGATGCCGACCCGCTGCTGCTGTCCGCCGGAAAGTTCCCTGGGAAAGTAGTTCTCCCGTCCCTGGAGGCCCACGAGTTCAGCCATGTCCCGTGCCCTCGAGACACTGTCACGGGTCTTCATGCCCTTCATCTGGAGCGGGAAGGCGATGTTCTCCAGCACGGTCTTGTGGGGCAGAAGGCCGAAGTTCTGGAATACCATGCCCATCCTGGAGCGCCGCATGTCCAGCAGTTGCCGGCCATTCATGGCCAGCAAGTCCTGCCCCTCGATGAAGATCTTGCCTGCGGTCGCCTCGGTCAGCCTGGAAATGCAGCGAAGCAGGGTCGACTTGCCCGAACCGGACAGACCCATGATGACCAGGAGCTCACCAACGTGGACCTCGAAGGAGGCGTTGTTGACCCCGACAATGCAGCCCGCCGCCTTGGCGGCATCGGCGTCGATGAACCCGTCGGCAGCGTCGAGCAGACTCCTGGCATGACGCCCGAAGATCTTGTAAACGAACCGGCACTCGATGACGGGTCTTGTCTCATCAGTCGTCCGCCCTCGAGAAGACATGAACTCTCCCCCGTTTCCCGACCCGCGGGATGCGACTCCCGATTCTTTGTGGTTGGTGCGGCCGGGTCAATGCCCGATGCAATCGGGCCCTCCGTCACCGGAGGGCCCGACAGTCACATCAGGCAAGGCAGGACCGCCTCACCGAAAGACTGAGGTCAGTTGCTTTCGCCAAGAACCGATTCGGTCCAGGGCTTCCAGACATCCTCGTTGTCGGCCAGCCATTTGGCCGCCGCATCTGCATGGGTCATCTTGTCGAGATCGACCAGAGCCGCCATGGAACCGATCTGCGGTGTATTGAACGTGAGTTTCGAGAACACCGTGTAGGCCTGGGGATGGGTCTTCGGAAGCTTGTAGTGCGCTCCCTTCTTCAGCCAACCCTTCGGCGAGCCGCAACCGGTGGTGCTGAGGTCGCCGCCATCGACGATACGGCAACCGTCAAAGTAGGCCGGAAACTCGATGAAGGTGAATCCCTCGGCATCCGTGAAATTCGGCGTCCAGTTGAAGATGACCGTGCCGCGTCCTTCCTTCTTGGCGGCCTCGAGTTCGGCCCACAGGGCATCGGCAGCACCGGCAAACTTGACGACCCAGGTATCGTCGAGTCCCAGCCCCTTGATGCGATTGGGCATGACGTCGCCATGCCAGCTCTGGGGACCTTCGAGCCAGCGGCCCTTGCCGCCGGAATCCGGGGTGGCAAAATTGGCATAGCAGTCCTTGAGCGCCTCCCAGGCCGGCAGGCCGGGGCACAGGCCCTGGTCGATCACCCAATTGGGCACACCCATTTCCTCGAGTGTCTCCGCATCATGGGTTCCGGCATCGATCAGGCCGCCCTTTTCCATGGCGCTGTAGTAGGCGTTCTGCATGGTCGACTGCCACACCTCGTGCAGGATGTGGATGTCGCCGACACGCACGGCCTCGAAGCTCGCCTGGTTGTCGACAGGCACGTACTCGACGGTGGTGCCGATACTCTCGAGGATACCGCCGATGACGTGGGCCATGACGATCTGGCTCGACCAGTTCTTGATGGGAATCCTGATTGGTTCATTGCTGTCGGCGCCCGCTGTCCCGGCAATCGCCAGGACGGCCGCCGACATCAAACCGGCGATTCCTCCCTTAACGTTTCGATTCACAACGTTACTCCTCCGTGTCATGAACGTTTGATATGGTTCTGCCTACAGTGCAGAAGGCGCCGGGAGTGTTGTGGCAGAGCCATCCCGAGTCAACCCGGGATGGCGAGCAGCCCATGGATGCCGAAGCGGAGCGCACACCGCATTCGGCTAGACGGATCCGGTTGACTCCTCTTGCAGGGCGCGCCCGCACAAGGCAGCCTTGCATGCGCACAACAACGAGATGCCGGAGGCCTGACCATGACGCAGCCTGACGTTTGCCCGGCCGGGACCATGGGCACGGTGGGGGCCTTCGTCCCCGAATCCCGTGAATGCGCGGGACCCGCGGCGACCGAAACCTACAGGCGGGACGGGGTGATCTGCCTGCGCGGCGCCATGGGGGAGGACTGGCTGTCGGTCATCGAGGACGCGATTGATCTGTTCCAGACCAATGTCAACGACCACAACGTAGTGGTCCGGCGTGAAGGCGACGACGGCGCCTTTCAGTACTCCTCGATGATGTGGAAGGAGAACCCTCTCTTCCGCAGGGTGATCTTCGAATCCCACGCGCCCGACCTCTTTGGCAGCCTGCTCGGGACGCGACGGCTCAACTTCTTCTACGACTTTCTTCTCATCAAGCATCCGGGTTGCCGCAGCGCCTCGACTCCGTGGCATCAGGACATGTCCTACTACGCCCTTCACGGCACCCGGATCATCAACTGCTGGATCGCGCTCGACGACATTCCGGTCGAGACCGCCCTGCGTTTCATCCGGGGATCGCACAGCACGGGCGAGGTCTTCCGGTCGGTCCACTTCGACCCCGACAGGACCTATGACGGTCCGATGGAGGAGCGCCGCCTGCCGCCCGACTTCGACCGGAACAGCGAGGCCGACATCGTGACCATCGCCATGAAGAGGGGCGACGCACTGGTCTGGAACGCCCGCACATTCCATTCCGCACCGGGCAACCATCTCGCCCGCCGGCGTGCGGCGCTCTCGCTCAATTTCGCAGGCGACGACGTGACCTACTTCGACATGCCGGGCGAATCGGACCCGCCGGACCGCGGCGAGAATCTGGTCGAGGGCGGCCCCATCACCTGCGAGTCCTTCCCCGTTCTGCGCTCCTGGTAGGCGAGACGTTTCCCGGGCCCATGGCATGCCGGGATGTCCCGCCGCCTCGCCGTGAACGGGGACGTTGTGGATGTGAACTGCTCCCGTCCTTCCCGTCACCCGTAGTATCCGGCACGCACTGTGGCGCCGATGAAGTTGCAGATCAGCCGTTCGGCGTGAACCATGGTGATGTTGCCGACATCGTGGCCCGGCGCAATCTCCACCAGGTCCATACCCAGCACCCGCCCCTTGCCGGCGAGACCATGGATCAGCTTGCGGGTCTGCATCCAGTCGAGGCCGCCGGGGGTCTGGGCCATCACCGCCGGCATGATGGTGGGATCGAGCCCGTCGGCATCGATCGTCAGGTAGTAGGGCCCGCCGTCGGGGATGCGGTCGAGCACGGCGTCCATGCCGATGTCGTGCATCTCGTAGGCGGTGACGATATCGGCGCCGTAGGCCCGGGCGGCCTCGACTTCACCATGGCGGGCACTCCCGATTCCACGGATGCCGATCTGCGTGATGTGGCCGAACCAGGCCATCTCGGATGCCCGCCGGATCGGGCTTGAGTAGCCTTCCGGCTCGCCATTGACGTCGTCGCGCCAGTCAAGATGGGCATCGACGTGAACCAGCGTGATCTCTTCTTCCCGTTCCAGTGCCCGCATGACGGGGATCGGAATGCCGTGATCGCCGCCCAGCGTGATGATGACGGCGCCAGATGCCAGAATCCTGCGGGCGGCGGCCTCGGCGCGCCGGTAGTGCTCGGCGTGATCGCCCATGTCTGCGGTCACATTGCCGCAATCGACCACCCGGACGGGCCGGTCATCGAGAAGAGGCCCTCCGAGATCCCAGTCGAAATGGTTGCGCGTGTAGTCGCTCATGTGGGAGCTCTGGCGTATCGCATCGGGCGCGCGAGACTGGTCGTTCGCCATCTCGTCGGGCCGGTAGGGCATGCCGTAGGGGATGCCGAGGATGGCGATGTCCGCCTCGAGGCCGTCGAGATCGAGCGCCAGTGGAAAGTCAAGAAAGGTCGCCGGCGGCATGCCGGGCGCGGCAGTCAGGTCATGGCTCATGGTACGTTCTCCTCAGACCGGCGCGCGACAACGGCAACCCGCCGGATGTCATGATTTGCGAAGCGGCACGAATGTGCCGTACTCCTCCTCGAACATGGCCCGATGGTAGTGCAGGTACGCCCCTGGCGGCCACCGCGACCGGCGGTCAGGTTCTCGGCCGCACGATTCGAGGGCGGGGCCCTTCCCTGCGTCGATTGTCCCACATTCACAGGAAATTGATGTCGGGGGGACAACGGGGCATGGGCCGCGCGTCGTCAGGCAGGACTAACAGTCCGGCGACCAGTGGGTGTGCCTGTGTCATTTCGCCCTGGCCTGGCGCATCGTGACACCATGACAATCGCGACGTTCGATACGCACAAGGCCGTCAAGGCGCTCATCGGCGCCGGAATCGGCGAACGTGAAGCCGAGGCCATTACGGACACCGTGCGGGATGCTGTCGCCGAGAGCGTGGCGACGAAAGCAGATCTGGCCGGACTTGAAGTCCGTTTGACGCGGCTGGTGCTTGGCACGGCGGTTGTCATTGTTGCGGCGAACGCCGCGCTGACCGTCGCCTTGCCCAAACTCCTGTAGTCAGCTGATCGCCCACCCGCCGTTTCCGGTTCGCCATGTCATAAGGCTCAACTGCGCCGGCCGACAGGAACCTATGCCCGGAACCCCGGTCCCTGGTGAGGGTGTTACTTTGCGATAGGTGACGTTCCGTGACAGGAATCAGTGGTGTTCCCCGCTCGCGCGGGGATGGGCCGATTGCCTGGGATGGTCGGATTGCGTTCCCCGTCTCCGCGGGGATGGTGGTCGTTGATCGGCAACCCCACGCGTGTGGCGGCCTGAAATGCGGATTGATCGTGCCATCACCCGTTCGGGCCGCCACAGAGCGCCATGGAAGCTTATGGAGCGGCTTTTCGCGTTCAGAGGGCGCCGATCAACCCCCGGCCATCGCACTCAGCCCTGTCCTGGGGCGGCTGGGCCCGGCGCTTGGTGGTTTGGCACCTTGTGCCGGCTTTGGTTTCACCTAAACTGAAGACATGAGCGAAGCGCCGGACAATCACGAACTGGCCCGGCACCTCGTCATTCTGGAGGAGCGCATGAAGACCATGCAGGCAGAATACAAGACCGACATTGAACGCCTGGCGAAAGAACTGGCCCAACGTGACCGGGGTATGATGCTTGCGCTTCTGGTCATGATCGGCCTGGCAGTGGGAATAATCCTGCATTTTATGCCGTCATGATGGTGCCGGCCTGGGCGAGGCCAGAAACCGTTTCCTGCACGGGAACGTCGTGAACGGTCCATAACAGGAAAAGGCAATGAAGCACCGAGGTGCCCCAAAGCCTCCATGACCGATTTTGGTGCCTGCAGGCACCATGTCAAACACTGCTTGATCTTCTCCGACCTGGACATCTTCATGCGCAACACCTGCTGTTGATCAGCGAGAAATGCGGATTGATCGTGCCATCACCCGTTCGGTCCGCCACAGAGCGCCATGAAAGCTTGTGGAGCGGCTCTTCGCGTTCAGGCACCGATCACGGCGACTCCGGTCATCACACTCAGCAACCGTCTGTGACGGTCACTTCCGGCGAATAGGGGTGCAGACCTCCGTTTTCCTCTGGAAGGAGGCGGGCGAGCGTATGATTCAGTCGTCGCCCTCCGGCTCCTTGCGCGTGATGGCGGCGGGTTTCCCCGCCGGACGAGACTCCCGGCTGTGTGAGAACATCCTCGCTCTTCTCCGACGGCAGGTTCAGTTGGCGGATGGCGTGATCGTGATGACACACGCGCCGGCGCCGTACTTCTCCTGCGTCAGGCGATCAGTCATCCTGGTGCCATAGTCTTTCCGGATCTGCTCCTTCCAGCCCGCCGTCGCATCAGGTGGCGGTGGCATGAGCGTGTATTCGTGCTGAACGAAGATGCCCAGCGCGACGGCCATGGGACAGCGGCGGCGGCGATCCACGCGAAACACCGGAAGGCCGATCCCTCGACCCGAAGCTGCTTCGAGAGGTCGGCGGCGGCCGTGCGGAGTTCGTCGAGATCCGTTGGCGCCTGGCGGGACGGATCTTCGGCCCTTGGCCGTCTCCCCCTCCGGTGCGTCCTGGGTCTGATCGGTGGCGATGCGGACGATGAGCTTGTCGATGTGTCCCATGACCTCGGCGTGTTGTGCCTCGGCCTCGTCTGCACGCAGGGCTGCGGACGTGTTCTCTGGTGGTGGAGACCATCGACCACTACAAATTGCCGTGCACCCTCCGGCGGGCCGCGCCTTGACGGGCCCCGGGCGCGGGCACCAAGCTTCGGGAGCGTTTGGGAGATACCGTCATGACGGACGGACTGGCGACGGTGCGCGCGGCGCTCCGGGGGGCGCTGGAGCAGAACTACCACAAGGCACGGGCCATGCCGGCGGCGTATTACACCGACCCGGACCTCGCGGCCCTCGAGGTTGAGCATCTGTTCACCAGGGAATGGCACTGCGTGGGTCGCGTCGAGGAAATCGCCGAGCCGGGCGGGGTCATGCCCTACCGCCTGGCCAACGAGCCCCTCGTCATCGTGCACGGCCGCGACGGCGTGATCCGGGCGCTGTCGAACGTCTGCCGCCACCGCGGCACCCTGATCGTGCGCAAGAAGGGCCGGGGCCACCGGCTTGTGTGCCCCTACCACAATTGGGCCTACGAACTCGACGGCCGGCTCGCCGCGGCGCCGGGGATCCCGGAACGCGACGACTTCCGCATCACCGATTGCCGCCTTCCGGAGTTCCCCTGCGAGGTCTGGATGGGCTTCGTCTACGTCAACCTCGATACCGCGGCCGGGCCGCTTGCACCGCAGCTTGCCGATCTCGAGGCACTGGTCGCCCCCTACCACATGGAGGAGATGTGGCTGGGCTGGCTCGGCGAGGAGGTCTGGGAGACCAACTGGAAGGCCCTGGTGGAGAACTACATGGAGAGCTACCACCTCACTCCACTCCACAGGAACACGCTCAACAACCTCAATCCCACAAGTCTCGCCAGGCACATCCCGGCGGGCGAGCACTGGTTCGCCTACGAGGTCGGCTTTCCCGGGGATCTGCCGCGCGTGACGCCGGGACATCCCGATCTGACGAAGAAGCAGTCCGACACCTGCGTCATGGCGATGGTGCAGCCGGGCAGCGGCATCGGGCTTGCCGCGGACTACAGTTCGTTCCTGTGCCTGCAACCCGAGGGCACGGACCGCGTGCGCTACAAGGCGGGAATTCTCTTCTGGGGAGACGCATGGCCACAAGACGCGGTCGACCGTGCGGTCGAACTGTTCCATGAGACCATGGCCGAGGACCGTTCCGTGCTCGAGCCGATGATGCAGGGCTACCGCAGCGCCCACCACGAGAGTGGCCCGCTCGCGCCACCCGCCCTGGAAGGGCCGATTCTCGATCTCGCCCGGTACGTCGGCCGACGCCTGCTGCCAGCGATGGACGATGCCGCATGACCACCGGCGACAGACTGTCCGACATCACGGACGCCGGAGGCTGGCAGATGTGGTGAACGCGGCCAACGAGGCACGCGCCGGCAGCGTTCACTTCGTGGCCTCGCTGATCTCGTCGGCGGTACGGCGGATGGCGGGAACACGCTCGTCCGGCGCCGGATGGGTCGACAACCAGGACGGCATCCCGGAGTCGGCGGAGAGATGCTCGAAGAGATGCACCAGCGCCTCGGGGTCATAACCGGCATCGAAGGCAAGGCCGATGCCGATGCGGTCCGCTTCCAGTTCCTGATCCCGGGAACGGGCAAGTGACAGCAGCAGGGCTCCTTCCAGCAGCATGTCCTCAATGATCGGGCCGACATCTCCGGCGATGAGCGCCACGAGCAGGAAGGTCCCCATGCTGCGGTAGACCCGTTTCAGCCCGTGATGTTCGCTGACATGGGCGATTTCGTGGCCCAGGACCCCGGCTATGACGTCGGGCCCGGGAAAGGTCCGGACCAGCGCATCGGTGACGACGATCGTTCCTCCCGGCAGGGCAAAGGCGTTGGGTCCCACCGCGGAGATGTCGCGAAAGAGAAGTGTGTAGGGACCAAAGGGCGCCTCGGGAGCGACGGATACGATGTCCTGGAATATGAGTCGGACTTCCTCCTTGCGGCGATCCTCCAGGGCGGAGGGTTCCGCCATCACCTGATCGATGAAGGCGACATGACCCTCATCGATGGTCTCCGTCAGGCTCGCGGGAGTCAGGGCCACGGCAAGAGCGACGAGCAGATCGAGACCCCAGCGCCAGATCAGCAAGCCGCCGGCGATGCCGGGAATCATCACCAGGATCAGCCGCATGCGCCATGCCTCCCACCGGTGCAGGAGATTCCGCCTGCGCGCGCCGACAAGCCGGTCGACGGTGTCATGGTCATCGCTGTGGAACTGCCACCCCGAAGGAAAGGTGAGGCATGAAGGAAGGCTGCCCAGTCGCGCCTCGCGGTGGAGAGACAGGGGCCGCGCCCGCGCCAGCACCCTTCCGTCATCGGCCGCAACAAGGGTGATGAACCCTTCCTGCGGCGACATCACCAGGGAGGCCGAGAGGCGTTGTGACCTTCCGGGCACCCAGGCATCGCCCCTGGCGGACAGACCGTCAGACGGCGGCGCCGACATCGATGCCATCGAGATCCATCCACGCATCACCCACCGCCGTTTCCGGGCCGCGAGCCTCGTCGATGATGTCATCGAGCGAGCCGGCGGGAATGAGCCAGGTCCGGGAACACAGGTAACGCGCCATGCGAATGCGGGCCCAGGGAAGCAGCATGCCCAGGGAACAGACCACCAGGGCGGCATTGCTGACGGCGATCCACACGTAGCGTGCCGGCGAAATGGCGGAATGGAAGCGGTGGCCGTTCTCCAGGGTCGTTCCGGCATAGATGGCATTGCGCAGGAACGCGCCATAAAAGACCGAAAAGGGAAACAGCGCGACGAGTGCGACGAGCAGGACAAGACCCGTCACAATCACATGGACCGGAGGGAACTCCGTCTGACCGGAGAAGATCGCACTCATCGCCACGCCGGCGACGGCGAGGACGATCATTCCGGCAACGACGCAGGCAACAACCTGGAAGAATGCCAGCCAGAACGGGCCCACGCCGCTCTCGAACGAGAAGTTCGATGTGCCCAGACTGTGGCCACCAATCGTGTAGCGCTTCATCGCCCGCGTCGCATGGGGCAGGGCCAGACCCAGGGTCAGGAACACGAGAACCGGCCAGGCCACGAAGACGATGAACCCCGGCCAGTATGAACCGCAGAATCCGAAGCGGACCGTGGACCAGCTGGTCATCACCGCGTTGAACCTGAGGCCACGATTGACCAGCCATGGCATGACCAGGGAGAACAGTATCGCGACAACGATACTGGCGGCCGGCGAAGCCAGCGAGGCGACATAGGCACCGATGATGAAGACAACCACGACAAGGCGCCCGAGGAGAACCTGAACCCCTCTGGCATGATATCCGAACGGTCGCCCGTCGATGCTCGTGTTGCCGAGAAAGTAGGCCTTGTTCCGCACCTTGGCCCAGGCGGACCAGATCCCCAGCGTGGCGATCGACAGCACCAGGTTGACGATCCAGATTCCGAAGTACTCGCGCGCCGTTCCACCAAACGTCACGGCGATCGCACCATCCGGCGTCTTCATCGTGACACCACCGGTCCGTCACCGGGGGCCATCCACCGCAGAGACAAGGGACCGTCAATCGTCATGGGTTCTTGACCTCAGGGAGAGGGAGTCTTCGGTTCAAAGGGACAGGCGCTGGCAATGACACACTGCCAGCACTTGGGGCGACGAGCCGTGCAGGTGTAGCGCCCGTGGAGAATGAGCCAGTGATGGGCACCCTTCTTCCACTTTCCGGGTACATCGCGTTCGAGGGCCCGCTCGACGGCTTCGGCAGTCTTGCCTCGCGCCAGGCCTGTGCGGTTCGCCACCCTGAATACATGGGTATCGACGGCGATGGTCGGGGCGCCAAACGCCTCGTTCATGACAACGCTGGCGGTCTTGCGGCCAACTCCGGGAAGCTCCTGCAGGGCCTCCCGGCTTGCCGGAACCCTGGAGTCGTGTCTGTCGATCAGCATCCTTGACAGCCTGACGACATTGCGTGCCTTGGAGTTGAAGAGACCGATCGTCCTGATTTTCTCACGGACCCCGTCCTCACCAAGGGCGACCATCTTCTCCGGCGTGTCGGCGGCGGCAAAGAGCGCCGGTGTCGCCTCGTTGACACTGCGGTCCGTTGCCTGTGCCGAGAGAACAACCGAGACCAGTAACGTGAAGTGATTGCTGTAGTCGAGTTCGGTCTGCGGTTCGGGGATTGCCTGCGCCAAAGAAGTGAACAGCCGGTCAATATCCAGAGTCTTCACGATGCGTCCCGGTCAAAGACCATCGCCACGGCGCGCACCGGACACCCGGTACCGTCCTTCATGGAGAGAGGAAGGCAGACAAAGAGGAAATCCTCGCCCTCCAGCGCCTCGAGATTGCACAGTTGCTGGACCATGCAGACGCCCTGGGTATTCCATACCGCGTGGGTCGGCCACCACCATTCGGAGGGGTCGTCCATGCCGATGAGGTCGGTACACAGGAGCCTGATGCCACGGTCCACCAGCCATTGGGCCGAGTCGACCGGAACAAAGGGCCGGTTCGTGGCAAAGCCGTCCTTGCCCCAGTCCTTCGAGGTTCCCGTCCACACGACGCAGGCCGCATCCGGGCCGATGGTACGCGACGTCCTCGCTTCCGCCTCCTCGAGATCGGCAATGGTGATGGCCTCACCGTTCTGCCGGTGGCGCAGGTCGAGCAGATGGCCGGGCAGCACCAGTTGTTCCAGGGGAACCTGATCGACACTCAGGCCATTGGCATCGCTGTGTCTCGGCACGTCCAGATGGGTGCCGCAGTGCTCGGGCATGAGGATCATGCGGCTCTCCATCGCCATCTTGCCGCCGGTGATCTCGGAGAGATAGGCGTGATCATCGAGCGGGAAGAATGTCACCTGACCGCCGATGTTCGGCATGTTGGAGTACATCGGATGACTGAGATCAACGATCCTTGAAATGGTTGGCAGCATGACGTTTCTCCCATTGTGCCGTTGACGATTCCACATGTACGCCCGCCGGAATAGACAGTCACGAGCGCCCTGTCCACGCGGCGAACACTCCCTTGCCGAGCCATTCCAGAACATCGTCCGCGGTGGCCGCCACCGGACCCTCCGGAACCGCGGGACGGCGGATCATGATGACCGGGAGGTGAAGTGCGCGGGCGGCGTGGATCTTGGCTTCGGTCGATTCACCACCGCTCGCGCGTGTCACGAGCGCACCGACACGGCGGTCCCTCATCAGCGCCTTTTCCCCTTCCATGTCGAACGGGCCCCGCTGCAGCAGGATGTCCATGGCCGGATTCGTCAACGGCTTCCTCGGTGGAGCGATCATGCGGAAGATGAGCTGCATGCCGTCGATGCAGCCAAAGGCATCCACGGCACGGCTTCCCAGCGTGATCAGGGCCACCTCCGGGGCCAGTGCCTTCAGGGCGCCGGCCGCAGCATCGATATCTTCGACCATGGTCCAGCAGTCACCGGGACTCCTCTTCCACATCGGCCTTACCAGCTTGATTCGCGGCACCCCCGACCGGCAGGCTGCCGTGCAGGCGGTGGCTGCCATAATGCGGGCAAAGGGATGGGTGGCATCGACGAGAGCATCGATGCGTTCATCATCCAGATAGCGGATGAGACCCTCTGGTCCACCGAACCCTCCGCGCCGCAAGCGGCCGGGAAGATCCGGTGTCTCGTCAAGGATACCGGCCAGGGACGTCACGACATCAGCCCCGGGCGCCCGGGTGGCGATGCCCTTCGCCAACGCCACGGCCTCCGCGGTTCCGCCGAGAATGAGGATGCGGGTCACGGACCCGCCTTACCGACGATGGCGCCCGAGCGGTCGATGACGATCACGTCCACCGCCACGCCGCCCGCCAGTGTCGCCAATGCCGTTTGTCGGGCGCCATGGGCCACGTGACCGGCCAGGGGCAACCCGGCCTCGCGGACCAGTCCGAGCGCCTCCCCGGCGCTTGTCGACCCGGCCACCTGCCGCGCCAGTCCGGCATCGGCGCCGGCCTCCCTCGCCATGGTGGCAAGCTGGCCGAAATCCACCTGACTGCGCGCCGAATGGAGGTCGAGGGCTCCCTGGGCCAGCTTCGTCATCTTGGCGAACCCCCCGGCAAGCGACACCCTGGGAACCGGATGGCGGCGCAGGTACTTCAACATGCCACCGGCAAAGTCTCCCATGTCGATGAGGCTGGCCTCGGGCAGGGAATGGAAAGTCTGGATGGTCTTCTCGGAGGTTCTTCCGGTGGCCCCGGCGAGGTGTTCGAGACCTTCGGCCCGGGCCACGTCGATACCCCGGTGGATGGCATGGATCCAGGCGGAGCAGGAATAGGGAATGACGATTCCGGTGGTCCCCAGGATCGACAATCCCCCCTTGATGCCAAGTCGCGGATTCCACGTCCTCAGAGCCAGTGCCTCACCGTTGACAACACCGATGGTGAGAACGACGTCGACGGTTCCGCCATGGCGCCAGGCAAGCTTGTGGATGGCCTCGGACATGATGTCACGCGGCCGCGGATTGATCGCGGGCTCGCCGGGCTCGACAGGGAGTCCCGCCTTGGTCACGGTGCCAACGCCTTCTCCGGCACGAAAGACCACGCCGCTTCCCACCTCACCGGGCGCCACGGTGACAACGATTTCCGCGCCGTGGGTCACGTCGGGATCATCACCGGCATCCTTGATAACCGAGGCCCGTGCCTCGCCGTGACCGAGATGGTGCGATGCCAGCGCAAACCCCACTTCCCGGCCACCGGGCAAGGTGATCCGGACCGGGTCCGGAAACACTCCGGTGGTCAGCGCCTCGTAAGCCGCCGCGGCCGCCGCGGTAGCGCAGGCTCCGGTGGTCCACCCCTTGCGCAAGGCATCTTTCGCCATGTCTTCAGCCGCACCGGACATCCGTTGTGACAGGCATTGTGTCGCCCGGTGATGAATTCGCAAGAAAATGCGTTTAAGAACCCCTGCCGGACCATTGTTGCGAGGGATGATCAGATGCCGCATTCCCCGCTGCCGCCCATGCCTGCCTTCGAGTCGGGATGGGTGTGGCTCGCCGGCGCCGGACCGGGAGACCCCGGCCTTCTCACCCTGCTGGCACACCACGCCCTGGGCGAGGCCGACTGCATCGTCCATGATGCCCTCGTTGACGATGGCGTCCTGAAGCTGGCGCGCCCTGGAGCGCAGCTCATCCACGCCGGAAAACGCGGTGGAAGACCGTCTCCCGGGCAGCCCGACATATCCCGCCGGCTCATCGAACTCGCGAGATCGGGAAAGAAGGTCCTGAGGCTCAAGGGCGGTGATCCCTTCGTCTTCGGACGTGGCGGCGAGGAGGCTCTCGCCCTGGTTGCCGCCGGCATCCCGTTCCGTGTTGTCCCGGGGATCACGGCGGGGATCGGCGGGTTGTCCATGGCCGGCATTCCAGCCACGGATCGCCACACCAACCATGCCATTACCTTCGTCACCGGGCGTCTGGCAGGCGGAGACATTCCCGACGGTCTCGACTGGACCGCGCTGGCCGCCCCCGGCCACGCGCTGGTGCTCTACATGGCCCTTGCGCGACTCGCGTCCATCGCCGAACGCCTGATCGGGGCGGGACTCGCCAGGGACACGCCCGTGGCGGTCATCAGCCGGGCCGCCACCCTTCATCAGAAGGTGATCGAGACGACGCTGGCCCATGCTGCCGCCGACTCCCGGGCTCTCGAGGCTCCGGCAATTGTCGCTATCGGCTCGTTCGTGCGGATGCGCGCCGGCCTCGACTGGGTGGGCGCCATGGAGGGACGCATCCTGGATGCCGACCCCCTTGGCACCGACTCCTCCAGGGAGGCCGTCTGATGACGGCGCGCGGTCTCATCATTTCGGCGACCGGAAGCGGTGCCGGCAAGACCATCATCACATCAGCCCTCATCCGTCTGCTCGCCAGCAGGGGTCATGCGGTATCATCCTTCAAGGTCGGCCCGGACTACATCGACGGCGGCTACCACGCCGTTGCGTCCGGTCGCGCCAGCCACAACATCGATCTGTGGGCCATGAGACCGGCCACGGCGCGTGACGCGTTCCGGCGCGCCGCCGAGGGAGCCGATCTTGTCATCGGCGAAGGCGTGATGGGCCTCTTCGACTCCAGTCTCTCGGGCAAGGGGTCCACCGCCGATGTGGCGCGATTCCTCGATCTACCCGTCATTCTCGTCGTCGACGTCACCGGACAGGCGCAGTCGGTAGCAGCCACCGTCGCCGGATTCCGCAATCACAGCCCCGATCTCGACATCGCCGGAGTGATTCTGAACCGGACAGCAGGTGACACCCACAGGGCGATGCTGGCACAGGCCCTCGACGGCGTCGCAACCGTCTTCGGTCATGTCGACAGGGATGACCGGCTTGTCGTGGCGCACCGGCATCTCGGCCTCGTCCAGGCCCATGACGGTGATTCCAGGGTCATCGACACGGCTGCCAGGCGCATCGCGTCCTCCCTGGACGTGGACCGCATGGTGGCACTGGCGCGACCTGCCGCAATGCCCGACGATTCGGGGCCTCTTCCCATGACGCCCCCGGGCCAGAGGATCGCTGTTGCCCGCGATGGCGCCTTCTCCTTCCTCTATGCATCGCTGACAGAGACGTGGCGGGAAGCCGGAGCCGAGATCGTGATGTTTTCCCCGCTTGCCGACGAGTCTCCCGACGCAACGGCCGATGCCGTCTATCTGCCAGGCGGCTATCCCGAACTCCACGCTGGCAGGCTGGCTGCCGGCCAGACCTTCCTGGCCGGCCTGAGAGGCGCCGCGGACCGGGGTTGCGTGATCTATGGCGAGTGTGGCGGCTACATGGTGCTGGGCCGGCACCTCACGGACATGGACGGCGTGACCCACACCATGGCCGGCCTGCTGCCGGTCACCATCTCCATGCATGCACCCCGCCGGCATCTCGGTTACCGACGCATGGTCCTGGCTGCCACCGGGCCGTTGGGAAAGGCCGGAAGCGTCTGGCGCGGCCACGAGTTCCACTACGCCTGCGAAACCTCCCGGGCGGCGCCACCCCTCTTCTTCGCCAGCGATTCAAGGGGGCGGGACCTTGGCGACAGCGGCGCCGTCAACGGCACGGTCAGCGCCTCGTTCATGCACATCATCGACTGCGAGGGCGGGCCCGCGTCATGACAGTGCCTTCAAGAGCTGGCGTCATCGTGATCGGAGGCGGCAATGCCGCTCATTGCGCGGCGCTCGGCGCCCGGGATACCGGCAGCGATGTCCTCATGATCGAACGGGCCCCCGCCGCGGAAGCCGGCGGCAACAGCCGGTTCACGGCCGGCGCCATGCGGACGGTCTATGACGGGATCGATGACTTGAGGGCACTCATGCCCGATCTCTCCGACGAAGAGATCGACCGGTCCGACTTCGGCACCTACAGCAGGGAAGACTTCCTTGACGACATGGGTCGCGTGACCCGCTACCGCTGCGATCCCGACCTGGCCGAGTTCCTTGTAACAAGAAGTCGCGAGACCCTCCTGTGGATGCGCTCCAAGGGCATCCGGTTCCAGCCGATGTGGGGACGCCAGGCGTTCGAAGTCGACGGCCGGTTCCGCTTCTGGGGAGGACTTTCCGTCGAGGTCGCGGGCGGTGGCGAGGGCCTGGTGGCCGGCCTGTCACGGGCCGCCCGGAATGCGGGAATTCGCCTCATTCATGACGCAAGGGCGGTCGAACTCGTCAGGAAGGACACCACAGTCACCGGCGTCAGGGTGTTGCACAACGGCGCATTCCATACCATCACCGCTCGCGCGGTGGTGCTGGCCTGCGGCGGCTTCGAGGCGAACCACGAATGGCGTGCCCGCTACCTGGGCCCGGGCTGGGATCTGGCACGGGTGCGCGGCAGCCGTTTCAACACCGGCGACGGCATTCGCATGGCCCTCGACATCGGCGCTGCTCCCTTTGGACACTGGTCGGGCTGCCACGCCGTCGCCTGGGATCTCAATGCCCCGGAGTTTGGCGACCTCACCGTCGGTGACGGCTTCCAGAAGCACTCCTACCCCTTCTCCGTCATGCTCAATGAGAGAGGAGAGAGATTTCTCGATGAAGGCGCCGATTTCCGGAACTACACCTATGCGAAGTACGGTGCCGAGATCCTGCGCCAGCCGGGGCAGCTCGCCTGGCAGGTCTTCGATGCCAAGGTGTCGGGGCTACTGCGGGACGAGTACCGCATACGCCAGGTGACACGTGTTCGCGCGGCGACCATCGAGGATCTCGTCGAACGCATGGAGGGTGTCGACGGCGCAACGGCGCTGGCCACGATCAGGTCCTTCAATGGCGCCGTCCGCCAGGACATCGCCTTCGACCCCACGATCAGGGACGGACGGTGCGCCAAAGGCCTCGCCATCCCCAGGTCGAACTGGGCCAACACCATCGATGAGCCTCCCTTCGAGGCCTATGCGGTGACCTGTGGTGTCACGTTCACGTTTGGCGGCCTGCGCATCGACACGGCGGCCAACGTGCTCGACGGCGATCTCAGGCCCATCCCCGGCCTCCTTGCGGCAGGAGAACTCGTGGGCGGTCTCTTCTATTTCAACTATCCCGGAGGCACCGGACTCACCTCGGGCGCGGTCTTCGGGCGCCTGGCCGGCCAGTCCGCGGCAGCAACCAGCACATCGTGAGCGTCACGGTGCCCACAAGGTGACGCCGCAGAGTCCGCAGGCGCGGAGTGAATGGTCCAGGTCAGGACCCGGGTGCCGCCTTCAACGGAATACAGAGATCGGTCAGCAGATCACCCGGAGAGGCGTCAGCCGGCGTATTGAGGTAGATTTCCATGTCCGGGCCATCGTCGGCTTCCTCGCCGCTCTGCGGCAACCACTGCGTGCGCATCCGCCGGTACGCTTGCGGGATGCCGTCGTAGGGACCTCGATGGGTATGGACGGCGAAGCGCCCCCCAGACAACCTGTCGAGGGTGATGCCTGGCGGCGGCGCTGCATCGGTTGCAAGCTCGAGACAGGCGTCGCTACGCAGACTCTCCGGCGCAACCTCGCCGGGATCGTCGTACGAGAGCGTGAGACCCCGGCCCGGCGCCGCGCCGACGCTGGCCGCCCACGCAAACAGGCGCCCGAAGCACGCGCCTACTTCCTTGTAGGGGCCGACATGCCGGATACGGGCGACGCTGATCTCCTCAATGGTCTCGATACGAACATCCATGCTGGTGCCTCCTGCCTGCAGATCACCTGATCCAGGGTTCCCCGGCCGAGTTGCGGCCCGCGTCCGGAGCAACCTTATGCTACGTCGAGCCTCTCGAGATGCAACCTCGCCAGACATCCCCTCAACCGTCCATGAATGATCTCGACATTGTGCGCAGTGGCTTCAAGAGCCTGGCCTCAGGGCTTTGCGAAAAGATCCTTCCTCAGGCTCTGTATGGCGTCGGGATCGACGTCGACATGGATAACGGCCGGCTTGCCCGATTCGAGAGCCGATGAGAGGGCCCGTGCGGTCTCGCCTGGCCGCCTGGCGCGCCAGCCCCCGGCGCCGAGGAGCCGGGCGTAATCGGCGAAGGGAGGATTGAGGAGGTCGGCGCCGACATAGCGGCCGTCAAAGAAATCCCGCTGGTAGGCCTTCTCGGCGCCCCAGGCGCGATTGTCGAGAACAATGGCGATCACCGGAAGTCCGTGCTGTACGGCTGTCGTCAGCTCGATCATGGTGATGCCGAATCCGCCATCGCCCATGATGGCGATCACCGGGGACCCGGGGGCTGCTGCCTGCGCTCCGAGGGCTGCGGCATAGCCGAAACCGACGAGGCCGAAATCAAGCGGCGTCACGAGACCCGGACACCGGCCGAACCTCAGGCGATCCGCCGCCTGCAGGCAGACCGCGCCCGTATCGAGTGTGACGATCGCATCCCGGGGCATCGTATCGCGAATCTCTCCCAGCACCCTTGTCGGTGAAAGCGGCATGCCCGTCTGCTGCGCCTCGCTTTCGCGCTCGGCCTCGATGAGTCGCCGTTCGTCATGAAAGGCTCCCGTCCAGGCCTGCCAGCGCGCTGCCTCCGGACGGGCCGCCAGAAAGGCGCGGGCCGCCTCCCTTGCATCGGCGATCACGCCCAGGGTCACAGGAAAGTGACGCCCCGGCGCCATGGCATCGATGTCCACCTGAACGATGGCCGCCTGCGGGTTGACGTATTCGGCGCTGTGGAAGGTCGAATTGAACCCGAGGCGGGTTCCCAGCGCCAGGATGACATCGGCTTCGCGGGTGAGCCCGGAAGCAAGGCGGTTGCCGCGCGGGCCCGCCTGACCGGCCAGCAAAGGGTGGTCCGTTGCCAGCACGTCATGGTGGCCGGTCGCGGCGACGACGGGGATGTCGAGGGTTCGGGCGAGGCGATCGAGTTCGGCCGATCCCCGCGCCCACTTCAAACCGCCGCCGGCCACGATCACCGGCCGTTCGGAGCGGGCTAGCAACTCCTTCACCCGTTCGATGTGCCAGTCCGCCGGCGCCCCTGCCGTGACGGGACCGGGCGGCCGCGGCAGATCACCGGAAACCGATGACGCGAAGAGATCCCGCGGCACGTGGAGGACGACGGGACCGCGTCTTCCGGTCATCGCCACACGCAGTGCCTCGTTGAGGAGTTCCGGAAGTCGGTCGGCCTGCGGCACCCGGATCGAGCGCTTGGTGACCGGCGCCAGGAGCGCCTCCTGGTCGATTTCCTGGAAGGTGTCGCGCTCGGACTGGCTGCGCGAGATGGCGCCGGCAATGGCCACCACGGGAGAATAGGCGAGGTGCGCCTCCGCAAGGGCTGTCGCCAGGTTGGCAACACCGGGGCCGGCCTGGGCGCCGAGCACCACACCGGGACCACCGGTCATGCGTGCCGCGGCATCTGCCATGTGACCGGCCGCACGCTCGTCGCGGGCGCCGATGTAGGAGATGGGAGAATCGTGGAGCGCATCGAGGAGTTCGAGCATCGAACCGCCGATGACCCCGAAGACCGTGCCGACGCCGGCCCTTTCGAGAACCCGTGCCACGGCTTCGCCGGCGCCCATCGACATCACAGGCCCCAGGCGGCTTCGAGACCCTCGAGAATCGCCTCTTCGGCGCTTCTCGGCGCGAGGCAGTCGCCGATCCGCACGAAGGCCAGACCGGCAGCCTCGAGAGCCAGGCCGAGATCGTCATGCGACACGTGACCATGCGACACCACCAGGGAATCCATCTCATCGAGAACGATCGCCTCGCCGGTCAGCGTGTCCTGGAAGTAGGCCACGTCATCGTCGGCGCCGAAGAGTCGCGCATGGGTGATGATGTCGACGCCCAGCCGGCGCAACCGCCCGACATGGTGATTTCGCACATAGAGCTGCAGCAGCTCTCCTGCCAGGGCGCCATTGACCACAAGACGCACCCTGTGGCCCGCCTCGGCCAGCCTCTCCGCCAAGCCCATGCCGGTCCAGTCGGCGCGCCCGTCGGCAATCACGACGGAGTGCCCGACGTTGGCGCCGTCGAGGAGTGCAATGGCTTCCACGACATGGGCCTCGCCTTCGATCGATGGCGTCCACGGCCGGGCGCCGGTGGCCACAATGACGGCATCGGGTTCGCACTCCTCGACAAGGCGGGGAGTGACCGTCGATCTGATGCGGATCTCCGCGCCGGCGCTGCGGACTTCATGCTCAAGATTCTGCACCAGACCGCCGAACTCCTCGCGTCCCGGGAGCATGGAGGCGTGACACGCCTGCCCTCCCGGCCTTTCTCCTGCCTCGTGCAGCGTGACCCGGTGTCCTCGCGCCGCGGCAACCGCCGCCGCCTTGAGCCCGGCCGGACCGCCACCGGCCACCATGACGGACCGAACGACGGCCGATGGGGACCACGTGCCATAGCGGCGTTCGCGCCCGGAGACGGGATTCTGGATGCAGGAGATGGCCACGCCCTTGTGCGAATGCCCGATACAGGCCTGGTTGCAGGCAATGCAGGCACGGATATCGTCGAGACGCCCGTCGAGCGCCTTCAGCGCCATGGCGGGATCCGAGATCATCGCCCGGGTCATGCCGCACAGATCCGCATCGCCTGACGCCAGGATGTCTTCGGCGATCTGTGGCTGGTTGATGCGTCCGGTGGCGATCACCGGCAATCCGCAGGCGTCCTTCACCCGTCTGGCAAGGGGAGCAATGTAGCCTGCCGGAATGCCCATGGGCGCAGCGATGTGGACCGAGGCGCCGAGACTCGACGACATTCCGGCAACGACGCTGATGTAGTCGAGGCGGTGCGCCAGGGCCCGTGCGATGGCTTCGACATCATCAGCGGTGAGGCCCTGGGCCGGGTCGAGTTCGTCGCCGGAAATCCGCATGCCGAGTGTCGCATCACCGATGGCGGCCCGCATGGCTGTCAGCGTTTCCTCGACAAACCGAAGGCGTCTGTCGAAGGACCCTCCCCATGCATCATCACGCAGATTGAGACGGGGATTGAGGAACTGCGCCGGCAGGTAACCCTGGCTGGCGACCAGTTCCACACCGTCGAGGCCGGCCTCGGCAAGATATCCCGCACCCCGGGCGAATCCCGCGATCACCTCCTCGATCAGGTCACCGGACATGGCCCGGGGCATGATGTGAAAGCGTTCGTTGGGAACCGGGGAAGGAGCGACGGCGGCGGCCATGAGGCCGTCGGTGCGAACCTGGATTTCCCGGCCCGGATGGAACAGCTGGCCGAAGATCCGCGCACCGCGGCGTTGCACGGCGCCGGCGAGACGCCGGTATCCCGGAACACAGTCCGCCGAGCGGGCGTCGAGACAGTTGGCGGCAAAGACGCCGGTCGAGTGAATGGTGGCGATCTCGGCAACGATGAGGCCGGCGGCGCCCGACGCCCGCGCCTCGTGGTAGGCCACCAGATCGTCGCTCACCTCACCGTCGGCAAGATGGGTGTGATGACCGGTGAAGACGATCCGGTTGCGGATCTCCGTCCTTGCGATCGTCACCGGCGAAAAGAGGTGAGGCAGGCTCATTGAGGACGAACGGCCTCCGGCAGCAGGTGAATCGGAAAGCGCTCACGCAGACGCCGGTCGAGCGCTCGCGAATGGTGGCTGCTCCGGTGATCCTTCAGGATGCGCCGGGCTTCCCTGCGCGCCTTCTCGCGGATGTCGAGGGCACCGGCTTCCTCCCATGCTCCGGGAGACTGCCGGTCCGCCAGGCGGGGATAGAGGTAGTCCCGGGTCATGGCGCCGAGAGTCTGTGGGTGACCCAGATAGTGACCCTCTCCGTTCACCACCTCGGTCACGGTATCGACCGACAGCGTCTCGGCATTGACCTCGACGCCGCGGACCGTTCGCATGATGGCGCCAAGCATGTCGTTGTCGATGATGTAGCTTTCGGGGGCGGCGCCGAGCAGACTCGCGTGCATGCCGCAACTCTGGGTGATCATCGAGCATCCCGCCTGGGCGGCGAGGGTGACGGCACAGGCCTTCTCGTAGCCGGACTGGGCATCGGGAACCTTGGCATCCGTGATGCCGGCCATGACGCTGCATGGCAGGCCATAGTGGCGCGCCATCTGGGTTGCCGCGGCAGCAGCGACCGCCTGTTCCCCGCTGCCACCGCACATGGCTCCGGTGCGCAAGTCCGAGACCAGGGGCTTCGGCCCGATGATGGCGACGCAGTCGGGATCGATGAGGTGGCAATAGACCAGTCCGGCGAGGGCTTCGGCCACCGCCTGGGCCACGGCGCCCGCCAGGGTCGCCGGCGCCGTGGCGCCGGCCTGGCCGGCGGAGACCAGCATCACCGGCATGCCGAGGGGAATGGCCCGTTCGAGAACCCACAAGGCTTCCTCGGCAAAGCGCAGGGGCGGAACCACGTGACACGACAGCAGCATGGCGAATGGCCGCTGACGATAGCGTCCCTCACCACCGGCAATGGCATCGAACAGGGCGACGACCGCCTCGACATTGCGGGCTTCGGTGATGCTGGTCCCGACATGCTTGGCGGTGCCGGCGAGGATGGCGTAAGCCGTGTTGATGTCGAATGCGAGGGGATCGGTGATGTCGCAGGCAACAAGGGAGCGGTCGTAGAAGTGGATGTTGTCGAGGGTATCGACGATACGGGCGATGTCGTGGAGATCCCGCACCGTGGCGCTCCGGTAGCGACCCGTCTCCAGATCGACGATGTTGGGCGACGCACCACCGGATCCGAAGTGGACCCGGCCGTCGGCGATGTCGAGATCATGTTCGCGGGTCTGCCCCCAGGCGACGAAGGAGCGCCGGCTGCAGCGCAGCACCTCCTCGACGAGTGTTGCCGGAAAGCGTAGCCGTCCATTGCCACAGACCCTGCCACCCCGTGCGGTGACGCGCTCGACCATCGGAGGGATGGCGCCCGCGAATCCGACGTCCTCCATCAGGCGTATCACGCAGCGATGGATTGCCGTCACATCACTGTCGGTGAGCGGTCTGTAGCAACCCCCCGGGCAACCGGGCGACACCGCGGCAGCCGGCGCCTCGCGGCGCTCCTCCCTGCGGCGATCCCGACCCCGTCTGCGGGTCATGCGGCGCCGCCCCCCTCAATGGGGAACTGGTCCTGACGCAGAACGCGATTCAAGGGCGCAGCTCCGTCAATGGCGAACTCAAGTATCGCCCCCTCGCCGGATCATGCAATGCCCGGTTGCAGCTTGCCGTGGACAGAGTTCACGGCCACCATCCACCATGCGAGTCTGGAGACTGCCATGACCGGCCCTTCCATCAACCACCACCTGAAGGGAGAGAACCGACAGGACCTGGCAACACCGGCCCTGGTGCTGGATCTCGAAGCCCTGGAACACAACATCGCCGCCCTGGCAGACCACTTCAGCCGCACGCCGGCTGGCTGGCGGCCCCACGCCAAGACCCACAAGTGTGCCGAGATCGCACGACGCCTGCTCAATGCCGGAGCGACGGGAATCTGTGTCGCCAAGCTCGGCGAGGCCGACGTCCTCATCGGCGAGGGTATCGGCCGCATCCTCATCACCTCGCCCGTCGTCACCACCGACAAGCTCGATCGGGTGCTGGCGCTCAATGATACGGCTGAGGAGCTGATCCTCGTGGTCGACAACGCCACGGTCGTCGACCGCCTCGCATCCCTTGCCGCCGGTCGCCAGAAGTCCATGAAGGTTCTCATCGACCTTGGCATCGGAACCAACCGCACCGGAGTTTCCTCAATTGCGGATGCCGTCGCCCTGGCGCGGGAGATCGTCCGGCGACCCTCGCTCATCCTTGCCGGACTGCAGTGTTATGCCGGCGACATCCAGCACATTGCCGATTGTGAGGCACGCGAGAGGGAAGCCGCCGGAGTCGCCGCCCATGTCGACGAGGCGCGGCGCGCCATCACCGCGGTCGCCGGTTCTCCCGGGATCGTCACCGGTGGCGGCACAGGGACCTACGACCACGATTCCGTCTGCGGTGTCTTCACCGACATCCAGGTGGGCTCGGCGATCTTCATGGATGTGCAGTACAATGGCGTGATGCGCCGGGACGGCACCCCCGGCCCCTTCCGCGCCGCCCTCTTCGTGCAGTCGACGGTGATCTCGGCCAACGTGGCCGGCGCGGCCACCATCGATGCGGGCATCAAGGCCTTTGCCACAGACGGACCGGTACCCGAGGTCCGGGACGGCGCTCCGGAAGGATCCCTTTACGAATTCATGGGTGACGAGCACGGCAGGATCGTCGTCACGCCGGGCGCCAACGGGCCCGCCGTCGGCGACGTCGTGACCTGCATCACCCCTCACTGCGACCCCACGGTCAACCTCCACGATGTCTACCACTGTGTCCGCGACGACCGCCTCGTCGACATCTGGCCCATCGAGGCCCGCGGCCGCACCTGGTAGTACGACACCGCAAGGGTCGAGTCACGGACGCGTCCCGAGCGCCAGTGAAGGAGGTTCACGGATGCTGTCTGCTGTCTGTCGAAGTGTGAACAGGCTCGGCAAGCTCCGGGATCCGTGACAAGCCACACCGAGTCGGAACATCGACCGTTTCGCTCCTTGCAGGAAGGCCAATGAGTGATGCTGTCGTGGGGTGGAAACCGAACCCGCTCCGAATGGAGTCCGAAGCGGGATTTCGCACTGCACACCATCATCGGCCTGAAACACTGGTGTCGCAAGGGTTTGGGGCCGTCGCGGCGTTTGAGCGAGGCGACCGTCGGCACGCTCCGCGCTGCCGTCCCGAGGGCTGAGGTGACAGAACAGAACACGGTGCGCAAGCGGATCAGCCAGCTTTCACACATGGCGCATCGGCAGCACCGCGCGGCGGGCGCCGTTACCACAGCGCAGTGGCGAGGGGTATCGTCAAGGTGGCGGACGGTTCCCCGGCCCGCTGCTGCACAGTGTCGGCGAGCAGCGATGCACCGGACGGCCGCCGGTCGATTCACATGTTCCGCAATTGCAGTCGGGCCGGTTGACGTGTTACCGCGCGGTCCGGTCCGCACCGAGGCGGACAGTCGCGCGCGAAGTGCCATCGCTGCAGGTGACGGGACTGCCGCGCGTCGTGTCGCGCAGACGTGAGCGCGCAATTGCTTTCCCGCCCGGCCCGCCGGATAGACCCGATCCGCCGCTTTCGGCGGATCGGGGGACGGTCGAGCGACAGCTCACGCCATCCGGTCCAGAAACGCACGCGGCGACCAGATTTCGACCGGCCCGTATCGCGGCTCCGTGAAGTCCCGCACGTTGCCGGTGACCAGCACCGCACCACCGGCCGCGGCGGTCGCAAGGTGAACCTCGTCGTCAGGGTCGCGCAGACCGAACCGGACATCCGCCGGCTCGACCATGACCGCCAGACGCGCGATCTCCCCGATCACGAGGCACAGGCTGTCGCGGTGCAGAGCCTGGCTGCGTCGTCCGGCGACGGCTTCATACTCCGAGAGGATGGCCTCGGACAGGACGATATCGTGCTGGCGCACGACACGGTCGATGACTTGGCGGCAGGCTCCGTTGGTCCGCGCTGCCGCCACCACGACCTTCATTTGTCGCGGGCGCTGCGCTCACGACGCAAAGCGGAAATCTCCCTGATCGTGTCCTTCATGATTTCGTCCTCGGAGCACCCGCGATCCCCGGCCGGGGCCGCCTTAAGCGCCGCGGCAATCCGGTCGGCCGCCGCACCCCGGTCCACCACCGCCTTGGGCGTGAACAGGATGCCGTCGCCGACCACGGTCGCCTCCATGAGGTCGCCCTCGCGAAGATCGATGCCCTTGCGCAACCCGGCCGGAATGGTGACCTGGAACTTCGGCTTCACGGTGACGAGCGGCATGGCGGTTCCTTCGTGCAAAATGTTGGAAAGTCGGATATTCGTACCACCATACCACGAGAGAGGCAATCGCCCTCTCAACGGCAAACCGTGCAAATTACTTTCCCGCCCGGTTCTGCATGCGATACGCCAAACTGAACAGGCGACGCACGGCAGATTTGCGCGCTGTGCGCCCCGGCAAGCCGGACGACAGGTTCCCAGAGATCGTGATGACCATCTTCAACGAAGGACAACATGCGATCCACGCGCTGGGTACTACGGTTGCGGCCAAAACACGTCTGGAACCTTCGCAGTCTCTTCCTCCAGCCGTTCCATCGCGTGATCGGCGAGCGTTGCCTGTTCGTCCGGCAGAACCCGGGCGGGCACCACCGAGTCGTCGGAGACAAACACCATCAGTGCGTGTGCCCCTCGTGACGCCACGACAGAATCTCAAGCGTCGTCACCGGCTTCTGTTGCGCCCGTTCCCGGCGAAGAGTCGCGCTGAGCGCGGCATGCTCATCTGCTTCGGCCATCCGCGTCACATGGGCAACCGGCGGCGCGCCGGGGCAGATCACCAGGTCTTCCCCGGCTTCCACCTCCATCAGCAATGCAGACAAATGCGCCTTTGCTTCGCCAATCTTCACACGTCGCGCCACGGTCATGTCCTCTTTCTCCGAACTGCCCGAATCGTCACAACGTCAGGCCTCAATCTCACGCGTGCGACTTGATGATCAGGCCTGACGGTTTGAGCTCGTCCCATCGAGAATCACGGCCGTCAGCGATCGATGAGATCGCGGATGGCCTCGTCGAGGAACTCGTGGAATGCCGGCACCGCATGGCCGCTTGCCACACAGTGTCCCCAGGTCGTGGGAAAGACCCTGAGTTCGGCGTCCGGCATGCCCCTGACCTCAATCTCACTGTCCTCTGGCGGGAAGTAGAGATCGCTCGACGAGGGCATGACAATGGCGCGCGGCGTGATCGCCCCCAGGGCCCGAGCAAAGTCGCCGCCATGGAGGTGATTGGCGCTGATATCCCCCTTCTGCCAGGTCCAGAGCTTGTGGAGCAGGTTGTTGGCGTCCCAGTTGTCCACATGGTCGGCTTCCCAGTCGGCAAGGAGGTCCTCGATGCTGTCGAAACCAAGGTCGCGATAACCGGCCTCCCGGTACCAGGTCTGAGAGAAGGCCCAGCCGGCGTAGACCCGGCCAAAGGCCTTGAGACCGGTGACCGGCTGTTCCGCGTAGTCGCCGCCCGACCACGCGGCATCGGCGGTGAGCGCGGCCTTGACTCCTTCGAGGAAGACAACGTTGTGGGGCGATGTCCGTGCCGAACCGCAAAACGGCAGGATGGCATCCACCATGTCGGGATACTGGGCGCCCCACTGGAAGGACTGGCAGCCGCCCATGGACCAGCCGGTGACGAGGCGCAGACGGGAAACCCCCAGCGCTTCCGTCAACAGGCGGTGCTGGCAGGCGACGTTGTCGAAGAACGTGGTCCGCGGGAATCGCGGACCATCCTGGGGAGCGGGATGATTGTCCGGTGAAGAGGACAGCCCATTGCCGAAGAGGTCGATCGAGACAATGAAATGCCGTGCCGGATCGAGAGCCCGCCCCGGTCCGAAATAGGCCTCGTTGTTGCGGTGGGTGCCTGTGTAGTAGGTGGGAATGAGAACCGCGTTGTCTCCGGCCCGGTTCAGGGCGCCCCAGGTGCGATAGGCAAGGTGGGCGCCCCTGAGAACCTCCCCGGACTGCAACGCAACATCACCCAGGGACCACGTCTCGAAGGAACCGGTCATCAGAAGAGTCTCAGGTACTCGCGAACCTCCCAATCCGTCACTTCCTGGTGATAACGCTCCCATTCGTCGAACTTGTAGGCGAGGTACGAGGCGTGCATCTGCTCGCCGATCACCTGCTTGACGAAAGCGTCGTCGCGCAGGAGTTCAGCGGCCTCCAGGAGATTGCGCGGCAGGCGCTGGGCGCCGGTACGGGCGATCTCCTCCTCGCCAAGGCTGTAGAGGTCCTGGTTCAGTGGTTGCCCGGGATCGATCCTGGACACGATTCCTTCGGTCATGCAGGCCGCGGTCACGCCCAGGGCCAGATAGGGGTTCATGCACATGTCGGCCGCGCGGTTCTCAATGCAGTAGCGGTTCTGCGGCAAGCGCAACATCGCCGAGCGGTTGTTGTAACCATACGTCATGTGAGTCGGCGCCCAGGTGACCGTGCCGCCCTCGAAGCCGCCGACCCGGGGAACCAGGCCGTTGAAGGAGTTGACGGTCGGACAGGAGATGGCCGTGAGTGCTCCGCCATGCTGCAGCAGGCCGCCCACGGCATGGCTGACCTCCGGCGCCCAGCCGTCCGATGATTCAAAGAAGTTGGTGTCCGGTGAGGTGGTGCGGCGCATGGAGGTGTTCATGTGTGCGCCCGAACGCCAATCCCCTGTCGTCGGCTTGGGCATGAAGCTGATGAACATGCCGTGCTTCTTGGCGATTTCCTTGAGCAGGATTCGCAGGAAGACAAGGCGGTCCGCCATGGCCAGCGCATCGGTGTAGCCAAAGTCAAGCTCGAACTGGCTGTAGGCTCCCTCACAGACCACGTCGTGCAGGTCCCAGTCGAGTTCGCCATCGAGTATGTCGATGAGTTCACCCAGAAATCCCATCGAATTGATGGAGTATTCGACGTCATAGCCAAAGGCCTGGCGGCGCGGGCGCAGACCTTCGCCCGCCTCCGGGTCGTCGTCGAATGCCTTGACGGGCCTGCCATCCTTCCAGCGCATGGCGATGAACTCGGGTTCGACTCCGGCATAGACCAGGTAGCCCTTGTCCGCGCAGTCGGCGAGGATCCGCTTCATCGCTCCCCTGGGGCACAGATTGTATGGCTTGTCGGACCACCAGAGATCGGCGAAGACCCAGGCCATGGTGCGGTCCCAGGGACACAGTGTCAGGGAATCGAGATCGGGAACCATGATCTGGTCCGGGTCCGCTGCACCCAGTTCGGGGACAAAAGACACCGAGTGCACGGCGAACTGCGGGCCCATGCCCCTGGCCAGCCGTTCCCAGTCGCTGAGAGGGACCGGCTTGGTCTTGGGCTGCCCCAGAAGATCGATCCAGCAGCACAGGATGTACTTGACGCCATGGCCCGCCAGCCACTCGCCGGTCTCCCGGATCCGGTCGTCGGTTGGCAGTGCCTCATTCATGGATTGCGGGAGTCGTGTCATGGTCAGTAATTCTCCGGTCGGCGACGCCGACATTACCGCAAGCCGGATCAGGATCAATCCACCATCGGTGGACGCTCAACAACCGGCGGTCTAGTGTGCGCCGGTTTTCCAAGGATGAGCAGCGCCCATGGCCGGACCCGGACACCCGCGTTTCGATACCCTTGCCCTTCACGGAGGACAGAAACCCGATCCGGTGACCGGAGCGCGTGCCGTTCCCATCTACCAGTCAACCTCCTTTGTCTTCCCGTCGACCGACCATGCCGCATCGCTGTTCAACCTCGAACGCGCCGGTCACATCTATTCGCGCATCTCCAATCCGACTGTCTCCGTCCTCGAGGAGCGGGTCGCCGGTCTCGAGGGAGGTGTCGGCGCGGTCGCCACCGCCAGTGGCCAGGCTGCGCTCCACCTTGCCGTGGCCACACTCATGGGCAACGGGGATCACATCGTCGCTTCCGGCTCGATCTACGGCGGCAGCCACAACATGTTCAACTACACGCTGCCGCGCTTCGGTATCACGACCACCTTCGTCAACCCCCGGGATCCGGATGCCTTCCGCCAGGCCATCGGACCCCGCACGCGGCTTCTCTTCGGTGAGACGCTCGGCAATCCCGGCCTCGAGGTCCTCGACATCCCCGCTGTCGCCGCAGTCGCCCACGAGGCCGGCCTGCCCCTCATGATCGACAACACCTTCGCCTCACCCTACCTGTCGCGCCCCTTCGACCATGGCGCCGACCTCATCATGCACTCGGCCACCAAGTTCCTCGGCGGACACGGCATTGCCATCGGCGGCGTGCTTGTCGACCGGGGCGCCTTCGACTGGGAGGCAAGCGGGCTCTTCCCCACCCTCACCGAACCCTATGCCGGATATCATGGCCTCGACTTCGCCGAGGAGTTCGGACCGGGCGCCCTCATCATGCGGGCCCGTGCCGAGGGTCTGCGCGACTTTGGCGCCTGCATGAGCCCGGCCAACGCCTTCTACCTGCTCCAGGGCGTGGAAACCCTGCCGCTGCGCATGACGCGCCATGTCGAAAACGCCCGCACCATCGTCGCCTTCCTTGCCGGTCACGATGCTGTCGCCAGCGTCCTGTGGCCCGAACTCCCGTCCCATCCCGACCACGAGCTCGCGAAGCGCCTGTTGCCGAAGGGACCCGGCGCGATCTTCAGTTTCGAACTGAAGGGAGGCCGGCAGGCCGGCGTGAAGTTCATCGAGGCATTGCAGCTCTTTTCACATCTCGCCAACGTCGGAGACGCCAAGTCGCTGGTCATCCATCCCGCTTCGACGACCCATCAGCAGATGGATGGAGCCGCCCTTGAGGCCGCGGGCATCTCGGAAGGTCTCGTGCGTCTTTCCATCGGGCTCGAGGATCCGGACGATCTCATCGGAGATCTCAAGCGCGGTCTCGCCGCCGCTTCCAGGGCCTGAAGCGATGTCGCTGGAACTCACCGTCGACGGGCGTGCCGTCTTCGCAGCCACCGGTGGCAGGCCTTTCGATGCGGCGCTGCCGGCCGTTCTCTTCGTCCACGGTGCCTCCATGAATCGCACGGTGTGGTCGGCCCAGGCCCGCTGGTTTGCCCACCATGGTCACGCCGTCCTCGCCGTTGACCTGCCCGGGCACGGCCGTTCACAGGGACCACCCCTGCCATCGATCGGCGCCATCGCCGACTGGCTCATGGGGGTCCTCGATGCCACCGGTGTGGCCAAGGCCTCCCTGGCCGGTCATTCCATGGGCTCTCTCCCCGTTCTCGAGGCCGCCGCTCGCCACCCTTCGCGATGCACGCACATCGTGCTGCTCGGCGCCAGCGTGCCGATGCCCGTTGCCGATGCCCTGCTGGAGAACGCCAGAATGAACAGTCATGCGGCCTACGACATGGTGACGGTCTGGGGACACAGTCGTGGCGCCCAGCTGGGAGGCGCCGACGTTCCGGGGCAGTGGATCACCGGAGGCGGCATGCGTCTTCTCGAGGGGGGCGGCGACGGCGTCCTCTACAATGACATGAAGGCCTGCAACGACTACACAAGCGGCCTCGAGGCCGCGGCCCGGGTCAGCTGTCCGACGACACTCATCCTCGGCGACAAGGACATGATGACACCGCCCCGCAACGCCCGCGCCCTGGTCGACGCCCTCCCGCAGAGCCGCATGATCGTCCTCGATGGCTGCGGCCACATGATGATGGCCGAACAGCCCAACCGCACCCTCGATGCCCTCATCGATGCCCTGACATAGATGGATTCCTCCCGAGAAGCCCTGGCGTCACGCTTCGCCAGCATCAAATTCGGGCGGAGCGGCGGACACCGGGCGCCCCACAAGGCGTTGTTCGTGTCTGTGGGCCATCGGCAGGTGTCTTTCGGGGGCAGAGCGCCTCGCTCCTTTCCCCGAGGTCGACCAAGCGCTCAGGCGGTTGCTGACGGACTTCGGACGCCCCGGCGGCAAGGTCCAGTCGGAGCCCCCATTCTGGCGTCTCCGGCGCGACGGTCTCTGGGAGGTTCCGCAAGCCCACCTCGTCACCTTGACGACGAGCGGGGATCCCCACAGAGAATCGCTCATCGAGAACAAGGTCACAGGCGGCTTTCCCACCGACGTCTTCGATGCCCTTGCCAGGGATCCGGAGCTGGCGAAGGCCATCGCGCGATCTCTCGTCGAGAATCACTATCCCGCATCCCTTCAGGGCGACGTGCTGATGGCAGCCGGCCTTGCGCCAACGAAAGATGCCACCGGCGCGCCACAGTTCCGCTGGGCCAGGTCCCTTGTGAGAAATCCGCAATTCAGAACCAGCGTGCTCTCCCTCTATGATCACCGATGTGCCGTGTGCACATTCGCGGTCCGCGTCGGCGACCACGCTGTTGCCCTCGAGGCGGCGCATATCCGCTGGCACTGCGAACGAGGCCCCGACACCAGGACCAACGGTCTCGCCTTGTGTTCGCTTCATCACGCGCTCTTTGATCGCGGCGCCTTCACGCTGACACCGGACCGAACTATCGAGGTCTCCGGGCGCGTCAGCGGGGCCATGGTCAACGAGACGCTGCGGCGCCACGATGGCCAGCCCCTCGCAGAACCGTCAGTCAGCACCGCCAGAGCCGGCCTGGGCTTCATCGACTGGCACCGCAGGGAAGTCTTCCGCGCCACACAATGAGCATGCCGGGGTGAGGACTCATGCTGTCGCCAACGGTCTTGCACCCGGCACACCCGAAACCGGTCCTCGATCATGGCGGCGATACGCCTCGTCCTCAACGCCTGGCAGGCCTCCTTGACAGTGATCGGTTCTCCCTTCATCTTCCGGGGCACCCACTGGCGACAGGGTTAGATCAGGGCCGCAGTTCCGTCTTCACGGAGGATCGCGTGACCCTGGTTCCATCTTTTCCCCCTGATGCTGCGTCCGGCACAGAACGGGCGAATCGTCTTGGGGTCCTTTGCCCATTTGCACGCTCATCGAGGAAGCCGTGGCAGGCGCGCCTGCGCAGAGTCCCTGCGCCGCCGAACGCCACACGGGGAAGGGTTGCGGGATACCCCGCCCTTGACGAGCGATGAGCGAGACGGCAGCAGGACTGAAGACGACGGCGTTGCATCCCGAGTTTGGCGTGGAGGTGCACGATGTCGATCTGCGCGACGTAACGGCGGAGCACGTGTACCCGGAGATCCGGGCCCTGTTTGAACAGCATTCGCTGCTTCTGTTCGCTGACCAGCACCTCGAGGACCACGAACACCTCGCCTTCGCTCAGTTGCTGGGGCCGATCGAAGACCGTTCCAACGCGCGCATGGATGGCAAGCCGCGCATTTCCTACGGAGTCAGCAACGAGACCGGGGATGGCGGCGTCTTCGATGAAGACGACCTGCGCCTGCTGGGCCTGAAAGCCAATATGCTCTGGCACACCGACAGCACCTTCCTGCCAAGACCGGCATTGGCCAATGTGCTGCAGGCGCGAGTCGTGCCGGACGAGGGTGGTGCGACCGAATTCGTTTCGACCAGGGCCGGGTTCAGGGCGCTCGAGCCAACCCTGCAACAGCGGCTGCGAGGACTGACATGTCGTCATCACTACAGTCACTCTCGGGCCCGGATCGACCCGGATCTCGCCAGACTGGAACTCTTCACCATGTGGCCGGAAACCGAATGGCGGGCGGTGTGGCGCAACCCCGTCAACGGCGCCGAGGCAGTCTATGTGGCGTCACATGCCTTTGCGGTGCGCGACATGGGTGCCGACGAGGGCCAGCGGTTCATCGACCAACTGATCGAGCGCATGACCGGACCAGACCATGTCTATGCCCATCGCTGGCGGTCGGGGGATGTATTGGTATGGGATGAGCGCGCCACCCTGCACCGCGGTACGCCCTGGGCCTATGATCAGGCACGGACACTGGTGAGTTGTTGCGTCTCGGCCGGCGCTGCAGATGGCCTGTCTGCGATGCGCCCATGAAGCAGGCATTCCTGTCGGCGCGGGCAGGCGAGCCCCTTGCACTGCGCAACCTGCGTCTGCCGATGGGAACGGCACGGACGGCCCGCCTGACGCAGGCCGGTGATGGTCTTCTGGATGCCGACCTGGTGATTGCCGGTGGGCGCATCGACTGGCTCGGCCCGCCGGCAAGCCGCGACGACCTGCCGGCCGGCCTCGATATGGCCAGGTCCATGGCCTGGCCGGGACCGGTCGATTGCCACACCCACCTGGACAAGACGCTGGTATGGCAGCGCTCGCCGAATGCGGACGGCACCTTTGACGGTGCCTCGTCCAGCGCCGGTCGGGATGCGGCCGCCTTTCACGGCGCGGATGATATCCGGCGAAGGGCCGACTTTGCGCTCAAGGCGGCTCTTGCCCACGGCACAACGGCGATCCGCAGTCATGTGGACTCCGGCCGTGCCTCATTCGGGCAGGCCTTTGCCGCCCTGTGCGAACTGGCCGATGACTGGCGCAACCGGATCACGCTCCAGGTCTGCCCCTTTGTGGGCCTGGACGAGGACCTTGACTGGATTCGCGAAGTGGCCGAGCGGGCGCGTCACGATCATGCCGGCATCCTGAGCGTCTTTGTGCCCACGCACCCGCAACTCGATGGTGCGCTCGATGATGTCATGGAGATCGCCGGGCGACGCGACCTGCAGCTTGACTTTCACGCCGACGAGGTCCTCGATCCGGCGTCCAGGTGTCTTGACGCCATCGCTCGCGCGGTATTGCGCAACGGGTTCGATCTGCCGGTTCTGGTGGGGCATTGTTGCGCCCTTTCGGTGCAACCGCGCCAGACGCTTGAACGTACGCTCGAGCGGGTGGCAAGGGCCGGCATCGGCATTGTCTCCCTCCCGCTTTGCAATGCCTATCTCATGGACCGACGAACCGGCGAAACGCCGCGCTATCGCGGCTGCGCTCCGGTGCACGAAATCAGGCAGCACGGCATTCCGGTCGCCATCGCGTCGGACAACGTACGCGACGCGTTTCATGCCTACGGCGATCACGATGTTCCGGAACTCTTTCGTGACGCCGTGCGCATGATGCACCTCGATCATCCGCTCGGCGACTGGGCGGCGGCCGTGACAACGACCGCGGCGGATCTCATGGGTCTGCCCGACCACGGCAGGCTGGAACCAGGCGGGCCGGCCGATCTCATCCTTTTCACGGCGCGCAACTGGAACGAGTTCGTATCCCGCCCGCTGTCGGATCGAATCGTCCTGCGCAACGGATGCCCGATCGATACCTCCCCCCCGGACTATCGGCTCCTGGACGACATGGAAGGAATGCGCATATGAGCCGCATCGCGGCGCTCACAGAGCGAATCGGCGACATCCCGATCACCACCCGCGACAACGTGGTCCGCGGGAAGAGCCGTGATTCATTCTGGTATTCGCCGGTTCTCAAGGAACGACTCAAGGATGTCATGGCGGAAGCCGTCGCCTCGCCACGCAGCGAGGAGGAGTTGCTGCGGGTTCTGGCTGCATGCTGGGCGCTGGACATACCGGTCACGCCACGCGGTGGCGGCACGGGAAACTACGCCCAGGCCATGCCGCTTGCTGGCGGCATCGTGCTGGACTTGAAGCCGATGAACCGAATCCGGTCGATCGGCGATGGCGTCCTTGTCGTCGAACCCGGCGCCGTGTTGAGCAGGATCGAGGCGCAAACGCGCCAGCACAGCCGACAGGAGTTGCGCATGCATCCCTCGACACGCGAAACCGCGACCATCGGCGGCTTCATTGCCGGCGGATCGGGCGGCGTCGGATCGATCCGCTGGGGCATGCTTCGCGAACCCGGCAACATCCTGCGCCTGCGTCTGGCGACTCTCGAGGAAACGCCTCGCCTCATCGACCTCGCCGGTGATGAGATTGCGATCGTGCATCATTCCTACGGCGTGAACGGCATCATCACCGAAGCCGAACTGCCCCTGGCGCCGGCGCAGGACTGGGTCGAACTGCTGGTCGCCTTCGATGACTGGATGACCACGGTGCGCGCGGGCTGGGCAGTCGCCCATCATGAAGGTCTGTGGCTGAAGCAGCTCGCGGCCATTCAGGCACCGGCTCCGCACCGGTACTTCGTGCGCCATCGCAGGTTCTTGCGGGAAGGCGACAACCTGCTGTGCATCCTCGCCGCACCCAACGCCGTGCGGCCGCTGCTCGATCTGCTGCAGAAGGAAGGCGGCCGGACCGCCTTTCGCTCCGACAGGGCAAGCGACGAGGACAGGAAGGGTCTGCCGCACCTTTATCATCTGACCTGGAACCACACGACCCTGCAGGCGCTGAAGATCGACCCGGCCATGACCTATCTGCAGGTCGGCACGCCACAGGAGGATCCGCTCGGCGCTGTCGAGCACATCGCGCAACGCTTTCCCGACGAAATCTTCGGCCACGTCGAATACGTACGCGCCGCCGGCCGTCTCCATGCGAGTCTGCTGCCGCTCCTGCGTTACAGCAGCGAGGCGCGCCTGACAGAGGTCGCGCGCGATCTCGAGGCCATGGGCTGCACCTGCTACAACCCGCATGTCTATACCTTTGAGGAAGGCAATCACTGCGATGCGGACCAGGCCAGGATCGATCTGAAGAGACGCACCGACCCGAAGGGAATCCTGAACCCCGGCAAGATGATCGGCTGGGAACAACCCGACTATTGCTATGATCCGGCCGGCAGCTACGAGTACGCCGGCCTGCGCCGGGCGGTACCATGAGAAGCCTTGACCCCGCGGTGATCCAGCCGCCATTTGCCGCCTATGCCCACGGCGTCGAGACCAGGGCCCGGCGTCTGGTGGTCACCTCCGGCCAACTTGGCATCGCACCGGACGGAACCATTCCCGAAACGGCTGAAGCCCAGGCCAGGCTCTGCTTCGAGAACATCGACGCGATCCTGGCCGAGGCCGGTGTCACCCGCGAACACATCCTGCGACTCAACGCCTATGTGACCGACCGGTCCCATATGGCCGGCTACATGGCCGCACGTGACGCCTGGCTGGCGGACAGGCCGGACAAGCCGGCCTCCACGCTCATGATCGTCTCGGGCTTCAGCCGGCCGGAGTTTCTTGTCGAAGTCGAAGCCATTGCCGCCGAGGAGGACCAGGATGCCGAGTAAACGTTTCTGGCGTGAGATGCCAACCACCGAATTCGACGGCGATACCTCCCGATGGATTGCCGTCCTGCCGCTTGCCGCAATCGAACAGCACGGTCCCCATCTGCCGGTCGGTGTCGATGCCCTGATCGCCGAAGGCATGGTCGAACGCTGCGCTGCCGCCCTGCCTCCGGAAAGTCCCGTCACTTTCCTGCCGTTGCAGGAGATCTGCAAGTCCAACGAGCACCTGGGATTCGCCGGGACCCTGACTCTGGACTGGGAGACGACCGTTCGCGGCTGGCTTGACATCGGCGAATCTGTCGCGCGGGCCGGCATCAGCAAGTTCGTCATCATCACCAGCCACGGAGGCAATGTTCACCCGATGGAGATTGTCGCGCGCGAACTGCGGGTCAGGCACGGCATGCTCGTTGTCACCACGAGCTGGGGGCGCCTCGGCGCATGGCAGGAAATCTACAGTTATGGACCGGTCTTCACGGACATCCATGGCGGTAACAGTGAAACCTCGGTGATGCTGGCGCTGCGCCCCGACCTGGTCGACATGTCCCGGGCCGAGGACTTCGCAAGCACGCAATCGGACATGAAGGCGCGGCACCGCCGGATCGGCTACCACGGATCGGATGCCAACGTGGCCTGGATGTCGCA
Source organism: Alphaproteobacteria bacterium (assembly GCA_965213815.1). Taxonomy (GTDB): domain Bacteria; phylum Pseudomonadota; class Alphaproteobacteria; order SP197; family SP197; genus SP197. The sequence goes on along the minus strand of OZ243917.1, from coordinate 1,127,625 downwards.
GGACCTGAATCCCAGAGGCACGGTGGGCGACGCTACGGCCGCCAGCGCCGACAAGGGCGAACGGGATGTCGCGTCCATGGTCGCCGGATTTTGCGAACTGATGAAGGAAGTCGATGAGACCGCACCCCCCGAACCGGGAACGTGAGTTGGGGAATCAACATGGAAACGATGATCGCCTTGGCGCAAACCTGTCTGACCGCCTACCTGGGGGCCTGGCTGCTGCTCGGCGTCCGGGACAATATTGCCCATCCCTCGATGAACGCCGAGGGCACGACGGACGTGCTGGAACTCACGCGACTGAAGGAGGCCTATCCTGAGACCTATGGGCTGATCGAGGGCCGTCGTGTCACCAGCCGCACGTTGCAGCGGGCGGCCTTTGTCTTCGTCGTCTGCTGCGAGGTTCTGGTCTGTCTTGTGTTGTGGGGTGCCGCCATCTGGATGGTCCTTGCCATGTGCGGACTTGCAGATCCCGTGCAGGCCAGGACCGCTGCGCTGGCCGGCGCCCTCGGCTTTACCACTGTCTGGACCGGATTCCTGATCGTGGGCAATCACTTCGCCTACTGGTATTGCCACCAGTGGGCCCAGAACACGCACTTTCAGATGACGCTGTGGGGCATCGGCACCATGGTGCTCCTTGCGGTTCCCCGGTAGATCAGGAGTGTCCTCCGGTCTTTCGATCTCCCGGTTGCAGAAGCATCGTCGCGAGCTTCCTGACAAGGCACAGACGGCATCTGTTTCGGCCCACCTGGTGCCGGGGAGTGAGCACGATGCACCCGGGTCACGGATGGCCGCATGATCGTCCTCGAAGGCTGCAGCCCCATGATGATGAAGCGGTTGTCACGATCGTCCATCGAGCTGATCGACGACAAGCGGCTCTTCCGATGCAAGTCGAGAGCGCCTGACGCTGCTGCCGATTGGCCGGCACCCTGTCGGGAGCCGTATTGAGCTCGATCGCCGTTGTCGCGAACAACTCCGACTCTTCAATACGCATGAACAGGTCCAGACCGCGGGTGCGTTTGCGCACCCCGCAAGTCGATCAACAGCATGCTATCGTGATCATCGCCATCGACGGCGCCTTCGCCGTTCTTGCCTGACGTCCGGAGTTCTTCCGGACAGTTGTCCAGGCGGACATGCAGTGCGGGCGGCAGAGAATCGGGGTCGCCGCCTACGTCTCAAGACATGGATTTCACGGGTGGCGTCGTCCGATTCACGGGTCAACAACGTTCCACAGGAGGCGTAGACTCCGCGCCTGAACCCGGTGACGCGAGAACGGCCTGACTCCCGTCTTCCCTGGGCGGCAGCGTCAACGTGAAGGCGCCCTGCCATGGCAGGGATCGTCAGAAGGTATAGCGCAGCGACAGCCTGATGCCGTGACTTCTGAGCCGCGCCCTTGTCGGCGCGACATCAAGCGGGAGATCCTCCCGGCGCCCGTCACGCCAGACCACCCGGCCCGGGCCGCGCGGCGTGCGGATCTCACCGAGGTCCGTGTAACGCCATGCCAGATCGAGGCTGATGCGCTGGTCCAGCGCCAGCGCAACCCCGGCTGTCGCCATCCACGCCAGTCCGGTCCGGCTCCCGCCCGGCGCGATGGTCGTCGTCACCGGAAAGGTCATGGTCGTCTGTCCGATCCGGGTTTGCACGGCGCCGATGCCTGCGCCGATGAACGGTGCAAAGGGCCCGGCCCGGGCCAGTCCCAGTCCGGTGAGATCCACGAAACCGGCGAGCATCCCGGAGAGGGACGAGAGGTCGGCCGAGACCTCCTGTCGACGCTCCGGCGAAAGAAAGTTCGCACGACCCTCGAAGGAAAAGCCGGGGCGGTACTCGACCAGAACCTCGTAGCGAAAGGCCCCGGTCTCGTAGCCAAGACCAAGTTCCATCGAGGGCACTCCCCCGAAGTCGCCCACCGAACGCAGGCGCGCTCCATCGCCGCCGGTTCCGCAACCGTAGAGAGCTTTCGGCGTGGTGCTGGAGCAATCGGTGTCGGTGAAGGCTGTGCTTTCCCGCCAGTCGAGGCCGATACCGCCGCGCAGGTAGTAATCCTCCGCAAAGGCGGCATCGCAGGCGACATACAATCCGGCTGCGAGCGCCATTGCCGCGAAACGCAGATGCCCGCCGAATGGAACCCGGACACGTGGTCGGGCCGCATTGCCAAGGATGCAAGACATGATCTGCGGATACCACGACTTGCGCACGAAGACCAAGTCTGGCGAGACCCCGGTCCCGGTTGATCTCCGACGCTCTTGTCTGACGATGGGCTTCAAGGATGAAGGTGTCCGTGGCGGCGGTGACGCGGTTCCATCGACACGGCCGGCGGCACAAGGCATTGCTTCGTGTATCATCCCGTTCATGGAATTCGCCGCCGTCATCTTCATCACCCTGGGCATCCTGATCGTCGGATTCGGGCTGCTGTCCCTGGCCAACGTCTTCAACATGAGCTTCACGAAACACCAGCGAGAGCATGCGGATATCACGAATCCGGGTTTCTGGCAGGCGATGGTGAAGTTCATGGTCACAGGCTTCGTGATCATCGCCATCGGCGGCATCTTCGCCCTTCTTGCCTGACGTCCCGAACCCCTATTCCTTGTCCAGGCGGCCACTGCCGCGTGCATGGCGACGGAGCGCGTCGTCGGTGTCGAACCAGGCAACGGCGTCCTCGTGCCAGACATGCAGGGCGGGCGCCAGGGAATCGGGATCGTCGCAGGTTCCCGTGAAGACATGGATTTCACCGGGGACCTCGTCCGATTCATAGGTCAACGGCGTCCCGCAGGAAGCGCAGAATCCGCGCCTGACACCGGGTGAGGACTCATGGATCGCCCGGCTGCCGGCGGTGAAGGTCACGGAGGAGGAGGAGGCCCCGACATAGGCCGCAACGGGCGCGCCGGTGGCGCGCCGGCAACTGCGGCAGTGACAGTAGGCCGTCCACAGTGGCGGCGCATCGATGGAATAGCGCACGGCGCCGCACAGGCATCCTCCCCTGACCGGCGGCATCGCTACACCGTCCGCGACAGGATCTCTGGGAGGCCACGCACGCTGACCCGCCAGAGAAGGCGGGCGTTCTCCTGCGACGAGGCAAAGGCAATGGGGCTCGCGGCATGCATCGTCTGCAGGGTATCCCAGATCACAAGATCGCCCGGGCGATAGTGGTGGCGGTACACATACTCCTCTCTCAGGGCATGAGCCTTCAGTGAATCGAGCAATGCGCCGGCCTCTTCGGACGCCATGCCCCTGATGGCATAGGCCCCGTGACCGACAGCGTAGAGAGCCTTCCTGCCGGTGACCGGATGGCGCATCACCAGGGGGTGATGGACCGGCGGCACCCGGCGGTCCTGGTCATCGTTGATGATCGGATTGACCACGGCTTCCCCCGCAAGACGGCGGCCACGTCCGTACTTGTGCGCCACCTCGAGTGACTCGATTCTCCCTCTGGTGGCGGCGTCAAGGGAATCGTAGGCGCCCGCCATGTCGCAGAACTGTGTTGCGCCGCCTTCCCGGGGCGCCAGGACCGAATAGAGCATGGTGGCGCTCGCCGGCACGTCCTCGTAGGACTGATCGGTATGCCACAGGGCGGCGCCATTGCGGATCTTCGCATCTCTGTCGCGCTCTTCGGTGTTGCCCACGGTCATGAGCTCGGGATAGCCCTCCATGCGCATGTGATCGAGAACATGGGGGATGGGATCGCCCCACAGCCTGCCGAACCGCAGAAACCGGTCCTTGTCGAGTTCCTGGTTCCTGATGACGATGACACGATGGGCATGAAGGGCGTTCACAAGGGCGCGCATGACCCGCCGGGCGATATCGTCGGCAAGCCGGACTCCGTGAATCTCCGCTCCGAAGGCCGCATCAAGCGGCGTCACCGTCACCATGAAGTCCTCCCGGGAGGGAACGCTACCGTGAAGTCATGACGGCGACAACGTCATCTGTGTTCAAGGGCCTCGATGACATCGTCGCTCCTTGCGAGAGTTCCGAAGACACCACCCGCCGAGCGGATGAGGTCGATGGCGGCGTCGTGTCGTCGCTGGCTTGCCGCGGCCGTGCAGTCCTCGACAACCATGCACTCGATGCCGCGATCGAGGGCCTCGCGCAGCGTCGACGTGACACAGCAATCGGTGGTGAGCCCGACCAGGATTGCCGCCCGGATGTTCCGCGCCCGCAAGCCGGCGTCGATCTCGGTTGTCGCGAAGACCCCGTAGCTTGCCTTGTCGAACACGTCCTCTCCCGGTGACGGAGCGAGTTCGTCAACGATGCCCCATCCCTCCTCGCCACGCACGAGCGCACGTCCCAGGGGGCCGGTGCTGCCAATCGCCTCATTGGCGGCGCCGCCAACCTTCCAGGGCTGCAGGTCCGAGAGATCCGGTGCATAGCCCTCGCGCGTGTGGATGATCGTCAGCCCGCGCCGGCGCGCGGCGTCGAGGACACGGCGAATCGGCCCGATCGGCCGTCTCAGGCGCGCCAGATCGACCCCGAGACGGTGCATGTAGCCATTCTCTCCGCAGAAATCGCGCTGCATGTCGATGACAAGAAGCGCCGTGTGCGAGGGCTCGAAGGCTCCGCGCTGGGGAAAGGACAGCGGGGCGCCGGCAATGACCGGCATGGTCACGGCCGGCGGACCGGTGCCGGGAAGAAGCCGGCCGGAGTCATGAGCCGGTTCTTCTGGCTCACCAGGGCGCCGAGATCAGCGCTCCGGGCCAGGTACTCCTGCCAGTCGGGATCCGCCTTCATCGCCTGCCGGCGCGTCTCGCGGTCGGCGGCATTCTCGTAGACCCAGATGTGGATGAACTCGTTGGGATTGCCGGTCTCGGTCACCAGCCATGCCAGGGGCTGTCCGAGATGCCTCGTCTGGGGTTCCTTGCCAAAGGTTTCATAGAGCTCGAGATGTCTCTTCAGCATGCCGGGACGACAGGCGTAGGTTCGCACGTCAAGCAGCATCTTGCGTCTCCTTGTTCTGGCTTTGCCGCTGTTCTTCCATCAGGCCCTCGATGATCGGGATGAAATGCGGGAATCCGGGTGTCTTCATGCCGGGTCGCTTCCCGGCGTCATCGAGGAGGCGCACGGTGATGATCTCGCCGAGATGCGGGTGCCGGGCAAACCGATCGGCCTCATCGGCCCCCATCGGTCCGCCCTGGAGGGAAAGCGAATGGCGGGATGCGTCGCTCAGCCGTTCGAGGTAACCGCACCTCGTGGCCGCAAGGTAACGCTTGGCCGCCACGTGGTGGCGTATGCAGTCGGTGACGACCGCGGGAAGGAACCGCTCCACCAGATCGGCGCCCGCCACCTCGTGGCGGCGGTCGCAGGTGTCGGTCATGGAGAACATTCCGCCGGCGCCGGCGACATGGCCGATATCGTGAAGCAGCGCACCGACGATGACCGCGTCACTCTTGCCGCTCCTGCGGGCAAGGGTGGCGCTCTGCAGCATGTGTTCGGCGAGTGTCACGTTCTCGCCAAGGTATGCGACGGCGGCCACGTCTTCGAAGATGCCAGCCAGACAATCGACAAGGGTCCGGGTCATCAGACCCCCGCCCCGGAAGGTGCGTGCATCATCGCTTCGTGTGTGGAGCGCAGTCCGTCCATGTCCGCATAGCAGCCCTGGAGCCAACGGTTGCCGGCACCTGTCCACGCCTTGCGGCCGTGGAGAACGCGGGTGTTGTCGACGACGAAACACTCGCCCGGTTCCAGGCGAAACGACACCGCCATCACCGGGTCATCAACGATGTCGCCGAGGTGCCGGTAGGCGGCATACCACAGGGCCATGCGTTCGAAGGGCACATCCCTCACCGCCGCCAGCGACCGGTTGTTGAAACGCACACACAGGAGTTCCCCATCGGGCGCCAGTTCGATCAGCGGACGCCGCGCGGCAAGACGGACACCATCCTCGCCATCGAAGGCAAAGCGGGCACAGTGATCGCTGAGCACATCGAAGTGATCCGGGTTTTCGTCACGCAGGCGGCGGACGGCGGCGAACCCGTCGATGACCATGCTGTCGCCGCCGATGAGAGAACTCTCGAGACAGTAGAGCAATTGAACCGTCGGCACCGGATCCCGGTAGGGATTGTCGGTATGGGCCTGAAGGGCGCGTCCCGTGTAGGCCAGGTTGACCGGGTTCACCCGGGTGCGGACATCGAAGTGACGGCCGTAGTTGGTCTCCCTGACATGACCGAAGAGATCGACGATGCGAAAGAGCGCACCGGGAACCGCCGGTCCGTTGATCACCCGCGCCACACCGTAGCGCCGGATCTGACCCAGCCAGTCGCGCAGCTCAGCGCCACGCCTTTCCAGAGCATCGAGGTCCGCAGCCGGCACGTCGCCCAGCCTGGCGCCTGTCCACGTGGTGACCACCGGATCCGTCCAGCCTCGCCCGCCGGCCCCGCACCGGTCGTAGGCGTTCCGGGCGAGCCAGGACAGTCTGAAGGCGAGTGTCCTCATCTCCGGCGCAAAGTCGACCATGAGCGCGTCGTCCCTGATGGTCGCGCCGGCGATGCGGAGATCGGACGGGATGGCGCCCGGCGCAATCAGCCGCTGACCGTTGCCGGGGTCACGGGTTTGCGGATCCGCGGCGTTGTCACGCAGCCAGATGGCGTGGAAGCGCCTGGATCCCAGAGTCAGGAATGCGCCGGAGGAATCGATGCTGACATCCGTCACGGAACGAGACCGGCGTCGCACTCCCGGGCGAGGCGGCCGACGGCGTCGTCCATCGCGGCAATCGTCCGGGTGATGTCCTCATCATTGATGGCCGTGGAGACATAGATCTTGGTGTCCGCCTTGAGGATGCCCTGTTCGGCGAGGAGAGCATTGAATCGCTTCAGCATCGAAGCATTCCCGGCCAGCATGTCGCGATGATTGCTGACAGCGCCATGGGTGAAGACAACATCGAAAAGGGGAGGTTCGCCGACCACCCGGGCCGCGATCCCGTGGGCCGCAAGGATCCCTTCGAGGGCTGTCATGAGGCGCCGGCCCGTGGCGTAGAGGAGATCAAAGGCGCCCGGGCGCGCCAGGACGTCGAGTGTCGCAAGACCGGCGACGGCAGCCACGGGATTGCCCGAGAGCGTGCCGACCTGCGGCACAAACCGTCCGGCGCCGGCCCCGTCACTGTCAAAGGCCGCCATGATGTCCTCGCGTCCGGCGATGGCGGCAAGCGGGAAACCGCCGCCGATCACCTTGCCAAGCGTACACAGGTCGGGATTGACGCCGTAGTACTCCTGGGCGCCACCCATGCCCAGCCGGAATCCCGTCACCACCTCGTCGAACACAAGGAGCACATCGTGTTCCCGCGTCAGATCCCGCAAGGCGGCCAGGAATCCCGGCTGCGGCGGGATCAGCCGCTGCATCGGTTCCAGGAACACTGCGGCAATCTCGGACCGGTGCTCCGCGAGAAGACTCTCCACAGCGCCGGAATCGTTGAACGGCGCCACCAGGATGGTGTCCCTCACCTCGTCGGGAATGCCTGCGGAATCGGGAATCGGCCGCGGCGAGTTGCCGGGGGTCTTGGGCGCAAGGCTCATCAGCCCATAGTCGCTGTAGCCGTGGAACCCGCCCTCGAACTTGAGGATCTTCGAGCGTCCCGTATGGGCACGGGCAAGGCGCATGGCGAAGGCGTCGGCCTCCGACCCGGTGCTCGTGAAACGGACCTTCTCGGCAACCGGCACAGCCTCGATGAGGGCCTCGGCGAGAGCGATGCCCTCGGGATTGCTGGCAAAGAACGTGGTCCCGGAATCGAGCTGGCTGATGACGGCGCTCGTGACCTCGGGATGGGCATGACCGAGAATCATGGGGCCCGATCCGATGAGATAGTCGATGTACTCGCGACCTTCGTCATCCCAAACACGACTGCCGCGACCCCGGGTGATGACGAGATCCCCGGGGACATTGCCGAACGTGCCACCGGGAAGGGCACGCGCGGCTCTCTGGCGGATGGAAGAGTGCTTTCCTTGTGCCATGTCAACCACCCTCGATCGTGTCCCGCATCAAGACGCACGATATCGGCGAATCCGTGCTAGACAAGAGGGAATCGGAGTCAGTTCGCCCCCATGACGTCCCTCCCCCTTGCTCTCTACGATGCCTTCAGCGACACCGCCTTCGGGGGCAGTCAGGCGGCCATCGTCTCCGGTGCCGGAGTCCTGGACGACGCCACGATGGCGCAGATCGCCGGCGAACTCGGATTGCCGGCCGTGTGCTTTGTTGCGACTGCAGACACCGAACGCGTCGAGGCGCGATTCCGCTCGACTGTCATGGAACTCCCGATGTGCGGCCATGGCACCATCGCCCTCATGACACGCATGGTCGAACAGGGCCACATCACCATGCCCGCGCAGGTGGATCTTCAGCTTCCCCGTTCCCGCACGCGCGTCGCCGTCTCGGCCGGTCCGGACGACAGGCCGCTGGTCATGCTCGAGGTCGCTCCGCCCTCGTTCCGTCACGATGACATCGACCGGGACCGGCTCGCCTGTCTCCTTGGCCTCGAGCCGGAGGCCATGGCGCGGGATCATCCCCTCGAAACCGTCTGCGGCGACTTCGTGCATCTCGTCGTGCCGCTCACCGGTCTCCATGCCATCGAGCGCGCCCGTCCCGACTTTCCGGGACTCGTGGAGTTGTGCCACGACCATGCCATCGAGACCGTGGCGCTCTTCACCACCGAGACCCTGGACCCGGCTGCGACACTCCATGTTCGCGACTTCTGTCCCGCTGTCGGGGTGGCCGAGTCCGCTGCCGCGGGGACCACCAACGCCGCCCTAGCCAGCTACCTGGTGCGCCACCGCATCGTGTCACCGGGCCCCGACGGACCTCTTCATGTCATGGCCGAGCAGGGTGTCGAGATCGGCCGGACAAGCCGGATTGATTCGCGTGTCCACATCGACGACGATGCTGTCTTTCGTCTCGAGGTCGGTGGCGTGGCCACCAGAACCGTCGAGGGTCTGCTCCACCTGCCGCCATGACCGACAGCAACCTCTCCGCTTCCAGGGTCTTTGCTGCGGCCTTCGCCCGCCATGGGGTCGATACCGTCTTCGGTCAGTCGATTCCCTCGGCCTTCTTTCTGGCCACGCCGGAATTCGGCATCCGGCAAATGACCTATCGCACCGAGAACGCCGGCGCCATCATGGCCGATGCCTACGCCCGGGTATCGCGAAAGGTCGGTGTCGTCGCCGCTCAGAACGGGCCGGCGGCCACACTGCTGGTCGCCGGGCTGGCCGAGGCGTTGACGGCATCCTCCCCGGTGGTGGCCCTGGTCCAGGACACGCCACCCCTGTGGCGGGACCGCAACGCCTTCCAGGAACTCGACCACCTCGAACTGTTCAGGGGTTGCGCCAAGTGGGTGCGCAGGATCGAGGACATCCGGCGCATTGACGATTACGTCGACATGGCCTTCCGTCAGGCAACCGGCGGGCGCCCCGGACCGGCGGTTCTTCTGGCACCGGTCAACATCATGGAAGCGCCCCGGGCAACGGGTTCCGGGCGCCAGCAGTCTCTCGGCCGGGTGCCCCTCGACCGGCCGGTCGCCAACCGGGATGCGATTGCCCGGGCGGCCCGGCTTATTGCCGGCGCCGCAAGGCCGGTCATCTGGGCCGGAGGCGGGGTGCATCTTTCCGGAGCTGCTGACGTCCTCGCCACGCTCCAGGAAAAGGCTCACCTTCCGGTGGCCACCACGACCATGGGTAAGGGTGCGGTGGATGACGCCCACCCTCTGACAATCGGCGTCGTCGGGTACTACATGGGCAAGGGTTCGGCGACCCACCGGCTCGCCCCGCTGATCAGCGAGGCGGATGTCGTCATTGCCGTCGGCAACCGCACCAACCAGAACGGCACGGATTCCTGGCAGCTGCTGTCCCCCGACACCACGCTCGTTCACATCGACATCGACCCCCAGGAAATCGGTCGCAGCTACGAGGCGGTCCGCCTTGCCGGTGATGCCCGCGAGACTCTCGCCGCCCTCACGTCGGACCTCGTCGCCGGCGACCTTGCCCGCAGGGCCCGCTGCCGGCCGGCCCTTGAAGCCCGGATCGCCGAGGCACGGCGCCGTCATCGCGAGGACATCGCACCCCTGGCCACCTCGGCGGCACGGCCGGTGAGGCCCGAACGCCTGATGGCCGAGATCGACCGGCAGGTGTCGCAAGAGCACATCCTGGTGGCGGATGCCAGCTATGCCTCGATCTGGCTGTGCAACAACCTTTCCAGCCGGCGGCCTGGCCAGCGCTTCCTCACGCCACGGGGCATGGCCGGTCTGGGCTGGGGTCTGCCCATGGCGATCGGCGCCCGGCTGGCCAGGCCTTCGGCACCGGTGTTCGCCCTCGTTGGCGACGGCGGATTCGCCCACGTCTGGGCCGAACTCGAGACGGCGCGACGGCTTGGCGCACATGTCGTCGTCACCGTGCTCAACAACGAGGTTCTCGGCTACCAGAAACACGCCGAGCTGCATCGCTACAATGCCCACACCAACGCCATCTCCTTCACCAGCGTCGATCACGCCGCCATCGCCGAGGCCACCGGTTGCCGGGGTGTGCGCGTCACCGATCCCGCGGACTATCGCCCGGCCCTGGCGGAGGCCTTCGCCCTCGCGGACCGGGTGACGACGGTCATCGACGTCCTCACCGAACCGGACGCCTTCCCACCCATCACGGCCTTCGCGGACGGGCCATTTGCCTGATCTGAACGAGGGGGTTCCGGCGACATTCCAACCTCCCTATCTTCAGCGGCGAGGCCATGGGATCGTCCAGGCACATGCGACTTGATTCCCCCGGCGGCGCAACGACAGACCCGGGCGGCGGCTACCGGAACGCACCCGTCACCGCGATCAGTCTGTGGCTGTTCGCCACCATCCTCTTCATGGCGCAGATGGCGGCCCTGAAGTGGCTTGCCGAGGACTATCATTTCTCGCAGATCCTGTTCATGCGTTCGGTGGTCGTGGTGGTAGGCACCTCACTCCTCCTGTGGCGTGGTCCGGGCCTCGGCACTCCGTTCAGGACCCGGCGCTGGCGCATGCATGTCGCGAGATTCCTGTGCTTCTTCGTCGCGCTCAGCTGTTTCATCGAGGCGGTACGCCACATCTCGCTTCCCGACGCCACGGCGGTCTCCTTTGCCTCGCCCCTGCTGATGACGGCGCTCAGCGTGCCCCTGCTCGGGGAGCGGGTCGGGCCGCGGCGCTGGGCCGCGGTGGGCGTCGGTCTCTGCGGGGTTCTCGTCATCGTCAATCCCTCCACCGGTATCTTCCAGATCGCGGCCCTGTGGGCGCTCTGTTCGGCTCTCGCCTATGCCCTTGCCATCATCGTGACGAGGATCGTGAGCCGGACCGAAGAGGCAACCACCACGGTCTTCCTGCTGAATGCCATCTATGTGCTGACCATGCCGGTGTTCGCTCCCTTCGAGTGGGTCACGCCCTCCCTCGAGGCCCTTCTCGTCATGCTCGCATGCGGAGTCACGGTCATGGTGGCCCAGCTCACCGCAGTCCGCGCCTGCGCCCTGGCGCCACCCCAGGTTCTGGCGCCCTTCGACTACACGGCGATGATCTGGGCCATCGTGTTCGGCTATCTCATCTGGGGCGACCTGCCGGACTGGACCGTGGTCATCGGCGCCGCGGTCCTTGTGACGAGCGGCCTTTATGTGTTGTGGCGCGAGGCCCGGGTCCGGAAATCAGGGCCTGTCATGAACTCCGCCAAGGGACTAGATTCCTGAAGAGAGACAAGACGGAGGGGCGCCATGACAGGGAGTGTTCACACGCGAGTCGACGGTCACGTCCTGGAAATCACCCTTGACCACCCGAAGGCCAACGCCATCGGGGCGGCGACCAGCCGGGACATGAACGATGCCTTCGAGACGTTCCACGAGGACGAGAACCTGCGGGTCGCCATTCTGACCGGCGCCGGTGACCGGTTCTTCTGCACCGGCTGGGACCTCAACGAGGGCGCCGAAGACGAACCCGACCGAGACTACGGACGTTGGGGTTTCGGAGGGTTGTCACGGAATTTCGATCTCGAGAAACCCGTCATCATGGCCATCAACGGCTACTGCGTGGCCGGCGGATTCGAACTTGCCCTTGCCGGCGACATCCTGGTGGCCTCCCGCAATGCCGTCTTCTTCCTCTCGGAGGTCAACGTCGGGCTGACCACCGCCGCACCGAGCGTGCCGCGCCTGCTCTCAAGGCTACCGCGCAGCGTGGCTCTCGAAATGCTCTACACCGGCCGGCGGATGGACGCCGAGGAAGCCTTCGATCTGCGCCTGGTGAGCCGGCTGACAGAAGAAGGCAAGGTCATGGAAGCGGCCCGGGACATCGCCCGGGACATCGCCGCCGCCGCACCGCTGTCGGTGCGCGCGGAAAAACAGATGGTCAACATGGCCGCGGACCTGCCGCCACAGGAAGCGGCGCGACTCGACTCGCAAGGCTGTTTCACCATGATTTCCCGGGTTCTGGAGTCGGAGGATGCCAGGGAAGGGGCGCGTGCCTTCGTCGCCAAGCGCCCGCCCGTGTGGAAGGGTCGCTGAGTCAGGATTTGCCGCCGGCCTCGAGGCGGACTAGACAGGGAACGGTTCAAGGGAGGAAGAAGATGCTCGTCGTCGTGTCGCCTGCCAAGGCCCTCAACTTCGAAGAACCCGATCCCGAACTCGCGTGGTCGCGGCCTCAGCTGATGGCCCAGACACGCGAACTGATGAAGACCACGCGCACACTCAGTGCCGGCGACCTTGCGGGCCTCATGGGACTTTCGGAGAAACTCGCCGACCTCAACCGTGACCGCTTCCGCGCATTCCGTCTCGCGCACACGCCGGGGAATGCGAAACAGGCCGTGCTGGCCTTCGCCGGCGACACCTACCGCGGACTCGATGCCTCCAGCCTGTCGCCAGAGGATCTCGATCACGCGCAGTCGCGCTTGCGCATCCTGTCGGGCCTCTACGGCTTGCTCCGGCCGCTTGACCTCATTCAGCCCTATCGCCTGGAAATGGGAACACGGCTCGCCACGTCCCGTGGCCACAGTCTCTACGACTTCTGGGGTGACAGGATTGCCCGCACCCTCAATCGTGATCTCAAGAAACTGGAGTCGACGGTTGTGGTCAATGCCGCCTCGAAGGAGTACTTCCAGGCCATTCCTCCCGACCGGCTGAAGGCTTCCGTCATCACGCCGGTGTTCAGGGAGATGAGAAACGGCGTGGCGCGCACCCTGGGATTCACGGCCAAGGTGGCGCGCGGCATGATGGCGCGCCACGTCATCCGCAACCGCATCGACAGCATCGAGGATCTGAAGTCCTTCGACGCCGACGGTTACCGCTTCGATCCCGATTCGTCGTCGCCGTCGACCTTCGTCTTCATACGGCCATCCCGGACGCAGTGACGCCTGTGCGTCACTTCCCCGAAGTCTCCAGAAGCTTCGTGGCGACAGCCAGCAGGCCCGGCCAGTTGTCGGCCCAGCAACACCCGTGATCGTAGCCGGGGATCTCGATCACCCGGCCTTGCGAGGCCGCCGGCATCCGCGAGAGATAGCTGTCGATGGTGTCCCGCCCCACAGTCGTGTCCAGTTCCCCGAGGAAGTGGACCTGGGGGATGTGCCGGACCGCATCGGCGACATCGGCTGCGTTGAGAGAGCCGGTGAGCGCTGACACCCCCTGGGAAGCCGTCCATCGTCTGTGATCGAGATTGCCGCCGATGGTGATGATGCCGGTGATGTCGTGTCGCCGCGCCGCAGCAAGAATGGCCAGCTGGGCGCCTCCCGAGAACCCGACCAGGCGAAGCCTGCTGGCGCCGGCACGTCCCTTGAGGATGTCGAGGGCGGTATCGATGGCTGCGACCACATCCTCCCCGTAGCGCGCCAGGGACCAGTACCGCCGATGACATTGTGCGAGTTCGACCGTATCGAGGAAATGGCAGGGCCGCGCCAGGTAGGCCGCATCGCCCGGATCCCCCACCGCCAGCTGGAGAACCCGCCGATTGCGGGGTGTGGGATCGGCCGCCAGTTCCGTGCGCGAGATCCAGGACCGGCCGTCTCCCTCGATGTAGACCGTCAGTTCGCCGGCACCGCGCCACGTGGCGGGTGCGTATGCGAGGAGGCTGAAGCGGTCCGCTTCCAGCCAGGAGCCGGTCCAGCCATGGAGCCGCGCCAGGGAATCGGCGGCTGTCTTCATGGCCGACTCGCCGGCCGCCGCACCGCCACAGGCAAGGAGAAGAAGGGCGGCCGGGAAAACGAGAACCGCCGCCCTCATGTGCCCCGCGGCGGAACCACTCCCGTGGTCTCGACAATCAGGCGGTAGTGTTCGGTACGCCGGTGAGCGGCAAAGTTGAAGACATTGGCCTTGATGTAGGCACCCGCGTCGAGATCACAGTCGGCCACGATCACTTCGTCATCGAGACTGCTGGCCTGGGCAGCAATCTCGCCGTTGGGGGTGACGATGACGCTCGAACCCATCATGTGGACTCCGTCTTCGAGACCGGCCTTGGCCACGCCCACCACCCATGTCCCGTTCTGGTAGGCGCCAGCCTGCATGGTCAGGAGATTGTGATGGATGCGCAGGTGCGGCGGCTCGAAGGTCTGGCCATTGAGAGCCGGCGTGTTGTAGCCGATGAGGACCATCTCGACTCCCTGAAGGCCCAGGATCCGGAAGGCCTCGGGCCATCGCCGGTCGTTGCAGATCAGCATGCCGATCCGCCCGCCCATGGTGTCCCAGACCGGGAACCCGAGGTTGCCGACATCGAAGTAGCGCTTCTCGAGATGCTGGAACTGTCGTGCCGGATCGTGCTGCGCATGACCGGGCAGGTGAATCTTGCGGTATCTGGCGACAATCGCACCATCCGGATTCACCAGAATCGCCGTGTTGAACCGTCCATCCTCGGCGATTTCGGCATACCCCAGGTGGAAACCGAGCTTCAGTTCACGCGCCGTTTCGAAGAGCGGCAGGGTGTCGGGTCCCGGCATGGACGTCTCGTAGAAGCCCGCCAGTTCCTCCTCGTCCTCGATCAGCCAGCGGGGAAAGAACGTGGTCAGCGCCAGTTCCGGAAAGACCACCAGCCGGCACCCCCTGGCATGGGCCTGGCGCATGAGATCCACCATGCGCGCCACGGTTCTGGACCGGGGGTCCGAGCGCGGAACCGGTCCCATCTGGGCGCCGCCGACCGTCATGATTCGCGTACTCAAGGGTGAAGTCCTCCTTTCCGCCAGGCGCCCGATGTTGCAAGGGCATTGAGCGCCAGCGCCGCTGCCGCCCGCGTCGGCTCGATGACCGGCAGCCCAAGTGCTGCCTCGAGACGGGCATGGTAGCGGGCCATGCCGGCGCAGCCCATGATGATCACGCCGGCGCCGTGATCCCGCTTGAGTGACATGCCGGCGCGGACCAGGCGTTCGAGAACCAGGATCTCTTGCGCGAGTTCCGTCACCGCAAGGTCGATGGCGATGTCGCCGGCGAGATGACCGGAAAGGCCCAGCGAGGCGACATGGCGGCGGTGCCGGGCCACGGCCACCGGCAGGATCGAGATGATGCCGAACCGTTCCCCTGTGGCCAGAGCCGTCGCATAGGCCGAAGCAGCGATGCCGAACACCGGCCGTCGGCGCACCTCCCGGGCAGCGAGGAGACCCGGATCGCTGAAGCAGGCGATGACGTACGCGTCAGCCTCGTCATCCTCGACGGCGCGCACGACGAGGGGCGAGACCTCGGCGATGTGACGGTCGGTCTCGACACCGGGAGGGCCGTCTTCGAGGGTCACGCAGTCGATGACGGGGCCACCGGCGAAACGGAAACACGCAAGGGCCTGCGACATCGCCCGGGTGACGTCCCGGCTGCTGTTGGGATTGATGACGAGGATGCGCCGTGCCATGACTCACATCGGTCTGACGAACCGGCCGTCTCCGGGGCGGGACAGGACAGTCCGGCCATCGAAGACCTTGTGGCCTCGCAGCCAGGCCTCGCAGACCCACCCCGAAAGCTCCATGCCGTGATAGGGCGTCCACGGGGCCATCCGACAGTGAAGCATGGCATCGTCGTGGCGGAAACCACCGCGCTCAATGATGGCAAAGTCGGCATCGGCGCCGGCGCGGATGGCGCCCTTCGCCGGCCACAGGCCAAAGTGCCGGGCCGGTCCCTCGCACAGCATGGCGGCGACAAGATCCGGACCGTGGCCACGGTTTTCCGCCTCGCTCAACATGACGGCAAGGAGACACTCGACCCCGGGGGCGCCCGGCGCCGCAGCGAAGATGTCGTCATCGGACTTGCGACCAATTGGCCATGAACAGTGATCGGAGGACACGAACGCGGCGTCTCCTGAGGCCACGCGCAGCCAGATCGCGTCCCTCTCGTCGGGCCTGATGGGAGGGTTGACCTTGCCCTTGGCACCCATGGCCAGCACATCCGCCTCGGTGAACGCCAGATAGTGGATGCAGGTCTCCGCCGTTGCCTGGTAGCCCTGGTCCCTGTACTGGCGCGCCATGTCGAACCCCCGGGCCAGTGACGAATGGACGATATGGGCCCGGGCCCCGGTCGCGGCTCCGAGTTCCAGAATGACGGCGTTGGCGAGAAGTTCGGCGAGCGGCGGCCGGCTCGGATGATGGAGACGGGCGCCCCGTGGCCCGTTCTCCCGCAACATGGCGATGGCGTGGTCGACCACTTCCTGGTCTTCATTGTGGACCGCTACGGACAATCCGGTGTCGGCAATGGCCGCGAAGGCCCGTGCCATCTGATCATGGGGAATCCGCGGGAACCGGTGCGGGTTGGATTCATAGGTCGACATCTTGAAGGCACACACGCCACCCTCGGCCAGACGCGCAATCTCGGCGGTCTCGACCACCTTCTTCACCGAACCGTAGAGCGCCACGTCGACATGGGCCACACGGTTGGCGGTGGCAATCTTGGCATCAAGGAGAGCGCGGCTCCAGACCGGATCCGGCTCGTCGAAGGGCATGTCGACAATGGTCGTCACGCCTCCCGCAGCGGCGCTCCTGGTCAGATCCTCGAGGCCGTCGAACCCGGCGAGCGAGCCGGCATGGGTCTGGCCGTCCACGACCCCGGGAAACACCAGCTTTCCCCTGTGATCGACGGTCTGTCGGGCGGCAGGGTACTCGTTTGAACCGGTCGCCTGGACGACCTCGTCGACGACACCGGCCCAGCCGCCCTCCACCACGCCTGCCGGGGTCACGAGATCACCCCTGATGACGAGATCCATCATCACCGATGGGCACTCTGTTCGCACATGCGGTTGACATGCCAGGGCCGGGACATGAAGCAGACGCACAGGTCGGCGACGACAGGCTCGAGGGCCTTCACCGCTTCGCGCCGTGCGCCCGTCGCCGCGTTGAGGCGCTCCATGGCGCGGTTGACCCGTGCCGCGAGGTCGTCGATATCGATGGTCGTGAAGCGCCTGTTCTCGTAGACGAGGCGGCCGTTGATCATCACGTGGTCGACCGACCCGCCATCGTCGGCATAGACCAGCTGGTTGAGCGGATCGTTGAGGGGCAGCCAGGCGAGATCGCCAAGGTCGAGGAAGACGAGATCCGCCAGATATCCAGGCGCGATCCGTCCGGTCCGGCCCTCGAGCCCCATGGCGCGGGCGCCGCCCAGGGTGGTCATCCGGAAGGCTTCCGCGGCCGACACCCATCGGGAGAGATCGTGTGTCATGACCCGCGACACGAAGGTGGCAAGGCGCATCGCCTCGAACATGTTCTGGTTGTCCGAGGAATTGGAGCCGTCCGAACCCACGGCCACGTTGAGTCCCGAATCGAGCATGCGGCGCACCGCGGCAAGGCCCGAGCCCAGACGCAGATTGCTGCCCGGATTGTGGATCACCGAGGCGCCGCGACCGGCAAGCAGATCCATCTCGTCGTCATCGAGCCAGACACCGTGCGCCGCCGTGAACCGCTCGTTCACCAGTCCGATCCTGTCGACATGACGGGTGAGTGACATGCCGTAGGTCTCATGACCGAGAATGGCCTGGAACTTCGATTCGGCCATGTGCATGTGGACGGGAAGGCCACGCTCTCGAGCGAGGTCCCGGCAGGCCTCGAGAAACCCATCCGAGCAGTGCATCGGTATGGTCGGAGCGAGACCCGGGCGCACCATGTCGCCGGCAGCAGACCAGTTCCGGACGATGTCGCGACAGGCGTCGAGCGCCACCTGCCAGGGTTCGGGCTTCCATGTCGTCACCGTGTCAAGCAGCCCCGGCTCGAGAACCTCGCCAAGGCCCGGGACAATGTCGTGGAAGGCAACATCGGCCACCATGGGCGCGACGACGGCCCGCATGCCGGCATCCTCGTAGGCCCTCGCCACCTCGCGGATGCCGGCGGGAGTGGGATGCGGCAGTTCAAGCGTCAGGTCATAGACGGCGGTGCACCCCCGGCGGATCATCTCCGCGGCATTGAGCAGTGTGGCAAGGTACATGTCCTCGGCGGTGCGCTGCCCGCTGATCCACACCCCGGCATTGAGCAGCAGTTCCAGCGACCAGCGGTCACCGCGGCCCTTGCCGAGACTTCCGTGGCCGTGGGTATGGCCATTGACGAGTCCGGGAATGACCAGATGGCCGGACACATCCCTCACCGCCACACCCTCGCCGGTGGCGGTTCCAGGTGGCATCACGTCGAGAATGGCGCCGTCGCCGACCATGATGTCGCGAAAGGGAGCATCCCGGGTGTCGGCATCGAGGATGCGCCCTCCCTTGAGGATCATGGTCATGAGGGAGTTCCGGCTGACGCGATGACCCGGGCAAGATGATCGGCCCAGCAGTCTTCGGGTTGCCACCCCAGGATCTCCCTGGCCGGGCGCAGGTCAAAGGCGCTGGCGCGCGGATGGCGGCGGTAGAGTTCGTCGTCTGCGAGCGCCGGACGGTGACCGCATGAGCGCTCGATGGCCTCGGCTGTCTCCAGGGCCGAGCAGGTGTCCGGGCCGGTGACATAGAAGCTGCCGCACCGCACACCGTGCGCCGCCAGGGCCGAGCGGAAGGCCCGGGCGGCATCATCGGGGGAAACGAAGGCCCGCGTGATCGCCAGCGGTTCGCGCAGGATCCGCCAGCCCGATCCACTGGCAGCGGGTGGCGGGTCGGTGCCATCGGCCTCGCTGGCCGTCTGCGCCATGGACCAGGTGATGTCCGGCTGGGCCACAAGAGCGGGTCTCAGCGCGATGACCTCGAGGCGACCGCGGTCGACGAAGGCCCGGGCGAACTCCTCGGCCACCTTCTTCGTCATGCCGTAGGCCTGGCGGGGCCGAAGTTCACTCTCCACCGGCAAGGGCAGCACACCGGGAGGATTGTCGGCGCCGATGCCCAGCGCGGCCACGCTCGAGGCCAGGACCACGCGCGACAGTCCGAGCTCCTCGGATGCCTGCAGGACGTTCCAGGTGCCGCGCAGGTTGACGTCGACGTAGGCCTCTTCTTCCGCGACAACGCCATCATCAAGAGCCGCGAGGTGCACCACCGCCTGACACCCCCGGAGCGCTCCCCGCACGGCATCGATGTCGCGCACGTCACAAGGGATCGCCTCGCCATCGATATCGATGACGGTGACTTCACAGACCGCTGCGAGATGCCTCACCACGTAGCGCCCAAGGCGACCGCTGCCTCCCGTGACCGCCACGCGGGAATACGGAAAATCGCTCAACCCGGTCTCTCCCGCCAGACACGCACCCTGTCATCACCATGGCCCCACAAACGTGTCATGTGCCTATTGTCTTTCTCAGATCCAGATGGTTCCGGCCCTCTTCGCGTCGATAGTCCAGGGTGTCGACATAGCTTCGCACCAGATGCAGACCGAGACCGTCCAGGACATTCTCCTCCTCGATGGTGTCGCGACCGGGCTGGAACATGTAGGAGTCCGGATCGACCCCGCAGCCGTCGTCGACGATCCCGATCAGGAGGCCGCGGGCCTCCTCGTCCATCTCGAGGCGGACCTCGATCTGGTGGGTGGCCGAATCATCGTAGCCATAATCCACGATGTACAACAGGATCTCCTCAAGACAGAGCTGGATCTGGAACCGGTCATCTTCCGGGAAACGGTGCCCGTCCGCAAAATCGTCGACTGCCTCCGCGACACGTTCCACCTCGCTGCGGGTGTTGCGAATGGTCAGTGTGAGGACGCGGTGGCTGATGCTCTGGCGCGGCGCGCCCGGATCCGGGATCCGTCCCGTGGACTCTCCAGGTGTCCCGTTGCCGCGCACAAGCGCGTTCAGCGCCGCCACGTCGATCACCTGATTCACCGAGTGTTTCGCGCTCCGGGGAGGCCAGATCAGTTCGTCCTCGCCATTCCTGAGAATCAGCCTCTTGATGGCGGTCGAAAGCCCGGCGACCAGCGGCAGCCGACACAGGATGTCCAGCGCCCGGGCCTTCTCCGGAAGGAGCAGGTGCCGATAGAGCATCGTGAAGGGAACGGTGTCGGCGTCGGCGACGTCGAACACGTCCATCGGTGACTCGGGACCGTCCGGCGACAGCCCGGCGGCATGCAGCAGGCCCGCCAGCTCCTCGCGGGTGATCCCGTCTTCGTCGAGCCTGCCTGCGGTCTGTCTGTGGAGCGCACCCAGCAGGGAAAAATAGACCGGATTCGGTGGTTGGGTGAAGGACCAGAGCGGGCGCAGCGCATCGGCGAGGTAGCGCGACTCGCCGCCGCGGTGGGGTCGCTGCATGATGGCGTTGCGATGGGGGAAGCGGTCGAACAGCAACAACGCCTCGGAATGCTCGATAATGGCCTTCACGAACGACCAGCCGACGAATTCGTTGATCCGGCGCCGTTCCGGTGGCGCTTCGGCGATCAGATCGGCACTCCAGCGACTGAGTTTCTCGATGGAGCGTTCCTGGAGAGTCAGGTCTTCCGCATGGGAAAGCGGAATGTAGATCCAGAAGCGTTCGATGACATTGTAGTGCGTCGACTCCAGATCAGCCTCGCACGCCTGCAGGGAGAGGGCGGCGGCGAGAGAGTCATGGGCGTAGGCGCACGCCGTACCGCGATAGACGCTTCTCGGGAACTGGTCGATGGCGATCAGCTTGGCCAGAAGTCCCTTGGGCGTACTCCAGAGCGGATCGCGAAAGAAGTGCTCGAGCCCCTCCCGGTGCATCTGTTCGCACCACGCCCGTTGCGCCCTCAGACTGCTCTGGTTTTCCGCGCTCCTGGCGAATGGTCCCACGCGCCACTTCAGCATGCCGCGTTTCCAGTTCTCGCGGGACGCGTCCGCCGCGGTTCTCAAGGGACCCAGCCAGAAGTCCAGCACCGCCTCCGGCGTGCGCTGCGCCATGCAGATGGCGTCGCCTGGATTCATGTCATCAGTGCTCGCTCCGGTCTCCGGCCGGCAACCACAGGGTAGCCGAGGCCACAGAGACCAACAATCTCGCCCGTGGTCGCTTCGCGGACCGTCAGCGCGGGATGACGAGGGCGTCGACGGCCAGGCAGCCCTGCGGGTGGACGATGAGCGGGTTGATATCGAGTTCGCCAAGATGCTTGCCCAGGGTCGTGGCGATGACACAGAGGCGGGCAACAGTGTCGATGAGGGTCTCCACATCCACGGCCTCGCTGCCCCGCACGCCGTCGAGGAGCGGCCGGCAGGCGAGCCGGTCAAGGGCGCGCCGTGCGCTTGCCCGTCCTGCGGGAGGAAGCAGGAACCTGCGGTCGGCGTGGGTCTCGATCAGGACTCCCCCTGCGGCAATCATGACCAGCGGGCCGAACTGGCGGTCGTTGACGATGCCGGCCGCCATTTCCACACCACGGGGAGCCATGGCCTCCACCAGCACCCGCGGCCCCAGCCTGTCTGCCAGGTCATGCCAGCCCCGGACGACATCGTCCTCGTTGTCGATGGCGAGAATGACGCCCGAGACATCGCTCTTGTGGGCCAGCCCGGGGGCGGCCGTCTTGAGGGCGACGGGCCAGCCGACGGCGGCGGCCGCGGCGGCGCACTCCTCGGCCGATGCCGCCATCCGCCGCGCCGGTGCGGCGATGCCGAAGCTCTCCAGGAGGGCGAGACCCTCGTCCTCATCGAGCGCCCCGGACCGGCCAAGCCGCTGGCGCCAGCGCTCGATGACCGGCTCGCCGGGTACGGGCGCCATGTCGCCAGGGCCATCCTCGACCCGGTCGCGGCGCTGCATGGCAAGGCGGACCGCCGTCAGGAAGGTCTCGGTGCCGTCGATGACGAGAACCGGGCTCGCGGCGGTCCTCCTCGTCATCTCCGGGTCCATGGCGCGAGACCAGTGCTGACAGAAAAAGACCGGCTTGGCCGTCTCCCGTTCGATCTTCTCGCAGAGCTCGAGGTAGAGGGCGCCCCCGGAGTCGCTGCCGCCGAGATCCGCGAAAATTCCTGTCATGGCCGATGCCGGGTCCTCGGCCAGCGCCTTCATGGACCCCGTGTAGACATCCTGCCACTCCCGGCCCGAGCCCCAGACATCGGTCGGATTCACAGGCTCGAGGCCGTACTCCAGGAGACCGGAGAGCCTCTTCGCCGTGCCCTCGCCGATGTCGGCGAAGGGAACGTTCATCCGCGCGGCAAGATCGAGCAGCATGCCGCGGGCGCCGCCCGAATCCATGATTCCGGCCAGGCCGCCCGGAGCGATCTCCTTGTGGTGCGAAAGGAGGCGGCTGGCTGCCGCGAGTTCATCCCAGGTGTCGACCCGCAGCACGCCGTAGTGGTCGAAGACCGCTTCGTATGCGGCGTCGTTCCCGGCGAGCGCGCCGGAATGACTGCGCGCCAGTTCGGCACTCCGGCTGGTCCGGCCCACCTTGATCGCCACCACCGGAACATTCGACCTGGCCGCCCGGTCGAGGGCCGCTCGGAAGGCATCCGCATCGCGCACGGTCTCGAGGAAGAGTGCGATGACCCGTGTGCTCTCCTTGTCAAGGGCATAGTCGATGTAGTCGGCCGCTGTCACCGTGAGTTCCTGGCCCGCCGAAACACACAGGTTGTGGCGATGCCTGGGATCGACGAACTGCAGGGTCAGAAAGCAGGTGCCCGAATGGCTGATGAGGGTGATGTGACCCGGATCGAACCAGCCGTCTTGCGGCACGTTCATCCACGTGACCCTGGCACCCGCGGTGTAGTTCACGTACCCCATGCAGTTGGCGCCGATGACGAGAAGTCCCGCCTCTCTCGCGATACCCTGGAGGCGATCCTTGAGAGTCGATCCGGCCGTATCCCCCTCGAGATAGGCGCTCGCGAAAATGGTCACCGAGCGCACGCCCGCCTCAACGGCATCGACCAGAGCGGCCTCGATGCGGGCGTTGGCGACCGAGAGAACGGCATGTTCGACACCTCCCGGGATATCGCCGAGCGAGGGATGGCAATCGATGTCGTCAATCCTGTCGTAGCGGGGATTGACCGCGTGAATCATGCCCCCGTAGTGCGGGCTGGCGAGGTTGCGCAAGGTGGCGTAGCCGAATGAATCGGGACGTGCGGAGGCACCCACCAGAGCGATGGATCGGGGTTCGAGAAGGGGGCGAAGGCGATGTTCCGTCATGGCGCGAACCGTACCCTGCATCGCCGGATCAAACCAGTTAGCATGGGACTTTCAATCACCGGAGGAACGCGGCGATGGTGGAGGCCGCCCGACGCCCGCCGAGTGTGGACACGATACTGGCCATGCCGGCCATGGCCGGGTTGCAGGATATCTTCGGGCGACGCCTTGTAAAGGAAGGCGTGCGCGACGTCATCGGGAACCATTCCGGCATCGACTGGAGGCGAGGCCAAGGACAGGCTTTCGTCGAGGCCTTCTGCCGGACACGCATGGAATCGGGCCCGCGACGTGTCTTCAACCTCACCGGCACGATTCTGCACACCAATCTCGGGCGTGCGCCGCTGGCGGCCGCAGCCATCGAGGCCATGATGCGGGTCGCTTCGGGCCCCTCGGCGCTGGAGTACGATCTCGCAAGCGGCCGGCGGGGGAATCGTGCGGGCGATGTCGCAATCCGTCTGCAACGCCTGACGGGCGCCCGGAGTGCGCTTGTCGTGAACAACAATGCCGCCGCCGTCATGCTGCTTCTCAACACCCTGGCCCTGAGACGTCAGGTTCCCGTCTCCCGGGGCGAGCTGGTCGAGATCGGCGGCGCCTTTCGCATGCCGGCCATCATGGCAAGGGCCGGTGCCCGGCTGGTCGAGGTGGGAACCACCAACCGGACACATCTTGCCGACTACGAGGAGGCGCTTGGCCCGCGAACCGGCCTGTTGCTGAAGGTCCACACGAGCAACTACGTGATCGAGGGATTTGCGTCGGCGGTCGGGGAAGCGGAACTCGTGCGTCTCGCCAGGGCCCACGACGTGCCGTTCGCCGTCGATCTGGGCAGCGGCGCACTGGTCGATTTCAGCCGCTGGGGGCTGCCGAGGGAGCCGGTGGTTGCCGAGATCGTGGCCGAGGGGGCGGATCTCGTGACATTCAGCGGTGACAAGCTTCTCGGAGGCCCCCAGGCCGGAATCATCGTCGGACGCGCCGACCTCGTCCGGCGCCTGGCGGCCAACCCGATGATGCGGGCGATGCGCCCGGACAAGATGACACTGGCGGCCCTCGACGCGACGCTGGCTCTCTACGAGGATCCCGACAGCCTGCCCCGGACACTCCCTGCCTTGCGCCTGCTGACGCGTTCCGCTGCGGACATCGCGCAAGAGGCAAGGGAGCTCGCGGGCGATCTCGCGGGCGCCCTGGCGGGCGACTTCACGGTCGAGGTCGTTCCCCTGGAAAGCCAGATCGGCAGCGGGGCCCAGCCTGTCACGACCCTGGCCAGTGCCGGGCTTGCCATCCGGCCGGCCGGCTCCGGACGCGGTTCGGACCGGCGCCTCAGGGCCATCGCGGCCGCCTTGCGCCGCCTGCCACGACCCGTCATCGGATCCATCAGGGGAGGCGCTTTCGTCCTCGATTTGCGCTGCCTTGACGACAGGGACACGTTCCGCGCCGGACTGCGGGACCTGGAACGTCCGTGATCATTGCCACGGCCGGTCATGTGGACCACGGCAAGACCTCGCTGGTTGCCGCCCTGACGGGTGTCGACACCGACCGGCTGGCGGAGGAAAAGCGGCGCGGCCTCACCATCGATCTGGGATACGCCTGGCTCGACCTGCCGGGCGGGCAGCGCGCCGGCATCATCGACGTGCCGGGGCACGAACGATTCGTGCGGAACATGGTGGCCGGACTTTCCCGGGTCGATCTCGGCCTTCTCGCCGTCGCGGCCGATGATGGCGTCATGCCGCAGACGAGCGAACACGTGGCCGTGCTCTCCCTTCTGGGCATCCGGCAGATGGTGATCGCCGTCACCAAGGCCGATCGCTCCACCGGTGAACGCATCACCCGCGTTGCCGACGCGGCACAGGACCTGGCGCACGCTCACGGCATCGATGTCCGGGCGGTGATCGCCACCTCCGTACCCGACCAGGAGGGCGTCGACGAACTGCGCCGCCACCTTGAAGAAGCGGAGCAGTCCGTAGAGGAACCGCCAGGGCAAGGCGGTTTCCGGCTGGCCGTCGACCGCGCGTTCATCATGAAGGGCGCCGGGCTGGTGGTCACCGGTACTGTCTGTGCGGGAGAGGTCCGCACCGGCGATGCCCTCACCGTGCTGCCCGCCGGGCTCGACGCGCGGGCACGGGCTCTTCACGTCCAGGCCCGCCCGGCACAGCGGGCCGTCACGGGAGAGCGGGCTGCCATCAACCTCGCCGGACTCGGCCGCGACGAAGTCCGCCGCGGGGACTGGATCGTGACGCCAGGCATCCTGGCGCCGTCACGGCGGATCGACGCGATGGTGACGATCCTGAAGAGCGAACGCCGTGCGTTCGACCATTGGCGGGCGGTGCACGTTCACCATGGAACCGGTCATGTGACCGCACGGATCGCCCTTCTCGAGAAGTCCGCTATGGCCCCCGGCGACAGCGGGCTGGCGCAGTTGCGCCTCGACGGACCGCTGGTGCCGGCCTGGAATGATCGTCTGCTCGTGCGTGACATTTCGGCGCGGCGCACCATCGGCGGGGCGCGGGTGCTCGATGCGGAGGGACCGGCACGGGGACGGTCCCACCCCGAACGCCTGGCGCGCCTGAGAGCCGTCGACCGCGGCGATCACGAAGCCGCACTCGGCGCCCTTGTCGACATCGCGGCAACCGGTTTCGATCCGGCCGCCTTCTTCTCGTCACGCAATCTCGAGGCCGATGCGTGCCCGCTTCCCGGCCCCCATCGCCGGTTCATCCGGGACCGACGCGATCACGTGATTCACGAACGTCACTGGAACGCTCTCGCCAACCGCCTGCTCGACGCGGTCGACGACGACCACGCGCGCCGGCAGGACCGGCTCGGGCCGGCGGCCGGGGAGCTCGATGCGCTGATTCCAGGATCCGCCGATGGCGTCCTGGTCGGCGCGGTCATCGACGATCTCTGCCGCAGGGGCATGCTGATGCGGCGCGGGGTCGTGCTCCACCGTCCGGGACGCACGGTGGAGCCGTCAGCCAGGGACCAGGACATGTGGGCGAGGGCTGTCAGGGCCATCGAGGTGGCGTCGGGCTCTCCGCCGACACTTCATCCCCTGGCCGCCACCCTGGACATGGCGGCGGATGACCTGCGCCGGTTTCTTGAAAGGATGGCTGCCTTTGGCCTTGTGGTGAGAATTGCGCGCAACCGCTACCTCACGCCACGGCAAGTCGCCGAGGCCGAGGCCGTCGTGCGCTGCCTGCTCCGGGAGAACCCCGATGGCATTGCCGTGGGCGCGGTGCGCGATGCCCTGGGAGTTGGCCGCAATCATGCGGTGGATCTTCTGGAACACCTGGATCACACAGGCGTCACGTGGCGCCGTGGCGTGCTGAGGTTTGCCCCCGCTCTTCAGGGGTGATCCGGGGCAGGTCCCCAGAACGGTTCGCATTCCGTGAACGCCCGCCATCTGGCCCTGGCGTCGTTCTCGAGGTGATCTCCCCGTGCCGTCCACCAGCCGACAACGAGACCCCCGGCACGGGCAAGGTGGCGCTTGCCGGAAGCCGGCCTGGAGCACCGCCTGACCAGGTCGCCGGCCACGGCTGCATCGTTGGCCGCACCCAGCGCATCCTGCAGATCGGAAAGCACCTGGAGCCAGGGACCCGTGCCCTGGAACACCGGTCCAACGAACTGGATGGCGTAGCGCAGGAGCTTGATACGCAACCGAAGCTGGTGACGTGCGACCGGGTCCAGGGTGTCGAATCCCTCCCCGCGGCAGAGGACCTGCGCATGGATCTCGCTCAAGACCAGGCCGACACGGGGTCCCGCAGGGTCGCCAAGGACCGGATCTCCCGCCGACCAGCCGCGTTCCACGATCCACTGGCCCAGTGTGAGGACAGCGCTCGTGTAGCGGGGTGAACCAAGGACCAGGACAAGCCTGCGACAGGCCTCCTGTCTGCGGTGTCCCAGGCACGCATCGAGACGGGCAAGATCGCCGTCACCGGGAAAGGCCTCACGCAGCGGCGCCAGGGTGACGTGGTTCAGGACATCGAGGTCGCGGACGGCGGCGAGGCTGGCAGCAATCCACTTCACGTCCGCGATGAAGTGTGCCCGGATGCCATCGTCGAACCAGGGCGCAAACAGCTCCAGAGCCGCCCTCAGCCGGCGCAGGGCCACGCGCATCTGGTGCACGCCCTCGATATCCCGGTCCGCGAGGGCCGCGGCCTGGTTGTTCATCCAGTGCCCGTAGCAGCGTTCCATCGTCAGGGCGATGGCGTCATCGAGACTGGCGCCTGAATCGAGAACGAAGGCGCCTGCCTTTCTCGAAGACGGCGGCAGGCCGCCGCCGAGTGCATAACCGCGCTGGGACTTCGTAAAGGCCTCGATGGCCAGTGGTGTCTGGCGATGCATCCCGAGTGCCAGGCTGTAGAGATCGCCCGGACCGCCTTCCATGAGTTCAAGTTCGATTTCGCTCAGCGGTTCCCTGGAGCCCGCCGCCTCCACGAAGCCGTTGTCGATCGCCACCTCGACT
This sequence comes from Alphaproteobacteria bacterium, assembly GCA_965213815.1. GTDB lineage: Bacteria > Pseudomonadota > Alphaproteobacteria > SP197 > SP197 > SP197. The sequence continues at coordinate 1,099,804 of OZ243917.1, read as the reverse complement.
CTCGATCCCCTGCCCTCATCCTCCAGCATGAGCACCCGGCGGTTGATCATGGTGCGGAAGGCCGGAACAAGATCACCGTCGGCAATGTCTGCATATCGTGAACCGGCGGCCTGACGCAGCAGGGCGGCGCACGGTTGCGGCCCGGCGACCGGATCTTCCCGTTCAAGGCGAAACGCGGTGTGTCCACCAGGGTCGAACATCTTGGCAGTCTGCACGAAGCCATTGTCGTGCCGCCGCACGCGCAGCGCGATGCCGTCCCTTTGCAGGCGACCCCCCGGTGTGTCGAAGTAGTGTGAATCGACAGAGCGCTCACCGAGGTCCCGCGCCGTGCGCAGCGGCGGCAGCTGGAGAAGCGATCCTGCGGCCTCCGGCGAGACGGCGAACTTGAGCTCGATTTCCGGCGCCCAGCTGTTTCTCGCCGCCGCCTTCATGGAGGCATCCCGTCGTATCGGACGAGGTGATCGCTGAAGTCGTACCAGGGCGCCCTGGACGCAACATGGACATGATCATCGGCCTGGCGATCAGGATCGCTGTCAAGGGATCCGAAGGGAATCACCGCCACCATGCGCCCGCGGTCATGGCGGGGCATGACGGAACCGCAAAGGGCACAGAACGACTGGGCGAAGAACCGCGCACCGGGCAGACGCCAGATCCTGAGGTGGTCTTCGCCACGCGTGAACCGGAGGTCGGCGAGGCCGAGAAAGCCGTTGGTCGTGTGGGCCGCGGCACGCGCCTTGCGGCACCGCGAGCAGTGGCAGTTGTGCACCCGTGTGAAACGGGATGCGGCCTCGTAGGCGATGGCGTCGCACAGGCAGCTTCCGTGAAGGACATCCGACCCCGGTCCGGCCCGTACCGGCATGTCGATGACCGGGCCATCCATATCTTCGCCCCAGACGTCGTGACGCGGCAGATTGTCCGCGATGACATGCCACGACGCCTGGAAGGCGGCGAAGATATGCGCTTCGGGTCTGGCGCCGGGATCGCCATCGAGACCACCCACCGGCACCTCGGGATCCCCCGGGACGGGCACCACGGAACCGCATTGGGAGCAAAAGGAGCGAACGGCCCCGGGAGAGGATTCAAAGGCGCCGACATGATCATGGCCGGAAAGGAAGGTCACGGACTCCGGATCCACCGCGGCATAGGTGGCGAACGGCGCTCCATGGGCCTTGCGGCACATGGAGCAATGACAATGGGTCATCCCGGTGAGCGGTCCACTGATCCGCCACCGCACCACACCGCAAAGGCAGCTCCCCGTGACCATGGCCCTGTTTTCCCTCCGGCCCGTGTCAGGCACCCTCGATGATCCTGCGCGCATCGCTCACGACACGCCCGTAGCCATCGAGAAGGGCCGCGACATCATCGCAAAGGGCAGCGAAGGTGAGGCCGATCTCTTTCGAAGCCTCCATGTCCCCGGTGGTGTAGACGTTCATGCCAAACACCTTTGCGGCCTTGCGGCACGCTTCGGCAACCTGGCTGCGGTCACGCACGTCGGCGGCGCCGAACGTGCCCTTGCGGCCCCGCGCCATGTTGAGGTCCGCTGGCCCGAGAAAGATCCCGTCCACGCAATCGAGCGCCAGAATGGCATCAACATCATCGAGAGCGCCGACGGTCTCCACCATGGGATAGCAGCGCACACGGGTGTTCTCGGCAGCATAGAAGGCCTCGTCACCCCCACCGTAGCCGAAGGTCCGGCCGCCCCCGACACTGCGGTCGCCCATGGGTGGAAACTTGGCAAAGGCCGTCACCTCGCGGGCATGATCGAGGTCGTCGACATGGGGGATGATAACCCCGGTGGCTCCGGAATCGAGCGGGTTCTGGACCGCGATGCGTGTCGGTTCGGCCACCCGGACGAAGGATTGAAGGCCCGCCTCCCGTGCCAGCAGGATCAGCCGGTCAACATCGCTGCGATCGAAGACGCCATGTTCCATGTCGATGGTGATGCCCTGGCACCCGTGGATCCTGGCCGCTTCAACAGCGGCCGCATTGGCACTGGCAAGCCACAACGTATAGGTGACCGGAGAGTGGTTCATGACGTCCTTCCCGATGATCCACGTGAGGGATCGCAACCGTGAGCGGTTTTCGCCATAGTGGCGCAAGATGCCGAGGCAATTCAATGGAGTGAACGCGATGTCAGCCGTCATCATGGAAGAGGATCGCCCCATCCTGACCGACGGGGGCATGGGGGAGGCCCTCGCCGGCATGGGATTGCGCCAGCCCGGCTCGCCCTTCTGGTCGGGACGCGCACTCATCGAGGCGCCTGACAGCGTCCTCGGGCTGCACCGGGACTTCATCCGGGCCGGCGCCGATCTCATCATCACCAACACTTATGGCGTCGTACGCTCCTTCATGGCTGATCTCGGTATCGAGGACCGGTTCCGTGAACTCAATCTCAAGGCTCTCGACCTTGCCCGGAAGGCCGTCGACGCCGAGAAACGCGACATTCTGATCGCCGGCTCGCTGCCGCCACTGTCGGACAGCTACCTTCCCGACGATGTCGAACCGGAAGAGATCCTGGCGGAACGCTATGCCGAGCAGGCCGGCATTCTTGGCCATGGTGTGGATCTCTTCATCTGCGAGACACTCACCACCATTGCCGAGACCCGCGCGGCCGCCGCCGCGGCGGCCGCCACGGGAAAGCCTGTGTGGATTGGCTGGTCGCTCCACGAGGACCGGGAGGCCTCACTCAAGGACGGCACCAGCGTTGCCGAGGCCGCCCGCAGTGTCGCCGATCTGCCGGTCAGCGCCTTCGTTGCCAACTGCTGCACACCGGAGGCGGTAACGCGGGCCCTGCCCCGGCTGATGGCCACCGGCCGCCCCACCGGCGGCTACGCCAACACCTTTGCGCCGATCGATCCCGGCAACACGTCGGTCGGCCATCGCCATGACCTCGATCCCGAATCCTACCGCGACCATGTCGCCAGGTGGCTTGCCGGCGGCGCCCGCATCGTCGGAGGATGCTGCGGCACCCTGCCCCGCCACATCGCGTTGCTGAGAGCCCTGATCGACAACGATCAACCCGGATAGGCTAACTCACGTCGGGCATGGGCGTGTAGGCGTGTCCACCGTCCGCCATGGCCGCCTCGCGGCCGCCGAGCGCGGCGATCTTGCGCGCCTGGTCGGCGAAACAGCGCCGGTTGACCGCTTCGCAGTCCACAAGAGCGCGCAGACGCTCCTCGCAGGCAGTCCGTGTGGCCTCATGGGCCGGATGCCGACCAAGGTCGGCGGCCTCGACGGGATCGTCCGCCATGTCGAAGAGCTGCGGCGGGTATCCCGGATAGGCGATGTACTTCCAGTTCCGCCAGCGCATCATGAACATGCCGGTGACGGCGCCGCGCTCGTGGTACTCCGACAGCACGGCCCGGTCATGGTGGCCTCCGGCTGCAAGATCCTGCAAGGCAACACCATCGAGGTCGCCGGGGCCGTCGAGTCCATGGGCCTTCAGGATGGTGGGCTGCAGATCGATGTGGGAGGCCGGTGAGGACGAGCGCCGGCCCGACGGCACGCCGGGACCGGCGACAATGAGAGGGACCGCCGACGACTCCTCGTACATGTTCATCTTCGCCCACATGCCGTGGTTGCCCAGCATCTCGCCATGATCGGACACATAGATCACGAGGGTGTTGTCGGCCTCGCCCGACGCTTCGAGTGCGGCGAGAACACGCCCCACATTGTCATCGAGGAAGGAGACATAGCCATAGTAGGCATGCCGCGCGTCGATGACGTGGTCGTCGTCGCGGAAGTGCCGGTCGTAGTCCCAGATCGTCTGGCAGACATCGAGAACAGGATGGTCCGGCCGCTCTCCCGGCGCGCGCAGACGCGGCAAGTCGATCTCGCGCCTCAGGTAGAGATCATGGAACGCGTCGGGGGCCACGATGGGATGGTGCGGCGCCACGAATGAACAGAACAGGGTCCACGGCTCGCCGGTTCCCGAAAGGACATCGCCAAGCCATGCGCAGGCAAGTTCGGTGACCTTGCGGTCGTATCGCGTGTAGCGCGATTCGCCGCGGCCGATATCGAGGGCAAAGTCCGCGTTGCTGGCATAGGGCTCAAGGCCGTCGCGAACCATGGACGAGGTGAATCCGGTCCCGTTGAGTATGTGGACCGGGATGACTTCCTCGGCAAAGCCATTGTTGTCGTCGCTCGACCGGAAGTGGAGCTTGCCGATGGACACCACCCTTCGTCCCTCCTCCTGGAGCCGGTGCCCCCAACCCCTGACCGCACCGTCGTAGGGTTCGGCACTCGACCATGTGCCAAGCTGGTGAACCCAGCGCCCGGTCTGCATGGCGGCGCGGGCGGAAACGCAGATGGGTGCTGCCGCATAAGCCACATCAAAGACGGTGCCGCGGCGGGCAAGAGCGTCGATATGAGGTGTGAGAACCAGAGGATGCCCGTAGCAACCCGTCGCATCGCGCCAGTGCTGGTCCGAACAGATGACAAGAACATTGCTGGCCATGGCCCCTCTCCCGGATCGTTCCGCTTGAGCCTGCACGACTTTGTGATCAAATGACCACCACACGGGCTACCGCAGGCACTCTCTACCTTGAAGACGCTTCCCGCCAGCCTGCGCTTCCAGCGCACCACACCGGTCTTCACCGAAAGGACCGTGCCATCGGGCCTGCAGGGCGCGCACCGTACGAAGGCCGGCACATGGGGCAGGATCGTTGTCCTGGAGGGACGCCTCCTCTACCGGATCCACGCGTCGCCTGGTGAAGAGCACATCCTTGACCCGGAGACACCCGGCATCGTCGAGCCCGAAGTGGAGCACGAGGTCGAACCACGGGGCAGACTGCGGTTCCGCATCGAGTTCTACCGTTGATCCCGTCACCCATCGGCTGCGGCCCCGGAATGAGGAGCGCTCGACAGTCGGCCGCAAGGCTTGAAACAGGAGGTTTCCATCCTTTCTTCAGCTGCGGAACTCTCCGATGAGTCGGCATGGCGAGGGAGCAGGCAGAGGATCTAAGGACATGACATCCGCAAGAGCAAGAGACCGTTCGCGATCCTGCTGACCGACAGGGAATTGCGCGAACGGTTCTATCGCGATCTGAACGGCTTGGTCGAAGCGGTGCCCATGATGATTTTAGCTGCCGTCATCGACAAACTCAGCCTGCGCGCGAGATTTGCCGACACCCGGAATCCCTACCGGGTCGCTCCTCACACCATGCTGAGCGAGGAGAAGCAGCACGGCAGGACGGTGCATATCATCTTCGAGAGCCGCAGCAGGAAGGAGGATCGGGAGCTTGAGCTGGAGTTTCGACGGATCGCTGCCATCGACGGAGGCTCCGGCCCCGGCCGACAGGATTTCGGAGTGTTCGATTTCCAGCCTGTGTTCGTGCCGAAGGCCGCGCACTCGGTCGGACTGCAACTCGCGGACTTGACGGCGCGGCCCATCGCGCTGTCGCACCTGCGTCCGGAACAGCCCAACCGCGCCTTCGAGATCGTCCGGCCCAAGATCGGCGGATTGGCCAGACTGCCGTGAACGCCCGAGGCAAGAAAACAAAAAGGGTTCCGGAAGCTCCAGGACCTTTCTGTCGACCGGGAGATTCCCAATCCTTTGGCCGATGAAAAGCCGCCGGTCGAAATGCTCGCAAGCAGATTTGGCCAAGCGCGCCGGTCGCCTACAGTTGAAGCGGTCTCGCCGGCGTAGCGTCCACATCCACAAGCGTTGCACCTTCGGCAGAACGTCTTGAGCGACCAGATCGACCCCGGGACGGCGAATTAGTTGAGGCACCGCGCCAGCCACTCCCTGTCCTCCCGGATGTCGTGATGCCAACGTTTGCGAAGAAGTCGTTCCACCGCGGACACCGCCGAGCCGCGACATGCGGAGTCGGAATCAGCACAGCGGGTGTTCGGCCGTACCGCAAGCGCCCGCCCAGGTGGGCGGCATGGCGCGCTCAGCCAACGTGTCCGGCCTGGTCGAGAAGGCGGAAGGCGGCAATGGTGTGGTGGATGCCGTCTTCAAGGGAGACGGCGGGCCAGTCGCCCACGAGGGCGCGCAGGGCACTGTCGTCCTGATCGACGGGGAGGTCGATCCGGGTATCGGCGACACTGATCCGGGCTCCGGGAACGGTCCTGTTGATGATGGCGGCGATGTCGCGGGTGGTGGCCTTCACACCGCCGAGATCGCAGACGTGGTGACCGGAGACGGTGGCGTCCGCGCAGGCGATGAAGGCATCAGCCACCTCGTGAACGTGCTGCATCATCATCGTCGTGTCGTAGTCGATGCGGTAGGGCTGGCCCCTGGCTGCCGCCAGCATCGCCTTCGTCGGAGACGAGGTCATGCCCTGATCGCGTCCCGGGCCATAGACCGTGTGCGGCCTGACTCCGATGCTGGCGACCTGCCAGTCCTGCCAGTAGATCGCCGCCACGCCCTCGTTGGCGCGCTTGTAGACTCCATAGAGCGTGTTCGGCCCCTGCCTTGATGCCGCCGGCAGGGACGCCACCGAACTGGCATAGACCACATGACGGACACCGGCCTTGCGGGCTGCCTCGAAGACAGCGGCATGCCCTGCCACGTTGACGGCGGCGCCGGCCACCGGATCCGCCGCACAGAACGGAATCTGCAGTGCGGCGAGGTGGATGATCACCGGGGGCCGCAGGCGCATGACGACATCTCCCAGCGCGGTGGCGTCACGAATGTCGACGCTCTCCCAGGGAAGGGCGCGGGCGGCCCCTTCATCCATCGCAAGGCGCAGGCGGCGGCGGTCATCGCTGCGGTCGAGGGCGACCACCTCGCGGCCTGCCTGGCTGAGACGCGCCACGATCCAGGCGCCGATGCACCCGGCAGCACCCGTCACGAGAAGAGGACCTTCCACCATCGCTCAGGCAGCGAGCGCCATGGCGGCTTCGAGACCCTCGAGAACCGCTTCCTCGGCCGTCCGCGGCGACAGGGCATCGCCGATGACACGAAGGCCACGCTGGCCCTCGTTCTCGAGCTGATCAAGGAGAGTTGCCACGCGGCGGTGCCCCTGGGCCAGCACCAGGGTGTCGACCCCTTCGGCGACAAGTGGTTCGCCATTGGTCATGTGCTGGAAGTAGACCGTATCCCCGTCAGCGCCGAACAGCCGCGCATAGGCGCGGGTTTCAACACCGAGCCGATCGAGAACGCCGATCCAGTGATCCCTGAGATAGGACTGGAGATTCTGCCCGGGTTGCGTGCCCTGGCAGTAGAGACGGACATGGCAGCCGTTGCGCGCCAGCATCTCGGCGACACCCAACCCCGTCCAGTCGCAGCGCCAGTCGGCGATGACAACCCGTGAACCGACATTGGCCTCGCCCTTGATCACCGACCATGCATCAACTCCATGCGTGTCCCCTTCGAGGGAGGGGAGATAGGGGACCGCCCCCGTCGCCACGATCACGGCATCTGGTTGAAGGCGTCTGATGCCGCCTGCAGTCGCAGCCTTTCCCGTCGCGACCCTGACACCGGCCTCCCTCACCTCGCGGGAAAGATTGGTGATGATACCGCCGAACTCGCCTCGACCCGGAAGCTGCTGCGCGAGGCGGGCCTGGCCACCGAGTTCGCGTTCCTTCTCGATGAGTGTCACGTCATGCCCGCACTCGGCGGCCGTGGCGGCGGCCTTCATGCCTGCGGGGCCCCCTCCCGCCACCACAACCTTCAGCGTTGACGCCGCTGGTGTCCTGACATGAGGGAACCGGCGCTCGCGACCGGTCTCGGGGTGCTGGATGCATGAGACGACAGCCCCCATGTGGCGATGACCGATGCAGGCCTGGTTGCAGGCGATGCAGGCGCGGATCGACTCCGCCCTGCCCGTCGCGGCCTTCCAGGCGAAATGGGGGTCGGCAATGAGCGCCCTCACGAGGCAGACCATGTCCGCCGTGCCCGAGGCAATCACCTGCTCGGCCATATGGGGCTGGTTGATGCGACCGCCCAGCATGGTCGGCACGCCGAGACCCCGCCGCAGGTCTGCGGCAGCCTTCGACAGGTAGGCCGGTTCCACCGCCATGGGCGGCACGATGTGGATGGCGCCGGCGACGGAAGCGCCCGACCCGCCGATGACGTTGACGTAGTCGATCAGACCATCATGTGCCAGGTGCCGTGACACCTGCTGCGATTCCTCGGGCGTCAGGCCGCCATAGTCGAGTTCATCAACCGACATGCGCATGCCCACGACCCGGTCGCTGCCGACAGCATCGCGGATGGCCCTCAGAGACTCCTCCAGGAACCGCATGCGGTTCGCGAAACTGCCGCCGTAGGCGTCCTCGCGCAGGTTGGTGCGCGGATTGACGAACTGGGCCGGCAGATAGCCCATGGAGGCCACGTACTCGACGCCATCGAGACCGGCCTCGGCCATGCGCCCCGCGCCTTCGCCATAGGCTTTCACGATGTCGCGGATGAGGGCGAGCGACATCGGCGCGGGCATGACGTGATGGCGTTCATCGGGCACTTCCGATGGTGCCCAGGCAGGCAGCAGCGCTCCGTTCCTGCGGTTGGCGACCGCCCGGCCGGGGTGGAAGAGCTGGCCGAACATGCGGGCGCCGTGACGATGCGCGGCGGCGGCCAACGCCTTCAGGTCGACAATGGCGTCATCATCGCTCACGGCCAGCAGGTTGTGACGCACCTCGTAGCTCTCGTGAACCGTGTGGGCCTCGGTGATGATGAGGCCGACTCCTCCCCGGGCGCGGGCCTCGTGATAGGCGACGAGGTCCGCCATGGTTCCGGGCTGACGGCCCTGGCTTGTGCCATGGGGGCCGAAGACCACGCGGTTGGCGATTTCAAGGCCGCCCAGTTCGATGGGCCGGAAGAGATTGGGAAAGGACATTCCGGATCAGACCTCGGACCCCGCCTGGAGACCTTCCAGGACGGCTTCTTCGGCTGTTCTGGGAGCCAGCGCGTCGCCGATGAGATGGCACTCCATGCCCCTGTCCACCAGTTCCTCCCACAACCCTGCATCGCGGCGGTGGGCGGTGGCGAGGACGAGGGTCTCGACATCGTCACAGATGATCGGCTGGCCGCTCGTGACATGCTGCATGAACACGCTGTCCTCGTCGCACCCGTAGAGACGGGCATAGGTGATGACGTCGACGCCGAGCTTGTGAAGTTCGCCCATCCAGCCGTCCCGTACCATCATCGGCAGGTGTTCCCCGACCATGGGTCCGTTGACCACAAGGCGCACGGAACAGCCGTCACGCGCCAGTTTTTCCGCCACACCGGGTCCGATCCAGTTGGCATGCCAGTCGTAGACCACGACCCTGGCGCCGACATTGGCCGTTCCGGCCGCTACCGCCCAGGCCCCGACGACATGTGCCTGGTCCATGCCCTCGAGGTCGGGGCGCTCCTCGACCGCCCCGGTAGCACAGATCACCACGTCCGGCTCCAGGAGCATCAGCGAGTCGGGCGTCGCCCTGACGCCTGTCTGGACGTCGACTCCGTGGATGGCACACTCGCGCAAGAGGTTCGTGACGATCCCGCCGAACTCGGCCCTGCCCGGCAGGGCCTGAGCGAGCAGCGCCTGGCCTCCCGCCTGGCGCGCCGCCTCAAGGAGGACGACCTCGTGACCGCGTTCGGCCGCTACCGCTGCGGCCTTGAGACCCGCCGGCCCGCCGCCGGCGACGATGACCCTGCGTGATCGCGTCACCGCCTGCCTGGCGCCGTAGGTCAGTTCCCGCCCGGTCTCGGGGAACTGGATGCAGGAGATGGGAAAGCCTCTCAGGCGATGGCCTATACAGGCCTGATCGCAGCCGATACAGGCGCGGATATCCTCCACCCGGTTCTCGAAAGCCTTCTTCACGAAATCAGGATCGGCGATGTGGCCCCGCACGATACCGACCATGTCGGCAGCGCCCTTCGCCAGGATGTCCTCGGCAATCTGTGGCTGGTTGATGCGTCCGGCCACCAGCACCGGCATGCGCGTCACCACCTCCTTCAGCGCGGCCGACTTTTCTCCGGGATAGCCCGCCTGGAAGTGCATGTGGGGAATGATGTGCTGCCATCCCGTGTAGGTCGCTGTCGAACCCAGCACGACATTGAGGTAGTCGAGGACACCGTCCGCATCGAGGGCGGCCGCGGCAGCGCGTGTCTCCGCGATGGTCAGCCCTTCCTCGTCCATTTCATCGGCGGAGATCCTCAGACCGACGATAAGGTCATCGCCGACCCGCGCGCGGATGGCGCAAGCGACCTCGCGCACGAAGCGCATGCGGTTGGCGAAACTGCCGCCATACTCGTCGTCACGGCGGTTGAGTCGGGGATTGAGGAACTGGCTGGCGAGATATCCCATCGACGAGATGATCTCGACCCCGTCGAGCCCGGCTTCAGCCATGCGCGCCGCACCGTCACCGTGGGCTTCGACGATGTCGCGGATCAGGTCGCGGGTGAGCGGCGCCGGGACGGTCTTGTATATCTCGTCGGGCACCGCCGAGGGCGCCCAGGCTGTCATCCTGGTGCCGTCGACGGAGGCTGCCGCGACCCTGCCGGGATGGAACACCTGGCCGATCACACGTACGCCATGATCGTGACCCAGACGCGCCAGCCGGGAAAGGCCCGGCAGGCAGTCATCACTCGTCGCCCAGGCGCGTCCCGGCGGCATGTAGGTCTCGTGGACACAGTGAACCTCGGTCATGACCATGCCGACGCCGCCCTTCATACGCGCCTCGTGATAGGCGAGCATGGCATCGCCGATGCGGCCGGCTTGGGAGAGCGCCGTGTTGTGTCCCGGCACGAAGACCCTGTTCCTGACTTCCTTTCCCCTCAGCTCCATGGGTTCAAAGAGATGCGGGAAGACGGGATGGGTCATGTCATGGTCCCGTTGCCGTTCATCATCAGTTCGACGACCTTTCTGGAAAACATGTGGGTGGCGGGATCCCAGAAGGAGGACAGGGTGCCGCCGTCGAATCCCGGCGAGACGCGGCCTCGCTGCATCGACTCGAGGACGCCGATGTCCTCGCGATTGAGGTCATCCCAGATCTCGAGAACCCGGCCTCGCACCACATCGCAGGTCTGCACCATGGCATCGGGGTCGAAGAGAAAGTGGATGGTCTCCCGGGTGCGGCCGGGAGTTGCCGGCTCCGCCACCAGAACGGCGATGTGATCGGGCCACAGGTTGATGTTGCAGGTGGGGATCACGGTGAAGGAGCGGCCCTCCCCGTGGAGGGCGTCCGGCAGACCGCAAAGCCGCGGCAGGCCCACCCCCCGGCCTTCCTCGGGTTGCGCAATCACATGCCAGGTCATCGCCAGGTGGGGAGCGATGAAGGTCATCGGGTTGCTGGTCTCCAGGGGAGCGAAGGCGCAAAGCGCCGGGTGGATGGCGAACTTGTGATAGACATCGATGAAGTTCTCATGGACGTGCTTCCAGTTGGCGGCGACGTCGAAGACCAGGCTGCCGCCCCACTCCAGAGCCGTCGACCGCCAGCCTGCGAGATGTTCATCGACCGGCGCCATGTGGTGGTCGAGCGGTTCGGCATGGCCATCGATGTTGACGAACAGCATGCCCCGCCAGTTCTCGCAACGCACTCCGGCAAGGTCGGCGCGGTGGTCCGGCGCCATGTCATGGCCGCCGCCGCCATGGAAGTGGGGACGGTTGCGGATTCTGCCGTCGAGGCCGTAGGCCCAGCCGTGGTAGGGACAGGTCAGGGCTGCCAGTCTCCGGCGGCACTCGGTGACGATCACCGCACCCCGGTGGCGGCAGACATTGTGAAAGGCCCTGATCGTGCCGTCGTGGCCCCGCACTAGAACGAGCGGACAGCCGGCAACACGCACCGGCAGACAATCGCCGGCCTCGGGAATCCGGCTCTCGAACCCCGCCAGCATCCACATCGACCACATCAGGCGGGTGCGTTCAAGCTCGAGCCACTCCGGGCTCGTGTACGCCACGTTGGGAAGCGCACCCCCGGCATACAGACGCTCGAGCGCCGCCTCTCCCAGCATGCCGACAACAGTATCCCGCTGCATGACTGCCATCCCGCCAATCTGCCAGATCCGGCCGGAGTCTGCCATCCATCGCGATCAAGCGCTTCCTTGCCGGATTCGCGTGTTGCGTTGTAGTTTCGCCTCCGATTGAGACAGGCGGGGTCTTGAGGGATCATGGCGCACGGCGTCGAGGCACGAGGAATTGTCAAGACATTCGGCGCCGGGACCGAACACGAAGTCACGGCCCTCAACAACGTCTCGCTCGCCATCCCCAGCAACGAGTTCTTCACTTTGCTCGGCCCCTCGGGTTGCGGCAAGACGACAATGCTGCGCCTGATCGCCGGCTTCGAGATGCCGACACGGGGCGATATCCTGCTCTTTGGCGAGCACATGGAGGATCTGCCGCCCAACCAGCGGGCCGTCAACACGGTCTTTCAGCACTACGCCCTGTTCCCACACATGAGCGTGGCGGAAAACGTTGCCTTCGGGCTCAGACGACTGAGGAAGCCCAGGGACGAGACCGACCGCACGGTCGGGCGCATGCTGGAACTCGTCAAGCTCGGCGATCTCGCCCACAGGCGCCCGGCACAACTCTCCGGTGGCCAGCAGCAGCGCGTCGCCCTCGCCCGTGCCCTTGCTCCGGGGCCGAAAGTCCTTCTCCTCGATGAACCCCTCTCGGCGCTCGACCTCAAGCTCCGCCAGGCGATGCGCCTCGAACTCAAGCAGATCCAGCGCGAGACCGGCATCACATTCATCTTTGTCACCCACGACCAGGAGGAAGCGCTCTCCATGAGCGACCGGATTGCCGTGATGTCAGATGGTGAAGTCCAGCAGGTTGGAACGCCGCACGACGTCTATGAATATCCGATCAACCGTTTTGTCGCCGAATTCATCGGCGATGCCAATTTCATTCCCGCAACGGTCGCAGGTTTCGAGGCCGACATGCTGGTGTGCAGCACCATGGCCGGAAGGACGCTGCGCGTCCGCAACGCCGGCAGCCACAACGCCGGGGATCCGGTGACCCTCTTTCTGCGGCCCGAAAAGGTTCTCCTCCACACCGAGGACGAGACATCATCCGACAGGCTCGCGGGCGAGGTTGTCGACGTGGTCTACTACGGCAGCGAGACCTCCTATCGCATCCGTCTTGATGACGGCACTGTCATCCTCGCCGAAGACCGCAACATGCTGGACGGCTCCGGGCGCTTTGCCAGCGGCGAGCAACTCTTCGTGGAGATTGGCGCCGAGACCCTGCGGGTCTTGCGGCAATGATCTCCCTGCCAAGAGACCCGCGGACCCGCACATGGCTGGCCCTGGCGCCGGCGTGGCTGGTCATTGGCGTCTTCATGCTGGTTCCCATCGCGTTGATGGCCGTCATCTCGTTTCTCGAGGCCAATCCCTATGGCGGCGTGCACTTCAACTTCTCGACGGATGCCTATGTCCAGATCGCCTTCGAATACGATCTCGAGGACAACCTCGTCTTCAATCCGATCTACATCACCATCATCCTGCGATCCGTGGGTCTGTCGATCCTTGCGACCGTCGTCTGTCTCGTCATCGGGTTCCCGGTTGCGTACTTCATCACCCTGCAGCCACCATCGAGACGCAATTTCTACATCTACCTCATCACCATTCCGTTCTGGACGAACCTGCTGATCAGGACCTTTTCCTGGATCCTCATCCTGGGACGCAACGGAGTCATCGAGACACCCCTGTTGCTGACCGGTGTCATCGATGATTCCCTCAACATGATGTATACGAACGGCGCCATCACGATAGGACTGGCGTACAGTTACCTGCCGCTGATGATCCTGCCCATCTATGCAAGTCTCGAGAGACTCGATTTCCGGCTTGTCGAGGCTGCCAGCGACCTCTATGCCCACCGTCTCGAGATCATGACCAGGGTCATCATCCCGCTCTCCATGCCGGGTATCGTCGCTGGCTGCATGCTGGTCTACATCCCCAGTCTGGGCGCCTTCATTGCTCCGGATCTTCTTGGCGGTGGCAAGCGCCTGCTGCTGGGCAGTCTCGTGCAATTCCAGTTCGCCACCGCCAGAAACTGGCCCTTCGGCGCGGCGATTGCCATGGTTCTGCTCGCATTCGTCGTTGTTGCCCTCATGATCTATGCGCGCTCGGCACGCAAACGGGCCCTGATCGAGGGCGACCCATGAAGCGCCGGCACCTCGAGGTCGGCCGCTACCATGGCCTGGGAACGTGGACCGTTCTGTGCTTCGCCTTCCTCTACCTGCCGATCGGCATACTCATCATCTACAGCTTCAACGCCAGCTCGCTGGCGATGACCTGGACCGGATTCAGCCTTGACTGGTATGCCAAGGTCCTGCGCAACGATTCCATCCAGTTTGCTGCCGTCAACTCACTCGTCATCGCCACCATCTCGACGTTCTTCGCCACGGCCATCGCCACGACGGCGGCGCTGGCGCTGGTGCGTGGCGGGCGCTTCACCGGTCATACGCTGTCGCTGGGTCTCGTCACGCTGCCCCTGGTGGTGCCGGAGATTGTCACCGCTGTCGCGGTTCTCATCTTCCTTGCCCATCTCAAGCTCAACCTTGGAATCGGAAATGTCATCATCGCCCACACGACATTCTGCATTCCCTTCGCCTTCATGCCCATCAGGGCGCGTCTGGTCGGCATGGATACCTCCCTCGAGCAGGCTGCACGCGACCTCTATTCGTCGCAATGGCAGACGTTCCGCCATATCACGGCGCCGCTGCTGATGCCGGGCATCCTCTCGGGCGCCATGCTCAGTTTCGTGATTTCACTCGATGATTTCATCATCACGCTGATGGTAGCGCCAGCAGGCGCCACCACGCTTCCGGTTTACATCTACAGCATGATCCGCCAGGGAATCACGCCTGAAGTGAACGCCATCTCTTCGGTGTTCTTTGCGGCATCGGTTCTTCTGGTTAGTATCTACTGGCTGCTTTCCCGGAAGGTCATGTCTGCCCCGAGGGGAACCGGCACAGGCAACACATCGGGAGGATCAAGGACATGATACGACAGTTCGGCACACCGCTGGTGGCGGTCACGCTCGCGGTCTCCGGGACAGCCTTCGCCGAAGGAGACCTCTACATCTACAACTGGTCGGACTACACGGCCCCCGACATGGTCGAGAAGTTCGAGGCCGAAACGGGCATCAATGTCATTATCGACACCTACGATTCCAACGAGACGGCTCTCGCCAAGCTTCAGTCGGGGGCAACCGGATACGATATCGTTGTTCCGAGCCAGCACTTTGTGGAGATCATGATCAAGGAGGGTCTGCTGCAGAAGGTCGGCGTTCACCAGATGGAGAATTTCGGGAACGTGGACCCGCGCTGGACCTACCCGAGCTGGGACCCTGACCAGGAGTACTCGGCGCCATGGAACTGGGGCAGCGCCTCGTTCTCGTACCGTGCGGACCTCTACGAGGGCAGCGGAGAGTCGCTCTCCGAGTTCTTCGAGCCTTCGCAGGAAGTCTGTGGACGTCTGGGTGTCTTCGAGGCTCCCGACGAAGTCATCAACATGGCCAACCTCTATCTCGGGCTTCCCTATTGCAGCGAGGATGCGGCCGAAATGACGCGGGTCCAGGAACTTCTGGTCAACCAGAAGCCGTGCGTGACGACGTACAGTTCGGAGGGACTGAACGACCGGCTTGCCAACGAGGATGTCATCATGAGCGCCCACTGGAACGGCTACTCCAAGAAGGGCCGTGAAGCGGGTGCGGACATCGTCTATGCCTATCCGCAAGAGGGAATCGTGGGTTGGTACGACAGCGTCGTGGTGCCCGTTGGCGCCAGCAATATCGAAAATGCGAAGATCTTCATGAATTTCATGATGGTTCCGGAAAATGCCGCCATGCAGAGCAACTTCTCGCACTATGCCAACGCCATCATGGGGTCCGGTCCCTTCCTGGACGAAAGCCTCAGTTCGGCGCCTGAACTCAACGTTCCCGCGGATGTGCCCGTGATCTTTGGCGAGGCATGTTCTCCGGCGGCGCAGAAGCTGATCGACAGGGTGTGGACGAAGGTCCTTCAGTAACAGGGGCCCAAGGAGTCCGGGTGCGGCCCTGGAGGAAGCGGATGCCGCTTCCGTCGGGCCGCACCACCCTGACATGCGCATAGCGGTCGACACAGGCGGTACGTTTACCGACCTCATCGTTGAAGACGGCACCGGCAGGCGTCACGTCTTCAAGTGCCCGACGACGCCCGATGACCCGGTGAGAGGCATCTTTGATGCCCTGGCCCAGGCGGCAGGCAGCCGGGACGAAACCGTGAAGGCGCTGCTGTCTCAGACGGACACCTTCATTCACGCAACGACCCGGGCCATCAACGCCATCCTCACCGGCGCCACCGCCCGCACCGCCTTCCTTTGCACCGAAGGACACCCGGACACGCTGCTGTTCCGGGAAGGCGGACGTATCGAGATCTTCAACTTCACCGTCGAGTATCCCCGCCCGTACGTTCCCCGCTCCCTGACATTCGAGATTCCCGAACGCATCGCCCACGACGGCGCCATCGTGAAGGCTCTCGACGAGGACGCCACCGTCGAAATCCTCCTCGGGCTCAAGGACCTCGGGATCGAGGCCATCGGGGTGTGCCTGCTCTTCTCGACGATCAACCCCCGGCATGAACGCCGACTCGGTGAACTCATCGAGCACCATCTTCCCGGTATCCCCTGCACGCTGTCCCATGTGGTCAATCCAACATTGCGTGAGTATCGCCGGGCGTCGTCGACATGCATTGACGCATCCCTGAAACCGGTGATGAGCACCTACCTCAGGGATCTCGGACAACGACTCCAGGCAACCGGCTTCACGGGGCGCTTCCTCGTGGTGACGTCCCGTGGCGGCGTCAGGGATGGAGCCGACGTTGCGGGAGCGCCCATTCATGCCGTCAACTCGGGACCGGCCATGGCGCCGGTCGCCGGACGCTTCTTTGCCGAGGCTGAAACCGGCGCCGACACCGTGGTCGTTGCAGATACGGGAGGCACGAGTTTCGACGTGAGTCTCGTGCGCCACGGACGCATTCCCCAGACCCGCGAGACCTGGCTCGGCCAGCCCTACCGAGGCCACATGACGGGGTTTCCGTCCATCGATGTCAGAAGCATCGGGGCGGGAGGCGGCAGCATCGCCTGGGTCGACAACGGCGGCATGCTGCATGTGGGTCCGCAAAGTGCCGGCGCCGCCCCCGGACCGGCCTGTTACAACAACGGTGGCGTCAAGGCCACCGTGACCGACGCGGCACTCGTCACCGGCCTGATCGACCCCGCCTTCTTCCTCGGCGGCCACATGCCCCTCGACATCCATGCCGCACGTGTCGCGGTCGAAGGCGATGTTGCCTTGCCCCTCGGGATCGAACCGGAAAGGGCAGCGCTTGCCATCATGGAAGTGGCAACGGAAAACATGGTGCAGGCCATCGAGAACATCACCATCCACCAGGGAGTCGATCCACGCTCGGCCGTGCTGGTGGCGGGTGGCGGCGCCGCCGGCCTCAACGCGGTGGCAATCGCCCGGCGCCTGGGATGCCGGCACGTCGTCGTGCCGATCGCCGGCGCTGCCCTGTCGGCGGCCGGATCCCTCATGGCCGAACTGGGAGACGATTTTTCGGCAACCCTGCCGGCGTCGTCGAAACACTTCGACATCGCTGCCGTGAACCGGGTGCTCGCCGGACTGGCGGCACGGGCAGCCACCTTCATCGACGATCAAGGGTCCGGCGCCATCGCCCACGAGACAACATTCTCCGCAGAGGCGCGCTACGGTCATCAGGTCTGGGAGATCGAGGTGCCGCTGCGCGGGAACCGCTTCGACTCAACCGACGACGTCGCGCGGTTCATCTCGGATTTCCATGACATGCACGAAGCCATGTTCGCGGTGCGCGATTCGCACTCGGACGTAGAGATCATTCACTGGCATTGCCGGGTCCGCTGCAGGCTGCGCAGCGATGCGGGGCAGGATCTCCTGCCTTCCACGGCACGGGACGATCACGGACGACGCATCGTGCTGGCCGGTCACGGCGCCATGGAGGCCTTCGTCGCTGATTTTGCCGCCCTTGAAACGGACACGACCTTCGAAGGGCCGGCCATCATCGAATCGCCCTTCACATCGGTCGTCATTGATCCCGGTGTCTCGTTCTCCCGGAGCGCACACGGCTCCCTGGTGATCGCGCTGGGAGAGGGCGGTGACGAGGCCCGGGCAGGTCTCGCGGCGCGGCGCTGGTGAAGGCAGGGGGAAGAGGGGACCATGGACAGCATACGCCTTGCCACCATCTCAAGCAGGATGCAGGGAATCTGCCAGCGCATGGCCAACACCCTGATGCGAACCGGACGGTCAGGCGTGCTGAACACCGCCCATGACTTTTCGTGCTGCATCCTCAGCGCCGACGACTCCTTCGTTGCCGCAGACGAGAGCCTGCCGGTCCATGTGCTCAGCGGACCCGATATCATGGCCCGCCACGTCAAGGCATTTCACCCTGAACTGCGACGCGGCGACGCATTTCTCAACAACTCGCCCTACCACGGATGCTCCCATCCGGCCGATCACACCATCCTGGTTCCGGTGATCGACGATGACGGCGTGCATCGTTTCACGGTGTGCGCCAAGGCCCACCAGGCGGACATCGGCAATTCCAGGCCGACGACCTACATGGCGACGGCCCGGGATGTCTATGAGGAAGGCGCCCTGATCTTTCCCGGCACCCGGGTGCAGCAGGACTACGAGGATGTCGCGGACATCATTCGCCTGTGCGAGTTGCGTTTCCGCGTGCCGCAGCAGTGGCGGGGCGACTATCTCGCCATGATGGGCGCTGCACGAATCGGCGAGCGCGAACTGCTCGAACTGGGGGCTGAGAAGGGCTGGGATGAACTCGATGCGTTCGTCGACGAGTGGTTCGACTACAGCGAGAAGAGGATGACGGATGCCATCCGCTCGATGCCTTCAGGGAAGGTCGAGGTGACGACCCGCCACGACCCCTTTCCAGGCCTTCCCGACGACGGTCTCGAAATCAGGATCCGCATGGAGGTCGATGCCCACGCCGGCTTCATCGACATCGACCTCACGGACAACCCCGACAACCTGCCGTGCGGTCTCAACCTGACAGAGGCGACGGCGGTCGCCGGCGCCATGACCGGCGTCTTCAACAGTATCGACCACACTGTTCCTCCCAACGCCGGAAGCATCCGGAGAGTTCGCGTTCGTCTTCGCGAAGGCTGCATCGTGGGAATTCCGCGACACCCCTACAGCTGCTCTCTTGGCACGTCGAACATCTGCGATCGCCTCGAGAACGCCGTTGTCCACGCCATTGCGCGACTTGGCGACGGCTGGGGCATGGCGGAATGCGGACCGCTGCTGCCCCCCGCAACGGGTGTCATATCCGGTACAGACCCTCGAAACGGCGAGGCTTACGTCAACGAGATCTTCCTTTTCCATACTGCAGCAGGCGCCTCGGCCGAGGCTGATGGCTGGCTGACACTGACGGCCATGGGATCGGCCGGGCTGTGTCTCCTCGACAGCGTGGAACTCGATGAACTGCGCTTCCCGATACGGGTCTACCGCCAGGAAATCGCCATGGACACCGAGGGACCCGGCAGACGGCGGGGCGCTCCCGGCGCACATGTGGAATTCGGGCCGGTCGATTGCGCGATGTCGGTCGCCTATGCGAGCGACGGAACGCTGTTCCCGGCCGCAGGCGTGCGCGGCGGCGGCAAGGCTGCTCCGGCACGCCAGATCAGGTGCGATCGCAAGGGCCGCGAACACGAACTCGACGCCTGCGCCGAAGTACGCCTCGAGGCCGGTGAGAGGATCGTCTCGCTGACACAGCCAGGCGGTGGCTATGGTCCGCCTCATGAGCGGGAGCCCGCACGGGTTCTCGAGGATGTGACAGAGGGCTGGATATCGCGTGAGCGCGCCCGCGATACTTACGCCGTCGTGGTCACCGGCGACGGCAACCTCGATGACACGGCGACACGGCAATTGCGGCAAGGACTGTCCCCTGTGCCCGTGGACGGGGAGGACGGGCGATGATGGTTCTTCGTGTGCTGGTGATCCTGACGGCGCTTGCCGGTGGCGCGCTGGCGGCAGGCAGTGACACGGCCACATTCTCCGACGCCCTCGATCTCGTCGAGTCGGGTGACTACGGGGAGGCGCTCATCCTCCTGGAGGATCTCAATCGACAGGAACCCGACAATCCGGACACGCTCAACATGCTGGGGTACGCATCACGCCTGATCGGCAGGCTTGACGATGCCTTCACCTGGTACGACATGGCTCTGTCCATCGATCCTTTGCATCGCGGGGCCAACGAGTACCTCGGAGAGCTCCTGCTCGAAACCGGCGACATCGCACGGGCAAGAGAGCGCCTTGCCGCCCTCGAGACCGCATGCCCGGATGGCTGTGAGGAACGCGACGAGCTCGCCCTGGCCATTGCCGCCGCCCGGTAGCACCCGGAGCCATCCGGCCCCGGATGCCGCACTCCCGGTTCATCTCCAGGCCCCGATCGATCATGCGACAATGCAGGCACTCCGGAAGGAGGGTCGCACTCCTCCCGACGCGAGGCGTCGGATCAGGGAAGCACGAAGTCCGTCGACAGTTCCGTCAGTTCCCGCTTGAAGGGGATGTCTGCAGGCTCTGTGCCCAGTTCGCGGGCGAAGCGATGGCCTTCGTAGACCGCCGCGGCGATGGTGGCCGGACCGTGACAGTCGCCGATACGGTGAAGCGAGGCGATGCCGGCCTCGCGCAACCGTTCCGTGTCTCCGGCAAGGTCGCGATAGAGCGCGTCGTTCGGCAGACGCGACGTCACCATCACGATTGAGGAGGCGGCAACCTCCCGGTGCCGTCCGGTGAAAACGCAGGCAAGCGTGGCGACACCGTTGCCGACGTTCACAAGCCTGGTGTTGGTCTCGATGCCGATGCCGAGCTCGATCAGGCGTGCCTGGATGCGATGCTGCTCCAGGGTCAAGGTCGTCCACGATGAGACGACGGGATCGGGTGTCGCCAGCGTCACCACGACACCGTCGCCTCGCAGCTTCTCGGCAATCACGCCACCCATGTAATAGTGATCGTCGTCGTAGACGAGAACCGGACCTTCCGGCGCCGCCCCCGACATGATGTCGTCGGGTGTGAGCACCTTCGCTCCTTCGGCGCCGGGAATCGGAAACTGGTGCACCCGGCCGCAGCCGTCCTTGCGCCAGCGCGCACCGGTTGCCACGGCGACGCGGTCTGCGCCGAATTCGAGCACCTGTCCAGCCGTCAGCCGGCTGGCAGGAAAGATCTCGACGTTGGCCATCTGCCGGATCTGATGCACGCGGTAGTCGCGCACCCGACCCCAGGCCGAGAGTCCCGGCAGGCGGCTCTCCCGGGCGACCCGGCCGCCCAGTTCCTCGCCCGCCTCGGCCAGCGTGACGTCGTAGCCGCGCTGGCCCGCCGCGCGCGCTGCCTCGAGACCTGCGGGGCCCGCACCGATGACGAGTACCTTGTCGTCGCTCGCCTTGTGCGGGATACGCTCAGGATGCCAGCCCTTGCGCCACTCCTCTCCCTTGGTCGGGTTCTGGGTACAGCGCATAGGTGACATCATGTGGTCCCAGCCAACGCAGATGTTGCAACCGATGCACTCCCTCAGGTCCTCGATTCGTCCCTCCTCGATCTTCCTCGGCAGGAAGGGGTCGGCGATCGAGGGGCGGGCTGCGCCTATCATGTCGAGCACGCCGTTCTTCACGAGCGACACCATGCGGTCGGGCGTGGTGTAGCGGCCGACGCCCACCACGGGTCTGGTGGTGACCTGCTTCACGAAAGAGATGAAGGGTTCCTGGAATCCCTCTTCCGCGAAGCGGCTTGTGATGCTGTCGTTTTCCCACTCGGCCACGTTGACGTCCCAGAGATCGGGCAGTTCGGCCAGCATCTCGACAATCTCTCGACCTTCCTTGTCGAACTCCATGCCTTCGGCGCCGCGCCTTTCGTCGACGGCAAAGCGAGCGACAACGCCCATCGTGTCGCCGACCTCTTCCTTCGCGTCCTCGATGATCTCGCGGAACAGGCGGACGCGATTCTCGAGGCTGCCGCCGTATTCGTCGGTACGGCAGTTGTAGCGCGGCAACATGAACTGGCCGGCGAGCGAGAGGTTGTGGGCGGCATAGCAGCAGACGATGTCGAAGCCGGCCCGTCTGGCGCGCTTCACGGCATCGAGATGCCAGCGTCGGTAGTTCCTGATGTCGGTCCTGTCCATGGCGCGGGCCTGCACCGGTGCGTTGCCGACCACGGGAGTGTGGGACGGAAAGAGCGGCACCTCGCGGCTGTAGGCTGCCGGTGCGGACTTGCCGTTGTGGGTCAACTCGATCAGCGCGAGGGAGCCGTGCTCGTGGACGGCGTCGCACATGCGCGCAAGGTAGGGGATATCCTGATCCGACCACAGCCGCCCCTCTGTTGCACCGGTGATGTCGGTCGATGGGTGGATGTCGATCTGTTCGGTCGAGACCACGGCCCAGCCGCCCTCGGCCTTGACGCCGCGCATCGCCGCCATGCTGGACGGAAAGGTGCGTCCCATGCCGTTGCAGTGGGGCACCTGATAGAAACGGTTCCTCGCCGTCACGGGCCCGATCTTCACGGGCTCGAACAGGATGTCGTAACGGGGATCACGGGACATGGTCGTCTCCTCGTGCTGGATGCGGCCAGTTCCGCATGGCTCATGCCTGAAGGTCTCCCGGCAACCGACCGTCAGACAGTTGCCCAGGCACGATGCCGGCTCACCGGATCGGTCATCGGGGCCCGCATCGTCCCCTCCTCCAGGGATCATCACGAATCGGGCGAGATTGGCAAGCTGGCGCCGTTCTCCAAGAACAGCCGATGGGCCGACTCCGAGTCGACGTGTTCCAGCGGGACCCCGCAAACTGCGCATGCGCAACATCCGCGAAAACGCCACGGCGCCTGCCGTCAGATGAGGCGCCGCAGACCGCGCGAGAGCACCCGCCTCACCAGCGAAAGGTCATCAGCAGCGCTGAGCCGTCCTTCAGCAGCCGGACGTCGTGGTCAGCGGCGCCCGTCCGCAGCAGTTCGAGGTTCTGGTCCAGCACCGTCCACCACCAGGCGCCGGGGTCGCTCTTCCCGTCATGACCGGCATGGACCCAGCGCAGGTCAGGACCGCTGCCGAACAGGTGCAGGAACATGCCCGCCGTGCCAGGTTCCACCCGCACATGGGCCCGCGACACGCCGTGATCGTCCAGGACCGCCGCCCAAGGCCCCGCGGTCAACGCGAGGAGTACGTCGAGCGGATGGTCCGGGTCCGGCTCGGTGCGGATCTCCCACAGTTCGCACGGCATGCGGTGCACGGCGTAGGTCGTGTATGACCCGTCCGGCGCCACTGTAACTGCCGCCTTGCCTTCGCCGGACTGGAGTGCGACCCCGTAGCGGTTGTCGCCATCGGCGTCGCCCGGTCTCTCGAAATCGGGGCGTCCGGCAAGGCGCGGCGCCCCGCCTCGATCCGGAGCCAGGCTGCGTCAGGACCCGACAGGACGCCGGGTCCGACGACAGGGTCAGGACCCGGGCAAGCGAGCCTTCCGGCCAGCCGATGTCATGAACGGAACCGCTGTCCGCCATCGCCGGGACGCAGGCCAGCGCCAGGCCGGTGACCGCACAGGACGCGCCGGGTCGAGAGAACGAAGCGGGAGAGGAGAAACGACCGGCGAAAAACCGCCGGACGGCTATCGAGGCGTCAGGCGGGCGGCTGCCATAATGACACAGGTGGCGCTGCGGCTTCGCGGCCAACTGTGCACACGGCATCTGGATTGCCTGTCAAGCCCGAAAACGGCCAGGCGCCACACGCCCGCCATCCGGCGGGTACGGCAGGCGCTGACTGATGTGTGTCCGATGCTGCCATCTCGAGATCCCGATCAAGGCCAAGCCGACACCTCAGAAGTTCCCGCTACTGGGCGGCGTCGAGCGACAGCGTCGGCCTCTCGGTCTCCTGCGCCCCGTCCCGTTCGGCCAGGCCCACGAGATGGGGTGCGGTGGAGAGCCCGCGGCGTGGCGCGCGCGTCTGGACCATCTCCCACTCGGCGTCCGTCGCCTCAAGGAGGTTCAGACCCTCCGTGTCGGGAAGCTCCCGGCGCAGTGCCTCGGCCACCACCCGCATCATTCTCGTGCCCTCGAGGATCTCCTGCTGCTCTTCCGCCGGCAGCTCCAGTGGATGGATCTCGGGATCGTCGTTGCGGGCAAGGTCGAGCAGGTAGGCCGACGTCGTCTTGCCGGCGGCCTTTGCCTTCTGGCGGATCATGTCCTGTTGCTCCGGCGAACAGTGGACGGAGCGCGACCGTTTGAACTGACGCGTCATCCCTCGTCCCCCGCCGCCTTCCAGCGGTTGGCCGCTCCCGGATCGGTCAGACGCGCCAGAACGCCCTCGCGCGCCAGCTCGTCCTGGGCCGCATCGTGTCGGGCGGGCCTCGTTGGGCCGGCGCCCACGTTGTCGCGGTTTGTCAACGATCGCCGTTGGCGCTACCGATGGCCATGACTGTTCCGACATCGCATGACTTGGCCGTGAAGATTGCGGCCTTGGAGGAACGTATGGCCACCAAGCAGGCTGAGTACGAAACCGGACTGGCCCGGGTGGAAACGAAGATCGTCGAGGCAAAGGTCACCATCATCGTTGCCATGCTCGGCATTGTCGGCCTGGCCGTCGCACTCCTGAAATTCAGCTAGAGCCATCGCCCTGGCGATCGCGCCGCGGCTGTACGTCATCTGTGGCGCCCTGAAACACCGCCGCAAACACAACGGATCCGCAGGAACAACCGGATAACGTGTACCAAACGCTCATGAGCGACAAAACCCGCCAGGCCGCGAAACGGGCGGGTCCGGGCTTGCCTGGCTTGAACGTGGCGCAGTCGCGCCAGCGCCCTGGCGGGATCTGGTAGTCTTTGATCCGTGTGCACGGGTCCGCTCGGGCGAGGGACGCGGCATGGAACCAAGGATCGGGGTCGCTCGTGCGTCTTATCTCATGCGATGTGCATGGCTCCTGGTGACAACGACCTGGCCCTGGCTGCGGCGAGCGGCGACCGGGCGGCATTCACTGCACTTGTGGAGCGCCACTACGACCGCCTCTTTCGCCTCTGTTTTCGTCTCACGGGACGTCGCGAAGCCGCGGAAGATCTGACCCAGGACATCTGCATTGCTCTGCCGGCACGACTGCGGCAGTTCCGGGGCGAGGCCAGACTGACCACCTGGCTCCATCGCGTGGCCGTCAACGCCGCCCATGACCGCCGTCGGCGCGTCGCCGCGCACGCGAAATCGGTCGAGAACTGGGGCCACTGGGAGTCGAACCGGCGCGCGGCGGCGGAACACACGGACGAGAGCCTTCAGTGGCTGCGACAAGCCATGACCGCGCTGCCCGAACAGCTTCGCGATACCGCCGCACTCATTGTCGGGGACGAACTGACCCATGCCGAAGCCGCCTCGGCGCTCGGCGTCTCCGAAGGCACCGTCAGCTGGCGTCTCTCGGAAATCCGCAAGCGCCTGCGCGCCATGCGACACGAGGAACTAGAATCATGACCGATCCACTCGACGAACTGAAACGCGCCATGAAGGGCGCCACCCCGGCGCCCGACCCCGTCCGCCGCGCCGCCACTGTGGCGCGCGCGCTGGATCTCTTCGAAGAGTCCCAAGGATCGGCCACCCGGACGCGTCCTACCCTTGACCGCCTGACTGGATGGGCGGGTCTGAAACAGGGAGGGACACGCATGCTTGCATCACTTGCCGCACGTCCGGCGCTGGCCACCGTCACCGGTCTGGCTGCTCTGGGCCTGGTTGTTGTGGCGCCCATGATCCACGAGCGAACTGCACCCGAGGGACTGCCGGATACCCTGCTCTCCGCCGCTGTCGTCGGCCCTGACGAGACCTTCGCCGCCGAAAGCGACGTCGAATTCGCAGAGATGGTCATGATGGCCAAGGAGACCGTTTCGGACGAGTTGGAGGCTGCGGCACGGTATCGGGTGGTTGCGGAGGATCCGATCCTCTTCGCCCGGAGCGAGCGCGCTGCGGAAACCTTTGCCAACGCAGACCCGCAGCCGGTCCGGATCGTGGCCGAGGAACCCGTATCGACCTTTTCAATCGACGTCGACACCGCGAGCTGGGCCGTCATTCGCTCGTCGCTCGAGCGCGGCCACCTGCCGCTCCCCGACGCCGTGCGGATCGAGGAAATGATCAACTACTTTCCCTACGCACATCCCCGACCGGGGCCGCAGGGAGCCCCGTTCAGACCCACCGTCACCGTGACCGAGACTCCCTGGAATCCGGACACGCAACTGATCCATGTCGCGCTTCAGGGCCGGGCAGGCGCCGTCGAACATCGCCCACCGCTGAACCTCGTCTTCCTCATCGATACGTCGGGATCCATGGAAGGAGCGGCCAGACTTCCGCTCCTCGTCCAGTCGTTCCGCCTGATGCTCGAGGAGCTGCGTCCGCAAGACCAGGTGGCCATCGTCACCTACGCCGGCAGCGCCGGTCTCGTGCTCGACGCGACTCCCGCCAGCGACCGCGACACCATTGTGGCCGCGCTCCGTCAACTCCATGCCGGCGGCTCGACGGCCGGCGCGCAGGGCCTGCAACTCGCCTACGAAACAGCGCAGGGCATGGCGGCAGAGGCGGACGTCACAAGGGTGATCCTGGCGACAGATGGCGACTTCAATGTCGGTATCGCGGACCCCGACGCCCTGGAGGCCTTCATCGCCCGCAAGCGACGCAACGGCATTTACCTCAACGTCCTGGGCTTCGGGCGCGGCAACCTCAACGATGCAACCATGCAGACCCTTGCCCAGAACGGGAACGGTCAGGCCGCCTACATCGACACACTCTCGGAGGCGCACAAGGTCCTCGTGGACCAACTCACCGGGGCCCTTTTCCCCATCGCCGACGACGTAAAGGTCCAGGTGGAGTTCAATCCCGCCACCGTCGCCGAATACCGGCTGATCGGTTACGAGACCCGTGTCCTCGGACGCGAGGACTTCAACAACGACACGGTTGACGCAGGAGAGATTGGCGCAGGCCACTCGGTCACGGCGATCTACGAAATCACGCCGGTCGGGTCACCGGCCCGGCTCAGCGATCCCCTGCGCTATGCCGATCCCGCAGAGCCAGCGCACGGTGCCGACGGAGAACTCGCGTTCCTGCGCCTGCGGTACAAGGAGCCCGGTGAAGACACAAGCCGGCTCATCGAGCTGCCCATCACCCCCGGCATGGGCGCCGCCAGTACGGACACCCGTTTCGCCGTCGCGGTTGCCGGCTTCGGGCAGCTCCTGACGGAGAGCCGCTATCTCGGAGACTGGTCCTATGGGGAGGCCATCGCGCTTGCCAGGGCGAACACGGGAGACGATCCCTTCGGATACCGGCGGGAAGCGGTGAGTCTGATGCGCCTGGCATCGAGTCTCACCGACTGACCTCGGCCCCGCTCCCTCGCGGTTCGCCAGAACATGAGGCACGGAACCGGTACTCCAGATGACACGCAGTGCATTTGAGCGCTACACAACGGACATGGTTCACATACCGGCGTCCGCGCATTTTTCCGGGATCGGCCGGCTCTGCATGCTCGTTGCAGAGGTCGGCGGCGCTCCGGTCGCACCCGGGATGCCCTGATGTCCGTCGCCCGGCCCTCTCTCCTGGTGCGTCTCTTCCTCCTGATGATGGTAGCGCTCCCCGCCTCCGTCTTCCTCGTCCTGCTGCGCGTTGCCACCGAGGGAGGGGTCCCCTTCCTTGGTTTCGTGTTCTGGCAATGCCTGGCAGGCGCGGCGATAGCCGGGGCCGCCCTTCTGGCGAGGCGACAGTCCGTGCCGCTGAGCGTGCCCCACCTGCGCTACTACGCGGTATCGGCCCTCTTCGGGCTCGTGATCCCCTATGTCGCCATGACCCTGGCCTCGCCTCACCTGCCTGTCGGCGTCCTGAGCCTCGCCATGGCGATCGAACCGGCGCTGACCTACCTGGTCGCACTCGTGCTGCTGCTCGAGAGATACCGCTGGATCCGCTTTGCCGGACTCCTGATCGGCGTCGCCGGCCTGATGCTCACGGTGTTGCCGGAAACCAGCCTGCCGTCGCGCGCCATGGTTCCCTGGGTCGCGGTCGCGCTTGTCGTCCCTGTCAGCTGGGCACTGTGGGCCAACTGGATGGCCCGTGACTGGCCGGGCGAGACGGACTCGCTGGCGGTCTCCTTCGCCCTGATGGCCGGCGGCGCGGCGGTCCTGCTGACGCCAGTTGTCTGGCTGGACCAGCTCTGGTGGTTCGATGCCGAACGCCGGCATCTGTGGTGGTTTGTCCCGCTCTTCGGCGCGCTGAACGTCTGGCTCTGGCTGGCGTCGTTCGAGACCATCCGCATTGCAGGGCCCGTGTTCTACGCAACCTGGACCTTTGCCGCCACGCCGATGATCATCGGCGCCGGCATCATCGCCTTCGGCGAGCAGCACAGCGCGTGGATCTGGACGGCCTTCGCCCTTCTCCTCTCAAGCCTCATCCTCGTCAATGTCAGGAACCCTCAGGCGCCGCCCGCCGCTCGTTTGCACTGAACGCTGCAGTGCTATCCGGAAGCGGACTGCCCCCACGTGTCGGCGAGCCTGTAACCCTCGGGCCAGGGGTCGTCGGGATCGAGCAGGTGCTGGTGGGTGCCGGTGATCCAGGCCCGTCCGGTGATCTCCGGGACAATGGCGGGATGCGAGCCTACGGTGGTGGTACGCATGATCCTGCCCTCGAACCGCGAATCGATGATCGAGCGGGCATGGAAGATGTCACCGGTCTTCATGATGCCCCGGGCATGGAGCAGGGCCATGCGGGCCGACACGGCGGTGCCTGTGGGCGACCTGTCGATCCTGCCGGGCCTGATGGCGACGGCGTGGCGCGATTCGATACTGTCACCGGTCCTGTCGAGAGGTCCGGCAAGGAGGCAGAAAGAGAGGCGGTCCCTTTCCGTGAGTACCGGGTGACAAAACCCGATCCGCTCGTTGGCAGCCTCGAGTATCCGCATACCGCAGCTGGCCAGGCGCCCTGCCCGGGATGCGTCGATGGACAATCCCGATTCGGCGGCATCGACGACCACGAAACTGTCGCCACCGAAGGCGGTGTCCACAGTCAGACAACCGATGCCCGGAACCTCCAGGCGGATGTCCGTGCGCACCGCGAACGAAGGCAGGTTCTCAAGGGTGATGGATTGCGCCCTGCCGTCTCGGCAGGAGGCGCGGATCCTCACCAGCCCGCCCGGCGCCTCGAGAATGAAGGCGGTCTCCGGTTCCTGCATCGCGATGATGCCCGTCTCGAGGAGGACCGTTGCCACGCAGATCGTGTTCGATCCCGACATCGGCGGCGTGTCTTCGGGTTCCATGATGACGAAGCCCATGCGGGCATCGGGATGTTTCGCCGGCACCAGGAGGTTGACGTGACGGAACACGCCGCCGCGGGGCTCGTTGAGAAGGAGATGCCAGAGCCTGCGGTCGCGGGCGAGGAAATCTGCCTGCTCACGCAGCGTGTCGCCAGGCGGCGGCTCGACACCGCCAACGATGACGTCCCCGACCTCGCCTTCCGCATGTGCCGAAACGACATGGATGGCCCGTGTACTCCTCACCCGCCCCCCGGTGAAAGGATCTCCGGATGGGAGGGTGACCTTCGTTTCCTCGTGACGTCAAGTAGTGTCAGGGGCTGGCGCGCCAGCCGCGGACGAGTTCATCGGCGAGTGCCTGCGCATCAACGAGAAAGCACGCTGACGCCAACCAACCGGGTTGGCCTCGCCCGGCTAGACGAGAACCTCTGATCGCCGATAGAAGCCGGTTCGTGAACCGCATGCACATCACTGTCGGCGCGCTGTCCTGTAGTGGACGAAAGGGGCTCGTGCCTTGTCCCTGTATTCGTCAGTTCAGAGTGTGACGTTCAAGTTTCGACAGGATTGAGTGTAGGAAAACGCCATGACCACGGCAGCGGTAATCCGTCGGTATGTCATTGAACGCTACATCAAACTGACACGGGCGCACGACAGCACGGAGGTTAGCCTGAGTCCATCCGTCACCAATCCCTTGTCATGGAAACGGATTCTGTGACAGCGGCTCCATCGCTCTCTTGCGCAAGCACGGCACGACCGGTCGGTTGTCCGGCGTCCCGACGCCACGCCTCATACAGCCGGAGTTCGAGGACGCCGGCGTTTCGGAAGCCGGTGGAATTGACAATGGCGCATCGACATGCGACATATTCGCCGTCGGGTGCCCTTGATGGGCTCGATATGATTCGCTCAGCCTGACATCACTCACCCTCCGCGCGGAGGGTTTTTTGTTTGTATGTGTCCCGCGCCTTCATTGCCGGCGCCGACAGCGGCGAGCGATCCGGCCAGACCTTCAGCCCGTCGAGCGCCGTTCCCTTCCGCCGTCGGTAGAAGTTCCCCAGCACCCTCTCGAAATACGGATAGCCGAGGTCCTCGTCCTTGAAGGCGCGGTAGACGCTGTAGGCCAGCAGATCGGCCAACTGGACGCCGTTCGACAGCTCGCTGCGCGTGAAGAACGGATACTCGACGATTGCCGGAAACTTCATGTTCCGGTTTCCTGTCCTCTGGAACGAGGCATGTTTCATCGCGACCGCGCGGTTGAGCTGCCGGCTCGTGTCGTCCATCACGATCAGCGCACGATGCTTCGGGTGGTACTGCCTCATGTAGTGCTGAATGCGCTCCAGCAGGAACTCGTAGGCCGTCATGTGCAGCGCTTCGTGGGTCGCGTCGGCGTGGAGAAACCGCTTGTCGACCACGCTGGCCATGATGACGGTGTGGCGCCTGGCGACCTGGTCGAAATAGGCGTCGGTGAGCCGTGTCAGTTCGGCGGCAGCGAAACCGGTGAATGCGCCGGTCACCGTACTGCTTTCCCACGACACCCGCTTCTCCAAGGGATTCGAGCGACTGTTCCGGCGATGGTGGACCGATGATCGCGATGGAGAGTGTTTCTGCGCCCGTCACCACGGCGCCTGCCTCATCCGTGGCCTTGGGCGGCGGAATCGAAGTCGGGATTCGACGACGCAAAAGTGGATACCGCCTTCCTTGCCGGCACGACCCGGGGGTCGCATTCCCTGCGCCACATCGGGGGCGCTACGGCTTCGGCGGGGCCTGCGAAGTCATGCGGGTGTCGCGGGCCATGAAGGCCTGGGCCAGATTTTCGAGTTGGAAGACATGGGGATCATCGATCTCGAGGTCCCGCAAGGCCGCCGCGAGGTCATTGAGATAGTCGATGTTGGCGCCGCTTGGCCCGGCGGAACGGCAGATCTGCCTTGCCATCTCGTCATCATTGGCCGGACCGAGCCACGCGTCGTTGCCGACTGCGGCGATGTAGACGAAGGCATCGACGGCGCTCCCGTCGCGGAAGGTCAGGCTGACCGCACGACGCTCATAGCCGTTCTTCTCGCGATGATCGAGGGTGCGGAAGGCTGTCTCGACCACCTCCCTGTCGACGAGATAGGCCATGCCGTCACAGCTGGTCTGTGGCGCGGCAATCAGGGTGACGACGCGCCCGGGCGCATGGGGCAGGCCACGATGGTCGTGCGAACCCTGCCAGAAACGCCGCGTCCAGCCGGCAAGGCGAGCCACGCGGCGCGTTCTGAAGGCCATGCCGGGCCGCCAGATGAGCGAACCGTATCCGAAGATCCAGACGCCGGAAGATTGTTCGGCGCCGGTCATCATGGAGACCGGCGGCCGGCCGGTATCGATTGTCATTTGCAAAACACCGCCGGGTTCGCTTCAATGTCCTGGGTGGAAACGGGATATCTGTATGCTGACTTTGGTGGCAAGACGGCTCGCTATCGGCATCGGGACGTTGCTGGGCGTGTCCATCATCATCTTCGTCGCCACGGAGATCCTTCCCGGTGATGTCGCCAACGCCATTCTCGGCCAGTCGGCCACTGAGGAGAACACCGCAGCGATCCGGGCGCAACTCGGCCTCGACCGTCCTCCCCATGAACGCTACCTCGACTGGCTGGTGGGATTCGTCCAGGGCGACCTCGGAACGTCCCTTGGAAACCGCCGCCCCATCGCCCCCCAGGTAGGCTTCCGTCTCGAGAACACACTGTTCCTCGCGGCACTCGCCGCCGTGATCGCCATTCCACTTTCGCTGTCCCTGGGACTGATCTCCGCCATTCGCCAGGACACTCCCCTCGACCGGGGCATATCCGTCGGCAGCCTGATGGCGATTTCCGTGCCCGAATTCTTCATCGGCTATGTCCTGATCATCCTGTTCGCGGTCACCTTCAGATTGTTCCCGAGTCTCTCCAACGTGAGTGACCAGATGACCCTGTGGATGCGTCTCGAGGCCATGGCGCTTCCTGCCGTGACCCTCACGCTGGTCACCCTGGCCCACATGATGCGCATGACCCGCGCGGCAGTCATCGCGGTCATGTCGAGTTCCTACATCGAGATGGCGCATCTCAAGGGCGTGCGCTACTGGCGCATTGTCGTCCAGCATGCCCTGCCCAACGTGTGGTCGCCGATCATCACGGTGATCATGCTCAACATGGCCTATCTCATCGTCGGCGTGGTGGTCGTGGAGGTCGTCTTCACCTATCCGGGCATGGGCCAGTACATGGTCGATTCCGTCTCGAAACGGGATGTTCCGGTGGTGCAGGCCTGCGTCATGATCTTCGCCGGTGTCTGGATCCTTCTCACGCTCGTTGCGGATATCTCGTCGATCCTCGCCAATCCGCGTCTCAGGCATCCCAAGTAGGAGGCGGGTCATGGTCACCACATCGGAAACGGCACAATGGGTCCGCCCGACCAAGATGATGGTCGTCAAGCAGTTCCTCGCGGGCATGCCGCTGACGGCACGCATCGGTCTCGCGATCATCGTCATCAACCTCTTCCTGGTGCTCTTCGCGCCCTGGCTCGCACCCTATGGCGAGACCGAACTCGTGACCGACGTGTGGGCTCCGCCATCGGCCGAGCACTGGCTGGGAGGCGATCACATCGGCAGGGACATGCTGTCGCGCATCATCTATGGCGCCCGCACGACCATCGCCATCGCCTTCGTGGCCACCGTGCTCGCCTTCTTCATGGGTATTGTCACCGGCTTTGCGGCCGCCGTGCTGGGAGGCATTTTCGACAGCGTCCTGTCGCGTTTCGTGGAGACGCTCATGGCCATTCCGACGCTCCTCATGGCGCTCGTGGTCATCTCCGTTCTCGGTTCCGATCTCCTGGTTCTCGTGGCCGTCATCGCCGTTCTCGACTCCACCCGCGTGTTCAGGTTGTCGCGGGCCATCGCGATGGACGTGGCGGTGATGGAGTTTGTCGAGGCCGCAAGGCTGCGCGGCGAGGGTCTGTGGTGGATCATGACCCGCGAGATCCTGCCCAACACCACCATGCCGCTCATTGCGGAATTCGGTCTGCGCTTTGTCTTCGCCTTCCTCTTCATTGCCGCCCTGAGTTTCCTGGGCCTGGGCATCCAGCCACCCCTGGCGGACTGGGGCGGCATGGTGCGCGAAAGTTCGTCAGCCATCATCTACGGCATCATCGCTCCGCTCTATCCGGCGGGCGCCATTGCCATCCTTGCCGTGGGAACCAATCTCCTGGTCGACTACGTACTGGCCTGGTCAAACCGGTCCGCGGCCACTGAATTCGAGGTGTAGTCACGTGAACGAGGCAACGGCCGGCGCCGGCAATGGCGAAACCCTGCTGAAGATGCAGGCCCTGCGCGTCGAGGCGCTTGGCGCGGACGGCAATCCGTTCCGCATCGTCAACGACATCGATGTCGACCTGAAACGCGGCGAGGTGCTTGGACTGATCGGCGAATCGGGCGCCGGCAAGTCGACCATCGGTCTCGCCTCCATGTGCTTTGCCCGCCCCGGCTGCATGATCACAGGCGGCAAGATTCTCTTTGGCGGCACCGACCTGCGCCAGCAGGACGAGGATGACGTGCGCCAGATCAGAGGCGTACGGGCGGCCTATATCGCGCAGAGCGCTGCTGCCGCCTTCAATCCAGCCAAGCGGTTGAGCGACCAGGTGACGGAAGCGGCAGTGCGCCACAGTGTCATGTCGCACTCCGCTGCGACAAAACGCGCCGAGGATCTCTACGCCAGACTCGACCTTCCCGATCCGTCGAACATCGGAAGACGCTATCCCCACCAGGTTTCGGGCGGCCAGTTGCAACGCGTCATGTCGGCCATGGCCATGACCTGCGGGCCTGATCTCCTGGTTCTCGACGAACCGACCACGGCACTCGACGTCACCACACAGATCGAGGTGCTGGCCACGGTGCGCGACCTCATCCGCAACAACGACACGGCCGCCCTCTACATCACCCATGACCTTGCCGTGGTGGCGCAGATCGCCGATCGCATCATGGTGCTGCGCTATGGCGATCTGATCGAGGAAGGGCCCACTGCCAGAATTCTCCACGATCCGGAAGATCCCTACACCAGGGAACTGATTTCGGCGCGAACCGAGGACATCAACACCAAGGTCTTCACCGGCATGCCCGAAAATCCGGTGCTTGCCATCAAGAGGGTCACGGCCAGCTATGACGGCACGGTCGACGTCCTCAAGGATGTCGGTGTCGAGATCGGACGGGGCGAGACCGTCGCCATCGTCGGCGAATCGGGGAGCGGAAAATCCACTCTGGCCCGGGCGGTGACGGGACTCCTGCCGCCGCGTCAGGGCCATGTCGAGTTCAACGGTGAGAAACTGTCCCTTGCCCTGAAAGAACGCGACAAGGAAAAGCTGCGCAAGATCCAGATGATCTACCAGATGCCCGATGTCGCCATCAATCCCAGGCAGCGTGTCTCGGAGATCATCGGCCGTCCGCTGACCTTCTATTTCGGTCTCACCGGCAAGGAGCGCGAGGAACGGATCTTCTCCCTGCTCGAGGTCATCGATCTCGACAAGGAGTTCGCGGACCGTTTTCCGGGCCAGTTGTCAGGCGGCCAGAAGCAGCGGGTCTGCATCGCCCGGGCCCTTGCCGCCGACCCCGAACTCATCATCTGCGACGAGGTGACCTCGGCCCTCGATCAGGTGGTGGCCGCCGGCATCCTGAAACTGCTTGATCGCCTGCAGCAGGAAAAGGGCCTTGCCTACATGTTCATCACCCACGATCTCGGCATCGTGCGCAACATCGCTGATCGCACCGTGGTGATGTACCAGGGCGAAGTGGTGGAGCAGGGAACCACGGAAGAGATCTTCACGCCGCCGCAGAAAGAGGCCTACACGCGCAAGCTCATCGCCTCGACTCCGGAAATGCGCACCGACTGGCTCGACGAGGTGCTGCGCGAGCGCGGCGACCTCTTCGACATCGACGCCGCAGCCCATACCTGACATTGCTGAGGGTACGCTGCTTCAGCGTTCGACAGCGTCACGCCGCAGTCCTTGCCTGACATCACTGCGGGCACGTTGCTTCAGCGTTCGGCTCTGTCTGCCGCGTGTTCGCGCACATGGCTCCGGCTGATCAGGCCGCGCAGGGGTTCCGGCGGCATCCAGCCGGGCGCCGGGATCCGTTGCTGATCGCGCAGTAGCGCAGAATCCCGGCCGACCACGAGATCGGCGAGGAGGGTGCCGGCCATGGTGCCGCGCGATATCCCGGCGCCGTTGCATCCGATTGACGCCCACAATCCGTCGCCGATGGCGCCGAAGATGTGACCCTCGTTGCGTGTGATGCCGACGCATCCTCCCCAGGTGTGCTCGATTTCGATATCCGCGATCGCCGGCCAGCGCTTGCGGATCGAATCGACATGATTGAGGCGGGCTGACTTCAGGCGGTCGGGTTGCGAGGCGGCAGCGGGGCCGTATGACAGGGTGTTGCGGACCACCAGTCGGCCCTCAGGGGTACGCTGGATGGTCGAACCTCCCCGTGCCGCCGGAAGCAGTCCAAAGCCGCGGTGGTCACCACCTGCGGCTTCGGCCTCCCGGGACGTCATGGGCCGGGTCACACTGGCGTAGAGAACAAGGGGCGCCATCGCCTGGCGGGCCACGCCAAGAGACGGCGAATAGACGTTCGTGCAGAGGAGGACCCCGTCGGCGACAACCTCCCCGGCCGGCGTCACGAGCCTGTGCGGCCTGCCTTTCCGGTGATTCAGCACGGGAGACTCCTCATGGAGTGCGACGTTGGCCGGCAGGGTATCGGCAAGGCCCCGGCACAGGGCCGCCGGGTTGACGAGCGCCGTGCCCTCGACCTTGAGGCCGGCGCTGTAGAAGCGGGTTCCGGCGATCGCCGCCACAGCGTCGCGATCCAGAAACTCGTGGCGGATGCCCAGAGCATCATTGCCCTGAACCTGGCGAAGAAGGCCCTCCTCCCCGGCAGGGGTGGCGGCTACCCAGAGCTTGCCCCAGTCGTGCCAGTGACAGGCAATGGCATGCTGGCGCACCAGGTCCTTGAGAGTATCCCTGCCGCCGGTACACAGTCGGGTCGCCGCCCTGGCAAGATCGGGGTCGGGAAAGGGCAACCGATGCGGCATGAAATGGGAGTCCAGGACAAAGCCCGAGTTCCTTCCCGATGTACCGAAACCCACCCGTTCCGCCTCGATCAGGGCAATCTTCTGATCGGGCAGGTGGCCGGCGAGGGCGCGCGCCGCGGCAAGTCCGGTGAAGCCGGCACCGACCACGGCCCAGGACACACGCAAGACACCCTCGACCTGCCGCGCCCCGGATGGCGCGGGAAGGATATTGTACCAGCCATTGGTGGCCGCATGTGCCGGTGGCTTCAACGGTCCATGCTCCGCTCCTCGATCGCCCGACCCTCCGGTCTCATGGTAGCGTTTTGTCTACCCGGTGCATCCCGGCTGATGAACCGGCAAACGGAACCTGTGGATGGGTGGCAACACCTTCATGAGCGTTTGCGCTCACCCCGGAGCATGAAACGCGGACCCTGGCGGTGATTGAGAGAAGAAGGATAGAGCAGGTCCGCAGCCCTCAGGATTGGGGACCAGGCGATCATGGCCGGCTGCCGACCGGCTGTCTTCGCGGACAGTGTCATGCAAGGGCGGCGCGATAGTCGAAATCGTAGCCGAAGGCGCGGGGGCCGACGAGTTCAAGTCCGCGCGGCGTGGTCAGGATGGCCGGAACAGGAAGGGCGATGACGGCAATTCTCTGGCCATAGCGCAAGGTCTCGGTGCCTACGGCCTCACCCGATTCGACATCCATGAGACAGATGATGTCGGGTGTCATCACCACCGGCACACCGTCGTGACGGCCGATCAGGTATTCGTTCTGAAAATCGACCTCGAACGTCCCCGTGCCGTCCAGCACGGCGCAGCCCCTCAGGAACCCCTCGCTGGTACGCCGCCGGACATCGCTCACCTTGCCGGTGAAGACCAGCCGGCCAGCCTCACATCCGATGACCGCGGCGACGGGATCAGCGAGGCGTCGCTGTGCCTCGCCGACCGCCCGGCCGATCCTGATGGCCCGACTCACGGACCCGTGAATGGCGCAGTCCTTCACCTCGCGTCCGCTGCGCGGCGCCTTGGATGTCGGCGCGGTCGATCCAAGAGCCGTGGTGACGGCTCGCGACAGGCGCTCCATCCACTGCCAGCTCGCCGCGCGGGTCACAATGACCGCATTGTCGCGCACGTCGCCGAGGGCCATGGGGAAGGGGGCGAGACCGTGAATGGCAAAGCTCGTCATCTGGGCTTCCGGAAACGCGCGGCCCATGGCGTCGGCATCAACCACCGGCAGATTCAGGGTGGCGGCGACCAGGAAGGGCTCGATCCCGTTGCCACCACCGATCTCGACGGCCATGACCGCGTGGAAACGGCGGCCGAGCCAGTCCTCGAGCGCCCGCACCGGCGCCGCCGAGAGTTCGGGGTCTGCCAGACGTTCCTGACCGGCAAGCGGCGCGCCCATGGTCGAGACCACGGCAACGAGATCGTCATCGCCGAGTTCTGCGGGGTCGACGAGATCGATGGTGGCGCCACCGCGAAAGAGGGCGCACAGGTTGAGCCAGCCGTCATGGGGGCTGCCACCGCCGCCGGAACCCAGGATCCAGGCGCCGGTGGCCAGCGGATGAATGTCGTCTTCATGAAGTGTACGCATCGACCTTGCGGATGTTCCCTTGTCACGGTTGTTCTATGATGACGACACAGAACCATGAATGACACAACGCTCATCCACGATATCGCCTGGCTTGTGGCCTGGGACGGCACCAGGCATGTCTATCTCAGACATGCCGATCTGGCTTTCGCCAACGGCGCCATCACCTTCGTCGGAAAGGGCTTCACCGGTGC
The DNA here is from genome assembly GCA_965213815.1 of Alphaproteobacteria bacterium. Taxonomy (GTDB): domain Bacteria; phylum Pseudomonadota; class Alphaproteobacteria; order SP197; family SP197; genus SP197. The sequence continues at coordinate 1,061,768 of OZ243917.1, read as the reverse complement.
GGCTGCAACACGCATCGACGGCTCCGGCCTCCTCGTCATGCCCGGCCTCGTCAACATCCACACCCACGCCCAGAGCGAGGCGATGCGCAAGGGGATCACCGACGAAACCCGTTCCCCTGGCTTCTGGCACAGTTCCCTCTACGAACACCTGCCTGTCTTCAATCCGGTAGACGACGAGGGGCGCGAGGCCTGTCTCAAGGTGGCGCTCGCCGAGCTGCTGCTGTCGGGCGTCACCACGGTGGTCGATCTCTCCATGCCCTACGACGGCTGGCTCGACGCCCTTGCGGCGAGCGGCATCCGCGGTGTCGCCGCACCGATGTTCCGCGATGCACGGTGGTCGACAAGCGACGGACACAGCCTCGACTACGACTGGACACCCGGCGCTGGCGCCCGCGGTCTGGAAAGGGCGCTCGCCGTCATCGAACTGGCGCGCCAGCATCCCTCTGGCCGGCTCTCGGGCATGGTTGCCCCGTCCCAGGTCGACACCTGCACCGAGGAAACCCTGCGTGACAGCCACGTGGCGGCCATGGAACGCAACCTGCCGTGGACAATCCACGCAGCGCAGTCCGTCACCGAATTCCACGAGATGCAAAGGCGCCACGGCGCATCGCCGATCCAGTGGATGCACGACATCGGCGTGCTCAACGAACGAAGCACGATCGCCCACTGCATCTTCCTCGACCATCACCCGTGGCTGCACTGGACCGCACGTCGGGACCTCGATGTCATGCGCGACAGCGGCGCCACCGTGGCACACTGTCCGACCGTGTTTTCGCGCCGTGGCATCGCTCTCAACACCATGGGCGGCTACCTGCGGCACGGGGTCGCCCTGGGCCTGGGTACGGACACCTATCCTCACAATATGCTGGACGAGATGCGCACCGCCGCCGTTGCCGCACGTCTGGTGGCCGGCAGTGTCTCCGATCTCGACTACAGGGACATCTTTCATGCCGCCACGGTGGGCGGCGCCACGGCTCTGGGGCGCGATGACCTGGGGAAGATCAGCGTCGGGGCGATGGCGGACCTCGTGGCGGTCGATCTCGCACACCCGGCGATGCGGCCGGTCCGTGAGCCCTTGCGCAGCCTCATCGTCGTTGCCGCCGAACGCGCCGTCAGGGATGTCTGGGTGGATGGGATGCGTGTCGTTGCCAACGGCGAGATCATGACCGTTGACCTTGCGTGCGAACTGGACCGCCTGGAAGCCGGACAGCAGGCGATGATGGCTGCGGTGCCACGGATTGACTGGGCAGGGCGCACGGTCGATGCTCTCGCTGCGATGATGCTCGATACCGTTGACAGAGTTGACTGACCTTGAGGAGGCGCCCTTGGTACGCATGAGAGACCTTGACCCGGAACTGGCGACGTTCCTCGCCGACTTCACCTCTCCCGAGGTGCCGGGGTCACCCTGGACCACGCCTTCGCCCCCGGCCATGCGGCGCGTGGCACTGGTCTCGTCTGCCGGACTGAGACTGCGCGGCGATGAGGCGTTCAGCGAAGGTTCCGCGGACTACCGGAGCATCCCCCTCGGGCGCGCGGCCGACGTGGTTCAGGATCATGTTTCGGTGTCTCACGACCGCACCGGCTTCCAGGAGGACGTCAATGTCGTCTTCCCACTCCAGCGACTGAAGGAGCTGGCCGCTGACGGCGTCATCGGATCCCTGGCGGACACGCACTACTCGTTCATGGGCGCCACCGACCCCCTCTCCATGGAGAATGCGGCGCGCCACCTTGCCGGGACGATGAAGTCCGAGGGAGTCAACACGGTCGTTCTCGCCCCCGTCTGACCCCTTTGCACGTGCGCCGTGAGCGGACTGGCAAAGTTCATGGAGGACGAGGGACTGGCCACCGTGTTGATCGCACTGGTCCACCGGCAGGCCGAAGAGGTGAGGCCGCCACGCGCCTTGTGGGTGCCCTTTCCCCTGGGCAGACCCTTCGGCGCAGCGGGCAACGCGCCCTTCCAGAGGCGCGTTCTGAAGGCTCTTCTCGCTCTCTTCGACAAACCGGCAGGGCCCGTGCTTGAAGCGTTCGCCTGCGAGGCGCCTCCTGACAGGGATGACCGCGACACCCTCGATCACATCGCCGTGGAGCATCATGGTTCGCTCATCGAGGAGATCGATCACCTGGCCTCCTCCCATGAGGCAAGCCTGCGCCGGCGCGGCCGCACCACGATGGGTGGATCGGGCCTCGATGCCAAGGGTGCCGCGCGCTTCCTGGCAGACTGGCTCGATGACGGGGCCTGTGCCATGGACATGGCCGGGATCAATCGGCTGCGCCTCGCTGCGGAAGATCTGAAGACCTACTACATGGAGGCTGCCACGGCCAGAGGCGCTGCCCGAGACGGCCGGACTGTGGCCGCCTGGTTCTGGACCCGGACTGCGGCGGGGAGGACCATCGACGCAGTGCGCCGCAAGTGCCTCGAGAGCGACAGCCCGGCGGTGCGCGACGCCGCGAGCTACATGTTCGTGCCCGAGTCCGTGGAGGGTTGAGCGCCGGAGGTCACCGTCAGGGCGGCTTTCCCCGACGCGGTCACACGCCCGATCAACGCAGCACCGGTCTCGCCTGCCCGGTGCAGAAGCGCGATCGTTGCTTCAGCCTTGTCTTCGGGAATGCCGGCGACGAGTCCGCCGGCTGTCTGGGGATCGAAGAGGAGCGGGTCGGTTCCGTGTTCATCGAGTATCCCCCGCATGGCCGCCACGTTGCCCGGATGAAGCGTGCTTGCCCGGCCCCGGGCCAGGAGTTCGGCGGCGCCCGCGTAGGCAGGAACGCTGCCAATCTCGATGGCAACAGCCGACGCCCTCGCCATTTCCCACAGGTGTCCGGCGAGTCCGAATCCGGTGACATCGGTCATGGCCCGGGCGCCTGCGCCTGCGAGAAGACGCGCCGCCGGACCATTGCTGCGCTGCATGGCGTCGAGAGCATCCCCGACCCAGGCGCCCTCGGCTTCGCCGTGCATGTTGGCAGCAAGCAGCGTACCGGTGCCGAGTGGTCTGGTCAGAACAATGGCATCGCCCGGCTGGAGACCCGACAGGCGGATGATGGCCGATTCCTCGGCATAGCCGGTCACGGCCAGCCCGAGTGAGGCGCGATCCGACTCACTGGTATGGCCGCCAACCAGGGCACAACCCTCCTGGCGAAGGATCGAAAGGACTCCCTCAAGCATGTGCACGAGGTCTTCCTCCATGAGTTCGGCTTCACCGGGTGCCAGACCGGCCAGCGCCAAGGCCGCATGGGGTTCGGCTCCCATGGCGTGGATATCGGACAGAGCGTGAACAGCCGTGATACGGCCGAAGATCCAGGGATCATCCACGAAGGCCGGAAACTGATCGACGGTCTGGACCAGCACCTTGCCAGGAACGCCGGCAAGGACCGCAGCGTCGTCAGCTGCATCGAGACCGGCCAGAACACCGGGCGCGTCGGGAAGATCAAGGCGCGCCAGGGCCCTCTCGAGAACCCGTGAAGGCACCTTGGCGCCGCATCCTCCACAGCGCATCGCATCAGCCTCATCCATGTGCGGCAACTCCTGATAGCGACGCATCCATGTGCGATCGATGCGATCCTTCCATCGCCACACCCAGCGCCCGGACACCGTGACAGGCCCCCGGGAGGCCACCGCATATCCGTTACCGGTGGAAACCAGTGCCATGGCGTGTCGCTGGGGCCGGTAGGCAACCGCTTCGCGCCCCGACGCCAGGCGCCTCAGATTGTCGGCGAGCACCGGTCCCTGGCGCACCGCATGGACGCCGTTCCTGGGCAGGGGTCGTGGCGTGAAGCTTGCGATGTCTCCGGCGGCCAGAACGAAGGGATGGGACGTCGAGCGCAGCGAACCATCCACCGCGACGAACCCCTCGTCGTCCACGTCAAGCCCGGTCCCCGCAATCCAGTCCGGCGCCGCGGCCCCGGTGGCGAGGATGGTGACATCGGATTCCAGCACAGAGCCGTCTTCCAGGCGCACACGTCCATCCTCAAGCGCCACCACGGGGGCATTCAGACACACGCCGATTCCGGCCCCGACAAGGGCCCGGGCAAGCCGCCTGCCGGTACGGCTTGCGTGATCTGCCAGCAGGGCCGCATCAGCGGTGACGATCCTGAAGACGAGCGCGGCCGGATCACGGCCCGCCCCGATCATGTGGTCGGCGAGGCGGCGCTGGAGCGCCATGGCGACCTCGACACCGGCGGCGCCACCACCGACCATCGTCACGCGCCAGTGCCCTGTGGCCGCCCGCGCCGCCGCTTCCACGTCCTTCCAGCGTTCAAGAAAACGATCAACCGGCTTCAGCGCCAGGCCGTGATTGAAAGCGCCGCTGATCGCGCGGGTGGCCGGGGTGGAGCCGATATCAAGGGAGGCGATGTCGAAGCGGATGGCCGGGCGATCCTCGAAGTGCACCTGGCGCGCTTCTGGATCAAGGCCGGTGGCGGCGGCATGGATCAGCCGGGCTCCGGCCCGCGCGGCAAGAGGCACAAGATCGATATGGGCCTCGGCCCGGGTGTAGCGACCCGCGAGATACCCGGGGATCATCCCCGAATAGGGTGTCGCGACATCCCGCGTGACAAGGGTGAGGCGTGCCCCGGCGACGGGTGTCATGAGAGCGCTGCGCAGGACCTCGACATGCGCATGACCACCGCCAATCAGAACGATGTCCATGAGTCCCCGCGATGGCGGAAGGGGGCGGGAGTCGAACCCACCAGGCACGCCTTGCGCCCCTCACCGGTTTTGAAGACCGGGCGGTCCACCGGAACCGATCCCCCTCCATGCAGTCGTCTGGCGACTCGCGCCCTGTCAGACGAGAGCCAGTTCTTCACCGTGTGACCGTTTCCGTTTCCTGTTCGGCCTCGATTCGATGCGTTCGAGTTCCCATGTCACCACATTCCGGACCCCGTTCATTCCCCGGGACACCACCACCTGCTGGGACGTGCGCATGGCCCCCGAACCCAGATAGACACTGCTCGCCAGGTCCAGAACACCACCCCGGACACTCAATCGCCATCCCTTCCCGGACTTCGGACTCAGGAGAACACTCTGGCTGTCGTGCACGACCGCTGCCCGGACATCGGGATGAAGGTGGAAACGCAGCGAGAACCGTTCACCGCCCGGGCCGTCGATGACATCCTCGCCCTTCAGCACGTGGCCATCGGATGCGAGAGTCAGGGTGCGGTGATGAATCAGCCGAGACGGCCAAAAGTAACCATCATGACTCATGATGAGGGTGACATGGCCCCGCTGTTCGCGCCGTTCCACCTGCACATCGCGCGGTCCCCGGCCGAGAAATCCATCCTTCCTGAATTCCGCCAGGCTTCGATCATCCACCGTCATGGTCGAGTGGGCCGCGGTCTCGCGGGCAGCCTGCTGCCAGTCGCTGTCGGGGCCATGCCAGGAGCCCATGGAGACAATCAGCCGTTCCCGGCCGTAGCTCATCTCGAAGGCAAGGGGAGCGGCGTGGGCCCGCGCTGTCCACTCGGCCGCCGGAGGCCAGGCCGCATCGACGAGAATGACAGTGCTGCCCGCTTCGAGACGTTCGAAGCCCGTGTACGGCGTGCGGCGCAGCGGTCGTCCGGTGGCCTGGCCAATCGCCAGCACGTTGTCGACCAGATGGGGCGATTCCTCGCACGATCCGTTGAAGAGCGCCAGTCCGCCATCACCGTGCCGATAGAAACGCAGCATGGGTGCGGCACGGTCGATGGTCTGCTGGAGCCAACCGGGAACGGGATGGCGTCCCTGGATCAGGGCCAGGCGAATGTCCACGAGATCACGCAACAGGAGGTACTGGACGCTGGGATTGCGTTCGCGCTGGCCGCCATCGGGCAGCATCTGGTGATCGAGCTCCTGCTTGAGGAGGCGCATGACCTGGGGCATGCGCCGCGCCGCTCCCGGCAGGGTGATCCCGGCGAAGATCAGGGCCCGAAGGACCGCGATCCTGCCCAGGCCCGAAGGACCGCGCGTTGCCACACGGGCCAGATGCCGGGTCTGCTCCGTGACGCTCCTGAAGAACTGCTGGCGAAACCGGGGGTCGGCATCGCCGATGAGAAATGCGTGGTGTGTCAGCCAGGAGGCAAGGCGGCGCCCCAGGATGTCGGGGCGCCAGGCAAAGCGGTTCCAGGACCCGCATTCGGACATCCACCCGGCGAGAGCGGTCTGGGCGATCTGGCGGGCGTGCCCCCCCGCTTCCTGGAGATCGCGCAACCATGTAAAACCGTGCAGTTCCTCGAGCCAGCCGTTCCAGGCTCCCGGAGGATACCAGTCGGGCGGCCCCAGCCGGTGATCGAAGACGAACGTCTGGTTCGCCAGCTTCCAGTGTCCCTCACTGATGGCGTGGCCCCTTTCGGCATCTCCCGGCCACGGATCATTGAGACTCTGCAGGAGGCTGTCCGGCACCTCCCGTGCCAGGAAGAGACGATAGAGCCGGCTGGTAAAGAGGGCGGAACGAAGGCCCTCCAGCGGATCGGAGACGAAACCCGGTTCACTCGCCTGGTGCACCACCGCTAGACCCGCAACGCCTGGATGTTGTCGGCATAGTGTTCGGGGCCGCCGGCAAACACGGCCGTGCCCGCCACCAGCACGTCGGCTCCTGCCTTGGCCGCAAGACGCGCCGTGGCCGGTGTGATGCCACCATCGACCACGAGATCGATGTCATGTCCCCCGGCGTCAATCATCGCCCTCAGTTCCGTGATCTTCGGCAGAACACCCTCGATGAACGTCTGTCCCGCGTATCCCGGATTGACGGTCATGACAAGGACGAGATCGACCTGATCAAGGAGTGCGGCGACGGCGACGGCGGGAGTCTGGGGATTGAGGGAGACACCGGCCCTGACGCCCGATTCGCGGATGACCTGCAGGGTGCGGTGGACATGCGGAGATGCCTCGACGTGCACGGTCACCATATCGCTGCCGGCGCCGACGAAATCCCCGATGAGATGATCGGGAGTACTCACCATCAGATGCACGTCGAAGGGCTTCGTGCTGCACCCCCTCAGGGCCGCGACGATCGGGGCGCCCAGCGTCAGGTTGGGCACGAAGTGTCCATCCATCACGTCGATGTGGATGCGGTCACACCCGGCATCGTCAATGGCGCGGACTTCCTGGCCGAGTCTGGAAAAGTCGGCCGACAGGATTGAGGGAGCAATGCGGAGAGACTGCTTCACACAATTGAGGTACCAGCTTCACCCGACTGTCGCAAGCGCACGACGAAAAAGCCGTCGAGACCCCCCTCTCGGGCGAGGTGCGAGGGCAGAATCCTCAAGCATCCCTTCTCCGTCACCGCCTCCGACAGACCGGGAACCTCGTCGGGACGAATGGCATCGATGCACCATCCGTGCCCCAGGTGGTCCAGGTGCGCTTCGCCTTCTTCCGGCTCAAGGGAACACACCGCGTAGACGAGAACCCCCTGTGGAGACAGGTTGGCGAGGGCATTGGCGATCATCCGGCGCTGCAGGGACGCGAGACGGCTGATGTCTGCCCGGTCCCTGGTCCACGGTATGTCGGGATGCCGGCGTATGGTGCCGGTGCCGCTGCACGGCGCATCAAGCAGCACGGCATCGAAGGGCGTCGACGAGCGCCAGGAGACGGCATCGGCGATGCGGGTCTCGACGGTGCAGCCGAGGCGCTCCATGTTGCTCTGCAATCTTTCCATGCGTTGTCCGGATACATCGACAGCCGTGACGAGGGCCCCGGCGACAGCCAGTTGCGCCGTCTTGCCCCCGGGCGCCGCGCACAGATCGAGAACCCGCCGCCCGGCAATGTCGCCGAACAGACGAGCGGGAAAGGAGGCGGCCGTATCCTGGACCCACCAGCGGCCGCATGCATATCCCGGGAGGTCCCTGACGGCGCCGGCCGGCGGGACCCTGAGACTGCCGGTCGGAAGGACGCGTCCGCCAAGCCGTGCCGCCCAGCCTTCAGCATCGTCCACCACGGTGAGGTCGAGTTCCGGACGCTCGAGATTCATCCCTGCGATGGCGCAAGCGGCCGCGTCGCCCCACGTCTCCCGCCATGACCGGTAGAGCCAGGGAGGTGTGTTCAACACCGCCGGATCCTGGCCGGCAAGCAGGGTCTGCCCCTCTCTTTGCAGCCTCCGCAATACCGCGTTGACGAGAGGCGCCATGCCGCTTGCGCGGGCGTGGGCAAGGCGTACCGAACTGTCGATGGCGGCGTGGGGCGCAAATCCGAGAAACAGCAGCTGGGCAATGCCAAGGCGCAGAATGGCCCGCACGTTGCGCGCCCGGGCCGACAGCGGCCGCTTGAGAGTGGCAGCGATCAGTGCATCGATCTGGCCCAGCCGGCGGCAGGTTTGCGTCGTCACGGCATGAACCAGCGCCCGGTCGCGGGATTCCAGGCGAGCGAACCGCCTGTCCCGTTCCAGAGCTCGATCGAGAGGCTGCCGGTCCTCGAGGCATGCCACCAGGGCATCGAGAGCCACCAGACGCGCGAGGCCGGCATGGCGCCGGTCGCCCGGCGGGTTCGCCATCACACGGCAACCGCCGGCGCCAGTTCCTCGAGGCGGGCATCGATGGACCCGGAACGCGGCAGCGCCGGCATGGCGCCCGGCTCCAGGCAGGCAAGGGCGCCGGCCACACAGGCACGGCGCAGGGCGACGCAAAGCGGCAGGTCCCTGTCGAGGGCTGCGGCGAGGGTGCCGCAAAAGGCGTCGCCGGCCCCTACGGTGTCGACCGGGCGGATCGCAAGGCTGCCAATTCGCCAGGTCTCTGCGGGACCGACAGCGACCGCACCGCGCTCACCGAGTGTCACCACGGTTGTCACCCCATCGTGGCGCGCCAGGTGGTGCGCCAGATCGACCGGCGCCATGCCGTCGAGGCCGCTCTCTCTGGCTACGGCTGCCGCCTCGACCTCGTTGACGATCAGGAGATCGAGCACGTCGCAGTCGACCGGACCCGCCGGCGCGGCATTGAGAATGACACGGGAGCCAGCGTCCCGGGCCCGCCGGGCCAGGGTGGCGCACTCGCCAACAGGCACTTCGCGCTGCAGGAGCAGGGTCGTCGCGGCGCCCAGCAGGTCGTCGTCGACACAGGCCTGGCGGGCCTCGCGGTTGGCTCCGCTCGATACGACAATCTGGTTGGCGCCGGCGCGGTCGACCGTGACGACAGCCAGCGCCGTCGGCCGGGTTCCCGTGACGACATGAGTCATGTCGATACCTTCGCCGGTCATGAGCGCCTTCAGTTCCCGTCCGAAGTCGTCCGGCCCGACACAACCCGCCATGGCCACATCACCGCCAGCGCGAGCGGCGGCCACGGCCTGGTTCGCCCCCTTGCCGCCGGGCGCCGTGAGGTGTTCGGGTGTCAGCACGGTCTCGCCCGGCTCCGGCAGGTGCTCCACCTGGAGAATGAAGTCCATGTTGAGCGAACCGAAGACGAGGATCACCTCTGCACCCTCCCTTGAAGGGCGGAACCCGTGTTCAGCAATCGAGGGTCTGGTCGCGTTCCCACTGGGTCAGATGACGCGTGTAATCGAGCCACTCGCGCTTCTTCATGGCCAGGAAGGCTTTGACGGTCTCGTCACCGAGGTAGTCACGCAGCATCGTGTTGGATTCGGCCACGCGGATCGCGTCGAGAAGATTGAGCGGCAGGCGTTCGACATCCAGCGATTCGACATCCGTCTCGTACATGTTGATGTCGAGACGCTTGCCGGGATCGGTCTTGCCGGCGACTCCGTCAAGTCCGGCGGCGAGCAGGGCGGCCTGGGCGAGATAGGGGTTCGTCGCCCCGTCCATCAGGCGGAACTCGAACCGTCCCTCGTCAGGAATCCGCACCATGTGCGTGCGGTTGTTGCCCGTGTAGGAGACCGTGTTGGGCGACCACGTCGCTCCCGATGCCGTGACCTGGGCGTTGATCCTCTTGTAGCTGTTGACCACCGGATTGAAGATCGCCGTCAGCGCCCGGGCGTGCTTGAGCACACCACCGAGGAAGTGGTAGCCCATGCGGGAGATGCCGAGTTCGCCGTCGGGATCGTGGAACAGGTTGGTGTCACCCCCTGAATCCCACATGCTGGCATGGGTATGGCAGCCGTTTCCGGTGATGTTCGTGAAAGGCTTGGGCATGAACGTGGCCCGCAGCCCGTGGTTCTCGGCGATCGATTTCACCATGAACTTGAAGAAGGTGTGGCGGTCGGCGGTCACAAGGACGTCGTCGTAGTCCCAGTTCATCTCGAACTGGCCGTTGGCGTCCTCGTGATCGTTCTGGTAAGGGCCCCAGCCCAGCGACAGCATGGCATCGCAGATCTCCGCAATGACGTCGTAGCGGCGCATGAGAGCCTGCTGGTCGTAGCAGGGCTTGTCCATGATGTCGCGGGAATCGTGGATGTCGCTGCCGTCGGCGTTGATCAGGTGGAACTCGCACTCCACGCCGGTCCTGAAGCGCATGCCCTGTTCTGCGGCCCGGGCGATCATGCGCCGCAACACATTGCGCGGGCCATGGTCGACCTCGCAGCCGGCCATCATGAGGTTCCCGGCCATCCAGCCGACCTCAGGTTTCCAGGGGAGCTGGATGAGAGACCCGGGATCGGGCACGGCGAACATGTCCGGGTGCGCCGGCGTCATGTCGAGGTGGGTGGCAAAGCCGGCGAACCCGGCGCCGTCGGCCACCATGTCATCGATCGCGGCGGCCGGTACCAGCTTGGAGCGGGCCACACCTGCAAGGTCCGAAAAGCTGATCAGGAAATACCTGATACCCTTCTCGCGGGCGATCTTCGATACGGCAACCATGGCACTCGGTCCTCCTGGGAAAGTGTTGCGGTGCGGCACTCTATCGCCGGGTCCGGTCGAAGTCCAAGCGGCTGGTTGCCGCGGAGATCCGGGCTCTCTACCGTCCGAGACCATCACGGCGGAGGCGCTCCGGATGACGACATTTGCCGACATGGCATGTGTACATTTCCACGAGACGGCGGATGGGCGGTTCAGGGTGCTGCAGGGTGGCAGCGGACCGGACATCGTCTGGGTTCCCGGAGGGGACAGCCCTGCACACTACTGGGCCGAGCAGTTCGATTTCTTCCGCGGCGATCTCAGATCGACGGCCTACGATCCCCGGGGAGCGGGGGAGACGACGAGCACGCCGCCCCCCTGGTCGATGAAGCAGTTTGGTGATGATTGTGCGGGCATCATCGAAGCCTTCTGCTCGCCACCCGTCATCCTCGCCGGACTGTCCATGGGTTCGCTCATCACCCAGCAGGTCGCCATCGATAACCCCCATCTCGTCCGCCTTGCCATCGTCATGGGGACGTCGGCACGAATCACCGGCTTCACGCGCGACTGGATGGCAGCGGAGATCCAGGCCCGGGTCGACGGCAGCCTGGCGATGCCGGCGGACTTTGCCGCCTGCCACTACGCCGCCTTCGCCTATCCTGCGAATGCCCTGGAGGACGACGCCCTGTGGGAACGGATCAAGGCCGCCTACACGCCCCGTTTTGCCGACCGTGACCCGCACAGATGCTGATCGCGCAATGGCAGGCGTGCCTTGACTACGATGTGACGGCCGCCCTCGCCGACTGTCCCGTGCCCATCCATGCGGTTGCCTTCTCGGAGGATATCCAGACGCCGCCGCGCCTGGTCCGGCGGGTGGCAGAAGCGGCGCGCCACGGCCACTACCACGAACTTCCCGGTCTCGGACACGTGTCGCTCAATCGCCACGCTCCGCGGACCGTCAACACCTTTCTCGCCGCGCTCATCGCCGAATACGGCTGAACCGCAGAGCCCCCGGCCCGTGGATGCTTGATGCGCTGTGGGCCGAACCGGCCTCCTGCAATCTATTGATTGACTGGTCAGTCAGATTTGAATGGACAGCGTTGTTGCGAACTGCCACACTCTCTCGAGCGGAATGAGAGGATCCTGTGTCATGGTCATGAAGTACCGCCATGCCATCGTTGCCGTCGCAGCCCTCTTCACGGCCTGCGCGGTTCCCGGGAGCGGCCACTCCGAGATCCTGACCTACACCTTCCCGGTGTGCGGGGCGCCCAACAGCTACGAGCCCGGCTGGGTGCCCCACGGTGACCCCGGGGTCAACGGCGAAATGACCCTGACCATCGATGCCGAAAGGGGGCTGCTGTCACTGAAACCATCCCAGGAACTGCTCGACAGCATCCGCTACCCGACCATCCACGCGCATCTCTACGATCTGCAGCATCGCTACAACAACGCTGATCTCGGTCAGTCGACCATCTGCTGGGCCTACTACAACACCGAGGGCACACGGGGCGGAACCTGTGCCCACGACGACTATGACTGCCAGGCCCTGACCGGTGTGACCGACTGGCCCTGGGAGGCCTATGGCTACTACGTTGAATGGTACCGGGACTACATCAGGACGGTTGCGGCCGAGAATGCCGACGGCTGGTGGCTGATGCTGCACTTTGCCGGTGGCCACTTTGCGACCGACGAGAATGGCCGTCTGATCGAGTGGGACGGCTCACCCTACATGGAATCGTCCTTCTACGGACTCAACCAGATCCGGACCGACTGCAACGCGCGAATCGGCCGCACGCTCGCCAATCGTGACTTCGGCCACGGAGACAGGTGCAACAAGATGCTCGAGGGCGTCATGGCCGACGATTACTTCCTCGACGCGAACGGCATATCCTGGGTCGACGAGACCGGCGCTCTTACCGAGGAGGCCATCGCCATGGGCTATGACCTCGAAACCGAATACCTCTTCTACAACTACCGCGACAACGGGCAGTCCGATCGCTGGGGCGGCCCCGATGGCGGCGCCGGCGGCTTCCTGACAGGCGACAGCGAGGGCCGCTGCCTGAATTGGCCCGTGGACTCCTATGGCCGGATGCCGGAACCGGACGATGACCTGGAAAGCGCACAACTCACCGTTCAGTAGGGCGTCCCTGCAATTCCTCGCTGCTCGAACCATTCTCCGGCAGGCACAACGATGAGGCCCTGCAACGGCGAACACGGCCTGGGGGCCGGTCAGGCGACGCCTGGTATGGATACGCCGTCCAAGGACTCCCTGCGGAAGGACCGCGGATCCTGCCGCCGGCAGACGGGAGCAAACACCATGACACCCTGGCCGGGATCCGGGCCTGCAATGCTGGCTGTACTGCTGTTTCTTGCCTCAATGTCGCTCGCAACGGTTACGTCTGCCCAGGACAATTCCGCATTGCCGGAGGAGGCGACACCCTTCACCCGCAGCGAACTCTACACCTACCTCGCCGGCAACACCCAGGTCTGGGACCCGAACGGTGGCGCCTACTATGCAGAGGACGGAACCCTCCAGACCCTGTGGGACGGCGTGCGCGACGACGGGACATGGTCGACCACGGAGGCCGGTGAGCTATGCTGGCACGTCTACGAGTGGGGTGAACTCCCGTGTGAGGCCTACTATCGCAGCGCCGGGGTCGTCATCTACGTCTACCAGGGTGACACAGGCCCCGCCCCCGAACTCCAGGAAGGAAACACTCTGGATTACCTGCAGGCCGGCATCGAGGTTCCGGATTCTGTCGAGAACCTCGATCCGAACGTCGCTCTGGATCTCTTGACGCCGGAGGAGACAAGCGCGCTTGTTTCGGACAAGACCATGATCCTCGGTCCCGAGGGCGCGGTCTACCATGCTCCCGACTTCACTCTGACCACAGTGTGGAACGGCGTTCATCAGACGGGCAGGTGGAGTGTCGACGACAAGGGAGGGATCTGCTGGCACGTGGACGCCTGGGGTGTCGAGCCCTGCCGATACTACTTCTTCCGGGACGGCGTCCTCATGAGTCTCTACAAGGAACTGCCCCGCCAGGCCGACGAGTTTGTGGAAGGAGACGCCACAGGCGGCCCGTAACCCCCTGCCTGGGCTCCGGCAAGGCGCGCCGCGGCAGGCGTCCTTGAGTTCACCGGGACGCGGGGTCGGCACGCATCTTCGCTTCGGCAAGTACACCGGCCGGCACCCTGTTCCCACCTCAGTGCTGCCTGATGACACCGAGGTCGGCAACGCCTCATCAGCGGCCGGTAAACCGGGGGGGCCTCTTCTGCCGTGCCGCCGCCATACCTTCGCGGGCATCGTCGGAGGAAAAGCACGCCACCGTGTCGCGCTTGAGTCTGGCGGAATCCAGTGTGCCCCTCGCGATGTCCGTGATCGCCTTCGAGGTGATGGCGAGGGAGCGCGGAGAGAGCGAGGCAAGGTGGTCGGCGAACGCCTCTACCGTGTCGGCAAGATCGTCCCTCGCGCACAGCCGGTCGAGGTAACCGGTTTCAAGGAGGCGGTGGCCGGACATGTCCCACGATGCAAGAAAGAGCTGACGGGTCGTTCCGGGGCCCAGCTTCTCGATGAATCGGCGCAGGCCCGATTCATGGAAGACGAGACCGTAGCGAGCTGGCGGCATGACCAGTTTCATGTCCTCGACGCCGATACGAAAATCGCAGGCCAGGGCAAGATCACCAGCCGCGCCGTAGACATTGCCGTTGAGCGCGGCGACCGTCACCGGGTGCAACGCCTCGATTCGGTCGGCCAGACGCTCCACGGGATTGTCGGTCCAGTCCCGGGTCAGGATGTCGCCCAGATCGACTCCGGCGCAGAAGGTCCTGGTGCCCGTGCCGGTGATGACGATCACCCTGAGCGAGGTGTCGGTATCAAGGGCGTTGAGATCGTCGATGAGATCGTCGACCTCGGACATCTTCAGGAGATTGTGCTTGTCGGGACGATCGAGCGTCAGCGTCGCGATGGCGCCCTCGCCGGACACATGCCAGGCCTTGTCCGTGCTCATTCGGGGAACTCGAGGGAGGCGACCACCGGAACGTGGTCGCTTGGCTGATCGTTCCCGCGCATGTCGCGCAGCGTCTGACAGCTCCGCAACGACGGCACGAGGGCCGGTGTCACCCAGATGTGATCGAGGCGCCGGCCAAAATCCTTCTCGGACCAGTCCCGGCCGCTCCGGTAGGGCCACCAGGAATAGAGTCGGTCGCAAGCCGGCACGAAATGACGGGCCACGTCGGTCCAGTCATGGGAGGCGCCGAGCCGCGCCAGGGACTCGACCTCCACCGGGGTGTGGGAGACCTGGCGAACCAGCTTCTCGTGCGACCACACGTCGTTTTCCAGGGGCGCAATGTTGAAGTCCCCAACAAGAATCCGGCGTGCGCCCGGCTCCTGTCCGTCGGTGATCCAGTCCGTCACTTCCTTCAGGAAATCGAGTTTATGGGCGAACTTGTCATTGACCTCCCGATCCGGGATGGCGCCACCCGCCGGCACGTAAACATTGTCGAGCTGGAGGCCGTCGGGATAGGTCACCTGGACGTGCCGACCGTCATCCCTGCCACACCACGACAGCACGTCGCTGGTGGCAAAGGGCTGACGGCTCAGGATCGCCACACCGTTGCGGCCCTTGAACCCGGCAACCATCGCATGCGGCCAACCCGCATCCGCGAAGGCATCGGCGGGAAAGCTGGTCTCGGCCGTCCTGGTCTCCTGGAGACACAGCACGTCGGGCTGGCAGGTGTCCAGAAAGCCCAGCACCTGGGCGAGCCGCAGGCGTACCGAGTTGATGTTCCAGGTGGCGATCACAAGATGTGTCATGACGGTCCCCACGCTACCCGGACGCGGACGCGTCGTCCACGCAGCCGGTGAGCAATTTCGGCGTTGCATCGGCCCGCTTTCCACCCGTATGGTCCGCCGCCCCCGAGACAGGAGATCCGTCATGGACATGCGACCGGCACTCCTCGCCAGCCTCACCCTCTTCGCTGCCTGGGCACTGCCCTCCAGCGCACAGGATGTCACCCTCACCCTGCACCATTTCCTGTCTCCCCAGTCCAACACCCACAAGACCTTTCTCGAGCCCTGGGCAGAGAGGGTGGAGGAACAGTCGGGAGGCCGCATCGCCATCGAGATCTACCCCTCGATGACGCTGGGCGGCAAACCGCCCCAGCTCTTCGATCAGGCGCGCACGGGCATTGCCGATATCATCTGGACCCTGCCCGGCTACACCGCCGGTCGCTTTCCCGTTGTCGAGGTCTTCGAACTGCCTTTTGTCGCCGGTTCCGCCGAGGCGACGAGTCAGGCGGTCATGGACTTCCACGATGATCATCTCGTCGGAGAATTCGATGGGGTGAAGCCCCTGATCCTTCATGCCCACGCTCCTGGCGTCATTCACACGAGCGCGACACCGGTCGCGTCACTCGACGACCTCGCGGGACTGAAGCTGCGGGCACCGACCCGTCAGATCAACGCCGCTCTGGGGGCCCTGGGAGCGGTTCCGGTGGGCATGCCCGTGCCGGAGGTGCCGGAGGCCATCTCCAGAGGCGTTGTCGAGGGCGCTCTCGTTCCCTACGAGGTCACTCTCGCCCTGCGTCTGCCGGAACTCACCCGCCACCACACCGAGAGCGGTCTCTATACTGCAGTGTTCCTCCTGGCGATGAACCAGGACGTCTACGACGCACTTCCCGATGACCTCAGACAGGTGATCGATGACAATTCGGGGCTGGAGGCGGCACGCATGGCGGGCGCCATCTGGGATGCGAACGAGATCGAGGCGCGTGCAATCGTGGCCGAAGGTGGTGGCAACATCATCGTTCTCGACGCCGCTGAACAGGAGCGCTGGCGCCAGGCCACGCAGCCGGTGATCGACGCCTGGATCACGGCCATGGATGAGGCGGGTCTTGACGGCCAGGCGCTCCTTGACGAGGCGAAAGGTCTCGTCGCTCATTATCAGGAATGAACCCGGTCTGCCCTTGACACGCCTGCTCCACCGCCTGGCCGCGGCCTGGGCCCTCGTCGGCGCCGCCGCCCTGGCGATGGTTGCCCTGGTGTCGGTTCTTTCCATTACCGGAAGGAATCTCGGGTGGGGGCCGGTGCCCGGCGATACGGAACTGGTGGCCCTGGGAAGCGCGCTGGCCTTCTTTGCCGGCTTGCCCTGGTGCCAGGCGCGGCGTGGTCATGTCACCGTGGCCCTGGCGCGGCGCTGGCTGGCGCCGCGTGCCGTCGCCTGGCTCGATGCCGGAGCATCGTGCCTTCTGGCGGCGGTGGCCCTGCTGCTCTCCTGGCGCATGTATCTGGGAGGAGAGGATCTGAGGGCGTGGCAGGAATCCACCATGATCCTCGGACTCGCCCTGTGGTGGATGTTTCCGGTGATCGTCTTTTCCCTGGTGCTGCTCGCCGCCGTCAGTCTCATCGGCACCGCGCACACCGAACGGTGACGGCCCGCCTGCCAGACCCGGCCACGGACGACGGACGGGGCCAGCCGTGAGCGGAGTCGAGGCCGGTCTTGCCATGCTGGCCGGCCTGCTCGGACTGATCATTTTCAGAGTGCCCGTGGGCCTTGCCATGCTGGTCACCGGCGGCGTGGCGTACGCCATCGTTCGGGGTGTCGACCCGCTGCTCTTTCACCTGCAGACCACACCCTTCTTTCTCGCCTCCACGCACAGCCTTGCCGTCATCCCGCTCTTCCTGCTGATGGGGCAGTTCGCCACACAGTCGGGCATGAACCGCGTCCTCTTCACCGCGGCGCGAGCCTGGATGGGCCACCGTCGTGGCGGTCTCGCACTGGCCTCCATCACCGGTGCCGCGGGGTTTGGCGCCATCTGCGGCTCGTCGCTGGCCACGGCCGCCACCATGGGCCAGGCGGCCTGGCCGGAAATGCGGCGGGCCGGCTATGCCGGATCCTTCGCCACCGCGACGCTGGCTGCCGGCGGCACGCTGGGCATTCTCATCCCACCGAGTTTCGTGCTGGTGATCTACGCCATCCTGAGCGAACAGCTGATCGGCGACATGTTCCTTGCAGCACTCCTTCCCGGTCTCATCGCGGTGGCGGGGTTCGCTGCCGCCATTCGGGTGTCGGTCTGGCTCAGGCCTTCGATCGCACCCCGCGAGGCACGCGCCGACCGCCGTGACAGATGGCGGGCGCTGGCCAGCGTGTGGGTGGTGGCCGGCGTCTTCCTGGTTGTGATCGGCGGCATCTACATCGGCTGGTTCACACCCGTCGAGGGAGCATCGGTGGGGGCGACCGCGACGTTTTCCCTGGCTCTGGCGCGCGGCATGCGGTGGAAGGGTCTCATGACCGCGCTGCTGGCCACGGCGGAAACCTCGGCCATGGTCTTTCTCATTCTCCTGGGCGCCGATCTCTTCAGCGCCGGCCTTGCCTTCACCCGGCTGCCCCAGGAACTCGGCGCCTGGCTGACGGGAACCGGAGCCGGGCCCTGGCTGGTGGTCTTCGGGATGCTGCTCTTCTACCTCGCTGCCGGCTGCTTCATGGATTCGCTCTCGGTCATCCTGCTGACCATGCCGGTCTTCCTTCCCATTCTCCTGGCGCTGGATCTCGGCATGACGGCCGACGACACCGCCATCTGGTTCGGCATTCTCGCCCTCGTGGTCATCGAACTCGGCCTCATCACGCCCCCTGTCGGCATGAACGTCTACGTCATCCACGGCCTCGCACGGAACGTGGCGCTCAGCGACACCTTTCGCGGTCTCGTTCCCTTCATTGCCATCGAACTGGTGCGCATCGGCGTGCTCTTCGCCATCCCCGACCTGGTGCTCTGGCTTCCGCGCCTGGGCTCGTGACACATCAGGAGCCGGACTCGTTCGGCATGGCTGTGACGAAACTGTCAGCGCAAGAACACTATGGGCAACTTCGCGCCGTCGATGCCTCGTGAAGAATGTCATAAATCTGGATTGCGCCGCTTCCCTGGATGCCTGCGACAAAGGGAGCCGGTGTCCTCTCCGCGAAGCGTGCCTTCGCGAGCAAGGCGGCAATGTCTGATCCGGTCACATTCTTCATCCGGATGACGATCACGCGCGCCACATGTCTGCGAATTGCCTCCAGTTCGGCAGTTCGATAACGAACATTGTTGTCCCTGGTGATCGCAATCCAATTCATCCGCCCGACAAGCTCAATCCACTCCTCGTCCGGGGCCTCCTCCGGGAGATGGTCGTCATAGACCTCGACTGTCATTCCGTCCGAGCGAAGCCGGCACGCGACGATATGTCGTCCGAGGTTCCTGTCGAGGAAGAGTGTCGGCTCAGGCCGCTGCCCGGAGCTCGCACCGGATCGCTTCTTCGACTTCCTCATTCCCTCGCTCATAGTCGTGCGCCAGGTCACGAATGGATTCGCCCGCCTTGTAGCGCTCGGCGATGAGTTGGGTCGCGAGTCCGGTACCGTCGATGACAGGACGACCACCGGAAAGCCGCGGATCGATAACGATCATCGTGGGTGTTTCATCCATGGCTGTCCGGGTAAACGGATAGAGTTTGACCGGGACGCCGACGGTGTCACGCTCAATGCGGCTGAGTGCAGCGCTGATGATGTCCCGCATGACCGTCTGGCCTGCCTGGCTGACGTTGACCAGCTGCCCATAGTGCTCGGTGAACAGGTCCAGTCCATCCGTTTCCAGCTCATGACTGATCAGTGGATGACGCTTGTCGAATTCCCTTTGGGCGTGTTCCGCCAGGTACGAAATCGCCCGCCGAATACCTGGCATCTTCAACCGGTACCTGCGCCGGATGGCTGCGAGAACATGGAGTTCCGTGAGGTTGAGAAACGAGAGCAGTGTCGGCGTGTGCCCGGGCACCTCTATCAGCGGCGTGTGGTCGTCACGGCCCACCGACCAGTAGCGAATGGTCGCAGCGGGCATGGCGAGATAATGGGCGGCTTCCGTGATCGGCTAGCAAAGATACTCCCGATGATCATCCTTCCACTCTCGAAGTCTGGCCACTGGACTTTCTCCCGGATACACCATCCAAGTCTTGGTCAAGACATGGAATACATCGACCGACAACAACAGTCCACTCTTTCACAGGCTTCCTCACCTGGACTCATGGCACATGGCAGGCCGGGTCAGGACAATCTGCCACTCCGCCTGTGAAGGTGACCAACGGCAAAGCATTATGGACTCCGCACCGCCGCGCCAGTTCCTCACACCATGCCCCTTGCGACAAGGCGGTCGCTGCCCACCGGTCGTGAATCCGGGGGCCTTTCAATTTCACCGACCAGGAAGCTGAACCCGCCGGGGCAGCCAGACTGCATACGCGCCAGGGACTTTGCTTTTACGAAAGGACATTATTATTAATATATCATTGTTTCGTAATAGAGGCATGAAAGGAGAACGAAGTGGCGCAAGCGGAAGGAGCCGGGACCGGCTGGCCCGATCTGTTTCGCGGCGGTCGTGCTCCACTTGTGATCGCACTGACGCTGGGGGTCTGGCTCCACGCCGCAGACAACCTGCTGATTGTCACAACGCTGCCAAGCGCGGTCGCCGAGATCGGCGGCGACGCCTGGGTGCCCTGGGCCTTCACGCTCTACATGCTGGCCACGATCATGGTCAGCGCCATGATCGGCCTGATCGCCCTGACTTTCGGACTGCGGCGAGCCTTCATTCTCGCCGGAACCCTGTTCGCGGCCGGCTGCGTGGTTTCCGCCCTGGCGCCCGACATGGCAGTGATGCTGGTGGGCCGCTTCATCCAGGGCATGGGCGGCGGCGGTCAGGTTGCGCTGGTCTACATTGCGCTCGACCGAATGTTCCCAAAGGCCATGATGCCCAAGCTGGTGGCACTCGTCTCGGCTGTCTGGAGCATGTCGGCGTTCTGCGGCCCTCTTGTGGGCGGACTGTTCGCCAGCCACGGGATGTGGCGCGGCGCCTTCTGGGCCTTCGCGCTGCAGGCCGTGCTCTTCGTCGTTCTGGTTGCCGCCACCGTTGACCGTGACAGGCGTGACGGCAAACCGGAAACGGCGGGTGGCATTCCCGTCATCCGGCTCACACTGCTTGCAGCAGGCATTCTCCTTGTCTCCCTGGCGGCCGTCGATCCCGAGCCCGTTATCGCTCCCGCCATGATGGTCGCTTCCGCCGCCGTCTTCGCCCTCTTCCTGTGGCGCGACGGCCGGGCGGGTGACAACCGCATGTTGCCGCCGCGTCCGTTCTCGACCGCTACGACCTATGGCTCAGGGCTTCTGTTCGCGGTCCTGCTCACCATCGCGACCGCCTCGTTTTCCACCTACGGACCATTCTTCCTTGAGCATCTGTTCGGCCTGACGCCGCTCGAATCCGGCTATGTCATCGCCATCGAATCGCTGGCCTGGGGTGTGGTAGCGGTCACCGTCGCCAGCGTCGGGTTGGGGACCGAGCGCTGGCTCATCCGCTCGGCGCCGGTTGTCGCGGCCGCCGCGCTCGTGGGCCTTGCCATCACCATGCCGTTCGGCCGGGTCTGGCCCATCGTCCCGTTCGTCATCCTTCTCGGAGCGTGCTTCGGCCAGATGTGGGGGCTGGTGATCCGACGCGTGACCGAGGCCGCCCCACCGGCCGACCGCGAGCGGACAGCGGCCGCCATCCCCACCGTGCAGATGTTGGGCTACGTCCTGGGCGTGGCGTTCTGTGGCGTGATCGCCAACGCCCTGGGCTTCACAGGCGACGCACCCCCGCAGACCCTGCGCACGATCAGCGTGTGGGTCTTCGCCGCTTTCGTTCCGCTCGCCGCGGCGGCTCTTTGGCCGGCCTGGCAGATGAGCCGGAAGCAGTCCTAGTCATCGCTTGATTGGTTCGCTCAGAAGGCGCCTGGAGATCACAGTCGGGGGCGGCCGGCGCCGAAGAGTACCGGCTGGTGCATCAGACCGGACAGAGGCCAGCAACACCACTCCCGAACGAGGCTGCTCCCCTTGAGCGTAGAGATCGTCAGCGTCCACAGAAGACTGCGACATGCGGCAACACGACTCCGTGAACGCAGAATGGGCGCTTCCAATTGGGTATGGAAGGCCGCTTCCAACAGGCTCCCGATGTTCCTTGCGGCGTCTCGATCCGGCCCAGCGGCTGTGCGGCCGCCTCAGGGCCCCGATTCCTGGCGTGATCCGTTCGCCCTGCGAGGCGATGGCCGTGCAAGCGTCTTGACCGTGATGGGCGCATGCATCACTGTTCCTCATGGCACAAATCAGGAGACATGCTCGGCAAAGGATCCTGTTTCTGCTGAAGACGCAGGGACCGATGTCGGCATCGACCCTGGCATCCCATCTGAGCATCAGCACGGTCGCCGTGCGCCAGCACCTGAGACGCCTGCATACGGATCGCCTGACCGACTACCGGGAATCCTGGTCGGGCGTCGGGCGTCCGGCCCGGATCTGGGCCCTGACGTCGAGGGGGAACGGCGAGTTTCCGGACAACCACCTCGATCTCTCCGAAGCACTCCTTCGCGGCGTCCGCAAGGTCTTCGGCGCCTCGGGAATGAGAAAGCTGATCACGGCCTATCGCCGGGAAACGACCGAACGATACCGTTCCTTCATCGAACCCGGCAGTTCCACGGAGGATCGCCTTTCAGTCCTCGCCGATCAGCGCACGTCGGAGGGATTCATGGCGCAATGGCGCCGCGAAGAAGACGGCGGGCACGTCTTCATCGAGAGTCACTGTTCCATCGCCGCTGCCGCGCGCACGTGCAGCGAACTGTGCACGGCGGAACTCCGCATGTTCCAGAATATTCTCGGCCGCAAGGTGAAGGTCGAACGCATCGACCACCTGATGGCCGGAGGCGACCGCTGCTGCTACCGGATCACCCCGGTCACGGATCGCATGCCATCGGAACGGACCTGACCTCAGACCAGCCCCGGCGGCCGGACGAAGGCAGAACCCAGGGCAAGGCGCGCGCGATCGACACGGTCCTGCAAGTCGACGTCATCCGTCGATCCGGTGAGCCGCACAAGACGTTCCGTGAAGGCGCCGGACGGCTCCGGGAACTCTTCGCTCAGGGCGCACTCCCTGAACGCACGGACACAGAGCAACAGGTCCCTCGCCGCACAAAGATCGGGAGAGGGCGATGCCGTGGCGAAGAGCCATTCTGGCTGATCGATCAAATCCTGCTCCGGCGCCAGGGGGCCGCTCGCCTCCCCTGACCGGGCGCAGGCAATGGCCTCTTCAACCGCATCTCCAAGGGACCCCGTCGCCGCCACGACCCTGGCGCCGGCCAGGACAAGCCGGTGCGCTGCGTCCGGATCGGCGCGGCACAATCCCTGCAGTCTCTCGAGACTCGAGGTGCGCGCGTCGGCACGCTCGGGCGGAAGAAGGCCGAGTCTGACCTGAAAGAGGGAGCCGGCATTGGTGGTGACCGTCAACGCCGTCATCAGGCGTTGCACCAGCCTGTCTGTCCATGTACGCGCACCGAGTGGTCTGGGCCCTTCGGAATGCTCCCGGGAATCGGAATGGCGGTGCACGATGGCAAGATCGATGGCCGCTCCGAAGGCCGGAGTGCGTCTGCCGTAACGTCCTGTTGCCACAATGGCCAGTGCGCCATCCTTCAAGAATCCGTGTCGTTCGCCAAATCGCGCCACCGAGCGGTGGAAGATCTGGCCGATGACCACATCACGCAGGTTCGCGAGGTCGCCCGGGACTTGCGCGGGGTCGCCGTCGCCTTCGAGGAGACGGACCGCGAGGCGGAACTCCCGGTCGTGGAACCAGCGACGCGCCCTGTCGAGCAGGTCCTCCTCGTGTTCGGCCATGGCGAGGCTGGTTGCGAGGTCGTCGTCGAGAAGGGGCTTCGGGGGCAGCGGTTCGCTGAACTCGCCGGCCAGCGCATAGTCAAGAAGAATCGGATTCGCGCCAAGCATGGCGGCAAGACGTGGAGCCCCGGCCATGATACCGGCCACAAGACCGATGAGACGCGGGTGCCGCTCCAGCAGGGAGAAGAACCGCACTCCGGCGGGCAGTTGGCAGAGAAATTCATGAAAGGACCGAAAGGCCCTGTCAGGATCCCCCGTCGCCGCCAGCCCGCTCAGCAAGCGCCCAAGCAGCGATTCGACCAGTTCGCGTGATCGCTCGTGACGCAGGGCACGAACCTCGCCGGCGCGCCAGGCGCCGAGGTGGGCAGCCACTCCGTCACAGTCCTTGAACCCCATGCCCTGCAATGTGATCACCAGGTCGGCTTCCCTGGCGGAAGGCTTCGGGCGCGCCGTTTCGTCCGTTTCGAAGAAGCGGTGGTAGTGACATTCGACCGACCGCAGGACACTCCCGAGGTGATCGGCAAATGCCGTGCGGTCGCTGTATGCGAGAAATGTGGCGATGTGATCCAGTCCCTGCGGCGTGACGGGAACCTCGTGTGTCTGGGCATTGCCGATCATCTGCAGGCGGTGCTCGATACGGCGCAGTGCGCCGTAGGCCTCATCGAGGTCGTCGCGTGTCCGGCGATCGATGAGCGCCGCCTTGACAAGAGCGTCCAGGGCATCGCAGGTGGCCCGGCGGCGCAGCGCGGGGATGCGGCCACCGAAGATCAGCTGGTGGGTCTGGGCAAGAAACTCGATCTCCCGAATGCCACCGCGACCGAGCTTGAGATTGTGACCGGGAACCCGGACAACCTCTCCGCCTCTCGCCGCATGGATCTTTCGGCGGATCGCGTGAATGTCCCTGATCGCCTCGAAATCGAGATGGCGGCGCCACACGAAGGGCCTGAGCCGCGCCAGGAAGGTCTCGCCCGCCTCAAGATCGCCGGCGACCGGTCGCGCCTTGATCATCGCCGAGCGTTCCCAGTTCTGGCCAAGACTCTCGTAGTAGAGTTCCGCGGAGTCGATCGACATGGCGAGCGGAGTGGCGCCAGGATCGGGGCGCAGCCTGAAATCCGTCCTCAGGGCGAAACCGTCGGCCGTGGGCTCCTGGAGCAGCCTGATGAAACTCCGGACGAGACGCACCGCAATGGCGCGTGAATCGGGGCCAAAGCGGGCAAACCGTTCATCGTCCCACAGCGCGATGAGATCAATGTCGCTCGAGTAGTTCAGCTCGCGACCGCCGAGCTTGCCCAGGGCCAGAAGAATGAACCCGCTTTCCCGCGCCGGGTCATCGCTCCCTGCGGCGCTGTCGGACATGCCGGCAAGGAGGTGGGAAACGGCAATACGGCAGGCGGCTTCGGCGTAGTCGGAGAGTGCCCCCGTGACCTCCCGCCACTGCCACAAGCGAGATATGTCGCCCAGACCCGCCGCCACCGCGATCATGGCCCGCGCCTGGCGCAACCGGCGCACGGGCCCGTTTCCCGCCTCATCCCCGGCGAGGCCTGCGAGAGCGGTTTGCACTGCGGCATCAGGACCGGCGGTCGCCCAGAGCGAAACGATTCCCGGATGCCGCACGAGGCAGCGGGACAGATAGGGACTGTTGCCGAATACGGCATCGAGAAGAGCGCTTCCGGTGGCATCGCGACACAACTCGTGCGACACTTCCCTGACTTCGGGCAGGAGATCGCAGGCAGCCAGCCAGCGTTCCCGCCGCACGATTGCCTGTTCCCTGTCGTATGGCTCCGGCAGGGTGGTGATCTTTTCAAGGGTCCGGAAGGTCATGTCGGCACCAGCAAGCACTCCGTCAACCGTGGTCAGACTGGCCGGTACGGTCAAGTGGCTCCCGTGCGATATGCCGCAATTGTAGGGCGTCGCCTGCTGAGAACCCTGATCCACGGTCTGGGGATTCTCGCAGGGCTGATCATTCTGGTGCTTCTGGGGCTGGCCTGGAGGCTCCAGGAAGGTCCGATCATTCTGGGCGAGGCAACGCCCTGGGTGATGGGCATGATCGAAAGGAGTGTGCCGGACTTCTCCCTGCAGGTGTCCGATGCCGCTCTTTCCGGCGGCGACTGGCGTACAACCTACGGGCTCCGTCTTTCCGAGGTCCGTATCCTCGACAAGGAAGGCGAAACAGTCTTCGAATCACGCGACATCGAACTCGACATGTCCCTGCCGGCACTGATCGAGGCGGAGTTGCGGCCCGTCGGCATCACCATCGACGGGGCCAGGATCCGGCTCGTTCGGGAAGCCGGCGGCGCCATCAGCTATGCACTGGCCGACGTGCCGCAGCCGGCGACGACGCCGCAGGAAGCCTCGCTTCTGGACTGGCTTCTTCACGCCGGTTCCGTGCCGCCCCTGGACCGGTTGCACCATGTCCGCTTCAACCGGGCCAACATCACCCTCGAAGACCTGGCAAGCGGCCAGTCCTGGGAGGCGCCCGACTCCTTTCTCGTCATCGCCCGCGACAACGACTCCCTCAACATCGACCTCGACACGGTTCTCGCCTCCGGTCCCTGGTTGCTTCCACTCGAACTTGCCGTCGTTCACCGGCACGGAACCCCACGAGTCGATGTGTCAGGTGAACTGAGCAATCTCGATCTTGCGTTGCTTGCCGGCATTGTGCCGTCACTGGGCGATCTCTCCGGCTCGATGCTGCTCCTTGACACCTCGTTCCAGCTTGCTCTCGACAGTGACCTGGAGTTGATCGAGGGATCCTTTGTTCTCGACACCGGAGGCGGGCTTCTTGCCATGCCGGGCGTCTTCGGCAATCCGGTCGAACTCGGCCCCGTGACGATGGCGGGGCGCATCCTGTCCGCCTTCGCTGGCCTGCAGATCAGTCACCTTGTGGCACGTCTCGAACAGGGACATCTCGAGGCGGACCTGACACTGAACGGATGGTCCGATGACTCCACCATCGAATGGACCATCGCCGCCGCCGACCTGCCGGTCGACCATCTTTCCCGTTACTGGCCGGTCGTCGCCGCTCCTCTGGCGCGACACTGGATCGTCAACAACCTCTCGAACGGTGTCATCCGGCAGGGCAGCCTGGGAATGCGCTCCACCCTTGGCAACCTCACCTCGGATGACCCGTCGACGGCGGGTCTGGAGATCGCGGTCGCTGTTGACGGTGTCATGATCGATTACCTGCATGGCATGCCACCCCTTGCAGACGTCGACGGTAACGTCGCGATTGCCGGAGGAGAGGTCACCATAGAAACGTCTGGCGGCGCTATCGGCGCGATCACCGCGGGTCGGGGTCTTGTCACACTGGACGGATACGACGGCGTGATGGAAATCCGTATCGATCTCACCGGCCCGATCCGGGATGTGCTGGCCGTCGCCGCCCATGAACCGCTCTCCTATGCGTCGCCGGAACGAATTGACCTCGACACGGTCACCGGATCGCTTGCCGGCACCCTCGACATCACCGTCGCGGACCTGACCGGCCCCGGAACAGACGACATCGGCTACCACTTTGCCGGCAGCCTTGAGGGTCTGGGCCTTCCCGTCGACGGCTACCAGGTCACGGGAGGCACCGGGGCATTCTCTCTTGCGGAGCCCGGTCTGATCGAGGTCAACGCAGACCTCCAGCTCAACGGCGTTCCCGTGACCGCGGGCTGGCAGCTGGCGCTCGGTGATGACGCTGAAGTGCGCGAGAGGCTGGAGATCACGGCCCGCATGGACGAGACCGACCGTGCCGCACTCTCTCTTGCCGATCCCTTCGCATCGACCGGAAACGTCGACGTTACGGTGTCGCGAATCTCTGCGGGGAACGGTACGATCACCTGGCGCATGGACGCGGACCTTCGGCATCTCGCCCTTGACGCCGACTCCCCTGTCGGCGCCAAGTCCGCTGGAGAACCGGGATTCGCCCACCTTCTCGCCATCGACGAAGACGGCGCGTTCGTCATCCGCGCCCTCGATGTCGAGGCGGGAAGCATCGCGGCGCGCGCCTCCGGCACCATCGCGCCACAATCGGTCCATCTCGATGTGGAAAGACTGGCGTTCGGGCGCACGGATGTCACGGGCACGCTCGACATCTCTCCCGATGGCGTCTACTCCATCACGGTCCAGGAGGGCTCGATCGACATGGCCCCCCTGGGCGAGCGTGATGCAACGGCTGCGATCCTGCCCCGACTGAAGATCGCAGGCACGGTCAACCGCTTGTGGACGACGGACGACCGACTGGTACGCAACCTCGTCATCGACGCCGACTTTGACGCCAACAGGTTCGAAAGCCTCAATGCCGCCGGGGAAATCGAGGGCGGATCGCTGGTTGCCCTGCAGATCTGGCGGGTGTCCGAGGAGGAACGCCGGTTCGACTTTCGCACCGAGGACATGGGCGATACCGTGCGGGTGTTCGCCGGAATGGACAATATCGACGGAGGCGAACTGGCGGTCAGGGGCTGGTTCGATGAATCACGGACTCCGTCTGTGACCGTCGGTACTGTCACGGCGGACCGCTTCGCGGTGCATGATGCACCCGCCCTGGCGCACCTCTTCGCCGCCGCATCACTGCCCGGTCTGGCCAATATCCTGAACAACCAGGGCCTTGTCTTTGACGCGGCCCTGCTCCCCTTCCGCCAGGAGGGCGAGCGCATCACCGTCACGGACGGGCGGCTCTACGGGCAGGGAATCAGGATTCTGCTCGATGGCGACATCCACACCGATCGCGAACAGGTCAGTTTCGCCGGCACCATGGTGCCCACGAATCCGCTGAACACCATGTTCGAGGACATCCCGCTGCTCGGCGACATCATCACCGGAACCGAAGACGACGGCGGCATCTTCGCCTTCACCTTCAACGTTGACGGACCAGCCGATGATCCCGATGTCACGGTCAACCCTCTATCCATCCTCGCACCCGGAATACTGCGCAAGCTCTTCACCGATACGTCCGGTGAGAACTAGACAGGTGACCCGGGAGCCTGCCCTTCAGGTCAGGAGTCGGGAACGATGAGCGCGTGACGCTTGCGGCCGGCTGACAGCTTCACCGCGCCATCGTCGAGATCGGCTCGGGTGATCTTCAGAAACTCGTCCTGGATGACCGTGTCGTTGAGACGGGCGCCGCCTCCCCGGATAAGCCGGCGGGCGTCAGAGCGCGTCGCTGCGAGACCGGCGCGATGGAATGCCTCGAAGGCCACCAGTCCGTCGTCGAAGCTGGCTTTCGGGAGTGTCGTGACAGGCAGGCCACGCGACGCCTCCCCATCCTCGAAGGTGCTTTGCGCGGTCGCCGCACAGCGACGCGCCTCGGCCTCCCCGTGACACAGGCGGGTCGCCTCGTTGGCAAGGACCTTCTTGGCCTCGTTGATCTCCGCACCATCGAGACTCTCGAGACGAACGATCTCGGCGATGGCAAGATCGGTGAACAGGCGCAGAAAGCGGCCGACATCACCGTCCTCGGTGTTCCTCCAGAACTGCCAGAAATCCCAGGGCGAGCACATGTCTGCATCGAGCCACACGGCTCCCCGTGCCGTCTTGCCCATCTTGGCACCCGATGCTGTCGTGATGAGCGGCGTCGTCAGTCCGAAGAGCGGCGCATCCACGAGACGCCGTCCGAGTTCGACGCCGTGGACGATATTGCCCCACTGATCGGACCCGCCCATCTGCAGCGTACATCCCAGGCGCCGCTGCAGCTCCACAAAGTCGTAGGCCTGAAGAATCATGTAGTTGAATTCGAGAAACGACAGCGACTGTTCGCGTTCCAGCCTCGATTTCACCGAGTCCATCGACAGCATTCGGTTGACCGAAAAGTGGCGCCCGACGGTGCGCAGAAACGGAATGTAGCGAAGTTCCGAGAGCCATTCGTCGTTGTCGACCATCACGGCATCCGTGGCGCCGTCGCCGAACGTCAGGTACTTCGAGAACACCTTCCTGATGCTCGCCTTGTTGGCGGCGATGGCCTCATCGTCGAGCAGCGGTCGCGCCTCGTCACGAAATGAGGGATCCCCGACCTTCGTGGTGCCGCCACCCATGAGAACGATGGGCTTGTGACCGCATCGCTGCATGTGCCGCAGCAGCATGATCGAGACCATGCTGCCGACATGGAGACTGGGCGCCGTGCAATCGAATCCGATGTAACCGACGACCGTCCCGGTTGCGGCCTTCGCGTCGAGGGCTTGCGTATCGGTGCACTGGTGCATGAACCCGCGGTCGGTGATCG
Organism: Alphaproteobacteria bacterium; assembly: GCA_965213815.1. Classification (GTDB taxonomy): domain Bacteria; phylum Pseudomonadota; class Alphaproteobacteria; order SP197; family SP197; genus SP197. The sequence goes on along the minus strand of OZ243917.1, from coordinate 1,032,180 downwards.
TCCGCAGGAAATCGGAAGCGGGATTGTTCATGATGGCGAAGTCTGCCGCCGCTCACCGGATCAGGCAAGCGTCACGTTGCCGGGCCACAGCTTGTCCTCGACTGCCGGGAACAGGCGAGCCTCGCATTGCGCGGGAGAGGCGCGCCGCCCTAGACTGCCGACATGACTGTCGCCCGGGGAGTTCGAAGCTGGTGAAGAGAGCCATCGGACTGATGAGCGGCACCTCCCTCGACGGAATCGACGCTGCGCTCATCGAGACCGATGGTGTGACCAGTGTGCGCCGCGGTCCTGCCCTGACCCTGCCCTTCGATACCGGTCTTCGCCGCGATCTCAAGGCCTGTCTTGGCGGTGGCGGCGATGTTCCGGCAACCGCACACCACCTCACGCTGATGGCACGCGACGCTGTCGGCCGCCTGCTCAAGAGGGCCGGCATGCAACCGGGCGATATCGATGTCATCGGCTTTCACGGGCAGACCATCGTCCACCGGCCCGAGGAAGGCCTGACCTGGCAAATCGGCAACGGCGCCCTCCTTGCCGAAGCCACCGGCATCGATGTGGTCTGCGACTTTCGCAGCCGGGACATGGCTGCGGGTGGCGAGGGCGCGCCGCTGGCGCCCCTCTACCATGCCGCCCTGGCTGCCGCCCTGGATCCGTCTCCCGTCACCGTCCTCAACATCGGAGGTGTGGCCAACGTGACGTGGATCGGCGACGGGACGCTGATCGCCTTCGATACCGGCCCCGGGGGAGCCCTGCTTGACGACTGGATCCTGGCACGGACCGGGGAGCCCTTCGACAGGGATGGCGGCCTCGCGGCCCGGGGACGGCCTGATCGCGACCGCGTGACGACCGTCTTCGACAGCAACCCGTGGTTCGACCGTCCGCCTCCCCGGTCGCTGGACCGTGACGCAATCGTCATCGACCTTGTCGGCCTGTCGACGGCGGACGGCGCCGCCACTCTCGTTGACCTCACGGCCAGGGCCGTGGAGCACGCACGCCGTTTCATGCCGCGCGACCCGGTGCTGTGGATTGTCTGTGGTGGCGGCCGCCGCAACCGGCATCTCGTCGCCGCATTGCGCCACCGCCTGCCGGCGGAGGTGAGAGTGGCTGAAGATGTCGGCTGGGACGGAGACAGCCTCGAGGCCGAGGCCTTTGCCTACCTTGCCGTGCGCTCCCTTGCCGGTCTGCCATTGAGCCAGCCCTCGACCACGGGGTGCCGCGAACCGGTCACGGGAGGCGCCTGTCATCGTGGCCGGCGGGCGTGATCCCGGACGAGTTCCCGAACGTCTTCCATGTGCTCTTCGAAGAAGTGCCCCGCGTCCTCGATCATCTCGAAACGCAGTGACCGCGTGAAAGACACCATGATCCCGGCCAGCGTCGCCACATCATCCGGAGCGACGATGGTATCGGCGCGGCCCTGGATGATGAGGCCATCGGCCTGGACCTGATCGAGGAACGACCAGTCGCGTGTGGTAGCGTCGGGAGCCACCAGCACGAACCGACTGATGCCGGAACACTTCATCAGGACCCTGGCGGCGATCCAGGCGCCGAAGGAGAACCCGGCAATCCACGTCGTCGACGACTGCGGATGGCGGCGCTGCATCCAGTCGACAACGGCCAGGGCGTCCTCGACCTCGCCATCCCCACCGGCGTGTTCTCCCGAGCTGCGTCCAACGCCCCGGAAGTTGAAGCGGACCGTGTGGCATCCCACCTCGGCGAGGCTGCGGAAGAGGGCAAAGGCGACCTTGGTATTCATCGTTCCGCCGTGAAGCGGATGGGGATGAAGGACGACAGCCACCGGCGAGGAAGGATCCGCAGAGCCGGCAAGCCGTGCTTCAAGGCGCCCGCGGGGGCCGGGGATGAAGAACTCGGGCATGGTATCTTCCTTGTCGGATTCTCAAATCCGGCTGCGGCGGGCCATCGCCATCGATGCCGTCATGGCCTGGCATTTCATGGTCATGACACCGCCCGGACGCCAGGCGCCAGGACCGCGAGCCGCACCCGATGTTCGCCGATCACCAACTCGCCTTCCTGTGCGACAATGCGCCAGAAGAGGCAAGCTACCGCCGGAGCGGCTCAGCGGCCAATCACGTGGCATGGGCAGACGCCGTCTCACCTGTGTCTCGCTGGCCACCAGATCGGGTTCGCGGGTTGCGTGCACCCGCCTCCTGGATGCGTTCTTGAACATCCGCAGCGACCTGAAGAACTTCACGGGGTCCCTCGACGGCCTCGCCTGAGTGCTGCCGCAGAGCGACGACAAGGGGGGTCAAGACGGCAGCCTTGTCAGGATCGCTCGACAGAATATCGAGCACTTCGCGTACGGATGCGCCAGCTGCAATCAATTCCGGTATGAGCTCCAATGCATCACGCATCATGCCGTCGTCATCCGACACGAACGTATCGTGCAATGACCGGAACATGTCCATGGCGGCCGGAAGATCCGGCTGCGCCAACAGCGCCCGCCGGACTTGACGGGCCCGCCACACAAGTTCGCGCTTTCTCTCGTCGTCCAGATTGCAAAGTCTCGAATCGACGTCGTCACATGTGTTGAGCGCGTCTTGAACCCGACCCATCTCGACCAGCATCCCGGCCTTGTCGATCATGGCCAGGGCAACCCACTGCCGTACTCCCGGATTCTCGCTGGTGCCGAAACGCTGCATAACCTCTTCGTACACTGACAAGGCCGATTCCGACTCGGCTGCTTCTCGCAGAATGTGGCCCTTGCGGATCAGCGCCCAAGCGGCCCACTCACGCTGCGCCGGATATTCACTTCCACCGACGCGGTCCACAATTTCGTTGTAGGCCAGCAATGCGGATTTCGGGTTTCCCGATTGCTCATGCACCTGACCCTTTTGGCCGATCGCCCTGGCAACCAGCGCCTGCACGTGCGGGTCCTCGCTGGCGTGGAATCGTTCAATTGCGTTCTCGCAGACGCACAGGGCCGAGTCGAGGTTGCCAAGTGTCCGCAGCGCATCCCCCTTCATGGTCAATGCCCGGGCGACGATCGCTTGCGACAAGCTATCGGGCGAAAGGTTCTGAATGGAGGCAGAACGGTCCTCGATTTCGACGATCCTTTCGAATGCGGCAGACAGCTCCCTGAGAAGCTGCCCAATCGGATCGTCATGGAGCATGGCCGCGTCCGCGGAGCCCACTAGTTCCTGAAGCGTTCGGCGAACCGGTTCGGTCTCGCCAGGTCGGGACGCAGCGATTGCCGGTTGACGCATATTGACGAGGAACCTGGCGAATTCCGGCAGTTCAGCCGCCGCCCGGTCGAGACCGTGCCGTAACGTCGAGGATTCCCATCCCTGGGATATCAGGGAGGGGAACATCTCCGTCCGCTCCGCTTCACCATAAAACACAGACATGAAGCGGATCAGATTCTCTACGACAGCGGCTTCGCCGCGACCGCGTCGCAGCTTGTAGTAGATGCAATAGAGCGGTTCGGCGGCCGCATACTTTCTCTTCCGTCCGCCTCCTTCGACGACCAGCGCTCCCCGTTTGACCAGGCGTCCCAGCATGGTCGACACGACCCGCACATCCATGCGAGCCCGTGCTGCGATTTCGCCGGGGGTCGAGTGCTGCCAGAGGTCGAGAACGGCGGTGTAAGTGCGCCGTTCGGTTTTGCCAAGGACCTCGAGATGGCCTCGGAAGTACTCGGTGTGGTCGTCGATCAGCATCACCAGGTCTTCGATCAGACGGCGCCGGTAATTGTGCTGCCCGAAACCGGCGACGATGACCAGGAGTCGCGGACTCCCTGCGACCAGGATTTCAAGCGGCCTGATTGCTCGTTCGGTCACCTTGTCGCCGCTGACAACCTCCCAGAGCTTGCGGCATTGCGCGGTGGTGAGCGGCTTGAGCTCGATGATCCGGAACATTTCGAAGAATGGCTGTTCGACATCGTCGAGACCCGCGAAGCGGCTGGCGGCCGACGCGAGCAGGATGATCTGTGGTTCCGTCTGGAGGACGCCGCGAAGCTTCCAACCGAAATCCTTGTTGACGTCTTTCCAAAGGGTCTGAAGGTTCTCGACCATGAGAACCAGCTTTCGGTCCAGCCGGTCCGCGGCGTCCAGGACCGCCGCCAGGACATGGTCTTCCAGAGCTTGTTCGCGCCAGCGTTCGCTCAGGGCCGTGTGTCTTTCGCGCAGTTCGCCTGCGAGTCGGGGATCGTGCGATGCACATTCCCGGGCAAGGTGGAACAGGGCTTCGAGCCAGAAGTCTGTCAGACTGAAGATCTCCTGGCTCTCCTCCACGAAGCTGACGGGCAAGAAGTGCTGGGCGAGTTCGGGGCTGATGCGGATTTCCGCGGCCGTCCGGGCCAGCAACATGGATTTTCCGTGACCACGTGGAGCGACGATCAGAGCGTGCTGGCAAGACCGGGACTCGATGTTTCCGCGGAGGACGTCGAGAAGCGCGCCCAGTTCATGCTCCCGAACAACGAACTGTTCTGTTACGTCCCCGTCGGACTGGCATGTTCCTGGGCTGAATTTCCGGATCGGACCACCTGGCTTCCCGTTCATCCCTCTGACTCCCGGATTGACTCCGTGGCTCCTCGAGGGGCGAGGGGAATGTGGTGATCCTGGAATCGCGCGGCCCACCAGTCGCGCAACAGGCGAGAGGAGAATTGATGCCCATCATCTCCGGCAATCAGGTAGCCGTCGTAATCCAGAACTTCCATCGCCTCTGCAATGCGTTCTGACGGGTCCTCCATGATCGGAGTGCATGCGGTGATGAGATTCCGGCGCGCGACCGCCGTAAACGCGTGCTGGATGGCGGCTTCAGCGAGAATCTTCATGGCAACCGAGTAGCCGTCTTCATCGAAGGCGTCCCTGAGGCGCGTTTCGTAGTGCGCCAGATCGTTCTGTCAAGAAGGGCCCGGAAGTTCCGTGCGGTAAACATTTTCGACATCCGCCACCATCACCTGGCTTGCGCTCTGGATGGCGAGAAAATCGCTCAGTCGGGCAAAGAAGGACTGGATGTGGTGAGGAATACCAATCCCGAGTGCGGTGAAGACGGCTTGGGCGACCCCGGGCTCTACCGGTACCCGATTGCTCTTTGCCGGGTGCTCGAAACACCTGATGCTGGTAGCACGGTCCCATGGACCAAGGCGGTAGGGGTAGAGATGGTTGATTCTGTCCGAAATTCCGGGTCTGCGGACTAACGGCTGGAGGCCGACACTTCCGGAGACGATGAGGACAGGTGCGTCGTCTCCGAGCTCCTGCAATGCTCCACGCAGCCAACTCAGGAATTCTTCGACGCGTCGCGGGTCACCGTCATGGGCGTGCATGCGCTTGAGAAAGATGGGCAGCTCGTCAATGGCAAGGAGCACAGTCGCGCAGCAATTGCTCGCCGCAGCGCTTCCAGGTTCCTGCATCGAGGTTACCACGGACCTTGACCCGGAAGTCGAGTGCACTGACCTCCTCGATACTGTCGGTAAACCAGCGGCCCATCGCGCCGACGAATCGCTTCGCTATCGGACGGACCGAATGAGCGGCTTGAACCATGCTCGCCACGGCATCCTCCGGACAGGTCGCGCCCTCCACATCGGTGAAGAGAAATGCCCAATCTTCGGCCTCAAGCTGGCTTCCGAGCTCTCTGACGACGCTCGTCTTTCCCATGCGCCGCTGGCCGGTCAGGAGTATGTGATTGCGACCTTCGACCAGACGTCTCAGGACTTGCAGATCCGCCTCGCGGTCGAAGAAGTCATCACCGCCTGCCCAGCGGCCGGTGGATGATCTCATCGCATATCCCTAGTCAATGGATTTGTCGAATAGTATACAACGAAATAGTTGTCAACAACTTTGTTGCATTCAGGCAGCGCGCTGATGCAAAGATCCTGCAAGCCCTCGGCCACTACAACATCGTGTTGACCGCTGGACCGCAGGCAAAGCATGAGACGCAAGGGCCGGTTGCTGGCGGCAGGGACTGGACCTCGAAAAGCGAAAACATCTTCGAATACTTGACGCCTGCGGTCGGATATCTATGTCTGAAAGTCGAGCATCCATGACAGGAACGGCTGGAAGGCACCATGTTCAAGACTCTCATGCACGACATGCGCGCACCCTTCGGGCGCGATCCTGCCGTGCGCAATCTTCTGGAAGTGGTGCTGTGCTACCCCGGTTTCCACGCCCTTGCCTTCTACAGGATCAGTCACTGGCTGTGGATTCGCGGTTTCAAGCTCCCCGGACGGTTCATCTCCCACGTCGGCCGATTCCTGAGCGGCATCGAGATCCATCCCGGAGCCACCATCGGGCGCGGATTCTTCATCGACCACGGCATGGGGGTGGTGATCGGCGAGACCTCCGAAATCGGCGATGATGTCACACTCTACCACGGCGTCACGCTCGGCGGAACAACCTGGAACCAGGGCAAGCGGCATCCGACGCTGTCCGACAATGTCGTGGTGGGCGCCGGCGCCAAGATTCTCGGACCTGTCGTCGTCGGAAAGGGCGCCCTGGTCGGGTCCAATGCCGTGGTCGTCAAGGACGTCGCCCCGGGGACTACGGTCGTCGGAATTCCCGCGCGCACCGTCGACGCCGGCGCGCAACGGCGCGATTCCTTCTTTGCCGCCTACGGTGTCTCGTCGGCCGACATGCCAGACCCGGTCAGCAAGGCGCTGACCAGCGTTCTCGACCACATCGACGATCTCGAGTCGCGCCTTGCCCGGATCGAGGATCCAGGGAACCCTGCCGGCAACGATGACGGCGGCAGGGCCGGCGACCCATGAAGCTTGGATCCCGGGGACGCTATGCCGTGATGGCCATGGTCGACCTCGGCCTCAATGCCGCCGGTCACCCTGTTCGTCTGGCGGACGTCTCCCACCGGCAGGAAATCCCGCTTTCCTACCTGGAGCAGCTGTTCTCCCGGTTGCGCCGCCACGGGCTTGTCAACAGCGTCCGCGGGCCCGGCGGGGGATACCTGCTTGCCCATCCCGTGCAGCGCATCTCGATCATGGATGTGGTGGCGGCAGTGGATGAACCGACACGGGTCACGCGATGCCGCGACGAGAGTCCCTCCAGGGGCTGCATGGCGGACCGGAGCCGTTGTCTGACCCACGACCTGTGGGCCGGACTTGGCGATCACGTCGAAACCTACCTCGGTGGCATCACCCTCGCGGACGTGTGCCAGGGACCACGGCATGCCGCGGCCCACTATCTCGACCACAACGCCACGTCACCCCTGCGTGTGGAAGCGCGCAAGGCGGCCGCCCGGGCGATGGCATGCGCCGGCAATGCATCGTCGGTTCACCGCCACGGCCGCCATGCCCGCTCGCTCATCGAGGACGCCCGTGAGACGGTGGCGTCCTGTGTCGGGTGCAGCCCCCTCGAGGTGGTCTTCACCTCGGGTGGCACGGAAGCCAACAACCTGGCCCTCCTCGGCCCGGACCTGAGACGGGTCCTGATCTCCGCCATCGAGCACCCGTCGGTGGCGAGAGCCGCCGGCGGGTCCGTCACCATTCCCGTCGACCACCACGGATGCATCGACATCGAGGCCCTCGAGGCCACACTCGCCCATGATGCCAGCCCGGCCCTGGTCTCGGTGATGGCGGCCAACAACGAGACCGGTGTCGTGCAGCCTGTGGCCGATGTCATGCATGTCGCCCGCCGGCACGGCGCCCTGGTTCATTGCGATGCCGTGCAGGCTGCCGGGCGCTATTGCGGCGCCTGGCAGGAGGCGGACCTCGTCAGTCTTTCAGCGCACAAGTTCGGTGGCATGACCGGAGCCGGAGCGCTGATCGTGCGTGACGGTGTTCCCCTTGCCGCCCGGTCACGCGGCGGTGGCCAGGAGTACGGGCTGCGCGCCGGCACCGAGTCGCTTGCCGCCATTGCCGCCTTCGGCGCGGCCGTGACGGCCGCGTGCGGTGACGATGCGGCGCGCCTTCGCCGGCTTCGCGACGACATGGAGTCGCGCATGCTGGACGCCGTGCCGGACGCCGTGGTCTTCTCGGGCGATGTCAAACGCCTCGACAACACTCTGGCCATCGCCCATCCTGACATTGATGCCGAGACCATGGTGATGAGCTTCGATCTGGATGGTGTCGCGATCAGCGCCGGATCCGCCTGCTCGTCCGGCAGGATGGAGCCCTCGGCCGTGATCGAGGCCATGGGGTTTCCATCGCTCAGCCGCCACGCGGTGCGCCTCAGCCTCGGGTGGTCAAGTACCGCGGAAGACTGCGATGCCGCGGTGATGGCCTGGAAGGCCGCCGATGCCCGGCACCAGGCACGAGGGCGGGCAGCGCGATGACACCGCTCTATCTCGACTGCAACGCCACCACTCCGGTGGACCCCGTGGTCGTCGATGCCATGATGCCCTGGTTCCGCAAGCAGTTCGGCAATCCCCACTCGGTCAACCACAGGTTCGGGACGGATGCCGCCGCCGCCGTCGAGGAGGCACGCAGTGCTGTTGCCCGTCTCATCGGCGCCGACCCCCGGGAAATCGTCTTCACGTCCGGAGCCACGGAGTCCAACAACCTGGCGATCAAGGGCGCGGCCCGGTTCGAGAGAACAATGAGGGGGCGCCGCAACCGGATCATCACCGTGGCCAGTGAGCACAAGTGCGTTCTCGAAAGCGTGAAGGCACTTGCTGCGGAGGGGTTCGCCACCGACGTTCTGCCGGTCGGCAGCGATGGCATCGTGGAAACCGAACGCCTCGCAGCCGCACTCGGCGATGACGTCATTCTGGTATCGGTGATGGCGGCCAACAACGAAATCGGCGCCCTGCAACCCCTCGCCGCTATCGGCGCCATGACCCGCGCCTGCGGCGCCCTCTTCCATTGCGATGCGGCCCAGGGGGCGGGACGGATACCGCTCGATGTCAACGCGGCAGCCATCGATCTGATGAGTCTCTCCGGCCACAAGGTCTACGGACCGAAGGGTATCGGCGCCCTCTACGTGCGCCGCCGGCCGCGGGCGCGGATCGCACCGCTGTTTTCCGGCGGCGGCCAGGAACGGACCCTTCGTTCGGGCACCGTGCCGGCCCCCCTGGCCATAGGTTTCGGCAAGGCGGCGGATCTTGCCGCCACCAACCTGGACGAGGAAGCGACAAGGCTCGACGCCCTCGCCCTCGCCCTCATCGACGGTCTGCCCGGCGTCTCCCTCAACGGACCGCCGCTCGGCAACCGCCTGCCCGGCAACCTCAATCTCGCCATCGAGGGCGTGGATGCCGGGCACCTGATATCCCTGGTCCCCGAACTCGCCTTCTCCACCGGGTCGGCCTGCACTTCGGCCGTGGTCGAGCCCTCCTACGTGCTGCGCGCCATCGGCCTCACCCCCTGTCAGGCCGCCTCGTCCATCCGCCTCGGCATCGGCCGTTTCACCACATCCGAAGACATCGCCTTCGCCAGCGAGCGCCTCGCCCAGGCCATCAACCGCTGCCGCCGCGCAACCTGAGCGCGCTTGTCGCCGCGTCCATGCGTCACATGCTCTACCGGAGTCTGCCCGCCTGAATCCCGGGATGACAACGCATCGCATCCGGTGCCGCCCCTGCAGCAAGGACTCCCACCCACCAGGAAACGCATCGCGTGACCGGCACTGATGTCAGTAGCCCCGTTCGGGGTCGGCGAGATTGATGAGGGGGCGGCCATCGACGAGGCGCTGCCAGTTCTCGGCGATGGCCGGGAGCGAGCCGTCGAGGCGGGCTGCGGACTCGTGGGGTGTGACCGTCACCTTGGGATGGGACCAGAAGGGGTGATCGCCGGGCAGGGGCTCGGTGCGGAAGACGTCCAGGGTGGCGCCTGACAGCTGACCGCTCTCGAGGGCGGCGAGGAGGTCACCGTCGACGACCGTTGCGCCGCGGCCGACGTTGATGAAATGCGCGCCGCGCTTCATGGCGGCGATGGTGGCGGCGTCGACGAGGTCTCTCGTTTCCCGGGTGAGCGGGAGCGTCGAGACGCAGTAGTCGAGATCGCCCAGAAAACCGGCAAGGGAGTCCCGGCCATGGAGGCAGGTCACTCCTTCAAGGTCATGGGCGCTCTTCGCCCATCCGGACACCCTGAAACGCAGACCGGCAAGGGCCCGGGCGATGGCGCTCCCCACGGAGCCGAGTCCCATGACACCGACATGCACGTCCCCGGCAAGACGGGGCTGGTGCTGGCGCCACACCCGCATTGCCTGCTGTTCGCGGTAGAGCGGCTCCATCCTGAGGTCGCGCAGAACGTGGAGGATGACGTACTCCACCATGGCGCCGATCAGCCCCGGATCCTTCAGGCGGACGACATTGACGCCTTCAGGCATGGCCGGATGGTCGAGCAGGTCACCGGCGCCGTGACCGAGATAGACGATGCAGCGCAGACCGGGAAAGATCGCCAGGACATCTCCGGAGATATCGTCGTAGTCGATGGCGATCATCGTCACGTCACCGGGGTCGCCGTGATCGGGCCAGACGCGAAAATCCATGCCCGGCGCCAGGGCGAGCAACTCCCGGCGCCATGCGCCGGCATCCTCGTGCCGGCTGACAAGGAGGAAGGCCGGACTCATTCCGCCAGGGAGGCGAGAGCGCGGGCCGCGACCGAGGCCATGGCGAAGCTGCCCGGAGAGTCGGCGCTCCTCAGATCATTCATGATCGCACCCGCCCGGGCGACACGGGCCTGGTTCTCCCTGATCCAGCGGGCCGTCGCCGCAGGCGCGGGCTCTCCCGTGGCCAGGACAGCGAGGCTGATACGGCGCTGCTTGAGATAGCTGTCCTCGACGAGGGCCTGCTGTGCAAGGCGATCCCAGCGGCTGTCCACCGGCAGGTGCGCCAACGCGTCGCGCATCCAGTCGGCGCCGAAGGTCTCGCCGACCTCGAAAAAGACGGTGGCGGCGTCGACAACGTCGATTCCCATGACATTGGCTGTCTCGATGACATCGCACGCCGATGCAAGTGTACGCAGGTTCGCCACCGGCCCGGCGATGTCGTCGGGCACGCCTTCCCCGGCAAAGCGCTTGTAGGCCCGCCTGATCGACTTACGGCGGCGCTTGCTGACGAGATCGGGAAGATTGTCCCTCAGCGCCATGACCCGGGGCCGGAAGGCGCGTGTCGTCTCTCCGATGGCCATCGGGTGCTGGCGGTGATTAAGCATCCAGACCGTGACCCGTTCGATGAGGAGAACGGTCTCGTTCAGCATCGCCGACTGGACGTGGGCGGGAACCTGGTTGTCGAGCGTCTCGATGCCGACCCAGATATCGCGCAGCGAGAAGGAATCGCGAGCCACCGTGTAGGCACGGGCAATGTCGGCGCAATCGTGACCCGTTTCCTCCGCCAGGCGGTGCACGAAGGCAATACCGGCGCGGTTGATGATGGAATTGGTCGTGAACGTGGCGACAATCTCGCGGCGCAGCCTGTGATCGAGAATTCGCTCGCGGTGCTCCCTTCTCAGCAGGACCGGGAAATAGGTGATCAGGTCATCCTGCAGGTCCGGATCATCGGGCAGATCCGAATTGAGAAGTTCCGCATAGAGATCCATCTTGGCCCAGGCAAACAGCACCGACAGTTCCGGGCGGGTGAAATGCCGGTCCCTGGATCGCCATTCGCCCAGTTCCTCGTCGTCGGGCAGACCTTCGATCCTGCGGTCGAGAAGCCCCTTGTGCTCCAGCGTCCGCATCAGGCGCACCAGTTCCTCGGTCAGCGCCGGTCCCTGGGTCTCGGCCACCGACAAGGCCTGGGTCTGCAGGTAGTTGCTGCGCAGGACGAGACCGGCCACCTCACCGGTCATCTTCTCGAGGAGGCGGTCCCGCTGCTTGATCGTCATGTCGCCCGCCTCGACGACATCGCCAAGCAGGATCTTGATGTTGACCTCGTGGTCCGAACAGTCGACGCCGCCGGAGTTGTCGATGGCATCCGTGTTGATGCGGCCGCCGGCGAGCGCGTACTCGATGCGGCCCGCCTGGGTAGCGCCGAGATTGCCGCCCTCACCCACCACCCGGGCGCCCACCTCGCGGCCATCGACGCGTACGCCGTCGTTGGCCCGGTCGCCGACTCCGGGATGGCTCTCGTGAGCCGCCTTGATGTAGGTGCCGATGCCGCCGTTCCACAGCAGCTCGACATCAGCCTTCAGCATGGCGTGGATGAGTTCCGCAGGCGTCAGCGTCTCCTCGGTGACGCCGAGCGCCTTGCGGCTCTGGGGTGACAGGCTGACCGACTTGGCGCTGCGCTCATAGATGGCGCCGCCTTCGCTCAGGCAGGCCGTGTTGTAGTCGGCCCAGCCTGACCGGGGAAGATCGAACAGTCGTTTTCTCTCCTCCCAGCCCGTTGCGGCGTCCGGGTCCGGATCGATGAAGATGTGCATGTGGTTGAAGGCGCCGACGAGGCGGGTGTGACGGGACAGCAGCATGCCGTTGCCGAACACGTCGCCCATCATGTCGCCGATGCCGATCACCGTGAAGTCCTCGCTGTCGACATCCTTGCCCATCTCGCGGAAATGGCGGCGGACGGCCTCCCAGGCCCCCTTGGCGGTGATGGCCATCGCCTTGTGGTCGTAGCCCGCCGATCCTCCCGAGGCGAAGGCGTCGCCGAGCCAGTGGCCATAACTGGCGGCCACCTCGTTGGCGATATCCGAGAAGGTTGCCGTGCCCTTGTCGGCGGCCACCACGAGGTAGGGGTCGTCGTCGTCACGGCGGACCAGCCGTTCTCTCGTGACAACATGGCCGCCGGTGATGTTGTCGGTGACATCGAGCATGCCGGACATGAACGTTCGGTAGCAGGCAATTCCCTCGGCCTGATGGGCGTCGCGCCCGGCGCTGGCCGGGGGCGGCCTCTTGACGACAAAGCCCCCCTTGGACCCCACCGGCACGATCACCGCGTTCTTCACCATCTGTGCCTTCACCAGGCCCAGGACCTCGGTCCGGAAGTCCTCGAGCCGGTCGGACCAGCGGATACCGCCCCTTGCCACCGGTCCGCCGCGCAGGTGAACGGCCTCGACCCTGGTCGAGTAGACAAAGATCTCCCGCCATGGCCGGGGCTCCGGCAGATCGTGAACCATCTGGCTGTCAAACTTGAAGGACACGTAGGGCCTGACGGCGCCGGCGGCATCCGTCTGGTAGAAGTTGGTGCGCAGCGTGGCCTCGATCAGGTTGAGATAGCGGCGCAGGATGCGGTCCTGGTCCAGCGACTCGACGCCTTCGAGCGCCTCGACAATGCGCTCGCGCAGGGTGATGCCGCGGACGTGGGCCCGGGCCTGCCCGTCGGGATCGAACCGCGTCTCGAAGAACTCGACGAGAAGGCGCACGATGGCGGGATTGGCCGCCATGGTCTGCTCGACATAGGCCTGGCTGAATGGCGCGTTGATCTGCATGAGGAACTTGGCATAGGCGCGCAGGATGACCACCTGCCGCCAGTCGAGGCCGATGAGGACGAGATCGTTGAAGTTGTCATCCTCGATCTCGCCCGACCACACCCGTGCAAAGGTCTCGTGGAAACGCTGGCGCACCTCGGCCACGTCGACCTGCCAGCCGTGTTCGAGTTGGACCCGGAAATCGTGAATCCAGATCATCGTCCCGTCGTCCGGACGGATCTCGTAGGGAGCCTCCTCGATCACCACCAGGCCCATGTGTTCGAGCATGGGCATGATTCCCGACAACGGCACCGCCGACCCGCGGTGATAGACCTTGAAGTTGAGGTCGCCTGCCGCGGCGTCGACACGGCGATAGAGGTTCATTGCGATATCATCATCGCCCATGGCATCCATGCGCTGGATGTCTGCAACCGCAAGGCGGGTGCTGAACATCTCCTTGTAGCCGCCGGGGATCGCCGGACGGTAGCGGTGAAAGAGGACGGTTCCCCGGCCCTCGCCGAACTCCTCGGTCAGCGCATCATGGAGGTCGTCGTCCCAGGTCCGCGACGCCGCGGTCAGGCGCCTTTCGATGGCGACGGGTTCGCCCTCGACCCTGCTCTCGTCCGGGGTGTGGACGATGAACTGGGCCCGGGCCATCGGTGCGTCGGACACCTGTGTCTGCACATCCACCGAACTGCCGTTGAGCTCCTCGAGGAGAATGGCCTCCATTCTGCGGCGCAGATCGGTGGAATAGCGCTCACGGGGAATGTAGACGAGGCAGGAGACGAACTGGCCATAGGAGTCCCTCCTCAGGAAGAGGCGGATGCGCTGACGATGCTCGAGATGCAGGATGCCCCGGGAGAAGGACTCCAGGGTCTCGACGTCGATCTGGAACAGTTCGTCGCGCGGAAACGTGTCGAGGATGTGTCCAAGCGCCTTGGCATTGTGGCTGCCCGGGGTGGCTCCTGAACGCTCCATCACCATGGCGACCTTGCGGCGCAAGAGCGGGATCTGGGATGGCGACGTGCTGTAGGCGGTCGATGTCAGGAGGCCCAGAAAGCGGCACTCGCCGACGACCTCTCCTGCGTCGTTGAACTGGCGCAAACCGATGTAGTCCATGAAAACCGGCCGGTGGACGTCCGAGCGGGTCCATGCCTTGGAAATGATGAAGAGCTCCCGGCTCTCCAGGTAGCGCACGAAGTGATCGGGCAACGCCTGTTCGTGACGCTTGCGGCTCTCCTCGGAGACCTCGCGCAGGATACCGCGGTTTTCCTCTCCGACGATGTGGGCGAACACCTCGCCATCACGTCGTTCGAAACGGTACTCCCGGTAGCCGAGGAAAGTGAAATGGTCGTCGAGAAGCCACTTCAGAAAGGCAAGACCTTCCTCAAGCTCTTCCCGTGATACGCACGGAGGATCCGTCTCGAGTACCGCCATGTGCCCTTCGAGACAGGTCACCATGGGTCGCCAGTCCTCGACCGCGGCGCGCACCTGGCCCAGGACGTGGTGCAGTCGTTCGACAATCTCCCGGTGGCGTTCCGCGGGTTGCTGGGTGATCTCGACGTGCAGGACCGATTCAGCCGGACCGCTGTCAATCCCGGTCTGGACGCCCGCCTCGTCGCGGGTGACCCGAATCACCGGGTGTATGAGCAGGAGCACCGTCACTCCGAGCACATTGAGTGCGGCAACAACGGAATCCACGAGGAACGGCATGTCGTCGTTGACGATCTCGATCACCGTGTGGGTCGACTGCCAGCCATCCTCTTCGGGATCCGGGTCGAACACCCGGACCTTTGCCGTGGCGGCGTTGCGCTGGCGGAAGAACTGCCACAGGGACGCCACCTCTCCGTAGAGGTTCTCTCTCGACACGTTCTCGATGTCTTCGTGAATCACGCCACCGAGGAAGATCTCGGCAAACCTGGCCGCGTGATCGGCGTCGTGCGCGAAACCGTCCCGAACCAGGCGAACCACCTCGTCGATACGTTCGGTCAACTGGTGGTGATCCCGCTGTCGCATTGCGCCCCCTCCATTGTCAGCCTATCAGCCCCATCCGGCACTGCAAACCATCCGCCGCCGTGTCGCAGGGCCTTCCCGCTCCAGGTGAATCAGGGTGGCAGCGGGTGTGATTCAGCGGTCCGGCGGCTGCTTGCGGATGTAACCGGCCGAACGACGGCGCCGGGACGGATCGTTCCCGTGCGATCGAGTGGCGGGCGCAATTTCGTCGAGCGTGTTCGCCAACCGCAGGGCCGGTGAGGGTCCCGTCACCACCATGCGACGCATGCAACCCCGCGCCGTGTGCGGGCCAACCACCCCCGACTGACCCTCCTTACCCCGCGCTCACCCGAGACCACCGTCCCGGCGCCCGCCTCGCGGGGGCCCCGGCATTCGGCTGTCACATCCGCAAGGCGGGCTGGCGAACCACCGCATGATCCGCTCATCGCACCTGCGAACCGGGCGACTCCGACGAGAAGACAGCGCACCCAGATCGCCGAATCATCCTCGTCGCAACCCTGTCTGGCGTCGATTCGCCCAGCGTGGGAAAGTCCTGAGCCTTCCCGGCATGATTGTTGACAATCAGTTGCTCCCAATCAAAATGCATTTCCAGTTCATCCATGGCGAACGCGAGGGAGGGCGCGGTCGTTTGAGCGCTACCGCACGATACCGGACCAACGGCTTCATGACCGCCTGCCTCGAGACGGGGCCGGAAGGCGCGCCCGCTGTCATGCTGAGCCACAGCCACTTCAGCGATCACCGCATGTGGCGCCCCCAGATCGACGCGCTCGCTGAACGCTACAGGGTCATCGCCTACGACACGCGGGGGCACGGCGGCAGTGACGTGCCGAAGAGCCCTTGCAGCCTCGACGACCTGGCCGACGACGCGCTCGGACTGATGGACGCGCTGGGGCTCGACGCCGTCCATTTTGCCGGGCTCTCGTTGGGCGGCATGATCGGCATGACCGTCGCGCTGAAGACGCCCGGGCGCGTACGGTCCCTGTTGCTCTGCGACACCGCTGCCGAGATGCCCGCCGGCATCTGGGACGAGCGAATCGCGACGGCGCGCACGCAAGGCCTCGCGCCTTTGCTGGAGCCGACCATGGCCCGCTGGTTCACGTCCGGATTTCGCGCTTCGTCGCCGGAGACGGTCGACTGGGTCCGTGGCGTCGCCTCGGATACGACAGCCGATGGCTATATCGCCTGTGCCGAGGCCATCAAGGCGATGCGCCTTGTGCCGCGCCTGGGAGACATCCGCGCTCCCACCCGGGTGATTGTGGGCGCCCAGGATCCGGCGACGCCGGTGGCGGCGGCCGAAGTCCTCGCCGGAGGCATCTCCGGCGCGGAACTGGTCGTCATCGACCAGGCCGCCCACCTTGCCAATCTCGAACAGGCCGCGGCGTTCACTGAAGCGATGCTGTCATTTCTCGACGCGCACCGGCAGGGCGATTCTTCGTCGTCTGGTCCGGCCCTGCAGGCCGCCGGTGCGGTGCGTTAACCCGATTTCAACCCGAGGAGAAGAGTATGCTTGATTTCAAGGCACGCAAGTTTCTGGTTCAGGAGGCGCTTGAGTTCGCGGAGTGGAGCCGCCGGGACTTTCTGAATGCCGGCGCGGCCGCCGGCACCGTGCTCGCCGGCACGGCACTGGCGAGCGAAATCGGCGTCGTCAGCGCCCAGGACAGCAAGATTCGGGTCGGCATTCCGCTGACCTACGGGCCGTTCAACCAGCCCTGGCGCCGCGGTTGCTGGCAGTTGGTGAAGACCGTTCTCGACATGGGCGGCGAGCCGGTCACGGTGCGCGGCGAACCGACCAAGGCGAGCGAGCAGGAAGCCGAGCGCGCCCTCCTCGACCGCGATATCGACGTGCTCTGCATGGGCATCTACTCTCTGGAGCCCGAAACCGAGTACATCGCCGACGAGGCGCACGCGCGCGGCATCCCGACCGTGGGCTTCGCCGTGCCGGTCAAGAACTCGCCGGCCGTGGTCGAGGACACCTGGGCGACAGCGACAACGCTGGGCTACTATGTCCAGAACGTCTTGCAGCGCAGGGGCACGCTGGTGCAGACGGCCGAGGACAAGGGCTTCTACACGCCCTTCGACATGGAGGCCGACATGCTCGACCTCATGACGAAGTACGAGCCGCACATGGACATGCTGCCGTTCATGCCCGGCACCGTCTCCACCCAGGACCAGATCTCAAAGGGGCGCGAGAACGCCCTGGCGCTGCTGCAGTCCAATCCGGAACCCGGTTCGGTCGCCGGCATCATCTCCTGGTGGTGGCCGCTCACCATCGGCGCCGGCCAGGCCATGCAGCAGATGGGCCGCGACGATCTGCGGCTCTTCAACCACTACTTCTCGGACCAGCTGCTGGGCGAGATGGTGGCGAACACCTATCCGATCGAGTTCTCCACCGACGTGCCCTGGCATACGCTGGGTCATGAATGCGCGAAGCTGGCGATGGCCATGGGCGCCGGCGAGAGTGTGGAGCCTCACCAGTACCGTGTGCCGGTGACCGCCATCCTTCAGGAAGAAGCCGAGGCGGCGCTGGCGGAGGTCCAGGAGATGGACCGCCAGGCGATCGCGCTGCTGGGCGAATACGGCGGCTGATCCCGCTTGACGACGCGTCCTCCGGGCGGGACGGCCCTCTCGGGCCGCCCTGTACCGGAGGACGTGCCCTGCCCGTCACCTGGGATGGCCGCAGGTTTGCAACCGGTATCCAAAGGGCACAGACTCGCAGTGTTCAGCAGTCATCCGGGAAGGAACGAAGATGGCAGTGCCCGTCAATGAATCCCCTGCGGCGCCGGGGGAGCCGGTCTGGCTTAGTCTGTTGCGGCGCTGGGGGACCATCGCCGTCATCGTGCTGACAGGGGTCGGTTTCTCCTTCGCGTCCCCCTACTTCCTCACGTTCTCGAATTTCAACAATATCCTCTTCTCCATGATCGTGCCCTGCCTGGTCTCGATCGGGCTCACCTATGTGGTCATCGCGGGCAGCTTCGATCTGTCGGTCGGCCTTTGCGTGACGACCACATCGATCGTCTGTGCCTTCCTGATCCCGCTGGTCGGACCGTGGCCGGCGATCGCGCTCTCCCTGCTGGCCGCCACCCTCATCGGGTCGATTAACGGCGTCCTGGTCACCTATGGCCGACTATCGGGCATCGTCGTCACGCTGGGGATGATGTTCGTCCTCGGCGGCATCAACATCTATCTGACCGATGGCTACCAGGTCGCGGTCGACTATACGGAGAAGGCGTTCCGCTATATCGGGCAGGGCCGTTTCCAGCTGACAGACGACCGCAGCATGGCGATCGCCGTGCCGGTGGTCATCCTGGCCGTGATCTTCCTCCTGCACCTGGCGCTGGCCGGCAAGACGCGGGTCGGCTACTACATCCGGGCGGTCGGCGACAATGCGGTGGCGGCTTTCTATTCGGGCATCCCCGTGTATCGCTGGGTGATCGTGGCCTTTGTGCTCTCCTCGCTCACCGCCGGGATCGGCGGTGTGCTGCTGACCTCGATCTCGTCGTCTGCGCAGCCGGTCGGCGGCGAGGGCTACCTGCTCGGCGCCTTCGCGGCGGTGTTCCTGGGCGCGACCGTGCTGGGCAAGGGCAAACCCCATGTCCTGGGGACGCTACTCGGCGTGTTCTTCATCTACATGGTGAATTCGGGGATGAACATGGTTGGCTTCCCCTATGCGGCCCGCCAGCTGTTCGCGGGCGCCATCCTGATTCTCGCGGTGGGCGCCAACGCCTTGCTGAACCGTGAGGAACTCCACCTCAAGTTCATCTAGGGTGGCGGCCATGGCCAGGAACGCGGCTGAGCCGGAGTTTGACGACGCACTGGTGGACATCGTCGGCCTGGAGAAGCAGTTCTCCGGCACCAAGGCGCTGAACGGCGTCTCGATCAGCTTCCGCCGTGGCGAGGTCCACGGCCTGCTGGGCGAGAACGGCGCCGGCAAGTCGACCCTCATCAAGATCCTCACCGGAATCTATTCGCCGAGCGCCGGCCGCATCTTACTGGACGGCGAGCAGGTCCGCATCGACAGCCCGCTTGAGGCGCACAAGCTGGGACTCGGCGCCGTCTACCAGGATGCCGAGGTGATCAGCAGCTTTACCGTGGGGCAGAACGTGCTGCTCGGCAACGAGCCCGGTGGCGTTCTCGTCGATCAGCGCAAGATCCATGCCGAAGCCCGGAAAATCCTCGACAGGATGGGGATCGACCTCGATGTCCGCCTCCAGGCGGCCGACCTCTCCGCGGCAGAGATGCAGCTCGTCACCCTCGCGACACTCTTCCAGCGCCAATACAAGCTGATCGTGCTCGACGAGCCGACGGCACGGCTGTCGGCGTCCGAAGTCCAAATCCTGTTCGGGCTGATCGAGCGGTTCCGCGACCGGGGGATCACGATCATCTACATCTCGCACCGGCTGGGCGAGATCAAGCGAATCTGCGACCGCGTGACGATCCTGCGGGGCGGTCTGGTTTCAGCGACCCTGGGTCGTGACGAGATCAGCGAGGAGCGCGTGACCGAGCTGATGGTCGCAAAGAGCCGCGCGGACCTCAGGATCGAGAATTCCGGAATGGCGACCGACCGCGTCCTGCTCGAGGTCGCGAACCTGCGCACGGACCATCTCGAGCCGCTGTCCTTCACGGTGCGCGCCGGTGAGATTCTGGGGATCACCGGCCCGGTCGGGGGCGGGATGGAGCAGATCGGCCGTGCGCTCGGCGGAGTGGTTCACCACGACGGCGCTTTCCGCATCGACGGCAGGACCGTCTCCACCCGAAGCCCCCGCGCTTCGCGGGCGGCGGGCATCGCCGTGGTGCCGGAGGACCGGCGTCGCCAGGCGCTTTTTCCCGAACTCAGCCTCGCGGACAACGTGTCGCTGCCGGTGCTCGACCGGCTCAGCCGCTTCGGGCTGATTCGGGGCCCGCTCAAGCTGCGCTATGCCAGGGAAATCGCCGACCGCCTCTCGGTCAGTCCCCCTGTCCCGGCGCGGTCGGTGAAATTCTTCTCGGGCGGCAACCAGCAGAAGGCCGTCATCGGCAAGTGGATGAGCGCCCATGCGCGGCTCTTCATCTTCGTCGAGCCGACGGCAGGCGTCGATGTCGGAGCGATCAGGGAGATCTACGACATTATCCTGAGCCTCGCCCGCGAGGAGGCGGCGGTGATCCTGATCACGTCCGCCGCCGAGGAGGTCATGGCGCTGGCCGAGACCGTCATGGTCGTGCACGACGGCCACCTGGTCCACAGTGCGCCGAAGGAGGACTGCACGCACGACCAACTGCTGACCCTCTCCATGGGCGGCCGCTCGCACGTCAAGGCGTGACGGGGCAAGGCGTTCAGCCGGGTTGCGGCTCGCACAATGCCTCGTCGAGCAATTCCGCGATTTCCCAGACCGCGATCCGGTCCTCGACGCCGAGCGCCTGCACGGCGGCGGTGTACATCACCACGTCCTTCGGACAGGACACCACGAAGCGCGTGACGCCCTCCAGGGCCAGGGCTTCTTCGATTCGGTTCTCGCTCGGGCGCTGGGCAAGCCCGCTATCGTCCATCCAGATGCGCCCGCCACCGGCGCCGCAGCAGTAGCTGTTCTCGCGGCACCGGCCCATGTCGCGCAGATCGTGGCCCAACCGGCGAATGAGCCGTCGCGGCGCCTCGAACTCGTCGTTGTAGCGCCCCAGATAGCAGGGGTCGTGATAGGTGACGGCCGTCTCCCGGCCCCGCACGATCGGGCCGAGCCGTCCGGACTCCACCAGTTCGCACAGGAGGCGTGAGTGATGCACCACGTCGTAGTGCGCGCCCAGCGCCGCGTACTCGCTGCCGAGCGCGTTCAGGCTGTGGGGGTCGGCGGTGAGGATGCGGTTGAAGCTGCAGGTCTCGAGCTCGGCGATGTTGTGCCGGGCGAGCAGGTCGAACAGCCCCTCATCACCCACACGGCGCACGTCGTTGCCGCTGTTGTGCTCGCCGTCGTAGAGGATGCCGAAGTCGACCTCTGCCCTGGCGAGCAGTTCGGCGATCAGGACAGTGAGCCGCTGGACCCGGGGGTCGAAGCTCGCGAAGTCGCCGACGAACCAGAGGATGTCGACCGGCTCCCGGCGCGCGTCTCTGGGTTTGAAGGAAAGCGCGCGGGTCCAGCGCGCCCGCTGTTTCGGCGACTTGCCAAAGGAGTTGCCGTGGGTCTGCAGGCTCGTGAGCGACTCCTGCAGCATGGGTTCGATCTCGCCATCCTCCACCAGGGAACGGCGAAGCTGGACGATCTTCGGCACGTGCTCGATATGCAGCGGGCAGACCTCCATGCAGGCGCGGCAGGTCGTGCAGGCCCAGAGCGTCTCGGCGCTTATCGTCCCGCCGGCGATCACCGCGCCACCCGATTGTTGCGGCGCGGTCATGCCATCGCGAAGATCCATGACGAGTCGTTTCGGGCTGAGTGCGGCGCCGGAGCCGTGTGCAGGACACACCGCCTGGCAGCGGCCGCATTCGGTGCAGGAGAGACTGTCGAGCAGGTCCTTCCACGAGAAGTCCTGAAAATCGCGGACTACGCCCGCAACCCTGTCGTCGCCAGGCAAGGCCGGCGGCGGGGGCAGCTGGCCCTTGGGGGCGAGCGAGCGGAAATAGATGTTGGGGGCGGCCGCGAACATGTGGCGGTGCTTCGACCCCGGAATGTAGACGAGAAATGCGAGAATGGCAGCGATATGGGCCCAGTAGAAGGCTTCTGTCACGGCATCGCCTTCCAGCCCCAGCCCGCCGAGGCCGCCAGCGAGGGCGGCGGAGAGAGGCCGGTAGGGCGCCGACGGATCGCCGCCCATCGCGATCCGCGACGCCCATTCCAGAAACATGGTGATGACGATGGCGGCAATCAGGATGTAGATGATCGTCGCATCCCGCCGGCTGGAGCCGGCGAAGCGGGCCGGGCGGCGCACGAACCGGTACCAGATCGCCATGCCGAGCGCGGCGGCGATGATCACCATGAACGCTTCCTGAAGCGCTGCCAGCCAGGTGTGGCCGCCGATCGGTTCCAGGCTGAAGCCGGGGAAGAAGCCCGCGCCGAAGGCCTGCACGATGACGGTGAACAGCACCAGGAAGCTGGAAAAGATCATCAGGTGCATGATGCCGGAGAACCGGAAGCGCAGGAGGCGCCGGTGCAGGCCGATTTCGGCGAGGACTCCCGCAAGCCGGCGCCAAGGGTGGTCCAGGCGGCCCGCCGGCCGGGCCTGCGCGAGCGGCCCGAGCCAGGAACGGGCCCGCCACCCGGTGGCGGCGAAGGCGCCGAGCGTCGCGATCAGGAGGATCAGGGTCTTGGTGGCCATGCGCCCGGATGTCCTGTTGTCGCAACTCGCATACTTGTGAATCGGGCGCCCGGCTTCGGAGAGTGCGCCCCGCGCAACCTGACGTTGCCGAGGTCAGAACCCGGCAACACCAGCTTCAGGAGCATACGAACTTCATATGAGGAATACCAGCCGGTGCCGGGCCGTGAAGACGTTCAGGAGTCTCTCAGCCGGGCGGCGAGTTTGGGAAGCACGTCGAACATATCGCAGACGGCGCCGTAATGGGCCTTGGCGAAGATCGGCGCGCTCTCGTCCGTGTTGAGCGCGACGATCAGTTCGGAATCGCTCATGCCCTCCAGATGCTCCGGCGCACCGGACACGCCGGCCATGAGGTAGAGGCGTGGCTTGACCGTGGCGCCGGACTTGCCCACTTGGCGATCCCTGGAAAGCCAACCCGCGTCGATGACCGGGCGCGAGCCCGCGACTTCGGCGTCGAGCAGGCCGGCGAGCTCCTCGACGACGGCGAGCTTGTCGGTGCCGCCGATGGCGCGGCCGACGCAGACGATGCGCTCGGCCTGGGTCAGGTCGACGCCGCCCGCCTCGGGCTCCAGCGTCTCGACCAGCCGGATGCCCGCTGCATCGCCCGGCGGCATGGCCATGGTCTCCACCGGCGGCGCGCCGTCCACGCGGCCATCCTCGGCACGTGCCGAGCCGGGCATCGCCACGACGATGGCCGGAAGCGGTACGCGGGCGCTCGCCTCGAGCTTGCCGCCGTAGATCTGCGCGCGCACGGCGAGGGCTCCTTCCTCCGGCTGCAGCGCGACGGAGTTGCAGATGAGCGGCAGGCCGCAGGCGTGCGCCACCGGAGGCGCGATATCGAGGCCTGCGGTGCCGTAGCTCAGGAGCACCAGGGCGGGATTGCGCGCCCGGATGGCGGCCTGCAACGCCGCTGCGTGGACGTCGGGAAGGTAGGTGTCCAGCGCCGGATCAGCGACGGCGATCACCCGGTCGGCACCGCCGAGTTGCCCGGCGGCCGCCTCCGGTCCGGCGCCCATGACCAACGCCTCCACCTCACCGCCCAGCGCCCGGGCAATGGCGAGCAGCTCGAAGGTGGTATCCCTGACCGCTCCTGCCTCGTGCTCGGCATGGACGAGAATGCGCATCAAACCAGGTCTCTCCCGGCGAGAACGGCATGGAGCCGTTCGGCAATCTGCTCGCCGCTGCCTTCGATCATCTCGGCGCCGCCGCCGCGGTCGGGCAGGGCGAGGGTGGCGGGCTCGATGCCGGTCGCCGCAGGCGCGGCGTCGACCGCCATCTCGGACACCTCGACCTTGAGCAGATCGCGCAGCCTGCTGCCGGCCACGTAACGCGGCGGCTGCGACGCTGTCTGCAGGCCGATGACCGCCGGCAGCGGGAGCGCGAGCCGCGCCGCCCTGCCGCCCGAATACTCCTGGCGGACGATTGCTTCTCCACCCTCGATCTGCACGTCGGAGACGGCGCTCGCCTGCGGCCATTCCAGCGCGGCCGCGAGATAGGGCGCCAGCTCGCCATGGAGATCGTCGGTCGCCAGCACGCCGGTCAGCACCAGTTCGGCGCCGACTTCGTGCACTGCCGCGGCATAGAGCGGGGCCAGAGCTCGCGAGAAGGCGGGGGCCTCGTCCGCCGGAATGCGGTACACCGCATCGGCGCCACGCGCCAGCGCCGCGCGCAGCATGCGCTCGACACCCTCGCCGTCGACGGCGAGCGCCGTGACCGCCGCTCCGGTCGCTTCCTTGAGGAGGACCGCCTGTTCCAGCGCCTGGTCGTCGAATTCGTTGAGAACCAGGCCGATCCACTCGCGGTCGATGTCGCGGCCGTCTTCGGTGAGTTCCAGCTCTTCCGTGAGATCGGGAGTCAGGCGTAGAATGACGGCAATCTTCATACGGTCCCTCGCGAACTCCACGCCACACACGAACCGGGCGGCGCCCCTCGCCGCCGACTCTCCCCAATGCCGAACAATCTTGTCAACTGTCGTGTCGGGGTGTGTGCTTCGACCGTTCGCCAGCCCTGCCCGCGAGTTGCCCGGAACAGTGGGCTTCCTTCCCGTGCCCTGATACGTGTGCCGTGAGGCAACCGCTGGAACGTAGACGCCGTGGCGGTTCTTCCGGAAACAGCCACAGCTGCCTCAACGAAAGCAGGGGGATCATGATGCGGTGCCGCCGGCCGGCAACGGATGCCGGAACGAGGCTGCGATGACGGTCCCGTTGCGGTTATTGCCGGGGCTCGATGGGCGGTGATACGATCCCGGCGCCGGACAGCGGCCTTGAATTGCGCGCCTGCCGACAGGGAAGGGGAAGTGGATGGTCCAGAGAAAGAAGAGCCGCGAAGCGGCGGAAGTCCTCATCATCGGAGCCGGCGCATCGGGCTCCGTCGCGGCGGCATGCCTCGCGACAGCCGGTGTCGACGTGGTATGCCTCGAACAGGGGCCGTGGGTGGACAATGCCGAGTTCTACGGGGACAAGCCCGAATGGGAGCTCATGGCGCAGAAGCGCTGGCATCCCAACCCGAATGTCCGGGATCTCGAGACCGACTATCCGATCAACACCTCCGGGAGCGACGTCAACCCGTTGATGTACAGCGCGGTCGGGGGCTCGACGATCCTCTACGCGGCGCACTGGCAACGCTTCATGCCGTCGGATTTTCGCGTCAGGGCCCTGGATGGCGTGGCCGACGACTGGCCCTTCACCTACGAGGATCTGGAGCCCTATTACACCCGGATGGAAGTGGCGATGGGCGTGTCGGGATTGGCGGGTGATCCGGCCTATCCGCCGCACGCCGAGTATCCGTTGCCGCCCATGCCGATCGGCCGTATCGGCATGAAGGCCGCCGAGGGCATGAACAAGCTGGGCTGGCATTGGTGGCCCGGGCCCAACGCGGTGCCATCGCGCGACTATCGGGGGCGCAACCAGTGCGTCCGCTACGGCACGTGCCTGACGGGCTGCCCGCACAAGGCGAAGGCCTCGACCGACCACACCCACTGGCCCACGGCGCTGGAGAACGGCGCCAGGCTCGTCACCGGCGCCCGCGTGCGCGAGATCACGGTGGACGACCAGGGGCTTGCCAATGGCGCAACCTACATCGACCGCAACGGCCGCGAGGCGCATCAGCGGGCCGGCATCGTCATCGTCTGTTGCAACGGCATTGGCACACCCCGGCTGTTGCTCATGTCCGCCTCCAGGCACCACCCGGACGGCCTGGCGAACTCCTCCGGCCTGGTCGGCAAGAACCTCATGATGCACCCCTACGCCGCCGTCAGCGGACTGTTCGACGAGCCCCTCCAGAGCTGGCTCGGACCGACAGGGCAGAGCATCCAGTCGATGCAGTTCTACGAGACCGACGCATCGCGCGGCTTCGTGCGCGGCGCCAAGTGGGGGGTGATGCCGTCGGGTGGGCCGCTTGGCTTGCGCGCCGCATACGGCGGCAAGGCGCTGGACGAGGCGTGGGGCGCCAACCTCCACCGCAACACCAGGAAGGTCCTGGGCCGGTCATTCGAATGGGGGATCATCGCCGAGGACCTGCCGGACGAGGACAACCGGGTGACGCTTGACCCGGAACTCACCGATTCGGACGGTATCCCGGCGCCCATGCTCAACTACACGAACTCCGAGAACACGGAGCGGTTGCTGGACTTCCACGTCGCGCGCGCCGAGGAAGCGATGGAGGCGGCCGGCGCGGCTTCGATTTCGTCGACCAGGCTGATGCGCGATTGCGGCTGGCACCTGATGGGCACGGCGCGCATGGGCGACGATCCCGCCCGCTCCGTCGTCGACCAGTATGGCAGAAGCCACGACGTGCCCAATCTCTACATCTACGACGGCAGCGTCTTCGTGACGTCGTCCGGCTTCAATCCCACCGGCACGATTACGGCCATCGCGCTCCGCGCCGTCGAGCATTTGATCGAGAACCGGAGCCATGCGAGGGTGGCGTCATGAAGATGGTGAGCGACGGAGAGCGCGAGGTCTTCGCAGCCCTCGCTGATGTCCTGATCCCTGCTGCCGAGGGGATGCCGGCTGCCAGCACGGTGGATGTTCATGGGGCGACGCTGGACCGGATCCTTGGCCTGCGCCCGGATCTGGTGGAGGCCTTCCGGCGTGGACTGGCTGCTTCTGCCGGCAAACCGCCCGCGGACGCCGCCGAGGCCTTGAACCGGGACGATGCGGAGGCCCTCGGCGCTGTCAGCATCGTGGCTTCTGCCGGCTACTACATGACACCGGCCGTGCGCGAGCTTATCGGCTATCCGGGCCAGGAGAAGCGGCCGGCGGACCCCGACGAAACGCCGGAGTACGTGGCCAACGGCATGCTGCAGCAGGTGATCGATCGCGGGCCGATCTTCCTGCCCACCCCGGGGGCTTGAGCCATGACGGCGACGGCAAGGGGCGCGCGGCCGCCGCGTCACGGCGAGGAGGTCGATATCTGCGTCATCGGCGCTGGTCCGTCCGGATCGGTCGCTGCGCGCTATCTCGCCGGGGCCGGCTTCTCGGTGGTGACGCTGGAGCAGGGCGACTGGCCCGATGCAAACGAGTTCCCCGGTGACAAGCCGCAGTTCGAGCTGGTCGCACAGAAGCAGTGGCACCCGAACCCGAATGTCCGCGACCGCGACCGCGACTATCCCATCAACACCGACGACAGCGCCATCAATCCGCTGATGTATGCGGCCGTCGGCGGCAGCACGACGCTCTATGCCGGCCACTGGACTCCCTTCCTGCCCTCCGATTTCAGGGTCAGATCCCTTGACGGAGTCGCGGACGACTGGCCCTTTACCTACGACGACCTGCTGCCCAGCCTGGAGGAGATGGAGCGCGTGGTCGGCGTTTCCGGCCTTCCGGGGAACCCCGCCTATCCGCCGCGCAGGGCGTTCCCTACGCCGCCCCTGCCTATCGGCAAGTGCGGCATGAAGGCCGCCGAGGGCATGGACAAGCTGGGCTGGCACTGGTGGCCCGGCACCAACGCCATGCCTTCCGTGCCCTACAACGGGCTCAATCCCTGCGCCCGGCGCGGCACCTGCATGACCGGGTGCCCGGAAGGCGCCAAATCCACCCCCAACCTCACGCTCTGGCCCCATGCGCTCAAGGACGGCGCCCGCATCGTTGTCGGCGCCAGGGTGCGCGAGATCACCTACGATGCGGCGCGAAACCGGGTGACCGGCGCGACCTATATCGACCGGAATGGCCGCGAGCGCCACCAGAAGGCGCGCGCAGTCATTCTGTGCGGCAACGGAATCGGCACGCCGAGGCTTCTGCTGCTCTCGGCCTGTGCCGCGTTCCCGGACGGCCTGGCCAACTCCTCCGGTCTGGTAGGCAAGCGCCTGATGATGCACCCGTTCTCGGCGGTCATGGGCGTCTTCGAGGAGGACCTGGAGAGTTGGCGCGGACCCTTCGGCCAGTTAATCGAGAGCAACCAGTTCTACGAGACCGACGAGAAGCGAGGCTTCGTGCGCGGCGCCAAATGGGGAGCGATGCCGGGGGGCGGTCCGCTCGGCGTGACCGGCTTCGTCGGTTCCAGGATTTTCGACGAGGGCGGCAGGGTCGAGGACAGCTGGGGCGTCAACCTGCACGATCTGGTGGATCGCCGCTTCGGCCATTCGATGGTCTGGGGAATCATTGGCGAAGACCTGCCCGAGGAATCCAACCGCGTGATTATCGACCCGGAGCTCACCGATACCGACGGCATCCCGGCGCCGAAGCTCGACTACACGGTCTCCGAGAACTCGTCGAACATGCTCAAGTTCCATGTCGACCGCCTGCTGGAGGCGAGCCTCGCCGCAGGGGCGGTCGAGACAGTGGTGGTGCACCAGGTGCCCGATACGGGCTGGCACCTGCTGGGCACCGCGCGCATGGGCGACGATCCCCGCACTTCGGTGGTGGACGAATGGGGTTGCTCGCACGACGTGCCGAACCTCTTCGTCTTCGATGCCAGCGCCTTTCCCACATCTGGCGGTGTCAATCCTACCGCGACCATCATGTCGGTCTCCCACCGCCAGACCATGCACATGATCTCGGAACGTCGAAACGTGGAGGCGGCGTGATGTCCCGGGCGTCCAGACTGTCGCCGGAGGAGCGCGCCACATTCGCGGGCCTCGCTGATCTGCTGATTCCTCGCCACGGACGCATGCCGGCCGCGACCGAGGTCGCCGCCCATGAGGTGCTGCTTGACCAGGTGCTTGTCCACCGTCCCGACATCGTGGACGACCTGTTGCGCGGGCTTGCAGCCGCCGAGGGGGCGGAGCCGGGCGAGGCGGCCAACCGGATCAGCCAGAGCGACGCGGCAGCCTTCAACGCCCTCACGCTCGCGGCTTCTGCGGCCTACTACATGTGTGAAGAGGTGAGGGCCCTGATCGGCTATCCGGGCCAGGAAAAGGCGCCCTACGATCCGCACGAGACGCCGGTCTATCTCACCAACGGCATGATCGAGAGGCTCGTGCGCCGCGGGCCGATCTACCGCCCGATACCCGACGCGCACGACTGACGGCATCTCCGGCCGGTTCCGGTTGTCGCCCATTGACTCCCGAATCGAGCGCCAGCCGGCCAGCGCCATTCTCCGGACGCCTGGAGGACGGTAGGCTGCTAAGGGGGTGGGGCCGCTTCACCGACGATCTCGAATTCGCCGGGGCGCTGCATGGCGTCGTCGTTCGCTCGGTTCATCCGGCGGCATTGCTGAGCCGGCTGGACACCACGGCGGCGATGCGCGTCGACGGCGTCGTGGGGGCCGTGACCGGCAGCGATCTGGCTGCCGATGGTGTCGGCGGCGTGCCCTTCACGAGCACGGTCGACGCGCCCGGGGGCGGGCCGGTCCGAACCCTGGACATGCCTCTCCTGGCCCGCGAGGCCGTCCGCTATGTGGGCGAACCGGTCGCCTTCGTGGTGGCCGAGAGTCTGCCTGCAGCGCAGGAAGCCGCCGAGCGCGTCGTCATCGACTATGCGCCGCAGCCATGTGTGACGGATGTCCTGGCGGCCGCCGAGGTCGGTGCGCCCCTCGTGCAGGAGAGCGACGCGGGCAATGTCGTGGCCGAACTGCACATGGGCGATCGGGCCGCATGTCGCACCGCTCTCGCCGGGGCCAGGCATCGCTTCGGCCTCCAGGTGCGGAACAACAGGCTCGTTCCCCACGCCATGGAGCCCCGCGCCGCCATCGGGCTCTACGACGCGGCCAGCATGACCTGGACACTCCACTGCGCTACCCAGGCGCCGCACCATGCCAGGGCCATTCTTGCGGATGCCGTCTTCAGTGTCACGCGGGAGCGAATCAGGATCAGGGTCGACGACATCGGCGGTGCGTTCGGCGGCAAGCTGACACCTTACCCGGAGGACGGCCTGGTGCTCTACGCGGCGCGGCGATTCGGCCGGCCGGTCCGGTGGCGCGCCGCGCGGGTCGAGAGCTTTCTGGCCGACTATCACGCGCGCGACCATGCCGCCGAGATCGAGGTGGGTTTCGACGAGGAGCTCGCAATCGTGGCCCTCAGCGTCGTCGATCACGCCAACCTCGGGGCCTATGCCACGCCCTTCGGCATCCCCATCGCAACGACGACCGGCAACCGCATCGCCACCGGCGCCTATCGCGTGCCGGCTGCCGCCATCACGGTCAAGACCGTGCTGACCAACACGGCGCCCACCGGGCCCTATCGCGGCGCGGGCCGGCCCGAAGCGATCCACCGGATCGAGCGGATCCTGGATCTTGCCGCTGCGCGCCTCGGCGTCGACCCGGCGGAGCTGCGCCGGCGCAACCTGGTGCGAAAGAGCGAACTGCCCTATCGCCTCGTCTCCGGCCTTGCCTACGACAGCGGCGACTTTCCGCGCCTGCTGGAGCGGGCCCTGGCTCTCGCAGACTGGGACGGTTTCGAGGCACGCCGGGACGCTTCGCGCAAGAGGTGGAGGTTGCGCGGCCGGGGCCTCGCCTATCACATCGATTCGACGAGCGGGCTTTCGCCGAAGGAAACCGTCGAGGCAGTGGCGACAGATGACGGCCGGATGCGGCTCCATTGCGCTACCCAGGAGATGGGCCAGGGCCTGAAGAGCACCTATGCGCAAATCGCCGGGGCCATTCTTGGTCTCCCTCCCGACGAGATCGATGTCGTGCTGGGTGACACCGCGGCGACACCGGAAGGGCCGGGGAGCTATGGGTCCCGCTCACTCTACACCGGCGGAGCCGCCGTGACCGTGGCGTGCGAGACACTGGTCGAGCGCCTGAAGGCGCTGGCGGCCAAGCAGCTCGAGGCCTCGCCGAACGACATCGAGACCGGCGGCGCGGCGCTGACGATTGCCGGCTCAGACCGTCGTATCGCAATCAGCAGGCTTGTGGCGGCCGAGCTCGACGGCGAGGTACGGGCAACGGGAGAATCGGAGGCCCCGTTCTGCTTCCCGAACGGGTGCTATGTTTGCGAGGTCGAGGTCGACCCGGAGACGGGCGCCTTTCGGATCAACCGCTTGTGCGGCGTCGACGACGTGGGTCGGCCGGTCAATGCGACGATCGTGCACGGCCAGATCCACGGCGGCCTGGCCCAGGGCATCGGCCAGGCCATGTTCGAGGAGATCCGCTACGACCGGGAGAGTGGCCAGCTCCTCACAGGCTCGCTGATGGACTACACGTTGCCCCGCGCGGACGACCTGCCGGAATTCGAGACCCTGCTGGAAGAGGAGGAGGCAACCACGACCAATCGTCTGGGGGTCAAGGGCGCCGGGGAAAGCGGCGCGGTCGGCGCACCGCCCGCGGTGACCGCCGCGCTCCTGGATGCGCTCCGACCGTTCGGGGTCGAGCATCTCGACATGCCCATCACGCCCGAGCGTGTCTGGAAAGCGCTGCGCGACGCGAAACGGCGCGTCAACGTTCCTTGTCCGTAAGAGCGGGGGACCTTGCGACAGGACGCGTCCACCTGCCTGCCGGCAGACCGGACTCTCCGGGGGGGGGGGGTCTGTGACGGGCGTCCTCCATTGGCACCGCGCCGTCGGGGAAAATCACGGACGGTGGCGCCCTGGCGATCACTCTGGTAGACAGGCCATGGCGGCAAGGGCACCCGTAGCTCAGCCGGATAGAGCACAGGATTCCTAATCCTGGGGTCGCAGGTTCGAGTCCTGCCGGGTGCGCCACACCGGCGGTCTTCAGGATGGGCCGGTCATGCCGCGGAGCACCGTGACGGCCCAGCGGTGGCTCTCGAAGGTGAGCGACGCGATCAGGTCCCCGGGAGCGAGCCAGTCCGGGACATGGTCCTCTTCGGCCGCGGACGATGGCGTGCCGGCGACCTCCATGATGAAGAAGTGGCACTGCTTGTTGACCGGCGGCTTGGCAAGGCGGTCGTTGTGATACTGCCGGGCCCGGCACAGCGAACGGGCGTCGAGAACACGGTAGCCTGTCTCCTCGGCGACCTCCCGGCAGAGCGCTTGCTCCTCGTCCTCGTCCTCGTTCTCCTCGAGGCCGCCTCCGGGAAGCACCACCCGGTCGCCGCCGCGCCGGCAGGCAAGGATTCGTCCTTCGCGATCCGTTGCCAGGCCGTAGACGCTCGCCCGTTCCTGATAGACGACGCCAGGCAGGCATGTTCCCATCTGGGGTATGGTGGTTTCGTGCGTCATGAGCACCATGGCGACAGGCCGGATCACCATGGATACTATGGCCGGGGCCTTTGGAACAGGAAGGATGCGATGAGCGATACCATCGAAGACGGGGTCCCCGAGGCCCGCAAGCTTGCCTGGGGAGCGGTGTTCCGCCACCGCTATGCGGGTGTGGCGACCTTCATGCGTCAGGAGTTGCGGGAGGATCCCGAAACCTGGGGCGACATCGACATCGGCATCGCCGGCGTTCCCTTCGACGGGGCGGTGACAAATCGTCCCGGAGCCCGCCACGGCCCCCGGGCCCTGCGCGAACAATCCACTCTCATGGGCCGCATCAATCACCAGACCGGTGCGCGCCCCTTCGACACGGCGCGGGTTGCCGATATCGGCGATGTCATGATCGAAGGAGTCTACGCCCTCGAACGCGCCATGGGTGACATCGAGTCGTTCTACGATGTCGTGGCGGCGGCCGGCGTCATGCCGCTCACCGCAGGGGGGGATCATTCCATCACCCTGCCGATCATGCGGGCGCTGAAGCACTCCCTCGGACAGCCGCTGGGACTCATCCACTTCGATGCCCACTGCGATACCGGGCCTGAACTCTTCGGCCACAAGCACCACCACGGTGGCCCCTTCAGGGTTGCCGTGGAGGATGGAGCCCTCGACCCGAAACGCACCATCCAGATCGGTATTCGCGGGCCCGCGGAAGTGCTCTGGGACTTCAGCTACGAGAGCGGCATGACCGTCATTCATATCGAGGACTTCTATGCCATGGGACTCGAAGCGGTCATCGCCCGGGCCCGCGAGGTCGTCGGAGACGGCCCGGTCTACGTGAGTTTCGACGTCGACGGTCTCGATCCCGTCTACGCTCCGGGGACAGGCACGCCCGAAGTCGGCGGTTACACGACAAGGGAGGCCCAGCAGATGCTGCGCGGGCTGATGGGCATCGACATCGTCGGCGCGGACGTTGTCGAGGTCTCGCCCCCCTTCGACACCGCCTCCATCACCTCGCTCAACGGCGCTCAGATGATGTGGGAGCTGCTCTGCGTGATGGCGGACCGCGTCGGACGTCGGGAGAATGCCGGCACTTGACTCCGGTAACGGGCTCACCATGTTCTGTTCCGTATATGTTCCGGAGGTCGTCACAGCATCATGCCAGGCACCAGACAGCGTTGCATCGAGGCGTCGGATACGGAATGGGAAAGGGTGACGGAACTGGCGCGAATCGCCGGTGACTCCGTCAGCCGCTTCCTCATCAGGAAAGCGACGGCACGCGAAGTGGTACCGGCGGTGGTCCTGCGACGGGCCATGCGGGAGATTCTCGTTCTCTCCAGTCTTGAGGAGCACCGCACAAGGGAACTCGGCGCCGGGGAGCGGTTCGATCATGTCTCCCATGCCGTGGACGCCTGGATGGAGAAGGAGGATGACCTTGCGCAACTTGCCGATCCGGGCGCGGCCAACAGGTGGCGGGCCCGATAGCCGGCTGATACGAGAATCTGCTTGCCCACCGGCTGTACCCGTAACAGACTGTAAGGGTCTGAACAGCCATCCTGACAGGACAGTCCCGACCTTGCGCACACTCCGAACACGCTCCCGTTTGCCTGCATCCGGCGCTATCCTGCTGGCGGGGTTCCTTGCCGCCTGCGGCGGAGAGGACATTTCATACGAAGGTGTCGAGGACACCATGACGACGCCTCAGGGCCGATTCGAACCGGACATCGGGGATCCCGACCGCGAGACCATTTTCGGCAGCGGCGGCATCAACTCCCTCTGGTCCGACAGCGCCAGCGACCGCCCGGGCGGGGGACTCGGGGTCAATGCCTTCCTGTGGCGTGCTTCACTCGACACACTGGCGTTCCTGCCGCCACTTTCCGCTGATCCCTTTGGCGGTGTCATCATCTACGACTGGTACAGGCCGCCTGAATCGCCGGAGGAACGGCTCAAGGTGGCGGTCTACATTCTCGACACCAGACTGACAGCCTCGGCGCTGCGTGTTGCCGTCAACCGGCAGGTCCAGGGTGTCGACGGATGGCAGGATGCGGTCGCCTCCGACGACACGGCCACGGCACTCGAAAACGCCATACTGACGCAGGCACGGCTGTTGCGCATCGCCTGGCTTGGCGAGTGAGCGGGTCACGGACGATCCCTCCCGGGACGCCAGCGATGGACACCTACGACTTCCACGAGGCCGAATCCCGCTGGAGACAGGTCTGGGAGGAAAGGAAGACCTTTGCCGCCGTCGAGGACAGTGAGCGGCCCAAGGCCTATGTCCTCGAGATGTTTCCCTATCCCAGTGGCCGCATTCACATGGGGCACGTGCGCAACTACGCCATGGGGGATCTCGTCGCCCGCTACAAGCGGGCCCGGGGATTCAATGTCCTGCATCCCATGGGCTGGGACGCCTTCGGCCTGCCGGCGGAGAATGCCGCCATGGAGAAGGGTGTGCACCCGCGCGAATGGACCCTGGCCAATATCGCCACCATGCGCCGGCAGCTGCAGTCCATGGGACTGTCCCTGGACTGGTCGCGCGAAATCACCACCTGCCTGCCCGAGTACTACCGACACCAGCAGGCACTCTTTCTCGACTTTCTCGAAGCCGGGCTCGTCGACCGCCGGGACACCATGGTCAACTGGGATCCGGTCGATCTCACCGTTCTCGCCAACGAACAGGTGATCGACGGCCGGGGATGGCGATCCGGCGCCCTCATCGAAAAGCGCCGCCGCAACCAGTGGGTACTGAAAATCACGGAGTTTGCCGACGAGCTGACGGATGCCCTCAAGGGACTGGAGCGCTGGCCGGACAAGGTCCGCATCATGCAGTCCAACTGGATCGGCCGCTCCGAGGGACTGAGAATGCTGTTCTCCGTCAAGGGGCGCGACGACAGGCTTGAGGTCTTCACGACCCGCCATGACACCATCTTCGGCGCCAGTTTCCTGGCCATGTCCCCGGAACATCCTTGGAATGAGGACCTTGTCCGCACGGTTCCCGGACTGGAGGCCTTCGTCGAGGAGTGCCGACG
Organism: Alphaproteobacteria bacterium; assembly: GCA_965213815.1. Classification (GTDB taxonomy): domain Bacteria; phylum Pseudomonadota; class Alphaproteobacteria; order SP197; family SP197; genus SP197. The sequence continues at coordinate 997,090 of OZ243917.1, read as the reverse complement.
TACGGCCACCGGCGAGGAGGCCATGGAACGGGCCGACAAGAAGGGTATCGACACCGGCCTCGTCGCGATCCACCCCTTCGATGGTCGGGAACTTCCCGTCTTCGTCGCGAATTTCGTGCTGATGGACTATGGCTCGGGGGCGATTTTCGGGTGTCCTGCCCATGATCAGCGCGATCTCGAGTTTGCCCACGCCTATGGTCTCGACGTCCTGCCCGTGGTCGTGCCCCGGGAGACCGATGCCACCGGTTTCCAGGTCACGTCCGACGCTTTCGTCGGCGATGGTGTCCTCGCCAACTCTGCCTTTCTCGACGGTCTTGGCGTCGCCGAGGCCAAGGAGGCGGTGGCCTCGAGAATGGAGGCAGACGGCAGCGGACGCCGCGAGATCAACTACAGGCTGCGGGACTGGGGCGTGTCGCGCCAGCGTTACTGGGGCTGTCCCATTCCGGTGATCCACTGTCCCGACTGCGGCATGGTCCCGGTGCCGAAGGACGACCTGCCTGTTCGGCTCCCCGACGATATCGACCTCGGGCACCCGGGCAATCCGCTCGATCACCATCCCACGTGGAAGCACATCGCCTGTCCGCGTTGCGACGCACAGGCGGTGCGCGACACCGACACCCTTGATACATTCGTTGATTCGAGCTGGTACTTTCTGCGTTTCTGTTCGCCCCATGCCGAGACACCGGCGGCACGGGACGCCATTGATTACTGGATGCCGGTCGATCAGTACATCGGCGGAATCGAACATGCCGTGCTGCATCTTCTCTACTCTCGCTTCTTCACACGCGCTCTCAGACGCTGCGGCCATCTCGACCTCGACGAGCCCTTCAGCGGTCTCTTTACACAAGGCATGGTGGGCCACGAGACCTACCAGCTGGCAGATGGCTCGTATCTCGAACCGCGGGAGGTGATCCGCGATGACGATGGCGCCGTGCGCTCACGCGAGACCGGCGAGGCCGTCACCGTCGGGCGCTCGGAGAAGATGTCCAAGTCCCGCAAGAACGTGGTTGATCCAGAGAACATCATCCGTGACTACGGCGCCGATACGGCCCGCTGGTTCATGCTGTCGGATTCACCGCCGGACCGTGGCCTCGAATGGACCGACAGCGGTATCACCGGGGCTCACCGGTTCGTTCAGCGCATTGCCCGCATGACAAATGAGCTGCTGAACGTGCTGCCGCCACCGGGAACGTCCGTGCCGTCAGTCGAGGGCCATGCCCTCGAACTGCGCCGTGTCGTCCACAGGACGATTGCCGGCGTCACCACCGATATCGAGAAGTTCCACTTCAACCGTGCGGTGGCCCGCATTCACGAGCTTGCCAACGCCATCGCCGGCGTGGATGCGCAAGAGCCTGGAGCGCCGCAGGCCCTGCGCGAGGCCGTCGAGATGCTGGTGCGCCTGATCGGACCGATGATGCCGCACCTTGCCGAGGAGATGTGGAATCGCCTCGGTCACGACACCATGATCGCCGACACGCCCTGGCCGAAAGCCGATCCGGTTCTTGACACCACGGACACGGTGACCATCCCTGTCCAGGTCAACGGCAGGCTGCGGGCGCGGCTCGACATGCCCCGGGATGCGGCCAATGACAATGTCGAATCGGCGGCACTCGGCGAGGACAACGTCAGACGGGCCATTGGCGATCGGCCCGTCCGGAAGGTGATCGTGGTCCCCAACCGCGTCGTCAACATCGTGGTCTGACAGGATGGACCCCTCGCGTCGCAGATTTCTCGCCCTCATGCCGGTGGCAGCGCTCGTCGGGGCCTGTGGCTTTGAGCCCCTCCTGGCCCGGCGGCAGGACACGCCATCGATCCAGGCGATGCTAGCGGCGATCCAGGTCAGCCGCATCGGTGATGGCCGGGACCGCCGCCTCGGCCAGATCATGCGCAACGAGCTCATCGACCGGTTCTCCACGGGCAGCGGCCTGCAACCTCCGCGCTTCGTTCTCGATATCACCCTCACCCGCAACTTCACGCCTCTGATCATCGAGAGTTCCAACACCGTGACCCGGTCCAATCTGGTCATGACGGCGGCGTTCACGCTGAGCGATCTCGAGAGTGGAGAGGTGCTCTACCAGTCAACGGCACGATCCACCGGCAGTCACGATGTCGTCGTCTCGGAGTATTCCTCCCAGGTGGCGCGCCAGGATACGGCGCGCAAGGCAGCAAGAGACCTTGCCAACACCATCACCTATCTGCTGTCGTTCCACTTCGACCGTGAGCACGATACTGCCGGATCCTGATCCATGAGCGACGTGTTGCACTCCGCCCTGCTCCCGGCTCCATGGTGAAGGTTCCGGCAAGGGAGATCGACAGCTTCTGCCGGTCACCGGGCGATGCCGTCCGGGCAGTGCTGATCTACGGGGCGGACCAGGGCCTTGTCCGGGAACGAAGCAATCTCCTGCTCGGCGGTGTGGTCGATGATCCCCGCGACCCCTTCCGGGTCTGCGATCTCACCGCAGATGAGGTCGCACGGGACCCGGCGCGACTCATGGAAGAAGTGGTGTCGCTCTCCATGACCGGCGGCCGCAGGGTCGTCAGGGTACGCGGCGTGACGAACAGTTTTGCGGCGACCATGGCAGAGGTGCTCAAACAGCCGACGGGCGATACCCTGATCCTTGTCGAGGCCGGCGAACTCGCCGCCAGTTCGACACTGCGCGCGGCCTTCGAGAGGGCGAAGGACACGGCTGCCCTGGCGTGCTATCGCGACGAGGGATGGGTGCTTGATGCGGTGATCGCCGACGAACTCTCCAGGCAGGGTGTAACCGCCGACGGCGATGCACGACGTCTTCTCGTCTCCTGTCTTGGCGGCGACCGGATGCAGACCCGCAACGAGATTGCCAAGCTTGCCCTCTACGTCGGGCCCGGCCAGAGGGCCACGGCGAAGGACGTCGAGGACGCGATAGCCGACAGCTCCTTTCTTTCGCTCGACCGTATTGCCCACAGTGTTTCGTCGGGGAACCTCGACGATCTCGACCGCAGCCTCGAGAGGGCGCTGGCCAACCGGGAATCACCCGTCACCATCCTCGCCGCGGTGCGCCGCCACCTGACCCAGCTTGAACTCGTGCTGGGACTGAAGGAGCGGGGCGTCAACGAGGCCCGTGCGATGAAGTCGGCGCGCGTGCTTCATTTCCGCGCCGAGAACGCCATGAAGGCGGCAGGCCGGCGATGGAATGCGCGGCTCGTCCATCGTGCCCGCGACTACCTCTTCGATGCCGAGGCACGCTGCCGCATGACCGGCATGCCCGACACCACCATCTGCCGGCGAACGCTGTTCGACATCGCCAGAACAGCGGCCGGGAACGCATCACGGGGACATTGATGGCCAATCTCAAGCAGCAGCTTCTCGACTGGATCGAGGAGGACCGCCGGATGCTGGAGGGTTTCTTCAGCGACTTCGTCGCCACGCCGACACCCAATCCACCCGGCGACACCCGCAAGGCGGTGGCACACATCCGCCGGTTCCTGGACGAACACGGGCTGGCGCACCGGGTGATCGACCCCGAGCCGATGTTTCCGAATGTCGTCGCCAGTTTCGATGGCGCCGGCGACGGGCGTCACCTCGTGCTCAACGGTCACATCGACGTGTTTCCGGTCACATCCGAACCCTGGACCCACGGGTCGCCATGGTCGGGCGCCGTTGCGGACGGCGCCGTGTGGGGTCGCGGGTCCGCAGACATGAAGTGCGGCACGTCCGCGTCGATCTTCACCTACATGTACCTTGCCAGACTCAGCGAACACCTGAGCGGCCGCCTGACCCTGACGTGCGTCTCCGACGAGGAGACATTCGGTCCCTGGGGTGCGCGCTACCTGATGGACCATCACCCGGAAGTCCACGGCGACTGCTGCCTCAACGGCGAGCCGTCGAGTCCCTACTCCATCCGTTTTGCCGAGAAGGGACCGTGGTGGGTGACGTTCCATGTCACGACCAGGGGCGCCCACGGTGCCTATACCCATGCCGGCGACAGTGCCAGCCTGGTGGCGATGGACTTCTGTCGGGATCTTCAGGCGGCAGTCGAAACCATACGCGTTGATCCTCCCCACAACATCGGCCGGGCCATCGACGAAGCGCGCGACACGCTCGACAGGGCCATGGGAGAGGGAGCCCATGCCATCATCCAGAAGGTCACCTGCAACATCGGCGTCATCGAATCCGGTCTCAAGGTCAACGTGATTCCCGGAACGGCACGGATCGAGGCGGACTTTCGCCTGCCTGTCGGCTGCGACAGGGAGACCGTTTCGCGCGTCGTGGAGAAGGTTCTGGCGCGCTGGCCCCAGGTCACGATGGAGGAACAGAACTACATGGGTCCCTCCTGGTGCGATCCCCATGGAGACATGGTCGGCATTCTCCAGAACAACGTCGAGGCCCTGGCGGGATTCCGGCCGCAGCCCGTTGTCAGTCTCGGCGGGACCGATGCGAGGCTGTGGCGATACCGGGGGATTGACGCCTATGTCTACGGCCCCTTCCCCAACGGCATGGGCCAGCGTGACGAACACGTGCCCCTCGACGACTTCTTCCACGTCATCCGCAGCCACGTGCTATCCGCCTTCGACTACCTCAACGGCGCACGGTCGTGATACGTCCGGCGTCACTCCATGGCGAAAAGATGGCTGTGTTCGCCAAGCACGTCCGCGAAGGCCGAGGAGAAGTCCTCGAGATCTGCGTCCGTCATGGGCAGACACAGCAACAGTGAATTGCGCCAGGTCATGCGCTGTCCACGGGCAAGGAGCTCGTGGAAGAGGAGTTGCGACTTGAGATCGTTGTCCCTTGCAGCGTCGTGTTCGTCTCTCATCGGACCTTCGCAACAGTGAATCTGCATGATCGAGCCAAGACCGGTCACGACCATGGGCAGGCGATGGCGTTGCGCGATGTCATTGAGCCCGGCGCGGAACGCGTCGCCACGGGCATTGAACGTTGTCGCAAGAGCAGGTCTGTAGACCTGCGTCATCGCGGCCGACCCGGCCGCGTGAGTGATGACATTGTTGTTGAAGGTCCCGGCGTGGGCGACGACATCCGGTGACCTTGGATCGAATCGCGCCATGATGTCGGCACGGCCACCGAAGGCGCCGAAGGGCATACCCCCGCCGATGTACTTTCCCAGGGTTGTCATGTCCGGGATGACACCGAGGATTTCCTGAAGGCCACCGCCGGCAAGACGGCTTGTGACCACTTCGTCGAAGATGAGGATGATGTCGTGACGGCTTGTCACGGCCCGCAGGGCCTCGAGAAATCCCTTGTCTGCCGGAATCATGCCGCCGGAGCCCTGCAAGGGCTCAATGACGACGCAGGCGAGATCATCGGCATGGCGTTCGACAAGGTCGACGGTCGCGTCCGCGTTGTTGAAGGGTGCCATGACATAGTCGAAGGGCGCGTTGATGGGGGAGCCGCCGTGGCTGAACAGGAAGACGCCGCCATGGTAGGCGCCCTCGAACACCATCACCTTCGATCGTCCCGAGACCGCCCGGGCAATGCTGATGGCCATCATGTTGGCCTCGGTGCCCGAATTGGTGAAGCGGACCCTGTCGATGGACGGAAAACGACTGACGAGTTCGGCGGCGAGGATGCGCTCGTAGCGGTTGGGACCACCGAGCACCCATCCGTCCGAGACCGCACGCGTGATGGCAGCGGCAATTTCCCGATTGGAATGACCGAACAGACCGGCTCCGAACTCGCCGACAAAGTTCGTGTACCTGTGGCCGTCAATGTCCTCGACGTACGGTCCCTCGCCCCTGGCGATGGTCAGTGGAAAGGGAGGGTGGAAAATCACGGTGCGAGTATTGCCACCCGGCATGTAATCCGCTGCTTTCCGGTCTTCCTCGAGACTGCGCGGATTGCGCGCGGTGAACCGCGCGAACGAGTCCGCCACCGCCCTTTCGAGATCGGCCTTGCTGGCCGTGTTGCTGCGTTGCGCCATGGCGTCTTCTCCCCAAGTATCGTGAACGCTACCCCAGATTGGCCAGGCCTGGCAAAACCGGCGACACATCCCCATGGTCTTCCCGGACCGGCATCTCCAGGCATCACCACTGGTCTTTCGGCCATCGCCATCCGGCCCTTGACCCCATTGTCGTCAAGGAAACGCCTGCTGGCGTGAGTTACATGCTCACAGGAGCATGATGAAGTTCGAACCGTAGTCCCGGAAGACCGCGGTGTGCCCAGATTGCGTCGAGCATCGATGGTTGCAGGCAAGAAGAGACTTCCAGCAACAGCGTCCCTGCGTTGATTTGCCCAGCCTGGTTGGTGCGCCTTTGCTCGTTGTCATGTGTGTTGGTATAGACTCAGACATGCTCATCGCGAATCGAGAGGCCGGCGTTTGCCGGGCGTCCGGAACGGCTGTCGTCCAGGAGAGGTTCCCGAATCTCCTTGAGAGGTGCACACGCTGGAGGAAGAATGAAGGGCCTTGATGCCGCGATCGCGGAGAACTCCGGAGCGCCGCTCTCCTGTGGCGACGAGGCATGACTGGTTCCGGCGAAACCCGCTGGAGGCAGCGTCTTGCCAGTTTCGAAGCAGCGTTGTCGGAGCTTGGTGTCGCCTGTGGGCAGGAATCCTGTTCGAACCTTGAACGCGCGGGCCTGGTCAAGACATTCGAGTTCTGCTTCGAACTCGCCCGGAAGGTGCTGAAGGACCTTCTGCTCTACGAGGGTCATGAGGAGAAGGTCCCCCGCTCGGCCCTGCGTCGAAGCTTCGAGATCGGCTACATCGGCGAACAGGACTGCGAAGTCCTTCTGGAAGCTCTGGAAAAGCGCAACCTCTTGAGCCACACCTACCGGGAAAGTGTTGCCCGCGAAGCGGAAACACTCATCAAGGATCACTTCCATCCGGCTCTTGTGCGGCTTCACGCAACGCTGTGCGCGAGAGCGGCGCAATGAACCATGACGGCCTGAAGGCCAGGCATCGAGCTGCCATCATCGCTGTGCTGGCCACCAACGACAGGGTGGAGCGGGCCGTGATCTTCGGGTCCCGGGCGATGGGAACAAGCACCACGGCTTCCGACGTTGACATTGCGCTGTTCGGAGAGAGTCTGACGCTCACTGACGAAGCCCGGCTCGCGGCCGCCATCGACGAGATCCCCATGGCGCAATCAGTTGATCTGGTCCGGTTCCATTCCATCGACAATACGTCGCTTCTCGAACACATCAGGACGCACGGCGTCGAGTGGTACAGGCGGACCTGATTGTCCCCCAACGCCAGCCGAAACGAAGTGCGACCCGAGGATCCGGGCCTGTCGTTTCGCAGGATGACCGTGCACCCTGACAGCAGAGCCCGACGCGAAGCACCCTCCCAATGACGGTATTAGCGATGTACCGACGTACCCTGTCCATCCGTGTTCGACTCGAGCAACACTTCTGCGCGTAGCTTCAGACCCAGAGCGCCGACAACCCGGAGAACCGTGTCCAGCGTAGGATTGCGCTCTCCCGAAAGTGCCTTGTACAAACTTTCTCGAGACAACCCGGCATCGCATGCGACCCGTGACATACCCTTGGCGCGCGCGATGTCGCCCAACGCCTTGGCAATGAACGCCGTGTCGCCGTTGGCCTCCTCGATCGACGCTTCCAGATACGCGGCCATTTCCTCCGGTGTGCGGAGGTGTTCGGCAACGTCATAGCGAGAAGTCACGGTCTTGGTCATGGTCTTCACCTACAAGTTTCGAGCGAGGTGCAACGCCCTCTCAATGTCACGGCTCTGGGTCCGCTTGTCCCCGCCGGCCAACAGAAGGACGATCGTGCGCCCCTGTTTCTTGAAATACACCCGGTAACCTGGCCCGTAATCGATTCGTAGCTCCGAGACACCCTCGCCCACTGGCCTTACGTCGCCCGGATTTCCGGCTGCCAAGCGCTCGACTCGAACCAGGATGCGAGCGCGGGCGCGGACATCCCGCAAGCTGTCCAGCCACTTCGTGTAGGCTTCTGTCTTGCGGAGTTCGATCATACACGGCTTGTAGCCAGCAGGCTACAGTATTTCAACTCCCGTGCTTCAAACCTTGATACAGGCTCTCTCGCTCCATCCCTGCCTTCGTTCAATGGTCAGGCAAAGGGGCTCTTGAGTACCGTGGCAGCGATATTGACCTCCATCGATCGCAGCAGGGCGGGCCTTGGGGGTTTCTGCAGGAAACGCCGAAGTCAGCAAACGGACGAGCTTCCGAGGTCTCATTGCTTCCCAAGTCTATTGGTCTGGCAGTGCGTGTCCGCCCGCCACGGACTACCGACGTGAGCGCTGGTTCATTCATATCTTGACACTCCTCTGGCGTGTGACATCGGGGAGGATGATCGACCGGCTGGCGAGGCGCATGCGGTGCGCCCAGTTCTTTGGCGGGGGCCTTGATGTTTGCTATGTATCGGGTGGCTCCCTGGAGGTCTCCATGTCCGGCATGTTCCCGCATCTCTTCTCGCCGCTTTCCATCCGGAATGTGACATTCAGGAACCGGATCTTCTCCACTGGTCACATGACGACGCTCGTGACCGGATACAAGCCCAACGAGGAACTTGCGGCCTACCACGAATCCCGCGCCAGGGGCGGGGCCGGGCTGGTCATCATCGAGGTGGCGCTGGTCCACGGTTCGGCGATCTACACCTCCCACACCATCATGGCCAACACCGACGACTGCATTCCCGGTTACCGGAACATCGCGCGGCGCGTGCACCGCCATGACTGCCGGGTCTTCGGCCAGCTCTTTCACCCGGGACGCGAGACCTTCGAATCGATCGACGGCAGCGCTCCGGTCGCCTGGGCGCCGTCCTCGGTGCCCAACGAGCGGTTTCACATCATGCCCCGGGCCATGTCGCGCACCATGATCCACGATGTGATCGACAGCTACGGGGACGCTGCCGTCCGGCTCTTCGAAGGCGGTCTCGACGGGGTCGAAATCGTCGCCAGTCACGGCTATCTCCCGGCGCAGTTTCTCAACCCGCGGGTCAACGTGCGTGAGGACGAGTACGGCGGCAGCCTGGAAAACCGGGTGCGCTTCCTGCGGGAGGTCGTCGACAACATCCGTGCCAAGGTGGGCAACGACCATGTCGTGGGCCTGAGGATCACGGGCGACGAGCGTTCCCATGACGGTCCCGATGTGGAAACCGTGACCGCGGCCATCGGCATGCTCGATGCCGGAGGCGGTCTCGACTACTTCAATGTCATTGCCGGCTCGTCATCGTCGCTGGCCGGTTCCGTGCACATCGTGCCGCCCATGTTCATCGACAACGCCTACGTGGCGCCCTATGCGGCCACCATCCGCCAGAAGGTGTCGGTCCCCGTCTTCGTTGCCGGCAGGATCAACCAGCCCCACCAGGCCGAGGAGATCGTCGCCGGCGGCCAGGCCGACATGGTGGGGATGACACGGGCCCAGATCTGTGATCCGCAACTGGCGAACAAGGCAAGGGCGGGCCGCGTCGACGACATCCGTGCCTGCATTGCCTGCAACCAGGCCTGCATCGGTCACATGCACATGGGAGTGGGCATCTCGTGCATCCAGCACCCCGAGTCCGGCCGCGAACTCGTCTACGGTGAACGCAAACCGGCGGCTGGCATGAAGAAGGTCCTGGTTGCGGGGGGCGGACCCGGCGGCATGAAGGCCGCAGCCGTGGCCGCTGAACGTGGCCATCGGGTGACGCTGTACGAAGCGACGGACCGCCTCGGCGGACAGACCCTGCTTGCCCAGGCTCTCCCGGGGCGCGCCGAATTCGGCGGCATCGTCACCAATCTCTCCCGGGAAATGGAACTGGCCGGTGTCGAGGTCGTCAGGAACCACAGGGTGACGCGGGAGCTTGTGGAAGGGGAGGCCCCGGATGTGGTCGTCGTCGCCACCGGCGCCGTGCCGGCGCCGGTCGAGATCGAGGGTGACGACGAGGCCCATGTTGTCGAGGCATGGTCCGTGATCAGGGGCGAAGCGAATGTCGGAGGCAACGTGGTTATCGCCGACTGGCGGTGCGACTGGATCGGACTGGGCCTTGCCGAGCACCTGGCGCGCAACGGCTGCAACGTAACGTTGGCGGTCGACGGCTACATGCCCGGCCAGACGATCCAGATGTACGTCCGTGACCACTGGGCGGGCATTCTCCACAAGCTGGGGGTGAAGGTGATTCCCTACGCCCGTCTGTTCGGCGCCGATGCGGACAGTGTCTTCCTGCAGCATGCGACCAGTGGCGAGGCCATGATCGTCGAGGATGTCGACACACTCGTCACGGCGCTTGGTCATCATTCCCTGACCGGCCTTGCCGACGACCTCGAGGACTGGACCGGTGATGTTCACCTTGTCGGCGACTGCCTCAGCCCCAGAACCGCCGAGGAGGCTGTCCTCGAGGGCCTCAAGGTGGCGGTGGAGATCTAGACATGACACTACCGGCAGAGGCCCTGGACGTTCTCGATTTCTGGTTTGTCGAGCTGACACCGGAAGACTGGTTCCTCCCCGGCGACGGCCTCGATGCGACCATTGCCCGACGCTTCGGTGGACTGCACGCACGCCTTGGACGCGAAGGCGTTCCGGCATCCTGGCGGGCCACGCCTCGCGGACGGCTCGCCGCCATCATCGTTCTCGACCAGTTTCCACGGAACATCTACCGGGGCAGGGCCGCCGCCTTCTCGACGGACGACGCGGCTCTCGCCCTGGCGAGAGAAACGGTCAATGGCGGACATGCGCAGGAGCTCGAGGTCGTCGAACGCAAGTTCGTCTACCTTCCCTTCGAACACTCCGAGGATCCCGCCATCCAGGATGAGAGTATGCGCCTCTTCGCCACTCTCGATGATGCGCGCTCGCTCCATTACGCCGAGGCGCACCGGGATGTCATCCGGCGCTTCGGCCGCTTCCCCCACCGCAACAGCATGCTGGGCCGGGTTTCAACGGCCGATGAGGAAGCCTATCTTGCCGAACCGGATGCCGGATTCGGCTGGCTTCCGGCGGATGACGACGGATGATGGCGGCCGGCCCTCTCGACGACGTGATCGCCATCGCGGAGCAGGCCGGCGGTGTCATCATGGACCATCACGAATGCCCCGGCGCCCGGCTCAAGGCGGACCGGTCTCCGGTCACGGATGCCGATGAAGCCGCCGAGGCCCTGATCGTCGAGGCACTCAGCCGGCTCACACCCGACATTCCGGTGATCGCCGAGGAGATGATGGCCGCCGGAGGACCGCAAGGCAACACAGGAGACCGGTTCTGGCTGGTCGACCCGCTAGACGGGACACGGGAGTTTCTTGACGGCAACGGCGAATTCACCGTCAACATCGCCCTCATCGAGGAGCGCCGGGTAACCCTGGCCGTCGTCGGCGTTCCGGCGAGGCAACTCCTCTATGCCAGCGACGGCAAGCGGTCCTGGCGTCGACAGCCAGGGGAAGGGGACGCCATCATCACCGCCCGGAAGCCGCCGCAAGACGGCATGACAGCCGCCATGAGCCGGTCCCATCGCGACGAGTCCTCAAACGCCTTTCTTGCAACGCTTCCCGTGGCCCGCGAGATCATCGGCGGCAGTTCTCTCAAGTTCTGCCTCCTCGCCGAAGGCAGGGCGGATGTCTACCCGCGATTCGGCCGCACCATGGAGTGGGACACCGCCGCCGGACAAGGCATCCTGGAGGCCGCCGGAGGCGCAGTGACCGAACCGGATGGGGGTGCGTTCCTCTACGGCAAACCGGGATTCGTCAACCCGCCCTTCGTTGCCTGGGGGTCGGCGCCATGAAGGCCGCGGTTCTGGCTCGGTTGAAGGACATCGTCGGCCCGGCGGGCTGTCTCACCGACACCGACGATCTCGCAGCCTATGTCCGTGACTGGCGCAACAAGTGGTCGGGCGTCACGCCGGCCGTGCTGCGTCCGGCATCCGTGGAGGAGGTCTCGGCCATCGTCAGGGTCTGCAGGGATGTTGGCATCGGCATCGTGCCACAGGCTGGCAACACCGGGCTGGTGGGCGGGGGCATCCCCGACAAGAGCGGCGACGAGATCATTGTCAGTGTCAACCGCATGACGCGGGTGCGCGACATCGATCTGCAGAACAACACCGTCACGGTGGACGCGGGCTGCGTCCTCCAGGATGTTCAGGAGGCGGCGCGGAGCGCCGGACGACTCTATCCGCTCAGTCTTGCCGCCGAGGGAAGCTGCCGTGTCGGCGGCACCCTGTCGACCAATGCCGGGGGCACCAACGTCCTGCGTTACGGCAATGCCCGGGACCATGTCCTGGGCCTCGAGGTGGTGCTCGCCGACGGGCGTGTCTGGAACGGTCTCAAGGGCCTGCGCAAGGACAACACCGGCTATGACCTCAAACAGCTCTTTCTTGGCACCGAAGGAACGCTGGGCATCATCACGGCTGCGGTGCTGAAGCTCTGGCCTTTGCCGCGCGCCGAGGTCACCGCATGGCTGGGACTGGCCGGTCCCCGCGAGGCTCTGGCGATCCTTCAGCGTCTCCAGGAAGCCACCGGCGGCCAGGTGACGGGATTCGAGTACATGTCGGCAAACGCCCTCGAGATGGTCTTCACCCGGCTTCCCGCCAACCGGTCGCCCCTGGCGAGTGACACGCCTGCCTGTGTCCTCATGGAGGCCGTATCGGGCACGCCGGATGGAAATCTGCGCCAGGTGATCGAGGACACGCTTGCGGGCGCGCTCGCCGACGGGCTGCTCGACGATGCCGTGATCGCGGAGTCGACGGCCCAGGCCCGGGCGTTCTGGAAGATCCGCGAAGACCTGCCCCAGGCCCAGACGATGACGAGCGGCAGCATCAGCCACGATGTCTCCGTTCCTGCGGGATCCATCGCCGACTATCTCGACGAGGTCGCCCGGCGCATCGCCGCCGAGGTGCCCGAGGCAAGGATTCTTCCCTACGGGCACCTCGGCGACGGCAACATGCACGTCAATCTGTGTGCCGAAGACCCCGACGACGGCGCCGCACTTCTGCAACGCGCCGACGAGGTCAACGACATCGTCGAATCGCTCGCCGTGACATTTGGCGGCTCGTTCAGCGGCGAACACGGTATCGGCCGCCTGCGCATGCGCCAGCTCGACGCCTACAAGGACTCCACAGAACTCGCTCTCATGGCCACTCTCAAGCGGGCTCTCGATCCGGCCAACACGCTCAATCCCGGAAAGGTGATCGCACCGGACCGGCTCTGAGCGCCCCTTCGGCCGTTTCGGTCAGCCCCTGCCCCGCCATGGGATCAGCCACTGTTCGAGGCGGCGCATGATGAGTTCTATGACGTAGCCAATCAGACCGATGAGGATGATTCCTATCACCACCGTGTCGGTCTGCAGGAAGTTCTTGGCAATCATGATCATCGAACCGAGCCCCTTGTCGGCGGCCACGAGTTCGGCGGCGACGACCGTGCCCCAGCACACCCCCATGGAGGTTCTCAGTCCGGTGAAGATCTCCGGCAGGGCGTTGGGAAGGATCACGTGACGCAGAATCTGCAGCCTCGAGGCACCCAGGGAATAGGCCGCATGCACCTTGGTGATGCGCACACTTGACACGCCGGAGCGTGCGGCAATCGTCATGATGAAGAGCGAGGCGAGGAACAGCAGGAAGATCTTCGCAAACTCGTCGATGCCGAACCACAGGATGATGAGCGGAATCAGCGCCAGGGGTGGAATCGGGCGCATGAACTCGACCACGGGATCGAAGAGACCCCGGCCGATGGAGGACAATCCCATGGCAAAGCCCAACGGGATGCCGACCAGTGCTCCGTAGAAGACACCCGAGAGCACCCGGTAGACGCTGATTCCCACATGATCGAGCAACGCGGTGTTGCGGAAGCCCTCTGCGATGATCTTGACCAGACGCTCCCAGGTCCCCGTAATCGACGGCCAGTAGAATGGTTCGACGAGGTCGAGGACCGACGCCACAACCCACGCCGCGATGAGAACCGCCACCGTCAGGATCGAGTAGAAGCGTCCCGAGTTGACCGCCGTGGCATCGCCGAACTTGACCGTCTTCTGACGGGTGAAGGAGTTGTCCGAAAGGCCGAGCCAGATCGCCAGGCCGGAAGGCTTTTTTCGTGCCATGGAACGCCGGCCTATCCGTTGTCGCCCATGATCTCTTCCTCCATGTCCCAGATCATGGAGAGGATCTCCTCGCGGGTCGACACGAATGCGTTGCCGGCCTTGACGTCCCGCGCCGGTTTCTCGAGAGCTTCGTCGGCGAACGGCAGGCGAAACTCCCTTTCGATGCGCCCCGGCCGGGGCGCCATGACGATCAGGCGCTCGCCGAGAAAGAGGGCCTCCTCCACCGAGTGGGTGATGAGAAGGATGGTCTTTCCGGTCTCCTTCCACAGTCTGAGCACCAGACCCTGCATCTTTTCACGGGTCAGCGCATCAAGGGCACCAAGCGGTTCGTCCATGAGGATGACGTCGGGATCGTTGGCCAGGCAGCGGGCCAGTGCCACACGCTGCTGCATGCCGCCCGAGAGCTGGTAGACCGGCTTGTCGGCAAACTCCACGAGACCGACGATACCCAGCAGACGCTGCACGGTATCGGCCGTTTCCGCACGGTCCCTGCCGCACATTCTCGGTCCGAAGGAGATGTTCTGGGCCACGGAAAGCCATTCAAACAGTGCTCCCTGCTGGAATACCATGCCGCGCTCGGCGCCTGGACCCTTCACCGGTGTGCCGGCAACGCGAACCTCGCCCCTGGTGGGGGAAAGGAAGCCCGCGATGATGTTGAGCAGAGTGGTCTTGCCGCACCCCGAAGGCCCGAGAACACTCAGGATCTCGCCCTTGCCGATATCGAGCGACACGTCATTGAGCGCATGGACCTCGGAATCGGGCAGGGTGTAGACCATGGAGATCCGGTCGATCGCGATTTCCGCTGCCTGTGCCATCCGGACCCCTCTCGCGGACCAGCCACAAACGGATGAGCCGTCTGCGCCAACGCGGGAACCGGGCGACGCCAGGCCGCCCGGTTCCCGGACTTCTCAAAGGAAACTGTCGTCGACGAACCGTGAATAGTCGTCGAGACCGGATTCCATGTTGCCGGCTTCGACCATGACGTCGGCGACCCCCTTGGTCATCGCCTGCACGCCACCACCAAGCCAGTTGGCGCCCTTCTGGTCTTTTGCCGTCGGGAAGCCGAAGTTCGCCAGCATCGCACCGGTGGCGTCCTCATCCATGCCGGCGGCTCCGGCGATGGTTCCAAGAGCGGCGCCCGGATCAGCCTTGTAGGCGTTGTTGGCCTCCTCGGTGACATCCATGAAGGCCTGAACCAGGTCCGGATGCTCGCTGGCAAAGTCCTCGGTCACCGTGATGATGTCGAACGTGTTGATGCCGACCGCTTCCTGTTCGGCCCCGGTCATCAGAGGAAAACCGACTTCCTTCATGCGGTCGATGGCGCCGCCGAAGGCGCAGCCCATGACGACGTCGCCGCGGATCAGGGCAACGGCGGCATCGGCCGGATTCATCTGCACCAGATCAACCTTCGACGCATCCACGCCGAGATGATCAAGGGTGCGCAGCAACTTGTAGTGGGTGACGTTGCCGATGGGCGTCGCCACCTTCATGCCCTCGAGGTCGGTGGCATTGTCCTGGGTGATACCGGCATCGTCACGAATAATGCACAGGTCGTTCTCGGCATAGGTCACGGCAATTCCCACGAGCTTCAACGGAGCGCCATTGGAGACACCGACCACAAACGGAACGAAACCCTGGCTGTAGGCAATCTGCACGTCGCCCGACACCATGGCCTGCGTCATTTCATTGCCGTTGCCGAAGGCGCGCCACTCGACCTCGACGCCCATCGCCTCGTCATAGGTCCTTTCGACCTGGGCGACCTGATTGGCGGTCGGCCATTCAAGGAAATAGGCGACCGTCACCGTGTCACCGTGATCGGCGAACGCCGGAGCGGCGAGGGCAAAGGCCATCGCGGCGCCGGCAATGGCGCCTTTCATGTTACCTGAAATCATACAGATCCTCCCTGGTCTGCCCTCACATGGGGCGTCGTGATACACCATCCCCTTGCCAAGACCCTGGTCAGGGGCGACGCCACTCTACGCAAACGGCGCGGACGCTCAACAACGGAATTGCCGGGAACGCTCCGCGCACAACCACCGTTCGGCATCCTGCGCCGTGTCCACATCTCCCAGGGTCGCGATCAGGGCCGAGGCGCAGACCGGCGGAATGTTGGCGCGCGTGTCCGCCAGGGCATGGCGCGTGGACCAGCGGACCGGCGAGAAAATCCCGGCTTCGCGCAATCCCGGCGCCAGTCCGACAAGCCAATACCCGCCGTCGAGTGCTGGTCCGAAGACCGCCTCGTGGCGTTCAAGGGCCCTGAAGGCGCGGCTGATGTGCTGGCGTCGCAGTCCGGGAATGTCCGTGCCGACCAGCACGACGGGCCCAGGCGGCATGGCGCCAAAGGCATTCGACATCCTTTCGCCAAGATCACCGCCGGACTGGGCCATCGTCGCGAACCCGCGAAACCGGTGCCGCCGGCGTTCCCCCGACGACGGCGCGACCGCAACCACGGTCGACCATGGTCCCCTGGCCACGCGGCGCAGCGTACGGCGGAGCATGAGTCTGTAGACCGCAAGGGCAAAGCGTTCGCCGCCGGCCTCGGCCAGACGGGTCTTGACCTCGCCGGGGACCACCGGGCGGGCCATCACGACAACACTGCGCGTGGCCTTCATCCGTACATCCTCGCGATCAGCGACGGCGGCACACCGCAGAAATAGCAGGCCAGGCAGAAGACGTTGCGCACCACGCGGACAGCATATCCGGCCCGACGATAGCGGACGGCAGAAGTCTGTGCGTCGCACTCCAGGGTAATCAGACGGCGGCGTCCGATGCGCCGCACCATGTCGACGTCCTCCATGATCGCCATGGGCCTGAATCCACCAAGCGAGGCGTAGAAGTCCGCAGAGATCACGAGTCCCTGATCGCCGTAGGGCAACCCCAGGAGACGGCTTCTGCACCGGGCACACCACTCGACGTAGCGGGCCCAGAGCGCCGGATCATCGAGGCGAAGACGAAACACACCGGCCCGTCGACCGCCATCGGGAGCGGTCATCAGATCCGCAACGACCTTTCGCCAGGCCGGCCCGGGGGCCGTGTCGGCATGAAGAAACAGCAACCAGTCGCCCTTCGCCGCAGCGGCGCCGGCCGCCATCTGGATGCCGCGGCCACGTCGCGCCGACATCACGGTGGCGCCCCTGGAGCGTGCCACATCGGCTGTGCCGTCGGCCGATCCCCCGTCGACGATGATGATCTCGCCCGGAGCGGCGCCACCGTGGTTGAGCCGGTCGATGACGGCGCCGAGACCGGCGGCGGCATCGAGAGCGGGAATGATGACGGAAAGCCTCTTCATCAGCTCATCATAGCGCAACCGGGCTCTTGCAGGAGCCATACTCGTTCTTGTATTGTTCCCTCATGTCCGACACCCGCCAGCACAAGGGGCGTGCGGCCGTGAGCAACCGCACCGGCCGCTTCGAGACCCTGGAGCGTGAAACCTTCGATGACGGCTGGAACACCGTCGATGAGGACCTTCCCCCCTTGCGGACCGAGGTGGCCGTCGATTCGAGCCGCACCATCATGACTCGCAACACATCACCGGATATCCCCTTCGAGCATTCGATCAACCCCTATCGCGGATGCGAACACGGGTGCATCTACTGCTATGCGCGACCGTCCCATGCCTGGCTCGGTCTTTCTCCCGGCCTTGATTTCGAAACGAAACTCGTGGTGAAACCGGACGCCGCCCTGCTGCTGCGCCGGCACCTCGCTCGCCCCGCCTACCGGGCGAAGGTCATTTCGCTGGGCGCCAACACGGATCCCTACCAGCCGATCGAACGCCGTTACCGGATCACGCGCCAGATCCTCGAGGTTCTCCTCGAATGCCGGCACCCGTGCGGCATCGTCACCAAGTCTGCCCTCATCGAGCGGGATCTCGATGTGCTGGCTGCCATGGCCGCAAGAAACCTCGTTCGCGCCTTCATTTCCGTCACCACGCTCGATCGCGCCCTTGCCAGACGCATGGAACCCCGAGCGCCCACACCGGCGGTGCGCCTCAGGGCCATCGAAAGCCTGAGCCGGGCGGGGGTCCCCACCGGCGTCATGGTGGCGCCGGTCATCCCGGGACTGAACGACCACGAGATCGAGGCCATCATCGCCGAGGCCGCAGGCGCCGGTGCGACGAGCGCCAGCCATGTCCTGGTGCGCCTGCCGCTGGAGATCAGGGATCTCTTCCAGGAATGGCTGAGCACCCACAAGCCGGGCCGGGCGAAACGGGTCATGGCGCTCATCAGGCAATGCCGCGGCGGCAAGGACTACGATGCCGGGTGGGGCAGCAGAATGACGGGAACCGGCCCGCTTGCGGACCTCGTCTCACGCAGAATCTCCCTGGCCTGCAGGCGTCATGGTCTCGATCGCCGTTCGTGGTCCCTCGACACGACACAGTTCATCAGGCCATCCGTCGATCCCCGGCAGCCGTCCTTCCTGTAAGGCCGCGCCATGGCCTTATCCCTCGTTCATTCCGTGATAGAATCGGTCCATGGATCACGGTGACCAGCTGACCGACATCACGATTGTCGTGACCGCCGCACTGGCCTGCGGTCTGCTGCTGGGACGCTTCCGCCAACCGGCCATCGTCGGCTACATCCTCGCCGGCGTCGTTCTCGGTCCCTCGGTATTGGGATTCGTTGAGGACCGCGAACAGATCAACGTCCTTGCCGAACTCGGCGTTCTGCTCCTCCTGTTCAGCATCGGCATGGAACTCGATGTCTCGAACTTCCGCTCCGTCATACGATTCTCCTTCATTGTCACAGGCCTGCAGACCGCCATCGCGACGGCGGTCATCATGCTCTGCTCGTGGCCCCTGGGATGGCCGTGGGAACTGAGTGTTCTGGTGGGGTTTGGCGTGGCGCTGTCGTCCACCGCCGTCACCATCAAGCTCCTCGAGGACGTCGGAGAAATCGACAGCGAGACGGGACGCCGAACCATCGGAATTCTCATTGCCCAGGACCTGGCGTTCATCCCGATGATGCTGGTCGTGTCGTCAATCGGCGCGCAGGAGGACATCACGTTCGATTCCGTCATGCCGGTGATCGGGTCCATCCTGATCCTGCTTGTCCTGCTGTGGTTCCTCGCCCGTCGGCACAGCATCAATTTCCCCGTCGAGGCCCTGGCCCGCGGACAGGCGGACCTGATCGCCGTCGGCGTGATGGCCCTGTGTTTCGGGGCGGCCGCGATCAGCGGTCTCTTCGGCATTTCCACGGCCTATGGCGCCTTCCTCGCCGGTCTGGTGCTCGGTTCCAGCACGGACCGCGCCACCCTTCTGCGCGTCACCCTGCCCATCCAGGGCGTTCTGCTGATGGTGTTCTTCCTGTCGATCGGCCTCCTCATCGACATCATGTTCATCTGGGAGAACCTGGAAGCCATTCTCCTGATGCTTGTTCTTGTGACCCTGGGCAAGACAGCGATGAACGTCGGAATCCTGAGGCTGCTGAAGGAGCCGTGGCCACGCGCCTGGCTGGGCGGCGTTGCCCTGGGGCAGGTCGGGGAGTTCTCCTTCGTGCTGGTGGCCCTCGGCCTGTCGACGGGAGCTGTCGATCAGGAGGGCTATCGCCTGTTCATCGCCGTCATTGCACTCAGCCTCATCATCTCGCCGGTGTGGCTCAACAGCGCCCGCAGGATCCAGACACTCGCTTCCAACGCCGAAACGCTGCGTGAGCTCGTGGCGCGGCTCTATCCCTTCGTTGCCGTCGGCGCGGACCGCGGCATGGCGTGGGTACGCAGAACACATGCGAGCGTCCGCCGGCGGCGTCTGCCGGCCCTCCCGAAGAGTACGGACGATGGGCCCGGCTCCTGACTTTGACCGCGAGGGCCGGCTGCCGCAGCCTGTCGCCGGCGTTGACGAAGCCGGCCGCGGAAGCTGGGCCGGACCGGTGATCGCGGCGGCAGTGATCCTTGACCCGGAGAACATTCCCGATGGCCTCAATGATTCGAAGAAGCTGTCGCCTGCCCGCCGGACGGCTCTCATGGCGCGACTGATGGAGGCGGCCCGGACCGGTGTCGGCTGCGCCGGTGTCGCCGACATTGACCGCCTTAACATTCTCGAAGCCACCATGCTCGCCATGGCACGGGCCGTGGAGGCGCTGCCGGTGATGCCGGCACACGCCCTGATCGACGGCAACCGGCTGCCGAAGCTGGCCTGCCGCGCGACAGCTGTCGTCAGGGGCGATGCCGCGTGCCTTTCCATCGCGGCGGCCTCCATCGTCGCCAAGGTCACGCGGGACCGGATCATGGCCGACCTCTCCCGCTCGTTCCCGGATTACGGCTGGCAGCGCAACGCCGGATACGGCACGCGCGAGCACGCGCGAGCCCTGCGGGACCACGGACCCACACCCCATCACCGGCATTCGTTTTCTCCCGTCTCGCGCCTGGCGGCATCGACGTGATCGATGATCTTCCAGGTCATGGCGGGGAGCGCCAGAGTCCGGAAGGCCTGCCTCTCACGCCAGGACTCGCCGGCGGCCGGCACGACGCCCTCATGACAGGCAATGCGAAAGGTGACGGAGACATGGGTAAAGGTGTGCGTCACGGATCCGCCGAGAAGCGACCAGGTGCCCGCCCGGGGGGCATGGACAAGCGCCTCGGGCAGGGTCCAGGCATGGTTACGCCAGGGGGTCGACGGGACCTCGAGCATGTCCGCAAGGAGGGATTGTCCCTCGCGCCTGGTCAGCATCACGCGGCCATCGGCGCTTTCGAGCCAGAAGGCCATCGCCTGGCGCCGGGGACGCTGTCTTCGGGGACTCCGGCGGGGCAGGCTGTCGACAAGGCCCTTTTGCCGCGCCCTGCATGTCCCGTTCAGTGGACAGGCGCCGCAGCGCGGCGAGCGGGGTGTGCAGACCGTGGCGCCCAGATCCATGAGGGCCTGGGCGAAGTCGCCGGGCCGGTGACGCGGCACCATGTCCGACACGGGCCCGGCAATGGCCTTCCGCAGGCGGTGGGCGGGTTCGTCAAGGGCAAGATAGCGGGCCATCACCCGTTCAACGTTGCCGTCGACCGCGGCCTCCGGCTGATCGAAGGCAATCGCCGCGATCGCTCCGGCGGTGTAGGCGCCGATGCCCGGAAGACCCTTGAGTTCCGCCACAGTCGCCGGAAACTCGCCCGCGTGGTCCCGCACGATCATGCGGGCACAGTCGTGAAGCCTGGCGGCCCGGGCGTAGTAGCCGAGACCGGCCCACAGGGCGAGGATATCGTCACGGTCCGCGGCAGCCAGATCGCCAAGCGTCGGCCAGCGTTCGAGGAAACGGCGGTAGTAGGGAATGACCACCGGCACCGTGGTCTGTTGCAGCATGATCTCGGCAAGCCAGACACGGTAGGGGTCGCTTGCGCCCCCGGTGCGCCACGGCAGGTCCCTGCCGTGGCGGTCGTACCATTCCAGGAGGCGACTTGCGGGATCCATGGTGTGCCTGAGGCGTTCAGGCGATCGTTGCGGCATGTCTGACAGGAAGACTCGCAAGAGCGTCACTGAGGGACGCTTCGTTCATCTGGGACGGATCGTGCCGCAGGCTGCGGCACGCGCCTTCCGGCGCAAGGGGTTCGCCCGCGCCCGCGTCTTCACCGACTGGGCCGACATCGTCGATCACGAGACCGCCGAAAACAGTCGGCCGGCCAGGATCTCCGGCAGCACTCTCACTGTCATCGTCGCACCATCCCACGCCCCCACCATGCAGGTCCAGGAGCCGGTCATTCTGGACCGCATCAACACATACCTCGGCACCGGAAACGATCCCGTCATTGACCGCATCAGGCTGAAGCAGGGTTACATCGATGCCCCCTCATCGCCACGGCGCCAGTCGCAGCGGACCCTGGACGCCGCGGAAACTGCCCATCTCGAACATCTCGTTGAACCCGTCACGGATCCTGATCTCAGAAAGGCCCTGCTCGACCTGGGGCGCGCCATCATGGAATCGCAACCCGCCCGCGCGAAGGCGGACTGAGGGAGGTGGTAGCGGAGGAGGGACTTGAACCCCCGACCCAGGGATTATGATTCCCCTGCTCTACCAACTGAGCTACTCCGCCGGAAGGCACCGGGTGCCTATAGAGGGCGCGATGGGCGAAGTCAAGTTGTCCGCAACGCCACCGGCGCTGTCACGGGCAGCGTGGACACCCGGTCATACGCCGACCCCGCACGCGTGGGGGTGAAGCGGCACGGCAACCGCCCCGTGCCATCGATGAACGGACCGTGCCGGGAGCGCGCACCATCGAGATCGGGCAGGGTATCGATGAGAACCCTGAAGAGGTGGTGCACTTCGAGACTGGCAAGGAGGAGCCCGAGACAGTGGTGCGGACCGCCACCATCAAAGCCGACATGGTCGTTGGGGGTGTCTTGCGGACCCTGCTCGAGATGCGTGAGTTGACTTCCACGCCGATGAATCAGGAAACACCCCCCTTGATGTCCTCAAACGCGACACCGCCGATCACGAGTCGCCCGATGCACAGGACCCAACGCTAGAATCCGGCGCGAATCTCGTCGAAGAGTGCAATGTGGCGCTGCTTGAGATCAACAGGCACGAACTGGTAGGTGTGCGATCCGGCGAGCGACTCCTCGGGAGTCTCGAGTCCGTTGCGAGCCAGCGTCTCCGAGTCCACAAGGCCATAGCTGTTCCTGTTGGCCGCCCCAAGGGCGAAGGACTCAATCATGAAGGCGCCTGCTTCCGGTGAACTGCTGGCGTTGATGAAGTCGTACACAAGCTCATCATCCGTGCCCTCGCGGTTGGCCCGTGCGAGACCGCAGACATACGAGATCAGCCCTTCCCTGGGCTGGGCCCACCTGAACGGAATGCCCGATTCAATGAGCGGCGGAATCGCGGCAGACCAGGCATAGGAGAGCACGACCTCACCGGACGTGATGCCCTGAAGGGCTGCCGTCTGCTCGTTCCAGTAGAACCGTACGAGATCGCGCTGCTTGCGCATCAGGTCCTCGACCCTCTTGAGATTGTCGCCGTCAGGCGCATAGGGATTGTCAGTGATGCCGGAGGCAAGCGCGGCAACCGGAACCACGGCGTCGGTGGAATCCCAGATGGCCATACGGCCGGCATAGGCCTCGTCGAAGAACAGCCCCCAGGACTCGGTCTCCGGGGTGATCTCCGTCAGGTCCGTGCGGTACACGAAGGACGTGAAGCCATAGTAGGTTGGTGTGTAGTAGCGCTCGCCCTTGTCGAAGGCGGCCGCAGGGCTGCGAATCGATTCAAAGGTGTCGTCGAGATAGACCAGACGCGATTCGTCAAGTGGCTGCAGGCCCACGCGCATCCAGTTGGGCATGACGTCGATGCAGGGGCATACGACATCGGCCTTGAAACCGGCCCGCAGTTTCTCGATGGCTTCGTATTCGTCACCGTAGAATGATGTGGAGGGCTCGCCCCACTTTTCGACATAGTCCGGAAACAGCTCCGGCGTCTCGAAACCTCCCCAGGTAAAGTACATCAAATCCGCGCCGGTTTGAGCGGCAGCGGGACGGGCCACCACCGGAATGGCCAGCGAGACAATGCCGGCGCGGGCGGCGATGTCACCAATCTCGCGCCGGGTCGCCTTGCCCTGCGCGATGCGGTCGATGGTCCCTACGAGTGTCATCCTCTCCTCCCGGGCTGATGCTGATCGGCCAGTTCACAAGAAGCCAGCCGGCCTGAGCCACCCATGGTGCCCTGCATCCGAGCCGGGCTTCAAGCTTCACTGCAGCCGCCGGGGCCTGGAGGGGCAGGAATTCCCGAAACGTGCCGCGGGTGTGACAGACGTTTTCGGAAGGCAATGATCGTTACGGGAGACGCGCTGGACCCGTCTGGACGTGACTCGAGACCCGCGGGATGACCTCTTCGCCGATCAACCGGAAACTGCGCATGATGTCCTCGTGGGCGACACCATCGATTCTCATGAGAATCTCGTCGATGCCCATGGCTTCGAGCCGCTCGATGCGCCGCACGAAGTCATCGGGCGTGCCGATCATGATCGACGGGGTCTCGGTGAGGAGGTAGTCGAAGTCGTCCCGGTGATCGACAAGCAGCTTCAGCTTGTCGTCAAGATACTCGTAGGACTGCTGCCTGCCGAGGGGCACGTAGATGTCGACGAGGAACTGGTAGTAGCCCATGGCGACATCGTGGGCAATGCGGCAGGCTTCCTCGCGCGTCTCGGCGCAAAAGGCGGTGGCGACGTAGAGGCCCATGTGCTCCGTACGGCGTGGCGCCATTCCGGTGCCCTTCGCAAGTCCGGTGCGATATCCGTCGATACAGTCCTGGAGGTAGGAGAATCCGAAGTAGCTCTCGAAACAAAGGGCGCCGATGCCGCGCTCGCCGGCATTCACGTGGGACTGCACGCTCGAGGCCGCGACTGACAGAGGAGGATGCGGTTTCTGCACCGGCTTGGGCACGATCTCCCGCGGCGGGATCGTCCACACAGGGCCATCGTGCTCCAGCACGTCGTCGCAGAACGCCTTGACGATGACCTCGATGGAATCCGCCCACTGCTCGCGGGTTGTGGCGGGATCGACACCGAAGGCCTCGAGGGTATGGACATTGTTCGACCGCGCCGTCGCCAGTTCCGCCCGCCCCTTCGAGACGATGTCGAGAGTCGCCAGCCTTTCGGCCACCAGGATCGGGTGGTTCCACGCCAAAAGCACCGCGCACATGACACGCAGCCGGATGGTCTCGGTGTGCTGGGCCACCGCGGCATAGAGCACCTCGGGCGCGGCCACGGCAAAGCGGGGCGGGCTGAAGTGCTGCTCGGACGTGCCCCAGCAGGAAAACCCGAGCCTGTCGGCAAGGGCCACCTCCTCGATCATCTCCCAGTATCGCTGGGCGACGTCGACACCCTCCATCATTTCCGCTTCCTGCAAGAGGCCGACCTGCATCGATTTCCCCATTTCACAGTAATTCGTATCAAGACAACCGTAATTCGGCGAATCACCTTGCGTCAAAGTCTTTTTTCGTCATACGGTCCCCTCTTCAACCTTGGCAGGGCGATGACGATGGATCTCTTCCGCGGCATGAATGCCGACGAACTGGAGTACCAGTACGAGTTGCGCAGCAAGGAGGCCGATTTCGATGCCGTGGTGGCGCGCTGGCTGAAGCGCAGCGCCACACTCCGCGAGTCACGGGATGTGACGGCCGGACTCGCCTACGGACGCGGGGAACGCGAGACACTCGATCTCTTCCGCGGCACCACGGCCGGTCCGCTCCTCGTCTACATCCACGGAGGTTACTGGCAGCGTGGCGACAAGGAGATGTACGGCTTTGTCGCCGAGCCGTTCATGAATGCCGGAGTCTCGGTCGCGGTGATCAACTACACCCTCACACCGGCATGCCGCATCGGCGACATTGCGCCCCAGGTGCGGCGATGCCTGGCCTGGCTGTGGCACAACGCAGCCGATCTCGGGTTCGATCGCCAGCGTCTGTCGGTCATGGGTCATTCGGCGGGCGGCCACCTGACGGCGATGATGACGGCGACGAACTGGCCGGCTTTCGATCCCGCCCTGCCAGGCGACCTTGTCCGGGCTGCCCTGCCGATCTCGGGAATCTTCGAACTCGAACCCCTGGTGCACACGTCGATCAACGCCGGACCGCGCATGGATGTCGCCGAGGCGCGGCGCGAGAGTCCCCTGTTCATGGAGATGCACACCAACGCGCCCCAGCTCGTCATGGCCGGGGGCGACGAGACCCCGGAATTCCTCCGCCAGTCGGATGCCTACTGCGACAGGTTCCGCACGCCCGGGCGCTCCATGGAGCGTTACGATATTCCCGGCGAAAACCACTTTGGCGAACTCGATCGCCTGGCAGACTCCACGAGCGAGGCGTTCTCGCGTGCTCTGAAACTTGTCGATTCCTAGGAGAGCAACCGTGGGGACGGGCGCATTTCTCAGAGAGGCTCCGGCTCTCGATCCTGTCGATCGCGCCATCGTTGAACACCTGCAGGAGGATGGCCGCCGCTCCTTCGCGCGAATCGCCAGGGCCACGGGCCTTGCCGAAAAGACCGTGCGCAGCCGGGTCAGGCACCTGCTGGAGTCCGAAGTCATCCAGATAGCCGCCGTGACCGACCCGCGCGCCCTTGGCTACCACAGTTCCGCCCTCCTCGGTCTTGTCCTCGAGCCTGCCTGCCCGGCCTCGCAGACGGCCAGGACACTGCTCTCCGTTTCCGCCATCGACTATGTCGTGGTCGCCACGGGCCGCTACGGCCTCTTCGCCGAGGTCATCTGTCGCGACCGCCGCCAACTGCAGGATGTGATCGAAAACCGGATCGGCGGAATCGGCGGAGTCCGGACCATCGAGAGTTTCCCCTACCTGTCGCTCCACTATCAGCTGGCGAACTTCGGCGCGGCGCGGCGCAAGTCCCTGCAGGATGCAGGCGTGGTGGCCCGCACCCTTGCCACAACGGACCGCGACATCATCAAGGCGCTCTCGGAAAACGGGCGCATGCCGCTGCAGACGGTCGCCGACAGGCTCGGCATCTCGGAATCCCAGGTCCGCAACAGGTTCAACGACATGGCAGCCGATGGTGTCGTCAGCGTCATGGCCATCGTCAACCCGATGAGTCTGGGCTACGGCACCGTCGCCTGGGTCGCCGTGCGTGTCGGCGGTGGCGTTCCGGCGCGCGACGTCGCCGACGGCCTGTCAGGCCTCTCCCATGTCACCTATGTCGCCATCTGTGCCGGACGTTTCGATCTTTTCTCGGAGATCGCCTGCCGTGACGAGGCGGAACTTCTGGCCATCATCGACAACGATATCCGGCCCCTCGAGGGCGTCATGTCGATCGAGGTCTCGATCTACCAGCACCTGCACTACAAGCGTCTGACTCCCACCGCACGCCCCTGAACCCCGGTCACGAAGGCTCCCCGGCAAACTGCTCCAGATCGTCGGTGATCTCGTGCCACCTGGCCATGGTGGCGACATGGACATGGGCGCCGGGTCTCACACCGGGGTCATCCTCGAGAATGCCAAGGGGCACGATCGCGGTCCCGCGCTCCGGATCGACATGCGGCATCTTCGATCCGCACAGATCACAGAAGACCTGCGTGTAGTGCCGGGCACCCGGTACGCGAAAGCTCTTCAGGTGGTCCTCGCCTTGCGTGAACTCCAGGTGCCGGAGATCGATCAGGGCGTCCGAGGAATGGGCCGCAGCACGACCCCGCCGACAGCGGCTGCAATGGCAGCTCCAGGCCGACATGTAGGGACCGGTGGTGTGGAAGGCAACGGAGCCGCACATGCAGCGACCGCGTACGACTCCCGGTGGCGGTGGCGGCACCGGATCCTCCTCGACCCGTGGATAGCCGGTCTCCGGCGGGTAGTCGTCATGGCAGGGCAGATCTCCCGTGACCTGGTGCCAGGGCGCACCATGGGGCACGAAGACATTGCAGTCCGAGGGCTTGCCGTCGTCATGACAGCCACCCGGCGCAACAGCAATGTCAACGGCGTCGCCACCATAGGGAACCACCGAACCGCACACGCCGCAAAACCGCCGGACAAGCAGGGAGGACGAACGGTAGTCGACCGCGAGGTTCTCGCCGCCTGTCAGACGAATCTCGTTCGGGCGCACGAACCAGTAGGTTCCAAAGGCCGTGCCATGGGCCTTGCGGCACAACTTGCAGTGGCAGTTGAATGCCTGGAACGGCACCGCCGCGAGTTCCCAGATGACACCGCCGCACAGGCATTGTCCGGTGTTCATGTCCCTTGTCTCCCGGTTCAGATGGTCCACGTCTCGCTGAAGGGTCTGAGCTCCACTTCGTTGCTCCACGCCGAGCGCGGCTGGAGATGCACCCACCAGTAGGTCTCGGCCACGCCATCGGGATCGGCCAGGGATGACGGATCATCGTGAAGCCGCCGCATGACCGGCACGTCGAGGTCACAGTCGAGTCTCATGTGAGCGACATGCACACCATCGCGGGCATAAGCCTTCGCCAGACTCTGCGCCAGTGCCCTCAGGCCGAACTTGCCGATGGCATAGAGGGGATAGGTGGCGGAACCGCGAAAGGCCGCGGTGGCGCTGGAAAACATGATGGTGCCCCTTCCCCTCACGCGCATGGCGGGCAACACCGAGCGGGCCGCGGCAAAGGCGCCCGTCACCTCCACCTGGAACACCTCCTCGAGCTGGGCACAGGTCATGTCCAGGGGCTCGCAACGGATGAAGTCACCCCGGGCATTGTAGATGAGGACCTCGATGGCGCCCATCCGGTCCGCCACCTCGGCCATGGCCTCCTCCACGGATTCCGGACGGGTAACGTCAGCGGCAATGAACCGCACGTCGACAGCGCCGTTGGCGGCCCGGGCATGCTCCAGGGCAGCCTCGCTGCCCGAGCGGGTGCGCGACACCAGGGCGATGTCAAAGCCACCACCAGCGAATCGCGCCGCAAGCGAGCGGCCAAGGCCCTCACCGGCTCCGACAATGACACAGACTGGGCGCGTACTCATGGCCTCGGATCATGGCACAGGTGGCGGCAGCATGACACATCCTGCTGGTCTGGCAGCTTCCACCTGCCCTATCATGCGCAATATCGGAGGATTCAGGACGGCAATGGAGCTTCCAGTCCTTGACGCGGCGGCGTCCGCATCTGCCGTTGTGACCGCCCTGCGCTCCGCCGGCGCGGCGGTCGTGACCGGCCTTCTCGACGGCGATGCCGTGGACCGTTGCGCGGCCGAAATGCGACTCGAATTCGACCAGCGCGGGCGCCAGCAGGAAAACGATTTCAACGGCTATCGCACCTTGCGCATCTCGAGTGTGCTGGGCTACGCCCCTGCCGCGGCCAGCATGGTCGGCCATCCACTGGTGCTGGACGTGGCTGATGCCATCCTGCGTCCGCATTGTCTTTCCTACCGGATCGGCAGCACCACGGGGATCGAGATCCTTCCCGGTGAGAGCGACCAGGTTCTCCACCGTGACGACACGATCTACCCGATCCGCATTCCGGGCATGGAATTCCAGATCGGCGTGATGTGGGCCATCAACGATTTCACCGGGGAAAACGGCGCGACCCGTGTTGCCCTGGGAAGCCACCTCATCGCCGAGGACGGCGACCCTGCCCTCTCGCGTGTCGTGCAGGCGTCGATGCCCAGGGGTTCGGCCCTCTTCTACATGGGGTCCCTGTGGCATGGCGGAGGAGCCAACCGGTCAAACGGACCGCGCATGGGCCTCATCAACACCTATGCACTGGGCTGGCTGCGACAGGAGGTGAACCAGTACCTTGCCGTGCCGCCGAAGGTCGCGGCGCGCTACGACAAGACCATTCGCCGGCTTCTGGGCTACGCCAAGCACGGCGAGGTTCTGGGTTACGGGCACCGCATTGGCGCATCACGCATCATGAGCGAGCCCGAGGGCGAACTCGACAACGGTCTTGACGTCTGGGTCTGGGACTGACTGCCCGCCGGTCCCTGCACCGGCGCGCGCAAGCTCGAGGCGCCGCGACACGCTCGTCTCGCACACGGTCATGACCGGCAAGAGCCTGTATCTTGCAGGAGCCCTCGATCACCGACAGGTGTCCGTCAACCAACCGTTACGACCTCCTCGACGAACCGACCCGGCGCCAGGAGCAATCCTGCGGAAATGACTGATGTGCTGTCTGGCGGAAGCCACCCGCGAGTGGTGCAAATGGGCATCGAGCGCATCGTCGGCATCCTGCGGCCACGGCAGGACTGCTTCCCGACGCGACGTGCCCGAGACACGGATCCAGGCCCTGTCCCAGTCGATGTCGGCGAGGCACAGGGCAAGCCGCGTCAGAAGCAGCAGGATCGCCCGGTCACGCATTCAAGGTGACGTTTGTCCGCGCCCAAGTCCGAGAACGGGGCCCTCACTCGCGTTGGTGACGCATGCAGGCTAGCCGCTGCTCCCTGCATGGCGGGCAGCCGAACGCGCTCGCAACATAACCTTCGCCGACCAGTTCCGTGACGAAGACGGACGGTGCGCCGTCCTCGGCAAGCGGGAATACATGGCGGCGCGCGGGTCGGGGTTCCCGACCAGAAACTACATGGAGTGCAGGTTCGTCAGGCATCTGCCTGCTCGTTCCTGGCCCGCGCGGCCAGGACTTCTCCTGTGCGGGTGTCACCGGCGTCCGCCCTCTTCACCACCATCGAGCACAGCAATTCGATGTCGTCGCACTGGATCAGGAGGGAGCGGCCCCGGGGATCCGTTCGATCAGGAACCGCGAATGCGCGGCACCCGCATGGTCGGGGATCTCCAACCATCCACGCAGCAGGGTCTCATCTCACCTCGGCCTTGCGCGGGAATGTTGAAGCCCCTCGGGCGCGAAGCCCGGCGCGAACAGACTCAACACGAGGCGTCGCAGTTCAAGATCACGCCGACGGCCGAAGCCGGATACACGATCGTCGCCGCAGCTTGCCCATCGCCGCCCGATGCGTCGGAGAGTCTGACCCCGAACGTTTCGGAATTCTCGTCCAACTCGCTATCGGTGCTCGTCTGGACGGAGATGGTGAGTTGGGTATCGTCGGGAAGGAAATACAGGTTTCCGGACGCAGCCGTATAATCCGTCCCGGCCGTGGCCCGATTGTCGACACCTGTGTCGAAGGTCTCGTAGTCGACGGATGCCTCGCCGTCACCGTTCTTGCGCACGACGAATGTCACAGCGGAACCCTCGTTCGCCGAATACGTCGTCTGGGAAAAGGACACCTCGAGTGACGCCGAATCATCGCTCCCGGCGAATGTGGGCAGCGTGGCGCCTCCTGCCAGCATGACGCCTGCAAGGACGCAGCGCCATGCTGTCCGCGCGGTTTTCCTGTTCGAATCCTGACGCATGGGTCTCTCCTCTTTGCCTGGCGCAGAGCCCGTTCGAGGGCCAGCACGCCCTGTACAAGTGGAACCTGTACAAGTGGAAAGGTAGTGGCTGCGCCTCATGAAGGTCAAGACCGACCCATCAAGACGAATCCGTTCCGACTCTTGTGGATTGATCGGCCCGCTCTGCACCTCTTGGGCATGCTGGATTGCGTGATGAGCGGGAGCTCCGGGGTCGATCCTGTGCCCCGGGTGCGGGATCATGGCGAGGTTCGAGCATGCGGGAGCACTCCCCCGCCAGGCGGGGCAGCGTGATCGCCTGAACAGGCTTGGCGGGTATCAGGCAGGCACGACGGTGCAGCAGGTGTTGCCTGCGAGCTTGCGCGAGTGCGTCACGCATGATCGGGGACGTCCTGTGGCTCGAGCTGGCATGGTTGTCCGGTTGCGCTGACTTGGCCATGATGCCGGCTGGCAGCGGGACTGTTTCTCATCGGATGGCGGCAATCGAGACACTCCTTGGCGAACTGAAGGCCAACGCGGAACGTCCCTTCGTCGAGGCGAAGGCGGCGCCTGCCGGCATCTATTCCAGCGAGGCGTTCCTGGCCCTGGAAAAGGAGCGGGTCTTTTCCAGGGAATGGATCTGTGCAGGCCGCGCCGACGCCATTCCCGACAGGGGCGACTATCTCGCCTTCAGACTCGTCGACGAGCCGATCTTCATCGTGCGCGACGACGCGGGCGGTGTCAGGGCCTTCTCCAACGTCTGCCGGCACCGGATGAGCCTGCTGCTTTCCGGACGCGGCAACCGCAAGGTCATCACCTGCCCCTACCATGCCTGGTCCTACGGCCTTGACGGCCGCCTGCGCCATGCCCCGTGGATGGACCGGAGCCCGGCCTTCGACAGGCGTGACTATTGCCTCCCCGGTGTGCGCTGCGAACTCTGGGATGGCTGGATCTACGTCACGCTGGATCCCGACATTGCGCCCCCGAAGGACCTGTTCCGGACGGTGGGGGAGATCGTCACCGACCGCTACCGCTTCGCCGACTACACCGAGACCTTCCGGGAAGAGCATGTCTGGGAGACGAACTGGAAGATCCTGGCCGAGAACTTCATGGAGAGCTATCACCTCTTCCAGCTCCATCGCGGGACGATCGGCAACCAGTCGAAGGTCGAGGAGATGGACATGCCGACCGGAAATGCGGTGTTCAACTATCACTGGATCACCAAGGAGTCCGATTTTCCCCTTGCCAATGCCCATCCCGACTGCACGTACCTGGAAGGCCAGTGGCGTCGCACGACCGCACTGATCACCATCTATCCCAGCCACATGATCACCCTGACTCCGGGGTACTTCTGGTACCTGTCCCTGCAGCCGGAAAGTGCGAACAGGGTGAGGATTCTCTACGGCGGCGGCATGGCGCCTGATTTCATCAACGATCCGGCAGGATCCGAACACGTCGCCGAGGCCAAGAGAATCCTCGATGCCGTCAACGAGGAGGACCGGGTGGGGACCGAAGCCGTCTTCAACGGCACCAGGGCCGGCCTGGCACGCCCGGGACACCTGAGTTATCTCGAACGTCCCAACTTCGAGTTCTGCCAGTACCTCGCCAGACGCATCACCGGCAGCACCGCCCTGCCAGACGGTTCCGATCCCCCCAGCGGAGGCTGACATGTTCGTTCGCACCCTCGACGAGCGGCGCCGTGCCGGCGCCGAGAGGGTCCTGTGTGAAGGCAGGGCCCGCTCGACACGCTTTCTCACCATCCCCGACGGCATGGGCTTCACGATGACGGATGTGCGGCTCGCACAAGGCATGTCCAGCGTCCTGTGGTACCGACACCATTGGGAAGCAAACTACATTGTCGCCGGCACGGGCACGGTGCGCGACCTTGATCGGGACCGCAGCTGGGCGCTGGCTCCAGGCACCCTCTACACGGTCGGGCCGACCGACCGGCACCTCGTCGACCCCGACGACGACCTGCATCTCGTCAGCGTCTTCAATCCGCCCCTTGCCGGAGACGAGGCACACGACAGCGACGGCGCCTACCCGCCGACCGGCCCGGTCCCCGAAGGCAGGGAGTGCATGTTCGTGAGGACCGTCGACGATCTCGTTCGCCAGGGACGCCGGCTTGCCGTGGCCGGCGGCAGCGCCACGACGGTGCGCATGCTGCTGCGCGACGATCGCGTCGGGTTCTCGCTCAGTGACGTCCGCCTTGCGGCCGGCAACCGCAACGTCCTGTGGTACAGGCACCACCGGGAGGCGAACTATGTTCTCGAAGGCACGGGCGAGGTGACGGACCTTGGCTCCGGAGAGTCCTGGAGAATGGAGCCGGGAATGATGTACTGCGTCGGCCCCGAGGACCGCCACAGCATGCATGCCTCGAGCGACCTCCACCTCTTGTCCGTCTTCTGTCCGGCGTTGACGGGAGACGAACAGCACGATGCCGGGGGCACCCTGGCCGCCAGCGGCGATGCGCTGCCGCCCGGCCCGGGCCGGGCGGCGTCAGGCAGCGAGGGGGCGTGACCCCTTCAGCGTCACACGGTGCATGATCCGGTTGTGGCGGCCATAGTCGAAGGCGGCGTGGTGCATGGTGCAGCGATTGTCCCAGAGTGCCACATCGCCTCCAGACCAGGACCACCGCATCTGGAAGGTCTCCTGTTCGCAATGCTCGATCAGGAGGTTCAGCAATCCGCGGCCCTCGATGTCCGGCAATCCGAGGATCCGCTGGGTGAAGGCACGGTTGACGAAGAGCACCCGGCGACCTGTCTCGGGATGGCGCACCACCACCGGGTGAACGCATCCGGTGTGCTCGCGCCTGAGATTGTCCAGACGCCGGATCCCGTCCGGTGTGCCGGGATCGAGAAGGTAGGGCGTGAAATTGGGAAGACCGTCATGGAATGCCTCCAGGCCCTCGATGGCCGTCTTCAGGCGCGCTGACA
This sequence comes from Alphaproteobacteria bacterium, assembly GCA_965213815.1. Classification (GTDB taxonomy): domain Bacteria; phylum Pseudomonadota; class Alphaproteobacteria; order SP197; family SP197; genus SP197. The sequence continues at coordinate 963,498 of OZ243917.1, read as the reverse complement.
GGGCGCCGAAGGCCGCCTCCATCGACGCAAAGAGCGTGTCGCCACCGACAGGAGGCAGGACTTCTGCCTGCAGCATCGAGGCCGCCGGCGGCGTCTCGTCGAATGTCACATCGCTGTGCCAGATGGCATTGTACTTGCCGCCGCCATGGCCGCCGCGGCTCGCAGCGATCATCACGGCGGCATTGTCCGGGTGGCGCTCGAGCCCGGAGTGCGGCGGGTCGACCTCGCCAAAGCACGACGCCGCACGCACCAGTTCATCGGCCGACAACCCCTGGCGCCGAAAGAACAGGACCTTGTGTTCGAGCCATGCCTCGCGCAGGACGGCGACCATCGGATCATCAAGGCGCTTGAGATCAATTCCGGCGACTTCCGCGCCGATGTGACCGGCCAGTGGCCGGATGTGGGGGTTGACCTCCACCCGTCAGACGCTCCCATGCTCGGTCATGGCGTCCTGTCGCTCGATCCAGCCGCCGCCGAGAACGCGACTGCCGTCGTACATGACGCAGGCCTGGCCCGGGGCGATGGCCTCGGCGGGTCGGGCGAGTTCGACCCTGGCGCGGTTGTCTGCAAGGGGCAGTACGCGCGCCGGCAGGCGCTCCTGGCGCGAGCGCAACTGGACGTCGCACGCCACACCATCGTCCGAGAACGTTCCCTGGCCGAGCCAGTTGACGTCACGCATGGTGAGAGCCGTCAATGCCAGGGCCTCGCGGGGACCGACAACCACCTGGCGGCGTTCCGGGTCCAGGCGAACGACAAAAAGCGGTTCTCTAGATGCGATGCCGAGCCGTCGTCTCTGTCCGACAGTGTAGTGGGCGATTCCCTCATGGCGACCCAGAACGCGACCTGAAAGATCGACAATGGTGCCCGCCTCCATGGCGCCGGGGCGCAGGCGCTCGACAACATCGGTGTAGCGTCCCTGCGGCACAAAGCAGATGTCCTGGCTGTCCGGCTTGGCAGACACCGCAAGACCGAACCGCCTGGCCTGGGCCCGTACCTCGTCCTTGGTCATGCCACCGAGGGGAAACCGCAGGTCCTGCAACTGGTCCCTTGTTGTCCGGAAGAGAAAGTAGCTCTGGTCGCGGCCGGTCTCGGTGCCGCAGTGGAGTTCCGGTCCGTCGTGTCCCTCGACGCGCCGCACATAGTGTCCGGTCGCCAGGCAGTCTCCGCCGAGTTCCCGCGCCGTCTCCAGCAGATCGGAGAACTTGACACCCTGGTTGCAGAGCACGCACGGGACCGGCGTTTCACCGGCAAGGTAGCTGTCGGCGAACGCCTCCATCACGGTTGTCCGGAACCGGGCGCCGTAGTCGAGGACATAGTGCGGGATGTCGAGCATCGCCGCGACGCGGCGGGCATCCCGGATGTCGGCCCCGGCACAGCAGGCGCCAGGACGCGAGACCGTCCGGCCCTGATCGTAGAGTTGCAGCGTCACGCCGATGGTCTCAAAACCCTCGTCCTTGAGGAGGGCGGCGACGACGGAACTGTCGACTCCTCCGGACATGGCCACAACGACGCGGCCACCCGGAGTCATGGCCGGCATGTCACTCGAAGAGCATGTTGCGGGTTTCATGGGGCAACGTCACCGTCAATCCGTCGAGTTCCTCGGTCAGCAGGATCTGGCATCCCAGGCGGGAGGTACGGGTGAGGCCGAAGGCAAGGTCGAGCATGTCCTCCTCGTCCTCGCTGGGATCCTCGAGGCGCTCGAAATCCTCGGCATCGACGATGACATGGCACGTGGAACAGGCCAGTGATCCCTCGCAGGCGCCCTCGATGTCGATATCGTGCTGCCTTGCGATCTCGAGCAGGGAAAGCCCCTCGGGCGCATCGATCTCGACACGCTCCCCACTTTGCACAATGAAGGTCATCTTCGGCATCGAACCCATCCACACAGCACCGGTCCAGTCTAGTGCCAAAGCCCGGGTGACGGAACACGGGATGCTGGCATCCTCAACTGAGCGATCCATAGGGCTTTACGCCGTCCCTCTTTCGGGAGATTGCGTCCTGGACACAACACCTGCCCGACCCGCCGGAGCGGATCCGGGCTTCCGATCCCACCGGATCCATGCCCGGGCCGGCGCGTTGAAGACACCTGCCGGTGGCGACCGTATCAGGGTCTGCACCTCACTCCCACCGGTTTGCCTGCCCCGTCGTGACGTCGAGGCAACGTGCCGACTCTGCCTGACTCACAGTCTCCCCGACTGCCCGGTCATCACCAATCACCTCGCTGAGGGTACCGTTCGCCGGCATTGCATCAGCATTGAGCCTCGTCCAGACCGGACAATTCGTCGGCCAGTGCCCGCTCGGCGCTGAATTCGGTCCGCTTTACGCTTGCACGATCGCGCTTCGCAAGCCCGTGGACGAAGTCCCCGCCGCAACACAGGAATCGTCTTTCGATCTGTCCTGCTCCGGCTGAGCGAGACGCTGTTGCACAACCCGGCCTACCCTGTCTCACTGGCAGGTTGCGGGACGGGCGAATGCATCGAGAAACACCATGAGGGAAAGAGCGCCCGGATCGACGTGGCCGATGGCACGGTCCCCGAGCGCGCGGGACTTTCCGGCTGCGCCTCGCATGGCTCGCGTTGCCTCGACACCCTGACGTGCGCCCCTTGCTGCAGCGTCGAGCGTTCGTTGAAGGTCGCCACCGGCACTCCTGGCCTGCTCGATGGCAGGCACAAGGGCATCGATCACTGTCTTGTCGCCCTCGCTGGCGCCACCACGGGACTTGATCGACGCCAGTGCGTTCTCAAGCGCCGCAACAAACGCATCGTTGCGGATCCGGTCGTCCTTCAGGGAGCCGGAAGCGCTGATGAAAAAGGTGCCGAAGATGGCGCCGGAGGCGCCGCCAGCGGACGACAGGACGGCCATGCCGACATGCCGGAAGAGGTCTGCAACACTCTGGGCGGGCTTGGTGTCGAGGGCCTCCATGGCGGCTTGAAAGCCGCGGGCCATGCCCACACCATGATCGCCGTCGCCAATCGCCCGGTCAGCATCGGTCAGCCGTTCCTCGGCCGCAACGATGGCTGCACAGCCTGCCTGCAGGCGCACCTTCGCATCATCGAGCGTGCTCATGTCTCGACACCCTGCGTGAAGCCGAGCGAACGGCAAGGCGTCTCGAGATGACGCGCCAGCTGATCATCGAGCCGTAGCAGGGTTATCGAGAAACCCGCCATTTCCTGACAGGTCAGATAGGGGCCGCTGTCAGTGCGGCGCACGGCAATGCCCGCATGATCGAGCATCGCACGCACGGTCCGGTTGACAATCATCAGTTCCATCACGGTGCTGGCACCAAGGTTGTTGAGAAGCAACGACACCTCGTCGCCCCTGCGGAACGGAAGGTCCTCGACCACCAGCCGCGTCATGTCACGAGCGAGATCATCGGCTGGCGGCAGCGTACGCCGCTCAACCCCTGGCTCGCCATGTGCGCCCATGCCGATCTCGATTTCATCATCGGCAAGTTCGAAAGTGAGCTTTCCGGTTTCCGGAAGCGATCCGGCGCGAACGGCAACACCGATCGTGCGGAGGTTGTCCCGCGCGTGCTCGACGATGGCGGCGGCCTCTTCGAGGCTGCGGGCTTCGCGGCACGCCGATCCGGCGACCTTGACCTGGTAGAAGGCTCCCGCAATACCGCGGCGGTCTTCATGTCGCGCCACCGCGACATCGTCCATGACTCGCACGGTACGCGTCCGGATTCCCTCGGCCTCGGCCAGTTCCGCGGCGATGTCGAAGTTCATGTTGTCGCCTGCATAGTTGCCGTAGACGTAGAGCACTCCACGGCCGCGGTGCACGGCTCTCGTCGCCTCCAGGATGTTGTCGGGCGTCGGCGCGGCGAAGATGTTGCCCAGCACCGAGACATCGGCGAGCCCGTCTCCGACGAAGGCGGTGTACAGAGGCTCATGTCCCGAACCGCCGCCAATGAGCAGGGCTACCTTGTCGTCCGGCATGTCGCTTCTCATCAGGGCCGTCGCACCCTGGACCGGACTGAGACGGCCATGCGAGGCCAGCACGAGACCCTCCATGATCTCGGGCACGAGCCTTTGAGGCGCATTGATGATCTTCTTGCCCTTCATGCTTTCCTCCAGCTTGCCACGTTCGCCTCAATCTCCGGCTGCGACGTCCTTGAGAGGCACATGGTCGAGAACGACATGCAGCACGACGCCTGTCACGAGCACCGGGAAACCCGCACTGTAGAGCCACAACGAGAACGGCTGGCACAGGGCCGCGAACCCGCCGAGAATGAGCCCGTTCACGACCAGGTAGAGCCTGTTGATCATGCGTCTCGTCACGGGCGTGCCTCCTGGCGGCGTCCGGTCTTCGCATCATAGACGAAACAGCGCTCCGGCCTGAGCGAGAAGGCAATCGGGTCACCCTGGCGTACCGTCATGGATCGGGGAACAGCCTTGCGAAAACGATGTGGGCCGCAATGGATCTCGATCACCCTGTCGGCACCCCTGAAATCGGTGGCCCAGACCCGGGCGGGCACAAACCCGGCGCCCTCACCATCGCCGAGCGCGATGTCTTCCGGCCACACCCCCAGGATGACGCCGCCTCGCGGGTGCGTCCCGAGGCCGAGGAGTTCGCAGGACAGGGCAACCCCGATATCATCGAGACAGAGCCGGCCTTCCTCGATGGATCCCCTGAACTGCGCCATGGCAGGGCTGCCTATGAGCCTGCCCACCGCGGCGGCGCGGGGATCGGCGATCAGCCTGGAGAGAGAATCGACCTGAACGATTCGGCCCTGTTCGATCAGGGCTATGCGGTCGGCAAGCATCGTGGCGCTTGGAAAATCGTGAGACGCGTAAACGACCGTGGCGCCGTAGGACTCGTGCACGTGCTTGAGTTCGCTCTGGAGCGACTCGCGAAGCTTGAGGTCCAGCGCACTCAGCGGCTCGTCGAGCAGGAAGACGCGCGGACGCCGGACGAGAGCCCGGGCAATGGCGACGCGCTGGCGTTCGCCACCGGAGAGCTGATCGGTGTCGCGATCAAGCAGATGGTCGATGCGAAGATCGGCGGCTGCGGTGGCAACGCGGCGCGTAATCTCGTCCTCGTCCTGACGATACACCGGTGACCGCAGGGGGAAGGCGATGTTGTCGCGCACCGACATCGTGGAGAGCAGGTTGAATCGTTCGAACACGACCGCGACGTCGCGCTCGCGGGGACTGAGTGACGTCACGTCCTCTTCATCGAGGATGATCTTGCCCGCATCCGGCACCTCGAGCCCGGCGATGGTCCGTAGCGTCGTCGTCTTCCCGGCGCCAGTGGGACCGAGCAACGCCAGCACCTCGCCTTCCCGAACCCTCAGATCGAGGCCGTCGAGGGCACGGATGGGGCCGAAGGACTTCATCAGCCCGAGAGCCTGCAGGACGGTCATGCTCCGAGCCTAATGCGCTGGCCGTCCCTGGAAAAGAACAACAATCGATCGGGATCGAGGCGGAACCGGGCCCTGGCGCCAATCTCACCTGCGCTCGGTGCGACACCCCGGCATACCGCTTCCGCGAGCCGGAACTCGACATGCCGATCGCGTCCCGAACTGGCAACATCGACAACATCGGCCTCGATCACCGAACCGGCACGCTCCGTGGTCAACGTGACATTCTGAGGCCGGATGCCAACGATGATCTCGCCCGCAGTGGTCGCCTTCGCCAGACGTGAAAGCACCTCTGCAGGTGCGCCAAGGGGTTGACCGCCGACGGTGAGACCGTCACCGCCGATGGCCCCCTCGACCAGATTGATGCTGGGCGAGCCGATGAAGTGAGCGGCGAACAGATCGTTGGGATCATCGTAGAGCGCCCCGGGCGGACCCGCCTGGACAATGCGCCCGTCACGCATCAGGACCACCTGATCGGCAAGCGACATCGCTTCCCTTTGATCGTGGGTCACGTGGATCGTCGTCGTCCCCAGCTCCCTCTGGATATGCCGCAACTCCCAGCGCATTTCTTCGCGAAACTGCTCATCGATGGCCGCAAGCGGCTCGTCGAGAAGCAACACCCGCGGTTCCCGGACCACCGCGCGGGCAAGAGCGGCCTTCTGCCAGGTGCCGGGAGGCAGAGTCCCTGGCCGCCGCTCCAGGACATCTGCCAGGTCGAACGTGTCGGCGATACGCTTGACCTTGCGTGCGATTTCGGCCCGACGCTCACGACGCGCCCGCAGGGGAAAGGCGATGTTCTCGCGCACCGTCAGGTGGGGATAGAGTGAGACAAGCTGGAAGACCATGGCGACGTTGCGGGCCCGCGCGGCCAGGTGGCCGACGGGCTCCTGGTCGAACAGGATGAGGCCTGAGGTTGCGGCCTCCAGGCCGGCAATACAACGCAAGGTCGTGGTCTTGCCGCATCCCGAGGGTCCCAGGAAGACGACGAATGCTCCGTCGTCGATCTCGAGCGAGACCGAGTCGACGGCCAGCACGTCGCCAAAGCGCACCGTCAGGGAGTCGAGACTCACCCGCGCCATGTTACTGCTGTTCCTTCAGGCGATTGAGATGGCGAACGAGGATCAGCGACAGGCCGATGATGATGACCAGCAGGATCACGGCAAGCGCCGACGCATCGCCAGTGTAGAAGTAGCCGAAGGCAATCTTGGAGAGACGAAACGACACGGTCTCCGTCTCCGAGCCCGGACCGCCACCGGTCATGGCGAGGAAGAGATCGCTCTGCTTGAAGGCGTCGATGAGACGCAGCAGGAATGCGATGAGCAGGATCGGCATCGACAGCGGCAGTGTGACCCGAAAGAACTGGTAGGCCGGCGATGCGCCATCGACATCGGCTGCCTCGCGGATGTCCTTGGGCACGCCGCGAAAGGCCGCCGTGGCCAACAGAATCACGAAGGGTGTCCACATCCAGGCGTCAGCGATGACAACCGCGAGCAGCGCGTTGTCCGCGATTCCGAGCCAGTCGATTTTGGCGAAGCCGAGTTGCGTGACAAGGTAATTCACGATGCCCCACTCGGAGTTGAACATGTAGCGCCACAGGAAGCCCACCACGATGGGACAGAGCATCATCGGCAGCAGCGCCAGGGTGAACAGAATCTCGCGCCCACGAAAATCCCTCGAGAAGGCGTATGCGACAGTCAGCCCGACAAGGAACTGGACGACGACCGTTGCCGTCACGAACTGGCCCGTGAAGATGAACCGTTGCCAGATCGCCTCGTCGGCAAGGAACGTCGTGTAGTTCAGAAGGCCGACATCCTGCGAACCCTGAAGGGGCCTCAGCACCGAAAAGCGGAGCGTGCTGTAGTAGAGCAGGGAGAGGAAGGGGTAGGCCACCATCAGAACAAGGATGGCAAGCGTCGGGGCGAGGAACATGCCGCATATGAGGCGGTCCGATACTGCCCGCGGAGCGCCGCGCGCTTTCGAAACGGTGGCGGGACGTGCCACCGCGTCAGGCCCTGGAACCGCGCAGGACGCCGAAGGTCATGCCCATGAGGAGATAGCGGCGGATGAGAAAGAAGAAGATGGCGACGGGGAGCATCAGCACGACACCGGCGGCACAGATCTGCGCCCACTCGATGCCGGTGGCGCCCATCGCCGACGAAATCTTCACGGGAAGTGTTTGCGCTTTCGTCGTGGCAAGCACCGACGAGAACGTGAATTCATTCCAGGCGAAAATGAAGCAGAAGCCGGCCGTCGCGGCGATGCCGCCCCGGACCATGGGCAATACAAGCTTACGGAAGGCGTAGAGACGGGTGTAGCCGTTGACCAGCGCAACATTCTCGACCTCGCGCGGAACGCCGTCAAAGAACCCCTTCATGATCCAGGTGGCGAGACCGAGATTGATGAAGGTGGTGATCAGGACGAGGCCCAGAACACTGTCGGAAAGGCCGAGCTGGGCGAACATGTAGTGGTAGAAGACGAGAACCGCGATCGGCGGAATCATCCGCGTCGAGAGCGCGAAGAACATGAAATCGTCGCGTCCCGGAAAGGCAAACCGTGATGCGGCGTACCCTGAGAGGGTCCCGAGGCCAACCGCCAGTGCGGTTCCCCCGACCGATACGATCACTGACGTGATCAGCGCATTGACCAGCCCGATGGCGCTGGCCGTGCGTTCCGCATCACCGATGGCGAACACGGCCTCGTAGCTCGACAGATTGGGCACGAAGACGACCGTCGGCGGCCAGGCGAACAATTCCTGCCGATCCTTCAGCGACGACAGGATCATCCACAGGATGGGGCCGAAGGAAAAGACGAGGTAAACCCCGATGACCACGATGACGGGCAACAGACTCGACTGTGTGTGGCGCATCGCCCCCTCTCGGCGCAGGGCCCCGAACCGGCGAACTGCCGCGACAGGCCGAACCACCACGGCTCGACCGGGTCGCGGAACAGCGGCCTAGCCTGTCGGCCGGGGCACGTGGGAGGTGTGCGTGGACCGCAGGCCCACGCACACCCGACCATCAGGTAAGGTCAATCAACCGGCAAGGCAACGACGTCAGCAGATCCCGTAGGAGTAATCATGCTATCCGGAACCTCGGGCGCCGAATCACCACGCTGGATTTCGTAGCCGGCCCGCACGAGCACATCCTCGTGGCGCATGGCGGCGTCCGTGAGCGCCTCCTCGACCGACTTGCTTCCCGAGATCGCGTTCGAGACTTCCTCCTGGAGGATGTCGAGAAGGATCGAGTACTCGGGAAGGTGCCAGTAATCGTTGGTGTACTGCAGGGCCAGTGCAAAGTGCTTGTTGTAGCTGTTGAGTCCCTGCCACTCGGGGCTGTCAAGCACCGATTTCAGTCCGGTCTGGCACACCGCGGCATAACGCTCCTGCTGCGCGGGCTGGAAGTACCATTCCATGAACTCGATGAGGGTCTCGACCTTGCCGGAATACCCGTTGACGCCCATGCCCTGGCCGCCGACCGAAAACTGGCGACGGAAGAGGCCATCGCGGCCGATGGCGCCGGGGAGGTTGGCAAAGCCGGTCCCCGCCGCATGCGGGTTGACCTCGGGATCGGCGTTCGAGCCGTGGAAGTAGTACCACTGCATCGCCATCGCGAGCTTGCCTTGCTGGTAGGCGGCATTGACCTCGTCCCAGCCCCAGTTCTGGCTGCCCGGAGGACCGTACTGGAACATGTCGACGTAAGCCTGGACACCGTCGACGGAGGCCGGCGAATTCAGATAGCCCTGCACCTCGAAGGTTTCGGGATTGTAGAGTTCGCCACCGAAGGACCACAAGAACGAGTTGGAGGCGGTCGTCGCGAAGTCGTACTCGCGTCCGCCCATCTGTCCCCAGCCATAGAGCCCGTCGTCGGGACGCGTGAAGAACTCGGCGACGTCCCTGGCCTCCTGGTAGGTCTGGGGAACAGCGAGCTCGCGCCCGTACTGCTCGGCGAAGGCCGCCATCTCACCGGCGTCCTCGAAGAGGTCGCGCCGGAACATGAAGCCATAGGCGTCCTGGTTCACCGGCAGGCCCCAGTACTGTCCGGAGCCGTCCGGATACTCGCCATAGCGCGCAAGGCTGGCGCGAGGGAAGAGATCCGCAGAAAGGACGCCGGATGCGTCGAAGATTTCGTTGATCGAGTACGCGTGGCCGCCGCCCGCGAACTCAGCGGTGGACTGGCTGTCCCACATCGCGAAGTCGAAGGCGTCGCCCTGGATCGCGAATTCCGAGGCAATCTTGTTGTGCCATTCGGGACCATAGGGAACCAGTGCCGGCACGATCGTGATGTCGCCGGGAAAGTCCTGCGAGATCTCCACGAAGGCATCGGCGCAAGTTCCGGCATGCCAGACAAAGGTCAGGTCTTCCGCCGCAGCGGGACCGGCAAGTCCAAGCGCCAGGGCTCCCGCCGCAAGCGGCATGTGAACGTAGGACTTCTTCATTGGTATGTCTCCCCAGTGTGTCAGTTTGAAAGGAACGGATGGAACAACTAACCCTTGCGCCTGCGCCTGGCCCGCGAGCGTGGCGGTGCCTCGCCATGAATCAGGTCGCGTGCCTGCCGCATCAACGCCAGCGGATCCTTAGACTGGAAGAGGTTGCGTCCGAACAGGATACCGCGTGCGCCGGAATCGAGAAGTGCGCTGATGGTATCGAGAACGTCGTCGTCGCTGTCCATTCGAGGCCCGCCGGCACCAAGAACAGGGCAGCCCGCCGTTTCCACCACGCGACGAAAACTCCGGGCATCGCCGGAAAAGTCCGTCTTGACTGCATCGGCACCGATCTCCGATGCCATGCGGCAGTTCATCGCGATCACGTCCACGTCCAGCGGATCGTCGACAAGTCCCCCACGAGCCGCCATCGGCTCCATGATGAGCGGCACACCCCAGCGACGCGCGGCCTGTGCACACTCGGCGGCAAATTCGATCGATCGGGTCTCGAGATCGGGTTCGGTATGGCACGTGAAGAAGTAACACAGAACAGCGTCCGCACCGATCTGGACCGCTTCCTCGACGCTCGCGATCCCTCGAGAATGCCCACTGGAATAGCCGTGCACCGTTCCGACCCGCCACATGGAGGTCTGATCAAGCCGGAGAATGACGCTCGGGCGATCAATGCCGCACAGCAGATCAGCATGGCGCACGGCAATCCCGGGCGACAGGATGATGCCGTCAAGTCGCGCCGCGACGGCAGCGGAAACAACACCGGCAGCGTCTTCAGTGCCGGCAATCGGACCGAGTTGCGCACCGTGATCGAAGGCAAGACACGCTGCTCGTCCTCCCGGACCACGCAAGAGACGGGCAAGGCGATGCGCCTTGCCAACCGATCCAAGCATTGGACGATCTGCCCCCTCACGACACGATTGCCTCATGGAAACATGGGGGGGGGGGGCACCAACTCCTGTCAAGTTGTCAGAGACTCTTGCGCTGTAGCGATTTTCGGCGCCTCGGCCTGCGGGGCTGATCCTGCCAATCAGGCGCCAGCACCACCCGGCACCGCTCCTGAGCCCGCTTCGGGTGTCTGAATCGATGCTTCACGACAGATAGTGTGCGCTGTTGAGGGCCGGCGGTGACATCCGGGCGAGCGGAGGCATTCCGCTCAGACGGGTCTCCGCGGAACGCCGGGCTTCAGCGGCAGCCTGGATCAGCTGGTATCGGGCAGGGTGCCGGTCCGCACCAGACTCCGCATCAGGTGGGGCTGGCGCTCCTCGACGCTGGCATGAGCCAGCGCCATCATCACCACGAGGGCGAGATTGACCCGGGCTTTCATCTTGCTCAAGCCGCGGATCGTGTGGTGCTCGAAGCCGAAGCTCTGATCAAGACGGCCATTGATTCTCTCGAGTGCGGACCGTCCCCGGTAGCAGCGGGCCCAGGTGAGTGAACTGCGGGGTGTCGGGGTGAAGATCCGGCGGTCGAGGTCGAGAGGCACCCGGACGATGCGGCCGTATCCTTGTGTGTGGCACTCACCGGCCGCCTCACAGACCTTCCGACCCTGGCAGTTGAAGCCATAAGCTGCCGCCGGACAGCGGTACTTGAGGGTTCCTCTCGTCGCCTCGAAGCCCTGGAAGGCCAGATCCCGTTCGCTGCCGGTCTCGGAAGAGATGCAGCGGACCTCGCCACGTTCGGTATAGACCATGGTATCGGCCTTCCCGGCATCGAGCGGCCGGCTGATCCGCTTCTTCGGGTCATGACCGGGCTCCGCCTTCTCGTTGCGCCACATCAGGCGGGTATCGATGATCGGGCGGACCTGCCAGGTCTCCCACAGGGCCTTCTTGAGAGAACCGCTGTCGTAGCCCCGGTCGGCACTCATGTCCCTGCAGCGTCGCGCCAGGTCCGGACTTTCCTCGAACAACGTCGCCAGCATCGCTTCAAGGGTCTTGACCTCCGAGGCCGAGGCCTTCGTCAGCGCCGCCGCGACGGGGATCTCGTACGTGGTGTCGGCGATCAGATGAAGAGTATAGCCGAACCAGCTCTTGACCTTCGTCCAGACCTTGCCCTCGGCATTCACGCCGGAGGTCTCGTGCTTGCCCCAGTTCGCATCCTGGTCCGACGTCTTGCCCGTCGTCGTGTTGACCACGCCCGTCGACTGGCTCGCGATGGCCTTGCCATCGCAGCCAAGGTGGACGCCGAAGTCGGGTATGAGATCCATCAGTCGGTGCCGCAGGTCGACGAGCATCTGTGACAACAGCCCTTCCTCCTCTTCAACCTTGAGCAGGGACACGACAAAGCGTGACACATTGTAGCTCGAGGGGATCGACGAACGCTCCTTGCCAGCGATGACGTGGATCACCTTGCTCTGCGGATCCTGTCGAAGCCTGCGCTTGCCCCTCAAGGGCACCGGATGGAAGCCGCAGGCATCGAGCAAGGTCGGATTGCGGTTGAGTTCCCTCAACAGCGCCTCGATCGAGGGATGCTGGAAGACGATGCCGGCCACCAGGGCCCGCCACATGGCTTCGAGGGGATAGTCGTTGCGGCCCTTGCCGCGTCGCTTCTCGAGGGCGGTGATGAGGGCGTCGTCGGGCAGGGCATCGAGGACCCGTCGCAGGCGCTCGATGTCGGGAAGGCTCTCGACGTCGGACCAGGAGAAGAGTAAGGGTGTCTGTGTCGTCATGGCGCTGGTCGTACCTCCTTGCCGAGGTGGGCTTGACACTCGAGACATAGCCCATGACGACACCTTTCGTCAATTTATTCCGTCAGTTAATCCACATCCGCACTGTTCAGGAGGACGCCGTATGGTCACGTACGGCAGGCGCGGCGAGGGGAGGCTGTCGCCGGACCGATGCCGGTTCAGCCCGCCTGCAGAGGCTGCCGGTGCGACGCGAGCAGGGCCCTGGGGTGGAATCCCGCCAGATGAGCCAGGGCCGGAACAGACAATCGTGTCTTCTCAAAAGGTTACAGGACGACGATTGGGGGAAAACAAATTCTGACCCCCAACTTCCATGTATACTATCAATGAGTTAGAAACAACGCAGAGGTCTCTGTCAGGCCCGCCTCAAGACCCTTGCACCGGCAAACGTTCCGGCGCTGTGGTTCCCGGTGCCGGGGAGCAGTGGACCGGTCTCTTCCCGGAGTGGGTCGCGATCACCGCTCCTCGACGAGGTGAAATCAGGCTTTGTGAGGAGCGACATCCATTGTATCGCGACCTGTCTTGTGTTCGGGCAAGGGATCGCTCTTTCGACGGGGGCGGCAAGGAGGATGTCGATCCGATCGGGTCAACCGTATGACGCGACAGGAGGACCGAGCCGCTCCGCTGACGGCGTGACCCCCAGCCCCGGCGCTGCGGGCAGCGCAATCCGGCCGTCCGAAACCACGATGCCGCCTTCGGGATCGTAGTGGAAACCGGTATAGGGCTCGGAGATCCACACACCCTCGTTGAGATGCGCCTCAACCGTCGCTCCGGCATGGACACAGGCGGCCGCGGCGATATCGCCACCGAAGCTGTCATCGCACGTATGAGGAAGGGACCATACCCTGCAGATATCGCGCGCCGTGCGCAGGTGACTGAGGCCGCCGAGCCGTCCGGCCTTGAGTCCGAAACCGTCGCAGATGCCGGAACCGACGGCGTTCAGGACATCGCCGAGGCATTCCGTGCTCTCGTCGAGGTAGACGGGATGTTCGAGCTGTGGACGGATGCGAGCGATTTCCTCCACGGTGTTGCAGGGCTGCTCGAGGATGACAGGGATATCGCAACAGGCCTTCGACAGATGCAGGGCGTCCCGGGTCGTCCAGCCCCGGTTGGCATCGGCGACGAGTCTGACCGTCCTCCCGACGGTCTCCCAGACCTTGCGGATCGTTGCGATGTCGGCATCGACGGAGCGGCCGCCCACCTTGAGCTGCAGGCGCCGGAAACCCTGCCTGCTCTTTTCCAGGGCAAGACGGGCGACCTCGTCAGGCTGGCCAACGCCGATGGCGTAGTATGACGGAACCTCCTCGAACAACGCACCGCCAAGAAGATCGCAGACTCTCGCGCCATGGACCTTTCCCAGGAGATCCCAGTGCGCCATGTCGATCACGGCCTTTGCGTAGTTGTGACCGTTGAGGTGGGCATTCATGTTCCGGTGGAGGCCGTTGGCGTTCAGCGGATCCTGGCCGATCAGGTGAGGGGCCATTTCGGCAAGCGCGGCCCGGGCACCGAGCGCGTGCTCGGGCTGGTAGGTCGGGCCGACGGGGCAGGTCTCGCCGTAGGCCTTGAGACCCGTATCCGTGACGAGTTCGACGACAGTGGAGTCCACCGCTTCGAGGCTCGCACCCGACATGACGTAGGATCCCGTCCGGATCCGCAGGTCGATCCGGTGGACGTGCAGTTCGGCGATCTTCACGTGGCAGTGGCCCAAAGTGGAATCATGATCAACCTATCGGTGCGGAACCTGGCGCGAAAGCCCTTCCGGTGAGATCGGACCATGGTCTTTCCCATTACGTACGGGCGCCTCGAACCGGGTCTGTTGCGACGTCAAACTCCTTAATCTTGCCGGAGTGGCGGCAATGCTCCGCGGACATCTGAACGGCAACGGCTCAGCTGTCATCCCGGCAGGCGCATGTGCGAAGCCACTGCCGAAGTTCAGCATCGCCGGAGTTTGCCCTTTGCGAAACGGCGCCAGGCACGTCGCGCGGCGATGGCGTGTTCGGCAGTCGCCGCGACGAATTCGGATACCAAGTCGATACAGGCGTGGCTGGCGGCTCTTTTCGCCGCCGGACCCATGCAGCGGACCGGGTCACGGATCAGCGCCAACGACCGCCGCCTCAGGGCCCGGCTTGCGCAGTGCAAGAGGAGAGGGAATCCATGCCGGCACACGGCCAGACTGGCGTCGGGTCAGCTGTGCCGGTCTCCCGGGTTGACGTTTCGCACCCGCCAGAATTGGTGCTAGTAAGGGGTCGCAGCCGGAAGCTGTCTTTTGAGGACGGCCCGGCATATCAGCAAGCGGAGGATCGAAGGACCCCATGAATGTGATCAATATCAAGCGCGCGGCCGCAGCCCTTGTCATCGGCTTCGCGGCCTCGGCCCATGCCGACGGCGAACTCAATGTCCTGACCTGGGAAGGGTACACCGACCCCAGCTTTGTCGAGCCCTTCACCGAGGCCACGGGATGCGTAGTGACACCGACCTATGTCGGCTCCAACGACGAGTATCCGGCAAAGCTCGCCGGCGGTGGCGGGGTCTACGATCTCGTCTCGCCATCGGTTGACACCACCACGATTCTCATGAAGGCGGGGCTTGTCGAGGAAATCGACGTCAGCCGCATCGAGCACTGGGGCGACCTCTACGAACAGTTCCGCAACCATGTCGGCGTCAACTACGAGGGCGGGGTCTACGGCGTACCGTTCACCTGGGGGTCGATCCCCTTCATGTATCGTGCGGACCGGTTTGACCAGGCGCCCGACAGCATCGCCGCGTTCTGGGAAGACGAATCCCTGTCGGGCTCGATCAGCCTGTGGGACGACAAGACCAATATCTACATCGTGGCCCGCCTCCTCTTCGGCACCGATGTCGATGTCTACAACCTCTCCGACGATCAACTGGCCGCAGTGCGCGACAAGCTCATTGCCCTCAAGCCCCATATCCGCAAGTTCTGGTCGACCGCGGGTGAACTCGTGAACCTCTACGCCAACGGCGAGGTGACGATCTCCAACACCTGGGGCGGATACCAGTCCTCGCTGCTGGCCGAACAGGACATCGAGATGATCGAGTTCATTCCGGTCGAGAAGGCCGATGGCTGGGCCGATGCATGGCAGATCGTCGAAGGCACGCCGAACAGCGACTGTGCCTACGCATGGCTCAACTACGCCACGGCAACGGGCGGACAGTGCGGCGTTGTCGGCGTGACCGGCTATTCCGGGTCCAATCCCGTCGTGCTCCGGGAGTGCCTCGACGAAGCGACCTTCGAGGCGCTTAACCAGGCCGACTTCAAGTACATCGACGGGCTGGTCCTGTGGGAGGAGCCGGCACGGGTCGACGCCTACATCAACACCTGGAATGCCATCAAGGCGGCCCAGTAGCCACTGTGGCCCTGGCGGCCGGCCCCTGGCAGGGGCCGGCCGATGGGTGACGTGACATGACCGGCATCCTGGAGCTTCGTCAACTCTCCAAGACCTTCCGGGGCGGCGTCGTGGCGGTCGACAACCTCTCGCTCGACATCCGCGAGGGCGAGTTCCTGACCATGCTCGGCCCGTCTGGCTGCGGCAAGACGACGACATTGCGCATGATCGGCGGATTCGAGTATCCCGATGCCGGTTCGGTCATGCTCGACGGCCGGGACATCACCAACGATCCGCCGTACGGCCGCCCGGTGAACATGATGTTCCAGGATTTTGCCCTGTTCCCCCACATGACCGCCGGGGAGAACATAGGCTACGGACTGAGGATCGCCGGGGTCGGAAAGGCCCCGACCGCCGAGAAGGTTCGCGCCATGCTCGACATGATCGAGCTCCCCGGCATGGGTGCACGCCTTCCTTCGGAGCTCTCGGTGGGCCAGCAGCAGCGGGTGGCGCTCGCCCGCGCCCTCGTCAACAACCCGCGCATCCTGCTGCTTGACGAGCCGATGTCGGCGCTCGACGCGAAGCTGAAGGAATCCATGCAGGTCGAACTGCGGCACATTCACGACCGGGTGGGGATCACCTTCGTGATGGTGACCCACGACCAGACCGAAGCGATGATCATGTCGGACCGCATCATGGTGATGCATCGGGGCCGGATCGAACAGATCGGGACACCCACCGATCTCTACGATCATCCCCGGACCGCCTACGTCGCCGAGTTCCTCGGCGCCTCCAACATGATCCCCGCCACCATCAGGCGTGACGGCGGCTCTGTCGTGGCATGCGCAGGTTCCCTGACTGTCAGGCTCGACGACGACACGGACGACAGCGGCGAGCGGTCCCTTTTCATGCGTCCGGAAAAGATCCGGCTCGTGCCTCCGGAGAGCGAGGCCGCAGAGCAGTCCAGCACGTTCTCGGGCACCGTGAAGGAACTGTTCTTCAGCGGCAACATGGTCCGCATCGACCTCGACGTGGGCGCGCAAAGACCGGTGATCGTCCACCGGCAACTCGATACCGCACTCGCCGCTGCGGGTCTTCCCGGTGTCGGCGACACCGTCACATGCGCGGTCAGTCCCGATGCGCTGAAACTGTTCGACACCGCCGAGGTCGCCGCCATGAAGGCCGAAGAGGCCGCGGCGTGAAACCACGCACCAGACAGGCCCTCGGTTTCTGGTCCCTCTTCACGGGACCGGCGCTGTGGTGGGGCACGGTCCTGCTGGTGCCCTATCTCATGATGCTGGCGATCAGCTTCTATTCCCGCCAGTTTCCCTTCCACGTCCCGGACTTCCAGTTCGGAAATTACCTCACGCTGATCGCCGATTCCCAGTATTCCATGGTGCTCCTGCGCAGCCTCTGGATCGCTCTGGCGGTGTCCGTCACCACGTTCTGCCTGAGCTACCCGCTTGCCTACTTCCTGGCCTTCAAGGTGCGCTCCAACCGGCTGCGTCTCTTTCTCTACACGGCGGCCATCGTGCCGTTGTGGGTCAGCTACCTGCTTCGGGCCTACACGTGGAAGACGATCCTCGGCAGCGAGGGTATCCTCAATTCCTTTCTCATGTGGCTCGGGATCATCGACGAGCCATCCACCATCTTTCTTTACAATCAGGGCGCAATGGTGGTGACCATGGCCTACATCTTCACGCCGTTCATGGTGATGCCGATCTACGCCTCCCTGGAGAAGATTCCACGCAGCCTCATCGAGGCATCGAAGGACCTCGGCGCACCGCGCTTCACGACATTCCGCAAGATCACGCTACCGCTGTCGATGCCCGGCGTCCTGGCCGGATTCACCTTCACGTTCGGACTGTCGATCGGTGACTTCATCTCTCCCATCCTCGTCGGTGGCCCCTATTCCAACATGATCGCCAACGTCGTGGCGACGCAGTTCGGCATGGCGATGAACTGGCCCCTTGGATCGGCTCTGGGTGTCGTTCTCCTCGTCATCGTTCTCGGCATCATCACGGCGTCCGACAAGCTGGAACGAATCGGCCGGATCAACCTCGGCTAGGAGACCTGTCATGGCGAGTGTCACCCTGCATGACGCCCGGACGCGCAAGAAGCCGATCGATGCCGGCACGACGGGGCTCGGTGTGGCCGCGCTGTGCGTCCTTGCCTTCCTCTACACCCCGATCGCCACCCTGATCGTCTTCAGTTTCAACTCGAACCCGATCACGCGCCTGCCACTCGAGAACTTCACCTTCGACTGGTACACCCGGGCGCTGGGAAATCCGGACCTCATGACGGCCGTCTGGAACTCGGTGTTTGTCGGCGTATCGGCTGTGATGATCTGCCTTGCCATCGGCATCCCGACGGCACTGGCCCTGGATCGTCATGACTTTCTTGGCAAGACGGTGTTTCGCCGTCTCGTCATACTCCCCATCACCCTGCCGGGGCTGATCACCGGCGTGTCGATGCTGACGTTCTTTCGTTCGGTGGGGGTGGATCTCAGCATCTGGACCGTCATCGTCGGCCACGGGACAGCCTTGACAGCCATCGTCGTTACCAATGTCTTTGCCCGGCTGCAGCGCTTCGACAGGCGTATCGAGGAAGCCTCGGCCGATCTCGGCGCCCGACCGTGGCAGACCTTTCGTCATGTCACGCTGCCCAACATCCGCTCGGCCATCATCGGTTCCTCACTGATCTCGTTCACGCTCTCGTTCGACGAGATTCCGGTGACCTTCTTCCTGACCGGCCGCGACAACACGCTGCCGATGTACATCTGGTCAGTCATCCGCCGTGGCATCACGCCGGAAATCAATGCGGTGGGCACGATCATCGTCGTCATCTCGATCACGCTGATTCTGATCTCGGTCTTCCTGATGCACCGCGAGAACGACAGGGCAGGCCCTGTTCGTCGAGCCAGATGACGATGGGCCGCCGGGATCTCGCTTTCGGCGGTCGAGGCAGGACATCCGCATCGCGGTCGGGCATGACACGGGAATCCGCCTTCTGCTTCGCCGCCGGGCCCGCTGAGCGGTGATGACGAAGAGTTCCGCAGAACGCCGCGCCGGACTTGCTGCGGTCATCGCCAGCATGACGGCGATTGCCACATTCTACGCATTCTCGGGCCAGTTGCTGTCGTTCGTTCTCGAGAACGAGGGAGAAAGCGGTTCCCTGATCGGTCTTTCGGGCGCCATGCAGATGGCCGGGATCTTCGTCATCATGCCGGTGCTGCCACGGCTGATACGACACCTGGGACCGGCGCGACTCATGATGGCAGGCGCCGGTCTCGCCCTGGCCTCAATCATCGCCATGGCGCTCCTCGTCAACGTCTGGGCCTGGTTTCCGCTGCGCCTGGCGCTGGGTGCGTCCCAGTCCATCATGTGGACGACGGGAGAGACCTGGCTCAACCACCAGACCGACGACCGCAGCCGCGGCCGGACCATCAGTCTCTTCATGTTCGCCGTCGCCATCGGGTTCGCTTCGGGCCCCTTCATCCTCGCCGAAACCGGTTCAGCCGGCAGCGGGCCCTTCATCACGGCCGGCGTGATGGTCCTTGCCATCATGATTCCGCTCATACTCAGCCTTCAGGTCAGGATCGCACGCGACGACCAGCCATCGGCGCGCCTGCACCAGTACATCCGCATGGCCCCCGTTCCCATGATGGCCAACTTCATGTTCGGCATGACCGGCAGCGCCTTCATGGCGCTGCTCGCGGTCTACGGCCTGCGTCTTGGTCTCGACGAGGCGCTCTCGGCTCGCATGCTCGGATGGCAGGGCTGGGGCGGCGCCATCATGACCTTCCTGCTTGCCTGGCTGGCGTCCAGATTCGATCGCACCCTGCTGCTCGCCGCCTTCACCGCCGCCGGTGTGCTGGCCTCACTCGCCCTCCCCTTCATCCCGTGGATGCGCGATGTCACGACACCCGCCCTGCCCTGGCTCGACGATATCGGGGGACTGCTCCTGATCTGTTATCTCATGGTCTTCGGCGGACTCCGCTCGGCGCACTACGGCATCGCGGTCATGCTGGTGGGCGACCGTTTCCGCGGCGCCGACCTGCCGAGCGCCACCACGGTGTTCGGATTGATGTTCTGCACGGGATCCATCATGGGACCGGCCATCAGCGGTCTGGCGATGGATCTCTGGGACCCATACGGCCTGGCCGCCGCGGTGCTCGTGTTTCATCTCCTGCTCCTGCCATTGCCCCTTGTGACGTGGATGCGGCGGCGCGGTTGATTGGCCGCAGGCCCTCCACTACGGTTTCGACCATGACGAAGAGTGGATCGCGACCGCTGCCGGAGGGCATGCACAGCGTCGCCCTGGGAGCCGGCGACCTCAACGGCATCCTCAGGGGCAAGAGGATCCCGGCCACCCACTGGCAGCAGGCACACGATCACGGCATCGCCCTGTCGGCCGCCATCTTCGCCATCGACATGACCTGCGATATCTGGGACACCCCCTACTGCAACATGAAGACCGGCTATCACGACTGCCACATGTTTCCGGATGGCGATGTCGTGACGCTGCCCTGGGAGGACGGAGTCGGCTTTTGCTTCGGACGCGTCGAGGAAAGCCACGGCGCCCCCGTTCCCATCGACCCGCGCGGTGTCCTTATCGAGGTTCTCGACCGGGCCTCGGCCATGGGATTCGATGTCACCATCGGCAGCGAACTCGAGTTCCATCTCCTTGACCCGCAGACCAGGAGGCCACGGGACACCGGCATCCAGGTCTACAGCCTGACCCGCGCCGCCGAACTCGACCACGTCGTCGGCCCGATCCGCCGCCACCTCGATGCCATCGGCATTCCCGTCGAGCAGTCCAATCCGGAATATGCCGCCGGACAAGTCGAGGTCAACATCGCCTATGACGAGGCCCTGCTGACCGCGGACAGATCCGTTGTGTTCAGAAGCATGGTGAAACAGATTGCACACGCGCACGGCTATCTCGCGACATTCATGGCCAAGCCCCTGAAAGGGGAAGCGGGCAACGGGTTTCACATCCACCACTCCCTGTGGCGGGACGGCGAATCGGTGTTCCATGACCCGGACGGAACACTCTCGCCGGCGGGGCGCCATTACCTGGCCGGAATCCAGGGCAGGTTGGCGGAAATCTCCCTCACCGGCTCGACGACCCCCAACGCCTATCGCCGGCGCCGGCCCTACAGCTTCTGTCCGACCAACAACGCCTGGGGATACGACAACAGGTCCGCTGCCCTGCGCGTCATCGGACATGCGCCCCGCACGATGCGCATCGAGGTGCGCGACGGCGCGGCCGACTGCAATCCCTACTATCTCGTCGCCGCCCAGATCGCCGCCGGTCTCGATGGCATCGAACGGGAACTCGAACCGGCTCCACCCTGCACGGGCAATGCCTATGAGTCGCCCGGCCACGAGGCATTGCCCACCACCATCGACGAGGCCATCGCAAGGGCGCGGGCATCGACGTTCCTGGCCGACCTCCTCGGTGATGACCGGCTCGCCATCCTGATCGGCCAGGCGGAACGGGAACGGGACCTGGTGGCCGACGACATCACCGCAATCGAGATCGATCGCTATCTCGGGAACTTCTGAACCGGGATAAGGCTTCTTGGACCTCAAAGCCGGCCTCCACCCATGCCTCAAGTCCTTTCTGGCGCAGGCATCAAGCGACGCCGATCAGCTGATCGATCCTCTTGATCCCGGTCCTTCGCGCCGGGCCCTGGAACGCGAACTGGCGGCCCTCGACACCGGGGCTCCCGATATCTGGCGGGTCTCGGACACCCGTCTCGATACCGGTCGGCTTGTCCGCGTCTACGAACCGGGGCCGGGCGAGCGCCGTCCGGCCCTCGTCTTCTTCCACGGCGGCGGTTACGTCAGGTGCTCGATCGACACCCACGACTCGATGTGTCGTCTTCTCTCCCTGAAGGCCGGTGTGGTGGTGCTGTCCGTCGACTACCGCCTGGCGCCCGAGGCAAAGTTCCCCGAACCCCTCGAGGACTGCCATGGCGCCGCGGCCTCGATTCATGCCCGGGCCGGAGACTTCGGCATCGACCCCGGGCGCATGGCCGTGGGAGGCGACAGCGCCGGCGGCAACCTGGCCGCAGGAGTCATCCGGCTCGCAAGAGCGCGGGGCGGACCGGTGTTCCGCCATCAGCTCCTCATCTATCCCCATGTCGACATGCGGGCCGACACCCGGTCCATGCGTCTCTATTCGAAGGGCTTCTTCCTCGATCTCATGGAGTTCTATGTCGCCTGCTACACCCGTGGCGAAGCGGATTTCGACAACCCTCTGTGCTCGCCGCTCAGGGCCAGGGACTGTGCCGGCCAGCCACCGGCCACTGTGATCGTGTGCGGCTTTGATCCTCTGCGTGACGAGGGTCGGGCCTATGCCGGGAAACTCAGGCGCGCCGGCGTCGCTGTCGAACTCATCGAGCATGCCGACATGCTTCACGGATTTCTCCTGATGCGCGGCATCATCGGCGACGAGGTGGAGCGGGCACTCGAAGAGTACGCACAGGCTCTTGCCCGGGCCCTGGCGACGGATCCTCCATGACGCCAGCCGTGAACCAGGCGAGCAATCATGTCGACGTCGTCATCGTCGGCGCCGGACTCTCGGGAATCGGCAGTGCATGGCACCTCATGCGCCACTGCCCGTCGAAGAGTTTCACCATACTCGAGTGTCGCGAGACCATCGGCGGCACATGGGATCTCTTTCGCTATCCGGGTGTGCGCTCCGACAGCGACATGCACACGCTGGGCTACGCCTTCAAGCCATGGCTGGAAGCCCGGGCCATCGCCGACGGCCCGTCGATCCTGCGCTACATCAACGAGACAGCGGACGAATTCAACATTCGCGGCCATGTCCGGTTCGGCCATCGCGTGACGGCGGCTTCGTGGTCGAGCAGCGACGCTGCGTGGACCATCGAGGCGGACCATGAAGGCACGACCGTACGCCTGACCTGCACCGTGCTGCTGCTGTGCGGCGGATACTTTGACTACAGCGATCCGTATCGGCCGGTCTGGGAAGGGGAGGACCTGTTTTCCGGCGCCATCGTGCATCCGCAGTTCTGGCCCGAAGGCCTGGATTGCCGGGACAAGCGGTTTGCCGTTATCGGCTCGGGTGCAACGGCCATGACCCTGGTGCCGGCACTGGCGATGGCCGGTGCCGCCCACGTCGTCATGGTCCAGCGGTCCCCGACCTACGTCCTGTCCTGGCCGAGCGTGGACCGCGTTGCCAACCTGCTGGCCACATTCCTGCCGAACCGCCTGGCCTATGCCATCACCAGGTGGCGGAACATCAGGCGTGATGTGCACTTCTATCGCAGGACCCGGACCGAACCCGACAGCGTCAAGGCCGAACTCATCGGCCTCGTTCGCCGGGCGCTCAAGCCCGACATCGATGTCACCAGGCACTTCTCTCCCCGCTACGGTCCCTGGGATCAGCGTCTGTGTCTCATTCCCGACGATGATCTCTACGACGCCCTCAACAGCGGACAGGCCACCATCCGCACCGACACCATCGCGAGGTTCACGACCGAAGGCCTGGAACTTGCCAGCGGCGAGACCGTGAATGCCGACGTCATCGTCGTGGCCACGGGCCTGAGGATGACGATCCTCAATGGCATCAGGCTTTCCGTCGACGGCGCCGTCGTGCACCCTCGCGAACACTGGTCCTACAAGGGCATGATGCTCTCGGATGTCCCCAACCTCATCCAGACGTTCGGCTACATCAATGCCAGCTGGACCCTGCGCGCCGATCTGACGGCCGCCTGGGCCTGCCGCCTGATCAACACCATGGACAGGACCGGCACACGCCAGGCCACACCGCGAACCGGCGACGGGCGCATGACACCCCGGCCGTGGATCGACGACTTTCCGGCGGGTTATATCCTGCGTGCCCTCGACTTCCTGCCCCGGCAGGGAGACTGCGACCCGTGGCGCAACACCCAGGACTACGCCCTCGATGTCCGTCTGGTGAAGCGCGCGCCGATCGAGGACGGAACACTCGAACTCAGGGGCAGGCCATGACGGCAAGCGAAGACCTGTCGCAACTGCGCCCGCCCGGCGAGGTCATGCGTCTCGAGCGCATGGGAGCGTCCTTCCCCACGCGTCTGAGTTTCATGCGCCAGCTCGTCCGCCGCATGATCCGCGAACGCTGGCGTTTCGAGAGAATGTGCCTCGATCTTGATCACAACGGAACGGGTCTCACCCTCCACGCCGTCCACGGCCGCCACCGGACCTACACCCTGGTGGGATTCTCGGGATCCATCGATCCCCGGCAGAGGACCGACCGGGTCATCGCCAACGTCTGGGACACCACGTTCTCGCTCTTTGACGGTGTCCCCGGCGCCGCCGACATCGCACGCCTCGAGGCGAACACGCCCCGTCAGGAGGCGGGACGGTTCAGGGCCAGTGAACTGGTCCTGGCACGGGCCAACAGGAGCGGCAGGATCTTCGATCATGTGGTGGAGAGCCTGGCCCGCGGCCAGCAGCCCTGCCGCGATCTCATGGCCGATGTGGGATACCTGATGCGTACGACAGCCGTCTACGGAAGCGGCAAGTTCGGTTGCGCCGATCGCGGCCGGATCGCTGGACGCGACGAGCTGCAGGCCCCCTTCCAGGCCGAACTGCTCACCGTCTACCTGATCCGCTGGATGAGTGTCGATCTCGTCAATCACATGGCCCGGCAACGCTCGGGCCATCAGGCGGCGGAACTCTCGGCCGATCGTGCCAGAACGCTCGGTATCGGCAATGCCACCGGCCTTGGCATGGCGCCCTTTCTCGTCAAGCACCCCCGGTTGATCAACAACTGGGTCATGGCGCGGGAATGCGCTCTGGCACGGGTGCGCAAGGTGGAGCGGGCCACCCCTGGCGCCGTCGCGGAGTTCCGCGAACTTCTGGACGACGCACGGCGTCATGTCGCCGCCTGGACGGTGGACGATCCCGGACAATCGGCACGCATCGCGCAACTTGGCGACGATCTCGCTTGTCTCGAAAGGTGGTGCGAGAACGGTCTCGCCAGGGAACGGCCCTGGAATGCTCTCTGGCGCCTCGCGGCGCGGCAGTTTTCCCTCGAAGGCCAGGAGATGGCGGTGTCCCTGATGCTCGAGCACCAGGGAGCGCTGATCGACGGGCTGTGCGAGTCCATGAGTTCCGACGGTCTGCCGGCCGTCAAGGCGGCCATGCCGCTCGCCGAGCTCATCGGCCTCATCGACGACCACTACGACTGGGCTCTCGCCATCGACCATGCCGCTCCGGAATCCCGCCAGCGATTCTGGTACTACTCCGAGGAAAAACTGGAACCCCGGGTGGGGGATCGCGACACCGAGTCAGGCGCCGACCTGGAAATGGCCGTGGCCATCGGCCGCGATGTCGCCATGCTGAAGGCACGGCTCCTGGATCACGAACCTCACGAACGCGTCGCCGACTTTCTCATCACAGCCCCCGAATGGCGCAGCACGGTGCGCCGTGTCCAGCATCTGGCCCACCTTCCCTATGCGGAGATTCGCGACAATCTCCTGGCGGCTGACCGGCGGCCGGTCGATATCCTGCGCTTCAAGCTGGCCTTCTTCGGGGCCAACGGATTCGATCCCAAGTCCGACTTGTGGACCCGCGTGACCCTGTACCAGGGGGCGCCGCTGCCTGACGACATCACCGGCGGCGTGGAGCAGCAGTGGATGTTTCCCCGTCCGTGACAACTTCTCGTGACCATCTCTCGCTCAACGAGACCCTCTTCCACCTCGCCCGTGCGGCCGCCGGCGCCGGCGCCCCCGTCGGCATCTGCGATGAGTTTGCCGCCATCGCATCATGGCTTGCCTTCATCTCCGTGGACCCGGCGCGGGCGGCCCTGCCGGCGCTCGATGCCCTGGCCAGCGGCCAAAGCAGCGGTGACATCGTGATCCGGGACGGTCGGATCGGCTGCCGCAACGGCGCAACTGTGTCGGCCATGTTCGCCGGCCCCGTCGTCATGGACCGGCTCTCCATGGCGCCGGGACAACCTGTGACCCTCCATGTCGACGAGGTCGATGTCCCGGTTCTTCTGGCAGGGGCCGTGGCCGGTTCAGGCCACGTCCGGCTTTCCTGGCATTCCGGCGCCGGTACGGTCATCGACATCGCCAGGGGAAAGGTCGCCGTGAAGGGGGACGCCGCCTGTGGCCCGGCCACGGTGACGATCGTGGCGCATGCCCCTGGCGCCACCACTCCCACCGGCGGCTGCCTGCATGCCATCGACGACGGAAGAAGGGCGGCGCTCGATCACGGAATCGCCGTCGACAGCTGGGCCTGGTCCGGCATTCTCGCCTACTATCGCAAGACACTGGTGCCCTCGAGCGAACTGTCGAGAAGCCAGGGGGCGGGACCGGCCGATGGAACCTGAAAGGATCACCACACTGCCCTTCACATCGCCCCGTGTCTTCGCCAAGATGTGGCGCCCGTCACCCAGCCATCCGGACAGCCGATGAAGTGTTCAGTATTGCGGGAGCGTCACCCCGGCGAGACCAGGGTTGCCGCCTCCCCGGACATGGTCAGAAGGCTGAGGAACCAGGGTGTCGATGTCGCCATCGAGGCGGGAGCAGGAAAGGCCGCCGGCTGGACGGACGACACATTCCTCCAGGCCGGCGCCACCGTGTCCGCAGACATCGCCGATGTCCTGACCGGCGCTGACGTCGTCTTCAAGGTCGGCCGGCCGGTCACGACCGATGACGTCGACGAGATCGGCCTCATCCCCGAAGGATGTGTCGTCGTCGGTCTCATCAATCCCCTTGGCGAGCGTGAACAGTACGCCGGCTACGCCGCCAGGCGGCTGACCGTGCTGGCCATGGAGCTGATCCCCAGAATCAGCCGTGCCCAGTCCATGGACGCCCTGACCTCCCAGGCCAGTCTGGCCGGCTACAAGGCGGTGCTGGATGCTTGCATGTTCTTTGGCCGCGCCATGCCCATGATGATGACGGCCGCCGGAACCATCGCGCCGGCGCGGGTGCTGGTACTTGGCGCCGGCGTGGCCGGGCTCCAGGCCATCGCAACGGCACGGCGACTTGGCGCCGTGGTCGATGCTTTTGATGTCAGGGCTGCTGTCAGGGAGGAGGCTGAAAGTCTGGGCGCCAGCTTCGTGGAGGTCCCCGGCGCCGGTGACGCCGAAACCCGGGAAGGCTATGCCCGGGAGATGGACGACGCCTATCTTGCCCGACAGGCAGAGGCGATCGCAGGCGCCCTGAAGAAGGCCGACATCTGCATCACCACCGCACGCATCCCCGGGCGCCCGGCGCCGCGGCTCGTGACCGCCGCCATGGTCCGGGACATGAAACCCGGTTCGGTCATCGTCGATCTGGCGGTCGAGGACGGCGGCAACTGCGAAGGCAGCCGTCGTGACGAGGTGGTGGATGCCGACGGTGTCACCCTTGTCGGATACTCCAACGTGGCGGGACGCCTGGCGGCCGATGCCTCGACCTTCTATGCGCGCAATCTCTTCAATCTCATCACGCCCTTCATCGATACCGCAGCCGGGCGCCTGGCGCTTGACCACACCGACGAGGTGATCAGCGGAATGTGCGTCATGCGTGACGGCGTGCTCGTCCACCCCCTGCTTTGCGACACGAAGGAGCACTGAGTTCATGGAAGCCGCTGTCGATCCGTTCTTCTTCCGGCTGACGATCTTCGTGCTCGCCATCTTTGTCGGCTACCACGTGGTCTGGGCCGTGACCCCGGCACTCCACACGCCCCTGATGTCGGTCACCAACGCGATTTCCAGCGTCATCATCGTCGGGGCGCTGATCGCTGCCGGCCCGGCGGGAATGGATCTCTCGGGAGTCCTTGGTTTCATCGCCGTCACCCTGGCGGCCATCAACATCTTCGGCGGCTTTGCCGTCACCCAGCGCATGCTGGAGATGTTTCGCAGGAAGGGCGCCGCCAGGGGACAGGATCCATGACCCCCGACCTGGCGGCGCTGGCCTATCTGGTCGCGGCAGTCTGCTTCATCCTGGCGCTGAAGGGCCTCTCGGCGCCGGGATCATCGCGCCGGGGCAATCTCATCGGCATGATCGGCATGGTCATCGCCGTGGCGGTGACGATTGCCGACCCCGCCGTCATGTCCTACTGGTGGATCATTGGCGGTCTTGTCCTCGGTGGCGCCATCGGCACGGCCATCGCCGTCAACATCCGGATGACGGCGATGCCGCAGCTGGTGGCGGCCTTTCACAGCCTGGTGGGTCTGGCTGCCGTTCTCGTCGCTGCCGCAGCGCTCTATTCTCCGCAAGCCTACGGTATTGTCGGCGCCGACGGCGCCATCCGGCTGGCCAGCAGGATCGAGATGATCCTCGGCATGGCGATCGGCGCCATCACCTTTTCCGGTTCCCTGATCGCCTTCGCCAAGCTCCAGGGACTGGTGTCCGGATCACCGGTGGTCTTCCGGGGACAGCATTATCTCAATCTGCTGATCGGAGTCGCCATGGCCGCTGCCGGCGCTTGGTTTGCCGCCGACGGCACCACGGACGCCTTCTGGATTGTGGCCGCGCTGGCCTTCGTGATCGGCATCACCCTCATCGTCCCGATCGGCGGTGCGGACATGCCGGTGGTCGTGTCCATGCTCAACAGCTATTCCGGCTGGGCCGCGGCCGGTATCGGCTTCACCCTGGAAAACGAACTTCTCATCATCACCGGCGCCCTTGTCGGCTCTTCCGGCGCCATCCTGAGCTACATCATGTGCAAGGGCATGAACCGCTCCTTCTTCAACGTCATCCTGGGCGGATTCGGCAATACCGGACCGGCGCTGACGGAGGCCGGGCAACGCAAGGTGAACCAGGGCAGCGCCGACGATGCGGCCTTCGTCCTGCAGAATGCCCGCAAGGCGATCATCATTCCCGGATACGGCATGGCGGTGGCCCAGGCACAGCACGCCCTGAGGGACATGGCCGACAAGCTCAAGGACAACGGTGTCGAGGTCGCCTATGCCATCCATCCCGTCGCCGGGCGCATGCCCGGGCACATGAATGTCCTGCTCGCCGAAGCCAACATTCCCTATGACGAGGTGTTCGAACTCGAGGAAATCAATTCACAGTTCGCCACGGCCGACGTCGCCTTCGTGATCGGCGCCAACGATGTCTGCAACCCCTTGGCCAAGACCGATCCGTCGTGCCCGATCGCCGGCATGCCGGTACTCAATGCGGAGAATGCGGCCGCCGTCATGGTGGTCAAGCGTTCGCTTTCACCGGGATATGCCGGTATCGACAACCCGCTGTTCTACCGCGACAACACCATGATGCTGTTCGCGGATGCGAGGAAGATGGTCGAGGATATCGTGAAGGGACTGTAGGGGGAACGTCAGGCGTTGCCTTCCCTCAGAGCCCTCTTGCGGGCCATCTTGCGGGCCCGGCGCACGCCTTCGGCGCGCTCGCGCTTCTTCTTCTCCGATGGCTTCTCGAAGTGGCGGCGCAGTTTCATTTCACGGTAGACGCCCTCGCGCTGGAGCTTCTTCTTCAGCGCCCGCAGGGCCTGATCGACATTGTTGTCGCGGACAATGATGTGAACGATGGGTCTTCTCCTCAAGGTTGGCCCGGCATCGTGAAATCCCGGGGTGTGTGCTATTACCACGCTCTCACGGGCCTTGTGAAGGGTGCCTGGAACCGATGACGGTGATGCTTGGAGATATCCGCCTCGACCGGATCGAGGAGTCCCTGGATATCGGCGATGTTCCCCATGCCGACTTTCCCGACGCCACGCCCGAGGCACTGGCGCCCTTCCTGGAGTGGCTGCAACCGGCGGCCATCGATCCGGCGACGGGCGGCACCATCATGCCGATCCATGCCTGGCTCGTGCGCACACCCCGCCACACCGTCCTGCTTGACACCTGCGTTGGCAACCACAAGACCCATCCCTCGCTGCCGCCCTTTCACCGGCAGACCCGTTACCGGCTTGTCGACGACTTGGCCGCACTCGGGGTTGGCGCCGGGGACATCGACATCGTGCTCTGCAGCCACCTCCACTACGATCACGCCGGCTGGAACACGATGCTGGAGAACGACGTGTGGGTGCCGACGTTTCCGCGGGCCCGCTACCTCTTCTGCCAGGAGGAACTCGATGCTGCCATGGCCGCGGCGAACAAGGGGGATTCGGTCTGGCGGGAAAGTGTCTCGCCGGTGCTCGATGCCGGGCAGGGGGAAGTCGTCGCCATGGACCATGAACTTGACGACATGGTCCGCCTTGAGCCGACTCCCGGACACACGCCGGGCCACGTCGCCACCCACCTTGTTTCCGGCGCAGAGCGGGCCATCATGGTCGGCGACCTCATCCACTCGCCCCTGCAATTGCCCCACCCCGAATGGAGCCCCGTCTGGGACCATGATCCGGCAATGGCGGCAACAACCCGGCGCCGCATCCTCGAACACCTGGCCGACACCGACACCCTGATGCTGACGCAGCACTTCCCGGCGCCATCGGCCGGTCATGTCTTTACCGCCCGCACGGGATTCGGAATCCGCTACCACGGCTGCGACATGGTGCACGGCGAGGAGGGCGTCCGGTGACGTTGCTGAAGATCGCGCGCATGGGACATCCGGTCCTGGGGCAACGCGCCGAGGAGGTGGCGGACCCGACGGCTCCCGAAGTGCGCTACCTGATCGAGGACATGATCGAGACCATGCACGATGCCGGAGGCGTGGGCCTCGCCGCACCCCAGGTTCATGTGCCTGTGCGCATCGTGGTCTTCATGCCTCCCGATGCCCCGGAGGACGATCCCGTCCTGGCGCTCGTCAATCCGACCCTCGACATCCTCACCGACGAGAGGGTCGAGGGCTGGGAGGGATGTCTCTCCGTGCCCGGCCTGCAGGGGCTCGTGCCACGCGCGCCCACGGTGACCTATGCCGGCACCATGCCTGACGGCACAGCAGTCTCAAGAACCGTGGAGGGCTACCACGCCGTGGTGGTCCAGCACGAATTCGACCATCTCGACGGCATCCTCTACCCCCAGAGGATGACGGATCTCTCAAACCTCATCTTCAGTTCGGAGCGGCACTGGCGCGACGACGACGACCCATGACCCGCACGGACGCCATGGCTGCGTTGTCACGTCCGCGACTTTCGTTACGGTACCTCTCCACGGGCAAGCTCTCGACCACAGGAGCTTGAGTACGGCGACGGTTAACGCGACGTTCGCCGCGAACATGACGAATCCCGTCCTGCAGAGGTCTGCCCTGGTCACCAGCTGTGCAAGGTCAGGGGCAGCGCCCCTTGCAGACTTGTACGCATAAGGTGTCCCGAAGGCATTGTGCTGTGAATCGACATGCCCATCATTATGAAGTTAGTAGACATCGCGAGATGCTGCCAATGCCTATCGCCGCCGCGCTCCAGCGCTATATCGAAGATACGCTCCACGAGCCTGCAAGGGTCGCTGCGCTCGACGACGCGCCCAGCCTCCCCTCGTTTCTTTCCCGGATGTACCAGCTCCTCGAAGGCTACATAGCGGGAAGGCGGTGCATCTTCCTCGCCACCACAGACAACGCCGCCACGCCGTCCAACATCGCAAAGCATGTCGCCCTGGTCCGCCCCGCCGTTGACGCCATCGTCGTCTTCGCCGCCCCATGGCTGAGTGCGCACAACCGCTCACGCCTCATCGGACAAGGGGTTCCGTTCGTCGTGCCCGGCAAACAGCTCTACATCCCCGACCTCGCGATGGACTTGCGCGAACGCTTCCGCACGCCGAAGCCGCGCCGCGCAGCCGGACTCTCGCCAGCAGCTCAAGCGGTCTTGTTCCATCGCCTCCTGCGGCTCGACGAGACCGCGACAATCCCATCTCTCATAGCGACGCAGTTGCACTACTCGGCGATGTCGATCGGCCGCGCCTTCGACGAACTGGTCAGTGCCGGGCTTGCCCAGACCGACAGATACGGCAGGGAGCGGCGTATTCTGTTCCACTCCGCAGGGAGGCAACTGTTCGACGCCGCGCAGGACCTGCTACGCAGCCCGGTGCGCTCCCAGAAATTCATCCGGGACGCTCACGCTACTCCACCGTTGAAACATGCAGGCGAGAGCGCGCTCGCCGAGCTGACCGATCTATCCTCGCCGCCACTACCGGCTTTCGCGGTCGAGGCCAGCGATTGGAGGATTGTCTCCCAGACCCATGAGCTCGTCGAAACCGACCAGGATCGAGCTTCCCATATCGTGGAAACCTGGTCATATGACCCCGCTGCCTTGTCTTCCGCGCAAACCGTGGATCCGCTGTCGCTCTACGCGCAATTCCACGATCACCGCGATGAGCGCGTTTCCATGGCGGCGGAACGACTTTTGGACGGAATGCCGTGGTAACCGGATTCGACAAGTTTCGTGAGTACTTCGCAGCCCACGAGACTCAGTATGCCATCATCGGTGGCGCCGCTTGCGATCTGCTGTTCGATGAGGCGGGTCTCGATTTCAGGGCCACCAGGGACATCGACATGGTGATTTGCGTCGAGGTGGTGGACGCCGAATTCGGAAGGGCATTCCACGCATTCCTGGACGCAGGTGGATATCAGGCCCGCGAGCGGAGCGACGGGCGCAGGGAGTTCTACCGTTTCCACCGTCCGAGCGACCTTGTGCTTCCCCTTCATGATCGAACTCTTTGCGCGGCGGCCGGTGAACCTCAACCTGCCTGAAGACGCCATCTACACGCGGGTTCCGGTAGACCAGGACATAGTCAGCCTTTCGGCGATCCTGCTGGACAATGCCTATTTCGAGGTGCTCCAGGCCGAAAGGCGGCAGCTCGACGGCGTCACGATCGTCGACGAGACCCTGCTCATTCCGTTCAAGGCCCGCGCGGTTCTCGATCTCACCGCTCGGTCCGAGGAGGACGCGAACGTCAACCGAAAGGATATCAGGAAGCATCGCAACAATGTCATCCGGCTGGCGCAACTCCTGCCCCAGGATGCGCGGATTGCACTTCCGGAACCTGTCCGCCGGGATCTTCGCGCTTTTGTCGACTTGGCTCATGCCGACCAGGCTCTGGATCCAAGGGCGTTTGGTGTTCCATTCACCCGGGATGAGCCGGCTGATCTACTCCGCACCGTGTATCGGCTGACATAGAAGCACGTCACCCGCTCGCCACTGCTACGGCAGCGACCTTCGCGCGGCAATGCCCGCTGGGAAGCCTGATCAGCAAACGTCCTCCGTCTGGATCAATTCGATGAAGCAGGCAAGGAATGTCGGCCGCAATTCCGCTCAACGGCGCACCGCGCGGCTCTCCTTTGCACGAGCCAATTCGAGGAAACGGGCCTTGATCTGCGCGAACAGTCCCGGTGGGATGAAACCGTAGGTGAAGACGTCCGGCAGGCCGGGCAGCGGAGACAGCCAGGCATTGGGCCACTCATCGATATTGTGCTCCGACACGATCACCCAGCTTGGCGCGTCGTCGAGACCCAGGGCCTCTCTGACGCGCGTCGGGATTTCGATGCCCGCCACATCGCCCGCGGGTGGCGTATGGGTGATCGGCAGCAGAACGACGTATCGCGGACGAACCGCCGTATCGGTCGCGGCGATCAGACAGGTTGGACGAGTCTTGCCCTGGTGGCGACCGGCAGCGGCATCGTGCGTCCAGAGGTAGTCGTAGCGGACGACCAGGCCCGGCTTCGGATCGGGAAGCGCCACCGTTCCGTCGTTACGTCAGCAGGTCGTCAAGCGGCTTGTGCGCCCCATCCATCTCGGCGCGCTCCACGGCGTCGACCACCATATCGGCGGCGGCGTCCGTGCGATGGCTGCGCTGCGCAGAAGCGCAAAGCCAGTCATAGTGCTCCGCAGACATGAGCACGAACTCGCGGCGCCCATGCCGGGTTATCTCCACCGGCTCGCGCTGCGCTTCGTGCTGGAACCGGCCGAACTTGCGCTGGAACTCAAGGGCGCTCACGGTGGGCATGGCATCCTCCCCAGGTAGCAGGCACCCACCTCAATATACGTATAATCCGTAGAGATGAAAGCGGCTTGTGACACCGTGACGAGATCGTTGCCAATGCTGTCGCCGATGCGTGCAGCGGGCGCCTTCATGGTATCGTAGGCCGTCGTCTGCACCTGAGTGTGACCGAGCCGCTTACCGATCGCCGGCAGGGTCTCCCCGAGTGCCAGCGCGCGCGACACGAAGAAGTGCCGTGGCAAGCCGGGTAGCCGCGCGACGACTCGGTCAGGCGTGTCCGGTCTCCGTGTCGCCGAGAATGTCGCTCCCGATGCTCTCAGCGATCCTGGCCGAGGACGCCTTGATCGAATCCCGCGCCAGATGCGCGTAGCGCGAGGTCGTGTCGATCTTGCTGTGACCGAGCCGCTTACCGATCATCGACAGCGATTCGCCGAGCGCCAATGCCCTGCACGCAAAGGGGTGGCGCTTATTCCGTTCACGGAATAAGCGTCATGGATCTGCACGCCGTCGATCCCCCTTCATCGCCCGGGACCGTTCCGGGGAATCGGTGCCGACGAGTCACTGTACGCAGCGACTGTGGTAGGATTGGATCTGCTTGCGCCCTTGAAGTCAGGCAGAACACCAAAAGGATGTATCCGACAGAGACACGACCCATGACGACGGCTTCTCCCACCAGGCAGGATCTCCGCAAGCGGCTTCTTGCCGCCACCCTGCCCCACGTGCCTTTTGATGGTTGGACCAGGGCTTCGATTGAAGCCGGTGCAGCCGATGCCGGCATGGTGGCCGGCGAGGCGAGGCGGCTGTTTCCGGAAGGGGCTGGCGAGATGGTGTCTTTTTTTCTCGCCGAGGGCGACCGCGCCATGCTTGACGAACTCTCCCGGATCAACCTGGCAGACATGAGGGTGCGTGATCGCATTACCACGGCGGTGAGAGTCCGCCTCGATGTCGATGGCGGACATCGCGAGGCGGTGCTGAGAGCCACCGCCATGAAAACCGGCCCCTCCGGCGCCAGGGCACTCTGGCGCACGGCCGACGCCATCTGGCATGAGGCCGGAGATACGGCAACCGACTTCAACTACTACACCAAGCGCCTGCTGTTGGCGGGCGTTCATGCGGCCACGCTGCTGTGCTGGCTCAGCGACGACAGCCCCGGCCGTGAAGAGACCTGGGCCTTTCTCGACCGCCGCATCGCCGATGTCATGTCCATCAACGGGCTGAAGGCGCGCCTGCCCCGGTTGCGACCGGGACCAATCGCCCGCTTCGCACTGTCACGGTCGCCCTTTTCCGGCTGCCGGCCCAGTTGACGATGGCGCCAACATGGGTCTGGCCACTCAGGTTCGCTGACGCGTTGTCGTCGGCAGGATCAAAAAGACGTTGAACTGTCCCGCAACGGTGCCGGTCGAGCGGGTGATGCCGCCCGTGCACGAGCCCTCGCTCATGGATCCCAGGGTGTCGGCCTGGGAATCCAACGCGGTACGTTTTCCTTGTAGCATCGATAGTCCTCGCCGAGCCGTCGCTCGAGGCCCGGCTCCTCCACACGCACGAAGTAGAGCGAGTTGAGGAGGAAGAAGGCAAGC
The DNA here is from genome assembly GCA_965213815.1 of Alphaproteobacteria bacterium. Taxonomy (GTDB): domain Bacteria; phylum Pseudomonadota; class Alphaproteobacteria; order SP197; family SP197; genus SP197. Next base: position 928,254 of record OZ243917.1, on the reverse strand, counting down.
ATCCAGCCAGCGATGGGCCATGAGCCAAGGATGAGCGATTCGCCGGCGAGCATCAGGAGAACCCCCGTGATCATCGGGTTTCGGACGTGGCGGTATGGGCCGCGGACGACCAGTCTCTGCGGCGGCGCCCATGGGGCTGGCGTACCCTTGCCCACGGTCAGGAACAGTCTGACCGTCCAGACAGCCATGACGAGACCGATCGCGGCCACAAGGAGGCCCATCCAGAGTCTCGTCCCGGTGACTTCTGCCGGCGCTATGTCCGCCGAAGTGAACCAGAGCAGAGCGCCGGGAACAAAGACGAGCACCGTCCCTGGAAGGATGACAAGGCCCTTGAGGAGTTCCACATTCATTCGAGACATGACGACAACGGTTTCCGCCTTCCCCGGTCCAGCGCACACGATCGGCAGGCGCCAATCAATGTCGTCCTTGTAGCGCCCACAGGATGGGAACTCGAACAAACATTGCGCAGACCGAAGGAGACATCTTGAAGCGCTCAAGAACAAGCGCGCCATCCCTCAAGAGGGATTCACAGCGTCAAGCGAAGACAGCGTGGGATGGTCCTGACTAAAGGACAGGGCGGCTTGACATCCACCTGACTGCGCGAAATCCTGACAGTGATCACCATGCAATCCGAAAATTCCGATGTTGTCACAGACTCGAGCACTCGTCCTTGTTTTCGTTGCCCTGCTCGTTGCGAATGGCGCGAGTGGCGATGTGTTTGATCCCCAGACCGAGGCGCACTACGCACGAGCGCACAACCCGGACGATCTGCGGTGCTACTTCGCCGGTCGCTGGATAGGTCCCAATCTGGGTACCGCCGATATCCGCGTCCAAGGGTCACGCTTGACCGGCGTGAAGCGGATATTTGACGACAGTCTGGCCCGCAATCTCTTCGAGATGCAATTCAGTTCGACAGTCGGCGAGAAAAGTCGCCGGTCGGTGGGGAAGCATTCATACCAGTACCTGACGGGATTTGGGAGATTTTCATACGCAGGTGACATTGTTCTCGAACTCGCCGATGACCTCAGTTCCATGCGGCTGGTCTATACGACGGGCTTTGGTTCCATAGAGAACATTTTCGTGAAGACACGGAGCGGCGAGTGCACATGACAGCGACGGTACAGCGTCTTGCCATCTGCCTCGCGGCGGTGCTCCTCGCGGCATGTTCGGTCACCACGTCCCGGGAGATCGTGGCGGCACGGACAGCGTACACCCACATGATGGACAGCGCTGCCGGCAGGATTCAGACCGAGGACTGGAACGGTGCGCTCAGTGACATTGACGCAGCCCTTGCCGCCTTGCCGTTTCACGAAGAGGAAGCGGTCGAGGACGGCAACTTTGCCTATCTTGCCATTCAGGCCGAGGCCCTCGAGGCATACGTGACGTTGGTCTCCGGCGACACCGACGGCGCCGAGCACAAGTACGACACACTCTTCCGCAAGATTGCGAGATTCGAGGCCGATCGTGAGACTGCGTTCAGGAGTCGGGTCGGTTCCGCTCGCATCTGGGAGGCTTTTGGCAACGCCGTCTACTCGGCTGCGTCCGCGCACTCCTGGGACGCGGGCTCGGGCGAGATGGTGCAGGTGGCGCTCCAGGACTTCAGCCAGACACTCATCCACCCCCTCCCGGCGCCGTTGGACGCCGGTCATCTGTCGGGACGGACACTGGACGCCGACGGTATCCGGCTGACCGTCATGCCGACTGTTGGCCCCTTCGCACGGATTGCGCGTCTGGCTTCAGAGACCGGCACCTGTACGGCAGGCCTGATAGGCAATCGCCTGGCACTGACCAACGCGCACTGTGTGACGTCGTACGAACAGGTCGACGGACATGGGATTGCACAAGGAGCATGGCCCCTCAAGTCCGGGCCCGTGTATCTGCTGTTCGAAGGTCTCTATGCTCCCGATCGTGTCCGGGTTGTCGATGTCGAACTCAATGGCGGAGATCACTGGGTGATCGCCGAAGACCACGATTACTCGGGAGACTGGGCCATACTGTTTCTCGACCGCCATCCCGCGGGACGTGGGTGGTTCGGCATCACAGACCTGGGAACGTTCGTTTCCACGAACGTGTTCATCGCAGGCCACAGTGCCGACCTCAACGATGGCCGGTTCATCACGGTCGACTGGGACTGCGCGGCGGCGTCGGATGCGGGAGACGATTTGATCCTGCATGGATGCACAGCGACCGGCGGCTCATCGGGATCGCCCATCCTGTTGACCTCCGGTCCCTACCGATTCAACCATATCATCGGTCTCAACGCGTTCACCGCTGATCGTTCGAGCGGCCGGGCGCCATACGGCGGTGGCCCGAAACTGTCTCGTGTCATGGAGATACTGGAGTCGTTGCGCCCATCGGGCTGACAGGCCCCTGCGTCCAGGACACCACCCCGCTCATGCCATGTCCCATCTTCGGTGCTGCATGAACACTTGGCCCGCAGACATGGCCGGGGGACGGGTGCCGGTGGTCCACGACCGTCAACCACGACGACCGGACCATGGGAATCCAGATACGCCCGGCTGACAGTGACTGCGTCAGGATCGTGCCGTCCTGAGTCACGTGTCGGATACGTGAGCCGCGCGAGCGTAACCACATTCCCCGCTCTCACCGGAGAACAACAATGGGCTTCACTCCGTCGCCAACAGCCGTGTGACGTGGCCCATCTTGCGGCCGGGGCGAGCCTGGCTCTTGCCATAGAGATGAAGCCTGGCGTCGTCCTCACCCAGAATGTCGTGCCAGGAGGATACGTCGTCACCCAGGAGATTGGTCATCACGGCATCGCTGTGGCGTGACGGGTCCCCCAGGGGCAGTCCGGCCACGGCGCGGATGAACTGTTCAAACTGGCTGGTGCGGCAGGCATCGATGGTCCAGTGCCCCGAGTTGTGGGGCCTGGCGGCAAGTTCGTTCACCAGAAGGCGATAGCCGGGCGCAACGAACATCTCCACCGCCAGCAGGCCGACGAGATCGAGAGCCTCCGCCAACCGGCCGGCCATGTCCCTGGCGGCTTCGGCCACGGGCCCGGGAAGGGACGCAGGCGCCCGGGTCTCGGCGAGAATGCCGTCGCGATGGGTGTTCGCGACAACGTCGAAAGCCCGGATGGTCCCCCTGATATCGCGGGCAACGATGGCCGAGACCTCCATGGTGAAGTCGACGACGCTTTCCAGAATGGCGTCCCGGCATTCCATGGACTCCCAGGCACCATCGAGGTCCTGTTGGCACGTGATGCGAACCTGACCCTTGCCGTCATAGCCCATGCGCGCCGTCTTGAGGATCGCCGGGCTGCCGGTCGCCGCAAGACTCTCACCGGGCCCCGGAAGGGCGGCATAGGCTGCAGTGGCGCAGCCCTGGCGGTTGAGAAAGTCCTTCTCGCTTACCCGGTGCTGGGTCACCTCCAGGCAACGCCAGTGGGGGCGCACCGGCGCATGGCGGGCCATGTGCCGGAAGGACGCCACAGGCAGGTTCTCGAACTCGAAGGTGATGACATCCACCGCCGAGGAAAAGGCCTCCATGCTGGCGGCATCATCGTACGCCCCGATGGTCGCGGCGTGGGCCACGTCCAGGGCGGGATTGTCCTCCCCGGGACAGAACACATGGCAACGGTAACCCAGGGTCGCAGCGGCAAGGACCGCCATGCGTCCGAGCTGCCCGCCGCCGACGATGCCGATGACACCGCCCGGCGGGATCACGCGACGATCGTCATCCATCGACGTCGGGATGCTCGGCCACGGACCCGGTCTGCTCTGCCCGCCAGTCCTCCAGGGCCCGGGCCACGTGCGGATTGACAAGTCCGACGATGGCGGCAGCCAGCACCGCGGCATTGATGGCGCCCGGCTTTCCGATGGCCAGCGTGCCGACCGGCACCCCGGCCGGCATCTGGACGATGGAAAGCAGGCTGTCGAGGCCTTTGAGGGCCTGGCTTTCGATCGGAACGCCGAACACGGGAAGACAGGTCTTGGCCGCCGTCATGCCAGGAAGGTGGGCCGCCCCACCGGCACCGGCGATGATGACCTTCAGGCCGCGCTCCCGGGCGGCCTCGGCATAGGAAAACAGCCGGTCGGGCGTACGGTGGGCCGAAACGATCCTGACCTCATGCGGGATGCCGATCTCGCCCAGTGTTTCAGCGGCATGGCGCATGGTGTCCCAGTCCGACTGGCTTCCCATGATGATGCCCACCTCGACCATGACACGTCACCTCCGCTCAGGGGCAGCTGCGCGTCAATTCTACACCGGGGCCATCCGGCAGGTGAATAGCCACCACGCCGCTTCCTTCCTATACTGTCCGTCAGGTCCTGCCCGGACAGAGTGTCGCCTTGCGGCGATGTCCGGCACGGAACCGACAAACAAGGGTCCTGGCGGAGGAATCGATGACCAACCCCGATGATTTGGCTGTCCTGGAAGCGCGGCATGCTGCACTCGAGCAGGAAATCCATGATGAATCCCGGCGCCCGCTACCGAACCAGACCCATCTCACGGATCTCAAACGCAGAAAACTTCAGATCAAGGAGCAGATCGAAAAGATGTCGGACGTGATCAGTCCGGCCTAGACCCCGTCAGCCATGCGGCCGGAGTCGTGCGCCATCCTGGTGACCGTGGCGGTGGTGCTGAATCCGTCCACGAGATCGGCAAGGTGGACCCGTCCGCCATGGGAGATCACGACATCGGCGCCGACGACCTCTTCAAGGCGATAGTCCGACCCCTTCACCAGAACATCCGGGCGCAGGCGTTCGATCAGGGCCAGAGGCGTCGCCTCGCCGAAAACCACCACCAGGTCCACGTCCGCCATCGAGGCGAGGATCTGAGCCCTCGAGATCTCGGATTGCACGGGACGGCCCGGGCCTTTCAGACCCTGGACGGAGGCATCGCTGTTGAGCGCCACCACCAGCCGGTCGCACTGGCGTCGCGCCTGGCGCAGGAGCGACACATGTCCCGGATGAAGCAGATCGAAACAGCCATTGGTGAAGCCGATCGTCTCTGACGAGTCACGCCACGAGGCGACCATCTCCAGGGCCGCCTCGAGGGACACGATCTTCGCCTCATTGCTCTCGAAGGCCTGACCGTGCAGGATGTACCGCAGGTCATCGGTGCCCACCACGGCGGTGCCGCTCTTGCCCACGGCTACACCACCGGCAAGGTTGGCCAACCGGGCAGCGACCTCCACCGCAAGGCCCTGTCCCAGGGCAGCAGAGAACACCGCAACCACGGTGTCTCCAGCGCCGGAAACGTCATAGACCTCGCGCATTTCCGCAGGCAGGTGGAGGGCCGCGCCGTCGCGCTCGACGAGGGACATGCCGGCAGCACTCCTTGTGACAAGGATGCACCCGGCGTCTGACTCTTCCATCACGCTGCGCGCCGCCGCCTCAACATCCGCGTCAGAAGCAACATCCATGCGGGTCGCCAGGGCCAGCTCCTGACGATTGGGTGTGAGAACACTGGCCCCACGGTAACGCGAAAACGTGTGGCTCTTGGGATCGACGATGACAGGAACACCAGCTTGACGCGCCGTCCCGATGACGGCGCCGATCACCTCGGCGGTCATCACGCCCTTGGCATAATCGGACAGCACAAGGACATCGACACCCGACATGGCGTGAGTGGCGATGTCGACGATTCTGGACGCCGTCTCCGGCAGGATGGCGCGATCCGTCTCGTGATCGGCGCGCAGCAGCTGGTGCCCACCATCGACAAAGCGGTCCTTGCGGGTGGAAACCCGGTTGCGCTCCACCAGTACATAGGGTTCCACGCCCTGTTCCCGGGCGATCATGGAAATCAGGTCGCGGCCGACCTGGTCGTCTCCCACGACGGCAACGAAACACACCCGGGCGCCGACGGCGACCAGATTGCGCAGGACATTGCCTGCTCCTCCCGGCATGGAGTCCTCTGTCTCGACGCGCAACACTGGAACGGGCGCCTCGGGAGAAATCCGCTCCACACCCCCGTAGATGAAGCGGTCGAGCATCACGTCGCCGATCACCATGACGCGGGCCCCGGCAAGGCGATCGATCGCTGCCGCGAGGTCTGGTGACTGGTTCATCGACATGCTCCTTCCTTGCACCGATGCGCCGCGCCCGTCAATCGACCGCCCTTGTCTTTCCGGTCGTGCCAAACGACCCTACCATGTGTCCGGTTGAACCGGGGGCTCGAAGCGATGTCGCAGGCTTTTGAGAGCATTTACCATCGGTCGCTGGCCGATCCGGTCGGCTACTGGGAGGAGCTGGCCGATGGCATCTGCTGGACGAAGCGCTGGGATCGGGTGCTCGACGAATCCCGGGCGCCTTTCTGTCGCTGGTTTTCCGGAGGCGAGACCAACACCTGCTGGAATGCCATTGATCGCCACGTTGAGAACGGCCTCGGCGATCAGCCCGCTCTGATCTGGGAGAGTCCGATCACCGGCGCCAGGCGAACGCTGACCTACAGTGAACTCCAGCGCGACGTGGCGACCTTTGCCGGTGTGCTCAAGAACCACGCGGTCATCAGGGGAGACCGTGTCGTGATTTACATGCCTGCCGTGCCCGAGGCCGTCATCGCGATGCTGGCCTGCGCCCGCATCGGCGCCGTCCACTCGGTGGTGTTCGGCGGATTTGCCGCAGCCGAAGTCGCCAAGCGCCTTGATGACGCGACGCCCAAGGTCATTCTCACCGCGACCTGTGGTGTGGAACCGGGCCGCGTCATCCCCTATCTCCCCATACTCGAGGACGCGTTCGCGGCGGCATCACATGTGCCGGAAACGATGATCGTCCTGGCGCGCGAACAACAGTCCGCCGCACTGAGACCGGGACGTGACCATGACTGGCATGAGGAGATGGCGCGGGCGACACCCGCCGACTGGGTCCCCGTGGCCGCCACCGATCCGCTCTACATCCTCTATACCTCCGGGACCACGGGAAAGCCCAAGGGCGTCGTGCGGGACAATGGCGGGCACGCGGTGGCGCTTATGTGGACCATGAAGGCGGTCTATGACGTGGCCCCCGGCGAGTGCTGGTGGGCGGCGAGCGACATCGGCTGGGTCGTCGGTCACAGCTATATCGTCTACGCCCCCCTCCTCCACGGTAATCCGACCATTCTCTTCGAAGGCAAGCCGGTCGGCACACCCGACGCCGGGGTCTTCTGGCGCGTCCTCGAAAGAAACGGCGTGGCGGCCCTCTTCACGGCGCCCACCGCAATCCGCGCCATCCGCCGTGACGACCCGGAGGGCGACTTCCTCGAAACGGCGGACCTTTCCGCTTTCCGCACCCTCTTCCTTGCCGGCGAACGGGCCGACCCGGACACCATCGCATGGGCTGAGGAGAAACTGTCACGGCCGGTGGTTGACCACTGGTGGCAAACGGAGACGGGCTGGGCCATGGCCGCCTATTGCCGCGGGATCGACGATCTGCCGGTGCGGCACGGCTCCCCGGGCCGGCCGACACCCGGATATGCCATCGACATCCTCAATGCCCGAGGTCACCGCCAGCCGTCCGGCACCACGGGCGCCGTCTGCGTGCGTCTGCCCTTGCCACCAAGCTCGCTGCCGACCCTGTGGAACAACGACGAGGGTTTTGTTTCGAGCTATCTCGAGGAGTACCCGGGATACTATTCGACCGGCGATGCCGGCTACTATGACAGCGACGGCTATCTCTACATCATGGGCCGCACCGACGATGTCATGAACGTCGCCGGTCACCGTTTGTCGACAGGCGCCATGGAAGAAGTCCTGGCCACCCTGCCTGACGTCGCCGAATGCGCCGTAATCGGCGTCGCCGATGAGCTGCGCGGCCAGGTTCCCGTAGGACTCCTGGTGCTCAAGGCGACATCGACCGCGCCCCACGGCGACATCGTGGACGACGCCGTGCGCCGGGTGCGCAGCGATGTCGGCGCGGTAGCGAACTTCCGCAAGGCGGTGATCGTGCCCCGCCTTCCCAAGACCCGTTCGGGCAAGATCCTGCGCCGTTCCATGCGACAGATCGCCGACGGTGAGACCGTGCCCATGCCGGCTACCATCGAGGACCCCGCCGTCCTTGACGAGATCAGGAAGGCCCTGGCGACAATCGGCTACCCGGCAGACGGCTGATCACGCAAGAGGAACCAGCTTCAGCGTTCCCTTCTCCACGGTCAGCGCCACCACGCCGTCACGCAGGCGTTCAATGTCCCGTCCAAGCAGGTCGTAGCGCCAGCCGCATGCCAGAGGACTGTCGCCTGAAGGTGTGGCGACGAACCGGCGGATCTCCTCCGAACTGGCGATCAGCGTCTGGGCCACGCCGAATTCCTCGCAACGGGCGTTGGTGAGGGTGCGCACGAGATCGGCAAGGGCCACCGGCAGGCGCGCCGACTGACTGTCGTCGGGCCGTGGCAAGGCACTCTTGTCAAGTTCCATGGCACGATTGACCGCCTCGACGATCTGGCGTCCACTGGGCCCTCCCGCCACGCCGCGCGGAACCAGCCGGACTCCCTGAAGCGCCTCAATCGTCCGCGGTCGGGAATTGGCGATGGCCACGAGGGCGTCATCGGTCATGACACGCCGACGGGGAAGGTTCCTATCCTGCGCCTGGCGCTCGCGCCATGCCGTGACTTCGCGCAGCACCGCCAGATCACGCGACTGCCGGGGCTTCTTCCTGATGCGCGTCCAGGCCTGGGATACGTCGTTGTGATAGGTCTGCGGATCGCTGAGCCAGGCCATTTTTTCGCCCACCCATGCCTCGCGCCCGGTGCTCGCCAGCGCCGAGGAGATGTGTTCGTAGACACGGCGAAGATGGGTCACGTCCTCGAGGGCATAGGCTATCTGGTTCCTGGTAAGTGGCCTCTTCGACCAGTCCGTGATGCGTGCTCCCTTGCCGATGGTCTTGCCGGTGACGGCTTCGACGATCCGCGCGTAACCCACCTGCTCACCATGACCGCAGGCCATGGCCGCCACCTGGGTGTCGAAGACCGGGTGGGGGAGGGAACCGGAGAGATGGAGAAAGATCTCCAGGTCCTGACGGCCTGCATGAAACACCTTGAGAATGTTCCTGTCGGTCATGAGATCGAAGACGGGCCCCAGATCGACGCCGTCCGCCAGGGCATCGATGACCGCGGCATCTCCGGCGCCGGCGATCTGGACGAGGCACAACTGCGGCCAGAACGTGCGCTCCGGAATGAACTCCGTATCCACGGTAATCCAGGAGTCGTCCCGCAAACGACGACAGAATCCGGTTATACTCTGCGTGTCGGCAAGGACCTGCATGGTACTCTGTCTACCGGTGCGCTCCCCGGAAGTCCACACGGGCGCGGGCCGATACGTCAGTGACGTGGGGTCGTTGACGCAACGAAGGCATGCCAGCGGCCGCTTGACAAACAGGCGGCGTTGCGTTGTCTAGCCGTCACACCTGCCTCCCGGAATGTTGTTCATGCATCGTTATCGCACACACACCTGCGGTGAACTTCGCCGCGACCATGTCGGAGCGGCCGTGCGCCTGTCCGGCTGGGTTCACCGCAAGCGGGATCACGGCAACCTCCTCTTTGTCGACCTGCGCGATCAGTACGGCACGACCCAGTGCGTCATCGAGACCGATGACCCCGGCTTCGCGGCCGTGGAACGGATTCGCCCGGAAAGCGTCGTCACCATCGATGGCGAGCTGGTGTCCCGTAGCACCGACACAGTGAACCCGGAGATCGACACCGGCGAAGTCGAGGTCCGCATCCGGGAGTTCGACATCCTGTCGGAGGCCGAACCCTTGCCAATGCCGGTGTTCGGGGAGGTCGACTATCCCGAGGACGTGCGCCTGCGGTACAGGTTTCTTGACCTGCGCAGACCATCGATGCACGCGAACATCGTACTGCGCTCGAGGATCATCGACTCCCTACGCCGGCGCATGACGCAAGGCGGCTTCCTGGAATTCCAGACGCCCATACTGACCGCATCGAGTCCGGAAGGGGCGCGGGACTTCCTGGTCCCCAGCCGCCTTCATCACGGCTCATTCTACGCCCTTCCCCAGGCGCCGCAGCAGTTCAAGCAGCTTGTCATGGCCTCCGGTTTCGACCGCTACTTCCAGATCGCGCCCTGTTTCCGTGACGAGGATGCGCGCGCCGACCGTTCCCCCGGGGAGTTCTACCAGCTCGATGTGGAAATGGCGTTCGTGACACAGGACGACGTGTTCGCGGCCATCGAGCCCGTCGTGAGCGGACTCTTCAGGGAGTTCACGTCCTTTCCGGTCACGCCCTCACCCTTCCCCCGCATCGCCCATGGCGAAGCCATGCTGAAGTATGGCACCGACAAGCCTGACCTGCGCAATCCCCTGATCAACGTCGACGCCACAGCGCCCTTTGCCGATTCCGACTTCAGGATATTTCGTCGCCAGATCGACGAAGGCGCGGTGGTCCGCGCCATCCCCGTACCGGGAGGAGCGGCCTCGCCGCGCAGCTTCTTCGATCGCATGATTGCCTTTGCCCAGGAAAACGGGGCCGGAGGCCTCGCCTGGATTGTCTTCCAGGACGGCGCCGGCAAGGGACCCGTCGCACGGCTTCTGAAAGACGGCGAACTCGACGCCATCCGCTCGCTCACCGGACTTGGCGACGGCGATGCGGTGTTCTTTTCGTGCGATTCGAAGGAAGCGGCCGAACGCATCGCCGGCCTCGTGCGCACCCGTGTGTGCGATGAACTGTCTCTCGCGGAGCGGGACAGCTTCCGGTTCTGCTGGATCGTCGATTACCCGATGTACGAGTACGACCCGGAGAGGAAGAGGATCGACTTCAGCCACAATCCCTTTTCCATGCCCCAGGGAGGCCTCGAGGCCCTGGAGACGAAGGATCCTCTCGACATCCTAGCCTACCAGTACGACATCGTGTGCAACGGTGTCGAACTCTCCAGCGGCGCCATCCGCAATCACGAACCGGCCACCATGATCAGAGCCTTCGAGATTGCCGGATATCCGGCGAGCGAGGTCGAGGCACGGTTCGGCGCTCTCTACGACGCCTTCCGCTACGGCTGTCCCCCGCACGGCGGCATCGCGCCTGGTATCGACCGCATCGTCATGCTGCTGGCAGGTGAAACGAACATCCGTGAGGTCACGCTCTTCCCGATGAACCAGCAGGCCCAGGACCTGATGATGGGGGCGCCGGGAGAGGTGTCCGGGCGTCAGCTGAAGGAACTCGGCATCCGCCTCGCCAGACCTTCCTGAACGACCGTCAGGTTCGCGTCCACGCCGTCTGCGGCCGCCCGACGGGCTTGCCGTCCACAAGGATCCGGTCGACCCGTTCATTGTAGAAGGCGATGAGACCGGCGATGCGGGGGCATTCCGGAATCGGATCGGGATAGACCCAGGCGATGTCCTCATGGGCGACGCCATCGATGACCAGGGACAGGTGCGTGGCCACCCCCTTGTAGGGGCAGCGCGTGGAGGTCTGCGATTCGACAAGAAGATCCCGGCGCACGTCGTCGGGAGGAATGTAGTAGCGGGTCGGAAGATCGGTTTCGAAGAGGAACTGCGCCCGGGTGCTCTTCGCCAGCACCTCGCCGCCATGGACCACCTCGACAGGGCGGTGGCTCTCCAGCGCGTCGACCCGGACACGTGGGTCCCTGGCGTGGACGAAGACCTCCTCGTCCTCCTCGTACCAGTGATCGAGGCTCTGCCAGTAGAAGGCGATGCGGTCCTGCAGCGCCACTGCCTGCGGCAGCGGATCCGGGTAGGCCCAGGCCGCATTCTCTGCCACATGATCACCGGCAGTGATGGTCCAGTAGCAGGCATCTCCCTTCCAGGGGCAATGCGTCTTCCTTGCGGTGGGGGCGAGCCGTTCCATGGCAACATCGTCACGGGGGAAATAGTAGACTGGAGTATGGCCCGTCTCACGCACCAGCAGGACGTCCGTGCTGTCGACGATCGTCTCGCCCCGCAGCACCGCCCTCACCCGCCTGGGAGACGGTTCGTACTCCACGCGATGCGTCATGGTCCCTGCCCACATCCTTCGCCGTCGATACTATGCACCCGTCGTGGTCCGATCAACGGCGGCCTTCTTCGCGCGTTTCGAGAAGGTGTGTTCGGGGCCTGGGAAGCGCCGGTTGCGGACATCGCTGGCATAGGCCATGACCGCCTCTTCCACCACCTTTCCGACCTCGGCATAGCGCTTCACGAACTTTGGCTTGAAGGTGTCGAACATGCCGGTCATGTCCTCTGTGACGAGAATCTGTCCGTCGCAGGCGACCGATGCGCCGATGCCGATAATGGGAACCGACGACGCTTCGGTGATGTCGCGCGCAACGCTCTCGACGACTCCCTCGACAACGATGGCGAAGGCGCCGGCCCTGTCGATCGCCCGGGCGTCCCTCAGGATGCGTCGCCGGGTGGTGTCGGAGTGACCCCTGGAGCGCATCTGCGCGACGCTTCGCGCCCGTTGCGGCATCAGGCCGACGTGTCCCATCACGGGAATGCCGTGGGCAACGGCAGCCTCCACCGTCCCGGCAAGACTGTCCCCGCCCTCCATCTTCACGGCATCGCACCCCGTCTCCTCGAGCATGCGCCGGGCATTGGACAGAGCCACGTCCCGGTTGTGCTCATAGGTGCCGAAGGGCATGTCGATGACGACCAGGGTGTTGGCGGCCGCCCGGGCGACAGCCCGGCCATGGCGGATCATCGTGTCGATATCGATGGTCCGCGTCGTCTCCATGCCGTAAAGCACCATGGCGACCGAATCACCGACCAGGATGAAATCGACATGCCGGTCGATCCTCGCAGCCATGGGCGCCGTGTAGGCGGTCAGGCCGACGATCGGCGCGCCACCCCGGGGGCCGAGCAGTTTGCATGGATCCGGGCCAGTCACCATGTCTCACCTTCCTCCCGGCAGCGTCACCGCCACGTTGTCGATCAACCGGGTTCCTCCAAGACGCACCGCGGCCAGTAGCCGTGCCTCGCCTGATCCTTCCCCCGCCACCTCAAGAGTGGCGGCATCGCGCAACGACAGATAGTCGACGGACTCGAAGGCTGCCTGAAGGCGCTTCAACGCGTTCCCGACCGCGGCGTCCGGAGACTCTCCTGCGCCCAGTTCACCCCGTGTCTCCATCAGGATGCGGAAGAGACCGGCCGCGCGGCGGCGGTCCTGCGCATCGAGATAGGCATTGCGCGAGGACATCGCAAGGCCATCGGCCTCACGCACCGTGGCCACCGGAACAATGTCCGTGGCGAGGTCGAGGTCGCGGACCATCTGTGTCACGACAACGAGTTGCTGGTAGTCCTTTTCGCCGAACACCGCCGCGTCGGCGCCGGTCTGCAAGAACAGCTTCAGCACCACGGTGGCCACGCCCGAAAAGAATCCTTCCCGGTGATCAGCCTCGAGTCCTTGTGCCGCACCGCCCGGTGTGACCGTCGTGGCAAAGCCCTGCGGGTACATGTCCTCCACCACCGGGGCATAGACGAGATCCACGCCGGCATCGAGAAAGGCTGCCATGTCCCCCGCCTCATCCCTGGGATAGCAGGCAAGATCCTCGCCCGGAGCAAACTGGGCAGGGTTGACGAAGAGACTCGCCACCACGCGCCGCGCGCGTTTCCGCGCCGTCTGGATCAGGGCACGGTGTCCGTCGTGCAAGGCGCCCATCGTGGGAACGAGGGCCATGGTGTCACCGGCCACCCGCCATTCATCGAGTTGACGGCGCAGTGCCGCCACGGTGCGTACAGGTGTCATGCCCACCCCGAACCCGTCATTGTGCAGTGCAGCATAGAATGGCTGCCAAGACAACTCGATGCGCCGGGACTCCAGGGCGCAGCGCCGACATCTTGAAGCAGCTTCGCGTCGAGGGTTTCTGCTTCCGGCGTTTCGCGTGGATCGGCGCCGCGGCAGCGGCCATTTCCATGGCTATCGCACTGGGCATCTTCGTCCCGCGCGACCCGACGCGCCGTTGGACTGGAAAGAACGCATCCGGAAGGACTTCGATCCTGAGATGGCCGAGTGCCTTGAACAGGAGCACGATCTCGCCACCCGCGAATTAGCGAAGCCGTGGGAGGACAGCGAGGATGATCGAGTCACAGAGTCAGGAGTTCCGGCGCGCAGGATCACCCGATACCATCACGCGGGACGAACTGCGGGCCGACGACTGGCACCGAGGCGGCTTGACCGTGTTGGCTCTGCGGCAAGGAACTGGCGGGCGAAGACTGAACCACACGCTCTGCGCACCTCCTTCCAGCAGGATGGGGAGGCCTGCGGTCGGGTAGGCCACTGGCGCGCGCATCCTCAAGATCACGTTTCCAGCGGCCCCCTGAAATTCCGTACGTCCGGTTGTCCCGGGTACGGCTTCAAGCATCAGGCACCTCGCAAGTTCGGTGCGGAGCCTTCCGCAGCATCGTCGAGGTCAAGGCCGACCCAGCCATACCCCCGATCCGATCCTGCGTTTGCTCCGCCCTTCGACGATGCCGTCCACCAAGTGATCGTCCGCCTCTGCGTGCGGACCCGTCGGCCGTCACATCGCCACCTGTGCCCTGAGGTCCTCGCTCCAGATGGGTTGTGTTGTCCCGTCCATCATCGCTTGATCAACCTCATCCGCCAGTGACAAGGAACTCCAAACCCTTTCCCGCACCACGGGTTACAGGTCCGGTCTTTCACCACTGAACTGTCCCGGAGAACACGATGCGTGCTCCTCAGTTCTTCCACATCGGCACTGGCCATCAGGCAGAGGACAAGCCCTTGGCATTCTCGACTACCCCACGAATCTCCTCGGGCGGCTCGCCATGGGCTTCCAGAACTGGCATAAATTGTCGTCGCAGCCGGAGGAGTGATCATGCACGCCGCCATAGCTGAGAAGAAGGAAGAACTTGCGGAACTCTGTCGTCAATACGATGTTGTTCGCCTCGAAGTCTTCGGCTCCGCTGCACGCGACTCGGACTTCGACCCGCTGACCAGCGACGTCGACTTACTTGTGGAATTCAGGCCTGACGAGGGCCGGGCGTCACTCAGTCAGTACTTCGACTTCGCCGAGGCGTGGCGCCAAGCCTTGGACCGTTCCGTCGACTTGATCGAATCAGATGCGATTCGGAACCCGTACTTGCGGGCCGCCATCGACAGGTCGCGCGAGCTTGTCTATGCGTCCTGCTTGCGGACGTAGACCGAGCAGCCGCGGACATCGTACGTTTCACCGAAGGCATGGGCCTCAAGACCTACGTCGGCGACGCCCGGACGCAAGCTGCGGTCGAGCGAAAGTTCGAGATCGTTGGTGAGGCACTGAACCGCCTGCATCAGACCTTCCCCGAAATTGCCGAACGAATTCCTCGGTTGCGCGAGGTTGTCAGCTTCCGCAACCTGCTGATCCATGGTTATGCCGTCGTGATACCCGACCGCGTCTGGGATTACTCCCAGAACGATCTGCCGGAATTGTCCCGGATCGTGCGGGCCCTGCTCGCCGAGATGGACCCTCCGGAGGCATGAACGCCGAACGTTTGCTCGCGGATCGCAACAGGTCTTTGCACCGCGGCACGGCCAGACCGATGACGACAGGCGGCTCCAGGCAATCCCGCAGGCATGGTGAGGAATGGGCCGAAGGCCGGCGGATGGCGTTGCGAAAAAAATGGGGGTAGGCCGGAACCCACCCCCAAGTTGGGGAGGACACACCATGAAATCAGGCGGTCAGCCGGCCAATCGCCAGGCCCGACCGCCCATGCCTGCAACGGGAGTCACGAGCATCCACTTGTCGCACCACAGGTGACGCACTTGAGACAGGTCCCGTTGCGGACCAGTGTGAGGTTGCCGCATTCGTCGCACGGATCTCCCTCATAGCCTTGCATGCGCGCCGCATCGACAGCGGTGACGCCTGCAACTGTTTCGTGTTGTAACGCGGCGGCCATCCTGACCGGCTCGCTCTTGCGGCCGCCATCGAGAACGTGGAGGTGGCGGCCCCGCATGTAGCCTCTGCTGGCCACCTGTTCGAGGAGGTTCTGGACCTCGTCCATGCCGGCATCATTCTCGGCGAACTCCTCGCCGGCGTCGCCTCGACCCACCGTGTCCGGCATCAGGTCACCGGGCTCGACATGGGCAAGATCGTTGCGGGCGAGATAGCTGATCGCCAGCTCCCGGAAGATGTAATCGAGGATGGATGTCGACATCTTGATGGTGTCGTTGCCCTCGACCATGCCGCTGGGCTCAAAGCGGGTGAAGGTGTAGGCGTCCACGAATTCCTCGAGCGGCACGCCGTACTGCAGGCCGATCGACACGGCGATGGCAAAGTTGTTCATCAGGCTGCGGAAGGCAGCTCCTTCCTTGTGCATGTCGATGAAGATCTCGCCCAGACTGCCGTCCACGTATTCACCGGTCTTCAGGTAGACCTTGTGGCCTCCGACGATTGCCTTTTGGGTATAGCCGCGACGGCGGTTGTCGAGGCGCCGGCGTTCGTGGCGCACGATGGTGGTGACCACCTTGCGGATCGCCTCGGGGCGGTCCTCGACCTCCTCGAGATCCTCGACCAGGTCACCCAGATGCAGTGCGGAAAGGGGCTGGGAGAGTTTCGACCCGTCGCGATAGAGCGCATTGGCCTTGAGACCGAGACGCCAGGAGAGCTTGTAGGTGTCGCGGCACTCCTCGACCGAGGCGGTGGCGGGCATGTTGATCGTCTTGGAGATGGCACCCGAGATAAAGGGCTGGGCGGCTGCCATCATCCTGATGTGACTCTCGGTCGACAGGAACCTCCGGCCCAGACGGCCGCAGGGATTGGCGCAGTCGAAGACCTCAAGATGCTCGTCGCGGATGTGCGGTGCGCCCTCGAGGGTCATGGAGCCGCAGCAGAAACTGTTGGCGGCCTCGATGTCGGCCCGGCTGAAGCCGATGGCGGCCAGGAGGTCGAAGGCCGGGTCGTCGAGATCCCGGGCATCGAGATCCAGCGTCTTCTGACAGAAGTCCTCGCCCAGGGTCCATCTGTTGAAGACGAACCTGATGTCGAACGCCGCCTTCAGCGAGCTCTCGACTTTCTCCAGGACTTCGTCCGTGAATCCTCTGGCGCGCAGGGTCTCGTGATTGACCGCCGGCGCACCATCGAGCGTGCCGTGGCCCACGGCATGGGTGATCATCGCCGTGATCTCGTCTTCACCGTAGCCGAGCACGGCCAGAGCCACCGGGACCGTGCGGTTGATGATCTTGAAGTAGCCGCCACCGGCCAGCTTCTTGAACTTCACCAGTGCAAAGTCGGGCTCGATGCCCGTGGTGTCGCAATCCATGACGAGACCAATGGTTCCCGTGGGCGCGATCACCGTCGCCTGGGCGTTGCGGTAGCCGTGCTGCTCACCAAGCCGGAGAGCCTCGTCCCAGGCCCGGATCGCCGCCTCGCCCAGTTCGGGCAGGGGCAGTGCGGCATGATCGATGGCCACCGGGAGTATCGACAGTTCCTCGTAGTTGTCCTGTCCGCTGATGGCGGCCCGGCGGTGGTTGCGCATGACCCGCAACATGGCGTCCCGGTTTCTGGCGAAACCCGGGAAAGGTCCCAGTTCACCGGCCATCTCGGCGCTGGTGGCATAACCGACCCCGGTCATGATGGCGCTGAGCGCGCCGCAAAAGGCCCGGCCCTGCTCGGAATCGTAGGAGTGCCCCGATGCCATCAGCAGACCGCCGAGGTTGGCATAGCCCAGTCCAAGGGACCGGAAATCATAAGACCGTCTGGCGATCTCCCGGGACGGGAACTGGGCCATCATGACCGATATCTCCAGCACGATGGTCCACAGCCGGACCGCATGCTCGAAGGCGGCGATGTCGAAGCGGCCATCCTCCCTTCGGAACCTGAGGAGATTGAGCGAGGCGAGATTGCACGCCGTGTCATCGAGGAACATGTATTCCGAACACGGGTTGGAGGCGTTGATCCGGCCCGAGCCAGGGCATGTGTGCCACTCGTTGATCGTCGTGTCGTACTGGATTCCGGGATCGGCCGAGGCCCAGGCGGCGAAGCCGATCCTGTCCCACAGGTCCCGCGCCTTCACGGACTTCGACACCATGCCGTCCGTGCGCCGTATCAGGTCCCAGGTGCGGTCGGACTCGACGGCCTCGAGGAAGGCGTTGGTCACCCTGACGGAATTGTTGGCGTTCTGCCCCGAAACGGTCCTGTAGGCCTCGGAATCCCAGTCCGTGTCCAGCACCGGAAACTCGACCGTGCGGTAACCCTGCCGGGCGAGCTGGAGCACCCGCTGGATTCCGGCTTCCGGAACCATCGCCCGGCGACACGCCACGATGGCCTTGCGCAGCGAGGAATTCTCCTTCGGATCAAATCTGGTTTCGTCGTGACGGTCTCCCTCGTGGCATGCCTCCATCACGGCATTGAGGTGCTTGTGACACTGTTTCGAGCCGGCGACGAGCGCCGCCACCTTCTGTTCCTCGGTCATCTTCCAGGAAATGAAGCTCTCGACATCGGGGTGATCGATGTCAACGACCACCATCTTGGCGGCGCGGCGCGTCGTGCCGCCGGACTTGATGGCGCCTGCCGCCCTGTCGCCCACCTTGAGGAAACTCATGAGGCCCGATGAACGACCGCCGCCCGACAGCGACTCGCCTTCGCCTCTCAAGGCCGAGAAGTTCGACCCGGTGCCGGACCCGAACTTGAAGAGGCGCGCCTCGCGCACCCACAGGTCCATGATGCCGTTCTCGTTGACCAGATCATCGGCCACGCTCTGGATGAAACAGGCGTGAGGCTGGGGTCGCTCGTAGGCATTGGTCGACCGGTTGAGGCGGCCGGACTCGTGGTTGACGTAATAGTGACCCTGGGCCGGGCCCGAGATGCCGTAGGCCCAGTGCAGACCGGTGTTGAACCACTGCGGCGAATTGGGCGCCGCGATCTGCGAGGCCAGCATGAACCGCACCTCGTCGAAGAAGGTCCGCGCGTCCTCTTCCTGGTCGAAGTAGCCGCCCTTCCAGCCCCAGTAGGTCCAGGTTCCGGCCATGCGGTCGAAGACCTGCCGGCTGTCCGTCTCACCGGTCGTGCCGGCGCCCGGCGCGGCCTCGCGACGGCTGAGCCAGGCCGGAACCGAAACCTCCTCGACAGCCTGCAGGCTGTCGGGCACCCCTGCCTTGCGGAAGTACTTCTGGGCAATGATGTCGCTGGCGACCTCAGACCAGGTGTCGGGAACCTCGATTCCCTCCTGCCGGAAGACGACCGAACCATCGGGATTGCGGATCTCGCTCATCGTCTTGCGGAAACCGATGCCGTGATAGGCATCCTTGCCTGCGGTGGTGAAGTGGCGCCTGATCCGCATCAACTCAACTCCCGGTGGTTTGCCTCATCACAGCTCTTTGCGGCTGTCGACGAATGGACATTGTGGCCATGCTTCTACCATATGTCCAACGTGTTTTTTTCAATATACCATATGTAGCGGGCCTACCACTTTGCGAGGATGTTGGCCCAAGAACCGGTGCCGGGAGGTTGCCCGCACCGGCGATCTCGCTCACTCTCTTGAGTGCACCGCCGGAAACAACCGATGACTGATCGTCCCAACGAACGAATTGCCTACTTCAATGGCCGCTATGTCCCGGAGAGCCATGTCGTCGTGCCGTTCCGCGACCGTGGATTCCGCTGGGGCGACGGCGCCTTCGACACGGAACGCACGGTCAACGGCAAGCTGTTTCGCCTCGCCGAACACATCGACCGCCTCTACCGGTCCCTGCGCTACCTCGGGATCGATGTCGGCGAATCGGCCGAAGAGATGGCTGCCATCACCGAAGAGGTGGTCTCGCGCAATCTGCCACTCCTGCCCGAGGGCGAGGACTACTGGGTGTTCCAGAACGTGTCCCGCGGCGCCGACTGGGTCGGTGACGAACCCAACCTGCGTACCGGTCCGACGGTCATCGTTCATGTTCAGCCGATTCCCTTCCGGCCGCGGGCCCGGCTGTTCCGCGATGGCATCGACATCGGCATCTCGTCCATCCGCCGCACACCGCCCGAGTCCCAGAGCCCCCGCGCCAAGCTCACGAACTACATCAATGTCTTCCTCGCGGACCGGCAGGTGAAGGCGGCGAATCCCGACGCCTGGGCCGGACTGCTGGACATCAACGGAAATCTCAACGAGGGGGCGGGGCAGAACCTGTGGATCGTGCGTCAGGGCGAACTCTTCACGCCGCGGGGCGACATGGTGCTCGAAGGTGTCAGCCGGTCGACCGTCATGGACCTTGCCGCCGGTCTCGCAATCCCCGTGCACGAGGCCAGCCTCGATCTCTTCGATGCCTACACGGCCGACGAGATCTTCCTGTCATCGACCAGTCTGTGCGTCTGTCCGGTCCGCTCGGTGGACCACCGCGAAACGGTCTGCAGCACCATTCCAGGGCCGGTAACGCGGCGCATCATGGATGCCTACAAGGAGCTGCTCGACTTCGATTTCGAGGAACAGTACCTGCGGTTCCTCTGATCCTATCCTAGAAGGTAGAGCTGTCCCAGGGCTACGCGATCCACCGGTTCGCACCAGGCCATCTCTCCATCGACCATCACCTCGAAGGTCTGTGAATCGACGCGGATCTCCGGCAGAGCATCGTTGTGGAGCATATCGGCCTTGGTAAGCCGGCGCGTCGGACCGATCGCCGTGAGGGGTTTCGCCAGGTCCAGCCTGCCCGCGAGGTCCCGGGCGATGGCCGAAGGGTGGACGAACGTTGTCGCGATGGCCGACGGCGCGCGGCCGCACATGCCCCAGGCGGGCCTCTCGAGAACCGGATCGGCGTGGCCGATGCTGGCTGCGGCATCACCAATCGCCGCGAAGGTGGTGAAGCCGCCCTTGATCACGGTCTGCGGCTTGAGCCCGAAGAACGCCGGCTTCCACAGCACGATGTCGGCCATCTTTCCGGTCTCCAGGCTGCCCACCTCGTGATCGATGCCGAAGACCCGGGCAGCGTTGATCGTGTACTTGGCGAGATACCTGAGGATGCGCGCATTGTCGGCGCCTGCCACCGGTTCGCCATCGAGGGGCCCGCGCTGATCGCGCATCTTGCTCGCCAGCTGCCAGCAGCGTGCCACGACCTCGTTCACCCGGCCCATGCCCATGCTGTCGGAGCCGAACATCGAAATCGCCCCGAGGTCATGAAGGATGTCCTCGGCCGCCGTGGTGGTGCGACGGATGCGGCTCTCGGCGAAGGCCACGTCCTCGGGCGATTCCGCAGACAGGTGATGCACCGCCATCAGCATGTCGAGGTGCTCGTCGAAGGTGTTGACTGTGAAGGGATTGGTCGGATTGGTCGAGGACGGCAGGCAATGGGCTTCGCCGTTGCAGCGGATGATGTCGGGGGCATGGCCTCCGCCCGCACCCTCCGTGTGATACATGTGGATGGTGCGGCCAGCGATGGCGGCCATGGTGGATTCGTAGAAACCCGATTCGTTCAGCGTGTCGGAGTGGAGCTGCACCTGGAAGTCGACCTCGTCGGCGACGCCGAGTGCCGTATCGATCGCAGCCGGGCTCGCCCCGTAGTCCTCGTGCACCTTGATGCCGATGATGCCGGATGCGACATGTTCGAGGATCCCCGTGGCCCGGCTCGTACTGCCGCGCCCGAGAAAGCCGAAGTTCATCGGCAGGGCATCGGTGGCCTGCAGCATGCGCCCGGTCGTCCAGGCGCCACCGGAATCGATGCTGAAAAGCGGACCGTGACCCCCGCCAAGAAGGGTGGTCAGTCCGCTGGCAAGGGCGTGGCGCACCAGATCGGGGGACTTGAAGTGGACATGGACATCGATGCCGCCCGGTGTGGCGATCAGGCGGTCACCGTGGGCGACAACCGTCGAGGGACCGCAGACCAGTCCGGGATGGACGCCATCCATGACTCGCGGATTGCCCGCCTTGCCGATCCCGGCAATTCGGCCCTCGCGCACGCCGATGTCGGCCTTCACGATCCCGATCACGGGATCGATCACGAGAGCGTTGTGAATGACGAGATCGAGGGCTCCGGCATCATGGCGGGCGCCGGGGTCCACCCCCATGCCGTCGCGATAGCTCTTTCCCGCCCCGGTGGTCAGCTCGTCACCTGCCACGAGGTGATCCCCGGTGACCGCGGCCACGAGACTCGTGTCGCCGAGTCTGACGCGATCACCCGTGGTCGGCCCGTAGGTTCCGGCATAACGCGCTCTGGACATTCTCGCCATGTCACGCTCCCCTGAAGCCGTGTTCCCGGGCTCGTTGCAGGGCCCGGGCGCGGACATCCGCATCATCGAGGGGTCCTTCGGCAAGGCGATTGAACCCGCTCACCATGCCATCGCCACCAAAGGCCACCAGTGTGACGGTGCGGCTCTCGCCGGGTTCGAAGCGAACGGCCGTTCCGGCGGCGATGTCGAGGCGCATGCCGAACGCCGCCTCGCGATCAAAGTCGAGCGCGGCATTGGCCTCGAAGAAGTGATGGTGGCTCCCCACCTGGACTGGCCGATCGCCCGTGTTGAGCACCGCAAGAGCGGCGCTGCGGCGGCCGGCGTTGAGCGTGATGTCCGAATCCGGGGTCATCACCTCCCCGGGTTGCGGATCGCCGGTGTGCGGGCGAATCGGCTGGTGCACCGTGATCAGCTTGGTCCCATCGGGAAAGAGTCCCTCGACCTGGACGACCGGCATCAGTGCCGCTACGCCCGGCATCACATCGCCGCTGGAAAGCAGCGTAGCGCCCCAGCCCGCAAGATCGGCGACGCGGCGCCCTTCCCGCGCCCCTTCGAGCAGGCTATCGGCGATGTAGGCATGGGCTTCCGGATGATTGAGCCTGAGGCCCCGCGCCTTGCGCCGCCGCGCCATCTCGGCCACAACGAAGATGGTCATGCGTTCGAGTTCTGTCGGGGTCAGCATCATGGCCGGCTCCTCCCTGGAGGACCCCACCATAACGCACCCCGCGGCGCCCCATTCAATCCGTTACGGCCGTGGCGCCGGGGCACCTTGTCGGATATCGTCGAGGAGTGGTGCCGCCGCTCAGGATTGAACTGAGGACCTCACCCTTACCAAGGGTGCGCTCTACCACTGAGCTACGGCGGCGTGGCCTGACAGGCGGCCGGAACCTGCCACAGTGAACCGGTGGAGACAAGTTCGGGAGCTGAGATCGTGGGCAGGGGAAAGGGATCGTCCGATACCAGGGAAAGACGCCTGGCCGAGGCCCTGCGCGCCAACCTGAAACGGCGCAAGGAGCAGTCACGGGCGCGCTGCCGGCCGGAAGTGCGGGACACCGGCGAGGACCGGGAACGCGGCACGCCGCACGACCACGATTCAGACATACGGGCACGGTTGACTTGTCCCCAGAACGAAGGTCTGTGAGAACGGCGCCAGGGATTCCGGGAGCACGGATGTGGACAGGATACGCCTCGAGGGAGGCAGACCGCTTGAGGGCACGATCACGATTGCGGGCGCCAAGAACACGGCGCTCAAGCTCATGGTCGCCTCGCTGTTGAGCGATGAGCCCCTCGTTCTCTCGAATCAGCCGGACGTGGCGGATGTCAGCGTCCTTGCTCACCTGCTCGCCGAACTCGGCGTGCGTGTGGAGAGAAACGGCGCAGGACGCATGACACTGAACGCCGTATCGCTGAACTCGATGAGGGCTCCTTATGACCTCGTCCGCAAGATGAGAGCCTCGATCCTGGTCTTCGGCCCGCTCCTTGCCCGCTGCGGTCACGCCGAGGTCTCGCTCCCCGGCGGTTGCGCCATCGGCACGCGGCCCGTGGATCTCCACATCGCCGGACTCGAAGCCCTCGGCGCCACCATCGAACTGAAGGAAGGCTATCTCGTGGGCGAGGCGCCAGGCGGCCTTGAAGGCGCCGGGTTTGTATTTCCGCAGGTTTCGGTGGGCGCCACCGAGCATGTCATGATGACGGCCACACTGGCCCGCGGCACCACCCTGCTCGGCAATGCTGCCATGGAGCCGGAAATCCGCGACCTTGCCGACTGCCTCAACGCCATGGGGGCCGACATCAGCGGCGCCGGCAGCAGCGAGATCCGCATCAACGGCGTCACCCGCCTGCGAGGCGCCACCCACCACATGCTTCCCGACCGCATCGAGGCCGGTACCTACGCCATGGCCGCGGCGGCAACCGGCGGGCATCTCGAACTCGCCGGCGCCACGGAGGACCATTTCGGCGATGTCGCCGGCGCATTGCGTCAGGCGGGTGTCGCCATCGAGAGCCGGGCCGACGCCATCGATGTCCGGCGCGCCGACGGCATCCTCAAGGGAGTCGACGTCACCACCCGCCCCTTCCCCGGCTTTGCCACCGACCTCCAGGCCCAGTTCATGGCGCTCATGACCATGGCGCGCGGGACGTCGCGGATACACGAGAGCATCTTCGAAAATCGCTTCATGCATGTGCCCGAGCTGATGCGTATGGGTGCCGATATCGAGGTACGCGGCGGAACCGCCATCGTCCGGGGGGTCGACAGGCTGAAGGGCGCCCCGGTCATGGCCACGGATCTTCGCGCCTCGGTCTGCCTGATTCTTGCCGGGCTCGCCGCGGAGGGCGAAACCATGGTCAACCGCGTCTATCACCTCGACCGCGGCTACGAACGGCTCGTGGAAAAGCTCCAGGGGTGCGGGGCCACGATCGAGAGGATTGCGGACTGACATGAAACCGCTGCGTCTGAAGGCCGTCGACGATGACGACCTCGAGGTCTTCGCCACCGTGCTGCAGAGCGCACGCATGCCCCTGGCCGAGGTCACCTTCGTTGAGGACGACCGCCGCTTTGCCGCCCTGTTCCGGCGCTTCTGCTACGAACTCCCCGGAGGCGAGGGTCTGCAGGTCAACTGCGCGCTCGTGCTCGACCACGTCGCCAGGGTCGACACCTGGGATCTCGATGGCATCGGAGGCGACGGCGATGCGGAGCTGATGACCATCGTCAGCGACGGACTCCGGGAGACCGGCGTTGCCGTATCCCTGGTGTTTCGCAAGGGCGGCCTCATCCGCCTCGAGAGCGACGCCATCGAGGGCCGCCTCGCCGATATCGGCGAGGCGGCGACTGCCCGGGACACGCCCCGCTATGCCGCGGCGACGGGAGACCACGCACCATGACGCATGACGAGGCGGCTGCCAGAGCCGCCGCACTGCCCTGCTGGAAGGCCCCGGTGACGCCGCGGGCGATCAGCGGCGGCATCACCAACCTCAACTTCCGGGTCGATGATGGCGCGAGGAGCTTTCTTGTGCGGGTGGGGGGCAATATTCCGGTCCACGGCATCCGCCGAACCTATGAGACCGCCTGCAGCCGCGCGGCGCACGCGGCAGGCATCGCCCCGGAAGTCCACTATACCGCCAAAGGCATCCTGGTGGTGCGCTGGATCGAGGGGCGCACCTTCGACGATGCCGATGTCCGCGATTCCCGCAATCTCGAACGCATTGCGGACCTGCTGGCCCGTCTGCACCGCATCGGAGCGCGGCACCTGCGCGGCCGGGCTCCGTTCTTCTGGGTCTTTCATGTGATCCGCGACTACGGGCACCGTCTCCACGACGATCGCCATCGCCTGCTGGCCGAGGTGCCGCAGCTCCTCGGGGCAGCGCAGGACCTGGAAGCGGCCGTCGGCCCGATCACCCCGGTGCTCTGCCACAACGACCTGCTGGCCGCGAATTTTCTCGATGACGGCGCGAGACTGTGGCTCGTCGACTGGGAATACGCCGGCTACAACACGGCACTCTTCGACATCGCCAACCTGGCCTCCAACAATCACCTCGACACCGGCGGCCTCGAAAGCGTCGCTGAACGGGTTCTGGACCAGCCCGTCACCGATGAGACAAGGCGACGCCTCGGGGCCCTGGCCTGCGCATCACTGTTGCGCGAAGCGATGTGGAGCATGGTCCAGGAAACCCACTCGTCCCTCAACGTCGATTATGTCGCCTACACCGCGGACTATCTCGACCGCTTCAACCGCGCCCTCGCCGCATGGCGGCGGGGCGCCTGACGTCAGGCGCTCTCCGGCCTTCGCGGCGCACCGTCGTGACATGTTCCGGCCAGGCGGAACCGACCGGCGGCTGGAAGTCGCGCGGCAACAGGGGCGCCACCCACGACGATCCACCCATACCGCCTCCGGTCCTCTCCCCGAATTCCACGCGCGCCTTGCCGAAGCGCTGCGGATCGGTGACAAGGTCAACGAAGGTCGCACCAACCACCTTCGCCGCACACATGATGATCGGCCCATGGCCAGTCCGCGCAGGTGTAGCCTTGAGGGTGCAGCGGCCAACGATCAGTCGCACCGTGGGCGTGTGCGATGTCCCGTCGGCCGTGCGACAACATCAACCTGGGTTGCGAAGTCGACGGGCGCCTTCCGGTTGGCAATCCGAACGGGAGCAGACTATTGTCCGCTCATGGCTGACGTGGCTCCCTCGTCGCTCGGGAAGAGTGACTTTTACCCGATCACAATGATTTAGATCACATTCTCCCTCGCTGCGCCGGATCGCGCAGAACGAGGCGGATTATCGGGTCGGCCTGAACTGCGTACAGGAGAGAAGGCATGAAGACGGTGTTCGGTCATGGTTTGCTGGCGTCGCCAACACGAAAGGCAGTTTCTTGATGTTTCTGGTATGTGGTGAGGCGCTCTGGGACCTCTTCGCCGCCGAGGGTGAGGACGGCGTGACCTTCGACGCGAGGATGGGCGGATCGCCCTTCAATGTCGCTGTCGGCCTGGCACGACTCGGACAGGCCTCGGCACTGCTGACCGGCATGTCACGCGATCCGCTGGGCCGTCGCCTGACGGCTGCCCTGGTTCGAGAGCAGGTTGACACGCAATACCTGATCGAGACCGATCAGCCCAGCATGCTGAGCCTGGTCGATGTCGATCCCGGCGGCATCCCGGCCTACACCTTCTACGGCCATGCCGCTGCCGAGTGGGCTGAACGGATCAAGGAAGCTCCCGCCCTGGGACCGGAAGTCTGGGGCATACATGCCGGTTCCTTCTCGCTGGTGATCGAGCCGGTGGGTGCGATCCTGTTGTCGCTATTCGAGCGTGAGACGGGCCGGCGCCTGATCACGCTGGACCCGAATGTCCGCCTGACTGTCGAACCGGACACCGCGCTCTGGCGGACCTGGATCAACCGCTTCGCCGCACACGCGGACCTTATCAAGGTCAGCTCCGAGGACCTGGGCCTGATCTATCCGAACGTTGCCGCTTGCGAGATTGCCGGGCGCTGGCTGGATGGGGGCGCCGGGCTGGTGGTCGTGACCCGGGGAGAGAACGGCGCCGAGGTCTTCGCCCCCGGGACCAATCTCCCGGTTCCAGGGCACCGTATCGAACTGGTCGACACGGTGGGTGCGGGCGACACCTTTCAGGCAGCGTTGATCGCCGGCCTCTGCGAGTTTGGCATCCGGTCAAGACAGGCGCTTGATGGCGTGGCGCCAGATGCCTTGAGAAGCCTGATCGAATTCGCATCCCAGGCGGCGGCAATCACCTGTTCGCGCCGCGGTGCGGATATGCCGCGCCGCAGTGAATTGCCCGCCTTGTCAACCGGAGGGCTTCCCTGATGGTTGCGAGCGTCGTTCCCGTCGAGCCGTTCGACCTGCTCGTCTTCGGTGTCACCGGCGATCTGTCGCGGCGCAAGCTGCTGCCCGCGCTCTATCACCGCCTGCATGATGGCCAGATGCCACCCGAGGCGCGGATCATCGGGGCCGCGCGCAGTGATCTGGACCGCAATTCCTGTCGCAACCTGACAGCCAGGGCGTTGCACGAATTCGTCGATCCAGACGACATGGACGCCGAAACCCTCAACACGTTCCTGTCCATGATCGACTACATCCGGCTGGACGCCAGCGAGAACGAAGGATGGGACAGGATTGCCCATGTGTTGCCCGACGGACCGGCGCGCCCGCGCGCCTTCTATCTCTCGGTCGCGCCCCATCTCTTCAGCGCGATTGCCGAAAGGCTGCGCGATGCCGGTCTCGCAGGTGGCGATGCACGGATCGTCGTTGAAAAACCGCTCGGGCACGACCTGGCCTCGGCGCGCGCACTGAACAGGAACATGGCAGCGTGCTTCGATGAACGGCACATCTACCGCATCGACCACTATCTCGGGAAAGAGACCGTCCAGAACTTGATGGCCTTGCGGTTTGCCAATGCATTGCTTGAGCCGCTGTGGAATTCGCATCATGTCGATCATGTGCAGATCACGGTGGCCGAGAGCGCCGGCATCGGTGGGCGCGGACGCACCTATGACGGCATCGGCGCGATGCGGGACATGGTGCAGAACCATCTGCTGCAACTTCTTTGCCTGATCGCCATGGAACCGCCGGCCCATTTCGAACCGGACGCGGTGCGTGACGAGAAGGTGAAGGTGCTGCGCTCACTGGTGCCACTGACCGATTCGAAGGCGATCGTGCGCGGACAGTATGCGGCGGCAAACGGCAGGGCGTCGTATCTGGACGATGCCGAGTGTGAAAAGAGCAGCATGGAGTCCTTCGTCGCACTGAAGGCCGAGATCGCCAATTGGCGCTGGTCGGGTGTTCCATTCTACCTGCGTACAGGCAAACGCCTGCGTACGCGGGCTTCCGAGATTGCGATCACCTTCCGCGCGCCGCCACACCTGATCTTTTCCGGTGCCGAGGGTGAGGCGAGCGGCAACGTGCTGGCCATCCGGCTGCAGCCCGATGAGGGCATCACGCTGAACATGACCATCAAGGACGCCGGACCAGGCGGGATGCGCCTGGCTCCGGCCGAGTTGGACATGACCTTCGCCGAGACATTGGGCAGCGCACTGCGCATGCCCGATGCCTACGAAAGGCTGGTCATGGACGTGATCCGGGGCGATCAGACGCTGTTCATGCGTGGAGATGAAGTCGAGGCGGCCTGGGCCTGGATCGATCCCATCATCGAGCAGTTCGGGGCTGCGGCGCCAACGCTCTACGATGCCGGATCGTCCGGGCCGGAGGACGCCATGATGCTGATTCATCGTGATGGCCGCCGTTGGCGGGAGAAAACGGCATGACCGGACCGGACACGCGGCACTACGACTCGCGCGCGTCACTGGCTGTCGCCGTGGCGGAGCATCTCTCGGAGCGGTTGCAAGCCCGGATTGCATCGACCGGCCGCGTCACCATGGCGGTTTCCGGGGGCACAACGCCGGGGCCGATGCTGCGCAGGCTGGGCCAGCGCAGGCTGGATTGGAGCAAGGTCGTTGTGACGTTGACCGACGAGCGCCAGGTGCCCTTGAGTTCGCCACGCTCCAACGCCCGCCTGGTGAGCGAGACGCTGCTCCAGGGCGCGGCGCGTTCAGCGGTCTTTATCCCTCTCCATGGCAACGACGCAGACCCGGGTGTGCGACTCGTGTCCGTCTGTGAACGGCTGTCGCGGGTTGCACTTCCGCTGGACATCGCCGTGTTGGGGATGGGCACGGACATGCATACAGCGTCGCTGTTTCCCGGCTCGCACAGCTTGGCAGACGCCCTTGCCCCGGAGGCACCGCCCGCCATCGCCATCGCCGCTCCGGGAGCCAACGAACACCGGGTCACGCTATCGGCTCCCGTGTTGGCACGGGCCGAGCGGCACATCCTGATTCATGGGGCCTGCAAGCACGACGCCCTTCGGCGTGCCATCGAGATCGCTGACCCCCATGAGGCCCCTGTCTGTACCGTTCTGAGCGGCGCCACTGTCCACTACGCGGACTGAACAGGGGGAGGATCCGGACATGCACCCGACGATCGAGGCCGTCACCGAACGCGTTCGCACCCGCTCTCGCGATCAGCGCAAGCGATATCTCGACGTTTGTCAGCGATCCATCGAGGCAGGCCCCTCACGGGCGCACCTGTCATGCAGCAACATGGCGCATGTCACGGCGGCGAGCGCGGCTGACAAGGGTCGGATCGCCGACGGGAAGGTGCCCAACCTGGGCATCGTAACGGCTTACAACGATATGCTCTCGGCCCATCAACCCTTCGAGCGTTTCCCTGGACTGATTCGTGCCGCGGCGCGCGCGGCCGGAGGCACGGCGCAGGTGGCGGGCGGTGTACCGGCCATGTGCGACGGGGTCACACAGGGCCAGCCGGGCATGGAACTCAGTCTTTTCTCGCGTGACGTGATCGCCCTGGCCGCAGGCGTATCACTCAGTCACAACTGCTACGATGCGGCGATCTATCTTGGCGTCTGCGACAAGATCGTTCCCGGCCTGGTGATTGCCGCCGCCACCTTCGGCCACCTGCCCGCCATCTTTGCTCCCGCCGGGCCGATGACGAGCGGCCTGCCAAACGACGAGAAGGCCCACGTGCGCCAGCAATTCGCCAAGGGCGAGATTGACCGTGACACTCTGATGCGGGCCGAAATGGCCTCCTACCACGGTCCCGGCACCTGCACCTTCTACGGCACGGCGAACACGAATCAGATGCTGATGGAGTTCATGGGCCTCCATCTTCCGGGCGCAAGCTTCGTCAACCCGAATACCCCGTTGCGTGACGGGTTGACCGCCGAGGCAGTGCGCCGTGCGCTGGCCATCACCGCCGCGGGTCATGATTTCACCCCGGCGTCGTGCGTGCTGGACGAGAAAGCCTTCGTCAACGGCATGGTCGGTCTGAACGCCACCGGCGGTTCGACGAACCTGGTGATTCACCTGGTCGCCATGGCTCGCGCCGCGGGCCTTGTGATCGACTGGCAGGACATGGCCGAGATCTCTGCCGTCACGCCCCTGATGGCACGGGTCTACCCGAATGGGCTGGCCGACGTGAATCACTTTCATGCCGCGGGTGGGCTCGGCTACATGATTGGCGAACTGCTGAGCGCCGGACTGCTGCATGAGAACGTGCGCACCGTGGCCGGGCCAGGCCTGTCGCGCTACACGCAGGAGCCGAAACTGGACGGCGACCGGGTTGTCTGGACCGAGGGCGCCGGTCAGACGGGCAACAACAGGATCCTGCGCCCTGTGACGGATCCCTTTCAGCCGAGTGGCGGACTGAAACTCTTGAAGGGTAACCTGGGCAACGCGGTCATCAAGATCTCGGCGGTCAAGCCCGAGCACCGCATTGTCGAGGCGCCCTGCCGGATCTTCCACGACCAGGACGCCGTCAAGGCTGCCTTCAAGGCTGGCGAGATCGATCGCGACATGATTGTCGTCGTCCGATTCCAGGGACCACGGGCCAACGGCATGCCTGAACTGCATTCTCTGACCCCGCCCCTTGGCGTTGCCCTCGAGCGCGGACACAAGGTGGCGCTGGTCACCGACGGACGGATGTCCGGTGCCTCGGGCAAGGTCCCGGCCGCCATCCATCTCGGCCCCGAGGCCAGCGATGGCGGACCGATCGCCCGACTCCGCGACGGAGATGTGATGCGCCTGGACGCCGAGGCGGGCAGTTTGGAGGCCTTGGTCGATGCGGCCGAGTTTGCCGCGAGAACCCCTGCCGAGGCCGATCTGACCGCCAGTCACGAGGGGTTCGGGCGCGAGCTCTTTGCCGCGTTCCGGCATGCGGTGGGTTCTGCCGAGACCGGCGCAACAGTGTTGGTTCGAGATGGACATTGACCTTGCATGGAGGATGGTGGACCAGGCAGCCCGGCGGCTGCGTCCAGTACACCTGCGTGAGTTGTTCGAGAGCGATCCGGGCCGGTTCGCGGCGCTGTCTTGTCGCTCGGATGATCTGATCATCGACTTCTCGAAAGAGAGAATCGATGCGAGCGCTCTGTCCGCTCTTTTCTCTCTGGCGCGCGCGGCCGGGGTCGAGGCACAGCGCGACCGGATGTTCTCGGGTGCGGCGATCAACGCGACAGAGGGCCGGGCCGTGCTGCACATGGCTCTGCGCGGTGGCGCAGAGCCGCCCGGGGGTGACGACGTTGCGGGTACGCTGGACCGGTTCCTGGCATACGCCGAGGAAGTACGTACGGCGGGCCATGTGACAGACGTGATCAACATCGGGATCGGCGGCTCGGATCTCGGTCCGGTCATGGTTGCCCGCGCCTTGAGCCCGGACAACGATGGTCCAAGGTTGCACTTCGTCTCGAATGTCGATGGCGCGCATCTCGCCGACTCGGTGGCGGGACTGGACCCGGCGCGCACGCTGGTGATCGTGGCCTCCAAGACCTTCACGACGCTGGAGACCATGGCCAATGCGCGGCTGGCGCGCGACTGGCTGGGGTCGCATGCGCAGCGCCAGATGGCGGCGGTGTCGACCAATGTGGAGGCCTGCGCCGAGTTCGGCATTCCCGGGGACCGGGTCTTCGGGTTCTGGGACTGGGTCGGCGGGCGCTACTCCGTCTGGTCGGCAATCGGCTTGCCGGTCGCTATCGGCATCGGGGCGGAACGGTTCCGCGCCTTTCTGGCAGGCGCAGCCGCGATGGATCGGCATTTCCGCGAGATGCCGCTCGAGGCGAACCTGCCGGTGATACTGGCGCTCGTCGGGATCTGGCGGCGCAACGCGATGGGCTGGCCCTCGGTGGCGCTGATCCCCTATGACCAGCGCTTGGAACGGTTCCCCGCTTATGTCCGGCAACTCGACATGGAATCGAACGGCAAGCGTGTGACTCGCGACGGAGTCCCGATCACGACCGCAACCGGGCCGGTGATCTGGGGGGAGCCGGGGACCAACGCACAGCACTCGTTCTTCCAGTTGTTGCATCTGGGCACCGACGTCGTACCTGTGGACTTTGTTGCCGCGGCGCGGCCTCGTGCGGCGGATGCGGGACATCATGCGCTGTTGCTCGCCAACTGCCTTGCACAGGGTCAGGCACTGGCCTTCGGACGGACGGCGCAGGAAGCGGTCGAGGAGATGCGTGCGACGGGTGCGGACGACGACGAGATCATGCGTCTGGTTCCGCACCGGACATTTCCCGGCAACCGCCCGTCGACGACCATATTGTTCGGCGAACTGGACGCTTTTGCACTGGGGCGTCTCATTTCACTCTACGAACACAAGGTGTTCGTGCAGGGGGCGATCTGGGGAGTGAATTCCTTCGACCAGTGGGGAGTCGAGCTGGGCAAGGTCCTGGCGGCCGGATTGATTCCCGTGCTGCACGATGGAGCCGAGGTCGATGCGGACGTCTCGACCGAGGGGCTGGTGGCGTGCATTCGGGAACTCGAAGGGCAGTCATGAACATTCGGGAGATCTGCCGCCTCGCGCCCGTGGTGCCTGTCTTGATTGTCGAGGACGTGGCCCATGCCGCGCCACTGGCCCGCTCACTGGTGGCCGGAGGGCTGCGGGTGCTGGAAGTGACCTTGCGCACACCCGCGGCGCTCGATGCGATCCGCGCCATGGCCGATGCAGTCCCCGAGGCTGTGGTCGGCGCCGGTACCCTGCGCAGTGCAAGTGATGTGAAGGTCGCCGTCGCCGCAGGTGCGCGTTTCGGCGTGTCCCCGGGCCTCAGCCCCGCCCTGATGGATGCCTCCCGCGACGCCGGGCTGCCCTTTCTGCCGGGTGTCGCCACGCCGTCCGAGGCGATTGTCGCCGCCGAGCACGGGCTGGAGATCCTGAAGTTCTTCCCCGCGGAGGCCAATGGCGGTATCCCCGTGCTCAAGGCCTGGGCCAGCCCTCTGGCCGGCCTCGACTTCTGCCCGACCGGTGGAATTGGCCCTGGAAACGCCCCCGCCTATCTGGCGCAACCCAATGTCCTGTGCGTCGGCGGGTCCTGGGTCGCCCCTGGCGACAAGGTTCGCCTAGGCGACTGGGACGGCATCACCGCGCTGGCCACGACTGCCGCACGTCTCGAACGGCGAAACACGAACAGCAAGCATGAATGACATCGACCCGCCGGCGCTTCCGGATCCGCCTGATCTCTCGGCCGGAACCCTGCGTGATCGGACATGGAACCACCTGATCTTCCCGGTCGGCAAGGACCGCGACGCCGCGCGTCTGTCGGACTGGCGCGTGGCACTCAGCCACGATCACGTGGTGCTCCGCACGACGCATCGGGTCAACGCCGAGGACCGCAAGAGAGTCCACGACCTCTCCATGGAGTTCCTGATCGGACGGCTTGTCCGTGATGAAGCGAACCGGCGGGGAACGGCGATCAGTTCTCCGGTTTCTGGTGGCTGCGTCGTCTCCGGCGCATCGGTCGATCAGTCTTTGCCGTACACGAACGTGCACTTCAATTCCTGCAGCCGCCTGAGCCGCGTTGTCGCACTGCCCGGTGTCGACATCGGGCGCCATGCAGTCCTGAAATCGACCGGGGTGTCAGCGTCCCCGAGGGACTGGTCGTCAGCGAGGACCTGGAGGCGGATGGCACACGCTTGCGCCGCACCGAGACCAGGGTCTGTCTGATCACACAGCCAATGCTCGACATCCCTTGAGGGGAGTTCCATGGAAATCCGCCAGGTGCAAACCACACCGATCGAAGGCCAGAAGCCCGGCACATCAGGGCTGCGGGCGACGACATCCGTCTTCATGCGGCCCGGGTATCTGGAGAACTTCATACAGTCGATCTTCGATGCGATCGGAGGGATCCAGGGCAAGTCGCTGACGTTGGGCGGCGACGGGCGGTACTTCAACGAGCACGCGATCCAGACGATCAACCGCATGGCGGCGGCCAACAACGCCGCCCGGGTTGTCGTGGGCAAGGAGGGGATTCTCTCGACTCCGGCGGCCTCGGCAGTCATCCGGCATCTGAAGACCTCAGGCGGGATCATCCTGTCGGCCAGCCACAATCCTGGCGGCAAGAACGGCGATTTCGGGGTGAAGTACAATGTTCCCGCCGGCGGACCGGCGCCCGAGGCGGTGACGGAAGCCATCCACGCGCGGACAACCATGATAGACGCCTATCGGACCATCGATGCGGCGGACGTGGACCTCTCCTGCGAAGGTGAGCGAAAGCTCGGCGACATGGTGGTGCAGGTGATTGACCCGGTGGCAATCTACTCGGATCTGCTGCAGTCGCTGTTCGATTTCGACGCGATCGCAGACCTCTTCGCCTCGGGATTTCGGATGCGCTTCGATGCCATGCACGCAGTCACGGGGCCCTATGCCAGGGCGATCCTGGAAGACACTCTCGGCGCACCCGAGGGCACAGTGGTCAATGCCACGCCGTTACCCGACTTCGGTGGCGGGCATCCCGACCCCAATCCGATCCACGCCCACGCGCTGATGGAGAAGATGTACGGCCCGGATGCACCGGACTTTGGAGCCGCCTCGGACGGCGATGGCGACCGCAACATGATCGTTGGACGCGGGCGCTACATCACACCCTCCGACAGCCTCGCCGTGCTGGCGGCAAACGCCCACCTCGCGCCAGGCTACAGGGAAGGAGTTGCCGGCATCGCCCGATCCATGCCGACCTCGCGGGCCGCCGACCGTGTGGCCGCACGGCTGAGGGTGCCATGCTATGAGACGCCGACCGGATGGAAGTTCTTCGGCACCCTGCTCGACACCGGGCTGGCCACGATCTGCGGCGAGGAGAGTGCGGGCACGGGTTCGAACCATGTCCGCGAGAAGGACGGGCTCTGGGCGGTGCTGCTCTGGCTCAACATCCTGGCGGCACGGCGTCAGTCTGTGGCCGGGATCATGGACGATCACTGGGCCACCTACGGGCGCGATGTCTATTCACGTCATGATTACGAGGGTGTCAGCAAGGACACGGCGGAGTCCCTGATGGGAGACCTCAGGCAGGCTCTGCCGGATCTGCCCGGTCGCGAGGTCGCGGGCTTGACCATGTCGGCAGCGGATGATTTCGGCTACGAGGATCCGGTCGACGGCTCCAGGGCCACGGGCCAGGGCATCCGGCTGTTCTTCGGGGATCAGGCGAGAGCCGTGCTGCGGCTCTCGGGCACCGGAACGGCCGGTGCAACGCTCAGGGTCTATCACGAGCAGTTCCAGGCCGAGGGTACGCTTGACGAAATCGAGGCCGGAGCCGCGATTGCTCAGGTTGCGAGCGCGGTTGCCGAGATCTCGGATCTGCACGTGCGGCTCGGCCGAAAGAAGCCCGACGTCGAGACATAGAACACTTTTCCTGATCCTCGATTCAAGGTCTGTTGCAGAATGACCTGCTGGTGCCGCTCGGCCAGGCACCGGATCATTATCGGTGGCGGAATCAAAGCGCGGGATTCTGGCGTTTGGCTGTGACTTCCTTCTTGACGTTCGGCAGTTGCAAGCGACGGACCGCCCGCTAAGCGCTGCTGTCCAGATAGGCCTGGATCGCGCCGGACACGCCTTGCGCATAGATTCCGCTCAGATGGCGGATGAAGGCGCCGCGGAAGTCCGCGTTCCGTGCGATGGCTTCATCGTAGACTGGGCCCAACCACACGGCGTGGTCGTGGCGCGCCGCTTCAGCACTTTCCTGCAGGGCGTCCCACATCGGGTCGTTCGGCTCGATCTTCGAGCCGTCCTCGCGCATGCCCAGGCAGTACCGCGCCCAGAGAGCCTCGACGAGAGCCAGCCCCTCGACCGGAACGCCCGAGGTGATGCGGTCCCTGATCGAAGGCAGGATAAAGCCCGGATGGCGGGATCCGCCATCGAATGCCACGCGCCGGGTGGTGTCGCCAATGCGTGGATTCGCGAATCGACGCTCGATCAGGCTGAGGTACTCTTCCGGGGTGAAACCTGGAACCGGCTCGACCTGGGGGAGAATCTCTTCCGTCTCGACCTTGCGCAGCAGTGCCGAGATCAGGGGATGCGTTGCGGCGTCGGCAATGGTGTCAATCCCCAGCAGGTCGCCCGCATTGGCAACGATCTGGTGACCGCCATTCAGGATGCGCAGCTTCATCGCCTCGAAACGGTGCACCTCGCCGGTCATGATGGCGCCAACACGCTCCCACTCAGGCCGCCCGGCACGGAAGTCGTCCTCGATCACCCAGTGGCGGAACGGCTCGTGCGTCACCGGCACCGGATCGTCGATCCCGAGGCTGCGCGCGCGAGCGATCTCGTTGGGCCCGGTGGCAGGCACGATGCAATCGACCATCGAGTTGGGAAAGCTGCAGCGCTCGTTGATCCAGGCAGCGAGGGCCGGATCGGTCAGTCGTGCCAGCGAGACCACCGTATCGCGCACGATGTCGCCATTGTTCTGGAGGTTGTCGCAACTCTGCACCGTGAAGGAACCGAAGCCACGTGACCGCCGTGATCTGAGCGCTGCAACGATGGCGCCGAAGGCGGTGCCGGGGCTCTCGGGAGCGGTAACATCCGCCAGAATGTCGACGTGCCCCGCATCGAAGGTACCGCCTCTTCGGTAATAACCGCCTTCGGTCACGGTCAACGAGACGATACGGGTCAGGGGGTCGACCATCCGGGCGATCAGGGAGCCATGTCCCTCCTCAACCGGCAGATAGTCGATCATCGTGCCGGTGACCTCGACGGAGGTTCTGTCGGGGTCAAGTTCGATCAGGGTTGTCAGACAGTCCTGCGCCAGCAGTTTCTCACGCATGGTCGCGTCATAGTGCCGAACACCCGCACCGACGATCCCCCAGTCGAGACACAGGTCCTCGTCCATCAGCCGGTGAAGATACCATGCCTGGTGCGCACGATGAAAGTTACCGAGTCCGATATGGACGATGCCCGGGGTTATGGACGACCGGTCGTAGCGCGGCGTGCGCACACCCTCTGGTAACTGATCGAGGCGTGACAGGGATAGTCTCAACAGTTCATCCATTGGCACCAACCACGTTTCTGAGTATGTGCGACGATACCTGTGGTCTCGTTGCTGGCCAGAAGGGCCGCTACAGAGGTCCGGCCATCGACGGTGTCCGTGCGACCACACCGCACATGTTCCGGGCCGGGTTTCTTGCGCTCACGGGCCCCGTCAATTCCGTCCGCTGTCCCGTGAGCACAGGCCTCGACAAAGGCACATCCGCGTTCGCGGGCAACTCCCGCCATCAAGGCCGATCCATCGTCGAACTCACGCGATCCTGAGGCCCTGCGCGTCGAAGCGGAGAATCCGGTCGAGCCTCGGCGTCAACGAGATACGGTCGCCGCGATTGAAGTCGAGGACCGCATCGCCAACTGCCAGGAGGGCAGCGAGCAGTCCGAGGCGCCGGGAGATCGCGCCGCCGGCCACGTCCAGGCCGCGCCTCCCTGCGTCATGCACATCGAGCAGCCCGTCCACGACCTCCTGTGTCAGGGCCGGCAGGTCCGGATTCCCTGCGAGCTCCCGCGTGCCCCCGATTGGCTCCCCGCAGCCATCCACCAGGAAGAGCACCGTGACCTCGCGCCGCGCCTCCCATTCCGCGCGCGGCGACCAGACCGACTCCTCCTCCGGCTCGAGCTCGTGCGGCGCGTCGATCGCCGTCGACCGCTCCCCATTGTTGTCGGCCAGAACCCTCACCAGCTGCTCGACGTTGTCGGTGAGTACCCGGCTGATCTCGACGTAGAAGGTCGACTGGTCGGTCAGCGCGCCGTAGCTCGAATCCAGCATCGCGATCACGCCCTCCGCCGTACTCCCCTGAGTGTGCGATCCTGATCGATTCAAGGCGAACATGGCATCCGGCGTCAGTGACCGGAGAATGGCGCGTCGGACGGTGCCCGGCGCGGGCTCGCGGCAACGGGTGTTCCGGTCGCACCCTCATAAAGACGAAGCACATCCTTGACCGCGTTGATGACAAGTGCACGTGCGGACACGGGCTCTGCCGCAAGGCCGTATCCCGGGAAAAACTGATTTCGAACGGACGCGGGCACTTGCCGGCCTTCCAGCCTCTTCAGTAGCTTGTCGACAGCCTCGCTGGCGGTCTTGCCGAGCCAATAATATCGGACCCGGTCGGAGAGGCTGAAATGCCGCTGGAGCCAGAGTTCCCGCTCGCCTCCGCAATAGTGCTTTGCCCAGTTTTCGGGTGCCGCCAGCATGGCCTCTTCCATGGTCGCCATCAGCCGACCCGTCGGTGCACGACCGTCCAGAACATCGGCAAGGCCGTCGAGCGAATAGAGCGCTTCCCGCAACGCGAAGGTCAGCCAAGGGCCGACCTTGAGAATCGCAAAGCCGTTCTCAACCAGCCCGCGCAATCCGTCGCGGGTCTGATAGTCCGTCGAATGTGCCTCGAACACGATACCGGGAAGTGCCGTCAGAGCAGCGGCGAGTGCCCGCGCCTTGTGGGCATCGAAATGGATGACGTCCGAGTGACCGAACTCGACACCGGGCTGAACGACAAGTGCGATCACGCGGGAAAACGCTTCCTGCAGATCCCGGTCCCGGAAGACGGCCCGGTGTAGCTCGTAGGTCTGCCCGACGGCCTCCGTCCTCGTTGGTTCGAGTTGATCGAGACCTTGGCTCGCCCCACCCGGTACCGGCACCTCGGTACCGATGACATAGACCGGATCGAGGCCTCTCTTGTGCCCTTCGGCGATTGCCACCAGCCGCGCGGCGCGCCGGGCGGCAATCTCACCCTCAAGTGTTGCCGACTCATCCCTGCAGCCCATGGAGGTATCGATGTGCAGCTTGCCGAACCCGGCCTCCGCATAGGCCCTGATCATGGCGTCTGCCTTGTGCATCGCCTCGCCGGCAGGCAGTTGTCTCCAGGGATTCGGGCCCAGGTGATCGCCGCCCAGCACAATACAGGCAGTGTCGAACTGCACCCTGGCGGCTATGTCCTCGACGAAACACCGGAACTCCATGGGCGTCATGCCGGTGTAGCCGCCCTCCTGGTTGACCTGGTTGCAGGTGGCTTCGATCAAGACACTTCTGCCTTGCTCACGGCCCAGATCGAGGGCCGCCTCGATCACCAGAGGATGGGCGGAGCAGACCGAGGTCACCCCCACATGCTCGCCCCGGTGCCAGGCCTCGGGAATGGCAAGGAGCGGGTGCCTCATCGGGTCGCCACCCGGTGGTCGTGCACGAACCGTTCAATTGCCGGCAGATCAGCAGCGCCTTCCATCGGCCCTCTCCGCGTCACCGCCAGTGCACCGCTTGCCGCAGCGAGCTCGAGGGCCGATTGCGGGTGCATCCCCCGCAGCCAGAGCGAGGTGAACGTGGCACCGAAACAGTCTCCCGCTCCGGTCGGGTCGAGTTCCTCGACCACAAAGGCACCAACCGAGAAGTGCGTGTCCCGAGCGTGGTACCGGGCACCGTCGACGCCCTGCTTGTGCACGACCGCCCCCACGCCACGCCGAAGCAGCTCTGCGACAGCTCCAGCCGGATCCTGCGCGTCGGTGAGGAGCGTGAGTTCGTCACCGCTCGGCAGGAAGAGGTCGGCAAGCCCGAGGATGCGGGCCATGGCATCCGCCATGCCCGGGCTCGCGAGCATTTCCTTGCGCAGGTTCGGATCGAATGAGACGGTGCCCGAGCGTGCCTTGATCGCCTCGGCAGCATCGATGTTGAACCCAACGATGTGCGGGCTTGAAAGCGACGATCCGGTCACATGGATATGATCGGCGGCGTCCAGGATGGCCCTGGCAGCAGCGGTGACGTGCAAGGCTCCCGCGGCGCTGTGCTTGATGTTGAAGACAAAGTCGCGCGATCTGTCCGGACGATATCGCACGAAGGCACTGCCTGTCGGACGCTCGGGATCGACACGCACCCCGGCGACGTCGACGCCATCCCGCTCAAGCCGGTCGAGGTTGAGGCGGCCGAAATCATCGTTGCCCACAGTCGAGACAATCGCGACGGGTTGCCCGAGCCTGGCGGCCTGGGAGGCAAAGATCGCAGGAGCGCCGGACGGGTAGGGCCCGGTCAAGGGCTGCGGCCCCAGGAATCCATTGCCGGCCGTGTCCGCCATGATCTCGACGAGGATTTCTCCGACTACGACAACCTTCTTCATCTATTCCCCGACCGGTCCCGCTCCTCGGACACAAGCAGGCCGGGACTCCGATCCACGGTTTACGCCCGTCCCAGACAAGCGCGACACGGCAATTGCAGCATCTTGTTGACCGTCGCCCAATCGAGGCACTACTGTCAACGTTGAAAGTGCCGCGCGTAAAAGATTGCCATGAATTAAACCGTTCCGGTATCGGTGATCCGGCAACCTCGCGGCACTAGCAGGGATGGGACGAATGTCTGTCAGGAAGATCAGGAACATGGGGGAGTTCGCCGAGGTCAGCGGCATTTCGCGCCCAACGATATCGAAGTACTTCCACGACCCTGAGAGCGTACGGGAATCGACTCGCGCACGGATCGAGAGCGCCCTGGTGAAGTACGATTACCGGCCGAACATCTTTGCAATCAACCAGAACCGGAAGCTTACGAAGACAATCGGAATCCTGGTGCCTTATCTCGCGGATCCCTTCTTTGCCGAAATCGTCCGCCTGATCGAGCGGCAGTGCATGAGTGCGGGCTACTGGCCGATCGTGTTCAGTGCGCACGGCCAGAGGAATCTGGAGAACAACGCGCTTGCCACGTTGCAGTCACTGCGCCCGGCCGGTGCCCTGATCGCGCCGCTTGGGCGAAACTCTGATCTCGAGGGCGTGCAACGCTTTACCGAAGAGGTGCCGACGGTCGTCTTCGACAGCAACCTGAAGGTAGGCAGGGCTTTCGTGGGAACGAACAACTTCCAGAGCATTCCCTTGATCGTGCAGTATCTCAGCCGCACCGGAGAGCCGCCCTGCTTTCTCGAGATGACGCCGGTCAACCCGAACGCGAACAAGCGCCGGGAAGCCTATGTCCAGGCCATGGAGCACCTGGGTCTCGACCCCAGAGTCATACGTGTGGCGGCTGGTGACTGGCAGTTCGAGCGAGTCGGGTATGAAGAAGGCATGCGCCTGATCGAGGAGCGCGCGCTTCCCACGGACACGGTGCTGTGCAGCAACGACCGTCTCGCAATCGGCCTGATCGCGGCGGCCTACCAGAAAGGGCTACGCGTCGGGCATGGGCCGGGATGCGCGCTCCGGGTCGCCGGGCACGACGATCATCCCTGGTCGCAGTTCACCTGTCCGCCCCTCACGACCGTCTCGCAGGATTACAAGGCGATAGCCGAGCGCAGCGTCGAGATCCTGTTTGAACTCATCGACGGTGCCGAACCCGCCAGCGAGCGCCCGGAGGAGCTGTTCGAAGGCAGCCTGGTGCTCAGATTGTCGGCCTGACCGAGCCATGTCGTTGCAAAGTTTCCGTGTGTAAAGTAATTAGTTGACTCGACATTGAGGATGGCATTAGTTGCCTCCGCTGCATCCACGAAGCTAACAGGGAGGAACCTGTGATGAAACTTGCAAGCACATTGTTTGGCGCGACTGCCCTGGCGGCAGCCGCCACCACAGCTGCGAGCGCGGCTGAGTTGACGATTGCCACGGTGAACAACTCGGACATGATCATCATGCAGGAGTTGTCATCGCAGTTCGAAGAGGCCAGCGGACACACGCTGAACTGGGTCGTGCTCGAAGAAAACGTGCTGCGTCAGCGTGTCACGACCGACATCGCGACCGGCGGCGGGTCGTTCGACGTCATCACCATCGGTGCCTATGAGGCTCCGATCTGGGGTGCGCAGGACTGGCTGGAGCCAGTCGACGACTTGGGCGACGCAT
Organism: Alphaproteobacteria bacterium; assembly: GCA_965213815.1. GTDB lineage: Bacteria > Pseudomonadota > Alphaproteobacteria > SP197 > SP197 > SP197. The sequence continues at coordinate 886,123 of OZ243917.1, read as the reverse complement.
ACGATTACGACGACATCTTCGAACCGGTCCGCAACGGTCTTTCGGCCAACGGGACGCTCTACGCGGTCCCCTTCTATGCCGAAAGCTCGTTCACCTTCTATCGCACAGACCTGTTCGAGATGGCCGGCATCGAGGCTCCTGACGCGCAGATCACCTACGACGAGTTCGCCGAGATCGTGGCCAAGGTGCATGATCCGGACAATGGTGTCTTCGGGACCTGCCAGCGCGGCAAGGCCGGCTGGGGCGAAAACATGGCCTTCGTCGGTCCGCTTGTGAACGCCTTCGGCGGTCGCTGGTTCGACATGGACTGGAATCCGACGATCGACAGTCCCGAGTGGAAGGCTGCGCTTACCTATTATGTGGACCTGATGCACAGTTACGGTCCCCCGGGCGCGGAGTCCAACGGTCACAACGAGAACCGTGCGCTCTTCGCCGACGGCAAGTGCGCCACTTGGGTCGACGCAACCTCGGCTGCGGGCTACATCTACAATCCGGCTGAATCGTCAGTCTCCGACACGACCGGTTTCTTCCAGGCGCCCAAGCAGGTGACCGACAAGGGCACCGGCTGGTTCTGGGCCTGGGCGCTGGCGATCCCGGCGAGTTCGAATCAGGTCGATGCGGCCAAGGCGTTCCTCGCCTGGTCGACGAGTCAGGAATACGTTGCGCTGGTCGGCGAAACCAAGGGCTGGGTTGCGGCACCGCCGGGAACCCGTGCCTCGACCTATGCCAATCCGGCATACACCGAGGCCGCACCCTTTGCCGAGATCGTGCTGAACTCGATTCTCGCGGCCAACCCGGCCGATGCAACGATGGACCCGGTGCCTTACACCGGTGTGCAGTTTGTCGCGATCCCGGAATTCCAGGGCATCGGCAATTACGTCGGACAGCAGGTCGCGGCTGCGCTCGCCGGCCAGCAGTCCGTCGACGAGGCCCTGGCCAACAGCCAGCAGTTCGCGGTTCGCGAAATGACCAAGGCAGGTTACATCGAGTAATCACCTCTTCACACGTGCCGGTCCGGATGGACCGGCACGTGTCTTGTTCGATTGTGTGAGTGCTGCGGCAAGGGCGCCAAACTGGCCCTTGCCGCTTTCGCATGTTACGCTATCGACTCTCGGTGAGGTTCGCATGGCGACCAACGCTTCCCGCGCCGCTGCCAGGTTGATGATTTCGCCTGCGGTTGTGCTGCTGCTGGGATGGATGCTGGTTCCCTTGGGCCTGACCCTCTACTTTTCATTTCTGCGCTACAACCTGATCACGCCAGGTGCCAACCCGTTCGTCGGATGGGAAAACTACTATTGGTTCCTGACCGACCCGAGCTTCAAGGCGGCGATGATCAACACGCTCCTGCTGGTCGGCGGTGTGCTGCTGATTACCGTCATCGGCGGAACGATGATGGCTCTCCTGCTCGATCAGCCGATGTGGGGCCAGGGTGTCATTCGGATCATGGTCATCGCGCCGTTTTTCGTCATGCCGACGGTGTCCGGCCTGGTCTGGAAGAACATGTTCATGAACCCGGTCAACGGGATCTTTGGACATCTTGCGCTGGGCATGGGAATGGAACCGCTCTCGTTCTTCAGCGAGATCCCGCTCCTGTCGATCATCTTCATTGTTTCCTGGCAGTGGCTGCCGTTCGCCACGCTCATCCTGCTGACTGCCCTGCAATCGCTTGACCAGGAACAGCTCGAGGCCGCCGAGATGGATGGTGCCACGTGGGTCTCGAGGTTCATCCACGTCATGCTGCCTCACCTGGCTCGGGCAATCACGGTGGTGATCCTGATCCAGACGATCTTCCTTCTGTCGATCTTCGCCGAGATTCTCGTGACGACCAACGGCGGTCCCGGTACGTCGACGACCAACCTGACCTACCTGATCTATGTCTCGTCACTGCTGCAGTTCGACGTCGGCATGGGCAGCGCCGGCGGCGTGATTGCCATCATCCTTGCCAACATCGTCGCGATCTTCCTGATGCGCATGATTGGCAAGAACCTGGACGCGTGAAGAGGACACCATGGCACGCTCCGTCACGACTTCCCGCAAGACCATGACCACACTGGTCGCCGGCACGCTTGGTTTGCTGATCTTCTTTCCGGTGCTCTGGATCGTGATCCTGTCATTCAAATCGGAAGGCGATGCAATCAAGGCCCCGCTGGAGGTGCTGTTCAGCACCGGCTGGACCGCCGAGAGCTACGGCGCCGTGCAGGCACGATCCGACTATCCGAAACACTTCTTGAACTCCGTCGTCATTTCGTTCGGATCCACTCTGCTCGGTCTTCTGATCGCGATCCCCGCAGCCTGGGCGATGGCTTTCGTGCCGGCAAAACGCACCAAGCACGTGCTGATGTGGATGCTCTCGACCAAGATGCTGCCGCCAGTGGGCGTGCTGATTCCGATCTATCTCATCTACCGTGATCTGGGTATCCTGGACAGCCGGATCGGACTGGTCTTCGTGTTGATGATGATCAACCTTCCGATCATCATCTGGATGCTCTTCACGTATTTCCGCGAGATACCGGGCGAGATTCTCGAAGCGGCCAGAATGGACGGGGCATCCCTGCGCAAGGAGATCATCCATGTCCTCGCGCCAATGGCCATCCCGGGAATGGCTTCGACAGCGCTTCTGAACATCATCCTTGCCTGGAATGAAGCATTCTGGACCCTGAACCTGACATCGGCCAAGGCCGCCCCGCTTACGGCATTCATCGCCAGCTATTCGAGCCCGGAAGGCCTGTTCTATGCCAAGCTCAGTGCTGCCAGCGTGATGGCAATTGCACCGATTCTTGTTCTGGGCTGGTTCAGCCAGAAGCAACTCGTGCGCGGATTGACCTTCGGCGCGGTAAAGTGAGGAACGGACGGTGGGACACATACAGCTCAAGCAAGTCAGCAAGTCCTTCGGCAACATCGAGGTAATCCCATCGCTTGATCTCGACATTGACGACGGCCAATTCGTGGTCTTCGTGGGACCTTCAGGTTGCGGGAAGTCCACCCTGTTGAGGTTGATCGCGGGACTTGAGGACGTGACCACAGGGTCAATCGTCATCGACGGCCGCGACGCTACCGACATACAGCCTGCAAAGCGCGGCCTGGCAATGGTGTTCCAGTCCTACGCTCTTTATCCGCACATGTCGGTTCGCAAGAACATCGCATTCCCATTGAAAATGGCACGCGTCCCGCAGGACGAGCAGGAGCGCCTCATCGAGGAGGCGGCGCGCGTGCTCAATCTCACCAGCTTTCTCGACAGGCGTCCGGGCCAGCTTTCCGGCGGTCAGCGCCAGCGCGTCGCCATTGGCCGCGCCATCGTGCGGGAGCCGGAAGCCTTTCTCTTCGACGAACCGCTGTCGAACCTGGATGCGGCACTTCGCGTGGGCATGCGGCTGGAAATCAGCGAACTTCACGAGCGGCTCAAGACGACCATGGTGTACGTCACACACGATCAGGTCGAAGCCATGACCATGGCTGACAAGATCGTCGTACTGCGGGCGGGAGTCATCGAACAGGTGGGAACTCCCCTTGAACTCTATCGAAATCCGCAGAACACGTTTGTTGCAGGGTTCATCGGCAGCCCCAGGATGAACCTTGTCGAGGGGCCCGACGCCGCCAGGCATGATGCTCATACCGTGGGCATCCGGCCAGAGCATATCGACGTTTCCAGCGACAGCGGCATGTGGACGGGCGTGGTGGGCGTGTCCGAACATCTGGGCAGCGATACATTCTTCCACGTCACCGTGAAGGACCTGTCGCAACCGTTGACCGTACGCGCAGGCGGCGAAGTCGACCTGCACTACGGCGATACCATTCATCTCACTCCGAAGCTGAACCACCTGCATCGGTTCGACGACAGGGGTCTTCGCATCACATGAAACGGCTTGAAGGAAAGGTTGCCCTCGTGACCGGCGGCGCCCGCGGCATCGGGTGTGCGGTGTGCGAGGCCTATGCCGACGAAGGTGCCAGGGTTGCGGTCGCGGACCTGCTGGAAGCCGAAGCAGTTCACACGGCAGACGCTCTCGGCGAAAACGGCATGGCGGTGGCCATGGATGTGACCGATCCCGATGCCATCCACAGGGGCGTCAAGGCGGTGGAAGCGCATTGGGGCGGGATCGACATCCTCGTCAACAACGCCGGCATCTTCAAGATGGCTCCGATCGGCCTGGTGACACACGAAGACTACCGCCGCCAGTTCGACGTAAACGTCGGCGGCACGATCTTCGTGAGCCAGGCAGTGGTGCCGGGAATGAGAGAACGCGGCGGGGGCGCGATCATAAACTTCGCGAGCCAGGCGGGAAGGCGAGGCGAGGCGAACGTCACGATCTATTGTTCGACCAAGGCGGCCGTCATCTCCATCACCCAGTCGCTGGCTCTGGAATTCGCAAGGGACAACATCCGCGTCAACGCCATCGCGCCGGGCGTGATCGACACGCCGATGTGGGACGTGGTCGACGCACAGTTCGCGGCCTTCGAACGCAAGCCCATAGGCCAGAAGAAACGGGAAGTGGGCGAGGCCGTGCCGCTCGGCCGCATGGGCGTTCCTGCGGATATCGCAGATCCTTGCGTCTTTCTTGCTTCCAACGAAGCGCGCTACATCACCGCACAAACGCTCAACGTCGATGGCGGAAACTGCATGAATTGACAGCGATACCAGTGACGCTGTTCAAGCGCATGCGCCGCCAGCTGCCTGTCCGGCTCCAGCGGTAGCCGTAGACCTCCGCCTGACGAAAGATCACCGACAGGACGGGCGCAGAGCGGCCCGCGGCAATCGGCGTTGCGTGGGGCGAGGCAAACCATCGCTGAACGTCGTGTCGCGTGATCTCCCCGACGGCGCGCCCCTCGAACCACGATTGAACTTGGTACTCAAGGAACTCTGCCCATGTCGGAGAACAGCCGTGTGAAGTCTGGCTCGCTGCTGCAAGTCATCGCCCTCGCCGCATGGCGGCGGGTCGCCTGACGTCAGGCGCCTTCCGGCACGACCCAGCCTTCGCCGCGCGCCGTCGTGACATATTCCGGCCAGGCGAAGCCGACCGGCGGCTGGAAGTCGCGCGGCAACAGCGGAGCCACCCAGGACGATCCACCGATACCGCCTCCGGTCCTTTCCTCGAATTCCGCGCGCGCCTCGCCAAGCCGCTGCGGATTGGTGAGGAGGTCGACGATGGTCGCACCGATCACCTTCGCCGCACACATGATGGTCGGATCGATGGTTGGCGCATGGCCGCCCAGAGCATTCCATGACCAGTCCGGATAGGTATGGCCCTCGGGAGCCTTCAGGGTGCAGCGGCCAACGATCAGCCGCACCGTAGGCGTGTGCCATGTCCAGTCAACATAGTCGTCGGAAGTGTAGTTGAGCTGCCAAGGCGGCAGGATCGCGCGCAACTGCGCCTCGCCGGTCTCCGGAGGACAGAGATCGGTCATCTCGGCGAGGATGGGCTCCTCCATGGGCTCGATCCCCAGGTTCTTCTGCAGTTCCCGGCAGAAGGACTTCGCCTCATCATCCCATTGCGGCCCGCCGACCAGCTCGAGATTGGCATAGGCAAGACGTGCCATCGCGTGGTTGGGCAGCCCGACCCGCGTGCGCGTTACCCAGCGGGATTCCAGGCGGCAGTGGGTCACGGCGGCGACATGTTCGGCATTCCGGTCGAGCACTTCGGCGATGCGCTGCTGCATCTCCAGAGTCGGCGACCTCCAGGAGTACTGGATCTGGCTGAATCGCGGCGCCAGATTGTCACTCGTCGCATTGCCGGCCGACAGCAGGGCCTCGTTCAGGGTCCACGTGCCCGTGTGCGGCAGCATCGATTCCTTCGTGTACTTGGTGGTCGTGTACATCAGGCACAGCGCATCGTTGGCGCCGGGCGCCCGGGCGATGGTGTGGGCCGTGGACGGGCCGGGAGCGCCGACGCTCCGCCACGTCTCCGGGGAATCGCAGATGAAGCTGTAGATGCGGCTCCAGTAGCTGCCGCAGTGGGTATCGAGAATGCACGTGTTGGTGCGCAGGGTTCCGTAGGAGGGATGAAACGAGACCGCCGCATCCATGTCGTCGTAGTAGCCCTTCGCCGCGTGGACAGGCTTGGACCCGCAGACCTTTTCCGCTGGCTCGCCCATGAACTTCAGCCGCCCCCCGGTGCCGTGCCGTTCCATCGCCGCCTTGGCCGCCAGGACGCCGCCCAGAGCGGACACGCCGAGGGCGGAGTGGGGGTCGGTATGTCCGGCAGCGGCATGGTGGGCACCGTCGCGCAGCTTGCGCCGGGGCACGCGATCCTGATTGTTGCCGGGAACCGCGTCGTACTCCGCATAGGAGCCGATCGTCGGTCCCTCACCGTTGGACCAGGTGGCGCAGAAGGCTGTCGGCATACCCCCGGATCCTTCCTCGACATCGAATCCCTCCTGGCGCAGGCGGTCGATGTACCAGGCCGCCGACCTGTATTCGCGCCAGGCCGGTTCATGCATGTCCCAGATTGTCGCGTGCCAGTCGGAGAGCGCCTGACGGTGGGCGTCGACCCAGTCGAGTGCCGAGCGCTTGACGTCGGAGATTGTCATGGGTTCCTCCCTGGTTCAGACCACCTCAGACCGGCCGGTGGACCGTGAAGACAGTGTATGCCAGACCTGTGGAGATGGGCATGCCGCACAACATCCCTGCTGCCAACGAAGTCCGGCTCGCCGCCGCAAGCCTTCACCGATCAACGAGATCATGGAACTGGCGCGCACCGCCAGACCGGCCGCTGGCCGCTGCGCCGGGGTCCATGACCGTCTCCACCGCGTCGCCAGCAGGCCTCCCAACCCTGGCCGGTATCGCATGCTCATCGAAACACTGGCCGGCCACCGGCGTCTGTACTGTCCGGGAGACCCCTGCCACCCCCGCAGGGCAACCGGGAAACACATGCCGAAACGCCATGAGATTCCGATATGCCACGGCGAACTCCTGGACTGGTACGTTGCCGAGTACGTGCTCCGGAAGAGTGCAGGCCCGGACCCCATCCTGGCGCTGCGCGGGATGGGAAAGGGGCTCTGGGCGGACGAAGACGCCGACGATTACGTGCAACGTCAGCGGGCAGGCTGGCCATGAGCAGAATATTCTGGGACACAAACCTGTTCGTGTATCTGTTCGAGGACAGGAGTGAACGCGCAGGGCGGGTCGTGTCGCTGCGCCGGCGAATGATCGAGCGCAACGACGAATTGCTGACATCCACACTCACTCTCGGGGAGATTCTCGTCAAGCCCCTGGAGGCGGGTGATCAAGCACTCGCAAGACACTATGAACAGGTCATCGCATCCACCGCAACTGTCCTTCCTTTCGACCAGGCTGCCGCGCTTGCGTTCGCCATGGTGCGCCAGGACCGCTCAATTCGGCCGGCCGACGCGTTCCAGCTCGCCTGCGCATCGGTGGCAGGTGTTGACCTGTTCATCACCAACGACCGCCGGCTTGCCCGCAAGATCGTGCCCGGAGTCCACTTCATCCAGTCTCTGTCGTCCGCCGCAATCTGAAGGTGCGAAGGTCGCGTCAGAACCCGGATCCAGGCAGAGCCCGACATCGGTGTCTGTGGCCTGGTGCCCGCTCTTCGACGCGTGGCGTTGTGACCGGAACCATGTGGGGTTGGCCACTTGATGATGCGGGTCGTGTGCGAGATAGTCCTGCTCTGGACTGATGTCGAGGATCCGCCAACGGACATGCCTGGAACGCTGCACGAACGAAGTCGTCTGCATCCCCTGCCCGGCGCTCTTGAGCCGTGTTGAACGTCGAGGGCCTGACACGGCGATTCGGCGGCCTGACGGCGGTCGACAATCTCTCCTTCACCGTGAAGGAGGGTGCGATTCATGGACTCATCGGGCCCAACGGCGCCGGAAAGACCACGACCTTCAACGTGATCTCCGGGTTCTACAGGCCGACGAAGGGGCGCGTCATCTACGCCGGGCGGGACATCTCGGGCATGGCGACTCATGCCATCGCCGCCCTGGGCCTCGTGCGCACCTTCCAGGCAACGACCCTGTTCCACGAACTCACGGTCGCCCAGAACGTTCTCGCCGGCTGCCATCTCGGCACCAGTATCGGACTCGTGAGCGTCCTCCTCGGCCGGCAGCGGGAGCGTCAGGAACAGGCCCTGGCCCGGGTGGAGGAAATCCTCGCATTCATGGATCTCGCGCGCGTCGCAGGCGAGTCCTGCGCCAACCTTCCCCATGGACTTCAGCGCACCCTGGGGGTCGCCGTCGCCCTGGCCGCCGAACCGCGGCTTCTCCTGCTCGACGAGCCCTTCACCGGCATGAATCCGGATGAGACACGACGCATGATGGACCTCGTGCGCCAGGTGCGCGACCGCGGGGTGACCATTCTCCTCGTCGAACATGACATGCAGGCGGTCATGGGACTGTGCGAAACCATCACCGTGCTCAACTTCGGCAGCCTGCTTGCCGAGGGAGACCCCGAGGCGATCCGCGCCGATCCAGGAGTGGTCGAGGCCTACCTCGGGACTCCGATCGAGGGCGTCGCGTGACACTCCTGGAGGTCACGGGCCTCGAGGTTCACTATGGCAAGGTCCAGGCCATCAAGGGACTCGACATCAGGCTTGAGGCGGCGGACATCATCACCCTGATCGGCGCCAACGGAGCGGGCAAGTCGACGACCCTGCGTACGCTCTCCGGGCTCAGTCGTCCAACCGCGGGAACGATCCTGTTCGAAGGCGAGAGAATCGACGGACTCGAGGCCGACCGTATCGTCGCCCGCGGCATCGCCCATGTCCCCGAGGGCCGCCGCGTCTTTCCGGAACTGACGGTTCTGGAAAACCTGATGACTGGCGCCTACCTGCGCCGTGACGGCCCGTCGGTGCGGTCCGATCTCGACATGGTGTACGGGCACTTTCCTCGGCTGCGTGAGCGCCGCGGCCAGTACGCCAAGACTCTGTCGGGCGGCGAGCAGCAGATGCTGGCCATGGGGCGCGCCCTGATGGCGGCGCCGCGGCTGTTGCTGATGGACGAGCCCTCGATCGGCCTGTCACCATTGATGGTGCAGGAGATTGCCGCGATCATCGGCGATATCCACCGCAAGGGCGTTCCCGTCGTTCTCGTCGAGCAGAACGCCAGCCTGGCGCTTCACCTGGCCAGTTACGGCTATGTCCTGGAAACCGGCCGCATCGCGCTCCACGGGCCAACCGATGTGCTGCGCGAGAATGAACACGTCCGCCGTGCCTACCTCGGAGGCTAGGCAGTGCTTCTCCGGCTGGCGCCTGGGAGACGAGTTGTGGACAGACTGGATGGCGGGAGCCCGCACCGCATGGCTCGACGATGACCCGGACCATGCGGCAGCGTGCTGCCGAGAGGCCGGTGTACTGGCTGTGGACTTCGAACCGGACGATCCGAGGCGGGCGGCAACGGCGCATGCGCGCGCCCTGATGCTGCCGGAGCCTGGCGGCATCGAAGCGGGACTCGACCGCGCACTCGAGGCATGGCAGGCCGCCGGTGCCTGGGTCGAGAGAATGACGCCCGGAATGCGCGCCCGCAGTTCGCTCTTCCACATGCGACTCGAATCGAAGCATCGCGGCGCCTATCCCGACATGGCGCGCCGGCGGTGCCGCAAGATGCTTGACGCGGGCATGGCCGTTGTCGAGGCCGAACGCGCCGCCCGCCGGGGCGACCGACGCGCCATGGAAGCCGCCATGGCATGCCGGCGCGATGCCTTCGGCCATCGCGAGTCGGCGGCCGCGGCCATGGCACGCTGGCTTGGCGAACCCGTTCGGGACCGCGAGATCGACCGCTTCGCCGAAAACCCGCCGCATGGCAGGGACGACGAAGCACGCCTCTACGCCGCCGCCCTCCTCGTGCCGTTGACGCTCACCCGCGACCTCAAGGTGGCGATGCGAGGGGCTTCGTGCGTCTGACGTGCCTGAGGAGGCGCCCCGGCAGGGTTTCGAGACCGTTCGGCAGAAACAGCATGGCGAGAACCAGAAGCACGCCGTAGAAGAGGGGGCGCAGCTCGTCGTATCCGATATCCCGCAGCAGTACCTCGTTGATGGCGGTCAGCGTGACGAGCCCGATGATGGGCCCCCAGATCGTCGCCGTGCCTCCGACGATCACCCAGATCAGCACGAACACCATCTCGTGCACCGCAAAGCGGTTGGGATTGACCGTGGTGAGGTAGTGCGCCAGCAGCGCGCCCGCCAGACCGGCGAAGAACGACGCCAGAACCAGGGCCTGGGTCCTCGTCCGCCAGGTGTTGACACCAACCGCACCGGCCAGCTGATCGCGCCAGTGGACGGCCTGAAAGGTGAGGCCAATGTGCGAATGCTCGATACGCCAGAGAATCCAGATGGATACGGCCGCGATCACGAGTATCAGGTAGTATGAGGCGACCGGCTCCCAGAAATTGATCTCCCAGGGGCCAATCACGATGTCGGGAACATCGGGAATGCGGGAGATGCCCTTGGGGCCGATAAAGGCTTTCCAGAGCAGCCTTATGGTCTCGCCTGCGGCGAAGGACCCGATCAGGAAGTAGAACCCCTTCATGCGGAACAGCGGAAAGGCCAGGATGAAGGCGACGAGGCCCGTGAGACCGGCGGCGAGGATGATCGAAAGCGGAACGGGAATGGCGAGCTGCTTGCTGAGCAGGGCTGACGCATAGGCCCCGAATCCCATCATGACAACGTGGCCGAGCGAGAACTCGCCGGTCAGCGCCAGAAGCCGGTAGCTCACCACGACCAGGGTGTTGATGGTGAGGAATACGAGGAGTTCCTGTTGCGAGAAGGTCACGACGTGGGGCGAGAGTGTCAGCACCGCGGCCGACACGAGGGCGAGCCCCTGCCACCACCGGCGACGGTGCGGGCCACCGAGGTGTGGATCCAGGCTGAGGGCCGCCGCCGCCAGCGTCAGCGCGATGAGAGTCAGCCAGACCGCGTAGGTGACGGCGCCCATCAGGCACGTTCCGCCTTGCCCAGAAGGCCGTGGGGACGCACGACGAGCACGATGAGCATCAGCACGAGGCCCGTGATGTCGGCAATCGTGCCGTCGAACACCGTGGTGACGAAGGTATGGGTAAAGGCATAGAGCACGGACGCAATGATCGCACCCTCGAGACTGCCCAGACCTCCGACGATGATGACGATGAAGGCTCCGATGATGACCGGATGCCCCATGTAGGGGCCTGTCGGCACGATGGTGGCGGTCAGCGCTCCGGCAGCTCCCGCCAGGGCCGCGCCCAGAAACATGGCAAGCATCGAGATGCGGCTGATCGAAATGCCCTGCAGGGCGGCCGCCTCGGGATCCTGCGCCACGGCCCGCAATGCCCAGCCGAACCGGCTCTTGCGGAGGAAGGCCCACAGGGCTCCAAGGAGGATGACGGCAAAGGCAATGACGACAAGACGCTGGCCGGAAATGGTCAGGGCTTCGCTGCCAAAGAGGGTCACGGCTTCATTGTAGGGTCCGGCAAACGACTTCTTGCGGACACCGAAGAGCGCAACGGCGCCGGCCTGCAGGACCAGCAGGGCGCCGATCGAGCAGATGAGACCTCCAAGGGGGTTGTCCTTCATGGGCCGGAACATCGTTCTCTCCAGGAAGAGTCCGACCGCGGCCACGGCAACAATCGCGACCGCAACGCCCGCAAAGAACGGCAACTCGTTCTGGTAGAACACCCAGAACAGACAGTAGGCGCCGGCCATGTAGAGTTCGCCGTGAGCGAAGTTCACGACCCGCATGACTCCGAATATGAGGACGAGGCCGACCGCAACGAGCGCCAGATAACTCGACGCGTAGGTCGCGTTCAGGCAGGTCTGCAGAAAGACATCGATGTCCATGGTCTAACGCGTCGTCAGGAAAGACGATACCGGGCCCGGCACGAGGCCGGTCCCGGTATCGCGTGCCGCCGTGCCACGCGGGTCGGCGGGGAAGCTGGTCAGGCGCGCTGGTACCACATTTCGCCCATCGCTTCGAAGTGCTTGATCATGGTCTCGCTGTGTTCGCCCCACCACTCGGGGATGTTCTTGAACTCGACGATCACAGCCTTCCCGTTCTGGATCTGGACGACGGGCCAGTTGCCGACAAGGGCATTGTCGATTCCGAACAATTCCTTGCCCCACCAGTCGGCCTCGCCAAAGGCGTGGGCCCCGGTGCCGCCCTGCTTCATGCCCTCGAGCACCGCTGCCGGTTCGATGGAACCCGCCTTCTGGGCGCCATCAAGCCACAGATCAAGGATCGATGCGTACTCCCAGGAGACCGCACCCCACTGGCCGGGATGGCGCTCGTTGTAGACATCGAAGAAGCCGTTGGGATCGTTGAAGTTGATGGAATCGCTGTTCAGCGCCGGATCGTCGAAGTCGGGGAACTGGAAGATCACCCCTTCCATGAACTCCTCGGACGTGTTGGCGATGATGTCGGCGTAGAAGTCCGCCGTGCAGGAGATGATCTGGCCACCGTAGTTCTGCACGAACGCCTGCTTGCACAGCTCGTTGACAAACTCCGCATAGGCCGTGTCGAGACACAGGATATCCGGCTTGTGCGCCAGCATCGCCGTCATCACGGGCGCGAAGTCGGTGGTCGCGATATCGAAGAAGATCGTGTCCTTGACCTCGATGCCGTGCGCCTCGAAGGCTGCAAGGTAGGTGGCCACGGAGGGCCTGCCGAGAGCGTCGTCCTGGGCGCAGATCACGGCCGTCTTCGCTTCCGGCATGTTCTCCGCCATCCACCAGACGCCCGTGAGATTGTAGATCGGATGCACCTCCGCGGGCGCGACCAGGAAGGGCGTGTCCGGCGAGAGATCCGATGGCAGAAGTGTCGAGACCAGCATCTCGGAGCGATTGGCGATCGGAGTCACGGCCGGCATGGTGTCGCCGCCGAGCATCTCGATGAACGACACGCCGTCTTCGTTGATCAGCTTCTGGGCGCCGGTACGCGCCTTGTCCGGAAGATACTCGTTGTCGTAGGAGACGATTTCGACGTTATAGGACGTCCCGCCGATGTCGACGCCTCCGGCGGCGTTCTTCTGTTCTGCCCAGATTTCGCATCCATAGAGGCCGGGCAGCCCCCAGGCAGCAACACCACCGGTCAGTGGCGCGAGAAACCCGATGCGAACCGTCTCATCGGCACGCAGCTTGCCGGGATGTACCGTGGTGGCCGCGGCTGCGCCGGCGAGCGCCGACGTACCGATGAACCGGCGTCTGTCAATGGCACCTAAGGTCATGACCTGTCCTCCCTGACTTGTCGTGGTTCGGGAGAGCCGACATGCAACGCCCGCTCTCCCCTTGGTATTTCCTGTCATGTCCCGCCATCATTCACCATCACGGGCATGCAGACAACATCTTGTCGGATCTTGTTCCCGAAGCCTCCGGCAAGAGTCTCGATCTGCTCTCCCGCATGACGGCCGGTGGGCGCGAGTTGGCGATGAGGCCGAGGTCCGGGGACTGTCCGGTTTGCAGAGTCACGACGCGGTGAACCGGGCCAGGACGTTGGCGACGATGCGCTCGACAAAGGGATCGCGCAGCTCCAGCGCCCGCGGCCATTCCGTCGAGCCACCGTTGAACACCTCTCCCCTGCCGCGGGTGAACGTGGCGATCATGCCGGCGCCTCGCCCCTCGTTCTCCCGGCAGTGGGCCGGCAGCAAATCACCCAGCGTCTCCATGACCTGTTCGGCCTCGCGCAACGGACCATTGAGCGGCACCGTGCCGTCAAACCGGTCCTCCTCGCCGCGCACCGCTGGCGCCAGGGCGAGGATTTCCAGGGATTCCGGGGCGCCATCCTCGAAGGTTGGAAAGGGCAGCCCCCGGCGGAAGGTGTACTCCACCGCGTCGAGTTCGAAGGTCGCGAGATTGACAGGCGTACCGCCCAGGAGATCACCGTAGTAGAGATCGGTCCCGGCGAAGGCCCAGTGCCGCGGCCGGTAGACGGTGTAGCCTCCCGAAGAGCGGGGCGCCGCCACACCGTAGCGGTTGTAGGTCCCAGCCATGCCCGTCAGGCCCATCGTCGTCGCCGCCGGACGTCCGGTCAGGGTACAATCCCAGGCGGTGGTCACAAGGTGCGGCGTCGTGGACGTGGCGGGATCGGCATCGGGCACCCGGTAGCAGTACTGAGTGGTTCCGTCATCGGACAGCCGCACCTGCCAGTAGAAGTTGCCGGCGAAACGGGCAAGACCGCCACCGCGATCAACAAAGTCATCGACCCGGTCGCGCATCTCCCAGGTCCAGTACTCGTCGTGTCCGATGATCACCAGGGCATCAAGGCCGTCGAGGCTGTTCTCGTCGCCATGCAGGTCGTGCTGCGTCAGGTACTCGAGTTCATAGCCCCGGTTCTCGGCCCACACGGCAAACAGTCTCTCGTATGTCGCCCAGAAGGCATCGGCATGATGCCTGCTCATGTTGTAGAGACGCGCCCACTCGTAGGAGGGATAGCGGGGCTGCCAGCCGATCGGCGGCGAGAAGGCATGGGATTCGCGTGGCGCTTCAGCCGGCTTGCGCAAGAATCCGCGGCCCACGGGACGCCGGGTCGACAGCACCGGAGAAGCGACGTCGTCACGCGGATCGTTCCCAAGGCCGCGATAGTGATTGGCGCCTCCCCAGTCATTGTAGGCAATCAGGGTGCTCGTGGTCAGCATGAAGCCGATCTTCCGCCGTTTCCGGGCCGGGCTGCGCACGACAAAGAAGGCATCGGATTCGAAGTGGTCCGAACCGTCGGCGACGCCAAGGACAACAATGTAAAAGCCCGTCGGCCAGTCCTCGTCGACAGGGATGGTGAGAGCCACGGGCCAGCCGCAGCCCGAGGCGTAGGCGTCGTCGGGAACGGCGTGGCGCAGGCCGGGCAGGTCCTCGCGTCGCAGGACACACTGTGGCGAGGCGCCATCGCGGTAGATCGTCAGCGACCACAAGGCGCGGGTCGCGCTGACGTGGAGCCTGATCACGTCACCGGCCTCGTAGGACATGCGATCCGTATAGCCCCAGACCTCGAGGGCATCCTCGTCAGCGGACTGACCCGGGGACGGCCAGTCCGGCATCGACCAGGCGTAGGGCGCCTTGCGCTGGCCATCGTGTCCGCTCATGTGTCTCTCCTCAGTCCGGCATGCTCGGAGTCTATCCGCAAGACCATGCGCATTGCGACAGCCTGAAGCAGTGTCATGGCGTGAGCAGGTGGCACGCTGCCACATGACCGTCGCCGACGCGCTGCGGGCTTGGCCTGGTGTCGTGACACAGGGACCAGGCGCGGGGACACCGTGTGTGAAACCGGCAACCGCGCGGCCGCGACGCGGGACCGGGGATCATGCCCGAAAGCGGCCGGTGAACCTGCCGCTTCGAGGGATCGACAGCAGGTGTCGCCGCGATCAGCGCCTGGGTATAGGGATGGCGCGGTTGCCTGAAGATCTCGTCTCGCGGCCCTTCCTCGACGATCTCTCCGAGATAGAGAACGGCGATGCGGTCGCTGACATGCTCGACAACGCCGAGGCTGTGGGAAATCAGCATGTAGGTCAGGTTGTGCTGTGCCTGCAGGCGCATGAGAAGGTTGAGAATCTGCGCCTGAACGGAAACGTCGAGAGCGGATGTCGGTTCATCAAGCACCAGCAGCCGCGGGTTGAGGGCAAGGGCACGCGCCAGCACGACCCGCTGGGCCTGGCCACCGCTGAGTTCATGGGGATAGCGGGAGAGGAATGACGGATCGAGACCGGTTTCGCCCAGCAGTGCCTCGACCCTTCTGCGGCGTGCGCCACGGTCACAGCCGGTGTGCGTCACGAGGGGTTCATTGACGATGGCGTGAACGGTCATGCGCGGATTGAGAGAGGACAGGGGATTCTGGAACACAAGCTGCATGTCCCGGCGCCACGCCCTGACACCGGCGGCGTCAAGCCGGAGCACGTCGCGTCCGTCAAACAGGATGGTACCGTGGCTGGCGGTCACGAACCGTGCCAGGGCCATGGCAAGGGTCGACTTGCCGCACCCCGATTCGCCCACGACCCCCAGGGTTTCCCCACGCCGCAGTTGCAGACTGATGTCCTCGAGAACCCGCACATGTCCGCGGCGCCTGCCGAAGACGCCGGTTCCTGTCGGGTAGTCGACCGCGAGGTTCCTGACGTCCAGCAGGTTGTCGTGTTCCACCGTCATCGCCCGCTCTCCAGATGGCAGGCACTGCGATGGCGATCCGAGAGCTGCCGCACCGCAGGGTCCTCGAGACGACACGACTCCATGGCGAAAGCGCATCGCTCGCGAAAGGCGCATCCCGTGATGTTCGCGGCGTCAGCGGGCACCGAGCCCGGAATGACGGCAAGAGGCGAGCGTTGCGTCTGCTCACCCGGCCGCGCCTTCAGGAGTCCCATCGTGTAGGGGTGATGCGGCTCGAGGAAGATATCCGCCGGCGTACCTTCCTCGACGATCCGTCCGAGATACAGCACGGCCACCCGGTCGCAGGTCTGTGCCACCACGCCGAGATCATGTGTGATGATCACCAGTGTCAGGCCGCGCTTCTCCCGCAACCGGTCGAGCAGGGCGAGAACCTGGGCCTGGATGGTGACATCAAGCGCCGTCGTCGCCTCGTCGGCGATCACCAGGTCAGGATCGCCGGCAAGGGCCATGGCAAGAAGGACCCGCTGCTGCATGCCGCCAGAGAGTTCGTGGGGATAGCGATCGAGCAGGGCGGCGGGATCGGCCAGATCGAGCTCGCCAAGCAGGGACACCGCACGCTCCCGTGTTTCCCTCGCCCGGGCCCTTCCGTGACGCCGCATGATCGCCCTGATCTGGCTGCCGATCGTGAACAGGGGGTTGAGGGCGGCGCTCGGATCCTGATGGACCATGGCGATATGCCGGCCACGCAGTCCGGCCCAGGCATGGGGGTTTCCGGAAACCAGATCCTGACCGCGCCAGGCGATCGTGCCGCCGGCAATCGACCCTGGTGGCGGCACCAGGCCAAGAATGGCGTGGGCCGTCATCGACTTGCCGCATCCCGACTCGCCGACGATACCGTAGGCCGTACCCTCCTCGACTTCGAAGTCGATTCCGCGCAACACGAACCGGCGCCCCCCGGGCGCGGGAAAGTCGACCCTGAGACCGGTGACGGCAAGCAGCGGAGTCGTCATGCGTCCTGCATGGCGCGGCCACGCGGGCTGGTCGCCATGTGCACGGCATCACCGGCGAGATTGAACGCCATGATGGTCACGAAAAGCGCCAGGCCGGGAAAGGTCGGCACCCACCAGTGGCCGGTCTGCACGTAGATCCGTCCCTCCGAGATCATCGCTCCCCAGTCGGCTGTCGGCTGCGGCACACCCAGTCCGACGAAGCCCAGCGCGCTCACCGTCAGGATGGCAGCGCCAAGATCCAGTGTCGCCTGAACCCATACCGGGGTCATGACATTGGGAAGGACGTGGCGCAGGACCACCATCGGGTGACTGACGCCGATGCCACGCGCCGCCCTGACATAGTGCCGTTCGCGCAATGAAATCGCCTGCCCCCGCGCGATCCGCGCGTACCACGGCCACCAGGTGATCGCGATGGCCAGAATCGCATTCTCCAGACTGGGCTGCAGGATCACGGCAACGGTCATGGCCAGCAGGAGGGGCGGAAAGGCGAGAAACACGTCGGTGACGCGCATGATCGCCTCGTCGAGCCAGCCTCCGACATAGCCTGCCGTGGCCCCGAGCAACGTTCCTGCCACCACTCCGATCAGGACGATGGCAAGACCCGAGGCGAGTGCCGTACGCGCCCCGAAAAGGACGCGGGCCAGGACGTCGCGGCCCAGGGCATCGGTGCCCAGGGGGTGGGCGAGTGAAGGCGCCAGGAGCTTGTCCTCGATGTGCGTCGCACCGCGACCCTGGTCGGCATGGGGTGTGACGAGGGGCGCCGCAACGGCCGCCATGACAATGACCGCAAGGATCACCAGGGCACCCGCAGCCAGGCGGTCGCCGAGGACATGCCGGCGCGCTGATCCCGCCGGCGGGTTGACAAGTGCCGCCAGCGCTGCCCTTGCGGCCCCTGGACCCGAGCCTTCAGCCGACACTGCTCTCACCGAGCCGAATTCGCGGATCAAGTACCGCCTGGAGCAGGTCCACGAGAAGATTGATGACAATGTAGATCATGGTCACGACCAGGGTGACCGCAAACAACACCGGAACATCGTCGTTGAGAATGGCATCGAGCATGTAGCTGCCCAGGCCCGGCCACTTGAAGATGCTCTCGATGAGGACGGCGCCGGTGATCGAGAAGGCGAACACCAGTCCCAGAACCGTCAACGTCGGCACGATGGCGTTCTTCAGGGCCAGACGGAACAGGATGTCGCGTTCATGCAGTCCCGCCGCACGGGCGGCGGCGATGTGGGTTTCCGCAAGCACGTCGAGCATCGACGCCCGGGTCATGCGCAGTGCCAGGCTGACCGGAAAGGTCGCCAGCACCACCACCGGCAGAATCGCGTGGGCCAGCGCGTCCCGCCACGCCACCCAGTTCCCGGTGAGCGCGGCGTCGACGAGATGGAAGCCCGTCAATGTCGTCACCGGATGGAGGAAACTGGTGGTCTGGCTCAGACGTCCACCGAGCGGCAGCAGGTCAAGCCACAGAAAAAAGAAGAGCTGCAGCAGCAGGGCAAGCCAGAAGGCGGGCATCGACACGCCGAGAATGGACACCACCCGCATCAAGCGGTCGAATCCGCTGGCGAAGCGCGCCGCAGCAAGGACACCGGCGGGAACACCGACGGCGAGAGCCAGGATTGTGGCAAGCACCACAAGTTCCATGGTGGCGGGCAGACGCTCGGCCAGATCCTCGATGATCGGTCGCTTGGTGCGATAGGAGTAGCCGAATTCCCCCTGGACGGCGTTGGAAACAAAGCGCACGAACTGATGGGGCAGGGGATCGTCGAGACCAAGGTCGGCGCGCACGGCGACAATGGCCTCCTCACTGGCACGGGCGCCCAGATAGAGGCGTGCGGGATCGCCGGGAATGACATGGGAAATGGCGAAGGTCACCGTCAGCGCCCCCAGCATCACGAGGAGAGCCAGAACCAGCCGCCGCAGGAGGTAACGGATCCCGCTCATGGCCCAATGAACGCGCCAACGCCCGACATGACATCGGCGATTGTGCGGTCGCAGACGGCGTTTGACCACCAAAACCGCCACGAGTGTCTCTGGACGCCCGGATCCGACAAGGCGTTTTTCTCTGAAACATCCCCGGGATCCGCGTTTGAAGCTCCGGGGCAAGCGCAAGTGCTCACGGATGTTTGAGGCCGCAGGCAAGGGTCACGTGTCAGCGAACACGGTTGAGGCCGTCATCGACAAGGTGCACACTTCGATGTCTGCATCTTTGGCGATGCCATGGGGAGGAACACGATCATGAACAGGTATGTCCGCGGATCGTTCATTGCTGCCACCACCGCTCTGGCGGTCGGCATGGGGTCACTCGAGGCACAGGACATCACCGAGAACCTGGCCTTCCAGGCCATTCCCGGTGAACTGCCCTCGCTTGATCCTCCCTACATGCTGAGCTGGGATACGACGCTCGGCTTCAACGTGTATGAGACGCTCACCCGCTGGACCGAGGACGACGGCATCGTCGGCGTGCTGGCCACGTCCTGGGACTCCAATGCCGAGGGGACCGAGTGGACGTTCACGCTGCGCGAAGGCGTCACATTCCACGATGGATCACCCTTCACGGCCGCTGACGTGAAGGCATCGCTGGATCGCAATATCGCGGTCGGCATGGTCGCCTACGATTTCATCGGCATCGAATCGATCGAGGTGGTCGACGACATGACGGTGCGTTTCATCGCCAGCGAACCGCGCAACGTGCCACTCATCGTGTCGGCGCAGTATGGCATGTTCATCTACAAGGCCGAGGCGGTGGACCAGCCTCCCGAATGGTGGGCCGAAGGAAACGATGCCGGGACAGGTCCTTATCTCGTTGCCGGCTTCGAACCCGGAAACCGTGCCGTTCTCGATCACTATCCCGGCTACTGGGGCGGCTGGGAGGAAGGCCAGTTCACCAGGATTGTCTACCTCATCGTCGAGGACCCGACCGTGCGCGACCAGCTCATTCGTTCCGGTGAGGTCGACCTGACAACCCATCTTCCCTTCGATTCGATGGCCAGTCTCGAGAGTGTGGACGATCTCGTGGTCCTGCCCTATCTGCCCCTGGCGCAGCTTGTCTTCGCCTTCGATCACAGCAATCCGCCACTTGGCGACCGGGCGGTACGCCGGGCACTGGCGATGACCTTCCCCTATGATGATGTCCACCAGGGCGTGTTTCTCGGTCACGGCCGGGTCAGCGCCGGCGCCGGACCGACGGCGTTGTGGACACCCCCGGACGACTTCCCCTCCTGGAAACAGGATCTCGATGCGGCCGGCGCGATGCTCGCCGAAGCCGGTTTCGGTGACGGGTTCGAACTGGATCTCGCGGTCTCTGCGGGCTCCAAGGAAGTGGCGGAGGCGGTACGCCTGTGGCAGTCGGCCCTGGCCGAAGTCGGGGTGACACTCAACATTCGCCAACTGTCCGGTGGCGCCTTCTGGGACAGTGCCTTCAACCCCGACAACGAGGACTACGACGTCTTCGTGGTCGCCGCCTCCGGTGACGTGCCCTCGCCCTATGCCTGGCTCATCATCTTCACCAGTTCGCCCTATGGCTGGTTCCCGGCCATCGGCTACAACAATCCTGCATTCGACAGCCTCGTGTTCGAGGCCTGGGGGCAGGAAGCCACGGATGCCGACGCCGCGGGCGCGACGTGGGTGGAGGCACAGCGGATCCTGCACGAGGAAGCGGTGTCGGTCTTCGCCATGGATGCGCCGCTCATCATCGCCCACGGCAACGACATCGAGGGCCTGGTACCCGTGCCACCCTATTCGGCAATCGTGTTCTGGTACGAGATGACGCGCCAGCCCTAGACTCGCGATGGGTGAGATCCGGGGGGTGGCCCTTGCCGACACGTTCGCCCGAGACGGCTTTATCGCCGGGGCGAGGGTTCTTGAGACGGAGGCCGCTGCCGCCGTCCTCGGGAAAGTCGATGCATTCGCGCGAACCCATGGTGCCGATCTGCCAGTGGCCGAGATGTTCCGCACGGGAAGCCACCTCGTCATGCGCTGCGTTGACGACATGGCGCGTCATCCACGTGTTCTGGGCGTGGTCCGTCAACTGCTCGGCGACGATCTCATCGTCTGGGACAGCGATGTCTTCATCAAGGAGGCCCATTCCCAGGGGTACGTCAGCTGGCACCAGGATCTTCGCTACTGGGGGGTCGATTCCCACGATGCCGTCACCGCGTGGATCGCCCTGACCGACGCCACGGGCGCCATGGGATGCATGCGCTTTCTTCCCGGATCGCACCGGGCCGGTCTGGTCGACCACGAGGACACCTTCGACACCGGCAATCTCCTGACCCGGGGTCAGAACGTGAGGTGGGAGAT
Source organism: Alphaproteobacteria bacterium (assembly GCA_965213815.1). GTDB lineage: Bacteria > Pseudomonadota > Alphaproteobacteria > SP197 > SP197 > SP197. Next base: position 864,810 of record OZ243917.1, on the reverse strand, counting down.
CGACGAGAGCCAGACGCGGCTCGGTGAACTCGAGGCCGGCGAAATGTCCGTTCACCACGGACTCACCATGCACGCCTCCGAACCCAATCGATCGGCGCACCGGCGCGTCGGCCTGGTGGTGCGTTACGCCACCCCGGCGATGCGGCCGGTGGTCGTCGAACGCGATTATGCGCAGCTCGTCAGCGGCGAGGACGCCTTCGGCCACTACACACCGGTTCCAGGGCCGCGCGCAGACGCCGCGCCGGAAGCGGTCGCCCTGTGGCGCAAGGTGACCGGAGAACGCGCCGGCGCCTACTTTTCCGGGGTGGCGGAGGGTGACCGCCGGTGGACCGGAGGCCGGGCCGCCAACCGCTGTTGAGACGGCTCTAAACGCCGGCCGCGCGGACGAGCGAGCGCGCCGCCTCGGTGTGCTGTGCCATCAGGCGTTCAAGATCGAGGCCGACGATGGCGCCGTCGATGACCCGCCACCGGCCGCCCACCATGACCCGGTCGGCCCGGTGGGCGCCACACAGAACCAGGGCGGCCAGCGGATCGTGGGCCCCGGAAAACCGCGGTTCATCCAGGGTGAAGAGCGCCAGGTCGGCCTGACGACCGGCTTCGATCCGGCCAATGTCATCGCGTCCCAGGCATGCCGCGGAGCCCTGTGTCGCCCAGCGCAGCACATCCCTGTGGCTGACCTTGGAGGCTCCGTAGCGCAGGCGTTCGATCTGCAGCGCCAGGCGCACTTCCTGGATCATGTTGGATGCATCCTGGGACGCCGAACCGTCGACGCCGATGCCGACGGGAGATCCGGCCTCCTCGAGTTCCCGGGCACGGCACAACCCCGATCCGAGGATCATGTTGGACCCCGGGCAGTGGGCAATGCCGGCGCCAGCTCTCCCCACCCTCGAGATCTCGTCGTCAGTGAAGTGGATGCCGTGGGCAAACCACGCCCGTTCGCTTAACCAGCCCAGGTTTTCGATATGGTCGAGCGGACGGCATCCGAAGGTCTCCTCGCAGAACCGGTTCTCGTCCAGGGTCTCGCCGAGATGGGTATGGAGACGGACCCCCTTGTCCTCGGCCAGTTCCGCCGTCTCGCGCATGATGTCGGACGTGACGGAGAAGGGAGAACAGGGCGCCAGGGCAATCTGCACGAAGGCGCCCTCGCCCGGTTCGTGCAGGGAGTCGATCACCCGCGCGCTGTCGGTGAGAATGGCGTCGCGGTCCTCGACAATGCTCCGCGGCGGCAAGCCTCCGTCCTCTTCGCTGAGATTCATCGACCCCCGCGTCAGCGTCACCCTCATGCCCAGGGAGCGCGCCGCACCGGCCTCGATGTCGACCGCTTCGGCGAGGCCGTCGGGAAAGACGTAGTGATGGTCGGCCGCCGTCGTGGTCCCCGACAGCAGCAGTTCCGCCAGCGCCAGGCGCGCTGCCTGCTCGAGGTGACGGGGATCAAGATGCGTCCAGACGGGATAGAGCGCCTGCAGCCAGTCGAAGAGGCCGCGGTCGAGGGCAAGAGAGCGCGTCAGCGTCTGGTAGAAGTGGTGATGCACATTGACCAGTCCCGGCAGGACCACGTGCCGCGAGGCATCGAAGACATGATCGCACGCAGCGGACGGGACACCCTTGCGTGCCAGGCACTCGACGATCCTGTCGTCCTCGACGACGACGCCGCCTTCGCAGCCATCGGCGAAAATCGCCAGCGGGTACCTGATCCACGTTCTCATGTGCACGTATCCTTTGGTTCCGTCGGCAGGTTGTCGACATGGAGGCCGAATCACGACTCCAGGGAACTCTCCTGATGGTCAGCCCGCTGCAGCCAGTCCGGGTGAATCTCCACGCCCCAGCCCGGGGCGTCAGGCACAGTCACCCTGCCCTCCTCGATGCGGAAGGGGTCGCCGACGAACAGTCCCTCCTGCCAGGGGTAGTAGTCGGCGCCCTCGATGGAGAGTTCCAGGTACTTCCCGGCGTTGGCGAGGGCGGGGAGCAGGTGCATGGTGCAGAGGGTCACGAGAGTCAGATTGGCACAGTGCGGCGTACAAGGCAGTCCCGCCGACGCCGCCATGCCCGCCACCTCGAGGGTACGCGTCAGCCCGCCCATGTACATGATGTCGGGCTGCACGACATCGACAGCGCGGGTGTCGATAATGCGCCGCCACTGGGCCAGATCGCAGTCCTGTTCCCCGCCCGTGACGTCGATCGCCAGCGCCCTCGTCACCTCGCGCGTCTCGTCGATCTCCCAGTAGGGACAGGGCTCCTCGAAGTGACAGACACCCTCCCCCTCCAGCATGGATCCGACCTCAATGGCCCGCGCCGGAGAAAATCCCGAGTTGGCATCGACGAGACGCGCCACGCCATCGCCAAGGGCCCGCGACACGACGGGCACGATCTCCTCCGTGCGTCCCGGCCACTCGTCAACGTCGCGGCCGCACTCGGCGCCGACGCGGAACTTGAAGGCATCGAATCCCTTCTCGTCACGCAGCCGGCAGAGACGTTCCGCCTCGTCGTGGGGCGTGATCTGCCGCTTCATCGAGCTGGCATAGGCACGCAGCGGACCGGGTGTTCCGCCGATCAGGGCGGTGACCGGCCTGCCCTCGAGTTTTCCGGCGAGATCCCACAGCGCGGTGTCGAGACCCGCCATGGCGCGTCTGAGATAGGATCCGGGGAACTTGTGCTCGGCGAGAGGGATCAGCTCGATGAGCGGGGCAAAGTCGCGGGCGTCGTGCCCGAGGGCATGGGGCGCCACCTGGCGGTGGAACACCCCGGCGGTGATGTCGGCGTTGTAGGTCGACATCTGGCCCCAGCCCTCGTCGCCGGTATCGGTCGTCACCTTCACGAAGCCGACCCAGCGGTTGGAGAACGTCTCCAGGCGGGTGATGATCATGTCGGCGTCTTGATGTCGGCCATCAGCCCGTCATCAATGGCGTTGGCGCGGCGGCAGGCATCCCGGGCGCTCAGTCTCTCCCAGTAGTCCTCGAAGGCCGGGCGGCGATCGACGGTTCCGTACTGCATGCCCCAGCCGATCTGGCAGCCGATGTAGATGTCAGCGGCCGAAAAGTCCCCGCCGGCGACATGGCCGCCGCCTGCCAGGGTCTGCTCCAGGACGTCCATGACCTGCTCCCAGGTGCCGTAGCCGATCATGCCGATGCCCTTCTCGGGCACGGTGAACCCGAAATGCCGGTTCGTGGTGGAGGCTTCAAGAGGACCGGCGCCGAAAAAGAGCCAGCGATAGTAGGCGCCGCGCGCGTCCACAGGGGGCGCCAGACCGGCTTCGGGAAAGGCATCGGCGAGGTAGGCGCAGATGGCCGCAACTTCCGTGATCACCGTGTCGCCGTGCTGGAGTGCAGGAATCTTGCCCATGGGATTGATCGCGAGGTAGGGGGGTGACTTCATCGGCCGCCCGTACTCGATGATTTCGGTGGTGTAGCCGACGCCGACTTCTTCCAGCATCCAGCGCACGATCCGTCCCCGCGACATGGGATGGGTGTAGAACACGATCTCTGCAGTCATGGGGTGCTCCCTGATCAGTTCGACTGATTGTGTGGTCCGTCCCGGCCCATGCGCCGGGCCTGTTCGAGAATGCGTTCCATGGCCCTCAGGACGGGTCTTTCGATGAGCTTGCCGTCGATCACCACCAGACCCGTCGCGGCCTCGTCGAAGGCCTCCACGATGCGGCGCGCCTCCTCGATATCGCCCTGTGACGGACTGAAGACGTCATGGATGACCGGGATCTGGCGGGGGTGAATGGCGCCCTTGCCGACGAAGCCGGTGGCCCGGCTCGCCTCGGCCTCGGCCTTCATGCCGGCCATGTCGTCAAGGTCGAGCCAGGGAACATCGATGGCGTCGAGACCGGCCAGGGCCGCCGCCTGGACGACCCTGGAACGCGCGAAGAGCATCGCCTCCCAGGTGTTGCTGGCCCCGATGTCCGACGAGTAGTCGACGGCGCCGAAGAAGAGGGACTGCAGCCGCGGACTCGCGGTCGCGATGGCGCCGGCGTTTTCCAGGCCCTCTGCGGATTCGATGATGACATGCAGCGTGGTTGCGAGGTCGGCCGCGTCAAGGTGCTGCCCCACCAGGACGACTTCTTCCCGATTCGCCACCTTCGGCAGCATCAGGGAGGGAGGGCCGCTTTGACCGGCATCGATCACGGCGCCGAGGTCCTTGAGGCCCTCGCTCGAGGCGAGCGAGTTGATCCTGAGGACGATCTCCGTGGCGCCGGACTCGGGGCGCGACGCCAGGAGTTGGAATGTCAGCTCCCGCGCCTGCGCCTTGTCGCGCGGATGGATTGCGTCCTCGAGATCGATGCACACGATATCCGCGCCCGATGAGACGGCCTTGGGAAACATCCCGGGCTTGAGGCCGGGCATGAAGATGAAACTGCGTCTCGACCTGGCAGCGGTCACCGGGGGCACTCCACAATCTGCTTCTCGTCCCATCTTCACCCCACTGCCCCTCCCCGCGCAATGTGCTTGCGGCCACCGGCGGGCCTGGTGTAGGGATGGCTTCCGGCTTGTGACCGTGCGGGCGTAGCTCAGGGGTAGAGCACAACCTTGCCAAGGTTGGGGTCGTGGGTTCGAATCCCATCGCCCGCTCCAGGTCTTGAGACAGCCAATGGAAGAACCATTGCCAAGGAACGACTGCGAGCCGCAGACGATCCGGAACGTGAGGAGGACGATCATGAAGGACATGTCCATGAACAGGCGCGACCTGGCAAAGGCGATGGCGGCGGTCGGCGTCAGCGTCGTGAGCTGGCCCATCCTGTCGCGGGGTGCCCGTGCCGCCGGGGAGATCTCCGGTCATACGTGGGCCGGTTACGATCTGCCCGAACTGATGGGTGGCTACATCGACAAGTACGGCGGCCCGCCCGAGTTCAGCTACATCGCGTCGGACGACGAATCCTTCGAGAAGATCCGCGCCGGCTTTGCCCCGGACTTCATCCATCCCGGGAACTACATGATCCAGCGGTACTATGATGCCGGACTGATCCAGCCGATCGATACCAGCCGTCTTGCCAACTGGTCGACCATCGCGCCGGGCATTGCCGACATCGACGGCTCCATCATCGACGACACCCGCTGGTTCGTGCCCGCAGAGTTCGGCAACTCGTCGCTCATCTATCGCACCGACCTCGTTGCCGAGGAGTACCTTGAGGAGAACACCTGGCAGATTCTCTACGATGAGCGCTACAAGAATCGTCTCGCCTGGTACGACACATCCGCCGCAACAGTCGCCGTGTCGGCCCTGGTGGCAGGCTACGACAACATCTGGACGCTGTCCGATGACCAGCTCGCCGAGGTCCAGAAGCTGATGGAGAAACAGCGCGACCTGACACGCTTCTACTGGTCCGACGTCACGCAGATGGAACAGGCCATCGCCGCCGGCGAGATCGTCGCCGCCTACTCGTGGAACCAGTCCTTCGTGAACCTGCAGAACGAGGACATTCCCGTGGGCTACATGGTGCCCAAGGAGGGGATCTTCGCCTGGGGGTCGGGTTTCATCATCCACAAGGATGCGACGGACCTCGAGGCAGTCTACACCTATATCGACGCCTGGATCTCTCCGGAGTCGGGGGCCTGGCTGATCGACAACTACGGTTACGGCAGTGCCAATCTCGCGGCCTACGACCTGGTACCCCAGGAGCGTCTCGACCAACTCGGCTTTGCCGATCCCGAGTCGCTGATCGCCAACACGATCTTCTTCCCGGCTCTCGAACCGGAGTTCGAAAGCGCGTACGAGAACCTCTACCAGGAGGTCCGGGCCGGAGCGTAAGGTCGGACCACGTCATGAGGGCAGCCGTGTGCCGCGCCTTTGGCGAGCCTCTGGTCGTCGAGGACCTCGATCTTGATCCACCGCAGGCCGGCGAACTTCGCGTGAAGATCGCCGCCTGCGCCATCTGCCACAGCGACATCCACTACGCGGAAGGGGCCTGGGGCGGCACCCTGCCGGCGGTCTACGGTCACGAGGCGGCCGGCGAGGTGATCGAGACAGGGGCCGGCGTCGAGTCTCCGCTAGTCGGCGATCATGTGATCGTGACCCTGATCCGCTCCTGCGGGAACTGCTTCTATTGCGATCAGGGCATGCCGTGTCTGTGCGAAGCCGAATTCCCGGTGGATCGCGAGGGACGCCTGCACAGGAAGGACGGCACGCCGGTGCTTCAGGGCCTGCGCACCGGCGCCTTCGCGGAAGAGGTGGTCGTGCACCAGTCACAGGTGGTGGGAATTCATCGTGCCATGCCGCTCGAGAGCGCCTCCCTCGTCGCCTGTGGAGTGATTACCGGGTTTGGCGCGGTGGCCTCGACGGCCGGCATCCCCGCCGGTTGCGCTTGCGTCGTCATCGGCGCCGGGGGAGTCGGCCTCAACAGCATCCAGGGGGCCGCGATCTGCGGGGCCCGTCACGTCATTGCCGTCGATGTTCTAGACGAGAAGCTCGAAGCGGCTCTCTCCTTCGGGGCCACGGCGACGGTGAACGCGAGCTCCGCCAACGTCGCCGAGACAGTGCGCCACCTGACCGGTGGCCGGGGCGCCGACTATGTCTTCGTCACCGTCGGCAGTGCCAGGGCGATGGAGGAGGCCATGGATGTCATCCGTCCCGGCGGCACGGCGGTCATCGTCGGCATGCCGGCTGTTGGCGAAACCTCCGCTTTTGAAACCCAGGCCATTGCCGGCGCCGGAAAGCGCATTCTCGGCTCCAAGATGGGCTCCACCCGTCTGCGTGTGGACGTGCCGAAGCTGATCGATCTCTACGACGAGGGCCGCCTCAAGCTCGACGAACTCATCACCCGCACCTACCCCCTAGACGAGATCAACGAGGCCATCGCCGCCGTCAACCGCGGCGAGGCCCTGCGCAACGTCATCGTCATGTGACCATGCCTGAAGCGGGCGCCGCTCGCTCACGCGGCCATGGCCTCACCTTGTCTCAGTATCTTTCTTGCGGTGTCCGCTCAATGCTCGGTCTCATGCACAAGACCCGGGATCGAATGCGCCGGCAGACCGGCAGCGAAGAGGGACAATTGACGCCAGACGACGGTTCAGCAGGGCATCGCCAACCCCGGGGCAACCGGGGACCATGACCCGCACTTACGAGAGGTTTCGTGCACTCGAGACCGCACCGGAATGGAGCGACGGGGTCTTCGATACCTGTGCGGAACTGACCTGGCTTCTGGAGAAGCACCCCTACCGGTTTGCCAGGACGATGCCCGGCACTCCCCATTCCTACACCTTGAAGAAGACGTGGGAGGACGAAGAGACCTTTGTCGAGGCCCTTCGCAAGATGAGGGCGGTGGAGCGCATCGAGGAGTTCTTCAGGGGCTCCTGGTATCGTCGTTTCTGCGCCAACGGCTACAAGTACTGGACGATGGGGGCGAGCCTGGAACACATCCTCATCAACAGGGCCATTCATGCGTTCCCGTTCGATGCTTATGCAGGAGTGTGCGATGCCTACGACCTCGCGGTCCACCAGACGAAGGGCGACGTCGAGCGGAGCTCAGGCGTCTACGGCGCCCTCGAGATCACGTCCGGCGCCGAGATTCTCGACATCGGCTGCGGCACCGGGTCCCTCGTCGACTTCCGCTTCCGGGACATCCGGCCGGAACGCTACACCGGCATCGATCCCGGACGCGGCATGCTCGGCGTCTTCCGGGACAAGCATCCCGCATTCCGCGACCGCCTGATCCGAACCTCCTTCGAGGACTACTGGCCGCAGCCAGGACAACAATTCGACCTCATCGTGGCCCTCTTCGGCGTGGCCTCCCATATCGCAGAACCCGACCTGCTTTCCGGGAAGGTCCGCTGGCTTCTCAAGCCCGGCGGAACCGCCATCCTCATGTACAACGCCAGAAAGCCCGAGGACATGGAGTTCTACCGCCACCTCGGCATCACCGTTCCTCACTCCGAACCGGTGAGCGACGCATCCTGGACCGTGCAGCAGCACGATGACCCGGACTGGCTCACACTCGTCTCCGGCAAGCCATGAGGACTCTCCGGGCAGAACCCGCCGTGCGCCGAGGGGCCCCGCTGATCGGCACCACCAGTGAGATCCCGAACAGACATGTGCGAGGTTCGGACCGGCGGTCATTCGCGTGGCACCCAGGTGCTTGTGGATCTTTGATCGGATTGCAATGGATGTTGTCGTCGATCCCCAAGTCTCGTATTCGACGGAAACAGCGTTGAGGGGGGGAGCGATGGCGAAACTCGCAGCATGGAGCATGGACCGGAAGGGTGGCGAGAACGACACGCAACCGCCTGCCCCACGGAAGGTCAAACGCTCCAGTATCGGGCTCGAGAGAGAATTTGAGGATTGGATTTCGAACGATGTAACGCTGATCGGCGAAGGACTGACGCTGGTCGGCCGGCAGGTATGCATCGACGACGGGAGACTCGATCTGCTGGCCATCGACACGCGCGACCGATGGGTGGTGATCGAAGTCAAGGCGGGGACGCTCGACTCGGGCGCGCTGACACAGGCGCTCTACTATGCCGCATCAATCGCCCGTCTAGACGCGGATGAACTAAGGAAGAAGCTCGAGCCCTGCCTCGGTCAATTTGGTGACGCAGTGCAACTGTCGAAGAGACTGGACCAGCAACTTGCAGGCGAAGACGAGGAGCGCGAGATTGCGGTGCTCCTTGTTGGCGCGGGAATCCACCCCGGGCTGGAACGAATGAACGGGTTCCTTGGCCGCTTCGCTGTTCCAATCGGCGTTGTCAGCTTCGAAGTGTTCGAGCTGGACGATGGCCCGCGATTGTTCATCCGTGAGATGGTAGACGAACCGTCCAAGCCCTCGCCACCGCGGCATCATTTCTCTGTCGAAGCGGTCCGTCGCCTGGCTACAAACGCGGGTGTAGGCGAACAGTTCGACCGCTTCCTGAAACTGGCGCAGACGGCCGATCTACCGGTGCTACCCAACAAGTTGTCCGTGACGGTCGCACCACCGACCGACCGTAGGCGGATGCTGATGTATGCCTACCCCGCCGGTGACAATGGCGGCCAACTGTTCTTTGAAGTCGACCCAGGGGGGTTTGCCGAGTTCTTTCCTCACATAGACGAGAGGGAAGCCGCCGAAGCCCTAAGCGGGTTGCACAAGGTGTACGCGGGCGGTGCCGAGCTTGACGACAAACTCAAGCAGGTCGAGAAGTTCCTGACCGAGAAAGTGCGACACCCGGATGCCGGAAAAGAGTAGCGCGTCCGGAACGCCGGCTGGCCGGCGCTGGTAGGAGAGTTCGTGGAAGCGGAATTCTGGTTGCAGCGCTGGCAGGAAGGGAGCACGCCCTGGAACGAGGGCGTCCCCAATGCTGCGCTCAGGCGCCACCTCGACTGCCTTGATCTGCAACCCGGGGATCGTGTTTTCGTGCCCTTGTGCGGCAAGGCAGAGGACATGTGGTGGCTCCATGAACACGGCTTCGACGTCCTCGGCATCGATCTCAGCCCCCTTGCGGGACGCGCGTTTCTGAGCGGCCATGGCCGTGCGTTCAGCGAAACCCGGCACAACCGTTACTCACTCATCGAGAGCCCGGGCTTTCGCCTCTTTGCGGGAGATTTCTTCGCCCTCGAGGCCGCCGACCTCGAGGGCGTGGCTGCGATCTATGACCGGGCAGCCCTGGTCGCCCTGCCGGCTGCCGTACGGCAACGCTACGCGCGGCGCCTCGGCGAACTTCTCGACGCCCCGATACTGCTGATTTCCATGGAGTATCCCGAGCACGAAATGGAAGGTCCCCCCTTTTCGGTCAGAGAACCGGAAGTCCGGGCGCTCTTCCATGATCGACACCGGGTGCGCCACCTCGGCGAAGACGACATCATCGGGCGCTCGAGCCTGCGCAAGCGCGGCCTCACCCGTCTTGTGGAGCACGCCTACCTCATCGAGTGACGGACCGGCGCGGCGAGAGACGTTCTCTTGTCCGGGCATGCCCGACCGGGCGGTTCGCGATGCTGAACACCGCACCCGGACAGACATGCCGGACAACGATGATCCCGCGTGCGTCAGCCAGAAACCGGGACCTTGTCCCGGGCTTCGCAGTAAGGAGGAGCACTCGGATCAGTGCCCACGAGACTCCAGTCGAGAACTGTGCGACCCGATACGGAAAATGACTGTACAAGGTCCCTGCCGGCAGCCACGCTTGCAGTCATCCCGATTGATGTGCCGGTTCACGCCGACTGCTGTCATGGCGCGATCAGGGGTCCATTCCCGACCCATCGGAAACAACGGGACACAATGAGGAGAAGGCAGATGGGTCCAGCCAGAACCAACATGCTTGCCACCGTGATCGCCATGTCACGCCGTGCGTTGCTGCAGGGTGCTCTCATGGCGACCATCGCGCTTGGCTCCGGCGTGGCCGCCGATGAGGCCGATGAGTTTGTCAACGCACTGCCCGACGGCGTCGCCATGGACGGACTCGATGTCGTCGCCTATTTCAGCGGTACTCCTGCCAGGGGCGTTGCAGAACACAGCGTCAACTACAAGGGCAGGTCGTGGCTCTTCAGTTCTGCGGACAATGCGGCGGCCTTTGCCAGCGACCCGACGGCCTATGAACCCCGGTACAATGGCTGGTGCGCCTATGCGGTCTCGGAAGGCTACGGCGCCGAGGTTGATTTCGTGAACGGATGGTCTGTTCTCGACGGCAAGCTCTACCTGAACTGGGACGCCGAAACCCGCGACGCATTCATCGCCACCCAGTCGAGCCGCATCGAACGGGCCGAACAGAACTGGCCGGATCTCCATGCCGGTCTGCTCGACGGCTCCGCAGCCATGTACACTCATGCTGGCGAAGGCGTCGACATTGTCCACCCACAAGATCCAGATTGAGTGTTCGCCCGCGAGGCAGCTTGCATCCTTCCGGTCTCGACATCGTCCGGAGCCGACAGGTTGCCGTGTTCACACGACGCCCGCCTCCCGCAAGGCGGCGAGTTCTTCCCCGTCGATGCCGATGTCGGCCATCACCGGTTCGAGGTCGTGGGCAAGGTCCGGCGCCGGTTCCGTCAGGGGCCTGACGCCGGCGACCCGCACGGCGGGACCGGGGGCCGTGACAGGCGTCCCGGTGGAAGCGAGGAGGTAGCCGTTTTCACGTGCGAAGGGATTGTCGAGTGCGTCCCTGATGTCGTGCACCGGCGCCGCCGGCACCGTGCCGGAGAATACCGTCATCCATTCGTTCGTGGTGCGCTGCCCGAGTGCCCTGTCGAGTACGTCGGTGAGGCGATCGCGATGGCGCAGGCGCTCGGCGAATCCGGCATAGTCCGGATCATCGGCCAGTGCCGGCTCCCCGATCGCGGCACACAGCCTCGGCCAGAACTTTTCCTTGTTGCACATGACGAAGATCCAGCCGTCGCGAGTGCGGAACAGCTGGCTCGGCGTGAGGTTGGGGTGCGCCGAACGGGTGGTGCGGGCGGTTTCGATGCCGGCCGAGAGGTACCAGGTAGCGACGTAGGCAAGGCTGGTGATGGCCGCCCCGAAGAGGCTGACATCAAGGTCCCGACCTCTGCCCGATGACCGGGCGCCGATGATTCCGGCGAGGATGGCGATGGCGCCCTGAAGTCCCGCCGAGTAGTCCACGAGGGAGAGTCCGGTGCGCTGGGGCACGCCACCGGGCTCGCCGGTCACCGAGAGCCAGCCGCACTCGGCCTGCATGAGATAATCGTAGCCGGGCCAGCCGGCCCGCTCGTTCGCCCGGCCGTAGGCGGAGAGATGAACACAGACGATTTCCGGCTTCACCACGCCGAGCGCCTGGTAGTCGAGGCCAAGTGATTCGGGCAGATCGCCCCTCAGGTTGTTGAAGACAGCATCCGCACGGGCGATCAGACGGTGCAGGATGTCGCGTCCCCGGGGATGCTTGAGATCGAGCGTGATGCTCTTCTTGTTCCTGTTGAAGGTCTGGTGAAACAGGCTGTCGCCGGCGCCGGAGGTTTCACCGTCGAGGCGAACGCGCCGGCCGATGTCACCGCCATCGGCCGGATTCTCGATCCGGATAACCTCGGCGCCGAGATCGGCGAGCGCCAGGGTGCCGAAGGGGCCGGCGGCATACTGCTCCACCGCGATGATGCGGACACCCTCGAGGGGATGGGTCATGACCGGATCACTCCGGATGACGGGCCACGAGCTGACGGGCGATGACGATCCGCTGCAGCTCGTTCGTTCCCTCGCCGATGACAAGCAGGGGGGCGTCCCGGTAGAGGCGCTCGATCTCGAATTCCTTGGAATAACCGTAGGCGCCATGGATGCGCATGGATTCCGTTGCATTGAAGAGCGCGGTCTCGGTGGCATGCAGCTTGGCCATGCCGGCCTCCATGTCGCAGCGTTCCCCGGCGTCGAACGCCGCTGCCGCGGACCGGGTGAGATGCCGGGAGGCCTCAAGTCTGGTCGCCATGTCGGCAAGCTTGATCTGGATCGCCTGGTGACTGGCAATCGCCTTGCCGAATGTCTGGCGCTGCTGGGCATAGGAAAGAGCAAGGTCGAGCGCCCGCCTGGCGACTCCGACACCACGCGCGGCGACATTGATGCGGCCAAGTTCGAGGGCTCCCAGGGCCTGCTTGAGACCAAGGCCTTCCCTGCCGCCGATCAGACGGTCCTGGGGAATCCTGAAGTCCTCGAAGATAAGTTCTGCCGTATCGACGCCGCGGTAGCCGAGCTTGCGGAGCTTGCGGCTTGCCGTGAATCCCTCTCCCTTTTGCGCAAGGAAGAGACTGATGCCCCGGTGGCGCGGCTCGGCTTGCAGGTCGGTCTTGACCAACAGGGCCACGCAATCGCCGTGGTAGCCGTTGGTGATCCAGGTCTTGGTCCCGTTCACCACGTAATCGGTTCCGTCGCGCAACGCTCGCGTGCGGATGGCCTGCAGGTCCGTGCCGCATCCTGGTTCCGTCAGCGCCAGACCGCCCCGCATCTCGCCACTGGCGAACTTCGGCAGCCATGTCGCCTTCTGCTCGGCGGTGCCGAACCTCTCGACGATCCAGGCCATCAGGAGATGGGTGTTGAAGATCCCTGAAAGGGACATCCAGGTCTCGCAAATACGCTCGACAATGCGCACGTAGGTCGTCACCGGCAGACCGAGGCCACCGTGCTTCTCGGAAATGACACAGCCGAAGAGTCCCAGTTCCTTCATGCCCTCTACGATGTCGCCTGGATACTCGTCGGCATCTTCCAGCGCCATGACATGGGGTTCCACCTCGCGGACGAGGAAGCGGTCAATCGCCGCCAGAATCTGGGCATCGGTTTCCGGGAGGCCAGACACGGCCGGTGGTGTGCTCATGGGTCCGCTCCTCGCCACCCGTTGTGGTCTATCCCACTGCGATCAGTTCGAGTGGCGTCTTCGAGAGCACCCGTGTTCCGTTCCTGCCATAGACGAGGGTGTCAATGAGGTGGGTGTCGAAGAGACTCTCGAAGTTGGTCACCATGTTTTCCTCGAACACCCGATCGAGATAGCGGTCGTCTCCCAGGTGAAAGTAGAAGTCCCCGACCCAGTCGGGTGGCAACGACCAGCCGAGCTCATAGCCCAGCGCCCAGCCCTCGTCATCGGACCACAGGCCGGTCTCCTCGTAGTAGGAGCGCAGAAGGCGATTGACGTCGCGCACCGTCATGCCCGCCTTCACGTCGCTGGCGATCACCCCGAACACTCCGCCCGAGAGACGGTAGCGATCGACGAGTTCTTGCGGGGGATCATCGCCGACGTAGTACCCGCGCAACGCGTTGGCATGATAGCGGTTGAAGACGCCGCACAGGTCGGCCGCCAGGATTTCGCCGGCGTTGATCACCCTGCGCGATGCCATCGCATGGCCGCTCGACATGGGTTTCGACCCGGCAAGCGGCATGGCGTTGAAGATCGGGATGAGCGCCGAGAATTCACCGCCGGCCGCCATCATCGCCGCCATCACCCTGCCGAAGAGGTCGAGTTCGGTGATCCCGGGTTCGAGGTTGTCGACGATCGCCTGATGCCCGATGTCGCAGATCTCCATGGCCCGCTCGATACAGGCGATTTCCGCTGCGGACTTGACCCGCCGGGCGCGACGCACCATGGCGCTCATGTCGACCGGGCGGGCACCGGCAGCCAGAAACGCCCCTTCGAACATGGTGCTGATGGCGCGGTTCGGCAGATAGCTCCAGAACTCCATGCCGACGGTGCCCGAGAGCCACCCCTCCCTGGCGAGCTCGTCGATGATGAAGGCGATGTTGGGTCCCGCCTCGCGATCGGGAAGCCAGCGGTTGTCCCGGGACCGCGAGGTCAGGGCCAGGACCGGTTCCTCGGTCGGGTTGTCAAAATGGATGAACCGCCGGCTGGCCACATGAACGGCGGTGCCATAGCACTGCGGATAACGCATCGGCGCCTGGCCCTTGTACCACGATGCGGTGAATCCGTGGAGCCAGGCCACGCCCTCGGGCGACGTCACCCAAAGGAGGTCGATGCCCTCGTCGGCAGCCATGGCGGTGAGCTTCTTCAGGCGCGCGCAATACTCCTCCCCGGTGAACGGCAGATCGACCGGCGCCATGCCCGAGGCGTCGAAATGTCCGGGGCGCAAACCGACACTGGTCATGACATTCTCCCTTCCCGGTGCGTGACCACCCCGTCGACAGAAACCCTGGGGCACATGGCGCACCACGGATAGTCGCCCGGTTCCACGCCACAGCGGGCGAACTCCGGCAACCAGTCCGGCGAACAGCCCCCGGGGCGGGTGGTCACCCTGGTATCCTCTCCCAGCCACTGGAACGACAGCGTCCGTCTGCCAAGTCCTTCGGGCAGGTTGCCCGATCCTCCGTGCACTGTCATGCCGTGAAACACCACGACATCGCCGGGTTCCGTGGGCCAGCCGATGACCTCGTGGATGTCGCTGGCCGAAAAGTCGGTGATGGCAACGGTGTCGGCGGTCCCTTTGTCGCGCACCCCACCAAGCTGTTCGTGCTCGAAGAATGGCTGTGCGAGCGGACGATCCCACAGGTGGGATCCGCGGACGAACGCGAGCTCGGTGCCAGCCGGCACCGGATCGAGGGACGTCCAGATACTCAGGGCCTGGCGGCCTTCGACACACCAGTACGTCTGGTCCTGGTGCCAAGGCGTGGGCGTGGACGTGCCGGGCGAGCGCAGGAACATCGACACGTAGAACGCCAGAGCCGTGGGCGAATTCATCATGTGCGCCGCAATCGGACCAAGCGGCGACGAAGTCATGCAGGATGCGAAGAAGGCATTGTCAGGAACAGGGGCTGCATCGAAGAGAACGTGATCACCGGTCGCCTCGTCGCGGACCCAGTCCACCCTGTGGCGTCCGGGGTTCTCCCTGATGGCGGCGATACCCCGTTCGAGTTCCCGGCGCCAGCCGGCGTCGAGAACGCCTTTCAGCAACACGGCGCCGTCACGACGAAAATCATCGATCGCTTTCCGGGAAACGGGCACCACGTCGGCATGCGGCATCCTGGGCGACCTTTCCTTGCGGCTGCTTGACTCGGCAGACCCGATCGGGAGCATGAACCTCTGCCCGATCCCGAGAGGAGAATATCATGAAGGCTGCGGTGCTGCATGAGGTCAATACCCCGCTTGTCATCGAGGATGTGCCGGTCTCGAAGCCGAGATCCCGCGAGGTCCTGGTCCGCACGGCGGCGTGTGGCGTCTGCCACAGCGACCTCCACTACATCGAGGGCAAGTATGCCGCGCCGTTGCCGACGGTTCTCGGACACGAAGCCGCCGGAGTCGTCGAGGCCGTCGGTTCCGAGGTGCGCCATTTCAGGCCCGGCGACCACGTGATCTCCTGTCTCAGCGTCTTCTGCGGCCACTGCGAGTACTGCACGACAGGCCGTCCCTTCAGCTGCCAGAATCCCGAGGTGTCACGCGCCGAGGGCGAGGAACCACGTCTCGGCAATGGTGTCGGCCAGTTCTACAATCTCTCCGCATTCGCCGAGATGATGCTGGTGCACGAACATGCGCTGGTGAAGATCCGCAACGACATGCCCTTCGACCGGGCGGCGCTGATCGGCTGCGGCGTCACCACCGGATTCGGCGCCGTGGTCAACACGGCGAAGATCGAGGTTGGCAGCACGGTGGCGGTCATCGGCTGCGGTGGGGTCGGGCTTTCGGCCATCAACGGTGCGGCCATCGCCGGCGCCGGGCGCATCATCGCCGTTGACGTCAAGGGGACCAAGCTCAACCTCGCCCGCCACTTCGGGGCCACGGACGTGGTCAATGCCGCCGAGACCGATCCCGTGGAGGCAGTCCGCGAGATGACGGGAGGTGGCGTCGAGTATTCCTTCGAGGCGCTCGGTCTCAAGCAGACCAGCGAGCAGGCCTTCCGGATGCTGAGAGTGTCCGGCATGGCCACCGTCATCGGCATGGTACCGGAGGGCGAGATGCTGGAAATCCACGGTGCCGACCTTCTCGACGACAAGGTGCTGCGGGGCTCCAACATGGGCTCCAACCATTTCCGGGTCGACATGCCGCGCTATGTCGATTTCTACCTCGACGGCAAGCTCAAGCTGGATGACATGATCAGCCGCCGTATCTCTCTCGAGGAGATCAACGAAGGTTTCGACGACATGAAGGCAGGCGAGGTGGCCCGCAGCGTCATCGTCTTCGATTCCTGAAGTTCCCTGAAGACCGGTCTCTGACAACCCTGGAAGACATGAGCAGAGATCCGCTCCGAATCTGAGGGGCAGGGCAGAGCGCTGAAGCATGGTCAGCAGCCCTGTCAAACGTCCATGAGCGCTTGCACTCACCCCGGAGTATGAAACGCGGATCCCGGGGTCGAGCCAGGACCCGGGTCATGTTCCGGGAGGTGTCCGTGTGCGCTGCCGGGCGGCATGAGAGCAAAGTGCCATTCCAGTCCATGCCCTTTCTGGCGGGCGGGCGGAACGAGCTGGAATGCGCAGCAGCCCGAACCCGGCGTGGCGAGAGCGCGGCGCGCCTCTGTCTCCCAATCCGCAGACTTGGGAGACGGGCAGGGCTGGGCGGGATCGTACTCGCGGCGGACGTGCCCATCGCGGACCGACCGGGTTTTCGCGACAGACCTGGGCCACCAAGGTGCGCTGTCGGGCTGCGAATGCGCTTTCCCTGGTGAGTCCCCAGCCGCCGGACGGCAACAGGCGGGTGACATTGACAGCGGTGCACTCGCCATCGTGACGGTCCACGAAATCCGGCGGGCCAGCTGCGCAGCTCACGCGTCCAGCAGGCCGGTGATTTCGGACATGCGCAGGACCAACATGAGTGGTTGGCGCTCCGAGAAAGGACGAAAGCCGAACTTCTCGCAGAACGCCCGGGCACGGTCGTCGACGGCCTGCACGATGACAGCGCGGGCGCCGACCGTGCCGGCGGCGGCGAGCGAGCGCCTTGCCGCGTCGATCAGGAGATCCGAGCCGAGGCGCTGGCCGCGCCAGGCCTCGTCCACCGCGAGCTGTCCCAGAAGGATGGCCGGGATTGGGTCAGGCATGTTCCAGCGGACCCGGGGCGACACCCGACGTCGTTCCACGGCGCTGGCGGCGAGGCTGTAGAATCCCGTTATCCGGTGGCCGACGCAGGCGACATAAGCCCCTGGCCTCGTTCGGCCTCACCTTGCCCCGGAGCCAGGCGTCGAGGGTCGGGACGCCCGAGGAGAACTGCGAGATGTCGTGGTGGGACGCGAGCGGCTCCGGCGGTCCTAGCGGTCCCACTGGGGTTTGCGCGCATATCGCGCCTTCACGGCGGGGTCGATCTCCACCGGCGCGTCGAGCGCCGCGATGAAGTCATCCCAGGTCTCGTCGTCGAGGGCGATGACGGGGCACTCGTTCAGGGCCTCGATCGCCGCCGCCTCGCTTGAGCGCATCACGAACTCGGTCCGGCTGACGCCTCGGATCGCGGCCGCGCGGTCGATGATGGCCAGACGCTCGCTGGACGTGCGCAGGTTCACCTGAGGCATGACGGTCTCCCTGTTGCTGGTTTACGCGGGACGTTGCCTTGGTTCAGGATACAGGAATTGTATAGATGATCAGCAAGCCGCCGACTGCGGGTCGGCTCACCAGGGCGGTACGGTAAGGGTCGCCAATGGACTGATGTCGGAGATCACCTCAACCTGTTCGAGCGCCAGCTTCTCGAAGGCGAGACAGAGCGCGACGTCGGCCTCGCTGTCGAACGGCCTGTGTTCCCGACCGGTAGCGATGCTGAACCCATTCGATGATTGAACCAGGCTATGATCACCTGTGCCCTTGGCTCATCGAGCGCGAGTCGCTGGCATAGCCCTCGACTCGCAAACTCCTTCGATTCAAGAACTGTAGCTGCAATAGCGCATCCATCTTCGCGTGCCGTGGATAGGCGCTGCGGCAAAATCGGGGAACGGGTCACCAGCGTTTGTTGGCCCCTGATCAGCCAGCCTGAAATCACCCATCACCGCTTCGCCGAACGCCTGCTGTTCCGGGGCCGATCCGGCGTTTCCTTCAGCAGTGGCTCGGTCGACAGCGCCTTCAGGTGGCGTGACAGGGTGGGTGGCCGAGCACGCGGTCGCGAATCGGCTGGCGCCATTCGTTGCCGGTGTCGTCCCGCCACCAGACGCATGCATGGAACCACGGGGCGCACTCATAAGGGTTGATGTTGGGGTTCTTCTCCGGGTGCCACTGCCGGGCAAGATCGGGATAGAGCGCGCGGAAACTGTGTCGCGCATCGCACCGCCCGGCGATGTCGCGCGGCTGCTCGACCACGATGCCGTCCTCGAGCCAGGCATCCATGCGGTGCCAGTAGAATCCGACGTGGGCGGCAAGGCCCGCCACTTCCCGGTGCGGCTCGTCATAGGCCCAGATGACGTTCTCCTCGACCCTGGAGGCGACGTTGAGTGTCCAGTAGCGTGCAAAACCCTTGTACTGGCAGTAGGTCGAGTGCGCGGTCGCGGTGAAGCAGGACCAGTCAACATCCTTGCCGGGCATGTAGTAGACGGCGCCATGGCCGAGTTCCATGACCGTGAGGGCGCGGTCACTGGCGGCAACGGTGGCGCCGGCACAGCGGACCTCGACGTGAGCGGGCACGACGGCGAAGTCGATCTCGTATTCGGGATTGCGCCGCCAGCCAGGTGATTCATCCGCTGATATCTCCTGGAAATCCTCCGGTGCCTTGCTGTCCACGGGCGCCTTTCCGGCTGCCGCGATGGCCCGGCCGAGAGCCTGGCCTCTCCTGAACGACTCGAGATCCCGCGTGTCGATCCGCCACCCGCCATCAACCTCGACGCCCATCATCTGTCCGTAGTCGAGACGGTACAGGACCTCCTCGACGGTCATGGAGAGGCGGCGCGCCGCCTCGTGTTCATCAACGATGTCTGCCATGGAACAGCCTTCCCCGTTGCTGCTTTGACTTCCGAAGACCGCTTCGACAATGCACCACCTCGGCCGGACGGGACCGGTGGTCGCATGCCTGATCTGAAGGATGTCACGCGAGGCGATCAACCGAAAGCCCTGGGCCTGAGCACAACCGCCTTTGCCGTCTTGACGATCCTTTCCATCATCTGCGTGAAGATCAAGCAGGACCTCGGCCTCTCCGGGACGGAGTTCGGACTCCTGGTCGCCACGCCGATCCTCACCGGGTCAGTCAGTCGCATCTGCATCGTCTTCCCGTTCAGCCGCCTCGCCCACATCAGGAGTGCGCCTGTCGGCTATCTCGGCCACGGTGGCTATCAGGTTGCGCGCAGCCGCAACGGACGGCGGACGGCATCCGGGTCAACGACCACCACATCAGCGAGGACGCGATCCTGCACAAGATGCCGTATCACCCGGCCGGCAGCACCGACGACTCCCGCCAACTCGACAGGACACAGGAGATCGGCGTCGATGGCGACGAGGACGGGGCCGTCGTCCAGGCGCCGACCGAGGGCGAGTACCGTCGCTACTTAAGACAACAACCCGAAGCGGTTCTGCAGCCCGGCCCTGGTGGAAGCGGCGCACATCCTCTTCGTCGCGGCCCCCGACGACGAGGAACGCCGGAAGAAGAAAGTCGTGACCGGGTGCCTGATCGACATTCTCTCGAAGACGCCGGAGCGCTTCAGCGAACTGGCGAGGGCCCATTCGGCCTGCGAGTAGCGTCACAACGACGGCCGTCTGGGCCAGGTCATGCGTGGCGACACGGCACCCGAACTCGAGACCCTATTTCTTCAACCTGGAAGAGGGCCAGCTCTCGCCGGTCCCGGTGAAGAGCCGCTACGGCATCCACATTGTGCGCGTCGACAAGCGCATTTCCGGACGCCAACTCCCCTTCGAGGCCGCGCCGACTACCTCAAGGACGCCTCCTGGCACCGCGCCTTCCGGCAGTACGTCCAGCTGCTGGCAGGAGACTCCCGGATCGAGAGCTTCCGGATGGCCGCAACAGCATCACCGCTGGTACAGTAGGCTTGCACCTGCGAAGGACAGGGGTAGCGCACGCTTGACGCCACAGGCTTGCGGGAGCGTGACGACGCTGAACCTCGATTGATGAAGGGATGGCACCGCCATGTTGCGGAACAGCGAATTCGTGCCGCTGGTGGCCCTGCTCATGGCGCTGTCGGCCCTGTCAACCGACGCCATGCTGCCGGCGCTGCCCGATATCGGCGTCGATCTCGGTGCGGCCAGACGCAACGACGTGCAGTACGTCATCACCGCACTCTTCCTCGGTATCGGCGTCGGCCCCCTCCTCTTCGGGCCCCTGTCGGACTGCATCGGACGGAAGAGTTCAATCCTCATCGGCCTGGCGATCTTCATGGCCGGCTGCATCATCTCCATCGTCGCCACGGAATTCTGGATCATGATCGTCGGTCGCGTCCTCCAGGGCATCGGCGCCGCCGCACCGCGGGTGGTATCCATGGCCCTGGTGCGCGACCAGTACGAGGGGCGGCTGATGGCGCGGATCATGTCCTTCATCATGGCCGTCTTCATCACCGTGCCGATGATCGCCCCGGCGATGGGTCAGGGGATCCTGCTCATCGCCGACTGGCGGGCCATTTTCGTGGCCCTCTTTGTCGTGGCGGGCATCGCCGGCCTGTGGCTGGCGGTACGCCAGCCTGAAACCCTGCCCCGTCACCGGCGTCTCGTGTTCTCCGTGACGGCGATCACGCGATCCGCCGTCATGGTGGTGCGGACCCGCCAGGCCATGGCCTGCACCCTGGCGGTGGGCTTTGCCTTCGCCCCCTTTGTCGCCTATCTCAGCACCGCACAGCAGATATTCCAGGACACCTACGGGGTCGGCCTTCTCTTCCCCCTCTACTTCGCGGGCCTCGCCCTTGCCTTCGGAGTCACCGGTCTCCTGAACGGTCACCTCGTCATGCGCTACGGCATGCGCCGGCTGTCCGTCATTGCGGCCATCATCGTGACGGTCGTTGCCACCGTCTCCTTCGCGCTGACCTTCACCTTCGACGGGATTCCGCCGCTGTGGCTCTACCTGGCATCACACCTGGCGATCTTCGGCGGGGTGGGCCTTCTCTTCGGCAACCTCAATGCCCTCGCCATGCAGCCTCTCGGTAACATCGCAGGTGTCGGCGCGGCGATCGTCACTCTCATTTCCACCCTCGTCTCGGTGCCGCTGGGAGGCCTGATCGGCTATCTCTACGATGGCACCCTCTTCATTCTCATGGGCTCCTTCGCCCTCTCGGGTGCAGCAACACTGGCCGCCATCGCATGGTCCTCGCGCACCTGAAACCAGACCGGCTGCGGATACAAGGCAGCGTCACTCGTCACGCTGCGTTTCTTGGGTCGGATGCGGCGCCCTCGCCATGCATGGCCACTGTCCCTTCGGGGGTTTTCATGACCCACCGACTTCCATCGCCTCATCTCAAGACTGCCAAGCGGGTCTGTGTCACACGGGAGACTTGCGCGAGTGCGCAACCATGATGCGGTTCGTGTCGCCGGCTTGCCGCATGGCACCCTTGCCCTGGCGAATGGAGGCTCATGACCGCAACAGGTTCTGGATCTCTTCAAAAAGCGGGGCACCGTCGACGAGATGGGCCTCGGGCGCCTGCGCGATGCGCTTCCCGAAGCCCTGTTTCCCGGAACCTCGACGATTCAGACGCGATTGCTCTACGTGCTGCTCGTGCCCTGGATTTACCGGCGGCTCGAAGCGGGCATGGTGACCGCTTCCCGCATGTCAGTGTAGTTACGCACGGCGGAACTCGAATCAATCGGACCACTCCCCAGGAACGATGGGTCCCATGGCGTCATCGGTGAACGCGCACGACACTCATTGGCCCGACGGCCGAGTTCAGTCTACTGGACCGCGCTCGTGCCCTGGGGCCTGTTCCTGCATGAACGGCCCCAGGGTTGGTACCACAACGGGTGATGAGACCATGACGGTCAAGCGAGGGTGCACGCTCACACGGGCTGAAGCCGCAGGCCTCGCAGTGATACCACGCCCGCTCCAGAGCCATGAGGACCAGGAACCGTGGTGAAGATCCTGGAACGACACCCCGTGTGACGTGCAAGGCTCACAGGCTGATTGGAAATCTCATCAGGGACGGATCAGGGCAGACTCTTGGCGCTGGCCTTACAGTCGTTCCGGGCCTTCACGCTGCGGCCCCGAACGAACCCCAGCTTCGCTTCTTGCACCAGTGCTGGGGTAGATGAGCCCCCGGCCCCTAGGACACATCGCTCCGGATGCTGCCAGCGTAATGCCGACTCGGGTTAATCCGGCGCCTGCTCATCCAAGGCAGAAACTGGCGCGTTGGTGTTGCATTGTCAAGCCTTTGCTGGCGTCGACGCCCTCCCAGCTCCGCGACTCGCCATCGTAGAGCGGTCCGGGATTGCCTCACACGGTGGTGCGCCACATGTCGCGGTTGTACCTCGTGGCATCGAACCAGGTGGCCGAATGGATCGTGCACCTGTTGTCGTAGATCACGAGGTCCCCCTGGTCCCAGTGATGGGCATACGTGAGGGCAGGCTGCGTGAAATGGTGCATCAGGCGGTAGAGAAGCCGTGCCGCCTCGCCG
The DNA here is from genome assembly GCA_965213815.1 of Alphaproteobacteria bacterium. GTDB lineage: Bacteria > Pseudomonadota > Alphaproteobacteria > SP197 > SP197 > SP197. The sequence goes on along the minus strand of OZ243917.1, from coordinate 841,971 downwards.
TCCACTCCGGGCTCCATGCCGGCAAAGGGGCCGTGGGACCAGTCCATCTGCTCGCGCTCGCACAGGTAGAGTGCCTTGCGGCCGCTGACCGGGTGACACCGCACCACCGGCTGGGGCTGCGGTCCGTCGCGCTCGTCGAGGACCTGTGGTCCAAGGCCCTCACGGACATCATCCTCGCCATCCCCCTTGAAGGGTGCGACATGAATGCCGACGAGGTCATCGTCAAGACGTTCCCAGGCCGGTGCAGAACGTCTTGCCCTGCCAATGTGCCCCCGCCAACATGTTCAACTCGTCGGACGGGTTTTGCCCCACGTCGCGCTCCACCGTGATCGCCGTCACGCGCGCCGGCGGCGGCGAGACCAGCACCTGTGTTCAGGGCCGCGCCTCCGCGAAGCGGGGAGTTCTGCGCTTTCGGCCGGCTCCGGCGCCCTTGCGGCGCGGCCGGCCTTGCGCGGGGCGGGGCGAAGCCGGGACGGGGTCGCCCCCCATCACGGTCAGCGTCTGCCGGATCAGGCGTTCAATCTGGCCGAGTGAGTCGCGCTCTTCCGCGTCGCAGAACGAATAGGCGATGCCGCCGGCGCCGGCCCGCGCCGTGCGGCCGATGCGGTGAACGTAGCTTTCCGGCACGTTCGGCAGCTCAAAGTTGATGACATGGCTGATATCCTCGATATCGATGCCTCGCGCCGCGATGTCGGTCGCGACCAGGACACGGGCCTCGCCCCGCCGGAAACGCTCGAGGGCTCTTTGCCGCGCGCCCTGGGACTTGTTGCCGTGTATCGCATCGGCGGCGACGCCGCCCTTTTCCAGCCCGGCCGCCACCCGGTTGGCACGGTGCTTGGTGCGAGCGAAGACGAGAACCCGTGAGAGTGCGGGGTCATCCAGAATCTCGGCCAACAGGCGTTGCTTGTCACCGGATGAGACGTGGAAGACACCCTGGCGGATCCGCTCCACCGGCGTCGCCTGCGGCGTCACCGCGACCCGGACGGGGTCGCGAAGGAAATCGCTCGCCAGGCGCGCCACATCGCGCGGCATGGTGGCCGAAAACAGCAATGACTGCCGCTCCGTCGGCAGGGCCGCGAGAATGCGGCGCACGTCGTGAATGAAGCCCATGTCGAGCATGCGGTCGGCCTCGTCCAGGACGAGATGCTCGACCCGTTGGAGGTTGACGCGACGCTGTCCCATCAGATCCAGCAGACGCCCGGGCGTGGCGACGAGGATGTCGACTCCTCGCGCCAACGCATCGACCTGTGGCCGCTGGCCGACGCCGCCGTAGATGACCGCGAGCCGCAGTCGCAGCCGGGCACCATAAGCGCGGAACTCGTCGGCAATCTGGATAGCCAGTTCCCGGGTCGGCGCCAGGACGAGGGCGCGCGGCTCTCTGGCCCGAACGCCTCCTGCATCCGCGAGCCGGTGCAGGATAGGCAGGGCGAAAGCCGCGGTCTTGCCGGTGCCTGTCTGGGCAATGGCAAGAACGTCCCGCCCGGCCAGGACCTTCGGGATGGCCTGCGCCTGAATCGGCGTCGGTGTCATGTGTTTGCGCACGGTCAGCGCGCGTTGCAAGGTCTCGGCCAAGCCGAGTCCGGAAAAGGGTTTTTCGGTCACATTGTTCCTTGCCGCCCGGCGCGGCCCGCTTGTCGGGGCAGCTGGTGTCGAGCGCATATGCCGGCCGCCGGAAGCAGCCGGAACGGGTAGAGTTGCGAGTTTCCGGGTTCGATGCCGCGCAAATGCGTTGCGTCGCGAACCAGGAAGGCGATTTGCAGAGAGTACATGCGCTTCCGGCCCGTCAATGTCAATGCGCACCGGCCGACACGGGACAGAGGCGCCACCGCGGACATGGCGTCCCGGGTCCGCATTTCGTGGCGGATGCGGCGGCGGGAAGGATGCGCAGGACGTGCCGGAACGTGCCCTGGTCCATGCCGAGGACGGGGGCGAGATGCGGAACAACCTTGACCGTTCGGCAACTCGTCTGACAGTTGTGGTTCAATCCATGTCGGTCAGGGAGCACATTGAACTCGATGACCCGGCCCTGGCCTGGTTGCCAGAAAATGCACCAGAAATTCAATCCAGGGCGACCGGCGTGACAGCAGGCCGTGCTTACTCAGTGATGCGAGATAGTGTCAATATGCTGACAGGCACGGTCATTGCGATGTTCGTTCAGGCGGCTTGTTTCAAGGGTTCGGCCCGTGTTGTTTTCGCTCTGGTCCGCGCCCGGCAATTCGGGTGGACAGACAATCTCGTGACGCTTCATGATGGGCACGCACACGAACACCGGGAGATCACCCCATGACCCTCGTTGCGGAACGGCCCAGAACCGCTCACGACCTCATTGCGGAGGGGGCGCCAATCAGGAAGAAGGCAACATTCACCAACATCGAGGAGTCGACGGTCGAGGACTGGGCAGCGATCGTCAAGAATGGTGTCGATGAACCCCCCAGGGTTCTGGAGCTTTGCCTTGAACATCTCGACATGCTGCGGGCGCCCGATCACGTCTATCCCGTCGACCGCTACGAACACAGTCTGCAGACCGCCAGCCGCGCCTGGCGTGACGGACACGATGACGACGACGAGATCATTGCCGCCGCCCTGCTTCACGATATCGGTGACTTCTTCGCCCCCGAAAACCACGGCGAATTCTGTGCCGCCATCCTCAAGCCCTACGTGCGGCCGGAGGTCTACTGGATCGTCAAGCACCACGAGATGTTCCAGGGATATCACTTCTTCCACCACCTCGGCGGGAACAGGAATGCGAGGGAATCGCTTCGAGGGCACCCCCATTTCGAGGCCTGCAGACAGTTCTGCGACGACTATGACCAGACTGCCTTCGACCCGGCCTACGACACCATGCCCCTCCAGGCCTTCATGCCTGCGCTCAATCGGGTCTTCGAGACACCCCGCCGACATGTCAAGGAGCGGGTGCAAGACGACTGAACGGAGCCGCCAGGGACAACAAGGATCGCGAAGGATTGGGCGACCTGTCCCGACACTCTCCCCCGGCAGCTGACGAGCCTCGGGAGGCGGATCGGATCGGGGCGTGCCTGACCAATCCTGCACTTGCGCTGATCGATGAGATCGTGGTGTTCAGTCGGGAAGGCCCGAATCCGGCGACGGTGCAGGACGGCCCGGTGTCGTTGTTTCCAGCTCATTCACGGTGGCGGGAAGCGGGCTGGCGCCAGAGACGCCTGAAACCAGAGCATGAAGCTCCTGATCGAGAAGACCGGGAGGCCGGTCGCCGTGCGCACATCGGCCGCATAGGGGTCCATGTTCGTACATTCCAGCACCAGAGCCCCCAGATCCGGCTCCTTGCGCTTCAACTCCAGGGCAGCCTCCACAACCTCGAGGCGGGCCTTGCAAACATCGAGTTCCGGGCGGTTGTCGAGCAGGGTACCGGCAAGGGCGCCATCGGCGGGAATGCCGGCCACAGGGGTTTGCAGCGGCACACCGGCTGCGGCCAGATGCGCCGGAGTCAGTGATTCCCTCGAGACGGTCACGATACCCACGGTTCTTTCCGGCGGCAGGGTGGCAGCCACCAGCGGCACCTGCATCAGGGACGACGTGGCGACCGGAACATCGAGAGTGTCGGCAAGGCTCCTCTGGAAGATCGAGAGAAAGCCGCAGTTGGTGGTGATGCCGTCTGCCCCCTCTGCAACCAGCTCCCGTGCCGCCTCAAGGAAGGCGGCGTGGAGACCTTCGGCGCCGCGGCGCACCACCTGGTCGGGCGAGGCGCCCCTGACGACCCGGTAGAGCACCGGAAAGGGCCAGGTGCCGGCATGGCCCATGTCGCCCGGAATGCGGGGAAACCTGGCCTCGAGCATGAGAATGCCGAGAGCCGCTCCGTAGACTGCCTTGCCCCCCTGGACAATCATGGATTTCCTCCGGCGCTTGACGTGGTCGCCAAATTGGGGACCGTGGCGAGGATGCAGGGAATCACGGGATCAGGCAACGAACCCAACGGCGCCGAGGCGCTGGTGCGTCTGCTCGAACTCCATGGCGTCAGGCACATCTTCGGCCTGTGCGGCGACACCTCCCTTCCCTTCTACGATGCCCTCGCCCGCCTCGATCACGGTATCGAACACATTCTCGCGCGCGACGAACGTCATGCCGCCTACATGGCCGATGCCTATGCCAAGATGAGCGGCCGCGTCGGTGTCTGCGAAGGACCGTCCGGCGGCGGCGCCACCTACATTCTTCCCGGGGTCGTCGAGGCCCAGGAGAGTGCGATACCCCTTGTCGCCATTACCAGTGACGTGGCCCGCTCGTCGCGCGGTCGCTTCACCCTCACGGAAGTCGACCAGGAGGCCCTTTTCCGGCCGCTCACCAAGTGGAACACGGTCCTTGACGACGGCGCCGCGCTGCCCCGGAGCGTGCGCCGGGCCTTTCGCGAGGCGACCTGCGGGCGCCCGGGCGCCGTTCACCTGGCGCTTCCCTTCGATGTCCAGCACGCTCCCGTGCCGCCAGGGGACATCCATGGCGAGGAGTTGTTCGGTCGTTGTCCGGCACTTCCCGCCGCTCCGGCGACTGACCAGACAGAACGGGCCGCCGGCATTCTCGCCGGGGCCAGGCGGCCAGTGGCAATCTGCGGTGGCGGCGTGCTGCTCTCGGGTGCCGGTGAGGCCTTGCGCCAGCTGGCAGAACGGGCCGGCATCGCCGTTGCCACCACGGTGAGCGGCAAGGGAAGCCTTGCCGAAACCCACCCCCTGTCGCTGGGGGTTGTGGGCTCCAACGGTGGCATCGAGGCCACGCGAAAGGCGGTCGAGGACGCCGATTGCATCCTCTTCATCGGATGCCGCGCCGGTTCGGTCACCACCGAACGCTGGCGCGTCCCGGGCCCTGACGTGCCGATCATCCATCTCGATGTCGACACATCCGTCTTCGGCGCCAACTACCGTTGCGACGCCCCACTTCACGGCGATGCCCGCCTCGGCCTGGAAGCCCTGCTGGGTCGTGTGGAAGGACCGGCACGTCCGGACGCCGCGGATGTCTGCCGTGCGGTGCGGGAAACACGCGGACGGCGTCTCGTCCAGCACGCAGGCGGGTCGCCGGTGACGCCGGGGCGCATCATGGTCGAGCTGCGGCGCGCCCTGCCTGACGATGTGATCGTGTGTGCCGATGCAGGAACGCCCTGCCCCTTCGTTGCGGCCTATTTCGAGGTGCGCCAGGCGGGGCGCTCGATCATCACCAATCGCGCCCATGGCGCCCTGGGCTACGCCCTTGCGGCGGCCATCGGGGCCGCCGTCGCCGTGCCTGAACGCAAGGTCGTGGCGGTCATGGGGGACGGCAGCTTTGCCATGAGTGCAGGCGAGCTCGAGACCCTGGTTCGCCTCGATCTGCCGATCCTCCTTGTCGTTCTTTCCAACGCCAGCTTCGGCTGGATCAAGGCAGGTCAGAAGGCGTCCTTCGAAAGCCGTCATTTCGGTGTCGACTTCCAGCCCACGGACCACGCGGCGGTGGCGGGCGCATTCGGCCTGATGGCGCGCCGCGTGGAGAGTCCGCGCGATCTTGCGGGCGCTCTGGCGGCACTCCTCAACCATGACGGCCCGGCACTTCTCGATATCGTCACACAACCGCTCGAGGAGGCCGCCGCACCCGTGAGCGAATGGATCGCCTGATCCGGGGAACCCATGACATGACCCGCACTCTCGCCCTTGCTACCGCTCTCGTCCTCATTGCCGCCACGGCCCGTGCGCAAGATCAGTGGGACATGCCGATGGCCTACGAGGAGGCCAACTACCACACGGAGAACGGTCGGGTCTTTGCCGAGGCGGTGAGAGTCTGCACGAAGGGCGGCATCCGCATCGAGATCCATGCCGCCGGTTCTCTCATCGAAGGCCACGACATCAAGCGGGCCGTCGAAACCGGCGAGGTCGCCATCGGCGAGAGATTGCTGAGCGCTCATGCCGGAGAGCACGCGGTCTTCGCCTTCGACTCCGTGCCGTTCCTGGCGACCTCGTTCGAGGCCTCCGAACGGCTGTGGCAGGCGGCCCGGCCGACACTCGAGACGGTCCTGGCCCAGGACAATCTCGTGCTTCTCTATTCCGTGCCATGGCCGCCCCAGGGCTTCTATTTTGCGCAACCGGTCGAAAGCCTCGAGGAGATGGCGGGTTTCCGCTTCCGGACCTACAACGAGACCACCGCACGCCTGGCGGAACTCGCGGGCATGGTCCCGGTGCACGTCGAAGCCGCGGACCTCGATGCCGTCCTGGAGAGTGGCGGGGTGAAGGGCTTCGTTTCCTCAAGCGCGACGGGATACGAACACGCCGTGTGGAAACACATGACCCACTTCTACGATGCGAAGGCCTGGCTCACCCGCAACTACGTCTTCGTCAATGCCGACCTCTTCGACGGCCTTGACGACCAGGAGCGCTTCTGCCTGAGATCGGCGGCTCATCTTGCCGAAGTCGCCGGAACCGAGCGGGCCCAGGAGCTCTCGAACTGGTATCTCTCCCGGCTCGCCGCCCGCGGCATGACAATCGATCCCCCCGGCGAGGCGTTCGCCAGGGACCTCGCCGAAGTCGGCGCCGTCATGTTCGACGAATGGCTACGGGTCGCCGGTGACGCCGGCATGCGCATCATCGACGCCTTTGCCGGTCCTTGAGTCCGGCGCCTGGATGCCGACCGCAGCCAGCGCTTGCGACTGACGCCGCGCAAGGTCCTCTTCCCGGTAGCCGTCGATGAGACTGTGAAAGACACGGTGCCAGTTCACCTCGGCCTTCAGGTGGAGAAAGATGCTGCCCAGTCCCAGGGCGGCACGGTCCATGAACACGAATTCCCGCGGCACGGTGACGCCGCCGAGTTCCCTCAGGCGCGCATGGACCCGTGACGCCACCTTCGCCCCGTAGCGGGACCCCTCGTCCTGGATGACCCTTGGCCTGTTCTCCAGAAGGGGTGCGTAAACGAAGGCCGCCCACATGTTGAGGGTGTCGATCACCTCGTCGCTGAGGCCCGTGAACCCCCACGTCTCGTAAGCGTGAACGGCAAGGTCGCGGTCGTCGTTGTCGAGCGCATGATAGAGATCGATCACTCCGGTCACGAAGCTTGGCGCAAAGATGCGGACACAGCCGAAGTCGAGGAGGTGTATGCCCATGTCGGGCCGTACCTTGTAGTTGCCCGGATGCGGATCCCCATGGATAACGCCATAGCCGTAGAACGGCTCGTACCAGGCCAGAAACATCGACATCGCGATCTCGTTTCTTGACCCGGCATCGGCTTCGGTCATCGACATCAGGGGGACTCCATCGACCCAGTCCATGGTGATCAGACGGTCACTGGAAAGCGCGTCGATGACGACCGGCACGTTGACCCTGGATTGCCCGGCCAGGATGGCGTGGTAGAGCCGCTGGTGGCGCACCTCCAGGCGGTAGTCGAGTTCCTCCCTCAGGCGCTCGGAGATCTCCTCGTAGACACGGCTCGGATCGATTGCCCTGTCGTACCGGCGGTAGAGCGAGAACAGCACCTTCAGCTGCCTCAGGTCCGCCTCCACTGCCGACTGCATGTCGGGATACTGGAGCTTGCAGGCCCGCCCGACGCCATCGGGTGTAGTCGCCCGGTGCACCTGGCCGAGCGATGCCGCGGCCGATGCCTGGCGATCGAAGGACGCGAACTTACTTTGCCAGTCGGCGCCCAGTTCTCCGGCCATGCGCCGGCGCACGAAAGGCCAGCCCATGGCGGGTGCATTGACCTGCAGCTTGGCGAGTTCCGCGGCATACTCCGGCGGCAGGACGTCAGGGATGGTGGCCAGAAGCTGCGCCACCTTCATCAGCGGTCCCTTCAGTCCGCCCAGGGCGTTCTTGAGATTGACCGCCATCGCGGCGTTGTCCGAGCGGCTCCCCAGAACGCGTCCCGTCACCGCTCGGGCGCCGACGCGGCCGACCGCGGCACCGACCCTGGCGTAGCGCGCCGCCCGCCCGCTCAGCCGGTTGGTATCCTTGAGGTCCTTGTCGGTCACGACGGCAGCGCCTCGAGTTCGTCGATCATGTCGCTGATCGACCCCAGTCCTTGCGCCCAGAACTCCCGCTTCGTCGCATCGAGTCCGAAGGGTGCCAGCAACTCGCGATGATGGCGGCTCCCCCCGGCCTCCAGCAGGGCAAGAAACATGCGTTCGAAGCCGGTCACGCCCTGGCGATGAAGCGCGTGAAGGGCGTTCACGAGACAGTCGCCGAAGGCATAGGCATAGACATAGAAGGGCGCATGGATGAAGTGTGGAATGTAGCACCAGAAACTGCGGTAGTCGTCGTCAAGGTGCACGGCCGGCCCCAGACTCTCGCGCTGTGTAGCCATCCACAGATCGCCGATCTCGTCAGGAGTGAGTTCGCCCTTCGCCCGGGCGTCATGGAGCCGCACCTCGAAGTCGCAGAACGCGATCTGACGCACCACCGTGTTCAGCATGTCCTCCACCTTGCCCGCAAGAAGTCTCCTGCGGGTCCGGGGATCGTCCTCGCGCTCGAGGAGATGCCGGAAGGCGAGCTGTTCGCCGAACACCGATGCCGTTTCGGCAAGTGTCAGGGGCGTAGGCGCCAGCAGCGGACCCTGCGGCCCCGCCAGAACCTGATGGACACCGTGGCCCAGTTCGTGGGCCAGTGTCATCACATCGCGCGTCCGCCCCTGGTAGTTGAGAAGGATATAGGGATGGACTCCGGGCACGGTGGGGTGGGAAAACGCCCCGCCATCCTTGCCGGGCAGGCAGGGGGCGTCGATCCACTTCTTGCGGAAGAAGTCCGCCGCGATGCCGGCCATGCGCGGCGAGAATCCGCCGAAGGCGCCGAGCACGATGTCGCGGGCCTCGTCCCACCCGTAGAGGGGCTCATCGGTATCGGGAAGGGGTGCGTTGCGGTCCCACCAGGCGAGTGTGTCGCCGCCGAACCAGCCCGCCTTGAGGGCGAAGTAGCGATGGGAAAGGCGCGGATACGCGTCGCGCACGGCGCCCATGAGGGCATCGACGGTCTCATCCTCGATCAGGTTGGCGACGTTGCGCGACGAGATCGGCCGGGCAAATGATCTCCAGCCGTCCTCGATCGCCTTCATCCTGGCGAGGGTGTTGGTGATGTGGGAAAAGAGCCTGGTATTCCCGCGGAAGACGCGGGCGAGCTCCCCCGCCGTGCGTTTCCTGACCCCGGCGTCGGCCCAGGAGAGGCGATCGAGCGCCTCTGCCTCGGACAGTTCCTCGCCATCGACCCTGAACGTGAGGGCGGCGATGGTCTGATCGAAGAGACGTACCCAGGCGCCGGCCTGCACGACGGCGAGTTCATTGAGCATCGCCTCGGCCTCGTCGGAGAGCTGATGCGGCCTGAAGTTGCGCAGGGCTTCCAGCCAGGTCCGGTAGCGTGCGATATCCGGATCGCCGAGCAGCCGTTCCACCGTCTCCTCGTCGAGCCTGTTGATCTCCAGTCCCAGAAAGATCAGCGACTGGTTGACCGCCGTCATCCGCTCCTGGACCATCTGGTGGAATCTGGCGACACCGTCGTCGTTCCTGTTGGCGGCAAACAACAGGTCGGCATAGCTCCCGACACGGCCCATGCCCTCCACGAGAGCCGCGTATCGCTCGATGAGTTCGCCGAAGGCCTGCGTCGACAGTCCCGAAAGGTGCCCACGGTAATCCCCGGCGAACGCCTCAGCCTCATCGGCAAGGCCATCAAGGCTCGCCGTGATCGCGGGATCATCCGGTCCACAAAAGAGGTCCGAGAGATCCCAGCGGGGAAGAGTGGATGCCTCGATCACGCCTCGTGTGCCCCTGGTTGTGGTGCTCCATCCATATCCCCCGGAGCCTTGCCTGACAATGTCGACGCCGCCGCGGGTGCCGTGTCGATGTCCTTGGCGGTTCCTGGCCGGCATCGGTATGATCAACGCCTCTCCGGGCGGATGGAGGCGATCATGCAGTACGACAGCTGGACCAGCATCCCTTCCATGTTCTTCGACATGGCCGGGCAGAGTAGAGGCCGCCCTTTCCTGTGGGCCAAGGAAGGCGGCACATGGCGCCCGAGACAATGGGAGGATGTCGCCGGAGACGTACGCAGGCTTGCCGCCGGTCTGGTGGCCTTCGGGCTGAAGCCGGGCGACCGGGTCGTCCTGGCATCGGAGAACCGCCCGGAGTGGGCGATCGCCGATCTTGCCATCATGGCAGCAGGGGGCATCACCGTTCCCGCCTACACGACCTACACCCGTGAACTGCACGAACATGTCCTCAAGGACAGTGGCGCATCGATGGCGTTCGTCTCAGGAGAACGGCTGGCCGCCACATTCCTTCCTGCCGCCGCCGCCGCGGATGTCGCCTGCGTCATCGCCATGGAGACGGTCACCGCCGCCGGCGTCAGGGTGATCGCGTGGTCCGATGCGGCGCGTGACGACACTTCAGACGTGGACTCGCGACTCGCCGCCATCGAGCGCAAGGCGACGGCGTGCCTGATCTACACGTCGGGAACCGGGGGCCTGCCGAAGGGAGTCATTCTGTCCCACCACGCCCTGCTGTCGAACCTCAAGAGCATCTGGCTGGGCGTCAGGCCCATGCTGTCGGGCATCGAGACCTTTCTGTCGTTCCTGCCGCTATCGCACGCCTATGAGCATACCGCCGGATTCTTCTTCCCGATCTCGATCGGCGCGGAAATCCGCTACGCCGAAGGCGTCGACACGCTCATTACCAACATGCCCGAGACGCGCCCCACCATCATGACCTGCGTCCCCAGGCTCTACGAGGTGATGCGCCAGCGCATTCTCGCTGGCGTCACCCGCCAGGGCGGCATGAAGAAACGGCTCTTCGAAAGGGCCGTCGAACTGGGAAGCCGGCGCATGCGGGGCGAGTCGCTCGGTCTTGTCGAAGGCCTCCAGGACCGTGTGCTCGACAAGCTCGTCCGCGACAAGGTGCGTGGCCGTTTCGGCGGCCGCCTCAAGGCCATGGTGTCGGGAGGCGCTGCCCTCAATCCGGAGGTCGGAACCTTCTTCTCGGCCCTCGGTCTCACGCTGCTCCAGGGCTATGGCCAGACCGAGGCCGCACCGGTGATTTCCTGCAATCTTCCCGAGCACATCAGGATGGCAAGCGTGGGCAGACCCTTGCCGGAGGTCGAGGTCCGGATTGCCGATGACGGCGAAATTCTCGTGGCCGGCGGCCTGCTCATGGACGGATACTGGAACAACCCGCAGGCCACCGGCGAGGTACTGCGCGACGGTTGGCTCCATACCGGCGACATCGGCGAATTCGACGACGACGGGTTTCTCACCATCACCGACCGCAAGAAGGACATCATCGTCAATTCCGGAGGCGACAACATCGCGCCGCAACGAGTCGAGGGCATTCTCAACCTGGAACCGGAGATCGCCCAGTGCATGGTGGTCGGCGACCGGCGGCCCCATCTCGTGGCCCTCGTGGTCCCCGACGACACCTGGCTCGCCGGATTTGCCCGCGACAGGGGCGTCGAGGCCGACCTCGCCAGCCTGGCCGACGATGACGCTCTCGCTGCGGCCATCAAGGCGGCCGTGGACCGCGCCAACGCGAACCTCTCGCTCATCGAGAAGGTCAAGCGGATCATGGTGGCGAGCGAACCCTTCACCGTGGAGAACAGGCTGATGACCCCGACCCTCAAGATCCGCCGTCACGTCGTTCGCGAGCGCTTCGGTGATCGCCTCGACGCCCTTTACGGGTGATCTCCCGTCCCTCAAAGGCAAAAGGAACACAGCCATGAGTCGTTCATTCGAAGGCGTGGCGCTGATCGTCGGCGCCGGTGAAGGTCTTGGCGCCGGACTGGCGCGCCAGTTCTCGTCGGCAGGAATGGAGGTTGCGGTCGCCTCGCGCGATTCCGGCCACGCGGAACAGGTCGCCACCGGGGTGGCCACGGTGACCGGCCGGCGCATCAGGTCCTATGCCTGCGATGCCACAAGGGAGGCGGACGTCGCCGGCCTCTTTGCCGCGGTCACCGGCGAACTCGGCGCGCCGTCACTTGTGGTCTACAACGCCAGCGGGTTCCTGAGACGCTCGATTCTCGACATCGACGCCGAGGAACTCACACGGCAGTGGCAGGTTACCTGCCTCGGTGCCTTCATCGTCGGGCGGGCCGCCGCGGTGGCCATGGTGGAGCGTGGCAGCGGCACGGTGATCTTCACCGGGGCGACCGCCTGCTACAAGGGGTCCGCCAACTTCGCCGGATTCGCGGTGGGCAAGTTCGGCCTGCGGGCCCTCGCACAGTCCATGGCCCGCGAGCTCGGACCGACCGGCGTTCACGTGGCGCTCGTCAACATCGACGGCCAGATCAACGGCCCCCAGCACGCCCACGAGATCCCCGAACGGGGTATCGACACGCTGCTCGATCCCGACGCCATTGCCAGCACCTATCTCGATCTACACGGCCAGCATCCGACCGCCTGGAGTCACGAGATCGATCTGCGTCCAGCCGTCGAACGCTGGTAGGGCGTCACGAGGTCTCGCCGCGCGCCGCGGCCTCGGCGGCGCGGCGTTTCTCTCCGGCCTCGAATTCGACCATCTTCTCCGGCGACGCCTTTTCCTGGTGGCGTTCCTTGTAGTCGCCATAGGGCATGCCGTAGACGATCTCGCGCGCCTCGTCGTAGGACATGGTGACACCACGGTCCCCGGCCTCGGCCCGATACCACTTCGAGAGGCAGTTGCGGCAGAAATCCGCCAGATTCATGAGATCGATGTTCTGGATTCCGGGTTTGCGCTGGAAGTGATCGCGCAGCCGGCGGAAAACAGCGGCCTCGACTTCGGTGCGTGTGGTCTCGTCCATGGGTCACTCTCCGTTTAGAGGCAGTCGCTGATAGAGCGTGTTGTCGGAAAGCAGCGGGTGCAGCACTTCGATGATGATGTCCGCCCATCTCCTGATCCCGCTGTCATCGGCGATCAGATCCTGACGGATCTCGAACTGGATCGAGGGCCGCCCCGCCCCGGTCGCATGATGAGGCATGCTGTAGCCACGCGGTTCACGGGCGGAATAGGGTTCGTTGTCGCCGACCACGAGGTCTCCGCGTTCTCTCAGCCTCTCGAGGGCCGGCAGGGCCATGCGACCGTCCCGTTCCCACAGGACACCGACGTGCCAGGGCCGTCTGTGACCGTTCATTGTGGGCGTGAAGCTGTGCATGAAGATCACGACGGGCGGCCTGTGATCCCCCTCCATTTCGGCGATCAGGCGCGAAGCGGTCTCGTGGTAGGGCGCAAAGCAGTGCCGGACGCGGTTATCGATGTCCCGGGCCGTGAGCCGCAGGTTGCCTGGAACCGGTGTGCCGTCGCTGGCTTGAGGTATCGACTGCTCATCCCCGATGTGGCGGTTGCAGTCGATCACGAGACGCGAGAATCCCGACAGAACCGCCGGCGCATCGAGGGCAACGGCCACGCGCCGCGTCACCGCCGCCGCCCCGATATCCCAGGCGATATGGCGTTCGAGATCGCACTCTTCCAGACCGAGGGACTCCAGCCGGGCGGGCACCGCATTGCTGGCGTGATCGCACAGCAGCAGCACCAATGAATCCCCCTGAGGGTTCACGATCTCGAAGGCCGGCGGATCGTCCGCCGTGATGAACCCGTCGCGACAAGGCTCTCCTGGCCGTTTGGTAGGCATGGACGTGATCTATCTCAGGGGCCAGACGCGATCAAGGGTCCAGCCGTTCCCACGAGGCCACGAGCGATCAGGCGTCGACGCCCTTCGTGTTGCCTCACCAGCCGGCCCCGTGCAACAAGGCCCTGTCATGATCGATGATCCGCGAACGTTTCTGGTGTCACTCTTCGATGCGGCCCTGGGCGCGGCACGGGCCGAATGGTGCCTGGAAGGCAACCTGCCGGAGGCGCGCGAGGGAAGAACGGTTGTCGTGGGCGCCGGCAAGGCGGCTTCGGCCATGGCGTGCGCCACAGAGTCGCTCTGGGCCGGCCCCCTCGAGGGCATTGTCGTCACGCCTTATGGTCACGGCAGAACGACCCGCTGTATCGAAACGGTCGAGGCCTCCCATCCCGTGCCCGATGAAGCCGGCATCGACGCGACCCGGCGCATTCTCGACCTCGTTCGCGGAGCGGGTGCGGGAGACCGCGTGCTGGCCCTCATCTCCGGCGGCGGATCGTCGCTGCTCGTGGCGCCGGCGCCGGGCCTGACGCTTGCTGACAAACGGACCGTGACCGAGGGTCTGCTGCGCTCCGGCGCGGCCATCGACGAGATGAACTGCGTGCGCAAGCATCTCTCGGCCGTCAAGGGGGGCAGGCTTGCAGCGGTCGCCTGGCCGGCCGAGGTTGTCACCCTTGCCATCTCGGACGTTCCGGGGGATGATCCCGCGGTGATCGCCTCGGGACCGACGGTGGGCGATCCCGGGACCAGGCATGACGCCCTGGCCATTCTCGATCACTACCGCCTCGACGTGCCGCATGCGGTACGGGCCTGGCTGGAAGACGCGGCGAGTGAGACACCCAAGCCCGGCGATGGCGCTCTCGACCGGGCATCCTTCACCATCGTCGCCAGAGCCAGGGACTCTCTCGAAGCGGCGGCCGGACACGCGATCCGGTCCGGCGTCGGTGTCACCCTTCTCGGTGACGACCTTGAGGGCGAGGCCAGAACCCTGGGCCACCGCCATGCCGGCCTGGCCAGCGCCATGGCCGCAGGTCCGCTCCCCCGGCCTCATATCATCCTCTCGGGCGGAGAGACCACCGTGACCCGCACCGGCGACGGAACGGGCGGCCGCAACCAGGAGTATCTCCTGGCCCTTGCGGTGGCTCTTGCCGGAGAGGAGAACATCCATGCGCTGGCCTGCGATACCGACGGCGTCGACGGCAGCACCCCGGCCGCCGGCGCCGTGATTGATCCCGGCACCCTGGCGCGCGCCCGCTGCGCGGGCCTTGACCCGCAGGAGGTGCTGGCGGCACAGGACAGCGGCCGCTTCTTCCGTCAGCTTGAGGACCACATTGTCACAGGACCGACATGCACGAATGTCAATGATTTCCGCGCCCTTCTCATCACGTGACCTCCAGGGAGGCTCCATGCACCGCAACCGGCAGACCAAGATCGTGGCAACACTGGGGCCGGCAACCTCGTCGCGCGAGACGATCGCGGCACTCTTCGAGGCCGGAACGGACGTCTTCCGCTTCAACATGAGCCACGGCAACCGTGAGCAGTGCCGGAAGTGGAGAACGACGCTGAGGGAACTCGAGACATCGTCTGCCCGACCCGTTGGCATGATTGCCGATCTCCAGGGGCCGAAGCTGCGCATCGGCGCCTTTCATAATGAGGCGGTCGCCCTCGAACGGGGCCAGGAGTTCCGCATCGATCTCGATCCGGAGCCTGGCAACGCGACGCGGGTCGGAACACCCCATGGGGAGATCTTCGCCGCCATACGCGAAGGTGACACCATCCTGCTCGATGACGGCAAGGTGATGTTGAGAATCACCGCGTGCGGCGCCGACCACGCCACGACCGTGGTCGAAGCCGGGGACGGTCTTTCGGATCACAAGGGCCTCAATCTCCCCGGGGTCCGGCTCCCCATCGCCGCCCTGACGCCCAAGGACAGGGACGACCTTGCCTTTGCCCGCGAACTCGGTGTCGAGTGGATCGCGCTCTCCTTCGTGCAGCGCCCGCAGGACATTACCGAGGCGAGAGCGCTCGCCGGTGACGGCATCAACATCATCGCCAAACTGGAAAAGCCCGCGGCCATCGACAGCCTCGAAGGGATTGTCGATCTCGCCGACGGCATCATGGTGGCGCGGGGTGATCTTGGTGTTGAACTGCCGCCCGAAGAGGTTCCGGGCGTCCAGAAGCGGGCCATCCGCATGTGCCGGGAAGCGGGCAAGCCCGTGATCGTGGCCACGCAGATGCTGGATTCCATGGTCTTCGCACCGTCGCCCACCCGCGCCGAGGTGACCGATGTGGCGACCGCGGTCTATGACGGCGCCGACGCCCTGATGCTCTCGGGAGAGACCTCCGTGGGCGCCTTCCCGGTGGACGCCGTTTCCATGATGGACCGCATCATGTCGACGGTGGAACAGGACCCGTTCTATGACCCCCAGGCCGGCGCGCCCGAAGCCACCGGGGCTGACGCCATCTCGGCGGCCGCGCGTCAGGTCGCCGGGACCCTCGGCGCCAGCGCCATCGTCACCTATTCGGTGTCGGGAAAGACGACGCTGCGGGCATCGCGCGTCCGACCCGAAGTGCCAATCCTGGGCCTGACACCGAACCTCACGGCGGCCCGGCGCCTCGCCCTCGCCTGGGGCGTGCACTCGGTGCACACCGACGATGCCCGGTCGTTTTCAGGGATGGTGGAGCGGGCCTGTATCCTCGCCGCGCGCGAGGGGTTCGCACGAAGCGGGGAGAGTATTGTCGTCACCGCCGGCGTCCCCTTCGGCACACCGGGTGCCACCAACACGCTCCATGTCGCACAACTCGACTAGTGTGACATGGCGCCCGGCAGGGCCGAAGCGTCGGGCAAGGTGACGAGCCGCGGGTCGGGGCCTGTCACGACATCGTCATTGCGGTCCGGATAGGGCAGGCTGGAGAGGAAGTGCTGCATGCAGGCGACACGGGCCCGCTTCTTGTCGTTGGACTTGATGATGACCCAGGGCACGGCAGCCGTATCGGTGTAGAAGAACATCGCCTCCTTCGCCTGGGTATAGGCGTCCCACTTGGCGCGTGATTCACGGTCGACCTGGGACAGCTTCCACTGCTTGAGCGGATCCTTCTGACGGGAATCAAAGCGCCGGGACTGTTCCTCCCTGGTCACCGAAAACCAGTACTTGAAGAGTCTGATTCCGCTGTTGACCAGCATGCGCTCGACCTCCGGGCACTGGCGCGTGAACTCGAGGTACTCCCGGTCGGTACAGAACCCCATGACACGCTCGACTCCGGCGCGGTTGTACCAGGAGCGGTCGAACATGACGATTTCGCCGACTGTCGGCAGGTGGGCGATGTAACGCTGGAAATACCACTGGCCGCGTTCGCGCTCCGTCGGCTTGTCGAGTGCGACCACGCGGGCTCCCCGGGGATTGAGGTGTTCCATGAACCTCTTGATCGTGCCGCCCTTGCCGGCGGCGTCACGCCCCTCGAAGAGAACGACAATCTTCTGTCCCGATTCCTTGACCCACCTCTGGACCTTGAGAAGCTCGACCTGAAGTTCCGCCTTGAAGTTCTCGTAGCTCCTGCGGTCCATCCGCGTGTCATAGGGATAGGTGTTCTCGCCGGTTTCCGGCTTTCGTTGCCCCATGCCGGTTCCGTCTGCCGTCATGTTTCCACGTCCTTCATGCCCGATTCTCGAGGCGCCGCGCGCCAACAATGTTGTCATGATGCGCCAACATGATGACACTGTCGAATTCGCGGGCCCCCGGGAGGGCGACATTATGGAGAACCTCGATTTCAGCAGACCGGGGCGGTTCTACAAGGGCAATATCCATACCCACAGCACATCGTCGGACGGCCGGCACGCGGCGCGCGACGTCTGCCGGGCCTATCGCGAGAAGGGGTACGACTTTCTCGTCCTGACCGACCACTTCATGGAGGTCTACGGGTTCGGCGTGACGGACACGCGACCGTTCCGGACCGGCGACTTCACCACCATCATCGGCGCCGAACTGCATGCTCCGGAAACCGAGGCCGGGGAGATCTGGCACATCAAGGCGGTCGGTCTTCCACTGGACTTCGAGGCCCTGAAGGAGAACGAGACGGGGCCCGAGGTCGCCCGGCGGGCCTTCGAGGCAGGCGCCTTCATCGGCATCGTGCATCCGACATGGTACGGCCTGACCCAGGGAGACGCCCACCGGCTTCCCTTCGCCCACGCGGTGGAGGTCTACAACCACGGCTCCGAAGTCGAGGTGGACCGGGGCTACAGCTGGGCCTTTCTCGATGTCCTGCTCAACGAGGGCTGGCGCCTTTCGGGCTATGCCGTCGATGACGCCCACAAGCTCGTCGATGACTGGCTCGGCGGCTGGATCATGGTGCAGGCAGAAGACAACGACCCCGAGGCCCTGCTCGCCTCGCTCAAGTCCGGGCGCTACTACTCGAGCCAGGGACCGGACTTTCACGACATCGCCGTCAAGGATGGCCACATCGACATCCGCTGTTCCCCGGCGCAGCGCATCTCCCTTCAGGGCAAGGGCTCACGCGCCGCCTATGTCGACGGCGACGGGCTCACCAGCGCCCGTTTCGAGACCTGGCGTTTCCGCAACAGCTGGTTCCGCGTCACCGTCACCGACGATGCCGGCAAGCAGGGCTGGTCCAACCCCTACTGGATCGACTGACCGCCCCGCCGGGCTTCAGGGCTCCGGCTCAAGGCGGGGTGCAACTCGTGCCTGACACGCCCCGTACCGGCCCGACGCGTCGGTCGCCGCGACCAGCGCCAGCGCCCCTCTCCGGAAAACGACCAACGAGAGGCAACACGACGCCCGGTGATCGGACGGTTCCAGTCCTTTCGGTTGTCAAGGGATATCCCGGTCTCCAGAATCTTCATCCGCACTCCACGGATTGATCAGCTGAACGTCAAGACGGGCGAAATCCCTGACATTCCGCGTCACGAGGATCAGCTCGTGCTGAATGGCCACTGCAGCGATCTGGGCGTCGGCTGCCGAGGGACGGCGTCCAGCGCGGTCGCCGTCGCCCATGAGACGTCCCCATATGACGGCCGTGCGGCCGTCGAACGGCAAGACACGCCCGTCGAATTGCCGGGCGAGGTCCTGCTCGATCCATCTCTCGAAGCGTTCGCGACGCTCGTGTTCCCTGACTTTTCGAGCACCCCTGACGAGTTCCCCGATTGTCTGAGCGGCAAGGAAGAGATCCGACGGGTTCCGGGATTCCATCCAGTCGAGGACGGGTTGCCGGGGTCTTGGCCTTACCGTCTCACTGACAACGTTGGTGTCCAGAAGGAAGGCCATCAACCGAGTTCGGCGGTGCGGCCTGTGGAGCTGTCGCGTTCGATGGGCAAATCAGTCTCGGTCAAGGGCGAGGCACGGAGGAAGGCGAGCAGCTCGGCACCTGTGCGCGCCCTTGGAGTGGTCAGCACCGGTTGCAGCGACCGGCGAATATGTTCGGCTTCCCTCCCATCCAAGCGAAGTGCGCCGGCGATCGCCTTGACGAGGGCCGCATCCCGAAAGGGAACCGTGACCTCGACACGCTGGGCGCCGCTGGCGGCAACCCGCTTGCGGTGACGAGAGACACGTGCCGATTCCCGGGTTCTCAGATTTTCCTGTTCCATGCGCTTCGCTCAATCCGGTTGCGTTACCGGATCCTAAGACAACAGCTACATCACGTCGAGCACAAGCGCGCTTCGGAACCACCGGCCACGCGGCACCCGCTGATCGGTTCTGTTGGCGTTGGCGTCCGGCATCAGGTTCCCGCCGAGCCTTCCGGTAATCCGATCGGATTGACCAGTATGGCAGTGACCATCGTCGTCCTGGGAGCCTGGGGTCTGGACCGGTTGCAACGACCGTCGAACGCGAAGGTCGACTTGGCGCGAGCGGCCCACAAGAATGGCGCGTCATACCGGCAACTTCCTTCTCTTGCCTGACCCCGCGCCCACAAGAAGAACATGGCTGACGCGACACCTCACCAACGGAGGACTTTGAATGACGGTGCCCTTCCGCAGGATGGCGGCCACCTTGATTGCCGCATCTGCTGCCACGTGGTTCGCCGGCCTAGCCACAGCCGACGAGAGTGGCAGTTTCAAACTCCTCAACAGCTTCATGCGTGACTACACCGTGCTGGAGCACGCCGGGGAAACCATCACCGCCGGCTCCCTGCAGGGCACTGCGACAGTCATCGGGGGCAGTGGTGGTCCGTTTGCGGATGGTGCCAACTACCGTCTCGCCTGCGTCGTGTACGGCAAGAGATCCGACGACGGTCTGTATCTTGAGGCGCCGTGCACGCTTACCGACAGTGAGGGAGACTCCTGGTATGTCGTGGCGACCCGACGCTCGGGCGACACGCAGGTCGGTGGAGGCGGTCAAGGGATCCGCCGTATCGTGGGGGGCACGGGCAAGTACGCTGACGTCACGGGACTCTGTCCCTACACGACGAACTACATGCCCGATGACTGGACCGTCTCGACAGCAGTCTGCGAGTGGCAGAAGCCCTGACGGGACCCTGACCGGGCGGTCGTCCCGCACCGCAGCGATGCGCATCGGCGTTGGCTGTGCGAGTCCCACTGCTTGATCAGCAGCGCCTCCTCTCGGGTGAGCGCAGGGTAGTAGCACCAGCGATGGCGCTCTGCATGTTTCGCCAGATAGTTCTCGCCGACCCGGTCGCTGTAGAAGACCTCGAAGACCGCGAGGTCGTCGGGATCGACGCTGGTCGCATCGCAGAGTGCGAGCGGTTCCCTCGCTACGGGTTCCGGCGCGATGTTCCGCCAGAGATTGATGATCGCAAAGCGACCATCCTCCAGAGCGCGCGCCACATCGCTGCCGTCGAGGAGAGAGCAGCCCTCGGCGAGGGCCGTGCGATAGGTGTCGTTGCCGGTCGGCGCCGTCGCGAGGTCACGCAGGCGCCGCGGTCCGCTGTCCAGCGTGTAGTCGCCATGCACCATGTGGATGGGCGGCTGCACCTGCTGTCCTCCATCAAGGCGCCGCCGGCTCCGGTTGCCCGAGACCGAACGGATGTTGTGGTCGAATGCCCTGACGAGGCGGGCTCCGGTCCCCTCGCGAGAAGGGGTACGACTTTCTCGTCCTGACCGACCACTTCATGGAGGTCTACGGGTTCGGCGTGACGGACACGCGACCGTTCCGGACCGGCGACTTCACCACCATCATCGGCGCCGAACTGCATGCTCCGGAAACCGAGGCCGGGGAGATCTGGCACATCAAGGCGGTCGGTCTTCCACTGGACTTCGAGGCCCTGAAGGAGAACGAGACGGGGCCCGAGGTCGCCCGGCGGGCCTTCGAGGCAGGCGCCTTCATCGGCATCGTGCATCCGACATGGTACGGCCTGACCCAGGGAGACGCCCACCGGCTTCCCTTCGCCCACGCGGTGGAGGTCTACAACCACGGCTCCGAAGTCGAGGTGGACCGGGGCTACAGCTGGGCCTTTCTCGATGTCCTGCTCAACGAGGGCTGGCGCCTTTCGGGCTATGCCGTCGATGACGCCCACAAGCTCGTCGATGACTGGCTCGGCGGCTGGATCATGGTGCAGGCAGAAGACAACGACCCCGAGGCCCTGCTCGCCTCGCTCAAGTCCGGGCGCTACTACTCGAGCCAGGGACCGGACTTTCACGACATCGCCGTCAAGGATGGCCACATCGACATCCGCTGTTCCCCGGCGCAGCGCATCTCCCTTCAGGGCAAGGGCTCACGCGCCGCCTATGTCGACGGCGACGGGCTCACCAGCGCCCGTTTCGAGACCTGGCGTTTCCGCAACAGCTGGTTCCGCGTCACCGTCACCGACGATGCCGGCAAGCAGGGCTGGTCCAACCCCTACTGGATCGACTGACCGCCCCGCGACTCGCCGGTTTCAAGGCAGGCTTGCACCACACATCTGGCACAATGTGGTCCCGGGATGGAACTATCCTGACGTCTTTCAAACGAGCGACAGCCATCACGACGAAGCACAGTGAATCAGGACGCGTCACCTGCCGGCGAGAGCAAACGGGTTGTTTAGTGCCAGGGTTTCGATGATGTGACCGGAGTGCATGTCCTCTGAGTGAAGCACCTTGCAGGAACCGTTCAGTGCGGCCTTGACAATGAGCGCGTCCCAGAAGGAGAGGTTGTGCAGTTGCTGAAGATCAATTGCCGACAGGAGATCGGGGAACTGGAGGGGGATGATCTCGAATCTCGAATAACGCAGTATCCGGTGCCTGGCCGCCTCCGGATCCATGTTCAGCTTGCGAGTGGCCACCACGTGGAATTCCTGCAGAACCTGCAGCGAAATGACACCACGACGTTCGAGAAGCAGCGCGCGAATCAGATCCCGAGCCTGGGTCTGCTTGCTGGTGTCCCGGTTGTCCTCGGCATAGACGAGTACATTTGTGTCGATGAACTCACGGCCGCTCATGGAGTTCATCACGGGTCCAGTCCGCATCGGACCGGTAGTCACCCGAGGCCCAGAGATCCTCCAGCTGGGAGACGACCGTCTGCATGTCTTCCACCTGGGTCAATGTGACGAGGTAGTCCCTGATCAAGCTGTTGAGGGTGGTGCCTCGGTTTGCCGCCAGTCGCCTGGCCTCGGCGACAAGACGTTCGTCAATGGAAAGGGTCACGTTCATTAACACAGGATATGTGCGCAAGCATTACGACGTCAACTCTCTGAACATGGGACGCGGCACCGCGCTCGCTTTCGCCAACGGCTGGCGGCTCGCGCGCCGGCGCATCACGGGCGCGGACCGCGTCGAGATCGAGGGACCGGCCGACGGCGACACCGATGCGCTCAAGCGCATGGGCTGCACCGTCGAGATCGTATCGTGGCGGGCGCGCGCCTTCGCCCCCGGCGCGCACGTGCTCGACCGCATCCTCGAACGCTGGCCGCTCGCCGCATGAACGGCGCTCGCGCTATACTTATCGCCGGCCAGTCCGCTACCATTGCCCGCGCCGCCGACGCGTGGGTGCGTACGTACCGCCGGCCCGCCGGCCGCCGCACCGAATCCATCAGGAGGAGCCCAGCAATGACCGCGCAGACCCTGCCCGACGAACCCAACTTCTGTTTCGTGCCCGCCTACGACTCGGCATTACAACCTGCTCAGCATTAAGGCCTCGCCGGCCACGTCCCGACCGCCCTGATCGCGCTTCATCTCGACGACCCGCTCACAATCTGCGACAAGCTGAACCGCCGGCTCGGATACGACCGGGAGGTCTGGACCGCCATGGCGGCCGCCTCGATGCGCGCCGAGACGCCCGAGCCCGGCGACCCCGCCAAACACTGACCCGCGCGCTCCCGCCTTGCCCCATATAGTGAAACCCCTATAGTGCGGAGTCGACAGTGACATGTTGAAGCCAGTCCAATGGATGGGTTCGAGCAAGGCGGATCTGAAGCGCTTCCCCGACCCGGTGCAGGGCCGCATGGGGTTTGCGATCTATCGCGCCCAGCTCGGACGCCGGCACCGCGACGCCAAGCCGTTGAAGGGCTTCGGTTCGGGCGTCCTGGAGGTGGTCTCGCGCCACGACGGCGACACCTTCCGGGCCGTCTACACAGTCCACTTCGAGACTGCCGTCTATGTCCTGCACGCTTTCCAGAAGAAGGCGAGGCGAGGCATCGCGACCCCGAAACAGGAGCTCGACCTGGTCCGCCGCCGATTGCAGGCCGCCGAGCGGCACTACCGTGACACACATCGTGGAGACTGACGCCATGAAACCCATCGACACCACCGTGGAGCGCGGCAGCGGCAACGTCTTCGCCGATCTCGGCTTTCCCGATGCCGGCGCCCACCTCGTCAAGGCCGAACTCGTCAGCCGCATCGACGACATCGTGCGCGATCGCGGCATCACCCAGACCGAGGCCGCGCGGCTGATGGGCCTGTCCCAGCCCGACGTGTCGCGTCTGCTGCGCGGCGATTTCCGCGAGTATTCGCTGGAGCGCCTATTCCGCCTGCTCAACGCGCTCGGGCGCGATATCGACATCGTCATCCGCCAGCCCCGTTCCGCCGACGGCGCACGGCTGCGCATCGCCGCCGCCGAATCCGCCTGACCACCCGCTCCCACCACCAGGGCTTGCCACTGGCCCTGGAGTGAGAACCTGTCCATGGGTGTGCCGCCGGGTCCGGCGACTTCGCTATCGCCAATCCCATTCCCGCCCTGTACATGACCTCCGGGCGGGCATTGAAGGAAAGCACGTGGCGATGAACGATCCGCACGTCGTGGCCCTCCATTACCGAATCGAGCACGGGCCGGATGTTATCGACTGGTCCCGTGCCGCTCTGCTGGACAAAGATGAACACCGCTTCCGCGTGCAAGCCGAAAACGGGCGGGTCCGCTTCGAGTTGAAGGAGCATTAAGCGTCCGAAGAGGCGGCACGTTTCGCGGTCGAGACCGACTACATCCGCAACTGGGAATTCGTTGTCGGCCTCGCACGAGGCCCGAACGCATTCACGCTCCGCTTCGATCGGTCGGAAATCGTCGATCGAAAACCGACGCCCGGACGGATAAGCCTTGCGGCGTGCGGCGACATCGCGTTTGCCTCCGGTGTGGTGCGTTTGCAGGTCCAACCTTCTGCTTATCCCGAACCGCCACCAGCCGCCATCAAGCGAAGTCCGGACATCGACAGCATGAACCAGCATTACCTCAGGCATCTGGCGGCGGAGAGCCGCTCCCCGCCGTGGCGTATTTCTGCCTGACCAAGCTGGATCAGATGGCTGGCAGCCGCGATGCAGCCGCCGTGCGCTTCTGCGTCTCCAAAAAGGGTTCTGAGTCGGATAGGCGAGCTGAGCACCAACAAGGGCGGAGCCGGCGCCAGGAAGGCAGCCGGTCATGCCGTCCCCCATACGCCCGAGGAAGAACGCTTCCTCAAGTCCGCCATCAAGACCCTGATTCACAGGGCGGCAGAGGTCGAATATGGGCCGGACTCGAGCCGACCCAGCATCACCCTGGCCGACATATGACAGGTCCTTGACGGGCGTCTTCAAACGCCCGGATTTGTCAGGGACTGTCGTTCGGTACTCCGTTTCAGTGCCGTTCCGTATCATACCGCACGTCTCCGCCATTCGGCATATCGGGCTCTGTTCGGCGGCCCGCGAGACACACCGCATCGCCACCGCCAAATCCACCTGATAGCCCGCCAGCTCACCGATCCCGCCCGCTTCTGCTCCGCAGCGGGCCCGGCGCCCTCGGCACCGTTCCGACCCACCCGCTGAAGCCGTCTGGCCGGCCTTGAGTCCGCCGCCGGGGCACGTGCCGCCGGCCCGCCGCGCACGCCGCAGCGAGGCGGAGTCGGGCGCGAGTGGAGGCGCGGACCGGAAGGGCAGTGAAAAGCCTCCGGGCCGCGCCCCTTCGCTGCCGAACAAGGAGGCGACATACCCGCCGAATCCGCTCTCGCCCGCCTCATCGACCACTTCGCCGTCGGCGACGGGGAGCTGGTCTCGTTTGCCGAACGCGGGCCCCTGCAACGCCACCGGAGCCGACGTCGCGCATCCCCGGGTTGGAGGACAGCCGGGGAAGTGCGAATGCCGCTCGCCGAGAGAGGGAGAGGCGCCATCGCCACCCGGAGAGACCGCGACATACCGCCGCGCACGGCATTCCCGATGCCCTCCCTCCGCATAGTGAGAGCCCGATTGCCTGCGGGGGTGATAGCGGCAAGCGAACCACAGCTAAATCACGTCGAGCACAAGCGCGCTTCGGAACCACCGGCCACGCGGTACCCGCTGATCGGTTCTGTTGGCGTCGGTGTCCCGGCATCAGGTTCCCGCCGAGGCTTCCGGTAATCCGATCGGCTGCGGCCTGGACAGGATCTCGCACCATGTGGGTACAACAGGTCACTCACGACATTGCCGCGATGGATGCCTGCATCGACATCCGCTGTTCCCCGTCGCAGCGCATCTCGGGCCAAAGCCCCCCATGAGCAAACCTGTGACCCCGGTTTCAGTCCACCACCGACAATGAGGGCAGGAACGACACCGATTTGTCAGGACTGCCTTGCGTTCATGGCATTGCGAATGATCCGGGTTGCGTGCTGAGGACGCCTTGATGGTGGTGTCCGTCTTCCATCCGCAGGGGCCATGAGGCCCTGGATGCCTAGTCGTAGAGAGCGACGCAGCGAACCTCGATGCTCCAGCGATCAGGCGCGTTCAGGGCGGTGGTGGGATCCTCGAAGGCGCTGTGGAAGCTGAAGGTGCACGGATTTCCCGGGCATGCAGCGTCCGCCTTCGCGCCCTTCGAGCGTGCCAGTCCGCCGTGCGAGTCCCACTGCTTGATCAGCAGCGCCTCGTCTCGGGTGAGCGCAGGGTAGAAGTACCAGCGATGGCGCTCTGCATGTTTCGCCAGATAGTTCTCGCCGACCCGGTCGCTGTAGAAAATCTCGAAGACAGCGAGGTCGTCGGGATCGACGCTGGTCGCGTCGCAGAGAGCGAGTGGTTCCCTCGCCACGGGTTCCGGCGCGATGTTCCGCCAGAGATTGATGATCGCAAAGCGGCCATCCTCCAGAGCGCGCGCCACATCGCTGCCGTCGAGGAGAGAGAAGCCCTTGGCGAGGGCCGTGCGATAGGTGTCGTTGCCGGTCGGCGCCGTCGCGAGGTCACGCAGGCGCCGCGGTCCGCTGTCCAGCGTGTAGTCGCCATGCACCATGTGGATCGGCGGCTGCACCTGCTGCCCTCCATCAAGGCGCCGCCTGCTCCGGTTGCCCGAGACCGAACGGATGTTGTGGTCGAATGCCCTGACGAGGCGGGCTCCGGTCTCTTCGCGAACAATGGCAGCGCAGTGCGGGTAATAGCGGCGCACGATCCGGTCGTGGTCCAGCCAGTCGAAATCAGAACTCTCGACAGGGCACTCGACCAGTTCAAAACCGTTGGAATCGAGAGTGTGTCGCAGCGTGTCGGTGTGGAGACGGGCGTCGTGGACCGCCATCGTCCGTTTCTCCAGGTCCACGCCTTCCCAGGAGCTGTCATTGCCGTCGCTGTCCCGGCGCTGGAACAATCTGCCATTGCCGTGGAGCGAACTTTCGACCGATTCCGCAAGGTAGGTGAACTCTCCGACATGCACTGCGTCGTTCCGCTCTCTCGTCGCCTGGTCCATGTGCTCTCTCCGCCCGAATCAAGAGGCCCGGCGCCCAATTCGACTGCCCGGGCCGCAAAGGGGTAGCGGCCTACCGTCGTGCAGGCAAGCGGAACAACATCAATCTATCGGTGCCCCCCGACCATCACCGCGCCGGCGCGACCGGGTGATGGAGGTCCGGATCGTCGGCAAGCCTGGAAACCGCTTGAGAATGGACCCCGCGTGTCACTGATCCTGGCAGGAGGCTTGCCAGGGACATGGTGGCTCTAGTCCCCGGATGCGCTTTCTCCATGAGTTCGCAGGAACTCGATGACGCTTGCATCAGGCGGACCGTAGATATCGAGAAAGACAGCCGCCTCGTTTCCGATCACGTCGCCTCCATGCACGACGCCTGAAGGAACGAACCAGACATCGCCGGCGGCGATGTCCCGGGCGAGATCGCCAACAGTCAGCCGCAGCCGCCCGCTGAGCAGGACGCTCACCTGCTCGTAGTCGTGCCGGTGCATCCCGTATGGCACCCCCGGCTCGTAGCGCGCCCATGTCAGCTGGACATGCCGGCCGGTCGAGACAACTCCCCATTCGACATTCAACGTGGGGATGAACGTGGCCATGGCGCTCATCTCCCGGGCAGTCACGATGGCAGGCTTCAGCATGACGACTCCCAAGGATCTCGGATCGGGCGTTCGGGAGGCCCCTGCAGGCACGCCTTCCGGGGAAACCGGCGATGGTGTGTCATCCGGCTCATGTCAGGGGCCATGGCCGTGCCGGACGGTCCCTTCACAGGTTCAGGGTGTGATCGGCCAGGCGGCACTCAGACGTAACCCTCTGCCTGGTCACGTTCGAGCAGCGTAGAATTGCGTCTGGCCGGGTCTCCCCAGCCACCCCCGCCTGCGCCCTGGGTGCGCAACACGTCTCCCTCTTGCAGGATGACGCCGACCATCTTGCTCTTGAGGCTCCGTTCATCAGGGCGGCCGGGGTTGTAGATCATCGCCGCCGTGCCTCCGGACGCGCCACCATGGAAACCCCAGGGCGCCGTATCCTCGCGAGTCTGCTGACAGTAACCGGTCAGGATTCCGGTGCCGGCGATGACCTCGTAGTCACGCCTGATGCCAAGCCCGCCGCGAAACTCCCCTCGCCCACCGGAACCGGGCACCAGCTCGGTCTGTGTGACACGCACGGGCGAGAGCGTCTCCATGATTTCGGCCGACAGGATGGCGCAGTTGCCGCCGTGGCTGTCGATGGCGTTGAGCCCGTCGGTGCCCTCGGCGCCACCCATGCCGCCGCCGATGATGTCGGCGATGACGTAGTAGGGCGCCGTGCCGTCGTCGTTCGCCATCTCCGGGCGCTCGTCAAAGCCGCCCAGCACAAAACTCGGAAAGCTCGTGTGGCAGCCGGCCGCCGCGTTCTCGCCGGCCACGGGCGCCAGCGCCTTCAGCACGACGTCGGCCAGCGCCTGCTGGGTGATGTGGCGCACCGAGACGGCCGCCGGACGGACCGGATCGAGCACCGTGCCCTTCTTCGTGACGACATGGACAGGGCGATCACACCCCTGGTTCTGCGGCAGGTCGGGCGCCAGCACGCATTTCGCCGCATAGTGGATCATCGACAACGTGGAAGCCTCCGGGCAGTTGAGCCCATTCGCCCGCTGGGCCTCGGATCCCGAGACGTCGACCGTGATATCCTCGCCTGCGATCGTCACCCTTGCATGAAGCCGGATCGGTTCGTCGGAGGTGACGTCGTCCTCCATGAGAACTTCAGCCTCCCAGGCGCCGTCGCCAAGGTTTGCGATGGCCCGCCTCATGTAGGTCTCATTGTAGGCAAGGCAGGCGTCGCTCATCTCGCGGAACCGGGCGTTGCCGTAGCGTGTGGCGAGTTCGGCCAGTCGGCGCTCGCCGGTACGGCAGCCCGCGATCTGGGCCCGCAGGTCGCCTGCCGAACCGCGCGGGTCGCGCACGTTGGCGGCGAGGATGTCGAAGATCGCCTGGTTGGGCCGGCCTTCTTCAAGCAGCTTGAGCGGCGGCAGGATCAGGCCCTCGGCAAACACCTCCAGGTTGTCCGGCCCCTCACTGCCGGGCACCTTGCCGCCGATGTCGACGTGATGGGCGATGGTCGAGGTCAGCGCCACCAGTTCGCCATCGCTGAAGACAGGGCTGAAGAGACAGATGTCGGGCGTGTGGGTGCATCCCTGATAGGGATCGTTGCACACGATCACATCACCGGGCCTCCATTCCTGGCGCGGTATCTTCGCGAACATGTAACGTATGGCCGTCGACATGATGCCAAGCTGGGCGGGAATGGTCTCGGCTTGCGAGAGCATGTCGCCCTCCGGCGTGAAGAGCCCACAGGCATAGTCGTACATGTCCCAGATGATCGAGGAAAAGGCCGCGCGCCGCAGCGCCATCGACATCTCCTCGGCGATACCGTGGACCTGGTGCTGGAAAACGTCACGGCTGACTGGGTCGATCCCGGTCATGGAGCAACTCCCTGGCTGATGATGGCCACCGTCATGGCGACGTGCTGACCCGCAATACGCCGCCGCCAGCCACTGTAGCGGTCTGACCCGCGAGGACAACGGTGGTGGTGTCCCGCTGGGTAATGATGGCCGGACCTCTCAGGGCGTGGCCCGGCCGGAGGTCGCCGCGGCGATAGACAGGCGTCTCGACGAAGCCCGCCTTAACCTCAAGACAGACCTGCCGGCGGACTGTCGGCTCCGGCGCTGCCGTGGCCTTCCCGGGCACGGGCGGCAGAGCGGCCTTTGGCGTCCGGCCGAACGCCTCAACGCGCAGGTTGACAAACTCGACCGGCACATCGGCGTCGGTGTGGCCATAGGCCCGCTCGTGGACTTCGTGAAACGCCGCGGCAACCTCGTCGGGCTTCCACCAGCCGGGATCGCCTGGTGGCGGCAGCGGTACCAGCAGTTCGTGGAACTGGCCGGTGCAGCGCATGTCGGCGAGGTAGCGCATGGCGCGGTCTTCCGCGACGATCCCGTCGCGTTCCAGCTCGGTGTCGAGTTCGCGCGCCATGGCGCCCAGCCGATCAGAAAGCTCGGCCTCCGACGTCCTGGCGAAGCCGCGCTGGAACGCGGTCTGGGCAGTATGCCGCACATCGGACATGAGCAGCCCCTGGGCGGCGTAGACGCCCGGATGGGCCGGCACCAGCACCTCGGCCATGTCCAGATCACGCGCCAGATAGGGCGCATAGATCGGACCCGCGCCACCGAAGGCGACGAGAGCGAAGTCACGGATATCGAGACCACGCTCAACCGAGAGCTTGCGGATTGTCTGTATCATGCCGGCGTTCGCCACGCGCACGATGCCAAGCGCGGCCTCCTCGAGCGACAGACCCAGCGGTGAGGCAACGTTCCCGGTCACCGCCTGGCGTGCAAGTCCCGCATCGAGGGGGACTTCGCCGCCGAGAAACTCGTCCGCATGGAGGATACCCAGCACCACCGCGGCGTCCGTCACGGTGGCGTTCGTGCCGCCACGGGCGTAGCAGGCGGGTCCGGGCTCGGCACCCGCCGACTGCGGGCCGACACGCAACGCTCCGCCGATGTCAACATGGGCGATCGAGCCACCGCCTGCGGAGATCGTCTCGATATCGAGCGTCGGCAATCGCAGCGGCACGCCGCCGACATGGCGTTCGGTGACCATGCGCGGCTCGCCACCGGCAATGACCGAAAAGTCTGCCGACGTCCCACCCATATCGAAGGTCACCAGATCGCCCACACCGAGTTCCTCGGCCATCCTTGCGCCGGCAATGACGCCGCCCGCGGGGCCCGAGAACAGCATGGCCGCCGGATTGTCGCGTGCCGAGCGAGGTGTGGCGATGCCGCCGTCCGAGCGCATCAGGCGCAAGGGGGCGGCAACGCTGTCCGCCGCCAGCGCCTGATCGAGCGTCGAGACGTAGCGGTCGACAACGGGTCCGACGTAGGCGGCCAGCGCCGTGGTGTTGGCCCGGGGAAACTCTTCGATCTGCGGGTTCACGCGACTCGAGAGATAGAGCGGAACACCGGGCAACGCCTCGCCAAGGGCTCCCTCGAGCATCTCCTCGTGGCTCGCATCAAGGAAGGAAAAGGCAAGGCAGATGGCGACTGATTCAGGCTCGAGAGCCGCAATGGCGGCAGCCACGCGGCGCGCCTCATCCCTGGTCAGCGCAGTCACCACCCTGCCGAAGGCGTCGCGCCGCTCGGCGACTTCAATCGTGCGCGAACGCGGCACCACCGGCAACGGCTTGGTCTGACTCAGCCGGTAGAGATGAGGACGCATCTGATCGCCAATCTCGAGTATGTCGCGCATGCCCGCGGTGACCGCCATCGCCACCCTGGCGCCGTTTCGCGTCAGGAAGGCGTTGGTCGCAACGGTGAAGCCATGCACGAAGAGGTCGATCTCGCTCGCAGCGATCCCGGCCGTCCCGGCGATGCGGCGGATGCCGTCGAGCACCGCGTCGGGCCGTCCCGGTGTCGATGGCACCTTGTCGAGATGCACGCCCGTCAGGCCGCCAATCAGCACAAGATCGGTAAAGGTGCCGCCGACGTCTACACCAAGGCGATACCGATCTTCACTTGCGTGGTTTTCCATATTGTTTTCAGTATGCTGTGGCATGACATCAGCCTGATGCTCAATTGGTAGCATCGGGCAATCGCAAACAAGTCGCAAGGGAGTTTGCGCCAAGAGGCGATCATCTGCGTTGCCGACAGTCCGGTCCTGACGGCGCTCAACCGGGAACTCGGCAAGCCGTGGAGGTCGTCATCAGCCATTCCATCGCTTACCCCTGCCCAGGTAGCGGAACGAGAGCCGAGCACCCGGTCTTCGCGATCTTCTATCACTGCCGCCGACAGCCCGCCGTGCAACTTGATCAGGGGTTTGTCCAGAATCTCGCACGCGCCCATTGCCGGGTGTCAGCACGCCTGCCTTGATCATCTCGTCCCGCGCCTTGCTACTGCCAGTTATTGCAGGGATGATTCGGGCAACCGGTGCGCCCCGGTCAAGCACCTCAATCTCTCCGCCGTGGCGAACCTCGCGGATGCAGCGAGACAGGTTCGCCTCGAGATCTGCCATGGATACGGCAGTCATGCTGCAAACGTCTTATCCAGTGCGATTGATCGCAATATCTGGCCTGCGCATATGCGGAGCGCCGAGGCGCGGGACATTCTGCGGCGGGAGTTGATTCCCGCCGACCATCCGCACCCGGGTGATCTGCTTGGGTCCATCTGGAAAGATGCTAACATCGAAGGCGTATCTCTCGAAAGTCATCGATCGGGCATCGACTCGGCTTGAACCAGATTACATAGGGCCTTTGCTCCGCGACTTGATAATCTGCAAAACCTAGCTATGTTTCTAGCCACGTATGCGGAATTGGGGTGAGAACACATGTTCACTGTCAATGTTCATCAGGCCAAAACCCAGCTTTCCCGATTACTTGCCCGCGCCGAAGCAGGTGAGGATATAGTTATCGCGCGTCGCGGCGTGCCTGTTGTGCGCCTCGTTGCCTGCAAGCCCAAAGGCGCGCGCCAGCCCGACGTCCTGAAAGGAAAGATTGCCTTTCCCGACAACTTTCTTGACCCGCTTTGCGAAGATGAACTTGCCGCATGGGAAGGCCGATAAATTGCCGTTCTTGTTGGACACCCACACGTTTCTCTGGTGGCTATCAGATAGCGGGCGTCTTTCGAAAGCTGCACACGAAACCATCGCAGACCCGTCCAATGACATTCTGGTCAGCGCGGCCACTGCCTGGGAAATCACCACCAAATTCAGAATTGGCAAACTTGCTGACAGCAAAGCCGTGGCGCTCAATATCACGGGCCATATAGCCAGCCAGGAATTCACTGAACTTGCCATCAACGTTGCTGATGCGGAGATTGCCGGGAGATTGCCCGGAGCACATCGCGACCCGTTCGATCGCATGCTTGCCGCACAGGCATTAGCGCA
The DNA here is from genome assembly GCA_965213815.1 of Alphaproteobacteria bacterium. Lineage (GTDB taxonomy): Bacteria > Pseudomonadota > Alphaproteobacteria > SP197 > SP197 > SP197. The sequence goes on along the minus strand of OZ243917.1, from coordinate 809,475 downwards.
CAATCTTTCTATCGTTTCAGTTGATCTCGTATTCGACCAATTCGGCGTCAGGCGTCTTTGGTAACAAGATCTGCTCCGAAGTCTCGATCCTCGCTGAAACCCCTGCGAAAGGACTGGAGACGCACCTCAGCCTGTGACCATTCCTTCAAATCCCAGCCTCACCGCTTACGGGGGTTGGTGAGTGCATCCAGCTCGAAGATCGCTTCAAGGTCGTCCGGATCGCTCACTCGCTCGAAGAGCTGAATCGGCGGAAACCGGCTGGGGATGATTTCCACGTCAATGCGGAACAACTGGCAACGTCATGCCCAGCCACCCCGCCGTGCGTCGAGGTACTGCCGTACGACGAAGAGGTCCGCCACCTGGAAAGAGGTTCTCGGGCGTCGTCGAGGCATTCGTAGTGGGCCTCAAAGACCCTCCTGCGGCGCTCCGCCCATTCGTCCCGTTCCGTCCACATGATGAGATGATCGATGGCCTTGTCGATGCCGGCAGTGGACATGTCAGATCCGGTGCTCTCTGCTTGCGGTGATGCGCCGCCAGGAATTGCCTGCTGCACGCATGCTGATCGCAACGGCTGGACGGCGGGGAGAGGTTCCCTCTGGTGGATCGATCATCGCGAGCGAACCATTCCTTACTGGTCGACCTGCGCGGCGAAGGGCCAGCGCGCCCGGCGCGCAACCATGCGGCAGGTGGCCGGACGCTCTCAACGGTGACGACATCGTGCTGACAGGACGGCAAGGGCAGGCTCGCTGGACGGACTGCGAACTGCGCGACATCCGGCATCGCCTGCCGGAATGAGATGGTCAGGTTCAGCGCGACAGCGGGCCAGTGTTGTCACGGCCGGGGCGGGCCCACTCGGATTCGAAGTTGTCGCTGGTGCCGTAGGTGCTCCAGGTCCTGAAGCCCATCAGGGAGCGTTCCTGGTCGGTGAGGTCGGCGGCGACTTCCGGGCGCAGACCATAGGTGAAATTGAGCAGCTGGCGCAGGAAGGGAGCCGACCAGTAGGTGGTGATGCCGATTCGGGGTCCGTCGCCGGTATTGAGGCTGGCGGCATGCCAGGTGCGACCTTCCCAGACAACGAAACTCCCCGCTGGCACCTCGGCCTGAACTGTTGCGTAGTGCCCTTCGGGGTCGGGGTGGCAGCCCGAACGATGGCTCCCCGGAACCAGGCGTGTGGCGCCGTTGATCCACGTGAAGTCCGTGATGGCGAACATGACATTACAGACCACCGGCGGGTTGACGAGACCCGTGGCGGGCACCGGCTCGCCGCAGCGCTGGCGGCCTCGCGTGATGTCGCTGGGACGCGGGTAATCCTCGTCGGGCCGCACCGGATGGGGCATGAACCACTGGTCGATGTGGAGCGGCATCTCGCGGTTGCCGGGCCACGTGATGTGGGCGGAGAATTCCGACAGGATGGCGTCGCGCCCCAGAATGAAGCGCACGATGTCAAGGCACGGCCGGTTGTCGATGAGGCGCCGGAAGATGCGTCCCTTGTTCGGCAGGAAGGCAACCCACTGGTTGACGTCGTCTTCGGGTTCAACCGCGGTGTTGGTGCTGTGGAGGTTGGCCCGCCGTTCGGTGGCCGCCTGTTCCAGGACGCGCTCGCGGATGGCCTCCGTCGTCTCTCCGTCGACGGCATCGAGATACATGCCGAAACCATGGCGCGTCACACTCTCTTGCAGACCGCTGACGTCGCGCTGGGGAATGGGTCGCTCCTGGGTCATCGTCTCGCCTCCAGGCGTTCCTTGAGGGCCTGTCTGTCGATCTTGCCGATGGGCAGACGCGGCAGTTCATGATCGATCTCGAAGGTCTTGGGCACCTTGTAGTTGGCCAGGCGTTCGCGGCACCAGCGATCAAGTTCACCGGTCCCGGGCCGGGTGCCCGCAAGGGGCTCGACGAAGGCATGGCCGACCTCGCCAAACACCTCGTGGGGAACACCCATGACGGCCACCAGGCCAACGTCGGGATGTTCCTCGAGAACCACCTCGACTTCGCGGGGATAGATGTTGAACCCTCCGGAGATGTACATCTCCTTTGTCCGCCCGACGATCTCCAGGTTGCCGTCCTCGCGCACCCGCACGACATCGCCCGTGCGAAACCAGCCGTCTGCCGTGTAGGCCTGGCGCGTCGCCTCCGCGTCGCCCCAGTAGCCGGCGAGCAGCCACGGTCCCCTCGCCTGGATCTCTCCGCGGCCTCCCGGTGGTGTGATGTGGCCGTCAGCATCGGCGATGCGGATGTCGAAGCCGGCGTGCGGCCTGCCGATGGTGTTGCTCAGGACCTCAAAATCGTCATCGGGCCTGGTGAAGGTGACATAGAGCCCGAGTTCGGTCATGCCGAAACTGGTGCACAGATGACCCGGCAGACTGTTCAGTTTCGCCACCAGAGACGCGGCCATCGGCGCGCCTCCCCAGGTGATGTACTTCAGACTTCCAAGGTCGCGGCGCTCCAGGTCCGCGTGATGGGCCATCATGTGAAACTGGACCGGCGAGCCCAGGACGTGATCGATCCGTTCCTCCTCGATCAGACGCAGCAGGTCGCCGGCATCAAACCTGGACTGGAAGACGAGGGTTCCGCCCGTCCACAGGGCAAAAGCGGCTGTCATGCCGATTCCGGCGATGTGATTGACCGGCATCATGTGAAGAAGGCGGGGCCGCGTCATGGGCCAGTGCTCGTTCTCGACTCTGGCGCCAACGAGGAGCGCCCGGTGGCGGACCATGGCTGCCCTGGGTCGACCCGTGGTGCCGGACGTGAAGATGAGGACCGCTGTATCGTCGATCGTCACGGCCTCCCGGCGACGGTCGAGGTCCCGGTCGCTGATGCCGGCGCCCGCCTCAAGGAAGGTCCCGGCCATGGTGGCATCGTCGAGCGGCTCATCGATCATCACCGTGTCGACAGGCGCTGGCGTCCCGGTCCGCAGTGCGCGGAGCTCCGCGGCGTAGTCCCTTTCGTGGATGTAACGAAAGGCGACAAGGACCTTCGGCCCGGTCAGCGCCATGACATGGCGGAATTCCGGCAAGCGGTAGCGCGGATGGAATCCTGTCCAGATGGCTCCGATATCGGTGACCGCAAGCATGACCGCCAGCCATTCCGTCGATGCGGGCGCCAACATGGCCACCCTGTCACCGGGTTCCACTCCGGCGGCGATAAAGGCTTTCGCCCAGCGCCGCACCGATCGGTCGAGGTCGCGATAGGTCATCCTGACGGACCCGGCAACAGCCGCCTCGCGGTCAGCCTCACCGGCGGCATGGAAGGAGACGCAGGCACCGATACGCCGGATGTCCCGTGGCAGGCGCACCCCGCTGCAATCAGCTGGCGGCATCGGTCTCCTCGTGCCCGGCCTCTCCCATGCCGCCACCTCCCGGAAGCTCGAGAATGAGCCGCTCGCCTGCGGGCACGATCTGCTTGCCCTTGCCCTTGAGAATCGGTCCGCTGGCAAGACGGATTGCCCCGGGCGCACCGTCGCCGCCGCCATCGCGGCCGCGGGCGGGATGATCGATACGGTCGAACAGGGCCAGGACCGCAAAGGGAGCGCCTTCAGCGTGCTCCACCTCGATGACCTGTCCGTCCCCGCCGCGGTACCGGCCCTCACCGCCGGAGGCCTCGCGCAATTCCTTGCGGGTGAAGATGACGGGCGCGATGGACTCGGTGATCTCGACCGGCGTGTTTCTCACCCCCGAAGGGAACGCCGTCGCCGACAGGCCATCCTTGCCGGGCCTGGCGCCGGTGCCCCCGGAGTGGAAGACGGTCACGGAGAACGGCGTGGCGTCACCGTAGTCGTGGCTTCCGGTGGCGCCGTGACCGCCGATGAGGGAGGGGTTCCACAGGCTTGAACTTCCCTCCGCCGGAACCTGTCCGGGCAAGGCCTGACCGAGGCAGCCCAGAACCACATCGGGCAGCATCTGGCCGATGACGTGGCGCACGGTCACGGCCGCCGGTCGCGGTGCATTGAGGATGCAGCCCAGAGGCGCGGTCACCCTGACCGTTGCGAGCGATCCCGAGTTGTTGGGAACGTCGCGGCCGACGATGGACCGCACACCGAACGTGGCATAGGCCTGGGTGTAGGTGATGGGCACGTTGATGCCCCACGGCGACATGGGTGACGTTCCGGCAAAGTCGATCTCGATACCGTCCCGCGACACCGTCAGGGAGGCCCTGAGGTCCACCGGGTCGTCGTAGCCGTCGACCGTCATGGCATGGCTCCAGGTTCCATGCGGCAGCGCGCCGATGATCTCCAGCATGGCGTTCCTCGACGTCGCGATGATGTGATCGGCGATTTCCTCGAGTCCGTTGAGGGAGAACTCGTCCATCAACTCCCTCAGGCGCCGGCAACCGACGTCGTTGCTGGTGGCAAGCGAATAGAGGTCGCCGACAACCTGGACCGGTTCCCTCACGTTGGCCCGGATGATCGAGAACACGCTCTCGTTGGCCTCGCCGCCATCGAAGAGGCGCATGATCGGAATGCACAGACCCTCCTCGTACACCTGGCCCGAGTCGGGACCGAAGCCCGGTCCTCCGATGTCGACCACATGCACCGTCGAGGCAAAGAGTCCGACCACGGCGCCGTTGCGAAAACACGGTGTCACGACCGTGAAGTCGAAGAGGTGCCCGGTGCCGTGCCAGGGATCATTGGTCACAAAGACGTCACCCTCCTTCATGGAGGAGACAGGATACCTCTCGAGGAAGAATCCGACCGCCGCGGGCATCGCGTTGACGTGTCCGGGGGTGCCGGTCACCGCCTGGGCAAGCATGCGACCCTTCAGATCGAAGATACCGGCAGAGAGATCGCCGGCTTCACGCACGGTCGTCGAAAAAGCCGTGCGGATGATCGCCTGCGCCTGTTCCTCGACAGCGGCAATGAGCCGGTCCCACAGCACCTGATGCCGCAGGCCCGCCACCAGGTGCTGCGTGACCTCCCGGCCATGCTCGAAGACGAGATGCCCCTCTTCATCGACGCAGCCCTGCCAGCCGGGCGAGACAATGGTCGTGGTCTGGGTTTCGACGATCGCCGCAGGACCGCTTACCGCCTCTTCCGGATTCAGCGCATGACGGGGGAGAACGGCGGTCCTCATCGCCTCGTCATGGCCGGGAAAGACGATTCCCCGGAACATCCTCGCGCCAGCTTGCGAGACCGGCGCCGGCGCCGGCCGGCCGGCGGAAGATTGGGGCCTGCCCGCCACGGCGGTCAGCGACCAGGTCAGCACTTCGACCTCGAGACCCGGAACCGTTCTGCCGAACTGCTGTCGATAGGCGTCCTCGAAAGCCTCGGCGATCCACGTCGCGTCCCCGCTGTCGAGTGTGCGGTCGGGGAGATCAATGCGGATTTCGTGGCCCTGTCCGACATAGCGGGCAAAGGCGTGGCGCCGCTCATTCACCGCCTCCCCCGGCGCACCCTGTCCCACCACGTCGCGCGCCTCCTGGCTCATGGCGGCAAAGAGCGTGTTGAGGATGGAGGCATCGAAACGGGAAAGGCGCTGGTAGTGGCTGCGCACCACCTCGTAGGCGACCGGAGCCAGCAGCAGCCCGACGGCCGATCCGACACCGGCATCGAGAGGAACGACGACCTTGCGGATACCCAGTTTCTCGGCGACGCGCAGGGCATGCACGGGTGCTGCTCCGCCGAAGGCGATCATGGTGCGGTCCTCGATCTCCTTGCCGCGTTCGATCGCGTGCACACGGGCCGCCGCGGCCATGTTCTCATCGACGATCTCGACAATGCCCAGCGCCGCCTCGACGGCATTCTGCGACAGCGCCTTGCCGACGCCTGCCTGGATCGCGTCGGCCGCCGCCTGCGGATCGAGATCGAAGGCGCCTCCGGCAAAGTCTGCCGCATCGAGGCGGCCCAGGGTCAGGTTGGCATCGGTGACCGCGGGATCGGCGCCACCCCTGCCATAGCATGCCGGCCCGGGTTCGGCCCCGGCGCTCTGCGGGCCCACATGGATCCTGGAGAGCTGGTCGACGGAAGCGATGGATCCACCGCCGGCGCCGATCTCGACCATCTCGACGACGGGGATCTTGAGCGGAATGCCGCTTCCCTTCATGAAGCGATGGGCCCGGTCGACCTCGAAATGGCGACCGAGCAGCGGGACGCCGTCATCGAGCAGGCAGATCTTGGCCGTGGTCCCCCCCATGTCGAAGCTGACGACCTTGTCATCCCCCATGGTGCGGGCGATGTGACCGGCCAGGATCGCCCCTCCCGCAGGACCCGATTCGATGAGCCGCACCGGGTACGCCCGTGCCGTCGCGATGGTGACAAGGCTGCCTCCCGAGGTCATGAGGAGACACGGACAGGTGAATCCCGCCGCTTCGAGAGCGTGTTCCACTTCGGCGAGGTAGGTGGCCATGACCGGCTTGATGTAGGCGTTGGCCACGGTGGTGGTCTGGCGTTCGTACTCCCTGATTTCGGGGCAGACATCGCTGGAAAGCGAGACGGCCATACCGGGCAGCCGTTCGCCGATCATGGCGGCGATGCGCCGTTCGTGGCACGGATTGGCATAAGCGTGAAGCAGGCCGACGGCGACGCTTTGGACACCGAGCTCGCCCAGGCGGTCGATCCACGCCGCGACGGCCTTCTCGTCGAGCTCCATGAGGACCTCGCCCCTGGCGTTGATGCGTTCGGCCACCGGGAGCCTCAGGCGGCGCGGCACCAGGGGACGGGAGCGGTCGGCCAGGATGTCGTACTGATCGAAACGGTTCTCGTAGGCGATCTCCAGGGAATCCCGGTGGCCTTCGGTGACGAAGAGCGCTGTCACGGCCCCCTTGCGCTCGATGAGCGCGTTGGTCGCCAGGGTCGTGCCGTGAAGGACGAGACCGACATCCCCGGCGACGGCACCTGCCGCCTCCATCACCTGGCGAAGACCGGTCATGAACCCCTCGGCGGGCGCTGCCGTCGTCAGGGTCTTGGTGGCATGGCGCACTCCGTCCCCATCGAGCACCACGTCGGTAAAGGTCCCGCCGATGTCGATGCCGATGCGTATGCCGCCTGCCGGCCAGGGTACCGTCATAGCGTTATCCACGACAAAGATTGCCCTTGGAAGGCATGGCCGTTCCGGACCAAGCCGACTCCGATCTCTCAAGCGTACTACCGGCATGCCACGGCGTCGATGCCGGTGCGTCCTGATCACGCCGTCAATGCATGGCGCCCGACCATGCCCGGTAACGAGGCCTCCAGTACCGCCGAGATGGTCACGCCCGGAACGTGAACGACATCCCGGCTCACATTCATCCTTCAGCCAGAAGGACAAGGTACCGGTGACAGCGGGCAGCATCGAGCAGGCCCTGCCAGACCTCGTTTCCGGTTGCCAATCGATCCGGCAGACGCTCCACACGCGACCCCCTGGCAATGAGGACCGCATGCCTTGCGCTGCTCGACTTCTCCGGAGTTCACCTCTTCGCAGGTCAATCCAGAATCGAGGGTTCAACAGGCAGTCGGCTGTCGCCATTTCGCCCTGCGAGAATGAATGGTGACCTTGCCATAGTCGGTGCCAAGGCTTCCGGAGGCTCACCGCTGCGGTGCGTACCGGGCCGCCAACAGGGCCGTACACCCTCTTGCGCCACGATATCCGGGACTGGCACATGCGTCCGACGATCTGAGCCACCTCCATGACCCCCACATCGTCACCTCGACGGCATCGATGTTCATTCTTGTTCCCGCTGTTTGGTGCACCGCATCGCGGGTGCCACGCCTGTCCTGCAGATCACCAATGACGGTCGGTGCGGTCGATTCCGCAGGGTTTTGCACGAGCCTCACGCCATGCAATACTCGGGACGGTCAGAATATCGGTAGGGGCATCGAGATCATGAACAACATCACACGATACCCGACGATTGCCGTCTTGTGGGTGGGGGTGGCCCTGCTTGGCCTTGCCGGTGAAGCAGGAGCCAGCAGTTGCCCTCTGGATGCAGCGGATCAGAAATCTTACGAGCCTTATATCTGCGCTGTGAGCGCACCGGCAGGCGGGAGCACCCAGAAAGTGACGTGGCGGGTGACTTTCTCCGAACCGGTAGGCGGAGTCAGTTGGCACGACTTTTACACAGACAATACGAACGACGATGTCCCGGGCCACACTGACCGCAGGTACGGCATGGGAACAGTTACCGAAGAAATCAAGAAGGTCAGCACTACGGTGTATGACATCTCCATGGAGTGGGACTGTGAGGCATCCGACAATGACTGCTTCCACAACGAGGACTTCACCCCGACGTATCAATCCGGCGCCAGGAATGATCGTTATGTTGGTGCAGTGTGGCTGGCGTTGCAGTCCGACGCCGAATTCAATGAAATGCACGCGCCGCCGTTGGGCGGCCAGGCCACAATGAGCCACTCAGGCATGCCAACGGCCAAGGTCTCTGTCAATTGAACCAACCGCCGGTTGTGTCATGGTTCCAGGCGGGAGAAAACCATACCTGCTGAGGGTGTAGTTCCCGAATGGAAATCTCTCATGGTTGAGCCTCCCGCGCACCGAGTTTGAGGCATGATCCACCTGGCGGAAGCGTTGAACTTCCGCTGCCTTCGGTATGTTTCGCGACCATTGAAGCCGTTTCATGTACTCGTCGGCCCAAATGCCTCCGGCAAGACGACGTTCCTGGACGTGATCGGCTTTCTGAGTGATATGTGCTTCCAGGTCCTGATGGCCGCTTTGGCGAGTTTGGCAGGGGAGCGTCCATGACCCGCGTCGCTGTCAATCGCGAACTTCTCCGCTGGGCGCGCGAGCGCGCCGGAGTTGCGCAGGAAGACCTGGCGACAAAGTTCAGGAAGCTGCCCGAATGGGAGAGTGGCGACATCCAGCCCACCCTGAAGCAACTGGAAGCGTTCGCCCGCGCCGTCCATGTGCCTTGTCGGCTACCTGTTTCTCCGCGAGCCTCCCGATCGCTGACTTCCGCACCGTTGCGGACACGGCAAGGACCAGCGCGAGCCCGGATCTGATCGAAACGCTCTACGCCATGCAGCGGCGGCAGGTGTGGCTGCGTGAGCACCTCATGGAGAACGAGGCAGAGCCGTTGGACTTCGCGGCAAGCGCCCGTCTTTCGGACAACCCCGGCGCGGTGGGTCTCGAGATGCGGCGCACTCTCGACCTGGACGAGGGCTGGGCGGCGGGAGTGCGCAGTTGGCAGGATGCCGTGAATGAGCTGCGCCGCATGATCGAACGGCTCGGTGTGATGGCGGTGATCAACGGCATCGTCGGCAACAATACGCACCGTCGACTGAGCGTGGCGGAGTTTCGCGGCTTCGCGCTTGCGGATCGCTACGCGCCCCTGGTTTTCGTGAACGGCGCAGATGCGAAGTCCGCCCAGATGTTCACCCTGGCTCACGAGCTGGCGCACATCTGGCTCGGCGAAGGGGGGCTTTCGGGTTTCGAGAACCTGCTTCCCGGCGGCACGAAAGTGGAAGACTGGTGCAACCGGGCAGCGGCGGAATTCCTCGTGCCATCGCGCGAACTGCGCGAGCGCTGGATACAGGTCAGGCGGGAACAGCGTCGGTTCGAGGCACTTGCCCGGTCGTTCAAGGTGAGCCCGGTGGTCGCCGCCCGCAGAGCCATGGATCTCAATCTCATCGAGCGCAGCGACTTCTTCGAATTCTACGAGCGCTATATCGACCGGGAACACCGGGGCGGTGCGACACCGTGCGGAGGCGATTTCTACAACAACCAGAATGCGCGCGTCGGCAAGCTATTCGCGACCCATGTGATGGGAGCGGCGTTAGGGGGCGAAATAGGCTTCAGGGAAGCCTATGAACTGACAGGCCTCCGGGGCGGAACGTTCCAGGACTACGCCGACAGACTGAACATCCAGCTCTCCTGATGGCGGATCGGACGACATATCTTGTGGACTCCGACATCCTCATCACCGCGAAGAATCTGTACTACGCGTTCGATCTATGCCCCGGGTTTTGGAAGAGCTTGCTGCATTATCACGGTGAGGGCCGGGTATTCAGCGTTGACAGAGTGCGAAACGAGCTGCTCGTCGGCCGTAGCGATGAGGATCTGTTCCAGTGGGTGAAGAACGATGTCCCGGAGGAATTCTTCCTGCCGGTGGACACCGATGAGTTGGCGCGTGTCTATCGGACATCATGATGTGGGTTCAACGCCACCCAAACTACTTCGACCATGCAAAGGCGAAATTCGCGACAGGTGCCGATGGCTGGCTCGTAGCCTGCGCGCAGGTGCGCGGTGCAACCGTTGTGACGAACGAGCAGCCTGCTCCGGCGTCCAGAAGGGACGTGAAACTGCCGGATGTCTGCGATGCGTTCAAAGTCCCACGACGAAACACGTTCCTCATGCTTCGAGCGTTGGGAGCGCAGTTCGATTGGACGGGAGAGGCCGAATGAGCCGCGTCAGGGACCGGAAAATCAGGATTCCGAACGACCTTGTCGGTCGCGGCCTGCGCTGCATGAGCTTCTGTGACATGTTCCTTCGCGAGCGCGCGAGGTTTGTACCGGGAACGTGCAGCGTGGCAGCCTGATGATCGGGATCGCCGAAAGCGAGGTGGAAGGCGCCGCTCTCGAATGGCTCGCTGGACTGAGCTATGCCGTGCTTGCTCATAGTAGTAGTCGCGGTCGCTCATTCCGCCGCGGTGATGCGGCCGCGGTCCTCGATCCGGCGGAGGATGCGGACGCGGTACTGCGATCGGATGCTGTGTACATCAAGGCGCTCGATGCCGCCGCAGAAGGTTCGCGCTGCTTCCCCTTCGGGCGTCTGCCAGCACGGGTTGCGCGGCACGGATCCCGTTATCGGCTATCCCTCACTGAACATGGCCCGGATCGTGTCCATGGCTATGAACATGCGTTCCGGACGGTCCTGAAAGCTCCGGAAGCCGAGGCGCCGGTAGAAAGCCATGCGGCGCTCGAAGGCCTCGTTCCCGCCATCGTCGATCACGTCCAGTATGACCAGCTTGAGGCCGATTTCACCGGCCACACTCTGGGCGCGGCCGAGCGCGTCGATGGCGAGGTCCGATCCGAGGCCCCCGCCTTGCCAGCTTCTGTCCACGGCGATCATGGAGAGATACAGCGCCGGAATGCTGCCGGTACTGGGCACCCGGCGGGGCCGGTCCCGTCCAAGGTTATCTGCGGCGACCGCATGCGCATTCAGCGCATAGTAGCCGAGCACCCTGGGCGATCCTTCGGCGACCGCAACGAATACCCTCGTGAAGTCGTCCTTCTGCTGCTTTCTGGCGCTGAACCGCAGAAGGTTGTCGAGACGATCCGTTCCGCAGGCAAAGCCCGATCGGTCATGCCGGCCGGGATCGAACGGCTCGATGACAATTCCGGGATCGGCAGGACGGTCGCGGTCACCCTGCATTGACGATCCGGGAGCGGTAGTTGCGCACCGCGTTCCGGGCCGCCGATGTCGGAGCCGCCGGATTATCGAGCGCCTCCAGCAGCATCCGCCGGTCGCGCTCCGAAAGCGCCGTGGTTTGATGCTCGCGCAGGACGCGCTCGGCTTCCCGGGCGGCCGACGCCCTGACGAACGTCGTGAGCTTGACGCCCGACAGCTCGGCGGCCCGCGAAATCCGTTCCTTGTCGCTCGGCCTCACCCGCATCTCGATATGGTCCGTCGCCTTCTCGCGCGAAGGCGTTTCGACATCGCCAAAATTCAACACCGCGTCATCCTTTTATCTTGTCCCGACAATGTAGGGATTATCGCAGAAGGCGTCAAGCGGGCCGCCTGTGGATTCGATCGCGGGAATTCATCGAGGCCCCCATCCGGGCACAGCAACGCAGTGAACACGATTCTGTGTTCAGCCCGATGCCCATGTCCCTGTGATCGCAGATACGGCGCGGGTGGCCGGAACGCGCCAATCGCGAACCTGGCCCCGGCCATGAATTCCGCGATCTCCCGGCTCCCTGAAGGATAGATTGCCGTGCCACCGCCAGCGAACAGCTCCTGGCTCTCCCGGTCACTCCTCGTCTTGTAACCCTCGCCCAGCCAGGGACCCCACCGGGCCAGGGTTCGCAGCGGTGCAACCCGAGGCTCATCAGTTAGCTTCTGTCGGTCCGACGTTGCTGTAGCCCATGGTCGCAGCTTCCCACCGGTCGCGAAGTCCGAGCGCCATCCTCGCGCAGGGCGAGCGAGCATCGGCGCTCGGGAGGGTTCTTCGGCCGGGGGTTGCGTCCCCGCAACAGGGGTTCACCGCTGCGGTGCGTACCAGGCTGCCAGTCCCGTCTGCAGCCGGGCTCCGAGTTCCTCTGCAGTTGCCGCGCCCGAAATGGCGGCGACCGCCGCATCCCATGCATCGTGCTCCAGATCGGGCGTACCCCGCGACAGGAACCTTGATGCGAAGCGAATGGTCGGGCGGCACTCGCGCCGCCAGGAAAGGAACGTTCGCGCCAGGGGATTGGCCGGTTCCACCGCGTGGTCTGCCAGCGGGAAGAACCCGGGCAGCGCGTTGGCAAGGAGCGAGGCGAACTCGGCCGACGCCACCCAGTCGAGGAAAATGCGCGCCGCAGCGCCGTTCGGGCTCGCCGCGTTCAACCCGATGCCCATATCCATGTGGTCGGAAACATGACACGTGTCGCCCGCCTGCAGCACGGGTGGCCGGAACGCGCCAATCGCGAATCCGGCCCGGGCGCTGAATCCCGCAATCTCCCAACTCCCTGAAGGATAGATCGCCGCACCTCCGCCAGCGAACAGCTCCTGGCTTTCCCGGTAACTCCTCGTCTTGTATCCCTCGCCCAGATAGCGGCCCCACCGGGCCAGGGTTCGCAGCGGCGCAACCCAGGGTTCATCAGTCAGCTTCTGGTGGCCCGCGACCAGGGCCAGGCGGCCCTCCTCGCCCTTCCAGTATGCCGGCCCGATGTTGTTGTAGCCCATGGTCGCAGCTTCCCACCGGTCGCGGAGCCCGAGCGCCATGGGAACCAGAGTGTCATCCTCGCGGAGTCGTTCGAGAACCGCGAAGAATTCCTCTTCGGTGCCGGGCACCTCCAGACCGATCCTGCGAAACGCGTCCCGGTTGTAGAGGAAGCCGTGGATTACCGACGCCACTGGCACGCAGAACGTGACCGAGGCGTCATCGGTCTGCCAGGCGGACCTTGCGGCGCGCGAAAAATGGGTCAGGCCCGCCAGATCACCGAGGTCGGCAAGGTGTCCGGCCTCGTAGAGCGCCAGGGACGCATCGAACGGCCGGCAGGTGATCAGATCTCCGGCCGTACCCGCCGCGAGGCGGCCGTTCAGGGCCGTGTCGTAGTCGGTGGGCGCCGACGCCCGGAACTCGAGACGAATTGATGGATGGGCGGCCTCGAAGGCAGGCGCGATCGTTTCCTGCCAGACAGACCGGTCGTCGTCCCGCCAGCTGTCGAGAACCAGGATCGTCTGGGCGGAGGAAGAGGCAGCGAAGACCGTGACCGCCAAGAACATCGATGTCGCGAACAGCCTCAAGATCACCCCCACGCCATGCCCGCAGGCGGGACACCGCCCCTTGCCGGGCCGCCGCCATGCAGTCCCGCCGCTGATTGTAGCCTGAGCGGTCGGCGACGCACCCCCGCTGGCAGCCATCATGACAGGGGCCCGGTGCTGGAATTCGCCCGACCGTGGACGCATACTGGCCCAGGAAGGCGAGGCCGGAGATTGAACGACGTGCACACTGCCATCATCGATCATCCTTCCGCATGGAAGGGAAGCGATTTCCCCAGCCCCGACGATGTCTCCTTCGATCTCGAGGACCGGCACCGGGATGCGCTGTGGGGCGTCATCCGCCGGGCCCGGAACTGCGGGCATTCTCTTCAGGAACTCACCGATGAGGACACGGCCATGCCGGAGATCTCAGCAGATCTTCGGGCGTTGCGTCATGAACTGATGGAAGGGCGCGGTCTTGTTCTGGTGCGCGGCTGGCCGCTCGACGAGATGAGCCATGACGAACTGGGCATGGCCTACTGGGCCTTCGGCAGCAGTTTCGGGCGAGGGGTCTCGCAGAGTCCGATGGGCGACCGGCTCGGTTACGTGACCGACGTGTCGAAATCCGGCAAGCGGGAACGCGGATACCGCAGCGCCAAGGAACTCAACCTCCACACGGATTCGGACGACATCGTCAGCCTCCTGTGCCTTCGCGAGGCGATGTCAGGGGGCGAGAGTCGGCTGGTCAGTTCGGTTGCCGTCTACAACGAAATCGCTGGGTCGCGGCCCGATCTCCTGGAACCGCTTTTTGCCGGGTTTCACTACCACTGGTTCGGCGAACAACCCCCCGGCCAGGGGCCGGTAACCGACTACCGCGTTCCTGTCTTCGGTTACGAGGAGGGGCGCCTGTCCTGTATCTTCCTGCGCGAGTTCATCCGCATGGCTGCCGAGGAGACCGGCATTCCCCTCGATGCGCGCCAGAACGAGGCTCTCGAGGTCTTCTGCGAGGTGATCGAACGCGACTCGATGCAGTTCCGCTTCCACCTGCGCCCGGGCTGGGCCTCCTTCATCAACAACTATACGGTGCTCCATTCCCGCACCGCCTTCGAGGACTGGCCGCAGGACGACAGCAAACGTCTCCTTCTGCGCCTGTGGCTCAAGGCGGACCCGCCACGGCCCGTCGCCGCGAACCAGAGACGCTACTACGGCGACGACGGCATGCATGTCGATGGCCGCACGGAGACCTGGTTTGACCCCGACCGGCAGGTCGCCCGTTGACGTGAAGGCCCCACTTGGACTCATCGTCCTGTCGGGCGAGTACGCGCGCGTTCACGTTGCGCTGATGACAGCCGCCGCTGCCGCCGCCATTGATCGCCGGGTCGTCTTCTTCGTCACCATGGATGCGGTTCCGCTCCTCCTGCGTTCCCAGGGGTGGCGGCGCCTCGACGGCGCCGCGCGCGACGACGACATGAAGGCACGGGGCGTGGCCGATATCGAAACCCTGCTGGAGGCATGCCGTACGCTCGATGTGTCGTTCATCGTGTGTGAAAGTGGCCTGCGCGCCACGGGATGGGACGCAGACGCCCTGCGCGACGACACCACGATCGAGGTGGCAGGGCTCGTGACGTTCATCCATGCCATCGACCACGGCGAGATGGTCAGTTTCTGAATTCAGCGAGTGGGAGGGGCCCATGAACCGCCTGACGCCCGAATGCACCTCCGTCATCGATGTCGCCGCTCTCGACGGACGCACGGACCGCGCCATCGCCCATGCCCTCGAGACCCATGGCAGCTTTGTCGCCCGCGGCGCCTCGCCGGGAATCGACCACCAGGCTTCCAGGATCTGCGACTTCTTCCGTATGGCAAACGAGGCGAAGGAATCGTGCGCCGTCAGCCGCTTCCGGCCCGGGAACCCGAACATCTACCGGGGCTACTACCCCATGACGCAAAACGAGTCGTGGGCGAGGCGGGAAACCCTTGATGTCGGTCCCGAACCGCCGATGACATCGCCCGACGTGCCGGGTGCCGAATCCTTCCGCGAACCCAACAACTGGCCGGAAGACGAGCCATGGCGAGGCTGGCGCGAGGCGACCCTCGCCATGCTGGGCGACCTGCGTGATGTCGGCGTCACCCTGCTTGCGGCGGCCTCCCGGGGGCTTGGCCTGGATGAGGACGTCATGGTGGCGCCGGCCAGGGGACGCAATGCCACCCTGCGCCTGCTTCATGGCAACGTTCAGGGAACCGGCGAGGGCCCCGCCGTCATCACGGACTGCCATGTTGATACCGGAGTCCTTTCGATCATCTGGCAGGACAGCATCGGTGGCCTGCAGATGCAGGGACCCGACGGGATGTGGCGCGATGTGCCCGTTGTTGCCGACGGGCTGTCGGTTCATTGCGGGGATCTCATGGAGGCGCCGAGCCAGCACTGTCTGCGGGCCACGCCGCACCAGGTTCTGGGCGGGCAGGAGGCCGACCGGTGTTCCATGGGGATCTTCGTCGAGCCCGACTTCGATACGCTCGTCGCACCACCATCAGGCGAGCCGGTGAGCTACGCCCGTCATCTCGTCAACCAGTTTCCGGACCGTTTCCGGCAACCTGGAACATGACGCCTACAGGAGCGTGTCGATGACGCGGTCGGGCGGCTTGTGGCCGTCGGCGAAGGTCTTGATGTTGATGAGAACCTTCTCGCCCATGTCGATCCGGCCCTCGATCGTCGCCGAACCCATGTGCGGCAACAGCACCACATTCTCGAGAGCCACCAGCATCGGGCTCACCGCCGGCTCGTGCTCGAAGACATCGAGACCGGCCCCGGCGATCTGACTGGCCTTCAGCATGCGGATCAGCGCCTGTTCGTCGATGACCTCGCCGCGCGAGGTGTTGACGATGACGGACGAGGGCTTGAGCAGCTTGAGGCGTCGCGCCGACAAAAGATGGAACGTCGCAGGCGTGTGGGGACAGTTGACGGAGACGATGTCCATGCGGGCCAGCATCTGGTCGAGACTCTCCCACCAGGTCGCCTCGAGTTCCTGTTCGGCATAGTCCGGCAGCCGCCGCCGGTTGTGGTAGTGGATCGACAGGCCGAATCCCCTGGCGCGCCGCGCCACCGCCGAGCCGATTCGTCCCATGCCGACGATGCCAAGCCGCTTGCCCCAGAGGCGGTGGCCGAGCATGTGGGTAGGACTCCATCCCGACCACATGCCGTTGCGGATCAGCCGCTCCCCCTGGCTCACACGGCGAATCACATCGAGGATGAGGGCCAGGGTCATGTCGGCGGTGTCTTCGGTCAGCACACCCGGCGTGTTGGTGACGGTGATGCCCCGTTCGCGGGCCGCGGCAAGGTCGATGTGATCGACACCGGTGCCGAAATTGGCAATCAGTCTCAGGGACTCTCCGGCCTGTGCCAGAATTCCCTTGTCGATCCGGTCGGTGAGCGTCGGCACGAGAATGTCGGCCGTTCTGACCGCCTCGACCAATTCCTCGCGCGGCATCGGATGATCATCGTCATTGAGCCGGGTGTCGAACAGCTCCATCATGCGCGTCTCGATGACGTCGGGGAGCTTCCTTGTTACAATGACAACGGGTTTTCTGGGTCGGGCCATGCGCTTCTTCACTGCCTTGACGACCGGGAACCGCAGGGTTCCTGTGGTCGCGTTCCCTACCAGATACCGTGCCGACAGGCAACGCGGTGGGTTGTTCGCGCTCTTGTGCCTCGCTCTTTGCGCTACCCTGGCGGCTGACGATCCGGCGGCGTTGCCGCGGTTCGCCTCGCTCAAGGCCGACGAGGTCTACATGCGCCTCGGACCGGGCAAGGACTTTCCGGTCAAGTGGGTCTACGTCCGCAAGGACATGCCGATCCAGATCACCGACGAGAAGGACGTCTGGCGCCTTGTCCGCGACATCGACGGGGAGGAGGGCTGGATTCACCGGGTGATGCTGACGGGCACGCGCACCGTGATCGTTGCCGGGACGGCGATGGCCACCGCCCACGACCGTCCTGATGCCGCAAGCCCTCCCGTCTTCCGGGCGGAACCCGGCGTCATCGCCAAGCTCGGACCCTGCGAGGGCGGCTGGTGTCAGGTCACCGTCGCCGGCACGAAGGGCTGGATGGCGATGGAAACACTGTGGGGCGTGGATCCCCGGACGGTTCCCGAATAGGGGCGCCTACTCGAACTGGCTTTCCCGCCACCTGATGGCCGCACTCAGCCCCTTTTCCTTCTTCACCGCCTCGAATTGCCTGTACTGCTCGGTCTCGGCCGAATCGAGGATGCCGCCGACCTCGACTCCGTACGTGATGGCACTCCTCAGCCCGGCAATCTCGGCGCCCTGGTTGATCGAGGCCTTGGTGGTCTGCAGGCCCTCAAGGGAGATGGCGGAAGCCCGGCGGGCGTAGCGCATGGTCTCCTCGGCGAGGCGGTCATCGGGAAACACCTTGTTCACCATGCCGAAATCGCGGGCCTCGGCGGCGGTGATCATGTCGCCGGTGTAGAGGAGTTCGCGGGTCCTCTTGAGACCGATGATCCAGGGCATGATGACCGCCGGCGGAGCCGTCGAGAAGCGAATCTCGGGTTCGCCGAACATCGCGTTGTCGCTGGCATAGGTGATGCAGCACATCATGGCGAGCTCACACGACCCGGCAAGGCAGTATCCCCGCACCATGGCAATGACCGGTTTCGAGCAGTCCCAGGGTCCGAACTCGAAGTCGGCGCAGTCCTTGAGCATCCTGCGGGCCCCCATCGGGCCCCGGCCATAGGTTTCGCCCCAGGCATATTTCAGATCATATCCCGCCCCGAAGTGCGGTCCGGCGCCGGTCAGGATGATGACCGACACATCCGGATTGTCGTCGAGTTCACGGAAGGTGCCGGAGAGTTCCTTCATGAAGGGCGGGTTGATGGAATTCATCTTGGATGCCCGGTTGATGGTCACCGTGGCGACCTTGCCGTCGATCCCGCACAGCACTTCATCCGTCATGGTCGTCATCCTTTCCAGTTGCACGTCGCCAGCACGGCAACCCAGCTGTCGTCGAGATAGCTGACATCATAGCTGCAGGAACCGGTGACGCCGGCAAAACGGCCCGTGCCGCCGGCAAGCTCCATGCCACCCGCACCCCCGGTCTCGATATCGCCGCTGCCGCGTCGAGAAATCGTGTACCACTCATCGCCCGAAGCATCCCGGGCGGTGCAGGGGGAGTCCAGCGTGAAGTCCTCTGCGGAAGCCTTCGACGTGACGACGCAGGTCACGCGGGCGTGCGCTCCGGGAACAAAGGGACCGTCACTGGCATCGATGATGGTGACCACGCCATCGAGGGTGCCGCCGGTCACCCGCACTCCCGCATGCTCAATGGTGGTGTAATCCTGGACATAGGTCCTCAGAAACCTGACGGTGCCCTCGTCCGCCACCGCAGCCCCGCTCACGACACCCGCAACAAGAATCGATAGGGCCAGTCTCATCGACCTTCCCCCACGTCAACACCCCCCTTGAGGTAGTGGACGTTCCTGTTCCTTGCAAGCGGGATGTTCCCGCAACTCCCTCGCAGATGCGCGCCTGTGTCATCGACGGTACGACCGCTCGGCCTTGCCGAGAGCCGCTTCCGCCCAGCCTGGTACATCCCTGGTGATCCACCGGGTCCCGTCCCCGAAGATCGCAACCTCCAGGTGCGGCCGGTCGGGATCAGATCAGCCTGCGCGATCGCCGCGGAGGATATTGGCGTGCGAGCGCGCAAACCGTCGCCGGACGTCGGCTTCCGGGACATCGTGGCCGCCGAACGCGACCCGGTTGCGGATGCGGTCGAGCGCCTGGTGCGGGGAACCAACGGACACATAGTGCAGGACGACCAGGTAGTCTGCCCGCCTCGCGGCCGTCATGTGGTTGAGAATGCCGGAACCGGCAAGCGTGGTCTCCACCAGATGCGTCCTTCTCCGGCTGAGCGCTACCCGTCGTCGGCTCAGCGCTTCGCGCGCCGCCTGTCCGGCAGTCATGCTACCCGCCATGGCATCGGGGTCGATGACGTCAACGTCCCAAAACCAGGTCGTGCGCGTCAGACTGGACTTGCCGCACCCGTTGGGACCGGCAACGACGAAGAGAGTCGCAATGGGCTCGGACGCAGATCGGGTCAGGCGGACTTCCGCTCGGGCGGACTGAGCACCCGGTCCCCTTCCTTGGTCCGTGCGATATAGGCACCGTCCGAACGGACGCCGTAAAGCGTTCCGCCGGCCTCGACCTGGGCCGCCAGGTCCGCCTTGATCTGATCGCGCCAGTCTTGCGGGCGCCCCGGGATATCGGGCGGTGGCCCGGGTTCGTGCCCATGTTTGCTCATGTCGCCGACCATACGTTCGGCAGACCCGCCCTTCAACCCGATTGCGCGCGGGCAGATCGAAGTCAGCGGCTTGGCGTTCAACACCATCGGCAGACTTTCCGGACGCACCGATGTCGACAGCTGGGAACCCAGGAGACGTGCGGCCTCATGGGGGCATCTCGGAACTTCGGATCGACTATGGCCCAAGAATACGACAAACCTCTCGACCCGAAAGCACGCGAAGCCTGGCCAATGGCAACCTCGACATGGGTCACATAGACTTCGTCACGCAGACGCCTGCCGACTTCTTCGGCGCCGGCGGTCTCGAAGAACAGGGTCAGCGCCTCCGCAAGGTTGTCGCGTGCCTCGGCCTCGGTGTCCCCTTGGCTGGCAACATCGACTTCGGGGCACAGAGCAACATATCCGTCGCCCTCGCACTCGATGATCGCGGTCAACTGCCTGTTCATGCTTTTCTCCTTTTCCGAACACTATCCGATCGTTGCCTGACAGTAGCAGCAGGAAAATGCGCTTCGATGGCGGTTTCCTTATCCTGCCGCTCTTCACGGTATCCTTGCCAGTCCCTGTTGCGGCCTCCTAACCGCGACTTGGCGGTAGGGTTCAAGTTGCCCGTGCGTAGGCGCGTGCTTGCAGACCTCCTGTTCGATCCTGTCCCGCGGCACCGGACCCCGGCGCTTCGCTTTCTCCTCCTTCCACCATTCAAGCACTACATCGAGTTCGCCCGCTGCGCGGTCGTTATCCTCCCAGCGCAACGTCAGGATCTCGTTCCGGCGGCAGCCCGTGAGCAGCAGGCGGGACGAAGATCTTGCGGCCCGTCGCATGGACCCAAATGCCGAACCCCGGCAATTCGCTGTCCCAGAACACCCTGCCGCCGAGCTTGACGATCGCCACGGCGGGAGCCTCCGGATCAGAATTCGAGTGCCGACGGGAACCCTACCAATCCCCCTTCACGTTCCAGCCTCACCGAACGCGTACTCGTGTGTTGTGTCGTGTCATTTTGGCTCTGCACCTTCCTCACAGCACCACCATCTGGCTCGCCACGCAGAGTGCCGGGGATCGACGTTGGGTAAAAGTAGCGATCGCTTCTTTTCTTGCCTGACAAGAAGCGATCGATTATTTTGTGCCAACGCAGGGAAGTGACCGCTTCCCGTGGGGCCGACAATGAAACGGAAAACCGGAGAGTACGAGGAGAGCGTGGCTGCAGGCGAAGTGGTACGTGCCTTCGTCCCCTATGCGCTGCCTCCCGCCGGCCCACCACTGGACCTGGGGGGCGACTTGACCCCGCTGCGTTTGAGGGCCGAGGAGCAGTTGCGCCGTCTCGAGTTCGCCGGGGACCTCGTACCGTCGGTGGACTGGTTCGTGTACGCGTTCGTTCGCAAGGAGGCCGTTCTCTCGGCGCAGATTGAAGGCACGCAGGCTACGTTGATGGACCTCCTCGAAGTCGAGGCCTCCGGGGAAGCTCCGGTCAACGCCGACGTCGAAGAGGTGTGTGGTTACCTCGATGCCATCAACTACGCGTGGGAGGAGTTGAAAAGTGAGTCCGGACTCCCCCTGTCCACGCGGCTCTTGTGCGAAACCCACCGGCGATTGCTCGCCGGCACTCGTGGGGCGCAGAAACTGCCAGGGGAGGTGAGGCGCTCCCAGAACTGGGTCGGAGGCACGCGACCCGGCAACGCCAACTTCGTGCCGCCCCCACCGCATCTGCTCGGGAGTCTCCTGAGCGACCTGGAGCACGCAATCCACGACGCGAGCGACCTGCCGCCGCTCATTCGAGTCGGATTGCTCCACGCTCAGTTCGAGACACTGCATCCCTACCTCGACGGTAACGGCCGGCTCGGCCGGCTGCTGATCGCGCTGCTCCTGCGACACTGGGGCCTGCTGTCTCGACCGCTTCTCTACCTCAGCCTCTTTCTGAAGATGCACCGCCAGGAGTACTATGGCCGACTCGATGCGATAAGGACCGACGGCGACTGGGAGGGCTGGCTCGGGTACTTTCTGGAAGGCGTCGAGGTAGTAGCTGACGAGGCCATAGCCACCGCCCGGCACTTGCACGTCATCGTCGAGGAAAACCGAAAACAGTTGCACGCCCGAAACGATGCCACGGTCCTCAGCCTGCGCCTCTACGAACGGTTGCCGCAACATCCGGTCGTGACAGTCAACCGTGTGGTGGCGCTACTCGACTGTTCGAGGCCCGCGGCCGCCAAGGCACTGCGCGTGCTCGAGGGGGCGGGGGTTCTTTCCGCACTCGGCGAGCGGAAGAAGAATCGGGCGCTGGTTTTTCGGAACTACCTGGAGCACCTATGCGAGGGCACGGAGCTGGCGACCTAGGATCACCGCACAAAGCGCACGACTACATTTCCCGGAGGATCGGGCAGAAAGGGTCATTGCCGAGCCCCTTCCCCCAGTCACGGCAGGAACCGGTTACCCGGCACCCCCGCACAGATCCGGACTTGGACGTTAATCCATCCGGCTCCTGCCTCGGGTGTTTGACGGCGAACCGTAGGTCCGGCCAGCGTGTCGGATGGTGGCGCGCGTCCACAAGATGTCGGCCATGCGCTCCAGACGATTCCAGTTGAAGCGGTCTCGCTGGCTTCGCCGGCGCAGCATCCGCATCCACAAGCGTTGCAGCCGGCGGCGGAACGTCCTGAGTCACCAGCTCGATCCCGGAACGGCGAAGTCGTTGAGCCCCAGCCTTGATAGACTCGCCCCAGCCACTCCCCGGCATCCCAGATGTCGTGATGCCAACGTTCGCGAAGAACCTCCTCGATTCGCGCCAAGCTATCCCGTGTATTGCCATCTTGCTGATGAGGGAACGGCGGTGCTATTGCCTGGCGGCGACAAGACATCAAGAAGGCCTGCGATCTTGCACATGAACTGGTGAAGGAAGGGGACCGATGACTGAATCAAGAGAAGGTGCTGCGCCTGCGTTGACCAAGACGCGGCCATGGAATCCCTTGGAGTATCTGGAGACCCCCGATGATGTGATTGCCTATCTCGAAGCGGCCTTTGAGGACGGTGATCACCGTGTGATTGCTGCGGCGGTTGGCTACGTGGCCCGTTAACGGGGCATGATCTCCGAGCGGCCAAGGCTGGGCTTGGCAGCGAAAGTGTGTACAAGTCACTTTCGTGTGACGGGTATTCGGAGTTCGGAGTTTGACGCTATTCTCAACGTTTTGACGGCGCTCGGTCTTTGGCTTACTCCGCTGAGGAAGGACAAGACTTCGGTTGACCGGTGACGGCGCAATTGGGCTGCTGGTGCCAGAGGCTAACATAAACATCCACAAACGCCGGGGATTTGATTTCGTGTCTACTACGGGTGATGCTCTCAATGCTATAATGGATCAGGATATGACTTCCGAACATCACCTTGGTCGTTCTTTGGGTGAGCTTGTGCCACCTTACACAGATACTGACAAAGCTCTCGCTGCTAGAAGGTACGATAATAGGGAGATTCCCGCTCCAAAGTACCAACATTGCTCTTTTGTGAACCTTAGTTTCAAAGAAGCCAAAATTATTGACGGCAACTTCCTTAACTGCATATTTGTAGGTTGCTACTTTCGACGAGCAGAGTTTGTCAACTGCAATTTTGTCGGATGCCGGTTCCTTGACTGCAACTTCAACTACATTTCTCTGAAGAATTGCGATTTTCGTTTCTCCGTCTTTCGCAGTTGCCAAATCGCTCACTCCGAAATGGAGTATAACTTACCGAGCCAGCCAAACTTGAGAGAAGAATTAGCACGCAACCTCTCGATCCAATCCTCTCGTCTGCGTCTTACAAAAGAAGCCAAGCGCTACCGGATTACAGAAATCCGTGCTCATGAGGAGCATCTAAAGGCGGCAATATTGGGCAAGTCGCAGTGGTACAAACAGCATTTCGACGTGATAGCAAGAGTCTCAGCCTTCCTTGAATGGGGGTTAAGTATTATGAATCGTTGGCTTTGGGGCTATGGTGAGCATGTCGTGGTGCTCCTTAGAAATTTCATGGTATTGACATTTCTAATTTTTCCTATTCTCTTCTATACGTTCAAGCAACAACTCTTACATACATCCGAAAGGCCTGTCAGCCTCATTGATCTGTTGTGCTTTAGCCTAGAGAACATGCTGCCCGCGGCGTTCACGTCTGGAGTAGTGGCCGCTGGCTCAGCAACACGTTTCCTTGCGGGCGTAGAATCTCTACTCGGTATCTTAACGGTGGCATTGTTGGCTGCGTACGTCTTTAGATGGAGCCTTCGCCGATGACTTCTCCGTCGTACGCGGTTTGGCTATACGGCTCTCATGCGCGTGGTGTGGTCGACTCTCGTAGTGATCTGGATGTTCTTGTTGTATCCGATTCTTCGAAATGTATTGAAGAGATGCAAGCTAACGTTCCCTTAGAACTGAATGGCGCGTCTCTAACCGTTTATAGTTGGAATGAGATAAGCTTGATGGCAGAATATGGTTCTCTTTTTCTGCAACATCTAAAGCTTGAGGCTGTTCCGATATACGAAAGCAGGTCACATCGTGGAGCTCTTAGTGAACTATTGGGACAAATAGCTGACTACCAGCACGCCCGGCGAGATGTAAGAGGATTTAAGGTTGTTCTCAAGGATATCGCAGAAGCCGTAAGCCTCAATGGGCAGGAGGAGTATGAGCTTTCCGTTTTGGCTACAGTTGTTCGTCACTCCGCCATCTTGGGTTGCTGGTTGCTAAATCGTCCATCATTTGGACGACTTGAACCGGTGTCGAACTTTGTTGCTTCGCGGAACATTGAAAATGTGGTCAGAAGTGAATTTCCAAGTCTATACGACTATCGACTTTATGTCGATGACCGAGTTGGGAGATGCTGTTTGCAAGAGGTCTCAATTCATCAATGGCTCAAGAGGGCAATGGTTGTTGTTGAGAGCGTAGAGGAGTTAACACGTGAAAGAGATTGATAACTGCCTAAAGCAAGTGGCTAAGCTTCGTTCGGTCGCGCGAGAAGAGGAAGTGGCCTATGTCGCGCGCTCCAGGCTTGGAAGACTTGTGCTAGCTGTCGCCCAAGTGGTAGGTAGACTTTCAAACGTAACAACTATGGATAAACCGGCACGACTACCGGTTCCACCAAACGCACCGACTGATGTCCGGGTTCTTGCTGAGATTTGCAATGTTCTGGTAGATACGACAAAGACACTTGTTCAGCCAAGTGAGCCCTTGGATAAACGATGGCAATCTGGATGGTCCACCCTAATGGGAGATTTGGATAGACTTGAGCATCAGTTACAGTTGATTAGGTCGCACGGTCGAACAAAGCAGTAAAGGCTCAATGGGTGTCAGTTAGGGTCGGCAGTAACGCAAGGCGTGGATGAGCAGTTACCCCTATTGTATCTATCGGCGGTTTCACAAAAGTGTGCCCTGCAGCCAACATCCCGCGCACTTGCAAAACCACCGATAATAGGAGAGACAAAATGACCAGTTTGTTCAAGCTTCCGGATAGCCATGGTGATGACAGCGTAAAGGCAATTGCTGAAGAACAGGGCTGCCGAACAGTTGACCCGCGCAACAAACTCAACGAACTCACAGCGAAGGAGTGGATTGTCGAGACCGTTTCGGTTTGGAATCAGCGAGGTCTCGGGGCTGGGCATCCCGACACCAAGATTGAGCGTCAGCATCCAGCACCATTTTCGTTCACTGATGTCGGCCGCTTAATTCGCTATTTCACTAAGAGCGGGCAGACGGTACTGGACCCCTTCGTTGGTGTTGGTTCAACTCTGAAGGCGTGCGCCGTAGATCATCGCAAGGGTATTGGAGTTGAACTGAACCCGCATTTCGCCGAGTTATCTCAACAGCGCCTTGCTATGGAGATTGGAGACATGTTCTCCGCTGTTGAATACCAGCAGATTATCCACGGAGACGCCCGCGATGTTCTACCCCAACTTCCCGATGAAAGCATCGATTTTGTCGTTACATCTCCTCCCTATTGGTCAATCCTCAAGAAGGAGGACCACAAGGTTAGGCAAGAGCGTCTCGCCAATGGGCTTGTGACCGACTACGGGGATGATTCTCGCGATCTTGGAAATATCGAGATCTACGAAGAGTTTGTTGAAGTCCTAACTGGTGTATTCGGGGAATGTGCCCGCACCCTTAAGCCGGGCAAATACATGGCAATAATTGTAAGTGACTTTCGAGACAAGTCACGCTACGTGATGTTCCATGCTGATCTGGCCCGTTCCCTTGAAACCATCGGATTAGAAATGCGCGGCCTTAAAGTACTCTATCAACGGCACAAGAAGGTTTATCCCTACGGTTATCCTTATTCTTACGTTCCGAACATCCACAACCAGTTCATTCTCATCGTCCAAAAACCGAAGAAGAGCTGATGGAGACGCGAATAAGAGTCGGTGACTGCGTGGAAGGTATGAACCAGCTCGACGAGAGCCGCTTCAACCTGATCATCGCCGATCCACCATACAATTTGCGAAAGGACTTCGGAATTTGGAAGGAAGATGAGAAACGAGCAGAGTGGAAGGAATGGTCGCGCAAATGGCTGTTGGCCGCGCATAGAGTGCTCTCTGATCAAGGCAACATCTTTGTATACGGAATCCATCACCACCAATGCTGGATTCAATGCATCATGTATGAGATTGGCTATGTCTATCGCCGTCAGATAATCTGGCACTACGAAAACGGATTTGCAGGTTATGGCAAGCGATCACTGAACGCCTTCTACGAACCTTTACTCTGGTTTTCCAAGACCAACGATTACATCTTTCACGAGATCCGTGAGCCCTACAAAAGCCAGGAACGCCTGAGGCACAAGATCACCAAGAACGGCAAAGTCTGGACGCCTCATCCTGAAGGCCGCATGGCTGGAGATGTCTGGGCATTCCCTGTTCTGGCCGGACGACGATTCCGCGATGAAAAGGTCGATCACCCGACTCAGAAACCTTTGTCGATCTCCCGCCGCCTGATAAGGCATTTCTCAAATCCCGGAGATACCGTTTTGGTGCCCTTCGTTGGCAGCGGCAGCGAGTGCGTCGCGGCTGCTATGGAAGGACGGGGGCATATGGGTTTCGAACTCAATCAAGATTATGTGGCCATCGCCGAAGAACGGCTTGCCGATAACGAGGCTAAGATGGCCGAAATTCCTATTTAGATGGGCGATACGCACCTGGGTAAGGCTCCTCCGCTGGAAGGTCAGGAATGAGCTGCACCAGTGACGTGTGCAAATTTGTCGCACCAGCTTTGGTTGTGAAGAGGTCCCGGTTCAGTCTATCCAGAATCTTGAACCGCCACATCACCATGCAAACCACACCGATGGTGAGTGTACGGAGCCTGATATTAAGAACCTTCGCGATGTCGTCGATCACCTGGTAGTACTCCCCCCGGACATTGGGCAGGGTTCCAATTACGCTGACAGGGACAATCTCCTCGATCGGAACGCCGAAACGGTTATGCAGTACAGCAACGTCCTCCAGTAACGCACGCGGCAGCTCCAGCATTTCCGATCCGGTTTCCAGTTCGACTACCCCGATTTGTCCGTCGACAAAACGCAACAGTCCGTCCATGCGGACATTGGTGTCACCCTTGCGCCGCATGCTTGCCGCAAGTCCACATGCCGATAGCATGTTTCGTGCCAGCCGTGTGCCCTGAATATCGTTCAATTTGCCTGTGACCTTGGGCATCTCACGTGCAAACGGCACTTCGACACCGCTGAGATTGCCTTGGCGCGGCGTTGCGACGTGTGGCTGGACGGCGCCTGTTTCGGCATCAGTAACATTGTCAGGATCGCTACCTTCGACCAAAGCCACCCCTTCCGGTGACAGGCTGATGGCCCCATAGGGGCAGTGCAGGGCGCAGAGTCCGCAGCCAATACAGTTTGCCACATCAATAGTCGGGACTTCCCCAACCTCATCCCAAGCAATTGCATCGGTAGGGCACACATCGTGGGAGGGGTCGCCCGGAAACTCCGCCAACGTCCCGCTAAGGCCAGGTTGCGCGTCGGTCAGCATCATGCAGGGTGCATCATGGCAACCCAGACACGTCGCCTTTCCCTGATTGCCTTCGGCAAACCGTATCTCCGCTCTCTGGTTGGGTGTGAAGAGGATCGTCACGGGGTCCGAATGAAACCACCTCAGCCGTCCTTGGCGGCGCAACACTCGTCTATGGGGAACAACATCAGACATCAAGGAACCCCTTCAGACCAGAGAGCTGGACTGCATCGATCGATATGGCTTCCCTCACCGCGCGCATTGCCAGCAACCCCAAAGTTCGTAGATCGATCACGCCAATCTTTATGCCGAAGGTAATGTGGATGTCGTCGATAAGGGTGGACAGATCCCCGCGCTCGTTAGGAATCTGGTAGCCAACAATGAGGCTGGTCGCATTCCACGTCGTGTTAAGTCCTCCACGCGCCAGAAGAATCACCTTGTTTTCGATAGCCTGTCGGACCGCCTTGGTGGACAGAAACTGCTCTTCCGTCGGTGACTTGATCTCGATTGGCACTGCCAGTTCGTCCAGCCAGACACATGCATCCCATCGCTGATAGTTCACGCCTAGTCGCGAGCAATCGCTTCGAAATCCCAAAAGTCGCAGAAGATGGGTGACCAAGGGGTAGAATTTTGCTTGCGTATCGGAGCGATGGCTTTCCGCGAAGTCTTGAGCTGCTGCATCCAACGTGCCACCCGCATCCATAAAGACATGCAGTTCCGTTTTCAGCTCGTTGAGGTCTGATCCTTCAGCCTCGGCCTCGTTCCTCACGAAATCTGGAGTGACGAAGAGGTGATCACGCGGACCCCGTCCGACGTAGGTCTTGTCTGGCACAACTACAGCCGAGCGTCCTGCTAGGGCCGCACCTGAAGAAGGGAAGATGGCGCTTGAATCCGCGATCGAGAGGGACTGGAAGGGGGAGAACAAGAGCGGTCGATCTTGCGCCACTCCCATCGAACGCAGTGCCTCCCGAAACGCGCCTTCCTCCTGGCGCAACTGATCCGTCACCGAGGAGAGATCAAAGCCCCCTCGCTCCAGCATGGAAAAATGCGCGTGGCGCGACAGGGCGCGTTTCTGGTCAAAAGGCAACAGGTCAACTTGATCGATCCGCAGATCAACCGAATGTTCGAGGTCTTGGGCGCGCTCCTTGCCGAGCGGCGTGAGGCGGTGAAGTTCAAACGTCCTGTTGCCACGTCGATAACCCTCCCGATCCTTTTGCGTCCAGTGGAGATCGCGCATGATCGCTAAAGGCCACCGCGTGTAGTTCTTCAGCGTATTGATTTGGATGCCAAGTTCATTCTTCAGATTTTCGAGCGCCTTTCTTGTCGCGGCGGGTTCTTCACGCAGCGACAGAATCGTCTCAGACTGCGCATCGATATCGGCACGGGTACGATCAGAAGTCGCGCTCAACGGCCCGACGATCATTTCGTCCCGAGATAGCCCATCATTGCAAGCAAGCATAGTGCGCAAGATTGCGGAAAAAGGGCGGATGTCATGCTGGGTATGGCTGACCAGCGCCGGGCTCGGATAGGCGATCCCCAACACCGTCTCGCCGAGCAGGCGCCGCCATTGCCGCCCCGCAGCGACTACCTGTTCCCCGAGTAGGGTGAAGGTGTATGTCAGAGCTGAAGCTTCGGTTGAACGCAGCCAGCCCAGAGATCGAAAGAGCTCTGCATACATTTTCAATTGGTTGTAGAGTGGATCGCGACTGCGGTCCTTCCTGGTCGAGCGCGAGATCGCCTCCTTGCCCATATGGCCCGACGAGGTGGCAAGATTGGCCGCAACCGTGGCCCGCACAAGATCGTCTAGATTGACCGCCTGACCGCGGCATCGTTCGAAGGCGGCTACATAGACCGCTACGAAATTGCTCGTCGAAGATCCGGGATTAGGAAAGCGAAGGATTACTGGCCTCCACTATCGAGCGAGATGTCTACTAAGAGATCAGCTGGAGAGACACTGAGTGTCTGTGCAATCCTCAGGAGGTTCTTTAGGCCAAGATTTCGCTCGCCACGCTCAACACCACCGATATAGGTGCGATCCATGCCACAGGCTTCCGCGAAAGCCTCTTGGGAGTAGCCTTTGGCCGATCTGAGAAGTCGGATTGTCTTTCCGACTTTTTGTAATTGGCAATCGAAGTGTGCGTTCTCCATAAGCGAAGGCTGATCCTATGTCACAAATGAGTCCACGGACTTTGAGTATCATTTTGATGTCGTGCTGCGAGAGATCGCCCGGATGAAGACTCCACGGACTTCCTCCCAAGGCCTGCTGTGGCGGGTGACTGGACCACACCTGCGGCTTGAGGCGATCGCTTCTCACCTCGTCCTCTCACACGATGGGAGCACCGCCGACAACCGCTCAGGAGTGCTCCACTTGGCAAGCCGGTGAGGAGATGAGTATTTGCCTGGCTGCGCGCGGACATGCACAAGCTCGGCGAGGGGCTTGGCGCGCATACCATACTAATGCGCTCGACAAACGATTGCAGGGCGTCGAGCAGCAGCTCTCGCGCCTCGAGGGCCGGATGGACTTCATCGAGGGCTACATCACTCACCGCAGAGAACCGTCACCCGTCGAGTGATCCACTGGACCTGCCGGGCACCTGCAACCAGACGCGATCGCGGCCGATGAGGCTCTGAAACATGGCGGTCGTTGTCCTGGGTGCGGTAGCCGCCCGCGCCGGGATCGACACGCTTGCCGATCCGCCACACGGCGGTCGCGGGTGTGCGCATCGCGGGCATCCCGGGGACATCACGCCATCCTCCTCGAGGCGTTCCTCAGGCCCGCGTCGTCACCGGAGAACTCTGAAGGGCCAAGGCATCCTGCGCGGGTGCGGCAAACCACACTGCTGTCAATCAGGATCCGCTGTGACTCGGGCCGGTCATCGCCACATCATGTGCCACAACCGCAGGTCACGTGCGGCCGGATCCTGCACTGGCACATGTACCGAGATACCCGGTTCGGGTATTGTACTCCCCAATATGGGTACAGGCACGTCCATGAATGTCACCGGCGGGGCGCTCGCGGATGCCCTGTTCACGTCGTCGCAGCAACGGGTGTTGGCCCTGTTGTTCGGGCAACCGGACCGCGAATTCTTCGTGACCGAGATCATCGCTCTCGCGCACTGCGGACGGGGTGCGGTACAGCGCGAACTCGCCAGACTTGCCAGGAGCGGTCTGGTCGCCGTCTCCCGGGTCGGCAACCGCAAGTACTTGAGGGCGAACCCCGATTCGCCTCTCTTCGATGAAATGTGCAGCATCGTGCGCAAGACGGTGGGCGTTGAAACGTCCATCAGTGATGCGCTCGCACCGCTGGCCGACAAGCTGTCGCTGGCCGTGCTCTTCGGATCGGTTGCCCGGCGGACCGACACGGCGGCGAGCGACATCGATCTGCTGCTGGTTTCTGACGCGCTGATGCTGGAGGAGGTCTATGGTGCTTTGGTGCCGGCCGAGGAGCTGCTCGGTCGTCGCGTGAGTCCGACACTCTATACACAAGACGAATTCCGGCGGCGGCGTGCGGATCGGACCGGATTTGTGATGCGGGTACTCGACGCGCCACACTCCGTTCTGATGGGTCACCTCGATGGTGCTGAGAGCACCTCGACAATCTTGTGAGAACGGGTTGTGACACCCGGCGAAATCGCCGGTCTGAACCATTCCGGGACCGCACGGCTTCTCGGACGCCAGGAACAGCAGCCTCAGCCTCGACCCCCGGTCCGACCTGGCCTGCAACGCCCACTGTCCCTGGCGGCATTGCGAATCGCGGGCTATGCCGATATCGGCATAGCACGAATTTCCAAGGCCAGGTGTCCTGGTCACCGACACAACCTCCGCATGGCGCTGACAACGTAAGGAATGTTTCTTACCGCCGTGGGCACAGAAGGAGCGCCGATCATGTCGATCATCCACGAAGTCGCCACGTTGACCGCGAAGGGCCAGATCACCCTGCCCAAGACGGTCCGTCAGGCGCTGGGGTTCGATGTCGGCGCCAAGGTGGCGTTCGAACTGCACGAGGGTGGACAGATCGTCGTCAGCCGTGCCGACACCGAGCATGAAGACCCGGCCATCGCTGCGTTTCTCGATGTACTCGCCGGCGACATCCAGGCCGGGCGGCATGTTCGGGCGATCCCCGACGATCTGGCACGAGACATGCTCGAACATGCCGGGCGTGAACCGGGACCAGACGAGGACATCGACGGCGACGTGGACCTCTGATGCAGCGCCACGGATGGACGCTGCTGTTCCACGATTGCCTCATCGACCAACTGCGCAAGCTCCACGATGCGGTCCGACGGGGATTGGATCCAATGCGAACGTCAAGCTGTTCCAGGCATTGAGCCGGCTGATGCTGGAAGTCATCCCGCAGGATCCATCCCGGGACGAGTACCGCCAGGGCAAGACGCTCGGCCCGCGCTACCGCCATTGGCGGCGCGCCAGGATCGGCAGACGGTTTCGATTGTTCTTCCGCTATGACGCCAGAGCGAAAGTGATCGTCTACGCGTGGGTCAATGACCAATCCACGCTGCGCTCCTCGGGGAGCAGAAACGATCCGTGCACGGTCTTCGCCAGGATGCTCATGCGGGGAAATCCGCCCGACGACTGGGCCTCGTTGATGACCGCATCGAGCCAGGACTGGCAGTCAGGGAAATGACCGCCGTCAGATTGCGCTGGCCCGCGAAGGGGCGGAAACGCTTCAACGA
This sequence comes from Alphaproteobacteria bacterium, assembly GCA_965213815.1. Taxonomy (GTDB): domain Bacteria; phylum Pseudomonadota; class Alphaproteobacteria; order SP197; family SP197; genus SP197. The sequence continues at coordinate 777,206 of OZ243917.1, read as the reverse complement.
TTACTCTCTTAATTCGCCGTCGGGCAGCATGCCCACGGCTTCGGACAATCTGCGCCTGGGCGCGGGATACCACAGCGCCGAAACGCGCAGTAGAGTGAGGCGGCGAACCTGGCCCGCTCGCGTCCAGAGAGACCGCCACCATGCCCGGAACCCGGCTCACCAGCGAGGTTGCCGCCGCACACATTAGAGAGGCAGGAGAGATCTGCCTTCTCTTTGCACCGGGAGTGGACGCGATCGTGGCCGAGGCTCACGCACTGTCCCTCGCGGCATTGCGGATCGCGGGATATCGCCGTTACCTGGTGTTCCAGTGTCTGCAACACACGCTGACAGTCGAGAAGAGGCGTGTGCTCGATCAGGCGCACCGGAAGCGAAACCTCGCCGAATGGGATGGTGCGGCCGACGTCGATGAGGGCCTGGTGAAAGCACTGATCCGGACGACGGAGGAGGTCGCCGAGCGCATGCGTTCGGCAGGCACGTCGCACACGGGAGTGATCCCCTGGACTCGGAGGCTTGAGGAAAAGGGATATCGCCGGCGCTTGTCCTGAGTGGGAGCGTTCCTCATATGTTCCGGCATGTCGGCTTCTGCTTCTCTCATCAGCAGCCTGTTTCGCCAGGAACCGGGCGACGGGGCGCCTGTGCCCTTCATGGCGGGGCACGAGCGGCTGAAGCAGATCGCGGCGGTGTGGGCGGACGGGCGCTGCCTGATCGCCCGGGGCTACGAGAACGACCGCGAGCTCGGCAGTGAAATCGAACGGCTGCAGCAGCGCCAGAAAATCCCGCAGGCGCTGTCGCGGCGGGCCGGAACGTTGCAGGACGTGGCGGCGGTGTGGGCGGACGGGCGTGAGGCAGGGTCTCATCAGGGGGCCCTGACGGGGCGTCTGGGGAGCATTCTGGCCGAGGCCGCGGCGGCGCGGGCATCGGATGTCGTCTTCGCCCACGACGGGGTGGTGTGCCGGGTGTGGGCCATCATCAACGACGCCAAGCTGGAACTCGGCCACCCTCTGTGCGCCGACGAGGGCCGGCAGATCATGGGCTTCCTCTTCCACAGCAAGGTCGACGGGTCGGCCCAGACCTCCTACCAGAGGGGAGAGTTCCAGGGATTCTCGATCCGCTCGGGCGGCGCCGTGCCGCTGCCGGCTTCCGTGAGCGGACTGCGCTGCCAGCGCGGTCCCCACGATCCCGACAGCGATCACATGTACTGCCGCCTCTTCTACCGCGAACGCCTCGATGGCGGCATGACCCTGGAGGACCTCGGGTTTTCCGAAGACGAGGCGGCGATCTTCACCCGGATCCGCATGGCGCGCCACGGCGCCGTCTTCCTTGGCGGCAGCACCGGCGACGGCAAGTCGACCACGCTTGCCGTCAACCTCGCCCTGCAGCTCGCCGAGCACCGGGGCGAACTCAACGTGGTGACGCTCGAGGACCCCGTCGAATACCGCATTCCAGGCGCCATCCAGATCGCCGTGCCGACCTCGGGCTCCGGGGAGGAGCGGGCCGCCCACTACCGGCGCGCCCTCATGCACTTCTGCCGCGTCCACCCGGCCTCGGGCATGGTCTCGGAAATCCGCGATGCCGATGCCGCCCGCCAGGTCCTGAACGTCGTCGATACCGGCCATCAGGTGTGGACGACCATTCACGTCGCTACCGCCAACGCCATCCTCTTTCGCCTTCTCGACATGGGCGTGCCGGCGCCGGCCCTGGTGAAGCCCGGCAACATCCGCCTCCTCATGAAGCAGACCCTGGTGCCGCAGCTCTGCCCCGACTGTGCGCTCGACGCTCCGGAAGGCCGTGACGTGCCGTCCTGGCTTGCCCGCGCCATGGGCGGGGCGGGGCGTTTGCGGTTCCGCAACCGTACCGGCTGCAGCACCTGCCTTGCGCCGGATGTCCCGGATATCGCCGGGCGCGCCTGGACCGGCTATGCCGGCCAGAAGGTGGTGGCCGAGTTCATCCTGCCCGACCAGGCCTATCTCTCGAAGGTGGCCGATCACGATCCTATTGGCGCATGGAACCACTGGCGGGACGATCTGGGAGGTGTGCCGATCGGCGCCAGGATCCGCGCTCTGATGGCGGCCGGCGCGGTCGATCCCTTTGATGCCCTGGCCAAGGGTGCGGGCGACGGGGAGGCCGCATCGTGAGCGCGCTGCGGTTTGCCGTCAGCCGCAAGGCGCGTGTCGACATCTATGCGACCGCGGCCGATCTGCTCGCCAGCGGCTTTTCCCTGGAACGCGCGCTCGCCATCGCCGTCACCGTGGCGAGCGATCAGGGCCGGCACATCGAGGCCCGCATGGTGGGCGCCTGGCAGCGGGCGCTGCAGAACGGGCGCTTTGCCGACGAGGTGACCCACTGGGTGCCCTCCTCGGAAGCGATGATCCTCGGGGCCTACGGCCGCGTCGATGCGCGCCATCTCTTCGACGGCGCTGCCCGGGTGGCCGACCTGCAGGACCGCCAGATGACCGCGGTCCGTGCCGCCCTCGCCATGCCGGCCCTGTTGTTTGCCACCCTGGCCATCATGCTCTGGGGGGCGGGGGGCTATTTCATGCCGGTCCTGGGTGACCTCGTTCCCGCCGACGAATGGCCCCCCGTCGCCACGCTCTTCCGCGACGCCTCCCTGCTGCTCTTCCGCTGGCCGCTGGTGTTCTGCCTTGGCCTTGCTGCTCTCGCCGGCGGCGTCGCTGCCATCATGGTGACGTGGACGGGGCCCTTGCGCCCGCTTCTTGATTCCGTGGCCCCCTTCTCCCTTTACCGCACCGTGGTCGGCTCGGCCTTTCTCTTCGTGCTGCTCGAGTACCTGAAGGCCGGAGTCGACCTCAACAGCCGCACCTTTGACGATCTCAAGCGCCGGGCCTCGCCCTACACGCGCCACCGCATCAGCGCCATCCAGGATCTCATGACGAAGGGCCATGGCCTGGGAGCCAGCATGATCGCGGCCGGCCACGGGTTTCCCGATCCGTCGCTCGCCCCGGTGGTGGCAGCCCTCGACGGCATTCCCGAGTGGGAATCGCGACTCGGCTGCTTCGTCGACCGCTGGACGCGCCGTTCGGAGGCCCTGCTGAAGGCGCGCACCGCCCTGCTCAACGCCCTTCTCCTGATCCTCGCCACGCTCATCGCCGGGGGCGGTATCCAGTCTCTCTTTGCCGTCATGGACGCCGCAGGGCGTGTCGGCCGCGGCAGCTTCTAGGCCTTTCACCAACCTGAGGACATCCATGATTCCTGACCATTCCCTCCCTTCTTCTCGCTCTCTCATCGTTGCGGGCGGCCGCCGCCGGCACCGGGGCCTCACGCTCTTCGGCGTCCTCATGGGCCTGACACTCTTTGCCGCCGCCGTCATCGGTGCGGTGACCCTCTACAACACCGCCCAGGAGACCCAGGACCGCAACGACGCCCAGGCGCTGCTCACCCGTCTGCAGGTCTCCGTGCAGCAGATCTATCTCGGTGAATCCGCCTACCCCACCGGCTCCCTCGTGCCGGCCCTTGACGTGAGGGGCGCCATCCCCGCCTCGGCACGCATGACGTCCGGCGGCGGCACGGACGACCACGGCACGGCCATTCCGGTGGCCGTCAGCGTCCGCCACCCTTTCGGCGCCGCCGTCCAGGTGACCGGCGCCGGCGCCCGGTTCAACATCCTCTTCGAGGACCTCCAGAATGCCGCCTGCGCCTCCCTGCTCGATCCCTATGTCGGACAGGGCGGTGGCACGTCGGGCCTCTGGCAGGTGGCGATCAACGGCGCCGCGCTCGCCAGCCCGCTGACCTCGGCAGCCGTGACGGCGGGATGCGCCAACGGCGCCGACAACGACGTCACCTTCACCTTCGAATAGACCGGGGCGCACCCGATGTTCCGCCGCTTCAGGGGTTCCGCCGAGGTCTTCGGCGTCCTCCTCCTCATGACGCTTGCCTTCGCCTTCCTGGCGCATCACCACCGCGAACGGGTGGCGACGGCGATTGCCGAACGCGACGAGGCGGCAGGGCGGCTCCTTGCCGCCTGGTTCCTGGCGGCCCATCGGACCGTTCAGGAGGGCACATGGCCCCGGCTCTCCGGTGAGCTTCTCCCGCGGGATGTCGCCGCACCTCCGGGCCTCAAACCCGACAGGCGGATCCGTCTCGGCCTCATCGATGACGGCAACGGCGTCGCCATGGCCTTTGCCGTCTTCACGCCCCGGGGAGGCGAAGCGGTGCGCCAGGTCCGTGTGGGCGCCCTCGAAGGCGGCCTTTCCCGCCTCGAGGAGGCGGGGATCTCGTCAGGCCCCATGGCCCGCCATCAGGCCGCTATCGAGACCGCGCTGGGCACATCCCTGGCGCCCCGTGCGCTCTACCTCACCGCGGATGCCGGCCTGCGCTGGAGGAACGGCATTCTCCATCGCCGGGCCCAGCCGGGCCGGCCATGGCTCAATCGCATGGAAGAAAGCCTCGATGCCGGATCCTTCGCCATCGGCGATGCTCTCAGGATCCGGTCCCGCGCGGTCACGAGCTCGGGCTCCGCCGAGGCCGGATCGACACGTGTGACCGGATCCTTGGGCGCCGCCAGCCTCGATGGCGTCCGCCTCGCCACCGCCGGCTTCGAGGCGACGCGCCTCGTCATCGACACCGATCTCTCGGTGGGGGCTCTGGCCGCGCGCGGCGCTCTCGGAGCAGCCAGCGCCGGTGCCGTCACGAGCCTGCTGGGAGCCTCCCTTGAGGCCGATGGCGTTACCGCCCAGACCCTGATCTCCGGCGCCGGCGTCACGGTGAGAGGTGACGCCGCCTGGAAGGATGCGGCGGCCGGAACCTTCGACGGCCGGACCCTACGGGCTCCGGCACTGGATACAGGACGTCTCTTCGGTCCGGACCTCGACGTCACCGGCACCCTTGCCGTCGACAGGTGCAGCGGATGCTGACGCGGCGGCGCGGACTGACGCTTTTCGGGAGCCTGCTCGCCCTGGGGCTCATCGGCGTCATGGCGCTTGGACTGTTCGCCCTTGGCGAACGCCATCTTGCCGACATGCGCGAACGCCGGGCGGCGGCCGGCATTGCGCTCATCGCCCGGGCGGCCCATCACCATGTGACCGACCGCTTCGCCGCATTCCTCGTGAACCCGGGATTCCAGGAGGTCGCCCTGGCGGACCTGCAGGCCACCGGAGAGCTGCCGGCGGGCATACCGGCCGCCGACGCCATGGGACGGGACCGCCGCATCCTCATCTGGTCCGACGGCGCCGACACGGTCGAGGTCGTCGTCACCCAGGTCGTGGCGGCCGGCGATGAGGGCTGGCCCTGGCGCGCCGCCGCCTCCACCGCCAGCGCCGTCGGGCACCTCGGCACCGTGGCTCCCGGCGACACCCGGCTCAACGGTCCGACAATCGATGTCGATGTCGCCGCCTTCCAGGGGGCCTTTCAGGGGGCGCCGGCGCCCACGGCTCTCGCCGCCCATCTCAGGCTCGATCGCCACGACATCTTCGGCGACCAGCTGTGGCGCGTCGCGGTCCCGGGGTTCCCGGAAATCAACCGCATGGAGACCGATCTCGACATGGCCGGTCACGACATCACCAATGCCGGTGACATCGCCACCGGCACCCTTGCCGTCACGGACTCCCTGGAGATCGGCGGAGACCTCGATGTCACGGGCGCCCTCGTCGTCGGCGAACTCGTCGAGATCGCAGGCGCCGGCCGGTTCACCGGCGAGGTGAGCGCCCCCTTCGCCACCGTCACGGGCGACATCAGCGCCGACACCGTCACGGCAACAGGCGAGGTGAGCGCCGACACCTTCGACATCGGCGGCACGGTCAGCGCTGGCGCCATCGCCACCCCGGGCGCCCTTGCCGTGACCGGTGAGGCCAGTGTGGGAACCCTCACCGCCACCAGTGTGGCCGCCGGTGCCGTCACTGCAGACACCCTCGCCGCCACGGCAATCGAGGCCCATCAGGTGACGGTGAGCGGTTCCATTGACGCCACCTCGGCGGGGATCTCGGAACTGACCGTGGGGAGGTGCACGGGATGCTGAGGGCACGACTGATCCTTCTTGTCCTCTTCGCCGCCGCCCCTGCCGGGGCGCAAGACCCGTACGTTCTCGATCTCGAGTCCGCGGTGGCGCTCAAGGAACGTCTCGAGGACGACGTGCTCATCCTCAGCCGCATCCGCCGCACCCAGGAGAGCCTCATCGACCTCAATGCCCTGCGCCACAAGCGGGGGCTCGCACCCGTCACCCTTCCGGCAGGGATCTGCCTTGCCTCGCCGCTCGCCGGACGCTGCGGCGATCTTCCCGCAACCTTCGCCAGGAGCGAACCGTGACGCCTTCAGACATCGTGACCCTCCTCATCGTTGCAGCCCCCCTTGGCGCCATGGCCTGGCACGACTGCCGGCGTTTCGAGATTCCGCCGGAAGCCGTGGCGGCCCTCGTTGGCGCCGGCGTCCTGCTCCACGACCGCGGCATGACCGCCTGGAGCGACGGCCTGGCCGGTGCGCTTTTCGGCGTCTGCGTCTTCGCAGGCCCCGTCATCGTCGCCTCAAGCCTGGGGCGGCGCCCTCCCCTGCTCGCCGGCGATGCCGGACTGCTCGGGAGTCTGGGCTGGGTTCTGGGACCCCTCGGGCTGGCCTGGGCGCTGGTCATCGGTGCGCCCCTGGCGCTCGTGCATCGCTGCTGGCTGCAGTTCCGCCGGCGGCGACCTCTTGCAGCCGGCTACGCGCCTCTTGGACCGGGTCTCGTCGCCGGCAGCCTCGTCGTCCTTGTCATGACCCATGCAGGCATCGCGATGGGCGACACGCCTACCGGAACGCTTCGCGCGACCCAGCTTGGACCCGATATCGCGGCGGGCCCGCCCGGAAGCAACGACGCCACCATCAGTCTCAGCCATGGCGAGGCCGTTGGCATCGACGAGGCCGCCGCGCGCATTGCCGCCGCCAGCGGCCATACCGTCGTCGTCGAGGAACGCCCGGCGCGCTCGCCAGGCGGGGCGGCGGTGCTCGATCCCGCGCCACCCGTCGAACTCGATCACGAAGGAGGACTCGTCGACCTCCTCGACCGCATCGCCGTCACCAGCGGTTACCGCTGGACATGGCAGGACGGCACACTTGTCTTCTACCGCTACTGGGACCGCGAATGGCAGGCCGCCACGCGGATACCCGAGAGGCTGAGACCGGACGCCTTCGAGGTCGACCGGGCGCGCCATGACAGTCTTCAACAGGTGCTGGACGCGTGGGCCTCCGAGGCCGGCTGGACACTCGACTGGAAAGCCGGACACGACTACCGCCTGGGAGCGGACGCCCGCTTCACCGGCGACTTTCTCGATGCCGTGGACTCGCTTCTCGCCGATCCCGCCACACGCAGGAGCCTCGTGGCCACCGCCTTTGCGGCCAACCGCCACCTCGTGATCGAGGAGGCCCGGTGATGGGCCGGGTTTTCATGGTCCTCCTGCTTCTGGTCATGACCACGGCTTGCGCCTCCGTCGACCACGAAGCAGGCGTGGCCGATGTGGTGGCCGACGATCCGGCGGTGCTGCGTCTCGTCGAGGCCGCCACCCGGGCCGAAAGGGCGCTCCTTTCCCTCACCCATGCCCGCAGCGGGGGAGAGATGATGACGTCGCCTCCCCGCGTGGTGCCTGAAGAACTGTTGCAGAAGGTCACGGTCGACTGGATCGGGCCCCTCGAGCCCCTGGCCGCCGCCATGGCCGAACGGGCCGGCTACCGTTTCATGCAAAGCGGTCCGCCACCGGTGACGCCGCACATGGTGAGCGTCCACGCTCACGGCACGCCACTCGTTCTGGTGCTGCGCGATGCCGGCCTGCAGGCAGGCGACGCCGCCCGCCTTGTGGTCGACGCCCGGGCCCGGGAGATCCGCATCGAGCGGGCACGGGGAGACGACGTCTGATGAGGCCCGTGGTCACCCTGCTGGTGGTCCTCCTTGCCCTCGACGCCGCGGCCGCTCCCCCCACCCTGGAGGAGCTGGCGGCCATCGCTCCGGCCGGGAGCGTCACCGACACGCTCTCCGACGACATGCGCCAGAGCGCCATGCGCACGGCAGCACTCGGCTATGCCGCCCGGGCGGGACTGTCGCGCCGGGGATGGGAAATCGCCCGCATTCTCGAACGTTTTGCGCCGCAGATGGGCCGGGTCTTCCGGTTCCGCGACCTCATGATCGAGGAAGGCGGATTCCTGGTGCAACCCCCGGTGCTGGCCGAGACCCGCCAGGCCTTCCGCCTCGATCGCTCGCACAACCAGGCCGCCAGCGCCGGGCGTCACCTGAAGATCGTCGCCACCGAGAAGATTCTCTCGGGCCTTCCCCACTGGCGCGACTTCCTGGTCCGCCACTGGACCGCCGCCGAGGCGCCGGCCGCGGTGCTCTTTCCGCGCGATGCGGCGGAACGGGACCTGTGGCGGGAATGGCTCGAGGAAGGCTGGAAGCAGGGGACCGATCTCGCCGATCTCATCTTCCTCGATGATCTCGACCGCCTCACCGGGTTCTTCGAGGGCCTCGTCCTGTGGCACCGCCTCAACCACCAGCGCATGGTCTCCGCACCAGTGCTCGCCCTGCATCGGTCCGATGTCTCGGGCGGCGGCGACGTCATGCGGATCGATGAATCCCTTGTGACCATCGCCGCACGGGCCTCCTTCGTCGCCGTGCCGGAACTGTGGCGGCTGCCATGACGGCAACGTGGCCAGAGGCCGATCATGTGTTCCCGGTGGAGCGGGTCGACGGCTTTCTTGCCTGGGCCGCCGATCGCGGCGCCTCGGACATCGCCTTCCAGACCGGTGAGGTGGCGATGATGGAGATCGACGGACATCTCCTCGATGCCACCCGCGCCCGCCTCGACGGAGTCGCTCTGGGGGCCCTCGCCCACCACATCTTCGGGGCAGCGGCCGAGGGCTTCCTGCGGTCCGGGAGGACGATCGACTGTTCCCACGCCGTGCGCCTCGCCTCATCGGCCCGCCGACGCTTTCGCTGCAATCTCACCGCCGTCCAGGTGGCCGGCGGCTTCGGCATCAACCTCACCATGCGGGTGTTGCCCGACACGGTGCCGACGTTCGACGAACTCGCCATCGAACCTGCCATCCGCGGCGCCTTTGAACTCTGCAGCGGACTGACGCTCGTGACCGGTGTTCCCGGCAGCGGCAAGTCGACGCTGCTGGCCGCCGGGGTCCGCCATCTCCTCGAGGAAGGCAAGGGCCGGGTCCAGTCCTACGAAGCTCCCATCGAGTTCGTGTTCGACCGCATCGCGCGGCCCGGCGCCCTGATGTCATCCTCGGAAGTGCCGCGCCACGTCGAGAGCTTTGCCGCCGGCCTGCGGGCATCGCTGCGCCGCCGGCCCCGGGCCGTCGTCGTTGGCGAGGCGCGGGACCGCGAAACCGTGGAAGCCGTGGTGAGAGCCGCCGACACCGGCATTGCCGTCTACGCGACGACCCACACCATCGGCGTGGCGGCGACCATCCGCCGTCTCGTCGCCGAGTTCCTCCCGCAAGAGAGGTCCGAACGCGGCACCGCGCTCATCGACGTGCTCCATCTCGTGGTGACCCAGGTCCTCGTGCCGCGCATCGGCGGCGGCCGCCAGGCCCTGAGGGAATGGCTGGTGTTCGATGCGGCCCTGAAGGCCCGGTTGATCGAGAATCCTCCCGCGCTGTGGCCGAGCCTCGTCGCCGAAGAAATCAGGCGACAGCAGACGGGCCTGGCGACGAGCGCCCGCCGCGCCTTCCTGGAGGGTCTCATCAGCGAGGCCGACCGGCGTCGTGCCGGACGCATCACAGCCCCTGGCGGGGACGACGCATGACGGGAGGACGCGATGGAAGACCTGACCTGGCGCGACAGTGCCCGGCCCGTGCGGTTCTGGATCTTCGACTGGAGGCTCCTGGTGGCCCTGGTGATCTGGATCTTCTGGCCCTCGCTCGCCACCACGTCGGTGGTGCTCATCGGCATCATTGCCTTCCGGTTCGCCGAGGCGCGGGGCTATCGCCTCGAGGCCGCGCTGCGCGCCCTGCGCGCGCTCTCGGCCGGGCGACGGCACGCCTTGCAGCCGTCGCGTTCGCGCTCCTTTGTGGATTTTGGCTGAACCCCTGCCAGGCCGCCTTCGACTACCTGCCGCCGGTGTCTCCCCCGACCTTCGCGGCGGCGCACGACGATCTCACCCTGGCCGCGGCTCTCACCCGTCTCGTGCCTGAAGACATTGACATCCTGTTCGACCGCCGGGTGGACACCACCCGCATCGTTGCTCCCGGCCACGTCGCGCTTGAGGACCTGCTCGCCGATGCCGGACTGATGGCCCGCCACGACGGCGAGCGCATCGTCGTCTATCCCGCCGGCCTCGACAGCGACGCCATCGAAGCGGAGCCCCCGGGCGCACCGGTCTTCAGCTGGCGCGTCGCCCGGGGCGAGATGCTGCGCACCATCATGGAGCGCTGGGGGTCACGGGGTGGCGTCGACATCGTCTGGCTCACCGACCGGCGCTGGCGCATCGACGAGGATCACGCCTTCACCGGCACATTTCCCGAAGCCGTGGCGGCGCTGCTCTTTGCTCTCTCCCACCTCCCCCACGCCCCCGTGGGCGAACTCTCCGGCGACGGCCGCTCTCTTGCCATCCTCCATCGTCTCCCCGGAGTCACGCCATGACCCTTTCCGCCTTGACCCGCCTCGCCGCCGTCGCCCTTTGCCTGACGCCCGGCACGGTACCGGCGTTCGATGTCGCAGAGAGGCTGCGGGCCTCGGGCGCCGTTCTCCATGAACTCGGGCGCGTGGCCGGTCTCGATGGCTACTGGGTCGAGCCGGCCGAAGGCGCAGGCTGGCCTCTCTATGTCACCGCGACCGGCCATGCCATCGCCGGCCTGCTTCACGACCCCTCCGGGCGCCTTCTCACGGTGGACCAGCTCGCCCGCCTCGGCGGCGACTTCGGCGCCGCCCTCGATCACGCCGCCTTCGTGATCGGGACGGCCGGAGACGACGTCGTCGTCTTCGCCGATCCGGCCTGTTCCTGGTCGCGGACCACCGTGGCGCGCTTCGCCATGGCGGCTCTCGAGGGACATCTCGTCCTCCATGTCGTGCCGGTGGCGGTGCTGGGCGGCAACTCGGTGGAGATGGCCCGGGCGGTGATCGCTGCCGAGGATCCGGCCGCAGCCTGGTTCGCGGCGGCAACGGAGCATGACGGGACCCATGATGCGGACCTTGACGCCAACAACCGGCTCTTCGGCCATTTCGGCGGGCGGGCGGTGCCTTTGGTGGTGCGGGCCGACGGCTCGGCCCATGAGGGGGCCGTCGACGACCCCGTGGCCTGGGTGGGCGAGGGCGCGCCATGAGCCAGCGTCGGCGGGCCGTCAGCCAGGCGGCCAATCTTTTCGCCTTCCAGCGTGACCAGCATCACGGCTGGCGGCGTCTGGCGATGTGGCTGACGGTCATCATCGCCGCCGAGACCCTGGCTTTCGCCGGCTACATCCATCTGCATTCGACGGTCTACATCGCCGTCGCCGCCACGCCCGACGGCCGCATCATCGAGATGACGCCGCTCGACGAGCCGATCATGTCGGACGGCGCCTTGCGCAACTGGACCGTGTCGGCCGTGACCGAAGCCTTCACCCTGGGTCACCACGACTGGCGCATGCGCCTTGGCGCGGTGCGCGAACACTTCACCGACCGCGGCTACGAGGCCTTCGTCGGCGGTCTCGAGGAAAGCCTCTTCCTGGAACGCCTGAGGACCAATCTCCAGGTCGCCTCGGCCGTCGCCCGGGGAGCGCCCGTCATCATCTCCACCCGCGTCGCGGCGGGCCGCGTCACGTGGACCATCGAGTTCCCGTTGCTCGTCACCTTCCAGGCCGGGGACCGGCGGGCGAGCCAGGACCTCGTCGCCCGGGTCCTCGTCACACGCGTGCCGCTTTCCGAGAGGGCCCGGGGCATCGGCATCGCGCAGCTCATCGCCACGAGGGCACCGGCATGATGCGCCTGGTCCTCCTGGTGGTCGTCCTGGCGGCCGGCACGGCCCTGGCCGGGGATCCGTGGGACGAGCATGCGCTCTCCGACGACGAGGCGGCGCGCATGGGACGCGAGGCCCTGCCCTTCACGCCTGAGCAGATCGCCGCCCTGGGGCGGATCTTCCAGGAAACCAGGGCTGCGGCCCATGAGGCCCCCGGCGCCAGGCCTGACTCCCACCAGCGGCGCATCAGGATCGAACCGGGAGGGGCCGAAGTCGCTCTCGAGGTCCACCTGGCCCACGGCTACACCACGGCGCTGAGCATCCTCGATGTGACCGGCGAGCCGTGGCCCATCGAGGAGGTGCTGGTCGACAGCAGGTTCGTGCCTGACGGCACCGGTGATGTCGCGCGCGGCGCCTCCCACATCCTCTATCTCTCACCGGTGGAGCGTCACCTCCACGGCAACGCCATCGTGAAGCTCGCCGGGCTTGCCGAACCCCTCGCCCTGGCGCTCGTTGCCGGATCCGGCACGGTGGACTTTCACGTCGATCTCAGGATCGCCGCAAGCGGTCCCAACGCCGATCCCTCCCACCTGGTGGGCCCCCGCACGTTCCACGCCGGAGACGAGGCCCTCCTCGATCTGCTCGCCGGAATCACGCCACCGGGAGCACCGCGGCTGCGTCTTGCCGGCGGCTCCGCCACCGACCGCGCCTGGTCTGACGACGGTGACATCCTGCTTCTTACCAGGGCCCTGGTGCTCTCGCCTGGACCGTGGGCGGCCGAACGCAGCGCCGACGGGCGCTGGGCATGGCGCCTGCCCCGGACTCCCTTTGCCCTGGTTTCCCAGGACGGCCGCGAAGTGCGTTTCGCCTTCAGTGAAGAGGAGGTCTTCGAATGAAAGTCCTGCCCGCACTCCTGGTGTTCGTCATGGGTGTGGCGGCGGCCCAACACCTGCCGGACAACGCCCATGTCACTCTTGATCCCGACGACAACCCGGATCCCGCCTACCGCGCAACGCTGGACGGCAACGAGCGCACAAGGCTCGAGGAGGCCGAACGCGAGGGCGAGACCTTCCTTCCTTACTTCTACGGCTCGACCCGCCGCGAGCTTCCTGGCGCACCGCCGCCGGTGGTGGAAACGGCGCTCGACGTGCGCACGCCGCAACGCATCGTCACCACCTACGAACGCCATGGCCCGGACGAAGGCGAACGCGCGTCCGGGCTCGTCGAGGCACTCATCAGCCAGTGGACGGCGCCGCCCGCCATCATCCGCATCGCCTATGCACCAGCGGCCACCCAGGAGAAGGCGGTGGAGCCCCGGAACGCGCCGGCGGTCCTCGAGGGCGTGGAGCCCGGGGCGGCCTTCTACGGGCGCATTCTCTACACGGTGAGGTCCGATACACCCGGGCCGGTCGTCATCGAGATCCTCGAAGCGCCCCTTGCCGGGGCCATGGCCACGGGTTCCTTCGAGAGGGTGGGGGATCGACTCCTCGTCGTCATCCGGCGTCTTCACCACGACGGCGTGGACCACGCCGTCGAGGCCTGGGGCGTCGATCTCGACTGTGCCTGCCTTGCCATCGGCGGCGAGGTCGACCGGCACTGGTTCGAGCGGGTCCTGCTGCCCGCCGCCCTGGCCTTCGCCGGGGGCTGGCTCGACGCATCGGCAGTTCCAGAAACCAGTGTGTCGATCAACGGCGACGTCATCATCGAGGAGTCCCGCGACGATCCGGCGCGCCGCGCCCTTCACCAGGGACTGGCAGGGGTTGCCGGGACCGCCGCCGGCATCCTCGCCGAGACCACACCCCGGGAGGCCACGGTGACGCTGGCGCGCAACACGGAACTGGCCGTGGTCTTCCTCCACGCCGGCGCAGCGCGGAGGTGAGGTTCCTTGGAAACCGGTGTCGGCGGCGCCATCGTCGCCCTGGTGGCGGATCTGCTGCCGGATCTCCTGCTTCTCGTCGCCATCGTCTGCCGGCTGCTCGCCCTGGGGCTCTTCCTGGCCGGCGTCCTGCGGCTGGTGCGCGCCGGGACACGCGATCATCCCGCAGCTGGAACCGCGGTCACCTTCCTCGCCGCGGCTCTTCTCTTCGGCCTTCCGGCCTGGCTCGACGGTGCCGGCGAGACCTTCTTCGGCGAGGCCCGCCATGGCCGGGTGCTGGGCTACGCCACCACCGGCGGCCCGGACCTCACCCGGCTCATCGAGGCGGTGTTCGCCATCGTCGCCATCGTCGGGCTCGCCGCCTTCATCCGCGGAGTCTTCGTGCTGCGCGCCGCCGCCGACAACGTACCCGGAGCCCGGATGAGCGCGGCCGCCATGCATCTCGCCGGCGGTGTCGCCGCCTGGCACATGCCGGCCCTCGTCGGCGCCCTGCAGACGACGCTGGGCATCCACATCCTTGACATCTCCTGAATACCGAGGACCACGGACATGAACCATTTGCGCATTCCACCCCTTCTCTTCCTTCTCCCCGTCAAGGCTCACGCCCTCAGTCTCGGAGAAATGGCGAGCGCCGCGGCCAGCGATCTTGACCGCGTCCCGGCCTTCATCTCCATCTCCTTCTATATCCTGGGCGTGGTCATCGCCGGGGTCGGGCTGGTGCGTCTCAAGCGCCATGTCGACCATCCCCAGGCCACGACCATCGGGTCGGGGATCGTGGCTCTGCTGATCGGGGCCGCCCTCATCGCCGCTCCAGCCGTGATCACCGCCATCGGCGAGACATTCGGCGCCCCGTCGGGGGTCGGCCTGACGCGACCGTTGCTGGACTAGTCATGACATCCGCACTCATCGACGACCTCCTGGGCCTCGCCTGGACGGCGCGGCGCAAGTCCCTCGAGAGCTTCCTCATGCCCTCGGCCATACTCGATGGCGAGCCCGGCACACTGCTGGCCCGTGACGGATCCCTGGTCTCGCTGGTTGTCATCGAGGGAAGCCGCTCGCTGATGGGGGACGAGGAACTCGCCCGCTTCGTCGAGATCGCCTCGATGCGCTGGACCGGCTGGCTCGACACGCCCGGCCACGCCCTCCACGTCGTCTTCGAACGGTCAGGCGACCGGCGGCCCCTGGAAAGGGCGATCGGCCTGCAGGAACGCGCCGCCAGAGACCTCGGTCTCGACCTTGGCGACGTCCTCGACGAACGCCTGCGCCACCTTGAGGGAACCGTGGCCGAGGAAACCGTCATTGCCGCCTGCTGGACCCGCCCGTCGGTGCTGCCGGCGGACGAGGCGGCACGGGACCGGCGGCGTTTCCGGGCGCGCCTGAAGCACTGGCCCGCCGGGCCGGATCTGGCGCAGTGCCCCGTTCCTCCCTTCACCGGCATGGCGCCCCGCCACGAGGCCATGGTGGCCTCCTTCCTGTCGGCCTGCGAGGAGGCAGGCCTCGCGGTCGCCGGCGTGTCGGGCGAGGGAGCGGCCCGCATCATCCGCCGCTTCGTCAACGGCGAGGAATGCCACCATCCGGACTGGCGACCGGTCCACGGGGCCTCGCCCTCGATGCCGCGCGACACCGGCGCGGGCGAGGAGGGCGCCCTGCCGCCCCCACTGGCCGATCAGCTCATCGTCTGTGAACCCGTCTCGCAAGCCAACGCGCTCCTCATGGGCGAGAGGCGCTATGCGGCGCTCGACATGGTTGTCGGCCCCCGCGAGGTGCGCCCCTTTGGCGAACTCATCTCCCGCCTGGCGCAGACATCCCTGCCGGTGCGGTTCTCGCTCCTCATCGAGGGCGGCGGATTTGCCGGCTCAAGCGCCGCCATTCGCCGCCTGGCGTCCTCCGTCACGGCTTTTTCCTCGAGTGACAGCCTCATGGTGAGGAATGCGCTCAAGCTCCTTGCCGCCGCCCGTGACGAGGGACGGGCCATCGTGCGTCTGCGCCTCGGGGTCCTCACGTGGACGGCACGCTCGGCCGACGAGGCCGAACTGGCGCGCCGCCGCGGCCGCCTGCAGCAGATTCTCGAGGGCTGGGGCGGGCTGGTCGCAACACCGCTCACCGGGGATCCCCTGGAGACCTTTGCCGGGACCGTCCCCGGGTTTGCCTGCGGGGCGACGGCGGAACCCGCACTCGCACCCCTTGACGACGTGCTGGCGCTGCTACCCGTGTCACGCCCGGCGATCCTCGCCACGAGCCGGGTCAACCACCTCTTCCGGTCCCCCGACGGCAGGATGCTGCCGTTCTCCATGAGCGACGGCGGCGATCACGGTCTCGATCTCGTCTACGGCATCCCCGGTCAGGGCAAGTCGGTGCTCATGAACTCCCTGGCGCTCGCTTTCACACTCCACGGCGGCCGTGACTCGCTGGCCATGAACGCGGTGATCGACATCGGCCCCTCGTCGTCGGGCCTGGTGTCGCTCATTCGCGAGGCACTGCCTCCCGAACGCCGCCACGAGGCGGGATTCTTCCGGCTCTCCATGACGCCCCGGAGCGCCATCAACCCCTTCGACACCCAGCTGGGATGCCGCACGCCGCTGCCTGCGGAACGCGCCTTCCTGGTGAACCTCCTGGAGCTCATGGCGACACCGGCAGGAGCCGCCGGACTCGCAGAGGGCATACGCGAGATCATCGCCCCGGCGATCACACAAGCCTACCTGCTGCGTGACGACCGCAGCGCCGGCGGCGAACCGCGGCGCTATTCCCGGGGCCGCGACGCCTTCGTCGACGAGGCCCTGGCGCGTCTGGCGCTCCGGCTGTCGCCGGAGCCCTTGTGGTGGGAGGTCGTCGACGCGCTCTGCGAGGCGGGAGAATACACCGCGGCCGGACGCGCCCAGCGCTACGCGGTTCCGCTGATGACCGATCTCGTGTCGGCGGTTCGCCACCCGGCGGTCGCCGCCCTGGTGGCCGACGCCAGGCTGGCCTCCACCGGCGAGCCGGTGACGGCGGCCTTCACGCGAATTCTGGCCTCTCTCGCCCATCACTGGCCTATCCTCTTCCACCCGACGGCCTTCGACATCGGCAACGCGCGCTTTGTTGCCATCGATCTCGCCGACGTGGCGGCGTCGGGCTCCGACGAAGCGGATCGCCAGACCGCCGCGGTCTACCTCCTGGCGCGTCACGCGCTGACCCGGCACTGGTGGATCGGCCGTGATCTCCCCGAGGGGCTGAGCCCCGCCATGCAGGCCTGGCACCGCACGCGGGCGCGCCACGTGGCAGAAACGCCCAAGCGCCTGTGTCTCGACGAATTCCACCGGGTCTCAAGGGCGCCTGCCGTTCTGGCCCAGGTCGAGCGCGACGCCCGCGAGGCGCGCAAGCTCAACGTCACCATGACGCTCGCCTCCCAGAGGGTGGAGGACTTCACCGAGGCGTTGACGGAACTGGCGAACCGCTTCTGGATACTGGGTGCCGGGGGCAAGACCCGCGAGATCGCCACGCTGCGGTCGATCTTCTCCCTCTCGCGCACCACCGAGAAGGCGGTGCGGACTTCCCTTGCCGGTCCCGGACCCGACGGCGCACCGGCGCTCCTTATCGCCAGCGATGCCCGCGGCCGCCTCGAACAGGTCGTGGTGAACGCCCCCGGACCGGTGGAGATCTGGGCGCTCTCGACGAGCCCCCTTGATGTCGCGCTGCGTGAACGGGTGGCCGCGCGTCTCGGCGCCCGCGAAGCCCGCCTGCGCCTCGCCCGGGCCTTCCCTGCGGGCAGTGCGCGGCGCCGTATCGCCGAGGAACTCGCCCGGCGCCAGGAATCAGGAGAGCCGCTGAGCGAAGCCTCCCTCATCGATCACCTCGCCACAACCATCTCGGGAGACTGATCCCTCATGACCAGACGGTCCCTCACCTTCTGCCTGGCGATTGCTGCCACGCTTGCCGCGCCACCAGGCGGCGCACTGGCCAGCGATCCGGCCTGCGATCCCCTCGTCCGCGACGCCCTGGCCCTGCGTGCCCGCACCGGCGCCGAGGCCGATGTGGCGCTGATCCGCCATCCGGCGTCCGGCGTGCGCGATCCGCTCTCGATCGTCGACTTCACCTGCGGACCCGATCTCTTCGGCTATGGCCCCTTCGACATCTTCTTCGACCCCGGCGACGCGATGGCGAAGATCCTGCGGATCGGCAGCGCCTCCCTGTGCGACGCCGCGGCGCGGGCCTTCGAGGCGGGTCTCGCTCGAAGACTGCCCGCCCGTCTCTTCCACCTCGACGAGAGGGACTGACATGCGACGCCTCACCTTGTTTGCCGGCGCCCTCCTCCTGGCATGGTCCACCGGTGCCCAGGCCTTCACCACAAGCAAGCTCAAGTGCGATCCGACCGACAACGACGTCCACGAGGCGAGCCGGGTCATCGGCGAGGTCGAGGAGATGGAACGCGCCGTTATCCGGGCCTTGCGCCTGCAGACCGGCCAGCTGGCGGGCTACCAGGCGCAGAGCACGCGGGCCATCGTCGAGGCCCTCGATGCGCAGACGCGCTTCCAGGCGCAGATCGCCCGCGAAATCGAGGAGAGCGAGGAGGTGCGCGCCAGGCGTCCAACCCGGTCCTCATGCCGCCTCGTGACCGGCGCCACCGGCCTTGCCGGCGCCAGGTCGGGTGAAGTCGACGCTCTCAAGGCCGCCACCCTGATCGAAACCGGGCGCATTGCCGGAGACCGCCGATTCTTCGATCCGGGAGGCGCGGCCACTGACAGCGAGGCGCGCTTCAGCCGTCTCACCGGTTCATGGTGCAACGCCCGGCGCAGCGGACAGGCGGCGTGCCGGGGAGACGATCGCCTGCACGGCGCCGACGTGCGCGCCGACACGCTCTTCGGCACGGCGACCTTCCAGGACGCAACGTCCCTCGAAGCGGCGGTGGAACTCGCGCGCAACCTTGCCAGCCCTCTCGTCCATGATCAGCCGGCACTCGCCTCGGCCACCACGCCGGCCGAACGCCGGCGGGTGCTGCTCGGCCGTTCGGCCGACGCCCGCATCGCCCTGGCCGCCGATGTCTTCGCCCGGGCCCGGGCATTCAGGGCCCCGGCGAGCGATCTCGGGGCCTGGGCAGACGCCGTGTTGCCGGAAGGGGCCGCGAGGCAGGCCGGACCGGTGTCGCGTCACGAACTGCTGGAGATCCTCGCCAGCTCGCGCTTCGATGATCCCGAGTGGTTCCTGGCGCTGCAGGAAGACTCCGCCAGCGGACTCATGCGCAAGATCGCCAGCCTGCTGGCCATCGGTCTCATGGTCGACTGGGAGCGCTGGCGCATGGCGGAACGCCAGTCGGCCCTGCTCGCCGTTCTGGTCGCCGCGGAGGCGGAAGCCATGCGCCGCCGCGACAATCCAGGCGGCGCCCAGGCGGGAGTCAACTGAACCCCGTGACACCGCGCATGTCCGGCGGTCCGTGGACGGTCCTCACGGTTCTCGTGCTCTGCGGCGCGGCCGCCGGGGCCTTCGCCCAGACCATGGATCCCGGCCTCTTCGCAGCCGAGGACGACGCCACCCGCAGTCTCCTCGGGTTCCTCAGGCTCGACGGCGTGGCATCGGGCCTTGGCGACATGCTCTTCGTCTACAATTCCGGCGTCCTCGTGCTGGCCGGCGCCCTGCTGGTCTACCAGTGCGTGGCCGGCACCGTGGACACGGCCCGCCAGGGACGCTGGGGGTTCGGGGGCTGGCAGATCGTGCGCATCGTCACCGCGGTGGCCCTGATGGCGCCGCTTCCCGGCGGCCTCAACGGCGCCCAGCACATCGTGCTTTCCCTGGCACGGCTGGGAGGCGACTTCGCCCATGCGGTGTGGCAGCCGGTGACGCGGGATCTGGCTTCCGTGCGCCCGGTGCGCCCGGAGGCCGGCGAACACCTGCGCCGCGCCGCCCTGGCGCGGGCCCTGGTGGCGGAGACCTGCCGCCATGTCGCCAATGCCGGCGGCGTCACGCTGATCACCGTGGAGACCGATTCTGCCGCCGACGCAACCGTGCGGCGCTATGCCGGTGCCGGCAGCGACATGCCCGATGAACTGTGCGGCGCCATCGCCTACGGAACCCACACCGGCGGCAATGACCGCTCACTCGCCGGATCCCTGCCGGCGCCGCCCCAGGAAAGCGACGGGACATCGGCGGCGGTGGCCGAACTCGCCGATGCCCACCGCCGCGCCTTCGATCGCCTGCTCCCGGTCATCGAGGCGATGGCGGCCGATCTCGCCCGCCGGTTCATTGCCTCGGACCCCGCCTGGGGCCAGCCCCTGCCCGAGGCCAATCCATGGCTCGCCCGTCATGGACTGGCGGAACACTACCGCGCGGATATGGCCGCCGCACTTGACCGCGCGGCCCGACGCCACGATGCGGCCATGGAGAACCTGGCGCGGTCATGGGACGGTCCGCAAAGCTGGCTGTGGGCCGGCAGCGCCTTCAACACCCTGGCCTGGCAGACCGGGAGGTTTCAGGCGGCGGCGCGCAACGTGCCCCGGGTGGCGCTGCCGGCAGAGAACCTGGAGAGGTGGTCCCCGGCCGCCGCCGGTGCGGTGGAAAGCCTGCTGGCCTGGCTGGCGCGCTCGCAGATGTCGCCGCTTCTGGCCTCGCCGGCGACGGGCGACGCGCCGGCCGCGGCCGGTGACGCCCCTGACGAGATCGTCTCGCACCTGCTGGATATCATCAGCTTCGATATCACCATGGTGGCGACCGGCGACAACCCTGTGGTCGACCTCGCGTCCTTCGGCCACGAACTCATCGCCGCCGCGCTGTCGGCCATCGGCGTTCTGACAGGCGCCTCGGCAGGCTCCAACCTCCTGGAGAGCGTCCCGGTGGTGGGGCCGGCGCTCGACACCTTCGAGGCCGTGTGGAGTGTCGCCGACGGGTTCGTCACGCTGTTTCTGGGGGTGCTGCTGATCGCCGGCGTCACGCTCGCCCACATCCTTCCCATGATCCCCTTCATCCGGTTTCTCTTCGGCATCCTCGCCTGGCTCATCGCCGTCGTCGAAGCCGTCCTCGCGGTCACTATCTTTGCCGCCTTCCACATCAGCCGCGAGGAGGGGGAGCGTCTCGTCGCCACGACAACGCGCCAGGGCTGGATGTTCCTGCCGCAGATCGTGCTGATGCCTCCACTGATGGTGCTCGGGCTCGTTCTCGGCACCTTCGTCTTCCTTGCCGCCATGGAGGTGCTGAACGCGCTCTGGGTACCCCAGATGCAGCGCGCCCAGGCCTCGGGCCTCGCCGACCCGGTGGGGTTCCTCGCCATGCTGGTGCTCTACACGGTGATCGCCTGGACGCTGATGATGAGCGCCTTCCGGCTCATCGACACCCTGCCCCGTGTGGTCCTGCAGTGGATCGGTGCGGCGCAGGTTTCGGGAGATGACGGGGCGGGACGGGTGACGGCGCTTGCCACCGGCAGCATCTCCCGCCTCTCCGCCCTGCGCCTCGGGCACGGCGCCGGACGATGACCCGCATCGCCCTTCACCTCACGGCGCCCGGCGGCGCTGTCGTCTGGCTTCTCGCCGTCGACAGCGCCCTTCTGGCGCCGCCCCTTCACCTCGCCGTCGTCGCCACCACGCTCGCGGTCGTCCTCGCCGTCTTCTGGTGTTGGCACTCCGCCACCCTCCCTGGTCTCACCCTCCTTGCCGTCGCCGCCGACGCGTTTCTCGCCCGTGACATCATCGGTGGTCTCAGCCACCCCGACTCCACCGCGACCGCCCTGTCGCTCGTCACCCTGGCCGGGCTCCTCATCGGCGCTCTCGTCACCCTGGAGCCCCTTCCCCGCCTGCTGGCGCCCGGCCGGCGCCGGCGGCGCGCCAATTCGGACCTCTACGGCCGGGCTCGCCTGCTGGGCGGGAGAGATCTCGATCCCCTCCTCGCCAACCGGGGCCTCATCCTCGGCGAGACGGAGCACGGACGTCTCATGTCCTGGCCCCTGGAGGGCTCGGCGATCACCCTTGCCCCGCCGCGCACCGGCAAGGGGGCGACGATCGCGCTCAACCTGCTCTCGCCCCACGATCGCGGCCACGGCGGGGCGACACTCACCATCGACCCCAGGGGCGAGACCTACTGCATCGTCGCCAGGCGCCGCCGGCAGCTCGGAAGGCGCGTCATCCTCATCGATCCCTTCGCCGTCGTCGCCGGCCATGCCCGCAACGCGCCCGAGGCCTTCCTCCCCCTGACGAAGGGCCTGCGGCACAACCCCCTTGATTTCATCCGCACCGGTGAGGCCGAGGCCGTGCGCGACATCGCGATTCTCCTCGATGGACTGACGACGCCTCCCGCCGACGGCGCCAACGCCAGCGCGCTTCACTTCCACACATCGGCCCGCGAGATCATGGCGGGCTACATCGCCTGGGTGCGCTTTCGCGAGCCCCCGGATCGGCGCACCCTGGCGCGGGTCCGCGAGCTCCTGTCACAGACCGGCGACGAGCGCACCGCCTTCATCGAGAGCGTAAAGGCCTCCCCGTCATTCTGCGGCGGTCTCGCCCACCAGGCGATCGGCCGCCAGTCGGAAGTGGGCCAGGACGAGGCGGGGAGCCAGTTCTCCACCATCGCCAACCAGCTCGCGTTCCTGAGTTTTCCCGAGCTCGTCCGCCAGACCGCCACGTCGGACTTCGATCCCGCCATCATCGCCTGCGGCGATGCCGACATCTTCGTTGTCGTCCCCGATGACCTCGTCGACGCCGCCCGGCCCTGGCTGCGCCTGTGGATCACCATCCCCAATGCCCTGGCGAACCGTCACGCCTTCGAGAGGGACCTGTTTCTCATCATCGACGAGATGCCGCGCCTGGGGTTCCTCAAACCCGTGATGGACGCCTACAACCTGGCCGCCGGCAAGGGGGTGCACTTCTGGTGCTTCGCCCAGTCGGTCTCGGCCCTCGACCAGACCTGGGGGGAGGGTGCGAGGCGGACCCTGATCGACCTCGCCGAGGTGGTGCAGATCCTGGGATTTCCGCGCACGGACACCCGCGGCGCCGACGATCTCTCGAAGGCCATCGGCACGGCGACCTTCGAGGCCCCGTCTTCCACCCTCTCGGGCGCCGCCGACCCCGGCCGTCTCATTCCCGTCACCTCGCGGCTGCAGAGTTCAGCGAACACCTCCCTGGTGCGCGAGCGCATCGTCACCCCCGATCAGCTGATGACGATGACACCCGACGAGCAGTACGTGGTGACCGCCGGCAAGGCGGCGCCGCGCCATGCGCTTCACCTCCACCACGCGCGCTACTGGCAGCGCCGCGACGCCCGCCACCTCGCCGATCCCAACCCCTTCGTCATCAGAAAGGAAAAGGCCCGTGGATAACATCACCCTGGGCGGCCACCCCGCCCCCGGGATCATCTCCCCGCACCGCGGTCTCGACGATCTCGAGACCGCCATCAGGACCCACGTCCAGGACTTCCATCGGGCCCGCGCCCTCGAGCGCAGCCGGTTCCAGCGCTTCGCCCTCGCCACGCTCCTCATCACGGCCCCGGCCCTTCTCGCCGCCGGCATCCTCCTCCACCATCTCGTCATCGATCCCCCGAACCCCTGGCGCGACTGGGTCTGGGAGGTCCACGGCCCGGCCATCGCCACCTGCATCTCCCGCCACACCCACTGCACCGTCACCGTCAAACCCGCCAGCCCATGAGGCAGCTCTCAGACTTCGCTGATGGTGTGAGCGCCACACCCCGCTTCCGAGAGGACCCAGTCCTACCAGCGAAGGGTCATCTCCACCCCCGCGCCATGCACCACCGGCGCCCAGTCGCTCTCCCGCCGTGTCGCCTGCAGCCCAAACGAGAGATCCCGCACCCCCTCCCCAGGCGTCAGCTGCCACCCGAGACTGTATTCACGCGACCCCGTGGCGAGCCCCAGTCCAACCTGCGGGCTGCCGGTGAAGTCACCGGAGAAGAGAGGGAACCCGTAAGCCGCTTGAGCCTGCCAGCGGATCTCGTCCTCAGCCCCTCCGGTGCGGTCCTCCAGGGTCTCCGGCGTGAACAGGCGATCAAGTCCCCCTGTCGCCTCACCGCCCCAGTCCTGACGCAGCGTCAGCGAGGGACCCCTCATCGTCGCCGGATCGGGATCGAAGGCCAGCGACGCCGCAAAGCCCCGGTCTTCCAGATCGTCCGAACCGTGGGCCACCAGCGTGCGGCCCGAGAGATCCAGCAACAGACCCAGCCCCGGATCGTTCCACACGAGACCACCGCCCATCTCCACTCCGAACCCGGTCTCCGCATCGCCACCGTCATGGCGGGCTCCCGTCTCCAGCTTCGGCGTCACCGATCCGCCACCCTCAAGCGCCATGCGCCAGCTCCCCTCCAGGCCAAGCCGAAGGCGCGTCACGTCGGAGTCCGACGCCGCCAGTTCATGGGTCTTCTCAGACGAGGTGCGCGCCCACAGGGCGTCCGAGGTCACCGCCAGGGCGGGACCCTCCTGCGCGGCGATGACGTCGCCGCGCATCCCCGCCGCGCCCATGGTCCAGGTGATGTCCGAGGTGAGCACCTCCCCCATCTCCGTCTTCAGCGTCACGTCGCCCGTGCCATAGCCGGCCGCACCCCACAGCTTCAACCGCTCCGAGGCCTGGACCGCGGCATAGGGAAGCACCGCCGTCAGCGTCGCCTCCACCGTGCCGTCGCCCGCACGCACGGCGCCGTCGCACAGGTCTGTATCCGGGTCTATGCCGTTCGTGCTGACCTTGGCGAGCTCGGCACAGACATCTTCACCCGGGTCGATATCGCGATAGCTGCCCTCGCCGGTGCTCTGCATCAGCGCCATGCCGATGAGCCACGTGCCGCGGGCATAGTCCGCCCCCAGCATCGCCGTGGTCGCCTCGCCGTCCAGCGAGAACGTCCCCTCCCTTCCGTCGAAGTGCGACTGCGCCGCCCGGCCCCACAGGGCCAGGCTGCCGCCATGGGAGTCCTCCTCCCCGGTCGCCGTGAAGCTGCTCCCCAGCAATACCTCAGCAGTCGTCATCGCGTAGGACTGTCCAGAGCCGCTGTCGAACCCGAGCGCGTCGTCACCGAACTCGGCTGTGCCGCCCGTGCCGGCGAAGGCGACATCGTTCTCGGCCAGCATGTCCGTGCCGGCAAGGCTCCCCGGGGCGCCCTGCGCCGCGGTCCCGTCCGGGATCGGCGCCCCGGGATCGAGGTTGAGCGCCTGTCCTGCAAAGGTGCCCTCGACACCGGCCGTGCGCGGCGCCGCAATGCGCCCGGCAATGCCGTCCAGGGCCTGCTCCGCCACCGCGCGACCGAACCGCGCCAGCCATGCCGCCGGCATCGGGTCGTCATTGACGATGGTCCCGACCGCAACACCGTCGGCAATCGACACCCCGTCACTTGCGTCGAAGAGCACCATCTCGAAGGTCTCCGGATCCTCGTCATGGCTGTCGTTGTAGATGTAGGCGGCGATCCGTCCTTTCGTGCTTCCGGCGGGGATCCAGAGCTCCGCCCCCCAGGCGCGCTTCCACTCGAAGTAGTCCTGGCCCGCCCTGGCCGAGATTGGAGACGAGCTCCGCGTTGCGTAATGGACGGTGACGCGGTGGTCCACCGGCTCGCTCAGCGTCACGGTGAAGTGTACCGTGCCCTGGTCTTCCTTGAAGCTCGCATCGGCGATGGAGAGGGTCGGACCCGACGATGCCGCATCATTGTCGGACACCGCCACCGTGGCCGCATTGTCCGGGGCGGCGGCCAGTGTGTAGCCGGTGCCCGTGCCCAGGGTGGCGGTGACGGAGCCGTCCGGCTCGTCCGCGTCGTCGTCCACCGTGGCGACTTCCACGTCCACGCTGCCCGTGACCGGGACGGTGACCGTCCGCGATCCGGTCTCGCCCGAGGCGGCGAAATCGCCGCTCTGGGCGACGGTCAGCGTTATGTCGAGCGCCGCCGCCGGCGCCGGGCTCGCCGAGACCGTGAACGAAGCCGCCGCACCTTCCGTCACCCCGCTGCCGGCGGTGATGCTCACCACCGGCTCGTCATTGTCGCGCACCGCCACCGCGGCGCTGCCCTTGCCCGTGGCCACGGTGTATCCCGTGCCCGCACCCAGGGTGACGGACACCGAGCCGTCGGCCTCGTCCGCAGCGTCGTCCACCGTCGCCACGGAGAGGTCGGTGCTGGTAGTCCCTGCTGTCAGCACCACCGTCCGGCTGCCCGCGCCGGGCGCGGCCAGATACTCGCCGCTCTGGGCGACGGTCCAGGCAATCGTCAGGTCGGACTGCGGCGCCGGGTCGGCCGTGACGGTGAAGGTGGCATTGCCGCCCTCGTCCACGGCGGAGCCCGCCGAAAGGCTGAGCTCGGGCGTGGCGGGTGTTACCGGCTGGACCTCAGCCTGTTCCGGCTGTTCCTCCGGTGCCGCCGCCAGGCATTCCAGCGCCGGTGGCACCAGCGCCCAGCGCTTGAGGCCGCGGTCGGCTTGCGCCTGCGCCTCGGCGACGGTCATCGGGTTGTTGCTCCAGGCATTGCTCTCCCCGAAGGCGGCAAGCACCCGGCTCCAGCGCTCGACATGGCCCGGCGACGTCCGCCAGGTCTCGCTCGCAGCCAGCCGGGCGTCGGCAAGCAGGGCGTCGGAGACGCAGGAGGGTGTCTCATCCTGCGCCGCCAGTGCGTCCTGCTGCGGCGAGCCCTGGCCGCCGCCGACGGTGATGGTGACCCAGGCGAAGCTATTGCCGAGACCTGCGAAGCTCAGGGTGTCGATCACGACTGGCGCTGCTCTCAGCCTGAAGTGCAGGACCGTGGGCGCGGCCGGGGCGGTGAAGGTCGGTGCGGTGCTCGTGGCACTGCTGAGCGTCACACCTGTGGTGACGATTGTGTCCGAATTCGGGCCGTCCACTTGCCACCACCGAAAGTCAAGGTTGTCACCCCAGGGGCCGGTGGCGGTGCTCGATAGGGTGACCTGCGCACCGGTGGACACCGTCTGATCGGGGCCGGCATTCGCCGTCGGGGTGAACGGTACGCCGGGGTTGTTCTGCAACCGCAGCTTGTGCAGTTTCCTGGTCTTGTGAAAGATATTGTCCGGTAGCGCCTCTAGATCGTTGTCTCGCAACCACAGTACATTCAGTTCCTGGTGCTGGTCGAAGATGCCTGCCGGCAGCGTGGTCAGGCCGATGTTGTCCATGTCCAGGTATTCCAGCTTGGTAAGCTGGTCGAAAATGCCCGCCGGCAGCGGTGCGAGGGAACTGTTGTCATACAGTTCCAGCCTCGTGAGGGAGGTGAGTTGGTCGAAGATGCCTGCCGGCAATGACGGCAGCTGGTTTCTGTCCAGTTCCAGCCTCGTGAGGGAGGTGAGCCCGTCGAAATCGCCTGCCTGCACGCTGCGCAAGCCGATGTTGTCCAGGCGCAGCGTGCCGCCGATGCCCGCCAGGTGTTCGGGGGTCACGTCGCGGCAGTGGCTGACGCCGCCGATCCTGCCGACAATGGCGTCGCGCACCGCCTTCGTGCGCCCGCAGATGCCGGCGTGCTCGACCTTGACCGGCCATCTCATCTCCCAGTCGCGTACATGTTCCAGATTGCCCCAGAGGAGTTGGGGAATCTCCACCTTGAGTTCATCACGGCCGGGGCCGATGGCAAAAAGGCGCACCCACTGCGTGCGGTTCGACGGTGTGAAGATCAGACAGTCATCCAGCGGACCGCCACAGGATTGGGCATCGCCATCCCGCCGTTTGACCCCCGCCGCCTTGCCGCCGCGGGCCGACAGATACACCGTGAGCGAGCTGTCATGCTTGAATGCCGCTTCACTCAGGGTGATCTCGAAGTCCAGGTGGCTGCCTTCCTTCACTTCGACCGTCTGGCCCGGCGCGGGAAGATGCTCGACGACGATCGGCGGGTCGGACTCGCGGATATAGACATGCACCGTCCAGCCCTTGTCCACAACACCGGAGTAGCCGGGATAGGCATGGCTGAGCTTGCCCTTGTCGCCGATGTAGTTGGTGTACATGCGATGCTTGATGGGAATCTGCGCGGTGTAATGGTCCGAACATCTCACCTTG
The DNA here is from genome assembly GCA_965213815.1 of Alphaproteobacteria bacterium. Lineage (GTDB taxonomy): Bacteria > Pseudomonadota > Alphaproteobacteria > SP197 > SP197 > SP197. Next base: position 749,553 of record OZ243917.1, on the reverse strand, counting down.
ACGTTGACCAGCTGGTAGGTGTCCCAGTTGCCCGGCGTGAAATGCAGTACGGTGTGCTCGTCGAGCTTCGGCAGGGGGTGGGTGGAATATGTGCCATCATCGTGAATTTCATACGCGCCGCCTTGCTCGCCGGCCGACGGCGGGGTGTTGTCAATGGACAGACGGCCCTTGGCGACATAGTCGCTGCGATAGTTGTCGTCCGGGTCCTCGATGAAGACCTCAACCGGACCCAGCGGCTCCGTCTTCAGCTTGACGTTATAGGTCGGTCCGGTGTTGCCACAGCCATCGGCCTCGTTCCAGGTCAGGTGGGCGTTATCGAACACCAGGCCGGGTTCTTTATTCGCCTTGGCGGTGGCGGTGTCCTCGTCGCGGATATGGATGTAGGTCTGGCCGTCGTTGCCCGTAGCGCCGGGGGCAGTCGTCACCGCCACGCCGGCGGGCAGAAGGGGACCGTGAATGTCTACCCGGAAGGTTTCTTTCTCTTCCGTCAGGGTATCGTTGGAAGTGCGGATCCTGAGCGTGCCACTGGCCCGGTAGGCCGGGATGGTCACGGAGTAGGTCTGGCCATGATAGTCCACCCCATTGCCGGTGGCGGTAAGCGGGGTGGCGGAGAGGGCGGAGATAGTCGTGGCCGTATCGCGCAGGCGCGACAGCCTGAGGGTCACGACCGCCTCCTCGCCTTCGTCGACGTAGTAGTTCTCTTGCGTGAAGTAGACCAGCGTCTCGTTGGGATTCAGGGTGAAGCTCTGGTTGGTGCCCGAGGTCGGTGTGGTGGAGGCCAGTGCCCGGCCTTCGAAATCACGGATGTTGTGATTGCTGGCAACATTCAGGGTCACGGTGCCGGAGACGGTTTCCAGGCCACCACATTTGGCGACGACGTAGACAATCGAGAAGTCGGACAAGTTGCTGAATATGTCGAGACCGGCAGAAGAGCCGGTCAGGGTGAAATCCGACGCGTGCACGGGCGGCATCGGTTTGTCGAACTTCACTTCCCAGACCAGGGCGGGGCACAGCAACCCCGGCGCCCAACGAGGATGATTGAACGCCTGCTCATGGCGCTTGATCGAGACCAGTTGCGGGGCGCCTGCGTCGACAACGACGTTCTGCACATTGAAGGTATTGTCGTTGGTGCCCGAGGTGGGGGTGGGGGACGCGGGCAGCGCGTTGCCGACATCGTCCGTGATGTCGTGGGTGTTCTTGATGCTCAGCGTCACCGTGCCGTTGAGGTTGTCCAGGTCGCCGCCGGAGGCGGTCACGTCGTAGATATTGGTATCGTGTTCCGATACCGAGGTAATCGTGGCGGTGGTGCCAGTGACCTGGAAATCCGCCGCGTCCACGTTCCTTACCTCTCCGCTGTTGGCATCTGCAAACGTCACCCGCCAGGTCAGACTGTCTTCATCGGTCATGGCGGTGGTCGGTGACAGGCGCTCGATCGACCTCACCGTCGGCGCGGTGTTGTCCAAAGTGTAGATGTTTTCGTTGCTCGCTACAGGGATGCTGGGGGATGCGGGCAGCGCGTTGCCGGACAAGTCTTCGATGTTGTGGCTGCTTTTGAACTTCAGCTGGATGCTTTGGTCGGCATTTTCGATTCCACTGCCGGAGGCGGTGATGTCGTAGACGCCGGCCGAGACCTCCGAGACGGCCAGGGTGGTGGTTCCGGGGAACGCAATGGTGGTGGTGGGGAGCACCAGGGAGAAATCCGCCGCATCCACATTGCGCACCGCCACGCTGAACGTCACCCGCCAGGTCAGGCTGTCGGCATTGGTGTATTGCCTGTCCGACGACCGGCGCTCGATCGAGGTCACGCTCGGCGCGATGTCGTCGTTCTCCACCGTGACCGTGGCCGCATTGTTCGGCGCTGATGCCACCGTGTAGCCGGTGCCGCTGTTCACCGTCACCGTCACGCTGCCATTCGCCTCGACTGTAGAATCGTCAACCGTGGGGACGGTGTAGGTTGCCTCGCCCGACGTGCCGATGGTCACTGTCTTGGAGCTGCCCAGGTCGCCGCTCGCAACGAAGCTGCCGCTCTGGCTCACCGTCAGGTTGACCGACTGGCTCCTCGGCGCCGGGGTGGCAGTGACAGTGAAGCTTGCATCCGTGCCCTCCGTCACCGGAGACGTATCGGCGGAGATGCTGATTTCCGGAGCGGGGCGGGTGCCGTCGCTGATCTGGCCGAATGAGGTGGCAATTGCGCTGCTTGGAAAAAGCAACGCGGGAGTGTTGAATGCATCCCGCCCGGTGAAGTCCGAAATTCCGGAACCGACATTGGTGATGCTCAATTCCACCACTTCCAAACCCTCGCTGAGATTATCTGTGGCGGTGGGAATGGAGACGGTCTTTACTGTCTCGCTTGGGCCGAACACGACGGATGTGTTCGTGGCCGTGAAGTCCGATGCGGAGGCAGGCGCACCGCCTGCCGTGCATTGTTCGCCTGTGCTACCCCAGTCCACGGCAATGCAACCGGTGACTTCGGCGGCGGTCGGCACGGCCGTGACAACCGAGATCGTTCGTGCGGTTTCGGTCAGGCTGCTGCCGAACGCACTGCTCAGCGTCAGGGTGACGATGATGTCCTCGCCCTCATAGGCGTCGGCAACCTGAATATCGAGGCCTCTGGTGGTCTGTGCGACGACCGGGGCGGCGAAGCCGAGCAGCAGCGGAAGGCAGAGCAGGGCGATGGCCAAGCGGTGGCGCAGAACACGGGCAGGGGAAGATACAAGGCTGTCAGAGGAAGCGGGCCGGCGGGTGTCGGAGCGCCTGCCGGCGGATGCAGAAGACTCAGGCGGGGAGGCTAGCGGGCGAGAGTGATCCCGTGATGCATACGCAGGTTGGGCGATCCGGCGATCCGGCGATCCGGCGATCCGGCGATCCGGCGATCCGGCGATCCGGCGATCCGGCGATCCGGCGATCCGGCGATTATAACGTGGTGAGAGACCTCAACCCCTGTCAAGAGTTGCGCGCAACAATTCTGCGCATAACCGACGATGGCCGCGCCCAGCGCACGGATTGCCGAGCGTGCTTCGTTGAAGAGGATCATCGCGTCGTCTCCGAGCCTGACGCCCGGCCGGCGCACGAAAGGCACGCTTTTGCCGAGCATCACCTGTTTCGTATCGCGCAAACCGTAGGCCGATGATGGAGGGAAGGCAAGTCAGCCGCGTGCTCGAAAGTCAGCGCCCACTCGCATCCGAACGACCACGGCGATGCCCTTGCCGGTATCGGCCGCCACAGAGCCACCGGCCGCAGCACCGATGCCGCGCATGACTGTCTGCCCCGACGCAGGTCATGCCGCAAGCTCATGCCGACAGCACGACCGGCCGCGCGTTGCAACCAAGGACCCGCTCAAGCGCCGGGCGGCACGGCGACCGCCATCGCCCGGAACCGCCCGGCGCTTTAGTCCTGCCGATTCGCATAGGCTTCCCCGCCGGATCACACCGAGTATGATTGTGATCTCCACACCCCGGCCAACCCTGCGTGGCGCTGGGAGTTTCCTTACTGGCGGGGGTGTTGCTTGCGCCGGCGACCTTGGGAATGTGGGCCTGAAGGTCCCGCTGCGTCCGCCGATAGTGAATCATTCCCACTTCCTCGGTCTCGGATATCATTCCCGAAGGGCACTTGGCGGGCCCCGCTCAACATCGCAAGCCCGCGCAACGGCGCCGCACAGCGCGGACATGTCCTTGACTTCATATCCCGGCGACTCCATCCTGCCGTCATGAGTTGGCGGGTCCAGATTGCCGAGGAGTTCGAGCCCGAGTTGTTAAAATTGCCCCTGGAAGTGCGCAGGGCGATCCTCGCGCACTCGCGGCTTCTTCGGGAATACGGTCCGCAACTTGGGCGCCCACGCGTGGATACGCTGAACGGCTCGCGGCACGCGAACATGAAAGAGATGCGGTTCGCCGCGGCAGGCGGGGAATGGCGGGTTGCCTTCGCCTTCGATCCTGTCCGCCGCGCCATGCTTCTGGTGGCCGGCGACAAGTCGGGTGGGAGCGGGCGGCGGTTCTACCGCGAATTGATCCGCAAGGCCGACGAGCGGTTCGACCGGCACCTTGCCCGACTTGCCGACGGATAGAGAAGGAGATCGTTATGGCGCTGGATGTGGAAGACGTGATCGCGGGGCTCGACCCCGCCGAGCGGCGCAAGGTGGAGGAAATGGCCGCCGAGCTGATCGCCGAGGAAATGACGCTGCGCGAGCTGCGCAAGGCCCGTGCATTGACCCAGGCGAGCGTCGCGCGCGAACTCGGTATCAGCCAGGACGCCATTTCCCGGCTGGAACAGCGGAGCGACCTGCTGCTGTCCACGCTGCGCAGGACGGTGGAGGCGATGGGCGGCAGCCTGTCGCTGATCGCCAGATTTCCCGACCGCCCTCCGGTCGAGCTTGCCGGCATCGCCGAGCGCGACGCCCGCGATTGACGACCGGTCCGACCGGCGTCGGAGGTTCGCGGAGTACCGGGCGCCACCACCGTCGGGTGGTCCTCTTCGTTTACCCGCCGCCCCTATAGTCGCCGAGGATATCGGCGGCGATGCTGTCCGACACGCGGACGGCGGAGCCGCGCACCGAGTGCTGCGCCAGGTGCGCATGACGCGCGGTCGTTTCCACCTGGGTGTGACCGAGCAGCCTGCCGATCATCGGCAGTCCCTCGCCGAGCGCCAGCGCCCTGGACGCGAAGCTGTGGCAGTCGTGAAGCCGCGCATTCTCGATCTTTGCGCGCTCGCAGATCAGGACCCAGGGGTCGTTGAGATTGCGCATGTGCTCGCCCTTCAGCTTCCCCGGAATGACATGCGGGTTGCCCTCTACGCGGGAGATGTTCGCCAGCACGTCCGCCGCCTCGGGCGACAACGGGACGACGCGCACGCCGGTCTTCGAATCTTCGAGGTTCATCGGTCCGCTAACTCACGATACCAAGCCGAACTGTCGCCGCACCTCGCCGGTCCCGACGAATTGCGATAACAGCCGGTAGTTCTTCCTTTCGTATCGAACCCTCCCTGCGACGATAGCCGGGTGTACTTGCAAGGCGTTGGCGAGATTCATCACGGCTATGGTCGTCGGCCGATCCCGCACTGCGCTCGCCTCCCAAACCGAGCGCGGAACAAGCGCTTCTTCCGCCCATTCGTCCGCCTGCGTCTCCCTGGGGTCTTCCCGTCTCCCTTCGAGTTTCCGAAGTGTCAAGTCGTCGACGAAGGCTTCGCCCCTGTCGTTGTCCATGTGTCGACCCACATGCGCCAGCTCGTGCAACAAGCAGAACCAGAAACTGTCGATTCTGTCGTAGCGCAGAGTGAGTCCGATGACCGGTCTGCCATCGCCGAGCCGGAGTGCCACCCCGTCCAGATAGGTCTTCGGCAGGTGCTTTGCGATCACAAGTGAAATGCCACGCTTGACCAGCAATTCCTTCGCCAGTCGCGGGCCGTCTTCCCGCCAGCTCAGTCGCGCGACCTTCGTCAGGAAGTCCATGGTTACAGTGCCACGCTCGTAGCCCGTCTTCGGAAGGTCCTCGTTGGCTCGTGCAAGGATCTGCCAGCACCACGCCTTGAGCGCATAGGGGTCCATCTTGGCATTCGCACGCATGTGATCGTTCTTTCGGTAGAGCGCGGCGCCCGCGACATCCATTCCCCCTGCCCGATTGATCAGGTCCCGCATCACAGGCTCGGCGCATCGCGCCAGATCGGGCCTGTCCGGGATCCAGCCCAGCTTTGCCATCGATTTGACGGGAAACCGGCTCCACTCCATGTCGGCCCACGGGTCGTCCAGGTCGACATCCGGCTCCTGCAGCAGAACATCCGCCGGAATCCCGAGATGCTCATGCAGGGCGCGCGCCATCGGCATGGTGATTGCGCGCTTGCCGGAGAGAACTTCCGAGACCTTGGCGCGACTTCCGATGAACGAGGCGAGGTCTACGGGGCGCAGGCCTGCCTGTTCCATACGAAACTTGATCGCGGCGACCGGACTTGGATAACCCATCGCCACTTGTTTGCTTTCGTACAGTTCCACGAGATCGACCAGGACGTCGAGTTCATTGCCCTCCGGGCTATCGGTTTGCGCATCCATGATTTCAGAGATCCGGTGCAAAGCCGCCTCGTAGTCCCTTTCGGACCGGATTGGCTTGACTTGGGTCATCTCACACCTCCTCCACGTCCACGGCGTCGTACTCGGCATGCGTACCCGCAAACCGTATGTAGACGACGCGATACCGGTAATTGATCTTCACCATGAGGCGATAATCGTTGCCCTTGATGTTGAAGATCACTCGATTGTCGCCAACGATGCTCGCGTTGCGGTACATCTCCTTCAAAATGGCCGGCGTATCCCAATCCGCGTGCTTCACTTCCCGGTACCAGGCCAGAAGCGGCTCTTCGGCATCCGGGTGACGTTGCCAGAACTCCCGGAGCGTCTTCCTGGCGATGATCCGCATGACTTTTGCGCACCGATCCCGATTGGGTATCAAGTACAATGTTCCCAAAACGGGAACCACACTGTGCAAGGGCGCAGACCCCCATGTCAAGCTCATGGCTGGACGATGGTGACGAGGACTGGATGACGCTGGCCGTTGACGGTCATGTCAAGGCCTTGAGTGGCAAGGGCAAGGTGGCGAAGCACTTCGTGTCGCGTCAGAAGCTGTGTCTGCCGGCCATGGCAAGCTACTGGATCAACGCTCTTTCGGGCGCACCGCTTGTGTGTCTGCACAAGGATCTCGATCCCGGGATGGTGCATGCGCTGGAGCATGACGTGGCCCCTGAACTGGAGGCCCTGGGGACCGGTCCCGCAGGGGACCTTGAGTGTGGCGGCTCACCGACGGTCACCCTGGTCTTCGACCGCGAGGGCTGGAGTCCGGATCTGTTCCGCCGTCTGGCGCGCCGCGGCATCGCGGTGATCACCTGGCACATGAACTTCCGTGGCGAGGACTGGCCGGTCGGGGACTTCCGGGAGTGCACGGTGCCGCTCCACGGACCGGCGGGAACCACGACGTCGCAGATACGCCTGTCCGAGAAGGGGATCGTCCTGAAGAAGGGACACCGGGTCCGCCAGATCCGCAGTCTCATGGACAATGGTCGTCAGGTACCCCTGATCACCACCCATGCGGGGATGGCGATGGAAGAGGTCGCCGGAGCCATGTTCTCTCGCTGGACCCAGGAGAATTTCTTCAAGTACATGCGCGATGCCTGCAACCTGGATGCCCTGCCGTACCACGGTCTCGAGGCGCTCGATGACGACACGCTCGTGGTCAATCCTGAGTACAGGACCGTGCGCAAGGCCATCGCGAAGCATCAGGCGCGGATCGCCAGGGCCAGGAAAGAGGGCAAGGCTGTCGATGCTCTCGACACCACCGAGGTCGCCGTCATCGAGGAGGCCTTCACGGAACTCAAGGAGCGCCGCGGGTCCCTGACCAGTCATGTCCGTGTCGGCGACCTTCCCGCAGACGAGAAACCCGACACCCTGCCACGGGCACGGCGACTCTTCATCGATCTCATCCGCATGATCTGCTATCGCGCCGAGACCCGCATGATGATGCCCGTGATCGAGGACAAGGCCCGCCCCGACACCGTGCGCGCCTTGCTCGCCGCACTGATGACCGCCGATGCCAACATCCTGCCCGACCATGACAAGGGCATCATCAGGGTCGAAATCCTCGGGCTGGCCAACAACGCAACCGAACAATCCCTGCTCCCCCTGATCGAACAGCTCAACCACACCAGAACCGTCCACCCCGGAACAAACGTCACAATGATCTACAGCATCGACAAGGCATCACCACGCAATCGTCTCATCTGATCTTGGTCGAGGTCCGTATGTCTGCATTTCGTCAAGAGCCCCCTGGACATCAACGCCCTTCTTCTCGCCGGCGCTTCGCACCAACGCTGCAAACGCCACTACTCTTCCCCTTTCGCTGTACCGCGCAATGGGTTGACGATCTGAAGCCCCCTGAAATCCCGCTCGTTATCCGTCACCACCATGCAGTCGTTCACCACCGCTACGGCGGCGAGAATCATGTCGAGAGCGCTGCGAGGGCGACCCTGGGCTTTACCCTCCGCCATCAGGCGCGCCCAGACTAGGCCAGCCCTGTCATCGAACGACAGTATTCGGCCCGCAAACAGCGCCTGTGGCCCCTCTTCACCTGTGAACCATGCTTCGAGGCCGTCCTTTTTCTTGCCGCTGGGCAGTTCCAGAATGCCGCGCCGGATTTCCGCGACGGTCAGCGAGGCAACAAACAGGTCTTTGTCCCGCTGCGTCGCCATCCAGTTCAAGAGGGGCGCGGATGGCTGTGGCTTGACGGCGTTGCTGATGATGTTCGTGTCGAGGAGATAGCGCGTCAAAGGTCAACCCTGCGCCCTTCGACGCGTGGCCGCGAAAGGTCGAGATCGGCCCCGACCAGCGGCGAGCGACGCAGTGCCGCGAGAATCCCGCCGGCCTTTGGCGATTCACCGAAAACCAGCTCCTTGATCGCAGCCCGCGCCCGATCCGCTTGGGGCCCGTCTTCAGCCATGCGGCGCGCAAGGGTGCGCAGCAACTCCCGGTCCGTTTCGAGCGCCATCACCTCGAAGCGCTTCAACCCGCGCTGCTCCAGATGCTCGCGGTACTTCTTGGTGGCCCTTTTCTGTGCGGCATTAGTCACGGTCAGTCTCCCGCTTATGGCCGGACATATAGACCAGAATGCCTCTCCCGGCAAGCGGGGGGACATAGATCTTGAGTAACTAGTGCCTGCCCATAAGCTATAACTTACGGACATTGCGTGAATAATCGCGTATCTGTCGATCCAGGATTCACATTTGGGGCCATGTGGTCCTGAATCGTGTCGGTTTCGAGGATTCTTCGCGAGAGAGCATGATGAGACAGGTACGCAATCCACAGATGGAACTCGGTGAAGTCCGGATTGAAGAGATTGAGCTGGACCGGAAGTCCCGGGATGACTTTCCGGCGTTGTTGCTGGGTCTTCAGTATCTCCATGCCGACAAGGAGACGCGCACGCGGCTGTTTGCGCTTCTCGAGGAATACATGCTGCCCGGCATCGACCGTAGCGTAGGCCGTCCCGGGATGGACATGTGGCGCATTCTGGTGATGGGCGTGGTGATATCCTGCGATCCTGCCCGGAGCATCTGCGCAACGACGACTTCGAGGCGTTCTTCGACGTGCATGCAGACACTGTCCGAGATCGTGGCAAACGCAAAGGGCAAACCGGTTGTTGCCGAAGCCGGAATGGACAAGACTGAAGGCGACGTCGCATTCGAAGACGACGAAATCGCCGAGTTGGAGGCGGCAGCGTGACCGGCGATCTCTATCCACGACCGTAAATGGTCCGGCATCCAGCGGGACTGCAGGCGCCCATTTCGAAGGACAGGCCGGTGCCTACTACCTGTTGATCGGTGCAGAACCGCGCAGACTGCCTGGCAAGAGGATTGAACGCGCTGTTGCTCACCTCCAACTCCGGAAGGAAACTTCAGGCCACCGCCCCGAGACCGTTCTTCGCCACCAGCGTCAGGAGCTTCAGCGAAGCGCCGCACGGACGCTTCTGACCGCGCTCCCACTGGCTCACCAGGCCCGTTGTCACGTTGAGGTGACGCGCAAACACCGCCTGACTCGCATTTTCCCGCAGCCGCAGCACCCGGATGTCTTCCGGCGCCATCTCCTCGATCGGCGTCAGACACATTTCGTCGAACGCCTTCATCGTCCGCTTGGACATGACCCCTGCATCCGTCATGCCGAGCGCCGTCTCATGTACTGACGCCAGCAATTCACTCTCATACTGTCTGGTCATCGCAGATCACCTCGCTGATCGTCCCGTTCGCCAGCATTGCGCCAAGGGCTGCCTCGTCCAGCCTGACCGTCGGCCACGCCCTGAGTTCACTCTGTCGCAGGTTTGCGCGGGCGCTTTTCGCAAACCCGTGGATGAAGAATGCCTGCTCTTCCCGCCGCAACACCAGAATGGCCCGTACGCCTCTCGAGCGGCCCTGGCCAGGTCGGTCGACACGCTGTTTCACGACTCCGCCGCCGAGATCGGCGTCGGCCAGTCCCTTCCCGATGCGTTCCACCGCATCGCACAGGGCAAGATCCCCGATCCCTTCGCGATTCGCGAAACGCGTATAAGGCATTGGTCTTGAACGTGCGCAGTTCGAGCTTCTCCCGCACCCTCCACCATGCATGGACATATTGTACCCAGTGCTACATCGATCAAGTTGCAGGAAACCGCCCAGTGCAGCGATGCCGCCAACGTCGGGCCGTGCGCCAGCCCACGACGCAACAGTTTGGCGTTCTTCGCGGACGCAGCAGAAAATCTCATGGCAGCACGTCAATCTCCGCCAAGCTGATCTGACTTTATCGCTCTCAAGATCACCACTGAATCAAGATACTTCCAAGGACGCGATCAGAGAAACTTGCATGTCGCGCCCGCGACAGATGAAGGTCGTGGTGGCGTCGGCGCGAACCGACGGAGCCTGCCGCCAGGCCATCGACCCTACGACGGCATGACATCGTCCGGTCCGAGGCCATCATCTCGGATCATGAAACCAGGCGCTGCGCCGCGACACCCTGCGGCTCGTGATCGGGAAGATCGTGCGTCTGATGCGGTCATGGTCAAGCCGACAGATGTCCGGTTCGATCTGCGCGACCTGACGACGAGGTTGACCTTGCGACCGCTGCGGCCGCCGGCAACTGCCATGCCTGGTCTGACCGACACGGCTCTTGATGACATCGGGAGCTTGCAGGTTGCTATCAATGCTGGAACTCGATCATGGCCATGTTGACCGTACGCAACCTGCCGGATGAGGTGCATCGCGCCCTGCGTGATCGAGCCGCTCTGAGGGGCCGCAGCACCGAGGCCGAGGTGCGCGCCATACTTGAGGAAACGGTCTTGCCGGAAGGACGGGCCGCGCTGGGGACACTGCTGACCGCGGTTGGCCGAAGTGCCCGATTGACGGATGACGAGTTTGCAGGCTTCGCGCAGCGCGACGCCATCCCGGCCCGCCCTCGATCCTGATGCGACGTTGAACGGCGGCTGCTGGCGGCCTACTCGTCGCCGGGGTAGATCGAGGGGACCATCGTCTGGTCGGAAAACGGCGGCCTCACATAGGCGCCGGCCTCTGCGCGCTGTGGAAGCTTGATCGGCTCGGGCGTCAGGTCCTCATAGGGGATCTGGCTCAGGAGATGACTGATGCAGTTCAGCCGGGCGTGCTTCTTGACGTCGGCATCGACGACATACCACGGCGCCTGCTTGATATCGGTATGCGCGAAATTCTCGTCCTTCGCCCTGGAGTACTCGACCCAGCGGCGCCGCGATTCCAGATCCATCGGGCTCAGCTTCCAGCGCTTGTGATCCTGCTGGAGCCGGCTCTGGAACCTCCTTTCCTGCTCTTCGTCGGAGACCGAAAACCAGTACTTGATGAGCTTGATGCCGGATCGCACAAGCATGCGCTCGAATTCAGGACAGGAGCGCAGGAACTCCTGGTGCTCCTCTTCGGTGCAGAAGCCCATCACCCGCTCGACACCGGCCCGGTTGTACCAGCTGCGATCGAACAGGACCATCTCGCCGGCAGCCGGCAGGTGGGGCACGTAGCGCTGGAAGTACCACTGGGTCTGCTCGCGCTCGGTCGGTGCGGGCAGGGCAACGACCCGGCAGATACGGGGGCTCAGATGCTGGTTGATGCGCTTGATGACGCCGCCCTTGCCGGCAGCATCCCGGCCCTCGAAGATCACCACGACCTTGAGTCCCTCGTGCTTGATCCACTCGTGCATCTTCACGAGTTCGAGCTGGAGCCGGAACAACTCCTGCTCGTAACGCTTGTTCCCTATCTTCGGGGGACGCTCCTGCGTTTCGGCGCTCGCCGATTGCAGTGCCGCCCCACCGGACGTCTTCGACTTCGCCATGGCTTCCTCCCCGAACACAGCAGTGCGAGACCGGTTCAACTCCGCGACCCCTGGCGTCGGCGTGGACCTGTCCGGCGGTCAGCCCAAGTCTAGCCTGTGTCCTTCCACGGCGCACGTTCAACATGGACTGTCGATCGTTGGGGGCGCCCTCATGGATTGCGATGGACCAGGGGAGCCCCTTTTTCCAGGCACCATCCGTGCCCCCCCCTTGGGTCAGGACCACAGGTGGGTTGTCGCCGGTCACGGGCGAGGGGAGGCTTCGCCACCAGGCCGAACCGGAGGGAACGGTCACCATCGTTGGCGACCTCGTGAGACCTGTGGTCCTCGAGGCGATGAAGGCGTTGCGTGGGCGGACCATCCTTGCGGCCGCTGGCCCGAGGACCTGGTGCACCCGAACGTGTCCGATATCCCGTTCCGGGGGTGGGCCGGCGCCCACGTGTTGGCTCGGTGCATCCGACACGCAAGCGGAGCTGGTCGAGACCGGCATGACGTGTGGTGCCCTGGATCACACACCGGCCCCTGACGAAGAGTCCCCGATGTCGGACGGTGATCTCTGATCGTCGCAGTGGTCGGGGTTTCCTGCGTCTTTTCCTCAGCATAGTGAGCCCCGGTGGAGAGCGATGGAGCCCTTCGATTCGGCGGTCAAGGAAATGTGATAACGAAGAGTGATTGCGCCGGAACAGATTGTTCTTCATATGTTCCCGCATGATCAAACTCGACAAGGCATTCTACTGGACCATCGAGGCGTATCTCAGCCGCCACGACATGAGTCCGGCAAGCTTCGGGCAGCGGTTGCTGGGCGATCCCTGTTTCGTGGCCGACATCGCGAGGGGACGCTCCCCTTCTCTCAGGACAGCCGACAAGGTTCTCGTCTTCATGGGCTTTGCGCCGCTCGGCCAGGCCTTCCTTGACGAGGTGGAAGCCTTCCTTGCCGTCACCGGCATCAAGTCTTCCGAACTCGGCTACGCCGCCACCGGCAATCCCTCCTTCGTCAACAGGCTCAGGCGCGGCACGTCACCGCGCCTGACGACGGTCGATCAGGTCCGCAGCTGGATCATCGAGAATTCCAGCGCCGGGGAATACAGGGCGATCAGGGACCGGTGTGCCGCGACCGCGCCCTGCCGGCGTGGCGTGCCGGTACCCTTCGATCACGTCGCCTTCATTCCGCTGAACTCCAGAGTAGTCCATTGAAGGCCGTCGTCGCAGCGGTTCTGCTGGCCGGTCTCGTGGCCTGCCACCCGGGGGCGGACGATGTGGCAAGGGATCTTGCCGCCGACATCGTCAGCCTGCAGGAACCGGCGCCGGGCTACGGTGTCCTGCACCTCGAGAGAACACGGCCCTACACGGGCCTCGAGCGCCGGCCCGGAGAGGTGGAGGAACTTCCCCTGCACCTTCGTGCCAGTGACGCCGTCACCCTGTCGCTTGCCGGCAGGCCAGGGGATGCGGATCTTGCAGCGAGGATCGAGGCCGCCACGGGTCTGCGCGTGATCCTGGCAGGAAACCGGCCGTCAGGGTCCTCTCCGCCGGCGGCCATCAACCGCAGTGGCAGGCTGCTTCCGGAGGGCGGGATATGGACAGGCGCCCTCGATGATCTCCTCGACATGTGGTGCGAAGCGGCCGGATATGCGTGGTCCTGGGCTGACGGGGACATCACGGTCCAGCGGCATCGCCGGGTCGTCTTCCGCCTCAATGCACTGGCCGGATCACAGAGTATCCAGGGCGCCACCTCGACCAGCGACACAGCCGGTGATGCGGGCTCGAACAACCTCGCCCGCCAGTCTCTCACCACCGAGACCACCTACAACCCGTGGCCCGAGATCACCGAACAACTGACAGCCCAGCTCGATCCGTCGACACGGGTGGCCCCGGCCCCGGCAACGGCCTCTGTCATGGTCTCCGGGCTGCCGCGGGATATCGACCATGCCCGCGCCTATCTCGACTGGCTCAATCGCACGGCCCTGAGACCGGTGACCCTCACGGTGGACGTCTATCAGGTGCGCTTTCGCGACCAGGCATCTTTCGACATCGGCATCGAGGGGACCCTCAAGAGGATTTTCGGCAGCAACGCAGGCTTTGAGGTCGGCGCGAACCTCGCCGGCATCGTGCGCCCGGGCCCCGGCACCGACTCCCTTGACGCAACCATCGGAGCCCTTCACCAGGCCGGATCCGTGACCCGGGTGCTGTCGGCCACGGTGCCGTCGCTCAACGCCCAGCCCGCCCAGTTCTTCGAACTCTTCTCCGAAGCCTACCTCAAGGAGATCAGCACCACCGTCATCGACGGCACGCGCTCCACCAATCTCGTGCCCGGAACCGTCTCCAGCGGTTTCGCGATGACCTTCGTCGCCCAGATCGTCTCGCCCCATGACATCCTGATACGCCTCTTTGCGTCTCTCCAGGACAGGCCCGCCTTCAAGGTCTTCGAGACCGCGAACCAGAGAATCCAGCTCCCCGCCTACGGCAGCCGGGCCGTCCAGGTCACCCAGAAGGTGTCAAGGGGCGAAACCCTGGTGGTCACCGGATTTCGTGACCGGGGCACCGTCAGCGATCGCAAGGGAACATTCGACGCCGCCATCGCCTTTCCCTTCGGCGGGGTGACATCCGATGCCTCACGAGTCGAACAGGTCCTGCTTGTCACCGCCGAGGCCGGCGAACCCCTGGGCATGGTCGAGACCAGTGGAGACGACCTGTGAGCACGCTCATGATATCCGGCCGGCCATGGGCGGCAGGCCTCGTATGGCGCCAGCGCAGCCACCGGGCCAGCGAGGCCCGCATGGCGCGCCGCTTCCACTGTCCCTTCCTGGTCCACGCAGGCACCCGCACCGGCTTTGCCGGGCCGGATGGCAAGGCGGGTCAGGTCTCCCTCGCCGCGGCCCTTGCCGCTCACATCGGGGACATCGACTGGATCGCCCTTCTTGCCGACGACGGTGACGGCAGGGTCGCCCTGCTTCGCCAGGTGGATGGCGTCTTCCCGGGCGACGGTGACGAGATCCATCCGGGCCGCGACCAGGCCCTCGAGGCCCTCAATCGCCTGCGGCGCCCCGGAGTCCGGGTTTTCGCCTCGCCGGTTCTCGCCATTGACGGGACCACCGCCCTCGATGCCGGTGACATCCCGGTCACCGTCGCCATGGAACTGGTGGCCGCACCGCGCGCCGGTGTCAGGCCGTGGAAGGCCGTGGCGGCCGCCTCGCTCGTCGTAGCCTCTCTCGCCGGCTGGCTGATGGCCGGCCATCTCCTCGAAGACAGGCAGGAGGCCGCACTCCCGGCACCGCCGGCGGAAGTCGAGGTGGCGATTGCCGGCGCCGCTCTGATCGAGGCCTGCGACCGCGCCCTCAAATCGGCGCCGGTGAATGTCCCGGGATGGCACACCGACGAGATTTCATGTGACGCCTCGCTGCAGGACCCGGGAATCCTCGGCACATGGCCCGCCTTTCGGTCGCGCCCGGCCCTGGTGGTCCGCTGGTCCCTGGAATCAGGCCACGACATCGAACTCTCCAGGCGCCTCATGGAAGATCATGTCACGCAATCCTGGCAGCTGTCTTCGGTGATCGGCCGGACGGCATGGTCTCTCACGGAACTCGATCCCGTTCTCGTCGAATGGACCGGCGGGGAGCGGCCCTCCTTCATCGCCCTGAGGAAAGAGGTGGATCGTGTTGCCGGCCCCTGGGCCACCACCATCACCTTCCAGCGTGCGCCGTCGCAACCCTGGACCGTGACACTGACCGGTCCGCCGCCCCTGCGGCGCGCCCATGACGTGCTGGCGGCGGTTGTCGGCCTCGAGATCACCCGCGTCGTCAGCCAGGGACGTGCCGGGTGGCGAATCGACGGCCGCATGCTGACGCCGCACCGCCTCCTCGAGGAGGTCTTCGAAGCCCTCGCCGCCCCACTCGCAGCCCCCGGAACCGGAGAACAGGATGCCTGAAGTCCCTCACCGGAGCCGTCCCGGCTCCCTTGTACTTGCAGCCCTGCTGGCGGCCTCTCCCGCCATCGCGGCAACCCCTGACGACATCGCCGATGCCGAAGCCCTTTCCCACGCCCACGCGCTGGAAGGAGCGTGGCATCGCCTCGAGACGTTCATCCGCAACGAGTCGACGGCGCCCGCCCGGTGGACGGCGGCGCCTCCGCCCTCACCCCCCTGGCAGGACTCGTGGACGACACGGGGTCTTTCAGCCCGCTACTGTGACGGAATTCTCATCGTCTATGCCCAATCCGGGCGTCTCAAGGGCGTGGGCCGCAACCAGCGCAGTATCCGTCTCGCGCCGCACCTCCAGTCCGATGACGTTCCGCCGCCGCCTCCCCTGCACTGGCTTTCCGGATCCCGGGCCATCGGAGGTTCAGGGCGCGGCGATGTCGTTCTTCCGTCCTGCATGACGGGCCTGCCGTCCGGGCGTGTCGCGCTGGCAGGCGAGGTGGAGGATCCCTATTCCGTCACCATGACAACCCTGGAGCGCGACAGGGAAACCAGGTCCTGCCCCGCCGGAACCCACGGCAGTGGTCGCGTTTTCGTTCGTGACGTCATCCAGGAGGTCAACGCAAGGGGCGAGGCGCTCGGCGCGCCGACCCGCATGCCGTGGCAGATGCTGAGCGATTCATGCCAGGAGGACACGAGCACCTGGGTAACCTACCGGCTTTCCTGCACATTCGATGCCGGCGAGCCCCACAACCGCATCATCACCGGAGAGGACATCTACCGCCGCCAGAAGACGGTCACGGCCACCGGAACCTCCTGGGGTCTTCCGGAGTTCGTGTCGTCAAGCTGCTGGCGGGACCCCGATCCCCTGGTACCTCAACCCGACATCACGTTGTCGACCAGGACCGAGACACGCACGGTCTCCTGCACCTCTCCGGCGACGGGAACGCGTCATCAGTCGCGCACACTTCACCTGCGTTCGACACGGTTTCCGTGGGATGACGAACCGATCGTGCAGGTGACGCAACAGGGTCAGTGGACGACGACGAGCGAGTCGTGCCGCACACCCTCGACCGGGAGTGGGGGCGGCGGACGCGAAATGGGGTTCGATACCGACGGCGACGGCGTTGCGGACTACGATTCCATCGGCGACGTGCCCGGCAACCTGGTGGACAGGGCAACGCCGGCCCCCCATCCCGGCACGGCCGAAGGCCATGGCGGCAGGCGCGGCGGGGGACGCGAAGGGCCGGCCGGCGGCAACGATGGCAACAGCGGCGGCAACGGCTGCGGATGTGGCGGCCCCGGCGGAGGCGGGCCGGGCGATGTCGGCTGATCGGGCGATGCGTGGCGTTGGCCGGTCCCTGGTTCGTGCCGCCTGCGCGGCACTGGCTGTCGTCGGCGCGCCGGTCACCGGCGACGAGCCGGCCATGGGTGAATGCGCCCGCGATCTCCTGCGCACCCGGCTGGCGACGGCGGTAGCGGGCGACGACATCCTGGCCGCCCTGGCCATCGAGGATGAACTCCTGACACTGTGCAGCAAGCGCCAGGAGCTTGTGGCCGACGTGCTGGAGAACGAGGAACGCCTCGCCGGACTGCAGCCCGGTGAACCGCTTGTCGATGAAACCGTCATCGCGGCGGTCTTCGAAGCTCCGCAAGTGCCCCCAGAGAGTTCCGAGCCGCCACCGCCGGATTACGGCTGGTTCAGCATCCTCGGCACATCCGGCGACCTTCGAGCCGGCATCACGGACGGCACGGACACCTGGTGGGTGAGGGAGGGAACCACGCTTCCAGGCGACATCGCCATTGTCGCCATCCACTCCCGTCCGCCGGGTGTCCGGGTATCCGGAGCGGCAAGTCATGTCCTGCCATGGCGCGCCGCGCCCGACCAGCGATAGCCAACCGCCGGCGGTCGCCGTGGATGCCTGAACGTGTCGCAAGGTTGACCTCGATAGGGACCCTGAACGTGACTGCTCGCCCTGTCCTGGCCCCCGTGTCACAGAGCGTGGTCAAGGTTCAGGTCCTTCGTGCGAGAGCGCCCTTCAATTGGAGGTCCCGTGAGGCCCCGGCGTCTGGATCGCCATGCCAAGGGGGCGCGGGCGCTGGAAAATCGCCTCCCCTTCGCTCCATGATTCTCCGGTACCCTTGTCGTCGGCATTCGAGTCCTCTGCAGTGCCTGGCGGTCCCGCGAGCGAGGATCGATGCCGACCGACCAGCACCATGAAGCGATTTTCCGCTCGTTTTTCCAGGATATGACGTTTGTCGACCCGTTGATCCGCGAGAGGCGGAGCGGCGACGAGGATATCGCGGCGTTGCTAACCGACGAGCCCTTCGCACCTTGTGATGACATCCTGGTTGACGACGAAACCCCGACAACCCACGGCGAAGCCGTGTTCCGGACACGGCTGAAGGACGGGCAGACGCTCTATGTGCTCGTCTTGCGCAAGAGCACGCCCGATCCGGAAACTCCGCTGCAGATGTTCGAATACAGGGTCCGCATCTGGCACGGCCATGAGCGCCTGGAAGGTCTGAGCGCCACGCAGCCGCTCCCGCCCATCAAGGCCATCGTTCTCTATCAGGGCTCGGCACCATGGACGGTGCCGCGGTCGACGATGGGACTGCTCGACACGGCCCGTGATTCCTTGAGTCAAGGCTCCGACAAATCAGATTGATCATCATGTTCGTGGTGACAGGCTGTAGTTCCATTCGCCATGGAAGGGATTCCGGCGGATGGCGAGGTCTTTGATCTGATCGTCGGTGACCTTGACCCCGTGCGGATAGCTGTTGTCGTCGAGGTCCGAGCGTACGGTGAGGCCAGTCCTCGTGGTGGTGGAGGCGATCAGCTTGACGATCACCTGGTAGCTGACGAGGGGCTTGCCGCGCCAGTTCCGGGTGATGTGGCAGAACATGCGGTGTTCGATCCTGTTCCACTTGCTGGTTCCGGGCGGGAAGTGGGCGAGAGAGACGGTCAGTCCGAGTTCATCGGCAAGCTCCTGGAGTTCGAGCTTCCACAGCCGGTTGCGGCTGCGGGTCACCCCGCCCCAGTTCGAGCGTCTTTCCGCCCGCCGGTCTGCTCAGGCTTCCAGGCCACCGGCCCGCCCTGGCCGTCAGCGAGAAGCACCGTCTTCGACTTGTGATCCACACCCACCAACCCTGCGCCCGTAGCCCTTCGAGACCAGCCGTTCCGACTCCAAGACTACTCCGTGTGCGGGATTCAGGCGCAATCACGCTTGCGCGGGAGTCGGGAATCGGGCACGATAATGATCAGAACAAGACGGGAACGATCGGCGCGGCGACACGGGAGGGAGCCAGTTGAGCACAACAATCACGAGCCACTGCCTCCGCCACCCTTCCGGCAAGGAAGGTGACACCATGGCTGGCTGCAGCCAACAGGCCCGGATCCGGGGCGCTGTGAGCAGGATCCTCTGAACCATGTCGGATCTTGCATCGTTCGACACCCTCGTCATGACCCTGGGGTTCATCGTGCCTGGGCTCATCGTCCTGTTTGTGCGCGCGCAGTTCGTGACGGGTTGGGGGTCGTCTCAATCGACGGCGCTGTTGAGCTACTTCACGGTGTCGGTGATCTACTGGGCTCTCATTCTTCCCTTCGTTGACCTTGAACAGCCTGTTGACGTGTTCGGAGTCCGCGCAGCACTGATGTGGTTTGCGCTGGTGATCGTTGGCCCTGCCATACTCGGACTCATCCTGGGGATTGACACTGAAAAGGGCCTGCTGCGCCACCTGCTGCAACGATGTGGACTCAATCCGGTGCACGCCATGCCAACGGCCTGGGACTGGAAGTTCACCGGCATGGTCGATCAGTGGGTTCTCGTCACCCTCAAGGACGGCGACAGCTTTGCAGGGTTCTGCGGAGACAGATCATTCATGTCCTCCGACCCTGGCGAACGTGATATCTATATCCAATGGCTCTACGATGTTGACGACGCCGGCAACTGGTCAAGGAGTAGCGAGAAGGGAATTCTCATCACCGCCGGCGAGATCCGGTCGATTGAGTTCTGGCCCTTCGTTCCACAGGAGGATAACGATGAGAAAGTCTGACCGATCGACGCCGACGCCGCACAGAGGAGGTGGCTGGCTGCTGTGGCCGCGAGGCGGGCATCGTCCCGTGGGAAGCGAGACGTCGCCAACGAGTCCGCCCTCCAATCCGCCCAATCAGGGCAGCAGTGCAATAAGGCGGGATCCTCCTTCGGTGTCGCCGCCTGCCGACGCCGGCGATGCCACCCGCCGCAACAAGTAAGTGTCGCAGGGCATGACATCAGGCCACATTCCCGGCGCGGCGCCAACCACTCCCGGAATATGGTCCCCGCTCCGGCAAGGATGGTCCACCGGTCGTCGAAGCTGACGACTCTTCGCTGCCGCGGGATGTCGGAAAGTTCCGGATGGTCCCCAAACCCGCCAGATGTTCCATAACCCCACGCGTGTGGCGGCATGAGATGCCGATTGATTGTGCAATCCACCCGTTCGGACCACCACACAGCGCCATAGAAGCCCACAAATTGGCCTCTCACGGCGAGGCACCGATCCCACGGTGACCTTTGTCGATGACTGTCGTTTCCGGCGAAAAGGAGTGCGGACTTCCCTTACCCTCTGGAAGGAGGCTTCGAGCGTGTGATTCAGCCGTCGCCCACCAGCTCCTTGCCATGGTTGCGGAGCGTCCCTCGAAACAGCCTCAGGCCGACATGATCCGACTGTTCCTCCTCATCGGCTGTCGCTGCAACGAGATCGTCAGGCAATGGTGGGGGGACCATGGCACCACACTCAGGCTGACCGATTCGAGGACCGCGCCGCGCGAAGTCAGGTTGTCGGCCGACGCCCAGGAATTCTTCGAAAGTCAACCACAGACGGGCAGCACCCGGGTCTTTCCCTCGTCGCGCGATCCTGCGAGGCCACGCGGCCGCGGGATCGAGGATGTGCGCTTGCATGACTTGCGGCGCACTTGTGCCACCATATCTACTACTCTGCGGTTATTATTGGTATTTTTCGGTTTCCGTATCGCACCGTAGTCGTTTCGCAGCCTGATTGGGTCAATCCGCTGGCGGCGCAAGGGCGCGCGTGACGGCATCCGGCTCGCGATCGATCACGGTCAGCAACACGCGCGCCGCCCGGTCGGGAACCCGGCGTCCCTGTTCCCAGTCCTGAATCGCGCGCGCATCCAGCCCGAAACGGTCGGCGAACTTCTGCCGGCTCAGCTTCATCCGCTTGCGGAGCGCAACGATCCGCTCGGCCGCAGGGTCGTCCACGATTCGGCAGGGCAACGCCGTCTCGCCCCGCACATGGGCCAGCACTTCACCCAGCGCCGTCTCGATCTCAAGCCCGGCCTCGGTTCGTTCATCTGTCATCATCCCTGCCTCTCTCGTTCGATGGCCGTCACAAGCCGTACCGGCGCCCTTCGGTCCGCCGCCGTCAGATCGTCGCGGTCCGCCTTGGCGCAAGCCGTCAGCATGTAGATCGCCTCAGCGCTTGCCCCGGTCGGAACCGGCCCAGCGCAGATTGCGGATACCGCACGTTCCCCGGATGACCGGCGCGGCCTCGGGGGCGGCGACGATGGCGCCTCCATTTCCCCGCGGGCGTCTTCCGGCAGCAGCTTGCGAATGGCGCGCTCATAGGTCCGCGTGACGTAGAGGTTCATCGGATGTATTCTGCGGCATTGCCGCACACCGTACAAGTGGACTTCTTTCTGTGGATCTATCCGAGCATCCGGCAGGCACTCAAACAGCCATTCGGCCGACGGTTCCTGTTGCTGTGCCGCCGTCTCCATCCGCGCGACCTTCGCCGTCGGGAGGAAAGGGCAAGCCGTGAGCCGGGCGGCGGTCTCGAAGGCGACAACCGTTTCGTGGTCGAGCGGTTCCGCGCTCCCGCAACCACTGAAAGCGACCC
This sequence comes from Alphaproteobacteria bacterium, assembly GCA_965213815.1. Classification (GTDB taxonomy): domain Bacteria; phylum Pseudomonadota; class Alphaproteobacteria; order SP197; family SP197; genus SP197. The sequence goes on along the minus strand of OZ243917.1, from coordinate 727,906 downwards.
TAACTCCATGGTTTAGACTCTCTTATCTATAGTACAGATTCTCGACCTCTCTGGCAAACGATTGGGAAATACTCAGAATCAAAGTCACGAGGCCTCCTGTCCCGAAGACCGATGTTGAATTCGTCGATTTTGGGTGACTGCTCACCCTGTTCTGGTTCCGGGTCGTGCGGCGTGATCATGGTTTAAGTCCTTCGAGCGAGGGCGCCCTTGAATTGGAGGTTCACGGGTTGGACACTCACTGCCTTGTTGTTCGATGATGCTCCCTACGCCCTTCCCGCCGGCCTGCCGAGCGACCCCGAGAGTGAGGAGTGATGCCGCCCACCCAGCGCCATGACGCGATGTTCCGCACGTTGTTCGAGGACATCGCGTTTGTCGACACGTTCATCCGCGAGAGTCTCGCCGGGATGAGGGATGTCGCGGCATGTCTCTGCGACGAGCCCTTCGCAGCCTGCGAAGGCACCTTTGTCAGCGAGGCGCTCCGCAAGACCCATGCCGACGCCGTGTTCCGGACACGGCTGAAGGACGGACGAACGCTCTACGTGCTGCTCGAGCACAAGAGTTCGCCCGACCCGGGAACGCCACTGCAGGTCGCCGAATACATGCTCGGCATCTGGCGCAGCCATGAGCGCCAGGAAGGCCGGAAGACCGGACAGCCGGTCATCAAGGTCATCGTTCTCTATCACGGTACGGCGCCATGGTCGGTGCCGCGGTCGATGACGGAACTGGCCGGCACGGCAGAAGATCCTTCGACTTACGTCGTCGTCGACCTTGTGCGGACACTCTTCTCGGAGCTTTCTCCCGACGCCTCCGCACGGGCCAGGCTCGGGATCCTGAAATACGCCCTGGTCGAGGACCCCTCCTTCGATGATATCCGGGAGGCGCTTCAGACCATCCACTCGCGCGACCCGCGAGTGGATGGGCCGGGTGATCAACTATATCGTGTCCACCTACCAGTTGACCCCGGAAGTTCTCGAGAGGATTCTCCGGGAGGCTGATCCTCAAGATATGGGAGACAGTCATGCCGACGGTTGCAGAAGTCTGGATGGAGGAAGCCAGGACAGAGGGCGTGGCCATAGGCAAGGCGGAAACGCTGCTCAGGCAGCTTGAACGCCGCTTCGGCGCCGTGGGTGACGATGCCCGGACCCGCGTCCTTGCCGCGCCGGTAGAAGATCTCGATGCCTGGCTCGACGCCTTCGTGTCCGCGACCAATATCGACGACGTCTTCAGGAACGGCGTCATTCACTGATAGCGGCCTTGGATACAGACAAACGCCACGAGGACGGGTGAGCAGATACGATCTTGGATGATATGTGTACCGGTATGCAGTACAAACGCCCATGATCCGAAGCTTTCGTCATCGGGGCCTCAAGCGGATGTATGAGCGCGGAGATACGAGCAGGGTGGGGGCTGATCTTTCGAACCGTGTCTCGCTGGCGTTGGCCGACCTCGACGATGCCCACAAACCCTCGGACCTTGATCTGCCCGGCTACCGGCTTCATCCGCTGAAGGGCGATCTCATGGGGTATTGGAGCATCTCGATTTCCGGAAATACGACGTCGATCTGATCGACTAACCACTGACGAGAGCCTTGAGCATGCCGATGATCGACCCTCCACATCCCGGACGCAGCGTCCGCGAAAACTGTCTCGAACCGCTCGGTTTGAGCGTAACCGAAGCGGCGCGGTTGCTGGATGTCGCCCGCCATACACTATCCCGGGTTCTCAATGGCCACGCGGGGATCTCTCCCGAAATGGCGATCCGCCTCGAAAAGGCTGGCTGGTCCAATGCCGAGTTCTGGCTCCGACGCCAGACCACCTACGATCTCTTCCAGGCGCGCAGGCGAGAGGACCAAATCGCAGTGCGGCTGTATCAGACACATGCGGCGGTTTGAGTCCTGCACCTGTTCGATCCCTGTGAACCTGACCAATATGCTATTCTTCCCCATTGATCCTCTTCGGAACATCCATTCGCTCAAAACCTTCCGATAGCGAAGGACAGCGTTGCGGAAAGTGAACAAAGAGCTCGTCGTCGCAGCTCAGCGCGCGCTTCCTTGGATTGAAGGTGCCACGTTCCTCGCGCATTTTATGGAATTCTACAGACCCACTCCTATCCTCCAAGGCCTTCATTATCGTGTGCTGGACCGAATCCCTACACTTCATGCCGAAGATCATTTCCTCCAGTTCCAGCAGCGAATTCTGAGTCTCTCGACGTCCGACCAAGCGCCATTCCTTCTCGTACAACCAGTTCTCCGCCTTCCCAGGAAGAACGGATTCGTCGACGGTGGCGCTGGCCTTGTCAAGCCGGCAAATGTCGGTATCCCGGACACCCACTCGCGGAGTGCTGAATTTGCAAGCGGCAGGATCCGGTCCAATAGCGCCATGATCCCTTTGTCCGAAAAATGTCGCATTCTTCGGATAACAATGCTGCCAACTCAGGCGCGGCCGACACACAGCAACATGAACCAAAGATCTGGAACCAAGCAACAGAACTTGCCTTGTCGAAATTGCGCCATGTTTCGGGCATGACGATCTCGACGCAAGACACCGGTATGCGCTCCCGCCTCATCGCCCGAATGGCGTCCAGCCCGGTCGATGTCTGGGTTCCCAGCGACTTTGCCGACCTCGGCAATCGCGCCGCCGTCGACAAGACCTTGCAACGCCTGGTCGCTGCCGGCGATCTGCGCCGCATCGACCGGGGGCTCGACCGCCCCCGCACCATCGGGCTGACCGGACGCCCGACCGTGCCCGACTATCGTGCCGTCACCCGCCGGGACCAGGCTCGCGCCGTCATCGACGGCATGACCGCCGCCAACGAACTTGGTCTCACCACCGTCGTGCCGGCGCGCATCGAGGTTCTGTCGATGCGATGTTGAAGCCGATCAAGTCGGGACGTCAGGACATTCAATTCCGATACGCGGCGCCCAGCCACCTCTACAGCCATGCGGGTGGTTCAGGCACTGCACTGGTTGCAGGACATGCTGTCCCGAGACGACGAGCGCTCCCGGGCGTGTTCGTCAGGACATCCCGCATCCATCCGGCTGTTTGAGGCGGCGTCAGAGCCCGGGGCGTAGACGGAGACCGGCAGACACAGGAAGGAGGCTGGTGGGGGTCGAGGGCCCTGTGGCCAGGGGCTTGTCTGTCAGGAAATTGATGTCGTCTGGCGGAGTCTCAGAATGGCCGTTCGCCTTCGATGACAATGCGTCTGAGGTGGCGGCGGTGGCCCGGATAGTCGCTGTGGGCATAGTGGAGGCAGCAGCGGTTGTCCCAGATCGCCAGGGACTTCGGCTCCCAGCGCAGCCTGCAGGTGAATTCCGGAGTGATGGAGTGCCTCCACAGACGGCGTAGCAGGGGCAGGCTTTCCTGCTGCGAGCGCCCCTCGAAGCGGGCGGTGAAGGCGTCGTTGGTATAGAGCGCCTTGCGGCCCGTCACAGGGTGGGTGCGGCAGATCGGATGCAGGACCTCGTTGAACTGGCTGTCGCTGTAGAGGATCGGTGTCGCCGTGTTGCCGGTCACGTCCTCCTCGATGGACGTGGTGCCGTATCCCAGCGCCGAGGAATTGACGCAACGCAGGGTCGAAAGCTCGGTCCTCAGCGCCTCATCGAGCGTTTCCCAGGCGAGGTACTGGTTGGAGAAGGCTGTGTCTCCTCCAACCGGCGGACAGACGATGGCGTAGGCCATGGTGTACTTCGGCGGGCGTTCTAAGTTGCATGAGTCCGAATGCCAGCTGCCGCCGAAGGCGTACTTGTCCTGAGGTTCCTGGATGAGTTCGGTGATCTCCGGATGACCCTCCATCTTCCGCGCATAGGGCCATGGCAGCGGCGTGCCGAGGCGCCGTGCCAGGGCCACCTGGGCCTCCGGTTCGAGGTCCTGGTCGCGAATCATGAGGGCGATGTGATCGATGAGCGCCTGTTCGATCTCGCCCAGCGCCTCGTCACAGGCATGCGCCAGATCAATGCCCTCGACCACCGCGCCGATGGCGCCCGTGGCCGGTGTCACGGTGACATGACGGTAAGTTCGGGGAGAGAACTGCGGCGCATGGGAGACCGCAGCCTGGTAGGAGAATGTGGCGACGTAGTCTGCCATGGCCCTGTTCTCCTCAAGTCGTGACGAAGCCGGCCCACTATAGGCGCGGCGCAGGCTTTGCTCCATGGCGCGGCGCTCGATTGGCCGGAGATTTCGGGGCGTCTATACTGTTGCCCTCACAGGGTTCCCGGGAGTGCGGGTTGCAGACGATGGACGACCTCTCCAGAACCACCCCGGGCTCCATGACCACTCCGCTTGATGCAGCGCGCGAGGTCCTCGGCGAAGCGGCCTCCTGTCTCGAAGCGGCGGCGCACGCCATCGGTCCGGACTTCCTTGCCACCGCCCGGGCCCTCGGCGAAAGCGAGAGTCGCACGGTGGTGCTCGGCGTTGGCAAGTCTGGTCACATCGCCACGAAATTCGTCGCCAGCCTCGTGTCGACCGGCCACCGCGCCGCCTTCATCCATCCCCAGGAGGCGCTCCACGGCGATCTGGGGCAGGCCCGGGACGCGACACTCGCCGTGCTGCTCTCCCACTCCGGCGCAACCGACGAACTGCGCATCCTCACTCCGTATCTGAAGGACTTCGGCGCCCGCATTGCCACCGTCACGGCCTTCAGGGACTGTCTGCTCGCCGAATACAGCGACTGGGTGATCGAGACCAGGGTCAGGGCCGAGGCCGGGCTGCATCGCCTGGCGCCCACGTCGTCCTCCACCACGACGCTGTCGTTGTGCGATGCGCTGATGATCGCCAGTCTCACCATTCGCGGGTTCACCCCGGAGCAGTTTCGCGGCCTTCATCCCGGGGGCCTTCTCGGCCGCGGCCTGATGACGGTTCGCGACGTCATGCTGAAGGCCTCCACACTGCCCTGGGTGACTCCGGCCTCCCCGATCCGGGAGGTTCTCGATGTCGTCACCACCGGCGCCCGCGGCTTTGCCGTGGTCTGCGATGCGGACCCCGCCACCCTGCCCCCTGTCGATTCTGTCGGCGTCATCTCCGACGGCGACATCCGCCGCGCACTGGCCGACCGCTCGGGATTCGACGCCCTGACCGCAGCCGCCATCATGACCGCCTCGCCCATGGCGATCTCCACCGATGCGCTGATGTTCGATGCTCTTCGTCTGATGGAGGAGAACCGCTTCACCTTCCTCTTGTGCGAGGATGAAGGCCGCCTGCGGGGCGCCGTTCACATGCACGAGATCCTGGCGCGCGATCTCGGTGTTCCGGTGCGCGGTGACCGCCTGCCCTGACCAGCCCCCCGGGTCAGTCCTCGGCCGCCTGCTTGATCTGCTCCTGCCTTGCCAGCGCGTGCTGGCGATAGAGTCCCACAAAGTCGACCGGCTCCATGAGGAGCGGCGGAAAGCCGCCGTCGCGCACGACATCGGCAATGATTCGTCTGGCGAAGGGAAAGAGCATCCTCGGCCCCTCGATCAGGAGCATGGGCGCGCGCGCCTGCTCGTCAACATCGGCGAGAGAGAACACGCCCCGGTAGTCGAGCTCGACCAGGAACCAGGGATCTGCTTCCCTCGTCGCATTGACCGTGATCCTCAGCGCCACCTCGTAGAACGCTTCCTGGAGCTGGCGGGAGTCGATGTTGAGGTTGACCTCGATCTCCGGCTTGGCATCCGACGCTGCAGCCACGCTTGCCGCACCCCGGGGACTCTCGAAAGAGAGGTCCTGCAGGAACTGCGTGTGCAGCCGCAGCTTGGCCTGTACCCGTTCTGCGGCAGCGGTTTCCTCAGCCATGCATCGACACCCCGGTTGCGTGTAGAGCCCGTTCATAGCCGATTGTTGGCCCGAGGGCGACATGGGCTGTTGCTGGTTCGAAGGGAAGTCGTCCGCGTTGACTGAAACGCGAGGATGTGTGTACACGATCACCACCGACGGTCGTTGCATGAATCGCCCGTTGGAGGGACGACAAGCAATGCTGGCCTGGCGCGACCTCATCAACCCTGAAGCCGACACGCACCGGCAAGACGTGGTGCGGCGATCGTTCGGATACCCGGGACAGGCCATGGCATGCGACCCAGGCCGTGACCGTTGAACCGCGCCCGGCCGGGGCCTTCGGCGAAGGCGTTCTCACGCCCCAGACACAGGCGCTTCACGGCACGGCGCCGCTGCCACGTCGCGAGTTGAAGAGGCTGATGCGGCGCTCCGATCTTCCGGCGCTGATCCGTCTTCCGTTGTGGTATGGCGTACTGGCCTCCACGGCGTGGCTGGTGTGGGCGGTGCTCGGCACCTGGTGGCTGGTTCCCGCGATGTTCATCCACGGTGTCGTTCTGGTTCATCACTTCTCGCTGCAGCACGAGTGCATCCACTTCACCGCGTTCCGCACGCGGCGGATCAACGAGTGCGTCGCGGCATGGTGCGGCTTGTGGATCTGTGTGCCGCCCGTCTTCTTTCGCTACGAACACTGCGATCACCACACGCACACCCAGATCAAGGGCCGCGATCCCGAGCTGATTGCCCTGTCACCTTCCCTATGGGGGCATCTTGCCTACCTGTCGTCCCTGCCCTACTGGCGCGGCATGCTTGGCGGCCTCCTCAACCATGCATGGGCGCGCCTGAGCGCCGCCGAGAAGCGCTTCGTGCCACCCGAGGAGCGACGGGCGGTCGCCGTCGAGGCGCGCGTCTTCCTCATCCTCTATCTGGCCGTCGCCGCCGCCATGGTCGTCTTCGACTGGTGGGCACCGCTCTGGTTCTGGTGGTTGCCTTTGTTCCTGGGCGAACCCGTCATGCGTTTCATCCGCATGACGGAACACGTCGGCCGCCCCAATGTGCGGGACATGACGACCAACACGCGCACCACCCTGGTGTCCTGGCCCTGGCGCTTCCTGGCATGGAACATGCCGTTCCATGCGGAACACCATTTTGCTCCGTCGGTTCCCTTCCACGCCCTGCCCGCGCTTCACGAGACCATGAAGGGGCGCCTTCATGTCGAGGGTGGCGGCTATCTTGGCGTCCACAAGGGCATTGTCGGCCAGATCACTGGCCTCGGCGGTTCTGCAGGCAGCGATGGGCGATGACCGCTGGCGCGACCTGATCGCCGTCGCCTGTCTCGAACGCGGAGATGTCACGCCCGTCCTTCTCGACGGCCGTCCTTTGGCGGTCTACGACACGGCCAGGGGCATCCACATCACCTCGGCCCGCTGCAGCCATGGCGGTGCAGACCTGTGCGACGGCTATCTCGACGGTTTCCGGATCGAATGCCCGCTGCACCAGGGATGTTTCGACATCCGCACCGGCAAGGCCACCGGCCGCCCGGCGACGCGCCCCATCAGGGCCTACGCCTGCCGGGTCGTCGACGGGATGGTGCAGATCAACTGGACCTGAAACGCCCGCGTTCAAATGAAAAGGGCCCGGCACACGCCGGGCCCTTCGAATCGTGACAGGGAACGATCAGACGGTGCCTTCGGCGAACCACCAGCGTTCCGGGGCGCGGTTGCCGTCGAGCGACCACTCGCCCGACACGTTCGCGGTGTGCCGCACGTTGGGCGTGGTGGCCCAGATGTAGTTGCGGAAAAACGGTACGATGGTGCCGCCGTCGTCACGCACCAGCCGCTGCATCTCCGAATACATCTCGGCGCGCCGGACGTCGTCGAGTTCGGCACGCGCCTGGATCAGCAGGTCGTCGAAGCGCCCGTTCTGCCAGTGCGCATCGTTCCACGGCGCCGGGCCGTAGTAGCCCAGGGAGAAGATCATGTCGGGCGTCGGGCGCGGGCCCCAGCCGCACAGCACGAAGGGCTTGACGAGCCAGACGTTCGACCAGTAGCCGTCTTCCGCCTCGCGGATGACGTTGACGTCGATGCCCGCGGCCTTGGCCGACTCCTGGTAGAAGACCGAGAAATTGACGCCGCCGACGAACGGCACCTCGGAAGTCGAGAAATCGACGGCGAGGTTCTCCATGCCGGCCTGCTTCAAATGCCACTTCGCCTTGTCGGGGTCATACATCCGCTGCTCGATACCGGGATCGTGGTACGGCAACGTCGGCGAGATGGGATGGTCGTTGCCGACCGTGCCATGCCCGTGCAGCACGACGTCGAGCGCGCCCTCGCGGTCGAGGGCGTACTTGAGGGCCAGACGGACGTTGACATCGTCGAACGGCGCAACGTCCGTGTGCATCGGCATGCTGGCGTGCTGGCCGGTCGCGATCTCCTCGACGATCACGTCCTCGTTCCGGGCGAGGAGGTCCGCGGTCTTCGGGTCGGCCTCGATCATGGCGTCGAACTGGCCCGACTGCACACCCGCCTCGCGGGCGATCACGTCGGTCACCTGATAGATCTCGACGGCGTCGAAGTTCGCCTTGCCTTCCTTGAAGTAGTTGGGGTTCCTCGAGCCGGTGGCCACGATGCCGGGTTCGAACTCCTCGAGTACATAGCCGCCGAGGCCGGCTCCGCTCCAGTCGATGCTGCCCTCGCCGTCGGAGGGGAACATGACGAAGTGATAGTCGGTCATGATGAAGGGCAGGTCGGCGTTGCCGGTCTCAAGGTCGATGCGCACCGTATGGGCATCCTCGGCCTTGATGTCGGTGACGGTCGAGAGCAGCGCCGTGCCACCCGAGGTCGAATTCTCGCCGCGGTGATGGTTGAGCGAGGCCACCACGTCCTCGGCCGTGAAGCTCTTGCCATTGTGGAACTCCACGCCCTTGCGCAGATTGAAGACCCAGGTCTTGGCGTCCGGTGTCGCTTCCCAGCTTTCGGCAGCGTCGGGACCCAACTCGTTCTCGGGCGTGATCTCGGTCAGGTTGTTGGTGATCATCCGCGGCAGGAAAATCTGGAAGGTCGACTCGTAGGTCGCCGGATCGAGACTGTCGGTGGTGTTGCCGTCGTCCACCGCGATGCGGAACGTGCCGCCCCTTTGCGGCGTATCCGCCAGCGCGGCGCTGTCGGCGAGCGTGGCCGCCGCGGCAGCCGTCACGCCGAGCGCGGTTGCCTGCTGGATGAAGTCGCGACGGTTGATGCCGCCGTCCGACGCCACGCGCTTGAGATCGTTCAACGTGGTCATGATACCTCCTTGATCTGGTTCCGCATCCCGGGCGCATGACCGCGCTTGTGTGGGACCGGGGAAGGACATGGTAGCCCCAATCGTCATTCGCGGCAAAGCTTCATCGCCGCCGGCCCGCCTCGGCCTGTTGGCGACGGTCCTTCAGGACTCAGGGGCGCTCGAGGCGGTCGTTCGGGGGATCGTCGACGGGTTCCCATTCGCCTTCGATGGTGGCGCCGCCGGGACGCGGGGGCGGGGCGGGGACGTGGATGAAGCGGCCGAGAACGAGAGCGAGCATGCCGCGGAACGGGGGAAGCAGGAGCAGGAATCCTGTCGCGTCGCTGAAGAACCCCGGCACCAGGAGCATCACGCCGGCCACGAGGATGCAGGCACCGGCGAACATCTCGCCCAGTGGCATGGCCCCCCGACGCAAGGTAGTGCGCACCCTCTCGAGGGTCGCGCGCCCCTGATGGCGCACGAGGGTGGCCCCGGCAACCGCCGTCGCGACGCATAGGGCGACCGTCCACCAGGCGCCGACGAAACCGCCGACCTCGATGAGAAGCCAGACCTCGACGAGGGGAAGGCCGATGAAGAGGGCGAGGAGTAGAAGGGGCATGGCGTCGAGATTCCCGATCGCTTCTCTATAGGGGTGTTGGCCCGGGGGCGCCACTGGCGACTCGACCCCGGCGCGGCAAGGGACTAGATTGCCTGAAAGGCGGCATCATTCTTGGCGCCGCACGACGATTCGACGTGGCGGGCGGATTCTGTGGACATCCTGATCTTCGCTGTACTGGCGGCAGTGATCTTCTTCAAGCTGTTCAATGTCCTCGGTCGGCGGACCGGGAACGAACAACCGCCGCCGGCACCGATGCCCGGTCCGGTCGCCGACAACGATGATCAGGGGACCGTCCTGCCTTTCAAGCGGCAGGAAACGGACGACGCCACGACGGACGACTCCGCCGATCCCCTGGCCCGGGGTCTCGACAGGATCAGGCGCGCCGACCGTGGATTCGACGTCCAGGAATTCCACGCCGGGGCGCGCCAGGCCTTCGGTATGATTCTCGATGCCTTCCACAAGGGCGATCTCGAACCTGTTCGCGCGTTCCTTGACGACGAGGTCCATCACAGTTTCAGCCAGGCCATCGCCGAGCGCGACCAGCACGGCACGATGAGGCAGATCGAACTGGTGGCCATCGACGACTGCGAGGTCATCGAAGCCGGCATGAGCGGTCGCCAGGCGAGCGTCACGGTGCGATTCCGCTCCAGCCAGATCGACGTGGTGAAGGACAACGAGAACCGGATCATCGCCGGAGATCCGACGAACACCATCGAGGTGACGGATATCTGGACATTCTCCCGCGACACCCGGGCCCGCGATCCCAACTGGCTGCTGGTCGCCACCCGCAGCCCTGCCTGACGTGGCGGGGTTCCGCCGGCTGGCCACTCCGGCGCTTCTTGCTCTCATGCTCACCGTTGTCGGGTGTGATCATGCGGGAGACCGCCAACCGGCCTTCAGCCTCCAGGATGCGCACTTTGACGACATTCCAGGCTGGAACGAGGACGATCATGCGGAAGCCTTCAGCGCATTCCTGAAGTCCTGCGAGGCCATCGAACGGCAGGACCCGCACGCCGCCCTTGGCCGCAAACCCGCCATGGCGACGGTGTCTCTGTGGCAGGAGCGCTGCCGTCTGGCCCGCAACACCGCCGGCAGTGGCTCCAGGGCCTTCTTCGAGACCTGGTTCCGTCCCTGGCGTGTCACGGGAACCGGCAGCAGTCTCTTCACCGGGTATTACGAACCCCTCCTGTCGGGTTCAAGGACACCGGGCGGACCCTGGCGCTGGCCGCTCTACCGGATGCCGGCCGGCCTGTCGCCGCTCCCCGACCGTGCCGCCATCGATGCCGGCGCCCTCGACGGCATGGGACTCGAACTCCTCTGGGTCGACGACCCCGTCGATGCCTTCTTCCTGCATGTCCAGGGGAGCGGCAGGGTGCGTCTCGACGATGGCAGCGAGATTCTCGTCGGATACGCCGGCGGCAACGGCCATTCCTATACGTCGATCGGCAGGGAACTCATCGAACGCGGCGAGATCGCGGCCGCCGACATCTCCATGGCGTCGATCCGCGCCTGGTTTGCCTCCCATCCTGACGAGGCAGCCGGCCTCATGGCCGTCAACCGCAGCTATGTGTTTTTCCACGAACTCGAGGGCGAGGGACCGGTAGGGGCCCAGGGTGTGCCCCTGACGCCGGGGCGCAGCCTCGCCGTGGACGATGCCTTCTTCGCCTACGGAGTACCTCTCTGGCTGGAGACAACACTGCCCGATGGCGCGCCCTGGCGGCGTCTCATGATCGCCCAGGACACCGGCAGCGCCATCATCGGCGCGGTACGAGGGGATATCTTCTTCGGCGCCGGTGAATGGGCGGCGGTGATGGCTGGCGCCATGAAGTCGCCGGGACGCTCCTGGATCCTGCTGCCGACGACGATCGCGGTCTCGCTCATGGCCGCTGCCGGACCATGAGCGAGATCCGCCCCCGGGTGGCGCTTCTCGTCACCTGTCTTGTCGATCTCTTCCGACCGTCGGTGGGGTTTGCCGCCGTGCGCCTGCTCGAGGAAGCCGGGTGCGATGTCGAGGTGCCGGCGCAGTCGTGCTGCGGACAGCCAGCCTACAATTCCGGTGAGCGGCGCCTTGCCATGAAGGTCGCCAGAACCATGCTCGATGCCCTGGAGTCCTTTGACTACGTGGTCGCGCCCTCGGGCTCGTGCACCGGAATGGTGACGCGGCACTATCCCACCCTCTTCCACGGCACCCGTGACGAGGACCGCGCCCGCGCCCTTGCCGGACGGACCTTCGAACTCACCCGCTTTCTCGTCGAGGTCCTTGGCGTCACGACGACCGGTCAACGCTGCCATGCGACGGTGACCTGGCACGATTCATGCTCGTGCCTGCGCGAGGCCGGCTCCGAAGAGGCCCCGCGAACCCTGCTTGGCGCCATGGAGGGCACGGTCCTCAAGGAGGCGGAGGACCGGGAGGTGTGTTGTGGATTCGGCGGCACCTTCGCCGTCAAGTATCCCGCCATTTCCTCGGCCATGGTCGCCGACAAGGCGGCCAGGCTCGAGGAAACGGGCGCCGACACGGTTCTCTCGGCCGATCTCGGTTGCCTGCTCAACATTGCCGGCGTTCTGCGGCGCCAGGGCTCGCCCATGAAGGTGCGGCACGTGGCCGAGGTGCTGGCCGGCGACACCGTGGGCCCTGCCATCGGCGAGCCGGATCCGTGACACTCCACCGGCTGAAGAGCGACCGGTTTCGCGAGGCCGCCGACGAGGCACTCGCGGACGCCGATCTGCAGGCCAACCTCGCCAGACTCAAGGGCAATTTCCTGGCGCGGCGGTCCCGGGCCCGGGACTCGCTGCCGGAGTTCGACGAACTTGTCGACGAGGCGGTCGGCATCAAGAACCACGTGCTGGATCACCTCGACACCTATCTCGTCGCCTTCGAGGAGGCCGTCGAGGCATCGGGGGGCACGGTCCACTGGGCGCGTGACGACGCCGAGGCCCGCCGGATCGTGCTTGACATCTGCCGCAACGCCGGGGCCTCGACCGTCACCAAGGGAAAGACCATGGTGAGCGAGGAAATCGGTCTCAACGACTGGCTTGAGTTGGCCGGCATCGAGGCGGTGGAGACCGATCTTGGCGAATACATCGTGCAGCTCGCCGGCGAGACGCCCAGCCATATCATCGCCCCCGCCATCCACAAGAACCGCCGCCAGGTCAGCGCCCTCTTCAATCACCATCACACGAGCCTCCAGGACCGTGAAGCCGACGACCTCGACGGACTTCTCGCCGATGCCCGGCAGATGCTGCGCGGCCGCTTTCTGTCGTCCGATGTCGGGATCACCGGCGCCAACTTCCTGATCGCCGAGACCGGTCAGACGGTGATCGTGACCAACGAGGGCAACGGCGATCTCACGCAGCTTCTGGGCGGGGTCCATGTGGTGCTGGCCGGGATCGAGAAGATCGTTCCGACCCTGGAGGACGCCTCCACCCTGTTGCGCCTTCTCGCCCGTTCGGCGACCGGCCAGGACATGACGTCCTACACGACCTTTTCCGCCGGACCCCGGCGCCACGACGACCTCGACGGCCCCGACGCCTTTCATGTCGTTCTGGTCGACAACGGCCGCACGGGTCTGCTGGGCGGGGAGAACCGCGATCTCTTGCGCTGCATCCGTTGCGGCTGCTGTCTCAATGCCTGCCCGGTCTACGCCAAGGTCGGCGGGCACGCCTATGGCTCTCCCTATTCGGGGCCCATGGGCGCCGCCCTGACGCCATCCCTCGCCGGGCTCGCCGGAACCTCGCATCTGCCCAACGCGTCGTCACTGTGCGGACGCTGCGAGGAAGTCTGCCCGATGAAGATTCCGCTTCCCGGCATCCTGCGCCGCCTGCGCGACGAGGAGGCACAGCGCGGCGCATCGCCACCGGTCATGCGCACCGGCCTGCGGCTGTGGTCCGTGATCGCCGCCCGGCCATCGCTCTATCGTACCCTCACCTCGCTGGCGATGCGCCTCCTCGCCGCCATGGGTCGCCGCCGGGGATGCCTGCCGCATCTGCCCTTCACCCGTGCATGGACAGGCACGAGAGACCTCGCGAGCCCCACCGGTGCAACCTTCCAGAGACGCTGGAAGGCGGGGGAGCGGCCATGAGTGACGCCCGCCGGTTCATTCTCTCGCGCATCCGCGAGACCTGCCTCACCGACCGGGAGGGCGACGCCACGGCAAGGCTGAGACAGCACCGACGCAACCTGCAACCGCAGTCCGCCCTGTCATCGGGGGGCGGTCTCGTCGACCTCTTTGTCCGCAGGGCCGAGGCTGTCGAGGCCAGCGTGGTACGCGTGCCCGGCCTTGAAGACGTACCGGGCGAGATCTCGCGCTACCTGCGCCGGCGCAATCTTCCCGCACATCTCGCCGTTGCCCCCCATGGCGATCTCGCGGCCATGGAGTGGGCGTCCATGGCCATCACGGCCGAGTTGCGCAAGCCCCGTGACAGCGATCACTGCGGGGTCAATCAGGCCTTCTGCGCGGTCGCCGAAACCGGCACGCTCGTCATGGCTTCGGGCCCGGACAGCCCGGCCACGATGAACTTCCTGCCGGAGACGCATATTGCCGTCCTGAAGGAAAGCGATATAGTCGGCGCCGCCGAAGACGTCTGGGACCGGCTGAGAGCCTCCGGCCGTGCTTCGGCAGGGTCCCTGCCCCGTACCGTCAACATGATCACCGGAGTCAGCCGTACCGGTGACATCGAGCAAATCATCCAGACCGGTGTGCACGGGCCGCGACACCTTCACATTGTTCTCGTGAAGGAGACGTGACAGCCGTCGGAGGCGCGCCCTTTCATGCCCGGTATCGATGATGTTCTCGCCTCTGTCACAAGCACCGCCCGGCGACCCTTCGAGGATGCCGTGGCACTGCCCCGCGAGGCCTACGTCGATCCGGACTTCGCCGCTCTCGAGATCCGCCGGCTGTTCCTTGCAGACTGGATCTGTGTTGGCCGCCTCGACGAGATTCCCGAACCCGGCGACTACATCACCCATCGCATCGTCGACACACCCGTGGCCGTCATCCGTCAGCGCGATGGCGCCATCAAGGCCCTGATTACCATCTGCCGGCATCGCGGTGCCGGGCTTCTTGACGGCTGCGGCCATGCCGAACGGATTGTCTGTCCCTACCACGCCTGGACCTATGATCTCGCGGGAACCCTGCTTGGTGCGCCGTTCAGCGGCGACAGGGCGGATGGTTCGTCCATTGCGCTGCCGCAGGCGCGGACCGACGTCTGGGAGGGATGGATCTATGTCACGCTCAATGACGCCGTGGCGCCGGTGTCGTCGAGACTCGCCGGCCTGTCGTCGCGGATCGCCGCCTGGTATCCGGCAGACCAGGTCATGGTCTGGCGCGCCAACGAGGTGTGGGCATGCAACTGGAAGACACTCGCCGAGAACTTCACGGAGAGTTACCACCTCTTCTCCAGCCATCGCGAGACCCTGCAACCCCACACCCCGACACAAGGCGTCGAGTGCGAACCGGGAGAAGCGGACTGGAACATCCACTGGCTGGAGACCACCCGGCCGGTGGCGAAGACCCGGCACGAGGCCAGCGACGAGGCCCGCCGGCGCTTCCCCCTCATGCACATCTATCCCGCCCATGTGGTGTCCGCCAGCCTGGCGCGGGGCTTCTGGATGTCACTGCAACCCGAAGGCATCGATCACGTCCGGGTGCTCTGGGGCGTGACGGCCGCACGATCCATGGTGCCGACAGATGACGTCGGCCATGCCGCCTTCGCCGATGACATGAGAAGGACATTCGAAGCCGTCAATCTCGAGGACAGGCATATCGTCGAATCGATCGCCCTCAATCTGAAGAGCGATCACTACCGCGGCGGCCCCCTGTGCTCCAGGGAAAGGACCCTGTGGGAGTTCTGGCGCTACCTCGCCCGGAGACTGGCATGAACCGCGACGATGACAACACCCTGTGGAGCCGCGTGACGCGTTCGGTGACACCGCTCGAGGGCCGCTCGCCGGTAACCGACCCGCCGGCAGCACCGCCGCCGGCAGCCACCACCACCCGTCGCGAGCCACCCACAGGGGGCACACCCCGCAGCAAGTCGTCTGCCAGACCACTTGCTCCCGGTGTCATCGACGGACTCGACCGCCGCCAGGCGGATCGGTTCAGACGTGGCCAGCTGGCCATCGAGAACCGCCTCGATCTCCATGGTCTCACCCGGCGCGAGGCCCACGAGGAACTTCAGGCCTTCCTTGCCCGCTCCCAGGAACAGCACCACCGGGTCGTCCTTCTGATCACCGGCAAGGGACAAAAAGGCCCGCTCGAGGAGCGCACCGGAGTGCTGCGCCGCCTGGTGCCGGAATGGCTCAACGAGCCTTCCATGCGCCGGCGCATCGTCGCCCTGGCGCCGGCCAGGCCGCAGCACGGGGGCGATGGCGCCTACTATCTCTACCTGAAGAAACTGCGTTGACAGGCACCGTGGCGCCTTGATTGCGGAAACCGGTCATTTTGCGCTGATCCTGGCCCTGTGCCTTGCCGTTCTTCAGGGCACACTGCCCCTTGCCGGCGCGGCCCGCGGCCATGAGACATGGATGAAGCTGGCGACAGGCGCCGCGCTGGCCCAGGCAGCCATGACGATGATCGCCTTCGCCGCGTTGACCCTGGCCTACATCCACTCGGACTTTTCCCTCAGAAACGTCTTCGAGAATTCCCATTCCCTCAAGCCAATGCTCTACAAGGTGACGGGCGTGTGGGGCAATCACGAGGGATCCCTCGTCCTCTGGGTCCTGATCCTGGCCCTCTTCGGCCTCGCCGTCGCCCTTCGCGGCGACCGTCTGCCGCTGGAGACGAAGGCGCGGGTCCTCGCTGTCATGGGCCTCATCGCCGCCGGCTTCCTCGCGTTTTCCCTGTTCACCTCCAATCCCTTCGAACGCCTTGACCCGCCGCCGGTGAACGGCCGCGATCTCAACCCCATCCTCCAGGACCCCGGCCTCGCCTTCCATCCGCCGTTTCTCTATCTCGGCTATGTCGGTCTTTCGGTGACGTTCGCCTTTGCCGTGGCAGCCCTCATCGAAGGCCGGGTCGACCGCCGCTGGGCCCAGTGGGTGCGACCCTTCACACTCGCCTCGTGGACGTTCCTGACCACCGGAATCGCGCTGGGAAGCTGGTGGGCCTACTACGAACTGGGATGGGGCGGATGGTGGTTCTGGGATCCGGTGGAGAACGCCTCCTTCATGCCGTGGCTGGCGGCCACCGCTCTGCTGCATTCGACGATCGTGACCGGCAAACGCGAGGCCCTGAAGAGCTGGACCATCCTGCTGGCCATCCTCGCGTTCTCGCTCAGCCTTCTCGGCACCTTCCTGGTGCGCTCCGGGGTGCTGACCTCGATCCATGCCTTCGCGGTCGATCCGGCGCGCGGTGTCTTCATTCTCGCCATCCTGACGGCGGCCATCGGTGGTGCCCTGGTACTCTACGCCATTCGAGCGCCGTCGCTGCGGCCCGGCGGCGTCTTCGCTCCGGTGAGCCGCGAGGGTGCGCTGGTCCTCAACAATCTCTTCCTCGCCGCCGGCTGCTTCACGGTGCTCACCGGGACCCTCTACCCACTGCTCCTCGACGTCATCGGAGGGGCGTCCGTTTCCGTCGGGCCGCCCTACTACGAGATCGTCTTCGTCCCTCTCATGGTTCCGCTCCTGCTCCTCGTTGCTCTGGGCATGATGGCGCCATGGAAACGGGCCGACCTCGCCGGGGTGCTGTCGCGTCTCAAGCTGCTGGCCCTGGTCGCGGTGGCAACCTTCGGGGCCGTGTGGTGGTGGACGTTTCAGACATCGCCGCTGCCGGCTTTCGGGATCGCGCTTGCAGTGTGGATTGCCGGGTCGGTGGTCCTCGAGTACGGCGAGCGGGTCAGGATCTTCAGATGTCCCCTGCGGCAGAGCTGGCAACGCGCACGGCACCTGCCGGCGGCGTCCCATGCGATGAGTCTCGCCCATCTCGGCCTGGCGGTGTTTGTTGCCGGCGTGACGGCGTCATCGGCGTGGCAAACGGAGATCATCCGCACCATGGCCGCAGGCGACCGCCAGGACATTGCCGGGTACACCCTTGTCTTCGAAGGGGCAAGGATGGTTGCCGGGCCCAACTACGATGCCGAACGCGGGACATTCCTCGTGTCGGTCGACGGCCGCGATGTCACCCGCCTCGAACCGGAACGGCGGGCCTATCTCGTGCAGGCGACGCAAACCACCGAAGCCGCCATTTACACCACGTTCTTCGCCGATCTCTACGTCGTCCTCGGCGATGCCGTCGGTGACGGCGCCCATGTCGTGCGCCTCTATCACAACCCTCTGGTCCCCTGGATCTGGGGCGGCGCCCTGCTGATGGCGGCTGGAGGCGCCATCGGCCTTCTCCGCCGGAGAACGGGACCATCATGACGGACGCCCGGGGTGTGCTGCGCCTCCTCCTTCTTCCCGGTCTGCTGCTCCTTGCCATGCCGGATGCACTCCTTGCGGTGGAACCCGACGAGATCCTCGCCGACCCGGCCATGGAAGAACGCGCCCGCGATCTGGGGCGTGAACTGCGTTGCCTGGTCTGCCAGAACCAGTCAATCGAGGATTCCGATGCACCCCTGGCGCGTGATCTCAGAGTGATCCTGCGCCAGCGTATCGAGGCGGGGGACAGCGACAAGGCAGCTGTCGCCTGGATTGTCGAGCGCTACGGGGACTATGTCCTTCTCAAGCCGCCGTTGCGCGGTGACACGGCAATGCTCTGGGGAGCGCCTCTGGTGGCGCTCGCTGCCGGCGCCCTGGTGGTCGTCGTCGCCCTGCGCCGCAACCGGCGCGCCGGGAACGGGGAAAGGTCATGATCCATCTGGCGCTTGCCAACATCATCGCGATGGTCCTTGTCCTGCTGGCACTGCCCCTTCTCTCCCCGGGCGATGACCTGCGACGCCGCGGCCTCATCATCGCAACCTTTCTGGCCGTCGTTGCCGGGGCCATCGCCATCTATGCCGCAATCGGCTCGCCGCATCTTGCCGACCGGCCCCTGGCCGAGCGGGATGTTGCCGACAGCGATCCCGAACTCGCCGGTCTCCTGGAGCGCGCCCGCAGCCGCCTCGTCGAGGAGCCGACGGACATCGAAGCCTGGATCTGGATCGCCAATGCCGAGGGCCTTTCCCGGCACTATGACGAGGCGGCGCTGGCCATGGCCGAAGCGGCGGTTCTCGATCCGGGCAATGCGGAACATCTCGCCCGGCAGGGTGAATTCATCGTGCTCGCCCACGACGGACTGGTGAGCCCCGCAGCCCGACTCCTGTTCGCGCAATCCCTCGGCATCGACGCCGGGCAGCCGGTGGCGCGCTTCTATGGCGGCGTCGCCCTGGCGCAGGCTGGCGACACCACCGGAGCGCTTCGAGTGTGGCACGATCTTCTCGCCGATTCGCCCGCGGACGCGCCGTGGATCGGTGAACTGCGCCGGCACATCGAGGATGCCGGGGAGACGGCGGGCGATACCGGCGACGACACCCGGGCCATGATCGCGGGCATGGTCGAGGGGCTGGCCCTCAGACTCGCCGATGAGCCGGACGATCTCGAGGGATGGAAGCGCCTCGCCCACTCCTACACCGTGCTGGAGGACTGGGCGAAGGCACGCCAGGCCTACGAACGGGCCCTCGAACTCGCACCCGGCGACGGCGATCTCATGGACGGTTTCGCGGCGGCGGTCGCCGCACCGGTCACGCGGGCAACAGGTGTCACCGCCAGCGTACTTGCCGACATGGAACGGGTTCTCCGAACCCGCCCCGATAACCCCCACGCCCTCTACGTCACCGGCCTCGCGGCAGCACTGCGGGGCGATGCCGGCGGCGCCCGCCAACAGTGGACGCGTCTGCGCGACCTCTTCGAGCCGTCGACGAGCGAATACGAGCGCGTCGGGACACTCCTGGGGACCATCGAGTGAGTGGCCGAGGGCGACAATTGGTGTTGACAGCGCAACGCTCCGACCCAGGACATCAGGTGTAGATAACCTGTTTTCTGCTGACGCCGACATGCTCGCGTGGGCAAAAGAACATGGAGTGGCGACTGCCATCAGTATGGGGCTGATCGATGCCTTCTTCCTGTGGGCTGTCACTGCCGAGGTCGGGACCTGATTTCCGTATCACGATCGTCGAGGCCAACCTGCAAGCCTTCCGCCTTGGCGTGAACGTACTGGACGTGACCTGCGACCAGATGGATGCGCGAGGTCGGGAGAACGGCGAGAAGCTGGATGCCATCCTCCTGTGGATCAAGGCAAGCGAAGACACGTCGCAACAGGGGCAAGCGGCATGTAGTCCCCTTCACTTGGCGACCGTGGAGCATTTCCCGGATCAATCATGAAGAACAAGGTACTCCCGGCGACCCCGTGCCCTCGTACCTTGCAAGGATTCGGTTGCCGCCCGTTCCGATCGAAAATCAGCGGCGACCTGGCGCTGCTTTTCGATGCGGCGCTGGACCGTCTCAAGTGCAGGCAACCGACGGCGGACCTCATGCCCATGGCGCGAAGAGCATCTGACGAAGATCTTTCGCCGCAACAGCGACGACGGGGAGTCGGTTGAGGGGGAGAAAGCCGCCGCGTGACGTGCTATCGGATAACCGATGAAGCCCGGCGGCCTTCCCGATATTGCTGCGTCAATTGCAGGTCGCGGTTGCCGAACTGGGACTACCTATCTCATATGCCGTTGGGTAAGGGCCCGGGCCGGCTTCACCACCACCGAGTGAGGCGCTATAGGTGGCCTCGTTGGTGTCGTCGTTGGACGTCTGAATCGTGATCGTGTGCCGACCCTTGTTGGTCAAATTGCAAGGAAAGGAGAAGTGGAAGCTAGGCTGCAACCGCCAGTAACGATCATAGCCCTTCCATCTGACAAGGATGACCACTGCGTGACCCGGACTCGAACTGAGAGATGCTGTGAATTTTGCATCCTCGCCGGGATAGACCTGTGATGAGCCATCTGTGCTCACTGCGATAGACACGCTCGGCGGAGTTTGCGCCAGTGACGGATATGTCAGCATCCCGAGCACCAATGCGGCCAACGTCAACCACCGTATCATTGGATTTCTCCTTAAGCCCCACAAAGACAATTCTTGTCTTGTCGTACCATAGCACTGTTGTTTCCCAGTGAGAACCGACGCGTGAGGGCAGTTTTGTCCCGTACTGAGCCGACGTCGGATTGCTGGAACAGTTCCGTCCTTGTCTTACCCAGGTAGCCTGACTTTCGAAGGAGCGTCCACGTCGTATCGGCTTCTGCGCGGGCCGGGTTTGTGGTTCGACGCCGAGGCCTGTTGAGCGAGGCTCACCTCTCGGTGTGCTGCGGCATTGCGGACCATGGTTCCAGAAAGAAAGTGGTCCGCACTGTTACGATCGACCAACCTGCCATCTCCAATCGCTGACTTCATGGTTCCCTTCGCGCTCGGCAGTCCGCTCTCCTGACGGCTCTGGTCAAGTTACCCACTGTCGTGGAAGGGCGCCCATATGGCGCGCCTTCGTCTTCTCGACGCCGATGCAGCACCTCTCCTCTCTCTTCTGCATCCATCACCCGCACCACCATCTCCTCGCAATCCGGCACCTTGGCTCGCGCTGCATTGTATTCGGGTCGTAGTCGCTGCAGTTTCCTCTGCACCTCATGGCGGTCATCCGGTCGATCAAAGTCTCGCTCGTGCAAGATCAACCATACCTCGAAGCATGGATTGGATCTGGCAACCCGGATGCCGTTGGTCTCACAAAGACCGATGGCCTCTTCATATCTTTCGTGTTCGTCCCGATCGAATACAGCCCACACCTCGTCACCTTCTTCAAACAGATTCCGGCGCCGTCTGGCGTGTCGCGTCAATCCCTCCGATCTCGCAAACTCCACCGCTGATTGTGCTATTGTGATCGGCACCCCCACTTCCCGACGGCTTTCGACTGAAATCAGCGCACCTGTCCAGACCTTCTTGATTGCAGCAAAATATGCAGGCTCTGTATTTCTTCCCTCACAAAACAGGACAAATCGGGCCTTGGCCTCTCTTCTTGGTCCCCGTCGTCCAATGCGTCCAGTCCGACGTTTTGCCATCTTGATCAGAACTCGCTTAGTGCCGCGATGGGATCATTCCATGGCACGGCTCCGTAGCGTCCTTGCAGGTATCCCAACTCAACGTTGTCTCCCTTCCGCGTCCGGATATCCGTCAGCGGATACATCTTTGTCGCCCCTTCATTGTTCTTCTCTGCAAACCAGAGCTGATCTCGTCGGAGAACACGAGATTTCATCAAGTTGGTATCATGTGTGGTTGCAATGAGTTGCGCGCCACTCCGATTCACATCCGGAGAACAAAACAGCCTCAGTATGGCTTCGCTCGCATGAGTGTGCAGGCTGGCATCCAGTTCATCAATGAAGATCGGCCGTCCTTCATCGATCGCCTTGAACGTCTCACCTAGCATGTTCAGCAACCTTAGTGTGCCTGCGCTCTCAAGACCCAGATCAAGATGCACCACATTCCCGCCTCTTCCACGGTGGGCAAGTTCAATCTTCACGATCTTCTCTTCATCATCCGGCGCGAAGCTAATGGCACCTGCAGAGAACCTCTGCAGCACTGTGTTGAGTTCACGATGCATTGCACGGGCTTCCTCTGGAGCGTCGACCTCCTTCTTTTGGTATCCAATCACCCCTGTATTGATCGACTTCAGGAACTCGATGACACGGCTATCAATCCCGTTTCCCCTGACCAAGGAAGACGCTTCAATTCCTGGCACGAACACCGAACCGGAGAACACCATGTCCTGAAAGTAGCCATAAACCCGGGACAGAAACTGGTGACCGCTTTGCGCAGCAGCAGAAAGAAACAGACTGTTCGAACGTGTCAGTCCGGCAATGGCGTGATTCTGGCCCTTCAGCCAACGCCCGAACTCGAACGTCTGGCCCTTTCGCTCATACAACTTTCTGCGGTGTGCCTTCGGGATTTCATAGAGCCACTCCGACACAAATGCCTTGTCTCCTGCTGCGAAGCCATAGTGATAGCGGATGCCATCAAGGACAAAATCGATTTCGAAGCACGATGGCTCTTGGGAGAAATCCGGGTTGAGCAGAAACTCATGACGTGGCACGCCGCCTCCGGGTTTGCCCATGGTCTGCGACCACAGGACCATGTCCTTCATGGTTGATGCAGCATTGACGAAGTTCGTCTTGCCCGATGCATTCGCGCCGTAGACCACGGCAGCCGGAACAACCGCCCCACTGTCCACGGCCCTACAGGGAATCAGGCCATCGCTTCGATCCTTCAATGATGATGCCGCGAACGACAACTCTTGCCTCTCGCAGATGGAAAGGTGGTTCTCGACGGCGAAGCGCAATAGCATCTGTCTGCCCCTTTCTTGGCTGGCACTTGACATAGTTATAGCAATGTACGCGGGATTTCTGCAAATATTGGCCTATCCTGCATTTGGCGTCACCACGATCAACCAATATGTGCAGTGTTCCTGATGCCCGAACCGACACTTGCTCGTCCTCTTGTGCTGCTTTTTCACCTCACCACCGCCACAGCCCAGCTATACACGCCCCACCGAATCTTGCTGGTGATTGCGGCTGCGTGCTTGCCTCAGCACTCCAGGCTAACCTCTGGATGCCAATTGGAGCATGGTATCGCAACCGAAGGACAACAGGTTGATGCCGGTGACAGCCCGGGATGACTCCGGGTCGAGACCAGTATTCCGAAGCGTGAGGTGGACTATGACAGTGGCCGCATGGGCCGCTGGTATGCCGGCGCATGCGGACAGGTTCGAGCCACTGTGCGCCGAACTCGAGACCCGGCAGCCACCAAGAACCGCTGCTTGGGAAAAGCCCCGTCACCAACCCAACGGATGAATGCGGGACATTCTGTCCCACTCCCCACGGAACAGTGTGGGATGATCCTGTCGATCCAATCAGGAAACCAGCACCTGTCACTCATCAAGTGTCGGATAGAGGCGTTTCGGCTTCACGCGGGCATCTTGGCCTGGATGGGGTCGCGCAAGTCCTGCCAGGCAGCGACCTCCCGGCGCCGTGTCTCGATCGCAGTCGATGCGGCGGTTCAGGCACGCGCGGGTCAAGACATGGAGTTCGTCCTGGCGCCCGCCAACATCATTGCGCCGGCCCTTGCCCGGGACACTCCCGGAAACCATCGAATGAGAGGCGAGGCCCCTACTTCTCGTGCCGGTTGAACCAGATTTCGCTGGCGATGCGCAGTGTCACGGCAGGGCGCATGAGGAAGGCCGGAGGCAACGCCTGGGGACTCCCGAGACTCTCCATGAAGGAGAGGAGGTCGTTGTCGCGCCCGCTCGCCATGTCGGCGGCGAGCAGTCCGCCGATGGTCCCCTTGGTGACGCCGACGGCGTTCTGGCAAACGGCGGCCCAGACATTGCCGGCGACCTGGCCAAAGCCCGGCGCGCCATTGCGCGACAGGCATACGAATCCTGTCCAGGTATGCTCCATCGTGACGTCCGGGAGCATGGGAAACCGGGATCTGAAACAGGCCTCGTGGCCGCGCCGCGCCGCCATCTGCTCGGCACGCGTGGTCCGGAATTCCGGCGCGTAGCGGAACCCCTGGCGAATCAGGATCCGGTGATCCCTGGTGAACCTCATGGTGACGCCGGCAATGGCATTGGCCGGCGTGATGCCCCAGTCGTCCTCGCCCCCGAGCGCCCGGCGTTCCGTCTCGCTCAAGGACCGAGTCAGGCTGGCATGGGCGGCGATGGGCACCAGGTTTTCCCGGAAGAACCCGAACTCGCGGGCAAATCCGTTGGTGGCAAGGATCATGCGCGCCGCCCGCACACGGCCTCCCGGTGTCGCCAGCTCCACCCCGTTCTGCAAGGTCATCGACGTGACGGGCGTGTTCTCGAACAGGCGCACGCTGTCGGGAAGATGGTCGGCCAGACCGCGTGTCAGCGCTGCAGGATTGAAGAGAACGCAGCCTGGCGTATGGATCGCCGCGTGGTAGGCCGGGGTCCCGACTTCACCTCGAAGCGCATCCTTCTCCAGCCATCGGAACGGTTCGCCCAGGGCCTCGAGTTCCCTGGCGAAGGGCTCGAGAATTTCCCTTTTTCCGCGCTCCGAACGGGCGGCATGGTACTTGCCCCGCCGGCTCCATTCGCAGGCGATGCCGTGGCGTCGCACGACCTCGTCGAGGTGGTTGATGGCGGCGCGCGCCAGGGCCATGAAGCGATGGCTGCCCTCGAGTTCGGCCAGCGAATCGCCGACGTTGTGGGGCAGGTCGATGGCAAAGCCGCTGTTGCGTCCCGAAGCGTTCTCCCCCGCCTCGCCAGCATCGAGAAGGACGATGCTGTCTGCCGGCCTGTTTTCGGCGAGGCGGCGCGCCGCCGCCAGACCGGCCCATCCGGCTCCCACGACCACCCAGTCGGCCACCACGTCCCCGGCAAGCGCCGCGCGAGGTGTCCGTGGTCCGAGAATGCGGCTCCAGCCGTTGGTCGTGTCATTGACCGGCAGAATCCCGATGGTTCGTGTCTCCGGCATCGTCCGGCCTCTCCCGTCATCCCTGGCACTCAGCCCCAACATAGCATGGCGCCTTCCATGCGACGACGAACCACGCCACCCGTCGAGGGCGGCGTGGGTCACCGGGAAGTCGTGCATTCTCGCGCAGACGCGGTACGGGCCAAGGTCGCAGCGCTGGCGAAGAAAGCCCGTGCATTGCCGAAACAACTGCACAAACCGGATGCTGCCGCCACCGGGCGCGCCTCCACGTTCATGCGCTGACGACTTCGAGCGTCTGCGGCATTGCTTGTGACGCCGCGCCGGGCGACTTCCAGGACCGCGGCATTGATGAAGCCGATCATACAGGCTCGAACCGGCAAGAAGAGCTTGCCGCCGCGGCACGCCAAGACCCGGTCCTGAGGCCCTTGCACGTCTCCCCCGGAAACAGGGGCGGAACAACGGGTTCAGAGTACGCCGGCCTGGCCTTCAGGCCGGATCTGGCCACCGTCGACGACGATGGTCTGGCCGGTCACGTAACCCGCTTCGTCGCTGGCGGGATGGAGCGCCGCATGCGCGATATCTTCGAGCATGCCGGGTCGGCTCTGCCCCCGTTGCACTGTCGAACGGAGACGGGATCCAGAGGGCCAACAGACAGATCCCTGCAGGGCACCATGACACCGCAGGTCGGCGTTGATGCGGCAGCCGTGAACCCATATGGTAGACAGGCAAATGTTCCTCTACCGAGAAGGACGATGGGCCTCAACATCAAGAACGACGAGACGTGCTCTCTGGCCAGAGAACTCGCGACGCTGACCGGAGAGACCATGACGGGCGCGATCACTGCCGCACTGCGCGAACGCCTGGAACGTGAGCAGCGCCGTCGTAGCGTGATAGCCCGAGCCGGGGAGCTCCGCGCCATCGCAGAACGTTGTGCAAGACTCATGGGGCCCGGGCTGCCGTCTGTCGAACATGGTGATCTGCTCCATGATGAACAGGGTCTGCCCAGGTGATTGTCGACAGTTCCGCGCTGCTTGCAGTTCTGAGCCGCGAACCTGATTGCGAACACCTGAGCGGTCGGGACGGGGTGAAAGCGCGTTGCTTCGGTGAGTTGTCGAAGCCGATCTGACGTGATGTCGGCAGATTCAACGGGTTGAAAGATGCCAGGGAGCGCGGACGCGGGTTGAATGTCATACGCAGGTGGCAGGCTCGATCAAGATACGTCGGGCCAGGATGCGTCGCTACAGCGATAGCAACATTGAGTTGTGACTTGCCGGCGGGTTCGAACTTCCTGCTGGCCTTCCTTCACTCGACTCCGGGGTGGCAACGCGAGCCGCCCTTGTCGGCCACCTGACCAGAACCCGGCTGCGCCGGCTTCATCGAGACGGTGCGCGAGGTGCGCCCGGCTGGCGGAGTCGTGACCGAATCGCGTCTGCTGGTATTGTTCGGTGCTCGATTGCCATGCCGTTGACGACGATGGTCTGGCCGGTCACGCAGCGCGCCTCGTCGCTGGCGAAATGGAGCCCCGCATACGCGATGTCTTCGGGCATGCCCATGGGAATTGCCTGAACCATCGTCTCCGCGGATCAGGATGTTGCCGGGCGACTTCCAGGGCCGCGGCCTTGATTATGGCCGTTCATACGGGCTCGAACCGGCGGGAAGAGTTTGCCGCCCCGACACGCTGCCTCGGCGGGTTTGAGGAACTCCGGCAGAACCATGCCGAGACTCGATCCTGAGGTCCCTGCACGTCTCCCCCTGGAAACAGGAGCGGGGCGACGGGTTCAGAGCACGCCGGCCTGGCTTTCAGGCAGGATCTGGCCGCCGTCGACGACGATGGTCTGGCCGGTCACGTAACGCGCCTCGTCGCTGGCGAGATAGAGCGCCGCATAGGCGATGTCTTCGGGCATGCCGAGTTTGCCCATGGGAATTGCCGGGACCATTGTCTCCACGTGTTCACGCGCTTCGCGCGAACCAGGGCGGCGGATCAGGATGTTGCCGGGTTCAACACCGTTGATGGTGACACCCTCCTTGGCGACCTCCAGGGCCGCCGCCTTGATGAAGCCGTTCACACCGGCCTTCGAGGCGCAGTAGTGGCTCCATCCGGGCATGGCCACCCGCGGGCCCGAGATCGATGACGTCACGACGATCCGCCCGTAACTGCGGCGCACCATGTGGGCCATGACGGCCTTGGTGATGAGAAAAAGGCTCTTGAGGTTGGTGTCAAGCACGTGGTCCCACTCCGCCTCCTTCATCCTCGAGATCGTCGATGACGGGAAAACGCCAGCGTTGTGGGCAACAATGTCGATCACACCGAGACGTTTGCGGGCCTCGGCGATCATCGCCTGGACCTGGTCTGCATCGGCGACATCGGTCGCCATCGCCGAGGCCTCTCCGCCAGCCTTCGAGATCTCGCGCGCGACCCTCTCTGCACGGCTGACCGTACGCGTCGCGATCACGACTCGTGCGCCCTCGGCTGCGAAGACCCTGGCAATTCCGGCGCCGATACCGCGCCCTCCTCCGGTCACCAGCGCGGTTTTTCCATCCAGTCGTCCACCCATGGCGCGTCCTCTTCCCTGGCACTGACGCACCAGTCTGTGCGAAGACTTCGAGCACCGCAATCGAGGAGGATTGCGCGCAGAAACGCTGGATGGAGCGGAGGCGCTGTCTACCCGGTTTCAGTGATCGGAGGTTCAGGCGTCAGTTCCCGCCCGCATGACCCTGCGAAGAGCCACCGCATTGATGGGACCCGCCGAGCCTCGGAGCGCGATAGCGATGGATGCGGGCTCACCCGGATCAGTCGTCGCCGAAGACTTCTTCGCATATGGCCTCGATGTACGCCGTCTCTTCATCGCTCAGAGCCCGGAACTCTCTCTCGCGGTACCGTTTCGGCAGTTTTCCGTCGTTCTGCCGGATGAACATGATCAGGTCCCGGGCCAGTCGGTCGGGCATCTCCACCATCTCCATGATGCGCCGTCGCGCTTCGTCGCGGCGGCGCAGACAATCGATCTCCTTCGGCAGGTCGTGTTCGACCGTGCGGGCCACGCAGGCATAGAGAAACTCGGCTTCAGCCGTGCAATCGAAGT
Source organism: Alphaproteobacteria bacterium (assembly GCA_965213815.1). GTDB lineage: Bacteria > Pseudomonadota > Alphaproteobacteria > SP197 > SP197 > SP197. Next base: position 699,815 of record OZ243917.1, on the reverse strand, counting down.
ACCGGTACAAGTCGTTCGTATCGTTGGTGACCTCGACATTCCGGCTCGCCGTCGACCGCCAGTCGATGAAAGGCATCAGCGGCCCGGAGTGATTTTCCAATGTGCGGCGGTCCGCGGAAACCGGGAAGACCATGGCCGGCGGTGTGACGCCCCGTTCCGCCAGCACATGATGGATCAGACAGCAGTGCAGACGGCCGTTTCCATCCTGATAGGGATGGATGTAGACGAAGCCGAATGCTGTGGCGGTCGCCTGAAGCACGGGATCGATTGCGCGCGCGGTCATCCGCCTGTTGGCTGCGAGCAGGCCTTCGATCAGGCGCGGCAGGTCTTCCGGCCGTGCGCCGATGAATTCCGGCAGGGGATCGCCATTGTGATCGCGCTCACCGAGGAATACGCCGTCGGGGCGCAGGCCGGCCCTGATGAAGCGGGTATCCTCGATGAGGACACCGTGCAGTCGGTCGAGCTCATCGAGTGTCAATCGATTCCTGCCGGCCTGGAGGACGGCGCGCGCCCACCGCTCAAGCCGGTTTCGCCTTCGATCTCAAAGCTGGCGCGGCTGTCTGCCCGCAACAGAAAGCTCGCGGCCCGGGACATCAGGTGCCCGCTGGTTCGGCCAACGGTTTCTGCAGCCTTGTCGGCGAGGCAGCGTTCCGGATGGTTTTCGAGGGCCCTGGTGCGGCGAATGACCGGGCACCAGTCGCCCGTACCGAGCAGGTTGTCCCGCACGCGGTGGCGTTTCGATAGCGCGGCATTACCGGTCACATATCTCCTGGGATCGAGGGCATCAACGGCCGTCACGGTCGGCGCGTCTTCAATCGGCAGTCGCCGACCAGTCATGATTTCATAGAAGAACCAGACCCGGCGGGCGGCCATCCCGGTCGGCGCATCGAGCACGAAGGCCGAAATCGCGTCCGGGTCCATAGCGTCCAGCACGCGCTTCGCCACGAGCGGATCGAACCACTCGTGGCGAAGGGCGAAACTGATATGATCCGTCACATGACGCCCCGGCCGTCTTCCTCACGCTGGCTGCCGGGACCGGGGCCGCGATCGCGAGGCCATGAACCAGCGCGGCCCAACCGGCCAGCCTTGCCTCCTCCGGGACAGGGTGATCCTGGAACGTCGGGGGAGTTTCGAGGGTCGGTTCCATTGGTCGAAATACTTTCACCGCAGTCGAAAAGGAGCCGTTTTCTTCAGGTGCCGTCGACAGTCGAAACACTATTCAAGTTCGTTCCGCAGGTCGAATACCGTCAGGAAATGCCTGCGGCAGATCTCATCGGGATGGTCGCAGGGTCGATGCACGTGAAAGATTGTTGATTGGACTCCTTCGTGGCAGGACGCTTGCACGCCATGGTGACGATGGCCCGCCCACGGGTTGGCTGATTGACGGGCGACGTCAGGCGCCGGAAGAGGAAGGCCATGGCCTCCCGGCGGATCAACCGCATCGCGAAGTTGTGCTATGCATGATGGACTGTGTGGACCCCGGCTCATGAATGACCCCCTGCTGCAGCCCTGGCGCCTGAAGCATCTCGAGTTGAAGAACCGGATCATGTCGACGGCCCATGAACCGGGCTACACCGAGGACGGCCTCGTGGGAGAGCGCTACGTGCGCTACCACGAGGAGAAGGCAAGGGGCGGCATCGCGCTCACCATGATTGCCGGTTCCACCGTGGTCTCGAAGGACTCCGCCCAGGCCTTCATGAACGTCCAGGCGTGGAAGGACGAGGTGGTGGGCGGGTTGCGCCGGCTCGTCGAGGCCTGCCACGACCACGGCACGGCGGTGATGATCCAGCTCACCCACCTCGGCCGGCGGACCAACTGGAACAAGGAACACTGGCTCCCCGTCCTGGCGCCCTCCATGGTGCGCGAACCGGCCCATCGCGCCTTTCCCAAGGAGATGGAGGACTGGGATATCGAGAGGGTCGTGCGGGACTATGGACTGGCCGCCGCGCGCATGGCCGACGCCGGACTCGACGGCATCGAGTTCGAGGCCTACGGCCACCTGATGGACCAGTTCTGGTCCCCCGCCACCAACCGGCGCCAGGATCAGTGGGGCGGCAGTCTCGACAACCGGATGCGGTTTGCCATGGCGGTGCTCGACGAGGTGCGTGGCGCCGTCGGCTCCGACTTCATCGTCGGCATCCGCATGTCGCTCGACGAGAACTGGCGCAAGGGCTACGAGCGTGCCACAGGCGTCGAGATCGCCAGGCGGTTCATCGCCACCGGCAAGATCGACTTCCTGAACGTCATCAAGGGCCATATCGACCACGACCGGGCCCTCACCGACATCATTCCGGTGGCGGGCATGGCGGCATCACCCCATCTCGCCTTTGCCGGCGACATCCGCAGAACAACACGGTTTCCGGTGTTCCACGCCAACAAGATCGCCGATATCGCCACGGCGCGCCATGCCATCGCCACCGGCCAGCTCGACATGGTGGGCATGACCCGGGCCCATATCGCCGACCCCCACATCGTCAACCGCATCATCGAGGGACGCGAGGACGACATCCGCCCCTGTGTCGGCGCCACCTACTGCCTCGAGAGTGTCTATGCGGGGACCGGCGCTCTGTGCGTCCACAATCCCTCGACCGGTCGCGAAGCCTCGCTGCCGCAGATGGTGGAGCCGCGTTCGGGACCGGCGCGGCGCATCGTCGTGGTGGGTGCCGGACCGGCCGGCCTCGAGGCCGCCCGTGTCGCCGGTGAACGCGGCCACGACGTGGTGGTCCTGGAAGCGGCGGCAAGGCCTGGCGGCCAGGTTCTCCTGGCGGCGCGCACAGCCAACCGCAAGGACCTGATCGGTATCGTCGACTGGCGCCTTGGCCGCCTGAAGCGGCTCGGCATCGATGTCACGTGCAACGTGCTGGCCGGCGTCGACGACGTGCTCGCCCTCGACCCCGACGTCGTCCTTGTCTGTACCGGCGGTGTGCCCAACAAGGACATCCTCGACGAGGGTTCCGGTCTTGCCGTCAGTTCCTGGGACCTGCTTGGCGGAAGCGTCGCTCCGGCGGCCGACGTCCTGGTCTTCGACGACAACGGCCATCAACCGGGGATGCAGGCCGCCTGGCTGGCGGCCAACGCCGGATCACGGGTGGAGATCGTCTCGCCGGAACGCACGTTTGCGCCGGAACTGGGAGCGCTCACCCATGCGCCCTATGCCGAGTTCTTCCACGAACACGGCGTCACCATCACCATCAACACCAGGATCTCGAGACTGGAGCGCAGGGGCAACCGCCTGCGGGCGACGCTGTTCAGCGAATTCACCGGAGGCGACGTCGGCGAACGCCTGGTCGATCAGGTGGTGATCGAGCACGGCACCCTTCCCGCCGACGACCTCTACTTCGCACTGCGCGACCTGTCGGTCAATCGCGGGGAGGTGGACTACGAGGCGCTGATCGAACGCCGGCCCCAGGCGGTCTGCAGCAACCCTGAGGGCGCCTTCCAACTCTTCCGCCTTGGCGATGCCGTCGAGAGCCGCAACATTCATGCCGCGGTCTATGACGCCGTGCGCCTGGTGGGCGTCATGTAAGGACCGAAGGGCAGCCGGCCGAAACCGGCTGCCCTTCGGACACGAGACTACTTCTGTTCCTTGAGCAGACGCGTTGCTTCCGCCTCTGCACGGTTCTCTGCGATGATCGACACGACGATCGTGCCGACACACAGGAGGACCGAAATCCACAGGAAGAGATGGACACCGCCGGAACCGGCATAACTGTAAATCGCCGTGGCCCCTTCCCAGGACTCGATCGGGCTTCCTCCGAACATGAGCGTTCTCCTTTCAGATAGCTTGCTTCAACGCGGCACGTCAGCCACGCCAGTGAAGGTGTGAGGTAATCTGCTCGGGATAGGCAGGAGACGGAATCTCCAGATCCATGCCGACCTGCTGGATGTCGTCGCTTGCCCGCAGGATGCCGAGCATCTTGAGAATCAGCGACACCACGTAGCCAGGCACGAAGCCGATGAGCACCATGACCACACAGCCGACAAGCTGACCCCAGAAGGTGATGCCCGGTATGGACTCCGAGACGGCCGGATAGCCGTCGAGGAAGATCCCGCAGGCCAGAACTCCGAGGATGCCGCAGAATCCGTGCACCGACACGGCGCCAACCGCATCGTCGATCCCCACCCTCTCCAGGAAACGCTGGCCATAGGGAATGAGCACACCACCGGCAAAGCCCAGACCGAAGGCAAGCGGCGGATAGTAGAGATCGAGACCGGCAGCGGCTGCGAAGATGCCACCAAGGGCCCCCGACATCATCCAGAAGGGATCACGGGTCACCGCATAGGCACCGATGATACCGCCGGCGAAACTCATCAGCAGGTTGAATGCCCACGCCGACAGTGTCGTCGGACCGCCGTAGATGTTCGCCCACTGATCCGTGCCGTTGTAGAGCAGGCAGGCGCCCAGGAAGCCGACAAAGCCGATGATGATGATCATCAGGCCGGCAATGGTCATGGGCACACTGTGACCCTGGAGATTGTTGATCTCGCCATTGGGTCCGAACTTGCCGATGCGCGGACCGAGATTGATCAGCACGCCGAGTGCGAAGAACCCGGATATGATGTGCACCACGCCGGACGCACCGACATCATGGTAGCCGAACTCGGTGACGAGCCAGCCTTCCGGGTGCCATCCCCATGACGCGGCGATCAGCCAGGCAAAGGAGCCAAGGACCACCGCAAGGATGATGAATGCCCCCATGCGGATCCGTTCGATGACGGAACCGGACATGATCGATGCCGTGGTGGCCGAGAACAGCACGAAGGCTCCCCAGACCACACCGGTGATGTTGTCGGAGAGATTGGGTCCCATGAACTCGTTCCACGGTTCCCCGGTCAGTCCGTATTCGAGATTGGGAATGATCCCGTGCGGAAAGGCGAGATAGACCCACCAGCCGAACATGAACATCGTTGGAATGATGAAGGCGAAGGCAAGAATGTTCTTGCACCCCGAAGCCAGTGTGTTCTTCACCCGCGAGGCTCCCATCTCGTACATCAGGAATCCCGCGTGAATGGCGATCATGAGACCGATGGCCCACCAGTAGTAGGCTTCGGCACTGACCGCCGTCGACCACTCGATGGCAGCTTGCAGTTCTTCAGGCGTCATGTTGTTTTTCCTCCTTGAAGTTTTGAGCGCCCTGTTCCCGGCTCCTCCTCGGATAAGCCGGCCGCCGGACCGCGGACGTCAGAAAAAGCGCAGATAGCGGTCGCGCTCCCAGTCGCTGACATGGTTGAGATAGGCCAGCCACTCGTCCCGCTTGAAGGCGAGCCAGGCCTCGAACATGGTGTCGCCGAATGTCCTGCGCGCCAGATCGCTCAGCGCAAGGGCATCGAGGGCTTCCCCGAGTGTGCGCGGCAGTGTCCCGACGCCGGCCTTGCGGCGCTCCTCCTCGCTGGTCACGTAGAGATTCTCGCGGTGCGGATCACCGGGATCGAGTTCCTCGCGGACACCCTCCAGGCCGGCTGCCAGAACCATGGCGGCGCCGAGATAGGGGTTGCAGGACGAATCGGCAAGGCGCAGCTCGACACGTCCGCCGCCACCGGGGATGCGGATGGTGTTGGTCCGGTTGTTGTCGCCATAGGAACAGAAGACAGGCGCCCAGGTGAACCCCGAATTGCTGCCCTTGAGTATGAGACGCTTGTAACTGTTGACCGTCGGCGCCACCACAGCCGACACGGCGGGCAGGTGACGCAACAGTCCGGCCACGAACTGATAGCCCAGGGCAGAAAGGCCACAGCCCCTGGGGTCGTCATCGGCAGCAAACAGGTTGGCGCCGGTTGTCGCATCAAAGAGCGACATGTTGAAATGGGCGCCGCTTCCCGCGTAATCCCCGAAGGGCTTGGGCATGAACGAGGCGAAACCACCATGACGTCTCGCGATCTCACCGGCCATGCGGCGGAAGAAGACGACACGGTCGGCCATGGTCATGACGTCGGCGTAGGAAAAGTCGATTTCGAACTGGCCAATGCCGTCTTCGTGATCGAAGCTGTAGACGTCCCAGCCCAGCGCATTCATGGCGTCGACCAGTTCGCCCATCCAGCCTATGTTGTCCAGCAGCCGCGAGGTGTCGTAGGCCGGCTTGTCAAGATTGTGCCGCGGGCTCATCGGCCTGATGGAGGAGTCATCGTCGCGGAACACGAAGAACTCCGTCTCGACCCCGAGATTCATGCCGAGACCGAGGGATCCGGCCTCGCTGACGACACGGCCGAGAATGTTCCGGCTGCAGGGCTCGAAGGGTTTTCCCTCGCAATGGAGATTGCTGGCGAACCACGCGACATCGGGCATCCACGGCTGGATCATGCACGAGGCGGGATCCGGATGGGCCGCCACCTCCTCGTCGCTGATGTCCTGGGGCACGCCGTCCACCGCCGCACCGGTGCACAGCTCCGAGCCTGCCATGGCCCGGTCGAAGTGGCTCATGGGCACCATCTTCGACTTCGACACTCCATGCATGTCGACATAGGAAGGCAGAAGAAACCTCACACCGGAATCGATCAGGATCGACTTCAGGTCATCAAGACTGCTTGTCTGAAAGCGGGAAACGGTCTTCTGCACGCCTCTCACCCGGCACCGGTTGCCGCACAACAACCGTGTTTGTCCGCAAAGTCAAGGCGCGGTACACCGCCTGCTCCCACCGGCATTCCCTGTCTGCCATGAACGATCAGCCCGGACTTGCCATTGCCTCCGTGATCGCCGGCATGTGCCTGCTCACCGTCTGCGACGTCTTCGCCAAGACGGTGACGCAGCACATCGACCCCTTCAGTTTCATCCTGCTGAGAAGCTGCGTCGCCTTCCTGCCCGCCCTTGTCGCCCTCACCATCAGCCGCACCTGGCGCTTTCTGAAGACCCGGCGCCCGTGGGGACAGGCCTGCCGCGGACTGGCCATGGCGATGGCCTATACGTTCTACCTGAGGGCCATTCTGGAGCTCCCCATCGCCGATGCCACAGCCATCACGATGTCGTCGCCCTTCATCGTGGCGACACTGAGCGGAGTCTTCCTCGGCGAACGGGTCCCGCTCGTCCGCTGGGTGGCGGTCGTGGTCGGTTTCGCAGGCGCCATCGTCATCATCCAGCCGGGCAGCGACGCCTTCCGGCCCGCCGCGCTGTGGGGCGTTGGCGCCGCCTTCTCGGTGGCTGTCACGGCGCTTCTGGCGCGCCGCCTGGGATCAACCGAACCGGCGCCGGTGACCGCCTTCTACACCACCGTCGCCTTTGCCCTGACAGGTCTCGTGCCGGTTCTGCTCTTCCCTGGCACCTGGCAGATGGCCGAAGGAACCCATCTCTGGCTCATCGTTCTGGCCGGCCTGCTCGCCGGCTCTGCCCACTTCCTCATCATCCTCGCCTACCGCAAGGGAGAGGCGAGTTTCGTCGCCCCCTTCGAATACTCGTCCATCGTGGTGGCGGTGATCCTGGGCTACCTCGTCTTCGGTGACGTGCCGACCGTCATGGTGGCCACCGGCATGATGCTGATTGCCCTTGCCGGAATCATCCTGGCCCGCCGCGGGACGGCGCCGTGAGCGCAACGAGGACACCAGGCGCAATTTTCTGTCATCACGTGTTGTCTGCCCGATGACTTGCGCGCAGGCGTTATAGGGCCGAATCTCGAACGGCGACCGGGAGCGCTCCATGACAAGCCATGACTACGTCATCATCGGCGCCGGTTCGGCGGGCTGCGTGCTCGCCAACAAGCTCAGCGCCGACGGACGCCATTCCGTCCTGGTGCTCGAAGCGGGCCCGATGGACCGCGATCTGATGATCCACATCCCGGCCGGCGTCTACAAGGCGCACCGCGATCCCCGGATCAACTGGAACTACATGACCGAGGACGAGCCGGAACTCCACGGCCGCCAGGTCGTGATGCCGCGCGGCAAGGTGGTTGGCGGTTCATCGTCGATCAACTCCATGGTCTACATGCGCGGTCAGCCGCAGGACTACGACCGCTGGGCCGATGAACTGGGCCTCAGCCAATGGCGCTACGCCAACTGCCTGCCCTACTTCAAGGCGGGCGAGACCAGCGACCGCGGCGCCAGCGACTGGCGTGGCGCCAGCGGCCCGCTCGGCGTCACGCGGGGCGCCACGGAAAACCCGCTCTTCGACGTCTTCATCGAGGCCGGAGGCCAGGCCGGGCAAGGCACGACCGACGATCCCAACGGCTATCAGCCCGAGGGCGTCACAAGGCTCGATGCAACCAAGCGCAACGGCCGCCGGTGCAGCGCGGCAGTGGCTCATCTGCGGCCATCGCTTTCGCGACCGAATCTCACCTTGAAGACGCGTGCCATGGTGCAGCGCCTCGTGATCGACGGCAATCGCGTCTCGGGCGTCGTCTTCTCGCACGGTGGCACGACGCATACTGTCGAAGCCGAGAGGGAAGTCATCCTGTCGGGCGGGGCGATCAACTCGCCGCAAACCCTGATGCTTTCGGGTATCGGCCCTGCCGATCACCTGCGCGAACACGGCATCGAGGTGCGCTGCAACCTGCCCGGCGTCGGGCAGAACCTTCAGGATCACGCCACCGTCGCGATCACCGTGTCGTCCGTGCGTTCATTTCCGATGCATCGGGTTGACCGCCCACTCAACAGGCTCATGGCCGGCGCCCGCTGGTTCCTCACGCGCGGCGGACCCGCCGCATCGAACGTCTGGGAGGCTGGCGGTCTGATCCGCGGCAACGTCGACGTCCCCTACCCGAACCTTCAGTATCACTTCGGCCCCACAGGCTACGAATACGACGGCGACAGGATCCGGCTGAAGCAGGCCTTCATGCTGCAGGTCGACCAACTGCGCCCGCGCAGCCACGGACATATCGCGCTGAAGTCCGCGGACCCGGGCATGAAGCCGGCGCTGTTCTTCCGATACCTCAGCGATGCGCAAGACCTCCGTGAACTGGTGGAAGGCGTCAAGAAGATGCGCGAACTGATCGCCCAGCCGGCCTTCGACGGCTTGCGCGGCATCGAACTCTCTCCGGGGCCCGACGTCAGGACGACAAGGGAGATCGAAGAGGCCGTGCGGGCGCTGACCTCAACGGACTTTCATCCCTGCGGCACCTGCGCGATGGGTTCGGGCAGCGATGCGGTCGTCGACTCCGAACTCAGGGTCCACGGCATGGAGGCCCTGCGCGTGGTTGACGCCTCGGTCATGCCGAGGGTGATCAGTGCCAACCTCAACGCGCCGACCCAGATGATCGCCTCCCGCGCTGCCGACTGGATCCTTGGCAAATCCCAGATCGAGCCATTTGAGGCACGGTTCGCGTTTCAGTAATAGGACCGGCAGACACGGATATGCCGCTCACTGCTACGCCGTCTCGCTGGCGAAACCGGTGAACGACGGTCGGGCCCTCGGCGTGGAAATGGGGGAGATGGGCGCGCGCGAGCACTGCTACCAGCGCAGGGTTTCCCGCTGCAAGCGTGGATCGACGCGCCGGGCGGGGCGAAGAACCGGCTGGCGAAGACGGCGCGGCCGATCCCCATGAAACCCCACGATCGGCCGAATCGGAACAGCCGGACGGTTGCGGTCGCTGCGCGCACGCGAGGTGATCTGGCGGAAGATTGCGGATCAACTTGAGGCGGACGGCGCAATTCGCACATCCATGCCAGGGGCTGGACCACCACCGTTGCCTGACGGACTGGCATGACTCGCGGCATCGCCTGATCCTGGGGGAATCACGGCCACAAGCACCATTCGCCTGATGCCCTGCAGGGTTGCATCTCTCTGCCTTGGTGCCGAAACAGCGGCACAGGTTTCTTGTCGCCTGAAACCGTCGTGGAGGCACAGTTTGTGCCGACAGTCATGCGGGCCGGGTCGTTCCGGTTCTTCTTTTGCAGCGACGAGGGTGATCCGCGTGAACCGCCGCATGTTCATGCCGTCGCCGGCGAGAAGTTGGCCAATTTCTGGCTTGATCCTGTAGAGTTGGCATCAAGCAGGCGATTGCGGGCTGGGGGACATCAGGGAACTGGGCAAGCTCGTCGAGCAACATCGTGACACTCTCCTGGAGGCATGGCATGCGTACTTTGACGCTTGAGAGCGAACCGGCGGCGGTCGATGTTGTCTTCTCCGCCGATTCGTTCCGGGTCACCATTGATGATGGTCGCGAACTGTCCGTCCCCCTGGCATGGTTTCCCCGTCTTCTGCATGGCACCCCCGAGCAACGGGATCAGTGGGAGTTCATCGGACGGGGCGAGGGGCTTCGTTGGGAAGCGCTGGATGAAGATATCTCGGTTGCCGGCCTCTTGGCCGGACGTGGTGATCAGAACCACACCCGGCCACAGGCTGCATAGCCAGACTCGGGATGGGGCGAGTCATGCTCTCGTCGCCCCTTCTCAAAGGTTCTCGTTTCGACCGTCGGGGGGAGTGCTTGTCGAGTGTAGCTCCATGTTGCGCCGAAACGGCGGGCCACCACAATGGCCGGGATCGAGGGACCCCGCACGTGTCAGGCGCGGTCGTCTCCGGCTCAACCGGCCGGCGGGATCGTGTCATCGACATCCCCTCATCGGATGCCGTTGGCGCGCTGAAGTTCGCGGACATAGGCGATGATCTCCGTCACGTCGTGCCGACTCAGACCCTCGACCGGCGCCATGTCGCCGAAGGGCCAGTGATGAGCCTGAACGCCGAACGCGACGGCGCGCTGAAACGACTCGTCACCATGGTGACCGGGCTCGTAGATGATGTGGACCAGCGGCGGCGCAATTCCCTCCTGCCCCACTGCATGGCGGCCGTGGCAGGACGCACAGTTGGCATCGTAGGTTTTCTGTCCGGCCAGCGCTTGCGCCGAGAGGGTTTCCGGTACGCTGATCGCCACGATGGGCGGTCCACTGGCGACTGTGTCGGAGGCCCTGTTGAACTGAACATGGCCGGCGATGCCGAAGGCGGCCGCCAGAGCAAGCAGGACCACGACTCTCTTCAATGACATGCCGTCCAGGACGCCCCCAGCCGCCAGTGGTTGCAGGGCAGCGGCGCAAGCGTTGCGATGCCAGTCTGCACCGGGTTCATCACATTCATCATGATATCTACCGCGATGAAGGAGCAGCCACGAACAGCTCCTCTCTTGAGGCTCGGGTCATCCTCAACGACATGGCGGGGTTTCGCAAGAGTAACCGCTCGCGACCGGGATTCACGTGCTCCGGTGTTCGACGTTGATACGCAACGCGCCGACGGTTTCGGGCGCGTCGCCCATCAGGAGCGTGTTGCCGCTTGACGGGCCTCAGTCCGAGATCACGCAGACTGTGACGAAAGTGGTCGCCCCCGCCGCGATAGCCCCGTGCCTCGACCTGCCCGTAAAGCGTGCTGGCCGCCAGATCGGGGCCTTCACGAACTGCGTCTCGATGAAGAGAACAATGGGGTCGAAGAGCTTCGCACGGCGCCCCGGAGCAGTTCAAACATCCATGAGCGCTTCGCTCAACCCGGAGCATGAAACGCGGACCCCAGGGATGTTTCAGAGAAAAGTGTGGAGAACCCCGGTGCCGTAGCCGTTCTCCGCTCGTCACAATCCCTGAAACCGATCCGGAACGCCGCCGAGGTTGTTCAAGGCGGCCGCGCCATGGCGGTATCGAGCATGTCCATGCGGTCGCTGCCGAAATAGAGCTTGTCGCGGAAGATGAAGGAAGGGACGCCGAAGAGACCGGCCTCTGCGGCCTCGCGGGTGTTGGCGACGATGACCTCCCGGTAATGGGGATCGGCGGCGATTTCCGCCATGGACCGCGGACCGAGACCCACCTTCGCCGCCATGTCCTGGAGAACGTCCGTATCCGTGATGTCCGCGCCTGCGGCCCAGTAGCCGCGCATCACCTCTTCCACGAAGGGTTCCGCGAGGTCCTGATCGGCGGCATACGCCATGCAGCGCAGCGCTCGTGAAGGCCTCATCGGCTGCCCGGCATGCGGGTGATAGGGCACCCCCGCTGCAGCCATGCGATCGTCGAGATCCTGGAGATACCAGGCGCGACGCCGCGGATTCTGTTCCAGGGGTCTCATGCCGGAGACCGTGTCCATGAGACTGGCGAGATGGAGCGGGCGCCAGTCGACGCCCACACCCCGGCGTCGCGCCAGTCCGCCAATGGTGAGTGAGGCAAGGCAGGACCACGGAGAGATGACGTCGAACCAGAAGGAGACCCGCTCTCCCGTTGCCGTCGCGGACCCGGCGCCCTCGAGAAACCGCGCCAGCGAGACAACGACCCTGTGGTGCTCCCCCTTCATCACCTCGCGACCGTCCTGGCGGGCGGCAACGGCAAAGGAGATCCGGCGTCCGTCGATGGCCGTGATCGTGGCTTCGACGATGACCGGCCCTGATGTCCGGGCCGGGCCGGTGTGATCGACGGCAACCCGCGTGCCGACGGAGGCCTCGCCGGCCTCGAGTGCGGGATGCACGAGACCGCCGCACACCTCTTCGACCCAGAGAATCAGCGTCACCGTGGCCACCACGTCGACCCCGGCATTGCCGACGGCCGAAGCAGTATCGCCCGCATCGGGCACGAACGGACGGGCCTGGCCGAGACCCGTGGTCAGATGACGCACGAGGCCTGGGACCAGCAGAGCGGGAATTCGGGCGCGACCATGTCGGCGCCCGGCTCAAGGGTCACGTCCCGCAGCGGTGGGGATGTCGGGCCAGGCCGCACCGCAAAGCGTGCATCGTCACCGATCCATCGCATGGAGATCGCCCGCCTTGGCGTCACGAGAGAACGGTTGGCCGGTGCGCCATGAACCGTCAGGAAGTGAAAGCAGATGGCATCGCCGGGCTGGAGATCGAAACCCCGGATGTCGAATGCCGACCGGTCGGCGTCGATATCGGGCAACGACTCGTGGTCATCGCCGTCTCCATAGAGCGGCTGGCCGTTGAACCGCTCGGGCGTGAAGGTGCGCTGCCAGTGGTGCGAGCCGGCAATGAACTCCGGGCTGGTATCGCGCGCCACCGGGTCCACCGGCACCCACATGGAGACATTCTGCCGGCCGTCAACACAATAGTAGGGTTGATCGTGGTGCCACGGCGTTCCGAGGTCGGCGCCGGCCTCCTTGACGAGCACATGCTCGTGGAAGAGACGGGCCGTGGCGGAGCCCATGAGTTCAGCGGCAATCCTGGCGCCGGGCCCTTGCCGAGCGAAGGTCTCGTACTCCGGAATTCTCTGCCAGTTGCAGTAGTCGCTCATGAACAGCCTGCCGGCATCGTCATGGTAGAGTTTCGCGTCCTCTCCCGGTTCCTCGAGGTTCCTCTCGATCCCCAGGCGGAGCATATCGACCCACTCGGCAAAGACACCGCGCAGACAGACGACACCGTCCCTGCGAAACGTCTGCAGCGAGTCCTCTCCTCCCGGCGTGACGGGTTCATAAATCGCCATGACTACCCTCCGGCGACACGTGGCATGAGATAGACCTCCGCACCATCGGGCACGGACTGCAGCAGCGAATCGCGGTAGATGCGGCCATCGATGGCCACCGCGACACCCCGGTCAAGCACCGGCAACAATTCGGGATAGGCGCCCCGGAGGCGTTCAAGCACCTGGGCGACCGTGCCGGCTTCGACCGGAAACGACTGCCGTGCGCCGGCCATGGAACGCAGCGTCGCGCCGAGCCGGACGTCGATCACGGCGCCCCGTCGATGGCCGCAAGAATGCGCGGAGGCGACATCGGAGTCTCGGTCATGCGCCGGCCGATTGCCCGTGACACGGCATTGGCCACCGCCGCCAGGGGCGGCACGATCGGCGTTTCGCCAACACCGCGCACGCCATAGGGGTGGCCGGGATTGGGCACTTCGACGATGACGGTGTCGATCATGGGCAGATCGGAGGCAACGGGAATGCGGTAGTCAAGAAAGCCCGGGTTCTGCAGGACGCCGTCGCTGCCGTAGATGTACTCCTCATTGAGAGCCCAGCCGATGCCCTGGGCAACTCCGCCCTGATACTGGCCCTCGACATAGTCGGGATGGATGGCCTTGCCCGCATCCTGAACCGCGAGGTAACGCAGGATGGTGACCCGCCCGGTTTCCGGATCCACCTCGAGATCGCAGACATGCACGGCAAAGCTCGCTCCGGCGCCCTCGGCATTGATTTCCGCATGACCGGCGATCGGTCCACCGGTGGCAGGCGCCATGGCGGCAAGCGCATCGAAGGTCAACGGTTCGTGGTCACCGGCATTCGCCCCCGAGGGACGCACGCACCCCTGGTCCCAGACCACGGCCTCGACATCAATGTCCCACACGGCAGCGGCGCGGCGCTTCATGGTGTCGATGACCCTGCGCGACGCCTCGATGGTGGCGAGGCCGGCCGAATGGGTGACCCTGCTGCCGCCAGTGGTGTCGTTGTGCCCGAGAGCGCTGGTATCGGCGATGATCGCCTTCACCCTCTCGTAGGGGATCTGGAGTTCCTCGGCAGCCATCAGGCAGATGCTGGCGCGGCTGCCGCCGATGTCGGGTGTGCCCAGGGACACGAGAACGGTGCCGTCGTTGTTGACGTTGACCGTGACGCTGGTCTGACCACCGTAATTCGGCCAGAAACCGGCCGCGACGCCCCTCGCCTGGTTGGGCCCGGGAACGACCTTGAGTGAAGGATGATCCCGCGCCGCCTCGAGACATTCCACGAAACCGACGGGTCCGAACGTCGGGCCGTAAACAGAGCTCGAGCCTTCCTTCACGGCATTGCGCAAACGCAGTTCGACAGGATCGATATCGAGCTTGCGGGCGACCTCGTCGATGAGGGATTCGATGGCAAATGCAGCCATCGGCGCGCCCGGCGCGCGGTAGGCGGCGGCCTTGGGACGGTTCACCACCACGTCATGGCAGTGGAGAACCACGTTCGCGCACTCATATGGAGCCATGCCGCACACGGCTCCGTAACTCACCGGCGAACCGGGGAATGCGCCTCCCTGGTATCTGAGGGTGGCATCGCAGGCCGTGATCCGGCCATCGCTGGTGGCGCCGATCCGGGCCGTGATGCTCGTCGAGGACGTCGGCCCCGATGCCCGGAAGACCTCGTCCCGGCTCATCGTCATCTTGACCGGCCGGCCGGACTTGCGCGAAAGAAGGAGGGCCACAGGCTCGAGAAAGACCGTGGTCTTGCCACCGAAGCCCCCGCCAATCTCAGACGAGGTCACGCGCAGGCTCGCAAGATCCATGCCCAGGATGTTGGCGCACATGTCGCGCACGGAGAAGTGACCCTGGGTGCAGCACCACAACTCGGCGACGCCGTCCTCGGAGGCCGAGGCGACACAGGCATGGGGCTCGATATAGCCCTGGTGGGCGGCTTCGGTCCGGAACGTCTGTTCGACGACGACATCGGCAGCAGCGAATCCGGCATCGATGTCGCCCATTTCGATCCTGGTGTATTCGGCGATGTTGGACGGTTCTTCAGGCGCCGGATCCATGCCGGCCGTGATCATGTCCTCGTGCACCAGGGGGGCGCCGGGTTTCATGGCCTCGTCGACATCCGTGACGTGGGGCAGCACCTGCCAGGTGATGTCGATGAGCCCGAGGGCCTGACGGGCCACCGCCGTCGACGTCGCCGCCACGGCGGCGACCGCATGGCCCTCGTAGAGCGCCTTGTCCCTGGCCATGACATTGCGGGCCACATCCCACATGTTTTCCTCGACCTCCCCCTTGACCGTCCCCTCCGGGCCGATGTCCGGAAAATCGTCGCGGGTCACCACCGCCTTGACCCCTCGAAGGGCCCGGGCCCTGGAGGTGTCGATGGCCAGGATACGGGCGTGCGCGTGGGGGCTGCGCAGCACCTTGCCGACCAGCATGTCGGCGCCGGCGAGGTCGGCGCCATAGAGCGCCCGGCCGGTAACCTTGTCGGTGCCGTCGGGCCGCGTCGGACGGGTTCCGACCTTGTCGAATGTCGTGCGGGTGGTGAATTCGAGTTCCATGGGTCACTGTCCCCTCAGGTCGGCGGCGGTTTCAAGGACCGCGCGAATGATCTTGTCGTAGCCGGTGCAGCGGCACAGGTTGCCGGCGAGCCAGTAGCGCACCTCGGTCTCGTCGGGATCGGGGTTTTCCTCCAGCAACGCCTTGGCGGCAACGAGGAATCCCGGCGTGCAGACACCGCACTGCAGCGCCCCGAGTTCGAGGAACTTCGTCTGAAGCGGATGGAGTTCGCCGATCCCGGCCATGCCTTCGATGGTCTCGACCTCGCGGCCGTCCGCTTCTGCGGCCAGCACCAGGCAGGCACACACCAGGCGACCGTCAAGCATGACCGAACAGGCACCGCAGTCACCCGAGGCGCACCCTTCCTTCGAACCGGTGAGGCCGAGGCGATCACGCAGGGCATCGAGCAGGGTCTCCGTGGCGTCGCACAGGAACTCCGCCGTATCACCGTTCACCGTGGTCGTGACATGCTGAAGACTCATGGTTTCTCTCCGGCTCGCGTGGCGGCGATGCGTGCCGCCCTGCGGGCGAGCACTCCGGCCACTTTCCTGCGGTAGGATACGGTACCGCGTTTGTCGTCGATCGGCCGCGCCGCTGCCGAGGCCGCCGCCTCGAGTGCCGCCAGAGACTCATCATCGAGGATCGTGCCCACGATGGCTGCGGCGCCATCCTCCACCACCAGGGCCCGGGGGCCCACGGCGCCCAGCACCACATGCGCCGCGATACAGCAGCCGCCGTCATCCAGCGTCAGGCTGACCGCAGCGCCAACCACGGCGATGTCCATCTCGGTTCGCGGAATGAGCCGAAGATAGGCATCCGCGGATCGCCCCCGGGATGCCGGCAGGAAGACGGACGTCACCAGTTCGCCCGGAGCGAGCGAGGTGACCCCGGGGCCGGTCGCCACATCGCCGACCGGAACATCGCGCTCCTTGCCGTCCGGTCCGGCAATGCGCGCCAGGGCGCCGGCCGCCATCATCGCCGGTACACTGTCGGCCGCCGGTGAGGCATTGCAGAGGTTCCCGACCATGGTGGCCCGGCCCTGGATCTGTGTCGAACCGATCAGCTCTACCGCCTCGACAACGCCGGGCCAGGCGCGGCGAACACCGTCGTGGCGTCCCAGCACCGCTCCCGGAACCGCGGCGCCAACACGCCAGCCCCCGTCCTCGGCAACGATATCCGCCATCCCCGCGATTCGCTTGATGTCGACAACGAGTTCCGGCTCGACGAAGCCGGAACGCAGGGCAACGAGAAGATCGGTGCCGCCGGCGAGAACCCGCGCCACACCCTGGCACGATGCCAGCATCGCCGTGGCATCGCAGAGTGTTCGCGGTGCTTCGTACCGCATGTCAGACCGCCCCCCCCCCGTCTGCTGATCGCAGGCGATCATTCCAGAGAAGGGCACGCCTGGGCAACTTTCATTTGTCGCGACAGCATCCTTCAACCGCTGGCAGATGACGATGAGGGCCGCTGCACGCCACATCCCCCGCTACCTCTGCTTGCTGATCAAACCCGCCAGGGGCACCTCAACTGCGCGCCCCAGGGAGGTCCTCGACGCCATAGGCCATCGGACAACCGCCCACGCCAACACCACGACGTACTCCGAAAGTGGTGCTTCCGGGATATCGGTTGACGTGAACATATGGACAAAAGTAACCTTGGTCATCATCAGGATAACAGGCAGATACAGCCATGACGATGTCCAGAGAACGAGGAGAACAGACATGAGCACGCAATCACAGATTGAGGCGCAGGTGCTGGCCAAGGCCGACGAAGACGGAGAGTTCCGCGCCCGGCTCCTGAGTGACCCGAAGGCCGCCATCAAGGATGCAACCGGGCTTTCGGTTCCCGACGGCATCAACATCCATGTCCTTGAAGACAACGCCACCGACTATCACCTGGTCCTGCCACCGGCGGGTCGCAACCTGTCGGACGGGGAAATCAGCGGCGTTGCCGGCGGGATCGGTGACATCCACACCTGGTGAACATTGCCGGGGCTCCGGTGGTGACCTGCTGACTTTCTGGCGGAGACGATCATCCGGCCGGCAATCCCGACGCGCCAGTGTTCAGGGAAGCCAGGTGGGTACACGATCCTGAAGATCGAGGCGACGGAGAGTTCCACGCCTGGCTCCCAAAATAACCTGAAGACCGTCATCTTTAAGGATTCGGACGGTATAGACATTCATGTCCTTGAAGACTGCGCCACCGACTGTCGCCTGGCCCTGACATCGGCGGTGCCGGTGGGACCAGAGTCGACGACGTCAGAAATGGCACCGACGGCCAGACCTGGTGAGTGCCAGCGCAGCACCATTCCCGAATTCCCGTGACAGAGTCGAGCCTCTCCACGGCAGTCATGGTTTGCAGGGGAGTTGACCCCGCAATCGGCAATGATCGAACAGGCTCCTTGTACGTTGCATGAATTCCACCAGGCGCGTGCTGTCCGGACCCGGGCACGACGGGAACGCCAACCGCGTCAGACCGACCTTGAGCCTGCACCAGTTCCGTCGGGTGACCGGTCAAGGCTGCGGCAATTGCCTGAACCGCCGGTCATCCCTGATGTGTCGCCATTCCGATACTGCCTGGTCTGTGCCTCGTGCAGATTTTGCCCGCACTGAACCACCCTCTTCCAGTCCGGCAAGGACGCGAATTGGGCAACTCGACCCACTGAAGGCGGAATATGCATAACAGGAAAGTCCGGAAACTCGTGATCGCCGGAGGCGGTACTGCCGGATGGATGGCTGCGGCAATGTTTGCCCGCCAGCTCGGCAAGACCCTTGACATTGTCCTGGTCGAATCTGACGAGATCGGCACTGTCGGGGTGGGTGAAGCAACGATTCCACCGCTTCGGCTTTTTCACAAATACATGGATGTCAGGGAAACTGACTTCCTGCGGGCGGTCCAGGGCACCTTCAAGCTTGGCATTTCCTTCGAGAACTGGCGGGATCTGGGCGAAGACTACTTTCATTCCTTCGGGTGGGTCGGAAGGGAGCGCTGGACCGGCGGCTTTCAGCATGACTGGCTGAGAGGCCGTTCTCTGGGCCTCGCCCGGGATTACGGCGAATATTGTCCGGAAACGACGGCGGCGCTGCGCAACCGGTTTGCGATCAGCCTGCACAATGTTCTGAACTACGCCTATCACATTGATGCCAACCTTTACGGACAATTCCTGCGGGGTCTTGCCGAGGAGCTTGGCGTTGTCCGGCACGAAGGACACATAGAACAGGTGGAACAGGATCCCGCCAGTGGATTCATAACGGGTCTGCGCCTGCAGTCCGGACACATCTTAAGCGGCGACCTCTTCATCGACTGCACCGGCTTTCGCGGACTTCTGATCGGGAAGACCCTCAATGTCGGATTCGATGATTATGGTGACTGGCTGCCCTGTGACAGCGCCATCGCGGTGCCGACCGAATCGTCCGGAGCCGCGCATCCCTATACTCGTTCGATAGCCCATGAAGCCGGTTGGCAGTGGCGCATACCGCTGCAGCACCGTGTCGGAAACGGCATGGTGTTCTCCTCCCGGCACTGGTCCGACGACGAGGCCAGGGCACGCCTGCTCGACAATGTGCAGGGTCGTGTGCTGGCAGAACCACGGCTGATCCGCTTCAGAGCCGGCCAGAGGCACCGCTACTGGCACAAGAACTGCGTGGCCGTTGGACTGGCATCCGGCTTTATCGAACCGCTCGAATCAACCAGCATCCACCTCATTCAGCGCGGCATCACCCGTCTGGTGCAGATGTTCCCCGACGACAAAATTCGCGAATCAGGAATCGCAGAGTACAATTCTCACATGCAGCTTGAAATCGACAATATCAGGGATTTCATCATTCTGCACTACCATGTGACCAACCGCTCGGATACGCCGTTCTGGCGGCAGTGCCGGACCATGAACATTCCCGACTCCCTCGAACACCGGATCACGTTGTTTCGTCAAACGGGCCGTATCGCGTGGAATCAGGGGGAACTGTTCGGCACAACGTCATGGGCGCAGGTCATGCTGGGTCAGGGTTTGATTCCGGAACAGTATCATCCGATCGCCCATGCGATGAGCGACGGGGAACTCGGGGAGTACCTGGCTGACATCCACGAGAATGTCGAAAAGCAGGTGAACCAGCTTCCGGACCACCAGCAATTCATCAACGATTACTGCAAGGCACCCCCGGCATGAATTCCGGACTCTGACGGCGTCATGGACCTGGATTGACAACTGTATCCTGGCGCACCTGCCTTCGATGACCCCGGCCCTTGCCGGCATGGATGTCGCGCCGCATGACCCGCCGTGCAGGCGCCGGAGCATGCGACCTTGGCAGAAAGGAACGATTCGTTGTAGGGATTCAATGCGCAACACTGCGTGACATGCGATCGGTCATGTTTCCGGTGCTGACAGGACAACTGGTGATGCGAAAGTGTTTCGAAGAGATTCCCTGATCCACAGGGCACAGCCCGAGACCATGGACGAGCCATTGAAGGTGTCGGCGCCACATGAGCGCATTTTCAAGGCTGCATTGATGGCACTGTTACTGGCAGTGCTTGGCCTGCTTGCGTTGACAACCTGATTCCGAGCCAGGATGGCACAACCAGCCAGATCAACGTCTGCGAAGGCAATCCGTATCCCGAAAATCCGGCGACGACCACGGCGCACCCCTTTGATGATGCAGCTGGAGGCTACCGATTGCGGGGCCGCCTGTCTCGGTATCGTGCTGGCGCATCACGGCTGCTGGATGTCGCTGGAGGAGTTGCGCGAGCAATGCAGTGTCGGTCGCGATGGCTCCAACCTGAAGGACATTGCACAGGCCGCGCGCAACCATGGTCTGGATGCAACCGGCCACAGCTGTCAGACCAGCCAGCTGGCAGCGCTGCGGCTGCCGATCATTCTGTTCTGGGGGTTCAACCACTTCGTTGTGCTCGAGGGTGTGGCCGGGGATCGTTTCTTTCTCAATGACCCGGCGGAGGGGCATCGCACTGTCGGCCGGGAGGAGTTCGACCGCTACTTTACCGGTGTCAGCCTGCTGCTCGGGCCCGGGAGTGAATTCAGGAAGCAGGGAGCCAGGCGCAGCGTCGTGCGAAGGCTCTGGCCCTGGCTGAGGTTTCACAAGCCGCTGCTCGCCCGCACCACGGTCTTCGGATTGCTGCTGGCCATCGTGTTGCTGGCCCTGCCGCTGCTGCTGGCCCTGTTCGTGGACCGCATTCTGGAGTCCGGGCAGACGGAACTCGGCTGGACATTGACCGCGGGCGCGCTGCTGGCCGGTGGCTGCGCCTACCTCCTGACCTGGCTGCAGATGCGTTCACTGCGTGATCTGGTCGTCCGCCTCTCGATCACCCAGTCCGACCGCTTCCTCGATACCATGCTGCGCCTTCCCGTCAGGTTCTTTGCCCACAGGCTGGCTGGCGACCTCGCCTTGCGCCTGCGAACGATTGACCAGATGGCCGACACCGGGGCCGGACAACTCGTGCGCCTTTCGGTCGACCTGATCATGAGCGCGGCCTTCCTGGCAGTCATGCTGGTCTGGCACCTGCCTCTGGCGCTTGTGGTTGCCGGCCTTGGCGGGTCCTGCTTTGTCATGACCCGGTTGCTGGCCCGCCTGCGCCGCGACCACAACCACCGGTTGCGTCGCGAGCAGAGCATGCTGGCCGGTGTCAGCGCCGCGGGCCTGTCGTCAATCGAGAGCCTGCAGGCCACAGCGCGGGAGAATGACTTCTTCTCCGACTGGAGCGGCAGACAGGCCCGTGAACTTGTCGCCCGCCAGGAATTCGTGGAGCTGGGGCATGTGGCATCCTCTCTCCCGCAACTCTTTCAGCTCCTCAATGCAGCGGCGGTGTTCGGACTTGGTGGCTGGCTGATGATGCTGGAACATATCAGTCTCGGCCAGCTGATGGGCATCTACATCCTTGCCGACAACTTCATTCGTCCAGTCGCCCGCATCGGGCAATTCTCCGACATGCTCGAGACCCTGGAGGCCGACCTGACAAGAGTGGATGATGTCATCAATGCACCACACGAGACGGCGCTGGCAGTCAAGGGCACCAGCGGACCGGGGAGGACCGCAGGCCGGCTGCGTCTGATCGGCAAGCTTGAAATGAAGGCGGTGACGTTCGGGTACCAGAAAAACCGTGACCCGCTGATCCGGGATTTCAACCTGACCATGGAGCCTGGCCAGCGCATTGCACTGGTCGGTCCCAGCGGTTCCGGCAAGTCCACGATCGCACAGCTTGCGGCAGGGCTCTACCTGCCCTGGTCGGGAGACATCCTGTTCGACGGCCATCCGATCGGGGATATACCACGCGAGGTTTTCTGCAGGTCAATTGCCATCGTCGATCAGAACCCGGTCATGTTTGCCGCCACCGTCCGCGACAATCTGACCATGTGGGACACAACCATTCCGGATCACTACGTGACATCCGCCGCCAGGGACGCATCGATTCACGAGGACATCATCAACCGTCCCGAAGGCTACGAATCCATGGTTGAGGAAGGAGGACAGAATTTCAGCGGTGGCCAGCGGCTGCGGCTGGAAATCGCCAGGGCGCTGGTCAACAGGCCGTCATTGCTGATCATGGACGAGGCCACGAGCGCTCTCGACCCCGTTACCGAGTTGATGATTGACGACAGCATTCGCCGCCGCGGATGTTCCTGCCTGATCATTGCCCATCGCCTGAGCACGATTCGCGATGCAGACCTGATCATGATTGTCGATGGCGGCCGCATCGTCGAGCAGGGGACCCACAACGCGTTGTACGCCCAGGGCGACATGTATCGAAGGTTGCTTCAAGGTGAGTGAATTCCAGCCAGATGGCGCCCTGGCGCAGCTGTTTGTCGAGCGGGGCGAGGCATGTCCTGCTCCTGCGAACCAGCCGGTCAGCCTGTGGGAGTCCGGCCATGTCTGGTATGTCGAGGCAGGGGCCATCGATGTGCTGGCGGCCGAGTTTGAATCCGGGCGGATGGCATCCACCTACAAGCATTTCGTTCGTCTCGAAGTCGGCCAGCTGGCATTCAGTGTCCATGAATCCGGCCATGCCATGAATCTGGTCGCCAAGGGGTTGCAGGACACCCGGCTGCGGCGAATGACGCAGGAATGTCTGCTGGACGCGCTGGCGAACAGCGACACGTCCAAGGCAATCAGGTCGGAGCTCGACCGGCAGGTCGATTTCTGGATCGAGTGCATATCCGCAGCCGTATCCCGTGACATGGATGGCATCCCGGCCACGGAACTTCGTCTCCATCCCGGGCCAATGACCGGAGGAGGTGTCGCCTCGCCCGATCAAGGCGTTGTCTGGCTGGTAGCAAGCGGAATGGAGGCCAGTTTTCTTGATCTTGCCAATACCCGTCGCCACGGTCTGGCGCCGGTCTCCCGGGATGCCTGGATCCGGTTGCACAGGGAGGAGACTTTCGACTGCAGGACCACCTCCGAACTTGATGGAACGTGCCTGCTAGAGGAGGCACTGCCGGGGTTCCACGAGATTGCGTTCGGTGCCGAAAGTCTCAGCCGGAGACTGCTGCTTGTTGACGAAGCGAATCTCCAGGTTGCGCAGGCTGCCAGACGGCGCGACGAGAAGGCACGGGCCAGGACCAGCCTGGAAGCGCTGTACAAGCCCGGACTTCGTTCGGCGGGCGACGGGTCGGCCATGGCGAGGGCCTTGCGCATGATTGGCAGGAAGGAAGGATTCGACGTTCGAATACCTGTCATGGCGGGCGACGAGGAACCGTCGCTCGCCGATTACTGTGAAGCATCGGCGCTGCGCAAGCGCCGGGTGCGGCTGTCGACATCGAAACACTGGTGGCTCGCAGACAGCGGGGCGATGCTGGCCATCAGGCGAGATGACGGGCAACCGCTGGTTCTGTTGCCGGGGCTGACCGGCCATTACCGGGTCGTGGACCCCCTGACCGGCGAATCGAGCCGGGCGAACGCCAGGACCGCCGCTCTCTTCCGGGAGACTCACTGCCTGTACCCAAGATTGCCCGGCCATGGAGCGTCCGGCCTGAAGGAGCTCCTCCGGACCGGGTCTTGCGGCGTGGCAGGGGATGTCACCGTGCTGGTTCTGACAGGCATTGCCGCCGGCACACTGGCATTGACACCGGCATTCGCGGTCAACCGGCTTGTTGGCGCGGTGGCGCCGGGCGGAAATGCGATCCTGACGCTGCAACTGGCGGCAATCCTGATTGGAATTGGTGCGCTGGTGGCCCTGCTGCATATTCTGCGGGGCACAGCGCTGATGAGGGTGGAAGGCCGTGTGGCCGCCCGACTGGGCGCCTTGATCTGGGATCGCCTGCTGCGCCTGAATCCGGGTTTCTTCCGCGGCTATACCGCCGGCGAACTCACGGCCCGATCCATGGTGTTCCAGGATGTCAGGGACCAGGTCGCCGGCGTCGCGGCCGATGGCGTCCTGTCCACGCTGTTCCTGTTGCCTGCATTCGGACTGCTGTTCTTCTACGATGCGTGGCTGGGCTTGATCGCCCTCCTGCTCTCGGCTGCGATGATCGGGGTGACGGCCGCGTTCTGCATCCTGCAAGTCAGACCCCAGCACCAGTACCTGGAGACCATGCGAAGGCTGGCCGGGGACACGCAGCAATTCCTCACGGGCATTTCCAAGCTGCGCACCACCGGCGCCGAGGACCTGGCCTTCGCTGCCTGGGCCCGGCAGTATCATGGTCACAAGCAGGCGGAAATCCGGCTGTCGATCCTCGGAGAGCACCTCGCCGCGTTCGGGGCCGCGGTGCCCGCCCTGACCAGTGCAGTGCTGTTCGCGATCGTCGCCATCCGGGGTGATGGTGCCGTGGACACAGCAGATTTCCTCTCTGTGTTCACGGCAATGATGGTGTTGTGCATGGCGGTCGTCATGCTGGGCAATGCAACGCGGGCCGTTGCATTTGTCAAACCGGCTTGCGATCAGGTCCTGCCAATCCTGGCAAGCCCCGCATCCACGAGAAAGGCAGGCCAGGTCCGGCCCGTGCTGTCCGGCCGGATACTGCTCGACCGGGTGAGTCACGCCTATGTCACCGGCGGACCTCGAGTGCTCGATGAGGTTTCGATCAGCGCCAAGCCAGGCGAGTTTGTGGCCATTGTCGGAGAATCCGGCGCCGGCAAGACGACCCTGTTTCGCCTCCTTCTTGGCCTCGAGAAGCCGGAGTCCGGGGTAGTCTACTATGATGGCCGGGACCTTGCGCAGCTGGATTTCTCTGTCGTGAGAAGACAGATGGGAGTGGTCATGCAGGACAGCCCGCTGAGACCCGGCAGCGTGCTCGACAACATCATTGGCACCGACAACGACCTCACCGAGGATGATGCATGGCGTGCACTGGAACAGGTCGGTGTTGCCGACGAGATCCGCGCCATGCCGATGGGATTGCACACATCGGTAGGCGAGAATGCGGCCAACTTCTCCGGTGGCCAGAGCCAGCGAATCAGGATGGCCGCAGCGCTGGTCTACAGGCCCCGGATCATATTCCTTGACGAGCCCACAAGCTGGCTGGACACGAGGAGCCAGGCATTGGCCATGAAGGGAATCGAGGACTCCACGAGCACCCGTCTCGTCATTGCCCATCGCCTGTCCACGATCCGCAAGGCAAACCGGATCCATGTGCTGCACCGGGGACGGCTGGTGCAGACCGGAAGCTACGACGCATTGCTGGCGGCGGAAGGGCATTTTCGTGACCTGGCCTTGCGCCAGACAGTCTGAGAGGGCCGGCGCCATGGGAACCCTGCCCCTGTTTCCCGCTACGCCGTTTGTTGTTTCGGAAAGTGCCTTCGTGAATCCCAGATACCGGGGGTTCCGGCTGCCATGCCACGGTGATGGGTCCGATCATTCGGAAACGCTCATTGTCAAGCCGATCCGCGTACACGATGCGCGCGCCCTCGAGGTGGCCCCAAGCGTCGCCCGCATGGGGTTCGAGCTTGTTCATGCGCCGATCGATATCGATTACGGCAATCATGCCGATGTCGTTTCCCGGTTTTACGATCAGTGCGTGGAACTGGTCATGGCAGCCACCGGATGCCTTTGCGCACGGACCATGCAGCACGAGTTTCGCACCGGTGTGCCCGTTTCGTCCAGGGGTGCCGGGACCTATGCGGAGACGCCCCACGCGGACCTGACCCCCTATGTCGAGGATGTGCTCGACATACCTGATGGCCATCACTTCGGCGTCTACAATGTCTGGCGCAGCACGGACCCCCTGCAGGCAATCGAGTCAAAACCCCTTGCCTTGTGTGACCATTCGACCATCTCGGCCGATGACATGATCAGTTCCGATGGATGGCGCATGACTGAACCGGGCACCCGCCTGGTCCTGTACCGCCTTGTTCATGACATGGCCCAGATCTGGCATTTCTTTCCACGGATGGAGCCGAACGAGGCGATCATCTTCAGGCAATACGATTCCCGCATCGATAATCCGTCCTCCCGGGTCACCTTTCACACCGCCTTCAACGATCCGACGACGCGGGAGGATGCGCCAAGGCGGCGTTCTGTCGAAGCCCGCGTGGTCGCGGTCTTTGCCGAAGAGGATCCGCCAGGCCGAAAATCACGATACCAGGCCGAAATTCCGACGATGTATCCGGATGGCAGAACGTCGTCCTGGCGCTACGAGACGATGCTTGACTGGGGCGGCGATTGAACGGAACCCCTGCCGCTTCGTCTTCGAAGGCTGCGCCAGCATGACCGGACACCCCGTGTCCAGCCAGTCCAGCAATGGCCGTCACAGTCGCCGCCAAGGATGATCCAGACTGCCTCAGACATGCTCGCTCGTTGTCACGCCCGCTCCGCGGAATCGACAGTGGAATGGCCCTGCCCTCACCCTCAACGACACTTGACCGGATGCCGGTCGGCGGGTGAGAAAGAGGGCACAATCCGGGATCAGCACCATGACGAGTATCTACGGCCAGACCATCAAGCTTTTCGGCTCCCATCCCGAGCCTGCCTTCGAGAGCGAAGCCGGACAGACGGCCGTGTGGGGCCGCCAATGGGGATGCGACAATGATGTCGGGACCCTGCGCGTCTGCCTCATGCACCGTCCCGGCACCGAGATGGAGATTGTCGACCGCAACCGGCGGATCGAGGAGATCGGTTCGTTTGGCGACCTCGACAGGGGCTGGTACTTCCAGAGCGACGTCGTTCCCGACTGGGACGAGTTCCGCGCCCAGCACGATGGCCTGGTCCACACCCTGCGAAACGAGGGTGTCGAGGTGGTCTTTCTGGACAGCATCGAACCCGATGGCCTGAAGTCCATCTACACCCGCGATTCATCCATCGCCATCAAGGGGGGCAGCGTGATCTGCCGTCTGGCGCGCTCGATCCGGCGTGGCGAGGAGGCCCACGTCACGAAGACGGTCGCCGGTCTTGGCATGCCGGTCCTGCGCACCATCCACGGCACGGGCATGGTGGAAGGCGGCAGCTTCGCCTGGCTCAATCACCAGACAGCCGTCATCGGACGGTCCATCTGCGTCAACGAGGAGGGTGCCCGCCAGCTCGAGGAAGTGCTCGCCTGGCAAGGAGTCGAACTGCTGCGTGTCGATCTGACCGGCTACTCCATCCACATCGACGGCGCCATGACGATGATCGACGTCGACGTCGCCATCATCGATCCCGACATGCTTCCATACGCCTTTCTCGAAAAACTGAAGGAACTCGGCATCCGCACCGTCGAGATCACGGCCCAGGACAACCACGCCATCATCAACTGTCTTGCGGTGCGGCCCGGCCGTGTCATCATGCCACGCGGCATCTCCAACCGGACAGCCGACACTCTCGCCTCGATGAATATCGAGATCATCGAGATCGACTACGACAAGGTCTATCTCAATGGTGGCGGCATCCATTGCTCCACCTGTCCGCTGGTTCGCGATTCCGTGCATTGACGCCACCTGGACATTTCAAGGAGACACATCATGACACGTGCCGTGCGTATCCACAGAACCGGTGGCCCCGACGTCCTGACACTCGAGACGGTCGACACCGGTCAACCCGGTGCAGGCGAGGTTCTGCTCCGCCAGACCGCGATCGGCCTCAACTTCATCGACATCTATCAGCGCTCGGGACTCTATCCCCTCACCCTGCCGGCAATCCTGGGCATGGAGGCCGCAGGCATCGTCGAGGCGCTCGGTCCCGGAGTCACGGAGTTCGGCATCGGCGAGAGGGTCGCCTACCCGATGACCGCCGGCGCCTATGCCAGCGCACGCCTCATGCCGGCGGACCGTCTGGTCGGGATTCCCGACGGTGTTTCCGACGAGACCGCCGCCGCCATGATGCTGAAGGGCATGACCGTGGAGTACCTGCTCATGCGGACATTCCCCGTTCAGGCCGGCGAGACCATTCTCTTTCACGCCGCGGCCGGCGGTGTCGGCCTCATTGCCTGCCAGTGGGCTCATGCGCTGGGCGCCCGGGTGATCGGAACCGTGTCGACCGAGGAGAAGGCGACTCTCGCCTCCGCCCACGGATGTCACCATCCAATCGTGACGTCGAGCGAGGATATCGTCGAAAAAGTGATGGACATCACGGACGGCAGGGGGGTTCCGGTTGTCTATGACTCGATCGGCAGGGACACTTTCGATGCGTCTCTGGCAGTCCTGGCGCCACGCGGCACCCTGGTCTCCTTCGGCCAGTCCTCAGGCGCGGTCGAGAGTTTCAATCCGGCGCGCCTTGCCGCCGGTGGTTCGCTCTACTACACGCGACCCAGCCTCGCCCACTACATTGCCAGCCGCGAGGAACTCGACCTTTCGGCAAGACGCCTCTTCTCCAGGCTCGATTCGGGTGCGGTGCATATCGAGATCAACCAGACCTATCCCCTGGACGACATCGAGCGGGCCCATCGCGATCTCGAGGGCCGCCGGACAACGGGCTCGACGGTTCTCATCCCGTGAGCACGACCACAAGGGCCGTGCACCTGGCGCGCTGTGGCGGCCCTGAAGTCCTGGAACTTGCCGACACGGTGCTTGACCCTCCGGGCGTCGGCGAGGTGCGTGTGCGTAACAAGGCGATCGCCCTCAACTTCTACGACATCTACGAACGCAGGGGTCTCTATCCCGTCGATCTTCCCGTCACGCCCGGGTCGGAGTCCGCGGGCGTCGTCGAGGCGCTCGGCGCCGGGGTCGGGCACCTCGCCGTAGGTGACCGCGTCGCTGTTCTCTCGGGCCCGGGGAACTGTGCCGAGGCGATGAACGCCGATGCGTCCCGGGTCGTGCGGCTGCCCCCCGACATGGACGAGACCGTTGCCGCGGCCATGATGACCAAGGCGATGACGGTCGAGTACCTGCTGGAACGCTGCGTTCCCGTGCGCCGCGGACAGACCATCGTCTTCCACGCGGCGGCAGGCGGCGTCGGTCTCATTGCATGCCAGTGGGCGAGAGCGCTGGGCGCCCGGGTGATCGGCACCGTCTCGAGCGACGCCAAGGCACGCCTGGCGCGCATGAACGGCTGTCACGTCCCCGTCATATGGGGCAAGGAGACGCCTGAAGACGTGGTGAAGTCGGAAACCGGCGGCAGGGGCGTCCCGGTGGTGTTCGATTCGATTGGCCGCACGAGTGTCGAGTCCAGTCTCGCATGCCTCGCCCGGCGCGGCACGCTGGTGTCCTTCGGTCAGTCCTCGGGCAAACCGGAGCCCCTGGCATTGCTGCAGCTGGCGGCCAGGGGCTCGCTCTTCGTCACCCGACCGACACTTGACGACTACACGGCAACGCGCTTCGAACTCGAGGCCAGCGCCCGGCGCGTCTTCGACATGGTGGGAACCGGAAAGGTCAAGGTCACCATTGGCCAGACCTTCGAGCTTGCCGACATCGCAAGGGCCCATGAACTGATGGAGGGGCGCCTCACAACCGGATCCACGGTCCTCGTCCCCTGATGTCAAGGTGACGCCGTGCGGCCGACCCTGACGACGGGCCCGCGCGCGGTCCGACACGCCTTCCCACGGCACGTTGACGGGCAACCCGGGTCTTCATCACGTCTTCGCGGGAGCAATCCGTTCGCCAGGGTGGGCCTCGGGACAGAACGAATGCTCAAGCCTGCATCCGCCAATGCAGTGGGCCGGATCACAATGATATGACAGTTTGCAAGTAGTAATTGCAATATAACAAATTGCACGCCACCATGCGTCATGATTGAGCGCGAGATCGCACCCTGCCTGGTCGGCCTGTTCGAGCAGTATCCGTTCGTCACTGTGACCGGGCCACGACAGTCAGGCAAGACAACGCTTTGCCGCGCCGCCTTCCCGCATCTCGACTATGTCAACCTGGAGGCGCCCGATCGACGGGAGTTCGCCGATTCCGATCCAAGGGGGTTTCTTGCACAACTGGGCAACGGGGCCATTCTCGATGAAATCCAGCGTGTCCCCGACCTCCTCTCCTACCTGCAGGTCCTGGCGGATGAGGTGGGGCGGAACAGCCTCTTTGTGCTGACGGGGAGCGAGCAGTTCCAGCATTCCGACGCCATAGGCCAGTCGCTTGCCGGGCGCACGGCCTTGCTTCGCCTGCTGCCGTTCTCCCTTGCCGAACGCCGACGGACGGGAGCGAGCGACAGCATCGACGACATCCTCTATTCCGGATTCTACCCCCGGATTCACACTCAGCAGATCGAGCCTCGACAGGCGCTCGGCGACTATTTCGAGACCTACGTCGAACGCGATGTGCGCCGGTTTGGCGAGATCCGCAATCTCGCGAACTTTCGCAGGTTTGTCCGCCTGTGCGCGGGACGTGTGGGGCAACTGGCCAACCTCTCGTCTTTGGGCGCGGACGCCGGTGTATCCCACACAACGGCAAGCCATTGGCTCAACATCCTGGAAGCGAGCCATGTCGTGTTCCGGTTACCACCGTTTCACGCCAACATCCGCAAGCGGCTGGTCAAGACACCAAAGCTCTACTTCCACGATGTCGGGCTGGCGAGCCACCTCATCGGCATCGAACATGCCGGACAGATCGTCACCCATCCGCTTCGTGGCCCACTGTTCGAGAATGCCGTGGTGATGGAGGTGCTCAAGCACAGGTTCAATCGGGGCCGCCGGTCCAACCTGTCCTTTTTCCGGAATGCCAGCGGTCTGGAATGCGATCTGCTGTACGGGAACGGCACCGACATGGCGGCCATCGAGATCAAGTCCGGCGCGACGGTCGCTTCCGACTGGTTCGACCCGCTCGACCGGGTCGCAAGACAGCTCAGGGAGATCACCTTCAAGGCTGTTGTCCATGGAGGAGTTGAAAGACAGTCCCGGCGCGACGCAGAGGTGATTCCTCTGACGGGCCTGGGCGAACTGCTGGAGCGACTGGATGATCGAGAGAGAACACTGAAGGGCAACGCTTCACAGGTGGCCTGATTTCCCCGGCCGCGAAGCCAATACATGCGCACGCGCCGGACGATTGGCCGAATCGCCCTTCGTCTGGTCTGCAGTGGGCCGTACCCTGGACCGGGATGCCGGGCACGAGACTGTCGGGCGCAAGCGCACTCCTTGAACCGCACTGCAATCCGACAGGCGCGGAGCGGTCAGTCGTGACGTTGCAGCAGACCGCGAAACGTCGTTGCCTCGCACGACAGGACCGAAGGCGGGTGTGCCCCTGGCTGGGTCCGAAGGCAAGAGAGGGGTTGCAAAGCGGCGGCGCAGAGGCCATATGTTCCATATACGTTCTGTTCAGGGGATCCACCCATGCCGCTGCCGTCGCAGCCCTACGACACACTCTTCCGGGCAATCGTCTCGGATCCGCGACTTGCCGCGCCTCTGCTGGAAGACTACCTCCCCGGTGCTCTCGTCACACTCCTCGACCGCGACCACCCGCCCGAGCATGTCGAGGGCACGTTCATTGACGAGGACGGAGCGCGCACCCAGTGCGACGCCCTCTTCCGCGTGCGCCTTGCCACCGGCGAGCCTCTCCACATCTACGTTCTTCTCGAGCACAAGAGCCGGGTCGATCATGGGACGCCCCTGCAGCTCCTGGGGTACATGCTCAACATCTGGCGCCGCGACCTGGTGAGCGAGACGGGTCGTCTGGCACCGATCATTCCCCTGGTCTTCTACCACGGCCCGCAGAGCTGGCGGGTGCCGCTTTCGGTGCCGGAGATGATTGACGCGCCGGCGGCTCTCGAACCGTACGTGCGGGACTTCGCCTATGTGCTCCACGATCTTGGCGAGCGCGACCCGGAGCGGATCAGCCGTGATCCCACGGTGAGCTCTGCCCTGCTGACGCTGGTCGTGTTGAGGGATCCTGAGAAACTGACACCGGAGATACTCACTCTGATTGTCCGTGGCCTGGTTGCGGACAATCATGTCGTCCGTATGATTCTTCACTTGATGTCCAATGTGCAGGGTCTGACGCGCCGGGCGGTGGAAGACACACTCAAGCGGACACAGCCGGACCGATGGGAGGTGCTGATGGGTACAATGGCGGAAGCCTGGCTCGAAGAAGGCCGGATTGAGGGTCAGGCAGGAACGCTCCTGCAACTGATGGAGTGGCGTTTCAGGGAGGTGCCGGAGACGGTGCGGGAGCAAGTTGCCGCCGCCTCGTCGAGTGAGCTCGATGCCTGGGGGAAGGCGTTTGCGAAAGCGACGACTTTCGAGGAGTTCATGGCCCGCGCACCCCGCCGGCACTGAAGTCTCTCCGGCGCCACCGCCGAACGTCTTGTTCTTCACGTGATGTCCAGGGTGCAGGGTCTGACGCGCTCGGCGCGGTGGAAGACATGCCCAGGCGGACACAGCCGGACCGATGGGAGGTGCTGATGGGTACAATGGCAGAAGCCTGGCTCGAAGAAGGCCGGATTGAGGGCCAGGCAGGAACGCTCCTGCGACTGATGGAGCGGCGTTTCGGGGAGGTGCCGGAGACGGTGCGGGCACGCATGACCGCCGCCTCGTCGAGTGAACTTGATGCCTGGGAAGAGGCGTTTGCGAAGGCGACGACTTTCGAGGCGTTCATGGCCTGCGCACCCCGCCGGCACCAAAAGACCCTCCTGTCACCCTCAGGGAAGATCGCACCCCGGCGGTCCTGACCGCGTCCATGCAACGGCCGGACCGGAGCCCGGAAGGAAGGACCTGCAGGGTCTTCACAAAAGCGCCATGTGGAGAGTGCGGGTCACGCAGCCGCACGTGCCCGTGTTCCCGGGCGCCCAACCGAAAGCCGCATATCGTCATTCACCCGTGCGCTTGCTCACCAACTTCGAAGCAATGATGCTTCAAGCCACCGCCCGGATGTGACGGACAGGGCCTCGTTCCGTCGGCATGGACGGATCGCAATGTCAGTAGAGTCTGTTCTGCTCGGCGTTCCGCATGGAGGCATCGGCTTCTCTCGCGGTCACCTTGAGCTTCGCCTGGGCAACGATCGCCGCGCCGAAACTCTGCATGCCGGAGGTGTCGGGCCATGCCTCGGGCTTCCACAGGTTCGAGCGCACCATGCACTTCGTGCAATGGAAGAAGACGCGCTCCACATGAACGACCATGACAAGGCGCGGAACCTTCCCCTGTTCGCTCATGGAGCGGCGCAGGGCCTCGTCGGCCACGATCTCGGCACGGCCGGCGACCCTCAGCGTGTCCTTGCGTCCGGGAACCAGGAATATGAGCGCCACCCTGGGGTTCTCGAGCACATTGAGAAACGTGTCCATGCGGGCGTTGCCCGGCCGGTCGGGAATGGCGAGGGTCTTCTCGTCGATCACCCTCACGAACCCTGCGGGATCGCCTTTCGGCGAGACATCGACATCGCTTGAACCGCCGCCGGAACCGATGACGAAGAATGGCGCATGACGGATAAAATCGGTGCAGTACCCGTCAAGGTGATCGATCACCTTGGTGACCGCAGCCGGGTAGACATCGCCCACGATCTCCCGCAGTTCGTCCGGCGTCGTCACGACATTGCTGAAACGTCCGGCCCTCTCCATCGTTCCTGATCCCGCGGGTTGTGGCACTGCGCCCGGACAGTAAGGGGGGAACCGGCTTGCGGCAATCTCGCTTCCCGGTGCGCCGACGTTCAAATGCCGGCGCGATTCTTTCGACGTATCGAAGAGCCGTGTCCTGGCTGCGAAGATCATCGGCATCGCCATCCTCCGGCCGGAGAACCGTGGCACGTGCATGCCAGGGGGCTGCGGGCGCGTCTGATGGTCTCACATCGGGCCTCAAGGCGCCCAGGATCCTGCGACCGGCATCAGGACGGGAACGGTCTGCCGTCCTTCCCGCACGGCGGACCGGCATGCCGGCGACAGTTGCCGAAGGCTGACGGAGACACCCGGATTCGATGCCGTGGACAGTGGCACCTCCTCCTGTCAGGGTGAACCGGACCCACCGGGAAACGCTGGATGTCACTGGCCATGACGGGAATTGCCGAACGTCTTGACGCACGGGGCAACCGGCCGGCCGTCATCGTCAACGCCCGGGTCTACGACGGAACCGGATGTCCGGGCTTTCGCGGAGAGGTGGCCTTCGACGACTCCGGAATCCTGGCCGTCGGACGTGCCGGAGAACTTTCCCGCTGTCGGGATGATTGCGTGATCGACGCCGGTGGCCTGGCGCTTGCGCCGGGATTCATCGATGCCCATACCCATGATGACCGCATCGTCATCGATGATCCCGCGATGGAAGCCAAGACGAGCCAGGGGGTCACCACCGTCGTCGTCGGCAACTGCGGCATCTCGCTGGTGCCCGCGACCTTCACCGCCATGCCACCTCCGCCGATGAACCTGCTTGGCGATCGCGACGTCTTCGCATTCCCGACCATGGCGTCCTATGCCGAGGCGCTCCGTTCCGCGCGGCCGTCCGTCAACGTGGTTGCCCTGATCGGCCATTCCGCCCTGCGACTGGCCGTCATGGACGACATCACGAGGCGGGCGCGTGCCGGCGAAATCGACGCCATGCGCAGTCTCCTGGCGCAAGCAATGGACGAAGGGGCCAGCGGAATGTCCACCGGACTCTTCTATCCGACGAACCAGGCAGCCGATGCCAGGGAGGTGACGGCCGTCGCCGGAGCGGCGCAGGGAGGCACCTACACCACGCACATGCGCGATGAAGAGGATGGCGTCCTCAAGAGCATCGACGAATCCGTCGCCACCGCCGCCGCTGCAGGTCTCCCGCTCCTCATCTCGCACCACAAGTGTGCCGGTCCGGCCAACTGGGGCCGCACACGCGAGTCCCTGCCACGAATCGCCTTGGCTTGTGCGGAGCAGCCGGTTCACTGCGACGTCTATCCCTATACGGCAGGCTCCACCAACTTGCGCAGCGACCTCGTGACAGGCGACTACAGGATCATGATCACCTGGTCGCAAGCGTTCCCGGACATGTCGGGACGCGATCTTTCGTCCATTGCCGAGGAGTGGGGCGTCAGCCTCGAGACGGCCGCCCATCGCCTCGATCCTGCCGGAGCCATCTACTTCCAGATGGACGAGGACGATGTGCGCCGCACCCTGGCCTTCGAACTTTCCATCATCGGATCTGACGGCCTCCCTCACGATGACCACCCGCACCCGAGGCTCTGGGGAACATTTCCGCGCGTCCTCGGGCACTACGCCCGCGACATCGGACTGTTCGGCATGGAGACGGCGGTCCACAAGATGACAGGCCGTGCAGCGGATGTCTTCGGGCTCGACAAGCGGGGACGGCTGCGGGCGGGATACGCTGCCGATCTGGTGCTCTTCGATCAGGAGACGATCATCGATCGGGCGACCTACGCGGAACCCCGGCGTCCAGCCGACGGCGTCGTCGCGGTTCTGGTCAACGGCAGACTGGTATCGGCGGGCGGACGGGCCACCGGAGGTGGAAGCGGGCTCCTGCTCACCGGACGTCATTCGGCCCGGACACCGGCCTCTTGAACCGGTGACGGGCGGCGCATACCGTTGGGACATGCGACGCAAAGCGCCTTCAAGGAAACGGAAGAGCAGGTGATGGAGTCGGTCGTTCACGGGGAGACGGCGGATCGTCCGACGAGGATGGTCATCCGTGACGCCACCAAGTTCTATGATACGGAGTCCGGGCCCCTGCATGCCCTCGATGGGATCGGTCTCGACATCGTGGATGGTGAGTTCCTGTGCATCCTCGGACCCTCCGGCTGCGGCAAGACCACACTGCTCTGGAGCATGGCGGGCCTTCACGACCTGAGTTCGGGAAACGTCTTTCTCGGCAACGACAGGATCGAGCGGCCGCATCCGGAGATCGCCATGATCTTTCAGGATGCCAACCTCCTTCCATGGCGCAGTGTCATCGGCAACATCCATCTCCCCTTCGAGATCAAGGGAATCAGACCGGATCGCGGGAAGATCGACAGGCTTCTCGAGCAGGTCGGGCTGACAGGCTTCGACATGCGGTACCCCCGGGAACTATCGGGCGGCATGCAGCAACGCGTCTCGATCGTTCGCAGCCTTGCGGTCGATCCCTCGGTCCTCCTGATGGACGAGCCCTTTGGCGCCCTCGACGCCTTCACGCGAGACGAGATGAACCTGCTCATCCAGAACATCTGGATGAACACCGGCAAGACCGTTGCGTTCGTCACGCATTCGATTCCCGAAGCGATCTTCCTCGCCGACAGAGTAGCCGTGATGTCGGCGCGCCCGGGACGTATCGCCGAGATCTTCGACATTGACATTCCACGGCCGCGATCAATCGATATCATGACAACTCCCGGGTTCATCGAACGCGTGCTCGGGATCAAGGCCAGGATCGAGATCTGACATGCCTGAAGCGAGACCGGGTGGATGCCACCATGAGTGATGCCCTCGGCAACCGGATACCGGAATTCAACAGGAAGCAGGACGCCGAGAACGATGTGTCCGGATTTGGCGGACTCACCTCACTGACGGCCGGGCGCGCCCGGACATTCTTCGAGATTGTCGTCGTCCTTCTCGTCGCAGTGGTCATTGTCGGCGGTGCCGAACTGCTCATCGTGATCTTCGAGGTTCCCCACTACGTGCTCCCGCGGCCAAGCGAGATCGCCAGCGCGCTCGTGAACGAGTGGCACTTCATTGCACCGCACCTCGTCGTCACGCTCTACGAACTTGCTGCGGGCTTCGGCATCGGCGCATCGATCGGATTCCTGCTGGCCGCCGTCATTACCCAGTTCCCGTTCGTCGAGAAGGTCGTCACGCCCTACATCCTGCTGCTCGTGACCACGCCGATGCTGGCACTGGTTCCCTTGCTCATACTGCAGTTCGGTTTCGGCAGCGAGCCCCGCATCATCGCCGTCGCGCTCGCCAGCGGGCCCATGGTGATGATCAATTCGGCCACCGGATTCCGGCGCGTCGATCTGGCCAAGATCGCACTGGCGCGTTCGTTCGGCGCCAACACCATCCAGATCTTCACCAAGATCCGTATTCCCATGGCGATGCCGATGATCATCGTCGGCCTCCTCGTGGGATCGATCTTCGGCCTCCTGACCACGGTCGCCGCCGAAATGGTGGGTGGCGCGGAAGGCCTTGGCAGCCGACTGACCTACTACTCCTCGATGGTCCGGATGCCGCAGTTCTTCGCCATCATTCTCATGCTGGCCGCGATCGGTATATCGTTCTACGCGTTTTTCTACTGGGTCGGAAAACGGTTTGCCGGCTGGCAGGCATGAGGACCGGCCGAACTGATACCAACCACCATTGCCTGAACAAGGAAAGGAGCTGACATGATCATGAATACGAAAGAGTCGCTGTTCCCCGTGAGCCGCAGGCGGCTTCTCCAGGCCAGTGCCGGAGGCGTCTCAGCCGCTGTGCTGGCGGGACTCCCGGGACAGGCCGCGGCCGCCGAATCGGTGCGTTGGGTGTCGCCGCGCGGTACCGTCGAGGTCCTCGACGACTATCCCTACTGGGTCGCCCTGCGACTTGGATACTTCGGTGACATCGACACCACGCTCGAACCCGGACCCTCCGATGCGACGGCAACGGTGAAGCTCGTCGACCAGGGTCAGGCGGACATGGGTTATCCGTCTCCCGGCGTGTTTTCGCTCGGCCTCGCCCAGGGCATTCCCCTGGTCTCGGTCTTCCACATGGGTGGTGCCGATGTTTTCGATTTCGCTTTCCGCAAGGGCGAAAAGCCGGCGGATATCCGTGAACTCGAAGGCAAGACCGTGCTCCTGGGAAGTGCCGGCTGGCAGTCCATCTGCGATCCGATGCTGAAGGCAGCCGGCGTGGACATCACGAAAGTCACCTACGTTGCAGCCGGTTGGCCCCAGTGGGGCACAACGCTGGCCCAGGGACAGGGTGATGCGGCGCTGGCGTGGGAAGGTCTGCGGGCCCAGTGGAAGGGCCAGGGCCTCGATTTCGACTACTTCATCGGCAGGCACTTCTCGCAGCTGCCGGCGAACAGTTTCGTCATTCGCAAGAGTGATTTCGAGGATGCCGGAACACACGATCTCTACATCCGCTATCTGAGGGCCTGGGCCATGGGTCTCGAGTTCGGCCGGGCCAATCCGCGGGCGGCGACACAGATCGTCATGGAACAGTTCCCCGGGCTCGACAGCCAGATGACTCCTGCCGTGGCAACGGAATCGATGATGCAGCTTGCTGCCGTCTTCGAGGGGCGTTGGGATGAGCGTCAGGCGTGGGGTCATCATCTGGAATCGAGCTGGCAGCTCTTCTTCGACGTGGGCCGGGAAATCGGCCAGATCGAGGGCGACATCGCGCTTGAGGAAGTCATCAGCAACGACTTCATTGCCCCGGCCAACGACTTCGACATGAATGGGGTCATGGCGGATGCCGGAGCATTCGAACTCTCCGAGGCTTACCAGGCGGTCGATGTCGGGGCAATCTCCGAGCTGATCTGACGATGCCTGGCGGGAATGGCGGCATGGTGCGTGCCGTCATTCCCGCGGGCGGAGGACCGTTGACGTGGTGATGCGCTGGCGTTCCATCTTCGCCTACGCCTGGGATATCGCCGAATGCGGCGCCGCCCGCTCGGTCGCTGAGTTTCTCGACCTTGGACTCAACGCCGTCACCATGGCGGCGAGCTATCACGCCGGCAAGTTCCTGAGACCGCGCGGACACGGGAAAATCTGCTTTCCCGAGGACGGCACCATCTACTTCCACCACGATCCGGACCGGTATGGCGCCATCGGACCCCTGCGCAACACCCTTCTGGACGAACGCGACGTTCTCCGCGAAATCTGTGACAACGATGCCATCGAGGTGAACGCATGGCTGGTCCTGCTTCACAACACCCGCCTTGGCAGTCTGCATCCGCACTCATGCGTGGCGAACGCCTTCGGCGATCGCCTGATCTACAACCTGTGTCCGTCCTCCCCGGATGCCCGTGCCTACGCCCGCGCCCTCGCCGCGGATGTCAGCCATGCCTACCCGGTGCAGGGACTGTCGCTCGAAACACCGGGCTTCCTCCCGCCGGTTCACGGATACCACCACGAATTCGGGCTTGTCCGCCCCAATGCCTGGCTCGACAATCTTCTCGGCCTGTGCTTCTGCACCCACTGCCTCGAACGCGCCGGCGCTGCCGGACTCGACGGTCCTGGTTTGCGCGACCGGACGGTACGCGACATCAACGCCTACCTTGCAGGCCATACCGATTATCCCGAGGACATGGCCGAGGCGTTCTGGCTTGCCGATACGACAACCGATCGCGAGCTGGCCGCCTATCTGGAGCTGCGCTGCGGCACGGTGACCTCTCTCGTAGGCGAGATACGTGATGTCATGCGAAGCGACGTCGCCCTCGCGGTGATCCCTTCGGTCGCGAGGCCGACGGCCAATGCGTGGTACGAGGGCAGCGACCTTGGCGCGCTGGCCCGCACGGCAGGTTGCCTGGAGGCCTGTTTCTACGAACCATCGGTCGATCGCATTGCCGCCGAGCTTGCCGATATCAGCCGCCGCATTGCCGGAGCCGGAACGCTGCGCGGTATCCTGCGTCCCTCGTGGCCCGATCTCGAGACATCCAGCGAACTGCGGGACGCCGTGCGGCTGCTTGGGCGTGGCGGAGTGGATGGTATTTCCTTCTACAACTGGGGATTCTTGAGACAACGGAACCTCGCTTTCCTGCGCGATGCCCTTGCCGGAGACCAAACGTGATCCTTTCGGGCCAGCATACCGTCATCACCGGTGCTGCCGGCGGCATCGGTCGGGCCCTGTGCCGACGCTTTGCGAACGATGGGGCAACGCTTGCCCTCATAGATCGACGCGAGGACGTGATGGCGCTGGCCGAGGACCTGACCGCCGAGGGCGTCACCTGTGCCGCAGCGGTGGCCGATATCGCCGATTGCGAAGCCTTGGCGCATGCCTTCGAGGCCCTGCGTTCACAACTCGGTCCGATCGACATCCTGATCAACAATGCCGGCTTCACCTACCGTTCCACGGTAACCGCCACATCGTCCGGCGACTGGAGCGAACACATTGCGGGCAATCTCGACGGCGCCTTCCACTGCTCGCGAATCGCGCTCGAGGACATGACCGCGCGGGCCGGTGGCGCCATCATCATGGTCTCATCGGTCAACGGACTGTCGGCGCTCGGCGATCCCGCCTACAGCGCCGCCAAGGCCGGACTGCTGTCGCTTACGCGTTCCCTTGCCCAGGAGTACGGCCCCCAGGGCATTCGGGTGAACGCGGTTCTCCCCGGCACGGTGCGAACACCCATCTGGGATGAGCGGGCGCAACAGGATGCCACGGTCCTTTCGCGTCTGGAGCGATGGTATCCTCTGGGACGTATCGTGGAACCCGAGGAAGTCGCGGCCGCAGTCGCCTTTCTCGCATCACCCGAGGCAAGCGCCATCACCGGTGCGGCCCTTCCCGTGGACTGCGGTCTCACCGCGGGCAACCGGGTGATGGCGCAGGAACTCGTCCTGGAGGAGTTCTGAACACACATCCGGCGGCCAGCCGCCGGGAACAGTCGGGGAGATTGTCATGACGAAAAAGGTGCTGGTAGCAGGATTGGGCAATATGGGCATGAGCCACGCTCTCGCCTACACGCGAATCGACGGTTTCGAGGTGGCAGGAGTCTGCGCGAGACGGATCGCGTCGATGGAGCTTCCCGATGCTCTCGCCGGCACCCGGAAGTTTGACGATTTCGACACCGCGCTCCGCGAGTTGCGGCCCGATGTCGTCTCCGTCAACACCCTGCCCGACACCCATGGACCGTTTGCGATGCGGGCCATGGAGAGCGGGGCCCATGTGTTCGTGGAAAAGCCGCTTGCGGAAAGCGCCGACATGGCGGCAGAGGTTGTGGCCACGGCGCGACGCACGGACCGCAAGCTTGTCGTGGGCTACATTCTCAGACAACACCCGTCGTGGGTCCGCTTCATCGAAATCGCCCGCGAGCTTGGAACGCCGCTGGTGTTCCGCATGAACCTCAACCAACAGTCGAACGCCGAGACCTGGGACTGGCACAAGAGACTCATGCAGAGCTTCCCTCCCATCGTCGATTGTGGTGTGCACTATGTCGATGTCATGTGCCAGATGACACGCGCGCGCCCGACCAGCGTGCACGCCATCGGTGCGAAACTCACCGACGAGGTTGCCGTCAACAACTACGGCATGCTCCAGGTCACCTTCGAGGACGGATCGGTTGGCTGGTACGAAGCCGGATGGGGCCCGATGATGAGCGAGACCGCGTTCTTCGTGAAGGACGTCGTCGGACCACGGGGCTCGGTGTCGATCGTGATGGCCGAGACCTCGGGAGATGTCCGCTCCGATGACATCAACGCCCACACCCGGACCAATCAGATCCTGGTGCACCATGCCGATCTTTCGAAGCCCGATGAACGGATCGACATGGCAGACGAGCCCGATCACGACGAGTTGTGCGAACGCGAGCAGCGATTCCTTCTGGACGCCATCGAGCGGGATGTCGATCTCGGCGATCACATGGATGATGCGGTGACGAGCCTGCGCATCGTTTCGGCCGCCGACCGCTCGATTCACGAGGGACGGGTTGTACCGCTCCGGTAGCGCCCGGCACGAGGCAGGACCCATGAGCCATCCCGTCACAATCTGGCTTGAGCGGTTCAACGGCGCACTGCGCCAGGGAGAGCCACAAGCCATCTCATCCCTCTTCGGCGACGAGTGCTACTGGCGCGACCTTGTCGCCTTCACGTGGAACATCAAGACCATGCATGGCAGGGACGAGATCGACGTCATGCTCAAGGCAACGCTCTCCCGCCTGCAACCGGTCCACTTCACCCTCACCGGGACGCCACATGAGGTCGACGGCTTGGTCGAGGCCGTGCTCGCATTCGAGACGGCCACGGCCCGTGGAACAGCACACCTGCGCCTCAAGAGCGGAGTTGCCTTCACGTTGTTGACGATGATGGAAGCACTCATCGGACACGAGGAGCTGGCCGGACCGCGGCGTCCGCAGGGTGTCGTCCACGGGGCCGTGGCACACCGCCGGACATGGGCCGAGGAGCGCCAGCAACATGCCCGCGACTTCGGTGTCGGGACGCAGCCCAGCGTACTCATCGTCGGCGGAGGTCAGGGAG
Organism: Alphaproteobacteria bacterium; assembly: GCA_965213815.1. GTDB lineage: Bacteria > Pseudomonadota > Alphaproteobacteria > SP197 > SP197 > SP197. The sequence goes on along the minus strand of OZ243917.1, from coordinate 657,649 downwards.
GCCTGGCGCTGGGCGCCCGTCTCAGGCGCCTGGGTGTGCCGAACCTGATCATCGAACGCCGGGCCAGACCAGGCGACTCGTGGCGCAGCCGCTACCGCACCCTGGTGCTTCATGACCCCGTCTGGTACGACCACCTGCCCTATCTGCCGTTCCCTGACGACTGGCCCGTGTTCACGCCGAAAGACAAGATGGGGGACTGGCTGGAGGCCTATGCGTCGATCATGGAACTCGACTTCCGGGGTTCGACGACATGCCTTGGCGCCCGTTTCAACGAGACATCCCGAGAGTGGTCGGTCGACGTCGAGAGCCAGGGTCAGCCCATGACACTGCGCCCCCGACACCTCGTGCTCGCCACAGGAGCCTACGGACCGCCGCGCGTTCCGCAGATTGACGGCGCCCGCCGGTTCTCCGGAACAATCATGCATTCCAGCGACTATCAGAGCGCCGAGGACTGGTCGGGCAAGCGGTGCGTGGTCATCGGGTCGAACACGTCGGGCCATGATATCTGCGTCGATCTCTGGGAAAGCGGCGCCCGCGACGTCACCATGGTGCAGCGATCATCGACACTGGTGGTGCGTTCCGAGACCCTGATGGACATCGGTTTCGGAGCTCTCTACTCCGAAGAGGCCCTGGCGCGGGGCATCACCACCGAGCACGCCGATCTCGAGTTCGCCTCGGTACCGTTCGCCCTGATGGCCGAACGTGGCAGGAAAGTCACGCGACTCATGGCAGAACGCGATGCCGACCTTCTTGGCCGCCTGGACAAGGCCGGATTCCGACTCGATTCGGGTGTTGACGGGAGCGGCCTCATGATGAAGGCCTTCCGCACGGGCAGCGGCTACTACATCGATGTCGGCGGTTCGGATCTCATCGCCGACGGCCATGTGAACATCAGGAGCGGAGTCGAACCGGTGGAATTTGGTGCCGATGCCGTTGTGCTGTCGGACGGTTCCTCGCTCAAGGCCGATCTCGTGATTCTCGCCACGGGATACCACACCGTGCAGAACACGATTGCCGAGCTTCTCGGCGCTGAGATGGCGGAAAGGATCGGCCACTGCTGGGGGTACGGTTCGGGAACCCCCGGAGACCCCGGACCCTGGGAAGGCGAGATGCGCAACCTCTGGAAACCGCTGGCCCAGGACGCCCTGTGGATCCATGGTGGCAATCTGCACCTCTCGCGGTTCTATTCAAGAATTCTCGCCCTCCAGATCAAGGCGCGCATGGCGGGCATTCCGACTCCCGTCTTCGGCGAACCGTCCAACACGGCCCACTGACCGGCGCTCTCACGGGACCCCGGAACGGCCCGGCCAGTCGCCAGAATTCCGCGCCTTGATTGCGCCGCACGGCGGGCGAGATCAGCGGGATCTCCCGGGCTGCCTTGCCGCTGTGACCGATGCGGCAAGTGGCACCATCCTTGACTGCCGGATGATGCGGTCCCGGGTTATCAGCGGTACGTTGTGAATGATGCTGGTCGCGGCGATGATCCGTCTGCCGGATCACCTCTGAAGTCGAGGTCTGCGGACATTCTGGCGACGTCCAGGTCGACTGGCCGGACATGCAGACGATTCAAGACACGGGCAATCTGGCGGTCGTCGAGGTCCATGTCCACCCGCCCAAGCTGGATGAGCCTGGCCAGTTCCCGCAACACGATCGCGAAAATCGACCACCTCGTTTCGCTCAATGCCTCACGCTCCCCGGCTCGCAACGCGCCGGTGAGAGAAAAGATGAGGATGTGCGTGTCAAGAATGAGCATCCGCGTCCCAATCGGCCCCGGTGGCAAGGATATCGCCGCGAACAACGATCTTGTCTCGCAAACTGCCGATCAATGCGGCGGCGTGGTACTCCAGCGGGAGCAGGCGGGCAACGGGCCTGCCGCGTTTGGTGATGATCAGGCCCTCGTCGCCCAGATTATCGAGCAGCACCAGGCATTGTCCCTTGAACTTTGCCGCGCCGATCACCTCCATCGCATCGCCCCCTCTCGATACAGTCAGATAACATGACTGGACGCTTGACATGTCCAGATCTCAGACGGTCCGACGGACTGCGATTCGATCAGTCAGACGAAGACGAACCTGCCTTCAATGCGCCCCCTTCATCCGCCCGTCGACATGGTGAGTGCCACGGTCGGCCGTGCCGGAGGTCAGGAACGCAGCCAGATCGGATCCTTGACGTGCTCGCGCAGGAACGCCTCGTGGCGGGCGATTTCTTCCGCCGTGGCTTCGTGGGGCCGGGGAGGACGGAAGGTCCGGGAAGGACCGCCGGCGGCCGCGGTCAGCAGTGACGCCTCGGGAGCAGCGAAGTCGAGGACCGACTGGCGACCGCCCAGCAGCTCGAGATAGACCTCCGCCAGGAGTCGGGCGTCGACAAGGGCGCCATGGGCCTCCTGGCGGGTCGAGGCGTCGATGCGAAAGCGCCTCGTCAAGGCATCGAGACTGTTCTGTTCGCCGGGGAACTTCTGCCGCGCCAGGGCCAGTGTGTCGACGGCGCGGCCGGAATCGATCGCCTCGAGACCGCATCGCCCGAGTTCGCTGTTGAGAAACCCGAGATCGAACTCGGCATTGTGGATCACGAGGCGGCTCGCCGCCAGGAACTCGAGGAATTCCCCGGCCTTGTCCCCGAACGAGGGCTGTTCGGCGAGGAAGTCGGCGGTCAGTCCGTGAACAGCGAGGGCCGCTTCCTCGCTGTCGCGTCCGGGATTGAGATAGGTGCTCCAGGAACGCCCCGTCGGGATGTGGTTCATGAGTTCGACGCAGCCAATCTCGACGATGCGATGACCGGCAGCATGATCGAGCCCTGTGGTCTCGGTATCGAGGACGACTTCACGCATGGTCTTCCCGGTGCTTGAGGAGTGCGATGTAGACAGAGGCCAGCAACCGGGCATCGGCGAGGGCGCGATGGGTGCGCCCCGGTATGATCTTGATGCCGAGGCGCTGGGCCAGGGCGCCAAGATCGTTGGCCCTTCCGGGGAAGGTGTTGCGCGCCAGGCTCAGCGTGTCGATGGCCCTGGAACCGCGGATCGGCGCCATGCCTTCCAGAACCAGTTCGTTGTTGAGAAAGGCCAGATCAAACGCCGCATTGTGCATGACAAGGCGGCTGGAGGCGAGAAAGCTCATCAAATCCCTTGCCCTTTCCCGGAACAGTGGCTGTCTCTTGAGGAAGGAATCGGACAGCCTGTGGATGTCGAAGGCTTCGGCGTGATTGCAGCGCCGGGGATTGAGGAAGGTGTTCCAGGTTCGCCCGGTCACCTCCAGATCCACGAGTTCGACACAGCCGATCTCGACAAGCCTGTGACCTTCCATGATGTCAAGGCCAGTGGTTTCCGTATCGAGAACGATCTCGCGCATGACGATCAACGGGCAAGAGACCGGCATCGTATCCCGTCGGCACGCGGAAATCGACACGGCCTGGCCCCGCTCATCAACAGGCACCGACGCTCCCCATCCTATGGTGGCCAGATTCTCCCCTGGCGAACTGAAAGATGGCGCCACAGGCTGTGCACGCGGCCCCGGGTATGGCCCTTGGCGAGGCCGGTCCTCACGACGTGGTCCGCACGTCGCAGCTTGTCCCGGTCCGGCATCTGGTGGCGGCGGATGTCCTCGAGGATCGCGCGTGTCATGCCGGGGCGACGCAGAACCCGTGCGGCCTGGATGAAGGGCGGAGCATGAACCACGCAGGTGGCATCGACCCGCGATTCGCCGCCGGTCTCGAAGAGCAGCGGTACATCGAACACCACGAGGCGACAGCCGTTCCGGGCGGCTCGCCTCAAGAAGCGGGCCTGATCCCGGCGCACCAGGGGATGGACCAGGGATTCAAGGCGGGCGAGTGCCCCGGCATCACCGAGAACCCGCGCGCCCAGGCGCTGACGGTCGATGCGCGCTCCCCGTCCCGCACCGATCACCACCCCGGGAAAGGCGCTGCCGACAGGCCCGACAGCGGCGCCACCTTGACCGTAAAGCCGGTGTACACAGTGATCGGCATCGTGGATGTGGGCACCGCAGCGGGCAAACATGGCGGCAACGGTGGACTTTCCCATGCCGATCGAACCTGTCAGGCCGAGTACGAACACGGTTCCACTCCCGATCCGGTCACCTGATGAGCCTGCAGGATTCGGACCATGGCAACAAGCCCGCAGGGTACGTCATCGGCTCGTCCTGGCCTCTGCCGAGGACAAGGAAGCCCGGCATGCCCGCGCCAGCGGATCAGGCCGACCTACTGTCATGACACTGTATTGACATCTTGTCTCTTGCAGGGTGAGGCTGCGCATCATGCCAAAGACCGAGCAGCTTCAGATTCGTGTCAGTCCGTCAGAAAAGTTGCTGATCCGGACTCGGGCGACCCTGACTGGCATGAGCATGTCGGACTGGGTGCTGCGTCAACTGTTTCCACCCGTCGAGGTGCGGTTCCGGGAGTGCGTCGAGGCCCTGGTGGCGGACCCCGACAGAACCTCGTTCACACTTGCTGCGATCCATGACCTTCTGGCCGGCCTCAGCGGGCGACAGATCACGCATGAACTTCGCCATCCGCCGGGGGTCAGCCTGCCACCCGTCGAGGCAAACCATGTGGCGGCGATGATCGAGTTTGCAGCCATGAAACATGGAGTGCCGCCGCCGGCGTGGACGGGGAGCATTCCACCGCTGGATCGACCCTGGTTCGGCACGGATCTCATGAGTCTGCGGTTGTATCTTCTGACCAATTCGCCTGCCGTGTTCCGGAGGCGCAACATCTTCATCGATACGTCCGTCGGGGGGCGTGTCTGATGGAGGAACTTTCCGGGCGGCAAATCCAGCATCTCTTCGACCTGCTGAATGCCGAACTTGCACGCACCGGAATCATTGGAGAAGTCTACCTGGTAGGCGGCGCCGTCATGTGTCTTGTCTTCGACGCGCGCCTTGCGACAAGGGATGTGGACGCATTTTTCCGCCCGGCACGGGAGATGAGGGAGGCCGCCCGGCGTGTCGACGACCGCACCAACTGGCTCAACGACGCCGTCAAGAGATTCTTGAGCGAACGGGGAGGCTTCCACTCCTTCCTTGAACTTGCGAACCTGAGGGTCCTCACAGCAACCCCGGAGTATCTTCTGGCCATGAAGTGCATGGCGATGCGCATAGGGCGCGAGTTCCACGACATCGACGATGTGCGCTTTCTCCTGCGCTACCTGAACCTCACGGAGCTTGATGCCGCACTCGCGATCGTGGGCCGCTACTACCCCGTCGAACGAATTCCGCAGAAGACGATCTACGCGCTCGAGGAGATGTTCGCCGGGACCGCGCCCGATCCAGGAATACCCGCCTCAAGATGACGTCACCGGCATGGGACCGCGACAAGGCGCCGGAATCGTCCCACGAACTCCGGAACCAGGGAGCCGTGGCGACGATGGCCCGGGCAGGGCGCATCACAGTCCCTGCGACACCAGGGAGCGGAGGTCCTCTGTCACCGGCGGATCACAGCCGAACCATGCGGCAAAACCGGGCCGCGCCTGGTGCAGCAGCATGCCGAGACCATCAACCGTGCCGTGTCCGCGCTGCCGGGCGCGTTGCAGGAGTTCCGTGAAGAGGGGTGCGTAGACGAGATCGCAGACCACCGCCTCGCCGTCCAGGCGGTCGAGTGCGAGATCGAGTGGCGGTTGTCCGGTCATGCCGAGCTGGGTGGTGTTGACCACCAGGCCGACGCCGTCGGCAGCCGCGGCCCGTTCCTCCCAGTTGACGGCTGTCACCGAAGGCCCGAACCGTTCACCGAGCGCCGTGGCGCGCTCCAGGGTGCGGTTGGCGACACGCACCTCCCGGACGCCGGCATCGAGGAGAGCGACGATGACGGCGCGGCTCGATCCCCCGGCCCCCAGCACCAGGACCGGCCGGGTCGCCCGCCACCCGGGCGCCTGGCTCTTCAGGTTCTCGAGAAATCCGAAGGCATCCGTGTTGCGCGCCGCCAGGGCGCCATCATCGCCCACAATGATGGTGTTGGCCGCGCCGATTCGCTGACTGAGATCGTCGACACTGTCAGCGAGTTCCAGAGCCCTCTCCTTGTGCGGCAGGGTCACGTTGCAGCCCCTGAACCCCAGAAATGGCAAGGCCCTGAAGGCCGCCTCGAAACGGTGCGGCGGCACGGCCAGGGGCACATAGGCGCCGTCGATACCCAAAGTCTCCAGCCAGTGGCCGTGCAGGAGGGGAGATCGCGAGTGGGCCACCGGCCAGCCCATGACTCCGGCGATACGCGCACTTCCGGTCAGTCCCACGGGCCGAGCGCCCCCCTCGCGTCAAGTTCATTGAGTACGGCGACAAGCGGCAATCCGATGATGGCATGCCAGTCGCCCTCGATCCGTTCGAACAGCCTGATTCCGCGTCCCTCGACCTGGTAGCATCCCACACTGCCCAGAATGCGCTCTCCGGCAGCGGCGATATAGGCCGTCAGTGATTCGTCATCAAGGGAGCGCATCGTCAGTAAGGACGTCGCTGTGTGATGCCACCTTCGTTCGCCGTTGCCCACCAGAACGGTGGCGGTGACGAGCCTGTGGGTGCGTCCCTGGAGGGTCTCGAGATGACGGCGGGCCTCGGCCATGTCCGCTGCCTTGTCCAGGCGGCGCCCGTCGCATTCGAGCATCTGGTCGGCCCCGAGAACCAGGGCATCGGGCTCGTCGCGGCTGACAGCCATGGCTTTCTCCCACGCCAGGGCCAGGGCCATGTCGTCGAGAGGCATCGCCCGGGCCTCGAAACCGCGGCGCAGCGCCACCTCGTCAACGGTCGACGGCACGACCCGAAACCGTACCCCGGCGTCCTTCAGCAATTGCCGTCTCGACGGACTCGCGGAAGCGAGGACCAGCGGCGCCGTCTCAAGCGGCAAGGGTCGGCCGATGGTGGTGGACATCGAAAAGACGCTCCAGGGCGTCGCCGACGTGGAGCAGGTGCGATTCGTGGAAGAGACCGGCCCACAGCGAAAGACCGCGGGGCACAGTGAATGTGCGTTCCGAGGACGTCGCATGGCCGAGCTCGAGCCGCCCTTCGGCCAGCGAGAGTTCCGAGCGGGTCGCCAGGTTCTCGAACCCGCACCTCAAGTGCAGACAGGGATGACCGGTGAAGTTGCTCGCCACCAGCATCGGGCCGGTCGAGAACGGACCGACGAGCACGTCGACCTCCATGAACAAATCGTCGAGAGCCTCCATCACCAGGCGGCGCAAACGGTCGAACTGCACATGATCGACCGCCGATAGAAAGCGCGCCTTGCGGAATGCATTGGGCCAGGCGCCCTCGTCCTGGCGTGTCAGCGTGTCATCGATATCGTCGAGTGTGAGGTTCTCGAAGGCTGCGGCAGCTTCCGCATAGAGCACGGCGATGAGGGTGTCGTAGGGAAGGTCGGGGAGGCCCACCTCGCGAATCGAGGGGAAGAGCGAACGCACGGCATCCAGGGCCTGGCGGTCGACATCCGTCACGTCGTCGCCCTCGTAGGCCTCCGGCAACCAGCCAAGACGCAATCCCTGCGGCGGCTGTGTCGCGTTGTGGTTGAACGGCATCTCGATGGAACCCGGATCCGCCGCATCGCCGCCGTTGAGGGCCGCCAGCACGAAGCCGGTGTCTTCGACGGTGCGGCAGATCGGCCCCACCTTGTCGAGCGACCAGCACAAGGCCATCCCGCCGGCGCGCGAGACGCGGCCGAAGGTGGGTCTCAACCCCGTCGTGCCACAGCGCTCGGAGGGCGAGGTGATGGAGCCCAGGGTCTCCGTGCCGATGGAAAAGGCGCACAGCCCGGCGGCGGTCGCAGCCGCCGAACCGGCACTTGAACCGCTCGCTCCCTCGTTGAGGTTCCAGGGGTTGCGGGTCTTGCCACCGAACCAGATGTCGCCGTAGGCCAGCGCGCCGACGGTCGACTTGCCGAGCAGCACGGCGCCGGCCTGCCGCAGTCTCGTCACCACTGCGGCGTCTCCGGTTGCGATCCGTTCCTGGAAGGGTTCTGCCCCCCAGGTCGTCCGTGTGTCCCGTGCATCGAAGAGATCCTTCAGCGCATAGGGGATGCCGTGAAGCGGTCCCAGCCAGTGGCCGGCGCGCGTCATGGCATCCATGGCATCGGCCTCGGCCAGCGCTCGGTCGCCCGTGACCGTGACGAAGCACTCGAGGGGCCCGGCCAGGCGCTCGATCCGGTCAAGAAAGATCCCGACGAGCCGTCGGCTGGTAAGGGCGCCTGACTGGATCCACCCCGAGAGCGTGTGGACCGGTGCAAAGGCGATGTCCTCGTGCGAGTCGGGAAGCGGCGGCACGTCGCGAGCCCGCCAGACCGGGGGAGGCCCGGCCGGCGGCGCCTGGAATCCGGGCAGCCTCGGATCGAACCGCGTGGCGGGCCCGAGACTGTTGGCAAGGACGAGTGCCCTGCGCCTCTTGGCGTTCTCGATCTGCGGCGCCAGATTGTCGCGCATCAGCGTGCGTTCCGACTCGCTGTAGCGCACGCCGAGAACGGCCTCGGCCGCGGCGATGGTATCGTTGCTGATGTCGCTCATCATTGCCTCGTTGCCGGTTGCGTCGTCTTCCCCGATACCTCGGGTGCCGCCTCGATCAGCGCCCGGGTGTACGCCGAAACCGGATTGCCGATCACGGTCTGCGTCGCCCCCCGTTCCACCACCTCTCCTGATTTCATGACGAGGAGATGGTCGCACATGAAACCGACGACCGGGAGATCGTGGGTCACGAGAATGAGGGAAAACCCGTAGCGCCGGCGCAGATCCTTGAAGAGATTCAGGACCTGTGCCTGGACCGACACGTCGAGAGCGGACGTTGGCTCATCGAGCAGCAGAAGGTCGGGCCTGACCGCGAGCGCCCGGGCGATGGCGGCACGCTGGCGCTGGCCTCCGGAGAGTTCGTGCGGCAGGGCCCGCTCGAGATCGGGATCAAGACCGACATCATCGAGGAGCCTTCTCACCTCCCCCCTGACGTCCTGACGCCGGTGCTCTCCCAGGAGCTCGAAACCCAGACCGATCGACGAGCCGATGGAGAACCGCGGATTGAACGTCGCATAGGGATCCTGGAAGACCGGCTGGACACGCCGCCGCAGATTCTTGAGGGTCGGACCGGAAAGCGTGGCGATCTCGGCGCCATCGAATGCGAGACTTCCCGAATCATAGGGTGTGAGGCGCAGGATAACGCGCAACAAAGTTGACTTGCCGGAGCCCGATTCGCCGACGACACCCAGGGTCTGGTCCCGCGCCAGGCTGAAGGAAACCTCGCTCAGTGCCCGGACATCGCCACCGCGGCGCAGCAGGCCCCGGCCACGAAAGGTCCTGGAGAGATTCCGTGCTTCCAGAAGCATCGTCTCAGGCGTACCAGCAGCGAAACGCATGATTGCCGTCGGCCGTCTCGAGGCGGGGGGCCTCCCCACACGCGGCCCCGGCCGCAGGGCATCGCGCACGAAACCGGCATCCGCGGATCTCCTCGAAGGGCCGGGGGATCCGTCCAGGGATCGTCGGCAGCCTTTCCGGATTGCCGGCGAGGCTCGGCGCGGCGCCGATGAGCGCTCGTGTGTAGGGATGGCGGGTGTGGCTGAAGATGGCGTCCCTCGTTCCGCTCTCGACGATCTCGCCTGCATACATGACGTAGATCCTGTCGCAGAAACTCGAGACCAGCGCCAGATCGTGGGAGATGAAGAGAAAGCTGGCCCCGGTGGAGTCTCGCAACTCGCCGATGAGATCGATGATCTCCGCCTGGATGGTGACATCGAGTGCCGTCGTCGGTTCGTCTGCAAGGATGAGCGGCGGCTCCATCGAGAGCGCCATGGCCGTCAGGGCCCTCTGCTGCATGCCCCCCGAGAACTGGTGCGGGTAGTCAAGGGCACGGCGTCTGGCATCGGGAATGTGCACACGCTCGAGAAGATCCCCGACAACGCTTGCGATGCGTCGCTTGTGCAGTCCGCCATGCACCTTCAGCGGCTCGCCGACCTGCCAGCCGATCGTCTTCACCGGATTGAGCGCATGAAGGGCATCCTGGGGAATGAGGGCAATGTCCCTGCCGCGCACACGTGCCAGATCCCCACCATCGAGGAGATCGCGCCCGCGGAACCGGACGTGGCCTGAGACCACCTCCATGCGGTCGGGAAGCAGACCGATCAGCGACTTGGCGGTCATGGTCTTGCCACTGCCCGATTCGCCTATGAGACCGACGATCTCGCCGGCATCGACGCGCAGTGACACATCGTGGGCAATGACCGCCGGCGGCCGATGGCGATGCCGGAGCTCGATGGTGAGGCCTTCGACATCGAGAAGGCTTGCCGATGCGTGGCCGGACTCAGTCATGGAGTTTCGGGTCGAGCACGTCGCGCAGCCCGTCTCCCAGAAGATTGAAACTGAACACCGTGACGAAGAGTGCGGCGCCCGGGGCAAGGCTGATCCACGGCGCCTGGTCGATGAATCCTCGTCCGGTGTTGATCATGTTGCCCCATGACGGCTCCGGAGGCTGGGCGCCCAGACCAAGAAACGACAGCGCCGACTCGAGAAGCACGGCATAGGAGAAGGCGACGGCGGCCTCGACCAGGACCGGGCCGATGACGTTTGGCAGGATTTCTCGGGTGATGAGGCGCCAGGGCCCTGTTCCAAGGCAGATGGCCGCCTCGAGAAAGGGCTGGCGCTGCACCGTCTGCGCCACGGCCCGGGTCAGCCTTGCGAAACCGGGGATGAAGATGATGCCAATGGCGAGCATCGCGTTGAGGACGGACGTCCCCAGGTTGGCCATGAGGATGACGGCGAGAAGGATCGCCGGAAAGCAGAAGACGATCTCCATGAAACGCATCAGAACGGAATCGACGGCACCCCCGAAGTGGGCCGCGAGAACCCCGATGAGGATGCCCCCGGTGGCGCCGATCGCGACGGCGACAAGGCCGACAACGATGGAAACACGCGAGGCGTGGACGACCCGCGACAGGATGTCGCGTCCCAGTTCGTCGGTGCCCAGGAGGTGGTCGGCTCCGGGCCCCTGCAGCATGACGAGAACATCGAGTTCGAAGGGATCATATGGGGCGATGACGGGGGCGAGAGCGGCCGCCAGGAACACCACCGCCACCACGGGCAGGGTCACGGCAACGAGACCGTAGCGCCGCCAGTTCAGCCACCGGATCATGATCCGTGACCGGTACGGACCTGGCGCGGGTCAATCACCTGGGCCGCCAGATCGACGATGAGGTTGACGACGAGAACGATGACGGTGACCGTCATGGCCGCCGCCAGGAGCACCGGATAGTCGCGGTTGATGATCCCCACGAGGACGAGGGAGCCGATTCCCGGAATGCGGAACACGTCCTCGATGATGACGACGCTTCCGACAAGGAAACCGAACTCGACGGCGCTGACGGTAAAGAACGGGATGAGGGCGTTGCGCAGCACGTGGAAACTGACGAGGCGCAGGTCACCGACTCCCTTGGAGCGCGCCGTCTCGATGAAGTTCGACGACATCACCTCGATCACCGCGGTCCGCATGATGCGGATGAGGAGACCTGACGAGACGACTCCCAGAGCGATGCAGGGGAGCAGCATGCGTTCGAGATTGCCTGCCGGATCCTCGGCAAAGGGGATGTGTCCGCCCGTGGGCAACCAGCCCAGTTGCAGCGAGAAGAACCAGATCAGCAACGTGGCCAGCCAGAAATTCGGCGTCGAGCCGAAGAGGGTGGCCAGTGTTGTCACCACGCCGTCGGCACCGGTCTGGTGGCGGAATCCGGCCAGGACACCCAGGGGAATCGCGAGCGCGATGGCCACCACGAAGGCCATGCCCGCCAGCTGCAGGGTGACAGGAATGCGCTTTTTCACCTCCGGGCCAACCGGCACGGCATTCTGGAAAGACGTGCCGAAATCTCCCTGCAGCGCCCTGCCTGCCCACTCCACGTACTGGACGGCCAGGGGCCGGTCGAGGCCGTGCTGGTGCTCGAAACGCTTGAGGGCCTGGGGTGTGGCATGGATGCCGAGTGCAGACAGTGCCGCCGAACCGGGAACGACGTTGACGGCGACGAACAGGATGGCCGACGCCACGATCAGAGTCGGAATGAAGGAGGCAAGCCTCCAGAAGACAAGCGCCGGCATCGCAAAGGTGCCACCCCGCGCGCCGGCTCGCACGAGCCGGCGCGCGGGGTTTGCTTCTACTCCAGCCAGGCGTCCTTCAGGGTCTTGAGGAACCCGGTCCTCATCGGCTTGAAGTTCTTCAGGCTGTCCGAGTGCGCCGTCAGCACCCAGCCGTTGACCACGGGAATGACGTCCATGGTGTCGAGAGAGAGCTGCTGCTGTTCAAGATAGAGAGCCTTGCGCTCCTCGATGGTGACGGCCGACTTGGCTGCCAGCATGAGATCGTCCATCTCCTGCGAACCACCGAGCTGCACGTTGACCGCGGATGTCGTGGCGTAGGTGTTGGTCACGAAATCATCCGGATCCGCCAGGGGCGACAACCAGTACATCACGGTGAGATCGAAGTTGGAGGGACCCCAGACTTCGTCCCAGTACCGCGGTACTTCCATGGTGTCGATCGTCGCATTGAAACCGATCTGCGCCAGGTTGGCCTGGATGATCGGCGCCATCGACATCATCGGAGGCCACGAGGACACCATGGTAAGCGAAAGCGGCGTTCCTGCTGCCACTCCGGCCTCGTCCATCAGCGCCTTCGCCTTGTCGATGTCGCCCTTGGGCGCGAACTCGGCAAGGCCCGCAAAGCCCCAGTTCCACTCGGGAATCACCCCGCCCAGAATGGCTGTCGCCTGGCCATAGAAGGCGCCCTGCACGATTGCGGCCCGGTTGAGGGCATGGGCAATGGCCCGGCGCACGAGCGGATTGCCAAGGGGTTCACGGGTGTGGTTCGGCACCATCCAGAAGTAGCGCGATCCCTCGATCGCCGCATCGACCATGTTGTCCTGAGCGACAATCGCGCTCCAGTCCTTGGGCGGCACCTCGTTGGAGAAGTGGATCTCGCCGGACTTCAACCCGTTGGAAAGCGCCGTCGGGTCCGAGATGATCCGGTAGACCATGCCATCGAAGTAGGGACGACCTTCCTCGTAGTAGTCCGGGTTCTTCTCGAAAACGATCGAATCGCGGGGTGTGTAGGAGACAAACCTGAAGGGTCCGCTGCCCACCGGATGGGCATTGAGATCCCACTCCGTTTCCACGAGATCCTTCGGCACGATCGACGAACCGGGGAAGGCCATGTAGATCTCGAACGGTCCTGTCACCCGGTTGAGCCGGAATTCGACCGTCAGATCGTCCACCGCCACGACTTCGTCGATGGTCTCGATCTGTGAACTGTAGGCATAGCCCGAGTCGGGGTCGAGGATGCGCTCGAACGAGAAGACGACATCCTCGGCGGTCAGCGCCTCGCCGTTGTGGAACGTCAGGCCCTCGCGCAGGGTGAACGTCCACGACAGCCCGTCCTCTGCCTGGGACCACGACTCGGCGATCCCGGCATAGGGCTTGGCATTCTCGTCCAGGTTGAGCAGGGTCGAATAGACCTGCTCGATCACCACGTGCGACATGCCGCTCGGGCCGCGGGCCGGGTCGAATCCTCCCGGGTCGGCCGAGAACGCAGCCACCAGCGTGCCCCCGTAGGTCTCTTCCGCCGCCGCGGGAAAGACGAGGCCCGCCGTGGCAACAATTGCTGCACAGCGCAGCATCAATCTCCTGACTTGCATGGTTCCGATATCCTCCTCGGATGAAGGGAGCGGCTCTTCATGTGGCCGCTTCCACAGGACGCCGCGGATGTTAGCGTGAGGCGCCCGATCGAACAAACACCGTCACCCTGGTGCGCCCGGGGGATGGCATGATCGTCCGCGCTGGAAGGGGAAAACGGGAGGACGTGGGGTGCAAGGTGCCGTTGTTCTGCTGGTGACCCTCGTCGCAATCGCGGCGATCGAGGACCTGCGGCGCCAGAAGATCCCCGATCCCGTGGTGCTGGCAATCACCGTCTCCTGCCCCCTCGTCGCCACCCTTGGCGGCAACCCGGACATCGCCTGGCACCTTGCCTGCGGCGCCAGCGTTCTTGTCGTCGGCCTTGCTCTCGCATGGGTCCGCCTGCTCGGCGCCGGCGATGCGAAACTGATGGCGGCGGTCGCCTGCTGGACCGGTTTCGGCGGCCTCGTCCCCTTCCTCCTCGTCACGGCACTCTCCGGCGGTCTCATCGCCCTGGCGCTCGTCCTCACCGGACGTCGCCACCGCGCCATGCCCTTCGCCCCGGCCATCGCCATCGGCACGCTCGTCGCCTTCCATGTCCCCGGCCCCTGACCGCCACCGGGGAAGTCAGATGCGGACGTGGCCCCCGTCGGCCGAGGCCACCAGGTTCCAGCGCTCACAAACGATCCGCAGGTCTTCGCTCCACGGGATGCCCCAGAGAGCGCACTGGCGGCTGAAGTAGTCCCGATGGGCATCGCGCCACCACGCCAGGCTGCAATCTCCCTCTCCTTCCACCTCGGCCCAGGATTGCGGAACATCGCTGAACCGGTGAATGAGGACATCGATGATCCGGACCAGGTAGAGGGGGGCACTGTCGAAGTCGACGATGAGCCAGTAGTCACCGACCTCGCGGCGCCGGACCCCGGTGCGCGCGAAATCGATCTCAAGGTGGGCCGTGCCGTTCTTCTGGCGTTTTCTGATGAGGCGCGGGTGATCCGACAGGTCAAGGTTCGGCACTGAAGCGTCCAGGTATCGCGGGTCAGCAAGCGAGCATGCATGATACGCGGATGTTTCGATGTCGAAGTTCTTCCGGCATTGTTGCCAGAAGAGTTCGACGGCCTTCGTCCTCTCACCGATCATCAGTTCCGTTCCCCTTGTCACATCGCAGTCAGTCCGCCGCCCACGACGACGACCGATCCCGTCATGTAGGACGACTCGTCCGATGCCAGAAACGCGATGACGTTCGCGATTTCCTCCGGACGGCCAAGGCGTTTCAGGATCGTGGCGTCAAGGAAACCCCGGATCTCGGCCTGCGGATCCTCGACACCTTCCACGAACGTGTCGAACAGGGGTGTCTTCACCGGCCCCGGTGCCACACAGTTGATCCGGATCCCGTCCTGTCCGTGATCGATGGCCATCGACTTCGTGAGCTGGATAATGCCGCCCTTCGTTGCCGTGTAAACCGCGTTCGTGGCGGCGCCGACCAGCCCCTGCTCAGAGGCCACGTTGACGATCACCCCGCAATGCCGCCGCCGCATCACCGGAATCACCGCCCTTGAGGTTGACATCGAGGAGCCGGTCCCATTCCTCCAGGTCGTGTCCGGGACGGTCCGCGCCAACACGATGACGGCGTTGTTGACAAGGATGTCGATTCCGCCGTGGCGGGAAACGACACCGTCGACGAGGGCCTGCCCTATCGGATTTCCTGCCAGCCGAGAGCCCGGGGCACCCTTGTGTTGCACCTTTCGTCATCAGGAGTCGAAGAAACATCGGCCGACGCCACTGCCCCAATGCTGGTACCTTCCTGAAGCGGCGCCGTGCGGTACCTCTCGATGGTGGAATCGTCGGCAATCAGGTCTTCGAACATGATCGTGTCTCCTGGTTGATGGAGACGGATCATGCCCGATCAGGGAAGCCACGATGTCATGGTGCGCCACGGTTTCGGGTGCGGCGGCGCGGCGGACAGCTCGTCTGCAGCGGCGCACAAGGCCCGGCAACAAAGGTCGCAGAAAGACGAAGGGAGCCGGCGAATGCAGGTGGCTGTCGGAAAATCATGTTGCGCAGACTAGCCCGACGCTGAAGCCCCGCCTGACTTCTCCGAGCCAACGCAACACAACCCTGAGCGCAAGATATCGGTGACAGACTCCCACGTCATCCGGGTGCTGCGATGGCATCTCTGAAATCGTCGATGACGTGAGCCCGGCACGAGAATATGCCGGGCTCACGTCAACTGCCGCGGACCGGTCAGTAGCTGGCGCGCACCTCGTCCCAAAGCCGAATGTAGCTTTCCTCGATCTCGGGAGCCAGGGCCTGGAAGAAAATCCCGTTACCCAGAAGAGTCTCGGGCGTCGAAAGCCCCAGTTCCTCGAGAACGTCATCCGAAACAAGCTCGAACGCCTTCATGTTGGCGTGCCCATAGCCCCAGTTCGAGATCTCGAAGGCACCGGCTTCCGGACTCGCGAAGGCGTTGATCAGATCATAGGACTCGTCGACCAGTTCGGTTTCCGCATGCATGACCAGACCGCAACACCAGGTGAAGATTCCCTCCTTGGGTATCCCCAGGCCGACATCGATACCCTGGGACTTCAGGGTCACATAGGCATCGTTCCACCCGTAGCTTGCGACCAGTTCACCAGACGCCAGGGCTTGCACTGCTTCCGTCTGGTCGCCCCAGTACATCCGCATGTTGTCGCGCTGGATGGCAACCATCTTGCGCACTTCAACCAGTTGTTCGTCAGTCAGTGTGAAGATGTTGTCGTAACCGAGAACAAGAGCGGAAATCTCGACAATCGCACCGGCCGAGTCGTAGAAGCCCAGACGATTGCGGAACTCATCCGTATAGAAGATCTCCCATGAAACGTTGTCGTCGCTCCATTTCTCGCCAACCAGATCGCGGCGATAGATGATCGTGGAGTTGCCCCAGTCAATCGGCATGAAGTAGCGCTGACCGTTCATGATCGATCCTTCGATGTTCTCGAGACTGGGGAACATGTCGGGAAGGTGCACAAGGCGTTCCGGGTCCAGTGGAGCGAGAAGGCCTCCATCGTTCCACTTGAAGAGTTCGTAGGTACAAGGCGCCATGACGTCCGGACGGAATCCGCCGGCGCGCATTTTCTGGAACGCTTCGTCCTCCGAACCCCAGAATGAATAGTCCGGCGGCACGCCGTGCTTTTTGAGATAGGAACCAATGAATCCCTCGCTGTCGTATCCGGCCCAACCGAAGTACATGGGCGTGCCGGCAGCGGCAGCGTTTCGGGTTACCGGGACGGTCACAAGACCGACCCCCAGTGCGGATGCAAACCTGTTGAAATCACGACGCGAGATCTGCCCACTCTTGTAGAGACCCGCGATTTCTCTGGCATTCATCTTGTTCTCCAGAATGTGAGAATGAGAGGACCCATCGTGACGGTCCCTCGCGACGAATACAATGTGAGGGGCGCAACGGGATCCCGATCTCGGCACTCCGGCAGCGCTGGGCAGGCAGGCCCGGTCGGTCATCGACAAAGGGAGATTTCACAACCGCTTCGTCATCCGACGACGTTGTGACCCGCTTCCTGTCCCTGGCTGACGGTCTCGGCATTCGCGTCCTCATCCATCACAAGAACTTGTCGGTCGACCGAATGTATCGGCTCTTTCGCGTCGGAGTCGCCAAACACTCCCGACGGACACGGAGCATCGCGTTCTCCCGAGTTGCATCGGAATGATCATCCACCCGGTTCGGCGCGGGGCCTTGCGGGCTGCGGCATCACGAAGGGCGCCGGGTCGCGGAATCGTTCGAGGACATTGCCGAGAAGACGGGCGACCGGGTTGTCGTAGCCGTTGACCGGCAGGGCCGAGCCGAAGGCGATCGATCCGGCGGAGAACACCGCCCCGCCGCCCGGATGCTCGAAGAAAGTCATGTCGGCCCGCACCAGGGGATGATCGTCGGCAATCACCGGCTGGTTGGAGGTGAGTTCCTCAAGCACCACCAGCATGCCGGCGGCATGCTCTTCGGAGCAGGCGACGACCAGCGCGTGGGGAGGTGTACCAAGCCGGATGTCGGCGCGGTCGATCTCGAGGCCGGCGGCGCCGCCACCGACAAGTCCGGCATTGCCGATGATCTCGTCGTCGATGCCGGCGAAGATGAAGGCGGCGCGGGAATCGTCGGCGGCAGGGGTGCGCCGGTACCACGTGGAACGATCGAAACCCTGGGCCGTGAACCCGATGCCGGCAAGCTGTTGTGGTGGACGCCCGCTGCGCCGCCACAGGCCACCGTACTCGCCGGTGAGACTCATGAAGGACTCACCCGCCCGCGACACCCAGGACCGGGTGCCGCCCTCGGTCTTGCGGCATTCCAGGACTCCCGGCAGATCCTGCCTGAGCGCGATGCGCCAGTAGAATCCGTTGGCGCCCGTGTAGATCAGCCGCCCGCCCCGGGCGAGCCAGGCCTCCAGGGCATCGAGCATGGCGGCGGTGTGGTATTCGGGATGGCTGCCGGTGACGACGACACGATACCCCTCAAGCACGGCCAGTCCCTCGCCATCGAGTTCCTCGTCGGTGACGACGTCGAAGCCGCCGCACGCCTGGTCCAGCCAGGAGGTGATGTGCGTATCGGCAACGAGCCCCCACACGCGGCCCTTCGGCCGGAAGTTGAGGACCGGACGCAGGCGCGACGACAGACTGACGCCGCTGCCGTCGGAGTGGGTGTCATAGGTCGAAAGCCCGTACTCCGGGTGGGCCTGCAGGAAACAGTCGTCGCGCGTCATGACGGTGGCGCGGAACTGTTTCATCTCGACGGTGTCGTTGCGGAAGTGACGGCCCGAGTTGGCGTAGGCGATGTAGGTGGCAGTCGGCATGAGGAAGCAGATGTCCGACGTCCTGCTGCCACGGGGCGGCACGACGGCGAAGGGAATGTAGTCCTCGGCGTCTCCGGCCGTGACATGGAGTGCATGGAGGGCGCTCGGGGTGTCCTCCGGCACCTGCCAGACGTGGCTTTCCGGCCACCCGGCATCATGGATGTCGTCATCGTGAAAGTGGATCGCAGCGTAGTCTTCCGCGCGGTGGCGCCAGGACATCTCGCGGCCGCTCCATCGGGCGCCGGTCACGGCGCGTTCCGGCATGTGAACGAGTGTCCCGTGGTGACCGTGACCTGACACATCCTCGATGGCGAGCGTGTCGATGCCGCGCGAGAAATCCCAGGCGGCGAGAACCGCATCGCGGACCGCCGGGGCTGCCGGACGGGTTCCGGCGATCGTGACTTCGTCGGGCGTCAAAACACGACAAGCCACCCGTGGAGCCTCGATCCTGCCGTTGAAGCAGCCGGCGTGATAGCCCCGGCCGTCCCCGGCATCACGATGCCATGCGGCCATCAGCCAGCGGCTTGCCCGCAATACCGGCGGAAACGGAATCGCAATCCGGCGGTGCAGCGGACGGCCGGTGTCGAGGGCCTGCTGGAGAAGACACACCGTGCCCGATTCCGGATCGAGGGTTGCAGCGACGCGATACCAGGCACCCGCCACCATTGCCTCACCTGCGGTGACAACGATGCTGGCGTGGCCGTTTCCGGCCACCAGGCCCACCGCTCCATCGTCGCCGACGATGAGGCTGGCGCCGGTGTGGTTGCTCTCGGACCAGGTTCCGATGATGCCCTGGCGCCCCTTTTCCGGCGTGGTCGGCATGATCAGTGCCTGGAGCGTGAAGGCGCGGGCGGACACGAGGCGCGGCGATGCCGGCACCACGGCATGGGACCCCGCATGGATGACCTGCGCGCTGCCCTCGTGCAGTCCGCTGATCGGTGTTGCGACGGGCACACTCCTGAACGGAGCGCCCGAGGGATTGTCGTCCGCCGAGTGCAGACGGACGATGCCGGCGCGGTAGGTCGCCGGACCGTCGCAGCTCACGTGGAAGCGGATGGTCTCTCCGGGCCTCACCGACATCCTGTCCGCATAGCCGTTGAGCGGTCGTGTTCCTGGTTCCATGCCACCTCCCTGGGAGACTTGAGGGGCGCGCGATGATTCCTACAATGACACCGCATGAGACCATGGGGAAAGAGATCATGACGGTGACGGAGACGTTCAGGGACCTGTCGGGCCAGGTATACATGGAGGGCCGCTGGCGCCGCAGCGAGTCGAGCGACGGCTTCGATGCGATCGATCCGGCCACAGAGGCGGTCAACGGCGAACTGGCCTTCGCCACGGTTGGCGAGGTCGACGAGGCAGTCGCCATCGCCCGGCGCGCCCAGAGCGAGTGGAATCGCATGAACGGCCTCAAGCGCTCCGAGGAACTCCACGAGGTGGCGCGCCGGCTGCGCGAGAATACGCCGCGCCTTGCCGAGGCCCTGACCCGCGAAATGGGCAAGCCCTACAAGGAGTCGGCAGACGAGGTGGAGTGGACGGCAACCGCCTTCAACTACTACGCGGAGGTCTCGCGTCACGAGGCCGGGCGTGTCGTCGGTCCCGTGGTCGACGGGGACTTCCATGTGGTCACCAAGTCCCCCCTTGGCGTGGTCGGCATCATTCTTCCCTTCAATTTCCCCTACGTGCTGTTCGGCTGGGAGGCGGGCGCCGCCCTTGGCGCCGGCAATGCCGTCATCCTCAAACCATCGGAACTGACGAGTTTTTCGTCACTGATGATGATGGAGTGCTTCGATCACATGCCCACGGGCCTCGTGCAGTGCCTCACCGGGGCCGTCGAGACAGGCAAGGCCCTGGTCGGCCATGAAGGGGTGGACGGCGTCGCCTTTACCGGGTCGATCCCTGCCGGACAGGCCGTGGCGCGGACCTGTGCCGCCACCTTCAAGCGTTGTCTCATCGAGGCGAGCGGCAACGATCCCTTCCTGGTGATGCCGTCGGCTGACATGTCGATGGCGTCCCAGGGCGCCGTCTTCGGCGCCTATCTCAACTGCGGGCAGGTGTGTGCGGCCGCCGAGCGTTTCTATGTCCATGATGCCGTGCACGACCGCTTTGTCGACGAGGTCACGCGCCTGACGCATCAGCTGCGCATCGGCAACGGTCTGGGCAAGGTGGACATGGGACCGATGGCGGCCCAGCGGGAGCGCGACCGCTATGAGGGCATGCTCTCACGGGCCATCGACGAGGGTGCACGCGTCGTCACCGGGGGCGGCCGCCCGGAGGGTTTCAACCGCGGCTACTACTGCGATGCGACCATCCTCACCGAATGCACGCCGGACATGGAGATCATGAACAACGAGAGCTTCGGGCCGGTGATGCCCATCTGCCGGGTCGGCAGTTTCGACGAGGCCCTCGAACACGCCAACAACTCGCGCTATGGCCTTGGCTCCTTCGTCTTCACCAACGATCTCGGCGAGACCATGCGGTCCATCAACGAAATCGAGGCAGGCATGACGTGGATCAACGCCACGGCCCTTCTCGACAACGATGCGGGCCCCTTCGGCGGGTGCAAGATGTCGGGAACCGGCCGTCAGCTCGGCAGCGAGGGAATCGATCAGTTCCGCAACACCAAGCTCACCATGATCGATCACGAGAACAAGCCCGCGGACTTCTGGTGGTTCCCCTACAAGGACGAGGAGGCCTATCCCGGCTGATCCTCGCCGGAGGAGCAGGCGCGCGGCCAGGCAATCGTTCGCTTCCCTTCCAGGGTGCCTTGACGACCAGCGACGCTCAGGGCGTCGAAACACTCCCCAGCCTGCTCATACGCCTTGCGGAGATCGCGCCCGGCGCTTTTCTGTTCGACGAGCAGCACGCCCGGCCAAGACAGGTCGATGAAGCCCGAGCGGTTATCGAGCTTGGCGACATGCCGCTCACAGCGGTCAACCTCGCGACGACGCTTTCCAAAGACTTGGAAAAACTCGTTATAGAAGCTCTGCGTCTCGCCCTTCTCGTAGGCCGCGTCCCGCCAGTCTTCGGCGAAGGCGGCGGCGCGGGCGCCGACCTCATTCCACGACAGGCGCACAGCCTACGACGCTTCCTGGTCGAAGTAGTCTTCGTCGATCCGCTTGATCTCGTGAAGGACGCGCGTTCGCACGCCGACTCCGTGCCGGACCATCAGGCGTGCGAGTTCCGCACCGTCGATCAGAACGATTCACTTCGGACTCCGCGCCACGTAGTCTTTTGCGTCGCGCGTGAATCCAGAAGTAGTGACGAACACGCCCTTGGTCGTGCCTGCGGCGTCGATCGCGCCCGCAAAGTTGCGCAGGTGGCCTTCGCCTACGGCGTTGCCTTCAGCGTATTTCTTCGCCTGTACGTACACCTCGTCCAGGCCGAGTGCGTCCTCGCGGATCGTGCCGTCGATTCCGCCGTCGCCCATCGCGATCAGCAAATCGACGACCACGCGTTCGAGAAACGCAGGCGCGGCGTCGCGAACCCGATACAGCACATCTGCTTCCAGAGCGCCGCTCAACTGTCGGGCGGCCCGGTCCAGTGCTTCCTCTGGCGTGTCCGAGATTTCTTCGTTCTGCTTGGATGCCACATCCTTGCCGGAAGGAGGGACGTTCACCCGTTGCCTCCATTCGGCGAAATCCGGGTACTCTCCAAGTAGGTTCATGTCGATGCGCGAAGGTGCGCCAGACAACAAGCGTTAGCCGTCGTCCGTTAGCCGATAGACACCGCGACGGACCCGCGCCAGTAGCCCGGCGCGTTCCATGTAGATCACGGCCCAACTCACACGGTTGACAAACACTGCCTGCCGACCGCTCGGGAGCATTTCCCGGACATCTTCCACCGAGAGTTCCTCGGCGGTGGTGATATGCTCGCGGACTTCTGAAAGTGACGGCTCCCCACCACCGGCGAACGCCTTGAGGGCAGGAAGCATCAGCGACTGAGAATCGGGAACTGGCATAGACCACCGCCCCTTATGCCGCCGATTGCTGGGGCTTCACGCACTTCGAGATCTCGCGGCCCACCGCGATCTCCGCCCGGCGAAGCTCCCACGTCTTCTGCAGGTTCAGCCAGAGTTGCGGCGTCGTCCCGAAATAGCGCGCGAGCCTGAGCGCCGTGTCCGCGCTCACCCCCCGCTGGCCGTTCAGGATCATCGTCACCCGGTTCACCGGCACGCCCAGCGCCTTCGACAGCGCATTGGCCGACAGCCCGAGTTCGTCAAGCTCCTCACGCAGGATTTCGCCCGGATGCACCGGCCTCATACCGTTCCTTGCGTTCATGTCAGATTCCTTCAGTGATAATCCACGATCTCCACATCTTCCGGCCCGTCGTCCGTCCAGCGGAAGCAGACGCGCCATTGCGCATTGATCCGAATGCTGTGCTGACCGGTGCGGCCTCCCCGTAGCGCTTCCAGCCGGTTGCCCGGCAACGCCGCAAGATCGCCAAGCGCCTCTGCGCTGTCCAATAGGACCAGTCGGCGCGCGGCCTGATCGGCGAAGCCCTGGAATACCGCGACACGCCGCCCCTCGAAGAAGCGGCGCGTGTCCCGATCCTTGAAGCTTCGAATCATGTGCGCCGACCATAGCTTATGTTACGTCTTCCGTAAAGAATGCTGGTACTCCGTATCGTGCTTACTCTGATCTGTTATCTCATGCTGATGATTTCCTTGAGTATTGTCGTTGAGTTCTTCAAGGGACTCGCCTTGGCTGTGGGCGCTTGGGAACCCCGGAACGTAACCGACATAGAGGCTTGTGTCCGGAACGTTCAACAACGGCGGTGTAGTTCTGCACTGGTAGAAGTCCGATCGAGAGTTGCGAAACGCAGTTCTAGCGGAGTTCGAACCCGACAACAGCATCAGCGGCTGGGTCCAGGACCAGAGCCCCCGGGTGCTCAAGTACTTCGAGGTGCGGCGCGACAACGACAAGCCCACGCCGCCCAGCCTGTCGACGATACGCGCTTTGCTCATCCGCCTCGACCCGGCTGAGATCGATAGCGCACTGCGCCGCTGGCACGAGGTGCATGGCACAGGCGATGACGCCCTTGCCATCGATGGCAAGACCATGTGCGGGTCCCTTGGGCAACCAGGCCCAGTCACCCGAGAGCTTCGCATGAGTTCAGGGAGCGCGGAGTGCTGCGCATGCCAGCGCGTCCTCGGCGATCATGCGTTCCTCGTCGGTAGCGACGACGTGGGCTGCTGGTTGGCTGTTCGTGATCGTGGGCGCATGGCGGACGTTGGCATCTTCGTCGAGCTGAAGAGAAAGCCAGGCGAGGGCCTCGACCACTGCCGCCCTGACCGGAGCTGCGTTCTCGCCGATGCCGCCGGTGAAGACGAGGGCATCGAGGCCACGGGTTGCCATGATGGCGGAACCGATTTCGAGAACGAGCCTGTCGATGAACATGGCGACGGCAAGGATCGCACCCTCCTCGCTGCTCGCCAGAAGCGTGCGCATGTCGGGGGAGAGACCCGAGACACCGAACAGCCCCGAGTCACGGTTGAGCAGGCGGTCGACCGCACCGGCATCGCCGTCGTGGCGGTCGATGAGCCACAGCACTGCGCCGGGATCGAGTCTACCCGGACGCCGGCCCATCACCAGACCGTCGAGCGGCGTGAACCCCATCGAGGTGAAGACCGAAACGCCGTCGACGAGGCCGGCAATGCTGCAACCGTTGCCGAGATGGCAGATTACCGTGCGCCGCGGCAAGGCGCTCCCGGTGATGTCGGCGAAACGGGCGACGACAGACTGATAGGAAAGACCGTGGAAGCCGAAGCGCCGCAATCCCTCATCGGCGAATCTCCGGGGCAGGGCCATCAACTGACGCACCTCGGGGATGGTGCGGTGAAAGGCGGTATCGAATGACGCGACCTGGGGAACTCGAGGCAGTGACTTCGCGAGTGCCCTGATCCCGGCGAGGTTGTGCGGCTGGTGCGAGGGCGCCAGGACTGACAGCGCTTCGATCTCGGCCGTCACGCCCGCATCGATGAGCACCGGTCCGGCAAAGCGCGTGCCGCCATGCACCACGCGGTGGCCGGCCACACCAACGTCTCCGCATTCAGGCAGAATGACCGAGTCGAGGAGGAAGTTGATGACAGGCCCGTGACCGGCAAGGCCGGCGGGAAGGAGTGCGCCCGTCCTGCCGTCGAGAAGGAGCCTCGGCTCGAGGCCCTCGGCGATGTTCTCCACCTGGCCGCGAAACAAGGGGGTGAGGTCATCCTGGAATACGCAGAAGCGCACCGACGACGATCCGCAGTTGAGCGCCAGCGCGTGGCTCATGGTTGCTCCCTGGCCAGACCACAGTCATCTTGCGATTCTCTGCCACGGCGGTCTACAAGGAGTCTGGCGCCCGAGGCGCGTCTCCTTCTCTTAAACGAAAGGCTGGCTCACCATGAAAATGACCACGGAAGAAGCCTTCGTGAAGGTCCTGCAAGGTCACGGCATCCGGCACTGTTTCGGGATCATCGGGTCCGCGTTCATGCCGATCTCCGATCTCTTCCCCAGGGCCGGGATCACCTTCTGGGATGTCGCCCACGAAGCGAACGCAGGGTTCATGTGCGACGGCTACACCCGCGCGTGCGGCGAGATTGCCATGTGCATTGGCCAGAATGGTCCCGGCATCACCAATCTCGTCACGCCTGTGAAGACGGCCTACTGGAACCACACGCCCATGCTCCTCGTCACGCCCCAGGCGGCCAACCGGACGATCGGCCAGGGCGGCTTCCAGGAAGTGCCGCAGATGGCTCTCTTCGAGGACATGGTCTGCTATCAGGAAGAGGTCCGCGATCCATCGCGTATCGCCGAGGTTCTCAACCGGGTGATCGAACAGGCGTTGCGGCGTTCGGCGCCAGCCCAGATCAACGTGCCACGCGACATCTGGACCGCCGAGGTCGACATCGCACTTCCCGTCACGGTGGAGCTCGAACGCCAGGGCGGTGGCGAAAAGTCGATCGCCGAGGCGGCGCGCCTCCTGTCACAGGCGAGGTTCCCTGTCATCCTCTCCGGCGCAGGCGTCGTCATCGGCGAGGCCATCGACGACTGCGTCCGCCTGGCCGAACGCCTCTCGGCGCCGGTCTGTTCGGGCTACCAGCACAATGACAGCTTTCCGGGTTCCCATCCCCTTGCCGTCGGGCCCCTTGGCTACAACGGCTCGCGGGCGGCGATGGAACTCATCGCCAGGGCCGATGTCGTTCTGGCTCTGGGAACCCGCCTCAATCCCTTCTCCACACTGCCGGCCTATGGCATCGACTACTGGCCCGGGGAAGCGGACGTCATCCAGGTCGATATGAACCCCGACCGTATCGGACTGACGAAGAAGGTCAGCGTGGGCATCTGCGGTGACGCCGGAATCGTCGCCCGCGGCATCCTCGACCATCTCTCGCCCGGCGCCGGATCGAAGGGCCGCGACGAGAGGAAGGCGCTGATCCACCAGACCCGTTCGGCCTGGCTGCAGGAACTCTCCGGCATGGACCATGAGGACGACGACGCGGGGACCTCATGGAACGCCGATGCGCGGACGCGCGAACCGCAGCGCATGTCGGCACGCATGGCCTGGCGGGCGATCCAGGCGGGTCTGCCTGCGGACGCCATCATCTCCACCGATATCGGCAACAACTGCGCCGTCGGCAATGCCTATCCGACCTTCGAGGAGGGCAGGAAGTACCTCTCCCCGGGCCTCTTCGGACCCTGCGGGTACGGTTTCCCGGCCATTCTCGGGGCCAAGATCGGCTGCCCCGACGTCCCGGTCGTCGGCTTTGCGGGAGACGGCGCCTTTGGCATCTCCATGAACGAGATGACCTCCTGCGGCCGCGACGACTGGCCTGCGATCACCATGGTGGTCTTCCGCAACTACCAGTGGGGTGCGGAAAAGCGCAACACGACGCTGTGGTACGACAACAACTTCGTCGGCACGGAACTCAACCCGGGCCTCTCCTACGCCAGGGTGGCCGAGGGATGCGGTCTCAAGGGTGTCCAGGTGGCGACCATGGAAGAGCTCAGGGATGCCATCAGACAGGGTTGCGCGGCCCAGAGCGACGGCGTCACCACCTTCATCGAGGTGCTGCTCAACCAGGAACTCGGCGAACCTTTCCGCCGCGACGCCATGAAGAAACCGGTCGTGGTCGCCGGCATCGACGCCAGCGACATGCTGGCGATGGGATGACGGGGCGGTTCAGCCCGATGACGACAGGAACACCGGCGAGCGGGCCATCAGGCAGAGGAAGTCCTGGGCCAGTGTGGCCCCGGCAAGTGCGGTGATCTCCCCGACGTCGTAGATCGGCGCCACCTCCACAAGATCGGCGCCGATGACCGAAAGTCCCGACAGACCGCGCACGATTTCGCGGGCCTGGTGGGATGTGAGGCCGCCGCAGACCGGTGTCCCCGTTCCCGGGGCATAGGCCGGATCGAGGCAATCGATGTCGAAGGTAAGATAGGCCTTCCTGTCGCCGACGATGCGCCGCACCTCCTCGACGACCGCGTCGGTGCCGTGACGGTGAACGAAGGGGCCGTCGAAGATGTTGAATCCCATGGTGTCGGGATTGGGGGTCCGCAGGCCGATCTGCACCGATGTGGCGGGATCGACATAGCCCTGGCGGGTGGCGTGCCAGAACATGGTGCCGTGATTGACGCCGTCCTCGTGCTCATCGGGCCAGGTGTCGGAATGGGCATCGAAGTGGATGAGCGACAACGGTTGACCGTGACGCCTCGCATGGGCTTTCAGAAGAGGCCATGTGATGAAGTGATCGCCTCCCAGGGACAGCACCATGACATCCTGTTCCAGCATCCAGGCGACATAGTTCTCGATGGTTTCGGGAATGGCGGCCGGCTTGGCAAAGTCGAAGGGAAGATCCCCGTGATCGGCGATC
This sequence comes from Alphaproteobacteria bacterium, assembly GCA_965213815.1. Taxonomy (GTDB): domain Bacteria; phylum Pseudomonadota; class Alphaproteobacteria; order SP197; family SP197; genus SP197. The sequence continues at coordinate 630,351 of OZ243917.1, read as the reverse complement.
CTCATCTCGGCCACGGGGTGAAAATCCCAGCCGTAGACCCGCCTCTCGAAGGCAAGGCCTGTCGAAGCGGCGCGAATGCCGCGAGGTCCGAAACGGGTTCCCGGACGGTTGGTTGTCGCCGTGTCGAAGGGGACACCGAGCACCGCCACATCGACATCGTCGAGGTCCTTGCGGTAGGGCCGCCTCAGGAAACTCGTCACACCTGCATAGGTGATTTCGTCGGGGAAGGTCTTCAGGTCACTCGCCCTGATCGCATGGTCTCCCCAGAACATCTCTGAACCCATGGCCACATCATCCCGTTCGTTTCTCGCCCGCCAGACTTACAACCGCCCGCCCGGCGTGTCGAGGAGGAGCGCGGCGGCGTCTGCACGGGCCTCAGCATCCGAGGCTGCGGCGTCCAGTACTGAAACTGCCTCGCCACGGGCCTGATCCACGACCGCCACCAAGAAGGGCTAAAGCGCGCTCAACAGATGTACTCGTCACCGGCGGGCGTCCTTCGCCCCGTTCCACCCCCGGCAAGGAGACGCCCCATGTGCACAGAGGACATCGCCACCAGACGCGCCGCGGAGCGCAAGGCTCAGGGTCTTTGCCTGAAGTGCGGGAGCGTTCCCCCGCGCCGCATCGCAGCCAGTGCGATGAGTACGTCGTGAAGCTGCGGCCCCGCACACGTCCGGTGCCCGAAATGCGGGAAGCACCCGACCGGTAATCATGCGCCCCGCCTTCGTGCCGCAACTCCAACCGACCCGGCATTCAGCACAACGTGAATCATCCATGACGATAGCGGGAAGCCCTGCCTGTCGAAGCGATCGTGACGGAGAGTGCGGATCACGCCGCCACAAACCGCTCCACCGCGATTTCACCTGCGCGGTCACGGACTTGCCAGAGGTCCCAGGCCATCTGCATTCCCCGCCATGTCTCGGGCGTCGAGCCGAAAGCCTTTGACAGCCGTATCGCCATCTCCAGCGAAACCCCCGTGCGCTCGTTCACCAACTCCGACAGCGCCTGCCGCGTGACGCCCAGCCCTTCGGCGGCCCGTGTCACGGTAAGCCCGAGGGGCTCGAGGCACTGTCGCTTCACGATGCCGCCTGGATGCGGTGGGTTGTGCATCCCCATGACTGGTCTCCTCAGTGATAGTCCACGTAATCCGCACCTGCGAGACCTCCGAAACCATCATCTGCACATGGTGACTTGCGTCCCACGGTAGTCGGGCGGGTCCAGAGGCGCCTGGTCCTCATGTCAGCCACAAAGGCACGCCGAAGGTGATGGTATTCCCCCCGGCGGCGGCGAGGGCTGCCGGCACTGCACCAGGTCATGGTGTCCGCCGCTCGTTCTTGCTGCAAGGTCGAGCCAGCCATGGTCTGCGCTCCCATCGAAGGTGGCTGAAGAAGAATGTCGAACGCCCGATGGAACGCAGACCATGAATGCAAGGGGAGACGAAGGCACCGCAGATCTGCTCCGCCCGGTCGACACAGGCCCTCTGCTCTCCGGCAATCGGACACGAGCGGAGCGCCAGGTGGGGCGTTGCGGGAACTACCGGCCGCCGCCCTTGCTATCCGCGTAACGCAAGGCGCCGCTTGTCGCCACGCCCGAGAGAGCAAATGCACCGATCAGCACGAACATGGTGCCGTCGAACTGCTGTCCGATGAGAATGCCCAGCGGGACCGAGATGAGGGTGCCGAGTGATGCCACCACCGCTGCCCCGACACCGGCAAGATGGCCGAGCCGCTCCATAGCAAGCGCCGTCAAGTTCCCGAACAGCACGCCAACGCACATGAACACGCTCGCAAGATAGATCATGAAGAGCCACAGCGGAGGGAGGCCGTCGAAGGCAAACGCGCCCGCGAAGGCGGCGACGGACACCGTGGCGACGAAAGCCGAGGCGGTCTTGCAAAGCACACGCATTCCAAGTCGCATCACCAGTCGCCCGTTCAGGAGCAGCGCGGCACCGGCAGAGAGTGCGAGCGAGGCGAAGTAGACCGGGAAAAGCGCGCCCGTGTCGTAGGACTGCTGGAAGATCTGCTGCGCTGAGCTCAGGTACGCAACAAAGGGAGCGAATACGAGGCCGGAGGCAAGGGTACAGCCGATTGCAGTGCGGATTCCCGCAATTTCGACAACAGCACGTGCAATGGCGCCTGGAGAGAAGGGACGGCGATGCTCCCGGGAAAGTGTCTCGGGTTGACGGAGCGCCAACCATGCAAACGCAACAATCGCGATGACGAGAAAAGCGGTGAAGATGGCGCGCCAGCCGGCAAACCACATGATGAATTGCCCAAGCGCCGGCGCGATGGTCGGAACAAGGATGAACACGGTAAGCGCAAGGGACATGAGTCGGGCCATCATGCGCCCCTCGTACTGATCGCGCACAAGCGCGATGGTCACGACGTGCGGCGCGGCGACTCCGATCCCCTGCAGCACCCGGCCTGCGAGCATCGCTTCGAAGGTCGAGGCGAGGAGCGAGACGAGACATCCGGTCATGAAGAGCGCAAGCCCGGCATGGATGGCGGGCTTTCTTCCGATGCGATCGGAGAGCGGACCAAAGAGTATCTGACCCACGCCAAGCCCGAGGAAGAGCGAGGTGACGACGAACTGGGCGTCGTTCGCCCGCGCCGCACCGAGTTCCCGCCCTATCGCTGACAGCGCGGGAAGCATGGCGTCGGTCGAAAGCGCGTCGAGCGACATCAGCAGCGCGATGAGCGCAATGAACTCCGCCGTGTGAAGTGCGGGCCTGCCGGTCCCGGGTCTCGTCATGTGCGGGGGCTCTCCACCGGCGGGCCAGGGATCTGGCGGCCAGACTTGCCCCTACCCTACCCTGATTCCCGGAGAGTCGCATTCTCGCCCCAGGCGGGTCGGGAAGAGACGGCGCGAGGCGGAACCGGCCGGACTCATGTTGTGGCGCACTCCGCAGAGACGCAGAGATGCACAGGTCCAAGGCCGGAAATCTGAAACGAGGACCCGGGCTCGAGCCCCACTGAAGCGGCCATGCATGTCGAGGGACCCAATGCAAGATGGCCCGTTCCGTGCCATGGGTTGCGGGAGAAGGAAGCGGCTGTTCGAGGTGCTTGTCGGTGCATGCCTTCCGTCGATAGACTGCCGGTCGGCGCCGATGATTCATGGAGTGGCGATGGCGGACTTACCGAGAACCGCACGTGTTGTCATCATCGGCGGCGGCGCCGTGGGAGCGTCGTGCCTCTATCACCTGGCGCGCACCGGGTGGACCGACTGCGTCCTGCTGGAGAAGAACGAACTGACCGCCGGTTCGACGTGGCACGCTGCCGGCAATGTGCCAACCTTCTCGGCGAGCTGGTCGGTCATGAACATGCAGCGCTACTCGGCAGAACTCTACCGCGGTCTCGCCGAGACGGTCGACTACCCGATGAACTACCACGTGACCGGATCGATCCGCCTGGCGCATTCCGACAACCGCATGCTGGAATTCGAGAGGGTGGTCGGCATGGGCCGCTACCAGGGCATGGATGTCAGGACCTGCACCAACGACGAACTCAGGAAACTCTATCCCTATCTCGAGACCCACGATCTCGCCGGCGGCCTCTATGACCCCTATGACGGCGACATCGATCCGGCCCAGCTGACCCAGGCCCTGGCCAAGGGGGCGCGGGATCTCGGCGCCACCATCGTGCGGTTCTGCCCGGTGACCGGAGTGCGGCGCGAAGCCGAGTGGGTGGTGGAGACCACCCGTGGCGACATCCGCTGCCAGTACGTGGTGAATGCCGCCGGCTATCGTGCCGGAGAGGTCGGCGCCATGTTCGGCCGCGATGTGCCCTGCGTCGCCATGGCGCACCAGTACATGCTCACCGGGGACATCCCCGAACTGAAGGCCTACACGGAGAGGACCGGACAGAAGCTCCCTCTGCTGCGCGACGTCGACAGCAGCTACTACCTGCGCCAGGAGAAGTCCGGCCTCAACCTCGGCCCCTACGAGAGGAACTGCCGGGCCCACTGGATCAGCGCCGACGATCCCATGCCCGAGGATTTCTCCTTCATGCTCTACCCCGAGGACCTCGAACGCCTCGAGTGGTACATCGAGGACGCCATGGCGCGGGTGCCGCTTCTCGCCGAGGGCGGCGTCAGCCGGACCATCAATGGCCCCATCCCCTATGCGCCGGACGGCAATCCCCTGATCGGTCCGATGCCGGGTGTGCCGGACGCCTTCGAGGCCTGCGTCTTCACCTTCGGCATCGCCCAGGCGGGCGGCGCCGGCAAGGTGCTTGCCGAATGGGTGACCGAGGGCGCCACCGAATGGGACATGTGGTCCTGCGACCCGCGACGCTTCACCGACTATGCCGATCGGGATCACGCCATCGCCAAGGGCATCGAGGTCTACGGCCACGAGTATGCCATGCACTTCCCGCATCACGCCTGGCCCGCCGGGCGCGACAAGCGCGTCTCACCGGTCCACGACAGGATCCGGGCCATGGGAGGCCAGATGGGCGCCTATGGTGGATGGGAACGCGCCAACTGGTTTGCCTGCCCCGGCGACGACACGTCCGAGGAGGCAACGCAGACCTGGGGGCGCGACGGCCCGTGGTTTGCGCGGGTGCGCGAGGAGTGCCTCGCCGTGCGCGATGCCGTGGGCGTTCTCGACCTCGCCGGGTTCTCCTGGTTCCACCTCAAGGGCGACGGAGCCAGGGACTGGCTGCGGGAGATGATCACGGGCGGCGTGCCGCGGGTCGGTCGCCTGGGACTGGGCTATTTCGCCGACGACGCCGGGCGGATCATCACCGAGCTTTCCATCATCCGTCTCGACGACGACGAGATGTACCTCATCAGTGCCGGTGCCGCGCAGTGGCACGACCGCGACTGGCTGGTCAAGCACCTGCCGGCAGGATCACCGGTGACGCTGGAGAACCAGACGGGCCGGCGATGCTGCCAGATCGTCTCCGGTCCGCGGTCCCGCGCCCTCATCGGCGATCTCTGCGATGCCGACCTCTCGCTGCCGTGGCTCACCTGGCAGGAGACGACCATCGCCAGGGCCCGCGTGCTGCTGATCCGGGTGTCCTATGCCGGCGCCCTGGGCTGGGAGATCCACAGCGACGCCGCCGACACGCCCGCCGTCTATGACGCGCTGCTCGAAGCCGGGGAGCGCCACGGTCTCAGACCCTTCGGCATGTTCGCCCTCGACAGCCTGCGCCTGGAGAAAGGCTACCGTGCCTGGAAGGCGGACCTGTCGACGGACTACACCATCCTCGAGGGCGGTCTCGAGCGCTTCGTGAAATGGGACAAGGCCTCCTTCAAGGGCAAGGCGGCTCTGGAAAACCAGCGCCAGCAGGGCGTCTCGAAGCGCTTCGCCACCATGACCGTGGAGGCGGGTGCCTGTGATGCTCCCTACATGTCCACCATCTGGAAGGACGACGCCATGGTCGGAGAAACCACGTCCGGGGGCTGGGGACACCGGATCGGCAAGTCCATCGCCCTTGGCATGGTGAGAAGCGATTTCGCCGAGCCCGGCACCCGCCTGGAAATCGAGATGTACGGGCGGCGCTATCCGGCGACCGTCCAGCCCGACCGGCCAGTCTTCGACCCGGACAACCTGTCGCTGAAGGACCCCGGGCCATGAAGAACCTCCCGTCCCGGGCTCGAGTCGTCATTGTCGGCGGCGGCGTCTCGGGATCATCGGTCGCCTACCACCTCGCCAAACTCGGCTGGAAGGACGTCGTCCTCCTCGAGAGACAGCAGCTGACCTCGGGCACGACGTGGCATGCCGCCGGACTGGTCGGCCAGTTGCGGTCGGGCCAGAACATGACGCGGCTGGCCAAGTACTCGGCGGACCTCTACGTCAGGCTCGAGGAGGAGACCGGTGTCGCCACCGGCATGCGCCAAAACGGCTCCATCACCGTTGCGCTGACCGAAGAACGCCTGGAGGAGATCACGCGCACGGCCTCCCTGGCCCGCGCCTTCGGGGTCGAGGTCAACGAGGTCTCGGCGAGCCAGGTCAAGGACCTCTATCCGTGGCTCAACGTGACGGATGTCGTCGGCGCCGTTCATCTCCCGCTGGACGGGCAGTGCGATCCCGCCAACATCGCCCTGGCGCTCGCCGCCGGGGCCCGCCAGCGCGGCGTCACCATTGCCGAAGGCGTGAAGGTAACGGGTGTCCACCAGGAAGGCGGGCGGGTCACCGGGGTCTCTTGGGAGTCGCAGGGCGCCAGGGGGACGATTGCCAGCGACATCGTGGTCAATTGCGCTGGCATGTGGGCACGCGACCTTGGTGCCATGTCGGGGGTCAACATTCCGCTCCACGCCTGCGAGCACTTCTACATCGTCACCGAGCCCGTGGAGGGACTGGGCCGGCTGCCCGTGCTGCGGGTGCCCGACGAATGGGCCTACTACAAGGAAGACGCCGGCAAGATGATGCTCGGGGCATTCGAACCCGATGCCAAGCCCTGGGGCATGGAGGGAATCCCGGAGGACTTCTGCTTCGACCAGCTGCCCGAGGACATCGCCCACTTTGAACCGGTACTCGAAAAGGCGATCAACCGCATGCCGATGCTGGCCGAGGCGGGTATCCACACGTTCTTCAACGGACCGGAGAGTTTCACGCCGGACAACAGCTATTACCTGGGTGAAGCGCCGGAACTCAGACGCTACTTCGTGGCCTGCGGCTACAACTCCATCGGCATCGTCTCGTCAGGCGGCGCCGGCATGGCCCTGGCGCAGTGGATCGAGGACGGCGAACCGCCGTTTGACCTGTGGGACGTCGATATCCGCCGCGTCCAGCCCTTCCAGCGGAACCGGACCTACCTGGAACACCGGGTCACCGAGTCCCTGGGCCTGCTCTACGCCGACCACTTTCCCTATCGCCAGCCGCAGACCGCCCGTGGTGTGCGCCGTTCTCCCGTCCATGATCATCTCAAGACGCGCGGCGCCTGCTTTGGCGTCGTCGCCGGCTGGGAGCGGGCGAACTGGTTCGCCCGCGACGGCATGGAGCCGCAGTACCGCTATTCGTGGAAGCGGCAGAACTGGTTCGAGTGCGCCCGCGATGAGCACCTGGCCGTGCGCAACGGCGCCGGTCTCTTCGACATGACCTCGTTCGGCAAGATACGTGCCGAGGGCCCGGATGCCGCGGCGGTGCTCAACCGCATCTGCGCCAACGAGATCGATGTCGAGACGGGGCGTCTCGTCTACACGCAGTTTCTCAACCGTCGCGGCGGCATCGAGTGCGACTGCACCGTCACCCGCCTCTCCGGGAACGCCTTTCTCATCGTCACTCCCGGCGCCACCCTGATGCGCGACCTTGCATGGCTCAGACGCCACACCCCGGACGATGCACACGTTGTCTACACCGACGTCACCGCCGCGGAAGCGGTCCTGTGCCTCATGGGCCCGCGATCGCGCGACGTGCTCAGCGCCTGCTCCCCGGCGGATCTCTCGAACGATCACCATCCCTTCGGGACCATGCGGGAGATCGATGTCGGCTACGCCATCTGCCGCGCCCATCGCGTCAGCTATGTCGGGGAACTCGGCTGGGAGCTCTACGTCAGTTCCGAGATGGCGGCCCATGTCTTCGAGACCCTGGAGGAGGCCGGACGGCCCCACGACCTGCGTCTGGCCGGCCTCCACGTCCTCGACAGCTGCCGCATCGAAAAGGCCTTCCGGCACTTCGGTCACGACATCACGGACGAGGATCACGTGCTCGAGGCAGGTCTGGGATTTGCCGTGCGCCTGCAGAAACCCGATTTCATCGGCCGCGACGCCGTGCTGAGGAAGAAGGACGAGGGTCTGGCACGCCGCATGATGCAGTTCCTGCTCGAGGACCCGGAGCCGCTGGTCTACCACAACGAGCCCATTTTGCGCGACGGCCGCATTGTCAGTTACCTCACATCCGGAAACTACGGTCACCACCTTGGCGGCGCCGTCGGCATGGGCTATGTGCCCCTCGAGGCCGGCGAGACAGCCGACGATCTGCTGAACTCCTCCTTCGAAATCGAGATCGCCGGAAAAAGGACCGCCGCGCGAGCCTCCCTGAAGCCCCTCTATGATCCCAGGTCCGAGCGTGTGCGCATGTAGGAACCAGGCCATGACCGACCGCGACTCTGCCGACACCTCTCCCCGGCGCAGCCGCCGTGGCGGAGGCCGTGCCGCCCGCAAGGCAGCGCGCGCCGCGCCGTTGCCCGAGAACATGCGACCGGTGAGAGCCGGTCTCGAGGGCGGGACCTACAGACCGCTCAGTGATGCCGACATGGAGAGGATCAACAACACCGCCCTCACCGCACTCGAGGAGGTGGGCCTGCTCGACGCGCCGCCAAGCGGCGTCGAGATTCTCACGGGCGCCGGCGCCATCGCCGGCGACGACGGCCGCATCCGCTTCCCCCGCGCCCTCGTCGAGGACATGGTCGCCATGGCGGCGCGCGACATCACGCTTCATGGCCAGGATCCGCTCCATGACATACGCCCGGGAGGCCATCGGGTGCACTTCGGCACCGCCGGGGCGGCCGTCTTCGTCTACGATCCGGCATCGCGGGAGAACCGCGAACCGATGGTCGAGGATCTCTACAATTCGGCGCGGATCGTCGATTCCCTGGACAACATCTCTTTCTTCCAGCGCACCCTGACGCCGCGCGACACGGTCGAGCCGCGGGACATGGACCTCAACACGCTCTATGCCTGCATCTCGGGCACCACCAAGCATGTCGGCACGTCCTTCACCCTGGCCGACTACGCCGCCGAGGGACTCGACATGCTGCATATGGTCGCCGGCTCCGAGGAGGCCTGGCGGCGGCGTCCCTTCGTCTCGAACTCGAACTGCTTCGTCGTGCCGCCAATGAAGTTCGCCACCGAGAGCTGCCTGGTGATGGAAACCCTGATCCGGGGCGGCATGCCGATCCTGCTGCTTTCTGCCGGCCAGGCCGGCGCCACCGCACCGGCCCCGCTCGCCGGGGCGGTCGTGCAGGCGGTGGCCGAATGCCTGGCCGGCCTGGTTTACGTCAACGCACTCTCTCCGGGCCATCCGGCCATCTTCGGCACCTGGCCCTTTGTTTCCGACCTGCGCACCGGCGCCATGTCCGGCGGCTCGCCCGAGCAGGGCCTGCTCACGGCCGCCTGCGGACAGATGGCGCGCTACTACGATCTGCCGGGAGGGTCGGCCTGCGCGATGTCCGATTCCAAGGAAATGGACATGCAGGCCGGGTACGAACGAGGCCTTGCCAATGTCATGGCCGGTCTCTCCGGGCTCAATCTCGTCTACGAGAGCGTCGGCATGCATTCATCCCTGCTGTCGCACTGCCTCGAGGCCCTGTTCGTCGACAACGATGTGATCGGCGCCTGCATGCGGTGCGTGCGCGGCATTGAGGTCAATGACGAGACCATGGCGCTCGACACGATGAAGGAGGTGTGCCTCGGCGGCCCCGGCCACTATCTCGGCGCCGATCAGACCCTGAAGCTGATGCAGACCGAGTACGTCTACCCGACAGTCGGCGACCGCTCGAGCCCGAAGGAATGGCTGGAGAACGACCGCCCCGACCTCGTGTCGAAGGCGATCGGACGCAAGAACGCGCTGCTCGCGGAGCATTACCCGGTCCACATACCCGAAGAGACCGACGCCGCCATCCGTGAGCGCTACGCCATCTTCCTTCCCCGCGAGAACATGCGCCCGGCGGCCTGAAACCGAAAGAGAACGACGCCGTTGTTTCAAGATTTTCCCATCGCACACGAGAAAATCGCCATACAATATCTTGGTTGTATGTGGCTAACGCGCCGTTGATAGTCAAGATTTTGTGGGGCAGTACTGTCCTTGTCTTTCCCAGGTAGCCTGACTTTCCAGGGAGCGTCCACGTCGTATCGGATGCACGGGCCTGCTTCCCGGCAGCCCTGTCACCAACTCAACGGATGGATGCGGGACAATCTGTACCACTCCCCACGGAACAGTGTGGGATGATCCTGTCGATCCAATCAGGAATCCAACACCGCCTCCGAAGCGATCCGACCCAGAAGTTGCTCCATCACACTGTTGACCTCCCGCTGCCTCAGCAACCGAGCTTCGCGCTGACCAGCATCGTCACCCTCACCCAGTTCGAAGCGGGCCACCGCTACCGGACCGTCTTTCCGATACCCCTGGACTTCGCCGTCCCCTGCGAAACGATTGCGAAGAATTGACAAACAGTTCCAAATCACTGCGCTGTGCTTGCCCTCCAAGGCCTCTCGGAACATCTGTGCAACGCCGTCGAGTTCATCCTCCGCGTGTTCAATGCAATAGATCAGGTCGTGAGCGTCCTTCCGCTCAAAGCGCTGGTCGAAGGCGAAAGCCTTCAAGCAAGTGAAGCTCACCAAATCGGCGTGCCTCACCACTTCGACGGCGTTTCCCCCGCCGCCCAGGAGATCCGCTCGAATCTCCGCGACCTGGTGCAATTCGAAGACAATGGACGAATGCGGGATGTTGAGCGCGGAAAGGTTCCCTTCCGTAGGCAGCGGTTCGACCCTGCCACCAGCGATGTCCGGCGCGTCGGCGAGCAGCTCGACCACCATCAGCGCACCGCTTTCGGTGCGAGTCTGCCACCGCCATGAAAGCCTCTGGCCTCTTTCGTTCATCGACCGCTCGAATCTCATCGCACGCAGGTTCTCTTCGAGCGTGCGATAGCCCGCGGTGTCGGCCAGGATCTGCAGATCAACAACGATATCCACGTCGAGCGTGCCAGCGTGCGCCGGCACTTCCGGCGGTCGAGCCGCTACCAGGTATCTGGGAGTCAATCCGCCCACCAGAAACACCGACTCCTTCCACGGGCCCAGTCCGCGCAGCAGAGTTACGAGGACCCGCTCGCATTCGACCGTGTACTGATCGCTGTAGCCGTCGAACGTCGCGGGCTTCACCATCAGAAGCCGATCCTTTCGTGGCGCAGGTGGTCCGCCATTTCCCTGGCGCGGCCCTCGCCGCGCATCAGGTCGAGGTAGACCTGCACGGCACCTGCCAGCCAGACCCCGTTCACGAATTCGCGAAACAGCAACTCGCTCGGCGACTTGACCTCGATGACCGCAAGGTTCGCGCCTTGGTCCACGAACCGGGCATCCATTGCGCCAAGAGCCTGATCGGCTGCCGGGCCGTCCAGCAGCCGGCAACGCACCTGGGAGACAGTTGACAGAAATGGCGCGTACCGTTGTCCTGCGGCCTCGTGAGTGATCGCGTACTCGGCCTTGCTCTCTGCGCAGACCTCGGCGAACTTCTCCACCAGCCCTTCCGCGCGCGCCGACGGCACGAAGTAACGCTGCATGGACAGCGGCTGCATCACCGCCTGCTGGTTCACCCATGCATCCAGCAAGGCGCCTGGCTCTTGCAGATGGCGTTTCTTTCCTGGCCCCTGCCCACGCGACACGACCCATTCGAACTTTTCCATTTCCATCAGAACCTGCGAGGCGGTCGCGGGCGATACCTGGGCTTGGTTGGCGATGTCATTCACTCCGAACCACTCGCGATGTCGCAGCAGGACCGCGTGCAGCACTTGCGCACGACGGCCCGAAAACACGGAACGGATGGACCGCGACAGACTTTTCGGGGGCGGCTTGTCCACGTACACGTAGATGTTGCCGGCGGGCAGAAACAGGCTGCCACCGCTGTCGTAGTAGCCGACCCGCTCGTTCCTCAACAACTCCTTGGCTCCAGGTGAAATCGATTGGGCGATCAGGAAGAACGCCGCTTCCCGTTTTTCCTCCGGGTGCGGCCATCTCCGTGCGGAGTCGCGGAACTGCCAAAGTACCTGCCGCACGTCACGGGGATATACGTCCTTCTTCATATCAATCAGCAGGGTGGCCGCCTTCCCGCCCACTCGGAGGTCAACCTGGGCGTCATGTCCTTGATCGCGGCCGCCTGGCTGTTCGGCCCCACTGACCTCCGCCTGCGCATCGGGGAGCTCCCGCAGGGCTTCCAGGAACCCGTCAAGCAGCTGTCCTTCCACCAAATCCGAGTCAAGCATCACCGTTCACACCTATTTTGCTGCACAGCAAATTTGTACCTTCTAGCAAACATTCGAGAGCCTGGCAATGTTCGCTGCGCAGCGAACATTCAGACATCCGGACCTCGGCCAAGATCAGATGAGACGATTGCGTGGTGATGCCTTGTCGATGCTGTAGATCATTGTGACGTTTGTTCCGGGGTGGACGGTTCTGGTGTGGTTGAGCTGTTCGATCAGGGGGAGCAGGGATTGTTCGGTTGCGTTGCTGGCCAACCCGAGGATTTCGACCCTGATGATGCCCTTGTCATGGTCGGGCAGGATGTTGGCATCGGCGGTCATCAGTGCGGCGAGCAAGGTGCGCACGGTGTTGGGGCGGGCCTTGCCCTCGATCACGGGCATCATCATGCGGATGAGATCGATGAAGAGGCGCCGTGCCCGAGGCAGGGTGTCGGGTTTCTCGTCTGCGGGAAGGTCGCCGACACGGACGTGATTGGCCAGGGACCCGCGGCGCTCCTTGAGTTCCGTGAGGGCCTCCTCGATGACGGCGACCTCGGTGGCGAGAGCGTCGACAGCCTTGCCCTCTTTCCTGACCCTGGCGATCCGCGCATGCAAACTGTTGAGCCGCGCCTGATGCTTCGCGATGGCCTTGCGCACGGTCCTGTGCTCGGGGTTGACCACGAGCGTGTCGTCATCGAGCACCTCGAGGCCATGGCACTCGACAACGATGAACCATGGCACTCGACAACGATGAAGGAGGTGTGCCTCGGCGGCCCCGGCCACTATCTCGGCGCCGATCAGACCCTGAGGCTGATGCAGACCGAGTACGTCTACCCGACAGTCGGCGACCGCTCGAGCCCGAAGGAATGGCTGGAGAACGACCGCCCCGACCTCGTGTCGAAGGCAATAGGACGCAAGAACGCGCTGCTCGCGGAGCATTACCCGGTCCACATACCCGAAGAGACCGACGCCGCCATCCGTGAGCGCTACGCCATCTTCCTTCCCCGCGAGAACATGCGCCCGGCGGCCTGAAACCGAAAGAGAACGACGCCGCCATCCATGAGCACTGCGCCACCGGCCGCCTGGAACCTCATCGCCGTGTGTGGCGGGAATCCCGGCCCTTGTCAGAATGTGGCGGTAATGCCGCCATCCACTGCGAGAATCTGTCCGGTGATGTAGGCGGCGTCGGACGAGACGAGAAAGGCCGCCGGTCCGGCGATGTCGTCTGGGAAGCCGGCCCGGCCGAGTGGGATCTTGCGGTACTTCAGATACACCGTCCTGAAGAACTCGGTCTCGTGTTCGTGACTGCCGTCGGCGAGGCGCGCCATGCGGGTGTCGATCGCCCCCGGAGCGATGGCGTTCACGGTGATGCCGCGGGGCGCCAGATCACAGGCAAGGGCGCGGACCAGGTTCACGATTCCTCCCTTGGCAGCGCTGTAGGGAAGGGAGTCGGGGGAGCCGACAAGGCCCATGATGCTCGCCGTCATCAGAATGCGTCCCCCGCTTTGCTCCATGAGCGGCAGAGCGGCGAGTGTGCAGATCAGCGCGCCGTCGAGATTGACTCGCGTCACCTTGCGGAAGTGCTCGATCGTCAGATCCCCGATCGGGCTGATGTCGTGTATCGCGGCATTGTTGACGAGTACGTCGAGACGCCCGTGCCCCTCTGCGATACGGGCCAGCGTGCGCTCGCAGGCGGCCTGATCGGTGATGTCCAGGGCGACGGGGACCGCGCGGGCCGCATCATCGGCCGGAAGCCGGCCGATGGCCCGCTCGGCCTCGTCTCCATCGACGTCGGCGAGGAAGACGTGTGCGCCCTCCGCCAGCAGACGCGCCGCAATCGCAAGGCCGATACCCCGTGCGGCGCCGGTGACGAGCGCCACCTGATCCTCGAAGCGTGTCATGTCACATTCTCCCTTCACGAACAGTCTTGCCCCGGTAGCCGGCGTTGCGCCGCCACGCCAGGGCCACAGCGACGGTGAGCAGAATTGAAAACCCGAGTATGAGGGTGACGAGGGCGTTGATCGTCGGGGTGAAGCCGACCCGCATCATCGCATAGAGCCGCACCGGCAGGGTGGCGTCCGTTCCACTGAGAAACAGGGTGATCATCGTCTCGTCGAAGGACAGGGCAAAGGCGAGCAACCCGCCGGTCAGGAGCGGCATGCGCAGGTTCGGCAAGATGATGAAGCGAAAGGTCTGGATACGGGTGGCGCCCAGGTCCAAGGCAGCCTCCACGAGGTTTCGGCTGAGGGCGTTCAGGCGTGTCAGCACGATGCGGTAGATGATGGCCGAAACGAAGAGGGTGTGGCCGATGGTGATCGTGAGAATGCCACGGCCGACCCCCGCTTCCCTGAAATAGATGAGCAGCGACAGGCCCGTGATGATGGGCGGCAGCAGGAAGGGCAGGAAGATCACGTACTCGAGCAGCCGGGCCGAATGACTGTCTGGCCGGGACCTGACGAGGATCGCGGCGGATGTCGCGAAGGCGGCGGCGGCCGCCACCGCGAGACTGCCGACAAGGAGCGAGTTCCACAGAGCCCCACCGAGTGCGTCGTTCTCGAGGAGCTTCGCGTACCACGACAGGGAAAAGGTGTCCCAGTTCACCTTGCCGCGCCGCATCGAGAAGAAGGAGAGAAGGAAGACGAGCAGGATCGGCAGATAGAGCGACACGTAGACCAGCACCGCGACCACAGCGAGAGGGAGGTCGATGAACCGGTTGCGCGTCATGACTGCCAGCGCGGGTTCGAGAGACGGCGCGCGACGGAGATCACCGCAAGCGCGACAACCATCAACAGGACCGACAGTGCTGCCCCCAGCGGCCAGTTGAAGGCGAGTCCGAACTGGCTGAACACCAGTCTGCCGTAAGTGAACCCTTCGATCCCGCCCACGAGTTCCGGTGCGAGAAAGTCGCCGCTGGCGAGGACAAAAGTGAACATCGCCCCCACGATGGCGCCCGGAAGGCTGAGCGGCAGGATGACCCAGCGGAATGTCTGGATCTCACTGGCGCCAAGATCGGCCGCAGCCTGCAGGACCTGAGGAGCGACGCGCTCCAGTGCAATACAGATCGGCAATACCATGAAGGGCAGGAGAACGACGCTGAGCGTGACCCGCACGGCCGTCAGGTTGAAGAGCAGGGCGCTCACCGGCTCGTCGACGACGCCGAATGCAAGCAATGCGCTGTTCAGAAGACCGTTCGTTCCGAGTACGCCACGCATCGCATAGATCTTGATGATGTAGCTCATCAGAAGCGGGATCGCGAGGGCAATGACGAGGAAGTTCCGCCAGGCGGGCGGGCGCCGCCAGATGAAGTATGCCGTGGCGTAGCCGAGCACGAAGTTGAAGACCGAGACCTCGAAAGCCAGAAGCATCGTCCGCAGGAACGTGGTCCGATAGGAGGAGTTGGAGAACAGATTGACGAAATTGTCGAGTGTCGGCTCATAGACGATGGCGTTGTCGACGACCGGCAGGAAGCCGTAGGCGAGGAAACTCGCAAGCGGGACCAGGATGAAGAGGATGCAGATGCCCCAGAGCACGATTGTGCCCGGCACATACCCGGTCATGCGCTTGTGCGTCACTCTCGTGACCCCCTGACCAGCGCGCAGGCGGCGGCATCAAAGCCGACTTCAAGGCGTGAACCGACAACGGGGTGTCGGGCCGAGGGATCGCTGCGCGTCTTCATCGTCAGGACATGGCGTGTCCGGGGATGCTTCAGTTCGGTGATTGTCTCCGAGCCGACGAAGGAGACCGAGACCACCTCGCACTCGATCCGGTTGCAGACATCGTCGGCGGCTGGAACCAGAGCTTCCGGGCGCACCGCCAGCGCGAGCGCATCCTGGACCCGCGGCGAAGGACCATCGACCCTTATCATGCCGAAGGGAGTCGAGACCATTGTCATGCCCTCCCTGGTGCTTTCGACGCGGCACGGCTCGAGGATGTTGCTCGCCCCGAAGAATGCGGCAACGAAGCGGCTGCGTGGCCGGTAATAGAGATCTCTGGGCGTGCCGATCTGCTCGATGCTTCCGGACCGCATCACGCAGATGCGGTCGGACACCGTGATGGCTTCGGACTGGTCGTGAGTGACGAAGATGAAGGTGATGCCGCTTCGCCGCTGCACGACCTTGAGGAACTTCTGCATCTGGCGCCGCAACGTTGCATCGAGCGCGGCAAGCGGTTCGTCGAGCAGGATGAGACGCGGTTCGCAAATCATGGCGCGGGCGAGCGCGGTTCTCTGCTGCTGTCCGCCGCTCAGTTGCGCCGGATAGCGATTGCCGAGATCCTCGAGTTCGACAATCCCGAGTGCGTCCTCGACGCGCGCGTCACGCGATGCCCGGGCAATGCCCCGCACCCGCAGTCCGAACGCGACATTTTGCCGCACCGTCATGTGGGGGAAGAGTGCATAGTCCTGGAAAACGGTGTTGAAGGGACGGCGGTTGATCGGCAGGTCCGCGATGTCGCGACCGTCAAACTCGATGCGTCCGGCCGTGGGCAACTGAAACCCGGCGATCGTGCGCAACAGCGTGGTCTTCCCGGAACCCGAGGGGCCGAGCACGGTCAGGAACTCGCCGTTCAGGACGTCGAGGTCGAGGGGACGAATGGCCTCGAAGTCCTGGAAGCGGACACCAAGCCCGCGAATTCGCAGAAGTGGCGTTCTATCGCCTGCCACCTCGTGCCTGTGGTCGGCGTCAGGGGCGTCCATAGGCGCGCACGGCATCCCAGTTGATCTCCACCCCGAGACCCGGCCGTGTGGGAGGAAGAATTTCGCCGTTTTCCAGAACCAGATCCTCCATGGCGAGTTCACGACGGAGCTTTTCGATACAAAGCTGCGGGGGAAGGAACTCGACAAAGGCAATCCCGGGGGTTGCAAAGGCGAGATGGGCGGTGGCGGACAGTGACACACCCGTCTTCCAGCAATGCGGGACCACCGGCAGATTCCTTTCGGCCGCCATAGCGCACACCGCACGTGCCTCGCCCACGCCGCCAACACGCCCGACGTCCGGCTGGACCACGCCGATCCGGCCGCGCTCGATCAGATCCTCGAATTCCCAGCGGGTCGAGAGCCATTCCCCCGAGGCGATCGGGAAGGGTGCCCGGGCCGCCAGCCTGGCATGCTCGTCGAGGAAGTCAGGCCAGATCGGAGTCTCGACAAAGTAGAGGTCAAACTCCTCCCAGTCGCGCAGGACCGACCATGCCGTCTCGGCATCGCGCCACAGGTACTGCACGTCCACCATCAGCGTCATGTCCGGTCCGAGTGTCCGGCGCACCGCCGCCACAACCTCCGTGTGGCGATCGTAGCTCTCGTTCATGCCATCGTGAGCGTAGGGGCCGGCCATGGTGCACTCGGCCTTGACGGCCTTGAAACCGAGTTTCTTGGCATTCTCGGCCGATTGGCAGAGCGCGTCACGGTAGGCCTCGAAGCTGCTGCCGGCCGGCTGCAGGGATGCATAGGGAACAAGCGGGGTCGGGCGGGGTTCGCCGAGAAGCTTCCACAACGGCTCACCCGCGATCTTTCCGGCGAGATCCCGGAGCGCCATCTCGACAGCACCCAGAGCGTGGATCACCGCGCCACGGCGCCCGTTCATCGCCGTCATCGTGTAGACATGCTCCCAGAGAGCCTCGATGTCACGGGGGTCCTTGCCCTTCAACAGCTCCGTCATGCCGAGACCCATGGTGTGGGTGCCGGAAGCCTCGATGCAGGCACGCCCGATCCACGGATTGAGATCGCTTTCGCCGTAACCCTCGAGGCCTTCGTCAGTGGTGACAACGACGAGCAGGCTGTCCTGGGCCGAGGAAGTCAGGCCCGGGTCGACGTCGTCAGCGACCAGGACGTGACACGCAATGTCGGTGATCTTCACTTGCAGCACTCCCTGCTGACACGCAGGTCACCCGCACGGCAACCGGAATGCCGGGTTCCGTGAGAACAGTGAACACATTATGCGGTCGCGAACCCGGTTGAAGCCAGACCCGGATCAACCGGCCCGGACACGATGAGGGCGACGGGCATCCCTCACGGCAAGCCCGTCACCCCGTATTGTTACTGCGCGGCCTTGACCTCGTTCCAGACACTCACCCGCCGGTCGAAATCCTCAACCGGGCGGAGCCACACCAGCTTGTTGGCGTAATCCAGTCCGGGACTTTTGTTCGTCGTGTTCCCGTATCCGTTCTTTGCGGTCATGGCCGGACCCGTCTCACCGTTGAGGTAGTGATTGACCCACTGATGGGCGCACTCGGAGTCCTTCACTCCCTTGGAGAGGGCCCACGTGTCGAGCCAGCCGATGCCGCCCTCATCCGGGATCGAGTACACCACGTCGTAGCCGCGATTGGCGAGTTCGACGGTCTGGAACTCGCCCATCGAGAACATCAGCGTCGCTTCGCTCGAATCCCACATGTTCACGCCTTCCTCGAATCCGGCGTAGTAGCTGATGAGGTATTGCTTCTGCTCGATCAGCTTCATCTTGACGGCATCGAAATCGGCGTCGCTGAGGTTGAATGGTTCCGCGAGTCCAAGAACGATTGCCGCATTGGTCACGTTGTTGTTGGCGTCGTCGAGGGCGAGCACATGTCCCGCATTCTCGGGGCTCCACAGAGCTTCCCAGGAATTGACGCCGTCCGGAAACGCTTCCTTGTCATAGATGAGACCAAGCGAGCCCCAGGCGATGGGGACTCCGTAGGTTTCGCCGCCGCTCATGACTTCCGCCACCGAGCTGAACGAGGCAAGCAGGTTCGAGGTGTTGGGTATCCGGGACATGTCGAAGGGAATGATCAGGCCCTGGTCGAGGTAGCGCTCGACAATCGAGGTATCGATCGAGACAAGGTCATAGTCGGCGCCATCGCTTCCCACCATCTTGGCGAACATTTCGTCCACCGACCCGGTGTAGGCCACGTTCACCTCACAGCCCGTCGCCTCGGTGAAGGGCTCCACCCATTCCGGTTCGGTATAGCCTTCGAAGGTGAAGAGCCGGACCTCCTGTGCCGAAGCCTGCGTGCCCGCGGCCAGGACGAGCGCCGCCGCCAGTTTCCATTCAAGCGATCGAAACATGTTTCATCTCCCAGTTATCTGTTTCGTTGTGGTGCTCCGGCCGGTCTTCCGAGGAAGACCACCAACCGGTGATGTGTTCGCGCAGCACCGATGCCAGATCCGGGGAATCACCCTCGGCCAGAAAACGGCGAAGTTCCTCGTGCTGCGCGACAACGGCATCGAGGTCCGGATGGCTGCGGATCTCGAGTCCGAAGATGATGAGAACCTGGCGCGAGATGCCTTCCCAGATACCAAGGCCCAGCGCGTGTCCGGCCACCGAAAGGGCGGCGCGGTGGAAGTCGACATCGGCGCGCTGGACCTGCTCGACGTTTCCGTCCGCAGCACCCTTGCGTATCTCGTCCAGGGCTCTGTCGATCTCCGCGAAATGGGAGGGATCGGCACGCAGTCGGGGCATCGCCTCGGCAAGGAGCATCGCCTCGAGCGAAATGCGCACACTGCACACCTCCCGGATCTGGCGATCATCGAAGGCGGCAACCTTCCAGCCTCGTCCCGGCGAGGAACTCAGAATTCCCTGCAGCCAGAGTTCGCGCATGGCCTCACGGACAGGAACGCGGCTCACGCCGAACTCGGCGGCGAGACTCTCCTCGACGAGACGGTGCCCGGGCGCAAACGCACCGATGGCGATCGCAACGATCAGCCGGTCGATGACCTCGTCGGTTACCAGACGCCTGCGGATAGGCGTGATCGGAGCCAGTCCAGGATCGCTTTGTCGCATACTGTCATGCTATAAGACTGTATGCGACGAGTAAAGTGCGATGGCTGACACGAGAAGGGAATCCTGACCATGTCCTTCGGGATCATCCGCCACATTCCCGCCGCGGCCCAACTGGGAGAGGCGCCGCTGTGGCTTCCGGCGTGCGGCGTGTTCCTGTGGCTCGACCTTCACGGGCGCGAGGTTCACCGCTTCGATCCGCAAAGTGGCAACGACCGGGTGATCGCGGACGGATTCGCCGAGAATCTCGCGTGCCTTGTCCTTCTGAACGACGGGTTCGTGCTTCTTGTGACGGCCACACAATTCCTGAGCCTCGATCCCGCAAGCGGCGTCACGACTCCTCTGCCGTCATCGCTGCGGCCCGCCCGGGGCACCTGCTTCAATGACGGCAAGGTCGCCCCCGACGGTGCCTTGTGGATCGGCACCTCGGATGTCGCCGAAACCGATCCGATCGGAGCGCTCTACCGCGTGAGCGCCACCGGCGCCGCATGTATCGAACGGGGCCTCGTCGTCTCGAACGGCCCGGCATTCTCTCCCGATGGCATGGTGGCCTACTTCGCCGACACCGTGGCTGGCCGAATTCTGCGCTATGCGCTCGATGCCGAAGGGCGCCCGGTGGACCGTACCGGATTCGCGGAAATTCCGGCCGATGAGGGCATGCCCGACGGCATGACCACCGACCGCGACGGGCACCTCTACAGCGCTCATTGGCAGGGCGGCTGCATCAGCGTCCGCAACTCCCGAGGAGTGATCGTGGAGACGATCGCACTTGCGGCCCGCAACGTTACGGCTTGCGCCTTCGGTGGCGAAGACGGTTCGCTGCTTCTTGCGACCAGCGCGGCCCGGGACGATGACGACGGTCCCAGGTCGCCGCATGGCGACGCCTTCGTGCTTCGTGGCCAGTCCAGGGGAATACCGGAGCCACAGTTCGATCCGGCCTGGCTCGGAAGGGAAGGCCTCCCGGAACCATGAATCCGCCCGTCATGCGCAGCGTCCGGGGTTGATCCGTTCCGGCCTGGTCTTCAACAACAATCACCGCTCACGGTGCGCGTAGGCCCGGGCCAGGCGGTCCTTCAGGTCGGCGACGAAACCGGTCGTCAGGGCGGCATCGTGGGCTATGGAATGCCAGAGCCCGACCTCGTTGACATAGGACCGCATCGTCATCAGGCCTTCCTCGATCTGATCCCACGTCAGGCCCATCGCCTCGGGGCGGATGTCGAGACCGATGGCCGAAATGGTGTCGAGCATCTCTTCGGCCCCGACACCGTGCAGCATCGAGCCGACGACGACGCCGAGGCACACGGGCTGGCCGTGAAGGAACTTCTTCCCGGTCAGTTTCTCCAGTGTGTAGAAGAGGAAGTGGTCGGTTCCCTCGATGTGGCGGGGACACCATCCCGACCCATGATAACTCGTGCCCCACTTGAGGCCGTCGGCCAGAGCGTCGATGCCGCGGTCGTTCATGGCACGGATGTTGTCGATGTTCCCGACGACTGTCTCGACCTTCGCCAGGGACTGCCGCGCCAGGTTCTCGTCGAACCGCCACTTTTCTTCGATCTTCCCTACCCTCTCGGCGTAGCGCCAGTCGAGAACCCCGGTGTGAAAGCACAGGATGTCGCCGATTCCCGACCAGTTCAGCGCCGGCGGACAGGCGGCGAGAACGTCGTAGTCGATGTAGATTGCCTGCGGCACGGCCCAGCCGCGATAGGCGACTCGCCCCTCGAGCCGGACGCCCGAGCGCTGACCATAGACGGCATTCACCGAGAGCGCCGTCGGCGCCTGGAAAAGCGGCAGGTTGAGCCGCCACGAGAAGTACTTCGCGACGTCCAGGGCCTGGCCTCCGCCGAGGCCGACGATGGCGCGCACCTCGCCGAGACTCGCGGCCTCACGGTCGAGGTCGGCCTGTTCGATCGACCCGCAAAAGTAGGGTCTGCAGTCGGCGCCGGAAAAGTGACGCGAAAAAAGCGGCCAGAGATCGTCCATCGTGACCACGAGGAAGGGCGGATTGACGAAATGGCGGAACTCGCCCAGCAGACCGCGGCCAAACACGGTCGGAAATCCGTAGGAAAGATCCCTCACATGATCGTGTGGCAAGATGATCACTCCCGTGCTTGCGGCATCCGCGGCGCCGAGGCGTCACCAGCCATGGGGGATGACGAGTTTCCGGGGCCGGACGCGCTACAGATCGCCATCACGGTTCCCCGGCCAGTTCACGATTGCCGCCTCGCGGGAGCGCTTGACATCGCTCCAGCTCTGGCGACAGCCATCGCCCCGTTGCCGGAAGCCGTCGACTTCCTCGCGGACGGCGACGGCAACCGCGGCGGCTTCCGCGTCGGTCGCATTGCAGGGGTCAAGGTAGAGTTCCTGGCGCTCGACGAGATCGTCACGCACCACGATGCCCGGAGTCCTTCCGGCGAGCCGGGCGGCCAGTTCCCAGGCGTGGAATCCCGTGGTTCCGGGTGCGATCGCGATGCGGGCCCGCGTGATCGGATTGCCGGTCCAGTCGCGGTGGGCGGTGATGCGGACGCCGTTGATGTCCGCGAGTTCGCGCATCCACAGGGCGACGCGCGCCTCCTCGGCGCGCCGGACGGCGTCATGATCGCGCTTCTCCCACGACTCGAGCGCCGCCATGGCGCCGACGACGCTCTCCTTGCCCGCCTTCATCGTCCGCCCGATTCCCCGGTGCTGAAGCCAGGTGGCACGAACGAGATCGCGGTCGCCCGCAACGATGGCGCTGGTCACGCCCGACAGGAACTTGTGACCGGAATGGATCACGGCACTGGCGCCGAGATCAACAGGTCCGGTGAGGTCGTATTCCGAGGCCATGTCGACGATCACCGGTACACCGTAATCGCGGCACAGGGCGATGAAGACATCCATGGGAAGCTCGTTCTCGCGCACGGTGTGGTGCGAGACGACGTACATGGCCGCGACCGCGCCCGCCGCGAGTGCGGCGGCGAGGTGCCATGTTTCGCAGGCCGCGGCGGTGCCCACGGGAACGACCTCGGCCCCGGCAAGGCGGATCGCCTGATCAACCGGCGCGCCATAGTTCACCATGTGTCCCATGGGAAGCAGGACACGCCGCTCGCCGGTCACCGAAGGCAGCGCCTCGATCCGCGCCAGATCCGCGCCGGTGAGGCATGCGGCGACAGTCTGCGTCATGGCGGCCGCGGAACAGGAGGCAACGCACCCCGCTTCGGCCCCGGTCAGGCGGGCGATGACGGAGCTGGCCCGCGACTGCAGTTCGTCCATGTCGACGAAGGACGCGAGGATCCGGTCGACGCAGGCACGCACCTCCCCTGGAACCCTCGATGCGCCGATGCGCGTCATCGTTCCGGACACATTGATGACCGGAGTGAGATGCCACCGGGCGAATGGGTCGTCTGTCATGGCAGGCGGTCTCCGGTCGTGCTGTCGAAGGCGTGCAGCCGGTCCGGCCGCAGGGCAAGCGACAGAGTCTCGCCGGGGCGGACCGTCCCGCGCATGTCGCTGCTGGTGCGGACTGTCAGGGGCGCATTGCGGGCATTGGTGAGGTGAACAAGCGCCTCGTGGCCGAGGTCCTCGATCCTGTTGACGCGCGCCTCGCCGACCGGGACCGCGTCATCGGTCAACCCGATCAGGAGGTGCTCGGGCCGGATTCCGAGCGTCGCGCCACGACCGCGGTCGACCGCCGCTGCGGCGTCGCCGAGGAGGTCGTCGGCATCAAGGAGGTTCATGCGCGGACTGCCGATGAAGCCCGCCACGAAGGCGTTGCGGGGTCGCTCATAGAGTTCCGTGGGAACGCCGACCTGCATGATCCGGCCCTGGTTCATCACCGCGATGCGGTCGCCCATGGTCATGGCCTCGACCTGATCATGGGTCACGTAGACCGTCGTCGTCGACAGTTGGCGCTGCATCTCGGCGATTTCTCCACGCATCTGGACCCTGAGTTCCGCATCGAGATTGGAGAGCGGCTCGTCGAAGAGGAACGCATCCGGCCTGCGGATCATGGCGCGTCCCAGGGCAACGCGCTGTGCCTGGCCGCCCGACAGCTGGCGGGGCTTGCGGGCAAGCAGTCCGCCGAGACCCAGTGTGTCGGCGACGCGGGCGACCTCGGTCCTGACGGTGGCGGGATCGGTCTTCCTGATTTTCAGTCCGAAGGACAGGTTGTCGCGTACCGACATGTTCGGGAAGAGCGCATAGGACTGGAACACCATCGAGACGTTGCGCTGGGCGGGGGAGAGATGGTTGGCGCGTTCGCCGCCGATCATGAGGTCGCCCGAGGAGATGGACTCGAGACCGGCAATCATCCGCAGCGTCGTCGACTTGGCGCAGCCCGAGGGGCCGACCAGCACCATGAACTCACCCTCGCGGACGTGGAGGTCGAGGCCGGAGATGACCTCGACGTCGCCGTAGCTCTTGGCCACGTCCAGAAACCGGATATCCCTCATCCGCAGGCGTTCCAGTTCGGGGAGATCGAGACGATGGCATCGATTTCGACGGTGATGTTGCCGGGCAGGGATCCCATGCCGACGGCCGTGCGCGCATGCCTGCCGCGCTCGCCGAAGACATCACAAAAGAGGTTGGAGCAACCGTCGATGACCGCCGGATGATCCACGAAACCCGGTCCCGCATTGACCATGCCGAAGACGCGCCGGATCTGCACGACATGTTCGAGGGAACCAAGGATGTCCCTCATCACGGCGATCAGCACGAGCCCGGTTCTCTCAGCGTGGTGGAACGCTTCCTCGACCGGAACATCGAGCCCCACCTTGCCGGTCGCCAGGCTGCCGCACTCCAGCACCGGTCCCTGACCCGACAGATAGAGTGTCGTGCCGTCGATGGAACCGAGACCGAAGTTCCCGACAGGTGCGGGGGCCGGGGGAATGACATGGCCCAGCGCGGCGAGCCGGTCCGCGACATTCCGGGAGCCAGCCGTTCGTGGCGTGTTCATGCGGCGAAGGCTCCCTCGATCCTGTTTCGGGCAGCGCTCAGGAACTCTTCCGTGACGACGAAGTCGTTGGCGATGCCGTACGCGAGACCTTCGCGCTCGACGAAGGTCGCGAGCCCGCGCAACGCGTCGAAGACGTCGCGCCACGTCACGTTCATGGCGGCCGGGCGAATGTCGAGGCCCAGACGGGTCACCGCGCCCAGCAGTTCATCGACACGCTGGGCGTGCATCATCGCGCCCAGAACGAGGCCCAGACACACCGCCTGACCGTGCAGGAACGTCTTCCCCGTTCCGGCTTCAAGGGCATAGAAGATGTAGTGCTCGACACCTTCGATGTGGCGTGGATTCCAGCCCGCGCCGTGATAGGAGGCACCGCCCCATTTCAGGCCGTCGACCAGAATCCGGATGCCACGCGGCGACAGCGTCCTGATTTCATCCAGTTCGGCCAGCGCCGCCTCGGCCTTCGCCAGCGAGATGGCCGCAAGGCTGTCGTCGTAGGGCCAGCGCGACTCGCACTTCCCCCGGACCTCGGCGTAACGCCAGTCCATGACGCCGGTGATGAAGCACAAGACGTCGCCCACACCGCCTATGTTGAGCGCACGGGGCGCGGCATCGATGATGTCGAGGTCGATGTAGACGGTTTGCGGAACGGCCCACCCGACATACCTCACGATACTGTTTTCCCGGATCCCCGCTCGATGTCCGAAGACGGCATCGACGGAAAGCGATGTCGGAAACTGGAAGAGCGGCAGGTTGCGGCGCCAGGCGACATACTTGGCGGCATCAATCGCCTGACCGCCTCCCAGACCGACGACCGAGGCAACGTTGCCAAGCGTCCCGAGATCGGCTTCCAGCGCAGCACGCTCCATGGAATGTACCATGCAGGGCACCACATCATCCGGCAGGGAGTCGCGAAACAGCGGCCACAGGTCCTCCATCGTCACCACCAGCATGCGCGGACACACGAAGTTGGCCGCTTCGCCGAGAAGGTTGCGTCCGAAGACGGTGGTGAACTGCGGAATATCGGATTCCCTGAACGGCATGGCTCAACCCTTGACTGCGCCAAGGGACAGCCCCTTGACGATGTGTTTCTGTGCGATGACAGCGAACAGCAGCATCGGCACGATGGCAACGATCGACGCGGCTGTCATCGCACCCCAGTCGAGCGACGTATAGCCACGGAAG
The DNA here is from genome assembly GCA_965213815.1 of Alphaproteobacteria bacterium. Taxonomy (GTDB): domain Bacteria; phylum Pseudomonadota; class Alphaproteobacteria; order SP197; family SP197; genus SP197. Next base: position 604,603 of record OZ243917.1, on the reverse strand, counting down.
CTCGTCACCCCGAGGGTGACGGTCTGCGCCCTGGAGAATGTCAGGCCGAGCGCTATGGCCAACTCGTTCCAGATCCAGATGGCGTTCAGGACAGCCGTGGCCGCCATCCCGGGCAGGGTGCACGGAACGTAGATCCGCGTCAGGATCTGCCAGTTGGAGGCGCCCTCGATGCGCGCCGCCTCGTCGATGGCCGGATTGATCTCGCGGAAGAACGAACTCAGAAGCCAGATCGACAGCGGCAGGACATGCACCTGGTACATGAGGGCAAGACCGGCATGGGTGTCATAGAGACCGGTCCACTGGTAGAGCGAGAACATCGGAATGACGAAGAGAAACTCCGGGAGCATGTAGGCCAGGATCAGCCAGACGCCGACGAGATTCCGGCCCCTGATCTTCATCCTGACAATGGCGTAGGCGGTCGGAATGGCAATGGCGAGCGACAGGGCCACGCCGATGACCGTGATGATGACGGAGTTCAGGAACGTGTACCTGAAGGTCTCGTGGCTCCACAGCTTGAGGTAGTTGGCCACCGTCGGATCGAAGATCCACAGCGGAGGACTGGCAAGGCCATCGCGTCTGGACTTGAGCGAGACCGTCAGCACCCAGTAGACCGGAAACAGGCTGAACAGGACCATGGCGCCGGTGAAGACACAGGCCCACACCCGGGAGACCCGACCGCCGGAGAACCGCGGGGCGGTGCCGGCCGTCATGCGCCGCGCTCGCCGCGCCGCTGCAGTGCCTGCAACGCCAGGGAGATGAAGAGGATCAGGAGTGAGAACAGGATCATCGTCGCCATCGCCTTGCCGATTTGCTGATAGCTGTAGGCGGTGCGGTAGACGAAGGTCTGCACGACTTCTGTGGCGAGGGCCGGTCCGCCGCCGGTGGTGCCGAAGACGATGTCGAAGACCTTCAGGGTGTCGATGGCGCGGATGATGATGACGGTGATCAGCAGCGAGCGCAGCATGGGCAGCCTGATGGACCAGAAGATGGTGAACTCGCTCGCACCCTCGACACGGGCGGCCTCGACCGGTTCGACCGGCAGGCTTCGCAATCCGGCAAGCATGATGATGAAGACGAAGGCGGTCTGCCACCACACATCGACCCCGACGATGGACGCCATCGCCGTGTCAGCGGCGCCGTAGAAGGCCGAAGGGCCGAGACCGATGACGCCGATCAGGTGGTTGATGATGCCAAGGAAGGGGTCGAACATGACCTTGGACATCAGGGCAACGACGATGCCCGACACCATGAGCGGCAGCATGATGACCGCACGGATGAGATCCGTCCGGATGGCCAGCTTGTCGACCTGCACCGCGAGGTAGAACCCCAGCGCAACCTCGATGGCGGTCGCCCAGGCGGCGAACACCACCGTGTTTCTCATGACGCTCCAGAACTCGGCGTCGCCGAGAAGGTCGGTATAGTTCGCCCAGCCGACGAACCCGAACTGGTTGCCCCAGTTCCAGTCGGTGAACGACACCGCGAGTCCGAACCCGACGGGGTAGAGGGATGTGAACGCGAGAACCAGAAGACAGGGCAGGACGAACCACAGGGCCGACGCGCTGCCGAGGTACCTGAGCGCAGACGTCATGGCGCTCCCCGGAAAGATGCCCCGGATGGCGGGAAACCGCCATCCGGAGCAATGTCCACTCAGTTGGCGAGCATGGACTCGAAGTCGGCCTGGGCCGCCGCGCCGGCTTCGGCCGGATCCGTACCGCCGTAAATGTCCTGGATCACGTCCACGATGCGCAGCGCGAACTCGCTCCAGCCGGCACGCTGGACAACCGACGTCTGCGAGTTCGGCATGGCCGCCGCCACGGCATCGACATAGGTCTGGGGGAAACTCTCCGCATACTCGGCATCCTGCCATGTCGACAGACGCGGGGCGCCGCCGTGCAGCTTGCCGATGGCCGTCGCGTTGTCGGTGTTCGACATGTACTGGATGAAGAGCCAGCCGGCCTCGGGCGACGCGGCGTTCTGCGGAATGCCGAAACCCCATTGCCAGTGGGCCGTGTAGGGCTCGCCGTCGGCGTTGTCGACGGGGATGACCGAGTAGCCGATCCTGCCGGCGACGAGGCTGTCGTCCGGGTTCTCGAAACCGGGCGCAAAGAGGCTTGCGTCAATGAAGAACGCCGCACCGCCCGCCATGAAGAACTGCGAGGCATCCGGCCAGTCCATGGCCTGGATGTTGACGGGGCCGGCCTTCATCAGCTCCGCATAGTTCGCGAGACCCCGCACGATGTCGGGATCGTCCATCCTCGGCTTCGACCAGTCGCCGTCGAACCAGACGTTGTGGGGAGCGGAGCGGTCGGCCGCACCGACCGAGTTGTTCACGAAACCCGTGACGGTATCGATCAGCGTGTCGGACCGGATGCCACGCAGCACGGCGCCGGCGATGGCGCCCCCGCTTTCCTCCTTCACCTCGCGCGCCGCCGCGATCAGTTCCGCCATCGTTGTCGGCATCTGGCCGTCAAGATACTGGTTCACGTGATCCATGTTGGCGAACAGGATGTAGGTCTCGAACGAGGCCGGAATACCGTGGTACTCCCAGCGGCCGTCGACGTCGTACTTCGTCGCATCAAGGAAGCCTGCCGGGATGTCACCGAGATTGTAGTCGGGCGCCGTCAGATCAGGGCTGTCGATGAAGTCCTGCAGGGAATGGACGAGGTCGTTGGTGTGCTGGGTGTAGGCCGTGGAATCCATCGGCAGGAAGTAGACGTCCATCTGCGAGTTGCCGCCCGAGCCGCGCAGCGCCACTTCCATGCGGTCGAAGTAGAGATCTTCTGCCATGGTCTGCAGGTTGACGTCGATTCCGGTGTCGGCCTCGAACTGGTCGAGCACCACGCGCACGCCGTCGGTGACGGGATGTTCCGGCATCATGACCGTGATCGACTCTCCCGAGCGCTGGTCCCACGAAAAGTCGGCGACCGCGACCGTGGCACTGACCGCAAGGGCCACCGACGACGCGGTAACCAGCCGGGCCGCCCTGACAAGGGCTCCTCTTCGCGATGTGTTCATCGTTTCCTCCGTGTGTTCTGAACGCCTGCTGACCAGGCACTGGTGAACCGGAATCTCCGGGAAGGGAAATCGGTTGACCAATTGGCGCAGGTACTCGACCATTTGTCAATTCCCGCAGAAGGTCTCCTCGTGAACATGACGCTGCGCGGCCGGAGGGACATGCGACAAGGGGATCATGTCAGGAAAGTGCCGAAACCGGGCAACGGCTAACCGATTGCGAGAAGTCTGTCTCTCAACGCAACCTGAAAAACCTTCAGGACATGCTCTGGTTCCGTGCCGTGATGGTAAGCGGCGGGACGGATCGCACGTTGGAATTTCGGGTCGTCGTCGTAGAGCCTTGCGACATATGCAACGCACGGTTCTGAAGATCTCGAATTCTCCTTTCCGGTGGCTTCGTGCTCAAGGCCCGGCGCGTTGGTGCGAGCCCATTCGTTGGCTGATGTGGCCGCCGAGATCTCCCTGCCAAAGTCGCCAGGCCGGACCGGACTGTGCCCCTCCACGGTAGCCCGAGTGAACAGCCGCTCCAGAATTTTCCTGATGTCGGCCCGGGCATCATCAAGCTCTTGGGTGAGGGCATCCAGCCTCGTGTCCGCACGTCCAGTCCACCGGACAAACCTGATGATCGCAGCACCCAGCGTGACGATGATCCCGAGGACAGCCCACTATGGCATGTTGGCAGCCCAATCCTGCGTTCAAGTTTCCACATGTTGTGTTTCAGCCTATCATCCTCAGGAAACTTCTGACCATGCCCTTGAACATTGATCGGCACTCTGCGCGAACAGGCTTCGCTGGGCCACGACTGGCGCGCGAAGCACCGCCGAGTGAGACACACTTCATGACGTCATCGCTCCGTTGCGACAATGTCTTGCGACTGTGGCTCGCCAGTGGTGCAAGTATCAGATCCCGCTCCGAATCAGTCTCCCCGCCTCATGTGAAACATCGGACCTCGTGCACTGACAACGATTGCAGCACTGATGACGGTGCTGGATGACGGTTTCGCGATCTTCGCTCGCGTCGAGTCGCAAGGACCGAACGAAGTGGACGCCGCTCTGTGGATCTCCCGGTGATGTCATGTGCTTCGATGACAACCTCAACATGGTCCTTGCCTTTGAGATCAATGACCGTGATCCCATCCTGGCGGATGTCCGGGTTTCGACCAGAAGAGCACTCAAGTCGGATGCCGCTTCATCCAGTCTGCTCTTCGCTGCGTCAGGTGTCCGGGAACAGGATCGCGCCGTGATCTCAAGATTCGGTGGACGCTTCTTGGGCGGCTGGCCTAAACCTCATATCAGGTCGAAGTCGTCGATCTCGTTCAATCAACTGTTGTGCTGTTGCGCAAGGTCAACGCGGAACTGGTGGATGCGCGAGGCGACCATGAGCACTGCCAGGCATGGCACGCCCTGCTATCTGCTCTTGGGAAGGAGCCCGACATGACAAGAGCCAGACCCAAACCGAGCCCAGTTGAGATTGTGCGCCTGCCAGACGGAACTGGAGGACGACATGCGCGTTGACGCGACGTTCGATGAAGCAGTCAGTGCGCTGGCGGATCCCGTGGCGATTCACTGGATGTTCATGCCGAGGAGAGTCGCTGATCGCTCCGTTTCGGCACTGTCCTGCATGATCCCCGTTCGATAAGGACATGTCGTGTCGATTGCCTTTGACGTGACCGACCGGGTCTATCGGGAGATCCGCGATCTCCTGCGCTCGGGCGCCATCCTGCCCGGCCAGAGACTGCCCAACGAGCGCAAGCTGGCCGAGATGAGGGGGGCGTCGCGGACCCAGGTGCGCGATGCGCTTCTCATGCTCCAGAAGGAAGGACTGGTCGAACGCAAGATCGGCAGCGGCACCTACCTCTGCGAGCGCGCGCCCCAGATCATCGAGCTGGCGGACGCAGCGGTCCACATGTCCCCGGAGCGCTCCCATGGCTTCCACGAGACCCTGGAAGCGCGGCTGCTCGTCGAGCCATCGGTCGCGGCACGCGCCGCCGAGGCGCCGACACCGCAGTTCTGCAAGGATCTCGAGGCGGCTCTGGAACACATTCTGGCGGCGCCGACCTGGCTCCAGTTCAAGGAGGACATCTACGCCTTCTCACGCCTCTACTACGTCGAGGCGGGCAACGACTTCCTGTGCTGGACCTTCGATCAGATCGTGGCCGCCCGCCGTGCGAACAAGTTTGACGGCGGCAGCGACCAGGCCCCGGTGGCCAACATCGTCCGCAAGCATTTCCACGACCGTCTGTCGAGGATTGCCGATGCCATCACGTCCGCGGACCCTCAGCGGGCCAGAACCGAAGTGGAGAGCTTCCTCGTCGCCATGGCCGCTTCGCTGGCGCTCTGAAGCGAAGGGAATCAGGGATCCCGTGACAGGCCCTCGGCCTCCAGGCGATCGAGATAGGCCCGCCATAGAGTCTCCTGGTTGCAGCCGAGCTCGTGGAGATAGTTCCACGAGTAGATGCCGGTATCGTGCAGATCGTCGAAGGTGATGCGTATGGCGTAGTTGCCGACGGGCTCCACCGACATGATGCCGACATGACGGCGGCCGGGAACGGCCTTCTGCTGGCCCGCCCCGTGCCCCTGGACCTCGGCCGAGGGACTCTCGACGCGCAGCAGTTCGGCAGGCAGGCTGACGGACGTGCCGTCATCAAAGTCGATCTCGAGAGCCTTCTCGCGCGACTTCAGGCGGATTTCCAGGGGCCGGTGGCGGCTGGGATGGGCCTCGCCCTTCACGAATCCTCCCCTTCGAGACGCCGCGCCTCGTCGACCAGCATGATCGGGATGCCGTCCCGGATGGGATAGGCGAGGCCCGCCTGGGCACTCACCAGTTCCTGGCGTTCGCGATCCAGGGTGAGCGGCCCCTTGGTCAGCGGACAAACCAGAATCTCGAGGAGCCGGGGATCAACGTCGGTTCCACTCATCGCCACAGCCTCCCGCAGATATGTCCCGTGATGTCCATGTCGCCTCCTCGACTCCTGACGTGCAGCCCGCAAGCCGGATGCGTGTTGTTTCCGCTCACCAGTGAGCCGCGGTCCATAGGTATCTACTCGACGCGTCCGCCTTGCTGCAATGGCGAAAGAAGACCGCCAATGCGCCCGAACAGATCGTTGGTCGGCATCGGGCTCGGAATGCCGCGCCGCACGAAGCCGCTGTCACCGCTTGCGGGACCAACAGTGCCGATCTGCCTCTTCAACACCATCGAAGCCATGTGGAGACCCTGGCGCATATCCTTGCCCTTCTGAACGAGAGTCCCGTTCACCGGCTCCCGCGCCAGACATCAGCCTGCCTCTCCACCGGCGTCAGGGAACTCCGCCGCCAGCGCCGGAGACCGACTCGACAAGAGGGAAAGAGCGCTTACCACCCAAAGAGCGTGGCCAACCGTCAGAATCCCGCGCTTTGATTCCACCACCGATGGCAATGCACGCCGGAACCCGCAGGACGATGGCGCGCAAGCGAGCGCTCTCCGCGTTCATTCCGGTGGAGGAAACAGCGGACACGGCCGGCGCTCGTGTGGGGAGCGGCGATAGCCTGCTTGTCGGATCCGGGATCCTTCGGTCTCGATGTCGAGGGCCATGGGGCATCCGCCACGCTGATGGCGCAAGTCGACAGGTTGGGTGCTGCCTGCCTGTTCCGGTCGGCGTGGCCCGTCACTGGCGGACGGGGTTGTCGTCGTCTTCCCGGCTGCCGATCTCGAGCAGTGTGGTGAGAATGCGGGCGCGCTCGAGAAAGTCCCTGGCCTCGAGCAGGGCCTGCTTCTCCAGGGGACTGAAGGGACAGACCATGGAAAGCGCCGTCACGAGGGTTTCGTCGTTGGCCTTCTTGATCGCCTCCCAGTCCGCTTCGATCTGCTTGTTGTGAAAGAACTGCTTGAGGTGGGTGATGAGAGTGGTGCGTTCGATCACGTCGGAGGCGGAGACGGGCATCATGTCGTCGGCGAAGTCCGTGTAGTCGGCTTCGACCAGACGGTAGGCCCCGGGGGCCAGGGCGAGTTCCCGGCCCACACGGTAGCGCGCCAGTCCGATCAGCGTGATCAGGTAGCGGCCGTCGTCGGTCTCGGTGAACTGGATGATGCGTCCGGTACATCCGATGGCAAAACAGTGGGCCGATCCGATATCGTCGACCTCCTCGTCGGGCTGGATCATGCCGATCACGCGGTCGTCGGACTTCAGAACGTCCTCGACCATGGACACATAGCGCGGCTCGAAGATGTTGAGCGGCAGGGTGCCACGCGGCAGCAGCAGCGCCCCGGGCAGGGGAAAGACGGGAATGGTCGACGGCAGCGCGTCGATGGTGCGGTAGTAGGGCAGACCCGCCATCACGCCACGACCTGAAACCCTAACTGAACCAGGCCGACGACAGCTTGCGACGGCCGTCGATGGCCGCCTGATCGGTCGGACCCCAGGCCTCGAAGAACTTCAGGAGCTCCTTGCGCGCTGCCTCCTCATTCCAGTCGCGCTTGAGGGAAATGATGGCGATCAGCTGGTCGACCGCATCGGTGCGCCGGTCGATGGCGGCCAGGGCCCGCGCCAGCTCGAGTCGGGCCTCGAAATCCTTGCCATCGGCCGCCACTCTCGCCTCGAGGGCCGCCATGTCGCCGGTGGCGCTGCCCAAAAGTTCCAGCTGGGCCCTCACACCCTTGATACGCTCGTCGTCGGCAACGGCGTCGTCGAGACTGTCGAGAAGATCCGTCACCTCGCCAGTGCGTCCCAGCGCAATGAGTGAGCGGCACAGGCCGGCGGCCGCATCGACGTTGTCGGTCTCGCGCGTCAGGACCTGGCGGTAGATGGCTGCTGCCTGCTCCGCGGAACCCCCTTCCAGGGCTTCATCAGCCTGGGCAAGGGCCTGCTCCACCGCACTTGGCCCGATGTTGCCAACCAGGCGTTCGACGAAAGCCTTGATCTGGCTCTCCGGCTGAACCCCGACGAAGCCATCCACCGGCTGTCCCTGATCGAAGGCAAACACCGCCGGAATCGACTGCACCCTCAAGGCCTGGGCAATCTGCGGCTCCTCGTCGATGTTGATCTTCACCATGGTGACCTTGCCGGCGGCCGCGCGGACCACCTTCTCGAGAATGGGGGCGATCTGCTTGCACGGTTCGCACCACGGCGCCCACAGATCGACGATGACCGGCTTGTCGCGGGACGCCAGCAGGACATCCTGCTGGAATGTCGCCGTGGTCACGTCCTTGACCGGGCCGGCGGCCCCTGCCGCAGCCTGTGACTCGTCTCCCTGGATGATGAACGCCATGATCGCCGCCTTCCTGGTCTCTTGAAGTGCTGGTCCGTTAGGTGGGACGGGTGTCGCCGAATCGCAAGGCCGGATCCCCTATTCCGCCGCCTCCATGAAGGCGCGCGAGTTCGGGAAGGCCGGCATGACCTCGTCGACAAAGAGGCGCAGCGAGGACTTCTGCAGTTCGCACGTCGGACCGGTCACGCGATAGAGAAAATTGTCGATGCCAAGGGCCTCGTAGCGGCGCAGCTTGGCAATCACCTCGTCGGGCGTGCCGAAGACGAGGTTGTTGCGCAGCATCCCGGGATCGTACTCGGCGACATTGTCGAGGGAATCAAGATCGACGGCCTCGACAAATCCGTTCTTCACATCTGCGAGTTGCTTGAACAGGTTCTCGAACTGTACGCCGCTCCTCTGCACCGCCTCGACGAAGGGCCGCCAGCCCTCTTCCCGATCCTGGTAGACGGCGGCATGGCGCATCGTCAGGAAGCGAGGCCGCGGGATGCCGGGCACCCTTGCCAGCGCATCATCGAACTGTTGCCTGTACTTCTCTACCTCGCTGAAGGGACGGGTCAGCGCCCAGGACATGATGTTGCACCCCTGGCTCAGGGCCCAGTCATAGGTCGAGGGATGGCGTGCCGCGACCCACAGGGGCGGATGGGGTTTCTGCAGGGGTTTGGGACAGGCGGTTGCCGAAGGAAAGGACCAGAATTCACCGTGGTGCTCGTGGTCTCCGGCCCACAGGCTCTTGAGCACCGGCAGCATCTCCTGCATGTAGGCGACCCCCTTGTGCTGGTCCATGCCCCCCATCATGCGGTCGAATTCACGCTGGTAGGCGCCGCGGCCGATCCCGAACTCCACCCGTCCGCCCGACATGAGATCGAGCAGGCCGACTTCGCCGGCGACCTTGATCGGGTGCCAGTAGGGAGCCTGGACCACGGCGATGCCGAGACGAATGCGATCGGTGTTGGCACCGAACCACGCCAGCAGCTGGAAGGGGTTGGGCGCGATCGTCATCTCGATCGCATGGTGCTCGGCCGCCCAGACGATCTCGAAGCCCCCGGCTTCGGCCATCTGCACCATGTCCATGGCGTGGCGCGCGACATCCCGCATGTCGATCGACGGGTTATCGCGGGCGAGATCGATCGAAAGACTGAATTTCATGGTGCCTCCCCTTGCCGCTGACATGAGCGGATACTACGCGAGGATCGATTCCGGTGATATCGCCTCAGGCCGTCGCCAGACCGAGGATCCGGCGCGCCTCGGCCGCATCGACAACCCGTCCGCCCATCATCTCGATGATACCGGCCGCCTTCTCGACAAGCTCGCCGTTGGTCGCCAGCACACCGCGCCTGAGATAGAGGTTGTCCTCCAGGCCCACCCGGACATTGCCGCCCAGCAGCATGGCCTGGGCGACCATGGGCATCTGCATGCGGCTGATGCCGAATCCCGCCCAGTTGGATCCCCGGGGCAGGCAATCCGCCATGGTCATCATGGAGCGCGTGTCGGCTCCCGCACCCCAGGGGATGCCGAGACAGACCTGGAAGAGGGGCGGGTCCTCGATGAGTCCCTCGCTGTACATGGCACCGGCGAGGCGGACCTGGCCCAGATCAAAGACCTCGATCTCCGGCTTGACCCCCATCTCCCGGATGCGCGACGCCATGGTGCGGCACCACGAAGCCGGGTTGACGTAGGTCTCGTTGCCGTCGCCGAAGTTGATGGTACCGCAATCGAGAGAGCAGATCTCCGGGCGCAGGCGATCGACATGGCGCAGCCGCTCGAGCGGACCGACGATGTCGCTGCCGGGACCGGGGCGCGACGGATTGTCGTCATCGAGATTGAAGTCGCCGCCCATGCCCGCCGTCAGGTTGAGGATCACGTCGACGCCATCCTGCCTGATCAGATTGACGGTCTCCTCGAACAGGTCGGGATCCCGCGAACCCTTGCCGGTCTCGGGATCACGCACGTGGATATGGGTGACCGCGGCACCGGCATGGGCCGCCTCGATCGCCGCATCGGCGATCTGGCGCGGGGTCACCGGAACCTTGTCGCTCCGCGATACCGTATCCCCGGCGCCGGTGACCGCGCAGGTGATGATGACGTCCGTGTTCATGGATGTTCCTCCAGGTCAATCAATGGCTCAAATGGTCAGAAACCGGCCGCACCGCGGGCTTTGAGAATACCGACAAGTCCCTCGTTCATCTTCGCCGACAGCGTCCGGAAGTCCTCGCCCGGGGCAGCCGCATCACAGCCGTCAATGAGACGCCGCGCGAGTTCGTCGGTGAGTTCAGGCGCATCAAGGCGGCTCCACGGAAACTTCAGCGCCGGCCCGAACTGCTCGAGGCAATAGGCCATGCCGCCCTCGCCGCCACCGACATGGAACACCATGCATGGCCCCATGAGGGCCCAGCGCGGCCCGGGACCGTTGGTCACCGCCGTGTCGATCTGCTCCACCGTCGCCTCCCCGGCCGCAATCATGTGCAGGGCCTCGCGCCAGATCGCCTCCTGCAGCCGCGTGGCAATGAATCCGGGGACCTCGCGCTCCATGACAAGGGGAGCCTTGCCGACGTGACGAAAGAACGCCGCTGTCCAGGTCACCACCTCCGGGTCCGTCCGGCGCCCGGCAACGATCTCGACCAGGGGCATGAGATAGGGCGGATTGAAGGGGTGACCGGTAACCGTGCGCTCCGGCGACGGACAGAGCGCCTGGATGTCACTCATGGAAAGACCCGAGGTCGAGGAACACAAGACAACATCCGGAGGCGCCAGGCGGCCCAGATCGGCGTAGACTGCCTGTTTCACCTCGAGGATTTCCGGAACGCTCTCCTGCACGAAATCGGCTCCGGCGACCGCCTCCTCAAGATCCGAGGTGACATTCAGGTGTCCGGGCGATGCGTCTTCGGCCGTTCCGAGCTGTTCGAGTGCGCTCCAGGCCGTCGCCACCAGAGAACGGAGTTTCTTCTCCTCGCCCGCATCGAGAACCCAGGACGTCACGTCATGGCCGGTGGCCAGAAAGAAGGCTGCCCACCCGGCGCCGATCGGTCCGGCGCCAAGGCAGGTGACGCGCGCGACGTCCTGCGGCTGTGGCCGGCCCATGGTCATCGGCCCAGGAAGACCGGTGGACGGCGTTCGACGAAGGCGTTGATGCCTTCCCGTGCGTCATCGGAGGCCAGCATCCGCCGATAGAGGGGAAGGTCGGCCGAGCGCATGACCCGGAAGGCGCCTTCGACGGTTTCTCCCTCGATGGTCCGCAGCACCTCCTTGACCGCGCCCAGAGCCAGTGGCGCGCCCGCGGCGAGGCGTTCACCCCAGTGACGGGCCTTCGCCATGAGTTGAGGCCCCGGGACGACAGCGTTGACCAGTCCCAGACGGCGCGCCTCGTCGACCTTCATGCGACGGCCGAGCAGGAGCATTTCCATGGCAACATTGGATGGTAGGCGGCGCGGCAGGCGCTGCAGGGCTCCGGCATCCGGGACAATGCCAAGGGGCAGTTCGGGCAGGGCAAACTCCACGTGGTCGGCGGCAATGACGAGGTCGCAGGCGAGCGCAATCTCCAGTCCGCCGCCGATGGCATGGCCGTTGAGGGCGGCGATGACCGGCTTGTCGAGATCCCACATCTCGGTGATGCCGGCGAAGCCGCCAAGCGAGGCATCCTCGGTCTCCCACCAGTTGTCGAGTTGCTGATCGCCGCTCTCGAGAGCCTTGAGGTCCCAGCCAGCCGAGAACAGGCGGTCTCCGGACGCCGTGAGGATCGCCACCCTGAGGTCCGGATCATCGCGAAACGTGACGAAGGCCTCCCCCATGAGGCGGCTTGTGGCGCGGTCGATGGCGTTGACCTTCGGCCGGTCGATCGTGACTTCCAGCAGCGCGCCGCGCCGCTCGACAGCAATCGCGACCATCAGATCAGCCGGGCCGGCGTATAGGAGGCGCGAGCAGTGCCAATGGCCTCGGCGAGATCGATGCGATCGAGGAACAGGGCCCTGCCAATGATGCAGCCGCCGATGTTGGGCAGGTACTTCAGCATCGAGACATCGTCGATGCCGGTGACGGTGCCGCTCGAGATCACCGGTACATCAAGAACTTCACCCATGCGCATGGTTCGGGCAAGGCTGTGGTCCCTGGGCTCCTTGTCGCGGTCGAGATCGACAAAGACGATTTCCGAGATCCCGGACGCCACCAGGCTCCTCGCCATCTCCGTCGCCGGAAAGGCGGTTTCCTCGCGCCACCCCTCGATGACCACCATGCCGTTACGCGCCGCCACCGTGGCGATGATGCGATCCGGGTAGGACGTGCAGGCGTCGGTGACAAGATGCTGGTCCTTGACCGCCGCCGTCCCCAGACCCACACGCCAGGCGCCGTGCTCGAACCACCAGTGCACGGACCCGACGGAGCGGATGCCGCCGGCGACCTGGACCGGAATGGCCACGCTGTCGATGATCCGGCAGATCTGCGCGGCGTTGTGGCGGCCGCCCTGGAGGGTCCCGTCGACATCCACCACGTGGAGACAGTCCGCCCCGGCATCGGCGAACCGGCGGGCGGCATCCTCCGGAGAAAGATCGAAGGGTTCGGGGGTCTCGTGACGGCCATCCACACGATTGACCGCCTTGCCTTCCATGATTTCGATGGTGGGGTAAATCTTCATGGTCTCGAGCCGCATCCGGTTGGCGCCATCATAGGCGAGTTTCGCCTCACGGCGCGACTCGCGATGACGCGTCCTGGGGCCTGAAGGCGATGACCTCGATCTCGACGCGCACGTCGACCAGGAGTTCGCTGATGACCGCCGAACGGACAGGCGGGTCCACCGGAAAGTACTCCGCATAGACGGCGTTGAATCCGGGAAAGTCGGCACGCTCAGACAGCCATACCATGGCCTTCACCACATCGCCGAGATCGCAGCCGGCCTGCTCCAGGGTCTCGCGGATCGCCTCGATGACCACCCGGGTCTGCTCCTCGATGGTGCCATGGGTCATCGGCTTTCCGTCCTCGATGGGAACCTGGCCGGTCAGGAACACGAAATCCCCGGCCCGGATGGCGCGGGAAAGCGACAGGACACGCCCGCCAATCTGGAGCGGGCCGCCGATCACCTGTTTCGTCGTCGTCATCTTAACCGATCTCCCCGGGCTGTGATGGATGACACTGTGGGGAGTTGCGTTCACTGTGCAAGCCTGTGTTGAATGGCCGCCATCTGGAAGGGGACCGGGGATCATGGACGAACTCAGGCACTACCGCATGCTGATCGACGGCGCATGGGTCGATTCTTCGGACGGCGGCACTTTCGAGAGCATCAATCCGGCGACGGGCAAGGCCTGGGCCACGGTCGCCGCCGCCACGGCGGACGATGTCGACCGCGCCGTCCAGGCGGCTCATCGTGCCTTCACCAGCGGTCCCTGGGCGACCATGCTGGCGACCCAGCGCGGCCGTCTGCTGCGCAATCTTGCCGGTCTGCTGGCCGAACGGTCCGAGGATCTCGGCCGCACGGAGTGCATCGACACCGGAAAGATGTTCAAGGAAACGCGCTGGCAGGCGCGCTACATCGCCGAGTTCTTTCAGTTCTACGCCGGTCTTGCCGACAAGGTGACCGGCGAGACCCTGCCCATCGACCGCCACGACATGCTCACCATCACCACACGCGAACCCCTGGGCGTGGTGGCCGCCGTCGTGCCGTGGAACAGCCAGCTCTTTCTCGTCGCGGTGAAGATCGGACCGGCCCTTGCAGCCGGCAACACTGTTGTCCTGAAGGCCAGTGAACACGCCTCGGCGGCCATGCTGGAGTTTGCCGAACTCGCCATGGAGGCCGGATTCCCGCCCGGCGTGATCAACGTCGTCACCGGCCATGGCGAACCGTGCGGACGCACCCTGACCACCCACCCCCTGGTGGCCCGCATCAGTTTCACGGGCGGACCGGCGACGGCCCGTCATGTTGTCAGGAACTCCGCCAACAATTTTGCCGAAGTCTCCCTCGAACTCGGAGGCAAGTCCCCCGTCATCGTGTTCGGCGATGCCGACATCGAGAGTGCGGTCAACGGCTCCCTTGCCGGCATCTTTGGCGCCAGCGGACAGAGCTGTGTCGCCGGCAGCCGGATCTACCTCCACGAGTCGATCCACGATGCCTTCATCGAACGTCTGGTGGCACGGGCCGGCGACATCCGCATCGGTGACCCGCTGGCCGAAGAGACCCAGATGGGCCCACTCTGCACCATGGCCCAACTCGAGGGGTGCGAGCGCCAGGTGGCCCGCGCCGTGGAGGAGGGAGGCACCCTGCTCACCGGCGGCAGGCGCCCGGTCCAACCCGGGACCGGGTGGTACTTTGAACCGACAATCGTCTCCTGTCCGGACCAGGGAATGGAGATTGTCGATACCGAGATGTTCGGACCGGTGCTCTCGGTACTGCGCTTCAGCGAGGAAGACGAGGTCGTGGCCCTGGCCAACGACACGCGCTACGGACTGGCAGCCGGGGTCTTCACACGGGATCTTGCCCGCGCGCTTCGTGTCCAGAAGCGGATTCGCGCCGGAATCGTGTGGGTCAATACCTACCGCGTGGTGTCGCCCATCGCCGAGTTCGGCGGCTTCAAGGATTCCGGCTACGGACGCGAATCGGGCGCCCAGGCGATCTACGACTACACCCGACCCAAGACCGTGTGGATCAACACGTCCGACAAGCCGATGGACAACCCCTTCATCATGCGATAGGCCGCATGCCGTGACCCTCATCATCAGCAGCCGCAGAGACCTCACCCTCGACACCGCCCACCGTGTGGTCTGGGACCGGGAGGACGTCGAGATCGGCGCCGGGGCCCTGGCCGCCATGGAGGCCGGCCGCGCCCGGTTGATGCGCATCCTCGAACACGATCCCGACGTCACCATCTACGGGGTCACGACCGGCGCCGGCCAGATGGCGAAACACAAGATCCGGCCCGAGGATCGCGGCCGCCATGCCCGCATGGCGCCGACCGGCGCCGCCGCATCATGGGGCGATCCCCTGCCCGACAGGGTGGTGCGTCTCATCATCCTCGCGCGCCTGACCAATTTCATCGAGGGCCACGCCGCCGTCTCGCCGGAGATCGCCCAGGGAGTGGCGGCGATGCTCTCAACGGAAAGCGTGCCCGTGGTCCCGGCGCGGGGCCAGGGTGGCGCCGGGGAGATTCTCTCGCTCAGCCATCTCTTCGCGCCACTCGTCGAATCGGTCGGCGCCGATGTCAAGGACGTCATGTGCCTCGTCAACGGTTCGCCGGCGGCAACCGGTCTCGTCACCGACGCCGCCCTGACGGCTGAGGCCCGCCTTGATCTTGCGGCCCGGGTCTTCGCGCTCTCGTTCGAGGCGTTCAATGCGCCGCTTGGCCACCTCGCGCAGGCTCTCGAGGACTACTGGAACAATTCCTGCGATGCCTGGGCGCTCAAGACCATGCGCACGCTCATCAACGGCGGCCACGGCGGCAGCCGCCGGCCCTACCAGGCACCGGTGAGCTACCGCATCGCGCCACGCATGCTCGGTCAGGCCCGGCGCGCCGTCGATCTGGTGCGCGACGTGGCCGGCGAATCCCTCCAGGCCGTGACCGACAATCCCGTGTGGATCGATGAGTGCGACGGAGATCATCCCTTCGGGCAGTTCGTGTCGACCGGCGGATACCACAATCCCCACGCGGTCCTCGCCATGGACTCCCTGACAGCAACATGCGCCAACCTCTGTGTCCTTGCCGAACGCCACGGCGCCAAGCTGCTTGACGGGCGTGTTTCCCTGCTGCCCGACCAGTTGATCGATCCCGAAAACGAAGGCGGCATCCGGCGAGGGTACATGGGATGCCTGCCCATGGCCCAGACGGGCTACGAGGAAGAGGCGCGGTATCACGCCCAGGCCACCGTGCTTCCGGGCAGCGAATCGGGAGGGTTCGGGCAGAATGACGTGGCGAGCCCGGTGTTCCTCGCCTGGACAAAGCTGCAGCGCGCCAGCGAATGCCTCGACCTCGCGCTTGCCAGTCTCGCACCCATCGCCGTGCGCGCCCTCGATGTCACCGGGCGGCCGGTCCCCGGGCCTCTGGCCGGAATTGAGGAGACCGTGCGGGGCGTGCTGCCGGATCTCGAGGAACGGCGCGCCTTCGGCCCCCTGGTGGCCGACATCGCCACGGCGTTCCGCAGCACCATCCACCCTTCCTGAGTCCCGCGTTTCCGGACCACGCGACCTTGAAGTGTGGAAATCGTGGCCTACATCAGGCCAAGACTGGAGTGAGGCACCCAACATGGCCGAGACGCAGAGCGACGCCCATCACGAGTTTCAGGCCGAGGTCAACCGCATCCTCGATATCGTCGTCAATTCGCTCTATTCCAAGCGCGAGGTGTTTCTGCGGGAGCTGATCTCCAATGCCTCGGATGCCTGCGACAGACTGCGCTACGAGGCCCAGCTCGACGATTCCCTGATGCGGGACGATCCCGACCTTTCCATCACCGTCTCCCTCGATGACAAGGAATCGCGAATCACGGTCACCGACAACGGCATCGGCATGAGCCGGGACGAACTGGTCGCCAATCTCGGCACCATCGCCGGCTCGGGCACCGCGAAGTTCGCCCGGCAACTGGCCGAGGCCGAGAAGGAAAAGACGAAGAAGGAACGCTCCGACATCAGCATGATCGGCCAGTTCGGCGTCGGGTTCTATGCCGTATTCATGGTCGCCGACTCGGTGACCGTGACGTCCAGGAAAGCCGGTGCCCAAGAGGCCTGGTCCTGGACATCGGACGGCCGCACGGGATTCGACGTGGTCGAAGCGCCAACCGACACGCCGCGCGGTACCATCATCACCCTGGAGCTGAAGAAGGACTCGAAGGAGTTCGCCGACCGCCACCGTCTCGAAACCATCATCGGCACCTACTCCGGGCATGTCGGATTGCCGGTGTGGGTCGCCGCCGGGGGTGAATCGCGCCAGGTCAACGAGGCCGCAGCCCTGTGGACCCGTCAGAAGTCGGCCATTTCAGAGGAGGAGTACGCCGAATTCTACCGCCATGTCAGTCACGGATTCGACGAACCCTGGCTGACGCTCCACAACAGGGCAGAAGGCGTCATCGCCTACACCAGTCTGCTCTTCATCCCTTCCTCGGCACCCTACGACCTCTTCGATCCCAGGCGCCAGCACAACGTCAAGCTCTATGTCCGCAAGGTCTTCATCACCGATGAATGCGAGGGCCTGATTCCTCCGTGGCTGCGGTTCCTGCGCGGCATCGTCGATTCCGAGGACCTGCCTCTCAACGTCAGCCGCGAAGTCCTGCAGAACAACCCGGTGGTCGAGAGAATCTCGAGGGCGATCGTCAAGCGGGTGCTGTCCGAACTTGGCAAGAAGGCGAAGAAGGACGCGGAGTCCTATCACACCTTCTGGGAGGCCTTCGGCGCCGTCCTCAAGGAAGGCGTCTATGAGGACCACCAGCGCCGCGACACGCTGCTTCCCCTGCTGCGCTTCCGTTCGACGTCGCGGGACGGCTGGGTCAGCCTCGACGACTACATCGCCGCGATGAAGGAAGGCCAGGACTCCATCTACATGCTGATCGGGGACAGGCTCGAGACCATGCGATCCAATCCCATGCTCGAGGCGTTCCGGGCGAAGGGCGTCGAGGTGCTCCTGCTCGATCACCCGGTGGACGAGTTCTGGACCATGTCGGTCGAGGGGTATGAGGGAAAGACGCTCGTCAATGTCGCGCGCGGCGACATCGATCTCGCAACCATTCCCTCGGACGAGGCCGGGGCCACCGGCACGGAGGAGGAGAAGACCGGCGACATCACGCCACTCATCGCCATGCTCAAGCTCGCTCTCGAGAACCAGGTGACGGACGTGCGCGAATCAAAGCGTCTCACCGACTCGGCCTGCTGCCTGGTGGTGGACGAGGGTGAAATGAGCATGCGTCTGCAGAAGATCCTGCAGTCCAGCGGACAGGACACCATGGCCGGCAAGCGCATCCTGGAGATCAACCCGGGTCATGCCCTGATCCGTTCCCTCGTCGAACGGACGCGCAGCGAGGGCTCGAGCCACCAGATCGAGGACATGGCCCACCTGCTTCTCGATCAGGCCCTGATCCAGGAAGGCGAACTGCCGCAGGATCCGGCCCGTTTCGCCAGGCGCATGAGCGACACCATGGCCAAGGCGGTCGCTTCCTGAACCCGTGCGTTCCCCACCGGCAAGGAGCGTCGATGCGCCCGTGCCACACGGTCTGCAGGGAATGTTCCACACCCCTGGCGGCTCCATGACAAGGACATGACCGAGGCCATCGCGTTCGATACCCGCCACGTCATCGGGATGGCGATCCCGGGTCATCGTCTGCACGTGATCCGGCCCGGTTTCGGCGCATGCTGTCACCGCCAGCCGATCCGGCGCGCTTCGCCAGACCATGGCGGGATGGCCGACCCAGCGGGGATCGCCCCGTTTACACAGGGGTGAACGGTTCGGCGCCACGCACGGTCGATCTCATCGTCATCGGCGGTGGCATCAACGGCACGGGCATCGCCCGGGACGCAGCCGGGCGTGGCATTGGCGTGCTGCTGTGCGAGCAGGACGATCTGGCCGCACACACATCGTCCGCCAGCACCAAGCTGATCCATGGCGGACTGCGCTACCTCGAACATCACGACTTCCGGCTTGTGCGCCACGCGCTGCGTGAGCGCGCGGTGCTGCTGCGCAACGCTCCGCACATCATCTGGCCCCTGCGCTTCGTCCTTCCGCATCACGCAGGCCTGCGCCCCTGGTGGATAATCCGGCTGGGGCTTTTCTGTTACGACCATCTTGGCGGACGGGGGCCACTGCCGCCGTGCAGGGGTATCGATCTGCTGCGACACCCGAGCGGGAGTGTCTTGCAGAATCGTTATCGCCGGGCCTTCGAATACTCGGACTGCTGGGTCCAGGATTCACGGCTGGTGGTGCTGAACGCCCGCGACGCCCAGGCCAGGGGGGCGGATATCTTCACCCGCACCACGTGCGTTTCGCTCACGCCGAACGGCGCGGGCTGGACGGCGGTCCTCGAAGACGGCAAATCAGGCTCGCATGTCACCGTCGAGGCGAAGGCAGTCGTCAATGCGGGAGGGCCCTGGGTTGGCCATGTCCGCTCGCTCATGGGCAGCAGCAGCCGGACGGAGCATCGTGTCCGGCTCGTCAAGGGAAGCCACATCGTGGTACGCAAGCTCTTTGACCACGCCCATCCCTATCTCTTCCAGACCGCAGACGGTCGCGTTCTCTTCGCGATTCCCTTCGAGGAGGACTACACGCTGCTCGGAACGACCGACGTGGAGTTCGAAGGCGCCCCCGGGAGAACCGACATCGCAGAGGAAGAGGTGGCGTATATCTGCGCCGCCGCCAATGACTATCTGGCGACACCTCTAACCCCCGACGACGTGGTGTGGAGTTACTCCGGTATCCGCCCCCTTTTTGACGATCAGGCGGAAGACGCGAGCGCGGTCACCCGTGACTATGTGCTCCACCTTGACCGGGTTCCGGCGCCAATGCTTTCGGTTTACGGCGGCAAGATCACGACGTACCGCAGGCTTTCCGAGCAGGCGGTGGACATGCTGGCCGAACCTCTCGGCGGAACCCGTAGACCGCACTGGACTGGCAGCGCTCCGCTGCCCGGTGGAGACATTCCTGGCGGCGACGTCGATGCGTTCACCGCACGCTGCGCTGTCCGCTACCCATGGCTGCCGGAACGGCTGCTCGGACATTGCATCCGCCACTACGGCACGGACATTGATGCCGTACTCGCGGGCCGCAACAGTGTCGCCGACCTCGGTGAACACTTCGGTGCCGGGCTCTACGCGGCGGAGGTCGCGTATCTCGTCGAACACGAGTGGGCCCGGACCGCCGAAGACATCCTGTGGCGGCGTACGCGAAAGGGTCTCGGCATTCCCGAATGCGGTGTCAGGCAACTGAGCGCCTTCCTTGCGGCCGACCGGAACGATCGATGATCCGGGCGGCGCCTGCAGCCGCCTGGGCGTTGGGCAAGTCGCCAAGGGACCCGCCATTTCCGGCCAGAAGACACCCACACCCGCACCCAGGCCGGCTGTGTCGTTGCGTACGGTCCGCAACAACGGCAAGCCAGATCTCGCGGTGGCCGTTCAAGAAAGCACTTGAGTGAGATCCTTATGAAAGGGCCACCTGTCCAGGTGGCCCTTCTTGAAGGTGATCGAATGCCCTCGGGCGTTACATCATTGAGTCGATGAGATTTCCCGCTTCGAGCGGAGCGGGACTGCCCTCGTTCCCCAGATACAAGGTCGACACCGACCCATCCGGGTTATGGAAATAGGTTTCACAGTCCTCCCCATCCGCAATATGCCAGCATAGCCTCCCGTCTGTGGTGGAGTAGGTCGATTCAAAGAGATCGCCGTTCCACATGGCTCGGAGTGTTCCGTCCGGCGCATAGTAAGCACCGCCTTCACCGCCGGTCGCTTCCTGTGTCCAGATTTGCGTGTTGCCGGCAAGATACATGGCCAGCTCGTCGGTTGTGAACTTGACCTTGCCTTCTTCCTCCATCATTGCAGCGTTCTGCACGTTCTGCGCACAGCCGGCAATCCATGCACCTGCAAAGACGATAGCAAGCATTTTCACAATTCTCATTTTCCCTCCATATGTACCGTCTCCCGCAGACAATAGCCGGGGGGGCGTGCAAGCAGGAATCTCCGAGAGTTGATTTCTTCGCATAACCCACCGGGATCGCCGGCGAATCCGCGCGTCAACTCCAGCCGGAGTGCGAGCTCAGGCAACTGAGCGCCTTCCTTGCGGCCGCCGGCAAAGGCGGATGATCCCGATGACGTCTACAACCGCCTGTCGGTCCGGGCGTCGAAGACATGCAGCTTTTCGGGGGCCACGCGCAACCGAACGGTCTCGCCGGGGATGACGCTGGCGTCGCGTGGCGCCGTGACGACAAAGTAGTCGGCGCTGCCGATGTTCACATGCAGGTTGAGATCGGCGCCGGTCTTCTCGGCAAAGATCAGTTCCCCCTCGACATTCCCGCCTTCGCTCAGCATGAGATCGGCCGGACGCATGCCACAGATGAGTGACTGACCCGGTTGTGCGTTGGTCGAGGCAGGCAGGGGCAGTTCCAGGCCGCCGCCGGCAAAGGTCAGCGCCGTACCGCTGGCAACCGCCCTGCCTTCGACGAAGTTCATGGTCGGAGAACCGATGAAGTCCGCGGCGAAGCGGCTGATCGGGCGGTCATAGAGTTCTTCGGGGGTGCCGACCTGTTCGATCTCGCCCCCCTTCATCAACACGATGCGGTCGGCCATGGTCATGGCCTCGATCTGGTCGTGCGTGACATAGATCGTGGTCGCGCCGAGGCGATCGTGGAGTCTGCGGATCTCGAATCGCATCTGCGCGCGCAGCTTGGCATCGAGATTGGACAGCGGCTCGTCAAACAGAAACACCTCGGCGTTGCGCACCATGGCGCGACCCATGGCGACCCGCTGACGTTGACCACCTGACAGCTCCCTGGGATAGCGATCAAGATAGTCGGAGAGATTGAGAAGCGCCGCAGCCTCCTCGACCTTGCGGCGCACTTCGCTCCTCGGAAGCTTCTTGATCTGCAGACTGAACGCGATGTTGTCGAACACCTTCATGGTCGGATAAAGCGCGTAGTTCTGGAACACCATCGCGATGTTCCGGTCCCGTGGATGCACGTCATTCATCACAACGCCACCGATGGAGATGTCTCCGCCCGAGATCGTCTCGAGCCCCGCAGTCATGCGCAACAGCGTGGTCTTGCCGCACCCGGAAGCACCGAGAAGCACCGCAAACTCGCCGTGGGCGATCGTCAGCGTGAGATCGCGCATCACCTCGACCGGACCGAAGTTCTTGGCAACGTTGCGGTATTCGACAGTGGCCATCGGTACTCCCCGGGTCCCAGGCCTCAGCGGATCGTCATGTGAACATTGTGCACCAACAGGGCTCCGGTGCCAGCCGGTACGCGCTCAACGAACGATCGCCGGAAGGAATGGCTCGTGGGGCGGGCCAACCCCGCCCCACGAGCCCCGTTTTCCGCTCGCCCTCAACCGCCCTGGACGATGGCGTCGGCAGCCTGTGCGATGTCGTCCATCGCCTCCTGCGCCGAACCGTAGTCGCCGGCGAAGTACTTGCCGAGACGGACCGGAATGGTGTCGTTCGACAGTTCCGCCCACTCCGGCAGATCAGGTTCGGACCCCATGTCCATGGCAATGGTATCGCGCACCACGTCGAGATGACGCGTGGTTCCCGGGCCGACGCGGCGATTGGCGATGATGCGAGGATCGTCGTAGACACTCGCCCGCGTCGGACCGGTGCCGCCGCCAAGGGCCGTGATCAGCACCTGGGTATCGTAGGACGTCGCCCATTGCATGAAGATCCAGGCCGGATCGGGGTTCTTCGAGTTGCGCGACACCGCGAGCGACGAGCCGCCCTGGTGCCCGACACCGGGAATCTCGCCGAAGCCCGTCTGATCGACCGTGCGCAGCGGATGCTTGGGCTGCGGACAGCGCACCGCTTCCATCAGTCCCGACACCTTGGTGGCCGACGGATCGTCGAAATACGGGAAGAACTCGCCCCAGCTCATCATGGTCGCCGCGACGCCCTGGGCGATCGACTGCCCCTGGCCATCCCAGGTCCAGCCCGTCACGCCCGGCGGCATGGTGCCCCACAGACGGGTCCAGTACTCCATCGCTTCCAGACCCTGCTCATCGTTGCCGGAGAACATGCTGTCGCTGTTGAAGATGGAGCCACCGTGACCCCAGAGCCAGGCAGTCCAGTCGCACTCCAGAGAGTAGTGGCCGGACTTCATCTGCCCGGTTGCCCCGTAGAGGTCCGGCCCCATCTCGTCGGTGATGGCCTTCGCCTGCTCGTAGTACTGCTCGAGTGTCGTCGGCGCCTCGAAGCCGAAGTCGTCGTAGATGTCCTTGCGGTACATGAAGATGAAGATCGGGATGTCATAAGGCACACCGACCAGACGATCCTGGTAGCGCGCGATGCCGTCGACCAGCGCCGGCAGGAAGTCGTCCATGTTGTAGTCCGGCATCGCAAGGTCCGGCTTGTTCGCCATCTGCTCGCGCGGATCGAAGACATCCCGCGACGTGAATGCCGCCCAGGACTGATCGATGTAATAGAGGTCGTACGTGCCGAGCTGCGAGGCAATGTCCAGCGTCAGCTTCTGGAGGACCTGTTCGAGCGGCAGGACCTCGATCTCGATGGTCATGCCGGACGCTTCCTCGAAGTACGGCTTGAGCTGGCTGTTGATGGCGTTCGATGGCGGTGTCGACTCCGTGGCGAGCTTGAGCGTTGTGCCACGATACGGTGCCGAAACGTCCTTCACCCAGGCCAGCACATCGTCCGAGGGCTTCAGATCCGCCGCCTGGGCGTTGGGGAAGAACGAACCGCCAAAGGGCCGTGTCATTCCCAGCCCGAAAGCGCCCGCGCCAAGGCCGAGCTGGCCTGCGCGGCGCAGAAAGTCGCGCTTGCTGACCCGACCCCCGGCGTAGGCGTCGACCAGTCCGGCAACGTACTGTTTACGATCACTGTCACGCATGTGAGTTCCTCCACTGTTGGCGTGTATCATGCCCGGTCCGGCTACTGTTTCAGGGATCCGAGCGTCAATCCGCGGACCAGCTGTTTCTGGACCAGCAGAATGAAGATGAAGGCCGGAATCATCGCCGCCGCACCGAGTGCGGCCATGTTGCCCCAAGCTGTCCCGGTCGAGGTCACGAAGCTCGACGAGACCACGGGAACCGTCTTGAGTCCGGTCTGCGTCAGGGTGAGGACGAAGATGAATTCGGTCCACGAAAAGATGAAGCACAGGACCGCGGTCGCGGCGATCCCGCCCTTTGCCATGGGCAATACCACGCGGCGGAAGATCAGCCAGCGTGAGGCCCCGTCGATCAGGGCGCTCTCGTCGATATCCCGGGGAATGTCGTCGAAGAAACTCTTCAGCAACAGGACCGCGAGCGGCAGGTTCATCACCGCATGGATGAGAATGACACCAAGATAGCTGTCGATGAGGCCGATGTCCTTGTAGATGAAGAACAGCGGGATCGCGACCGCGACCGGTGGCATCATGCGCGTCGACAGCACCCAGCCGACAAAGACATGGCGGCCCCTGAAGTTCATGCGCGACAGGCTGTAGGCGGCCAGTGTCGCAATCGTGACTGAAAGCGCCGTCGAGCCTAGGGCGACGACAATCGAATCCCACAGCCGTGGCGCCATGTAGAAGTTGCCGCCGCCGGGAAGAACTTCCTGTTGGCGCAAGAACCCGAGCGAGATCCCGAAGACCTCCTCGAAGTTGCGCAGTGTAGGCTCGAAGGTCCAGACATCGGGTGGCAGGTTGAAGATCTCCTTGGCGTTCTTGAACGCCGTCGTGATCCAGTAATAGATCGGGAACACGAAGAATCCGACAACCGCCCAGGCCGCAATCCTGTGGGCGTGACGCCGGGCTTTCGACTGCGCGATCACCAGCGCACCTTGGCGACTGCAATGAAGAGATTGGCGATCACGAGGATGATCACCAGGCTGACGAGGCTGATCGACGCACCGTAGCCCCACTTGATGAAGCTGAACGTCTGCTGCCAGGCATAGAGGCTCAACACGTAGGTCGAGGTGCCCGGCCCGCCCGACGTCATGACGAAGACATAGTCGAACATGCGGAAGACGTCGATGCCGCGAATCAGCGTGGCGACGGCAATGACCTTGGACATCAGGGGCAGGGTGATGCGAAAGAACGTCTGGACCGCCGAGGCGCCGTCGAGCATCGCGGCCTCGTAGGGTTCCTGCGGCAGGGAGCGCAGTCCGGCAAGGAAGATCAGCACCATGAACGGGGTCCACTGCCAGATGTCGACCAGCATGACGCCGATCAGCGCCGTCGACGACGTCGCCAGAATCGGCGACTGGCCGTCAAGTACGCCAACAGACTCCAGGACGTATGTGATGACGCCGAATTCCGGATCCTGCATCAGCAGGAACATCATTCCGGCAATCGCCGGCGGGATGACGAGAGTCAGGGTCAGCACCGCTCTCAGGAAAGCGTAATCGGGTCCGTCCCGGTCAAGCAGCAACGCGATCAGCATCCCGAGTACGAGTTGCACCGAGAGGACCACGGAGAAATAGATGAAGGTGACGCCGATCGAACTCCAGAACCTGGTGTCTTCCACCAGCGTCGCCCAGTTGCTCCAGCCGACGTACTCGAGCCGCCGTTTGAACGGCGCATACTCGTGGAAGCTCAGCCAGACGTTGTAGAACAGGGGATAGATCGTGAAGACGATCAGGAGCGCCAGCAGCGGTGCGAGCCACGGCAGCGGACGGTCCAGAGAGAAGGCACGGCGCAGCCCGGTCCAGGGGAGGACCGGCACACGCGCCGGAGTGCCCGCCGTCTGGTTCATGCGGCCTTCTTGCGCGTCCGGCGCGGGGACCGTGCTCCACCGGTCTCCACACGACCGGCATCATCCTGGACACCGTATCCGGCAAAGGCCGCCAGGGTCTCCTCCACCTGAATGTCGCTCAGCAACGTCGGTCCGCCGATCTGCAGGCTGAGGTAGTACTGTCTGGCGATCGTCTCGAGTTCGATCGCCCGCCACATGGCCTTGGCAAGCGTGTCACCGATCGTGATCATGCCGTGATTGGCCAGCAGGCAGGCGGTCCGGTCCTCCAGGGCAGCGACAGCCAGGCGAGACAGTTCCTCGGTTCCGAACCGCACATAACCGGCACAGCGCACGTTGTTCCCGCCAAAGCTGGCGACCATGTAGTGGCAGGCCGGTATCTCCTTGTGCGCGATGGCAAGGGTTGTGCAGTAGGTCGGGTGCGCATGCACCACGGCATGGGCGTCCGGGCGTTCGCGCAGGATCCTGTGGTGGAAGGGCCACTCCGTGGACGGCTTGAGCGGACCTTCCCAGGCGCCGCTCTCGTCCTCCAGCGACATCGACGCGATCATTTCGGGCTCCATCGTGCCGTATGGAATCGCCGATGGCGAAATCAGCATGCGGGTGCCGCAACGGACCGAAATGTTGCCGGACGTGCCCTGGTTGATTCCGCTCGAATTCAGCTCGCGGCACCGTTCGACCACGGCGAGGCGCAGGTCCTTTTCCATCTTGTTCATGGGGTTCCTTTCTCCTGGGATGTGAAGGGGCCGGTTGTCGCACGCGCGCGCAGGATCGCGTCGGCAATTTCCACGAAGCCGGCAGCGCCGCGCGACGGAGCGATGAAGGCCGGCTCGGCCTCGATGGACCCGGCAAAGTCACGCACGTTGGCGACACCGCAGGCATTCGGGAAGTGGCGAAACATGGGCGCGTCGTTCGGGCTGTCGCCGCAGAACGTGATCCGTTCGCGCTCGATGTCGATGTCGACGTCGAGCACCTCGGCGCCGAACCGGCGCGTCATCGAAAGCTTGTCGTGGTCGCCGAACCAGCCGTTGACATGGATCGACGACACCTTCGACGTGGCGCCGTTCTCCTCGAATATCTTCTGGATCCGGATGACGGCTTCGGCAGACAGCCGGGGAACATCCTCGCACCAGTCGATCGCCAGGTCGGCTTCCCGATAGGGCTGGTCAGCCGCCACCGCCGCGCCGGGAATCGCGGAAAGCACCTGATCCAGCACCGCCTTCAGGCGGCGCCGGTTCGACACCCGCTCGGCCTCCGGTGCCGCGAAGACCCGCCTCAGCTTTCGCGCCTCCCGGTCATAGGCAAAGTAGAGGGCGCCGTTCTCCCCGACGACGCCGTCGACCGGCCAGAAACGCGCCACCATGTCGCACCAGCCAGCCGGCCGGCCCGTGACCGGGGCTACCGCCAGCCCCGCCTCGTGCAGGCGCTCAAGGGCGGCATAGGCCTGTGCCGGCAGGCGGCCGTCACTCGTCAGGGTGTCGTCGATGTCCGTGAGGACAACATCGATTGCCGCCGCGGTTTCGACAGGCATGTCGGCCAGCGGACGCATCACGCCGCCGCCTCGGCAAAGTCGTCGAGGAGGCCGGCATCGCAGGCAAGGTCAACGAAGGAGAACCGGTTTCTCATCTCGTGGGCGTGCCGCACGGCCTCGCGGTAGAACGCCGGGTCAAGCCCGAGTTCGGCGGCGTTCGTCGCGCCGCCCGCCGCCGAAAGGCGCTCGCGCATGGTCGCGACCGGAACACACAGGGACAGACACTCCCGGCGCAGGGACGGCCAGATCTCCTCGAGCCTGCCGTTCAGCGCCTCGGCGGCGTCCTCGTCAAGGGTCTTGGCCTTATACTCTGCCGCGCATTGCGCACCAGCTTGCGCGCCCATGCGCCGCACCATGTCGTCCTCGTCAATCCGGGTCGGCCGCAGCCTCGGTGGCCGCGGCTGCCCGAGCAGTTCCTGCTGCAGGCGCGCCATGGTGAGACTCGCCACCCCAACCTGCTCGCCATGGAGCGTTCCCGGATGCCGTTCTCCTGCAAAGCAGTCGATGTAGTGCGAAATCTGGTGTTCGCTCATCGAGCCGTGGTTCGAGACGCCCGTGAAGGCAACACCCAGACCCGACAGGGTCAGACTCCGTACCAGGTAGCCCACGGCCGCGGTCTCGCCGCGGCCGATGGCGGCGGCCCGGGCGTTCAGCTCGGCATCGTCGCCCGCCGCAATGATGTAGGGCTCTTCCCGGAAGAATGTTCCGAGCAGGCGATGCGACATCCACCAGTCGATGCGGGCCACCGATGAGCACAGACAGTCGCCGAATCCCGCAGCGGCCATGCGCGGGGGTGCTGCCGCCATGGTCTCGAGTTCGAGGAAGACACCCTTTGGCGCGTGGGCCTTGAGCGACACCCTGAGGCCGCTCGCCAGGCGCATCGACGCCGTGGACGAGGTGTACCCGTCCATCGATGCGGCGGTGCCGAACACCGACGAGGTCCGGCCGTCCTGCGCCGTGACGTACTTGCAGAGATCATTGATCGTTCCGGAACCGACGGCCACGAGATGATCCACCCCCGTGACGCGCTCGCACAGCAGGGCCACCGTGGCCAGATCCGCGTGCGGTGCCTCGCCGAGAACCGTTTCCCTGGTGTCCAGGCCTGCGGCAAGACAGGCGTCATGGACGCGCCGGCCCAGGGCCTCCCAGGTGCCGGCATCCGCGACGATCGCAACGGACCCCTGCGCGACGCCGACAGAGCGCAGCAACGAGGCCTCCTCGCCGGCGAGGGTCTCGGCGATGACAATCTTCTCGATGGCGCTTCGCGGCGACCTCTCACCGGTCGCCGGGTTGACCCAGCGACCCAGGTAGATGTCGTCGATCAACTCGGTCCAGCCGCCGGCCGGACCCGAACGGCAGAGGGCTTCTTTCGGCACGTGTGCCCCAATACCCGACAAGTGGTGACATGTTTCAGGGTGCTTTGACGATTGTCAACGACCTTTTCCATTTGTCCTTGACAACTGTCAGTGGCGGCGGACTGTTCCACCATGAAACAGACAAGGGCGCCGACGGAGTTCGGCGGTGACACGCTGATCTGGGCAGCGTGGATGTACTATGTGGATGCGCTTACCCAGAATGACATCGCTCGAGCTCTGGGCGTCTCGCGCGCCTCGGTCGCCAACTATCTTGCGCAGGCGCGACGCCGGGGCCTGGTGAAGATCGACCTCGATCCGCAGCTCCTTGCCGCCGTGAGTCGCAGCAGGGAACTGGCCGCACGATTCGGGCTCGAGGGAGCCTTCGTGGCTCCCGATGTCGAGGCGCCGACACCCTTCGAGGGCGAGGTCGCATTGAGACGCCGCCTCGGCGCGGCTGCTGCCCAGGTCCTCGCACCTCACATGGGCCCCAACCGGACGATCGGGATGGCCTGGGGACGCACGATGCTCGAACTCGCCCGCGCCACGCCGGAACAGTCGCTTCCCGGACTGCAGGTGGTGCAGGTGTCGGGGAGTTCCCTGGGGGACAGGGAGTCCTCGCCCGAGGCCTGCACGGCGCTGATCGCCGGCCGGCTTGGCGCCCGTTGCCGCAACCTCTATGCCCCGGCCGTCGTCTCACACCGCGACGTTCGTGACGCCCTCATGGCCGAGCCAACACTGCAACGGCACTTCGAGCGGCTGCGCGCCTGCGACATCGTGGTCTTCGGCGTCGGCGAACTGACGCGTGACGTCACCTGGTCCGACGCCGAGATGCTGCCCGGTTCGGTCGTCGAGGCGTACATGGCCCGCGGCGCCGTCGCCATCCTGATCGCACGTTTCATCGCTGCCGACGGACGCGAGGTGAAAGGCCCGGTCAGCGAGCGTCATATCGGCATGGCTCTGGACGATCTGCTGTCGACGCCGGTGCGCTTTTGCGTCGCCGGCGGCGGCGCCAAGTACGAGGCCATCCGGGCGACGCTGTCCGGCGGATACGCCACCCATCTTGTCACCGATGCGGCGACGGCCCGGCGTCTGCTGGAGAAAGCGCCATGAGCGGCGGCGGCGATCTCGTCATCGGCCTCGACAGCTCCACCCAGTCAACGAAGGCGATCGCATGGACCCGCGAGGGCGAAGCCTTGGCCGAGGGACGAGCGCCGATTCCCATGTCGACGCCTCGCGCCGGGCGGGCCGAGCAGGATGTCGAGGACTGGTGGTCCGCCGCCCTGGCGGCGCTGAAGGACGTCGCGGCATCACTCGATCCCGCCCGGATCGCAGGCCTGGCGATTTCCAATCAGCGCGAGACGGTGGCGCTGGTCGATGAGGCGCTGCGCGCGACGCATCCGGCGATCGTCTGGCTCGACGAGCGCGCCGCAGACGAGGTCGGCCGCCTGACAGGCCGGTTTGGCGGCGAACGGCTGCACCGGATCACCGGCAAGCCTGCGGACCTGACCCCGGTCGTGTATCGGCTGAGCTGGTTGCGCCATCACGCGCCGGACGATCTCGACGTGGCCGCACGGATCCTGGATGTCCACGGATTCCTGACAGGCCGGCTGACCGGCAGGGCGGTAGCGAGCTGGACAAGCGCCGATCCCTTCGGGGTCTTCGACATCGAGTCCAGGACCTGGTCCACGCCGATTCTGGCCCACCTGGGGCTCGACGCCACCCGTTTTGCCGATCTCGAGCGGCCGGGCGCGCTGGTCGGCCGCCTCCTCGACGATGTCGCGCAAGAAACCGGTCTTGCTCCGGGGACGCCGGTCTATGCCGCAGGCGGTGACGGCCAGTGCGCGGGCCTCGGCGTCAACGCTGTCACCGAGGGCGTCGTCTTCCTCAACCTCGGCACCGCAATTGTCACCGGCGCCTGGTCGCCAGTCCCGCACATCAGCCGGTCCTGGCGGACCATGACCTCGCCGAACGGCGAGGGCTACTTTCTGGAAGGCGTTCAGCGCGCCGGCGCCTTCTTCGTCAACTGGTTCATCGACACCTTCGCTGGCGGCCGCGACGACCCGGGCGTCTTCGCCCGCCTGGAGGCCCGGGCGGCAACGCTGCCGATCGGGTCCGAAGGCGTCCTGGTGTGTCCCTACCTTTCGGGGTGCATGGACCCGCACTGGGATTCGGGCGCCCGCGCCGCCTTCCTCGAACTGGCACCGCATCACGGGTTGGCGCATCTCTATCGGGCCAGCCTCGAGGCGCTCACCCTCGAATCGGCGCGGTGCATTGCCGCGATGGCGGCCAACGGGCTGGAGCCGAGGCGCATTCTCGCCGTGGGCGGCGGCGCCAACAGCGAACTCTGGTCGCGGATGATCGCCGATGCCAGCGGCCTGCCGCTGACCAGAAGCGAAAGCCTTGAAGCGTCGTCCCTGGGCGCCGGCATGTCCGCCGCAGTCGGCGCAGGATGGTTCCGGAACTTCACCGAAGCGGCGGCAGCCATGTCGAGAGACGGCGCCACACTTCAGCCCGACCACGGCGCCCACCCGGCCTGGACCGCACTTCTCGAACGACAGGCAAAGGCCTATCGCCCCATCAGCCCTTGACCAGGGCTTCTTGCCCGTTCGGGCATCAAGGATCCGATGCCGCAACCCTCCGGACGACCGACACCCGCTGCCTGGTCCGCAGAAACACTTGGCGAAACTGCGTGGCCCGTTGAAGGGCGCCTCGACAACCGGATTATCGGATCCTGTTGCGCCATGCTCAAGCGAGGCCTGGAACTCGTTTTCCCTTGCCATGGCCTCGGCGTGATCCCTGTCTTGCTCTGAACAGTTGTGTGCTCTCTTCGGCCGGGTCGGATCGCGACATCCGGCATCGATAGGACGCGGCAGCGAAGCCATGGTGCTGCTGCGTGGCTCATGGTCCCTCGTGCTCGGCCAGAAGCGCCAGGAGCGGCGGGTTGATGTACAGGTTCTCGCGCCCCGCCTTGATTTGCTCGAGGACGCCTTCGGCGGCGAGGGCCTTGAGATAGACCGCGGCCGTCTGACGCTTGGCGATGCTCGCTGCAACCACGTCGCTGATCCGGCAGTAGGGATGCACGAAGATGAGTTCTACCAATTCGCGCGAGTAGATTTTCGGCATGCTCTGTCGAACCGCAGCGGCCGTCTCGTCGAGAAGTTCCCGAATCGCATGGAGCTTCGCCGTGGTCCATTCGGCTGTCGTTCTGACAGCCTCGAGAAGGAAGAGTACCCACCTCTCCCAGGCCTGCTGGGTCGTCACTTCAAGCAGATACCGATAGTACAGCGCCCTGTTCCGGATGATGTGCCTACTGAGGTAGAGCACGGGGACATCGAGCAGATCCTTGTCGACGAGATAGAGCAGGTTCAGCACGCGGCCGGTACGGCCGTTCCCGTCGACGAATGGGTGGATCGCCTCAAACTGATAGTGCATGACCGCAAGCCGAATCAGCGGGTCGATCTCCTCGGCCTCGTGAATGTAGCGCTCCCAGTTGGCCAGCTTGCTTCGGAGAACACCCTCCCCTTGTGGCGGTGTGTAGAGGACCTCGTCGGTTGCATCGTTCACCAACGCCGTTCCCGGCGTGTTGCGAACATCCAGATCCGCACCCTTGATCGTTCGACAGACCTCGACCGCCATGACGGTCGAAACCGACCGCTGCTTCAGCATCTCGAATCCACGGTACAGGGCGGCGCGGTAGCGCAAAGCTTCCCTGGTCGCAGGGTCCGCGCGACCTGTGGCGTCGTTGGCATAGCGGAACAGTCGGTCGGTCGTCGTGACGATGTTCTCGATCTCGGAACTCGCCTGCGCTTCGAGCAGGGGGATCGAGTTGATCAGCATCGCCTGATTCGGGACGAGCTTCCCGGAGACCCGGAGCTCCGCAAGTGCCGCGCGCGCGGCAATGCAGCTGCGAAGAATGGCTCTCGTCTCGACTTCCGAAGTAGGGGGCAGGTTCGGAAGGTCATTGAATGGACGACGAGGGTTGAAGGTCATGTCGTTGTTTCCCGCTCCTGTCGCCACGGTTTCCGGACATGGCGATCCCGTCGACATGTTACTTCAACGTGTCGACGAAATGTAATTCTATCGACATATAGTGCAGGGACAAGCTGGCAAGCTTCTGATGGGCGATGACCTGCTTTTCGTGGCTGAGGACGCGGAGTGCATCATCGGCACCGTGATGGCGGGATACGACGGCCATCGGGGTTGGTTGTACACGGTCGCGGTCGCGCCCGGGTGCCGGCGGCGCGGTATCGGCACGAACCTTGTCCGCCATGCCGTCGACGCGTTGCGAGCCGTGGGCTGCATCAAGGTCAATCTCCAGATACGGGCGACAAACAATGCAGTCCGGGGGTTCTACGAGTCGCTCGGGTTCAAGGCGGAGGCACGCTTGAGCATGGGCCTGCATATCCGCTGATCCGCCGGCTGGATGTCCGCACAGTCCGCAATTCAACAAGGCCGACGCGAGGCGACGACGCAGTCGATGCACCGTCCAAGCCATTCATCGGCACTCAATCTCCCGATGTTCGCGCCCTGTCGAGGTGGTGGGAGGCAGAGCAGTTCGGCGAATGCCCGACATACCGCCCGCATGTCCGTCGTTCAATTGGGCGGCGCCTCACAACCTGACCGCTGGATGCGATGGCAGCACGTGAGGAAGACGCGAAGCGTCAGCCGCGGTAGCAAGTCACGCGCAGCCCGAACAGACTCACGCCAGTGGAGAGCACTATCAACGTAACCGCAACGATGTCAGTCGAGGGATCGATCCCCACATGAAGATCGGCAACGTGTTGCCGCCACCGATGGCAAGGAACGTCACGGCGTGGGCACCTCCAGGGCGCCGATGATGGCTCCCTGACCGGGCATCTGGACGAGGATGGCGTGATGGCTGCTGCCGGAAGCGGGGACCATCATGACGGTGGGCACGCCATCCCAGGTGCCGACGGTCCGCCATGTCTCGACGATGTTGGCGTGGCGCAGGGTGCGCCCGGCATTCTCGCCGGCACTGACCTCGTTTCGTGCTTCGTCCGTGAACCCCACGAGGTGAACCAGGCAGGTTGCTCCGGTCGCACCCTCGCCAAGGGAGATTTCCAGGAGGCCCTCTTCCCGCCAGGAAGCGCTGATGACGACATCCGGCCTGGCGATGGACCGCGCCTGGCGGATGGCGGTGTCGATCGCCCCTTTCGCCGATCCGATCGCCTGATGGGTTCCGGAGACCACCAGCTGGGGTGTGTAGACGGGTGTGCCAAGACGCCGGGCATAGGCGCGCTGGCGGGCGCTGAATTCGGGATCGGCAAACCTGTCGCGCCAGCCCAGCCAGTCCCAGTAGTCGACATGCCAGCCAAGAGCGATGACGCCGTCACGGCGGCGGAGTTCGAAGAGATGCTCATCGGCCGGCGGACATGAACTGCAGCCCTCGGATGTGAAGAGTTCGATCACGACCGGCGTCGTCGCTCCGGCGCACCCGCCGAAGGCAAGCGCCACGGCAAGGATGGCGGGGAACAGCCCCCTCATGGCGGTGGCACCCTGTTGCGCCACCATTCCCGGGCGGAGAAGGGCACGAAGACGGCACAGAACACGACGAGGGCGACCGCCAGACCCGATGGTCCAAGAACACCGTTGATGATGCCGACGACAGGCGGGCCGGCAAGGCTCCCGAGACTCCACATCAGCGTGAAGATGGTGATGGCCGAAGCCAGCGCCGCTCCGTGATAGAAACTGCCGATCATGGCCAGAGCGACGACATAAAGGCCGCTGGTCAGGCCTCCAATGAGGAAGAAGAAGGCGTAGTCGATCCACGGCAGGCGCACCACCAGCTCGAGGCAGGCAAAGCCGGCAACGGCGACAAGGAGGAGCAGGAGGCCGACGAGGCGCCGATCGCCCCGGTCGACCAGCCAGCCAATCGGCAACTGCAGTGCGACCGCTCCGGCGGCACAAAAGGACAGCTGATGGTAGGAGCGCTCCACGCCGTATCCGGTGTCGACGGCATAGACCGGGAGGAAGGTCCAAAGGGCCATGAAGGTGAGTGCATAGGAGAGATTGAGCAGCATGGGCAACGGCGTCTGGCGCATCGGCTTCAGGAGGGCGCTGACCGAGGGTCGTGTGTGTTCTCCGGGCATGGCCGGCGCCAGACGCCGGGCAAGAATGACGGGCACGGTTGCCGCCGCCATGAGCAGGGCCGCAAGCACGAACGGCAGATGTCCGGTATGCCCCGCCCAGGCGAGAATCGCCGGACCGGCCGCCACGCCCAGACCGAAACAGGAATTGTAGATGGCGAGAATCCGTCCCCTGAAGGCATCGGGAGCGGCCGAGGTGATCCACACCTCGCCGGCAACCCACGAGGCCAGACCGACGGCTCCCATGATCAGGCGGATGGCGGTCCAGCCGGTGAATCCGGGCACCAGGATGCAGGAAAGATAAAGCAGGCCCTCGAGGATGCCAGCCACGATCATGGCGCGCGCCAGACCCCAACGCGCCAGGACCAGTGTGGCCAGCGGCGCCATGAGGAAGGGGCCGACCGCATTGGCAGCGGCATTGATGCCGATCAGTTCATCACTGTATCCCATGGCATCAAGCCGTGTGGAGAAGAGCGGCGAGTTGAACCCGGCGATCATGGCAATGACGGTCATGCCACTTATGATCGCGGTCAGGCTTGCCAGGGGGATGGCCTTGATGACGTCCGAACTCATCCTTCACCCCGGCAGGCTGGTGACGCGCAAGCCCCCACCCTATACCCGTGACGTGCCATGGCTCCATAGCGCAGGGCGGATCAGCCGGGGGACAAGGCAGTGAGTGAGCGCGCCAGGGGACTTGCGATCACCACGCTGGCCATGCTGGTGATCACGCCAGATGTTCTGCTGATCCGGTTGGTCGACACCGACCCCTGGACACTGGCCTTCTGGCGCGGGCTCCTGTCTGCCACCGGTCTCGTCATCGGACTCGTCGTCATCTACCGCCGCCGGGCCCTCAAGGTCATGCTGGCTCCCGGGGCTGCTGGTCTCGTGATCGGCTCCCTCTTCGGCATCGGCACCATCGCCTTCGTCTGGGCCATCACCCACACCTCGGCTGCCAGCACATTGCTGATACTCGCCACGGGCAGCATGTTCGGCGCGGCGTTTTCCTGGCTCCTCATGCGCGAGAGACTGCCGGTCTACACCATCGTTGCGATGGCGGGGACATTTGCCGGGCTGCTGATCATCGTCTCCGGGGAAGCCGATGCCGGCTCATCCCTGGAGGGTAATCTTTTCGCTCTCGTTGTGGCCGCACTTTCGGGTCTGACCTTCGCCCTCATCCGCAAGCACAGGATGACGGACATGGTTCCGACCCTGGCCATCGGCGGCCTCGTCACAGCGGCCGTCGCCATCACTGTCTCCCTGCCAGTGGCGGTCGGCGCCGGAGATGCCCGCCTGATCGCCGTCATGGGACTGGTCGTACTCCCTGTTGCCTTTGCCCTGCAGTTTGTCGGCGCCCGCTACCTTCCGGCCCCGGAAGTCCTGTTGCTGTTCCTGCTTGAGGCCGTTCTTGCACCCCTCCTCCTGTGGGCGACGATCGGCGAAACGCCCACCGCGACCACGGTCATCGGTGGTCTGGTCATTCTCGCCACCCTCACATCGCACGCCATCTGGAGTCTGCGCCGATAAGCCAGGGAGACAGGATCAAAGCGGCACGGTCGCCGGCTCGAGGTGGAGGTGGTCATCCGTGTAGGGATGGGCGCGGGCCACGTCCTCGTCGAGTTCGACACCGATGCCGGGTGCTTCCGGCGGAATGACATGGCCGTCCTCCCAGCGAATCGGGGATTTGAGGATTGTGGCGTGAAAACCGTCCCAGCGACGGATGCTCTCGAGTATCAGGAAATTGGGCGATGCGGTGGCAATCTGGACATTGGCCGCACCCTCGATGGGCCCACAGTAGAGATGGGGTGCGATCTGGGCGTAATGCGCCTCTGCCATGCCGGCAATCTTCTTTGCTTCCAGGAGGCCGCCAACCCGGCCGAGCGCCATCTGCAGAATGGAAGCCGCACCGGTTGCAAGGACGCGGGCGAACTCGTGCTTTGTCGCCAGCCGTTCGCCGGTGGCGATCGGAATGGTCGTCGAGCGGGCCACACGGGCCATCTCCTCGGGCATTTCCGCGGCCACCGGTTCCTCGAACCAGAGTGGATCATAGGCTTCGAGGCGCCGGGCGAGACGGATGGCCCCCGACGGGGTGAACTGCCCGTGGGTGCCAAAGAGCAGGTCGGCCTCGTTGCCCACGGCATCGCGCAGCGTCCTCACGAAGGCTTCCGAGAGTTCCATTCTCTCCAGGGAAGGCTGGCGCGGATCAAAGACGCCATAGGGGCCTGCGGGGTCGAACTTCACCGCGGTGAATCCTTCCCGGACACACGCGACGGCCTGTTCGGCGGCGACATCCGGATCGGTGTAGACAGCCTCCTCTTCATCCCCGTCAGCCGGATAAAGGTACGTATAGCTGCGCAGCCGTTCGTGCACCTTGCCGCCAAGCAGCATGTAGACCGGTCTGGACGTCGCCTTGCCGATGATGTCCCAGCAGGCGATCTCGATTCCCGACATGACCGCCAGCAGGGAGATCTCCGGGCGCATGCTGTAGCCGCCGCCGTACATCCGCCGCCACATGGTCTCGATGTTGAAGGGGTTCTCGCCGATGACATGACGCATGGCGATATCCTCCACCATCGCCGCCACGACATGGGGCGAGAAACTGGCCGCGTAAACCTCCCCGTAGCCAACGATGCCATCGTCGGTGACGAGCTTGACGAAGACGAAGAAGCGGCCACCGAAGTGTGGCGGTGGATTGCCCACAACGAACGTCTCGATCCCGGTGATTTTCATGGGTAACGTCCTCTCCCTGGTGATGCCGTCATGATGCGGACACCAGTGGCCGACTCAAGGGAGACACAGTGCATGACGGATCCCCGATCCAGGATCATCGCCGGTCTGCGACGCGTGACGCCACCGGCCAGCCGCTCGCCGACACTTCCCCCGGCGGTCTACACCGATCCGGATGTGATGATCCTGGAACGCGACAGGCTGTTCCGCAGCGGATGGGTGGGTTGCGGCCGCAGTGACCACTGGCCGTCCGCCGGTTCATGCGCTCCGGTCGACCTCGCCGGCACACCCGTCCTGATCACCAGGGACGGGACGGGCACGCTCCATGCCTTCGCCAACTCCTGCCGTCACCGCGGCACCGAACTCATTGGCGAGCCATGCCGTGTGGCACGCATCACCTGCCCGTTTCATGCCTGGACCTATACCCTCGACGGCCGTCTGGTGGCAGCCCCCCGCATGGAGTCGGCCGGCGGCTTCGACATGGTGGACCACGGCCTCCATGCCTACCACGTGGCAGAGCGGGCGGGGTTCGTCTTCGTCAGCCTTGATGCGTCGCCGTGTTCGATCGACGACTGGCTCGGTGACTTCGAGGCGGTCCACGCGCCCTGGCCCCTCGAACGGCTTGTCACCACACGCCGCCTGGAACGCGACATTCCCTGCAACTGGAAGCTGTTCCTGGAGGTCTTCAACGAGTACTACCACCTGGGCAGTGTCCACCGGCAGACCTTCGGCGCCATCTACGATGAACCTGATGCGCCCGATGCAGTGACCGGCAACTTTACATCGCAGTTCGGCACGACATCAGGAACCGGCGCCCTGAAGTCCGGTGATCAGGAACACGCTCTCGATTCGATGCCGGGGCTCGCCGGACGCCCTCTCTCCGGCACACGCTACACGTGGATCTATCCGAACGTGACGTTTGCCGCCGGCAGGGAAGCGATGTGGATGCTGGAAGCCTGGCCCCGGGGAGCGGCCTCATGCCGTGCCGTCATGTCGGTGTGCTTTCCCGAAGAGACACGCACCGGACCCGGGTTCGAACGCGCATGCCGGCATTACTATCAGCGCATGGATGAAGCCATGAACGAGGACATCTCGATCCTCGGAAGGCAACAAGGCGGCCTGGAGTCACCTGACGCTGTTCCCGGCCGTTTCTCGGCACTGGAACCGTCGTTGGCCAACTTTGCCTTCTGGTATGCAGCCCTTCTGGCTGCCTGAGCCGTCAGCGACGGCGATTGCGGGGGAACCGTCGGGGATTGGCCCCGGGCACACGTGCCGTACTGCTTTCGTCCTTGTGACGAAAATTGATGCGCGCCTTCGTGAGATCGTAGGGCGTCATCTCGACCGTGACACGGTCGCCCGTCAGCACACGGATCCTGGCCTTGCGCATGCGGCCTGAGGTGTAGGCCATCACCTTGTGGCCATTGTCGAGTTCAACCCGGAAATGGGCGTCGGGAAGAACCTCTGTCACGACACCATCAGCTTCTATCAGATCCTCTTTCGACATGCAGGACTCCCTTGTTGTTGCCACGCCCACCCTTACCGTTGAGCCCCGGCAGGGCGGGTTGTCCTGCTCCATGTGGACCAAAGGCCGGCGAAGTGCAAGCACCTGGAGCCTTCGCAGGTCCGGCGAACGTCCCGCGGGCAGGTGTGATCGAGAAGCCTGGACAAACTTTTTACTTGTTTATTGCAGAATTTGGTTCACCATGGAGTCTGTCCGCGGCAACCGGAGACCTCATCGCTTGCCTGCCGGAAGCCTGTCCTATCCTTTAGGGAGCCCCGTAACCACCAACACAACGGGAGCGGACACATTGCAACACTGGAAAAATGCGCATGTCTGACGAGTATGCATCGGGATCCCCGGGAAGCCGTCTCAACGTCACGGCCACCGTCAAGTGGTACAATTCGACGAAGGGATTCGGTTTCATTCAGGTCAATCCCGACGAACCTGATGTTTTCATCCACGCCTCAGCCGTGACCCAGGCCGG
Organism: Alphaproteobacteria bacterium; assembly: GCA_965213815.1. Classification (GTDB taxonomy): domain Bacteria; phylum Pseudomonadota; class Alphaproteobacteria; order SP197; family SP197; genus SP197. The sequence continues at coordinate 565,314 of OZ243917.1, read as the reverse complement.
TCACAGCGATATCCCCAATGGTGCCACCATCGAGTGTGACATCATCCGCACGGAACGGGGATTTCAGGTATCCAACCTGCACAGCGTCGACATGTCGACGGCAGAAGAGATGCCTGCCCGTGACCGGGGGCGGAGCAGCGGTCCCCGTGAATGGCAGGACTCCTACGGTGGCGACGAACAAGAGACCGACGGTACGGTGAAGTTCTTCGATACCAACAGGGGTTTCGGCTTTATCGTTCCCGACGACAGTGACCGCGACATCTTCCTACCCGGCCGCATTCTCACACGAGCTGGCATTCCGCTTCTGGAGTCGAACCAGCGGGTGCGTGTCCGTTGGCGCGAAGGAGACCGGGGGCCCCTGGCAACGTGGGTGGAACCCGCCTGAAGCGCACCTCCTGGGCGGTTCAGGGTTCACCCATGGCCCGCAGCCATTTCGCCTGGAAATCGTGCACGGCATGCTCGCTGTACTGGCTGCGCTCGGGGTCGACGATGAACCGGCCCTGACGGTAGCCCAGGGAGTGCAGGCCCTGCTGCACGCTCTCACACAGCGGGATGTCCTCGAGACGTACCTCGTGCACAAAATCGATGACCTCCTGCTCCTCGGCGGTCGGTGTCGCGTGCGGGAAGTACCACTCGCACCGTTGCACCGTTTCCTCGGGCCCCAGGGGAACATGGTGAAACACGGTCAGGTTGCCGCCCGGGTAGGCCTCGCACACCCAGTTGGGCCACAGTAGCCAACTCGCGAAACTCTCCGGCTTCGCCGCTCCCCTTGTCACCGACCGGTAGCCCACGTTCTTCTCGACCGAATAGTGGGCGTGGTGATGGTCATGGGTGGCAATGCGGTAACTCTCCCAGTCAATCGCCTCCTCGATCAGGGAACGGTGCTGGTTCGGGCAATGGAAGCACTCGTCGTAGTTCTCCACCGAGTTCTTCCAGTTGGCCTTGAGAGGGTACGCGCTGCGGTCGGCGCACCTGAGTTCCGCCGCCATCGGCGAAAAGGACGCGATCTCGCTTTCGAGCGGTGCCGTGACCTCGCTGAAGGGCGGTGCGCTGCCATCGAGGTTGACGAAGAGGAAGCCCAGCATCTCTCCGACACGGACCTCCTCGAGATGGTAGGCCGAGGCATCGAAGCCGGCCATGCGTTCACTGCCCCGCGCCGTGCGCAGGGCGCCGCTCTGGTCATAGGCCCAGTTGTGATAGGGGCAGGTGATAATGGGACCAAGGCGCCCCTCACCCTCAAGCAGACGGTGGGCGCGGTGCTGGCAGACGTTGAAGAAAGCCTTGATCTCCCCCTTCGCGTCACGCAGCACGATGACGCTCTGATCGACGATGTCACGCACCACATAACTTCCGTTGTCCGGCACCATCGAGACATGCCCGACATACTGCCAGGTGGCATGAAAGATCCTGCGCTTTTCGCGCTCGTAGATCGCCGGATCGTGGTAGAAGGAAGCCGACATTGTCTGGGAGCGTTCCGGATCATTCTGGAAACCGGTGACCGGAAGAGAAGTGACCACGGCCATGACGTCTCTCGCGAAGCTGGTGTACGCCTGAGAGGTATACAGCAACTGTGCCGCTGTTCAATCTCGCCGCCGTGCCTGTAGACTTCCGCCCGCCATGCACGACACCGCCCAAATCGAACGCCTTCTCAAGGACCGGCTCACCCGGATCGATGACGATCAGGCAACCACGGCCAGCGAGCGCGGGCCGGTGATGCTCGATCAGTCCCGGGTCGGTCGACTCTCCCGCATGGACGCCCTCCAGGTCCAGGCGATGGCACAGGCACAGGAACGGCGGCGGCGCGCCGAGCGACAGCGAATCGAGGTTGCGCTCGAGCGCCTGGCCGACGGCACCTGGGGCCTGTGCACCGAGTGTGGCGAAGCGATCGCCGGGGCCCGCCTTGACTTCGATCCCACAGTCGCCTTGTGCATCCGTTGCGCCCGGGAGGCCGGATAGTGCCCATGCTCAACCACCATAGCCCCGTGACATTCGGGGACCCGCTCCCCGAACGCGTCGATGTTGTCGTCATCGGTGGCGGTATCGCAGGCATTGCCAGTGCCTGGTTCCTCGCCGAACGCGGCGCCAGGGTCCTTGTGGTCGAGAAGGGCCGGATTGCCGGAGAACAGTCGAGCCGGAACTGGGGCTGGGTGCGCCAGCAGAGCCGCGATGCCGCGGAACTCCCGATCATGATGGAGTCGAACCGGATCTGGCGCGGTCTGGCTGAGGCCACCGGGAGCGCCGACCTCGCATTCACGCAGTCGGCGTGTGTCAAGCTGGTGGAAAACGAGGAAGCGATCGAGGGCATGGAGACGTGGCATGCCATCGCCCGGGAACATCAGCTCGACACGGTCCTCTTCAGCGCCCGCGAGGTTGAGGAGCGGTTTGCCGCCATGGGGGGCAGCTTCCTGGGCGGCATGATGACCGCATCGGACGGCCGTGCCGAGCCCGAACGTGCGGTGCCGGCCTGGGCGCGCGCCCTTCAGGACCGGGGCGTGAGCATCATCGAAGAGTGCGCGGCACGGGTTCCAGACATCGAGGGCGGACGCATCACCGGCGTCGTGACCGAAAAGGGCCGTGTCGCCTGCGATCGCCTGCTCCTTGCCGGAGGCGCCTGGTCATCCGGGTTTGCCGCCAACTGCGGCATCGACCTGGCGCAGCTCGTGGTGCGCTCCACAGCGGCACGGACCGCACCGTGCGACGACGTCCTGCCGCTCAACATGTCGATTCCCGGGCTGGCGACACGGCGACGTGCCGACGGCGGTTACACGGTCTCCACCGGCGATGTCGCCGAACACTACGTCGGACCGCCGTCCTTCCGGCATGCCTTGCGGTTTGTGCCCCTGCTCCGCAAGTCCGCCCGCGACGTCAGGTTGCGCCCGGCTGCCCCCGCCGGCTATCCGGGGAGCTGGGGTCTGGCCCGGCGCTGGTCGGCGGACGAGGAGTCTCCCTACGAACGCCAGCGCGTTCTCAATCCGCCGCCATCACCTCTTGTCATCCGTCGCCTCGAGGAGCGTCTGCCCCGGCGGGCGCCGGCCCTCGCAAGGGCCGGACTCGCCGAGGCCTGGGCCGGCATGATCGACGTCACGCCTGACGCCGTACCCGTTCTCGGGGAACTGCCCATACCGGGGCTCTTCGTGGTCACCGGCTTCAGCGGCCACGGTTTCGGCATCGGCCCTGCCATCGGGCGAATCATGGCTGATCTCGTCACCGGCCGCAGTCCCGGTCACGATCTTCAGCGGTTCCGCCCGGAACGGTTTGCCGACGGATCAGGGATCGTGCCTGGACCCTACTGAGACCGGGCCGATGCCTGCGAACATTCTCTTCCTGTGCACCGACCAGCAACGTGCCGACAGTCTGGGATGCTATGGTCAGGCGAGCGCATCCACTCCCCACCTCGATGCCCTGGCAGCACGCGGCCTGCGTTTCGACAATCACCTGACTCCCAACCAGATCTGCTGTCCGAGCCGCGGCACCATGATCACCGGCCTCTATCCCCGGCATCATGGCATGACGACCAACGGGCGCACTCTGAAACACGGTCTCCACCTCCTGCCGGCCCTTCTCGCAGGAGCCGGCTACGATACCCACGCGGTGGGCAAGCTCCACCTGCAACCGATTCTCGCCGACAGGGACTGCGGCTATCCCGAATCAGTCGCCTTCTGGGAGTCGGACCGCCACCAGGACTGGGCCGGACCCTATTTCGGTTACCGCACCGTGGATTTCGTGATCGGCGAGTCCCTGCTCGTCACCGAAGGCGGCCACTACGCCGCCTGGCTGAAGAAGGAACACCCCCGGGCCGTGCCGCTCTTCGGACCCGCCGCGGCTCTCGAGAGCCCACCTGACGATCTCGCCGAGGCCTGGGTATCAGCGGTGCCGGACGCCCTTCACTACAACACGTGGATCGCCGACCGGGCCATCTCCTTTCTGGAGCGCGCAAGACCACCGTTCATGGCGTTCGTCTCGACCCCCGATCCCCATCATCCCTTCAGTCCGCCACGGCCGTGGGCGGACCTCCACGATTCCGGTCCTCTCCCCGCACGCAATCGCGATGAACTCCAGAGGATGCCCGACTACATCCGCCAGCACCTTGCGACCAACTGGATCGACAACGCGGCCCCGGCCGTGGAGCAGGGCGGCATGACGCTTGCTTCAGGAATCTCGGATGCCAGCCTCGGGCGGGCGATCGGCCTGACGCGGGGCATGGAATCCCAGGTGGATCACGCCTTCGGCCGGGTCCTGGCCGCCCTCGCCAGGCTCGGTTTCGCTGACGACACGGTGGTCATCTTCACCTCCGATCACGGCGAGTTTCTCGGTCACCACGGCTTGTTGCACAAGGGACCGCCGCCCTGGCGCGATCTTGTCCGGACGAGCTTCATCATGGCGGGTCCGGGTGTTCCTGCGGGCCGCAGCACCATGGCGCCATCAAGCCATCTCGACATCATGCCGACACTGCTCGACGTCGCCGGTATCGCCGTACCGTCCGGTCTCGACGGCATGTCGCTGAAGCCTCTCCTCGAGGACCGTCCCCTCGACCGCAGCGCACGCTTCCTCGAGTTCCATCCACGCATCGATAGCCGCGTCTACAACCATTCCATCGTCACCGATGACTGGCGCCTCACTCTCTATCCCCGGGGCAAGGCCGACTGGGGCGAACTCTTCGATCTCGCGGCCGATCCCGGCGAACACCACAATCTCTTCCACGATCCGGCCCACCATGCCCGCCGGGATTGCCTTGCCGAAGCCCTGACCGCGTCCTTCCCCGCCGCTCCTGACGCCGGAACCCCGCTTGTCGCCAAGTGGTAGGTCCGTCACGACCCGGCAACGACCCGCCCGGCAGGCGTGCGGGCCCGCTGATGGCGAACGAATCATGCGGGTTCAAGTCCGCCATCGAAAGGCCCGGAAAACCCCCGTCTTGTCTGAGGAACGCACCGTTCGCCGTCAACCGGACGTCTCCTTGACAACCCGCCCCAACCTATCACATTGACAGGTGATGACAGGCGCGTCGCAGATCCCCTTCCCCAGGGAAGGAAGGGAATCTCCATCCGCGAATCAATTGGCGGAACGTGTGCATGCGCCTTCTTTGGCAGACAGTTCCAGTGTCCATGGGGGCGAACCCCCTGGTGAAGCGGGATCTCGACATGAGGTCGGTCTTGCAGGTGTTACGGCGCGGAAGGGCGATCGGCCCCCCAATCTGGACGAGTACGGAGATCGGCGGATCAGGATGCGTCGATAAGGTCGCTGGTCGACGCTTTCACGTCATCGTGGCGGCATGCGCTGAACACATCGAGTGAAACACTGCATGGCAGACGCAAACAGCCAGGGGGGAGAACATGAACGACGAGAGATACCATTACTTGGAGTGCGGCTTGGACGACGTGTACCTGATGAACGGATACGAGAGAATCAGGTCTGCGCGTGGTACAAGCATTGCCATCAGGGACGTCGACAGGCTTCACCGGGCCATTGGTGAACACCTGTGCCGCCACAAGAAGGACCTGAGCGGAAAGGAAGTGCGCTTCTTGCGTCGGGAGTTGCTCGTGTCCCAAGCGACGCTTGCACATCTGCTGGGCTTGAGTGAGCAAACCGTACATCGCTGGGAGAAGGAAAAGTCAGGCATGCCGAAGGCTGCAGAGGCCTTGGTCCGACTTCTCTGCATGGAACAGGCAACACAGTCCGCAGACAGCATCCGAAATCGATTGAGGCGAATCGCCGATCTGGAGGGCAGGATCGATCATGTCCAGGAGATGAACTTCGCGCTCACGACTGACAAGAAGGCGAGGAGGTCAAACGATCAGGCCGAACGGCGCTGGAAGCTGGCCGCATAGAAGTCAACATAAGGCTGAACGGCCAGTTGCAAACACGCCCGATCAACCGTGCAGGCGAGCGAAAACGCCATCGGCTTGAACAACAGGCAACACTCAGGTCTTCGGGGAACCGGTGCGCGTGTTCGTGTGAAAGTCGGACGCCATGTCGGGAATTCCGGTGACGGGCAGTACGGTCACCCTGTCTTCGAGCCGATAACCCTCGGGGCCGGGATAGACAATCCACAGGTGCTGAATCGGCAGGTCGCGCAACACCGCATGAGTGCTTCTCGTCATTGCGGGCGCATCCTGGTACTTGAACTCCATTCCCCACAGCACTCCACGGGCCTGCCAGACCAGGTCAAGTTCTGCGCCGGTGTGGGTGCGCCAGAAATATGGACTGGACACGCCCATCAAACGGATGGCCTGCTCCATGGCGAAGCCTTCCCATGATGCACCGAGCTTCGGGTGGGACTCCAGCTGTCGGGGTGTGCCTATGGCGTGCAGAGAGTGAAGAAGACCGCTGTCGCGGACGTAGAGCTTGGGCGCCTTGACCAGACGCTTGCCGACGTTCGCGTACCATGGGGGCAGCAGCCTGATCACGTAGATTCCGCTCAGGATCTCGAGATAACGCCGAACGGTATGGTCGGAAACGCCGAACGACCGACCAAGCTCGGAGAAGTTCAGCAGCTGTCCGTGATAGTGACTGAGCATCACCCAGAATCGCCGCAGGGTCTCCGTCGGAACGAAGATGCCAAGGGCTGGAATGTCACGCTCCAGGTGACTGCGAATGAAGTCGTCGCGCCACAGGGCGGATTCCGTATCGTCGCCGGCCAGATAGCTCCGGGGAAACCCGCCTCGGAGCCACAGCCGGCGCCATTCGCCAACGCCGGTCTCGTCGAGCGTCAACGGGCCAAGATCGTGATACGCAATCCGACCGGCAAGGCTCTCGGAGACCTCCCTCACCAGGTTCGGCGAGGCGCTGCCAAGCAGCAGGTATCGCGCAGCCTGGCGGCGATCCGCAAGGACACGCAGCAAGGGAAAGAGATCAGGCTTGCGCTGCACCTCGTCGATCACGACCGTGCCGGTCAACCCCTCCAGGGCCGTTTGTGGTTCGTCCAGCCGGACCAGGCTCCTCGGATCCTCGAGGTCGAAGAAATGCTCCGCCTTCAGTTCTCGCGCCAACGTCGTCTTGCCGCACTGGCGGGGGCCCAGAAGCGCCGTGACAGGCGCACGGCGCAGGCCCGCCCTGACGGCCTCCAGTTCCCGGGGACGAGGAAGGTGGTGCATGAAGGAACCGTAGCACAAGAACTGCGATAATTCGAACCTGATGTTCGAATTTTCACAACTGCAAGCCGGGCGTGAAAGGCCTCGATCGGTCAGGAGCGATGCGGATACCCGGATCGAGAAACACTCGGCGCAAGATAACCGCTCACCCCTTGCCGGGTGCTGGCCAAGGGTAGCGCAGCTTGATCATGTCGGCGGCGTTTCCGGCGAGAGCGGTCTCGATGGCGACGAAGGGAGTGTTGCCATGGAACTGAGATAGCTTGAGATCCGGCGCCAGGCTTCGGATAACAGCTGGTTCCGGAAGCATCCCGACGCCTTGATCTTGACCTTTTCCATGAGGTTCAGAGTGCCACCAGGGTTGCTTTCCGGAAAAGGCATCCGGATACGATGGCATCATCTTCCTTCTCGGTTGCGCCAGCCGGCTACCGATCAAGTCGACTTCGGCCTTCGGCGTCTTGATCCCCGTCTTCGACTTCCTCCGGAACGCGTGGAACACCCACAGTCGGTCCTGTACCGGACGGCGATCTCCGGGACACCCGTCCCGAAGCCCTTCAGCGGCTTCGCGACATCCGTCTTGCCGCCCTCGGTGGCGACCGTCAGCGCGGTGTTGACACGATCCCGCACGGTAGTGGGGAACGATTCGAACTTCATGACTGTTCGCCGCGCAGCTTGACCGCATCCGGCTATCCTGAAACGATCACGCGCCATTGTTTCAAGAGTGCAGGGAGGCACAACAATGAATTCACCCACACTGTCCCGGCGCAACATGCTGCAGGCATCGGCCGCCTCGGTGGCTGCTGCCGGCTTTGTTGACCACTTGCTCGATCCATCGAGCGCCTGGGCCCAATCAGGCCGGCCCTTGCGGGTTCGCGCCGACAGGACGGTCTCGTCAACCGATCCCGGTTACATGATCGGCGGCTATGAGATGTTCTTGCAGTACGCCTGCATGGCGCGCCTGGCAAAGTACACGAACAGCCTGACCTCGTGGGATTGGGAACCGAGCGAATTTGTGGAAAGCCTCGACCAGCCAGACCCGCAAACCATCATGTTCGAGCTGAAGAAGGGCATCATGTGGTACGACGGCACCTCTCACGAGGTGATCGGCGAACTCAATGCCGAAGATGTGAAGTACTCGCTTGAACGCATGCAGGTCTCGGAGTGGAAGGACAAGGCGGTCTCGCTGGACCATGTCGAAGTCACCGGAAGTCATACGGGGACCATTCACCTCAATCAGCCCTTCGCGCCCATCTGGCTGACCTGGCTGTGTGACGGAACCGGCTCCATCCTCTCGAAGGTTGCGGTCGAGTCGGTCGGCGGCAAGTTTGACGGACTCTTCAACTTCTACTGCGGTCCCTATCGGGTCTCCGAATGGGTCCTGAAGCAAAGTATCAGCCTGGAACCCAATCCGAACTGGGGTGGAACGCCGCCTGCCATCGAGAACGTGCAGCTGATCATCATCGCCGAAGAGAAGACCGCCGAGATCGCCTTTGAGGCTGGCGAGATCGACATCACTCTCGTGGCGACCGATGCCATTCCGCGCTTGCTGGAGAGCCCTCCCGAGGGCGGAATCCTGCGGGCGTTTCCGGGAACCCAGTGGTACTGGATGGGCCTCAATGTCGACCATCCCAATCTTCAGGACATCCGTGTGCGCAGGGCAATCCAGCATGCGGTTGATGTCGACACGGTTCTGGAAGGCGCCTGGGCCGGAGTCGGCACGCGGGCCTACGGAATTGTGCCTCCGGGCCTGACTGGCCATCGCACCGAAGGCAAGTTCATGAAGCAGGATCTCGATGCCGCCCGCGCGCTGATGGCCGAGGCCGGCGCCGAGGGACTGAAGGTGACGCTGAAGACGATGAACCTTCAGGACCGGCTTGCGGCGGCCACCATCATCCAGTCCAATCTTGCGGAAATCGGGATCGAGGTTGAGGTCGTGCCCGTGGACGCCGGACCGTTCTGGAACCTGGGCCTCGAGGCAGAGGGTGACGAGTGGAAGGATCTGGAACTCTGGATCATGGCCTACCTCGACTCTCCCGATCCCAGTCAGATGGCCCAGTGGTTCATTTCCGACCAGGTCGGTGTGTGGAACTGGGAACGCTGGTCCGATCCGGAGTTCGATGAACTCTATGCTGCGGGACTGGCGGAGATAGACACCGCAAAGCGCCACGACATGTACATCCGCATGCAGGAAATCATGGAAGATACCGGCGCCTACGTCTGGCTGATGTTCCCGCCCAGGGGCGTTCTCTACCGGGAAGGCCTTGACCCGGTGATCACGCCGAACGGCTACATCTGGCAACTTCAGTCCTTTGCGTGGTCTGAAGCCTGATACCTGATACTGAGCGGCTTCCACCGTGTGGAAGCCGCTCAGCGTTGCCGTGACGCGTGATGCGGTGTGATCAAGGTCACACGCCATCGCGCGGAATCGTGTCCTCCCAGCTCTTCGACCAGATGCGTTCGTCGCCATCATGGGCTTCCGCATGGGCTGACAGGAGGAAACTCTCTGCGGTGGCCGTGAGAACGAAGCGAGTGTCAAGCCGTGTCCGCCAGTCGGGCTCTCTCGCCAGCGTGATGGCGTAGTCGACCCGGGCCCGCGCCGACAGCGGGTCGCCATCCCTGATGACATAGGTCTCGCGGCCGCCACCGGAATACTCGGTGCCGGTTCCCTCGATGCGGATGTGGCCGCGGTCCTTCACCATGACGATACGGGTCTCGCCCGAGACGTAGTCGCGGGCCATGGTGCGGGACCGGTGGTAGGGCTTCATCGTCGTCGTCGCCAGAGGCGGTGCGGTCGCGCCCCGGCCCAGGGGCGGCAGCTGCCTGTCGGATGCCCGCCGCCGCCTTACCGGCAGTGTGCACGTGCTTGACGCGGTGACAATCGAGACGGCCGCGGGCGCCGGCGACGGCCACACCAGGGGCCATGAACCTGTCGCGATGGCAAGGCGGATGCGGTGGCCCGAGGCAAAGACATGGCCACAGTCGTTAAGCTGGATGCGGACCCTTGTGGTGGCGCCGGGTTCCAGCGGCTCGGGCGCCTCGTGGCCTTTGCGATGCGACAGGTTGAGCACCCCGAAGGTCACACGTGTCGAGGCCCCGTCCGGCGCCACGTCGCAGAGCCGCACGTAAAGTTGCGCCTGTGGCGAATCGCAGGAGACCTCGAGGTCGACGACCGGCGCTCCAAGTATCTCCATGCGCCGTCCGAGGACTGGAGAGTCGAAGGCGAGGCTGCGACCGTCCTCCTCGCGCTGATCCGACGGCATTTCGGCATCGAAACCATAGGGGCACCAGTCGCCATGGGTGATGCCGGCGAGAACTTCCGAGGCACACACAAGCGTTTCGGGGCGGCCGGGGCGCGTTGTCAGGCCGTTTCGGGCGAGATGGAATGCCCTGCCGGTGATGGCAGGATCCGGCCAGGCGTCGGCCGCCACCCAGCGGCCGGGTCGATGATCGTATGAGGTCTGCGGCACCACCGGCTCCTGCATCCAGCAGCGCAGGCGCGGTTCATCCATCATGCCGCTGTCGATCCCCTTGAGCCAGTGGTCCCACCAGCGGACAAGGTCCTTCAGACCGTCAATCTCCGGGCCTGGTTTCGCCTTCCAGGGGTAGGCGTGGGTCCACGGACCGACAAGGCCGCGGAACGGCGCCTTCAGGCCGCCCGCCACGCGAAAGATGGCGTTGGTGTAGCCGTCGGCCCAGCCGCCGACCATGTAGACGGCGGCCTCGATGGCATCGTAGTCCTCGATGACGGAGCCGTGCTTCCACTGCCCGTCTCTCCTCTGGTGGCGCAGCCATGTCGCCACCAGGTTCGGCGCATTGTCGAGGCGCTCGAGCCAGATGCGGCGCCAGTCCGCGCCCACGACAGCGGGATCGGGCGGACGCATGGCGAAGGTCGTCATGGTGGTCCCCCAGTTGAGGTTGTCGTTGAGCAGACAGCCGCCCATGAAATGGATGTCGTCCGTATAGCGATCGTCCGTCGAGGCGACGGAGTAGACGGCCTTCAGCGAAGGGGGTCTCAGGGCCGCCACCTGCAGGCAGTTGAAGCCGCCCCAGCTGATTCCCATCATGCCTGTTGCGCCGGTGCACCAGGGCTGGGCCGCCAGCCATGCCAGAACGTGGTATCCGTCGTCGAGTTCCTGCGGCGAGTACTCGTCGTCGAAGAGGCCTTCCGAATCGCCGTTGCCACGCACATCGCAACGCACCGCCGCGTAGCCGTGACCGGCCAGCCAGTGATGGTGGAGTGAGTCCCCGGCCGCCGTGAAGTCGCGCCGCCTGTAGGGAATGAACTCGAGGACGGCGGGCACCGGATGGTCGTCGGCATCATCGGGGAGCCAGATCGTGGCAGCGAGTTTCACCCCGTCAGGCATGGGGATCCACACGGTGTCATGTTTCGTCACCCGCTTGGGAAATCGTGAGACGATCCGTGTCATGGTTACTGTCCTCCCGTTCTGCCGCGGCCGACAATGCGGCCGGGACGAGCGCCGGTGTGGCCGTCATCACCCCACACCTCGATTCCGTTGACGAAGACATGCCCGATCCCGGCCGAGGGCTGCTCGGGATCCATGTAGGTCGCCCGGGCGGCGATGGCGGCCGGGTCGAAGACCACGAGATCGGCCCAGGCGCCGGCAACCACGCGGCCACGTCCCTCAAGGCCGAACCATTCGGCCGAGGCGCCGGTCATGCGGTGAATGGCGGCTTCGAGGCCGGTCATGCCGAGTTCCCGGACATAGTGACCCAGGACATGCGGGAAGGTGCCCCACAACCGTGGGTGGGGGTGTGGCGCCAGGGGAATGCCGTCCGAGCCGATGAGAATGTCGGGATGGGCCATGAGGCGTTCGACATTGCGCTCGTCGCGCCCGAAGTAGATCGCTCCACCCGGTGCAAGACGGCGTGCAGCGGTCAGCGCGTCGACTTCCCAGTCGTCTGCGATCTCGGCGAGATAGCGGCCGCCCATGGCTGGATACGGCTTCGACCAGGTGACCAGCACCCGGGTACGGCGTTCGACGAACTCCGGCAGGATCGACGTGCTCGAAGCCTCATAGGGGTAGGCATCGGCGATGATCCGCACGCCTTGTCGGCGGCTTCCTTCAAACCAGTCGAGCGCTTCACCGGCCAATCCCGGATTGTCGGGCTCGTGACAGTGGAAGTGCGAGACAATGACCGGGATATCCGCCTTCTGGCCAATGTGGACGGCCTCGTCGAAGGCCTCCCTCGCCTTGTCGGCATAGCTTCTCATGTGGGTGGCATAGACGCCGCCGACCGCTGCCACCCTGGACGCAAGTTCGACCACCTCCGCCGTCTCGCAACAACGCGCCGGCGGATATTCGAGCCCCGTCGAGAGACCGATGGCGCCCGCCGCCATCGCTTCATCAACCGCTTCTTTCATGGTCTCGATTTCGGGACCGGTGGCGGGACGCAGGACATCATCCATGGCGGCAAGGCGCAGGGTTGCATGGCCGACCAGAAAGGCGGCGTTGGACGCCGGCGGTTTGCGTCGAAGCTCGTCCACCAGCGCCTGGAAGGTGGGGTAGCGAAAGTCGCCCTCGAGACCGAGAAGATCGAAGGGCGACATGGGACGCTCACCGGCCACCAGGGGCGCCAGCGAGATACCGCAGTTGCCGGCAACCACGGTCGTCACGCCCTGGCTCACCTTGGGCGTCATGTCGCCGGCATCGCGCAGCATGCGATCGTCGTGGGTATGAACATCGATGAACCCGGGCGCCACCACCTGGCCGGTGGCGTCGATGTCGGTGTCAGCCGTCTTTCCGGACAGGTCTCCGACTGCGGCAATCCGGTCATCGTCAACGGCGACATCGGCGAGGAAGCCGCTGCGACCGCTCCCGTCCATGACCGTGCCACCGCGAAGAATGAGACCATGTCCGGTCATGGCGCCTGCTTCCTTAGTCTTCAGGAGCCAAGGGTAGGTCGACTTGGTTCCCCTTGTCATCCTGGCGCGCTGTACTGGATGCGCCATGACACGCCAATCGATCTCCGGCAGGGTCCACTGGCCCGGGGCCAGGACGAGGGCGCGCGCCGCTCCTTGAGGTGTTCCGCCGCATGGCGGACCGACGGGGATTGCCGGGTGGTGGCATCCCGGCGGCTCGGATGATAGCGCTCCCAGTCGAGCCGCGTGTGGAACTTTGGCCGACCGTGGAGGACGCGCCGTTTTCTGGGCTCCAGTTTCGCCATACGAGCCTTCCAGATGTCGATGAGCTCCTCTCGCGACGGCTCGTCCTTAGCGCTTGCGGGTAAAGAGCACCGCCTGCTGCATGACGGTTGCTGAACATTCATCGAGGTTGCGCTCCCTCGCCCACCTCATCGCTTCCGCACGGTGGGTCGAGAAGGCCTGGCATGTCGTCTCGTCATAGCCGGCGATCCCGAACCCGGGAACGCTTCCCACCATGGTCTGTTCCGTGGCATAGCCCGGTCGTCGAGATGGTGTTTCAGTCTTGGGTTCTGGTCTGCCGCCTGGCGCGTGCGATTCTGATGAAGTCGGCGCTCCTCCATTCGTCTTTGGGCGTTCTTCGTCATGATGGCGGAAGAACCTTGGAATGAATCGACTCCCTACAACCCGTTATTCAACCAAAGGTGACCGGAGGCACCAGGAGTATTTGACGTTGAAAAGCGCTGCTTTATCATGTCTGACGCCCAGGGTCCGCTCCAGGACAGCGGATTACTTGTCTGTCCATTTTGGATCAGTAATTCTCGACATCACGTCCCGGACGTTCATGGAATTGCAGTGCACCAGGCTCGAGAAGTGAACCCCGGGAATGTCTGGATTGAACTCTGAAGGTACTGTTTCACATGGCGCGGACGTGACGCTCCATTGCAAGTCAATTCAATTGCATTGGCAATGTGAATTGATTCGACTATCGAGAGATCGGCGCAAGATGATCATATCCGAATATCTTCTGGGCATGCCCAAAATCGAGCTGCACATCCATATTGAGGGAACAATCGAAGGCCAACTGTTATTCGATATTGCAGACAGAAATGGCATCGAACTCCCGTATGAGACACCTGACGACATTCTTGCCTTGCAGAACTCGCAGAAGAAGAGTGATACCGAGAGCCTGAGAAGTTTCCTGGAGTGCCTTGACGCATCTCGCGGTGCACTCAGGAGAGACACAGACTATTACGAAATAGCAATGTCATTCTACTCTCGCGCCAGGCAGGAGAACATTCAGTACGCGGAGATCATGTTCGACCCTCAGCAGGCTGTACGGCAAGGCATTCCATTTGAGGGTTGCATGGAGGCGTTATGTCAAGCCAGGGATGATGCTCTTGAGCATTTTCACATCAGATCTCAGTGGATCATGAATTTGCAACGAGATTTCTCGCTCGAGTCTGCTGTCGAAACATTGTCCAATGCAAGAAAGTACCGTGAGGATATTGTGGCTGTCGGCCTGGACAACTTTGAGGTCACCAATTTCCCCCGCAAATTCCTGCCATTGTTTGATCTGGCGCGTGCGCAAGGATATCATCTGACTTCACATTGTGATGTACACCAGCCAAATTCACTGAATCATATTCGAGATTGCCTTGATCTCCTGAGAGTCGAACGACTGGATCATGGACTGGATGCATACTTTGATGAATCACTGTGCCGGGATATTCTCGAAAGAGGTGTCGGCATGGCGGCATGTCCCACATTCTATTCCGCAGGGGGCTCTTGTCCAGACAAGACAATGGAATGTATTCGGGGAATGCTGGACATGGGAGTTCTCATCTCGTTGAATTCGGACGACCCTGTACAACTGGGGAGCGGCTGGTTGACGTCCACGCTTGCCTCGGCACAAGCTTCCGGTGGTTTTTCCGATAACGAAATCAAGAAATTCATGCAGAATGCAGTTCAGTCCTCATGGATGGAGAGAAGTCAAAAGATAGCATTTCTTGGTGGCTTGAGTGATTACTAGAGCGTGTCGCGCCTGAGCAGATTGAACAGCGCGGCGACCTCGATGGTGGGCGCGCGAGGACAGGTGACATTACGAAATGTCGAGATGCGGCGTATGGACGAGTTCTCCGTAGCCGGGGCGACGGTAGAAGGCCCGTGCATCCTCTTTGCGGGAGTAGACTCCCGGTTGAGAGCCTTCCGTTCGGGTCCAGACAACGGCCTCGTCCATGGGCCTTTGTCCGACGGCCAAGCAGACGATTTCCTCGACGACCGCGTAGGTCACACGGTTCATGATGCGTGATACATCCTGGCGGACCATTCGGGTACGATCCGTGTCGACGACACGGCCCGAGACGAGCACACCTTCATGAACAGTTCGGTGATCCGGTTCGGAGGTGGACTGCGCAGGCCGTCGGCCGAGGCGACGCCGGTTACGTTGGAACGTTGTGCGGCCCCCTTGAACACGCATCCGCGGCACGGATCTCATGGACGACAAACCGCGTTCGCGCTAGATTGCGCACACGCTTGCCCTTCGGATTGTTCTCGTGCGTGCGGACGACAGGGATGTCGAATCTTGATTGTGTCATGACAGATGGCAGACGATTGGCCGTCCGTCGCAGGACAGTTGTCCCCTTGATGATTCATCGAATTGCGCCATGACTTTGCCGAGCAAGAACAACGACGTTGCCATCGTCGGCTACAGCCATCGCTTGCCCGGTGGCATTCAGTCGGATGCCGACTTCTGGACCCTGCTGACCGAACGAGAGATCGTCCAGGAACCGATCGCCGATCGCTACGGAAGAGGTCATCTGCCCATCGGGGAGTTTTCCGGGCCCGGGCGGCTTGCAAGCCCTTACGAGGGGCTGATTCGCGACGACGACGAACTGCTTTTCGACCGCGCGTTCTTCGGCATGTCCCACAACGAATTGAGGCAGACCGAACCGCAGGTCAGGATGTTGCTCAATTGCGCGTGGGAAGCCATCGAACATGTCGGCTGGGACCTCCACTCGCTGCGCAACAGCCCCACCGGAGTCTTTATCGGTTCGCAGGTTCCGGCCGTGTCCAACTGGCGGCCACAGCATGGCGTGACCGAGAATTCCGTGTCTGGCATCAGCCTCGCAATGCTGGCCAATCGAATCTCCTACCACTTCAACCTCATGGGTTCGTCCGCCACGTATTGCACGGCCTGTTCCGCCGGCCTGACCGCCCTTCATGCAGCGATGAACGCACTCGCATGCGGCGATTGCGACCAGGCGCTCGTCGGCGCTGTCACATACCTGGGCAGCGCCCGGATGAGCAGCGGCTTCAATCTCATGGGAGTCATCAGCCCGGACGGCACCTGCCACTCATTCGATGCGCAAGCCAATGGCTACATGCGCTCCGAGGGATCGTTCGTATTCGCCGTCAAGCCCCTGGCGACCGCCGAGCGGGAGGGAGACCCCATCTACGCGGTGATCGAGGCGACGACGGTGAACGCGGCCGGTACGGCCGACGGCACTGCGGGACTGGCACCGGGCCGGTACATCAGCGCACCGACCCGCCATTCCCAGGTCCTGCTGATGCGCGAGGCCGTGGCCCGCGCCGGCCGGACGTCATGCGAAGTCGACTACGTCGAGGCACACGCCACCGGAACCGCCGTCGGGGACCCCATCGAGGGCAACGCCATCGCGGAGGCATTCGGCGGTTTCAAGCGCGGGGCCCCGCTACGGGTTTCCAGCGTCAAGAGCAATGTCGGGCACATGGAGGCCGCCGCATTTCACTGCGCCCTGCTCAAGGTCGTCCTGATGATGCGGCGACGCACTTTTGCACCGGTTTCGAAGAGTTTTCAGGTGCCGAATCCGGAGGTTGACTTCGACTCTTGCCCGATGCGGGTGCAGACGGAGTGCGAGCCGTTTCCTGAGCATCCGGTCGTCATGGGCATCAATTCGTTCGGCTTCGGCGGCGCCAACGGGCACTGCGTGGTGCGCGAGTACCGGCCTTCGCGGCCCGGGCTCTGGTCGGTACCTCTGGCGCCCGATGCGGGCTTCATGGTCCCGCTCTCGGCGCGCACGCCCCATGCGCTCGTGGAAAACGCGCGACGTTTGCGGGAGACGCTCGACGCACAACCGTTGGATCTGTATGCGGTTGCCGGCAATCTCAGCCGCCGACGCACGCATTTCGCTGCGAGAACGGCGTTCGCGGTACGCAGCCTCCCCGATCTGGCTGATGCGCTGGACGGGTTCGCGGAAGAGGGCGCTTCCATCGGCACCGCGGAGGAGGGCGAGCGGCGGCTGGTCATGGTGTTCTCCGGGCAGGGGACGCAGTGGGCCGGTTGCGGCCGCGATCTCTACGAGTCTCACCCCGTCTTCCGCCGTGCCGTCGACGCCATTGAGGGGCACTGGCGGGAACACGCGGACACCTCCTTGCGGGAGGCATCCTTCGCGACCCCGCAAGCGGAACTCGACGAGGTTCAACTGGCACAGCCGGCTATCTTCATGATCCAGTGCGCGCTGGTGGAGTTGTTCAAGACGTGGGGTGTTTATCCCGACTGCGTGGTCGGCCATAGCTCGGGCGAGGTGGCTGCGGCTTATGCCTCGGGGGCGCTCTCGCTCGCCGATGCGACACGCCTGGTGTTCCATCGCGCCACCTTGCAGCAGCGCGTGGCGGGATCCGGTCGCATGTTGACCATCGGCCTCGATCGGCCGGGCGTGGAGGATCTGCTGGATGCGCTGGCGATTTCCTTTCGAATCGATGGCCACCGGCCCGTCGTGGTCGAGATCGCCTGCGAAAACGCGCCGGCCAACACGGTCATATGCGGTCGCGAAGACGACCTTCATCCCATCATCGAGGAACTGGACCGGCGCAACCTTCAGCACCGCCTGATTCCGGGCAATATCGCTTTTCATTCCCGGGCGATGGACGCGATCGAGGGCGATGCCATCGAAGCGCTCGCTTTCCTCGACGGTCGCACTTTCGATGTCGACGTGCCCTTTGTCTCGTCGGTAACAGGTGTCGAGACAGAGCGGTTCGACAGTGCCTACTGGTGGTCGAACATTCGCCAGCCGGTCCGCTTCGCCGCGGCGATGGAGACCGTCAAGCGCGACCACCGGCCCGATGTCGTGCTGGAGCTCGCACCACACTCGGCCCTTCAGCCGATCGTCACCCAGTGCGTGGAAGGCATGGTATCGCCGCCCACCGTCATTCCAACGTTCGTGAAGGACACCGATACGGGCGCGAGCTTCCTCGAAGTTCTGGGCGCCCTCTTCAGGGCCGGCGTGACACTGGACTTCGCCGCCCAGTATCCCCGGCCCGAGCCCATCATCCACCTGTTGCCTGGACATCCGAGGGACGAGCAGAAGACCGTCGACAACAGACTGGACGACGAGTTCTTCCTGCAACAGGGGGACTACGCGCACGGCCCGCTGGTCGGCCACCGGATTCCCAGCGACCATCTCCTGTTCGAAGCGCGACTGTCCGAGAGAGCCTTCCCATGGCTGGCGGAGCACCGCGTTCATCATGCGTCGATCATGCCGGCCGCCGGCTATATCGAACTGATTCTCCAGGCCCTCGGCGGCGTCCCGGTTCATTTCGACGTGCTTGAGTTCCTGCAGCCATGCCCCATCCCGAAGACGCCCGTCAGGCTGCAGACAGCCTTGTATCCGATCCCCAACACGTCCGGCGCGTACACCTTCCGGATTTCGACGCTGCCATACGAGGTCGACCCGAAGAGCGAACTGCATTGCCGCGGAAGGGTGCGCCTGATCGAAGCCCGGCCCGCGCTGGATGCACCGGACACGTTCGCGGATATCGACGCCTCCCGCTACGAGGCTCTTCGCTACGCGGCCGACGATGAGATCTACGAACGTTTCGAGGTGGTTCTTGGAGATACGTACCAGTACGGCCCCCACTTTCGAAACATTCGCAGACTCAGGCGCGAGCGGGAGACCGGCCGCCTCTTGCTGGATGTCGGGGTCGACGGAGCGCTATGGTCGGACGCAAGAGATGAAGGCTATGTTTGCTTTCCGCCCCTCATCGACGGCGGACTGCAGTCGTTTCTCTACGATTTGATGCTCGGCGCGGATCGTTTCGCGATTCCCCTGCGCGCCGAAAACGTGACGTTTCTTGGCGCCCCGACAGTGCCGCGCCTCGTGTGCCAACTGACCTATCCCGGCGGCAAGAGGTACGAAGTCGACGACAAGGGTCAGTATGACGTTCCCAACGGCGAGTGGGTTTCCGGTCGGTTGAACTTCTACGACGACGCAACCGGCGCCCTCAGCCTTCATGTCGAGAAGTACATCTCCTTCATTTCGTATCCCAAGCGGGTCGACCAGTCCCAAAGCAAGCATCGCATCGTCTGGCAACCCAAGTTCCTGGCCAATGGCGGCACGATTGCGGAGCGGTTGCCCGAAGGCGAGATCGAGCCCTCCGCCCTTCTTGCAGCGCTCGGGCGCTGCGATGACGGTGACGTACGCGTCTGCCATGCGCTGGAGTTCGCGGGATCCAGGGAACCGGAGCAGACCGTACTCCACCGCTGCATCGACCAACTGTCGCGTGACAAAGGACAAGGCGAGTTCTGGCTCGTCACCGACGACAAGGAGGGCGCACGAGCATGTTTCGATGCCTTCCATGCGCAAGACGCCGTGCTGCGCTTTGACTGCCTCGATCCGGCCGCACACCAGGCCTCCGCGCTCGACCAGGGTCTGCTGCGGCGGTGCGCGGCAGAGGTCCTGTTTCTCCACGGCGGTGAAGGTGCTTTCACAACCGCCGACTGGCTGTTCTGGAGAGAGGTGGCCGTCGCGGGAGGTCTGGCGCTTGTCTCCCACGAAGATGGCGCGATCGTCGAACCCGAAGCGGGCTGGACCACGTTGCGTGCGGGTCGGCGGGAGACTCTGCTGCGGGCGCCCTGGCCCCGCACCGACGAAGCGGGCGAGTCATCGCCGACAGGCCCGCGCTGGGTGTTTGGGGAGCCGCGGAGCTGGGCAGGAGCCTGGGTAGCCTTGCTCGACGATCCGGCGGTTCATCCGATCCCCTGCGAGGCCCTGTCGTCGAACGGTCCCTTCGAGCCCGAGGCATACCCGGACGCGGCGGACGTGGAAGCGATCGACTTTTTCTGCGACTGGCTCCCGGAGGATCCGACCGGCGAGAGGGCCGTCTCGCAGTTCGTCGCCCTCGTTCAGTCACTGGTTCCTTACAGAATCGACGAGGCCAGGAGCCGGTGCCGCGTCACCGTGGCGACCCGCAAGGCGACCTTCGATGCGGAGGATGCGCGCGGGAGCGCGCTTTGGGGGGCCGTGCGCAGCATGGCGATGGAGATCGTCGATGAGGCCAGGCTCGACCTCCGGCTTGTGGACTTGAGCACCGCGGATGATCTGGAGACCCTGGCTTGGCTCACACGGCACGACCTGCGCGAACGCGAGTTGGCTGTGCGCGAGGGCCAGCTGTGGGTGCCGCGCGTCGTGAGCAACCGCGATGAATACCCGCGCGTACCCGCCGGCGAGGATCCGCCCTATCGGTTGTTCCTGGACAACGCGGGACAGATCGGCGGCCTGCGGATGAAGACGTACGACCCGCCGCCGCCGGGTCCACACCACGTGGAGATCGATGTCGCGGCCGCAGCACTCAACTTCCGCGATGTCATGGTGACGCTGGGGCTGCTTCCGGCATTGGCCTACGAGCGTTCCGCGTTCGGCCGGGAGGTCGGCATGGAGGCAAGCGGCGTGGTACGCCGCGCCGGCATGGCGGTGAAGGGGATCGAGCCCGGCGATGAGGTGGTCTTCGTCGACGGCGGGTGTATCGCCAACCGCGCGGTGGTCGGCCAGCACCGCGTCTTCCGCAAGCCGGCCGGCCTCAGCATGGAGGAGGCCGCATCGTCGCTGTCGGTCTACGTCACCGCGTACTACGCCCTGATTCACCTGGCCCGGCTGCGCAAGGGGCAACGCGTCCTCATCCACTCCGCCATGGGCGGCATCGGGCAGGCTGCCATTGCGCTCGCCAAGAATGTGGGTGCGGAGATCTACGCAACGGCAGGCAGCGAGAGCAAACGCAGCCAACTGCTCGCGCTGGGGGTCCGGGCGGCGTTCGATTCCCACAGCGAGACGTGGTACGAGGGGCTGATGAAGGCGACCGGTGGGCAGGGCGTCGATGTTGTACTCAACTCTCTGGCCGGCCGTCACGTTTCACTCTGCCTCGAGGCCTTGCGGGCGGGCGGTTGGCATTGCGAGATCGGCAAGGTCGACATCTATGCCGACAGCGCTCTCGGCCTCCGCGTCTTTCGCAAGAACCTGCGTTTCGTGGCCCTCGACCTCGACCGGTTGACGATCGACGATCCCATCCTCTCGCGCGAACTCTGCGAAGCCTGCCTCGACCTGCTCGATCGCGGTGTGGTGCCGCCTCTGCCGGTCACCGTCTTCTCCTACGGGGACTACGCGAAGGCGCTCCGGCTCATGACATCAGGGCAGCACCAGGGGAAACTGGTGCTCAAGGCACCGTCGGCGTCAGCGGTTCCGGACTTTCCGATCGACGACCGCCGCCCGCTGCTGGATCCCGAGGGAACCTATCTTGTGACCGGCGGCCTGGGCGGGTTCGGCCAGCGGCTCCTGCCCTACCTTGTGACGGTTGGCGCCCGCCACCTTACTCTGATGGACCGCGACCCCGAACGCCGCCGCAACGAGTCCTGGCTGCGTCGCTCCACGACGCTTGCGGACATAGGGGATGGGGTCGAGATCGACATCGTTTCGGGTGACGTGTCAGACGAGGGGGACGTGCGCCGCTGCGTGGCCAACGTGAAGAGGCCGCTGAAGGGAGTGTTCCATCTCGCCGGCGTTCTGGATGATCGCCTGTTGGCGGAACTGTCGCCTGAGTCCGTCGCCCAGGTGTTCGCGCCCAAGGCGCAGGGCGCGCTCAATCTGCATCGGGCAACGGCCGACCTTGCGCTCGATCACTTCGTCATGGTGTCTTCCACGTCGTCGACTTTCGGTAATCCGGGTCAGATCAATTACAGCGCGGCCAATGCGTATCTGGACGGCCTCGCTGCCTGCCGGCGCCAGCAAGGATTAACGGCACTTTCCTATAGCCTGGCGGCGGTCGCCGACGCGGGCATGGCCGCGCGCAACCTTGGCATCCTGCGCCTGATGAAGGCGGCCGGCATGCCGCCCGTGAGCAGCCATTTTGCGATCGCCAACCTCGACTACGCGCTCCGTACGATGGGCGACAGCGACCACCTGATCACGGCACTTTTCAAACGCTGGCTCTGGGGCGTCGACTCCTCCGACTACATGCGCACCGGACGCCTGATGAGCAATCAGGATGCATTCGCGATCGGCTCCGAAGAGCGGCTGACGATGGATGGCGTCATGGCGCAGATCGCCACAAAGGTTGCCGAACTCTGTGGCCACGACGAAGGCGGCCTGGAGGAGCCTCTTTCCAGCTTCGGCCTGAATTCGATCTCGGTCGCCGAGTTGGGGGCGTTCATTCAAAGCGAGTTCAACTTCCAGGCCAGCGCGCTGGAGCTGATGACCACAGCCTCTTGTCAGTCGCTGGCGCACGCCATCGTCTTCGGCAAGACAACAGATGAGGGGGCCGAGGCCGAGGAGGAAAGCGATTCGATCGGCGCCGCGCCACTGGCGGTGCAGCGCCGCGTTCGCCGCAAGCCCTCCGCGTTCGCCAGCCCTCCGGAGGATCATTTCCCGCCTGTGCCCTGTTCCCCAACGAGCGGCGAGACAGCCGCGCCCTTCCGGTAGTGCGGGTTGGCCGGCAGCCGAGTTGGCTCCGTGACGGCGTTGTGAATGCCGGGGTGAGACCGCATGGCCGAACCGCGACCAGCTGACCGACCGGTACCGCCTCTCATGGGCCGGCTGCCGCCGCAGTGCCAGAGGGACGTGGATGAGTTGCGCCGCGTCGTTCATGCCGCGCTGGCGCGCGAAACACCGGCCAGGGCCATGGCGCCAACCGGTTTCGGAGAAGTTCTCCTGACCGGGGCGACCGGTTTCGTGGGGCGTTTCGTGCTGCGCGCGCTTCTGCGGCAGAACGACCGGCTGATTGTGCACTGTCTGATCCGTGCCAAGAGTGTCGAGCACGGGTTCGCGCGGTTGCGGGACACGCTGGAGCAGGCGGAAATCCGGGAGGACACTCCCGAAGAGCGGATACGGGTGGTCCCAGGGGACATATCCCGGGAGCGCTTCGGTCTGAACGAGTCCACGTTCGGCGAACTCTGCCAGCGGATCGACGCTGTCTATCACGTTGGCGCCAACGTCGACCTGGTCCTGTCCTACGGCGACATACGCAAGACGAATGTGCTCGGCCTGCGTTCCGTGCTCGATCTTTGTTTGAGCACACGCCTCAAGCACCTGTTCCACTTCTCCACGATGGGAGTTTTTCCGGCCTATTTCTGCGACTTTGGAGGAGAGCACCACCACAACCACATCGACGATCAGATGCCGCCCGATGTCGCGGACATGAAGAAGGCGTTTCCGCTCGGCGCCATCGGGTATCCGTGGAGTAAACTGGTGGCAGAGCAAGGCGTGCTGTTCGCGCAGGCGGCAGGCATGCCCGCCGCAATCTTTCGCCTTCCGCAGATGAGGCTCTCCAGCACGGGATATACGCGGGGGAACGACTTTGCTGCGCGTCTGTTCGCCGCGGCGACCCAAGTGCAAAAGGCACCGCATGGCTTTTCCATTCAACGGAATACCGAACCGGTCGATACTGTCAGCGAGATCTGCGCGGCGATCTCGCTTAACCCCGACCGCCGCTTCACCGTCTACCATTGCTGCGATCCGGAGCCGCCTTACGAAGACCTGGAGGTCGCCGATCTGGGCTATTATTGGCAAAGCGTTCCCTACGCATCCTTCAGGCGTTCGTGCCAGGCCCTCGGCGACAAGTCTCCGTTGCGCGGCCAGTGGGTGCTGCTCGACCATTTTGCGCCTTACTGGTTCAGCGAGGACAGGGGCCGCCGCGGGCTGCCGGTGAGCGATCACGCCATCCGGGAAGACTGCCCTCACCCGATAAGGTGGCCCGCATTGCTGATCCGCCATGCACGCTCTCACGACTGGATCAGGCGTCATCGGGACGAATGGCCCTACCCCTTTCCTCAAGGTTGCCTGGACTTTGACAGTCTCATGGGACAGGCCGAACGATACGCCGAGCGCATGGGCGTACCCCTCGACCAAACCTGTCCTGAGTGGATGCGCGCCGGTCTCCGGCACATCGTGGAGGCGCTGAAATCACCGGAGGCCGGACTGCGGGAAACGCGGCTCAGCCACATCGTCTACGGACTGACTCACGCACTCCGCAGCAACGCGGCGCTCGCCTGCGAACGGCACCAGCACCCCGAGATCGAACGGGAACAGATCACGCAGCCTGTCTTCATCGTCGGCATCAACCGGACTGGCACAACTTTCCTGCATCGCCTGTTGTCGCGCCACAGCCGCTTCTGGGCATTGAGGCGCTACGAGTTGACGGAGCCAGTGCTGCCCGGCGGCAAACATGCCACCGTGGCAGGCACGGCCGAGGATCCCCGTCGGGCCTATGCGCAAGAACTGTTGGGCGCGACCGATGTCGTCGATACTCTCGCCGGAGTCCACCGTACCGATGTCGACGAGCCCGAAGAGGACTTGTGGATTCTCTGGCTTACATTCTCGACCTGGATTTATGCGGCTGCGTACCATGTGCCGGCCTATGTCCGTTGGCTGGCCGACACCGAATCACGCAACGCTTACGCCCATCACCGACGCGTCATGCAGCACTTCACCTGGCAACGGTGCAAGAGCGAGCCGGGCGTACAGCGGCACTGGCTGTTGAAAATGCCCTTCCACCTCATGGAATTGGAGGTGCTGCTGGAGACATACCCGGATGCCTTCTTCATCCAGACCCATCGCGATCCTGTCGAGTTCATGGGCTCGTGGAACAGCATCGTGGAGCGGATACGAGGCTTTTCCACAGAGCGCAGGCCGCCGCACGAGACCGGCGGCGAGCAGTTGGCGTTCATGAGCGGCATGCTGAACGACGCGATGCGGTTTCGGGCGTCCCGACCGGCGCTCGACGCGCGCTGGGTCGATGTCCGCTATGGCGATCTGGTCGATGACCCGATGGCGGTCGTCAGCAAGATCTGCGCACGGTTCGGCTGGCCTCTTGAGCCCACCGCCGTCAACGAAATGCAGCAGTGGCTCACACTCCAGGACAAGCAACGCCGACAAGAGCCGCGGCACGAGTACAAGCTGGAAGACTACGGTCTCACGCCGGCGGACGTGAACGAGGCATTCGCACCCTATCTGGACTTTGTCGCCAAGCGTGGATGCGGATGAACATACAGGCGGCACAGCAGCGATCTAGTCGCGGTCGTTCCCCGACCCTTTGCAGATATCGGGATGCTGGCTCGCCTGTTCGGCTACCCCGAAGGCCGACAACGAACGGGGCATCATGGCGTCGGCATCGTGCACCATACAATCGTCGTGGGTACGAACGTTGATGAACCCCGGAGCCACCAGCTGGCCGGTGTCAGCCGTCTCTCCGGTCGTCGTCAAAGGCGACATCGGCGAGGAAACCGCTGCGGCCGCTACCCTCCCCTGAACGTGCCGCCACGAAGAATGAAACAGTGTCCGCTTCCTGTTCTTCAGGCACCAGGGGTAGGTTGATTCGGTTTCCTTTGTCTTCCTGCCGCGCTATGTGGGATGGACCATGACACGCCAATCGATCGGCGCTTCCTGTCTGCGCAGGGAAGACAGGCGATTTCTGACCGGCCGGGGCCGCTATACCGGTGATCGTCCGCCGGCGGACCTGCTCACCGCCGTCTTCGTGCGCGCGCCCGTGGCCCATGCTTCACTGACGATCACCGGCCGGGATGACGCGCTGGCCCAGCCTGGCGTCGTCGCGGTGCTGACGGCAGCCGACATGGCGGCCGACGGTGTCGCACCCCTTTCGGCGTCCTGGAGCCTGCCCAACTCCGACGGCAGCGCCTCCTTCTTTCCCGCCATGCATGCGCTGGCTGACGGACGGGTCCGCTTTGTCGGCCAGCCCTGCGCCCTGGTGGTCGCCACCAGTGACGCTGCAGCCCGCGACGGCGCCGAGAACCTCGCCATCGACTTCCATGAAATGCCGGCGGCGGCGACGCTCGAAGAGGCAACCGCTCCGGGGGCGCCGGCAGTATGGGACGCCTGTCCCTCCAACATCAGTCTCGACTGGACCAATGGCGATGGCCGGGCGGTGGCACGGGCCTTCGCCGGCGCCGCGCACCAGGTGAGCCTCGACCTCGTCAACCAGCGCATCACGGCCATGCCCATGGAACCGCGGCTTGCCATCGCGCGCTATGACGCCGGTACAGACCGGCTGACCCTTCACGCCTCAAACCAGCTTCCCCATGAACTGCAGCGGTCCATCGCCGCCGCCCTTTCCATGCCGGAAACACGGGTCGATGTGGTGGCCGGCGATGTCGGCGGCGGATTCGGCATGAAGTCCTACGCCTATCCCGAAGACATCGCGCTCGCCTGGGCGGCGCGGCGGCTGCAGCGCGACATCATCTGGACCTCGGAAAGAAACGAGGCCTTCCAGGCAGATGCCGGAGCCCGCGATCATGTTGCACGGGTCAGCATGGCCCTCGATACGGACATGCGCTTCCTCGCACTCGACATCGAGATCACGGCCAACATGGGGGCCTATCTCAGTCAGCATGCCCACGCGGTGCCAACCATCTACTGCACCTATTCCATTCCCGGTCCCTATCGCTTCGCCTCGGCCCTTGTCAGGGTGCGCGCCGTGATGACCCATTCGGCGCCCATCGACGCCTACCGCGGGGCGGGACGCTCGGAAGCCGTCTACATGACCGAGCGCATCATCGACCATGCGGCGCGCGAACTTGGCGTTGATGCCGCAGACCTGCGGCGCCGCAACCTGATCGAGCCGCGGCACATGCCCTTCACCACGGCGTTCGGCATGACACTGCAGGACGCCGATGCGCCGAGGCTTCTGCAACGCGCCCTCGAGGCCGCTGATCAGGCCGAATTCCAGGCACGTCGCGACGAGGCACAGCACCGCGGGCGTCTGAAGGGTTTTGGGATCGCGCTCCATGCCGCGGCTTGCGGCGGCTGTTCCTCGGCCGACAATCTGGCGGCAGGCGCCCTGGTCGGCAACTGGGAGAGCGCACGCCTCCAGGTGCATCCTTCCGGGGCGGCAACCCTCTATGTCGGATCCCACAATCATGGCCAGGGCCACGAAACGGTCTTCTCGCAACTGGTGTTCGAGCGCACCGGACTTCCCTTCGAGGCCATCGAGGTGGTCTTCGGCGACACCCGCCGGGTGCAGCGGGGCATGGGCACCTTCGCCTCACGCTCGGCTGTCGTCTGCGGCCCGGCGATCACCCTGGCCTGCGACAGGGTCACGACCAAGGCGCGGGAGATCGCCGCATGGATGCTGGAGGCGGCAGCGGACGACATCGCACTGGAAGACGGCCGCTTCACCATCGCCGGAACCGACCGTTCCCTTGCCTTCCGCGACGTCGCCCGCGCCGCCTACCTGGCGGCGGGGTTCGGCGAGGACGACCGGGAACCCGGCCTCGACGAGACGGGATTTCATGATCCCGAGGACTTCACCTGGCCGTTCGGCGCCCACATCGCCGAAGTGGAGATCGACCCGGCGACGGGTGTGGTGACACTCCAACGTTATGTCGCGGTGGACGATGTCGGTGTCGAGATCAATCCGCTGATTGTCGAGGGGCAGATTCATGGCGGCATCGTGCAGGGCGCCGGCCAGGCGCTGATGGAGGCCGTCCATTACGATCCGGCCACCGGCCAGTTGCTGACCGGCAGTTTCCTGGACTACGCGATGCCCCGGGCGGACAGCGTCCCGTCGTTCGTCTCGGAACGCATCGCCTGCCGCGCGACAGTCAATTCCCTGGGCGCCAAGGGAGTCGGCGAGGTCGGCACCTTTGCCGCTCCCGCCGCCATCACCAACGCCGTCATCGATGCCCTCTCCGGCGCCGGCGTCACCTCCTTCGACATGCCCGCCACGCCCTTGCGAGTCTGGCAGGCCCTCAACGCCACCGACCCCCACAGTCCTCATGAGTGAACCCGTCCCGAGCACCGCTCCGGCATACCTCACCAGCGAAGGTTCGTCGCCGGCGCCCAGTCGCTCTCCCGGCGCGTCGCCTGCAGCCCAAACGAGAGATCCAGCACCCCCTCCCCAGGCGTCAGCTGCCACCCGAGACTGTATTCACGCGACCCCGTGGCCAGACCCAGTCCAACCTGCGGGCTGCCGGTGAAGTCACCGGAGAAAAGAGGGAACCCCCAGGCTGCATCCGCCTGCCAGCGGATCTCGTCCTCGCCACCCCCGGTGCGGTCCTCCAGGGTCTCGGGCGTGAACAGGCGATCAAGACCGCCTGTCGCCTCGCCGCCCCAGTCCTGACGCAACGTCAGCGAGGGACCCCTCAGCGACGCCGCAAAGCCCCGGCCCTCCAGATCATCCGAGCCGTGGGCCACCAGCGGGCGGCCCGACAGGTCGAGTTGAAGGCCCAGCCCCGGATCGTTCCACACAAGACCTCCGCCCATCTCCACCCCGAACCCGGTCTCCGCATCGCCACCGTCATGGCGGGCTCCCGTCTCCAGCTTCGGCGTCACCGATCCGCCGCCCTCAAGTGCCATGCGCCATCTCCCCTCCAGGCCGAGTCGCAGGCGCGTCACGTCGGACGCCGCCAGCTCATGGGTCTGCGCGGACGAGGTGCGCACCTACACGGCGTCCGACCCGTGGTCCAGGTGATGTCGGAGGTGAGCACCCCGTCCTTGGCGTCGACCTCCGGCCGCGCAAGGTGATGCTCCGGGAGAATGGCGGCTTGGGATCGGACATGTGGGAGCTTGGGACGTTGGAACTCGGCGGCAGCGATGGAGTCCCTTTTCGCGCAGACGGGTCGCGCTGCTGGAGTTGAGCCCGCGGGTTCTGGCACGGGCGCTGGACGCCTTTCCCGGTCCGACGCCGCTGCGGACCATCGATGCCCTGCATATGGCATCGTGCGCGTATCTGGCCAATCAGGGCCAGGATGTTGAGCTCGCGAGCTACGACCGGCGGATGAACGATGTGGCCCGCGCGATGGATATTCCGCTCTTCGATCCGGAAGGGTCATGAGTCGCGCGGCCGCAGGATCTTGTAAACCTTCGGTTGTCGGTTGATGGGGCGTCCGAGTTCGCTTTGGTCACCATACGCGATGCTCCGGCAACACCGGCAGGGATCGCCGCTCGTAGCGCGCCGAGATGAGCTCGAAGAGGACGCTGGTCTCAGCCTGGAGCCTGGATCGGGCGATTCGGGTGGACGGTTGCGGACCAGGCGATGGACACGGTGAGGCCCGGATACGCGCGCCCGACTCGCCAGACAACGGCTCGACCTCGAGCCGCTGTTCGGAGCCGGCGGTGAAGCACCCGGTCACGCATGGTTCACACGATTAGGAGGGGCTCGCCTGTCATCAGTTCAGGCGTTCACCGGTGTCCGGTGCGAAGTACGAGACCTTGCCGAGATCGAAGGCCAGATCGAGGGTTGACCCCTGCCGGGCCGCGGTTTCGGAATGAAGCCGTGCCGTGACCTGCTTGCCGCCAAGCCAGAACACGACATATGTATCCGCTCCGGCCGGTTCCACCATGTCGATCAGGCACGCCACTTCCTGAACGTCTTCGCCTGCACGGAATCCCGCTTGCGCCATGTCTTCGGGCCGCAACCCGAGGATCACGTCCGCGGGCAGGTCCCTGTTGCCGGTGTCGATCAGTTCGACCGGCGTCCCGTCGGCTCGCTCGATCCGGATCCTTGTGCCGGCGCCCTCGCGCCATGCCTTGGCCGGAATCAGATTCATCGCCGGGCTTCCCATGAAATCGGCGACGAACAGGTTCGACGGACGCCCGTAGATCTCGGCCGGCGAACCGACCTGCTGCACGACGCCATCCTTGAGGACGACGATCCTCGTCGCGAGTGTCATGGCCTCGATCTGGTCATGGGTCACATAGACCATTGTGGCGCCGAGGTCGTGGTGCAGCTTCTTGATTTCCAGCCGCATCTCGACCCGCAGCTTGGCGTCGAGATTAGAGAGCGGCTCATCGAACAGGAACAGCTGGGGGTCGCGCACGAGCGCCCGGCCCATGGCCACGCGTTGACGTTGACCGCCCGAGAGCTGGCTGGGCCGCCGGTCAAGGAGCTGTTCGATCTGAAGCTGCCGGGCGACGTCCCGCAGCTTTCTGGCCCGGGTCGTCTTGTCCACCCCGCGCACCTTCATGCCGAACGTGATGTTCCCGGCCACACTCATCGTGGGGTAGAGAGCGTAGGACTGAAACACCATGGCGATGTTGCGATCCTTAGGGCTGTGATGGGTCACGTCGCGGCCACCGATGTGGATCGTGCCCCCGGAAATCGGTTCCAGCCCCGCTATGCAGTTCAGCAGGGTGGACTTGCCGCAGCCGGACGGGCCCACCAGAACCAGGAAGCTCCCCGGCTCCGCCGACACATTGATATCCTTCAGGATCTCCGCCGCATCGTACCTCTTGTCGAGACGTCGTATCTCCAGCATCGCTTCCATCGAATCACCCCTTCACGGCACCCGCGGTCAACCCGCGGATGAAGTACTTGCCGGCGACGGCATAGACGAACAGCGTCGGGAGCGCCGCGATAATGGCCGCAGCCATATCCACGTTGTATTCCTTCACGCCCGTGGTCGAATTGACGATGTTGTTCAGGGCCACCGTGACGGGCTGCGTTCCGGCCTGGCTGAAGCTCACACCGAACAGGAAGTCATTCCAGATCTGGGTGAACTGCCAGATCACCGTGACCATCATGATGGGCAGGCTGAGCGGCATGAAGATGGACCAGAAGATGCGGAAGAAACCCGCGCCGTCCACCTTGGCCGCCTTGACCAGTTCGACCGGAATGGTGACGTAGTAGTTGCGGAAGAACAGGGTGGTGAATCCGATCCCGTAGATCACGTGGACAAAGATCAGCCCGGGAATCGATCCCGCCAGGCCCATGAATCCCAGTGTCCGGGCCATCGGCAGCAACACCACCTGGAACGGGATGAAGCAGCCGAACAGCATCAGCGAGAAGATCAGGTTGGCGCCGCGGAACTTCCACTGCGCGATCACGTAGCCGTTCACCGCGCCGAGCAGGGTCGAGACCGCCACCGCCGGCACCGTCAGCGCCACCGAGTTCCAAAAATACGGCCGGAGCCCCTCGCACTGGATACCGGAACAGGCGCTGGACCAGGCCGTGCTCCAGGCGTCGAATGTCACCCGGGCCGGCAGTGCCAGCAGGCTCCCGGTGCGGATTTCTTCAAGGCTCTTCAGCGAAGTCGTGACCATCACGAAAAGCGGCATAAGGTAGAAAATGGCGAACAACGCCAGCAACGCATAGAGCACCCACCGCAATGTCACCTGGCTGCGCCAGCGGGTGGCAGGCCGACTGTGCGTCGCGTCAGCCACGTTTCACCCGCAGTTCCGAATAGAGGTAGGGCACCACAATCGCGAAGACGACCATCATCATGACCATGGCCGAACTGGCCGCCTGGCCGATGTCTCCCCGCGAGAACGCCATCGCATACATGTAGGTCGCCGGCAGGTCCGTGGCGTAACCGGGACCGCCACCCGTCAGAGCAATCACGAGATCGAAGCTCTTGATCGCCAGGTGCGCCAGGACAATGAAGGCAGACAGGAATATCGGCGCCATCGAGGGAATGATGACCGCGGAATAGATGCGCCATGTCGGAATGCCGTCAACCCGCGCCGCCTTGATGATTTCTTCGTCGACACTGCGCAGCCCGGCAAGGAACAGCGCCATGACAAAGCCGCTCGCCTGCCAGACGGCAGCGATGACAATCGCATAGATGGCCATGTCGGGGTCCACGACCCAGTCGAAGGAGAAGTCGGCAAAGCCCCAGCCGCGCACCATCGCCTCGATGCCAAGGCCCGGGTTCATGATCCATTTCCACGCGGTCCCGGTCACGATCATCGAAAGGGCCATGGGGTAGAGGTAGATCGTGCGCAGCGCGCCTTCGGCCCTGATTTCCTGGTCGAGAAGGATCGCCAGCAGGAGCCCCAGCGCCATTGAGACCACGATAAAGAGCGCACCGAAGACGAACAGGTTGCTGATGGCCGTATCCCAGCGCGGCGCGGCGAGAAGGCGTTCGTACTGGATGAACCCTTCGATTTCGTACTTGGGCAGGAGACGCGAACGCGTCATCGACACCCATGCCGTCCAGGCGATGAACCCGTAGACAAAGACCAGGACGGCCAGAAAGGACGGCGCGAGGAGAATTCTGGGAACGTTGCGTTCCAGCCACCCTGCCATGAGCGCTCACCCCCCGGGCATGAAACGCCCGGATCCAACAAGGCGTTTCAGGGAAGAAACCTGCGGTCCCCTTGTCCACGAACGCGAGGTGCGGACAAGGGGACCGTTCACGTCACATCGAATTGGCAATCGCCTCGGCCAGCATCCTGACCGCATCGGCAGATGACATGTCCGAGTTGAAGTGCGCCGTCACGACATCGGTGATCGCACCGGCCTGCGCTCCGCGCAGGGCCATGCCATGGGCATAGCTGGGCAGGAGAGAACCGTTGTCCGAACTGGCGGCCATGTCCTGGGCAGAGAGATGCGCGCAGTCGTCGAACTCGTCCAGGGGCACGTCGATGCGCGCCGGGATCGAGCCCTTGTTCAGATTGAAGACCTTCTGGAAGTTCTTGCCGACGATCAGCCTGGCCAGCAGGGCCTGACCTGCCTGCCTGTCCTCTCCGTCCACGTTGAACATCGCAAAGCTGTCGACGTTGTAGAGGAATCCATCACCTGGCGTCGATGCGCAGAGAAAATCCTGCCCCGGCACCTTGCCCGCAGCCAGGAACTCTCCCTTGGCCCAGTCCCCCATGATCTGGAACGCGGCTTCGCCATTCATGACCATGGCGGTGGCCAGGTTCCAGTCGCGTCCCGAGAAACTGCGATCGACATATCCGCGCAGGGTGCGCATCTGGTCGAAGACGGCCACCATCGCATCCGACGTCAGGACACTCTCGTCGAGTTCGACGAAGGCCCCACGGAATCCTTCAGCGCCCAGAATGCCGAGCGCAACCGCCTCGAACACGGTGGCGTCCTGCCAGGCCTGTCCGCCGTGGGCGAGCGGAATGATGCCCGCGGCCTGGAGCGTTTCGGCCGCCGCGTTGAACTCGTCCCAGGTGCCCGGCATGGCGATGCCGTTGGCTTCCAGGACGTTGGCATTGGCCCAGATCCAGTCCACGCGATGAACATTGACCGGCGCGGCGCACCAGATGTCCTCACAACGCATGTGGCTGGCAATCGATTCCGGCAGCACGTCGGCCCAGCCCTCGGCCTCGGCAACGGCCGAAATGTCGGCCAGCGCCCCTTCCTCGTACCACTCCTGGATTGCCGGGCCCTTCAACTGGACCGCGGTCGGCGCGTTGCCCGACAGAACGCGTGCACGCAGGGCCGTCATGGCCGCATCGCCGCCACCGCCGGCGACAGGCATGTCGGACCAGGTGCCGCCATTGGCGGCAAATTCCTCCTGGAGGACAGCAACGGACTTCGCCTCGCCGCCCGATGTCCACCAGTGCAGTACCTCCGCCTGGGGTTCGGCAAAGGCCAGTGTGGGATGCACAAGTGTCGCAGCGACAAGGGCCGCAAGCGTGGTTCCTTTCATCGAATCGCCTCTCAATCCGTGTTGGTCTGTCCGGACAGCCTATCACCTGGCATGCGGCAGGAGAACGTGTCCCGGATAATCGGGATCCATAAGGCTTTGCGAACGGACACGGGACTGACCCATGCATCGCAAGAAGCGTCACGCGGTCTCGATGGCCGGCGCCTCGCCGTCCTTGTTCTGCCTGCCGGCAGGGGCGGTGGTGGCCGGCGAAACTGCGACCTTTACCAGCGTAGCGCCTTCCTCGACCTTCTCGCCCGGCTGGACGGTGACGGCCAGAGCGCTGCCGGCGCCTTCGGCACGGATGGTAATCTCCACCTTCATCGCCTCCAGAACGACGAGAACATCGCCGCAGCGAAAGGTGTCGCCTTCGGCAATGGAGACGGCGGCCACCGTCCCCGGCAACGGCGCCTTCACGTCGCCCGACATCGCGCCGGCGTGACCCGCTGCGGCCCGGAGGCGCCGTCGCCTGACGACATGACTGCGTCCCTGCCAGGAGACATGGACGTCCTCGCCCACCGCCACGAGATCGAGATGCAGGACCCTGGAGTCGGTCTCGAGAACAAGGGCGGCGCCGCTGCGTTCCACGACCCGATGAACAGCATCATCGACGCGGCAGCACCCCCGGGCAAGGACCGTGACGGCGACATCATGGGCCAGCCCGTCGACGACGAGTTCCATCATGCCGGAGTCATCGCCCCACAGGCGCCAGCCCGCGAGCGACACCCAGGGATCGCCGGCGGGGTCCTCATCGAGGACGTTGGAGAAGTGCATGGCCGCCGCGGCAACGACCACGGACGGCGCCTCCGGCGAGTCTGGGCCCATGCGCTCGAGAAACCCGGTGTCGACCGCGCCCTCGCGGAACTCCGGGTCCTCGAGGATTCTCTTGAGAAATCCGGCATTGGTGGCGACACCGAGAATGCTGAGGGAACCAAGAGCCACACCCAGACGGGAGACGGCCTCGTCCCGGTCATCGCCGTGGGCTATGATCTTGGCCATGAGGGAATCGTAGTGGGAGGATATGGCGTCGCCCTCGCGCAGTCCCGAATCAATCCTCAGACGGGCCGATTGTGCCGGCATGCGCTGATGGTGGATGCGGCCGGTCGATGGCAGGAAGTCCCGCGACGGGTCCTCGGCGCACAGGCGTGCCTCGATGGCGTGACCATGGGCACAAATGGCGTCCTGGCGCCATGGCAACGCCTCTCCGGCGGCAACCCTCAGTTGCCACTCCACGAGGTCGATGCCCGTGATCATCTCGCTCACGGGATGCTCGACCTGCAGGCGGGTGTTCATCTCGAGGAAGGAAAACGACCCCTCACCGAGGACGAATTCGACGGTTCCCGCACCCCGGTAGTCGACCGCACGGGCCGCGGCCACCGCCGCCTCCGCCATCGCTTCGCGCAACCGCGCCGAAAGGCCGGGCGCCGGGGATTCCTCGATGAGTTTCTGCCAGCGGCGCTGCACCGAGCAGTCGCGCTCGCCAAGGTGAAGAACCGTGCCGAAGGAATCCGCGAGCACCTGGACCTCCACATGGCGTGACGAGGTCATGAACCGCTCGACGAGCATCCGCCCGTCGCCGAAGGCAGCCTGGGCCTCGCGACGAGCCGAGCACAGCGCCTCGGGAAAATCCTCACAGGCCTCCACCCGGCGCAGTCCGCGGCCGCCGCCCCCGGCGACCGCCTTGATGATCACGGGAAAGCCGATGCCCCGGGCATGTTCGAGAAGACCGGCATCATCCGGCGCCTCCTCTGCGTGACCCTCGGCCACGGGAACACCGGCTGCCACCATGGCGGCCCTGGCGGAGTCCTTGAGACCCATGATGCGCATGGCCCTCGCAGAAGGGCCGACAAAGACGATGCCCGCCTCCTCGCAGGCCTCGGCAAGTGCTGGATTCTCCGAAAGAAATCCGTAACCCGGGTGCAGGGCCCCGGCCCGCGACCCGCGGGCCACGGCGATCAGCCGGTCGATGTCGAGATAGCCGGTCGTGGATCCGATGTTCCAGGCCTCGTCGGCTTCCTCCATGTGACGCTGACCGCAATCGGGATCGCTGTAGACGGTCATGACATGCAGGCCGAGGCGCCGTGCCGTCTTCATGATGCGGCAGGCGATCTCGCCGCGGTTGGCCACGAGGAGACTGGTGAACAAGGGTCGACCCTCCTACATGCGAAAGAGGCCGAAGCGGGTCTCGCCGATCGGCGCATTGAGTGCCGCCGCGAGCGACAGGGCAAGAACCTCGCGGCTCTTCCTGGGATCGATGATGCCGTCGTCCCACAGCCGGGCGCTGGCGTAGAGCGGATGGCCCTCGGTCTCGAAGCGCTCGACGATCGCCTTTCTGTAGGCTTCTTCCTCTTCCGCCGGCCAGTCCTCGCCGCGCCGCGTCATGGACTCCCGGCGCACGGTGCCAAGCACGCTGGCCGCCTGTTCGCCTCCCATCACCGAGATCCGTGCATTGGGCCACATCCACAGGAACCGGGGCGAGAAGGCGCGCCCGCACATGCCGTAGTTGCCGGCACCAAAGGATCCGCCGATGATCATGGTGATGCGCGGCACCGCGGCGGTGGCGACCGCCGTGACGAGCTTGGCGCCGTCCTTGGCGATTCCCCGGGCCTCGTAGGCGCTGCCCACCATGAAACCGGTGATGTTCTGCAGGAAGACGATGGGAATCTTCCGTGCGGCGCACAGTTCGATGAAATGAGCCCCCTTGAGGGACGATTCGCTGAACAGGATGCCGTTGTTGGCGAGAATGCCGACGGGAATACCCTCGATGTGGGCAAACCCGCATACCAGGGTGGTGCCGTAGAGGGCCTTGAACTCGTTGAACCTGGAGCCATCGACGATGCGGGCAATGACGGCGCGAACATCGAGTGGCTGACGCAGGTCACCGGGAACGAAACCGGGAATCTCCCCGGGATCGTGGAGTGGTGCTTCGGGTGTGCGGGTGACTGTCCCGGGGCGCCGGGGGCGATTGAGAGTGGCCACGATGGCGCGCGCCTTCTCAAGAGCCTCGACGTCGTCGGCTGCCTGGTGGTCCACCACACCGGAGCGGCGGGTATGGAGGTCGGCTCCGCCGAGATCCTCGGCCGAGACAGTCTCGCCGGTCGCCGCCTTGACCAGGGGCGGGCCACCCAGAAAGACCGTGCCCTGGCCGGCGACGATGATGCTCTCGTCGGACATCGCCGGCACATAGGCGCCGCCGGCGGTGCACGATCCCATGACCACGGCGATCTGCGGGATGCCGGCGGCCGACATGTTCGCCTGGTTGTAGAAGATCCGCCCGAAATGGTCGCGATCGGGGAAGACCTCGTCCTGGTTCGGCAGGTTGGCGCCTCCGGAATCCACCAGGTAGAGGCACGGCAGGTGGTTCTCCCTGGCGATTTCCTGGGCGCGCAGATGCTTCTTCACGGTCATCGGGAAGTAGGTGCCGCCCTTTACCGTGGCATCGTTGCAGATGACCATGCACTGTGTGCCCTCGACAAGACCGATACCGGTGATGATCCCTGCCGACGGTACCTGCGACTCGTAGAGACCGTGGGCGGCAAAGAGACCGACTTCGAGAAAGGGCGACCCGGGATCGAGAAGGCGCCGCACGCGCTCCCGCGCCAGGAGCTTGCCGCGGTCGCGATGACGCCGACGCGCCGCCTCCGGTCCACCTTCCATGATGGTCGCGGCGTGGCATTCCATCTCGTCGATCAGACGCAACATGCGCTCCCGGTTGCGGCCAAAGTCCGCGCCGGTGGTATCGATCACGGAGCCTGAAACACTCACGGCGCAGTCCGGGCGAAGAGCTCCCGGCCAATCAGCATGCGCCGGATCTCCGATGTTCCGGCGCCAATCTCGTAGAGCTTGGCGTCGCGCAGCAGCCGTGCGGCCGGAAACTCCTCGGTATAGCCGTTGCCGCCAAGAATCTGGACGGCATCGAGGGCCATCGCCGTCGCCCTTTCCGAGGCATAGAGAATGCAGCCGGCAGCATCCTCGCGGCTCGTTTCGCCTCGGTCGGCGGCGGCCGCCACGGCATAGACGTAGGCTCTGCAGGCGCCGAGGTTCGTCAGCATGTCGGCGAGTTTCGCCTGGATGAGCTGGAACGTGCCGATCGGCCTGTCGAACTGCCGGCGGCTGTGAACGTAGGGAACCACGGTGTCGAGGCATGCGGCCATGATCCCCAGTGGGCCACCGGCCAGCACGATGCGCTCGAAGTCGAGTCCCGACATGAGGACGGCAACGCCTGCGTTCTCCTCTCCCAGAACATTGTCGAACGGCACCTTGCAGTCATCGAAGACGAGTTCCGAGGTTCGCGATCCGCGCATTCCGAGCTTGTCGAGCGGCGGCCCGCTCGCAAAGCCCGCGAAGTCCCGTTCGACGATGAAGGCGGTGATGCCACGCGAGCCGGCCTCGGCATCGGTCCGCGCATAAACGACGAGACAGTCGGCATCGGGGCCGTTGGTGATCCACATCTTGGCGCCATTGAGAACATATCCGTCGTTCAGCCTGCGGGCGGCCAGACGCATCGAGACGACATCGGACCCGGACCCGGCCTCGCTCATTGCGAGGGCGCCGACGGTGTCCCCGGAGACGAGACCCGGCAGGTAGCGCTCCTTTTGTGCCGGTGTGCCGTGCCGGCGGATCTGGTTGACGCAGAGATTGGAGTGGGCGCCGTAGGAGAGCGCGACCGAGGCCGAGGCCCTGGAGAGTTCCTCGAGGGCAACGACGTGGGCAAGATAGCCCATGGCGGCACCGCCCCAGTCTTCCTCGACAGTGATTCCGAGCAGCCCGAGTTCGCCCATCTCACGCCACAGGGAGCGGGGAAATCCTCCGGCGCTGTCAAAGACCGCGGCGGCGGGCGCGACGCGCTCGCGGGCAAAGCGTCCGACGGTCTCCCGGAGGTTCCGGATGTCGTCAGCGAGACCGAAAGTCAGCCCGGATTCGTACATGGGCCATGACCGTGCTCGATCATCCAGTCGCGCATGACGAATTTCTGCGGTTTGCCGGTGACGGTCATCGGCAGGGTCTCGACAATGCGCACATGGCGCGGCACCTTGAAGTGCGCGATCTGGCCGGTGCAGAAGTCGATCACGTCCTGGCTCTGAAGATCCGCATTCCGTTCGGGAATCACCCAGGCGCAGACCTGTTCTCCATAGCGGGTGTCGGGTATTCCGAACACCTGGGCCTGGCTGATCCCCGGATGACGGTGCAGGAACTCCTCGATCTCGCGGGGATAGATGTTCTCGCCGCCGCGTATGATCATGTCCTTGACCCGCCCGACGATGGCGCAGAACCCCTCGTCGTCGAGGGTGGCGAGATCACCGGTGTGCATCCAGCCGTCGACAATGGCCTCCGCCGTCCTGGCATCGTCATTCCAGTAGCCCTTCATCACCGAGTAACCACGGGTCAGAAGTTCCCCTTTCTGCCCCACGGCAACGGTCATGCCCGCCTCATCGACAATCTTCGCCTCGACGTGGGGGTGGATGCGCCCGACGGTGGCAACACGCTTTTCCAGAGGGTCGAAGACATGACTCTGGAATGACACCGGAGACGTTTCGGTCATGCCGTAGCAGATCGTGATGTCGGGCATGTTCATCTCGTCGATCACACGGCGCATGACCTCGATGGGACAGGTAGCACCTGCCATGATCCCGGTGCGCATGGCGGAGAGGTCATAAGTACCGCGCGCCAGTTCATCGAGCATGGCGATGAACATCGTGGGCACGCCATAAA
The DNA here is from genome assembly GCA_965213815.1 of Alphaproteobacteria bacterium. GTDB lineage: Bacteria > Pseudomonadota > Alphaproteobacteria > SP197 > SP197 > SP197. The sequence goes on along the minus strand of OZ243917.1, from coordinate 525,998 downwards.
GGGCCGTACAGCGTTCGCGTGACACCGCCTCGAGTGTCTCGGCGGCATCGAATCCCTCTCCGGGAAACACCATGGCGGCGCCCTGGACGACACAGCCCAGAACCCCCATCACCATGCCGAAGCAGTGATAGAGAGGCACCGGAATGCAAAGCCGGTCGTGTTCGGAGAACCGGATCCGGTCCGTGACGAAGCGTGCGTTGTTGACGATGTTGGTGTGGGTGAGCGTCGCCCCCTTCGGAGCTCCCGTGGTCCCGGAGGTGAACTGGATGTTGACGGGATCGGAAGGATCGAGGGACCGCGTCAGCCCGTCGAGACGAAGGAGTCCGGACGGTTCTGCTCGCTCGGGCACGTCGGCAAAGCGCAGGATGCCCGGCCCCGGATCCTCGCTCATCGCGATGACCACCTTGAGGTGCGGCAGGGTTGCCGACACCAGGCGCCCCGGTTCGCAGTGCATGAGTTCCGGAGCCAGGGTCCGCGTCATCGCCAGATAGTCGGACGACTTGAAGCGTGAGGCCGTGATCAGGGCCTTGCACGTCACCTTGTTGAGCGCGTACTCGAGTTCCGCAAGGCGGTAGGCGGGATTGATGTTGACGAGGATGGCGCCGATTCGTGCCGTGGCAAACTGGGTGAGCACCCACTCGAGCCGGTTGGGCGACCAGATGCCGACGCGGTCACCCTTTTCAAGACCGAGAGCGAGCAGGCCGGCGGCCAGCCGGTCGATCCGGCGGGCAAATTCACTGTAGGTCAGGCAGCGCCGCTCGTGCGACAGCACAACGGCATCGCGCCAGCCGTGACGCATGACGACATCCGCCAGCATGTCTGGAATGGTGACGTGGCGCAGTGGCGGATGGCGCTCCCCGGCCACGATCGACAGGCCATCTCCGGGCTCGGTCATCGTTCCATCATCGTGACCCAGGGGGAAACTGGCAAGCAGGGATCCCTGGCCTTCTTTCAGGATGGACACGTCCTTCTCCGTCGCTAAAGGGATTTCCAGTCGGCATGCTGCTCGAACGCGTGCGCCGCCCGGTAGATCGTCGACTCGCGCCAGGGGGCCGCAACGAGCATCATGCCGACGGGAAGACCGTCAGCGAGGCCGCAGGGAACCGACATCGCGGGAAGCCCTGCAGCGTTGAACGGACAGGTATTGCCCACCATCTCGAACGCGCGCCGGACAGTCAGGTCGAGCGAACAGTCCGCGGGCGGAATCGGTTGCGCCTTCATCGGCACCGTGGGCAGGAGCAGGAGATCGACGTCTTCCAGCGCCGCACGATAGTGTTGCGTGACGCGTCTCATCAGGTTCTGCGCCTTGCCGTAGTAGCGGCCGCGGTAGACGTCCTGGAAGTACTCTCCAAGAAACATGCAGATCTTGAGAGAATCGGACAGTTCGTCGGCTGCATCAGTTCGGAACTCCGGACAGGTTACCCCCAAGGCTGGTGCCAATGCCATGGTGCGCCCTTGCGGTCGCCGCCAGCCCCTTCCCCTCGGGGGCGATGCGACGCCAGGGCGGGGTCGCTGATCCCGTTGGCGGGTGGCCGATTGAACCGGCGGCGGAACTGTCGATAGTGTGAGCCATGACCTTGACATGCCGGGAATCAGGATGACGTCCGGGGGCTTCCGGATCAGCGATATCCGACTCGATGACCGGCTGGTGGTGCGACGCAGCGCCGAAGTCGAGCACGAGATGGCGGTGGCCATCTACGATCTCCTGGAATCCAACCACTTCGAACCCGAGGGTCTGCCACCGGGACCCTATCGCGTGTGCCTTGCGGTCCGGGACGGCCGCAGCCTGGTGTTCGCCATTGGTGACGAGAAGGATCGGCCTCTTGGAGAAGTCACCATGTCGATCAAGTCCTTTCGCCGGATCGTGAAGGACTACTTCACGGTGTGCGAGAACTACTTCGAGGCCATCAAGAATGCGCCTCCATCGCGTATCGAGGCAATCGACATGGGGCGGCGCAGTCTCCACGACGAAGGTGCGGCGCTGTTGCGCGTCACGCTCGAAAAGCGCGTGACAATCGACGTGGAGACATCGAGACGGCTCTTTACCCTGCTCTGTGTCCTTCATATCCGGAGTTGACGGCATGGCCGATACCCCGGGTGCCGTGCTCTTCGCATGCAACTACAATACTGTGCGCTCTCCCATGGCCGAAGGACTCATGAAGAGCCTCTATGGTCACAGCATCTTCATCGATTCGGTTGGCGTGCGCCCCACCGGAGAGGCCAACCCCTTCATGATCGAGGTCATGGCGGAAGTCGGCATCGACATGTCCGGTCACCGGCCCAAGACCTTCGATGACATCGATGACGGCGCCGGGAGCTTCGATCTGGTCATCACCATGTCGCCGGAGGCGCAGCACCGTGCCGTCGAACTCACCCGCTATGCCGCACTCGACGTGGAGTACTGGATGACGTTCGATCCCGTTGCCATCGAGGGAAATCGTGACATGATCCTCGATGCTTTCCGGGGCGTGCGGGACCACATACGCCAGCGTATCGCCGAGCGCTTTCCCGCAACCTCGCTTTCCGCCATATGAGGACATGACATGCCCTTCATTCTGGCCTCGGCATCGCCACGCCGCCTGGAACTCCTGGCACAGATCGGCGTGGTTCCCGACGAGACGGTCCCGGCCGACATTCCGGAAACACCGTTGAAGGGAGAACTGCCGCGGCAGCTGGCGGCCCGTCTTTCCCGGGAGAAGGCCCTCGCCGTGGCTTCGGCACATCCCGGCGCCGCAGTTCTGGCTGCCGATACGGTGGTGGCCTGCGGCCGGCGCATTCTGCCCAAGCCGGCGGACGCTGGCGAGGCACGACGCTGCCTCGAGCGCCTGTCGGGACGCAGTCACACGGTCTACGGCGGCATCACGCTCCTCGTTGCCGGGATGGAGCGCTCACGCCTTGTTGTCACGCGCGTCACCTTCAAGCGCCTGTCTGCAGACGAGATCCGGGACTATCTGGCTGGCGGCGAGTGGTGCGACAAGGCCGGCGCTTACGCCATCCAGGGGAGGGCGGCGGCTTTCGTGCGCCGGCTGAACGGTTCCTACAGCAATGTCGTCGGCCTTGGCCTCCACGAGACGGCGGGGCTGCTCGCCGGCCATGGTCTTGCGTGACGGGTGACGTCTTCTGCCCCCTTGTGCGCCAAGTCGACGAACGCGCGCCATGCGCCGTTCTGCTCCCGGCGCTGCGGCATGAGTGATCTGGCGCACTGGATCGGGCCGCACCGCCCTACGTCATCGAAGGCGAGCCGGCGGACGTCTTCGACGATGGCGAGACGCGTGAGGAAGGCGGGTGGTAGTGATGGACAACGTCCGGTGAATTCTCTATGACGCCCCGAAGGTGCCCAGGTAGCTCAGTTGGTAGAGCACATGACTGAAAATCATGGTGTCGGTGGTTCGATTCCGCCCCTGGGCACCACCTGATCAGTCATCCCCGTGCTCGTGCGTGATGCGCCGTGAACCCGGCGATCATCGCAGCGAGTGCGCCTTCGAGATCATGGCCCATGCCGGGGATCTCGATGAGCACGCAACCGGGGATGTGGCCCGCGGTGTCGCGCCCGTGTTCGATCGGCAGCAACGTGTCATCGGTGCCGTGGATGACCAGACCGGGGGCGCGAATCGTCTTCAGGCGCTCGACCCGTGAGCCGTCCTGGCGCACGGCGAGATACTGGCGCAGAACCCCCGGGGGCGTGTAGCAGCGGTCGAAGGCCCGACCGACGAGACCCGCTCGCTCGCCCTCGTCGAAGGGGTACCCCGGACTCCCCCAGACCCGGTCACAAGCGAGCGTGAAGGCAATGACCGAATCACGGTCATCGGGATCGTCCGGGGAAGCGAGCAGCAGGCGCCGCACCTCCGGCGTGCTCGAAGGGAGGTCCCGACTGCCCGATGACGACATGACCGAGGTCATGGTGATCACCCGCTCGGGGTACGTGAAGGCCATGGTCTGAACGATCATGCCGCCCATGGAGATACCGAAGATGTGGGCACGGGCCAGGCCGAAGTGATCCAGCACACCGACATGATCGGCGGCCATGTCGACGATGGAATAGGGCGCCTCGACGGGAAGGCCCGCGGCCTCCCGGTGAAGGGCCTCGTCCGCAGTGATCGTCTCGAGGTCATCGAACTTCTGCGATAGTCCGGCATCACGGTTGTCGGGCACGATGACGCGCATGCCATGGTCGACGAAACAACGGATCAACGCATCGGGCCAGTGAATGATCTGGGATCCAAGCCCCCTGACGAGCAGGAGGGGCAGTCCGTCGGGATTTCCGTGACATTCGACGTGGATCCCGGTTCCATTGGCGTCGATGATCGGCAATGTCTGGATCCTCCGGACGAACAGGAGACCTCACCATGTACCGCCTCTATGGCAAACCCTTCACGATGTCCATGGTCCCCGAGGGCACACTCGACGAGATCGGGGTTCCGTTCGAGACGGTGACCCTTCCCGATGGACGCTCAATGGATCCCGCGTATCTCGCACTGCGTCCCGACGGTCTGGTTCCGACGCTCGTCGACGGTGACCTCGTCGTCTACGAGGGATCCGCCATCGCCATGCATCTTGCCGACAGGCACCAGGAGGCGGGTCTTGCTCCCCTGCCGGGGAGCGAGGATCGGGCGCGGTGGTACCAGTGGATGGTCTGGCTCGGCTCTGTGGTTCACCCCACGGTGGCCAACGAGTACCACGCCGACTGGTACACGACGGCGTCAGATGGCATCGATGGCGTGCGCCAGGCGGCGCGGCGCAATGCCGATGACCTGTGGAGACAGATCAACGCCAGCGTGGCCGGCCGGACATGGCTGGTCGCGGAACGCTTCTCGACGGCCGATATCCTGCTTCTCGTCCAGGCCTGCATGCACTGGGACTGTCATGCCATGATCGCCCGCGAGACACATGTCGGCTCCCTCGTCGCCCGCATCCAGGCGCGTCCGGCCATGGCAGCGCTCCTCAAACGCCACGGCGTCGAACCATTCCTGGTGACCTGATCCTCGCGATGGCTGGTCGGGGAACGCAGGCATTCAGGCGCGGCCGGCCATGGCAGCGATTCTCGGGCGCCACGGCGTCGAACCATTCCTGGTGACCTGATCAGTCATCAGGGGCGGGGAACGAGATCGCGAATCGCCTGGATGTGGTCGGGCGTGGTGGCGCAGCAACCGCCGACGATACGGGCGCCGGCGTCAAGCCAGCCCTGCGCGTGGTCGGCAAGACGTGCGGGAGAACAGCTGGTGGTATCGAGACTGTGAAAGTGGCCACCCGAGGCGATGTCCTCGTCAGAAAAGTCGTACCCGATGTTGGGATAGACCCCGACCGGCCCGTCGAACGCCTCCAGAAGGCCAGGCAGCGAGGCATCGATCTCTTCGGGCAGGGAGCACATGAGCAGGATTGCCGCAACATCGCGGTTGCCGAGTTCAGCGACGAGATCGGCAAAGCTCTCGCCATGCTGCATGGCGCCCTCCATGGTCACGTGGCGCAGACCCAGCATCACAGGCAGTCCGGTGCCGCTGACGGCGTCCACCGCGTTGACGCAGTCCTCGATCCAGCCGACATACTCGGCAAGGATCAGGTCCACGCCAGCGGCGGCGAGATGTCCCGCCTGCATGGCGAACTCCCGCGGCAAGTCGTCGCGGTCGACCGGCACCTCCGGCCTGCCGCCCCACGGAGGCGCCATGCCGCCGGCCACCCAGGCGTCGGGATTGAGCCGGTCACGCGCCTCGACGGCAATGTCCCCGGCCATGCGCGTGTAGGCTGCCGCCCTGTCGGCGAGACCCGCCAGCCCCAGCTTGACGGTGTTGGTCCAGAAGCTGTTGGTGATGATGATGTCGCAGCCGATGCCGAGATAGTCCTCGTGCACCTCGCGCACGGTGTCGGGAGCATCCCGCATGGCCGTTGCCGACCATGAGCCGAGAACGCGCTCGCTGCCGACCCCGTGGGACAGGTAGACGCCGCGGCGCTGGAGCTCCGATCCCGTTGCGCCGTCCATCACCAGGGGCGGGCCCTTGGCAAGGCGCGAGACGATGGAACCGCGACGCGGCACGGGTCAGGACTCCTTGTCGTCGTCTCCGGTCGCCTCGGCGTCACGGGCCGACAGGGCCGCACCGAGGATGTCGCCCAGGGTGGCGCCGCTGTCCGTTGAACCGTAGGCCTCCATCGCCTTCTTTTCTTCTTCGATTTCCAGCGCCTTGACGGAAAGGGAGACACGACGCGACGCCCTGTCGATGTTCGTCACCTTGGCATCGAGCCGGTCTCCGGGAGCAAAGCGGTCCGGTCGCTGATCGCTGCGGTCGCGGGCCAGTTCCACCTTGCGGACCATGCCCGGAACGACTCCGTTGATCAGCACCTCGACACCACCATCAACCACCCGGGCCACCGTGCAGGTGACGACGGCCCCGCGCGAGATGCCGCCCATGGCATCGGCATAGGGGTCGGGTTCAAGCTGCTTGATGCCAAGACTGATACGTTCCTTGTCGACATCGACATCCAGAACCTTTGCCTTGACCTGATCGCCCTTGTGGTACTTGCCGATTTCCTCGTCGGCGTTCTGCTGCCAGGAAAGATCGGACATGTGGACCATGCCGTCGAGGTCGCCCCCGATGTTGATGAAGAGACCGAACTCGGTGATGTTCCGCACTTCGCCCTCGACCTCGCTGCCGACCGGATGCTCGATCAGGAAGATCTCCCAGGGATTGCTCTGGGTCTGCTTGATGCCAAGGCTGATACGGCGCTTGCCGGAATCCACATCGAGGATCTCGACCTCGACCTCCTGGCTGGTGGAGGCGATCTTGCCCGGGTGGACGTTCTTGCGGGTCCAGCTCATTTCCGAGACATGGACGAGTCCCTCGACGCCGGGCTCAAGCTCCACGAAGGCGCCGTAGTCGGTGATGTTGGTGATGCGCCCCGTGAACCGGGTGCCGACCGGGTACTTGGCGCCCACGCCCTCCCAGGGATCCGTCTCGAGCTGCTTCATGCCCAGAGAAATGCGCTGGTTTTCCGGGTTGAAGCGAATCACCTGGACACGCACCGTCTGACCGATGGAGACGGCCTCGGTGGGGTGGTTGATGCGCCGCCATGACATGTCCGTCACGTGAAGCAGTCCGTCGAGCCCCCCGAGGTCGACGAAGGCGCCATAGTCGGTGATGTTCTTGACGACACCATCGAGCACCTGGCCTTCAGCGAGACCGGCGATCAGTTCGGCGCGCTGATCGGCACGCTCATCCTCGAGAACCGAACGCCTCGACACCACGATGTTGCTGCGCCGGCGATCCATCTTGAGGATGCGGAACTCGTGCTCCTCGCCCATCAGCGGCGTCACGTCGCGCACCGGGCGGATGTCGATCTGGCTTCCCGGGAGAAAGGCGAAGGCGCCGCCGAGATTGATGGTGAAGCCGCCCTTGACCCGCTGGTAGATGTATCCCTTGACGCGATCGCCCGTCGCAAAGGCAGCCTCGAGCTGGTTCCAGACTTCCTCGCGCTGGGCCTTTTCCCGAGACAGGACGGTTTCGCCCTGGTTGTTCTCCAGGCGCTCGACAAAGACCTCGACCCTGTCGCCGACGGCCACGGACGGTTCGCCTCCGGCGGTGTTGAACTCGCGTAGCGGTACCCGCCCTTCGGCCTTGAGTCCGACATCGATCAGCACCAGGTCGCCCTGGATATCGAGGACGGTCCCGCTCGTGACCGCTCCCTCGACAATGTTGACGCGTTCGAGGAACTCGTTGAAGAGGTCCGCAAAGTTCTCTTCCCCTGCGGGCATGGTGGAGGCGGACGCGTCGTGCGCCGTGCTCGTGTCGTTCGTCATGGTGCTGGTTTCCTTGAGATGGCCGGAAGCCGATGACTGCGCTTCCGGCGCCTCCGCTTTGGGATTTCGCCGTAGCGAGACGGAGGTCGCCACACCCGGTCGTTGCGCATGTGGCGGCGCCCATATAGCGCCGGCCGGGATCATCTTCAACTCAAAACGATGCCGTGCCAAGGCGAACGCGGACGATTTCGAGCGCCCTTTGTGCCGCCGCCGGGGCATCAAGCGCAGTCGTGTCGATGACGATGGCGTCGTCAGCCTGGCGCAAAGGCGCGAAGAACCGTTCGCTGTCGCGGCGGTCCCTTTCGGAGATTTCCTGCAACACGCTCTCGAGGTCGATCGTCTCGCCCCTGGCGAGAAGTTCCCGGTGACGCCTGGTGGCTCGCGCCCGGACATCCGCCGTGACGAAGAACTTCACATCGGCGTCGGGGACAACAACGGTGCCGATGTCGCGTCCGTCGATGACGGCGCCTGGTGGCGTCATGGCGAAGCGGCGCTGGAAACAGATGAGAGCGGCGCGCACCTCCTGGTGGGCAGCAATACGCGAGGCCACGGAACCGGTCTCCTGATCGCGCAGTCCCGGGCGCTCGAGATCGGCGGCATGAAGACGCTCCGCCCTCCGCCCGCACGCCCGGGGGTCCGCGGTATCGTCACCGGCCTCGAGAACGAGGGCGGCCACGGCCCGGTAGATCATGCCGCTGTCAAGATGGCGCAGGCCCGTATTCGCCGCGAGATGGCGCGCCAGGGTTCCCTTGCCGGCCGCAACCGGTCCGTCGACAGCGATCACGATCAACCCCTTCATGCGGCGAATTCCGCGCCTAGCCCTTCAAGGAGTCGGGTGAAACCCGGGAAACTGGTGTCGATGGCGCCGACATCATCGACCAACACGCCATCGCGAGACAGGAGTCCGAGCACCAGGAAGGCCATGGCGATCCGGTGATCGAGGTTGACGGCAACCGAGCCTCCTCCCGGAGGCCGGCCGGCCACGCCATGCACCACCAGTCCGTCGCGCTCCTCGTCGACCCTGACGCCATTGGCCGCAAGACCGGCGGCGACAGCGGCAAGGCGGTCGCTTTCCTTGACCCGGAGTTCGGCGAGACCCCGCATCACGGTACGCCCCCGGGCTGTTGCCGCAACGGCTGCCAGCACGGGATATTCGTCAATCATGGAAGGTGCCCGCTCAACGGGCGCCTCTGTCCCGGTGAGAACGGTTCCCTCGACGGTGATGTCGGCCACGGGCTCTCCCGCCATCTCCCGGCGATTGGAGAACTCCAGGTTCGCTCCCATGTCCACCAGGGTCTCGAAGAATCCGGTTCGTGTCGGATTGATGCCGACATGCCTGACGGTCAGCGCCGCACCGGGCAGCGCCGCCGCGAGGCCGATGAGGAAGGCCGCCGATGACGGATCTCCCGGAACATGGATGTCGACGGGAGCCAGTTCCGGCTGTCCGGCAACGCTGATCGAGCGGGCGCCGCTCGCCCCCGGCACGATCTCGAGCGAGGCCCCGAAGGCACGCAGGAGACGCTCTGTGTGGTCGCGTAGCGGCGCCCTTTCGACCACGGTGGTGACGCCCGGGGCGTGAAGGCCCGCCAACAGCACCGCCGACTTGACCTGAGCCGACGGCACCTGGAGCTCATGATGAAGAGGCAGCAGGGGATCGCCTCCTGTCACGGCAAGCGGAAGGCGGCCACCGCTGCGGCCAAGAAACCGGGCCCCCATCTCCTCCAGAGGCGAGATGACACGCCCCATGGGCCTGCGCGAGAGTGACCGGTCTCCGCACAGGAACGTGGTGAAGGGATGTCCCGCAGCAACCCCGCACAGCAACCGCACGCCGGTTCCGGCGTTTCCCAGATCAAGTACGTCATCGGCTTCTTTCAGTCCGCAAAGGCCGCATCCGTTGATGCGCCACACCCCGCAGGCGTCGCGTTCGACGCGGGCTCCAAGGAGCCTCACCGCCGCAGCCGTCGCCAGCACATCCTCGCCCTCAAGCAGGCCTTCGACGACGGTTTCACCGACCGTCAGAGCCCCGAGAATGAGCGCCCTGTGCGAGATGGACTTGTCCCCGGGAACGCATGCGGCGCCCGTGAACGGGGCCATGGGGCGGGCGATCACGGCCCGTTTCGGCTGATTCATGACGTCTTCTCCGGCCCCCGGTATCGGGGAGCGCCGGCTCATCGTCAATCCGGACACCATCGCGCGCAACCTTCCCTTTTCTCCGAAACACCTTTTTCCGGCGTTTCATGTTCCGGGGTGAGCGCAAGCGCTCATGGCGGTTTGACAGATCAGGACTGAATCTATATCCGGCTTGCCGCCTTGAATGACCACTTCGATCAGGACTTGACACCATGCCCAAGGCCGAATGGGGTACCAGGCATAGCTGCACGGCATGCTCCGCCAGATTCTACGATTTCAACCGGTCTCCTCCATGCTGCCCATGCTGCGGGGCGATCGCCGCCCTCGAAGACAGCGCTCCGCCGCCCGTCGTGGAAGACGATGACGCCACCCACGACGATGACGGTGCGGATGTGACCATCGAAACCGATGACGACGTCGAGGGCGAGGAGGACCCCGAGATCGAGGATTGACGGCGGTCACTCTTGCGTCCGTGGCCGCCTGTCCATAGGTTGCAGGAATTCCGATTCCCTCGTTTAAGGGGCCGTAGCTCAGACGGGAGAGCGCTTGAATGGCATTCAAGAGGTCAGGGGTTCGATTCCCCTCGGCTCCACCAGTTCCCCGCGCGATCGGACGACATCCCGGGGTTTGCAGGAAACATGTGATTCCCGTAGGCTTTCGCATGGAAAACGCGCGAACGCGTGCGAGGGGGACCCATGACCGGCAGCAAGGACAAGGAGCTCACCACGTCTGAAGGTCGGCGCGTAACGGCCCATCCGGAGACCCGGTCCATCACCCTGTCGTCGGGAAGGAGCATCGACGCGACGGGACTCACGGAGAGCCAGGTTGCCGAACTGCGCCTTGAGTATGCGAGCGGTGTCCTCGACCTCGAGAAGAAGGCAGCGGAGTTGCAGATCGAGGTGGACGCTCTCAATGCCCACCTGACCATGTTCAACGACAAGGCGACCGAGGCGAACGACGCGGGCATTCATTCGACGTTCTCGCATACCCAGACCACCAGCACCGGCCGCACCGAGATCGTCATGGGGAATACGGGCCGGGCCCAAAGCGGCAGAATCTCCAGGTCGGCCGCCGGGGAGCAGAACCAGACTCTCATCTACGTCATCATCGGTGCGGTCGCCGCCATCATCATCGCGGCGATCGTTGCGGGATGAGTCGTGTTCAGGCGAACAATCCATGTGGCCACCCCCGATGATGCCGCCGCCCAACTCGCAGGTTTTGCCGCGGATCTCGACAACGCGGGACTCCCGGAACAGGTCACAAGGATCCTCGGCGACCAGGTGACACAAGCCCTCACCCTCTACCGGGACCATGCCGGTTCGGCGCAGACGGGGCGTTTCAGTTCCAGCCGGGAATTCAGCGGCGCGGGCTTCCATGTGACCCTGGTCCTGGGGCGCCGGAAGGGTCTTGCGGGTTTGTTCAGGAAACTCCTCGGCTGAGTGAACGCGGGCCATGGCGGACCGTCTGGAAGACTGGCTGGATCGCGACAGGACCCCCATTTCCCGGTCGAAGAACCCCGTCGTCCAGTTTCTCGTGGATTCGGTGGCGCCCTCGAGGAAGGTGACGGTGCGGTATTTTGGCGGTTCGCGGCCCGGAACAACCCGCACCATCACGCCCCGCAAGCTCTTCACGGCCGATGACGGCGAGGCAGGCTACGTCGAGGCCTTCTGCCACACGCACCAGGGAAAACGGATGTTCCGGCTCGATCGTCTCGAGGTCCGGATGTCCGGAAAATGGGAGAATGGCAAGGGCGTTTCACGCCAGCACATGGGCACGCCGGCACGACACCGGACATCCGGTGACGGATACCGGGCAGCGCGACAGCATATTGCCGCGGCCCGGTCGTTCTCGGAGGAAATGGGCGGCACCGACGGGGTTGTGAAGGACTATTTCTTTTCTCTCTCCACCCGCCAGCTTGACCCGGTGTTCCGGGAGTATGGCCAGAAATACGGACTCGACCGCGAAGACTACGCCCGCGAGACGTTCGAACGCTGGCGAAGCGGCGCACGGCAGATGTCCGGTCTGGTGGCACGGCGGCTGTTCGATCTTCTGCCGCGCCACATGCCCCTGGCGATGAAGTATGAGCTGGCCGAGCAGATCTGGCAGCACTTCGGCCCGGCATCCCGTCACTCCTTCTCGCTTGGACCCCATACCGGTCTCGCCCTGGTGACGCAGGAGGTCGCCGATCGGCTCGACGATGTCGTCACGAACTACCCGATCCCGCACGCACTCCTGAAACGCTTCGACTGGCTGGCCGATGACGATGTCCGGGTGAAGGAGCAACTGCTCAATCACCTGCGCCATCTCGCCAAGTCACTCGCCGTCCGGCAAACCGAACTGGTTGTGCCGACCCTGCAGCGTCAGGTCATCGATCACGCCGCCACAACCGGCAGGACAAAGACCATCGTCAGGGTCCACAAGCATGAAATCCACCTGTCGATTGAAGACGACCTCGACGACTCCATGCACGAGAATCAGCCGGCCGCAACGAGCCCCCCGCACAAGAGCCCGGTTCAGCGGCCCGGATCCGGGCAGGAGGCCGGCTATCAGCTTCCCGTCGCCCTTCTCATCCTCGCCGCCCTCGTCATCCTGTTCCTTGTCGCCGGCGCCTCGCACGGCTGACACGTTCCCCCGGGGGCCGGGCAGAGGAGTGGCGGCGCGGTCTTCGGCATGGCCGGGACTGGTGACGACAAGGGGTCTCGCCGGGCGGAACGACCCTGGAATCCGTCCGGAGACCTCGACATGTCGGCCCTGAGGGCGGCGGATCAGACTTGTGCGTTTGTCTTGCCCCGTGGAATCAGCTTTTCGGGGTCATAAAATGGCAGGTCCAGCGTCACGCCTGGCACCCGCTTGTCGCCGCAGGTCACCTGGCGACCGATCCAGTCTCCGGCACTCTCGAAGAGCGCGTAGGCGATGTAATGGCCCAGAAAGGGCGAGAAGGCGGTGGCGGTCAGCCGTCCGACCGCCTGGCCGTCACATGTCAGCGCCATGTCGGCCCGGATCGCGCCGTGGGCCTTCAGGCCCACCAGGCGCGGACGCCGGTCGGCTGCCAGCAGGGCCTCGCGACCGATGAACCCCTCCTTGTCGAAATCGACGAAGCGGCCCAGGCCTGCCTCATGGGGCGTCATCGCGGGGGTCATGTCGGTGCCGTTGTTGAGGATACCCGCCTCGATGCGGCGCACGTTCATGCACGCCATGGCGGCGAAGCGCAGACCGTGCCGTCCACCCACGCCCGTCAGGTGGTCCCACAGAGCACCATGGTCGGCGTCGTCGGGCACGTAGAGTTCGAACCCGATTTCGCTCGTCCAGCCGGTGCGGGTCGCGAGCAGAGTCTGGCCCGCCATGGTGACCAGAGCCGCGCTGAAATAGGGAAAGGGATCGGGTGGGCCGCCGTCACACAGAGCCGCAAGAACGTCGAGGGAACGGGGCCCCTGGACCTGCAGCACCCAGTCCTCGGTGTCGACGATCTCGACGTCGAAACCCGGCTGATGCGCCTTGAGCCAGCCGAAGATCTCGCCATCGGCCAGCACGTAGCGGAATCGGTCTTCGGCCAGGCGCACAAGCACGCCGTCCATGAGGATGCCGCCGTCGGCGTAGCACATGATGCCGTAGCAACAGCGTCCAACCTTCATCGATGCGATGCGGCGCACCATCAGGTGGTCCAGGAAACGGGCGGCGTCCGGTCCGACGAACTCGATGGCATGCTCGGGCACGTCGAACAGCGTCGCCTGACGGCGCAGGTGCCAGTACTCGACCTCGACGTCCTCATCCAGGTATCCCGGCGACATGTGGCCGCTGTAGACCGAAAATGAGGCGTCGGGTCCGATGCGATCCTCGTAGAACGGGATGAAGGGCGAGGCTCGCAACCCGTCGTAGCGACCGGCCCACACTGGCAGGCTGCGGCCGCGACGGCGGTGCCCTCGAACCCTGGTGCCGTCTGTGGTGGTGTCTTCGTTCATGGTCTTCCCTCTTTTTTTCGGATGCGTGTCGGACGCCGATCAGCGGTTCACGTGATTGATACCCATCAAGCCGGCAGTTTGTCCGGCGCAATACGTCAACGCCGGTCGGCATGTTGTTCCATGGATGCTACTGCGATTCGAGTGGTCCGGGTGACTGAAATCCACCTCATCGATCGAAGAGAGCCTCGATGACTCCACCCGCCGGCCGGGACGAGACCCCCAGCCCGGCTCCCGGCTTCCCGTCGCGCTCCCTGTCGCCGGCGCCTCCCGCGGCTGACTCGTCCCGGATTCCGGACGCCAGGCGAAGGCATCCCGACCCGGCGCATCGCCGCGCGCTTGACTGCGACCGCAGCAACGCGCCGGCCGGGTCCGCCAGTCACAAGACGCCCCGAACTGCTGATGATGGGGATGACGGCAGACGGGAGGCCTGAAGGTTGAACAGTGCGGTATACCTGGCGGACGTCATGACGACGACATCCGCCGTCTGCTTCGCGCGTCGAATGGGAAATGGTCGTGCCCGCATGCTGCTTCGGCATCAGAACTTCTGGAGGATCGGCCATGAGCTGTCCGGGAGATCGAAGAGGGGCATGCTGGTGACCAAGGCAAGGGGACTGCCTGAAGCATGGGGTCGATCCCGACTTCCAGAGCGCGCGCAACGATTCGCACAGGTTCCTTCCAGCCGGTGGTGAGCGTGCCCGTTCGATGCCGGGACCAGACGAAGCACCCAAGCCGAAGTTCGTCGATCGCGGTCTCGTGCCATGTGACGAGGTCATCCGTCATTGCGCATAGACGGTATCGAGGAGAGCATTGCCTCCGGGAGGAGCGGCGCTTACCTTGGAATTGCTGGATCGCGACAGTGGTATGGAGTCGGGTCTCGCGCTCGGGAACTTGTAAGGTGGGCAGGAAAGCGAGCTGTGTGGCAGTTTCGGCGATACCGAGCAGAATGGTCGCAATCGGGCCTGAGGCACTTGTGCTCCCGAGGCCACGAGGGCAGCAATCGCAGGTCTTGGTCCGATGACTGATCTGTTGCTGTCGAACGACGTGCTTGACGGTCTTCGATCTGCCTCCAAACAGGTGCGCAATCCCGGCGCCCGCTGGCTGGAAAAGCCGGGTCGACACATGCAGCGGAATTTCAACGCAGAAACAGAAGACGGGGCAATCTACCGGATCTATCAGCGGCAGAACCTCAATGACGATCTGGACTTTTCGTGCGGGCTGGCTCTGGCGCGACGCGGCGCGAAGCCGCTGAGCTTGGTTCGCTACAACGGAGCGAGCCACGTTCACGGAAAGATCCGCTATGTCTGCCACATTCATCGCGCCACGGCCGAAGCACTCTCGGCAGGAAGGAAAGTCGACAGTCACGCCGAAAGAACGGATCGGTACAGGACCCTGGAAGGAGCGCTCGCGTGCCTGATAGAAGATTGTGGCGTTGAGGGTCTTTCCGCAGATCATGACGGGAAGGATTTGTTCGATGGCGCTTGATCAGGCGCACCTGGAAAAACTGTTGTGCGAGCGCCTGTGCGCAGAGGTGAGGATTCACAGGCGCGAGGACGATGTACTGATGATGGAATCGCCGTTCACGTTTCCCGATGGCGACCACTTCCCGATCTACTTGTCCGAAACGACGACGGGAAGCCTGAAACTCAGCGATCACGGCCACACTCTGATGCATGTGAGCTACGAGCATGACGTGGAGCTTTACTACGAAGGCGCTCGGGCCTCCTTGCGTGAGCAAATCGTGCGAGAGAGCGGCATCGAGGAAGTTGGGGGCATCTTCTCCATCGAAACGCCGCCCAGCCAGGTGGCGGAGGCTCTGTTCATGTTCGGTCAGGCGTTGACGAAGATCCATGACCTGACGTTCCTGAGCCGCGAGAGGGTCGGCTCGACGTTCTATGAGGACCTCTGCGGACTGGTGTTCAGTATCCTGGACGAGGAAGCCGTCGAGACCGACTACATTCTGCCTGAGCTTGCGGACGCCCACCATTATCCGGTCGACTACCGCTTTGAGGGGAAGGACGGGAGGTCTGTGTTCCTGTACGGCATTCCGGGCCGCGACAAGGCGCGGCTGACGACAATCATGCTGTCGCACTTTCTGCTTCACCGAGTGCCCTTCGAGTCCGTCATCGTGTTCGCCGATCAACAGGAGATACCGAGACTCGACCTCGCACGGTTGACCAATGTTGCCGGAACTGCGGTCGCCTCGCTTGAGGCGGAAGACGACCTGCGCCGAAAGATCGATCGCCTTGCCGCCTGAACGCCGGCAGGTAGAGGCATGCGCCGATTGAGCCGTCGTGGGTCACCGAGAGCGTATGCGCGACATCAGGGTCGGTTTGCTCTCCAACCAGGAACATGGAGCGCGGTGCCCGTACCGTGGACAGGTCAACGCCGGTCGGCATGTTGTTCCATGGATGCTACTGCGATTCGAGTGGTCCGGGTGACTGAAATCCACCTCATCGATCGAAGAGAGCCTCGATGACTCCACCCGCCGGCCGGGACGAGACCCCCAGCCCGGCTCCGGGCTTCCCGTCGCGCTCCCTGTCGCCGGCGCCTCCCGCGGCTGACTCGTCCCGGATTCCGGACGCCAGGCGAAGGCATCCCGACCCGGCGCATCGCCGCGCCCTTGACTGCGACCGCGACAACGCGCTTCCCACAGCGCACCGTGCCGGCCGCGTCCACCAGTCACGAGACGCCTCGAACTGCTGATGATGGGGATGACGGCAGACGGTGCGGCATGCCAGGCGGACTTCATGACGACGAGGACATCAGGCGCCTGTCTTGTGACCGGAACATCGTGCCGACGCCGATTGTAAACCGCTATGGCGGAGGTATGGATTTTCCACTCCGGGCCGGTTTGCCAGCCCCCCTGGAAGGGCTGATTCGCGACGACGGTGAGAAGCTCTTTGACCACAGTCCTCAAGACCGGCGTGTCGAGGGACGACATGGCAGTCATGGTTCCCGGGGTGCGGATGCTGCTGACCTGCGCCTCGGAGACGTTCGAGCGCGTGGACCGGGACTAGCGATCCCTTCGCAACAGTGTGATTGGCGTTTTCACCGGCGCGCAGGTGCAGCTCATGCTCCAGGCCGACGCCCGGGCGCCCCTCCTCTTGATTGCGGGCCCTGCATGCCGGGCCCGCACCACTACTCGCGTCTGCCGTCGACGATGATGACCATGGCCGGCAGGAGGAAGAGAACGAACATGCTCGCCACCACGAGCCCGCCCAGCATGCTGGCGACGAACGGCACCAGGAAGAGCAGGGCGTCGCTGCGCTCGTAGAGCAAGGGAGAGAGGCCGAGGACGGTTGTCAGGCTGGTCAGCAGGACCGCCCGGAAACGATGGCGCGTTGCAGCCGCCGCCGCGGCAATTGCCGGCAGCGCGTCGTGGGTCCGGCGGATGATGTTGTAGCGATCGAGCAACACCAGCGTGTCGTTCACGACAACGCCCGAAACGGCAAGGATCCCGAACACCGACATGAAGGTGAAATCCCAGCCGAGTATCCAGTGTGTCAGCACCGCACCGGCAAAGGCGGCCGGGATTCCAACAGCCGCAAACAGCGGCTTCCAGTAGCTGCGCAGGAACGCCGCCATGATTCCATACATGGCGATCAGCGCAAGCGGTACCAGCGTGCCCAGAGTCTCCATAACCCTGCCTTCGTTCCGGGCGCCGCCGTCCCGTTCTATCGTGATGCCGGGATACTCCGCATAGAGTTCCTTCACGATGCCCTCTTCGATCAGCCGGCGTGCCTGGATCGGCGTGATGACCGCCGCATCCGCCTTGGCCTCGACAAAGACGGCTGGCTTGCCGTCGATCCGCGTCAGCTCAGCCAGTTCCTGTCTTTCCGTCAGTGTGGCCACCACAAAGAGCGGAACCTCACCTCCCCCGGGGCGCTCTATGCGCATTCCGGCGAGTTCCTTCAGGCCCCTTCGGCGTTCGGCAGGATATCTGACGACGACCGCGACCTCTTCGCGGCCCCGCTGGACCCGCTGCGCTTCGGCTCCATGAAGCCGGGCGCGCAGCTGCGCGCCCAGAAGCGCCGCGGAAAGCCCTGCCGCCTTGCCGGCCGGCGTCAGTTCTATCTCAAGCTGTCGCTTACCCGGCGACAAGTTGTCAAAGACCCCGTAGACGCCGTGAGTCGAGGCGAGAGCGGAGCGCAGTTGCCGCGCGGCAGCCTGCAACACCTGAGGCTCGTCATGGCGTATCGAATAGGCGAGATTCGGCCTCACCTTGTTCCGGCTTGTCACATACTCCACATGCTCGAGGTTCGATACATCGCCAACGCGATCGCGCCATGCGCGTTCCACCTCGCTCGGCTGCGCAACGCGGACGGAGCGGCGATGGAGATGGGCCCTCACCGTCGCCAGATGGTCGCCCGAGAGCTCGGCGTCTCCGGGCCGGGTCGACAGGATCTTGCCGACCACGATGCTGACCGATCTGATCAACGTGCCGTCCAGATCCTCGTTCACACCCCAGGCGGCATCCCTGAAGCGCTCGGCGGCGGCAAGCGTCGTCTCGAACGGCGATCCGGCCGGCAAGCGCAACTCCGCCTGCACCACGCTGGAAGCACTTGAGCTCGACTCCGCGAACAGGATCCGGACTTCATTCTGGCGCAAGAGCAGCACTGCAGAGACCAGGACAAGGATGCCGATGGCGATCGCCGCCCAGACATGGCGCACCGACCACGACACGGTGGCTGCAACCACGCTGTCGCGCACGCCGTCGAGCCAGCCGCGCATCGCCGCCTGCCAACCGCTCAGAGGCGGCGCGCTCCAGGGTCTGTCGTGCGCGAGATGCGCCGGCAGGATGAAGAACGCCTCCACCAGGGATATCGCCAGTACGAACAGCGCCACAAGGGGGACAACCCGGATCACCTGCCAGGCGCCTTCGGTGACAAACAGCAACGGGACGAGCGCAATCAGAGTCGTGGCGGCACCGACGATCAGCGGTGCGGCCACGGCCCGCGCGCCGGCAATCGCCGCACCGAGCGCCGTCCCGCCGCGGCTCCTTTCCGTTGCGATGCTCTCGCCGACGACAACGGCATCGTCCACCACAATGCCGACCATCAGGAAGAACGCGAACAGGGTACCCACGTTCAGTGTCAGGTCGGCAGGCGAGAAGA
Organism: Alphaproteobacteria bacterium; assembly: GCA_965213815.1. Taxonomy (GTDB): domain Bacteria; phylum Pseudomonadota; class Alphaproteobacteria; order SP197; family SP197; genus SP197. The sequence continues at coordinate 507,009 of OZ243917.1, read as the reverse complement.
AGATCAGTGATCCGATGAAGGCCAGAGGAATGCCGAACGTCGTCCAGAAGGCCACCCGAAGGTCGAACACCGCGACCAGGCAGATGAAGACGAGAATCGCGCCGATTGCGGCGTTCTCCAGAATCAGACCCAGCCGCTCGGTCGTCAGATCGGCCTTGTCGCTCAGGACTTCGACCGAGACATGCTCGGGCGTCCCCAGGTTCTCGAGAAATCCGACGACGGTGTCCCGGACCTCCTTGGTCGATTGTTTGCCCGTAGCGCTGATCCGCAGAAAGACGGCCGGTGCGCCGTCAAGCTCGGTCAGGACGTTCTCGTCGACGAATCCATCGCGGATACTGGCGACATCACCCAGTGTCAGCACCGTTCCATCAAGCTGCGTGATGAGCGGAATGTCCTCGAATTCCGTGCTGTATCGCCGTTTCGCCACGACCTGCAGCACGACGACGCCCGCATCGGTCCGCAACTCTCCGAAGGTCAGGTTGAGCGAAGCCCGCCGGATCGCCCGCGTGATGTCGGTGAATGTGAGCCCGTTTCGCCGCAGATCCTCCTCGCTCACCTCAACGGTGATCTCCCGGTCACGCGTGCCCTGGAACTCGATGTGGGAAACCGTGGGCAGCGCCAGCAGAGAATCGCGCAGCGTCTCCGCCATGAGCCGCAGGTCGGACTCCGTCGCCGAAGCAGACGAAACCGCGATCGTCATGACCTCGTTTCGCCATCTCAGAAGGGAGACTCTCGGCCGTTCCGCGTTCGGAGGCGGGAAGTTCTCCAGGGTGTCGATGGCGGTTTCGACGTCGTTCAGCACCTCCTCGTCATCGGCGAAGGTCGCCAGCTCAACGTCGATCAGACCGACGCCCTCCTTGGCGGTACCGATGACCCGATCGACTCCGGAAATGCCGACAATCGCTTCCTCGACCCGGCGGACGATGTCCTCCTCGACCTCTCTCGGCGAAGCGCCGGGCGACGGAACCGTCACGGCGATCCTCTGGGCGTCGAATTGCGGGGAGCTCTGGATCACAAGCTGCGAGCCGGCGATCGCACCGGCGACGATCAGAAAGACGGCAAGAAGGTTGGCGGCGATGGGGTTCGCCGCGAACCAGGCAATCGGGCCCCGCGGCACGGGCATTCCGGCTCCGCCGGCGCCCCCGGTGTCGTTGTTGCTCACGCCACGCCCCTATGCCTGCGGTGTCGCAATGGTGACAGCCAAGCCCTCGCGGGCTCCCGGCAGTGTGCCGAGAACGACGCCGTCGCCTGCATCGAAGGCCTCCACCACCCATCCGCGGTCAATCCTGCCCAGCGTCCGCGGCTCGACCGAGATCAGCGCATCGTCCCTGACGATCCAGACGCGGTCGTTGGATTGCGCGGCCGACTCCGGCAGCACATAGACGCCCTCGAGTTCCGGCCCGGCAATGACGATCTCGGCAAAGGTGTGGGGGAGCGGCAGGGTGTCGGGTGTCAGGTCGTCGGAAAAGTCGAGGAAGATCGAAGCGAGTCGACTCTTGGCCGCCACCACCGAGGAGACTCCCACGACGTGTGCACTGAAGGTTCCCGTGCTGGTGCGGACCTCGGCTGTTCGACCGACCACCGGGGCAAGATGCCCGAGATCCTGCTGCTCGATGGGGACGGCCACGCGGATGGATTCAGGTCGAAAGACGCGCCCCAGAACGGCGGCCTTGCCGACCTTCTCCGCCGGGCCGGCCAGTTCGCCGACCTCGACGCTCGAGGCAATCACGCGGACATCGAAGGGCAGGGAGATGTTCGTCCTGCGTACCTGCAACTCCGCCAACCGGAGTTCCACGCGCGCCTTCTCCAGCTTCAGGGCCGTCCGCGCCGTGTCTTCGTTGCGGACCTCCATGTCGCGGACGTCCTGTTCGAGCAGCGCCACATCCAGTCTTGCGGCTTCAGCCCTGAGCTCGTATTCCTCGGGATCGATCCTGATGAACACCTCATTGGCCTCGATCGTCCCGCCCGGCTCGAACCTAGGCGAAACCCAGACAACACGCCCGACGACTTCCGATACCACCGTCGCCCGTTCCTTCAGCACGACCGAGCCGGTCAGGCGCAGGGTCAGCGCCTGCTCCGTGGGCCTCGGCTCGAAGACGCTGACGACAGGACGCCTTTCCTGGGCCTGCGGCGCCGACCTGTCGATACGCTCGACCTGATGGGGAGCCCGGGCCAGATAGAGCGCAACGGCGATCACGGCGAGGATGACGGCAAGTTGCAGATATCCGAGCCACTGCGGCCTTCTTGCGTGCCCGCCCGGGCCTGCGGAGTCCTGAGGCATCATCGTCTCCGGCCTGATCAAACGTGAAGCAAATTACCATTTGGCGGTCTTGCTGTCAGCATGTCCCGGCGCTGGCCGGACCAGGGTCACTGACCTCAAGAGGAGGGGCACTGTCCTCCCCGACACCCGACAGGATGCCGCTGAAGGTGAACGAGCCTGTCCCCGGCTCCGGACATCGCGGGCTTGCTGGCTCACAGGCGGTCTTCCCTTCTTGGAGACTGCAGTGACATGGTGGGCCCGAACTGATCCTTGCCCCAGACGGTGTTCTGCAACCCGCTGATCAGGACGCGAGTCATCTCTCTCGGCAAGACCCTGTTCGCGCGATCCCCCTGGAACACGTCCACTCGCCACCGCCTGGCTTCAACAGCGCAGGAACTCAGTCGCGACTCGCTGATCCGACTGCCTGGTGTGAGACTGCCGGGACCCGCCCCATGAGGCAGGTCGCCGAAAATCGCTGCGGCGCAAGGGTCTCTTGTGGAATGAAACAGCGCAATCTGTCATCATGACGACACAGTTCGGCATCATGCCGGCCGTGCCATTGGCTTCAACACCTTGAGACGACCACGGGAGGTCACGAGACATGGATGACGCAATTCACACGAAAGGCGCGTCACGGCGCACCGTACTGGGCGGTGCAGTTGCCGTTGGCGCCACGACCGTTGCCGGTCCGTCCCTGCTGGGAACAGGCACGGCACGGGCGGCCGAACCGCAACGCGGCGGCACGCTGAGGATCGGCCTTGGCCACGGGTCGACAACCGATTCCCTCGATCCGGCGACGTACGAGAACGGTTTCGTGTCGAACATGGGCATGGGCGGTCTCTTCAACTATCTCACGGCTGTCGACGAAACCAACCAGCTCGCACCCGAACTGGCCGAGGAGTGGGACGCCACACCCGATGCCAGAACGTGGACGTTCAGGATCCGCAAGGGCGTCGAGTTCCACAACGGCAAAACCGTCACGCCCGACGACATTGTCGCCAGCCTCAACTATCACCGCGGCGAGGAGTCGGTCTCTGCGGTATCGAGCCTCTTTGAACAGGTCGAGGACATGCGTGTCGATGGCGATACGGTTGTCATCCAGCTCTCGGAGGGCAATGCCGACTATCCCTACATCATGAGTGACTACCATCTCGGCATTCAGCCCAGTGACGGCGAGGGCAACATTGCCGATCCGCTGTCCGGCGTTGGCTGTGGCAGCTACCGGGTTGTCGAGTTTGAACCCGGTGTTCGAGCGGTCCTCGAACGCCATGCGAACTACTGGAAGGCCGGTTACGCCTGGTTCGACGCCGTCGAAATGACGACGATCGCCGACCCGGCCTCGCGCCAGAACGCCATCATGTCGGGTCAGGTCGACGTCATCGACCGTGTCGACACCAAGACGGCGCATCTCCTGGCGCAGCATCCGTCCGTCGATCTTGTCGAGGCCACGGGCACACTGCACTACACCCTGCCCATGCGCACGGACATGGCGCCATTCGATGACAACAATGTCCGCCTCGCTCTCAAGCATGCCATGGATCGCCAGGACATCGTCGACAAGGTTCTGCGTGGCTACGGGATTGTCGGCCAGGATACGCCGATCACGCCGGCCAACCGGTTCTTCGCCGACGACATCGAGCATGCCACCTACGATCTCGACAAGGCGAAGTGGTATCTCAAGCAGTCCGGCCTCGACAGTCTCACCGTGCCGCTGTCGACATCCGAGGCAGCGTTCGTCGGTGCCGTCGACACCGCCGTGCTCTACAAGGAGCATGCGGCGCCGGCGGACATCACGATCGATGTCGTGCGCGAGTCGGCCGACGGCTACTGGGCCGATGTCTGGATGCAGAAGGCCTGGTGCACCTGCTACTGGGGAGGCCGTCCCACCGAGGACTGGATGTTCTCCACCGCCTATTCGGCGGATGCGCCATGGAACGACACCTTCTGGAAACACGATCGCTTCAACGAGTTGCTGATCGCGGCCCGCGCCGAGCTCGACGAGCCGCTGCGCCGCGAGATGTACCGCGAAATGCAGCAGATCTGTGCCATGGAAGGCGGAGCCATGGTGATGGCATACGCCAACAACGTCGATGCCGCATCGACGACGCTGTCCCACGGACCCGACATCGGCAGCAACTGGGGCCTCGACGGAGGCCGCCTGATGGAACGCTGGTGGTTCACGGATCCGACAGCCTGAACCCTTGCTCCAGGGGAACGGGGACTTCATAGGCCCCCGTTCCCCTGGCGATCATTGACAGTGGAGTGACGCCGGCACCAGACTTGGTGGCCGGGAAACGGGATCCCCTTTCATGACGAGATCTGACCTCATCGCGCTCGTTGCCGAGCGTTATCCCTATCTCAAGACGCATGAGGCCGAGAGCCTCGTTGTCACGATCTTCGAGGAAATCACCCGGTCCCTCGAGTCGGGACGGCGCGTGGAACTGCGCGGTTTTGGCTCGTTTGCGGCCCGCCAGAGACGGGCGCGGACCGGGCGCAATCCGCGAACCGGCGACAATGTCGACGTGAAGGCCAAGCGCGCACCCTTCTTCAAGACGGGCAAACCCCTGCGTGATCGTCTCAACGCAAGGGACGCGCAGGACTGAAACGGACGCCATGCGCAATCCCCTCATGCTCGTTGTCGGGATGCTTGGCGCCCTTCTCGCCTTCGCCATTGTGATCTTCGTGCTGGCCAATCGTACGGAGATGGCGGTGTCGCTGTTCCCCTACCCGCGGGTTGTGACGGCTCCCGTCTTCCTTGTCGTCCTCGTGTCCTTTTCGGCCGGGGCGCTCTTCGGCGGCCTCTTCGTATGGATGCGCGGGCATCCGGCCCGCCGGTTGTCCGGTGAACGCAAGCGGCGCGTCAGACATCTCGAGACAGACCTTGCCTCGGTGAGACGCGAACGCGACGCGCTGAAGTCGCAACACGACCGGCAGCCGCACGGGTCGCCTGCGGTGCCGGTCTGACGGGACATCCGGCGATGGTCCGCTTCATCACCGGCAGGGAAGTCCACGAGCTGGCCGACTACGCCGCCCTCGTCGAGGGATTCAAGCGCTTTCATCTTGAGGACGTCGACGAGGTCCGCGACATTCACCTCGCCCAGCCAGGGCCGTCGGGAACCGAGAACGTGTTTCTCGCGCTCCCTGCCTGGCAGCGTGACGAAGCGGTGGGGATCAAGCTGGTCACGGTGTTTCCCGACAACGAATACACCGGCACCGGTCTTCCCTCGGTGCAGGGAGTCTATGCGCTCTTCGACGGCAAGGACGGCAGACCGCTGGCGCTGATCGACGGAACCGCGCTGACACTGCGCAAGACCGCCGCCGATTCGGCCACGGGCGCCAGCTTTCTCGCCCGCGAGGATGCCCGCACCATGCTCATGGTGGGGGCCGGCGCCATGGCGCCGCACCTCATCATGGCCATGAAGGCGGTACGCCCATCCCTGGAGGTGGCCCGCATCTGGAACCGCACACCGGAGCGGGCCGCGGCCTTGGCCCAAAGCCTTGCCATCGACTCTCTGGCGGTGGAAGCGGTCGGCGAGCTCGAGGACGCGGCGCGCAAGGCCGACATCATCAGCTGTGCCACCATGGCGAGCGAGCCCCTGATTCGCGGCGCCTGGCTCGGCAGGGGCGCCCATCTCGACCTTGTCGGAAGCTACCAGCCAGACATGCGCGAAAGTGACGACGACTGCGTGAGGCGCGCCAGGATCTACATGGATTCCCGCATGTTCACACTGCATCGCGTCGGTGACATCTGCCAGCCGCTGAACGCCGGCATCATCACCCAGGATGATGTCGCCGGCGACCTCTTCGATCTCGCCCGGGGGACGGTTGCCGGAAGGCGCAACACAGACGACATCACGCTCTTCAAGAACTCGGGTGGCGGACACCTCGATCTCGGCACCGCGCGCTGGCTGCTGGCGAGGGTTGCAGGAGACTGACGGGCCCACCTTGCGCCGGTGTGCCATGGGCCCTAAGAAGACGCCGAGCGCGACGGAGGGCAGCATGGCAATGGCTGACCCCAGGAAGCACCTTGTCTGTGCCATCGACACCACCTGCACAGAACGGGCCCGATCTCTGGTCTCCCGTCTCGAGGACCATGTCGGGCTCTTCAAGTTCGGCATGGAGTTCTACTACACCCATGGCGCGGCGGGTGTCCGGGCGGTCACCGGCGAGCGGGTGCGGATCTTTCTTGATCTCAAGCTGAACGACATTCCGGCGACCGTGGCCGGGGGGCTGCGCGCCATCCTGCCTCTCGCCCCCTTCATGACGACGATTCACGCCACCGGCGGGCCCGACATGATGCGCGCCGCCATGGAGGCCGTGGCCCCGGCGGGAGACGCCCGGCCGAAGGTTCTTGCCGTCACCGTGCTCACCAGCATGGATGATGAGGACGTCGCGGCGACCGGCGGGCGCGGCGATGTGCGTGACCAGGTGTTGCGTCTGACCGAACTTGCCCTCGACACGGGCGTCGACGGCGTCGTGTGCTCACCCCGCGAAATTGCCGATGTGCGCCGTCTTTGCGAACCCGGGTTCCTCATCGTCGCCCCCGGCATCCGGCCCGGGAGCGAGGAATGCGACGACCAGAAGCGCACCATGTCCCCGGGAGGCGCCATGGCCGCCGGCGCGTCCTTCATTGTCGTCGGGCGCCCGATCACACGAGCCCCGGACCCGGCGGCGGCCGCGGCGCGGATCGTCACCGACATGGGCCGACCCTGACCGTGGCCGTCGGTGTCAAGATCTGCGGTCTAAGGGAGCGGTCTGCCCTCGATGCGGCGGTGAGTCACGGTGCGCGCATGGTCGGATTCGTCTTCTTCGACAGGAGTCCGCGAAACGTTTCCCTCACCGATGTTGCCGCCCTGGCACGCCATGTGCCCGAAGGCATCAGGAAGGTCGGCGTCACCGTCGATGCCGGCGATGACAGGCTTGGCGCCGTCATCGCGGCGGCCGATCTGGATACCGTCCAGTTTCACGGCAGCGAGGATGTCCGGCGTCTCGCCCATGTGCGTGCGCACTTCGGTGTCCGGGTGATGAAGGTCATGCGCGTGGCGACGGCCGCCGACCTGGAATGCCTGCGGTCCTTCGACGCCGTGGCCGACCTGGTCATGTTCGACGCCAGGCCGCCCCCGCACGCAACGCGTCCCGGGGGCAACGCGACGGCCTTCGACTGGACGCTGCTCGCCGGCATTCGGCCGCGCTCGCCGTGGATCCTCTCGGGCGGGCTTGACGTAGGCAACCTTCGTCGTGCCGTGGAGACCAGCGGCGCCACCATGGTTGATGTGTCATCGGGCGTCGAGACATCGCCCGGACACAAGTCTGCCTCACGCATCGCCGAGTTTATGGAGCAGGCCCGGGTTATCTGATATCCATGGCGCAAGGTTTGCCCTCGGACAGATTGGCGATGACGGACAATTCTTACACCCTGGGTCCGGATCAGGATGGCCACTTCGGCAAGTACGGCGGCCGCTACGTCGCCGAAACGCTGATGCCGCTCATTCTGGATCTGGACCGAACCTGGCAGGAAGCGCGCAACGATCCCGTGTTCTGGGATGCGTTTCATGCGCTGGGCAAGGACTACATCGGCAGGCCCAGCCCGCTCTACTTCGCCGAACGGCTGACCCGGCACCTTGGCGGCGCCCGCATCTATTTCAAGCGCGACGAGCTCAATCACACCGGTTCGCACAAGATCAACAACACGGTCGGCCAGATCCTGCTGGCCCGGCGCATGGGCAAGACCCGGATCATCGCCGAAACCGGAGCCGGCCAGCACGGCGTGGCAACGGCGACGGTGTGCGCCCGCTTCAACCTTCCCTGCGTCGTCTACATGGGGACCAAGGATATCGAGCGCCAGGCCCCCAATGTCTTCCGCATGAAGCTCCTTGGCGCCGAGGTCCGTCATGTGACCTCGGGTTCCCGCAGCCTCAAGGACGCCCTCAACGAGGCCTTGCGCGACTGGGTGACCAACGTCGAATCAACGTTCTACATCATCGGCACCGTGGCCGGACCTCACCCCTATCCGGAACTGGTACGCGAGTTCCAGGCGATTATCGGACGTGAGGCCAGGGAGCAGCTGATGACGGTCGAGGGCCGCCTTCCCGACACGGTTGTCGCCTGTATAGGCGGCGGATCGAACGCCATGGGCCTGTTTCATCCGTTTCTCGATGACCGGACCGTCGATATCATCGGCGTGGAGGCCGCCGGACGCGGCATCGAGAGCGGCGAGCACGCGGCGTCGGTCACCGGTGGCCGGCCGGGTGTCCTGCATGGCAACCGGACCTACCTCCTGCAGGACGATGATGGACAGATTGTCGAGGCCCATTCGATCTCGGCGGGTCTCGATTATCCGGGAATCGGCCCCGAACACGCGTGGCTGGCGGACCAGGGTCGGGTCAGTTACGTGTCGGCCACCGACGACGAGGCTCTCGAGGCCTTCCGCCTGTGTTCCCGTCTCGAGGGAATCATACCGGCACTCGAGCCTGCCCACGCGCTGGCCCATGTCATGAAGATCGCACCGGGACTCCCCGACGATCACATCATCTGCATGAACATGTGTGGCAGGGGCGACAAGGACGTGTTCACCGTCGCCCAGGCCCTGGGAGTGGACCTGTGACCGGCACGCGCACGGACAGGCGCTTTGCCGATCTGGCGAGACAGCAGCGAGCCGGATTGGCCGCCTTCGTGACGGCGGGGGATCCGGACCCGCATCTCTCGGCGCGTCTTGTCGCCGGCCTGGGCGAAGCCGGAGCCGACATCATCGAGATCGGCATGCCTTTCACCGACCCCATGGCGGACGGACCTGTCATCCAGGCCTCCTCGCAACGGGCGCTCAAGGCCGGCATGACCCTGGCCGGCACCATCGACATCGTGCGCCAGGTCCGTCGCCATGACGACGACACGCCCATTGTTCTCATGGGGTACTACAACCCCATCCATGCTTACGGGACCGACGCCTTTCTCAAGGATGCCGTCGATGCCGGGGTCGACGGCCTCATCCTCGTCGATCTGCCGAGCGAGGAAGACCGGGAACTGTGTCTGCCCGCCGTCGAGGCCGGACTCGACTGGATACGCCTTGCGACACCGACCACGGACTCACAGCGCCTGCCCGCCGTCCTGGCGCATGCCTCGGGATTTGTCTACTACGTCTCGATCACCGGCATCACCGGCACCCATGGGGCAACCCGCCAGACCATCGCTGACGCGGTCGACCGCCTGCGCCGCCACACGGATCTCCCCGTCACTGTCGGATTTGGCATCCGCAACGGTGAGCAGGCGGCGGCCGTCGCCCGGATCGCCGACGCGGTGGCTGTCGGCACGGCGTTCTGCCAGGCCGTAGCCGACGGCCTCGAGAACGGCAAGGGGACCGATGCCTGCATCGACAATGCCCTCAGCCTGTGCGAAGCGATCGCGCACGATGTCCGGAAGGCGCGGACATGAACTGGCTGTCAAATCTCACCCTGCCGAAGATCCGCGACCTTGTCGGCAGGACACCGAGCGAAGAGACACTGTGGGACAAGTGTCCCAGTTGCGACCAGATGGTGTTCGGCCGCGATCTTGAGGAGTCGCGGAACGTCTGTCCGCGCTGCGGTTACCACATGCGCATCACGCCCCGCGCCCGCCTGCAGGACATTCTCGACGATGGCACCTGGAGCGAAGTCGACCTTCCCGGCGTGGCCACTGATCCCTTGCGTTTTCGCGACAGGAAGCGCTACTCGGATCGGCTGAAGGAAGCCCAGGGGAAGACCGGTCACCACGAGGCCATTGTCGTCGCCCATGGTACGATCGACAGCCGGTCCGCCGTCGTCGCCGTCTTCAACTTCGACTTCATGGGCGGCTCCATGGGAATGGGTCTCGGAGAAGCCATCGTCGAGTCCGCGAGACTCGCCGTCGACAAACGCAGTGCGCTGATCATCTTCTCCGCTTCGGGAGGTGCGCGCATGCAGGAAGGCATCCTGTCGCTGATGCAGATGGCGCGCACGACGACCGCGATCACCCAGGTCAAGGAGGCCGGTCTTCCCTATATCAGCGTGCTCACCAATCCGACGACCGGAGGCGTGACCGCGTCGTTTGCCATGCTGGGCGACGTGTCCATCGCCGAACCCGGCGCCATCATTGGATTCGCCGGAGCCCGGGTCATCCGAGAAACCATCAGGGAAGAACTGCCGGCCGGATTCCAGCGCTCGGAGTATCTCCTCGAGCACGGCATGCTCGACATGGTGGTGGCGCGTCCCGAGATGCGGTCCACCATTGCCCTTCTGCTCAGTCACCTCATGCCGGCGGCGAGCGATGCCGAAAAGCACCCAGGCGGGAAGTGATGTCGTTCTCGAGAGGCTGATGCAGCTTCATCCCAAGCTCATCGACCTTTCTCTCGAACGCCTCCACCGACTCCTCGAACGCCTCGGCCACCCGCACCGGCATGTGCCCCCGGTTGTCCACGTCGCCGGAACCAACGGCAAGGGATCGGTCATCGCCTGCATGCGGGCGGCACTCATGGCCGCCGGGCGCACGGTGCATGTCTACACCTCCCCGCACCTCGTGCGTTTCCACGAGAGAATCGAGATCGCCGGGCGCGTCATCGCGGAGGACCGGCTCATGGGCCTGCTCGAGGAATGCGAGACCGCCAACCGCGGGGAACCGATCACCTTCTTCGAGATCACCACGGCCGCCGCATACCTGGCGTTCTCCCGGGACCCGGCGGATATCCTGCTTCTGGAGACCGGACTCGGCGGCAGGCTCGACGCCACCAACGTCGTCGATGAGCCCCTGGTCTCGGTGATCACGCCGATCTCGCTGGATCACCAGCAGTTTCTCGGAACCACACGTGCCGCCATTGCCGGCGAAAAGGCAGGGATCATCAAGTCCGGCGTGCCCGTCGTCATCGCTCCCCAGGACGACGAAGCCATGGAGGTTCTTCTCGATCGTGCCGGTGCCCTCGGAGCTCCGGCCTTTGCCGCCGGCCGCGACTTCACCTTTCATGCAAGCGCCGGTGGCGGCCTCGAGGTAAGAGGTCCGGCGGCGAAGAGAACGGTCCTGCCGGCGCCGGCGCTGGCCGGCCGTCATCAGCTGGCCAACGCGGCGACCGCCGTCGTCGCCCTTGGACTCACCGGTCGCCTGGCGCCCGGCGACGACGCCCTTGCGGGCGGCATGCGCCAGGCCCGGTGGCCCGCGCGATTGCAGCACCTTCACTCAGGCTCTCTGGTGGACCGTCTGGGCTGCGGCCAGGAACTGTGGCTCGACGGCGGCCACAATCCGGCGGCCGGCGCCATTCTTGCGGACATGGCGCGCGCCTGGGGCGACCGTCCGCTCGACGTGATCATCGGCATGATGAACACGAAGGATCCCGCGGGCTTCATCCACCCCCTGGCTCCCTTCATCCGGCGCGCCGTCGCCCTTTCCATTCCCGGCGAGAAGAACACCCTCGACGCCACCGCAACCGCCGCCGTTCTCGCGGCCGAGGGTGTGACGGCAACGGTGGCGGACAACATCGGTGAGGCCGTCTCCCGCCTTGCCGAAGGGCAGGGCGAACGCTCACGGATCCTGATCTGCGGATCCCTCTACCTCGCCGGCCGGGTCCTCGCCGCCAACGGCTTCACAACAGGGTGACCGCGAGGCCGAAGCAGCGGCTGAACGGGTCGGTAGGGTGCATCGAGACGATCATGGGGATCGGTGACGCCTGGGTCGATGGCGCGTGCCGGGACCTGTTTGCCCTCTCACACAAGGGTGAGGAAGCGGTCGTGCTCCAGCGTCGTGACGTGGCCGTTGAAGGTGTGGAACTCCGACCATGCAAGGGCGCTGTAGACCCGCCACCAGGTTTGCGTGAAAGATCCGGGAAGGATGTCCGCCTGATCGAAGGTGCGTAGCGCATCGAGCCAGAGCACCGGCAGGGCGGCCGGATTGCCACTGGCGGGCGGGCCCGGATCCAGCCGGTTCGAGAGACCGTGTCCAAGGCCGGCAAGGATCGCCGCCAGGACAAGGTAGGGGTTGGCATCGGCACCGGCGGTGCGGTGTTCGATCCTGCGCCCCGAGGTGGCGCCAGCGGGAATGCGCAGGGACATGTCGCGGTTGTTGTAACCCCAGTTTGCCGCCGACGGCACCCAGCCTCCCGGCGCCAGGCGCCTGTAGGAATTGGCTCCGGGCGCCCAGATCGGCATCGCCTCGGCCATCGTCGCCACAAGGCCGGCCACCCCATGGCGCAGGATGTCGCTTCCCTCATCGCTGCCGTCGTCAAAGACATTGCGGCCCTCGTCGTCGAGCAGCGAGATGTGAACATGCGTGCCGCTGGTGGAGAGGTCCCCGAACGGTCGCGCCATGAATGTCGCGGTCATGCCGTGCGACCTGGCGACGGCCTTGATGGCGCGCTTCATCAGGAAGGCGTGGTCGCAGGCGCGTACGGGATCATCGCCGTAATGCAGATTGATCTCGAACTGTGCCGGCGCGTACTCCATTGTGATGACGTCGGCGGGAATGTTCTGCCGGCGGCATGTCGTCACCATGTCGTCGAGAACCGGGCCGTAGGCCTCGACGTCATCCATCAGATAGACTTGGGTCTGTGACGGCCGGCGGCGGCTGCCGGGTGGTGGCGCCGGTTGCAGCGTGCCTTGCGAGTCGCATTCGACCAGGTAGAACTCCAGTTCGAAGGCGACCCTTGCCCGGTATCCCAGGGCGCCCAGAGACGCGGCCATGCGTTCGACGACATGACGCGGGTCGAGCCACCAGGGGCGGCCGGCGGCGTCCCTCATCGACAGCATGACCTGGGCATGATCACCGCCCAGCCACGGCACCGGGGCCAGCGTTTCGGTGACGGCATGGCAGGGATAGTCCGGATCGCCGTCGGCGAAACCCATGCCGGTGCTTTCGACGTTGTTGCCCTGCATGTCCATCGCGTACGTGGACCCGGGGAGCACGATTCCCGTCGTCAGCAGCTTCTCCATGGCCGAAGCCGCCAGGCGCTTGCCGCGGGGAATCCCCCACATGTCGGGGATCAGGACATCAATCCACCGTGCTTGCGGACAGTCCGGGTGCGAGGTCATGACCGGTCCTACATGGAACTGTCGACCCACTCGAAGAGCCGACTCTTCGGAAGCGCGCCCACCTTGACCGCCGCCACTTCTCCGGCCTTGAACATCATGATCGTGGGAATGCCGCGCACGCCGTAGCGTGACGGCGTGGACGGATTCTCGTCGATGTTGACCTTCACGACCTGGACCTTGTCCTGGTAGCGCCGGGCGATGTCCTCAAGGGCCGGCGCAATCTGCTTGCACGGGCCGCACCATTCGGCCCAGAAGTCGACCAGGACGGGTCCGGGCGCCTTGAGGACGTCCTCCTCGAAAGAATCATCGGTGACGTGACGAATGGTCATGGGGCCCCCCTTCCGCGACGTGCGCCTGATTGTCTGGTTCTTGGTGACGCAGCCGCCACCAATCTAGAAGCGCCACGATGCCCGTCAAGCGAACCGGTCAACGTCCCTGTTCATGGTTCCTCTCCGGCGAGCCAGTCAGCGGCCGCGTCCAGGTTGTCGACGGTATCGACGGTCATCCAGCTGCCGTCCCACACCACTCCACGGAGTCTGCCGCGCCGGGCCGCCCGGTCCCACAGGAGATTGAAGGGGAAGGCGCCTTCCGGCACTCCCGCCAGGAGCCGGGGATGAACAATCTGCAGGCTGGCGTAGACATAGGGTGCGGAGCCCCGTTCTCCCCGCGCGACAAGCTGGTTCCCGTCCCTCATGGCATAGTCTCCGGCATAGCGGTACCCCCGGGCACGCTCTCTTTCCACCAGCAGCAGCAGGGCATCCATGCTGTCGCCGTCCCAGGCCCCGGCCAGGGTCTCCAGGACCGGAGCCTTGCCGGTCAGTTCGGCAAGGAAGACATCACCGTTGGCGACGAGAAAGGGCTCGTCACCGAGGAGTCCGAGGGCGTTCGCCACCCCGCCGCCGGTACCGAGAATGCGGTCCTCGCGTACCACCACCACCGGTGGCGGGTGGCGCCGGGCGGCCACCGCCGCCTCGATGTCCCCGGCAAGATGCCAGGCGTTCACCACCACACGCTCGAAACCGGCAAGCCTGTCCAGCATGCGGTCGAGAGCCGACCGTCCGGCGACCGGTATGACGGGTTTGGGCATGCAGTCGGTGAGCGGCCGCATGCGCTCTCCCCGCCCGGCGGCAAGGATCATGGCGCGTTTCAAGGTCGTCATGTCACGCCTCTTCGCGCTCGCAGCGGAATCCAGTGGTCGAGCCATGCCGCCAGCGGCGCCAGGTGGTGGCTGGCGAGGCTGTCGGTGACGAGCGCCCAGGTCCGCGGCATGAATCTCTGGTAGGCGGTCTTGCCGTCGCGGGCCATCAGGCGGCTGAAAATGCCGGCGATCTTCAGATTGCGCTGGGCCGTCATGACCGTTGCGGATGTAGCGAAGTCTTCTGGATCGACATGCGGCATCAGGTCGAGATAGCGCGCCCGGCACATCCGGGCGGTCTGCGGGGAGATGCTCCTCCTGACATCATCGAGCAGCGAGACGATGTCGTAGGTCACCGGTCCGACGACTGCATCCTGGAAATCAAGCTGGCCCACCCGCGCCACACCGTCACGCGCCGGCATCCACATGAGGTTGTCGGCATGATAGTCCCTGAGAACCACGCACACCGGCACGCTGCGCGCCAGCGGCAGGAGGCCGCGCCACAGGGACAGGAAGTCGTCGCGGCCATGACGGCTGATCTCGAGACCGGCAAGCGGCATGAACCAGTCGGTCACAAGAGAGACCTCGAAGAGAAGGAGGTCGTCGCTGTAAGGGGGAAGGTCTTCGGGGATGGGCCCGCTGTGGAGCTGCGCCAGCGCTTCCACGGCAGTGCGATAGAGAAGCCCTTCGTCGGCCCCCCTGTCGAGCACGCGGTTGTAGAGATCATCGCCGAGATCCTCGAGGAGCAGAAACCCCCTCGTGACATCCCGGGCCAGGATGGCCGGGGCGGAAAGACCGACAGCGGCGAGGTGACGGGCGATACGCACGAAGGGTCTGACATCCTCGACATCCGGCGGCGCATCCATGAGCACGGCCCGGCCTCTCGCTCCTTCGAGGCGCTCGTAGCGGCGCAGGGAGGCATCGCCCGGAATCGGCAGGCGCCGCGCATCGCCCCAGCCGCAGCCTTCGAGGAACTTCCTCGTCTCGTTGTCGCGCGTGGCGCTCATGGAGAAACCACAACCGGGTTGTTCCCGCCAGCCGCCTTCGGGTAAGCCTTGCGGGCTCTGCCGACAGGATACCGGCCATGCACACATCGCACGAAACCGACATTGTCATTGTCGGAGCAGGACCCGTGGGTCTCTTCCAGGTGTTCGAAGCGGGAATGCTCGACATGCGCTGCCATGTGGTCGACACCCTCGACGCCATCGGCGGCCAGTGCACCGCGCTCTACCCGGAAAAGCCGATCTACGACATTCCGGCCCTCGCCGTGGTCGAGGCCCGGGAACTGATCGACCGCCTTGAATGCCAGGCCGCCCCCTTCTCGCCGGTGTACCACCTCGATCAGCAGGTTCTGAGTCTCGTCGGAGAGGCCGGCGCCTTCACCGTCACCACATCCACCGGCACGGTGATCACCTGCAAGGCTGTCGTCATCGCCGCCGGGTGTGGCGCCTTCGGCCCCAACCGGCCGCCGATCGCCGGTATCGAGGCCTTCGAGGATGAGGGGTCCGTCGCCTATCTCGTGACACGCAAGGAGGATCACCGGGGCAAGAACGTGGTGATCGCCGGGGGCGGCGATTCCGCCCTCGACTGGGTGCTCGCCCTCCACGGCATCGCCCGGCGCATCCAGGTGGTGCACCGCCGCAACCGTTTCCGGGCAGCGCCCGAAACGGTGCGCCGCTTCGAGGCGCTCGTCGAATCCGGCGGGGTCGATTGCGTGGTGCCCTGGCAGCTTCACGGACTCGAGGGCAGCGAGGGCCGCCTCGAGAGAGTCATCGTGGCCGACCTCGACGGCCGCACGAAGAGTCTCGACGCCGACCTTCTTCTGGCATTCTACGGCCTCAGGATGGAACTCGGACCCATCGCCCACTGGGGGCTCAACCTGGAGAGGAACCTCATCCGAGTCGATCCGGCAACATGCGTCACCTCGACCCCCGGCATCCACGCCATCGGTGACATCGTCACCTATCCGGGCAAGCTCAAGCTGATTCTCTCCGGTTTCAGCGAAGCCGCCATGGCTGCCCATGACATCCATTCCCTGGTGTGGCCCGACAAGCCCCTTCGCTTCGAGTACTCGACGACGAGAGGCGTGCCCGGCTCGTGAACCTCAGTAGCGGTAGTCGTCCGTCTTGAAGGGGCCCGCCTGATCGACGCCGATATAGTCGGCCTGGTCCGGGGAGAGGGTCGTCAGCTGCGCCCCCACCTTGTCGAGATGGAGCCGCGCCACCTGTTCGTCGAGATGCCTGGGAAGGACATGGACACCGACGGCATAGGTATCCTTGTCACGTTCGGTCCACAGCTCGATCTGGGCAAGAACCTGGTTGGTGAAACTGGCGCTCATGACGAAGCTCGGGTGGCCTGTGGCGCAGCCCAGATTGACCAGCCTGCCCTCGGCCAGCAGGATGATCTTCTTGCCGTCGGGAAAGGCGATCTCGTCCACCTGGGGCTTGATGCTGTTCCACCGCAGGTTGCGCAGCGACTGGACATCGATCTCGTTGTCGAAGTGTCCGATGTTGCAGACAATCGCCCGGTCCTTCATCGCCCGCATGTGGTCCATGGTGATGACGCCGACGTTGCCGGTCGCCGTCACGAAGATGTCCGCCTCTGCGGCCACAGCCTCCATGGTCACGACCTGGAATCCGTCCATGGCCGCCTGGAGAGCGCAAATCGGATCGACCTCGGTCACCACGACGCGGGCCCCTGCTCCCTGGAGCGACTGGGCCGAGCCCTTGCCGACTCCGCCGTAACCGGCCACCACCGCAACCTTGCCCGCCAGCATGACATCGGTGGCGCGGCGGATGCCGTCCACCAGGCTCTCGCGGGCCCCGTAGATGTTGTCGAACTTCGACTTGGTCACCGAACTGTTGACATCGAACGCGGGCACAGCAAGTTCGCCCGCCGCCGCCATCTGGTGAAGGCGGGCAACGCCTGTGGTCGTCTCCTCGCTGACACCGTGGATGTGTTCGAGCATGCCGGAGTAGCGGCCATGCATCGCCGCGGTCAGGTCGCCGCCATCGTCAAGCAGCATGTTGGGTGTCCAGCCGTCGGGGCCCTCGACCGTGCGGTCGATGCACCACCAGTACTCCTCCTCCGTTTCCCCTTTCCAGGCGAAGACGGGCACCCCGGCCTCCGCCATCGCTGCGGCGGCGTGGTCCTGCGTCGAAAAGACATTGCACGACGACCAGCGGACCTCGGCGCCCAGGTGGCGCAACGTCTCGATCAGCACCGCTGTCTGGATGGTCATGTGGAGACATCCGGTGATGCGGGCGCCATCCAGGGGCCTGGTATCGCCGTAGGTCCTGCGCAGCGCCATCAGACCCGGCATTTCACCTTCGGCGATATCGATTTCCTTGCGTCCCCAGGAAGCCAGACTGATGTCGGCAACCCGGTAATCACTGTCTTGTGTCATGCCATCTCTTCCACCCAAGCGGGGGCATCGCTTACCAGAGACCTGCGGGGCCGTCCACCGTCTCAGGCGAGCGCATTGAAGTCGTCGAGCAGGCTCGCCACCATGCCGGCGTCGTTCTGTTCCATGATCGCCTCGGTTCGCCTTGCCGCCTCGGTGATGTCGAGATTGCGGATGCGCTGCTTGACCCGCGGCACGCCCGATGAGGCCATGGACAGTTCGCGGATTCCCAGGCCGACGAGAATCGCCGTCATTCTTTCGTCACCGGCCATTTCGCCGCACACGTTGACGCCGATACCGGCGCGTCCGGCGGCCGCGGTGGTGAACTGGATGAGCCTCAGAACCGCCGGGTGAAGCGGATTGTAGAGGTGGGCGACCTGCTCGTCCCCGCGGTCGATGGCGAGCGTGTACATGGTCAGATCGTTGGTGCCGATCGAGAAGAAGTCGCTCTCCCCGGCCAGGGAGTCGGCCGCCAGCGCGGCGCCGGGGATCTCGATCATGATGCCGACCGGAGGCAACGGGTCGGCGATGGCCACACCCGCCCCCATCAGACGTTCGGCCACCCTGTTCCTCACCTTGCGGACCTGGCGTACTTCCGAGATCGTCGAGATCATGGGAAGAAGGATGCGCACCGGGCCGTGGGCGCCGGCGCGCAGGATGGCGGCGAGTTGGTCCTCGAGAAGGTGGCCGAACTTGAGTGACAGGCGGATGGCGCGCAGCCCCATGGCGGGATTGGCGCCGGCGCCGACCGGCTCGCCGAGAGAATTGGGAAGCTTGTCGTTGCCGGCGTCGAGGGTCCGGATGGTCACCGTGCGGCCGGCCATGCGCTCGACGACGTTGGCAAGGTGAACGTACTGTTCGTCCTCGTCAGGGATGGTGTCGCGATTGAGAAAGAGATACTCGGTCCGGAAGAGACCGATGCCTTCGGCGCCGTGGTCGAGAGCGGGATCGATCTCGCTGGCAAGTTCGACGTTGGCAAGAAGGCCGATGCGGACCCCATCGCGCGACACCGCGGGAACATCGCGCAAGCGGTGGAGCTTGCGGGCCTGCATGCGCAGTTCGCCACGGCGTCTCTCGAAGGCCTGCTCGGCGCCGGCATCGGGATTGATCACCACAGTGCCGGTGCCGCCATCGACAATCACGCGATCGCCGCCCGTCACATTGGCGAGCAGTTCGCCGGTGGCGACCACGGCGGGCAGGCCAAGGGACCGGGCCAGGATACCGGTGTGGTCCTGGGCGCCACCGGCCGCCGTCACGAATCCCGCAACCCGGCGCGGGTCGAGGAGCGCTGTGTCGGCAGGCGTGAGCTCGTCGGCCACGACGACCGTGCCCGGGGCAAGATCGGTGAGGGCGCGGTAGGGAGCCGCCATCAGGTTGTGCAACAGGCGCTTGCCGACATCGCGCACATCCTTGCTGCGTTCGGCGAGATAGCTGTCGTTCATGTCCTCGAAGGCCCGGACGATTTCGCCGACCTCCCGGGACACCGCGGCCTCCGCGTTGAGACGCTGGTCGCGAACCCTCTCCTCGACACCCCGGACCAGTCGCGATCCCTCCAGCATCCGGCTGTGCGCAACAAGCAGGTACTCGAGTTCCTCGGCGGCGCTTCCGTGCAGTGTCCGCGCCTTTTGCGAGAGGACGGCGAGTTGCTCGCGACCGCGGGCCACGGCATCGTGAAACCGGTCAATCTCCGCCGCCACATGATCCCCGGCGATCTCGTGAACCGGAACCTCGAGGGCGCCGCTCTCGACGACGTAGGCCGGCCCGATGGCGATGCCCGGGGCGATTCCCAGACCGGCCAGCTCAAGCCCTTCCCGTCTATTCATCGAACCGGTTCCCGACGAGTGTCCCGAGCGCATCGAGAGCGGCCGCGGCGTCGTCGCCGCGCGCCTCCACCTCGATGGTCGTGCCGATCGCGGCAGCCAGCATCATGAGGCCCATGATGGACCTCCCGGACACCTTCATGCCGTCCTTTTCAACCTCGACGGCGGCACCGAAGGTGTCGAGTGCGGCAACAAACCGCGCCGCCGCCCGGGCATGCAGTCCGCGTTCGTTGAGAATGGTGAAACGGCGGCGCACGACACCAGGAGAGCTGCCGGTGGTCACGATTCGGTCTTGAGAAGACTGCTGGCCACGTTGATGTAGCGCCGCGCCGCTTCCTGCGCGGCGGCTACGGCCTCCTCGACGGTGGCGTTCCGCCGGACCGACGCCAGACGGACCAGCATCGGCAGATTGACGCCGGCGATGACCTCCACCTTTCCGGGTGTCATGACCGAGATCGCGAGATTGGATGGCGTGCCGCCGAACATGTCCGTGAGAATGATGACGCCCGAACCGGTCTCGACGCCGGCGACCGCGTCGACGATGTCAGCCCGGCGCTGCTTCATGTCGTCGTCGGGGCCGATCGAGATCGCCGTCATGTTTTCCTGGTCGCCCACGATATGCCGGATGGCGGCAACAAACTCGTCGGCCAGCCGGCCGTGGGTCACAAGAACCACGCCGATCATGCGGCGCCTGCCGGACTGCAGCGTGTCACGTCGTCGTTCCCCCATGTGCACGGCATGTCACCCATTACACAAGAGGCGGCGCATTCAGCAACCAAAACCGCCGTCGAGGGGCACCGAGCCCTGGAACGCCTGGACCGCCAGCATCACCTTGGCCACGGCCGAGGCTTCGCTGGCACAAAGCCGGCAGACCGGCAGCGAGTATCCGGCAACCTCGGTCTGCCGGGCTTCGGGAAACCTCTCCACGCCTTCGCCGAGTTCGATGACCAGGTGGAGAGTCCAGCAGGGATGGTGGTCGATCCTGGCGATGCCCAGTCCCCGCACCTCGATCATGCCCGCCAGTGTTTCCGGTGCCCGGGCCACCGGGAGTCCGTTACCCGGGCTGACCTCGACCTGATCATCCGCCACCAGCCGCGCCCCGCGTTCGCTGATCAGGCGCAGGGCAAGGTCACTCTTGCCGCTTCCCGGTGGGCCGCGCAACAGGATGCCGGCGCCGTCGATCTCGACCGAAGTGCCGTGAATCAGCACGGCAACTCAGGTCTCCTCTTCGATCAGAAGGGCGTAGATGGCCTCCTGGCTGTCGGCGCCCCGGAGTTTCTGACAGACGTCGTGGTTGCGCAGCAGACGCGACACCCGGGCGAGAGCCTTGAGGTGGTCGGCGCCGGCGTCTTCGGGGGCCAGAAGAAGGAACACGAGATCAACGGGCTGTTCGTCCACGGAGTCGAAATCGATCGGCGCGTTGGCCCGCGCGAAGACACCGGAGAGGCCGGAGAGGCCGGGAAGCTTGGCATGGGGGATGGCGATGCCCAGCCCCACTCCCGTCGATCCCAGTCGTTCACGCTCGAGAAGGGCATCGAAGATGACGCGCTCATCGGCGCCGACGACGCGCGAGGCATGGCGCGCCAGTTCCTGGAGCACCTGCTTCTTGCTCGCCGACCGCAGGCGCGGGACCACGCAATCAGGCGTCACCAGCGAAGAGATCTCCATCCCGTCACCACGCCCGGTGCAACACGGCGTCGTCGGCCATGTCAGTGATGTTCGCGCAGTTTCCGCTTGTTGCGCCGGAGCTGCTTTGCGACATGTTCCATAGCCTTGCCGAACGCTGCAGACGCCGTCAGCGCATCGCCATCCCCCTCGGCATTGATGTCATGCCCGACATGAACGGAGATGTGCACCCGGTGGGACTGCGCCTCGCGCGAGAATGTCACATGAGCGCTCAGCGATTCGCCAAAGTACTTGTCGATGGCGCTGCCGAGGGTCTGCTCCACGTGCCGGCGCAACGCTTCACTGACGTCTGTCTGATGACCTGTGATGGAAATCTTCATGGATGATCCGCTCATCGTCACCGGAGACCGTCATCAACGGTCCCGGTCGCGGACATGAACATCGCCCGCGTTTCATGGTCCGGAATATAGGGACTGTCTGCCCGTCCGGCAAGGGGACCCTCCCCGGGGGGTTCCGGAATTTCCTGCGCCAGCCTCGTGTTCTCTCCCCGGACAAGGGGTGCGATGACCCCTTGCCGGACGGGTAGGTCACGGACAGCGGCATGTCCGACCGTCCGACCCGGAAATCCGGACCCTGATCGACGCAGTCGCGCTGTCGGGGCTATGGGCAGACCTCATTCGGGTTCTTGAGGGTAGTTGCCGACGACCCAGATGAAGCTCTGGATGTCGATACGGTCGCGCGGACCGAGGTCCGACAATCGGTTCTCGGTCTGTTGGACGAGATCGAGAAGGGACGCATAGACGTCGAAATCGAGCTGCGCTCCATAAATGGTTGCAAGCGGGTGACCCACCCGTGTGGCGAAGTCCTTCGTGGCTTCCGGCTTCAGGTACATGTGCGCTTCAGGGCGCCACAGAAAGGGCAGGTAGGTCGCCACCGTCCAATTGGCGCAACCGTGGCGCTTGAGTACTCTCTCGAGATCGCGCAACGAAGCCCTGGTTGCGTCCCCGGCGAACCGTGCCACGGCCTGCACGAAGGCATCGGCATCGCGACTGCGTACCAGATCGGCGACCCGCAACTTCTCGAAAGGCGACAGCAGGTTCGTCGCGTGGAACACGGGAAGAACCGCTTCGCCGAACCCGGGGCCGGTCATCGCGCTGGCACATGGCACATCTTCGTCCAGCCTTCTCTTCGCCGCGAGCTTGTAGCCGCGTTCACGGGACGAAAAGCCATCGGAACGAAAGCCGTTGGGGAAGAACTTCAGGAACCGGGCCCGTGCGCCGTCGAAACCGATGTATCGCGGGTCGGCCTTGCCCGCATCATCGTTGAGACGCCGCCAGACATCATCGCAGTCCGGTCCGTCGACGCATCTTTCGCCATCGACAAGGCCTCAGGAAATGGCGGTCCTTCTCCACGAGCCGCAGATTGCGCTTGCCAGGCCTGCCCTGGCGGACCGTTCGGGCGCTGGTGCCCATGTCCTGCTCCTCGTCATCGAGGGGACATCATGGTCCACCCTGGAATCCGGGTTCAAGGTGCGATGCGACAACCGGAACTTCAGGGCTGCGAAATGATCCCGTCCTCGAGGGCGGTGGCGAACGACATCATCCCCTCCGGGACAGGCGCCCTTGGAAGGTGCAGTCGGCAAGTTCGCCTGTGTCAGAGGCGGAATTGGCGGCCGAGATAGACTTCGCGAACGATCTTGTGGGCGGCCACCTCTTCGGGCGGGCCTTCCATGAGGATGGTGCCCTCGTGAATGATGTAGGCGCGATCGACGATGCCGAAGGTCTCGCGCACGTTGTGATCGGTGATGAGCACGCCGATACCACTGTCCTTGATCTGGGCCACCAGTTCGCGGATGTCCCCGATTGCTATGGGGTCGATCCCGGCAAGCGGTTCGTCCAGCAGCATGATGGAGGGACGCGAGGCAAGGGCACGGGCGATTTCGACGCGTCGTCTCTCCCCCCCCGAAAGAGCCACGGCGGGAGCGTGGCGCAGATGCGATATCGAGAACTCGGTGAGAAGCACATTGAGCATGGCCTCACGGACATCATAGTCATCCTCGACAACCTCGAGAGAGGCCCTGATATTGGCCTCGACCGACAGGCCCCGGAAGATCGAGGCCTCCTGTGGCAGGTAGCCGATGCCGAGGCGCGCCCGCCGATACATCGGCAACCCTGTGACGTCGTGGCCGTCGAGCATGATCGTACCGGCATCAGCCGCCACCAGCCCCGTGATGAGGTAGAAGCATGTCGTCTTGCCGGCGCCATTGAGACCGAGGAGACCGACGACCTCTCCGGCATGCACGTTCAGACTGATATTGCGGACTATGGGGCGCTTGCGATAGCTCTTGGTCAGGTTGGAGGCGACAAGACCCCGATTGTGACTGACCAGGACGGGCCCGCTCTCATGAGTCGCGTTCACTGATCGCCTTCATCAACGGCACTCAGCAATATGTTCACCCGTTCCTCTCCGCCAACGATGTTGACCTGACCGCTCGCCAGGTCAAGGGTCACCTTCCTTCCGGTCAGCACGGCATCGTCATTCACCAGACGGACGTTTTCCTCGAGGACGACGACTCCCGCTCCCACGGACCACAGACCGGTATCGCCGTGGGCCGTTCCGTCATCGGTGAGAACCACGACGGTACCCTGCGCCTGGATGGACTCGACCCGATTGCCGCCTCCATCATCGCCATAGTGGACGACCATGGTATCGGCGCGGACAGTCAATTCGCCCTGCATGACCTGGACGCTGCCGCTCAATGTGACATCCCGCGATTCCGCATCGACATCGAGACTGTCAGCGGACACCTCGATTGGTTCACCGCTGTTGTAGTCCTTGATTGAGAACATCTGTGCTGCAGCCGGCAGCACCGGAAGAAAACCAAGAACACAAATGATGACGAGGCTCTCGAGTTTGTTCATGGGAGATCCTTGAGTAGATCGCCTAAGGGATTGCCCGGGAACCGCAAGGTATGGTCACGGACATCCCGGGAGAGGAGGATTCCACGAGGTATGGTGGAAATCGATCACAAACACCACCCGTGACAGTATAAGGCCTGTGCCCATCATACCCAACAATCCGAAGACGCATCAACAATTACTTTGCGGTGCCGGTGACCTTGATTCACAGGGTACCGCAGGGTCGTCAAGTCAGTCGCCCGGGTGAAGGGAAAGTTCAACATCACCGGAAAACGCGAACTTCCCGCCATGATCGCTGACCTCGAAGCCCTCCGCCTCGAGATCCCCCGAAGGACCGACGCCCTTGACCAGGGCATCACTGTGCGCCATGCCCTGTTCCAGATCGATCAGAACGCGCTCGCTTTCCAGGCGATAACCGCTGCTGGTGATGACCCGAACGGACGATTCAAGGGTCAGCACCTGGTTCATCTGTTCAAAATAGCCGCTGTCGGCCTCGACGGACGTCCATTCCCCGTCGCCGACGGTGATGGAGCCGCTCACACCCTCGAGAAACACCGTTTCGCCCTTGTCCGAATCATGCCAGGCCTTGCGGGCGCTGACGGTGAAGGGACGGCCGTCGCTATCCGTCCCGAGGAATCTGACATTGGTCATGGTCGAGCGCTCGGCCGTCGGCTGCTCAAGTCCGCTGATCGGGATGACATCGGGCAATTCGATGAGGTTGAAGGTTGGCCACATCAGCAAGAAGGCGGCCAGGGCCAGGGCGCACAGCGGCAACAGCCAGCGCAGCAGACGCACGATGCGCGTGTAGCGCATCTGGGAGCGGTGACGGGGATGCTCCGGAACGAGGCCGTCGGTGGGCGGGATGGCCATCGGATCAGTGGTCCAGGATATCCGGATCGTTCCAGCCCAGAAGATCGAGTTCGGCGCGGGTCGGGAGAAAGCGGAACAGGGCTTCGGCCAGTTCCGTGCGTTCCTCGCGCTCCAGGCGGCGGTCGAGTTCCGCCTTCAGGCGATGGAGGTGAAGAACATCGGCGGCAGCATAATCGAGCTGCCGGTTGGACAGCTCTCCCGCCCCCCAGTCGCTGCTCTGCATCTGCTTGGAAATGTCGACTCCCAGGAGTTCCTTGCACAGATCCTTGAGGCCGTGCCGGTCGGCAAAGGTCCGCACCAGACGCGAAGCGATCTTGGTGCAGTAGACGGGCGACACGACAATACCCATGTGGTGGCGGATGGTTGCGAGGTCGAACCGGGCAAAGTGAAAGATCTTCAGGATACCGGGGTCCGTCAGCAGGGCGCGCATGCGGGGTGCGGCGAGGTCGCCCCTGGGAAACTGCACGAGATGGGCATTGCCGTCGCCACTGGACAGCTGGATGACGCACAGACGGTCACGGAAGGGCTTGAGGCCCATGGTCTCGGAATCGACGGCAACCGTGGCCCCAAGATCAAGGCCGGAGGGAAGGTCTCCCTGATAGAGAAGGTTGGCCATGTGACAGCTGCGGTGGAAGGAGGCTGAACCGCCTCGCCCCGGAACCCGGAAAGGCACCAGACACAAGGACGATCAGGGGATGGCAAGGCTAACCGCACCGACGCGCAAGAACAAGGTCGGATGGCGCTGGTGCCCAGGAGAAGACTCGAACTTCCACGGGGTCTCCCCCACAGGTACCTGAAACCTGCGCGTCTACCAATTCCGCCACCTGGGCACGGCGCCTGTCCTAGTGGGCTCAGGGGAAACCTGTCAAGTGGCAACCCGCGCCGGGGCAATTGACGCCTTGCCCCTGAGGCTCAATCATCCGCAACCGTTGCAGGTGGAGGTCTTCATGGCTGTTGGGACGGTTGTTGTCTTTGGCGGTTCCGGCTTCATCGGACGCTACACCGTCCGCAGACTGGCCGCCGCGGGCTGGCGGGTCATCGTTGCCGTGCGACGGCCGGGCCGGGCCGCCTTCCTGCAGACAGCGGGCGATGTCGGACAGATCGTTGTCGTCGCCACCGACATCGCCGACACCCGCCAGGTCGGTGAGCGCATTGCCGGGGCCGATGCAGTGGTCAACCTTGTCGGCATTCTTCACGAAAGGGGCCAGCGCACCTTTGCCAGACTGCATGTCGAGAGCGCCGGCGCCATTGCCCGGGCCGCAGTGGCAGCAGGGGTGCGGGCCATGGTCCATGTTTCGGCCATCGGCGCTTCGGAACGGGCGCCATCGTCCTATGCCCGTTCGAAGGCATCCGGAGAGAACGCGGTGAAGGCGGCCATGCCTCATGCGGTTGTCCTCCGGCCAGGCATCGTCTTCGGACCGGAAGACGGATTCTTCAACCTCTTTGGCCGCCTCGCCGCCCGTTCTCCCGTGATTCCCCTCTTCGGCGGCGGCACGACGCGGTTCCAGCCGGTCTATGCCGACGATGTCGCGGCAGCCATCGTCGCCGCCCTCGGCGATGACGGTGCCCGGGGAGGAACCTTCGAACTCGGCGGACCGCAGGTCTCGACCTTCCGCCATCTCATGGAGTTCATACGCCGCGAGACCCGCCGGCGTGTCGTGCTCCTGCCTCTGCCCTTCGCCGCCGCGCGCCTCGCTGGCCGCCTCCTCGAGCGCCTGCCGCAGCCGCCGCTCACCCATGACCAGGCCCTGCTTCTCGAAGCCGACAATGTGGTCTCTCCTCATGCCGCAACCCTGAAGGATCTCGGCATCGAGGCCACAGCCCTCGAACTCGTGGTGCCGTCCTATCTCGGCCTCTACCGGCGCGGCGGCACGGCGCCATAGGACCGATGGCCTTTCCCGGGAGGCGGGGTGACTGAGCGGTCAATCGGTGAAGACGAACGGTGCACGACAGTGGGCGTTCGTGACAGCACCCAAAAAGCTGTCTGACCTGCCCGAAGCGTTGTCGCCCGTGATGGCTTCGCATGACCGATTGGCGAATTCAGGCCGGCACGCGATCAGGAGACTTGTCGTCCACCCCGACCTGCCCCACGCATGCTCCTCGACGCCATTGCTGGCGGCAACGCATAGCCACAGGTCTACAGATGGAGCCAGGCGAGAAGCAGGGCGGCGAGAAGCACGCGGTAGATGACGAAGGGGGTGAAGGAGGCCCGCGCCAGCCACGCCATGAAGAGGCGGATGGTGACGAGGGCGGCGCCGAAGGAAAGCGCGGCCGCCGCCAGGAAGGGGCCGGTCAGGGCCGTGTCCGGGGATACGGCCATGTCGCCGGCCGCCAGCAGCACGGCGGCGCCGATCACCGGAATGGAGAGCAGCATCGAGAAGGTGGCGCAGTCCGCCCGGCGGTAGCCGAGAAAGCGGGCCGCCGTGATGGTGATCCCGGCGCGGCTTGTCCCGGGGACGAGAGCGGCCACCTGGAAGAGGCCGATCATGAGGGCGCCGCGCCACGAGAGGCCCTCAAGAGGACGCGCCGCCCCGCCGAGCCTGTCGGCCACGTAGAGCAGGAGTCCGAACCCCAGGGTCGCCCAGGCAATGAGTGCCGGGTCCCTCAGCATGTCCGTGCCTGTGGCATGAAGCACGAAACCCGCACCGCCCACGGGCACCGTCGCCAGGATGAGAAGAGCCAGCAGACGGCGGTCGGCAGGATGCCTGCCCCTGAGAAGCCGGGCGATCTCCCTGCGGAAATACACGACGACGGCCAGCAGCGTGCCGCCGTGGACGGCGATGTCGATCGTCAATCCCTGATCGGGCCACTCCAGGACGTGTGATGCGAGAACCAGATGGCCCGACGAACTCACCGGAAGGAATTCGGTGATGCCCTGGACAAGGGCGAGCACGACCAGCTGCAACCACGTCATGACACGCCCGGATGGAACGGCGAGCGCATGGTGGTGGCAGCGAACCGGAGACGGGGGCACAGGGCCATGAGGCACCATATGGCAAAGATACCGTCGGAATAAAGGTCAGTAGTGTTGACATGTATTGGAACGGATGCATGCGCACGATTGCCGGACATGAATCACAAGGTGACGGCGCCGAAAAATTATGGCATGATGTCTGACCTATTTTCCGGCATCAGATCGCATGACCCTCCTTTCCTTTGTCGACGTGCCGCAACAACGGCCCTACAGGCGTCTCGCCGGGGACCGCCGTCGCGACTTTCGTGAAATCTACGACGAGTTCATCCCCGACAGCGCCGTCACCCAGGCCTCGCGCTGCTCGCAGTGCGGCGTCCCGTTCTGCCAGGTCCACTGCCCCCTTCACAACAATATCCCCGACTGGCTGGCGCTGACCGCCGAAGGCCGGCTCGAGGAGGCCTACGCCATCGCCTCGGCCACCAATACGTTCCCGGAGATCTGCGGCCGCATCTGTCCCCATGACCGGCTGTGCGAGGGCAACTGCGTCATCGAGAAGGGATTCGACTCGGTCACCATCGGCACCGTCGAACGCTTCATCACCGAAACGGCATTCGACAACGGATGGGTGCGCGGTCCCGAGCCTGTGCGGGAACGCGGCCAGTCGGTCGGCATCGTCGGCGCCGGACCGGCCGGGCTGGCGGCAGCCGACAGACTCCGGCGCCACGGCTATCGGGTCGAGATCTACGACCGGCACGACAGGGCCGGCGGCCTGCTGGTGTACGGCATTCCCGACTTCAAGCTCGAGAAACACGTCGTCTCGCGCCGCGTCGACCTTCTCGTCGAAGGGGGTGTCATCTTCCACCCCGAGACCGACATCGGGCGCGATCTCTCCTTTGCCGACCTGCGCGCCCGCCATGACGCCGTGCTGCTGGCCACCGGTGTCTACAAGGCCCGCGGCATCGAGGCTCCCGGGATCGGGCTCGACGGCATCGTCGACGCCCTCGACTACCTCATCGCCAGCAACCGCCGCAGCCTCGGCATGGAGGTCGCCGGGAGTGTCGATGCCGCCGGCCATCGCGTTGTAGTCATCGGCGGTGGCGACACGGCGATGGACTGCGTGCGCACGGCGGTGCGCCAGGGGGCGCAGGCCGTCACCTGTCTCTACCGCCGCGACCGCGACAACATGCCCGGCAGCCAGCGGGAAGTGAGCTACGCCATAGAGGAAGGAGTCATCTTCGAGTTCCTGTCCGTCCCGGAGGCCTTCGCCGGCAACGGTCGTGTGGCCACGGTGAAGGCGGCACGCATGCGCCTTGGCGACGCCGACAGCGGCGGCCGTCGCCGGCCCCTGCGGGTCGAGGGGAAGGGGTTCGGCATCGAGGCGACACTGGTGCTCAAGGCCCTGGGATTCGACCCCGAGCCGGTGGCGCGGATGTTCGCCCTCGACGGACTCGAGACCGAGGCCGACGGCACCGTGAAGACCGACGCCCTGTCGGGCAGGACCAGCGTGCCCGGCGTGTGGGCCGCCGGCGACATCGCACGCGGCGCATCGCTGGTGGTGTGGGCCATCCGCGACGCCAGGCAGGCGGCGGATTCCATTCACCGGGAACTGGGCGGATCATGAGCGATCCCTGCCGGACCGCCGAACGGGCCCGACTCGCACGGCACGGGCTCTACGATCCCTCATTCGAGCACGATTCCTGCGGCGTCGGTTTCGTGGCCGCCATCGACGGCACCCCCGACCGCAGGGTGGTCGAAGCGGGCATTGCCGCCCTGAAGGCAGTGTGGCATCGCGGAGCGGTCAGCGCCGACGGCAAGACCGGCGACGGTGCCGGTGTCCAGGTCCAGATCCCCCAGGGCTTCTTCAGGCAGCACATCGAGCGCACGGGACACGAACCGGGCAGCGGCCACCTCGCGGTCGGCATGATCTTCCTGCCACGCACCAATCTGGCGAACCAGGAAGCCTGCCGGGCCATCGTCGAATCCGAGATTCTCAACTTCGGGTACCGCATCTTCGGCTGGCGCCAGGTTCCCATTGACAGCACGGTAATCGGCGAACGCGCCAGTGCGGCGCGCCCGGAAATCGAGCAGATCATGATCGCCAGCGAGGACACCCTCGCCGAGGACCGTTTCGAGAGTGATCTCTACATCATTCGGCGCAAGATCGAGGCCCGTGTGCGCCAGGCGGGAGTGACCGGCTTCTATATCTGTTCGCTGTCGTGTCGTTCGATTGTCTACAAGGGCATGTTCGTCGCCGAACAACTGTCCAGCTTCTACCCTGATCTCTCCGACGACCGCTTCGAATCCAGCTTTATCGTCTTCCACCAGCGCTACTCGACCAACACCTTCCCGACCTGGGATCTCGCCCAGCCCTTCCGCATGCTCGCCCACAACGGCGAGATCAACTCGCTGCGCGGCAATGTCAACTGGATGAAGAGTCACGAGGCGCGCATCGGCCATGACGCCTTTGCCGAGCACCTTGATGTCATCAAGCCGGTCATTGCATCCGGCGCCTCCGATTCGGCGGCGCTCGATTCCGTCTTCGAACTCCTGGTGCGCGCCGGACGTTCGGTTCCGCTGGCAAAGACCATGCTGATTCCGGAAGCCTGGGCCCACAATGCGCGGCTCTCCGAGGAGGTGCGCGCACTCTGTCTCTACTGCAACACGGTGATGGAGCCGTGGGACGGCCCGGCCGCCATCGCGGCCTCGGACGGCCGCTGGGTCATCGCCGGCATGGATCGCAACGGCCTGCGTCCCATGCGCTATTCCCTGACCCGGGACGGCCTGCTCATCGTCGGCTCTGAGACGGGCATGATTCCGGTGCCGGAACACAATCTCGACCACTGCGGTCGCCTCGGACCGGGCGCCATGATCGCCGTCGACCTGACCGCGGGCCGGCTCTTCGCGGATGCCGACATCAAGGAACACCTGGCCGCCAAGCAGCCCTATGCGCGGTGGATCGGCAACATCACCCACCTCGACGATCTCCAGTGCGACAGCGACGGCACCATGGCCTGCGGCGACGCGGAATTGAGATGGCGTCAGCACGCCGCGGGATTCTCGTTCGAGGACCTGGAGCTCATCCTGCGCCCCATGGTCGAGGAAGCGAAGGAGGCCGTGGGGTCCATGGGCGACGACACGCCCCTTGCGGTGCTGTCGGACCACTACCGCGGACTGCATCACTTCTTTCGCCAGAACTTCAGCCAGGTCACCAATCCACCCATCGATTCGCTGCGCGAACGCCGGGTCATGACCCTCGTGACAAGACTGGGCAATCTCTCGAACATTCTCGATCAGGACGAAAGCCAGACCCGCATCCTGCAACTCGCCTCACCGGTTCTCGACAACGCCCGCTTTGCGGCGATGCGGCGCCATCTCGGCCGGGGCGCTGTAACCGTCGACTGCACCTTCCCGGCAGGCGGGGATGATCCCGATGTCCTCGGCGATGCCATCACGCGGATCCGCCAGGAGACCGAGGACGCGGTCCGTGGCGGCTGCGAACACATCATTCTGACCGATGAGATGAGCGATTCGGACCGCGCCGCCATGCCGATGATTCTCGCCGTCGGCGCCGTGCACAGCCACCTCGTGCGCCAGTCACTGCGGACCTTCGTGTCACTCAACGTGCGCACCGCCGAGTGCCTTGACGTACACCACTTTGCCGTTCTCATCGGCGTCGGATCGACCACAGTGAACGCCTACCTCGCCGAGGAGAGCATCCGGGCGCTCCACGCGCGCGGCCTCTTTGGCGGCTACAGCCGGGCCGAGTGCGTGGCCCGCTACGTGAAGGCGGTCGACGACGGCCTCCTGAAGATCATGTCCAAGATGGGCATCGCCGTGGTCTCGTCCTACCGCGGCGGCTACAACTTCGAGGCCATCGGTCTGTCGAGGACCCTGGTCGCCGAGTTCTTTCCCGGCATGCCGGCCCGGATCTCGGGAATCGGCCTGAGCGGCATCCAGAAGCGCACCCTCACGCTCCATCGCAAGGTCCACGACATGGCGGCGCAGGCGTTGCCGATCGGCGGTCTCTACCGGTTCCGCCAGGGCGGCGAGGCCCACGCCTGGGAGGGCCGGCTGATCCACACCCTGCAAACCGCCGTGGCGGGCGACAGCTGGCAGATCTACCGGCGCTACGCCGAGGGACTCCATGCCCGGGAGCCCTTCAGCCTGCGCGACCTCCTGGAGTTTGACGCACGCCACGACCCCGTCGACCTCGATGACGTCGAATCCATCACCGGAATCCGCAGGCGATTCGTGACACCCGGCATGTCGCTCGGCGCCCTGTCGCCGGAGGCGCACGAGACTCTCTCCATCGCCATGAACCGCATTGGCGCCCTGTCCGACTCCGGCGAGGGCGGCGAAAGCCCCGAGCGTTTCGTGACACGGCCCAACGGCGACAACGCAAACTCGCCGATCAAGCAGATCGCCTCGGGACGCTTCGGGGTGACGGCCGAATACCTCACCCATTGCCGGGAAATCGAGATCAAGATCGCCCAGGGCGCCAAACCCGGTGAAGGCGGACAGCTGCCGGGATTCAAGGTGACGGAGATGATCGCCGGCCTGCGCCATGCGACGCCGGGGGTGTCGCTCATCTCGCCGCCACCGCACCACGACATCTACTCGATCGAGGACCTCGCCCAACTGATCTACGACCTCAAGCAGATCAATCCCGTGGCCAGGGTGTGTGTCAAGCTTGTCAGCCAGGCCGGTGTGGGAACGATTGCCGCCGGGGTGGCCAAGGCCAAGGCGGATGTCATTCTCATCTCCGGCCACGTCGGCGGAACCGGGGCCAGTCCGCAGACCAGCATCCGCTATACCGGCGCACCCTGGGAGATGGGCCTGGCGGAAACCAACCAGGTGCTCACCCTCAACCGCCTGCGGCACACGGTGCGCCTGCGCACGGACGGCGGCATCCGCACCGGCCGCGATGTCGTCATTGCCGCCATGCTCGGCGCCGAGGAGTACGGTGTCGGAACGGCCTCGCTGGTCGCCATGGGGTGCCTGCTGGTGCGCCAGTGCCATTCCAACACCTGCCCGGTGGGGATCTGCACGCAAAAGCCCGCGCTGCGCGACAAGTTCGAGGGTACACCGGAAAAGGTGGTCAACCTCTTCTCGTTCATCGCCGAGGACGTGCGCCACATCCTTGCCTCGCTGGGGGTACGCACCCTTGACGAGATCATCGGTCGCACCGACCTCCTCAAGCAGGTCAGCCGCGGCAGCGAGGATCTCGACGATCTCGATCTCAATCCCCTGCTCCTGCAGGCGGACTCCGGCGGATTCCCGCGCCACTCGGTGGTCGAGGGCCGCAATGAGGTCCCCGACAGCCTCGACATGCGCATGCTCCGGGACGCCCGCACGGGTCTCGATGATCGCGAGAAAATGCAACTTGCCTACAATGTGCGCAACACCGATCGCGCGGTGGGCACCAGGCTCTCGAGCGAGATCACCCGCCGTTTCGGCATGAAGGGACTCGCCCATGATCACATCACGGTCCGCCTGCGGGGGTCCGCCGGCCAGTCTCTCGGAGCCTTCGCCGTGCAGGGCGTACGTCTCGAGATCTTCGGCGACGCCAACGACTATGTCGGCAAGGGTCTCTCGGGCGGCACCATCGTGGTGCGCCCGCCGGTGTCGAGCGAGCGCGTGGCCCACACCAACACGATCATCGGCAACACGGTTCTCTACGGCGCCACCTCAGGGCGCCTCTTTGCCGCTGGGGAGGCCGGCGAACGACTGGCGGTGCGCAATTCCGGGGCCGATCTCGTGGTCGAGGGCTGCGGATCCAACGGCTGCGAATACATGACCGGAGGCACGGTCGTGGTGCTTGGCCCGGTGGGACCCAATTTCGCCGCCGGCATGACCGGCGGCATGGCCTTCGTCCATGACAGGCAGGACCGTCTGAGCGAGAACATCAATCCCGACCTCGTCATCATGCAGCGCCTCGCCAGCACGAGGTGGGAGGCACACCTCAAGGCGCTCATCGAGGACCATGTCGCGGCGACGCACTCCGTGCGGGCCTCGGAACTCCTGCATGACTGGAAGTCCGAGGTTGCCCGCTTCTGGCAGGTCTGTCCGAAGGAAATGATCGGCCGGCTGGCTTTCCCCCTTGTCGACGACGAGGAGGCGTTGCTCGCCTGAACCGGATTCTGGACGGTTGAATTTACCCCGGTGGCCGGTCCATAAATTTCCAGGTCACGCCATGAGGGATGGTCTTGCCCGAGCTGTTCCACGATCCGATGTCACCGTTTTGCCGCAAGGTCAGGGTCGTTCTCGACGAAATGGGTGTACGCTTCTCACTGACCCACGAAGACGTCTCGAAGCGGCGAGAGGATTTCCTCGCCCTCAATCCGGCCGGTGAGGTCCCGGTCCTTGTCGACGGCAACGGCTCCGCCCTTGCCGACAGCCAGGCGATTGTCGAGTACCTCCAGGACATCCACGGAGAACCGGATCTGCTGGGCGGAGATCCGGCGGAACGTGCGGAAACCCGCCGTCTTGTCGCCTGGTTCGACAGGAAGATGTACCGGGAAGTCACCCGCATGATCATCGACGAGAAAGTCCACAAGTGGCGCCAGAAACGCGGCAAGCCCGACTCCGCGGCGCTGGCGGCAGCGCGCGGCAGGCTGCGGTTGCACCTGAACTACATGGAGAGGCTGCTGGCGAACCGTTTCTGGCTCGCCGGCGAACGCTTCAGTCTCGCCGACATCGCCGCAGCCTCGCAGATTTCCTGCATCGACTATGTCGGCGACATTCCCTGGTCGGCATCGCGGGCAACCCGCGAATGGTACGCCAGGATCAAGTCGCGACCGTCATTCCGGCCGATCCTCCGCGACCGCCTTGCCGGGATGCCGCCCGACGATCACTATGCCGATCCGGACTTCTGAACCGGCCCGGGGCGGTGCGGCGCTTTCCGGCCGCCTGAAGGAGCAGGCCCGGGATCTCGGGTTTGCCGCGTGTGGCATCACCCGCGCGGCGGGCGATCCGCACTGGCGTGAGGACCTCACGCACTTCCTCGAGGCCGGCTACCACGGCGACATGACGTGGCTGGCCGGCCGTCTGGCTGAACGCACCGATCCGCAGGCCCTGCTGGCCGGCGCCAGACATGTCGTTGCCGTCGCCCGGGACTATGGCCCGATGACCAACCCGCTGGATGATCTCGGAGCGCGCAGACACGGCGTCATTTCCTGCTATGCACGGGCGCGGGACTACCATCGGGTGGTCTCCAGGCACCTGAAGGCCCTGGCAGCGTGGCTGGTTCGCGAGACACCCTGCGAGGTCAGGGTCCTTGTCGATACCGCCCCCGCCATGGAAAAGCCGCTGGCAGGCCGGGCCGGCATCGGCTGGCAGGGCAAGCACACCAACCTGGTGTCGCGGGAACTGGGCTCGTGGTTCTTCCTCGGCCTCATCGTCACCACGGCAGAGCTCGAGGCGGACGAGGCCGAAGGCGACCACTGCGGTTCCTGTCGCAAGTGTCTCGACGTCTGTCCGACCAACGCCTTCCCGGCACCCTGGCGCCTCGATGCACGGCGCTGTATTTCCTATCTCACCATCGAGCACAAGGGCCACATCGACCGCGAGTTCCGCGCAGCCATGGGGAACCGCATCTTCGGCTGTGACGACTGCCTTGCCGTCTGTCCCTGGAACAAGTTTGCCCGGATTGCCAGGGACGCGGACTTCCTGCCGCGGCCCGAACTCACGCGGCCACGGCTGGCCAGCCTCGCCACCCTCGACGACGCCGCCTTCCGCGCCCTCTTCACGGCCAGCGCCGTCAAGCGCACAGGCCGCGACCGCTTCGTGCGCAATGTCATGATCGCCCTGGGCAACAGCGGAGATGGTGACGCTGTGCCCGTGGTCGAGAGCAGGCTGGAGGATTCCTCGGCACTGGTCAGGGCCATGGCGGTGTGGGCCTTGTCCCGCCTGGCGCCGGCAGCGCGGTTTGCTGCCGCCAGAACGCGTCATCTCGTCCGCGAGAAGGACCCCGATGTCAGGCGCGAGTGGATGGAGGGTTGATGACGGCACTGTTCTGCCTTGGCCTCGGGTACACGGCCCGCCGCCTTGCCCTTGATCTCCGGGACGCCGGCTGGCGGGTGGCCGGAACCGTACGCGATCCGGCGCGGATCCCCGGCCTGGCCCGAGACGGAATCGAGGCGCTGGAGTTCCGCAGCGACGCGGCGGCGTCCCACCTGTCGCGGGCCACGCATGTCGTCGATTCCATACCGCCGGTCCCCGGCGAGGCGCCGCTGGGTCTGGTTCGCCATGCCGGTGTCCTCACCCGACTCGAGGACCTGCGCTGGCTGGCCTATCTCTCGACCACGGGCGTCTACGGGAATCGCGAGGGACACTGGGTCGACGAGTCGGACGACACGGCGCCGGCGACCGAACGGGGCGCGCGGCGGGTGGCAGCGGAAGAGGCCTGGCTCATCATGCATGAACGTTACGGCCTTCCCGTGCATGTCTTCCGTCTGGCGGGAATCTACGGACCCGGCCGAGGGGTTCTCGAACAGGTGCGCGCCGGTAAGGCGCGGCGCATCATCAGGCCGGGGCAGGTGTTCTCGCGCATCCACGTCGACGACATCGTGGCCACGCTGAAGTCCTCCATCGCCAGGCCCTCCCCGGGCGCCATCTACAATGTGTGCGACGATGAACCGGCATCACCGGCAGTTGTCACGGAATACGCCTGCCGTCTCCTCGGTGTCGCAGCACCCCCTCCGGTGGCCCTTGCGGACGCCGGTCTCTCCGACATGGCCGTGAGCTTCTATGCCGACAACAAGCGCGTTTCCAACCGCAAGATCAGGGAGGATCTGGGCGTCCGCCTGCGCTATCCCTCCTATCGCGAGGGACTGGCGGCGCTGGCGGCGTCCTCAAGCCCGTCGAGTGTCCGGCCGAGAAGCGCAAGATCCGGATCACGCGACAACCGGTGATCACCATCCGCGACCAGGTGGACGTGGACGTCATCCGTCGCCAGCCTGGCGGCGAGGTCGAGGGCAAGCGACCACGCCACCGAGCTGTCCTGCATGCCGTGGAGCAACCGCACCGGCACATCAATGGCGATGGGACCGCGCATCACCAGGTGACGGCGCGCCTCCTCGATGAAGTCATGGGTCACCGTGTAACCGCCATCCTCCTCCTCGACCGTGATCGCGCCGTCACGGCGCAGCCGCTCCTGGTCTTCGCTCGGGAGGCTCCAGAAGATGTTCTGCGAGAAGTCGGGCGCTGCGGCAATGCCGACGAGGGCGGCCACGCGCCGGGGCCGTGCCAGGGCCACGTTCAGCATGATCCAGCCACCCATGCTGGATCCGACAAGGATCTGGGGTCCTTCGGTCAGGGAGTCGAGAACCGCCAGCGCATCGGCGGTCCAGGCGCCGATGGTGCCGTCCTCGAAACGTCCACCCGACTGGCCGTGACCCCTGTAGTCGAAGCGCAGGAAGGACCGTCCTCGGCGGCAACACCGTTCATCGAGCCACGTCGCCTTCGTCCCCGACATGTCGGAAGCGTAGCCACCGAGAAACACCACACCCGGACGGGTGCCGGTGCGGCGGGCGTAGGCGAGAGGAACCCCGTCGTCGCGTTCGAGCCATCTCGTATCTGTATCCGGCATGGCCTATACCCTTGTGGCGTGGTGCAAGCGGCAGGTGTCTCTATATCATGATTGAACGTCAGGACGGCTCCCTTGTCGTTCTCCAGGTCATTCCGCGACTCAAGATCGGTGGCGCCGAGCGCGCCGTCATCGATATCTCGCGGGCGCTCACTGCCGCCGGCATGCAGTCCATCGTCGCCTCCCAGGGAGGCGAACTCGTGCCTGACCTCCTGCACACCAAGGCGCTTCACGTCGCGATGCCCGTGGCCTCCAAGAATCCCCTGACCATCGCCCTCAACACGCTGCGCCTCGACCGCGTGATCCGCACCCACAACGTCAACGTGATTCATGTCCGCTCCCGGGCTCCCGCCTGGTCGGCGCTGGCCGCTGCGCGGCGCACGGGGATACCGATCGTCACCACCTTCCATGCCCCCTACACCATCAACTCCAGGGCCAAGCGGCTCTACAATTCCGTGATGGCGCGCGGCGATCGGGTGATCGCCATTTCCGGATACGTGGCCCGTCATGTGGAGGACGAGTACGGGGTTCGCGAAGACCGGCTG
The DNA here is from genome assembly GCA_965213815.1 of Alphaproteobacteria bacterium. GTDB lineage: Bacteria > Pseudomonadota > Alphaproteobacteria > SP197 > SP197 > SP197. Next base: position 468,911 of record OZ243917.1, on the reverse strand, counting down.
CGCTGCATCTTCCGCGGCATCGACATGGCGCGGTTCGATCCGGTGGCCGTGGGCATCGATCGCATCACCACCCTGGCGGACTACTGGAACCTGACGGACGGCGTTCCCGTCATCATGTTTCCCGGACGCCTGACACGACTCAAGGGTCACCAGGTCATGATCGACGCCCTCAAGCGGCTGCGGCGTGACGCCATGTGCCTGATGGTGGGTGTGGCCGGGGCCCGTCCGGCGCTGCGCCGGGAAATCGAGAACCGCATTCTCGAGGCCGGACTCGAGGGACGGGTGACGCTCATCGACAGCTGTCACGACATGCCGGCCGCCTATCGTCTCGCCGATGTCGTCGTGCAGCCCTCCCTTGTTCCGGAAGGATTCGGGCGTGTCGCCGTCGAGGCTCAGGCCATGGGTGTTCCCGTCGTCGCGACCGATACCGGCGCCACCAGCGAAACCATCCGCCAGGGCGTGACCGGATGGCTGACGCCGTCTGGCGACGCCGACGCCCTGGCCGGAGCACTGACCACGGCCCTCGATCTCGATGCCGAGGCGCGCATCAGACATGCGGCGATCGCCAGGGCCCACGCGGTATCGCACTTTGCCCTCGGCAACATGTGCAACGCCACCCTCGAGGTCTATCGGGAACTGACCGCCGGACCATGATCGCAAGTATTCTCGTCATCAGGCTGGGAGCCCTCGGGGATTTTGTCATGGCCAGCGGAGCCTTTGCTTCGATCCGCGCCTTCCATGACACCGCCCGCATCGTGCTTCTGACGCGTCCGGCCTATGCCGGCCTTGGCCGCGCCGGCGGCTGGTTTGACGACGTGTGGGTCGACCGGAGTCCGGTCTGGTGGAAGCCGTCTGGCGTCCTTGCCCACAAGAGTCGTCTCGATTCCGGCGCCTTCGAGCGTGTCTACGATCTGCAGATCTCGGATCGCACCTGTGCCTACTACCATCTCATGCGGCGGCCCCGGCCCGCGTGGTCGGGTGTGGCCCGTGGCTGTTCCCTCCACAACCATCGCCGCGAACTCGTGCGGCACCACCCCGTACGGCGTCATGCGCTCCAGTTGCGCCGCGCCGGCATCGAGCGGATCCTGCCTCCCGACCTGTCGATGATCCGCACCCCGCCGCCCGCCGGCATGCCCGCCGGCCGCATGGCGCTGCTGGTGCCCGGCTGTGCGCCGCACCGCCCGGACAAGAGGTGGCCGGCCGCGCACTTTGGCGCTCTCGCCCGCGGCATGCTCGAGCGCGGCGTCACGCCGCTGCTCATCGGCAGTCCCCACGAGGCCGATGTCCTCGAACGGATTGCCGCCATTGATCCCGCCATCGTCAACATGATGGGACGGACCAGTCTCGAGGAGATCGTTGCACTGGCGCGTCACGCGATGTTTGCCGTCGGCAACGATACCGGGCCGATGCATATCGCCGCCACCGCCGGCTGCCCCTCGACCGTCCTGTTCTCGAAGGCATCCGATCCGGACCTTTCACGACCCCACGGCCCGCACGTGACAGTGCTGCGCCGCGACACCCTCGACGATCTTTCTCCCCAAGAGGTTGCACAAGCCCTGCACAGCCTCCATGTATGGCATCGCTCACCGCCGGAGTTCCAGAAGGCATGATCACCTGCCCGGAAACCATCGAGGTCACGCTGCCGGACGGCTCCTGCCGCACGTTTGCCTCTCCGGTCACCGGTGCGGACGTGGCAGCCTCCATCGGCCCTGGCCTGGCGCGGGCCGCCTGGGCGGTCAAGGTCGACGGCGATCTCCGCGATCTCGCCAGGGAAATCGATCACGATGCCGAGGTCGAGATCATCACGTCGAAGTCGGCGGAAGCCCTCGAACTGCTGCGCCACGATGCCGCCCATGTTCTGGCGCAGGCGGCGAAGGAACTCTTCCCGGAGGTCCAGGTGACGATCGGGCCGGTGATTGCCGACGGATTCTACTACGACTTCGCCCGCGACGAGGCGTTCACGCCGGCGGACATGGAGGCCATCGAGGCCCGCATGATGGAGATCGTCGACCGCGACGAGCCCATCAGTCGCGAAGTCTGGGACCGCGACGAGGCGGCGCGTTTCTTCGAGTCCGTGGGCGAGGCCTACAAGGCGGAGATCATTCGCGATCTTCCCGCCGGCGAGACCATCACGCTCTACCGGCAGGGCGACTGGATCGATCTGTGCCGCGGACCTCATCTTCCGTCCACGGGCAGACTGCCCAAGGCCTTTCGCCTCACCCGCCTCGCCGGGGCCTACTGGAGGGGCGACAGCCGCAATGCAATGCTGCAGCGCATCTACGGCACGGCGTGGCCCGACAAGGCGGGGCTGCAGGGCTGGCTGGACCACATCGAGGAAGCGGCACGGCGCGATCACCGGCGCCTCGGGCGCGAAATGGATCTCTTTCACTTCCAGGACGAGGCCGTCGGTTCGGCCTTCTGGCATGCCTCCGGCTGGCGTCTCTACCGCACCCTCAAGGACTACATGCGCCGCCGCCTCGAGGACGCCGGTTACGAGGAAGTCAACACGCCGCAGATGGTGTCGCGCTCGCTGTGGGAGGAGTCCGGTCACTGGGAAAAGTTCCGCGACAACATGTTCACGGCGACCACCGAGGACGAACGCATCTGGGCCATGAAGCCGATGAACTGTCCCTGCCACGTGCAGATCTTCCGCCAGGGAGTGAGGAGCTATCGGGATCTGCCGCTGCGCATGGCCGAGTTCGGCTCCTGTCTGCGCTACGAACCTTCCGGCGCGTTGCATGGGCTGCTGCGGGTCCGTTCCTTCACCCAGGACGATGCGCACATCTTCTGCGAGGAAGAGGCAATCGCCTCCGAGACCGTCCATTTCTGCACGCTCCTGTCGTCGGTCTACCGTGATCTCGGATTTGCCGAGTTCTCGGTCCGGTTCGCCGACCGCCCGGCTGTGCGCGCCGGCGACGATGCCGTGTGGGACCAGGCAGAAGGGGCGCTCAGGGAGGCGGCGGAAGGGACGGGGCTGGAGATGTCCTTCAGTCCGGGCGAGGGTGCTTTCTATGGTCCGAAGCTGGAGTTTCATCTGCGCGACGCCATCGGCCGCGACTGGCAGTGCGGCACGTTGCAGGTGGACTTCGTCATGCCCGAACGGCTCAATGCCATCTATGTCGCGGAGAACGGCGAACGGCGGCGCCCGGTGATGCTGCACCGCGCCATCCTTGGTTCCTTCGAACGCTTCATTGCCATCCTGATCGAGCACTACTCGGGAAACTTCCCGCTGTGGCTGGCTCCGGTCCAGTATGCGGTGGCGACCATCACCAACGATGCCGACGACTATGCCGAAGAGGTGCATGGGCGCCTCGCCGCCGCCGGACTCGCCGGCGTCATCGACACCGGATCCGAGAAAATCGGCTACAAGGTGCGGCGGCATTCTGTGTCGAAGGTGCCGGTACTCCTCGCCCTCGGCCGGCGCGAGAAGGAGGAACGTACGGTGTCGTTGCGCCGGCTCGGCAGCAGGGAACAGCAAGTCCTTGATCTTGACGCCGCCATCCATACACTTGGCGCGCAATCCGTTCCGCCGGATCTTGCCCGAAAGACCTGAACAACCCGAGGAGTTGGTTACATAGCACGCTACGGACAAAACATGGCTCCGCCCGTCAAGTCGGGACCGCGGGCCAACCAGGACATCAACGCACCCAGCGTCCGGCTCATTTCGGCCGATGGAGCGCAGGTCGGTGTCGTCACTCTCCAGGCAGCACTGAGGGCCGCAGAGGATTCCGGCCTCGATCTCGTCGAGGTGTCGCCCAACGCCGATCCGCCGGTCTGCAAGCTTCTCGATTACGGGAAGTACAAGTACGAGGCGCAGAAGAAGGCCAACGAGGCGCGCAAGCGCCAGAAGACCTTCGACGTCAAGGAAATCAAGATGCGCCCCAACATCGACGATCACGACTACGGTGTGAAGATGCGCGCCCTGGCCCGGTTCGTTGGTGACGGGGACAAGGTCAAGGTCACCATCCGTTTCCGCGGCCGCGAACTCGCCCATCCGGAAATCGGCAGGAAACTTCTCGAGCGCATCCGCGACGAAGCGCAGGAACTCGCCAAGATCGAGATGATGCCCCGCATGGAAGGGCGCCAGATGATCATGGTGATGGCACCGAAGTAGCGACCCTTGCAATATCCCGGGCAAGGGGGTATGACAGCCATCCCCCTGACCGGGGCAGTTCCTTCAGGAAGTCCGGATTGGTCCGATGCCGAAACTCAAATCGAAAAGTTCGGTGAAAAAGCGGTTCTCGACGACCGGCAGCGGCAAGCTGCGCCGCAACTTTGCCGGCAAGCGCCACTTCATGCGGCGCCGGACAAGGAGGTTCCTGAGAACCACGCGCGGCACCACGACGGTGAGCCCGGCGGACGGGAAGATGATCCGCCGTCTGCTGGCCGGCAGCTGACACCAGACCGGACACCTTGATCGATGGCCAGAGTCAAACGCGGAACGACGTCCCATGCACGTCACAAGAAGGTTCTCAAGCTCACCAGGGGATTCCGGGGTCGCGCCAACAGCTGCTATTCCGTGGCCCTCATGCGTCTCGAGAAGGGTCTGCAGTACGCCTATCGCGACCGCCGTACGCGCAAGCGCGATTTTCGCCGCCTGTGGATCCAGCGAATCAACGCCGGAGCGAGGCAGCACGGCCTCACCTACGGGCAGTTCATGCATGGTCTCAAGCTTGCCGGAGTCGACCTTGACCGCAAGATCCTGGCCGATCTCGCGGCACGGGAACCCGCATCGTTTGGCAAGTTGTGTGACGAGGCCCGCTTGGCGGTCTCCAGCGCTGCCTGATCGACAGACAGACTGACGGACCAGAACCTGACCGGCGAAGGGGCCTCCTGGAGGCCCCTTTGTGCTGTTTGGACCCGACATGGACGACCGCATCACCATCATTCTGAGCGACGCCCTCGACGCCATAGCCGGCGCCGGTGATACCGTCGGGCTTGACGCCATCCGTGTCGCCACCCTGGGGCGCAAGGGTTCGATCACACTGGCGATGAAGGGCCTGGGCGCCCTCGACCCGCAAGCGAGACGCCAGGCCGGACAGGCGCTCAATGCCGCAAAGAACAACATCCAGTCGGCCATAGACCAGCGCAGGGAGGCACTTGAGCGCGAGCGTCTCGAAGCCCGTCTCGAGGCCGAACGCATTGATGTCACGCTCCCGGAACGGCCCGTGCCCCAGGGAACGGTGCATCCCGTCAGCCAGACAACCGACGAGATCATCGCCATCCTTGCCGACATGGGTTTCACGGTGGCAGAGGGGCCCGACATCGAGGACGACTGGTTCAATTTCGGCGCCCTCAACATGCCGCATGAACACCCCGCGCGCCAGGAACACGACACCTTCTACCTGCCGTCAGTCGACGGCGCAGACCGGCCGGTGCTGCGCACCCACACATCGCCGGTGCAGATCCGCCACATGCTGGAGAACCCGCCGCCCATCCGCATCATCGCTCCGGGCCGTACCTACCGGAGCGACAGTGACCTCACCCACACGCCCATGTTCCACCAGGTCGAGGGCCTGGTGATTGACCGGGCCATCCACATGGGACACCTCAAGGGGTGTTTGCGTCACTTTGTCGAGGCCTTCTTCGGCGTCGATGATGTGCCGATGCGCTTCCGTCCAAGCTATTTTCCCTTCACGTCTCCATCCATGGAGGTAGACATCGGCTGTTCCTTCTCCGGCAACCGGCTCACCATCGGTGAAGGCGCAGGCTGGATGGAGATACTCGGGAGCGGCATGGTGCATCCCCGCGTGCTCGCCAACGGCGGCGTCGACCCCGGGACCTGGCAGGGCTTTGCCTTCGGTCTCGGCATCGACCGTCTCGCCATGCTGAAGTACGCCATCCCGGATCTGCGCGGTTTCTTCGAGGCCGACGTGCGCTGGCTGCGTCACTACGGATTCAGGCCTCTCGATGTCCCCACCCTTCATGGCGGATTGACGCCATGACCGCCACGCCCCCTCCGGCCAACGCGCGTCACGGCGGTCACGCTGCGCCCGATGCGGGTCCTCGGCCATGAAACTGACGCTCGCATGGCTGAGACGGCATCTCGAGACAGGCGCTTCGCTGGACGAGATTGTCGCCACACTCAACCGCATCGGCCTCGAGGTTGAAGGGGTCGAGGACCGTTCGCGCGCCCTCGCCCCCTTCACGGCGGCCAGGGTGATCTCCGCGGAGCCCCATCCCGACGCCGAAAGACTTCGGGTGTGCCTGGTCGAAACAAGGGACGGCGAGGTCCAGGTGGTGTGCGGCGCACCCAACGCGCGAGCCGGCATGACGGGCGTCTTTGCTCCATCGGGCAGCCACATCCCGGGGACCGGTCTCGACCTGAAGCCCACCGTGATCAGAGGCATCGAGAGTTGCGGCATGCTGTGCTCGGAGCGTGAGATGGGCCTTTCGGACGAACACGACGGCATCATCGAGCTCCCCGACCGGACTCCGGTCGGGACCTCCTTTGCCGCCATGGCCGGCCTCGATGATCCCGTCATCGATCTCTCCGTGACACCTGACAGGGGCGATTGCTTCAGTGTGCGCGGCATCGCGAGGGATCTCGCCGCAGCGGGTCTAGGAGACCTGCTGCCACTCGACACGACGCCATGGCCGGGAACCTACGAGAGCCCCCTTGTCATCGAGCTCGACTTCGCGCCCGGCACGGAAGACGCCTGTCCCGCCTTCCTGGGCCGCCACTTCCGGGGGCTCGCCAACGGTGAGAGTCCGGAATGGATGCGCCGAAAGCTCGAAGCCGTCGGCCTGCGCCCCATCTCCGCGCTCGTCGACATCACCAACTGGCTCACCCTGGATATCGGACGCCCGGCGCACATCTACGATGCCCGCAAGGTCACAGGAACGATCGGCGCCAGGCTGGCGCGGCCGGGCGAGAGCTTCGAAGCCCTCAACGGCAAGGCCTACGAGACCGACGGCGACATGACCGTCATCTTCGATTCATCCGGGATGCTGGGACTCGGCGGTGTCATCGGCGGGGCCGGGACCGGAGCCGATGAAACAACATGCGAAGGCTTCCTCGAGATCGCCCTCTTCGACCCGCTGCGCACGGCAGCCACCGGACGCAAGCTCAACCTGGTGAGCGATGCCCGCCAGCGCTTCGAACGCGGCATCGACAACGCCTTTGCCGCCGAGGGCATGGAGATCGCCACCCGGCTGATCCTGTCGATCTGCGGCGGCGAGGCAAGCCACGTGGTGAGCGCCGGCGATGTCCCCCGGTCCCGCGGGACACTCGAGGTGCGTCCCTCGCGCATCCGCACCCTGGGGGGTATCGACATCCCTTCGGCACGGGCCGAAGGCATTCTGGGCGACCTCGGGTTCGACGTGCGCCGGACCGGTGACGACTCATGGTGCGTCGCCATACCGTCGTGGCGCCATGACATGGAGTGCGAACCAGACGTCATCGAGGAAATCCTGCGCATCCACGGATTCGATGCGATCCCGATGGCGGCACTGCCGCGGCCGGACGGCATCACGCGGGATGTTCTCACGGCCGGGCAGAAGAGTCTGCGCCGGGCCCGCCGGTTGCTTGCGGGGCGGGGTCTCGACGAAGCGGTCACCTATTCCTTCATCGCTTCCGGGAGGGCCAGCATGTTCGGCGGCGGTGATGACGCACTGGAACTGGTCAATCCGATCTCCTCGGACCTGTCGGCAATGCGCCCCTCTCTCGTCCCCGGCCTCCTCGAAGCCGCGGCACGCAACCAGGCGCGAGGCTTGCGGGATCCCGGCCTCTTCGAGATCGGCCCCGTCTATCACGGCATCGCCGACCAGAAGACGGCCATCACCGGACTGAGAACGGGACGCACCGGTCCGCGACACTGGAGCGGAGGTGGCCGGGATGTGGACGCCTTCGACGTCAAGGCCGATGCCGTGGCGGTTCTCGGTGCGGCAGGCGTCCCGACCGGGCGTCTCGACGCCACGGCAGACGCCGAACCGTGGTTTCACCCCGGACGTTCAGGGGTTCTGCGGCTCGGGCCCAAGGCCCTTGCCTCCTTCGGCGAAGTGCATCCGGAGATTCTCCGCTCCTTCGATGTCGCCGGCCCTGCCGTTGTCTTCGAGCTCCACCTCGAGGCGCTGCCCCGGCCACGCACCCGGTCGCCGGCGCGCCCGGACCTCCACCTGTCGCGTTTCCAGCCGGTGCATCGCGACTTTGCCTTCCTCATCGACGCGCACATGCCGGCCTCCCGGGTTCTGCGCGCCATCGCCGGCACGGACAAGACGCTGATCCGGGAGGTAGAGGTCTTCGATCGCTACAAGGGGTCGGGAATCGCTGACGGCAAGGTCTCCCTTGCCGTGGCCGTGACCTTCCAGCCCGAAGGGGCCAGCCTGACAGAGAGCGAGATCGAGTCCCTCTCGGGACGCATTGTCGAGGCCGTCCGCAAGCGTACCGGCGGAACCCTGCGTGCGCAGTGATCCATGGCGCGGCTCGATCATATCCGGAATGTCGCGATCATCGCCCACATCGACCATGGAAAGTCGACGCTGGCCGATCGCCTGATCGAGGTCTGTGGCGGCCTCGACGAGCGCGAAATGCGCGGCCAGGTCCTCGATGCCATGGATCTCGAGAGGGAACGCGGCATCACCATCAAGGCCCAGACGGTCCGTCTCACCTGGGACGATGACGACGGCGACTCCTGGCTCATCAATCTCATCGACACCCCGGGTCACGTCGACTTCACCTACGAGGTCAGCCGCAGCATGCGCGCCTGCGAGGGCGCCATTCTCATCGTCGACGCCACACAGGGAGTCGAGGCGCAGACGGTGGCCAATGCCTACCTGGCGATCGAGGCGGACCTCGAGATCCTTCCCGTCATCAACAAGACCGACCTGGTGGCGGCCGACACCGAACGCACCCGGCGCGACGTGGAAGGTTCGATCGGCATCGACGCCGCTGCCGCCGTTCCCATCTCCGCCAAGACCGGAACCAATGTGCCCGAGGTGATCCGGGCCATCATCGCCCGCCTGCCGCCACCGGCGAGCCGGGGAGAGGACCGGCCTCTCAAGGCCCTGCTGGTGGATTCCTGGTACGATCCCTATCTCGGCGTCGTCATTCTCGTGCGCGTCTTCGACGGTCATCTCGAAAAACGCCAGAAGATCAGGATGCTGGGGACGGGCGCGGTGCGCGAGATCGACCGGGTGGGCATCATGACGCCCAAGGCCGTCCTCGTCGACTCGCTTGGTCCCGGCGAGATCGGCTTCATCACCGCCGCCATCAAGGACATTGCCGAGTGCCGGATCGGTGACACGATCACCGATGACCGCCATCCCACCGACACCGCGCTTGAAGGCTTCGCCCCAAGTGTGCCGGTGGTCTTCTGCGGCCTCTTCACCACCGATTCGGGCGACTACAACGAGTTGCGCGAGAGTCTCGGCAAACTCAGACTCAACGACGCCAGTTTCCATTTCGAACCCGAGAACTCGGCCGCCCTCGGGTTCGGCTTTCGCTGCGGCTTTCTGGGCGTCCTCCACCTCGAGATCATCCAGGAAAGGCTCGAGCGCGAATTCGGCCTTGACCTGCTGGCCACGGCCCCGAGTGTCGTCTACCGGGTGACGCCCAGGACAGGGGAGGCCTTCGATCTCCACAATCCGGCGGATCTTCCCGATCCGACACTGATCGAGACCATCGAGGAACCATGGATCCGGGCCACCATCATGGTCCCCGACACCTACCTCGGCGGGGTGCTGCGCCTCGTCACCTCAAGGCGTGGCGAACAGGTCGATCTCACCTATGTCGGCGGCCGGGCGATGGTGATCTACCGCCTGCCGCTCGCCGAGGTCGTCTTCGACTTCCATGACCGCCTCAAGTCCGTCTCCAGCGGCTATGCGAGTTTCGATTACCATCTCGATGGCTATCTCGCCGGCGACCTCGTGCGCATCGACATCCTTGTCAACGGCGAACAGGTCGACGGACTGAGCCTCATCGCCGATCGCAACCGGGCCGAGGCCCGCGGCCGGGCGATCTGCGAGAAACTGAAGGACGCCATTCCGCGGCAACTCTTCAAGGTCCCGATCCAGGCCGCCATCGGCGGCAGGATCATCGCCCGCGAGACCCTCCAGGCCCTGCGCAAGGATGTGCTGGCCAAGTGCTATGGCGGCGACGTCAGCCGCAAGCGCAAGCTGCTCGACCGCCAGAAGAGGGGGAAAAAGCGGATGCGCCAGTTCGGCAATGTCGAGATCCCCCAGGACGCCTTCCTCGCCGCCCTCAAACTCGCCGACTGAACACACCGCGACATCCCTGTCCCCCGGCGAGCCTTTCGCGAATGCACGGCTCGACAACGCGATGTCGTCGAATCTATCGGTGGCGCCGGGTGGGCAGCATTACTTCTCGCTCCCGGAGCCGCCCGGCGGCACGCATGCCGGCGGGAAGGGCGAGGCAGCGGGTGTCCAACCCGCGGGGTCTCGGCTGGCGGTCCCTTGATCATCCGTGCTTGTCCACACCCGACACACTCGCTAGGTTCACGCCCGCCCGCAATGACGGAGGGGTGGCCGAGCGGTTCAAGGCGCACGCCTGGAAAGCGTGTTGGGCGCAAGCCCTCACGGGTTCGAATCCCGTCCCCTCCGCCATCACCCTGGACACCGGCGAAATCTCCGGGCGACCCCTTTCCGGCTGGGGCCCGCGCACCCGAGCGGCGGAGCCTTGGCGCTCGCAGAGGATTGACAGGCCGTTGGGTCCCGTCGGATACGGCCCGCAGGGTCGTGGACCCACCGGGATACCATGGAGGCGGCATTCAAGGGGCCGCGGAGTTACCCATCCGGGATGATGCGTGTGCAGGACCGCCGCCAACGGCCTCTGCACCAAACGCCCGTTGGAGGGGCGACCGCATCGCGCAATCATACCGTACTGCGGCATGTTGTCCACCGTCTGATTGCCCACAAGGGAGCCAACGAGCGTGACCCTCAGGGGAGATCAACGTCCAGCTGGAACCCACGCGCGGTCCTCAGATTGCTGCATCTGCCCTGCTGGTCATGAGCCATCGAGCATCGCAAGAGGTCGGAATCTCCGCCGCACCGACTCCAGGCATGGCTGCCATCCCCGGCGCGGCGGATCGTCGCATCAGGCAGCACCGGGAACTCTTGCCCTTGAGCGCTTCTGGATGCGCCCGCCCTGACGCGCGTTCCTAGAACCCGGCCTTCAGCTCCTCCCAGCGGTTGGCGAGCACTTCCGGCTCGTTCATCGTCTGCTGGAACTGGGCGGTTGCGAGGAACTCCTCGACGTGCTTGGTCTGACCGATCGAACGAAGGAAGTCCTCGTCGAACCCCTCGTAGGACTTCACGTTGGAGTGCCCGTAGTACCAGTTGCCGATCTCGTACGCGCCGGCTTCGGGCGAAATGAAGGAGTCGATGATCTCGTGCGCCTTCTCGTAGAAGCCGTCCCTGATCGCGGCGGGATGGATGCACAGGCCGCAATGCCACGTGATCGCGCCTTCCCTGGGCGTGGCCCAGGCGAATTCCATCGGGGTGTCTTCGGCATGCGCTGCGAGTTGCGCAACGATTCCGTTGTCGTTCGTCGATATCACGAGCTCACCCGCTGCCACCGCCTGGCTGCGCTCCGTGGACGAGGACTCAAGACCGCGGTTGAGCGGCATCTGCTTGCGCAGGAGATCCTCGCACTGGATGCGTTCGGCCTCGTTCATGTTCCAGGGGCTGATACCAAGGACGAGGGCCGCGATCGCGAAGGCTTCGTAGGAGTGGTTGGAAATCGAAAGGCGGCCCGAGTACTTCTCGTTCCACAGTGCCAACCATGTCTGATTCTCGGGATCAGCGTACTCCGGTGCGAGATCGGTGCGGATGACCATCGAGGTCTGGCCCCAGTCCTCCGGCACATAAACACGTACGCCGTCCACCACCGAGTGGGGCACATCCTTGAAGACCTGCATGACGTCGGGCCAGTTGGAAAGCCGGTCGGTCTCGATCGGCGCCAGAAGGCCCGCGTCGTACCAGAGCTTGAGCGAGGGGCCGCACGGGTAGGTCACGTGTGGTTCGAAGCCACCCCACATCTTGGAAAAGGCCTCGTCCTCGGAAGCGAACAAATGGTAGTTCGGCTCGCGGCCGTACTTCGCGGTGTAGTGGACCATGAACTCCGGTTCGTCATAGCCGCCCCAGGTGAAGAATATCGGGTGGTCCCCGTCGGCCTCCTGGGCCAGCGCACCCCCTCCCAGGGTCTTGACGGTCAGTGTGCCGACACCGAAGGTCGCCATGACGCGATGGGCATCGCGTCTGGACAGCTTGCCGTCGCACAACAGGTCGTGGAAACGAGCAGTCTCCATCAATGGCTTGAATGTCATCGGAACTTCCTCCCTTTCGGTTGTTGATGTGATCATGTCCGCCGTGATCGTTTCGCTCAGCCTCCGCCCTGCTCCCTGGCGTGCTCCATCGTACCCACCGTGCCACGTGCGTTGTTCCATGCCGGATCAGGCGGCGTGTCGACCCAGGCCGGGCAGTCGCCGCGATAGCTGCCGCACAGGTCGTCACCCGAATCATGCGCCATGTAGCCGAGCAGTGCGCGCACGCGGGGACTGTACCGCGCCGCTACCTCAGGCGGCGTGATCAGGTACTGGTTGACCTCCGGACGCAGCCAGCCCAGGCAGTAGCTGTTGATCAGCCCCAGGCGTGGCGCGTTGCTTCGGTTCGCGCCGGCACCGTGCCAGGTCGAACCCAGGTAGAAGACCGCCGATCCCCTCGGCATCACCGCGGACTCCCAGTTCGATACATCCGGGAGGTGCCACGAGCGCAGCAGGCGATGGCTGTGGGGAATCACGCGCGTGGCGCCGTTTTCTTCGGTGAAGTCGCTCAGCGACCACATCACGCCCAGGGTCAATTCCATGCCGGCGACATCGATCGGATAGACCGTATCGTCGCGATGCAGCGCCTGGTGTGTTTCGCCGGGCAGGACCTCGATGGCCGTCAGGCTGCTGATCCGGTATGTCGCGGCATGGGGCAGGAAGACGTGATTCGCGATGTCGATCACCAGATCATGCCCGACGAGTCCGGCGGCGCTTGGCGCCGTCCGCAGCACACCACCATACCGGTTGGTCAGATCACCATTGAAGGCGCTGGCCGACTCAAGGCCTCTGGCATCGAGTTCGGGCCGCAGTTCCGCGGCCACGGTATCGGCAAGGTCCTCATCGACGAGGTTCATCACGGCAACCACGCCGTAGCGGCTGAGGGCCGCCTTGATCGCCTCAGGCTCGGCGGATCGGTCGAAGTAACTCAGCGGCATCGGCTCTCCCGGAATTCAGCCTGCGGCGGGCCGAAAGCATACCAATCCAGGTGCATGAAGGACAGCCCTTCAATCGATCCTGGACCCGTCAAGCCCGGACGGGCTGCAGCCAGCGCAAAGGGAAAGGGAGTCGTTTCCGCCAGTTGGAAAACTTCGGTCGTGCTACTCGAGCGTTCGAGGCGACGGCTGATCAGGAAGACCTGAAGGAGTGGAGCGAAACATGGGTGGCGAGGTTCGCGGGCGATCTTCAATCTGAACAAGGCGCGGTTGAGGCACTACGGCCCCGCACCGGAACATCAGACAGCGCGGTTCGACGCGTTGCAGCCGGCATTGGAGAAGGTTGTCGACGCGCTGTTCGACCAGCCGTAGCAGGCATGCGACACCTTGCCGGAAGACGGCGAGACCTGTTCCGCGCGAGCCACAATGTCTTCAGCTTCATCCACCAGCGACCAGAGTGGCGCGGTCGCGACGAGAACAAGCACGAACGTGGCGGTCCGGCGGGGTCTTGGGCAAGCCGTGCTCAGTTTGTCCAGGCTTGCGTCCATGGTTACGGGCCTCGTCCCGCCGTGAGACGAATGACGCAACGGGACTTCCCGCAACTGTGACGGTAACAGGTTGTCACGGACGGCGTCCCCACAACGTCTCCGATGCGCCCGGGACCCGGTGTGGCTGTTTGGCTCGGACGAACCTCGCCGGCTATCAGGAGCCTCTCGCCGCGGCGCGGCCTGTCTCGAGCAGGCGGGGCATGAGTTCGACGAAGTTGCAGGGGCCGAAGCGGTAGTCGAGCTGGTGGACCAGTATGTCGTCCCAGGCGTCCTTGCAGGCGCCGGGCGAGCCTGGAAGCGCGAAGAGATAGGTGCCGCCGGCAACGCCGGCCGTGGCCCGGGACTGGATCGTCGAGGTGCCGATCTTGCGGAACGAGAGCCAGCGGAAGAGTTCGCCAAATCCGGGGATCGGCTTGTCGCACACCTCGTCGAAGGCTTCGGGGGTGACGTCGCGGCCGGTGACGCCGGTGCCGCCCGTGGCGATCACGACGTCGATACCGGGATCGTCGATCCAGGTCCGCAGCGATGTGACAATACGGGCCACGTCATCGGTGACAATGCTGCGGGCGGCCACCTCATGACCGGCCGCCCCGACTCGTTCCACGAGAACGGCGCCTGAGCGATCATCATCGAGGGTACGGCTGTCGGAAACCGTCAGAACGGCGATGCGGACCGCGAGGAACGGCTTGCTGTCATCGATCCCGGGCATGTCAGGAACCTCCATGGAGGGGCCAGCTTCCGGCTGCGAGTGCGGCCAGCGAAGCCGGTTCGTATCCCAGTCTTCTCATATAGATCCAGTAGTCTGCCATGACGCTCCTCAAGAAGGAACGGGTCTCACGGGAGGGATAGGACTCCACGAAGAGAAGGGGATCGGTCAGCGGACCCATGTCGTTCAACCGTCTTGCCAGTCTTGAGGGGCCGCCATTGTAGGCGGCGAGCATGAGGAAGAGATTTCCGTCGATACCCGGCAGATCGAGCAAGTGGCGCACATAGTCTTCTCCCAGGTTGATGGAGACCCGGGGATCATCGAGGCGGTGCTTCCCGGAGCCCGCCAGGCCGGAATCGCCGGAAATCCAGGCTGCGGTGGCCGGCATGATCTGCAGGATCCCCCGGGCGCCCGCCGGGCTGACCGTGCGCGCCCGGAAATGCGACTCCTGGCGCATGAGGGCGTACATCAGGGCCGGCTCGATGGTGAATCCTCCCTCGGGTTGCCACGGCGGAAGCGGGAAGAGGGCGTCATCGAGCCGTGCCGCATGAAGCGTCAGGATCTCCCGGGAGAGCCTGTAACGTGTCGCCGGAAACGGCATGCGTTCCGCCATGGCCAGGATGGCGACGGCAGCGGCCGGGTGATGGCGGACACTCAGTCCCCGCAACTCCCGGTCTCCACGGTGGTATTCACCCACCTCACCAAGCGCCAGGACCCGGCGCATGGCCGATACCTTCAGGAGCGCTCTCAATCCCTCGTCGGATACCCGCGGAAGGGGGTCATTGACGAGACCATCGTCCCTGCCCAGAGCATGGCGGGCGAGGAGTCCGTAGAGCGTGTTGGGCCGGTGTGCCGCAACGGCGAGGAGGCGGCCGATATCTCCCGGGTTTCCCGTCAGCAGGGACATGCGTGCAGCCCACCAGGCACTGGCGGCCACCAGCGCATTGGCAGGATCGCCCTGCGAGGCCACCAGCATCATCGAACGCGCCGTCCACGGCCGGCCCGAGCGCCAGGCAGCCAGTCCCGCCGTCCAGCCGGCCAGGGGAACCAGGTGTCCGGATCGGTGAAGGGCCGTGGTGGCGATGTCAAGAGCAAGGCCGTCATCGCCATGAATGAAGTAACCGAATGCGATCTCAGCGGCCGCCATGTCGATCGCAAGCAACCCGGCGCCGGCCAGGGCCTCGGTATCAGCCAGCCGCGACCACGCAACCCCGAGGCGGCCATTGCGGACGTCACGGCGAACCTGCTTGACGAAATTGCGTTCGCTGATCGTCAGCCCGCTGTCGGGGTTCGTCGACGAAGGGACATCCGAGCCGGCCGTGATGGTCACAGTTGCGATATCCGGTTCGTCCCACCTCGAGACGGGAGGGGCGGGGGACGCCACCCCTGCCGGCTGACGCCTAAGGGCCAGGGCGTGGATGCGCCTCGCGTCCGGATGATCGGCCCAGGAGTCAAGCCAGTCTCGCAATTCGTCGAAACTCGAGATCCACCCTGTCGGGTGGAGATAGCGCTGGGCGAGGACGTGACCCATCAGGACCGGATCCCGCAAGCTGGCGATCAATCTGTCGGCTGCTCTCCAGTCGGCCCTCTCCTGGGCAGCAAAGATGTGTCGATAGGTCTCCCGATCCACGTCACCAAGGATCCGCCAGGGATCACGTTCGGGGACCTCGGGCCGCACACCTGGCAGGGGCACTGTGCCCACGTCAACCGCCGCCGCGGGCTTGAAGGAGGGCAGGGGAGGCAGATCAAGGGCCGATGCGCCGTCGGCCCACACAATGACAACTCCCGTCACAAGCAGGCGCAGGATGCCGGACACTCCGGCGTGGTGACGGACTGTTGCCATCAGGCAGATGCCGTCAGACCTTCGGCATTCCGGGTGCGATCCCGAGTTCTTCCATGCGCTGACGTATGGCGAGAAGATCGCTCCAGCTCTCGCGTTTCTTCAGGGGCTGACGCAACAGATAGGCCGGGTGGAACATGGCGATGGCCGGCACAGGTTCCCTGCCCTCGCGCTCGAGACGCATCCAGCGTCCACGAAGCCGTGTGATGCCCTCGCCCGGAGCCGTGTCGAACATGGCGCGGATTGCTGTCCCTCCGGCGTAGACAAGAAGCCTCGGCGAGAGGAGTTCCACCTGCCTTTCGAGAAAGGGAAGGCACATCGCGATTTCCTCGGGCGTGGGTGTACGGTTTCCAGGCGGGCGCCAATAGAGCGTGTTGGTGATGTAGACCCGGGTCCTGTCGAGGCCGATCGCGGCCAGCATCCGGTCAAGGAGTTGTCCTGCGGGGCCGACGAAGGGCTTGCCCTGCCGGTCCTCTTCGGCTCCCGGAGCTTCGCCGACGATCATGATGGGTGCCTGCTCGTTGCCGTCGGCGATGCAGGTTGTGGTGGCCGTGCGCTTGAGTGGACACCCGTCGAAGGCGTTGATGGCCCCGATGAGCTCCGCGAGACTGGAGGCGCCGGCGGCAAGGGCCCTGGCGTCCTCAAGGGCAACGGCCGGTTGTGCCGGAACCTGCGGCTGTCTCGCAGGCGCCTTGTGCACGGTGGGGGGCGCCGGCGGAGCGGCGAAACGGTCGACAGCCACTGCGGTCGTTGCCTCGTCCACACCGATAGCGACATACCAGTCCAGCAGTCTGCGGGCTTCCTCGCGATCCATGGTTCTCCGTATCTGCGGCGCTCAGGCGGCATTGTAACGAATATCGCCGTCGGTTAAGAGAACTGGAATGGCAGCGCACTGAAGGGCGAGATGGAACAGCGCGAACGCGAGAGCATGGAGTTCGACGTCGTGATCGTGGGCGCCGGTCCTGCGGGCCTGGCGGCAGCCATCCGCCTGGCACAACTGGCCGGGGAAGCGGGAACGGATGTCTCGGTCTGCGTCCTCGAAAAGGGATCCGAAGTCGGTGCGCACATCCTGTCGGGCGCGGTCATGGAGCCGCGGGCAATCAACGAACTCATTCCCGACTGGGAGGAACGGGGGGCCCCCCTTCTGACACCGGTGAAGGAAGACCGGTTCCTCTATCTCACCGAAAAGCGGGCGTTTCGCCTGCCGACGCCACCGCAGATGGCGAACCACGGCAACTACATCATCTCCCTTGGCAATGTCTGCCGCTGGCTGGTCAGCGAGGCGGAAGCCCTTGGCGTCGCGATCTTCCCCGGCTTTGCCGCGGCAGAGGTCCTGTTCCACGACGACGGGTCCGTGAAAGGCGTGGCCACCGGCGACATGGGCGTCGGCCGCGACGGCAATCCGAAAGACACGTTCGAGCCTGGTATCGAACTCCATGCCAGGCAGGTTCTCTTTGCCGAAGGGTGCCGTGGGCACCTCTCCCGGCAATTGATGGACCGCTTTGGCCTGCGTGAAGGGGTCCAGCCGCAGACCTACGGAATCGGCATCAAGGAACTGTGGGAGATTGATCCGGAACGGCACACGCCGGGCACAGTCATCCACACCGCCGGTTGGCCCCTCGATGGCGGGACCTACGGCGGCTCCTTTCTCTATCACCTTGACGACAACCAGGTCGCCGTCGGCTTCGTCGTCGGCCTCGACTACGAGAACCCCTGGCTCTCGCCCTTCGATGAGTTCCAGCGCTTCAAGACACATCCGGCGATCCGCCCATTCTTCGAGGGTGGCAAGCGAATTGCCTATGGCGCCCGCGCCATCAACGAGGGCGGCTTCCAGTCGATTCCACGCCTCACCTTCCCCGGCGGCATGCTGATCGGCTGCACGGCCGGCTTTGTCAATGTGCCGAAGATCAAGGGCAGCCATACCGCGATGAAGAGTGGCATGACCGCGGCCGAAGCGGTGTTCGACTGGCTCGCGGACGAGCCGCAGGCGGATGCCGAAGTCCGCGCCTATGGCGAGCGCCTGCGCGAGACCTGGCTGTGGGACGAACTCTACCGCGTACGCAACATCAGACCGAGTTTCCATGGCGGCTTCGTGCAGGGATTTCTCTATTCCGCCATCGACACGGTGATCCTGAGGGGCCGGGCGCCCTGGACGTTCCGGCATCGGCCGGACCACGAATCCCTCAAGCCGAAGAACGCCTGCCAGGCCATCGACTACCCACCGCCCGACGGCGAGATCACCTTCGATCGGGCGAGTTCGGTGTTCCTCGCCTCAACGAACCACGAGGAGGACCAGCCCGTCCACCTCACCCTCAAGGATGCCAGTGTGCCGGTCGACATCAATCTCGCCCTCTACGATGCCCCCGAGCAGCGCTACTGTCCGGCCGGCGTCTACGAGATCATCGAGGATGACGACGGGGTGCGACTGCAGATCAACGCGCAGAATTGCGTGCATTGCAAGACATGCGACATCAAGGATCCGACACAGAACATTGTCTGGGTGACGCCGGAAGGCGGCGGCGGCCCGAACTACCCCAACATGTGACGGATCGCCACGGCGAGGAGACCTGGATGAACCACTCCAGGGCGTACCGCGGCCTCGTTTGCGCGGTGCTTGCGGTGCTGGGCCTGACGACAGTGGCGGGTGTCCGTGCGTCCACCGATTTCGTGTCGATGAGCGGTGCCTACCTCGCCTCGAGAGCAGCCGCGTACCAGAGCGACATGACGGCAAGGGCCGATTTCCTGTCACAGGCGCTCGAACACCGTCCGGAGGACGCGACACTCCTCGGCCAAGCCTACAAGGCCATGGTGTCTGTCGGCCGGATCGACGAGGCGGGCGACCTGGCCCGGCGTCTCGCGACGATGGATGCCGTCACTGAACTCACCCCTGTCACCCTCCTTGCCGGCGCCCTGGCGGCGGATGATTCGGATGCCATGGAGGTCGCCGTCGCCCGGTTCGGTTCCGAAGGTCCTCTCGGCACGTTCGCCATCATTGCTGGAGCCTGGTCGGCAGCGAAGAGGGGCGACCATGCGCGTGCCCTCGACATCCTCGATACCGGCGGGCCGGGCACCGAACCCCTCGTGGCCTATCATGTCGCCCTTCTCAGTGACCTCGCGGGAGAGTCCGGGGCGGCCGAGACGGCCTTCAGAGAGGCCATGGAAGCCGGCAAGACCGTCACCTGGGAGGCCACGCGAGCCTACGGCGGTTTTCTGGAGCGCCTCGGGCGGGGCGAGGACGCCGCCGGTCTCTACCGCCGGTTCATGGACATCAATCCGGACAGTCCGTGGTTCGAGGACGCCGTCACAAGGGCGCTCGCCGGCGGAACACCGCCCGCCCGTCCCGACATGCTTGAGGCGATCACCGACGCCCTCGCGGAAACCGCACGACAACTGCTCGGCGAACGCCGGGGAGTTCCGGCCCTGGCACTGCTCAATCATGCCGCCTGGCTCCAGCCGGCGGACGGGCGCATTCACTTCATGACCGGAGATGTGCTGTCCCGATTGCGACGCGACGCCGCCTCGGCGAAAGCCTATGGCCGTGTGCCGCACGATTCCCCCCTTGCCTGGGATGCCGGGCTGCGCCGTGTCCGCAGTCTCAACGACGCGGGCCTCACCGATGACGCCCTCGCCCTGGCGCGCGCCCTGTCACGGGAGCGTCCCCTGAACGCCGATCCCCTCATGACCATCGGCGATATCATGCGTTCGCACCGGAGGTGGGACGAGGCGGCGGAAGCCTATGATGAGGCGCTGGGCCTGCTTGGTGAAGGATCGCATCGCCGTCCGGACCTCCTCTTTGACCTGGGGGCGGTGCTGGAGGTGACAGGGCACTGGGAGCGTGCCGAAGAGGCCTTCCTTGAATCGCTGGAATCGCGACCGGACGACCCGTGGCTTCTCAACTACCTCGGGTACTCCTGGGCCGACAGGAACGAGAACCTCGACGAAGCCCTCGATCTCATCGAGCGCGCTCTCGAACGGACACCCGATGACGGCATGGTGATCGACAGCCTGGGATGGGTGCTTTACCGGCTTGGCCGCTACGACGAGGCTGTCACCCAACTCGAGCGCGCCGTCAGCCTGGAACCCGCCGAGGCCGTGATCATCGACCATCTGGGCGATGCCTACTGGAGGACCGGACGACACTACGAGGCGCGATTCCAGTGGCGTCACGTGCTGACACTGACGCCGGACGACGAGAGTCTTGTCGACGCCGTGCGTCACAAGCTCGAGGCGGGGCTCGATGACACGGACCGGTGACGGAGCGGTCCCGGCCCATGCCAAGGTCAACCTGTGGCTTCACGTCACCGGGCGCCTGGCAAACGGCTACCACAGTCTGGACAGCCTGCATGTGCGCACGTCTCTGGCCGACCGCCTGTGGTTCACGCCGGCCGCCTCTACGGCACTCGATGTGACAGGCCGCTTTTGCGCGGCGCTGCAGGACCTGGACGGATCCCGGAACCTGGTGACACGGGCGGTCGCTGCCCTGGCGCCGGCACAGTCGTTCCGCATCGTCCTGGAAAAGAACATCCCTGTTGCCTCGGGACTGGGAGGCGGTTCGGCCGATGCGGCCGCCACGCTGCGGGCAGTTTCGGACCCGAGCGACGATCTTGCGTCCATCGCGGCGTCACTGGGCGCCGATGTTCCATCCTGTCTCCATGACGGCGCGGTCATGACCGCAGGGACCGGAGACGTCATCACGCCCATGGAAGCATTGCCCGAGTGTGCCCTCGTTCTCGTCAATCCGGGAACCGCGCTCTCCACGGCAGAGGTGTTCGCCGGTTTCGAC
Source organism: Alphaproteobacteria bacterium (assembly GCA_965213815.1). GTDB lineage: Bacteria > Pseudomonadota > Alphaproteobacteria > SP197 > SP197 > SP197. Next base: position 447,818 of record OZ243917.1, on the reverse strand, counting down.
GAGCCCCTGTCGACGCCCCGGCCCCTCGCCCGCTCACCGGAGAATTTCGATGACCTGGTCCGGGAAGTCGCAATCCGGCGGAACGACCTCGAACCCGCGGCCTGCCGCATCGACCCCGGGATATTCGATGTCCTTGCCGCACTGCGCACCACCCCGGGAGTAGCCCTCGCCCGCATGAGCGGCGCCGGCGCCACATGTTTCGGCCTTGCCGCCACCCTGCAACTGGCTGATCGTGCGGCGAGCCAGCTCCGCCGGTGTCACCCCGGATGGTGGATCGAGACCACCACCATTCTCACGCAATCCCGGGAAGGGCCATGAACTCCCTCGAAGACCTCAAGGCGCGCATCGAAGCCCGCGATGCCCACGTCGCCGTCATTGGCCTGGGCTATGTTGGTCTTCCCCTTGCGCTGGCAGCCCATGGGTGCGGATTTCGTGTGACCGGCTTCGACACGAATCCCGCCAAGATCGCCAGTCTTGCCGCCGGCACGAGCTACATCAACTACATCGACGCCGGCGCGGTCGGCGCACTTGCCGCCTCGTCACGGTTCCACGGCACCAGCCGGGTGAGTGATCTGGGCGCTGCCGACATCATTGTCATCTGTGTTCCCACACCCCTGGATCGCCACCGCGAACCGGACATGCGCCACGTTGCGGACACCAGTCACAATGTCGCATCGATCCTGACCGCCGGGCGGCTCGTCATTCTCGAATCGACCACCTGGCCCGGAACAACAGATGAACTGGTGCGACCGATTCTCGAAGACCGGGGCCTGGTGTCGGGAGTGGATTTCCTGCTCGCCTACTCACCCGAACGCGACGATCCGGGGAACACCACCCATCGCCTGGGAACGGTGCCCAAGATCGTCGGCGGAGATCATGACCTGGCACGCACGACCGCCGCGACCTTCTACGATGCCTTTATCCCGGCCGGAACCGTCGTCGTCCCGGACACGAGAACCGCTGAAGCTGTCAAGCTCACCGAGAACATCTTCCGTTCCGTCAACATTGCCCTCGTCAACGAACTCAAGGTGATCTTCGATGCCATGGGCATCAGCATTTGGGACGTGATCAGGGCCGCCAGCACCAAGCCCTTTGGCTACATGCCCTTCTGGCCCGGTCCCGGCCTGGGCGGCCACTGCATCCCCATCGACCCCTTCTACCTCGCCTGGAAAGCGCGCGAATTCGGCGTGCCCACCCGGTTCATCGAGCTTGCCGGAGAGATCAACACCTCGATGCCGCACCACATCGTCTCCAGGCTCGCTGGCGAGATCGACCACCGGTTCCGCCGGGGGCTCAACGGCGCGGCGATTCTCATCATTGGCATGGCCTACAAGAAAAACGTTGACGACAGCCGCGAAAGCCCCGGCCTGACGCTGATGGCACTGCTCGAATCGCGGGGGGCGGAGGTGTCCTTCTACGATCCCTTCATCGGCACCATTCCGGCCACGCGCGCCCATGCCCACCTGGCCGGACGGCACAGTGTGGCGTGGAGCGACGTCACCGACAGCGTCCACGACGCGGCGCTGATCGTGACCGACCACGACAACATCGACTACGACGCCCTCGTCGCGGCGGTGCCGCTGGTGGTCGACACGCGCAATGCGACCCGGTCCGTTCATCAACATCGCGAGAGAATTGTTCTCGCCTGACCGGAGCGATCCCTTCCTCAGGTTGCGCACCCCGGTGCTTTCCGGTTTATAGGAAACAGGCTGGGGCGTGGCCAAGCGGTAAGGCAACGGGTTTTGGTCCCGTGACCCCAGGTTCGAATCCTGGCGCCCCAACCACCTCCCTGTTGCAGGTCACCCGCCCGGGTACGTCCTGCATCCCCGATCCACCTTGCGAACCATCGCCATGCAGGATACCAGCGACGCCTTCACGCAAGCCCTTCGCCTGATCACGACCCTTGACCGCGATCTCGTCGAGATCATCCTCATGTCGCTCCGGGTCAGTCTCTTTGCGGTGTTCTTCGCCATGCTGATCGGTCTGCCTGTTGGCGCGACGACGGCCATCTCGAGGTTCCCGGGGCGTGGCGCCCTCATTGCCGTGATGAACGCCTTCATGGGTCTGCCTCCCGTGGTGGCCGGCCTTGCCATCTATCTTCTGCTGTCGCGGGCCGGACCTCTGGGTGACTGGGGCCTTCTCTATACTCCCGAGGCCATGATCATCGCCCAGACGGTGCTCGTCACACCCATCGTCGCAGCCCTCACCCGCCAGGTGATCGAGGACCTTCACCGCCGCTACGACGAACAGTTGCGTGCCTTCGGCCTGGGCAGGGGCACCACCGCCATCACCCTGTTGTGGGAAGCCCGCCTGAGCCTCGTCACGGTGGTGCTTGCCGGGTTCGGCAGGGCCATCGCCGAGGTTGGCGCCGTCATCATGGTCGGCGGCAACATCAATCATGTCACCCGGGTGATGACCACCACCATCACTCTGGAAACCTCGCGCGGCGCTCTGGATCTCGCGCTGGGTCTGGGGATCGTGTTGCTGACGATCATCATCATCATCAACGGCCTTGCCGGACTGCTCAACGCCTTCGTGAGGAATCCGCGCCTTGCATGACCGGACAGACGGAAAGGTGCTGCCGCTGGCCGGCCGGAACCTTCGTCTCATGCGGGGGATGCGGCCCGTTGTCGATGATGTCAGCGTCACCATTTCCCGGCCGGAAATCGCGGTACTGCTGGGGCCCAATGGCGCCGGCAAGAGCCTGCTGGTCCGTATGCTCGCGGGCCTCGTCGAACCGGACCATGGCCATGTCACCTGGAACAGTCGCCCGCCTGATCGCCAGCGCGCCATCAGGCTTGGCGTCGTCTTCCATCATCCCGTGATGCTGAACCGCACGGCGCTGGCCAACATCCGCTTTGCACTCCAGGCTGCCGGCGTCCCCCGCAGCGAGCAGCGCCGACGCGCCATGGAGGCACTGGTGACCGCCGGTCTCGGGGCCAGGGCGAAAGTCCCGGCACAGGCACTCTCGGGAGGGGAACAGCAGAGGCTCGCGCTTGTCCGCGCCATGGCGACCTCCCCGGACGTCCTGCTGCTCGACGAAGCCACCGCCAACCTCGATCCGGGCTCGATTCTGGCGATCGAGGACCTGGTGCACCAGGCACGCAACGACGGCACGCCCGTTCTCCTCGTCACCCACGACCTTGCCCAGGCGCGACGGCTGGCCGACCGCATCCTCTATCTTCACGGCGGGGTGCTCGAGGCGGACAGCAGCGCTCCGCTCTTCTTTTCCAATCCCCCCACAAGACGGGCCTCGGCCTTTGTCGAGGGCCGTCTGATCGCCTGACTCTGATCAGCCGGAAAGGCCCCATGATGGTATCAAGGTTCCTTGCATGTGCCGCGGTCGTCCTCGGCCTCATCCCTGGCAGTGTCATCGCCGATGACAGGTCCATCGTCGTCCAGTCAACGACCTCGACCCAGAACTCCGGTCTCTTCGATCACATCCTTCCTGACTTCAGCGATGCCTCGGGCATCGTCGTCAAGGTCGTTGCCGTGGGCACCGGACAGGCCATCCGCAACTCGATGAACGGAGACGGTGATGTCCTGCTCGTGCATGCTCGCGAGGCCGAGGAGGAGTTCGTCGCCGAGGGCTACGGCATCGAGCGATTCGACCTGATGTACAATGACTTCGTGATCGCCGGCCCCGCCTCCGATCCGGCCGGTGTCGCCGGCATCGCCAATGCCGCCACCGCGTTCATGCACATCGCCCGCAGCGGTTTTCCCTTCGCCTCCCGCGGTGACGATTCCGGCACCCACAAGAAGGAAATGGCCCTGTGGCGCAACGCCGGGTTCGACCCCACCAAGCACAGCGGCTCGTGGTATCTCGAGACCGGCTCGGGCATGGGCGCCACTCTCAACGTGGCCGCCAATGTCGGTGCCTACGTGCTGACGGACCGGGCCACCTGGATTGCCTTCCAGAACCGCGGCGATCTTGCCCTTCTCGTCGATGGCGACGAGTCCCTCTTCAACCAGTACGGCGTGACAGTGGTGAATCCGGAGCGCTTTCCCCATGTCCGCGAAGAGGAGGCGCGCACGTTCGTCGACTGGCTCCTTTCGCCCTCCGGGCAGGCTTCAATCGCCTCCTACCGTATCGACGGAAGACAGCTCTTCTTTCCCAACGCCGGGCCCTGATCCGTCACGTTACAGAGGCCGCAGGGCGTCCGCGAGACGTGGCAGCATCAGGGCGTCGTAGCGCTCCTGGCTCGCCGCGCTGTCGTGGGCAAAGCGGAAACAGGTGATGCCGTTGGCCAGAGGCTGGATGATCTGACCGCCAAAGCCCCGCATGGTGGCGATCCTCATGGTCCGGCCGGACCGGGTGGTCAGCGGCAGCTGCCACCAGGCAAGGTGGTAGGTGATGTCGTCCCCGTCGGCGGTGACCGTTCCCGTCGGCAACCCCTTCTCCATGGCACCGTCGAGACACTCACGCACCAGGGAGGGCTCCAGCAGTGCCGTTCCCTCATGGCGTCCGCCGTTCGACAGCAACTGCCCCAGCCGCCCCACGTCGTCAAGGCCGAGAAAAAGGCCGAAGGCGGTGAGTGGCACACCTCTGGACCCGTCCTCCTCGATGGTGCGGTTGATGTCCACCGGATCGCAGCCAATGGGGTGCAGCACCTCGTTGGCGACCATGGCGAAGAGGTCGGCATCCGGACCACACTCGCGTTTCCACACCGCATCCATGGCGGCGCCGGCAACGAAGAGGTCCTGGTCCCGGTAGCGCGCCACGACGCCCGGTCCCCAGGGATAGGACGGCACACGGAACGCCTCTCGGAGCTTGTCCGCACGACTGCGGGCAGCGTACCAACCCTGATAGGCGCGGTAACAGGCGCCGTCCGGATCGCCTGCCGAGGCGTATTCCGGTCCGGTGAGATTGTCGGCGTGGATGTCACCGGTTGCGCCGGCGGTGCCGATCCCGGTCGCCATCGACAGACAGTGCCGGATCGTCACATCGTGCCAGCCGTCGTGATCGGCCGTGACGTCGAGCACATCAACGATGCGGGTGTCGGCAACACCGGGGCCAAGGTGGCAGGCCAGACGCATGAGCGCGGTGGTGGCGAAGGCCGCCTTGGTGGCCGACCAGATGCCAAAGCGCATCGCGTGGGGGAACGGGTAGGGTCCGTGCCGTGTAGCGCACCCTGTCGTATAGATGCGCCCGTCGATCACGAGGCCGCTGGTGATCTCGCATCCGCGCATCGGATCAGAAAGCAGCGCCTCGAGCATGTCCTCGGGCGCGATCTCCGCAATGTCGTGAATTGGCATCGGCTCAAGGTGGCGTCCTGGCGTGACCGGCGACCCTTCTGCCTCGCGGAACGACGCCCCTGCGACGCCCCAGAGATCGAGACGTTCGGGAATGTGATCGGGAAGTGTTTCGGTCACCACCTGAACGACAAGATCGCGCACCCGCACCCCGTCCCAGGCGAACCGGGCCACGCCGTGGTGACTGTCGTTTTCTCTCTCGCAGGACAGCTGGAAGGGGAACGACACCATGTCAAGGGCGCCTTCACCCCGCCAGATACATCCCTCGCCTACCAGGATGTCCCAGTAACTCTGCGGATCGGGCCGGCGGTGCAGTCCCCTGTGGAGAGGCTGAAGACGCGTGCCGTCGGTCCGGAATGCGAGATTGACGCCGGGAAACCGGGTGACGCCCCCACCCAGGGCAAAGTCGGCGTGTGCCGAGGCGTCGCTGGCCGCCAACGGGGAGCCATCGACAGCAAGGACGCCGTTGAAGGGGTGGCGACAGGGCCGACAGTTCGCCGGCGGCGTGAACGCCTCGATGGGCCAGGGTCCATCGCTCCATGTGCCGTCTCGTCCGATCATGGTATCTCCCCGCCCGACACGAACGCGAAGGGGACAATGCATGTTCCGGTCATTCTTTGCCAATCGGCGCTGGCTGCACTGGTCGATCCTCGGCAGTGCCTTGATCCTCGGTGTGACCTGGTACAAGGTCCAGCTCGATGTCAAGATCAACGAGTGGTTCGGCGACTTCTACGACACCTTGCAGGTCGCGCTGACCGAACCGGGGACTGTCGAGTTTTCCGACTTCCTCGGAAAGTGCCTCACCTTCGCCGAAATCGCCGGCATCTACATCGTCGTCGCCGTGCTTCTCGAGTTCTTCGTGCGCCACTTCGTGTTCCGCTGGCGCACGGCGATGAACGACTACTACATGTCCCACTGGCACGAGGTGCGGCACATCGAGGGGGCGGCACAGCGCGTCCAGGAGGACACCATGCGTTTTGCCCGCATCGTCGAGGGTCTCGGCGTCGCCTTCATGCGCTCGGTGATGACCCTCGTTGCCTTCCTGCCGCTGCTGTGGTCGCTGAGCGAACACGTCACGGAACTCCCCTGGATCGGCGTCGTGGACCACTCCCTGGTCTGGATTGCCATCGTTTCGGCGGCGGCGGGCACCGTTCTTCTCGCCATCGTCGGCATCAAGCTTCCCGGCCTCGAATTCAACAACCAGAAGGTGGAGGCGGCCTACCGCAAGGAGCTGGTGTTCGGCGAGGACCACGAGGACCGGGCACAGCCGGAAACGGTCATCGAACTCTTCGCCAACGTGCGCAGGAACTACTTCCGCCTGTTCAAGCACTATCTCTATTTCGACATTGCGAAGTGGTCCTACCTGCAGTTCTCTGTGATGGTGCCCTACATCATGATGGGCCCCACCATCGTTGCCGGCATCATCACGCTGGGTGTCCTGCAGCAGATCCTGCGCGCCTTCGACCGCGTCGAATCATCCTTCCAGTTCCTGGTGAATTCCTGGGGCATCATCGTCGAGCTCATCTCGATCTACAAACGCCTCAAGGCCTTCGAGAACTCCATCAGGCACACCCGCATGCGCCCTGCTGTGCTCACCTGACGACACGCCTTGTTTCCCCTCTCTGTCTTTCATCCCGCCAGACAGGACTCAAAAGGGGATGCAGCCTTGTACCCCAGATTCAGGGCTGGGCGTGCAGCTGAAACGAACGTGGTCGGGCGGAGAAGGCGAAGGGCCGGGAGGATGGCGGGGCGGCCCATGGAGCCCGAGGGCGGCGTTCCCCCGTCGCGGGACCGCGAATCTAAGCCGATAATGGAACAATCACGCGCGCCGAAGGTTCTCGACCGCAACATACCTGGTTCGCCCCGAAAGGTTCGCTTGCGGACACGAATCAATGAGCATAATGCCTTCAAACTTACCCGCCGGCAGCATGCTGTCGGCTCAAGGGCTGCTCTCCGGAGCGGCCCTTGCTTTTTCCGGGGGCGGACGTGAGAGCGCGTGTCTATGTCAACGGCTTCAACCTGTATTACGGAGCGCCGAAGGACACACCCTTCACGCTCGATCCTGCCCCCCCCGAGTACGAGATCGAGCAGCGTATCTGCGAGCGCATCCAGTCGCCGGACCATTCATTGTCGGCTCACACCTCACGCAGCGATCTGGCACGACTTCCGCAGACCCTCCCGCTCGCGGTGAGCGGCTCGGCGCCGGGAACCACCGTCGCCTCCGTCATGGTGTCCTGCACCCGCAGGAGCGAGGCGGACCGCCCTTGCCCCGCGGGTCCTGCCACGTCAGAAGCCACATCCAGGTTGACCGGCGTCTGGATGCGCATCGGCCGCAGCCGGCCGGTATCGATCATCCCCCGAACTCTGCCGGCGTCGGCTGCGGACAGGATTCAGGCATGGGACCAGAACGTGTTGTCGGCGAGGTGACGCTGAAGTCGGGCGACGGACCATACGTCGACGCCATCTGCGGTGCGGAAAGACCGTCTGCCGCCATAGATCAGCACACGCCGCACCAGTCCCGGGAGTTCCGCAATGGCGCGCAGTCCGGGCAGCATGCCGGTGTGATAGCGGGGCTGGGCCTTGACTTCGATTGCGGCCAGCTCGTCATCCCGGCGGAGCAGGAAGTCGACCTCGGTTCCGTTTGCCGGGTGCGGCGCCCAGTAGTGCAGATCATCGAAAAGCCCGCCCTCCTCGCCGTGGGCCCGCAGGAGGTGCAGGATCCAGCCCTCGAGGAGCGCGCCGCGTTCCTCGGGCGCAATCGTTCCGTGAAGCCTCTTTGCCGCACGGACCAGGCCCGGATCCACCCAGTAGAGTTTCGGATGGCGATGTTCCCGCACACGCAGTCGCGGCTGAAAGGCGGGAAGACGGACGGCAAGGAGGGTGTCCTCGAGGATGTCCAGAAACCCCTCCACGGTTGTGCGTGCAACGCCGCAGTCGCGGGCAATGCCGGAGATGTTGATCACCTGAGCGTGGTGAAGAGCGGCCACCGGCAGGAAGCGGGCGAAACCCGGAAGGTTCCGGACGAGCCCTTCGGCCCGTATCTCCTCGCGCAGGTAAAGACGCACATAGCTCTCGAGAACGGCTCGCCGCTCGTCTGCGACCCAGACGAGAGGGATGGTTCCCGCATGAAGAGCGGTCTCGAGATCGAAGTCCTCGCCCAGCTCCGCCGGAGTCAGGGGATGCATGGTCTTCAGGAGGGCACGCCCGGCGAGAAGGTTGACGCCCGCAGCCTTCAGTTTCCTGGCGCTCGATCCCAGCAAGGCGAAGTTGAGACGCCGGTTCTCGATGTGGCGGTGGACCTCGTTGAGGAGGGCGGGAAGGCGCTGGATCTCGTCAACCACCACCCAGCTTCCAGGAGACGCCGACTGGAGGTCTGCGGCAAAGAGCGATGGATCGGCGAGATAGTCCTGGTAGCGGGCCTCGTCCAGAAGATCGATCACGGGCGCATCAGGAAACTGCTGACGCGCCCATGTGCTCTTGCCGACCCCGCGGACACCAAGGAGAAAGAAGCTCTGCCGGGGCGCCCGAAAGAGCCGGGGGTACGTCGATCCTGACACCATGTCGTCATTTTTCGCAGATAATTGACGACATGGTGTCAGGCGTAACTCGGGGAGTCAATGACCTGGTGATGGCGTGCCCGGACCGCGGGCATCATCGTCAGGCTCATCGCGACCTGAAGGTGTTTCAAGAGCACCCCATCGGACATACCCGTTCGGAAAACTCTCAGGCGTCCTCGGATTGCGGCAGGACGCTGTCGAGGTGAAGCCACGGCAGTTTCGAGCCGACGAAGATGTGGCGCTCACGATTCTCCGCTCCAGGGTGAACGGGATCATCAAGGATTGCCGGCATGAACCAGCGGTCATCAGGCTGGTCGGCCACATCGATGGCAATCTGGCAACCACAGCCCCGGCAGAACGACCGGGTCACGCCGGGCGAGGAATCATAGGCGGAAAGCATGTCCTCGCCCTTCACCAGTGTCATGGCCGACCGCGTTACGACCGCATAGGTGGCGAACGCCGTACCGTGTATCTTGCGGCACATGGAACAGTGGCAGTGGTAGAGATCCGATGCCGGGGCGCTAACCTCGAAGCGCACGGCGCCACACAGACATCCGCCACGCATCATGATCCGAACTCCGTCACTTTCTCCAGGGCATCGTCGGGTTCGTACCAGTCGCACCGGGATTCCCAGAAGATGTGCCGTTCCGTGCCCTCGCGCCCCCCGGGATCGGCGCCGTCATCGAGCGTGCCGACCGAGAAAGTGATCACGTCTCCCATCTCGCCGAAGACATGACATCCGCAGTGCCGGCAGAACCGTCTCTCCAACGCCGGTGACGTCCGGAAGGTCGACAGGTCGTCCCCGCCCGCCAGCAGACAAAAGCCTGAGCGATCGACACTGGCATAGGTCAGGTAGAGAGCCCCCTGGCACTTGCGGCAGATCGAGCAGTGACAATGATAGAAGTCGTGGACCTCCCCTGTCAGCTCGTAGCGCACGGCGCCGCACAGGCATCCTCCCGTCGTCATTGTCATGTCTCCCCATAGCTCTCGACACGCGCCGCGCCATCACCCGGGTCATGCCAGGTCACCCGTGATTCCCAGAAGATGTGCCGTTCGCTTGCCGGATCATGGTCCGGCCTCTCGCCCTGATCGAGGCTGCCGAGGCACAGGAAGACCGTATCGCCGTCTCCGGGAATCTCAACGAACACCTGCCCGCCACAGGTCGCGCAGAACCGGCGGTTGATGGAGTCCGAACTGCGGTACTCCCGCAACGACTCGCCGCCTTCTATCTTCAGGTCGTCACGGGCCACGCCCCCGAAACTCGCGAAGAGGGCGCCATGCAGTTTCCGGCACATCGAGCAGTGACAATGGCTCACGTGACGCACCTTGCCGGTCACCTCGTATCTTACCGCCCCGCACTGACACGATCCCCGCATGCCGGCTCCTCCCCGTCATTTCGCCATGACCGACCTTACGGGAAGGGGAGGGTCATGAACACACTTCACGGCGGCCTGAACCGTCCTCGCCGCAATAAAATGCGCCATGACTCAACCTTCATCGCGGTCCGGGAGGTCCGGAAGCAGGCTGCGAACATTGGCCGGCAACGCCCGGGTCGCCTGCAGGGCTCGCTTCCTCCAGGCCGGTCCACGGTCGAGCAGCTCCTCCCAGACCGCTTCCAGCTCCTGTGGGCGATCCTGTGCGAGAACATGCAGCAGCGCCTTCGCTTGCTCGAGGTCCTTCCTGGCCTTGGCACGGCTCGCCGGCCCATCGTCCCGCAGATCCGACAGCAGCAGCTTGTGCAATGCGAACCGTTCCGGGGCTGGCACCCTGACGGGAATGCCCGTGTCGGCCAACATGACAGCCTCGACCTCCCGGTACAGCAGGAAATCGAGAAAGCGCAGGATCCGGGCATCGCTCCGCATGGCTTTCAACCGCGTCACGCCTCCGGATCTCTCCGGGCCCCGCAGGGGCACCAGAAGCTCGACCGAGAAGTTCTCCTGGGTTCCGGCGCGCAGGGCGTAGCGCCAGCTCCGGCGCGTATCCGCCGCAGAGGGGATAGCTTCGAACCGAGGATCCACCCGGCGCAGCACGGTCAGGAAATCACCGTCGAGTTCGTCGCCGACCGCGATGGAGACCGAGTGGAATTGGGCGATGTCCACGTCGCCGGTGCGCGTCAGCGCCGCGGAAACCCGGAAGCCCAGCATGGGGCCGTAGCACAGGAAGGCCGCGGAGCCGACAAGAGCGGCCCGCAGACGAAAGGCCCCAGCCCCGGCGAGGGCCGCGACCACGCGCCCGGTCAGCCCGTCCGGAACCGGTAGGCGCGCCGCGCGGAGAGCCCGGACAATTCCGATACGTTCCCTCCTTGCGGCAGCCAGCGCCTCGCGCTCCCGTATCCGCTGGCGCACCTCCGGGGAATCAGGCCCGAGATACCGGGCCGACTGGCGGGAGCCGTTGATGGTCGGCGGTTGCCAGTACCAGTAAGACCTGCCCTTCTCAGTGCGCTTGTAGGGCGTGCCACCGGCTTCGGCGATCTCGAGGAAATCTCCCGTCCAGGCGCGATCAGCCAGTTCGGCGTAGAGCGTATGCAACGATACGGGCAAGCGTTCGGGACGTGCGGCCATGTCCGTACCCTTCGCCTGTAGGCAAAATTGTCATTTTGCCTACAACAACACGGATCCGCTGGCAATCCCCCTTGCGACAGGCTTCTTCATCCTGGCAAACGACGGAGAACAGGTCTGGCGGGATCATCCCAGGGCAGATCCCTGCAAAACTCCTGCACGGTTTCAAAGCACCCAATAAATTCAGGGAGATCACCTGTCTCCAGCCCGATCTTGTCCCATTCAGCAGCCGTAAGCGTTCGGTGACGCGGTGATGGCGGCGATATTCCGGGCCTGAGAACTTTTTCCTCCCGGGCACTGGTAACTTTTTTTGGCATCACCACATGACGTTGCATGGATGGGTTCATTCTCCCGGATATTGCGGCGAGCGGTGCTGGTGCGCCGTGTGGATTCGAGGCCTGCGCGTCGGCTCTTTCGGCAGCCTTGCTTCGGATTGACGAGCTGGAAGCGGAGAAGAAAGAGCTTCGCCTGGACGTGATAGCGGAGCGCAAGAGGGCAGGCTCGTGTTCGGCATTGCAGAAGATTGCGAGGGACAAGCTTGCTGAGGAGCGTGAGCTTTCGGCGTCGCTTCGCCGGGCGGCGAAGGATGCGCTGGCCTCGCAGGCTGAGGTGGATCGTCTGACCCGCCTTGTTGGCGAGATGGGGATTGATGCGCGCAAGCGTTCGACGATTGCCTCGCTGCGCCAGGAGGTCGTCTCGCTGAAGAAGGCCCTGAAGGAAGCGAAGGCCTCGAAGAGGGAGGTTGCCTCCCGGGATCGCGAGATTGTCCGGCAGGGCGAGACGATCGAGGCGTTGCAGATCCGTTGCACGCAACAGGAAGCCGAGCTTGCCAGGCTGCGCGGGACGCGGGCCACGCTGTCGAAGGTGGCATTCGGTTCCAGGAGCGAGAAGCAGAAGAAGAAGGGGACCGGCAAGAAGCGGGGCCAGCAACGCGGAGCGCCGGGCCATGGCCGCACCGAACGTCCCTCACTCCCGGAGAAGGAGGAAAGGCATGACCCGGCTCCAGAGGAGCGGGTGTGCCCGTGTTGCGGCGAGGCCTATGTCGCCAACGGCGACCACGAGTCCTCTCTCATCGAGATCCAGGTCAAGGCCCATACCCGTACGATCAGGCGTGGCCGCTGGCGCCGGGGTTGTCAGTGTCCGTCGGCGCCCCGGGAAGTGACGGCGCCGCCTGCCTTGCGGCTGTTCCCCCGGACACCCTACGGCATCAGTGTCTGGGCGTGTGTGCTCTATGAGCGCTACGCCTGCTTGCGGCCCCTGCGCGGGGTCTCGCGATGGATGGCGGATCAGGGCCTGGAGATGGCGCCGGGGACGATGGCCGACGGCATGACGCGTCTGGCGCCGATGTTCGCCCCCCTGGCTTGCGCCATCCTCGCACATCAGAACACGATGACGGTGCGTCACGGCGACGAGACCAGCTGGCGCATCGGGTCCCTCAAGCTCTCCGGGCGCTCGCAGCGGGCCTGGATGTGGAACTCGGTCAGCGCCGACGCCGTCTTCTTCCTCATCGACCCGTCACGCAGCGCCGAGGTGGCCAGGAAGCTCTTCGGCTCCACCCAGGTCACCGTCTTCCTTGTCTGCGACCGCTACAGCGCCTACAGAAAGCTGGCCCGCGAACTCGACGGCAAGATCATCCTGTGTCTCTGTTGGACCCATAGCAGACGCGACGCCATCGAGGCCGCGGCCGGCCAGGAAGGACTGGAAGACTGGAAGAACACATGGCTGGCCAGGTACGGGGCGATCTTCAATCTGAACAAGGCGCGATTGAAGCACTACGACCCCGCACTGGACCATCAGACAACGACGTTCGACGCGCTGCAGGCGGCATTGGAAGAGACTGTCGAGGCACTGTTTGCCCAGGCGCAGACGGAACTCGACGCCTTGCCGGAAGACGCACGCGAAGCGAAGCCCCTGCGTTCCCTGATCCGCCATCGCGAGGGACTGAGCGTCTTCGTCCACCATCCTCTGATTCCCATGGACAACTCAGAGGCCGAGAGAACCTTCCGGAAAGCGGTGATCGGGCGTCGGCTGAGCTTCGGTTCCGACAGCGAGGGTGGCGCCGCCTTCACGGCCATCATGTACTCCGTCATCGGCACTCTTGCCATGAACGGCATCTCAATCCGGCGCTGGCTCCATGAATGGCTTGAAGCCTGTGCCAGGAACGGCGGCAAGGCGCCCGATGACCTTGCCCCGTGGCTGCCATGGTCGATGAGTCCGGAACGCCGGCGGGACCTCATGGAACCGGGGTAACCGGCGAGGTCGCGTGTCGCTACCACGGTCGTGACTTCACCACCGCCGAGATGGCGCTGATACGCAAGTTGATCACCACCGAGACGAGCCGGGCGGCCATCGCCCGGGCCTTCTGTGAACGTACCGACTGGCGCAAGCCCGACGGCGGCCTCAAGCACATGATGGCCAAGGTCACCATGCTGGCCATGCACAGGGATGGCCTCATCACCCTGCCGCCACCACGATGGCGACCGGGTCCGCGCAAGGCCATCGTCTTCGGGCCGGACACAGAACCGCCGCTGTTTGCCCCTCCAACCACCCTCGACGAGGCACGACCCCTCACTGTCTCCATCGTCACAAGCGGGGCACGGGAGGGGAAGCTGTGGAACGAGTTCGTCGCCCGCTACCACTATCTGGGATACACAACCCTGGTCGGAGCCCAGATGCGCTACGCCGTCCACGACCGCAACGGATGGCCCGTCGCCATGCTCGGCTTCTCCACCGCCGCATGGAAACTCGCGCCCCGAGACACCCTCATCGGATGGACGCCCGAGGTGCGCCAGAAGAACCTGCCGCTGGTCATCGACAATCCTCGCTTCTTGATATTGCCCTGGATCCGAATCGACAATCTCGGCTCCCACATCCTCGCCATCATGCGACGTCGCCTGCCCGGTGACTGGACCAGGCGCTACAACACCACGCCGGTCCTCATCGAAACCTTCGTCCAGACACCGCGCTTCACCGGCGCCGTCTACAAGGCCTCAGGATGGATCCATGTCGGTGCCACTCAAGGACGCGGGCGCTACGATACCCACACGAAACGCGACAAACCGAAAAAAGACATCTGGCTGAGACCCCTGCGCAAGGACTGGAAACGCATCCTCAACCGGTGACACACACTTCACCCATCACCGCGTCACCGAACGCTTACCAGCAGCCGCGCGGTCCCGCACTTCAGGGTCATCGAGGGAACTGGCGGCCGGCTCGATATCGCGTGATCGGCACTTGTCACGCATCGTCGCCAGGATCGCTTCCCTGGTGGCCGTGTCGAACGCGTACCGCCGCAGGAGATAATCGAGATCGTAAACGTCCTGGCGGCGCGCCCGGCGACGAATCGCCTGTTGAAGAAGCGCACGGTACTTTTCCGCGATGACATCGATCAGGCTGTACGTGTGGAGTTCGATACCGTCACCAATGTCGATAATGTCGGCGCGTTGAAGGGGTGGCTCGCTGAAAGTGACATCGAGTCGGACATGGTCAGTCTTTTGCCGGTGGACCGGACCGGAGACGTAGCGCACCCAGATCTTCAAGGCAGGGAATTCAGCCCTCTCGATGTCAATGCCCCGGGGCATTGTCTGCACCCTTTCCACCTGGATTCGCCCCCGACATAACCGAGTCGGACCGCAGCCGGCTGCAGGGCATCGTCCAGAGCCTCCCGGATTTCGTCATCGACGTTTGTCCGGGCGGAAAATCCGGCAGTCAGGTCAATGATGAAACTCGTGCGCTGTCGAGAATCTGGCTGTGGCATCAGGGGCCAGCGGAGGCGTTTCGCGAAAGCAGCTGGAGTCCCGGCAGATGGCCAGGATGGCCATGTGTGCTCAACACGTTACAGGGCACCGCCTCTGGGGAAGAATATTCGAACTCTCAAGCGAGTGGGTGGCAACGCAGAGGTCTCATGATCTGAAGCCCCGGTTCGTTGCGCGTCGCAGGTTCCGGAGTGCCTCCCTGCCAGATTGTAAAGGGTCAGCGGAGCTGGCGGGCGGTGTCGAGAAGCGTGTGCATGGCGCCGGAGGTCTGGCCGATGGCATTGAGAATGCGGACGGTGTTCTCGAGGTAGTCGATGCAAGGGCCGAGCGGACCCTCGGCGAGGGCGATGTGACGCGCCTGGACGGCAAGGGGGATATTCGCACCGTAACGCTCGTAGGCCCGGTTGATGGCGAAACTGACCGCCGGCACCACACGGTCTCCGAGATCTGCCATGACCCAGATCGGACGGTAGGCGCCGGCGAACATCTCGCGGCGCCACAGGAGGCGCGTCTCGCTGTCGATCCGTGCGGCAGCGATTCGCAGCACCAGGCCCCTGACCGAACCGCCCGGCTCAAGGCCGAGCGAGAGGCCCGGGAAGTCAGGCGTTCCCCTGCCGATGGAAAGCCACAGGCAGAATTGCCGGTGCCAGCCCCTCACCACGGCCGGATGCGAGCCGGCGACCTCGATCGCCGGATTCCACATCAGCGAACCGAAGCCGAAGACATGGAGGTCTTCAGAACGAGGATGGCTGCGAAGATGGTCTCGCCTGTTTTGCTCCCGCTCGCCTTCGGGCGTGGGGGTGACGAGACCCTGATCGACCGCCTTTTGCATGGAAGGTGAGAAACGCTCATCCATGAGGGTTTCGCGGGTGATGTCGAAACGTTCGCTCATGGGTCGAGAGGGTAGAGCGGGCGGCGGACGTGGCGATAGGTGAAACGGGAGAGATCCGGTGTCGCCAGGGCGCCTGAATCGCAGACGATCACCCTTTCCGCCATGGGCTCGTACGCGGCCCGGAAGTGCTGCATGGACTTCAGGGCGACGGTCTTCTTCGTGCGGGGATCGATGCCGTGGGCGAGGAACTGCTGGAGATCGATGATCTGCATCAGGTTGGAGACCACGAGCACGTCGATACCGCCGGTGCGGAACACCGCCGTCGGCCCGAAACTCTTCGTCATGCCGGCAAACATCGGCCCGTCAAGGACCGTGACGCCGTCGCTCGTCTCCATCACCTCACCGGAAAGCTCGAGCGGTGGACCGCCGAAGGAAGGATCGATCTTGCCGCCGAGCGGCAGGGTCATCCGCGCACCGGCCCCGGCCGCCACAAGAGTTGCGGCGGCGGCCGGATCATGGAGGGCACCGAAACAGGCTTCATCGAGGCCGGCATCGAGCATCGCCTTGAGCAGATTCGTCGCATCGCCGTAGGCGCCCGCACCCGGGTTGTCGGCATAATCTGCAATGACGAGAGGCTTGCCCGTGTGATTGAAGCGCCGGGCCATGTCGGCGGCTTGCGCGACGTCAAGGTAGCGGTTGTTGACGACATCGCGGGCCTCCCAGATATCCGTCATGAGATCGTCCGCCATCTCCTGGAACCGCGGGTCGTCGCCATCCGCGGTCACCGTCACGCTCGGCCCGACATCATGGATGTCGGCCTGGCTGAAACCGGCGTTGATCGAGATGTCGAGAACCCTGGAATCGCCTGCCATGAAACCCGCGGCCCTGGCCTGCAGCGCCATCATCGGCTCGACATCGGTGCGCCCGCCGTCGGCTCCCTGGAGCATGGAACGCCGGCTGAAGAAGACCCGTGGCGCGATGTCGCCCGACATCGCCCGGTGCAGCAGGGCGCCGGCCCGTCGCGCCCGCGCCCTCATGTCGATGTGGGGATAGGTGAGATAGCTGCAGAGTATGTCCACCCGTTCAGCGAATGCCGGGGCCACATTGGCGTGAAGATCGAGGGTGCAGCAGACGGGAACGTGCGTGATCTCGCGCAGGCGGCGCACCACTTCGCCCTCCGCATCCTCATGGCTC
Source organism: Alphaproteobacteria bacterium (assembly GCA_965213815.1). Lineage (GTDB taxonomy): Bacteria > Pseudomonadota > Alphaproteobacteria > SP197 > SP197 > SP197. Next base: position 430,669 of record OZ243917.1, on the reverse strand, counting down.
CGGCTCACCATGGCGCCGTGAAGGGCAAGGGCAATGCCATCGACGGGAGGCGACTGCTCCAGGCCTTGCGTGATGAGGCCGACAACGTGTTCGAAGGCGTCATCTGTCACCCGGCCCAGGGGATTGGCCATGGCGGCAACGGTGAAGACGAGCTCCCAGCCGTGGTCCCGGGCGGCATCCATGTAGCCCGCGGTTTCAGTGTTGGTGTTTTCCAGACGCGACGTGATCTCGTCACCACTACGGGCCAGAACCAGACGCTCGAAGGCAGCAAGGTCGGTGTCGAGACGCGCAAAGGTGTTGGTCTCGTGCATGAACTGGGCCGTCAGCACGCGAAAGGTCATCGGCGGCGCTCCGGGGAGATGCTCGCCCAATACTGGCGTGCAAAGGCCATGTAGCCCGCAATGACATGGCCGTGGCGCGGGGCGATGCGTTGCGAGGCCTGGCGGAGAGCGTGGAACGGGATGGACGGGAAGACGTGGTGTTCGGTGTGATAGGGCATCTGCCAGGCAAGCCAGCGCACAAGGGCATTGGTGCGGATGGTGCGCGTGTTGTCGAGCATGTTGGCGCCGAAGGGGAGCAGCGTGTGCTCGGCCATGAGGTAGAGCCTGAGCGACCAGGCGGAGAGAGCAAGGGGAATGATCCAGTAGACAAGGGGCTCCAGACTGGCAGTCCACACGGCACCGGTGATGATCACAAGGTAGCCGGCAAGGTAGATGCGCGCCTGGCGAACGCAGGCCCGGCGCGCTGCATCATCGGGCACGAAGCGGTCCGTCACCCGGCCGGCCGCATGGCGCACCAGGGTCTTGAGGAAACTCCACCAGAAGGATTCGAGACCGGACAGATAGAAGAGGAAGGCGAGGCGTGTTGCCGGCTTCGCCGTGTCGAGTTCGGGATCGGCGCCCTCGACATGCGTGAACCGGTGGTGCTCGAAGTGAAAGTACCGGAACCAGGTCGATGGCAGGAAGATGACGAACCCGGTGAGCCAGGCCACCGCGTCGTTGAGCCATCGCGCGTGAAACGCAGTGCGATGAATGGTCTCGTGAAGCGGGCAGAAGAGAAAGGTGAGCAAAACACCCAGAACCGACTGGATGACAAGCTGGAGCCACCATGTGTCCGCCGTCAGCCAGACGAAAACCGCGGCCATGGCGATCGCGCCGGCGTGGGAAGCGAGCTGCAGCGCTCCCCTGGCGTCCGAGCGCCTCGAGAGCGCGCGGACCTCGGTGAAGGAACAGATGTCCTTGACGGCGATGAAGCCTTCCATCAGCCGGCGCGGCCGTAGAAACCCCGGCGCTCCCCGGCACTGAAGACCACGCCCGGGCGATCGAAGTAGGAAAAAACGGCAATCAGGCGCTCGGTCGCACCTGCCGCCGGTGTCACGCGATGGGCCGTGTTGTGCCCCCTGAAGACCGTCAGGGTCCCGGCCTGCTGGACGTGCGTGCGCATGGCCGCATCCCGGCCCTCAAGAAGCCGGACCACGCCATCGAGATCATCCTGGGCCAGATCCGGGCGGTACTCGAGATGACCGCCCTCCCGGGGTGCCTGGATGAGAAGTGTGGTGGTGAACTCAGAGCGGTCGAAATGCCACCCCAGGCCTTCGCCGTCGCGATAGCCCATGACATTGACCCTGGCCAGCGGGTCTTCCATGAGATAGAGGCGGGACATTCCCATGACCCCGGCGAGGAATGTTCTCAGCGGTGGCCACTCGTAGAGCGCGTGGACAAAACTCCAGGTGATCTGGTCGTCGCATACCGTATGGCTGGAGGTCTCCTGGAGCGCCAGAGCCGGATGTTCGGCGGCGATGCATGAGGGCGTGTCGGTGAAATAGATGTTGTGGCGCCGGGCATGAAAGAAGGACTGCTCGCGCACAAGAGGCAGAAGTTCCTCCGCAGCCCTGGCGATCGTCGCGGGGCTGACAAGGCCCGGAAGACTGCACAGCCCCCGTGTCGCAAGATCCTCGCGACACCTGTCGATCAGGGGCTGGCAGGGACCGCGCTGATCGAGGGGATAGCGGTCGAGGTCAAGGTGCTCATGAACCGACCCGGCATAGCCGTTCTCCCTCGTCGTGTGAATGTCTGCGGACCGGTTCTGCATCCTGATCACCCATGGGTCACGACAGTGTGACGGTCTTTTGACGGCGGACTCTTGCGCACGAAGTCCCCGGGGCACATTATGAAAAACCTGCTAGTGATGCGAGAGGAATGGCCGACCCAATTGCAAGACCCGGCGCAGAGACCATCCTTCTGCCGAAGGATGTTGCTCTCAAGGCCGAGGACGTGGGTCTTATCAAGGCTCGCATGGCGCCTGCACGCCTCGTTGTTCTTGCCATCATGGGGGGTGCCTTCATCGGCCTGGGCGCCATGGCCGCCATCACCACATGGACAGGACTCGACCACGTTCCCTTCGGCCTCATGCGCATGGCCGGCGGGCTCGGATTCACCCTGGGACTGATCCTGGTTGTCCTGGGAGGCGTGGAACTCTTCACAGGCAACGTTCTCATGATCATGTCGATGGCAAGCGGGCGCATGAAACTGAGAACCCTGACGCGGGCGTGGACCCTCGTCTTTGTCGGCAACACCATCGGAGCCGTGGCTGTTGCTGTGCTGGTGTTCCTCGCCGGGCACCAGAATCTCGACAACGGCGAGGCCGGCCGTGTCGCGGTGCGCATCGCCGCAGCCAAGGCCGAACTTCCCTTCATGCAGGCCTTCTTCCTCGGTGTGCTGTGCAATGCCCTGGTGTGCCTTGCGGTCTACCTCTGCTACGGCGCCGCATCGACGACCGACAAGATCCTCGCCATCCTGTTACCCATCGCCACCTTCGTTGCCGCCGGTTTCGAACATTCCATCGCCAACATCTACTTCTTCACTCTGGCATTGTTGATCCATGATGCGGGCGCCGCCGACGCGGCCGTGAGCATCTCGGGCGCCATCGGCAATCTTGTGCCGGTGATTCTCGGCAACATTGTCGGGGGCGGTGTTCTTGTCGGTCTCGTCTACTGGTTCGTCTACGTCTACAGCGTGCGCAAGTGACCGCCCCGCCGTCACGACCGGGGACGCAAGTTCCGGGGATCGTGGGCTGCCTCGCCGAGAACCCGTGCCGGTCGCGGCGTGCCAAGAATCATGACGTCGAGCGATGTGTCCGGCCGGGCGGCCTCCGGCTTCACCCAGGCAAAGCCCAGAATCTTCCCCGTCCGGTACCCGCGGGCGATTGAGCTGACGGCGCCCACACGGGCTCCCTCCATGAGGACCGCCTCGCCGGCATGGCCATCGCAGTCGTCACCATCCTCCACCTCGAGATAGGCGCAGGCCCACCTGAGCGGCCGGGAGAGACACGCGACGGTCGCCTGACGGCCGACAAAGTCACCCTTGTCGAGCTTGGCGAAGCGCATCATGCCGGCTTCCGCCATGGTGACCTCATTGGTGAGTTCGGCTCCTCCCCGGAAGGCCTTCTCAAGGCGCATCGTGTTCATGGCGAAAGATCCGTAACGGCCCATGCCGTGCGGCGCCCCGGCATCGACAAGTGCATCGTGAACCGCCGGCAGGGCATTCCGGTGGCAATGAAGCTCCCATCCCGGTTCCCCGACATAAGAGAGACGCAAGGCCCACACCGGATGTCCGGCGATATCCATGCATCGCGCCGTCATCCACGGAAAGGAGGCGTTGTCGAGTGCAGTGCCGGTGACGGCGCAGAGGATGTCGCGCGATCGCGGCCCCTGGAGGGAAAGACCCGCCCACGTGTCCGACCTGTTGGTAACCGTGACCCCCTGACAGGTGGCGAGATGGTCAAGCAGACGCAGTTCATGAGCGGCCGAGGCCACGAGGAAGAAGCGTTCCGCCGCCATCCTGACGATGACGAGTTCGGTCTCGATGCGACCGGCCGGACTGAGAATGTGGGCCACAACGATGCCGCCGTCCCTCGCCGGCAGACGGTTGGCCACCAGACCGTCGAGCCAGGACGCCGCGGCGATGCCCGCCACCTCGACCCTGGCGAAGGCGGTGATGTCCATGAGTCCCGCCGTGGAGGCGACCGTGCGCACCTCTGCGGCCACAAAGTCGTCCGCAAGCGTGCGGCGAAAGGAATGGTGGTCCGCCGCCTGCGCGCCGCCGCCGGCAAACCAGCGGGGTCGCTCGTGACCGCAGACCTCCTCGAAGATGGCCCCGGCTTCGACATGGCGATCGTGGACCGGCGAAGGCCTCAGCGGGCGTCCGGCGTGCCTGTTGAGGGCCGGGAAGGGAATTTCGTGGCGCAGGCAGTAGTCTTCCCTCGCCTTGATCACCTGCCATTCTCTCGTCGCCCACGGTCCGTAGCGCCGCGGATCAAAGGCGTTCATGGAAAGATCCGCCGTCCCGTGGACGATCCATCGCGCCAGTTCGCGGGCAAGACCAGGTCCCCAGCCGATGCCGATCTGCGTGCCACAGCAGCACCAGTAATGGCGCACGCCAGGGGCCGGACCGATCAGCGGATTGCCATCGGGGGGATGGGAAATGGCTCCGTGGACAGTTCGGCGAATGCCGGCCTCGCTCAGGACCGGCATGCGCTCCATGGCATTGTGCAACCATGGCATGATGCGTTCGAAGTCGGGTTCGAAGAGCTCGTTTTCCGCTTCCCAGGGGCAGTGATCGATCCACACGGCACGGGGGTTGTACTTTTCGTAGATTCCGATGAGGCCCGCCTTCTGTTCCATCCTGATGTAACCGGAAACCAGATGGTCATCACGCACCACGGGAAGTTCCCGGTCGAGATCAAGAAATCGTGGAACCGTGTCGGTGACGAGGTAGTGATGGGTCATCGAGGTCGCCGGAATGTCGATCCCGTTCCAGGCGCCAATCTGTCTCGCATAGGTGCCGGCGGCGTTGACCACGTGTTCGCATGTGATGACGCCCCTGTCGGTCGTCACCTTCCATTCGTCCCGCGGACTCCGGGCGATGCCGGTCACACGGCAGCGGCGTACGATCTTCACTCCCGCACGGCGCACCACCGTGGCAAAGGCCTGGACGACTCCGGAGGGATCGACGTGACCGTCGTCGGGAGTGTAGAGGGCGCCCAGAACACCGTCGAGATTGTAGAAGGGATGAAGGGCGCGGATGCGTTCAGGACCGACAAGCTCCATGGTAAATCCCAGGGATGTGCCCACACCCAGGGTATGGCGCAGCCAGTCCATCTCGTCGGCCCTGTAGGCGAGGCGAAGCGAACCGCATCCATGCCAGGTCACCGGCTGTCCCGATTCCCGTTCGAGGTCACCCGAGTAGAGGCGGATGTTGTAATCGACGCACCTGCCCAGCGTGAGACTGGATGTCGAGTGGGTGATCTGGCCGGCGGCGTGCCACGTCGAACCGGATGTGAGTTCGGCCTTTTCCAGGAGAACCACGTCCCGGCAACCCTCGGCGACAAGCCCGTGGGCAAGACTGGTGCCCATGATGCCGCCACCGATGATGACGATGCGCGCGGTTCCGGGGATGGAGGTGTCCATCGACCGAGACCGGGTCACTCCCGGGAAAGAGCCAGGATCATGGAAAGCTGACACAGCGGCAAACCGGTCTCTTCGGCCCACGCATTGAAGGCCGCCGCCACCTGGCGCTTCGCCGCCTTGCCCGTGGGCGCGCGGGTGACGATGCCGTTGTCGATCAGCGCTCCGATCACATCGCCGGTCAGCACGAACGTATCCTTCCCCGCCATTCTGAGAAAGGACGGACCCGAATTGCCGCCAAGCTGCCTGAATTCCTTCGCCAGAACCTCCCACAGCCCGACGATGTCATCGCCCGGCCAGGAAGCGATCCACGATCCGAATCCGCCGTCGGCCGCGGACCTCGCGACCATGGTCGTGGCGTTGCTGCGAACCGCGCAGATCTTGGTCCAGTGGCGGATGATCGCCGGGTTGGCCATCAGGTCGTCGAGATCCTCGTCGCTCAACATGGCCACCCTCTTCGGCGCGAAGCCATGAAAGGCCTCTTCGAACGCCGGCCACTTCGAATCGACGAGGGCGTGCTTGAGACCCGCACGGAAAATGCGCCGGGACATCATCGAGAGGTAGCGATCATCGCCCGTGCCGGCAAGGTCCGCCGCCGTCTTCGCAAGCGGGAGCCGGGCCTGGAGGGTCCGGAGCCCGCCGGAACGGACCGTCGCCCGTTCGAGAAGGGGTCCGAACGGGACCATCAGGCAGGCTTGAAGGACGCCACCGCGGCAACCGCCGCGTCCCGCAACAAGGCGTGATCGGCGACCGCAAGCACGAGGTCATAGCCTCTCTCGAACATGGCCACGGGATCGTCGAAGGGCGCCGGAATTCCACCGAGCAGGCGTCCTGATTCCCTGATGCGGCGCTCCGCCTCCTCCAGCAGGTCCCGGGCTTCCGGAGAGGTCTGGTCATGAAGCCGGTCGATACTGCTCGCCAGATCGTTGCGGCCGATGAACAGGACATCGACACCCTCTATTGCGCCGATCTCCGAGAGATTGCCGACAGTCATCTCGGTCTCGACCTGGGACAGCACAAGGACATCCTCGCCGCGGCTGCGGATGAACGCATCCTTGTCGTAACCATAGCGTGCGGCCCGGACGTTGCCGGGAGCCACCCCGCGCACACCGAGAGGCGGCAACCTGCAGGCGGCCACGACCTGTGATGCCGCCTCGGCGGTCTCGACGAGCGGCACCATGATTCCGTCGATACCTGTATCGAGGGCCTTCTTGATGAACTGGGTGTCATTGTCCCTTACCCGCATCATGGCAGTCCTGGTGCCACCCGAACGGATGGCCTGCAACTGGGTGATGGCAGAGAGGGCGTCGCCAGGACCGTGTTCCTGATCGATCATGATGAAGTCGAAGCCGGCGCCAGCCATGATTTCGGTGGCGATCGGACTCTCCATGTTCACCCACGCCCCGAGCTGTTGCGCGCCACCCTTCATGGCATGGCGAATGAGGTCACCTGTCGGCACTGTCGCTGTCTCCCTGTTTGTGTGTTCCGCTGCTGTTGCCCGATGTGACCGGCCGCAACAGAAAGGCCGGCACGAACGGACCCTCACCGAAGGGAACGGCGGCGGCATCTTCCATCTCCCTTGCCTGGGCTTCGCCCCGGGCAGCCTCGCGACGACGAGCGGTCGCATCCTCCTTTTCCCAGTTCCGCCGGCCGCCGCGGCGGCCTCCCGGTGGACGACCGGATGCGCAGCCCAGATCGGCGTGGCGGATACCCTCGATCTCGACCACCGGCAACTGACGGGAAATGAGTTTGGCAATGGCATCGAGCCCATCGCGGTCTTCGGGCGTCGCCAGCATGTAGGAACAACCCCTCATGCCGGCGCGGCCGGTCCGGCCGATGCGGTGGACATAGTCCTCGGCATTGACGGGAACGTCGAAGCAGATGACATGGCTGACACCGAAGATGTCGATGCCCCTGCCGGCCACGTCGGTGCACACCATGGTTCGGGAATCGCCGTTCCTGAAGGCAGCCAGCGCGGTTTCCCGGTCGTGCTGCGACATGTCGCCCTGCATGCGCACGGCATCGATGCCGCCACGAACCAGGGAACCATGGAGAGAATCGACATCCCGCTTGCGGTTGGCGAAGACCATGGAACTCGTCACCTCCTGCATGCCCAGGAGACGACGCAGGGCCCGCTTCTTCTCGTGTCCATCCTCGACGATGACGAGAGACTGATCCACGGTGTCGGCGGGCGAGTCCGGGGCCGCCACCGCCACTTCTCTGGGATTGTGGAGAAATCTCTCGGCCAGTTTGCGGATTTCCGCGGGCATCGTCGCCGAAAACATGAGCGTATGGCGCAGTGGCGGCAACATGGTACAGATGCGTTCGACATCGGGAATGAATCCCATGTCGAGCATCCTGTCTGCCTCGTCGATAACGAGGTGCTTGACACCCATCATCAGGACCTTGCCCCGCTCGACCATGTCGAGCAGGCGCCCGGGCGTGGCGATCAGGATGTCCACATGACCTGTCAGCGCCTGTTCCTGGGCCCTCAGGTCGTTGCCTCCGACAAGCAGCGCCGCCTCGAGCTCGGTCAGGCTGGCGTAGATGCGGAAGTTCTCCATGGTCTGTTGCGCCAGCTCGCGGGTCGGCGAGATGATGAGTGCCCGCGGCATGCGCATGCGCGCCCTGCTTCCCATCAGGATGTCGATCAGCGGCAGAACGAAAGCCGCCGTCTTGCCGGTGCCGGTCTGTGCGCAACCGAGGAGGTCGCGGCCCTGCAGGGCGACCGGGATGGCCTTCTGCTGGATGGGTGTGGCTTCGTGGTAACCGGCTTTCGCGATTGCCGCCAGGACTTCAGGACTGAGTCCCAGGTCTTCGAATTTCATGCCTGTCCTTAAGTTCCTGGTCGAAAGTGGCCATGATGGAAAAGGCGCAACGGTCGCCTTGGAGGCGGATACTCCGTTGATGCGGTCGAGGTCAACCAGCGTCCTCAGACCATGGGCGGGAGAATGATGGGGATGAGTTCGGGTTCGTCCGGATCGCGGCGCGGGAAGGCGCCGATGGCGGCAGCCCTCACGGCCTCGCGGAATGCCGGAGAGTCAGGTGCGAGCGGCGTCGACGCCGTGGCCCGGGCCGTGGCGATGGTCCGTCCACCGTGACACAGGGCGATCACGACATCACCGTGACCGTCAGTCGGCGCCATGATGCCGCTGCAGGCGCCATCCGCCGGCAAGGTTGACGATGCATGAACCACAAGAGCCAGGTGAAAGACGGGATCGGGCGAACCCGGACGATCAATCGTGAGGGACGAGAAGGGCATCCAGGATAGTTCCTCCAGCGCCTGTGCTGCTTCTCCGGCCCACCGGGCATCGCCGTCGGCCGCAGCCAGACGCAGGACGAGCCCCTGCGGCGACGAGGCAATCCAGTGCAGAAGTCCCGGAGACCACAGCGGTGCCTGATCGACACGGGTCACACGTGTCTGCGATCCGTCGCCGGCGCAACCCATGAGAGCGAGGGCAAGGCCGATCGCCGCCATGAGTCTCGATGGCCTGTGGTCAGATATCGAGGTCACCGACATTGCCGGCATGCTGCCTGATGAAATTGAACCGCTCCTCGGGGCGCCGCCCCATCAGGTTCTCAACGACGCGCAGTGTCCGTGTCCGGTCGTCGTCCGCGATCTCGACGCGGAGCAGAAGACGGCTGGCCGGATCCATGGTCGTTTCCTTCAGCTGGGCAACCGGCATTTCGCCGAGTCCCTTGAAGCGGCTGATTTCCACCTTGCCCTTGCCGTTGAAGTGATGTTCCAGAAGTTGGTCCCGGTGCTCATCGTCGCGAGCATAGACGATATCGCTGCCGCGCGACAGACGGTAAAGGGGCGGCACGGCAAGGTGGAGCCGTCCCCGGTGAACGAGTTCGGGAATCTCCCGGTAGAAATATGTGATGAGCAGTGAGGCAATATGCGCGCCGTCGACATCGGCATCCGTCATGATGACGATGCGGTCGTAGCGCAGGTCCTCGTCGCGATAGTTGTTGCCGACACCGCATCCCAGGGCCTGCGACAGGTCCTTGAGCTCCTGGTTGGCGCGCTTCTTGTCGGCAGACGCACTGGCCACGTTGAGAATCTTGCCGCGCAGGGGCAACACCGCCTGGGTCTCCCTGTTGCGTGCCTGTTTGGCCGACCCGCCGGCCGAATCGCCCTCGACGAGGAAGAGTTCGGTTCCCTGCAACTCGCGGCGCGAACAGTCCGCCAGCTTGCCTGGCAGACGCAGCTTGCGCGCCGGGGTCTTGCGCCGGGTTTCCCTTTCCTCGCGACGGCGCTGCCGGTCGCCGTATCGCTCGAGGGCCGCACGCAGCAATTCGTTGGCGCTCTCCGGATCGCCGGCAAGGAAATGATCCACATGATCGCGCACCGCGCTCTCGATGAGTCGGGTCATCTCCGGATTGACCAGTTTCTCCTTCGTCTGCCCCTGGAATTGCGGGGACCTGACAAACGCAGACAGAAGGATGACGGCTCCGCCGGCGACATCGTCGGCCGAGAGCTTGTCCGCCTTCTTCGTTCCCACCCTCTCGCCATAGGTGCGCAAGGCCCGGGTCAGGGCGTTGCGGATACCACTTTCATGGGTACCGCCCTGGGGCGTGAAGACGGTGTTGCAGTAGGTCGACACGTAACCGTCGCCATCAGCCGGCCATGAGATGGCCCATTCGACCCTGCCCGCATCATCTGCAAGGGAAGCGTTGCCGACGAAGGGCCTGGCGTTGATGGCCGCACGATGGCCAAGCAGAACCTCGAGGTAATCGACGATTCCGCCGGGGAACCGGAAGACGGCTTCTCCAGGCGTCGTGGAATCGACCAGGGCCGCATCGCACGTCCAGCGAATTTCGATTCCCTTGAAGAGGTAGGCCTTGGATCGCGCCATCCGGTAGAGCAGCGCCGGCCTGAAGGCTGCGGCGCCGAAGATCTCGGGGTCGGGATGGAAACTCACCCGCGTGCCGCGCCTGTTGGATACCCTGCCCGCCTCCTCGAGACCCGTCACCGGTTCTCCACGCCGGTAGCTCTGGCACCACAGCGTGCGCTCGCGCGCGACCTCGACCGTCAACCTGTCGCAGAGCGCATTGACGACACTGATTCCGACACCATGGAGGCCACCGGAGGTGGTGTAGACATCGCCCGAAAACTTGCCGCCCGAATGCAGTGTCGTGAGGATGACCTCGAGGGCGGAGAGAGAACGGTTCTTCGGGTGGGGATCCGTCGGTATGCCCCTGCCGTTGTCCTGGATGGAACATGTGCCGTCGACCGCCAGTTCGACATCGATGCGACTGGCAAAGCCCGCCACAGCCTCGTCCATGGCATTGTCGAGAACCTCGGCGAAGAGATGGTGAAGACCGTGCTCATCCGTGCCGCCGATGTACATGGCCGGGCGTCGCCGCACGGGATCAAGACCTTCGAGGACCTCGATGTCGTCTGCGGTATAACTTGAGCCCGGCCCGGGCAGACTGTCGAAGAGATCATCCATCGCTTGACGCGGACCATAAAGCGAACATCGCCGGCTTTGCAAGAGGCCGTTCAACCCCATATGGTGGATAGAGTCGAGCTGGCCTGCAAAACCGTGCGGAATGCCGTCTGGCTCCGGCAACATCGCTGCCAGGGTTGACGCCTTCTGCTAGGGTGTGCGCCATTCCCGTATGGAGCTGGTCATGAGGGACATGCGGATCCACCCTCTCCATTTTGCGATCGTTGCCTCCAGGAGGACCTGGGCAGGCATCGACACCATTCTGCGTCTGTCCTGGTTCCCGGTCCTGCTCGTTGCCGTGGCCGTCCACTTCCTGACTCCCGGCACTCCCGTAACCGGGGGCTCCGGCATACCGCCCGACGGCATTCTGCGCCTCGCCATCCTCGCCATCGCCGGCCTCATGGTCCAGGCGATGATCGCCGTGGCGTGGCACCGCACCATGCTGGCCGGGTTTGACCCGTCGAAGCTGCGCATCTACATCCGTTTCGGCTTCCGCGAGTTTCTCTACGGCATCATTGCCGTCTTCCTCGCCATCATCGTGGTCATGGGCCTCTACGTGGTGACCGGCATGGTGGCCACCCTTCTGGCCGCCACACTGGGCGTCGCGGGTCCCCTGTGGCAGATGTTTGCCTTTCTGATCGGCATGGTTCCGGCCATCCTCATCGTCGCCCGGTCCTCCCTTGTCCTGCCCTCCATCGCCGTGGGTCTGGGGGCTGACCTCATCCGCAGCTGGCAGGTCACCCGGGGGCATGGAGCCCGGATATCGGCAACGCTGATCCTCGTCTGCCTGCCGCTGGTGGTTGTCAGCATCATTCTGCTTCACCTGAGCGGCATGTTTGTCGAACGTGGTCTCGGCGGCGTGGTCGGGCTGGTCGTGAACTATGTGAACATGATCGTCAACATCGTGATGATGTGCTTCGTGGTGACGACCCTGAGCCTGATCTTCACCGAACTCCATCACGACGGGAGCAACGAGGGTCCCGAGACGTGATCGCCAACCCTCCGCCATGGCCCGGCGGCGCCCGCTGCGCCGTCGCCTTCACTTTCGACATGGACGCCGATTCCATCCTCCATCTCGGCTTTCACCGCACGGCCGACACCAGGGTGGCCGCCCTGTCCGCCCTGCGCTACGGGCCCGAGGTCGCTGTGCCGCGACTCGTCGACATCTACACGGAATTCTCCATGCGCCAGACGTTCTTCCTGCCGGCATGGTGCATCGAGCGGTATCCGGCAGCGGTGGACACGATCCTCGAGGGCGGCCACGAGATCGGCCATCACCACTACCTCCACGAACACGCCAACGAGATGCCGGCGGCCGAAGAGCGCGCCTGGTTCGAGCGCAGCCTCGATGTCATTGTCGAGGCCACCGGGCAGCGCCCGGCCGGCTATCGCGCCGCCACCTACAAGTTCTCGCGCAACACGCTCGACATCCTCATCGATGCGGGGCTCCGCTACGATGCCTCGCTCTTCGGCGACGACGTGCCTTACGTCCTGGCAAACGACCGCGGATCGATCGTCGAACTACCGAGTCACTACGGCCTTGATGACTGGCCTCACTTCCAGTTCTCCCGGGACTTCGGGACCCTGATGCCCATCAAGTCGGCGGCTGAGGCGCACAGGGTCTTTCGCGAGGAGTTCGATGCCGCCTGGGAATACGGCGGCCTGTGGATCTCGGTATGGCATCCCTTCCTCAGCGGGCGCCTCGCCCGGGCCCGGGAGATGCGGACTCTCATCCGCTACATGCATGACAAGGGCGATGTCTGGTTCGCCACCCTCAAGGACATCGCGCTCCATGTCCGGCACCTCGAGGAAACGGGTTCCTGGACACCGCGGCGCGACCGTCTTCCCTACTATCCGGGACCCATTCCGGAACTCGGCGACGCCGCGCCGGAGAACGTCGAGCCGCCGTGAGGCCGGCCGGCCCGATGTCGTGCTCCGGATAGGGAATGTCGCAAACACGAAAATAGCGACCGGCTTTCGGTGCATGGTTCGGGGTGGCTAGTCGGATTCGAACCGACGGCCTCCTGGACCACAACCAGGCGCTCTAACCGACTGAGCTATAGCCACCACAACGACCTGCCGTTCTCTACGACGCCAGCCGTCTCCTGGTCAACCCGACACACCGGACCTGACATGATTCCTGCCGACAATCTCCAGAACATGGGCTCTGAAACCGCGTTCGCGGTTCTCGCCCGCGCCAACCAGCTCGCCGCCGAGGGGCGCGACATCATCAACCTCGGTATCGGCCAGCCGGACTTCCGCACGCCGGACCATATCGTCGAGGCAGCGGTCAAGGCGTTGCGCGACGGCCATCACGGGTACACGCCGGCTCCGGGCATGATGCCCCTGCGCGAGGCTGTGGCGGCCGACATCCTCAGACACCGTGGGGTCGAGGTGTCCCCGGAACAGGTCATGGTGGTGCCGGGGGGCAAGATGACGATGTTCTTCGCCATCCTCATGTTCGGTCAGCCGGGCCACGAGATCCTCTATCCCAATCCGGGATTTCCGATCTACGAATCCATGATTCGCTATACCGGCGCCACCCCCGTTCCCATCGAGCTTCACGAGGACAGGCTGTTTTCCTTCAGCGCCGACGAAGTGCTCTCCAAGCTGTCGGATCGCACGCGGCTGGTCATCATCAACAGCCCCGGCAACCCGACCGGCGGCGTCATCGACGACGATGAGCTCGACCGCCTTGTTGCGGGTCTTGAGGACTTCCCCGAGACGGCCGTGCTGTCGGACGAGATCTACTGCCGCCTTGTCTTCGACAACAGGGCCCACCGCAGCCTGCTGGGCTATGAATCGATCCGCGATCGCCTCATCCTCCTCGACGGCTGGTCCAAGACCTACGCCATGACCGGCTGGCGGGCCGGCTACGGCGTGTGGCCGAAGAGCCTGCTGGGCTACATCGACAAGATGATCGTCAACGCCAACTCGTGCACCAACGCGGCAACCCAGATGGCCTGCATGGCCGCGCTGACTGGCCCGCAGGACAGTGTCGAGACCATGCGCCAGGCCTTCGAGGAGCGCCGCGGGGTGATCGTCGACCTGCTGAACGCCATTCCGGGATTTCACTGCGTCATGCCCGGCGGGGCGTTCTACGCCTTCCCCAACATCGCCGGCACGGGACGCGATTCCTGGGATCTCGGACAGGCACTGCTCGAGGAGTGCGGCGTGGCCACGGTCCACGGCACCAGCTTCGGCGCCATGGGCGAGGGATTCCTGCGTCTCTCCTACGCCGCCTCCATGGACAACATCCGCGAATCCGCCCGCCGCATGGGCGACTATCTCAGCTGAACCCGGCAGGGGCAGACGTGCGGCTGCGAGGCACGCGCGCGACGGGAGTCCCTTTGGAGCGCGGTCGGAACGGACTGCGACAGGGTTGCCGCCATGGCGCCGTATGAGGGGGGTCACGGAATTGTTCCGGCGTCGGAAAGACCGGACCGACGTGCCGCCACAAGATCCGAACCCGATAACGACATGCGAGGTTGGCCTGGTTGCCCAAGGCACCAGCCAATGCCTGCGCCTACAGCGCCTCCTTGAAGTAGCGCACGGCAAACCGGACCAGACTGCGCATCGGAAACAACACGGATGAGGCATCACCAATCCTGCCCCGTCGCACTTCTTCTTCAGTGACGTACTCTTGTCCTACAGCGGGGAAGTGAACACCGTTGTCGTCCGCAACATTCCGCACGTCCACCCATGCGCGTTGTCCATTCTCCAGCACCTGAAATCGCGAGATCTTGACTCGTCGCCTGTCGACCAGTGACTCGGCGAAGTGCAATGCGGTGCATCGATTGAAACCCACTCCGAGCAGCAAGACACGGCTGTCGAGGTTGCAGAGCTTCTCGAACGGCCCGCCCGGAACCGGGCGCGGGAAGGGCCGGTTCAGGCGAGGAAGCGTTGCAGCCTGTCGGCGGCGGCGTCGAGGACGTCGTCCTTCTTGCAGAAGCAGAAGCGGATGAGGGTGTCGATGCGGCCCTTGCGCATGAAGGCGCTGACCGGAACCGCGGTGACGCCTGCCTCCTCGGTGATGAGTCGGCAGAAGGCCTCGTCACCGCCGGCGATGCCGAATGGCGTGATGTCGACATTGATGAAATACGTGCCCTGACAGGGCAGAACCGGAAATCCGGCCCTGGCAAGGCCGCGGGCAAGGCGGTCGCGCTTGCCCTGGAGGGTGGCCGCGAGACCGCTGTAGTAGACCGCCTCCTTGCCCAGCCCATAGGCCACGGCCTTCTGCAGGTGGGGCGCGGTGGTGAAGGTGACGAACTGGTGCGCCTTCATGACGGCGGTCATAAGGTCTGCCGGCCCTTCGATCCACCCCACCTTCCAGCCCGTCAATGAGAAGATCTTGCCGGCCGAGGAGATCCGCAGGGTTCTTTCGCGCATGCCGTCAAGGGACGCGATCGGCCGGTGTTCGAGACCGTCAAAGAGCAGATGTTCGTAGACCTCGTCGCACAGGCAGATGACATCGTGTTCGACGCACATCCGCCCGATGAGATCGAGTTCGGCCATGGTCAGTACCCGTGCGGCGGGGTTCATCGGCGCGTTGAGAAGGATCATGCGTGTGGCAGGCGTGAACGCCGACTCGAGGGCCACGGGATCGATCTCCCAGTTCGGTGGCTCGAGAGTGACATAGCGTGGAATGGCGCCGGCGCGCTCGATCATGGGCGGGTAGGAATCATAGAGGGGCTCAAGCAGCACCACTTCGTCACCCGGATTGAGCAGGGCGAGGAAGCAGTCCGCCAGGGCCTCTGTTGCCCCCGATGTGACGACGATCTCGCTCTGCCAGTCGTAGTCGAGACCGTAGAAGCGCCGAGCGTGGGCGGCGATGGCCTGGCGGAGTTCGGCGAGCCCGGTCATGGGCGGATACTGGTTGGGGCCCTCGATGAGAGCATCGGCCGCCACCTGGCGAATGTCCCGGGGCCCGTCCTCGTCGGGAAACCCCTGACCGAGATTGATCGATCCGTGTTCCGTCGCCAGGCGCGACATGACCTCGAATACCGTGGTGCCGAGGTTCGCCATGATAGTGTTGGCCGGTCTCATGTCACCCTCCGCCGGACACCATGGTCCCTCTCCCCGGCTTGCCTGTGAGAGAATGCCTTTTTGGAATCTCGACAAGAGCGGTCCGATCTGCCAGATACTGCACTATGGTTGTTGCAGAACGGAATGCGTTGATCCGGCGGCGGGTTGCGCGCATGCCATGTGTCCTCATGCAGGATTGACGTGTCACATCGGGGTTGAGGTCGTCATGAAGAAGATCGAGGCGGTGATCAAGCCTTTCAAGCTCGATGAGGTCAAGGAGGCCTTGCACGAGGCCGGACTGCAGGGCCTGACCGTGACGGAGGTCAAGGGATTCGGTCATCAAAAGGGCCACACGGAACTCTATCGCGGGGCAGAGTACGTTGTCGATCTCCTGCCCAAGGTGAAGATCGAACTCGTGACCGATGACAATCTCGTTGACCGGGCCGTCGAGGCCATCCGGGATGCGGCGCATACCGGTCGCATCGGCGACGGCAAGATCTTCATTGTTCCGGTCGACGATGCCTTGCGCATCCGTACCGGTGAACGCGGCCCGGATGCCGTGTAGAACCAACTCCAACCTTCCGAGTGACAAACGGGAAAGGATCCTGACATGTCAGATGCCGAAAGCGTTCTCAAGCGTATCGAGGATGACGACATCCCCTATGTCGACCTCCGGTTCACCGACCCGAGGGGCAAATGGCAGCACCTCACGCTCGCCAGCCGCACGGTTGACGAGGACATGTTCACCGACGGTATCATGTTTGACGGCTCCTCCATTGCCGGCTGGAAGGCCATCAACGAATCGGACATGACCCTCATTCCGGATCCGGCCTCCATGGTCCTCGATCCCTTCGAATCGCAACCCACACTCATCCTGAACTGTGACATCCACGAACCGTCGACAGGACAGGACTATGAGCGAGATCCGCGTTCGCTGGCCAGGCGGGCGGAAGCCTATCTTCAGTACACCGGCATTGGCGATACGGCCTTCTTCGGGCCCGAGCTCGAATTCTTCGTCTTCGACAGCGTGCGCTTCTCCACCGAATCCCACGCCATGGGCTACGAAATCGACTCGGAAGAAGGGCCCTACAACGACAACACCGAGTACGAAGGCACGGGCAACCTCGCCCACAGACCACGCCAGAAGGGTGGCTACTTCCCCGTTCCGCCCGTCGATTCCCTGAGCGACATGCGCTCCGAGATGCTCTCGACCATGGCCGACATGGGTCTTCCCATTGACAAGCATCATCATGAGGTGGCGCCGGCACAGCACGAACTCGGCATGACCTTCGGTTCGTTGCTGACCTGCGCCGACCACGTGCAGATCTACAAGTACGTCGTCCACCGGGTCGCTCACAGCTACGGCAAGACCGCAACCTTCATGCCCAAGCCGGTCATGTACGACAACGGTTCCGGGATGCATGTTCACCAATCCATCTGGTCGGACGGAGAGCCCCTTTTCGCCGGAAACCGGTATGCGGACCTCTCCGACATGGCGCTCTACTACATCGGTGGCATCATCCGTCATGCCAAGGCGCTCAACGCATTCACCAACGCCTCGACCAACAGCTACAAGAGACTGGTCCCGGGATACGAGGCTCCGGTGCTGCTGGCCTACAGTTCGCGGAACCGTTCGGCGTCCTGCCGCATTCCCTATGCCACATCACCGAAGGCCAAGCGTGTCGAGATCCGTTTCCCCGATCCGACCGCCAATCCCTATCTTGCCTTCTCGGCCATGCTGATGGCCGGCCTCGACGGCATCGAGAACCGTATCCACCCAGGCGATGCGATGGACAAGAATCTCTACGATCTGCCGCCCGAGGAACTCAAGGATGTGCCGACGGTGGCGGGCAGCCTGCGCGAGGCGCTGAACGCCCTCGAGGAGGACAGTGACTTCCTCAAGAAGGGTGAAGTCTTCAGCGACGACCTCATCAACGGCTATCTCGAACTCAAGTGGGAAGAGGTGATGGCCTTCGAAACCACCACTCATCCCATCGAGTTCGACATGTATTACAGCATCTAGAAACCGGACCTTCCCGGGCATGCACGTCAGGCGTGTCCGGGAGACCGGGTTCCCAGGATGGCCGGCCGCACACTTCCCATCATTCCCGTTATCGCTCTGCTGGCGGTGGCCGGGTTGAGTGTGGCCGAGGCCGGATGCAACGACCTTCCGCAAGAAAACGTCGACTGGCGCAGTTGCAATCTCTCCGGCATCGATTTCCCCGGAGCTGTCCTCGCCGGTGGCAACCTGCGCGGCGCGGCGCTCAGCAACGCGAACCTGAAGGATACCGATTTCTCGCGCATTGACGGCTACCGCGTGCGCTTCGTCGAATCAGATCTTTCCGGCGCCACATTCGACGGCGCCAGGCTGACCGGCGCACGCTTCGACAGGGCCGACCTGTCGGGCGCCTCCATGCGACATGTCGAGGTCCGGGACACCAAGTTCCTCTTTGCCGACCTGACCGGTGTCGACTTCACCGGAGCCGTTCTGAGGGATGTCGACTTCACCGGCGCCACCCTGTCTGGAGCCACGTGGACGGACGGCATGAAGGTGTGCGCCGAAGAATCGAGGGGAATGTGCCGGTAGACCTTGTCCGTGGCCTCACTGCGATGCCGTGAGCGGTACGCTGTCGCCGGACTGTCAGGCCTTTTCCAGGGCCTCGTCGAGATCGCGGATCAGGTCGCTGACCGTCTCGATGCCGATCGAAAGGCGAATCGTGTCGTCGGCGGCGCCGGCGACTGCGCGCTGTTCGGACGTGAGCTGGCGGTGTGTCGTGCTCGCCGGGTGGATGACGAGGCTCCGCGTGTCACCGATGTTGGCCAGATGGCTGAAAAGACCGGATGCCTCGACCATGCGGGTGCAGGCATCGAAACCGCCCTTGAGACCGAAGGTGAAGACACTGCCGAAACCTCCCTTCAGGTACTTGCGCGCCAGAGTGTGCCACGGGCTCGACTCCAGTCCGGCATAGGAGACCCAGGCCACCTTGGGGTGGGTCTCGAGGTGGCGGGCGACCTCAAGCGCGTTGTCGCAGTGACGTTGCATGCGAAGCGGCAGGGTCTCGCATCCGGTGATCAGGTGGAAGGCGTTGGCCGGCGACAGCGACGGCCCGAAATCCCTCAGCGCCACGGCACGCGCCTTCATGGTGAATCCGAAATCGCCGAAGGTCTCGGCAAAGGTGAGGCCATGATAGGCCTCTTCGGGTTCCGTCATGCCGGGGAACTTGCCGCTGGCAAACCAGTCGAACGCACCCGACTCGACGACCACGCCCCCCATCGACGTGCCATGGCCGCCGATGAACTTGGTCGCCGAATGGATCACGATATCCGCTCCCCAGTGAACGGGCTGGATGAGGCACGGTGTCGCCAGGGTGTTGTCGACAACAAGCGGAATCCGGTGGTGCCGGGCAATCGCGACCAGGGGTTCGAGATCGACAACGATACCCCCGGGATTGGCCAGCACCTCGACGAAGATGGCGCGGGTTTCGTCGCGGATGGCGGCTTCCACGATGTCCGGGTCGTTGGGATCGACGAGGTCGGCCTGCCAGCCAAGCCGGGCAAAGGACTTGGTGAACTGCGTGACGGACCCGCCGTAGAGATAGCGTGACGCCACAATGTGGGAGCCCGGCTCAAGCAGGGTGAAGAAGGCAAGAAACTGCGCCGCATGGCCCGAGGCGCAAGCAACAGCGGCGCGGCCGTCCTCGAGATTGGCAACCCTCTCCTCGAGAACCGCCACCGTCGGGTTGGTCAGCCTCGAATACAAGTAGCCGAAGGTCTGGAGATTGAAGAGCGCGGCGGCATGCTCGACGTCGTCGAATACGAAACTGGTGGTCTGGTAGATCGGTGTCTGCCGTGCGCCGGTTGTCGGGTCGGGGCGCGCGCCGGCGTGGATGGCACGGGTCTCCATGCCGTAGCGGCGATCACCGTCATTCATGCCTGACCCCTCATCACACGCTCCCCGGCCGCCAGGCACACGTCACAATCTCAGGACCCGTGCCGTGATGATCCCGGAATTGATGCCGCTCCACGAGAGTTCCCCGGAAAGCCGTCCGTACTCGATCTTCGGGCAGCGGTCCATGACGACTTCGAGACCCGCGGCCTCTGCCCTTTCGGCCGCCGCATCATTGCGCACCCCGAGCTGCATCCAGACAACCTCGAACTGCTTGTCGTCGCGCAACCTGATGACCTCGTCGACGAGGAACCCGGCCGCCTGGGAGTTGCGGAAGATGTCGACCATGTGTACCGGCGCCTGGAGCTCGTCGAGAGACCCGAGCACGGTCTCTGCGAGCACGGTCTGGCCGGCAGCCATCGGATTGACGGGAATGACGCGATAGCCCTTGCCCTGGAGGTACTTCATCGCGAAATAGCTCGGTCGCACCCAGTTCGGGCTGGCGCCGACCATGGCGATGGTGCGGCAGCGGCGCAGGATCGAGCGCAACGTCTCGTCGCTGTAGTGCCCGTGACCGGCCATCACGTGCCCTGCCACTCGGGCGCCCGCTTGTCGAGGAACGCATCGATTCCCTCCCTCGCGTCCCGCTTGAGCATGTTGTCGGTCATCACCCTGCTGGCGTAGGCATAGGCCTCGTCCAGGGGCATCTCCAGCTGGCGGTAGAAGGCCTCCTTGCCGATAGCCAGGGTCAAGGGCGATTTCGCGGCGATGGCCTGCGCCATGCGCGATGTTGCAGAGTCGAGATCGCCGGCCGCCACCACGCGGTTGACGAGGCCCAGATCCCGGGCCCGCACCGCATCGATCACATCCCCGGTCAGCAGCATCTCCATGGCGTGCTTGCGCGCGACGTTGCGCGACAGCGCCACCATGGGCGTGGAACAGAACAGTCCGATGTTGACACCAGGCGTGGCGAAGACCGCCCCCACCGCAGCCACGGCGAGGTCGCAGCTCGCCACCAGTTGGCACCCCGCTGCGGTCGCGATACCGCCAACACTGGCAATGACCGGCTTGGGCAGCCGGACGATGGTCGTCATCAGGCGGCTGCACTGATCAAAGAGGCGGCTGTAGTTGTCGGCTCCGGGATGTTCGCGGATTTCCTTCAGGTCATGACCGGCACAGAACGCCTTGCCCCTGCCGGCAATGACGATGACATGCACATCGGATCGCCCGGCAAGGCGATCGAGTTCGTCCTGCAGTGCCGCCATCAATGCGACACTCAGCGCATTGCGCTGTTTCGGGCGGTTGAGGACCAGGCGCGCCACCTGGCCTTCCTGCGAGGTGAGGAGAAGCGGTTCGTCCATGACCGCACCTTAAGCCACTCGGGGGTGTCATGTCTCCATGGACGAGGCGGATTCGGGCATTGACACCACCGGTCATGTTGACCTAGGTTCCGCGCGCCCTAAAGGTGCGCACCTTCTGCGATGCGCCGGGTTGTACTGTCATTCGGAACCAGCATGAAGACCTATGTTGCCAAACCTCGCGAAGTCGAGCGCAAGTGGTATCTGGTTGACGCCGAGAACCTCGTCCTCGGACGCATGGCCGTCGAAATCGCCGATGTCCTGCGGGGCAAGCACAAGCCGACCTTCTCGCCGCATGTCGATTGCGGGGACTTCGTGATCGTCATCAACGCCGAGAAGGTTCACCTGACGGGCAACAAGCGGGCCGGTGAGTCGTTCTACTGGCACACCGGGTGGCCCGGCGGCATCAAGGGCCAGACCCTTGGCGAACGGCTCGACGGCGCCTTCCCCGAGCGCGTCGTCATCAAGGCTGTCGAGCGCATGATCTCCCGCAATCCGCTCGGTCGCCAGGTGATGAAGAAACTCAAGGTGTATGCCGGCTCCCATCACCCCCACGAGGCGCAGCAGCCGGAGGTTCTCGATCTGGCAGCGCGCAACTCCAAGAACAGAAGGGCTGCCTGACCATGGAGATTGTGGCCGAAACCCGGGAACCCGTCGTTTCCCAGGCTGACATCGAGCTTCCCGAACCCCGGATTGATGCCCTGGGACGGTCATACGCCACCGGCAAGCGCAAGAACGCCATCGCCCGCGTCTGGCTCAAGCCCGGTGTCGGACGCATCATCGTCAATGGCCGCAGCGTCGAGGATTACTTCACCCGCGGCACCTGGCGGCTGATCCTTGGCCGCCCCTTCCATGTCGCCGACCGCGTCGATCAGTATGACGTCTTCTGCACGGTGAAGGGGGGCGGGCTGTCAGGTCAGGCCGGCGCCCTGCGCCATGGCATCTCGAAGGCGCTCGCACTTCATGAACCGGTTCTGCGCAAGACCCTCAAATCCAACGGCTACCTGACGCGCGATCCGCGGGTCGTGGAGCGCAAGAAGTACGGCAAGCGCAAGGCGCGCCGCAGCTTCCAGTTCTCCAAGCGCTGACGAACGGCGGTATCACGCCACCTCGATCTCGAGTTCCGTCGGCCGGTTCCCGGCGTTGATCTCCCAGCCTTCGGCATGCATGTCGAAGGGACACGAGGAGACCACGCAGATGAGGTCCATCAACGCCTTCATGGTCACGCCGGCGCCCGGACTGACCCGATTGGCGGGGGCTGTCAGGCGTCCTTGCCCGTCCACCGGCACGTTGGTGAAGAAGTTGATCGGCTGGGGAATGACCGAAATCTCGTAGCCCTCGCGGCGCATGGCGATCTGCAGGTTCCCGGAACAGCTGGCGTGCACGCCCCGGTAGCCGAAAAACTCGTAGCGGAACTGGTCGCAGGCCGCGAGCAGCATGTCATGGACGCCATCGGCCGTGTCCCCGGTCATCGTCAGCATGGGCCGGCGGAATCGCGACAGGAAGACGTCGCCCGGCCGCGGTTTGAGCGAGAACGTGGTCACCCATGTGTGCGGCGGCGACAGCCACTCCCCGACATTGGCGCTGTTGTACGCGAAGAAGTCGGCCGCCTGGCCGCCCTTCGGCGTCGTGACAGTGATGGACTGGCCGGCGGCGACACGCACCGCACGACCTTCTGATGGCGGGACTGTGATCCGTTCCATGGACGGCTCCTCAGGCTGCGGGAAATCCGGCAAGCTCGGTGACGACATCATCGCTCGTCACGATCCGGCAATACCCCGAATACATGCCGAGCGACTGCTCGTGACGGTCCCGGCTCATGGTGGCGCACGCGTCCTGCGGTACAGTCACCAGATAACCGAGATCGCAGGCGTCGCGCACCGCCGATTCGACGCACTGGTCGGTCAGCAGGCCGCAGATCACGATCTGCTCGATCTCGAGGGCGCGCAACACGTAATCGATGTTCGTCGACATGAAGACGTTCGAGGACGTCTTGCTTATGACAATCTCGTCGTCATGGCGGGCGATGGCATCGGGAATGGCGGCCCAGGGCGAGCCCTTCGGCACGCCGATTCCAGAGATGCGATAGTCGAGCCCCAGGTCCCGCATGTCGCCGGTCAGGGCCTCGACGACGGTGTACATCACCTCCATGCCGACCCGCCTTGACGCTTCCTGAAGACGGGCGATCGCCGGCAGGGTCACCCCCTTGAGGCGGTCGAAGTAGTAGGCGAGGTGGTCCGGGATCAAGGAGGGATCGATGTCGCTGAATTCACCATCTCCGGGTGTCACCGTGTAGACCTGCACATCCACCACGAGCAGGGCGGCGTGACGCGGGGTTCTGATCGGCACGTGACGTGTCAGGCCACCCTTTCCGTCACTGGCAAAGCATGCGCGCGACATGGTTCGGCGTTCCCTCCTGGGCCCGGCAACCCTAGGACCGTCCGATTGTCCTGTGCAACCCGCCACCCGGGATGCGGGGCTTGGAGAGAGCCGGGGTCCCGGCTACGTTGGCCCGGCATCAGGAAGGCCGGAGGGCATGGGCGGGATCAAGGCGGTCATCTTCGACTGGTCCGGCACCGTGGTCGACTTCGGTTCCAGGGCGCCGCTCGAGGCGTTCATCGAGACCTTCGCCGCTCGTGGCGTCACCCTTCGTGATGACGAGGCGAGAGGGCCCATGGGCCTCGGCAAACGCCACCACATCGAAGCCCTGGCGCGTCTGCCCCGCATCGTTGCCGCATGGCGCCTCGTTCACGGCCGCGGCATCACGGCCGGGGATATCGATCAGCTTCACGGAATCTTCGAGGACTGCATCACGGGTGCGGTGCTGCGCCGATCCTCCCTGGTTCCGGGCACAGCCGGCGTCGTGGACGACCTGCTTCGACGGGGCATCAGAATCGGTTCGACCACCGGGTATCCCCGGTCCGTCCTGACGCCTCTCGCCCGCCTGGCAGCGACGGAAGGGTTTGCCCCGGAGGTGACGGTGTGCTCGGACGATCTTGCCGCCGGCAGGCCTTCGCCACTCATGATGTACCGCTGCTTCGTCGACCTTGCCGTGTGGCCGGCGAGTGCTGTCGTCAAGGTGGACGATACCGCGCCCGGTATCGCCGAGGCCGTCGCCGCCGGCAGCTGGGCAGTCGGCGTCACGCTGTCTGGAAACGGAGCCGGGATTGACGGGGACGACCTCGCAGGCCTTGACGCGGCACAAGTCGACCGGCTGAGAAAACGGGCCGCAGCGCCACTCCGCGAGGCCGGAGCCCACCATGTCATCGACACCGTCGCCGATCTTCCCGGAACCATCGACACCATCGCGGGACGCCTTGCCGACGGGCACATGCCCCATAACAACCGGGAGAGGGAACCATGACGACGATCCTGCTGGACGGAACTGCGCTGCAGATTGACGACGTGGTGGCGGTGGCCCGGGGTGGCGCCACGGTCGGCATCGCCAGCGAGGCGCGATCACGCATGGAAGAAAGCCGTGCCGTGGTCGAGCGGTTCAGCGCTTCGGACCGGCCTGTCTACGGTCTCACCCGGGGCCTTGGCGGGCGCGTGGTGAACGAGGTGGACCACGCCGACCGCGAGGACTACAGCCGGGTCGTGGTACTCGCCAGGGCCTGTGGCGCCGGCGAACCACTGGCCGCGGAGGCCGTGCGGGCCGCCATGTTCTCACGGGCCGCCGGCATGGTCCGGGGCGGCGCCGGGGTTCGCCCGCTCATCGTCGAGACTCTCATCGCCATGCTCGCGAAGGGCGTTCATCCCTTCGTTCCCGGCATCGGCTCCATCGGCGCCTCGGACCTGGCGCTGTGCGCCAACATGGCGCTCCCCGTCATCGGCGAAGGACGCGCCTGGTTCCGGGAAACGCTCCTTGACGGCGCCGACGCCATGGCGCGTGCCGGCATCGACGTGGTTCGCCTGCGTGAGAAGGAGGGTCTTGCGCTGTGCTCCTCGAATGCCGTTTCCGTGGGTCAGGCGGCCCTGGTGATCGCCGATCTGGAACATCTCCTGGAGCTGATGGACGGTATCGTCGTTCTCGGATTCGAGGCGTTCCGCGCCAATCCCGGACCCATCGATCCACGCGTCGTGATGGCTCGCGGCGCACCGGGCCAGGCGCGGGCGGCGCTGAGCCTGCGCGACAAGCTCGCCGGAACGGCGCTCTTCGACCCTGCGGAACCCCGTCGTGTCCAGGATCCGATCAGCCTGCGCTGCGTCAGCCATGTCCACGGCAGCCTGAGGGCAGCGATCGACTTCGCCACGCCCAATGTCACCGTCGAACTCAACGGCGCCGGGGACAACCCCCTGGTGCTGGCGGCGGATGGCGACATCCTGTCCACCGGCAACTTCCACACGCCGGCCATGGCGGTCGCCTTCGACACCCTCACCCTCGCCATGGCCCAGACGGCGACGATGGCGGCACAGCGCATCGGACGCTTGCTGCAGAACCAGTTCACCGGACTGCCCGACATGCTGACGCGCCGCGGCACCACGAGGGCAGGCCTCGGCCTCCTGTCGCTCACCTCGGAGACCCTGTCGAAGGAGATTCACCTGCTCGGCGCGCCGGCCAGCCTGCTGGACAGTTCGACCTACAATGTCGAGGATCATGCGCCGATGACCTGGGTTGCGGTTCGCCAGGCACGGGATGCGGTTGGCCATCTTGCCCGCATCGCCGCCGCCGAACTCATCGTTGCCGCCCAGGCCTTCGATCTGCGCAACCCGCCGCGCCATGCCCGTGTCGCGGGATGTCTGCGCGACGCTCTGCGCCTCATCGTTCCGCCCCTCGACGACGATCGCAGCATGACCGGCGAGGTCGCTGCCGTCGCTGCCGCCATCACCGACGGCGCGTTCCGCGACTGCCTTGGCCCCTTGTCCTTGAGGGATGAAGGGGCCGATGACCCGCGCCATGCATGAGCGCGAACGACCGCTGGGATCCGTGCCGCCTGAAGACGCCTGACCGGCGCGCGCCCGGGCGACAACCGGAATCCTGCACCCCCAAGCTGGAGGACACGCCGTGACCGCACTGCCGACGCCGAATTCACCGCTCAACCGGGTGCGTCACCGAATCGGCGTCTTCATGGAGAGCCCACCGGTCACCCGTGCGATCACGGCCGTCATCGTCTTCAACGCCATGACGCTGGGCCTGGAAACGTCGACCGGCGTGATGGAACGCGCCGGGTCGCTGTTGCGGTTCCTCGACGACACCGTGCTGGCCATCTTCGTGATCGAACTTCTCGCCAGGCTGTTCGCCTTCGGCTGGCGCTACTTCACGAACGGCTGGAACGTCTTCGACTTCGCTGTCGTCTCGCTCGCCCTGGCGCCGGCGAGCGACGGCCTCTCGGTGCTGCGCTCGCTGCGCATCCTGCGCATCCTCCGGCTTGCCGCCATCGTGCCGTCGATGCGCAAGGTGGTCATGGCCCTGATGACGGCAATCCCCGGGGTCTCCAGCGTGCTCGCCCTGCTGGCGCTGGTCTACTACGTCTTCGCCGTGATGGTGACCAAGCTCTACGGCACCGCGTTCCCGGACTGGTTCGGCACCGTCGGCGACAGCAT
Source organism: Alphaproteobacteria bacterium (assembly GCA_965213815.1). Classification (GTDB taxonomy): domain Bacteria; phylum Pseudomonadota; class Alphaproteobacteria; order SP197; family SP197; genus SP197. The sequence continues at coordinate 403,939 of OZ243917.1, read as the reverse complement.
GTTCTCATTATTCCAGATCATGACCCTGGAGAGCTGGTCCATGGGCATTGTCCGCCCGGTAATGGAGCAGTATCCGGACGCCTGGATGGTCTTCGTGCCTTTCATCCTGATGACCAGCTTTGCCGTCATCAATCTCTTTATCGCCGTGATCGTCAATGCCATGACCGAACAGAGCCACGTCGACTCCGCGGAACTCCGCAAGGATGTCCACACCATCAGCGAGGCCGGGGTCACGGCCCTGCTGCAGCGCATGGACGCCATGCAGAAACAGCTGGACGATGTCAGGGGCATGCTGGAACGGCGCTGATGTCATGTTCAGACCTTGAGGGACGGGCCTGAACACCTTGACTTGCGTGCCGCACAACACTAGGTTGACGGCCATGATCGGTTACGGGACATCAGCTCTGGGCCTAGCGCCGGCCTGAGCGGCACCTCCCCTGGAGGGGTGCCGCGCCGATGCGTTACGCCCTGACCTCCTCTTCAAAAAGACGCCCATGTCCACCGAACATTCATCTGGCTGTTGTGTTCCTTGCCACCGGGGACCGTGGTGATGCCGCGCCCCGCGACCATGCCGTGGCGCCGGTACCGTCCCTTCGAACCGGTTGATCTGCCTGGACGCACCTGGCCGGACAAGGTCATCACCAGGGCCCCGATCTGGTGCAGCGTCGACCTCAGGGACGGCAATCAGGCCCTTGTCGAACCCATGGGGGCGGAACGCAAGCGACGCATGTTCCGCACCCTCGTCGACATGGGCTTCAGGGAGATCGAGGTCGGCTTCCCCAGCGCCAGCCAGACGGACTTCGACTTCTGCCGCGAGCTCATCGATGACGGCATGATCCCCGAGGGCGTCACGATACAGGTACTCACCCAGGCGCGTGATCCCCTCATCCGGCGCACCTTCGAGGCGATCGAGGGCGCCAGGGATGTCATCATCCATCTCTACAATTCGACATCGGCGCTGCAACGCCGCGTCGTCTTCCGTTCGGATCGGGCGGGGATCGTCCGCATCGCCGTGGAGGGCGCCAGTCTGATCCGCGAGATCACGGAAAGCACCCGCGATTCCCACGGGTGGCGGTTCCAGTACTCTCCCGAGAGCTTCACCGGTACGGAACTCGACTTTGCCGTGGAGATCTGCGAGGCGGTGATGGACGTCTGGCAACCGACCCCCGAGCGGCGCACCATCTTCAACCTGCCGGCGACGGTGGAAGTGTCCACCCCCAACATTTACGCCGACCAGATCGAGTGGTTCCTGCGGCACATTCGCGACCGAGAATCGATCATCCTCTCGCTCCACCCCCACAATGACCGGGGCTCGGCCGTCGCGGCGGCCGAACTCGCCTGCATGGCAGGCGCCGACCGCATCGAGGGCACGCTCTTCGGCAACGGCGAACGGACCGGAAACGTCGACATCGTGACCCTGGCTCTCAACATGATGACACAAGGCGTCGATCCCGGACTCGATCTCTCTGACATCAGCCATCTCGTGAGTGTCGCCGAACACTGCAACCGCATCGCCGTCCCGGTTCGCCACCCCTATGCCGGGGATCTTGTCTTCACGGCGTTCTCGGGAAGCCACCAGGATGCCATCAACAAGGGCATGAAGGCCATGGAGATGTCCAATTCGGACATCTGGGAAGTCCCCTACCTGCCCATGGATCCAGGCGACGTCGGCCGCAGCTACGAGGCCATCATCCGGGTCAACAGCCAGTCGGGCAAGGGTGGCGTTGCCTGGGTCATGGACAACGATCACGGCTTCAGGCTGCCACGACGGCTGCAGATCCATTTCAGCCGCGTCGTGCAGCGCCGGGCCGATGCCACCGAGGCGGAGCTGCCGAGCCAGGAACTCCTGACGATCTTCCGTGATACCTATGTCGAGCCCGAAGGACCCTTCGCGCTTCTTTCCTACAAGACGGTTCCCGGATCCCATGCCAGCGAACTGCGCCACCTGACTGCGTCCGTGAGCATCGATGGCGAGGTCCGCGACATTCACGGCACCGGAACCGGACCGATTGATGCCTTCGTGCACGCCTTCGCGGAAGAGGCGGACCTTGCCATGACGGTGATCGACTACCACGAACACGCCATCAGCCAGGGAAGCGATGCGATGGCGGCGGCCTATGTGGAGGCGAGGAACGGCACCGGCACGGTCGAGTTCGGCGTCGGGCTGCACCCGAACATCGTCCAGGCCAGTCTGCTGGCGGTCACGGCGGCCGCCAACCGGCTGGTCGCACGCAACCCGGACGGTCCATGACGGATACCGTCGTCGACCTCGCCAGCCACCTCGTTGAACGGGCGCTGGCAGCGGGCGCGAGCGCCGCCGACGCCGTGGCCACACAGAGCGAGGAGGTTCTCGTCAACCGGCGACTGGGCAAGCTCGAGGACCTGGATCGCTCCGAGTCCCTCGCCCTTGGCCTGCGCGTCTTCTGCGGCTGCCGCCAGGCGTCCGTGGCCACCACCGATCCTTCCCCGCAGACCGCCGGGGAACTGGTCGAACGGGCCGTTGCCATGGCGCGCCTGGCGCCCGAGGACCACCACGCTGGCCTTGCCGATCCGCACCTTCTGGCCGGCGAGGTCGCGGACCTCGATCTCGATGGCGGCGACGAACCGGGAACGGAGACGCTCACCCGACTCGCGGCCGAGGCCGAGGATGCGGCGCTTGCCGTTTCCGGCATCACCAATTCCGAGGGCGCGACCGCGGCATGGCAACGCTCCACCGGCGCCCTGGTCACGAGCACCGGGTTTGCCGGCGTCACGACGCGTTCCATGTCCAGCCTCTACGTCACGGTCATCGCCGGCGCCGGTCTCGACATGCAGAGCGACTCGGAGGGCCGCTCGGCGCGACATCTCGAGGACCTGCCGGCGCCGGCCGACATCGGCCGGGAGGCCGCCCTGCGGGCCGTCGGGAGACTCGATCCCCGCAAACTCGCCACGGCTCGCATGCCGCTCATCTTCGAACCGCGGACGGCACGCTCACTTGTCGGTCACCTCGCCGGATTCATCGCCGGCCCGGCGATCGCCCGCGGCACGAGCTGGCTGAAGGACTCCCTGGAGTGTCCGGTGTTCGCCGAGGGGATCACCATCACCGAGGATCCCTTCGTCCACCGCGGTCTCGCCTCGCGTCCCTTCGACGGCGAGGGCCTGCGCCCCCATGCCGGTAACGTCGTGAAAGACGGCATTCTCATGACATGGCTGCTCGACTGCCGCTCGGCGCGCCAGCTCTCCATGCACCCCACCGGCCACGCCACCCGTGGCGCCGGCGGCCCGCCCTCGGTCGGCGCGACCAACCTGTGGCTCGAGGCGGGCACGGGCTCGCCCGATGACCTGATGGCGGATATCGACGAGGGACTCTATGTCACGTCGCTGAGCGGCCATGGCATCAATCCGGTGACCGGAGACTACTCCAGGGGCGCGGCGGGACAGCGCATTCGCAACGGTGCGCTCGACCATGCGGTCAACGAGATCACCATTGCCGGAAACCTCAAGGAGATCTACGCCACCCTGCGTCCGGCCAGCGATCTCGAGTTCCGGGCTGCAACCAATGCGCCGAGCATCCGGGTCGACACGATGACGGTGGCAGGCAGCGCCGGCGAATGACGTGGCGCATGACGCGCCGTCTTGCGGTAGAACACCCTTTCCGGAACCGTGCCGCGCGAGCGCCGATGAACACGAACGACACTGTTGATCACACGACACGCGCGATTGTCGAGCGCATCGTGCGCGAACATGTCCGGCGCTACGTCCCGCGTATTCTTGTCGCCATCGTCTTCATGGGTCTCGTGGCCGGCAGCACCGCGGGCTACGCCTGGCTGGTCCAGCCCATTCTCGACGAGGTCTTCATCGAGAAGGACCAGGGACAGCTGGTGTGGATCACCCTGGCCGTCTTCATGCTCTTTCTCATCAAGGGCCTCTCGGAATACGCCCAGGCGGTGATCATGGCCCGCACCTCCATGCGCATTGTCGCGGACATACGCGAACGGGTCTGCCGCAGCCTGATTCGCGCCGATCTGGCGTACTTCCACAAGGCCTCGACCGGTGCCCTGATCGCCGGATGCATGAGCAACGTCGATGCCCTGCAGTCAACGGTGGCGCAGACCCTGACAACGATGGTCAAGGATCTGCTGACCCTCGTCTTCCTTGCCGCCATGATGTTCTACCAGGACTGGGTCCTGGGCCTCATCTCGTTCTTCATCTTTCCCGCCGCGTTCGCCAGCGTTCAGCGGATCGGGCGCAAGGTCAGGGTCCGCTCCCGCGAGGTGGCGATCGAGCGCGAGCATATCACGGGCTTTATCTCCGACATGTTCCGCGGCATCCGCCACATCAAGGCCTACGGTCAGGAAGGCCACCACATGGCCCGGCTCGACGATCGTATCCACCTTCTCTTCCGGCGCAGCGTCAGGACCGTGAAGACCAGTGAATCCATCTCGCCGATCATGGAATCGCTGGCCGGCATCGCCATTGGCGCCACCATCATCTACGGCGGACTCCAGGTCATCGAGGGCACCACCACTCCCGGCGCCTTCTTCAGTTTCATCACCGCCCTGCTCCTCGCCTACCGACCTCTCAAGGGCTTTGCCCGCCTCAACAACACCCTGCAGCAGGGGCTGGCCGCCGCCCAGCGGGTATTCGCCCTCATCGACATCAAGCCGGCCATCCAGGACCGCGAGAACGCACAACCGCTGACCATCGAGGGAGGCCGGGTGAGGTTCGACGATGTCTCGTTCGCCTACCACGACACGCCAATCCTTGATCGCGTGTCATTCGAGGCGCCGGCCGGTCAGACCACCGCCCTCGTCGGGCCCTCGGGCGCCGGAAAGTCGACCGCCCTCAATCTGGTCGCCCGCTTCTACGATGTCGCCAGCGGAGGAATTTCCATCGACGGCGCAGACGTGCGTGACGTCACCCTGGCGAGTCTGCGTGACGCGGTGGCCGTCGTGAGCCAGGAGGTCGTGCTCTTCAACGATACCATCGAGGCCAATATCGCCTTCGGCAAGCCGAACGCCACGCGCGACGAGATCGAGGCGGCGGCACGAGTGGCCGACGCCCATCGCTTCATCGAGAAACTCGACCACGGCTACGAGACTCTCATCGGCGAAAACGGCATCCGCCTGTCGGGAGGCCAGAGACAGAGGATCTCCATTGCCCGGGCGGTGTTGCGCGATGCGCCGATTCTCATCCTCGACGAGGCCACCAGCTCCCTCGATTCGGAATCGGAACGCCAGGTTCAGCAGGCCCTTGCCCGCCTCACCAGCGGCCGCACATCGATTGTCGTGGCCCATCGGCTCAGCACCATCGCCGATTCCGATGTCATTCATGTCCTCAACGAGGGACGAATCGTCGAGTCCGGTACCCACGACACACTGCTTGCCCAGGGCGGACTCTATGCCCAGCTGTCGCGCCTGCAACCGGCCGAGGAAGGCATCGACGGCTCTGCCAGAGTGCCATGATCCAGGGACTCTATCACCACGCCACCACCCTCCTCGAACCCCTTGCCCCGCTCCTCGTCGAGCGCCGCCTGAGACACGGCAAGGAGGACCCCTTGCGCCGGGGAGAACGGCTCGGGCGCAGCACGGTTGCACGGCCGGAAGGCCCTCTCCTGTGGGTCCATGCCGCCAGTGTCGGAGAGTCGCTCTCGGTGCTCCCCCTCGCGGAGAGGCTGGCCCGTGTCCATGACACACGCGTTCTCTTCACCACCATGACCACCTCGGCAGCCGCGGCGCTGGCGCCGCGGCTGCCTCCCGGTTCGATCCACCAGTACATCCCCTTTGACACGCCCGCCGCAGTGACGCGCTTCCTCGACAGGTGGCGGCCGGACGCGGCCCTGTGGGTCGAATCCGAACTGTGGCCCAATCTTCTCCTGGAGGCGCGGCGCCGGCACATCCCCATGGCCCTGGTGAACGGACGTCTCTCCGACCGCTCCTTCGCCCGCTGGAATCGTCTGCCGGCCTTCAGCCGCAGGCTCATCGACGGTTTCGCCACCATCCTGGTCCCCGGCGACAGCCAGGCCCGGCGTTTCGCCTCCTTGGGCGCGACAGGAGTCGTGGTCACCGGCGATCTCAAGGCGACAGCCGGCCCGCCAGAAGCCGACCCGGAGACCCTGGCGCGCCTGAGAGACGCTGTTTGCGGACGCCGTGTCTGGCTGGCGGTCAGCACACACGAAGGCGAGGAAAGGCTGGTCTGCGACATTCACCTGGATCTCGCCGCCACCATCGACGGACTTCTCACCGTCATCGTGCCACGCCATCCGGCACGGGCCGACAGCATTGCCCGGGAGGCAACGGCGCGCGGTCTCACGCTGGCGCGGCGCTCGCGCGCGGACATGCCGGACTCCAACACGGATGTCTTCCTTGGCGACAGTATCGGAGAGATGGGTCTCTATCTCGGTCTCGGCGATCCCGTCTTCATCGGCAAGTCGCTGCTTGAACACGGTGGCCACAATCCGCGTGAGGCGGCATGGCTGGGAAAGGCGATCATGTTCGGGCCCCACATGCAGAACTTCACCGACATCGCCCGCCGGCTGGTGGCGTCAGGCGGTGCCATCGAGGCCGCCGACGCCGCGTCCCTGGGCCACCATGTCGCCGGACTTCTCCGAGACACGCCGGGCTGTCGCGCCATGGGCGAACGGGCAAGGACCCTCGTCGAAGGCGACGCAGAAGGCGTGCTGGACCGGGCCTTCGAGTCATTGCAGCCCCTCTTCGGTGCCGGACCATGATGCGCGAGCCGGCCTTCTGGGAACGTGACGGCCTGACGGCACGGACCCTGCAGCCCCTTGCCGGCGTGTGGACGGCGGCCACACGCCTGCGCAGAACGGCGATGCGACCGTGGCGGGCACCAGTGCCCGTGCTGTGTATCGGCAATGTCACCGTGGGTGGCGGCGGCAAGACACCGGCGGCGCGGGCTCTTGCCGACCGGCTCTCGTCCCGCGGATGGCGGCCCCATATCCTGTCACGCGGCTTTGGCGGCCATCTCTGCGGGCCGGTGACCGTTGATCCCGAGCGCCACACCTCCCACGACGTCGGCGACGAGCCCTTGCTGCTGGCACGCCATGCTCCGGTCTGGGTCGCACGCAACAGGGCGCGGGCGGCGGCGGCAGCGATCCGTGCCGGCGCCGATATCCTTGTCATGGATGACGGCCTGCAGAACGTTCATCTTGCCCGGACCCTGTCCTTCCTCGTGGTTGACGGTCCGCGCGGCTTCGGCAACGCGAAGGTGCTGCCCGCCGGGCCCCTGCGCGAGCCTCTGGCCGATGCACTGTCGCGAGCCGGCACCGCGGTCATCGTCGGCGATGATCCTCACGGCCTGGCCGGAGCACTGGCGGACGACGGACTGTGCGTCCTCCATGCCCGCCTCGAGGCCGACCGCATTCCCGGTGACGGCCTGCCGCTCTTCGCCTTCGCCGGCATCGCGCGACCCGGCAAGTTCTTCGCCACGCTCGAGGAACATGGCGCCCATGTGGTCAGGACGCGAAGTTTCGCCGATCATCACCGGCATGACCCCATGGTCGTGACCGCGATGTTCGAGGAGGCCAACGCCCTGGGCGCGAAGCTCGTGACGACGGAAAAGGACTGGGTGCGCCTCGACGAGGCCACGCGTCCCCTCGCCGAGCCGGTTCCGGTGCGGATGGTGTTCCGCGAAGAGGGACTCCTCGATGCCCTGATCGACCGGGTCGGGATCGCCGCGTCATGAAGGCCGGTCCGCGCGATGTCGTCGAAGCCGGATTCCTGTGGCTGGGCTTTACCCTGTTCCGGTCCATCGGCATCGAGACCGCCTCGGCTCTCGGCGGTTGTCTCGGGCGCCTCGCCGGACGCTTCGCCATCTCGCGCAACCGGATCGCCCGGCGCAACATCGAGGAGAGTTTCCCCGGCATCACCGGCGACAAGGTGCAGCGCATCATCACCGGCATGTGGGACAACTTCGGACGTCTCGTGGCCGAGTTTCCCCATCTTCATGCCATCGATGTCTATGGCGGCACGCGCGTGACCATTACCCGCGACGAGGGCGTCGACGAGTTTGCCAACCTGCCCTCGATCTTCATGGGCGCCCATTTCGGCTGCTTTGACCTCGGCATCCTTCTCGCCATCCAGAAGGACATCGACCTCACCATCATCTACCGCCAGGCGAACAATCCCCTGGCTGAACGCCTGATCCAGTCATGGCGGCTCAAGTGCGGCGGCACCTGGGCGCCGAAGGGGCGCAAGGGCTCGCAGCTGGTGGTCAAGGGCATACGCCGCAAGGGCGCCATCGCCGTCCTTGCCGACCAGAAGTATTCGCAGGGCGTCGCGGTCTCCTTCTTCGGCCGGGAGGCGAAGACCGCCCCGGCGCTGGCCGAACTGGCTCTCAAGCACGACATACCGCTCATTCCCATCCGCGTCCTGCGCCAACCCCGGGCCCATTTTCACGTGCACCTCTTCAAGCCCCTGGACATCGTCAGGACCGGCGACGGGACCAGGGACGTGCACACCATGCTGCGGGCGATCAACGCAACCTATGAGGACTGGATCCGCCAGTACCCCGAGCAATGGCTGTGGCTCCACCGCCGCTGGGACAACTGACCTGTCAGCGCCGGAAGGACCAGGCGACCCGATGCGTGTCCAGTACTGGTCAGGACAAGGCCAATGGAAAGATGTCGGCAACATGGGTGGCCTCGTGCTGCCACGCGACGAGGCACTCGAAGCAATCGCAAGAACCGACGTCTTCCGGACCTGGGCCTGAGCAAGAACTGTACAAAGTCGAGATCACGGCCCGCCGGCAGTTGCAGCACCCGTTGGGATTGGAGGGTCCCGTACCAGGCAAACATCTCTTGCCCGAAGGCGATGGCGGTGACAACTTCAGCGTGCGAGGCTGGTGGTGGCAGTTCCTGCCTGATCGCCACTCCAGCGTGCCGTCTCGTAGATCGGTCCAGCGACCTCACCACGCAGGATTGCCCGGTGCGCAGCCTCCCACATCCCTGCCCACCGGTTCGCGTGTCTCATCACCGAATCCGGCGCGGCCCTGCTCCTGGCGACAAAGCTGGGGAAGGCGGGACGGCCCGTGGGTTGGCCGGCGGGTTGATAGCGCAAATCCAAGCTCATGCGGATGGCCTCGCTACGGTTCGGCAACGAGGCATGGTGCGTGAGCTTGTGAAACAGCACAAGACCGCCGCTGGCAACCGGCAAGGGAACCGATTCGCGGGGCGCAAGTTCGGCATCTGGGATGTAGTTCGCCGCGCCGGGCTCGTCAATGACGTGTCGCGTCAGGGCGTCGCCGTGAAGACGGTGGCTCCCGGGGATGGCCAGCAGACAGCCGTTCCTGATCGTGGCGTCGGTGAGGGCAACCCAGACGGTCAGGATATCGGAAGCGAGGGCTTCGTCGAGCAGGCCCGCGAGATCCTGATGCCAGGTAGTCGCGTCATCGGCGTTCGGCACCTTCAGGCGCAGATGCTGGGTCGGGTTCGAGACGATCTCCGGTCCCAGAATATCCTCTACCACGTCGAGAATGGCGGGGTGGCGCAACAGATCGAATATGGCTGCATCGGCAAACATTGTTGCGTCGTGCGGCATGTCGCCAACGACCGGCAGGGTGATATCGAGGTGTTCATAGACATGAGGACAGATTGCATGGATGCGGGCGTAACGCTCGCCGAAGTCGAAGCCTGAGAAGGTTTCCGGGATCGCCCCGATATCGAAGAGGTGGTGCGCCGTCTTGTCGAGCCGCACATTGTAAGCGTGATGGATCGGCTTGAGATCCTTCGCATCCAGGATGTCGTCGACCACGAGAAAGCCATCCCGCTCAAAGCGTTCGAGATCGTTGGCCGTGAGGCGATGCGTCATGCATTTCTGTCCGAATGTGCTCCCCGCGAACGTAGGTCGCCCGGCAGTTGATTGGAAGAGAGGAGGGCTTCAGAGATCATGTGGCAAGGCAGCGACGTGGACTATTGATCAGGGAGGCCCAGGCGCGGTTCCCCGACCTGCGTTGAGTGCAGCCTTGATGGCGGGTTCCACAGCCCGCAGAACAGGATCGTTCTCGACGAGTTCCTGGATCACAATGCGCGGCCGAAGAAGGGGGAAGCTGTCGAAAACCGAACAGGAACGTCAGCAGGACGCGACCTTTGCCGCCATGCGCCGTCAGCGTCCGGCGATCACAATCACCTCCTTGTGGTGGCGCCACCCACCCCATGCTCATCCGCCAGGCGGCCCGTCACCCGAAGCAGACAACGCATCGCATCCCACAACAGGTTGACGTCCGTGGGGTCATGCACGTCCGTCTCCACCACGCCAAGGAATCACAGCGCCCGCGCAACGACTCGCCAGGGCTTCTTGCTGGCGACCGTGTGGCCGCTCGGAAGAAGGAGAAATTGTGAATCAAGGGCCCAGCGGTGTTTCAGAGAAAAGGCCGCACTCGCCACCCCCATGCTGTGCGGCCGGTCCGCACGGAACTGCGCGAAACCGGATCCGCTGAGTGTCACTTGCGCACTATGTTGCGTTTGCGGCATTTGTAATCCATCATACGTCCGGGCGAAGGAGATGGCGGAATGGAAGCGAAATCTGCGCCGGAAACCGCGTGCGGCATTCCGAGCGAACGCGATGCGGCGCTCGCGGACCAGGCGGGCCGGGCGCTGGAGGCGCTGATCGACGGGACACAGCCGGTATCCGCCCGGTTCGGCGACGAGATTGTCGATCTTCCGACCCCGGCGGTGCGGCTGCTCCGGGAAATCCTCGACCGCATGGCGCATGGCAAGGGCGTTGCGCTCACCTCCCTTCATGCCGAACTGACCACGCGGCAGGCGGCCGAGCTCTTGCAGGTGTCGCGGACGCATCTGGTCCAGCTTCTCGACGAGGGGCGGATCCCCTGCCGGATGGTCGGCTCGCACCGCCGTGTCCGTGCCGAGGACATCCTCGCCTGGCGCCGCGAGACCGAATCCCGCCGTCGCGAGGCGCTCGACGAGTTGACCGCGCGCGACCAGGAACTCGGCCTGCAATAGGCGATGGCCCGTCCGGCGGCGTTGCTCGACGCCAATGTTCTCTATCCGGCCGGTCTTCGCGACCTGCTGCTGCGTCTTGCCGACCGCCATCTCTATGCACCGCTCTGGAGCGCCGATATCCATGCGGAATGGATGCGCAGCCTTCTCGCCGACCGGCCCGATATCGAGGCCGGCGTGCTGGACAGGACCCGCGCAGTCATGGACGGCCATTTCTCCGATGCCGTCGTGACGGGTCACGAGGCCGTCGCCGCCACCCTCGATCTGCCCGATCCCGACGACCGCCATGTGCTGGCAGCCGCGATCCACGGTGGGGCAGATATCATTGTGACCCGTAATCTGCGGGATTTCCCGGTCGGGCAACTGGCGACCCACGGGCTTGTCGCGCAGCACCCCGACGCCTTCGTCGCCGAGTTGTTCGAGGCTGATCGCGAGGCCGTGCTTGCCGCCGTTCGCGATCACCGGGCAGCGCTGCGCCGTCCACCCCGGTCGGTCGGCGATTATCTGGCTGCTCTCGAGCGTCTCGGTCTGAGCCGGACCCTCTCCCTGCTGCAAGGACATGAAGCGGCGATCTGAACGGCCGGGCACGGTCTGCTTGTCGACGTCCTTGCGGCGCGGCACCCATGCTGCGCAGACGGCCTGCCACCGGATACAGCCACCGTGATCAGCCGATGCGTTTCCTCCCGGCGCGCGTGCCACCCCCACGCGATCCAGACCGGCAGGCTGAGCGCCACCGCAATGGGGCCAGCTCGTCAACAACCGTGATCCACAGGGTCGGCACACCCTGCGCGATGCCCGCAGCCCAGGTCCCGCACCGGTAGCCGAGACGCCGGTGGCCACCGGCAGCCAAACGCCCCGGATCGGAGTCCTGGGAAGGCTGCGGCCGGCCGCAGAGGACGGTGATGGCGAGCGAGCCCAGGGTCGCCATCGCCTCTGCGGACTCCGCAAATGCAACCGCGGACCCTTCGAACCACAGCACCGCCTGCAAGGCCGGGAGCCGGAGCAGAGCCCGTGCCGCACGATCCATCCGTCCACGCCGCACCGATGCCGCGGAGCGCGCCGCAAGGCAAGCAAGGTCGGCGGGTTCGTGCAGGAGAGCAGGCAGGCAAGCGAGGGCGCTCGGTCTGATCGGAGGGGAAACCCGCCGGAGGTCGTTGCGGCGCCGGTGGTCAGCGCCGGGGCCGCAGCACGTGGTGGTGGGTCTCGTCGTAGAGCATGCTTGAACGGAACTCGCTTCCTTCGAGGACGCGCCCGACGAGAATGAGCGCCGTGCGCGTGATCCGGGCCTCTTTGACCTGTGCCCGGATGTCATCGAGCGTGCCATAAATCAGCAACTCGTCGGGCCAGCCGACGCGAAAGGCGACCGTCACCGGGCAGTCACCGCCGCAGACCGGGACCAGTGTGCGCACAACGCGCGCGAGGTTGTTGATCGACAGATGGATCGCAAGGGTGGCCCCGGTGCGGGCCAGATCGGCCAGTTTCTCGCCGTCAGGCATGGCGCTCGCGCGCACGGCGGTGCGCGTGAGGATGACCGTCTGCGAGACCTCCGGCAGGGTGAGTTCCCGGCCCATGGCGGCGGCGGCGGCGGCAAACGAGGGAACGCCGGGGGTGATGTCCCACGCTATGCCAAGGGCATCAAGACGGCGTATCTGTTCGGCGATGGCCCCATAGACCGAGGGATCGCCGGACTGCAGGCGGGCGACATCCTCGCCGGCGCGGTTGGCCGCGGCCATGAGATCGATGATCTCGTCGAGATGAAGGGGCGCGGTGTCGACAATGCGCGCGTCGGCAGACGCTTCGGCGACAAGCTCGCGGGGCACCAGGGAACCGGCATAGAGCACCAGTGGCGCTGCCTGGATTAGCCTGAGGCCACGCACGGTCACGAGATCGGCCGCACCCGGCCCGGCGCCGATGAAGTGAACGGTCATGACGCGTCGTAGCCGCGCGGCGTATAGACCACGGTGCGCCCCCGGTGACGGGTGCGCCTGGTCTGCGACGACCCGACGATGACGAGGCTCAGCATGTCGACGGCGCTGGCATCCAGAGAGGCCAGTGTGGTGTGAACGAGAGAATGCCCCTCGCGTCCCAGCAGACGTCCGATGACCACCGGTGTGGCGGGATCGCGATGTTCGAGGAGAATGTCCCGGGCGAGGCCGAGGAGACAGCGCCGGCGTCCGGACACCGGATTGTAGAAGGCCACCACGAAATCACCCTCGGCGGCCGCGGCCACGCGGGCCAGCACGGTGTCACGCGGCGTCAGCAGATCCGAAAGCGAGATGGCGCAAAAGTCGTGGCCGATGGGGGCCCCCGACTCGGCTGCCGCAAGCTGCACTGCGGAGATGCCGGGGATCACACTGATCCCGACACTGCGCCACCTTGTGGACCCGTCGATGAGTTCGTGAACCAGGCTTGCCATGGCATAGATACCCGGATCGCCAGAGCTGACGAGGGCGACATTCCTGCCGGAGGCGGCAAGATCAAGGGCGTGTCGGCAGCGTGCGGTCTCCTCGCCGAGGCCGAAGGCATGGCAGGTCCTGGTGCGCGCCAGGGCGGGTATGAGATCGAGGTAGGCGTCATAGCCGACCACATCGCTTGCCTCGCCGATGGCCCGACTTGCCTGCACGGTTCTCAGATGGTCCGCCCCCGGCCCGAGGCCGACAATCGCGAGATGGCCCGGCCGCACACCGACGGCCGCGACATCGATGGCGTCCGGAGCTCTCGCCACGGCGCAGGTGGCCCGTCGCGACCTGGTCTTGGCCACCACGAGATCGCCGGCCTGTCCGACCACGGCCAGGGCCGCGCCCTCGGCCACGCCATGGCAGCCGGTGACGGCATGGACAAGGTCCGAGGGATGGCGAAGACGCGGCAACTCCTCCTCGAGACGTGCCGCCGGAAAGACCACCAGGGGCACGTCGAGGCGTTCGGCAAGGGCCAGCATCGCCGGTTCGTCCGCCTTGAGATCGAGACTGGCGACGCAGGCAACTGCCCGGTGCGCCAGTCCTGCGTCCTCCAGGGTCGCGATCACAAGCGTCTCCAGTTCCGCAGCATCGCAACCGCGCTCGCAACCGGCGCCGACGGCAAGGACCGGGGGGTGCATCACGAGATCGGCCGACCGGTCATGGCGGTCGGTCACACACACCTCGAGAGGGCCGTCACCTGAGGTGACGAGACCCGCTTCACCGAGCCATGTTCCGTCACCCGCCTCCACGGTGAGGCGGACCGACTTCCCGGCAGCAAGGGCGGCCATCACCGGCGCCGTGCGGGAGGCAGCGGCCAGACGCCAGCCTCGCGGCATCTCGTCGAGAGCGCGCGCATGGCGCATGTCGCCCAGAGTGGTCGTCACCGCATGGCCACCCGTCACCGTGGCGCAGTGGCGCGCCAGCCGGTTGGCGCCCCGGTGGCCACCGAGAAGCGGGACCACCGATGCTCCGTCCCCGGTCACGGCCAGCAAGGGGGGTTCGTTCGTCTTGTCGGCGACAAGGGGAGCCACCGCGCGAATCAGGATACCGGTAGCGCACAGACCGATGACGGGAACACCGGCGGCGAAGAGTTCCGCCACATGATCCACTGTCGCCGTGAAGGGAACATCGGCATCCTCCACCCGGTGCGCGAGGCCGTGCACCCGGGCATCGGGCAGGCTCGCGGCGATCCGCTTCGCCATCGCCAGCCCCGAGGCGGCAAGGCAGATTACCGCGACCCCGGCGGGAAGGGTCATCGCCAGGCCTCGCCGCGGCGATGGACAAGGATCATGGAAAAGTAGGGTCCGGTGGTCTCGGCAACATCCGCAAGCGGCATCACAACCTGGTGTTCCATGGTGGCGTGAGCCACATACCAGGCGTCGGCGAGCAGGCCTGTCGCTTCGAGAACGTGTCTGATTCTGGTCAGATGCCGTCCCACCTTGATGATGGCGACGGAATCGGCAAAGGCGAGACGTTCCTTCATCGCGGCATCGTCCAGGGTGCCCGGACAGACCAGCAGTGCATCGTCGCGCGCCGCCAGTGGCACGCCGGCGGCCGCCGGACAGGCCATGAGTGAGGACACGCCGGGCACCACCTCAACCTGGTAGCGGTCCGCCATGCGGGCAAAGAGATACATGAAGCTTCCATAGAAGAATGGATCACCCTCGCAGATGGCGGCAACGTCCCGGCCGGCGTCGAGGTGGCGGCCGATGGTGTCGGCGGCGCGGGTGTAGACCTCCTCTACCGGAAACCGATTGGCGTCAAGCGGCATACGGATGGCGATTTCCTCCCGATCGTCCCGCAGCCACGGGGCGATGATCGAGCGGGCCAGACTCTCGCCCGACTGCGGAGCAGGCCAGGCAATGACGGGCGCTTCGCCCAGAATCCGGTACGCCTTCAGGGTGACAAGTTCAGGATCGCCGGGACCCACGCCAAGGCCATAGAGAACCCCCGCGGTCATGGCTTGATGACCCGCCATTGCGTCACCGGCATCGCCGGCTTCCAGCCTGAGAACCCGCCCACCGGCCTGACGTGCGAGACGGCAATCCGCACCAGCTCGCCTCCCAGATCCCGGTACAGGGTGGCGAGCACCTGTTCGCTTTCCACGGTCACTGCATTGGCGACCATGCGCCCTCCCCGGGACAGTGCGTCCCAGCACGGCCCGGCGATGGTGCCCGCGGCAAGGCCACCGCCAATGAACACCGCGTCCGGTGCCTCGAGACGGGCAAGCGCCGAAGGCGCGGAGCCGGTAACAATGGAGATGCCGGGAACACCCAGGGCCGCGGCATTCTCGGCAATGATGGCCGAGCGCGCCGGATCCCGCTCGATGGCAATGGCCGTCGCCTGCCCGGCCGCGCGCATCCACTCGATGGCGATGGAACCGCAACCGGCGCCGACATCCCACAAACGCTGTCCTCCAAGGGGCATGAGTGCTGCCAGGGTCGCCGCCCTCACGTCGCGCCGGGTCAGCTGGCCGTCGTTGCGGAAGGCACTGTCGGGAAGGCCGGGTGCGCGGGGAAGCGGCACCACCCCGGCATCGACCTTCAGATCGATCGCCAGGGTATTGAGATCGTCCGCCCGGCAGTCGACCAGTGTCCCGGCGGTCCCGCTCAGCACACGTTCCCTGCTGCCGCCGAGGTGACAGAGGACATGGACCTCGCTTGCCCCGTAGCCGGCCTCGCAGAGCAGGCGGCAGACGACAGGTGGCGTTGTCGCGTCGTGGGAGAGAACCAGCATCCTCTGGCCGGGCGCGAGATGGGCGCGCACGAGTTCCGGTGGTCTCCCATGCAGCGTGAGCTGGACGGTCTCCGCCAGCGGCCAGGCAAGACGGGCACAGGCAAGGGAAAAGGCCGACGGCGCCGGCAGCACCACGAGAGCCTCCCGGCCGAAGCGGCGCGCCAGCGTGACACCGATGCCGTAATGCATCGGATCCCCCGTCGCCAGGACGCAGACCCGACGCCCCTCGTGGGCGGCAATCGCTTCCACTGTCCGCGAAAGGGGCGACTCCCAGGCGAGTGCGGTCCTCGCGCCGGCATCGACCATGGCGAGGTGACGGCGGCCGCCCACCAGCACCTCGGCGCCGTCGATCAGCGCCCGCGCGGCGTCGCCCAGTCCATCGGGGCCGTCCTCGCCGAGGCCGACGACGGCAAGCCAGGGCATCACCTAGAGAGTCCCGTGAAGCGCATTCACCGCCGCCGCCGCCATGGCGCTGCCGCCCCGGCGGCCGTGAATCGTGATGTAGTCGAGACCGCTATCCGCCAGGGCGCACTTGGCCTCCTCCGCCCCGACAAATCCGACGGGCATGCCGATGACCAGAGCCGGGCGGACATCCGGCGCCTTTTCGAGAACCCGGTAGAGTGCGGTGGGCGCGTTGCCGATGGCCACCACGGCGTCCTCGAGCATGTCGCCCCAGAGATCCGCCGCCGCCCAGGATCGTGTGGTGGCGAAGCGCTCCGCATGATGGCGTACCCGGGACGTGTGGACCGTGCACACGACGCGGTTGTGCGCCGGCAACAGCCTGGTGATGACTCCCTTCGCCGTCATGTCGACATCGCACAGTACCGGCGCCCCGCGGGCAAGGGCGCGGCGGCCGGCGGCCACCGCCCCGGGCGAGGCGTCAAGATCCTTCACCACATCGGTCATGCCACAGCTGTGAATGAGCCTCACCGCCACCTCGCGCAAGGTCTCCTGGACCGCCGACAACCCGGTTTCGGCCTCGATGATGGATCGTGACCGGGCGTAGATCAGACTCCCGTCGTTGAGGTAGCTGTAGGCGTTCACGGATGCACCCGGTCATCATGGGACGACAAATCGACAATGTCCGGCGCCTCGCCGCACAGCGCGCAGTCGGGGTCGCGCTCGTAGGCGACCCGGTGAAAGGAGGCCGCCAGGGCATCATAGATCAGCAGGGTTCCGGCGAGGCGTTCGCCGAGTCCGAGCAGTTCCTTGATGGCCTCGGCAGCCTGCAACGTCCCCATGACGCCGGCAATGGCGCCCAGGATCCCGGCCTCGGAGCAGGACGGCACGACACCAGGTGGCGGGGCTTCGGGAAACAGGCACCGGTAGCACGGGCCTGCAGCCGGAAAGGTCGTCAGCTGGCCGTCGAAACGCATCATGGCGGCGCTGACCAGAGGCTTTGCCGCGAGATGACAGGCATCGTTGACGAGGTAGCGCGTCGAAAAATTGTCCGAGCCATCACACACAAGATCGTAGTCTGCGAGAATGGTCAGCGCATTGAGGTGGTCGAAGCGTTCCGTGTGGCAGCGGACCTCGACGCCAGGATTGATGGCCCCGATGGCGCTGCGCGCGCTTTCGGTCTTCCATGCGCCGATCCGCGGGGTCGTGTGAATGATCTGGCGCTGCAGGTTCGACAGTTCGACCCGGTCGCCGTCGATCACGCCCAGGGTGCCGACACCGGCGGCGGCCAGGTACATGAGCAGAGGCGCCCCGAGACCACCGGCTCCGACAACGAGCACCCGTGCGTTGAGCAGCCTGATCTGCCCCGTGCCGCCGACTTCCGGCATGACGATGTGCCGGGCATAGCGGTGAAGCTGTTCTTCGGTGAAATCGCGGAGATCCATGGGTCAGCGGGCGGACGCCCCGGGCCGCAACGTCCGTCGCCGACAGCGCTCCCATGAAGACCGGTCACCGGGAAGGAAGGCCATCATGGGTTGAAGTGATCCGCGATTCTTCCGGCCAGTCGACGGGCGACCTCCGTCTTGGCCATGCGGGGCCATGTCTGCGCGCCCTCGGGGCCCACCAGATGGACGAGATTGTCATGACCGCCGAAGGTGCCCGTTCCCGGGCTGACGTCGTTGGCGACGATCCAGTCGCACTTCTTGGCGGCGCGTTTTCTCGTCGCTTCGCCAAGCACGTCGCCGGTCTCTGCGGCAAAGCCGACGACAAGGCCTGGCCGGCTGTTTCCCGGAGAGGAAAGGGTGGCGAGGATGTCGGGGTTCTCGACAAGCTCGAGGACCGGCGCTCCGCCGGCGCTCTTCTTCCACTTGGCAGACCGGGGTTCGGCCACCCGCCAGTCGGCGACGGCGGCGGCGCACACCGCGACATCGGCAGGCAGGGAGTCGAGACAGGCATGCAGCATGTCGCAGGCCGTCTCGACGTGAACGACGTCGGCCCCCGGTGGATCGGCAAGCGCCACGGGCCCCGACACCAGGGTCACCCGGGCACCGAGGTCAACACAGGCTGTCGCCACCGCATGTCCCTGCCTGCCGGAACTGCGGTTGCCGACATAACGCACCGGATCGACCGGCTCACGCGTCGGGCCGCTTGTGACGAGCACATGGCGGCCGCTGAGCGGCCGCCCGCCCTCCTGCCCGAGGAGGCCGGCGATCGCATCGACGATGGCATCCGGTTCGCTCATGCGCCCCGGTCCGGTCTCGCCGCAGGCAAGGTCCCCCGCCTCGGGGCCCACCATGGTGACTCCATCGGCGACGAGCCGGGCCACATTGCGGCTGACGGCGGGATGCGCCCACATGCGCGCGTTCATGGAGGGGGCCGCAAGAACCGGCTTGTCGGTGGCCAGCAGGATCGCCGTCGCCAGGTCGTCTGCCAGACCGCCTGCCATGCGGCCCAGGATATCGGCTGTTGCCGGCGCCACCACGACGAGGTCAGCCTCCCGTGACAGGCGGATATGGTCCATCCCGCCGTCGCCGGACGGCGTGAAGAGATCTTGGAAGACCGGCTCGCCGGAAAGCGAGGCCACGGCAAGGGGCGTCACGAACTCGCCTGCGGCCGGAGTGAGAACACATCGCACAAGGGCCCCTTGCGCGCGCAGCTGGCGGATGAGGTCGAGAGACTTGCAGGCGGCGACGCCGCCCGAGATGACGAGAAGGACACTCCTGGAGTTGAGCATCACCGGGACTCCCTTGTCCGCCGCCACTATACGCCTGTTGTCATGTCCCGGAGAACCGCCTGCGGCACAGGGTGCACGACAATCTTGTGGTGGCAAGAGGCGCTTCGACGTCCCAGCCCAATTCAAGGCCGCTTACCTTAGCCGGTTCGCTATTGGAGTAGAATGCACACTGCTTGAAAGGCGGGCCGATGCCATGATCATGCCATGAGCAATCTGCAACCTCTGGATGAACGGCATGGCAGGCATGTCGAAACCCCGGTCGGCGGGGAGGTGGTGCGTGCCTTCGTGCCCCCGCCGCTCCCGCCGATACCTCCCGTCGACGTCCTGCCTCTGCTGGCGAAGCTGAGCGCTGCCGAACGTGCTCTCGGTCGCCTTGACGGCATGACCGTGCTTCTGCCGCGCCAGGAACTCTTCCTCTACATGTATGTGCGCAAGGAGGCTGTGCTCTCGTCGCAGATCGAAGGCACACAATCGACCCTGTCCGATCTGCTCCGGTTCGAGACCGAGGCGGGCGAACCTGTCGACGACATCCGCGAGGTGTCGAACTATGTCGACGCCATGATGTATGGCCTGGAGCGGCTCGGCGATCTCCCCTTGTCACTTCGCCTGATTCGGGAAATGCATGAGCGACTGTTGCGCAGCAGGCGTGGCGGCACGAAGAGTCCCGGCGAATTCCGTCGGTCGCAGAACTGGATCGGCGGCACGCGCCCCGGCAACGCGATATACGTCCCTCCGCCCGCAAGTGAACTCGACGCATGCCTGGGCGACTTCGAGCGTTTCATGCACGAAGACGGTTCCCGGCTGCCACCGCTGATCAAGGCCGGCCTGCTTCATGTCCAGTTCGAATCCATTCACCCGTTCCTGGATGGCAACGGACGCATCGGCCGCCTGCTCGTGACGCTCTACCTCTGCGTTCATGGCGTCCTGCGCACGCCACTCCTTTACCTCAGTCTCCATCTGAACACGCACCGCGCCGACTATGACCGCCTGCTGCAGGAAGTGCGGGAGCGGGGAAAATGGGAGGCTTGGCTCGAGTTCTTTCTCGACGGTGTCGCCGAAACGGCGAACCAGGCGTTCGATGCAGCCACGCGGATCGTTGAGTTGTTCAAGCAGGATCGCGACCGCATCACGGCCGAATGCGGTCGTGCGGGGTCTGCCTTGCGCGTACATGAGCTCCTGCAACAGAATCCGTTTGTCACCTCGAAGGTCCTGGTCCGGAAAACCGGACTCACTGCGCCGACCGTCAATGCATCGCTCGCCGACCTCGAAAGACTCGGGATCGTGAACGAGGTAACAGGCCGGAGGCGCGGCCGCGTCTTCTCGTACCGGGCGTATCTGGATATCCTGAACGAAGGTACGGCGCCCTTGCCACCAACCGAGACATGAGCGCATGGATTACCCGCGGTTGCGAGCCCAGGGACTGTGCGTCTCAACCGGAGTGGTCGAGGGGGATGCAAGTCAGTCATCGGTGGGCACCAGAAGAACGGCGCAATGCACTGGAGTGTCCGGGGCGCCGTTCACAGCAATCAATTCGTCGACTTGTCGGGAACGCAAGCCAGCCTGATCCACGCCATGCTTCACAAAACTGTCGCAGGCCCGTGATAAGGCGGCACGGCCGTCACAGGCGCCAGGCCGTCGTCAGTGCGGCAATTCCGCCGGAGAAGTTGCGTGTCGCCACATGGCTGAAACCGGCCTCGCGAACCATGGCGGCAAAGCGCTGCTGGTCGGGAAAGCGGGCGATGCTCTCCACAAGATAGCGATAGGACCCGGCGCTGCCGGCCACGAGGGCGCCGAGGCGCGGGATCACGGTCCGCGAGGCGCGACGGTAGAGACCGGCAAGGGGCCGCGCCGGACGGCCGAATTCGAGGCACAGGAACCGGCCTCCGGGCCTCAGGACCCGGAAGGCCTCGGCCAGCGCCCGGTCGATGTGCGTGACATTGCGGATGCCGAAGGCATTGGTGCAGCCGTCCAGCGAGCGGTCGCCATAGGGCAGCGCCTCGGCGCGACCACACACGAAGGCCAGCGAGTCCGGGGGAATTCCTGCCTGCCGGCGTGATCGCGACACATCGATCATGGCCCTGTTGATGTCGACAACGTCCACCCGGAACCCGCGGCGCGCCAGGGCGAAGGCGATGTCGCCGGTGCCGCCGGCGACATCGACGATGTGACCGCCGGAGAGATCGCGGGCCAGCAATGTCACCATCTCGCGTTTCCACAGGCGATGGATCCCTGCGGACATGAGATCGTTCATCAGGTCATAGGAGTTCGCCACCTCGCCGAAGACGGCGCCGACCATGTTCTCCTTGCGGGAGACATCGACATGCTCCTCGCCGAACCGGCTGGCGTGGTCGTGATAATCGTCCATGATCATGAACCCTTCATAGCACAGGTTGTCCGTGCCCGGCCCCGGGAGAATGTACCCGAGACTCTTGCGCTGTAACGATTTTCGGCGTCGTGTCTTACGGATGGCACCGGTCCTGAGCCGACATCAGGCGGCCGGATCGGTATCGGGTAGAGAATTCATGCGCTGTCGAGAAATCGGCGGTGGCATCCGGGGCCAGCGGAAGCGTTTCGCGGAACAGCATGCGCAGAACCTTGGGGTGGAATCCCGGCAGATGGGCCAGGACGAAAATGGTGACGTGCGTCTTTTCAACGGGTTGCAGAGCACCGCTTGGGGTAAAGAATATTCGGACACCCAACCGTCCTGTGTATTCTCAACGAGTTCGTGACACCGCAGAGGTCTCGTACCCGAACGATCAGGCTATAGTGGGCGCCTGATATCGCCGGTGGCAGCCTCCATGCCGGAACTACCTGAAGTCGAGACGGTCCGTCGGGGCCTCGAGCCCGTTCTTGGCGGCCGGCGCATCGCTGCTGTCGAGGTGCGCCGCCCGGATCTCAGGATCCCCTTTCCCCCCGACTTCGCCAGCCGCCTTGCGGGACGCCGGGTGACCGGCCTGCGGCGCCGGGCGAAGTATCTCCTGGTCGACCTCGACGATGGCGAGGTCATGATCTGTCATCTCGGCATGTCGGGACACTTTGTTGTCCGGCAGCGCGCCGGTTCCCTGCCTTGCGGGCCTCACGATCATGTGGTGTTCACGCTTGAGGACGGTTCCGGAGTTGTCTTCAACGACCAGCGCCGCTTCGGCCTGATGACCCTCGTGGGCCGATCCGGCGAGGATGACCACCCCCTGTTGCGCCGCCTCGCTCCAGACCCCCTCGACACCTCGTTCACGGTGGAGACCTTTCTCACCCGTCTCGCCGGACGCCGCACCCCGGTCAAGGCGGCGCTTCTCAATCAGGAGATTGTCGGCGGTGTCGGCAATATCTATGCCTCGGAGTCCCTCCACCAGGCACGCATCTCGCCTCGCCGACTGGCCGCCCATGTCGGCCCCACCCGGGCGTCGGCTCTCGCCGGTGCGCTTGGCGATGTCCTTCACCGTGCCATCGCCGCCGGAGGCGCGTCGCTCAGGGACCATGTGCAGACGTCGGGCGAGCCCGGCTACTTCCAGCACGACTTCCGCGTTTATGGTCGCGAGAACGATCCGTGTCCGACGGCCGGGTGCGCCGGCACCATCCGGCGCATCGTCCAGTCGGGACGCTCGACGTATCTTTGTGGTCACTGCCAGCGGTGAGCACGACTCGTGGCGACCGATTCGCAAAGGCTTTGGTTTCGCAATTACCGGCGGGTCAGGGCGCGATGAGGCGTGACTCCGCGGATTTCCTGAATTGACGGCCCCTGCGGCCACGGGTATAAGCCGCCTTCGATTGAGTGGATGACGCGACATGGCCAACAGCCTTCAGGCCCGCAAGAGAGTACGCCAGACAGCCCGCAAAACTGCGGTAAACCGCCAGCGGACGAGCCGCATGCGCACTTTCGTGGTCAAGGTCGAGACGGCGATTGCGACCGGCGAGAAGGACGCGGCGGTCACCATGTTGCGCCAGGCCGAGTCCGAACTGGCGCGCGGGGCCAGACTCGGAGTTATCCATCGCAACGCGGCGGCACGGAAGGTATCGCGACTCTCCAGGCGTATCGCCAAGATGTAGTGACCGGCAGCCTCGCGCTGCCCAATCTGGCGTTGTTGGCTCCCCTTCCCGCAACACCTTTCCCCGATCCATACAGCAGCGGTCAACAGTTCCGCCCGGCCTGCCCGGCGGATTGACCCTTGCATCGTGTTGTTCTCCGGCAACGCCCACTCTAGTTTGAAGGCTGGGTCGTCCGCCGGCGGGCCTTGAGCGAGGGGCTAGGGCGGAACACCGGAACAACCGGAACATGTCTGGCTCAGAGTCGAGGGGTATTTTGTCGATGGGCGCCACAAAAATGGATGAAAAAACAATGTGTTGGAAAGTTCGGGGCCTGAATGGGTCGACCAGGAGGCCGAACTGATGGCCGCCAGACAGCTGAAGCGCTCTGCCCTTGTCGAGGACCAGTGGAAGCGTGTGCGCTCGCGACTGAGGGCCGAACTCGGGGAAGCAGCCTTCAGGACGTGGCTGCGGCCTCTCAGTCTCGACGGCGTGTCGGGGACCAAGGTCGTGCTGCGGGTCCCGGGTGACAACATGAAGAAGTGGGTCATGTCGCGCTGTGGCGAGCGCCTGCGCGACTTGTGGTGCGGTGAGAGCGACGAGATCACCGATATCACCATCACCGTCGGCGTTCCCGAGCGCCGTCCCAAGACCCGGGAAATCCGTCCCCTGCAGCGCCGTCCCGGGGCCACTGACGGCCTGAACCGGGTTTCGCGGGACGTGGCCGGCGCCGCGACCCAGCTCAATCCGCGGTTCACGTTCGAGAACTTCGTGATCGGCGAGACCAACCACTTCGCCCATCGCGCCGCCATGGACGTCGCCGACAGCAACCGGGTGTCCTACAACCCGCTGTATCTCTATGGCAGCGTCGGACTGGGCAAGACCCATCTCATGAACGCCATCGCCTGGCGGATCCGGACCCGGCGGCCGGAGCGTCAGGGTCTCTTCATGTCGGCCGAGAAATTCATGACGCGTTTCGTGCACGCCCTTCGTTTCAAGGACACGATGGCGTTCAAGAACGAGTTCAGGTCGGTGGATGTCCTGATGATCGACGACATCCAGTTCATTGCCGACAAGTCGTCCACACAGGAGGAGTTCCTCCACACCTTCAATGCCCTTGCCGACCTCAACCGGCAGATCGTGATCACCGCCGACCGTGCGCCATCGAATCTCGAGGGGATCGACGAGCGTCTGCGGTCCCGCCTCAACGGCGGCGTGGTGGCCCTGCTGCGTCCGGCCGACTACGCGCTGCGTCTCGACATCCTGAAGAGCAAGCTGGTTCACAGCATCGGCGAGAAGCGGCCCGGCATCGACCCGCAGGATGTGGTGCCGGCGGATGTGCTTGAATTCCTGGCCACCGCCATCACGTCCAATGTCCGCGAACTCGAGGGCGCTCTCAACCGGGTGGTGGCCCATGTCCACATGGTGGGCCATCCGGTGACCCTCGATTCGACCCGCGACCTGCTGCGCGACCTGCTGCGCGCCCAGGAACGGCGGGTGACGGTGGAGGAGATCCAGAAGGTCGTGGCGGACCATTTCAAACTGCGTCTGGCGGACATGCTGTCGAGCCGCAAGGAGAGGGCCATCGCCAGGCCTCGTCAGGTGGCCATGTATCTCGTCAAGCGCCTGACCAACCGCAGCCTGCCGGAAATCGGCCGCAGGTTTGGCGGCCGCGACCATACGACGGTGATGCACGGCGTGCGCAAGATCGAGGAACTCAAGGCGAAGGATCCAGCCCTGGCCGAGGATGTCGAGACCCTCGAGCATCTGCTGGGTCAACCGGGCCGCTGATTTGGGGAACACAGGGACGTTGTGGCGCATGCATGCCGCTTCCTGCTAGATTGGTGGCGCGACAGCCAGCCGGCAGGGATACTGGTCCATGAAACTTGTTGTTGAACGTAGCGCCCTCATGACGGCGCTGACGCACGCCAACAGCGTCGTCGAGCGGCGCAGCACCATACCCGTTCTCGCCAATGTCAGACTCGATGCGGACGAGCAGAAACTCCGTCTTACCGCTACCGACATGGACCTTGAGGTGGTGCAGAACCTCGCCGCCGATGTCACCACGCCAGGCACCACAACGGCCTCTGCGTTCCTGCTCCAGAACATCTGCCGCACCCTTCCCGATGGCGCCCAGGTTGCCCTTGAACGCGACCAGGTGAGCGGGCGACTGTCGATCCATTGCGGGCCCACGCAGTTCGAGTTCGCCGGCCTGCCGCCCGAGGATTTCCCCCTGATGACGGCAACGGCCTTCAGTCACGGGTTTTCCCTGCCGGCAACGGACCTGCGGCGCCTTCTCGACCGCACGCATTTCGCGGCCCTCGTGGAGGGCGCCCGGGAAAATCTCCAGGGCGTCTTCTTCCACGCGACAACGGGCGACGGCGGGCCTGTGCTGCGCGCCGTCGCCACGGACGGCCACCGCCTCGCCAGGGTGGATACCGAGCAGCCCGAGGGCGCCGACGGCATGCCGGGAATCATTGTTCCCAACAAGACCATCCATGTGCTGCGCAGCCTGATCGACACCGCTGATGAAGACATCCACATCGATGTGGCGGAGCGCAAGCTGAGCTTCCAGTCCGGCACCATCCAGATGACGTCCAAGCTCATCGACGGCACCTATCCGAACTACCAGAAGGTGATACCCGACGACAACGACAGGGTCATGAAGGTCTCCAAGGACATGTTCGTGCGGGCCACCGACCGCATGTCCGTGATCACGACCACGGACAAGGGACGACCCGTCAAACTCGATATCTCAACCGGCCGCCTGCAGGTGTCCGCCAGCAATCTCGAGGGTGTCACGGGAGAAGAAGAGCTCGAAGTCGATTATGAGGGGCCACCCATGACAATCGGCTTCAACGCTCGCTACATTTCTGAAATGGCAAAGAATTTTGATGGCGACGTCATGCTGGTGGTCATGTCTCGCGACTCCTCTCCGGCCATCGTGCGTGATGCCGACGATAACCGGACACTCTATGTCCTGATGCCGCTCAGGGTCTAGGCTCCGCAACGGTGACAAGAACAACGGGCGTCAGGCGCGATCCCTTCATCAGACGTCTCAGACTGCGGGACTTCCGCTCGTGGGAACATCTCGACATCGAGGCCGGGCCTCATCCGGTGGTGCTGACCGGGGCCAACGGTTCGGGAAAGACCAATCTCCTCGAAGCGGCGTCCCTTCTGGCGCCGGGCCGTGGGCTTCTTGGCGCCAGGCTTGCCGACATACCGCGCCGTGAAGGCACCGGTGCGTGGTCCGTGGTGGCCGACATCACCGTCGGTCATGCGACCACGCGGGTCGGCACCGGCACATCCGGAGATGACGACGCGAGAGGCCGTCTGGTGCGGATCGATGGCGAGTCCTGCAAGGGTCAGGCGCCGCTCGCCGAGATCGTGTCGTTGATGTGGCTCACTCCGTCCATGGACGGCCTGTTCCGCGAACCGGCGCAGCATCGCCGCCGTTTCTTCGATCGCATGGTGTGCGTCCATGACCCGCTGCATGCCCGCCGCATCGGCACCTATGAGCGCGCCATGCGTGAACGTCTGCGCCTGTTGCGCGACATGAGACGCGACACCGCGTGGCTTGCCGCGCTCGAGGGCACCATGGCCGAAACCGGTGTTGCCGTCGCCGCGGCCCGACGAGAGTTCCGCGATGCCCTGGCGCCGGTCCTCGCTGCCGGAATCGCGCCCTTTCCCGGAGCCACCCTCGACCTCGACGGCCTCGTCGAGACCTGGATCACCGACATGCCGGCCGTCGATGTCGAGGCCAGGTTCCGTGATCGTCTCGCGGCAGTGCGGCCGCGCGATGCGGAACAGGGCATGACCGGCGAAGGGCCCCATCGCATGGATCTCATCGTGCACCACATCGAGGCCGGCATGGAGGCCGCCCTGTGCTCCACGGGCCAGCAAAAGGCTCTGGTCATTGCCATCCTGATGGCGTCGGCCCGCCTCGCGAGCGGACGCCGCGCACCCGTCCTGCTGCTCGACGACGTGGTCTCCCATCTCGACAGCACCGCCCGCGAATCGCTCCTCGCGCTGATCCTGGACCTCGGACTTCAGGCGTGGATGACGGGGACCGATCGGGACCTGTTCGCATGCCTTGACCGCAAGGCCCTGTTCTTCCATGTCGCGACCGGAGGCCTCGACGTGAGGGCAGCAGCATGAACGAAGACTCCTTTGCCTCCGAACGGCAGGCAGCCGGCGAAGAGTACGGCGCCGACGCCATCAAGGTGTTGAGAGGGCTCGATGCGGTGCGCAAGCGGCCAGGCATGTACATCGGCGATACCGACGACGGCACAGGTCTCCATCACATGGTCTTCGAGGTGGTCGACAACGCCATCGACGAATCTCTTGCCGGGTACTGCGACACGGTCTCGGTCATGCTCAACCCCGGTGGGTCAATCACCATCGAAGACAACGGGCGCGGCATTCCCACCGACATTCACGCCGAAGAAGGGGTGTCTGCCGCCGAGGTCATCATGACCCGCCTGCATGCTGGCGGAAAGTTCGACCACAACAGCTACAAGGTCTCCGGCGGGCTGCACGGGGTGGGGGTGTCGGTGGTCAATGCCCTGTCTTCCCGTCTCGAACTGATCATCTGGCGCGATGGCGAGGAACATGTCCTGCACTTTGCCGAAGGGGTCGCCGACGCACCCCTGGCGGTTCGGGGGTCGACCACAAAGACGGGCACAAAGGTCACATTCACGCCGTCGCCCGCCACCTTCTCGAAGACCGAATTCGACACCGGAGTGCTGGAGAACAGGCTGCGTGAACTGGCGTTCCTCAATCAAGGCGTGCGCATCTGTCTCGAGGATCTTCGCACCGTTGAACGGCACGCCCAGGAGTTCTTCTACCAGGGCGGGTTGAGGGCGTTCGTGACCTGGCTCGACCGCAACAAGACCGGTCTTCACGGCGATGTGATCTGCTTCAGCGACAATCGCGACGACATCATCGTCGAGGTCGCCATGCAGTGGACGGATGCCTACCACGAGAACACGCTGTGCTTCACGAACAACATTCCGCAGCGTGACGGCGGCACACATCTTGCAGGGTTCCGCAATGCGCTGACCCGCACTGTCCAGGCCTATGCCTCGGCCAACGGACTGTTCAGGCGTGATCGCGTGTCGATCTCCGGTGAGGACATGCGCGAGGGACTGACCGCCGTGGTCTCGTGCAAGATTCCCGATCCCAAGTTCGCCTCGCAGACCAAGGACAAGCTGGTGTCCTCCGAAGTGCATCCGGTCATCATGCAGATCGTCAACGATCGCCTGGGACAGTGGTTCGAGGAACACCCGGCGGACGCCCGCACGATCGTCTCCAAGTGCATCGAGGCCGCGGCGGCGCGCGAGGCGGCGCGCAAGGCCCGCGAACTGACGCGCCGCAAGACCGCTCTCGATATCGGCAATCTGCCGGGCAAGCTCGCCGACTGTCAGGAAAAGGATCCTGCCAAGTCGGAACTCTTCATCGTCGAGGGCGATTCCGCAGGGGGATCCGCCAAACAGGCAAGGGATCGTTCCAACCAGGCTGTCCTGCCGCTCAGGGGCAAGATTCTCAACGTCGAACGCGCCCGCATCGACAAGATGCTGTCCTCCGAACAGGTCGCCATGCTGATCATGGCTCTGGGCGCCGGGATCGCCGAGGACTTCGACATCGGCAAGATCCGCTACCACAGGATCGTCATCATGACCGATGCCGACGTCGATGGTGCCCACATCCGCACGCTTCTCCTGACCTTCTTCTTCCGCCATATGGCCGCGATCATCGAAGCGGGGTACCTCTACATCGCACAGCCGCCGCTCTTCAAGGTCAAGCGTGGCTCGAGCGAGGTCTATCTCAAGGACGAGCAGGCCTTCGACGACCATCTCCTGGGCATCGCCCGTGAGGAGTGCGTGTTTCACCACCACGACGGACGCCAGATTGCCTGGGCCGAACTTGACGAGATGGTGCGGCTGGCGCGGCGTGCGGCAGCGCTGCTGCAACCCCTGGGCCGTCATCTGCCGATCGCCATCGCCGAACGGGCGGCGATCGCCGGCCTCCTGTCGCCGCGTCATCTGGCGGATGCCGGAGAAGCAAACCGCCGGGCCTCCGAGATGGCACAGCGTCTCGACGAGGGGGATGGAGACGGCGGCTGGAGCGGCGAGACCGATGGCCAGGGCGGGGCCGTCTTCAGCCGGACCGTTCGCGGTGTCACCGAGACCCATCGTATCACCGCAGGCTTGGTGCGCTCCGGGGAGGCGATGGCGCTGGACGCCATGGCGCCCTCGCTTCAGGACCTCTTTGCGCGGCCCGGCGTCCTCGAACGCCGGGAGCGCCGTCACCCTGTCGCAGGGCCGGGAGACCTCGTCAATCTGGTGCGTCAGCTGGCCCAGCGCGGCGCCTCGATCCAGCGCTACAAGGGCCTTGGCGAAATGAACCCCGATCAGCTGTGGGAGACCACCCTTGATCCCGATGCCAGGGCGCTGCTCAGAGTGACCGTGAAGGACGCCAACGAGGCGAACGATCTCTTCGAGACCCTCATGGGCAATGTCGTCGAGCCACGCCGCCTCTTTATCCAGTCCAATGCCCTGAAGGTGACCAACCTGGACGTCTAGCCGGGCGCCGCCGCCTGACCCGAGATGAAGAAACGCCATCCCGTGCGCCTGATCGCCGTTGTCCTGCGCTGGTCCATCATCGCCGCCATCTGGAGCTCCGTCCTCGCCGGGGCCCTTGTCGGCTGGTACGCCCTCGATCTTCCCGATCCGGACCTCCTCATCAGCGACCGGGCACCCTCGGTGACCGTTCTTGATTCCAGCGACAGGATTCTCGCGACCTATGGCGATTTTCGCGGCGAGATCGTTCCATTTGACCGTCTGCCACCGGATCTCGTGACAGCCGTCATCGCCACCGAGGATCGCCGTTTCTTCGACCATGGCGGCATGGACATCTTCGGCGTTCTGCGCGCCCTTGTCGTCAACCTGCGCGCCGGGGAGGTGGTCCAGGGCGGCAGCACCATCACCCAGCAGGTTATCAAGAACGTCTTTCTGACACCGGAACGCTCACTCAAGCGCAAGATCCAGGAAGTGCTGCTGGCCTTCTGGCTGGAACGCAAGTTCACGAAGGAGGAGATTCTCGCCATCTATCTCAACCGGGCCTATCTCGGGGCCGGCGCCTTTGGCATCGCCGCCGCATCGCACCGCTACTTCGGCAAGAAGGCAGGAGAACTGTCCCTGGGTGAGTCGGCCATGATCGCCGGCCTCCTGAAGGCGCCTTCGCGCGACAATCCCTTCAACAACCCGGGGCGCGCCATCGCCCGCACCACCACCGTCATCGACAGCATGGTGGACGCCGGTCTCATCGACCGGGAACGGGCCAGCAAGGCAAAGGCGACACCCCTGGTGCTGGCCATGGACAGCAAGCCCGGCGGGGATGCACGCTACGCCACCGATTGGGTGACGGCACGGGCATCCGAGTACATCGGGGTGGCCACCCGCAACCTCATCATCGCAACGACCATCGATGCGACGCTCCAGGAGAAGGCCGGCAACGCGCTGGTTTCCGGTCTCGCCGACGGCGGGCCGGCGGAAGGCGCCATCGTCTCCATGGCCCCCGACGGCGCCATCCTCGCCATGGTCGGCGGCTCGGGATACGGCCACACGCAGTTCAACCGCGCCGTGCACGCCTACCGGCAGCCCGGTTCGGCCTTCAAGCTCTTCGTCTACCTGGCGGCGCTCGAAGCCGGCTGGCTTCCCGACACCGTCGTGGAGGATCGCCCGGTGACGATCAACGGCTGGAGTCCGGGGAACTTCCGCGACCGCTACGAGGGCGTGATGACGCTCGCCGATGCCTTCGCCGGTTCGGTCAACACAGTGGCCGCCGACACCGCCTGGAGGATCG
Source organism: Alphaproteobacteria bacterium (assembly GCA_965213815.1). Lineage (GTDB taxonomy): Bacteria > Pseudomonadota > Alphaproteobacteria > SP197 > SP197 > SP197. The sequence continues at coordinate 372,771 of OZ243917.1, read as the reverse complement.
GCATTGGGCATGTCATCGAGGTCGCGCATCGCCTCGGCATCGACCGCGAGTTGCCGGAGGTCCCGAGTCTGGCGCTGGGAACAACGGAACTCAGCCTCCTTGAGATGACCGCCGCCTACGGCACCATGGCCAACCAGGGCCTGGCCACCTGGCCCTGGGTGATCCGGGAAATCCGCACGTCGTCAGGCGAGGTCCTCTACCGGCGCCACACCCTGCCCGCACCCCGCCTCATTGAACCGGCCGTCCACGCCTCGATGACCGCGATGCTCGCCAGGGTCATGGAGGACGGCACCGGCCGCGCGGCACAGATTGCCTGGCCAGCCGGAGGCAAGACCGGCACCAGCCAGGATTTTCGTGATGCCTGGTTCATCGGATTCACCCGTCAGTACGTGACCGGCGTATGGCTGGGAAACGACGACGGAAGCCCCACCGGCAGGGTCACCGGCGGCAGCCTGCCGGCCCGCATCTGGGCCACCTACATGACCGAAGCCCTCGCCGGAAAGCCCGCCCTGAGGCTCGTCGATCATGCCCCTCCCGCCACCAGTGACTTCACCGATTTCGTCAGCGACCTCCTTGGCGACCTCACCAGCAGCAGTCCCGACTCCGTCCAGAGAGGCCCCGAGTGGTAGGACAGACTGTCCTTCAGCAGCCTTGCCGGTTGCGGCTCCAACCCGAAGCTTGAAGGCTGTCTTGCTCGTCTGAACTGCGTTCAGATGATGTCGGCGCTGATGTTTGCTGAGTCAAGAGTGCCTCAACCACTCACAAAACCCAACGGATAGGTTATGCTGATCCATGGTTGTGGTTTCGGCTCATTGGACCAGGTCCGGCGAAGATCCATCCGCCTGGAACAACCGGCCACCTGGAGGTTGTTGGCATCAAGAAGTCCGACATGCGGAACCTGCTTGCCGAAGTCACAGTGCACCGCGACCGTTTCATTCAAGAGTGGGAGCGTATCCATGGCCGAACTGAGTGATGCTGCGTTCCGGGCTGCCACGGATCGCGGCGACGAGAAGATGGAGAGGGAACCTCGCGCTGCCTCGGCGTCATATGACCGCGAGACAGGTCGCGTGGTGGTTGAACTTGCGAATGACTGCACGTTCATTTTTCCCGCACATCTTGCCGAGGAATTGCAGGGCGCGGACGATGAAGCACTGTCTGATGTCAGGGTGGACGGAGCGGGCTTCAATCTGCATTGGCCCGCTATCGATGCCGACCTCAATGTCCCTGCCCTTGTCGCAGGCGTGTTCGGAACCCGGACCTGGATGGCCAGGGAATGGGCGCGCATGGCGGGAGGCTCCAGGACGTCTGTCAAGGCCGCAGCATCCCGGAAGAATGGCGCCAAAGGGGGCCGACCGCGCAGTAGGAAGACTGCTTGAAGTCCTTGTGAAACCGCCCATCAGGTCATGCTGGTTTCCAAGCCAGTCGAGTTTGACCAGTCCTGACGCACATCCTTCACCAAGGGAACGATAGACTCAGCGTCACCCTGATCCCGGGCAAATCTCTCCAGGCGTTTCACAAACTATCGGGTCATCGACGCCATCAGGACCGATGAGGGAACAGGGTTGCCCCGGACTTCTGCAAACCAGGCCATCCCGCCACCGATACTCATCACAACACTTGATGTGCCAGGCGCCTTCGCCGTCGGGCTCGTCGGAGAAGCGGTCGACCGAGCCGGAAGGAAGTTCGCGCTGCGATTCTGCTTCGCGTCGAGGCGGGTGCAAAATCCGGCGGCACTTGACCGTGAATCCGATTTTACTTGACCGCGAGTCCGACGGACTTGACCGACCACTGTAGCGCGTGATGTGGCGGTGACCGGGGCGGGTTCGGCCGGCCCGAGTCGCAGCGGATGTCGCGTGTCAGCGTGGCGGTTTGCAGCAACTGCATGGGTGCTGGCCGAGTGGCCTGTGGATCGTTTCCCGTCAGAGTTTTTCCGGTTTCGCAGCGTTGTGGCCGGTGGCGTCGGTTCCCATCCGATCATGCTGTTCCTTCTTGTTCTGCAGCAAGAGGGATCGTTCAGATGGAGAGAACCGACATGGTGAAGATGGGAGATATTCTGCTGCGCTTGAGCGAGGACGGCGCCCTGACGCGCAAGGAGATTGCGCTCAGCACCGGGGTGAGCACCGGTACGGTGTCGCATGTCCAGGCACGGGCCGTGGCGGCGGGGTTGTCATGGCCGCTGCCGGATGGTGTGGCGGCCGGGGACCTGCGCCGTCTTCTCTATCCGCCAAGGCAGACGGGCAAGACGGCCTGGCTGGAGCCGGACCTGGCGGACATGGCACAGGCGCTGAAGAACCAGAAGACCGGGCGGGCCTATCGGTCGCCGCGGGTGACGCGCGAGGTGTTGTGGGACAGCAGTGACTCTGCATGTCGGTTCTCCTCATCGCTCGTCACCCTCTTCCACCTTGGTCGATGGAAAAAGTGTACCGGAACCGATGACGGAGAACCGCCCGAGCCCTGCCCGGCGGCCCTGGTCGCAAGAACCCCATCCTGAACATGAAACCCCGGTCCGAAGACAACATCGGACCGGCGTTCGGATGTTCCTGGAACTACCGTTCGGATGCTCTGGAATCATCGTTCGGATAACTCTGGTTACTGCGTTCGAATACCGCTGGAATTTGCAAGCTACGGATCAGGCATGACTCAACGTATCGCGCATGGTTCTTGGTTAAGTTTTCGTCCTTGCTGATCAGAACCATCGTGTCCGTCCAGAAACCCTTCGAGTTGCGCCCCGTCTCATTCGAGTTATGGTATGTAAAGTCGCTTGCCGACGTCTTCCGACTCGCCGATGTAGGCGAACTGCCTATCCGGTTCGTTCTCGTCAGTGCCGATCAGAATGTAGACGCCTGGCCGTTCGATCTCGGAGAAGACCTCGAGCACGCGCCGAAACTGGTTGCGGCGGAAGGCGACCGTCTGAATTGTTAGCGCCGACTGTAAGTTTCCCATTTGTGCCGACCCAAAATTTCTCACTTTGGGGTTGTCGCTGAGGGTGCGCTGGGCCGCTCTGTTGGCGAAGCCAACAGAGCGGGAAGTGGCGCACAGATGTACGGATGGGAGACTCGGATGTTGTTGAAGCACTATCTGGACCAGGGCGTTTCGAAGGCAGAGCTGTCGCGACGCTTTGGAGTGAACCGTCGGACGATCCACTACTGGATCGAGACCGGCCAGTTGGACCGGGATCTCGAGGCCGGTGGGTCAGGGTATTCGCCGCGATCACCGGTGGCTCACAAGCTGGATCCCTACAAGGCGGTCATCGACGCGCGTCTCGAGGCGTTCCCGAAGCTGTCGGCGAAGCGTCTGTTCGACGAGGTTCGCGCCGCGGGCTATCCGGGGAGCTACTCCCGGGTGAGTGACTACGTGCGTGCGACGCGACCGCGCGAGCCGGTTGAACCGGTCGTTCGTTTCGAGACACCGGCAGGGCGCCAGGGCCAGGTGGACTTCGGGACGTTCCGCCTTCCCTGGGGCCGCCGCCATGCCCTGGTGGTCGTGCTCGGCTACTCCCGGCTGTTGTGGCTGCGCTTCTACTCCCGCCAGACGATGCCGGTCCTGATGGAAGGCCTGGAGAGCGCCTTCGAGACGTTCGGCGGGGTTCCTGACGAGCTGCTGTTCGACCAGATGCGGGCTGTGGTGCTGTCCGACGATCGCTGCGCCGGTGGCGGCCTGGTGCTGAACGAGGAGTTCTCGCGCTTCGCCGCGCACTGGGGCTTCCTGCCCCGCTCCTGCCGGCCCTACCGGGCGAAGACGAAGGGCAAGGTCGAGCGCCCGATCCGCTACATCCGTGAGAGCTTCTTCTACGGCCGGGAGTTCGCCAACGACGACGATCTCAACGCACAGGCATCGCACTGGCTCGAGACCACGGCCAACGTGCGCCGACACGGCACCACGGGGGAGCGCCCCGTCGAGCGCTTCGAGCGTGACGAGCGTGCGGTGCTGCGGCCCCTGGCCAACAGCCCCTACCGGCGTCTCGGCCTCCGGCAGGCTCCAGAACCCGCACGGCGGCACGTCCCGGCGACCGTGGAGGTCGAGCGGCGGCCGCTCAGCGTCTATGCGCAGGCACTGCAATGAAGCCCCCGGCGCCAAGCCGCCGCGACCGCCTGCGGGCGATGCTGGCCGACCTCAAGATGCCCGGTGCCCTGGAGGCCGTCGACGGCATCCTGTCGGAGGCCGACGGTGGCACGATCACAGCGGCCGAGGCCATCGAGCAGCTGCTGAACGCCCACATCGTGCTGCGCAACAACCGCAGGCTCCAGACCGCCATGCGTTCCTCGCGATTGCCGGCGGTGAAGACACTCGACCAGTTCGACTTCGCCTTCCAGCCCAGCATCAAGCGCGAGCAGATCGAGAGCCTGCACGAACTCGGCTTCCTCGACCGCCGCGAGAACGTGATTCTGCTTGGCCCGCCAGGGGTCGGCAAGACTCATTTGGCCATAAGCCTGGCGATCGCCGCAGCCGAAGCCGGCCGGCGCGTCTACTACGGCACCCTCGCCGGGCTCATCGACTCCCTCACCGAAGCCAGGGCCGCCGGCAACCTGTCGCGCCGGTTGCGCGTGCTCACCTATCCGGCCCTCCTCGTCGTCGACGAGATCGGCTACCTGCCCGTCAACCAGGACGGCGCCGTGCTCTTCTTCCAGCTCATCAACGCCCGTCACGAGAGAGCCTCGACCGTGCTCACCTCCAACAAGGGCTTCGAGGACTGGGGCCGCGTGCTCGGTGACGAGATCATGGCGGCAGCTCTGATCGACCGGCTGGTCCACCACTGCCACATCGTCAACATCCGCGGGAACAGCTATCGCATGCGCGATCATCAGAACCTGCTGCAGGCCAGCCAGGAGCGTCGCCGCAAGAGGGCCGCGGCATGACCGCCGGGCAAACCGGATTCAGGAACGGCGCGGACCGCCCGCTGTGGATAACTGGCCCCCCGCCGCCAGACTCTTGGCGGTCGCTGCGGCGGGCCAGTTGCCCACAGCTGCACCCAGCCCCAGTGAGAGATTTTCAATCGGCAAAAGTGAGAAGTATTCAGTCGGAATTGACACTGAATTGTAGACATGGAGATCTGTGCGAAGCGGATCCCGGTTGGATCACCGTCGAGAAGGAAAATATTGATTGAGCACGGTTTTATTTGATTTGCATCCCGGCGGAATACACGATTATTCGTGCAGCGCCTTGCGAAGTGCGTCTGGTGCATCGGCATAGAAAAGGACCTGGACCTTCGTCACGACGTCATCCGATAGATCGATCAGCGCTCGTCGACTGGACACGGGTACGAGTACGGCGTTGGCTCCCTTTTCCATGGCCAACTCTACGACGTCGACTGGATTATGAATGGGTTCGATGCTGCCGCCCAAGGTGATTCCGCCGGAAACAACGAGACCACCTTTCAACGGCTTGCCAAGTAACGCGGAGCAAAGACCGACGAGGACGCCGACACCAAGCTGTTCGCCGCCCTTGGCTGCGTCGAACGAACGAAGTTGCAGCACAAATTCATGCTCGCGCGGATTGCGCTCGCCGACGAGCTCCCTCGACCTCGCGTAGAGGTGTTGCTCAGCGACACTCGCGCTTTCCCGGAAAGGGCGCGGTGGAGACTGGTTCAGAATTCGGACACCGCCACCGGGGCCTTCCGTCACCTCGATCCTGAACAACCCTCTGCCATCGCCCTGACCGCCGGCGCTGATCGCCCAAACCTGACCGGCCGTCAGTGGGTCGGAACCGATGCTGTTCTCACTTTGTAGCTCTGGCGTGGACACGAATTTCTCGACGCCGTCCAAACCCATCACGTAGCTGAATTGTGTGTTGCGAAACTCTGCCGATCCGATGCGCTTTTGTTGTTCCTTCACACGACGGCGTACTTCCAAGGCAAGCCTTACCGCCCATTCAAGGTCATCGTCGGGCACGGTAACAGTGGGATCCGGATATAGAAGCTTCAACAAACCGGACACAGTCTTGTTCACGGCGTTCTGATCTCGCCCGGAGAGCGCGCCGCCGCAATGCGCCCGCCCTTGAAGTACATTCACTCGACTCTGCGAACGAAGACGAGAGAAGCATTCCGCGAGTACGTCACTGACCAGGCCGAAGCGGTCGGTGAATAGCTTCTTACTTATCTTCGGGACTTCCCACCCCGGTAAGTAACAATGGATGCGGTCCATGAAAGCGGTGTCATTCCGCATCTCCGACGGCATAGGCCCCAATAGGTGCCCCACCCGCTGCTGATGCTGCACGTCCACATCGAAATTGCCGACCATCACGATGCTGCCTTCGGCGCGAATGCTCTCCCGGCCGCGAGAAAACTCGCCCGACTCCATGTACCCCTTCATGATGTTGACGCCATCCTTTTGATCGAAGGAAATCCCAGAGACCTCGTCAAAGCAGACGACATCGTACTGGCAAACAAGGCCACGTTGCCCGTTGGCCATGTTAACGAACATACGAGCAACCGTAGCCTTGCCCCCTGAAACGAGGTGGGCGTAGGGGGAGACTTGCTGGAAGAGATGGCTCTTGCCTGTGCCACGTGGACCGAGCTCCACGAGATTGTAGTTCCGTTCCACGAACGGCACCATGCGAAGCAGGATTGCATCCTGTGCACGGCCGCTGAGCGCGGGCGGATCAAGGCCGATACTGCGTAGGAGGAAGTCCTTCCACTCTCGGGTGCTCAGGATCGATCGGCCGGCGGCGACCTTGTCCAGAATGTCGCGTGTCGATAGTTGAATTTCACGGAGATTTAGGACCTCAAACGGCCTACCGCCCTTCTCTTGCGCGATAGTGGCGTCATAGCCCAGTTCGACCTCGGCATAGAAGCCGCCCGTTAGCATTCGTTCGTGATCGAGAACGAACTTGTCCAAGATACGCACATCGTTGAGGCGGAGACTCGGCAGAGTTGCTAGGTAGCTGTCGGTCTTGGCATCGAGCCGGGCGGTAATGATGTCGATGACGCGCACCGAGCCACGATCGCGTGCCTTGGACTTGAACAGTTCTTCTTCGCCGGCCCGCACTGTCCTATCGGAAAGCTGCGCCTGCACCATTTCGAGACCTTCCTCAATCTCTTCTGGCACCGTGCTGGCGCAGTAGCGGCCAAGCATGAACTCGACCACATAGGTCGGAACCGGGAACTGGCCACGAAAACGGCGTACCAAGTCCTTGCGTACGATGTACCCAGGAAAAACTTCCGCCGCCCTTTGATCCAGTTCGTCGAGCTCGATCACGTCAGTTCTCCCCCGACCGTCAACATACGGTGGGCTAGTACGCGATCGTCGTCGTCCAAAACGACGATACATGCGATCTCTCCATCATGTTCGTCGCTCACCAGAAATGAAGTGCGTCCCTGTTCGTCCAGAACCCGACCTCCCTTGATCAAGCTTGGTCCGCTAGTCTCCGAACCGAGACGCAGATCGGCATTGGAGTCGGCTCCATTCTCGACCTGAATACGAAGGCGTAGCCCTTCCCACTTCGCCTGCAGGATGGAGATCGTTCGCTTTGCGCTGTCACTTGCCACTTCGAGGACGGGAATGATGCATTCCTGTGGGCTCACACCCCCATGCGCGTATTCGTAGTTCGCAAAGAAAGAACGCACTCCTGTCGCCGTCGCCACCCAGACGCCGGGGTTCCACGTCCAAGGAATCTGTAAATAGGAAGTCTCTGCTTTTGCCTTCACCAAGGCACAACGTGTTCGTTTACCGTGCGGCTCTACCAATCCGACATCAAGCGCGGCATGAGGTAGCCCTCCGGGCATCAGCACCCATCCGTGGTCGGTGACCACGCGGAGGCTACGCCCAGACCGTGCCAACTGAACGATGCGATCGACCGTATCTCGGATACCGGCCGAGAGGCGTTCGGCGAGGCGTGCGCCGAGCGCATGTCCCTCTTCGTCGAAGCGTCCGGTCTCCGACCAGAGCTTCGTATCGGGTAAAAGGGAGCTGCCGGTCTCCCACCCTTGAGCTTCCATAAGCTTGAAGAGCACGGGCTTCGTCGCCGGCTTGCCGTCCGGAGAGAGTGGCAAGACATCGGAAGTGGATGGCGGTCCCTCCAAAATGGCCGCTACGGGCGAGACCATTGGCTTGCACGTCGCGGTTACGGTTGGAAATCCAGACCACATCCAGTTCAACAACACTTTCACACCTTCTGCTTCAAGACGACGGACCAACTCGCGCGCGATGTCCATTCGCAATCCATCCACGAACAAGATCGTGGTAGCTTCCTGTTCGGCATCAGGCAGCGTGGCGAGCTTCACCCTGCCAATCCGGATGAGTTCTTGAAGAGACATCGCGCCGGCTTCAGCCCAAGGCAGATAGACCGCGCGCAGTGCCGTGGTAACCGCCTCGCGGTCGATTTCGCGCGGCGCCGCCGCCAAGGCGCACATTGCGGCCCAGTCGACATCGGCACCTTCTGTTACATATGCTTCGGCCAGTGCCTTGCCATCATGACTCGGTAGCGGCTTTGCCACCGCAACCTTCGCGGTGTAAGCGAGTGCCCGCGCCAAAGGTGCTTCGCCGCGCCGCGCCCAGACAGTTTCTCGCCGCCAAGCATGTTCGTCGTCAAGCTCAACGAGCCGTCTCTTCGCGTCTTCGTGTGGCAATTCGGCGAGCGAAAGCAGTGCCTCACGCAGCTCCGCCTCTTCATAAGCGTTCAGCCGCGGATATGAGTCCCTGTTTTCAGAGTGTTCGAATAGGGTTTCGGGCTCCTCTTGACGGAGATAGTTGACAACTACCTCAAATCCGGTCGACGCTGCAAATCGTCCCCATACCTCCGCCCACCTGCCTTCGCGTTTGGCCAATCGCCGCACCGCATCCTGCGGAGACAGTTTGTTCGGATCGAACTTCAGTTGCTTTACCGCGATGCTGGCAAAGGCTGCAAACCGGTTCGAATCAACCGCCCCTGTGAACGCACCGTCAATCCAGTCAAGCATGTTCGCGGCTAGGTCCGGGGCGAGTAGCGCGTTCATCTGGTCCGCATCCCAGAGCTTTCCGCGCAGATCTTCCACGGGACGGCTGCAGAAACGCGGGGCGGCCTTCGCAAGAACAGCGCGGGTCGCATTGTCCTCCGCAATAACAACTTTCAAGGGGCCGCGGCTGGACGTCAAGAAGCCGCGCAGAGTCCAATCTTTCCCGTTTACGTGTCCGAACAGGGTACCGGCTACCGTGTACCAGACAAGCGGCTGCAGGAGAACCGGGCAGTCGTCCGCGCTTTTCAGCGTCTCTCGCCCGACACCAGGGAGATAGACGATTGGCGTAACGTTGTCGGGAATGTCCATACTTGAAACGGCCCCGGCCAATGTGGCGCGCAGCCAGACGGCTGGGCCGGTCCGGGCCGTTGCGTCGAAATCGCCGTAAGTCAGTAACTCTGGTAATTGGTCGCGCAACGCGGGAATGAGTGGCAGGAACTCCTGGTTCGCATCGCACCACACTACTGCTTCCGGCGGCGCCTCGGCCTCAGAGTTGTAGCTCGCAGCATCTCGGACGGCGGCGACAAGGGCGTCGAGCGGCGTCGTCACTGTGCCGCCTCCACCCTTTCCACTGTCGCTTCGTGCGCCGTGCGCTTCTCGGCCAGTGTGGTGTGGTGGTCATTGCGCCGCTCGCCATTGAACTGGTCGTACCATGGGGCCGAGGCGACATCCTTGCCGCGATCCTTGTCCTTCAGGATTTTCGACAGATTGTGGTTCAGAACGTCCGCCAAGATGAAGGGACGGATGTTCTGGCGCACGCCGTCGTCCAGATCGGGATCCCAGCCAATCGGCAGTTCGGCGAGCGATTTCCAGCGCACGAAGATATCGTAGGGCATCTCACCCTCAAGGATCTTCTCCAGCTTCTGCTGCAGTTCACGGCCCCTTTCATAGCGTAGCACATTGTTCTCAGCTTTGGCCCGGGCGAGCCAATCACCGAGCAGGGTGTAGGCGAGCTTGCGCAGGTTAGCTTGGTCGAAGCGGTGGTAGTGGGCGAAGACTGAGAATCCGTCCCTCAGCCCATCCGAAATGTGCCACAGGAACGGACGTTGGCCGAACAGGTTACAGTGCTGGCGGAATGCGCGATCCCGCACCCAAGCTTCGAGCGAACCGTCGCGGGCCGCCTTCTTGTCGAGCGTCTCATCCGCCTCTGCAACCAAACGGCACTCCAATGCATCGGACCACTCTGCGTTGAACGCGGCGGCAAGATAAGTGCGTAGTCGGTCTACAAGCGCCCTTTCTCCGGCAACAGGGGCGACGCCGAGCAAACCGTCGTTGTCGCCCGGCGGGAGCTCCCCTGATCTTGCAATCCAACCGCGTGCCTCATCGGAAAGGTGCATGTTCGGATCTCTTTCAGCTGGCCAACGATGACCGCACAGGCGTGCAAGGCCGACATGCAAGGCCATCCCAGCGGTCGTGGCTGCAGGGTGCCCATGAAAAATCCACTGTGTGGGATCATCGGTTTGAGGCGCAGGTAATCCGTCTGGGAAGATTCCCTTCGCGTTCTCTCGCCAAAGCTTGGCGTCAAATGGGACACTCGTGAAAGTTGAATTAGTGAACTTCATGGCATTTGCAATCGAACGCAATGCCTCGGAGTATTTTGAACTTCTGCAAAAGGCCAAGACTGACAACAAATCGTTCGAGTTTTTCGGTACGATGACGGAGCTGCTTTGATCGTAAAGCGCACCATTGTATATGGAGGTTGGCCATGGCTGTGTTTGGCGAATCAATACTCCGCTTTTTCCCCAAGCTTCCCTTCCCTTGATCAGCGCCTGTTCACTTCGAGCGAGAGGGCCGGCACCTCGCCCCCACGGCACCGCTCGTCTCATTCCAGAATAATCCGCAGTTTCGTCCGGTGTGGCGTGAAAGGGTTCCCACTTGTCGTAAAATCCTGCAATTTCCCAAAAGAACACTACCCACCTAGGAGTGTCTCCATTTTGAAACCCTACATAAACATCAGCGTACTGAGATAGACTAGGCAGAGAGTTGATCTCTACGGCCGCGATTCTGTTGCTCTCATTCGCGAAGACCGCTTCTTGTGCGATGATCGCAATTCGTCCACTAGCTAGCTTGGCTTCTTTTTCGTCGGCATCTTTTCCGTCGTTGCAGTTAATCCCGGCATAACTTGCAAAGCCTGATGGCGCAGTTTTCGAGACTATGATGAGCGCAGCATTAACTACCTCTCCACTTATCGTTTTGAACGCCCTTGGTCCAAGCGTAGTAAGCGCATCAATCTCGTATTGCTTTGCAAATTCGATTCTGAATTCTTGATAGCTGCCGAGAAAAAGCCAGTTCTGTGGAGTTACTGCTGAAATCGTGCCATTATGAATCAAAAGATGCCTCATCCTAGCAAGTATCGCTGTAGCCAGATCGGCGCGCGCTGAACCAAACCTTTTTTCTATGTATCTCGCCAGCTGCGGAGCCTGCTTACCCCTGCCCAGGTAAGGTACGTTTGTTGCTTGCAGTGTATACTTCTTATGTAGCAACATCGCAGCATCAGCCATGCCCCGAGCTGCCATGACACCTTCCATTCCTTCTGGCTCGGCCCTGCGTACTCTCGCAAGAAGCGGGTCCAGAAGACGTTCAACTTCCCCTAGCTTCTCCGCCTCGAAGATGTCCACACCAGAGGCTTCAAGCAGCGTTCCAAGCACAGGAGCTTGCGCAAAAAGGTCGTGGAGCGAAGCGAATGCATACTCCAATTCGGCATCACCACCAGCAAGGGCGACAAATTCTCTTCTCGGCAGCGGAGGCGGAGCTCCCACCCATGCGATTTGCGGGACGGGTAGAAGCTGCCACCCGCCAATCCGCCATGCGGTCAGTGCCACAGCGAATGCCGCGATTTGCACACACCGACCATCGATTTCCAAACCGTAAAGATTCTCTTGCAGCACTGCCGCAACGGCATCGGACGGGCACAGACAATCCTCGGCCTTCCGCAACGCCGCCAGAATGGCCAGTGCCTCGGTTAGAAAATGTCCGGAACCGCAACAGGGGTCGAGAACGGTGACCGCCTTCGCCTCCTTCGGCCAACCGGGGAAGGTGCCCGCTACAGGGCGCCATGGGCCATTCTCGCCATCACGCACGAAGCGCAACATATCGAAGCTGTAGTCGGGCAACGAACAAGCTTTACGCAACTCGTGCTCATCCGCCGCCGACTGCGCGAGCATCGGATCGCTTGCTAGCACCTTGCCCGCCCGCCATGCGCCTAGCGTGTTGTGCAGTAGGAATCGCACCATATAGGGCTCGGTGAACAATTGCGTGACTGCGGGAAGCTCGGCCGCCCCGATCTTCACACCCGACTTGTTGACAGAATCCTTTTCCGCTGCGCGCCAGAACTGGTAGGTCCAGCCTAGGCTGTCCTCGGCTTGGAACACTTCGGAATCGAGCCCGGTGACCGATTGGTGCAGTTCGTGCGTCTGAACCGGGTCGAGCTCGATCGAGAGCACCGGATCGTCGATCCGAAACACACCAGGCAGCATGGATGCAGCGTAGCGCTCCACGATGATCCAGGGGTCAGCCAGACCCTCGACTTCGGCCAACTCTCGACAGTCCTCGAGCGAGACCGGCACATCGTATTCCGGGTATCGCAGCAGACCGCGCTCCGCCAGGAAGCGCGCGAAAAGCATGCGGTGCCAATGCGCATAGGCCGCAGCCTCGACCAGCCGCTTCGTCTCCTGCGATTCGTCGGGCCTGTAGAACGCATCGCCCAGGGCTCGTGCATGGGCGCGCAAGCGGCGGCGAAGATCCTTCTCGTCATCGTTCAGATACGGCGGCGCCTTGCTGTCAGCGACGCCAAGGCGGCGGATGGCATCCCGAGCGCCTTCCTCGGCGATGAGGCGGGCGTCCTTGACCGTCTTCTCTAGTGCTCGACGCAGAGCGGTGGACAAATAGCGGTTGGTCATGCGTTACACCTTCGGGATCACGGGACCTTCGGCCAGAGCATTCAAGACACGCTCTCGAACTTTGCTAAGCCACTCATCGAGCTCTTCTTCCGAATTGAGCATCGCTCCAGGTAGGGAGACAGCATGTGCCTTCGGTTCCAGCAGCGCTGCAGCGGTCTCCAGTGCATCCTCGGTCCGCATCAGCAAGGCCTTTGACACATTCTCCCATTCCGACAGGCCACGTTGCGTGAGCGCCTGGACGACTGCCTCTGGTGTATCCACGGTCGGCTTTTTCACTACCAGGAGTCCGCACTCCTGACGGATTGTGTGCTTCTGTTCCGGGGACAGCTTGGCCCAGGTAGGATCATCTGCGAGCCGCTGCTCGCCTTTCTGCCAAGCGGCTTTCCAATCTGCATGGGCGGCATTGAGTTTTGCTCGCAGAGTTTCCGTAGATGCCGAAATCAGTGGCGGCACCGGATCCGGTTCAGCAAGGAGGCGCCGCCCACTTCGCAGATCGTCAAGGTCACCCTGCTGAACTACGGCACCCAAGGTGACAAGATGTTCTGCCAATTGCCAATTCGGCAGTCGGGCAGCGATCGTCTGCGCGGAATACTTCCATGCCTTGAGCTTCTCGTGTAGTATCGTTGCGTCCGCTGCCAACGCCGCAAGCAGATCATTGCCCGACAGAGACTTGTATGAGGAGATGTTCGGCACCTTCTCCGGCTCCGGCGCGGGCGGTTCCCTACCCGACATTCTCGCAGCCTCCTCGAGGCGCTCGAGGAGTGCCGTCAGCGCCAAGTGTTCTTGGTTGTTCTCAAACGTTATGCCTGCGTCGGTGAGCAATCCACGCACCGGCATGCGTTGCTCAATCGTGATGACCGTTGTTTCACCGCGGTACGTGCATGTGCCCAGCTTCTGCCGGGGTAAATCAGAGAGTGAAGCCGGTTTCCCGTCGTCGCCGGTCACGCGCACCAAACCGGCATTGGCTATGACGACGAGTGCCCCATCGACGGCATCCTGAGACCAGCCATAGGGCGGAGCAGTAAATTTCGAACGTAGGTCCGAGCCCTTTCGCCCAGGTCCCAGTTCGGTCAGCAACGCCTTGCAAACCGGATGGCTCTCAGGCGCACCGGCGTGGTCTACCGCCTTTATGGCATCCGGGTCCTTGCGCATCGCCCGGCTACGAACCTTGTCCCAGCCTGCGTGGTCGCCTTCAGCGAACTGCGGATAGAGACGGGCAAGAGCATTGGCCGCTGCTGCCTTCACCGCCTCATTGGGCGGCGCCGCGATCAGCTTTCCGCCCGCTTGATACACGCGGGAACTTGCTACGGCCTCTTGAACAATCTCCTTGGCTGCACCCAGTGCCTTGCTCGCCCGGGATTGCATGGCAGACTGGGCGTCACGCTCGGCGTCGGTTTGGGGGACTCCTCGCAACTGCAGTACGTTCTCGGCAGCCCGCCATGTCATGAGCCCCGTCGTCAGCTCATTGTCTCGCGTCGGGTGGCGCGACGTCAGCAGATAAACTGATGGGTCGGATGTCGATGCCGCCGCGATTTCCTTTTCTACTGCCTTCAGGTCTTCATTCCATCCGTTCCTGAGCCGCAGCGGGATCCCATCGGCCGGCGCCTTGTCTTCCGGTCGTAGGCGCCGAATACGCCTTTGCTGACGACTGGCGCCCTGTGTCACGCTCGCCGCACCTGCCAAAGAGTTCTCAATCTCTTCCTCGAGGAGTTCGCGGCGTATTCGCGTCATTCCCGACTGATCGGCCAGGACGGCCTTCTCCTCACTGCGATAGGCAGCTTCCCATTCGGCGCTCTCTTTCGTTTGCAACCGCCACTCACTACCAAGCTCAATCGCGGCACCATCGGACTGAAGTTCCTGCAATAACTTCGTCACCTTGCCGCGCAGGTCATCCTCTCCCGCGAGATCGACAACCAGGAGGTCAGCGATGGTCTCCGCCTTCGCACGGACGCCGTGTTGGTCTGCCTCTGAAGCGATACGACCAAGCATGTAAACCAACATCAAGATGCGTGCCTTCAAGTGATCTGTTTCAGTCCCTCCCTGCAGTGTTTCAATGCGGTTTCGGGTTTCACTCGGCAAAAGTCCGGCATTGTAAGCCTCTGTCGAGAATCTTCCATACAGGAAGTCGACCGGCACGGCATGGCCGAGCGGCCTATCGCCGTAAGTGCGCGCCGCATCGAGAGTCGTCCTCAGTTGGCCTCGCAGTGTGCCGCCAAGTCCGGTCCGATCAAGTTCGCGTAGGATGTACTCCCAAACGCGGCGACGAGACGGGAGCAACGGCCAGTCGAGAACCGCCTCATCATCGTCTTGCACCGTGTGCGCCAAGCGACTTCCGCGCAGGTGCCTGCTGACTTCGCCCGCATTTGCATTGAGCATCGCGCGGATCGGTTCCTCAGAGCTCGTATTCTTGCGGAGCACAGTTTTGCGGATGACCGCATCCACATCCGCTTCTCCGAGTGCAACTTGAACGGGGAATCGATCGAGAAGCTTTTGGAGGTCTTGAACATGACTCAGCGCTTGTTGACCGGTCGCTACCAAGAGAACGCGACCGTCGAAACGACTTGCTAACCGTTCTGCCATTGTCTGGATTTTCAACGTCAAGCTGGGATCCTGACGGATGAATTGCTGCACCTCATCGAGCGCAATGAGCGTTAATGGCAGTTCGGTGCGTCCCACCAACAGCGCTCGCCGGACCATCGTCTCAAGAAGGTCGACTGTTACCGCAGGAGGCTCCGGGAACTGTGAGAGGAGCTGGTCTCTAAGTTCTTTCGTCGAATCCGCCAATTCGGGCTTTGCGTCGAGAACCGCGGTAGCGAACCGGGGGGAAAGGATGAAGTTACGAATGTCGGTGTCAAATGTTTCGCCGAGCGAAGCAGAAACAACATCAAGGATTCCGAGATCCGCCAGCCAGAACGCCACCTGCGCCGCACGAAGATCGCTTGGCAAGCCAACCGCCCGCAGAACGATACCAATCGTAGCCTCCACCGGATCCGAGGGACCTGTGCCAAGCGTATCGCCAGCTGCAACCACGCCACCCGCTCGCCGAGCCGCTATGCGAAGTTCCTTAAGAGGTGCTGACACCTCTGGAGGTAGATGGTGCACCAACCCTTCGGCAGCGGCTCCGTCCGGAAACTCCAAATTTGTCCATAAGGCGGCGAGCATACTCGCAAGGTGAGATTTCCCGGAACCGAAAAAGCCAGAAATCCAGACCGCAGGAGCATTGCTCCCGCCAGCAATGGAGCCGAGGAACGCCTCCAACGTGCGTGAAACGCCATCAGCGTATGCGCCGTCACACACAAAGGTAGTAAGTTCTCCGCGAAGCGTTTCTATAGCTTCCGGGGTCGGTGGGAAGGAGATTTTTGCTACTCCCTGATTAGCCAGTCTGTATTCGGTGGGATCAGTCAGGAAAGTCTCACGGTTGAGCATGCAGACGGCCCTCCTTTAGAATGGGTGGTCACCGGGAATAGGGATGGCATGATAATTCCATCCGTCTCGTGCATCGAGAAGACGGTAAACGCCGGCTGAGTGTGCTCCAGGGAAACCGACAAGCAGTCTTCCGGGAATGGAGTCGGCAACGCGTCTCAACAAATTGGAGATTCGCGCAATTCCGAACAGTGCACCGCACCCGTCAACGGCAAGGACATCATTGCTGGTGCAAGAGCTCAAACTATTCATTAGTTCATCTACTAGCGAGGCTTCTATCTCGGGAAGGAGGCCTCTTAGTTCCTCGGGATGCTCAATCAATGCGTCAAAAAATTCATGCCGTGCAATCCTAGTTCCGAACCACTTTGAGAGAGAAACGTGCCTCCAGCCATGTCCCGCCTTGAGCGTCACATGCTCGAATTCCGCCAGTCGACCGGTGAAGCGCCTTTGAAGCGACTTGTCGTACCAGACCACCCAGACACGACCAGTTGGAGGAGTGTCCTCTGCCCACGGCAGCTGGACCTGCTTACTGTATGCGGAGAGGATGTCTTCAAACGTATTCAAGGTCCGGCACCTCTAGAGCACGTGCCATCGGCTGGCCAACGGAGATCTCTATCACATCCCCTGCTGAACGAACTCGGGCCAAGCCAATGGCTTCGGCGCGTCGCAATGCGTCCAGCGCCTGCTCGGGCTTGAGGTCCATGATCCTTATCCATCCGGAGCTTAGAATGGCCGGTCCTCCGAAACCCGAGGCCGTTGCAATGAGCGTCGCAAAAGCAACCGTTGCAGCCGTGGGCTTCACTCGTTGCCGTAGTTTTTTCACAGATCCATACAAGTGCCCGGATTGGGTCCACGACGAAGCACAGTTCTGAGCAAGCGATCGCAGCGTCTTCTCACTGAACCGCTCCGGATATGCGGCGAGTAACGCATCTCGAAGCCGAGGATGTTGCAGACTTTGCCCTATTGCACCCGACATAACCGAAGGAGCTGTGATTCTCAAGAGAGGATCACGGGCCAAGGCGACGAGCAAAGCCTGCAAGCGATGACCTTGTACGTCTCTCGCCCAATTCTTGAGTAGGACTTTCGTCAAAGGCGGTTGGTCTAGAAGTCCGTACAAGGAAGCCAAATGTTTGAACGTCAATATTCTTGTATTGTTGGTCGCCTTTCCGATCACATTGTCGTCGATCGCAGCCGACCGAAACTCTTCAGGCGTTGATGCTCCTGCAGTAATCAGGGCGTCCAACTCCCGAAACATCATCGTCTTGGATTGATGCGGACCGCCCCCAGAGAGCTTCACCCCGAACAAAGATAGCTTGTGTTCTTCAGCCCGCAGGCCCCACCAAAGCGGCACCCCTGTTTCGGCGACGGGAGCGGATTCGAATTTTCTCGCCATATCACTCCTGAGAGGATCCCTCTCGTCCAAAAATCCGTGGCCAGAGCCAAAGTGTACTTTGGTCGTATCTACTCACCTCTTCTTGGGAGCGGGCTGCGCATTATGCAGTTTGAAGACTTCGACTGCTTTACCCTCGAGCGCGATCTGGACGGCAGCGAGAAGACTGTATCCGAGTGCTGCTATTGAGTCCAGATAACTCAAGTTCCGGCGTGCGCCTTTCCACGGCGCACGGGCTTTCAACCGGACACTGTCGACTCATTGAATTTGAGCATATTCATGTCCCGCATGAGTCGGTAGTTTTCGACGAAGTAGAGGAGGAGTTTGTACCCTACCAGAGCTTCCCGGTTCCCGGCAGGGGTTGGCGTCCTTTTAGGATGAAGCCAGCCAGGCGTGCCCAGTCGCTCTTGCCATCGCCGCGCTCGCCGATCTGGCCCATGACACGCCGGGGCTCCTGGCACAGCGCCTCCTGCCAGGCAGACGCCAGTGGCTTCATCCAAACGCGGCGCTGCACGCCCTTGCCGGTGGCGCTGGGCGGCTTGCCTGATGTCGCGTCCACGCGACGCTGCCAGCCCGCAGCCTTGTAGCTCATACCCGCATGCCCGGGACCAACGTAGGTATAGGCTAGGAGCGGCGTCACGCCATACTTCCCGTGCCAATCCGCGGCAAGCCGGACCAAGGCCAATGCCTGGGCACAGGAAGCAAGACCCTTGACCCTGACCGATGGCAGTACAAGGCAACGATCATCATTGACGACCTCGCCAATATGGGCGTCATGGGCCGGGACCAGCCAATGAAACCGTCGCGGGCCTTCTGATGCCAGCTGGCCGCGGAGAACACCAGGCCTCCAAGACGGCCATGGCGCGACGACATGATCCAGTAGCTCATGCGGGCGCCGGGACAACGCGCCTCGCCCTCGGAATGCCAGGTCGCCATCATCGAACGTGCAAGGCTCTTGTCCCCGCCGTCGCCGACCGACACCACAGAGACCTCTCCGAGATCCTCAAGCACACACGTCAGTATCGTGTCGGGATACCGCGCCGCCATCCAAGGCGCGAGGACGCCGACGCCGGGCCAGGCACAGCTCGCCCCTGGTGTTGCGCCAGTCCTCGCGTTCGCACAATCCCCGCGCCAGGGACGCACGTGTACTGCCGTCAGCAGCCGCAGCCGCTTCAGCCAGTCCAGCGTTGACGCCGCATGATGGCGCGATCCAATCCTCATGGACCATGATTTATCGGCTTATGAACAATGTGTTAACTTTGTCGAGTTGAAAAGCGCACGGGGGTGAGCAGTTACAAGTCGGGATACACAAACATCCATGAGCGCTTGCGCTCAGGCCGGAGCATGAAACGAGGATCCGAGCGGAGTTTCAAAGAAAACTGGACTGCAATTGACAACGTCATCCCCGATGGCGACTGGCGCTCCGGCAGCCAGCGCTTGTGCTCGATGCAGAGGCTCACGTCGTCTCGCTCGCGAAGTCTGCACTCCTCCGGGTTCCCGTGTGGCGCAGGGGAACGGGTCAGTTTCCGGTGAGGCCCAGAACATCCTCCATGCCGTAGAGTCCGGGCGGGCGGGTGGCGAGCCACAGGGCGGCCGTGATGGCGCCACGCACGAAGATGATGCGGTCGCTGGCACGGTGACCGATCTCGATGCGCTCGCCCGGGGCGAGAAACATCACCTGGTGTTCGCCGACGACATCGCCGCCCCTCATGGCAGCCATGCCTATGGCGCCGCGCCGGCGCGCGCCGGTGATGCCGTCGCGCCCACGGTCTGCAACCTCGTCAAGGGCGACGCCGCGTCCCTCGGCGGCGGCCTCGGCCAGCATCAGTGCCGTTCCCGAGGGAGCGTCCACCTTGTGGCGGTGATGGGTCTCGACCACCTCGATGTCGAACTCCTCGTCGAGTGCCGCGGCGACCTTCCGGGTGATGCCGAGGAGGAGGTTGACCCCGAGGCTCATGTTGCCGGCGCTGACGACGGGGGCCGTGCGGGACGCTTCGGCAACCACCGCGCGAGCGGACGCATCAAGGCCCGTGGTTCCCGCCACAAGGCCCTTGCCCGTGGCCGCCGCCACACGGGCATGGGCGACAGTGGCCGCGGGTGACGAGAAGTCGATAACGACATCGCAGGATGAAAACAGTGCCTCGGCGCTGTCGACGACGGTGACGCCAAGGGGATCGGCCCCGGCCACCTCGCCGGCATCACGGCCAATGGCGTCGCTGGATGATTGTTCACTGGCGGACGACACCACGATGTCGTCGCGTTCGCTGATCATCTGCACGAGCATCCTGCCCATGCGTCCCGACGCACCCGAAATTCCTGCGTGCACGGTCATGGCCGCCTCCTGGTTCCGTCAATCGGTCAGGTTCTGCCAGAACTCCCTGACGCGCGAGAAAAATCCTTCCGTTTCGGGGTTGTGCCCACCCGAATGACTGACCTCGTCAAACTCCCTGAGCAACTCCTTCTGCCGCGACGTCAGGTTGACAGGGGTCTCGACCACGGTCTCGATGATCATGTCGCCCCTCAGGGAACCGCGCACTTCCTTCATTCCCTTGCCACGCAGACGGAACTGACGGCCGGTCTGGGTTCCGGGAGGAATGGCAATCCGCGCCCGCGTGCCTTCGATGGTCGGAATGTCCACGTCCCTGCCCAGGGCAGCCGAGGTGAGGGAGATCGGCACACGGCAGTAGACCGTGCCTCCCTCGCGCTGGAAGAAGGGGTGCTGGGCGATGGAGACAATGATGTAGAGATCACCGGGAGGACCACCGCGCACCCCGGCCTCTCCCTTGCCGGAGAGGCGGATGCGCATGCCGTCCTCGATACCCGGGGGAATCGTGACGGCGAGGGTCGATTCCCTGTGCACACGCCCCGAACCCGAACACGACGTGCAGGGATGGCGAACGACCCGCCCGGCTCCGCCGCAGGCCGGACACGTCCTTTCAATCGAGAAGAAGCCCTGCTGGGTGCGCACCTTGCCGTAGCCCGAACATGTGCCGCACGAAGCGGTGGCATCGGGATCCTGCGCGCCACTGCCGCCGCAGGCCTGACATGACACGCTGGTCGGCACGCGAATATCGGCCTTCTTGCCGGAAAACGCCTCCTCGAGGGTGATTTCCATGTCGTGGCGGAGATCCGCGCCCTGCATGCCGCCGCCACGGCGGCGTCGGCCACCACCGCCGAAGTTGCCGAACAGGTCGTCGAAGACATCCGCGAAGCTGCCGGCAAAATCATGCCCCTGGCCGGTTCCCATGGAGCCGTCGAACGCCGCATGCCCGAAACGGTCGTAGGCAGCCCGCTTCTGCGAGTCTTTCAGAACCTCGTAGGCCTCGTTGACCTGCCTGAACCTGACCTCCGCGGAAGAATCACCGGCATTGCGGTCAGGATGGTACTTCATCGCAAGCTTGCGATACGCCTTCTTGATGGCGCCATCATCGGCGTCGCGAGCGACGCCGAGCACATCGTAGAAGTCCTGTTCGGCCATGGCCCCGGCTCATGTCCTGAGGGTCAGGCGGCGCCGCTCTTCCTGTCGTCGTCAACTTCTTCGAAGTCAGCGTCCACGACACCGTCATCGCCATCCCCACCTCCGGAGGGCGTCTCCTGCTGGTTGGCGTACATCGCCTCTCCGAGCTTCATGGCCGCCTGGGTCAGGGCCTGGGTGGCCGACTGGATGGCCTCGACATCCTCGCCGTCACGTACCTCACGCAGACTCGCCATGGCCGTCTCGATGGACGATCTGACATCAGG
The DNA here is from genome assembly GCA_965213815.1 of Alphaproteobacteria bacterium. Classification (GTDB taxonomy): domain Bacteria; phylum Pseudomonadota; class Alphaproteobacteria; order SP197; family SP197; genus SP197. Next base: position 351,389 of record OZ243917.1, on the reverse strand, counting down.
CCCCACCTTGTCGCCATGTTCGCCAAGCTGCTGCTCGGTGGCATGGAGGAGCCCATCGGCACTGTTCCTTGCCTCGACGAGGGCACGTTTGCGGGTGTCCTCCTCGGCGTGGCTCTCCGCATCCTGCACCATCGCGTCGATCTCGTCATCGCTCAGTCCGCCGGAGGCCTGGATGCGGATCTGCTGCTCCTTGCCGGTCGCCTTGTCCTTGGCCGATACATTGACGATGCCGTTGGCGTCGATGTCGAAGGTGACCTCGACCTGCGGGATGCCGCGGGGCGCCGGGGCGATGCCGACGAGATCGAACTGTCCGAGCAGCTTGTTGTCGGACGCCATCTCCCTTTCGCCCTGGGACACCCTGATCGTCACCGCCGTCTGGTTGTCGTCGGCCGTCGAGAAGACCTGGCTCTTGCGCGTCGGTATGGTCGTGTTGCGGTCGATCAGGCGGGTGAAGACACCGCCGAGGGTCTCGATTCCAAGGGAGAGCGGCGTGACGTCGAGGAGCAGGACGTCCTTGACGTCACCCTGCAGGATACCGCCCTGGATGGCCGCTCCGATGGCCACCACCTCGTCGGGATTGACCCCCTTGTGCGGTTCCCTGCCGAAGAACTGCTGCACCTTCTCCTGCACCTTGGGCATGCGCGTCATGCCGCCCACGAGCACCACCTCGTCGACCTCTCCGGCGGAATAGCCGGCATCCTTGAGCGCCTTCCTGCAGGGAACCAGCGTGCTCTCGATAAGGTCATTGACCAGGGCCTCGAGCTTGGCCCGGGTCAGCTTGATCGTCAGGTGCTTGGGTCCCGACTGGTCGGCGGTGATGAAGGGGAGGTTGATCTCCGTCTGCACGGCGCTCGACAATTCGATCTTGGCCTTCTCGGCCGCCTCCTTGAGGCGCTGCAGGGCCAGCTTGTCGGCTCTCAGATCGATGCCGTTTTCCTTCTGGAACTCCTCGGCGAGGTAGTCGAGCACCCGCTTGTCGAAGTCCTCGCCGCCAAGGAACGTGTTGCCGTTGGTCGACTTGACCTCGAAGACGCCGTCGCCGATCTCGAGTACCGACACATCGAATGTGCCACCCCCGAGGTCGTAGACGACGATGGTGCCCGAATCCTTCTTGTCGAGACCGTAGGCCAGTGCCGCCGCGGTCGGTTCGTTGATGATGCGCAGAACCTCCAGCCCGGCAATCCTGCCGGCATCCTTGGTGGCCTGGCGCTGGCTGTCGTTGAAGTAGGCGGGAACCGTGATGATCGCCTGCGTCACGGACTGGCCGAGACGCGCCTCCGCGGTCTCCTTCATCTTCTGCAGGATGAAGGCGCTGATCTGACTGGGGCTGTAGTTCTCTCCCCTGGCGGCAACCCAGGCGTCCCCGTTGTCCGCCTTGACGATCCTGTAGGGAACGAGTTCCACGTCCTTCTTGGTCATCGGATCATCGAAACGCCGTCCGATGAGGCGCTTGATGGCAAACAGGGTGGCTTCCGGATTGGTCACCGCCTGGCGCTTGGCCGACTGGCCGATCAGGCGCTCTCCGCTGTCACTGAAGGCGACCATCGATGGCGTGGTGCGCACGCCTTCCGCATTCTCGATCACGTCGGCGCTGGATCCGTCCATGACGGCCACGCACGAATTGGTTGTTCCAAGATCGATACCGATGACTTTGCTCATGACGTCAACTCCCCGGGGTTCCGGCGGGTCGGTGTGGAAGCCCGGCTTCCGGCGCTCCGCAATGACCCCCTTGTCCTCATGTCATTGTAGTGGTTGAGATATAGGTTGCGCTGGCCCGCCCGCAAGAGATCGCGGTCGATAGCATCACGTCTGGTCGTCCGCCGGCGCCTTTGCCACGCCCACCATGGCCGGACGAAGCAGGCGATCGTGAATCGTGTAACCGACACGCAAGACCTGCATGACGTGTCCGGCCGCGACATCGGTGCTCTCCGCCTCGAACATCGCCTGATGAAGATTGGGATCGAAGGGCGCGCCCATGGCCTCGACAGCACGGATGCCGTGGCGTTCGAGAATGCTGGCGAATTCCTTGAGGGTCATCTCGACTCCCTCGATCAGCCCCTTGTGCCCGTCATCGGCCCGCGCCTCGTCGGTGACGTACTCCAGGGCCCGGGCCAGGTTGTCGGCGACCGCCAGAACATCTTCGGAAAACTGCCGGGTGGCGAACTTCCTGGCATCATCGACATCCTTGAGGGAACGTTTCCTGATGTTCTCCGTCTCGGCAGCGGCCCGCAGCAGGCGGTCCCCGAGATCCGCCACCTCCTCCTCGAGTTCGGTGATCCGTGCTTGCCGGCCGTCGACCTCCACGTCGGCAACGGCCTCTTCTGCCTCCACCGCACCGGCATCGACTTCGTCGCCGCACTCTTCGGGCTGTTCGGTCTCAGTTTCGTGTGTGCCTGTCATGTGTCCTTCCTGTTCACGTGTTGGTGCGGTCGTCAACCCAGCAGGCGGCCGACAACCCGCGCCGTGTAATCCACCATGGGGATGATCCTGGCGTAGTTCATGCGGGTCGGACCAATGACGCCGAGGGTGCCGATGAAGCGCCGCGATGCATCGCTGACCGGCGCCACGATCGTCGCGCAGCCGGACAGACGGAAGAGCTCGTTGTCGGCGCCGATGAAAATGCTGACTCCATCAGCGTCCTGGGTGAGGTCGATGAGCTGCATCATGTGCCGCGCCTGATCGAGCTTGTCGAGCAGTTCGCGGATGCGTTCGAGATCATCCATGGCCTTGATGTCGTCGAGCAGGTTGGCCTGTCCCCGGACAATCAGCATGGCGCGTTCATCGTCGGCCCGGTCTGCCGTCCACGTCGCGATACCAGCTTCCACGACCCGCCTCGACAGGGTGTCGAGTTCCGCCTCGTGGAGGTTGAGTTCACCGGTGATTTCGTCCACCGCCTCGGCAAAGGTCCGGCCCGCGAGCCGCGCCGAGAGATAGTTGCCGGCACGCATCAGGGTCGACGGCGTGACTCCTGCGGGAAGCTGGATGATGCGGTTCTCCACCATGCCGTTCTCGCGGACGACAATGACGAGAGCCCGGTCGGCGGACAGGGACACGAACTCGATGTGGCGGTAGGGCGTCTCCATCTTCGGCGCCACGACAACACCGGCATGGCGCGTCAGATCGGAGAGAAGATTGGTCGCCGCCTCGAGGACCTCCTCGCAGTTGCGGCCCGCTTCCCCGCATGCCGCAACGATCGCCGCGCGGTCGTCTCCCGAAGGATCCCCGACCTCCAGGAGGGCCTCGACAAAGAGTCTGAGCCCGAGGTCGGTGGGCTGGCGGCCGGCGCTCGTGTGGGGAGCGGCGATGAGACCGACATCCTCAAGGTCCGACATGATGTTGCGTACGGACGTGGCCGACAGCGTGCTCGGAAACCTGCGTGCGATCGAGCGCGAACCGACAGGCTCTCCCGTGCGGACAAACTCGTCCACCAGGATGCTGAGGATCTTGCGTGACCGGCTGTCGAGTTCCTGAATCACATGGCCCGCCGTGAGTGAAGACTGCCGCTGTCCATGTAGGAACTGATATCCCCTAATTCAACGTGTTCCGGACGGCCTGCGGACACACTTCCCAAGATTGCCTGCAGGCTCTAGTTTGCGAGGTTCACAGCACCACCCTGCCATACCATGACCCGACCATCCGGCCGCGCGGCCGATGAGCTGCGCACAATTGAACTTCAAACCGGCGCCGCCCGACACGCGGAGGGATCCTGCATGGTGCGTTTCGGCCATACCAGGGTGCTGTGCGCCGCTTCCCTGGAGGGCCGCGTTCCGGTGTGGATGAGAGGACAGGGACGGGGCTGGGTCACCGCCGAATACGGCATGCTGCCGCGCTCCACCCACACGCGCACCGGGCGCGAGGCGTCGCGTGGCCGGCAGTCCGGCCGGACCCTCGAGATCCAGCGCCTCATTGGCCGCAGCCTGAGGGCCGTGATCGATCCTGAAAGGCTCGGCGAACGCCAGTTCATCATCGACTGCGACGTCATCGAGGCCGATGGCGGCACCCGCACGGCAGCCATTACCGGAGCGTATGTGGCGCTCCGTCAGGCCATTGACGCCGTGCTTCCCGACCACCGGCTGGAGACCCGGCCGGTGACAGGCATGGTGGCGGCGGTGTCGTGCGGAATCGTTGCCGGTCAACCGGTTCTCGATCTCGACTACGAGGAGGACTCCTCGGCCGAGGCAGACGCCAACTTCGTGATGACGGACACGGGCACCATCATCGAGATCCAGACGACAGCCGAAAGGAAGGCCTTCACCCGCGACCAGTTCAATGAACTGTTCGACCTCGCCCGGGATGGCATCGATCACATTATCGGGCTGCAGCACCAGGCGCTCGGAAAGGGTTGATGGCGCTTCCGCCGCACCTCGTCATTGCCAGCCACAATGCCGGCAAGGTGTCGGAGATCGCCGATCTCCTGCACGGTTTCGATCTTCGCGTCACCGGTGCAGGCGAACTCGGCCTTGCCGTCCCGGACGAGACAGGAGAAACCTTCGAGGCCAATGCGCTGCTGAAGGCCACAAGCGCCACGGTCGCCACAGGTCTGCCGGCGCTGGCCGACGATTCCGGCCTTGCCGTCGCCGCTCTGGGCGGTGCGCCGGGTATCCACTCCGCCCGCTGGGCGGGGGAGACCGGCGACTTTGCCGGCGCCATCGCCCGGCTGAAACGCGCGCTGGCCGGGGTGCCGGCTCCCGCTGCCGCCTTCCACTGCGTGCTGGCCCTTGCCTGGCCGGACGGAACGAGCCGGACCTTCTCCGGCACCGTCGAGGGCACACTCACCTTTCCACCAAAGGGCACGAACGGGTTCGGCTACGATCCCGTCTTCGTGCCCGCCGGGGAGGTGCTGACCTATGGTGAGATGTCGATGACCGCAAAGATGGCAACCAACCATCGCGCCCGCGCCTTCCGCGAACTCATGGCGGCGGTGTCCTGATGGTCGCCCCCGGATTCGGGGTCTATGTTCACTGGCCCTTCTGTCAGTCGAAGTGTCCCTACTGCGACTTCAACAGTCATGTCCGCACGGCCATCGACGAGACGTCATGGCGCCGTGCCCTCACCCGTGAAATCGCCCACATGGCCTCCATCGCGCCCGGGCGCCACGTCACGAGCGTCTTCTTTGGCGGCGGAACACCGTCGCTGATGGCGCCGGCGACGGTCGAGGCGGTCCTCGGCGCCATCGCCGGCCACTGGACTGCCGGACCGGATGTGGAAGTCACCCTTGAGGCGAACCCGGGATCCTCCGACGCAGGGCGCTTTGCGTGCTACCGCAGCGCCGGCGTCAACCGTCTCTCGATCGGTGTCCAGGCTCTCGACAACCGGGCCTTGCGGGCACTCGGACGGCACCACGATGTGGCCGAGGCGCGGGTCGCCATCTCGGCTGCACGGCGGATCTTCGAGCGCCTCTCCTTCGACCTCATCTATGGCCGCAGCGGCCAGACCGCTGCCGCCTGGCGCGACGAACTGGCCGGGGCCCTCACGCTCGACGCCGATCACCTGTCGCTCTACCAGCTCACCATCGAACCCGGCACCCGGTTTGCGACCCTGGCAGGGCGCGGTGACCTCATTCTCCCGCCTGACGATGCGCGGGCCGACATGCGCGCCATCACTCAGGATCTCACCTCGCAGGCGGGCCTGCCGGCCTACGAGATTTCCAATCACGCGCGGCCGGGTGAGGCGTGCCGGCACAATCTCGTCTACTGGCGTTCCGGTGAATGGGCCGGTGTCGGCCCCGGCGCCTGCGGCCGCCTCGACTCGGCCCCCGGGGTCAGCATCGAGCGACGCCAGGAACGGCGCCCGGAGACCTGGTTGGCGCGTGTCCAGACCCATGGTCATGCGACCTGTGACGAAGAAACGGTGACCGGTGTCGAGCGCCTGCGTGAAGTACTCATGATGGGACTGCGCCTCACGGCGGGCCTCGATGGCGATGACCTCGCCCGCGCCGCCGGGGCGGACTGGTCCGACCGCCTCGATGGAGCGGCGCTTGAGACCCTCATCGACGGCGGTTTTCTTGACCGCCGCAACAGCGGTCTTGCCGCGACACCACGCGGTCACGACGTGCTGAACGCCGTCCTGGAAAGGCTGCTGTAGGCTCCTCAGGCGCCGGGCTCCGCCGGCGGGGCGAAGGCGGCGGGAGCGGGGTCCTCGATAACGGGGCCCGCCGGGGTGATGCGCATGACGGCCAGCTGTCTTTCGCTGCGGCCGTCTGCAAGGAAGCGGAAGAGTCCGTCAATCCCGCCGAAGCCGCGCCAGTCTGTGATCTGGCGCTGCCGCGGGCCCGAAACGACGGCCGACACCAGCGCCATGGCGTCGTAGGCGGGTGTCACCAGGTCACCCGGATCGTAACCGAAGGTGTCGCGGAAGCGGCTCAGCATGGCGCTGCGCCCGGCATCGGGCGGCACGGCGAACCACGTGCCATCCATGACCGGTTCGCGAAACAGCGTCGGATCATCGAGGGTATCGAGGCCGAACAGCTGGACATCACCGGCGCGAAAGCCGTGATGCCCCATCCAGGCGGCGATTCTCTGCAAGAGCTGGCTGGAACCCGGAAGGAACACGGCGTCGAAGGCCCGCCGGCTTGAGGAGTCCGACAGCCTCTCGATCGCCACCTCGGAAGCAAGCCCACCCTGGTCCCGCAACCAGGCGATGGCACGGGCCGTGTCACCGGGACGGACAGGCGTGGCGGCCAGGGCGGCCACCGCGTTATCGATATCGTTGCCCGCAGGATCATGGAACACCTCGGCGGTCACGAATGCGCCTGTCCCGGCAACGGCACGGCGCAGGATTCGGGCCATGCGCTCGCCGAAGGGAGACCGCGGCGCCAGCAGGGCAAGGCGCACGTTGCCGGTCGCTACGGCATGGCTGACGAGGCGTCTGACCTGATGTTCCGGTGAATGGCCCATCACGAGAATGCCGCCGGCAGCAGGAACGGACGAGAGCGCAAGGACATGCCTGTGCGATCCGGCAAGAATGGCTGCCGCCTCGTCGACGGACCGGGCCAGCACCGGTCCGATCACCACATCGACGCCGGCGTTGACGACCTGCCGTGCGGCCGCCTCCGCACCTCCGGCGGTATCCGCGACGACGAGTTCGATGTCGTCGCGACCAATGTCGAAGAGCGCCAGGGTGGCGGCGTCAAGAAGGCCGCGGCCCAGGGTGCCTTGATCGCCGGAAAGCGGGGCCAGGAACCCGACCTTGTGGCCGGTCGCTGCCGATTCGGTGACGGTGCCGGTTTCCTCGGGCTCGCTGAGCGGTTCCGGATTCTCGACAGCAGAGTCCGGCACACTGACAACGGCGGCATTCTCCGGCACGGTCTGGCATGCTGCCAGGGCCATGGCGACGATCATGAAGAACGTGCGTGTCATCACCGGCAATCATGCGCCGCGGGTCCGCCAAGGTCCAGACGACCTTGAACACAACGGCATGATGCGCACATTATGGGCGCACCCATCCAGCAGAGGCGCCATGCCCGCTCTTCTCCTTCTCCTCATCATTGCTCCACTGCTTGGGGGATGTGTTGGCCTCGCCGTGGGAGCGGTAGCCACGAGCGGCGTGTCGATTGCCGAGGAACGCAGTCTTGGCGAGCAGGTCGACGACCTGACGGTCACCTTCGACATTTCCCAGCGTTTCACACAGTTCAACGAGACCAACGACGATGCCCTCGCCGGTGTCTCGATCGATGTCACAGAAGGACGCGTCCTGCTCACCGGAAATGTCGTCGAGTCCCACCTGCGCATGGAGGCGGTGCGGCTCGCCTGGCAGGCCGAGGGGGTCGCCGAGGTGAGGAACGAGATCGATGTCGACGCAGCCAATGCCGGAAGCACATCCCTCGCGGATATCGCCATCTCCAACGAATTGCGCGCCCTGCTGCTGTTCGACTCCGATGTCTCCAAGATCAATTTCAATGTGGAGACCGTCGATCGCGTGGTCTACGTCACGGGAATCGCCAAGGATGATGCGGAACTCGAACGTGTTCTCAACCATGCCCGCACGATATCCGGTGTCGAGGAGGTCGTGAGCTACGTCCGCGTCGTGGACGGTTGAGTCCCGCGCCCATGCCGCTTGGCGTTGCCTTTCAGATGGATCCGGTGGACTCCATCGACATCGAAGCGGACACCACCTTCGTTCTTGCCCTCGAGGCCCAGGAACGCGGCCACGGGTTGTGGGTCTACCAGCCCGAAGATCTGGTGTTTCGCGACGGCACCGTCCTTGCCCATTGCCGGCCCATGGTCCTCGAGCGCAGGAAGGGAGACCACGTCCGCCTCGACACGGCGCGCTGGCTGGATCTGACGGCGGTCGACGTGGTGCTCATGCGCCAGGATCCGCCCTTCGACATGGCCTACATCACCGCCACTCACCTGCTCGAGAAGCTCCAACCCGCCACCCTGGTTGTCAATGACCCGGCCGGTGTCCGGAATGCACCTGAGAAACTCTTCGCCACGGAGTTTCCAGGCATCATGCCGCCGACCCTGATCGCCCGTTCCCTGGAGGCGGTGAGGACGTTTCGCGACGAGCATCGCGACATCATCGTCAAGCCGCTCTACGGCAACGGCGGCGCCGGCGTCTTTCACATTCCGCCTGACGACGAGAACCTCGCCTCCCTCCACGAGATGTTCACCGGCATCTCGCGGGAACCGTTGATGGTCCAGGCCTACCTGCCGGAGGTCCGTCAGGGGGACAGGCGGATCATTCTCATCGACGGTGAGCCCGCAGGCGTCATCAACCGGGTGCCGCCCGCGGGCGAGGCGCGTTCCAACATGCATGCCGGGGGCCGCCCCGAACGGGCGACACTCACTCCCCGCGACCGGGAGATATGCGACATCATCGGACCGGAACTTGTGCGTCGCGGCATGATTCTCGTCGGCATCGATGTCATCGGCGACTGGCTGACGGAGATCAACGTCACTTCGCCGACGGGACTCCAGGAGATCAACCGTTTCGACGGGACCAGGCTGGAATCCCGTGTCTGGGATGTGATCGAGAAGCGGTCGAGGGACGTTCAGCCGCGCAGCTGATCGATGGCATCGAGGCCGACAATGCGTCCGTCGAACTCCGCCATGGCGTCGACAAGGCACCCCCAGAGATAGACCGCCGAGGCGCTGTCGAAGACGAGGTCATAGGCAGGCGTGGCCCCCCGGTCGTTGCGCAGGACAATGACATTCATGCGCGCCACGCTGGTCTGCGCGATCGCGTGGTCGGCGAAACGGTGGACCCGCAGGTCGACACCGCACATCTTCGCCATCAACGCCGCGCCCTCCTCACCGGTGACGGCGAGGCGGGCGCTGGCATCGGCGCGCGGGACCGGAAAACACACGGCATCGTCCATGGTCCAGACGTCATCGAGACGGTCGATCAGCGGCGACTCGGCGTCATCGGCGAGCAACAGGAGTTCCCCGGGGGAAAGCCGGCAGGCCAGGGTGCCGTCCTCCTGGCGCAGCGCCCGGTTGGAGTTGGGCAGGGACACCCGCTGGCCGGCGATCCAGTCCTCCATTCCCCAGCCCTTGTATCCGGCCCGCGGCAATGCCGTCAGATCGGCGATGGCCAGGCGGGCCGCGGCGGCGGTCTCGCCGCCGACATCACCATAGTGAGCCGGCACGCCAAACCCGTTCACGGCGTGCCAGTGGGCGCCGGCATCGCGACAGACCCGGTAGAGATGGGATCGGCGCTGGAATGTCTCGGGCCGTGTCAGCGGCGGATCAACGGTGTTCATGGACCTCAGTTCCCTGGTTCCTGGCGGGTATTCTCCGGATCAAGGAAGGGCAGCGGCACGACCCGGCAGGCAACGAAGGTATCGGGCGTGATGGTCACCCGGCGGCCATCGATGCGTCCGGAATTGATCCTCACCTGGAACGTACTGCCCGGCTCCGCCTGATCGGGCGCCACGTAGGCCAGTCCGATGACCTTGTCCAGAGTCGGCGAATAGCTGCAGGACGTCACCCGGCCGGTGATGTCCCCGTCGCGGATCACCAGGTGGCATTCCCTGGGGATACGGTCGTCGGCGTGGCCGGAGTCGATCTCGAACCCCACCAGCTTGCGCTGGACATTGTCACGCTGGATGTCGATGGACCGCTTGCCGATGAAGAAGGGGCGTTTCTTGGCCAGCACCCAGTCCATGTCCGCTTCCAGGGGATTGGTGAGACCGTCAGTGTCCTGGCTGACGATGATGTGACCCTTTTCGAGACGCAGCAATCGCTGGCATTCCACGCCGAAGGGCCTGATGTCGTGATCCCTGCCGGCTTCCATCAGGGCATCCCACAGAGCCTCGCCCGAATGGGCAGGACAGTGGATCTCGTAGCCGAGTTCGCCGACGAAACCGACCCTGAGGAGGCGGCAGGGAATGCCGGCGACGGTCGCCAGCCTGACGGCCATGTAGGGGAAGGACTCGGTATCAAGTTTTTCGTCGGTGAGACGGGTGAGCACGGCGCGCGAGCGTGGTCCGGCGATGTTGACTCCGCTCAAGGCGCCCGTGACGTTGGTGATGTCGACCCTGAGACGCCACTGCGCATTCCAGAACAGCATTTCCTTGTAGACACCATCGACACCGGATGTGGTGGCGGTGACGTAGTAGTGATTCTCATGCAGCCTGCAGGCGACCCCGTCATCGGTGATGACGCCGGTCATGTCGGTCATCAGCGTGTAGCGGGCACGGCCCACCTGCTGCTTCCTGTAGGCCCAGGTGTACATGCGCTCCATCATGTCTGCGGCGTCGGGACCGCGGATCTCGAGCCCGCCCAGGGTCGACACGTCGATCAGTCCGACCTTCTCGCGGACATGACGCGATTCGGCGTTGATCACGGCGTTTCGATCATCGCCGCCATAGTGTTCCGGGCGGTACCAGACACCGGCCTGCATCATGCGGGCGCCGGCCTCGACATGGCGCCAGTGCATGGCGGTCAGGCGCTCGGGCTCGAAACTGCGCCCGGCCAGGACGCCCAGCTTCTCGGCCCCGTAGGGTGGCCTTTGAGTCGTCATGCCGGCTTCGTTGACGCTGATGCCGTTTTCCTGGGCGTTGAGACGTATGGCGTTGAGCCAGGAGTGACGGCCCTGGCTCGGACCCATGCCGCAGGTGGAAAAGCGCTTCATCAACTCGATGTGGGTGTAGCCCTCGGCGACCGCATCCTTGAGATCATGGATCTGCAGGTCCTCGTCAAAATCGACGAAATCGCGGCCCTTCGGGTGCTCGAACATGGGCCAGGGATGATTCTGCCCCGTTTCGCCACGATCGTTGCGCACCACCGGCATGGCAGCACCGTTGAAACCGGCGTCGCGGGCAGCCAGCCAGCCGGCCCGGCGGCCTTCCTCGATCACCGTGTCGATACGAAAACACCCCGACACCGAACCCGCCGCATGCATGCCGGCGGGCAGTTTGCCGATCTCGAGCATGGACGTCGTCTGGTTGTAGGGGGTCTGCCCACCGGCGTGCCAGACAAGGTTGGCGGCGGGTTGCCAGCCGACCGAGGTGACGATGGTGTCGCAGTCATGGACGTCATGGCGCGCGGATGTCGTGCCGGGTCCGGTGATCCCGGCGATGCGCACTGCCTCGATGGTGTCCTTCCACCGTCCAGGATGGGCCTCGACCACGGTCGAGCGTGGCATGATCGGCACACCGTGATCGGCCACCGCCACGGCGAGATCGTGCCGCGGCACCACAGGTCCGAGTTCGGCCACCGCGGCGATGTCGAGCCCGGCGCCGATCAGATCGAGCGCGCATGCGTAGCCATCGGCGTTGGCGGTGGCGATGACCGCCCGGGTGCCGGGTTTCACGCCATACCGGTTGACCAGACGCTGGGCCGCCGAACCGTACATCACCCCGGGAAGATCGTTGTTGCGGAAGACCAGGGGTTGTTCCCAGGACCCGGTTGCCACGACCACCGATCCGGCCCGCACCTTGAACATACGGTTGCCCTGGATGACGGGAATGAAGTGGTCCGTGAACCAGCCGTTGGCCACGGCGCCGGTCAGAACGCGGATGTTGCCGCAGCCCTCGACCGCGGCCACGAGCGCTGCTCGCTCGCGTGCAGCCCGTTCTCCCTCGGCGTCGAAACGCGCATAGGTCAGCGAACCGCCGAGGACAGGATTCTCCTCGACGAGCAGTACCTCGATGCTGCTGGCGACCGCCGCCGCTTCGAGGGCCGCCGCCATGCCCGCGGGACCGCCGCCGACCACGATCACGTCGGCCCACAGGTACTGCTTGTCATAGTAGCCATGCGGCGTCGCGGGATTGACCGTGCCGAGACCGGCGAGACGGCGGACCACCGGCTCCCATACCTTCCAGGCGCCCTTCGGCCGGTAGAAGGTCTTGTAGTAGAAACCGACCGGCAGAAACCGCCCGAGGTGATCGAGAAGGTGCGCCTTGTCGTTGTCGAGGCTGCCGAAGACATTCTGCGCCGCGACCGCCATGCCGTCCCGGACGAGCCGCGTATCGGCTACCACGTTGGGTTCATCGCCAATCTGCACGAAACTGTTGGCATCGTGACCGGCGGCCGACAGCGTCCCGCGCGGGCGGTGATACTTGAAGGAACGCGACAGCACCCTGACGCCGGCAGCCAGCAGGGCGCTGGTGATGGTATCCCCGGTGTATCCCCCGTATCGGCGCCCGTCGAAGGTGAAGTGGAGCGGCCTCGACCGGTCAATCAGCTGGCCTGCCGACGGGGCCAGGCGTCCGGGGCTCATCGTTCTTCTCCGGATTCCGCAAGGAACTCGGCGGCCGGCCAGGTCCGGAGAATCTCGTCGGAGCGGGTATCACGCTCGGCGACAAACCAGAAGGCGGTGGGTGTGTGATACCACCATTCGCACACCACACCCCGGGTGTTGTTCTCGAGGTAGACGTAGTCGATCCACGTGGCGTGATCGCAGTCCGGCGGTGGCAGGCTCTCCACCTCGCCACCACAGGCGAATTCCGAGATGTTGCGCGGACCGTTGAGCGGGCACGGCATGATCTTCATGGTCTCGCGATCTCCTCAGTGACCGACGCTGGCCGCGCCCTTTTCCCCGACCAGGCTGAAGTCGTGGTAGCGCTGCAGGGCAAAGGGCTGAATGAGGTCCCCGACGTCGCCGGTCGCGAGCATGCGCGCATTCTCCTTGCCGCACACCGGCGTGGCCTTGAACCCCCATGTCCCCCAACCGGCATCGATATAGTAGTTGTCGACGGGGGTCTCCCCCATGATCGGCGCAAAGTCCGGCGTCATGTCGGTCATGCCGGCCCACTGGCGCAGCAGCTTCACCTCGGAAATGAAGGGGAGCAGCTCCAGAAGGTGCATCATCAGACCTTCCTTGAAGTCGAGTGTCGAGCGCGTCATGTAGACCCCGTAGGGATCCGTGGAACCGCCCATGACGAGTTCGCCGCGGGACGACTGGCTGATATAGGCGTGCAGGCTTCCCGAGACGACGATGGCGTCGAGGAAGGGCTTGAGGGGCTGGCTGACACAGGCCTGGAGCGGAATCGTCTTGAGCGGCAACCGGAAGCCCGCCATCGCCGCTACCTCACCGGACATGCCGGCCACGGCCTGCAGCACCTTGCCGGCGCGGATGGTTCCGCGGTTGGTCTTCACCCCGCAGACACGTCCCCCATGACCATTGGCTCCGGTGGTCTCGAAGCCGGTGACTTCCGTGTTCTGGTGGATGTGGACGCCGCGCCGCGCCGCGCCGGCGCCATAGCCCCAGGCCACTGCATCATGGCGGGCGATGGCTCCGGGAGCATGATAGAGCGCGCCGAGGATGGGGTAGCGGACCTCCTCGGAGTAATCGAGCTGCGGCACCATCTTCCTGAGATCGTCGCGCATGACGAGTTCCGATTCGATGCCGAAGTGCTTGTTGACCTCGGCTCTCCACCGCATGGTCCTGATGGCGCTGTCGGTATGCGCCAGGGTGTAGTGACCGCGCTCGGAATAGAGAATGTTCATGTCGAAGTCGTTGGAGAGGTCCTTGTAGAGCCTTATCGACTCGTCATAGAACTTCACCCCTTCCGGGGTCAGGTAGTTGGAACGGATGATGGCCGTGTTGCGGCCCGTGTTGCCGCCGCCGATGTACCCGCGTTCCAGCACCGCGACATCGGTGATCCCGTGATCGACGGCAAGATAGTAGGCCGTTGCCAGGCCGTGACCGCCGCCGCCGACAATGACGATGTCGTAGGAGTCCTTCAGTTCTCCGGGCTCGGGAAAGGCCTCAGGGACGCTGTGACGCCGGGTGAGGCCGTGTTTGAGCAGGGCGAATGGCATAGAGGATTCGCTCCTCGCAAGACGGCGGAGGTGTAAACCAGAGCCCGGAGGCTGTCCATGCCTGCGGCATGCTTCAGTCCGGCGCCCCCGGCAACATCGGACCGAGATCGTCTCCAGCAAGAATGTGGACGTGGAAGTGGGGCACGGCCTGATGGCCGTGCCGGCCCTGGTTGGTGATCAGCCTGTGGCCACGGTCATGGACTGCAAGCCCATCGCAGATCTCCCCCACGGTCCTCCAGAAGGCGACGATCTCCCCGTCACTGGCGTCGCGGTGGAAGTCGTCGTGGGCAATGTAGCGCCCCTTGGGGATGACCAGCACATGCTCGGGGGCCTGGGGTGCGATGTCCCTGAAGGCGAGCACGTGATCCTCGTCCCGGACCATGGTGCAGGGAAGCTCGCCGCGCAGGATCTTCGCGAAGACGTTGTCGTCGTCATAATCGTCGAAATCAATCGCCATGGTCATGTTTCCCGGCCGCATCCGCTGCCTATCAAGCAGAAACCTCAATCCGCATCAAGGGCGTATCCCGCCGAGCGGACGGTGCGGATGAGTTCACCCCCGCCGGACGCATTGAGCGCCTTCCTCAACCGGCCGATATGCACGTCGACGGTTCTGTCACCGATGAACGAGTCGATGCCCCAGACCCTGTCCAGAATCTGTTCACGACCGAACACCCGTCCCGGGTTCTCCATAAAGAGCCTGAGGATGGCGAACTCCTTCGGCCCGAGGTGAATGCGCTGGCCGGCGCGCACGACACGCCGTCCGGCAAGGTCCATGACAAGATCCGAAAAGGCCAGCGACTCGCCGGCCAGGGCCGGGCGGATACGGCGCAGCACGGCACGCACGCGTGCCAGCAGTTCGGAAGGCGCGAAGGGCTTGGGCACATAGTCATCAGCACCGACATCGAGACCCCTGACACGGTCCGCCCCGTCGGCCCGTGCTGTCAGCATGATGACCGGCAGATGCGCGAGGTTGCGATCACGACGGATACGCCGGCAGACTTCCAGTCCGCTCAGGGTAGGCAGCATCCAGTCGAGTATGACGATGTCCGGGTTTTCCTCTTCGGCGAGGATGAGCGCCTCGCGGCCATCGTCGCAAGTCAGGACCCGGAACCCGTCGGCCTCCAGGTTGTAGCGCACCAGCTCGAGGATCGGTTCCTCGTCGTCGACGACGAGGGCGGTGGCGTCACGACCTTCAGCTGCCGTTCTCGACTGTCTCACCGTCCACTCCGATCACGGAATCAACCTTGGGCCGGTCGCGGTCGGGTACCTGGCCCAGAATCATGTAGGTCACCATCTCGGCGATGTTGGTGGCGTGATCGCCGATGCGTTCGATGTTCTTGGCAATGAAGTGGACCTGGGTTCCGGATGCAATGAGCTTCGGATCGGCGATCATGTCGGCGAGGATGGCGAGAAAGACGGAACTGTACATCTCGTCGATGAACTCGTCCTGGCGCCACACCCGCTCGGCCAGATCGGCGTCGCCATCGCGGAACGCGTTCATGACGTCGGTCGTCATGTTGTAGACCGCCGTACCCAGCCGCCTCAGGGCCTCGCGTTGCGGCATTCTCGAAGTATCCTCGATGATGAGGATGCGCTTGGAGACATTGGCCGCAAGATCACCCATGCGCTCCAGATCGCTGGCCGATTTCAGCGCCGTCTTGATGCGCCGCAGGTCCTCGGCCATGGGCTGGCGCAACGCCACGATGCGCGTGACCAGCTCATCCACCTCGCGTTCAAGGGCGTCGACCCTCTGGTCGCTGTCGATGACGTTCTGGGCAAGTGTGCGGTTGCCGTCCACCAGGGCCTGCATGGCGCTGCGGATCTGGTCTTCCACGAGTCCGCCCATGGCGAGAACGCGGTTCGTGACCTCCTCGAGTTCGGAGTCGTAGGAACGGACAGTGTGCTGGACAGTCATGGGAAATCCTCAGCCTAGTGTTCTCATCCGAACCTGCCGGTGATGTAATCCTCGGTCATGGATTCGGTCGGGCTCTGGAAGAGTTCGGCCGTGCTGTTGACCTCGATCAGCCGGCCAAGGTGAAAGAAGGCGGTCACCTGCGAGACCCGCGCCGCCTGCTGCAGATTGTGGGTAACGATGACGATCGTGTAGTTCGCCCGCAATTCGTCGATCAGTTCCTCGATACGCGCTGTCGAGATCGGATCAAGGGCCGAGCAGGGCTCGTCCATCAGGATCACCTCGGGCGCCACGGCGATCGAGCGGGCGATGCACAGGCGCTGCTGCTGCCCACCGGACATGCCGGTCGCGAGGTCGCCGAGACGACCGGAAACCTCCTCCCACAGCCCGGCTCGGCGCAAACTCGACTCGACGATGTCGTCGAGTTCGCGGCGGTTGGCGGCAAGGCCGTGAATGCGCGGGCCGTAGGCGATGTTGTCGTAGACTGTCTTGGGAAAGGGATTGGGTTTCTGGAAGACCATGCCGACACGCGCGCGCAGCTGCACGACATCGACGGAACGGTCGCGGATATCAGCCCCGTCGAGGGTGACCCGGCCTTCGGTCGTCACGCCCTCAATGGTGTCGGTCATGCGGTTGAGGCACTTGAGGAACGTGGTCTTGCCGCAACCGGACGGACCGATGAGGGCGGTGACCTGGTGTTCGGGCACGTCGATGTCGATGCCGTCCAGCGCCAGCTTGTCGCCGTACCACAGCCTGAGACCACGCGTCCTCATCTTCACGCGCGACGCATCGCACATGTCCGTCGATTCTACCATCTGACCTCGAACCTTTGTCTGAGGTAGACCGCCAGACCGTTCATGGCGATCAGGAAGGCAAGCAACACCATGATCGCGGCCGACGTCTTCTCGACAAAGCCGCGTTCGGGACTGTCGGCCCACAGGAAGACCTGCACCGGAAGCGCCGTCGCCGCATCGGTCGGTCCGGAGGGCAGGTCAACCACGAACGCCACCATGCCGACCATGAGCAAGGGTGCCGATTCCCCCAGGGCGCGGGCCATGCCGATGATCGCGCCGGTGAGAATCCGCGGCATCGCCAGCGGCAGCAGGTGATGCGAGACCACCTGCACCGGCGAGGCGCCGATGGCCAGGGCCGCATCCCTGATCGAGGGCGGAATGCCCTTCAGCGCCGCCCGCGTGGTGATGATGATCGTCGGCAGGGTCATCAGGGCCAGGGTCAGGCCGCCCACCACAGGCGCCGAGCGCGGCAGGTGCATGACGTTGAGGAAAACGGCAAGACCCAGGAGACCGAAGACAATGGAGGGAACGGCGGCAAGGTTGTTGATGTTGACCTCGATGACGTCGACCCACCGGCGTTTCGGCGCAAACTCCTCGAGGAAGACAGCCGCACCCACCCCGGTCGGAAACGACGCCACAAAGGTGACAAGAAGGATCCAGAACGACCCCAGGACGGCGCCGCCGACACCGGCGAGTTCCGGTTCGCGGGAATCCCCGCTCACGAGGAAGGTCCAGTTGAAGACGGTGGCCAGATCACCGGCTTCATCGAAGGCATCGATCCAGGCGATGGTCCGGTCATCGATCAGCCGCAGCTCCTCGGGCGCGGAACGGTCAACGTAGCCCTTGTTGAGCATGTCGACCTCTGTTGCCGCCGGGAGCCACAGCTCCAGCGACCTGCCGGCAAGCGACGGGCTGTCGAGAAGAGCCTGCCGCACATCGTAGATGCCCTGGTTCGACACGAGGCCAAGCAGGGCACGCTGTTCCCTGCGTCCGGTGGCCTCGGGAAACCTCTCGCGCAAGCCATCGAGGATGATCATGCGGAAGTTGCCGTTCGCCGGATCCTCCACATCGATGTGTTCGTCGGAGAACGTCACCTCGAGCCGCAACTCGGTAGCGAGGAAACCCGACCAGCCGTTGAGCACAACGGAGCCGAGCAGGATCACCAGGAAGAGGCCGGTGAGCCCCAGGGCCGAGACAGACATGATCTTGAAGTTGCGTTCCCGCGCATAGCGCCTGCGAAGGCGTTCGCGGGAGACGTCACTCTGGTGAACCGACGTCATGGGCTGCGCCATGTCAGTCATACTGTTCCTGGTACTTCTGCACCATGCGCAGAGCGACAATGTTGAGGGCCAGCGTGACCATGAAAAGGGTCAGGCCGAGAGCGAAGGCGGCGAGGGTCTTGGCGCTGTCGAATTCCTGATCGCCGATGAGGAGCGTCACGATCTGCACGGTCACGGTGGTCACGGCCTCGAGGGGATTTGCCGTGAGATTGGCCGCAAGGCCGGCCGCCATGACGACAATCATGGTCTCTCCGATGGCCCGGCTCACCGCCAGCAGGAACCCTGCGACAATGCCTGGAAGGGCCGCGGGAATGACGACGCGCGTCACCGTCTCCTGGTGTGTGGCGCCAAGACCCAGGGAAGCGTCGCGCAGGTCGGCGGGCACCGCGGCGAGGGCATCGTCGGTCAGCGACGAGACGAAGGGAATGATCATCATTCCCATGACCAGCCCCGCCGCCAGGGCGCTTTCCGAGGCCACATCGAGTCCGATGCCCGCCCCCGCCTCACGCAGCGCCGGAGCAACGATAAGCGCAGCGAAGAAGCCGTAGACCACCGTGGGAATGCCGGCGAGGATCTCCAGCATGGGCTTGGCCACCGCCCGGTGGCGCGGATCGGCATACTCGGCAAGGTAGACCGCCGAGAGGAGCCCGACGGGCCCGGCCACGAGCATGGCGACGAAGGTGACGAGAAGTGTGCCGGTGAAAAGCGGCACCGCGCCGAAGGCCCCAGAAGAACCCACCTGGTCTTCCCTCAGGGCGATCTGTGGACTCCACTTCACGCCAAACAGGAAGTCGAGGAACGGCACCTTGTCGAAGAATCGGATCGCCTCGAAGAGCACCGAAAAGACGATGCCGGCGGTCGTCAGAACCGACAGTGCCGCCGCAACAAGGAGCACGACGAGGAGCACTCGCTCGACCGGCTGGCGGGTCCGCCGTGAAACATTGATACGGCGCATCGCCATCCCGGACGCCATGAGGCCGAGACCCAGTGCCGCGGCAAACCCCACCCAGTGCTCGAGAAGGCTCAGGCGCCTGAAGGAAGCCGCCGCAGCCTCGAGTTCCGGTGTCACCTCAATCGTCGAAACACCGCCGTCGGCCAGTGTCTCGGCATCGTTGAGGAATCGCTGCAGCACGGGAGCCGAAGCCTCCCGGAGTTCCAGGGAAAGCGTGGCGACAATGGTCCTGTCGATCATCCAGTCACCGACCAGGAGGACCAGCAACCACAGGGACACCGCAGGCAGGCCACAGGCCAGTGCGACATACCAGCCGTGATAGACCGGACGGGAGTGCAGGTCGGACGTCCGGCCTCCGGAGACACTGACCGCTTTCCTTCGCCCGAAGACGAAGGCTGTTGCCGCAAGACAGACCAGCACCAGGGTGAGCATCATCTGGGTCAAGGGTACGGTCACTCTCCGGCGTGTGGTGACGGGAAAGGGCCGGGGACCGGTTCCCGGCCCCCTGTAGCCCAAGACTATCACATGGCGAGAGGCGTGGCGGAATTCGCGGAGGCCGCCATGGCCGCACGATCGTCGTCGGGAAGCGGGATCAGGCCCTTGTCCGCCAGGTAGCCGAAGGGACCCCAGGCGTCCTCGCTGGTGAACTCGGCCACGAACTCGGCGATTCCCGGAACCACGCCGATGTGGGCATTCTTGACGTAGAAGAAGAGAGATCGCGATACCGGATAGTCGCCGGTGGCGATGTTGTCGAATGTCGGTTCGACGCCGTTGATCATCGATCCCCGGATCTTGTTGATGTTCTGATCGAGGAAGGAAAATCCGAATATGCCGAAGGCATCCGGGTCGGCCTCGAGTTTCTGGACGATCAGGTTGTCGTTTTCTCCGGCCTCGATGAAGACGCCGTCTTCGCGGATTGAGGCGCAGATGCTCTCGTAACGGTCTTCATCCAGTTCCTCGATCATGGCAACGGCTTCGAAATGCGCACATCCTTCCTCCATGACGAGTTCGACGAAGGCGTCACGTGTGCCGGATGTCGGCGGCGGGCCCATGACCCTGATGGTGACCGCGGGCAGCGATGCGTTGATCTCGTTCCACATCGTGTAGGGGTTGGCGACGATAGTGCCGTCCGCATCGGGAACCTCGGCCGCAAGGGCAAGCCACAGGTCCGGAATGTCGATGGAGAGCTGGTCCGCGCCACGTGCGTTGCCCAGAACGATTCCGTCAAAGCCGATCATGACCTCGGTGATGTCCGTGACGCCGTTTTCGGCACAACGGCTGACCTCGCTCGACTTGATGCCGCGCGAGGCATTGGTGACGTCGGGATGCTCGAAACCGATGCCGGCACAGAAGAGCTTCAGTCCGCCGCCCGAACCTGTGGATTCGACCACGGGTGTCGGATACTCGCTGCTCCGGCCGAACTGTTCGGCGACGGCGGTCGAGAACGGAAACACCGTCGACGAACCGACAATCCTGATCGTGTCCCGCGCATCCTGCGCGCTCGCCGCAACAGGCGTCAGGACACTGACGCCTGCAGCAAGGATGACAGTCAACACTCCGTACTTCATGTCAAGGCCTCCATGGGTTGTCGGTATGCACCTTGAGGGGGCTACATGACACTTTCGTGAAACACGACAGGCAACCACGCCGTGAAGACGGATCCCTTGCCTGGAGTGCTCGCCACGTGCAGTTCGCCGCGGTGACGCGAGAGAATGTGCTTGACGATGGCAAGACCGAGTCCGGTGCCGCCGCGTTCACGGCTGCGCGCCTTGTCGACGCGGTAGAAGCGCTCAGTCAGCCGCGGAAGGTGGTGGGCCTCGATCCCGTCACCCCGATCGGTGACGGATACCCACGCCAGGCGGCCGCGCGCGACCCGCAGGTGATCGGGTGGCCTGTCGGTGACGCCGGCGGCGAGGCTGACCGCCGTCCCCTCACCGCCATAGCCGATGGCGTTGGCAACAAGATTGTAAAGGGCCTGCTCGATTTCGTCCTCGTCACCACGCACCGCAGGCATGGATTCGGGAATGGCGAGATCGATGGTCATCGACCGCCTGTCGGCGTCAAAGTGAAGCGTGGATGCAAGACGATGGAGCAACGGGGCGAGGGCGACTTCCCCGTTGGGCTGGGAGTGTTCCCGGATCTCGATGCGCGACAGCGACAGCAGGTCCTCGACCAGGTTGGCCATGCGCCTGCCTTGTGCTTCCATCATCGCGAGGAACCTGGCACGCGAGTCCGCATCGTCCCTTGCCGGACCCTGCAGGGTCTCGATGCAGCCGATGAGCGTGGTCAGCGGCGAGCGGATCTCGTGGCTGGCATTGGCCACGAAATCGACGCGCATCTGCTCGGTCCTGCGCGCCATGGTGACATCGTGGCAGACCACCATCAGCACCGCATCGCCCGGCCCCGAGGGCAGCGGCGCGACATCGAGGACGACGTGGCTGTCGACGTGATCGCGGGTCACGACAACCTCCGTCACACTGGAAAGACCGTCGCCAAGACCTGCCGCAACCGCGGCGTCGAAACCGGGATCCCGCAGGATCCTGGAGACGTGCTGCCCGACCCGCAGGTCGCCGAAGACCCGCCCTGCCGCACCGTTGAAACGCACCAGTTCGCTGTCCTTCGAGACCAGCAGGACGGGAGCGGCCAGGGCATCAAGCACGTGGTCGTTGTCCCGCGCCAGGCGAATCAGACGCTGATCCTGTTCATCGAGAGCGTGACTGACGGCACCAAGAACGGACCGCAACGGACCGACATGGGGTCCACGGCCCAGTCCCGGCGGCTCCGGTCCGTCCAGGCCGCCCCGCCGAGCCACCCATGACCTGATGCGCTCCATGCCCGCCACCAGGGGCCACACCAGCACCGCACTCATCACCGCCAGGGCAGCAAGTCCCGCGGCGGCGGCCGTCGCGGCGAGCTCTCCGGCCGCCACAAGGACCAGAAACACTCCCGCCTCGACGAGGATGAGTGGCAGAATCAGACCCATGGCGCACCACGCCGCCATTCACCGCAGGTCATCAGTCTTCGATGTCGATGGCCGCCAGGGCTGCCATGTTGAGGAGATCGTTGACCGTCGCCCCGAGGCGGACAATCTGGACCGGCTTTTCCAGACCGAGAAGGATGGGTCCGATGACCCGCGCGCCATCCATCGCCTCGACCAGCCTGTAGGAAATGTTGGCGGCGTGAAGATTGGGCATGATGAGGACGTTGGCCGGACCGCCCAGCGTCGCGAAGGGATAGTAGTCCAGCACGTTCTTGTCGAGCGCGGTATCGCCCGCCATCTCGCCGTCGACCTCGAAGTCGACCTCGCGTTCCTTGAGAATGCGCACGGCTTCGCGCAGATGACCCGTGCGCTGTTCGCCGCGACTTCCGAAGTTGGAAAACGACAGCAGGGCGACCCGCGGTTCGACGCCCAGTGCGCGCGCCTTGGCGGCCGCCTGAACCGTGATGTCCGCGAGGTTCCGGGCTGACGGTTCCTCGTTGATGGTGGTATCGGCCAGGAGCAGCGTGTGCTGGGAGGAGACGAGGACCGTCATGCCGAAGACAATCTGGCCATCGCCGGCCTTCAGTGCCCTCTGGACATGGGAGAGAGCGCCCGGATAGGACCGCGTCAGACCGGTGACCATGGCGTCGGCGTCACCCGTCGCCAGCATGGCCGCGGCGAAGACATCGCGATCCAGGTGGATCCAGCGCTGGCAATCGCGCAACAGCGCACCGCGGCGCTGCATGTGGGCATAGACATGATTGACGTAGTGCTCGGTATCCACGACATCCGCGTTGGCGATCTCGATGCCGCCCGGGCTGACGCCGAGTGTCTCCATCTTCGCCTGGATGTGTCCCGCCCTGCCGACGAGAATGGCGCCGCCGAGCCCCTGATCACGCCACAGGGCTGCAGCCCGGATGGTCTTTTCCTCCTCGCCCTCGGCGAACACGACCCGCGCCTGGCGCAGGCGCACGGTCTCGAAGACCTCGTGCATGCGCCCGGCGACCGGGGAGAGAAGGCCGGAGAGGCGGGCCTGATAGGCCTCGGTATCGATGATGGGGCGCCGCGCGACGCCCGTATCCATGGCCGCCCGCGCGACGCGCGACGGCACCCGCGATATGAGCCGGGGATCGAAGGGCTTGGGAATGATGTAGTCCGGCCCGAAGCGCAGGTGGCCACCGGCATAGGCCGACGCCACCTCGTCCGGCACGTCTTCGCGCGCCAGGGAGGCAATCGCCTCGGCGGCGGCGATTTTCATGGCGTCGTTGATCGTCGTCGCCCGGACATCGAGCGCGCCGCGGAAGATGTAGGGAAACCCCAGGACATTGTTGATCTGGTTGGGATAGTCGGAACGCCCGGTCGCCACGATGGCGTCGTCGCGGACCAACCGGACATCCTCGGGCAGGATCTCGGGATCCGGATTCGCCATGGCGAAGATGATGGGCCGCGTGGCCATGGACGCGACCATGTCCCCCGTCATGGCATCCTTGACCGACACGCCGAGGAAGATGTCCGCCCCATCCATGGCCTCCTCGAGTGTCCTCGCGGAGGTGTCGACGGCATGGGCCGACTTCCATTGGTTGATGCCCTGTTGGCGTCCCTGAAAGACGACGCCGCGCGAATCGCACAGGATGGCGTTGTCATGGGGCAGGCCTCGCGCCTTCACCAGTTCAAGGCAGGCGATTCCGGCGGCGCCCGCGCCATTCACCACCACCTTGCAGTCGGCCAGGTCCTTGCCGGCGATCTCCAGGGCGTTGATGACGCCGGCAAGACAGATGATCGCGGTTCCGTGCTGGTCGTCGTGGAAGATCGGAATGTCGACGAGTTCCCTCAGGCGCTGCTCGATGATGAAGCACTCCGGCGCCTTGATGTCCTCGAGGTTGACGCCGCCGAAGGTCGGGCTGATGAGCTTCACCGTCTGTACGATCTCGTCGACATCCTCGCTGTCGATTTCGATGTCGATGCCGTCGACATCGGCGAAACGCTTGAAGAGAACGGCCTTCCCCTCCATGACCGGCTTGGCGCCCAGAGCACCGAGATTGCCCAGTCCCAGAACCGCCGAACCATTGGAGACAATGGCAACAATATTGCCCCGCGAGGTGTAGTCGAAGACGGTTGCCGGTTCCCGGTAGATCTCCAGACAAGGCGCAGCAACCCCCGGAGAGTAGGCGAGCGAGAGTTCCCGAGCCGTGTTGAGCGGCTTTGTCGGCGTGATCGCCAGCTTGCCGGGACGCCCCTCCGCGTGGAACTTGAGGGCATCGATGTCACTGACCCTGACCTGATCCGCCATGTAATGCGCCGCTTCCTCGCCTTGAGCCAGGAAGCGTAGCCCCACACGCACCGGTGATAAAGCAGCCAGTCTGCGTCTATGATGATGGCGATGCATGACGACCCCTTCCACCCGCGTCACTATCGGGATGTGCGCCGCCCGCCGGGGGAGGCCTCGACCCTTCCCGGCTGGTGCTACAGCGCGCAAGCCTTCCTGCAGCGCGAACGCGAACGCATCTTTTCGCGCGCCTGGCAGTTCGCCGGACGTCTCGAGGAGGTCCCGCAAGGAGGCTACCGCGCCGTCGAGACCGCCGGCGGACCGGTCCTGCTGGTCCGCGACGGCTCCCTTGGCGCCTTCGCCAACACCTGCCGGCACCGAGGCGCCCGCCTGGTGTCGGGATGCGGTGTCTCGTCTTCGCTGGTGTGTCCCCTGCACGGCTGGCGTTATCGTCTTGACGGATCGCTGAAGTCGGCGCCGGGGATCGCCGGGGATCACGGCCGCTTCAGCCTCCCCGGGATCCGCGCCACGGTCTGGGCCGGATTCGTCTTTGTGTGTTTCTCACACCGGACAGACGACCTCCTGTCCTGGCTCGGCGACCTGCCCCGGCGCCTCGCAAGCCACCGCTTCGAGGACTTTCGCGTGGTGCGCCGGCGTCACTACACGGTCCGGGCCAACTGGAAACTCATCGCCGAGAACGCCATGGAGGCTTATCACACCGGCACCGTTCACGGCGACTCGCTGGGCGCCCAGGCGTCCCGGGACCTCGTCACGAAGGGGCACTGGGACGCCATCCAGGTTCTCGGAGAAGCCTCGGTTGCCGTGCTGCCCGGAGAACCGGCCCCCTTTCCTCCTGTCCCCTCCCTGTCGCCCGAAGCGCAGGCCGGCACATTCTTCACGACACTGCATCCCAACACCCAGTTCGCCTGCGCCCAGGACAGCATGTGGTGGCTCCACTACCGTCCTCTCTCACCCGCCCTCACCCATCTCGAGGTCGGCCAGTGTTTCCCGCATGCCACCACGCGCCGGGATGATTTCGCTGAAGGATCGAAGGCCTATTTCCACCGCTGGGACACCGGCATCGACGAGGACAATGCCATCTGCGAGGCCCAGCAGGCGGGGATCGCGTCTCCCTTCCACCGGCCAGGCCGCCTCTCGGTGCGCGAGCAGGCGGTCCATTGCCTGAACAACTGGATTGTCGATCAGACCGTCGACGACGGCCACGCGACGCGGCGCATTGACGCTCCTGGCTGATGTCACTAGAACCGGCGACGGAGAGGTGGCCGAGCGGTCGAAGGCGCTCCCCTGCTAAGGGAGTATGGGTCAAAAGCCCATCGAGGGTTCGAATCCCTTCCTCTCCGCCATAGCCGATGCCAGATTCTGGGAGTCTTTCCTTGTCAAATAACTTCGTGTTATACAAACATAAAATGCACACCGGCGATCCGCAGCAGGTTGTCACATTCTCGTCGTATCCGTTCTCTGGCGCTCACTACAACATCGTGTAGAGGCACTGAGATTTTCCGGGGGACGCAAGGTTGCAGTCCGGTTCGGGAAGCAAACGCAAAGTCCGGCGCGGGGTTGAGGAATCCGGCGAAAACCCTATCCTGTGCAACCGATAGTGGTAAGCCGGTCAAGCTGAAGGAAGGTCGGAACATGTCGGTTCCATGGGTCGATCTGACGGACCCCGCATGCGAGCCCTCGGATGCGCAGCTGGAAGCCCTGATGCAATCGGTGTGCGACGGGGTTATCGAGCGCGATGACCGGGCCCAGGAGCAGTTTCTCGCGACCATCAAGGACAGCATTGCCCGGGCCGCAAAGGGCGGGACAGGTTCGGATCCGTGCACCGACTTGCCCGAAGAGGAAGCGGGCCTGAGCCTTGAGCCATGATGTCGGACTTGAACGTCCCGCCCTTATTGTCGTGGCGGGCCCCAACGGCGCCGGCAAGACATCCCTCACGCGGGACCTCGTGAAGCACTGGTGGATTGGCGATTGCCACTACATCAACCCGGATGACATTGCGCAAGACCTCTTCGGCGACTGGAACGATCCGGACGCGGTCCTGAAGGCAGCCGAAGAGGCTTCGAGGCAGCGCTATGACTGCCTCACACAACAGAGGTCCTGCGCTTTCGAAACGGTTTTCTCGAGTCCAGAGAAACTGCACTTCATTCACAGGGCGAAAGATGCCGGTTTCTTTATCAGAATGTTCTTCGTGGGAACTGACGGCCCGGAGATCAACGCCAAGCGCATCGCAGGTCGCGTCATGCAAGGCGGACATTCCGTTCCGATCCCGAAGATCATTGGCCGGTTCTACAGATCGATGGCCAACCTGACGGCGGCAATTCCCGTCTGCGACCGGGTTTATGTCTATGACAATTCGGCCGATCGCCGGAATGCGCAATTGCAGTTCCGGACAGTCGATGGCGCCCTTGCCAAGACATACGAGACACATCATGAATGGGCTGAAGCCATTCGCCAGAACATCATCGACGCGCCCGTAATCCGGCCTGCCCGATGAGATCGGGAGCCGGCCTCGGCCAGACAACAGCAAGCGGGTAGGACGCCGGCCGCAGACGCGGCCAGACTGGATAAACGAAAAACGGGATGACCGGGAAGGCGGTGCCACCCTCGCTGTCGGAACCGAAACTCAGCCGACGCCCGATTCCGGAATCGTCCGTGGGATCCGCCGGTTTACGCGCCATCACGCACAACGAAGTCCGGAGTAATCACAAGTTGTCTTCTCCTGCTTGCTCGCCAGCGTATCCAAAGGAGAAGACAGATGTCGACAACCACCTTCTTTCCCTCTGCAACAACGAGTTGGGATCGTGTTGTATGTCGGCCCGCCTGACACTTTGTGGACTGGCTCACGGATCGGGGGTACGCGCAGAAGACCGGGTGCCGGAAGCTTCGACTGGTCGGCAAGTTCAGCCGCTGGTTGAGCGGCCAGGGGCTCGACCTTACGACGCTGGACGAGGCGCAACTGGAGCGGTTTCGCAACAGCGTAGTCACGCCTCGACACAAGTACACGGCCAACGTCATGTCCGATGGCCGGGAGCTGTCGGCGTGATGACGCGAGGCCGGGCCGGTGTCGAACGATCGGGCAGGGGCGCGGCCCATCTGCTTCGTCATTCACTGGCCACCCGAATGCTGCGCAACGGAGCCTCGCTTGAGGAGATCGGGCAGATCCTGCGGCACCAGAGTCCCGACAGCACGCGGATCTATGCCAAGGTCAATCTTGACGCCCTTGGCCCCGGCGTGGCCGGGAGGTGCGCCATGACACGCCTTCAGACCCTGTGTGAGGACTATCTCGCCTTGCGCCGCTCCCTGGAGGCAGTTGTTCCGGGAAAATTCACACGTTAGGGTGCATTGGCCCAAAGCAAATTGCATCGGATTGGTTACTGGCGACTTCCCACAAGAAGCGGATCGGCCATCTCTCCGCCGATCCCGCGCGGTGTCCACTCTCTACCAGCATGATTCATCTTGCTCCTCCCTCCTATCCCGATCTCGCCTTCAGGACACTGCCGAACTTCGCATGGCCTGACGGCGCCGCCTGCGGTGTGACCCTCGCCTGGCACGTCGATGGCGAAGCCGGGCCGATGGCCTCGGATCGCAGCGTGGTGAACCATATCGCGGCAATTTCCGAGGCAGCCTACGGGTTGACGACAGCCATGCCGCGCATCCTCCGCCTGCATCGCGACCTCGGGATCCCGGGAACCTTCTTCGTTCCGGCCCACGTGGCCGAACGTCATCCGGCGGTCATGGAGGCCATCGTCGGCGACGGACACGAGATCGCACACCACGGCTACATGCACGAGAACGTCTACGGTCTGGCCGAAGCCGACGAACGCGCCCTCTTCGAACATGCAGCGGCGATCCTGCAGCGCATCACCGGCCGGCGGCCGGCCGGCTGGAGCGCGCCGGGCTGGGGGGTGACGGAGCAGACTCTCTCGATCATGACCTCCATGGGCATGACCTACGACGCCAGTCTGATGGAGCGTGATGTGCCTCACATGGTCGACACCCCGTCGGGCACGATCGTCGAGCTGCCGATCTCCATGGTGCTCGACGACTGGGCACTGTTCGGCTCGTCGCTCCACGGAGGCGGCGCCAGCAGCCTGACGAGCGCGACCCTGGCCGAAACCGTCTGGCGCGAGGAATTCGACGGCATGCGCCGGTTCGGTGGCCTCTTCCAGACCAC
The DNA here is from genome assembly GCA_965213815.1 of Alphaproteobacteria bacterium. GTDB lineage: Bacteria > Pseudomonadota > Alphaproteobacteria > SP197 > SP197 > SP197. Next base: position 322,800 of record OZ243917.1, on the reverse strand, counting down.
GTTTCATCCCAACCTGATGGGCCGGCCGGGCCGCCTTGTCATGCTTGAGCGCCTGTTGGCGGGCATGCGGACATGCGATGACGTCTGGTGGGGCACCTGCCATGAGGCCGCCGATCATGTGCGCAGACTTGATGCCGGCGAGCGGACCAGGGAGAAGGACAAGGCGAGCAGACCATGGACGACCTGATCGATTTCCTTGTTGTGGCGAGACGCCGGACCTACGCGATCCCGGACGGCACCGATGTCGGTGACGGAACCTCGCACATGCTTTTCGATTCGGGACCCTGGCGCTACCGCGACCGCTACGCCGGAACCAACCCCTACGGCGGCCACGAGATCGTGTGGCGTGACGGTACGGTCGTGTGGATGAAGAACTACATGGCCGAGGTTGTCTGCGAAGAGCCTCCCATGGAGGACATCTACCGATTCCAGCGCGAGGTATTGGGCCAGCCCGACCGCGATCACCTGATGCGGGGCCCGGCACGCGTCGTCCGCGGTCCCTATCGCTATGCCAACAGCGTCGAGGGCACCCTCGCCCGTTTCAGCGGCACCGAGACCATCTCCCATGACGGCATTCCCGTCTACCGCATGATCTTCCACGGCGGCATCGTCGGCTGACGGCCCCCGCACCATCATATGTCGTGCTGCCGACGGCGTCTTGCTCCCGAAGGCGAGTGGCGCAGGGCCGTGGCCCTTCAGGGTGACCGCCATGGGTGGCGTGTCCCCGGGCCGACAACATGGCAGGCGAAATCATCGCAGACGACCTCGTTGTAGGCCGGAGCGTGCGCAATCATGCCGGAGCGCGCGTAGGTCGCGAGGTTGCGCTTCCAGCGTTCCGGATCGGTGGAAACGGCGCGATCAAGTCCCTCGTCACCTGCGACAAGCGGGAGCATCAACTCGAGAATCCGGCAATTCTCGGCGACATCCCCGTGCTCTCGCGAGCGGGCGGCTACCAGCCGGGCGCAATCGTCAAGGTTGGTCATGGCCTGGAGCCACCCCTGCCTGCAGGCGGCAAGGAAGCGACCAAGCGCCTGGCCATGCGCGGCGATCATGGCGTCGGTCGTGAACATCATCTGCGCCCAGGGCCGCAGATCATGGTGGCGAATGGGAATGAGGCGCGTTGCGTGGCCAAGACGCCGGAGATGGTGGGGTTCCGTCGTCGCATAGCCCTGCACGGCGTCGAAGGTGCCGTCGAGAAGCTGATCGAGCGTCCAGCCCGCGACCGTCGTCTCCATGAGACCGGGATCGATGCCATGGAGTTCCAGGACCGTTTCCAGAAGATGGATGCCGTCGCGATGCATGGCAATCCGGCGTCCGACGACATCGGCGAGAGACGTCATCCCGCTTTCGGGCAGTGTGACGAGGTGGATCGGCGACTCCTGCATCGTCGCGCCGACGGCCTTGACACCCTTTCCGGCCGCCACGGCACGAACGATGAGATTGTCCTCCATGCACCCCACACGGCAGTCACCGGCGAGGACAAGATCGAGAACGCTGGTGTCGGGGTTCTCCTCCGGCGGCACGAGGCGCACATCGAGGCCTTCCGCGGCAAACAGGCCATCTTCCAGGGCCCAGATCAGCCCGGCGAACTGACAGTTGATGCTCCAGTCGAGATAGAAATCGAGGGCGAGGGTCATGCCGTCCTTTTCCCGCTCCTCGTTGCCACGCCAGCGTGCGTCTTCATTGCAAGACGGGCTGGAAGTAGATGGCGAGAAACTCGTGGCCATCCGAGGGCCGACCGAAGTAATCGACATGATCGGCCCGGAAGGCCTCCAGGCTCACGCTGCCGTCGGCGGCCGGATCGCGCCGCCACAGCCTGTCGGGGATCGCTCCCCATGTGCAGAGTTCGACACCCGTGATCCTGATTCGGCAGCGAAAAGTCCCCTCGGCATCGTGGACCGTGTAGACCGCACCGCAATGAATGGCCGTGTTGAGGGAATCAAGCCCTTCACTCCACTCCAGCGGTCGTACGGTCGCCGTCTTGACGCCCGCGACAATCTGCTCGATCAGCACGGAGTCGTTCCATTGCATCCGATGCTCGATCATCCTGGAAGCGCTCCGTGTCGCATGTGTCCGCTCTGCGAGGGCGAAGTCTGCCGTGGATAACCTGTGCCCTCAACCGCCTTGCGCGGGCCGACACGTCTCGCTTTCCGCCGCTTCACCGCTCACGGATGATTTTCACAGGTGGGGACTGCCCCATGACCTCGTCGACGACGAGCAGGGTGGCGGAACGCGCTCGGCTCTCCTGGGCCGACCAAGGCCGTCTGTGCCCGGACACCTTCCTTGTCCCGCGGGCTTCAGGAACGGGGCAAGGAAAACGCCTTGCACCCGGACAGCGTCCACGAGTCCTGATGGCCTGCGTCGCGGCGACCGTCACGGTGATCGTGACAATGAGCCTCACCGTGCCGTTTCTCGGCATCTGGCTCGACAATCTCGGCGGTCCCGTCCGACTCAACGACCTGAACGCCACCGCACACATGCTGGCCATCTTGTTCCTGGCGCCCGCGGCGCCAGGGATCATCGGGCCTCACGGATTGCTGCGTGTCATCGCAATCGGTGGATCATCACCGTCGCCCTGCCTCCGGTCTTTCCCGAGGTCTGGACCTGACTTTCCCCTGCGTTTCCTGTCCGGGATACTCGTCACGGTCGGCGACATCCGGGTCAACCAGCTCGTCGCGCCAGGACACTCGCATCAGCGGCCATCTTCCAGCGCGGCGGCTTTGCTGCCGGACCTGTCGCGATCGGCTTTACCGATACGACGAGTTGGTTTGCGCTCCGCGTCAGCCTCGCCCTTGATTGCCGCCGGACTCGTGTTCCTGATGGTCTACTGCATCGGCAAAGGGCCTTGACAAAGCGACATCCGGACTTCTGCTTGCGCGCCTGTTCCTGTAGGCTTGCGGGAGTCTCATCGAAACAGCCTTGAGCGGCCGCGCTGTTGGCTGAACCGGACGACATGCCCTTTCTCACAGCACTGTTTCTCCCACTGCCTGCCCGGCAGATCCGCAGCACAAGGAACACGCCAGCCAGCCAGACTCCGTCCTGTCGACCAAAGGATGCTCAGTCCTGGACCCAAGGCTGAAGGCGGTCCCACCATCCACCCTCATGCACAGCTCCACGTCATTCACCCGATCCCGCAAAAGCCACGTGCCGCAACACTCTCCAACCGACTCAAGCAACGCGGGTACATGGCACCAACAGTCTCCTCACTGCTTGAGCAAGGAATGACCCATCCCTCCGGAGACATCGCGATACTCCGGAGTGTCGACGAACAAACAACTGTTCCCTGAACCCACCTGCAACACCCGCACAGGGCTGGCACAACTGAACCTTCCACATCACAGACTGCAAGAAGAAACCGGACATTCTTCCTGCGAAAATCAACCAGTTGACACACATCAAGCACTTTACTAACATTTACACTCTGGAAACACTTCAAGGGGGTTATCGCCATAATGGCGGGACGATCATTGAATATTCCACAAGAATTCCTCTTGATGATTCTCAACGAACAGACTGGGTACTTCTATCAATTGGAAGGCTGGAACCAGAACTGCGCCGTCGTCGGTGCCGTGCTGGCAGATCTCGCCCTGCAATCACGCATAGATACGGACGAAGACTCGCTTATTCTTCTCAACCCTGCCAAGACCGGCGATCCCATTCTCGATCCATGCCTGGAGACAATTGCATCACATTCCGGTTCGCAAGAGCAAACCAGATACTGGATAGAACGACTTACAACTCATTCTCATGCAATCATCGACGACACCTTGCAGTCCCTGATTGACCTGGAGATTCTGAAGTTCCATGAAGGCGAGTTCTATACAATCAATGAATCAGTTCGTCTTGGTGGCTATCAGGAGCACCCCTCAGCGGAAAGCGCAGACACCTTTGTCAAGGCACGTATCGGAGAAGTGATTTTTACCGATACGATTCCCGATCCTGACGATTCCTTTATTGTCGGCCTTTTGAACGTTTGTGGCATTCTTCCGATGATCTATCAACTTGATGAGGAGACCGAGCGGCGAATTGAGTGGATTTGCGGCACCGAACTGATCAATCGGGAGATTTCCACTGCCGTCAAGCAGACAATTATAACGCCGACGTTGCGGAAAAGGCCCCTTACAAAGAAGATTCCAAGGATCCCCATCAGAGCCATACTCTCCAACCAGCACTTGTCGGACCGCAACCTTCCGGCGTTGTTTGCATCTCTTGCCAACCAGTATGGTCCGGTTTTCCAGATCAAGGTGCCGTTTCAAAAGCCACGAACCTTTCTGGCGGGACCTGATGTAAATTACTGGGTGCCCAGAAATGCGCGCCGTGTGATGACTTCCGGACTTTTCTTTCGTGAAGTGGAGAGGGCCTGTGGTGCAAATGGCCTGATGCCATCATTGGATGGTGCCGCGCACTTTCAATTCCGCAAGTTGATGGCGAAAGTCTACGCGAAAAGCAGGATCAATGAGAGGTTTGATGACGTTTGCCAACTGAGTCGACAATTCATGATCGATCAGCGCTGGCGGCCGGGCTCCGTGCTGGAAGTGCAGAGAGAGACTCGTCTCATGATCAACTTGCAAATGTTTCGTCTTCTTCTCAATACGGATGCGCAGGATGTCTTCGAAGAATTGGTAAAATGGAATGAAAGGGCCATCATCTGTTATGTCGGCGACATTCTTCCGAAGTTCCTGCTGAAAACTCACGCGATGAAGCGTCGCTTTCAGCTTTACGACGGACTCTTGCAGCGCATCGAGCAAAATCACGTCCCTTATCAGCGCGAAGGAGCTGTTCAGGAACTGGGAGACGAGTTGATTACCTTGCACAACAGTGATCCACAATTCATATCGGAGCAGAACTTGCCATTCATGTTGGCTGTAACACCCGTGTTTCAAAGCATTTATCTTGGAGACAGTTTGGGCTTTGCTCTCTTTGAACTGGCCAGGCGACCGGAATTGGCCTCCAGAATTCGCGATGAAGCAAGCACTGTTTTGAATAAAGACTATTCAGATGGCAACACGTTCTCCCTGGCCATGTGCGACACGACACGCCGTTTTGTCATGGAGTGCTTGCGCATGTACCCCATTATTCCCATGATGGTTCGCAATGTTGCCAATTCAGGCGTCGTTGAGAACTTCTCGTTGCCAGTAGGGGAACGGTTGTTCATTGTACAGACTGCTGCGCATTATATGGATGAGTGCTTTCCGGAACCATATACATTTGACATTGACCGCTACTTACCGGCGCGCAAGGAGCACAATGGCCTCGGATATGCGCCATTTGGTCTGGACACACACAGGTGTGTGGGGCAAGCATGGGTTCATTTTCAGTTGATTGTGACCCTGATGAACATTGCATATCATTTTGACTTTGCACCGCCACCCAGTGAGTACAGACTCAAGTTCGATCCCATTCCAGGGCTGTCAGTTTCGAAGAAACTCAAGTTGCGCATCGCGAGCCAGAGGCATCAGCTGTCTGCGTGACATGCCCTTGTTAAAGACAGGATCGGTTGGTTACCTTTCTTCTGGACACTGCTGACTCGGATTCTGCTGCCAATTGTGCATGCAGATTGGTCGTCACCAGCATGATGCCCTGACAGTGGCGTGGCGCACGGCGTGTGTGAGCGCCTGGACTGGCGGGACAATTCCGGGACGCCTGCGCGCAGAGTGTTGCCGCCATCGGCGCCGTGGAGCCCGCAGGGTGAGGCCATGGCTGTCTTGTCGATGCCGCAAGCAAGGTGGGCGTTGTCGTAGAGGTCAGGTAGGCGACATTGTGATCGAGGCAGCAGGCAGGGGCTCACCAGCATTGGAATGAACTGCCGGCTGGCGTCCTAGCATTCGGATTGATGCAAATACGCGAGCGAAACAGAGATCTTCGGCAAAAGTCATACGCCCGCTCAGACGGCGCCATGTGCATGCCGACGCGCGAGCCCGATGCCTTGTCAGCGATGCCTTGCCTTGTCGAAAGCCATGAGCAGCGGTGGGAACAACAGAAAGTCCGCAACCAGGGCTATGATCACCATCAGTCCCACCAACAAGCCAAGAGTCTGATTGGTCGACAGCCCGGATACACCAAAGACCAGGAACCCCAATGCGAAAATCAACGTGGTGGTAAACAGCGGCCTGCCAACCAGATTGAAGGTTGGCGCAATGGCCTCCGCCGGGGTTTTGCCCTCTGCACGTGACCTCCGGTACTTGGACAACAGATGGATGGTGTCATCCACGACAATGCCAAAGGCGATTGCGGTAACAATCGATGCCGCGATACTGACTGTTCCCGAGACATATCCCCAAATTCCCATTGCCATGATTGCCGGCAGAAAATTGGGCACCAGACTCAGCAAGCCCAAACGCAGACTCCTGAATTCAAAAATCAGAAGCAAGGAGACGATTGACATCGCAATGAACGTGCCAATGAGCATCTTCTCGATATTTCTCAACACCGAATAGGCGCTGACAATGATAACACCGGTCGCCCCGGTTTGTATTTCCGGTGTGTTTTCCTGCAACCAGGACGTAGCCCGCTGGTCGAGAACAACTTGCTCCTTGACCGACATTCCTTCGATCACAACGGTCATGCGACTTGCCGAACGATCAAAGGTGACAAGATTATTCAGGTCGAGCCCAACCGGAAGAGAGAGTTCATAGAGAAACAGATACTGGGCCGCGAGGTCAGACTTGTCAGGAAGCGTATAGGCACCATCCGCCCCGCCGTGCAGGTTTTGATTCAGCCGCTTCATGATATCGGCGATGCTCGTCACATGGGAAATCTCGGGCTGTTCGCGAAGCCATTCTGCAAATGCATCGACCTGCTGCAGATACTTCGTGTCGGTAATTCCCCCTTGGCGCCCGGAATTGAGCGAGTACTCGAAGTAATCCAGCCCTGAAAAATTCTCGTTGATGAAGTCTGCAGACCGGCGCAATTCGTAGCCTTCATTGAGAAGTTTGACATTATTGTCATTCAGTTCGACTCTCGATATTCCAATTGCACTCACGAGCGTCAGAATGGCGAAGGCGCACAGCAGCACAACACTGTTGGAAACAACAAAACTGCTCAAACGGTCGAAAAATTCCGTCCCGCCCTGTCTTTTGGACGGCGAGCGCATGGGGATCATTGACAACATCGCAGGCAGGAGCGAGACCGAGCAGACAAATGCACTCATGGCGCCAAACGCGACGATGTTTCCCATGGTTCGAAAAGGCGGCATTTCAGAAAAATTCAGACTCAGAAAACCTATTGCGGTCGTGACAGACGTAAGAAGAATCGGGCGCGCGCTGGTTTGCAAGGAGTGAACTATGGCCGCCTTGCGTTCCATGCCAAGGAGCATTCCGTTCGTCATTCCCTGAATCAGATGAACGGAGTGCGCGACGGCAATCGCCATCAGGACGAAGGGGGCGGCGCCGCTTTCTGCGTAGAACTTCAAACCAGACCAGCCGGCAAAGCCAAAACTCGATGCCATCACCGCGATCAACATGACGAAAATTCCGCAAACACACCAGGTTGAGCGAAGCAGAAAAACGGCTACCAACACCATCACCGCCAGTGCAATCGGTGCGAGGATGGACATGTCCTCAGTCAGTGCGTCGCGAACTGATCGATCCAGCAACAGTTCACCATAGACGTGGTACTCGATGTCGGGGTGCCTGGCTCGCTGCTCGTTGACAAGGTCGTAGAGAGCGTCAACCACTTCGTTCTTTGCCTGTTCCCGTCCTTCATCGGGAAGTGCCAGACTTACGGTCAGTCCGGCCAACCGACCGTCGCGAGAGACAAAGCGACCGGCCGTTTCCTGGGTGGTCAGGGAAATCTCCCGGACCCGGTCGAGTCTGTCGTCATCAAGTGATGCGGCATCGTCGACCAACGGTTCGACTATCAGTGTGTCGTCCCATCCTTCGCTGTGCGAGTAGTTGGTTATTGAATCAACACGGATGGAATAGGGCGTATGCCACAACAGCCCCGTCAACTGTTCAATTGCAGTGAGGGAGTCGCGTGTGAAAATCGTGCCGTCTGGTGGGGCGACAACGACGAGTACGCCGTCGGACAAGGCGTAGAGATCTTCGAAATTGTCCAGCTTGACCAAATGTGGATCATCCTCATTGAAGTGATTTCGCAGATCCACACCGACTGTAGTCAGGTTCAGCACTCCCGCGGTGAGAACAGCGATCACCATGAGCGTGATGACTGTTGTCCACAGTGGCTGACCCACAACAAGGGCGAAGTAGCGGGTCTTGAATTTTTCTGTCATGGCACGCAATGCACCCGCTGGAAGTTCGAACAAGGTCATCAGCCTTCAGGAGCCGGCAACAAGGCCAGTCCGGAGCGATGGCGAAGACGGGCCTCATAGAGGGCCAACGCATGCAAGGGAAAATACTCGCGATAGAGAACGTAATCCAGAAGCGCTGTACGGAAAAACACCCCCGCCCAGTCCTGCTTCGGCCATGTGCCGTCGGCGTTCTGCATGCCGTTCAGGAATTGAACTCCCCGCGATATTGCGGGCCAGTTCGTTTCGCCAGCCTCAAGCAGGGCGATCAGGGCCCAAGCCGTCTGAATGACCTGACTTTCCACATGCTCGACATATCGGCCAACATGACAGCCACTGTGATGCTCACCCCATCCACCGTCTGCCCGTTGATGTTCAAGGAGCCAGCGGCGGGCCAAGCATAGTGCCGTATCGCCGGGCTGCGCCCCGGCAGCAAGCAGGCCCCGGATACCGAAGAAGGTGCCATAGATGTACTGAACCCCCCACACACCCCGCCACGACCCGTCCTTGCCCTGGGCACGGCGTAACCAGTTCTCCCCTCTCGAGATGGCGTTGCTCACCGTCTGACCGGCGAATTCCGGGTGCGTGCGCACAGCAGCCGCAAGTGCCGAAAGACAGGACGCGGTACACTCGACAAACGAGTGTTCGGTCATTGAGTCACCGAACATTTCCGCGGGATTCAACCACTCCAGACCAACCGCCGAACGCCGTGCCTCGTAGCTGCCGAACCCGCCATCACGGTTCTGACTGTTCGCCATGAAACGGACTGCATCACTCAGGGATTCCGGATCGGTCCGCGTGCCCCGGGCAGCGATGAGTCCCAGCACCGCTTCGGCCGTGCAGTCGGACACTGGCCAGCCGTGCCAGACACCCGCGAAACACCACCCTCCTCGGGGATCGGCTCGCCAGGCCGTCTCGAATCCCTCGAAGCTTTTCCTGACTTGATTCCTCGAAAGGAAGTCAGCTCCACGCTCAAGAGCGTCACGAACCGCCTGGCACTCTCCCACCGTCGCCAGCGCCTGTAATGCGAAACCTGTATCCCACGACGCACTCCTGGCGCCGGCCACGCGTGTCCCCCGATCCTCGTCATCCCAGATCCAGCCCTCCAGTTGCTGGAGTGCCTGGCGGACGCCAGGGGCGTCGCGGTCATCGAGCCACAGGGCAAGAATGTTGAGAAGGCCACTGACCGGAGAAATGCTCGTGTGGTTGCTCACTTCGAGTTCCCACTTGATCTGTCGGATGATTTCCCGCCTGCAACGCCTCCTCAGGCGCTTGTTGTGACACCTTTCGTACAACCACGCACATGCATAACCCGCCCGCAACCATACACCGGGACGCTCGAAGAGATCGGCGCCGCGAAGTCGATTGCGGGCACCGGAGAAACTGGTGCTGCCATATCCCTGGGGATAGAGCTCCTCACGCAGGCTTGAGATCACGGGAGAAACAGGAACCTGGTAGCGGTGGGGATAGATTGCCGCCATCGCCATGTAGATGAGCCTGGTATGGCAGTACCAGTTCGAAGGGTGAATGAACAACCAGCGGGGCAGGCTCCACAATTCCGGCTGAACGGCGTTGATGCCACGCCAGTCATAGAGATTGAGAAGTGCCATCCAGAACTTGCCCCAGCTCGGAATGTTGAGCACTCCCTCTCTTTCTATGAATCTCCGGGCAGGTTCGATGAGGGGGTCTCCTCTTTCGACGCCGAGCACACGGGCCGCGACATAGACCAGGACGGTGACAAAGAGGTAAGGCTCGGACTGATCGTGCAATCCCCAGGTTCCGCCCGATAGACGCGTACAGTCAAAGGACCGGAGCACCCGCCGGCGACGTTCGGGTTCGAGAGGTTCGCTGATAATGTGATGCAGAAGAACATACTGTGCCGTCAGCATCGGGCACCAGATCATCTCGCCTTCCCAACTGCCATCATCTCCCTGCAATTCAAGAAGACGCGTTGTCGCCCTCTTCAATGCCAGCCTGGTATCGTCCGGTATCCGCTCTGCGTGGCGCAACCTGTCGCCCTGGGGCGCAGATGCCATGGAAGACAGGAAGACATGGGAGAAGCTATCCCGAATTCTCGTGTCCTGTTTGCCGCCTGAACGCCGCGCACCGGCAAGATGCCAACCCCCTCGTATCAGCCACAACATACGGACAAGGAGCGCCTGAATGACAGGACGTGCGGGGGAAGTGGGGCGGATATCCGAACGTGCAAAGAGTCCGGAGATCGCCTTCATGACCGTCTGGGAGAATGCGAAGGAGATAGTTGCTACGGAGCGGTCTTCGCATGCCAGAAGGCGGACTGTCCTGTTGCGATAGGCAAGGCTTGACCTCCAACCCCGGTACATGGCGCGCCTCAACGCAGCTGCCTCAAGCCGGTCGTCAGAGAAGACCTCGTATAGTCCCATGGCGAGGAGTTCCGGTACGCGGACCGCCCGGAAACGACGTGCCATGAAGTGTTGAAACCCGTTTTCCTCGGCGAGGGTCAGTGCGTCGCCGAAACCAAGAGTCATGCCCACAGCCGTTATGGGGTGATAGTGCCCGGCCGCATCACCGACAAGCACACGGTGTTCGGTTCCATATGTGACGCGAGGCATGAGTCGGTTCACCGCAGCGTCGTAGCGACCCTGGCGCAACGCATCAACAAAAGCCTGCCGGAGCGATTCCGGCAATAACACCGCAAAGGACTCCGACAGAAGTCCAATCCGATCCTGAGGTGACCAATGATCAAGCGGAACATCAACGATGATCCGCACCCGCCCGTCAGGCAGACGATACATGAAGATAGGACCGGGACCACCGAGAATGACATGCCCGTAGCCCTTGTGCGCCAGTTCCGTACCGTGGACCGTTGTGCCCAGCATCATTGAACACATCTGTGAGTCGGTCGACAGACCCAGGGACCGTCGCACGACCGAGGCCCGGCCGTCAGCACCGACAATCCGACCGGCCCGCAGCACATGGCTCTGGCCCTCGTGGGTATAGGTCAGTCTCCCGTCCTCAACCGAGCTGACACGCGCCTGATTGATGAAGTTGATATCATCCTCACGCTCCACTGATTCATGCAGCAGTGTGACAAGGGTCGAGTGTTCACAAGCAAGTCCGAGGGAGTTGGCGTGGTAGGGAAGCATGATCGGGTCCGTGCCATCTTCGGGGAACACCACAAATCCCCTGCCTGGCATGGCGCCGGACAACCGGTCGGGGTCGACCCCGACTTCCTTCAGTACCCGCACGGCGGGTGGATGCAGCCATTCGCCGGCCAGCCGCCGGGACGCTTTCGGATTGGCTTCCAACAGAACGACCCTTGCCCCCGTGCGCGCAAAGGCCAGTGCACAGATACTGCCAACAGGCCCGGCGCCGACGACTGCAACATCGTAGCGAGGCACTGCGCTGTCCCTCATGAAAGAAGGCTCGGCCGCAGCACTCGCCTGTAGCGCATGCAGCATGACGAGTCCGGACTCGTCACACGGCTACCGTAGTCGGGTTCCGGGAAGGAAGCTTCGGAGTAAGGGCTGAATCGGTCGAGCAGGACGGCCCAGGTCGCCTTGAACTGCTTGCAGGCAAGGCTGCACCTGTGCTTGCTCCCACTGGCCGGGGAAGAGAACCAGTCCGGATGGAAGACTTCGGGATTGGCAAACAGATGCGACGGGCAATGCGACACCATGGCCACGGTGCATGCCGGTACCATCACGTTGTCGTATCGCAAGGACTTGAGCGCCCCGCAAGTCAATCTGACCAGCAGCGGGAGCAACCTCCAGCACTCGCCAACAGCCTTGTCCAAGGTCGCCTGTCCATACAATGTCCCGAAACCCATGTCGTCTGCATCGCAAGGAAAGCACGTCTTCCCACGGCGCACTTCAAGAAACGGGCTGACTCGTCTTCATCTGCCGCTGACCCAAGGCCACCATCGGCTGAAACAATCTAGCTTGGGAACTTGTGCCGTGCCAAGCGGAGATCCTTCCGAACGGCGTCGTCAAAGCGACGTGCAGGGAACAGGCTCTCCTGGAAGGGATCAGCACCATCGGAATCAATCTGTCGGCGCAGGGACAGTGTTCTTCCGCAGCAAGCTGCCTGAACCACGTGCCTGGCAAGCGGGGCTCTGTGGTGGTGGCGGTGGAGCCAGGCGCCCTTGTCCGGGGTCAGGAGACCGCGATTCTCACTCACGATGTGAAACTGAATGTGCCGGTCTGCTTGTTGCACCTCAAGAGCGACACGACGGATGCGCAAGCGAGGTTGATCTGCGTGCTGTTCCGAGGGGCCAAAGCGCCGGACCACAGCAGAACGCGAGCCGCGCGCTCCTGCCGAAGACAGCAATCTGCTTCCTTGCGATGTGTCGATCCGGGACTTCCGACACGTCCCTGCAAGATGGAGGTTCAGAAACCGTACGTGAGATTCACCGCGAAGAAACTGTCCCGGCGGGACGGGTGGATCAGGTCGTCCTTGCCGACATTTTCGAGAAGGGATCCCTCAAGATGAAGAGACAGACTGTCGTTGAGGCGCCTGTTCATCTGGACGTTGAACGAGCGCGTGCCCGTAGTGAGATCGGCCAGGACTCCCAAGAAGAGGTCGGTGCCTTCGACGTCGTTGAACGCGAGTCTGGAGCCCAGAAACACATCGTTCTGGAACACGTTGTTCGCCCGAAGGAGTCGGTCATCGCGATTCCATTCGGCCAACAGCCCAAGATCGATATCGGACTCGAGTACCGAGTAGAAAGTGTACTCCCCGCCGGCGACGAAAGCCGTGAAGTCCTCCTTGCGACCGCGCAAGTCGCGCGCACCTGTGCGCCGGATCGCTTCGAGTTTCAGCAACCAACCCCCGGTCGTCATCTGCGCATCGAGCCCGAACTGCCGGATCTGCTCATAGAGGGGCGCCAGGAACACGCACCGGTGCGCCTGATCGGGCACAGGGCCGCACTCTAGCACCAGCTCGAGATAGGGTTCCCGGCTTGTGCCATCGAAGACGCTCAATCCAACATCGAAGGGACCGATACTCTGGCTGTAGCGCGCCGCGAGATCCAGATGTCGTTCGTCGGCAGCGCTCTCGTACCTCGTACGGTCATTGTCAACTACAAGTGCGCCGCGCAGGCGGCCGGGACGGCCCGGATAGGTGCGAGGCCGGTGCCAGGGAAGCGCAAAGAGTTCCGCCACCCCCCATTGGCCGGACCAGGTCAGATGAGCCATGGGCTGACCGAGCTTGACTTCCTCGTTCGGATTGGCCACGAGATCCGTCTGGTTGACGATGTCAACGAGATGGCGGGACTCAGCAACCCCCCAGAAGACGCGGTCGAAACCCAGACGCAATTCCCATTCGTCCTCGCCGATCTGACCCAGCCACAGCAGATAGGCCTCGCGCAGATCCGCATCGCTGCGTTCGGAGTCCGCGCTGTCGTAGCGAAAGAACGTTTCGAGAGTGAAGCTCGTACCGTCAGAGGTTTCCAGATAGAGTGATGGTTCGGCAACGACGCTGGTATCGAAATCACGCTGGCCGGGATGGGCCGGGGAGTCCGGAAACCACCGGCTCTCCAAGCTGATGGTTCCGTAAAACTCGTGGTAGTCGATGAGGGACTCGTCCGTCCGTCCGGCGACCGGACACGCAAGCGCCGCAAGGAGGAGGGTCGATAGGCCGCGGCGAAGGACGGAACCCGGGGACATCAGCCGATGCGTCTCAGGCCGGTCCATGTGAAATTGCGCTCATCGAGTTCCATTTCCGGTTGCAGATCCTCATCCAAACATGCCGTGCTCTTGCCGGTGCGGTGGTTGATCATCGTCTGTTCCCCGGCGCACCAGAATTTTCCGGAATGGAGTTCGTTGTCGGCCGCCGCCAGCATTTTCGGAAGATCGTTTCTGCGATCGTGGAACTCGACCTTCCAGGGCCTGCTCCGCGGCGCTCACGTCATCGCCAGGGGCCGGCACCCGGGATTGTCTCATGTCAGGGGCACGAAGCACGGATCGGCAGCAGACATGACCGTCTCCTCCCCCGTCAGTCCTGTGAACCGCATCCGGACTATAGCATTGGGCCCGACAACGACAAGATGCACCCGGAACGCGTGGCGGCGTGAGGCAGGCTCTGGCAGCCCGGTCCTGATCTGCCGGCATCGTGTCCCACAGGTGATGGGGCGGGAAACAGGCAGGGCGGCGGTGGCGTTCGCCATGCTGCAGGACGGATCGGACTCTGCGGAAGAGGATCAGCTGCAAGGATGGTCGGAACATGTGGGTTCGCATGTCATGGCAGTGCCGCGAAGAGACCACCCGATAACGGCGGCGATGCCGGTTCTCGCCACCGGAGCCGGGGGTCATGCCGGCGCTATCCTCATGCGCCGGCTTCTCGCCGATGGCGACCGGGTACTGCTTCGAAGAGATAGCTTATGGTTCAGCCTCTCACATTCAAGGGGGGACCCCTCCCACCACGCAGCCTTCGTCACTCTTCCAGACCCTCGAGGTGCCTTACCGCCTCCGAGTGAACAATGGCCTCGTACGCGTCGCCGGGCGGAATCCCGACGGCACGGCTCAGAAGGCCGTGCGCCTTGTCGCGGTACTCGTCATCATCCAGCATCAGCAGTCCCAGCGCATACTGCAGGGCAACTTCCTTGGATTCCGGCGCCAGTTCGAATGCCCTTTCGAGGAACGCCAGGGCCTCGTCTTCCCGGGCTCCGTAGAGCGTGCGTGCCAGGAACGAGCCCATCATGCCGATCAGTTCCGAATGCCACCGGCCCAGGGTGAGGAGGGCCGGGACCAGATCGGGATCAGTGCCCAGTGCCGCTTCCGCGGCTTCCCGGATCCTGTCGGCGTATCCCTTGTTCAAAGCCTCCAGTGAACTGATCGCCTGCGCGTGACGGCCCAGGGCCGTCGCCACCATGATGTGTGCTCCAGCATTGTCCGGATCCATCTCCAGCGCACGCTTCGCAAGCTCGATCGAACGCAGCAGAAGCGGTTCCCTCGTGCTATCGCCATCCTCCAGGATGTAGTGGGCGTGAACTGCGAGCGCCCTCGCCGCAAGGATCTGCCCAGCGGACGTGTCGATCGTTTCGGCGATTCGGGCCGCCTCTTCGAATCTCCCCTCGGCGAAGGCCGAGCGCGCTTCCTCGAAAGAGGCGGCCCCGGCTCCCGGCACCATGGTCAGCAAGGCGATCGTCATGGCAACAGGCGCAGAACATCGAATCTGTAGCGATCTCATGAGTCGATCTACCCTCCTCCCGGGCTTTCGAAGTGGGAGACCACCGGTGATGTGCGGTTCTTCATCCGGCGAGGAAGGCTTCCATATGAAACCGGGCCTGGCCGTCGTGGTAGAGGTAGCGGCGACCGACGGGACAGGCGCGCCGCGCCAGGCACCCGGAATTCATGCAGTCTGCACCTTCGGATGAACGGAGATGACTCCGGCAGGCGGGAACATCGTACGAACCGGCATCGAAGGCATGAACCGGGCAGGTCGAAAGACAGGGCCGGTCATCGCAGGTCTCGCAGGGGCTTGCGGTGTCGAGCCGCGGCGGAAGACCCGGAACCGATTCGCGGAAGACGAAGGCGCCACGCCAGGCGTGCCAGAGACCGTACTCGGGGTGGATCAGGATACCGACAGGAGACACGGACACGGCTTCGGCGCGCATCGCCCAGCGCTGGAAGGGCCGCCACGGTGGTCCCTCGAAGGGGTAGACGACGGCGCATCCCAATGTGCGGGCGACGGCGCCCAGGACCTCGCGGGTCCAGCGGTTCATCGGATCCGGGCCAGTCTTGCGGGCGGCGGCGAAGGCCCGCCACATGGCCGGACCGGCATTGCCGACCATCACGACACACGCGGCCCCGCTGTCGAGGCCATCGCCGGCGTCCGGTGTGAATCCGCCCCGCGCGATCAGCCCATGCGGCTTGAGTACCCGGCAGATAGAATCGTAGGTCACGGATCGCGGGGCTCGGTCGCGCTCATGGACGGTCTCTGCGAAAACGCCGCAAACCATCGCTCAAGAGTCCCGTGACCGGTCTTCCAGTCGAGATCTCCAAGGCGGAACGACACATAGCCGAGAGCCGCACCAACGGCGATCGTGGATAGATCGACGGTTCCGGCGAAGCGGTCCGCCTCGCCATCGAGGCTGGCGACGGCCCGTTCGATCTTGCCGCGCTGGTGCGCAAGAAAGCCGTCCCACTGCCTCTCCTCGGGGCGGCGGCGCTCCATGACGCTCGAGACGGCCGCCTCCATGATCCCGTCGGCCAGCGCATGCCTGCGCAGCACCTCCGATCGTTCCCGGGCGTCGGCGGGTATCAGGTTCGGTCCGCTGCCGCAGGAGTTGAACCATTCGACGATGACGAAGCTGTCGAAGAGTCGGCGGCCGTCCTCCAGAACCAGCGTCGGGACCTTCTCCAGGGGACTGTCCAGGCGAAGGCTGCCTGGCGCCTCCTTCGGGTCTGTCAGTTCGATGCTGTGCGCCACACCCCTTTCATGGGCGGCCACCATCACCTTCCTGACAAATGGCGATGTCGCGCTGAAATAGAGCTTCATGGATTCTTCCCTGCGGCGAGTCCAACGAGGATAGGCGGACGGCCCTACAAGCGCCACCGGCGCCGGCCGATGTCATGCGCGAAGACCCGAAAGAACTCCTCGTATCGCGGTGGCTGAGCGCCATCGAAGACCAACCATGACCCGGAGGTCTGCACGGACCAGAAGAAGGTTCTCGAAATCGTAGCGGATCTGACCCTGCGGCCCCCATACGCACTCGGCCGCGAGAGCGACGCGGATGAGGAAACCGTCACTGTCGTAGCGCAGACCCGTAACGTCGCAGAGCCTCTCGCTCACAACCATTGAGTGGGGAGGGTTGGGTCGAAGTGTCAGCATGCCAGGCATCGCGCGGCACGAGGACATCCCTGCGCCGAGCCCGGCCAGGGGCCGGCGGCGGTCCCGGGCGCGGTGCTCTGCGAGGCCCTGCGCGAAGAACAGCTGTCCAACAGCGCATTCGCGGCGGCCATGGGCGTCCAGGAGAGAGGTCCGCCGCATGCTCGATCCCCGCCACGCCACCAGAATCGGCAGGCTGGAGGAAGCCCTGGCCCGCTTCAGCAAGCGCCTGGTGGTCACCGTGGAAAAAGTCGCCTGACTTTCAACCGGCGGCGTGGTTTCCCGTGTGTGACAACGGTTCCCGGCATCGAATTGGGTTATGCTCGCCTGGTGTGTTGCACCCGGTGAGGGCATGTATCAGGACGCTTGCGAGCTCGACTCCTTCTATTCCAGCCGCCTTGGAGAGACCACCCGTCGGCTGGTGCTGGCCCGCATTCGCGCCCTGTGGCCCGACGTCACCGGTCTCAGGGTGGTCGGGCTGGGATACGCCTCGCCCTTCCTCGCCGTCTTCGGCAACGAGGCCGAACGGGTTCTCGCGCTGGCACCGGCCATGCAGGGGGCGATCCGCTGGCCCGGCGAGGGGCGGAGCAGGACCAGTCTCATCGCCGAGGATGCGCTCCCCCTGCCCGATCAGTCGGTGGATCGCATTCTTCTGGTCCATGCCCTGGAACACTGCGAGGCGCGCACCGCCGCCATGCGCGAACTCTGGCGCGTCCTGACGCCATCGGGACGCCTCGTCGTCGTCGTTGCCTATCGTGGCGGCATCTGGGCCAGGGCCGACCACACGCCGTTCGGCCACGGCTCTCCCTTCAGCGAGCGCCAGATCAACCGTCTCCTGACGAACTCGCTGTTCACGCCGCAGGCGGCCGAGCGCGCCATCTACGTTCCTCCCAGCCACAGGGGTCTTTCGCTCTGGTCGGCGCCGGCATGGGAGCGTGTGGGAAGAAAGTGGGGGCTGCCGTGGCCCGGTGTCCTCCTCGTGGAAGCTCTCAAGGAGGTCCATGGCGCCATCCCCGCCGCCAGACGGTCCCGTCTTCGGCGGCTTGTTGCAGGGCCGGACCGGACCCAGCCGGCCCGCTCGGGTCACGGGACCGGGATCACGCCCTGACCGGCCGGCGGCCCGGCTTGCGCCGTTTCGCCGGCAGCACTTCGAAGACCGCTTGCTCGGCAAAGAGGTTCGCCTGTCCCTCGAAACCGCTGCGGATCACCGTCACTTCCCGCTCCTTCGCAATGCCGTAGCAGTCGCCCGTCAACAGTCCTTCGAGACGCACGAGATCCAGAAAATCACGCACCGTGCAGGGGCGAATGGTGCTGGTCGCGAACCAGGGCTCCGGGAGAAAGCGGGTGTGGGGCATGCGCCCGCGCGTCAACAACGAGAGTCGCGCCCTCCAGTGTCCGAAATTGAGAATGGACACGATGGCAACGTCGGCAATGCGCATCATCTGGCGCAAGACCTCCACCGGCCGGTGCACGGCCTGCAACGTGTGGCTGAGAATGACGCAGTCGAAGCTGTCGTCGGGATAGTCGACAAGGTGGTGATCTGCATCCCCCTGGACGGCGGGCAGCCCGCGGGCCACGCAGGCGTTGACGCCGGCCTGGGAGATTTCCATGCCGCGGCCGTCGCAGCCGTGTTCCCTGACGAGATAGTCGAGCAGAGCGCCGTCGCCGCATCCGACATCGAGAAGGCGCGATTCCGGCTCGATCATGCTGGCCACCAGCCCGAGATCGGGCCTCAGGCCGAAGCGGTTTTCTCCGAGGATGAAGCGGTCCCGCGAGCCGGAGAGGAGACTCATGCCCCGACGGTCCAACTGCGGCGTTCCCGCGAGTGCGGCGCAAGGTCCATGATCATGTCTGGAGAACCCTTCCGGTCAGGGGACTAGAATCCGAGGTCACGGGCCACGCTGTCGAGAAAGCCGGACGTGGTCTCGAACAGGTCCGGCTCGTCGAGCAGGAAGGCATCGTGGCCCTTGTCGCTCTCGATTTCCACGAAACTCACGTTGACTCCGGCGCGGATGAGGGCGTGCACCACCTCCTTGCTCTCGGATGTCGGAAACAGCCAGTCGCTGGTGAAACTCGTCAGCAGGAAGCGCGTCCTTGTCCCCTGCCAGGCCTTCGCGAGGTCTCCGCCGTGATCGGCCTCAAGATCGAAGTAGTCCATGGCGCGGGTGATGTAGAGATAGGCGTTGGCGTCAAAGCGTTCGACAAAACTGGCGCCCTGATGGCGCAGGTAGCTTTCGACCTGGAAATCGGCACCGAACCCTTCATAGGATTTCATGTAGCGGTTCTGCAGTTCCCGGCCGAACTTGCGCCACAGCGCCGGCTCCGAAAGATAGGTGATGTGGGCCGCCATCCGCGCCACGGAAAGGCCCTTTTCCGGGCGCCTTCCTTCGCGATAGTAGAAGCCGCCACACCAGTTGGGATCAGCCATGATGGCCTGGCGGCCGACTTCGTGGAACGCGATGTTCTGCGCTGAATGACGGGCAGCGCCGGCGATTGGCACGGCGCTGACAACCCGGTCGGGGTAGCGGGCCGCCCAGTCGAGAACCTGCATGGCACCCATCGAGCCGCCGATCACGCACATCACCTTCTCGATGCCGAGGTGATCGAGAAGCATGGCCTGCACATTGACCATGTCGCCGATGGTGATGATCGGAAACGAGGTGCCGTAGAGTTCCCCCGTTGCGGGATTGACGGCCGCCGGGCCCGTCGTTCCCATGCATCCGCCAAGGCAGTTCGGACAGATGACATGGAAACGGTCCGTGTCGATGGGCTTGCCCGGACCCACCATCGATTCCCACCATCCGTTCTTTCCGGTGACGGGATGGGTGCCGAAGGCATACTGATCGCCCGTCAGGGCGTGGCAGATCAGCACGGTGTTGTCCCTGGCGTCGTTCAGGGTTCCCCATGTCTGGTAGGCGACATGCACCGGTCCCAGGCTCTCACCGGATTCGAGCCTGACCGGCACGCCCGAGGCCAGTTCGACGCGTGGCCCGGGAAGGTCTTCCTGGATTTCGTGAACGGCCTTGGGAGCCTCTTTCATGTCGCACTCAATCCGCCGTGTGGCCGGACGCCATAACCTTGAAATTGTCGTCAGCGGAGCGTGGAGGACTGTATGGAGACCGGGCCCCAGCCTGTCAAGCCTCCAGAGATTCCTGCGCTGCAGCGATGTTCAGTGCCCTGCCTGGCACCATCAGGCGTCCGAACCGACGTGACGTCACCGATTTCGTGGCGGCGGCAAGCAGAACTCCGGGGTGGCGTGCCGACAGATGGACCAGGCCCCTGCAGTCCCTCGTCTTGTCAGGCAATCCGACGAGTCAGCGCATGTGGTCCGCCTTACCAGCGAAGGGTCATCTCCACGCCGAAGCCATGCACCGCCGGCGCCCCCTCGCTCTCCCGGCGCGTCGCCCGCAGCCCAAACGAGAGATCCAGCACCCCCTCCCCAGGCGTCAGCTGCCACCCGAGACTGTATTCACGCGACCCAGTGGCGAGCCCCAGTCCAACCTGCGGGCTGCCGATGAAGTCACCGGAGAAGAGAGGGAACCCGTAAGCCGCTTGAGCCTGCCAGCGGATCTCGTCCTCAGCCCCTCCGGTGCGGTCCTCCAGGGTCTCCGGCGCGAACAGGCGATCAAGACCCCCTGTCGCCTCGCCTCCCCAGTCCTGACGCAGTGTCAGCGAGGGACCCCGAGCACTCGCCGGATCGGGATCGAAAGCCAGCGACGCCGCAAAGCCCCGGTCCTCGAGATCATCCGAGCCGTGGGCCACCAGTGTGCGGCCCGACAGGTCGAGTTGAAGGCCCAGCCCCGGATCGTTCCACACAAGACCTCCGCCCATCTCCACTCCGAACCCGGTCTCCGCATCGCCACCGTCATGGCGCCCTCCCGTCTCCAGCTTCGGCGTCACCGAACCACCGCCCTCAAGTGCCATGCGCCAGCTTCCCTCCAGGCCAAGCCGCAGGCGCGTCACGTCGGAGTCCGACGCCGCCAGCTCATGGGTCTTCTCCGAGCTCGTCCGCGCCCACAGGGCGTCCGAGGTCACCGCCAGAGCGGGACCCTCCTGCGCGGCGATGACGTCGCCGCGCATCCCCGCCGCGCCCATGGTCCAGGTGATGTCGGAGGTGAGCACCCCGCCCATCTCCGTCTTCAGCGTCACGTCGCCGGTGCCATAGCCTGCAGCACCCCACAGCTTCAGGCGTTCCGAGGCCTGGACCGCGGCATAGGGAAGCACCGCCGTCAGCGTCGCCTCCACCGTGCCGTCGCCCGCGCGCACGGCACCGTCGCACAGCACCGTCTTCGGGACACTATCCGGACAGGTCTGGGAATCCGGACGGGGCATGACATCCGTATCGGTATAGTCGCCCTCGCCGGTGCTCTGCATCAGCGCCATGCCAAGAAGCCACGTGCCGCGGGCATAGTCCGCCCCCAGCATCGCCGTGGTCGCCTCGCCGTCGAGCGAGAACGTCCCCTCCCTTCCGTCGAAGTGCGACTGCGCCGCCCGGCCCCACAGGGCCAGGCTGCCGCCATGTGAGTCGGGCTCCCCGGTCGCCGTGAAGCTGCTCCCCAGCAACACTTCAGCAGTCGTCATCGCGTAGGACTGTCCACTGGCGCTGTCGAACCCGAGCGCGTCATCACCGAACTCAGCTGTGCCGCCCGTGCCGGCGAAGGCGACATCGGTCTCGGCCAGCATGTCCGTGCCGGCAAGGCTCCCCGGAGCGTCCTGCACCGCGGGCCCGTCAGCCTGCGATCCGGGATCGAGGTTGAGCGCCTGTCCGGCGAACGTGCCCTCGACCCCCGCCGTGCGTGGCGCCGCAATGCGCCCGGCAATGCCGTCCAGAGCCTGTTCCGCCACCGTGCGACCGAACCGCGCCAGCCACGCCGCCGGCATCGGATCCGAGTTCACGATCGTCCCCACCGCAACACCATCACCGATCGCAGCACTCCCTGTCGGCTGCGACAGCACCACCTCGAAGGTCTCCGGGTCCTCGTCGTGATTGTCGTTGTAGATGTAGACCCACATCTTCTTCTCGGTCTGACCCGGCCAGAAGGTGATGCCAATGCCGTCCGGCCACCACCAGTACCAGTCCTCGCCCTGACGCGCCGAGACAGGCGTCGCCTCGCGCGCCGTGAAGGTCACCTTGACCGTCTCCGTCACCGCACGGTCAAGACGGACCGTGAAGTACATCAGGCCGACATCCTCTCGTGCCGTCTCGTCAGAGACCGAAAGCGTCGGGCCAGATGCGACCGCATCGTCGTCCGTCACCGTCACCGTGGCCGCGTCATCCGGTGACGCGGCCACCTCATAGCCACTCCCGTCGGCAAGGCTCACGGTCACCGTGCCGTCGGGCTCGGCCACCGTGTCGTTCACCGTTGCCACGGTGAACGTGGCTTGGGTCTCCCCCTTCAGGAGGGTCGCCGTGGCCGCTCCCTCATGCTCCGCCGCCACGACGTCGCTGCCGTCCGTTTCCAAGACCGCGAGGCTCACCGTCAGATCAGCCCCCGGCGCCCGGCTCGCCGTCAGGGTGAAGACCGCATCCTGGCCCTCCACCACGGTCCCGGTCTGCGCCGCAATCGCCATCTCCGGAGGCGGCTCCAGGATCGCAAGGCCCACAGCACCTGAGGCCGCGGCGCCTCCGCCAAGACCCGTCGCCACAACCGTGCCCGGCGTCACCGTCACCGTCTCCCCGTCACCCTCGGCCTCGCCGTCGGCCACCGTCGTCAGCACAAGCGTCGCCACGCTTGCCGACTGGCTCTCCGCAGCACCGGCAAAGGTCACCGTCGGTGGGTTCTCGCTGCCCGCAAGGTGGGCATACCTCACCCCTGAAGGCGCCGTCTGCGGCGCCGACAGGGTATAGTCGGTGCCCAGTGTCGCCGTACCGGCGAACGTCAGTGGCACCGCCAGGCTCTCGCCCTCGACCAGCGCCCTCCCCAATGTCAGCGTCAGCGTCATGGAGCCCGACGCCTCAGGCAGATCGCCCTCGGGCGCCGACAGGACAAGGGTGGTGGCATCGTCGTCCTCGATCCCCACAGCTGCGCTCGCACCCTCACCCGCCACCGTGTAGCCTGTGCCGTCTGAGACGGTCGCCACAACCGTACCCGCCGGCTCGTCGGTCTCGTCGGCCAGGGTCGCCACCGTGAAGGAGGCTTGAGCCTCCCCCGCCGGGAGTGTCACCGTGCGCTCGCCCAGACCTGAAGCGTCGGCGACCGCACCGGTCTGCGCCACCGTCACCGTCACCGCGAGCTCTTCTGACCCCACCGGGTCGGCCTTCAGTGTGAACGTCGCCGCCGTGCCTTCCGTCACGTCTCCTCCGGCGGTCACGGTCATCGCCGGAAGATCCGGCGCAGCGGAGACCTGGGCCTCCGCCTGTTCCTCCGGCTCCTTCTCCAGACATTCCAGCGCCGGCGCCACCGGCGCCCAGCGCTTCAACCCGCGATCCGCCTGCGCCTGCGCCTCGGCGACGGTCATCGGGTTGCTGCTCCAGGCGTTGCTCTCCCCGAAGGCGGCCAGCACCCGGCTCCAGCGCTCGACATGGTCCGAAGCCCGCCAGGTCTCGCCCGCAGCCTTCCGGGCCTCGGCAAGCAGGGCGTCGGAGACGCAGGAAGACGCCTGGCTGTCGGTGCTCTCGGCACTGGCGCTCAGCGCGTCGCTCCCCGGCCCCACCTCCAGCGACGCCGTGCCGGCGAGGCTCGCCAACTGCTGCGTGTCGCCGTGCTTGTCGATGTATTCCGGCGTCACCGTCACCGTCAGCGTCATCGCCACCAGGGCGCCGTGGTCGATGGTGGTCGTCGTGCCCGTCACGCCGGGCACGTCACCGGCGGAAGCGTTCAGCGCGTCGCTGCTCTCGGCACTCCACGACACGTCATAGGAGGTGGCATGCTCCACCGCATCCCAGGTGACGCTGGCGCTGGTGGCGTCCACCGCCGTCACCTGAAGGTTGGAGACCGCCTCGGTGGGCGCCGGGGCGGCAAGGGCGGGTGCGGAGCGGCCGCGCAGTTCGCTGGTGATGAGGGGACAATCGCGACCCGGGGCGCTGTAGGGGGCAAAGGCGGTGCCGGCAACGGCGTGCGCGCGGATCGTCCCGATGGCCGCGCTGCGCAGGCCGCCGCCCGAGGCCGTGTGGGTGATGTTGGCACAACCCTTCTCGAAGGTCGCATATTGCTGCGTGCTGATGACCCAGATCTGGCGATAGCACGCCCAGGACGCGTCCGGGTTCGGCGTGTTAACGTCAAACAAAGAGCTGTGCCCCCCATTGAAGCAGACCCGGTCGGCCGGGCGGTCCTCGAAGGTCACCGTCAGCGATGCCTGCGGCGTACCCCCCGAGGTCAGGGACAGGCCGAACTTGCTGATGTCGCTCGATGTGGCCGTCACCGTCACCGTGCCGCCGGGCTCGGGTTTGTTCGACAGGCGCAGTTGGTAACGGAGCGGGTAAACTGGCGTCATGTCATTCTGGAAGTACCTGAACCCCCGCGTCGCCTTGACGGTGTTCGGGCGCTGTTTGGCAGCGTAGTCATGGGCGTTCATTACCGCCAGATCCCACGCCTCAAGCTCGGGCGCGTCGTCCACCGTCACCGAAACCCAGCCCAGTCCCTGGTTCGAGTAGCCGCCGCCGTTGGCCGCGTGGGTCAATGACAGTGTGCGGTTGAGATGGAGGTTCGGCTGGTCCACGCCGGTCACCGTCACCTGCTGCGGGTTCATGTAGTTCGATGCCGTGAAGGTGAGTGTTGTTGTGCTTGCGTTCGCGGCCCCCTGATATCTGCCCGCCTTGCCGATGGTGACGGTGGTGTTGCCGCCCGACGGCGCGGTGGGAAGCCGCACGCAATAGGTCGCCATGCCGCTGTTCTCAAGGACGCGAATGCTGCCAACGCTGAGGCTGTTGTTCTGGGCGGGGCACGCTGCCGGCGCGGCCTCGTCGTCCTCCAGCGTCAGGGTCGCCGCGTTGTTCGTCCCATGCGCCGTCACGCCGCTTACCGTCGTGTCCAGCAGGCCGAGCGAGCTCAGCGTCGCGGTGATCGTCTCGTGGGCCGCGTCCGGGTCGTCGCGGCTCGCCACCGGGGTCAGCGTCACCGTCGCCGTCTGCACCGTGTTGCTGTCGTGGCCGGTGAACACCACCCGCGGGTTGGCCGTCAATGCGTTCGCCAGCGTCACCCCGCTGTGCCCGCTCCCGGCCGCGGCCGCGACCGTGAAGTCGTGGTTGGCGGTGCTGCCGCCGTCCACGCTCCCCGGCAGCCGCGCCCCGGTGGTCGACGCCAGAGCGATCGGCACCCCGATGGTCTCTCCGCCATAGAGTCGGCGGGACAGCGAGATCGTGAGGGTCGCCGTGTCCGAAGCATCGCCCTCGGTCATGGTCATGTCCGAGACCGTGAGCGAGACCGTGGTGTCCTCGTCGTCCTGGATGAGAATCGTATCCAAGGGGTCGTCACCGGATACCGCGTAGCTGCCGTCGGTCGCCGTGCAGCTCGCCGTTTCCGGCGGCACTACCAGGACGATGACGGTGCTGTCAGGGTCGTCGGCGGCGGTGTCGGTCCAGTTGACCGTGTAGGTGCCCGACCCGTTGCTGGTTCCGCTGGCCAGCAGGGTCGCCGTCTGGATGCCTTTGTCGCCCGCCGCGACCCGGCTTCCGCCTTGCTCGTTCACCCGCACGCACACCGTCAGGTTGTTCGCCAGCGGCTCGTCGGCGCTCAGGGGGAATGCAACGCTGCCCGTACTCTCCACGTGGAGCTGCTTGCCGTCGACGCGGGATACGCCCTCCTGGTTCGGAAGCTTCACCCCGATCCTCACCGGCGGATCGTTGATCGTCATCGTGAAGGAAGCAGTCTTCGGCGTCGCCGACGAGTCCGTCAGCGTCACCGTGAACGTCTCACCCGAATCTGAATGAGTATCGATGCTCGCCCTGAGACTGAGATTGTATCTGTTGCCGTCCGCGTCGTAGCCGCTACCCTGATCGTCGCATACGTCGTAGGTGTCAAGGGAGCGGTTGAGCGCGTCTGCGGCGAAGCAATTGGAGTCAATCGTCGCGTGGCCGGTGCCGCGGCCGGTAGTCGTGAGCGAATGCATGACCGGAGCAGTCCAGTCCGACGGAATGTTGCTGACAGTCACCGCGGTCGCCGAGCCGGGGTTATTCGCGACTCCAGTCTCGATCAGCGTCGATGGGGAGATTGTCGGTGTCGTCTGCGCGGCGGCCGGGGCGGCGACACCGAGCAGCAGCGGCAGGCCAAGCAGGGCCGAGAACAGACCGCGCCGCAGATTGCGGGCGGCGGCACGGGCGCCCGCTGCGGCGCGGGCGGGAGAGGGAGCGAAGCTGTCGGGGGAAGAAGCGGGCCGGCGGGTGGCGGAACGCCCGCTGGGGGAGCGGGAAGACTCAGGCCGGGAGGCGGATTGCTTTAGGCGGCGCCACCATGAAGACGCAGGAAGCGCGATCCGGCGATCCGGCGATCCGGCGATCCGGCGATCCGGCGATCCGGCGATCCGGCGATCCGGCGATCCGGCGATCCGGCGATCCGGCGATCCGGCGATCCGGCGATTATAACGTGGTGAGAGACCTCAGCACTTGTCAAGGGCTGCGTGCGCATGGTGATGGCCGCGCACAGAGTGCGGATTGCCGAGCGTGCTTCGTTGAAGAGGATCATCGCATCGTCTCCGAGCCTGACGCCCGGCCAGCGCACGAAACGCACGCTCATGCCGAGCATCACCTGTTCCGTATCGTGCAAACCGTAGGCCGATGATGGAGGGAAGGCAAGTCAGCGACTTTCCATGCCGCCGGCCGACCGGTTTCTCGGTATTCGTTGGCGGGCCAGCGCATCAGGGTCTCCTGACGCTTCCGGGAGGCCACGGGCTGATCCGTCGACGCCCGGGCCCTGCCGAAACGGGGTGTAATCACATTCGGCGTTTCGGCAGCGGCCTTTTGCCTTTGGTGACGATGTCACCTAAACAGCATCCTTGGGCCAACGCATCATCCGGGGCATCACGCTGACATCGCCCGAACACACCCTCGACCGCCTGCGCCGGGAGATTGACGCTGTCGACGACAGTCTTCTCGATCTCATCTTGCGCCGCGTCGAACTCGTCGACGAGGTGACCGCGGCCAAGACGCAGGCCGGCACGCTCCATCGCTTCCTCAGGCCGGGCCGCGAAGCGATCATCCTGCGCCGTCTCCTGGCCCGCAACCGCGGCATCTTTCCGCCGGCCGCACTGGTGCGCATGTGGCGTGAAATGGTATGTGCCCTGTTGCCGCTCCAGGGAACATTCTCGGTCGTGGTGGGCGGATCACAAGCGGGCCTGCGTGACACGGCACGCGACTTCTACGGTTCGTGCACCCTGATGTCCGAAACCGGCGATGCCGTCACAGCCATGAACCGGGTGGCACAAGGCCGCGACCGACTGGCCGTGATCCCGGCGGCGGACCGTGACGCCCTGCAACGGCTTGCCGGCCAGGGACGAACCGCGCTCCATATCGTGGCCCTGCTTCCGTTTGTCCCTCCGGCGCCTGAATCCGGGTCCCGCTGCGAGGCGTTCGTGCTGTCGGCAACCGCACCCGAACCCTCCGGAGACGACCGGACCGTGATCGCCGTCCCCGACGAGTCCGGCGATGCCGTGATCACCACGCTCGACGGCTGGCACCAGGGAGATGACGAGCGCCGCATCACCCTGGAGTCCTTGACGGGCATGGTCCTGGGATCCTATCCCGCACCGTTTGAGCACTGAACCCGGCGAGACCATGAACACACCCGCACCCCGTGCCGGCATTCTCGATATCAAGGCCTACGTGCCCGGAAGAAGCTCCGTCACGGATTCCCTGGGCCGCCGCGTGATCAAACTGTCGTCCAACGAGTCGGCTCTCGGACCCAGTGTGCGTGCCATCGAGGCGGCGCGCACGGCGGCAGCCGGGGTGGTCCGCTATCCCGACGGCAGTTCCCATGATCTTCGTCAGGCCCTTGCCCGTCGTTGGGACCTGGACCCGGACCGGATCATGTGCAGCAACGGATCGGACGAGATTCTCCAGCTGTTGCCGCGCATCTACGCCGGCCCAGGCGACGAGGTCCTCTACAGCCAGTACGGCTTTGCCATCTATCCGATCGCCGCCCTGGCGGCCGGCGCTACACCTGTCAGTGCTCCCGAACGGACCTTCCGGGTGGATGTCGAGGCCATGCTGGCGGCGGTCACCGAGAGGACAAGGCTGGTCTTTCTTGCCAATCCCAACAATCCGACCGGCAGTGTCATCCCGGCAGGCGATGTTGCCAGGCTGCGGGCCGGTCTGCCGGATCACGTGCTTCTGGTGATCGATTCCGCCTATGCCGAGTTCGTCACAAGGGACGACTACGAGACCGGCGCCGAACTCGTGCACAAGAGCACCAACACGGTCATGACGCGGACGTTCTCCAAGGTCTACTCCCTCGCCGGCCTCAGGGTCGGCTGGATGTACGGTCCGCCGGCTGTCGTCGATGCGCTGCACAGGGTCCGCGGTCCCTTCAACGTCAATGCCGTCGGTCAGGCGGCGGCAACCGCGGCACTTGATGATCCCGATCACCTCAAGCGTGCCGTCGCACACAATGCCCGCTGGCTTCCCCGGCTCACCCGGCGCCTGAAGGCAATCGGACTCGATGTTCCGGAAAGCGTGGTCAATTTTGTCCTTGTGCGCTTCCCGGATGGACCATCCCAGGCCACGGCCGCGGAGCGGTTTCTGGCATCCGAAGCCATCCTTGTCCGCGATCTCGGAGCCTACGGAATCCCTGACGGCCTGCGAATCAACATCGGCCTCGACGACGAGATGGAGGCACTCATCGACAGCCTCAGCCGTTTCATGGACCGGGCATGACCCGGGCGCCGCTGTTCGATACCGTCTGCCTGATCGGCATCGGCCTGATCGGCTCCTCCCTGGCGCGGGTCATGCGCCGCGAGGGTCTTGCCCGCCGGATCGTCGCCTGCGCGCGGCGTGATTCGACTTTGGAGACGGCGACGACACTGGGTCTGGCCGACAAGGTGACCAAGGACCCTGCCGAGGCCGCCCGCGGCGCCGACCTGGTGGTCATTTCCACGCCGGTCGGAACCAACGGGATGATCGCCCGGACCATTGCACCTGTCCTGGAACCGGGTCAGATCGTGACCGATGTGGGATCCGTGAAGCAGGCCGTCATCCGCGACGTGTCCCCTTTCATCCCGGAAGGGGTTCACTTTGTTCCCGGCCATCCTCTTGCCGGAACGGAGGAATCGGGCCCGGAAAACGGTTTCGACACCCTGTTCGAGGGTCGCTGGTGCGTCCTGACGCCCCCGTGCGGCACGGATGGCGATGCCATCGAAAGGGTCTCGGAACTGTGGCGCCGCGCAGGGTCCATGATCGATATCATCGACGCCGATCACCACGACTGGGTGATGGCGCTGACTTCCCACCTGCCGACACTCATTGCCTTCAACATCGTCGGCACCGTCGCCGACATGGAAAACCACACCAGGCAGGAGGTCATCAAGTACTCGGCGAGCGGATTCAGGGATTTCACGAGAATCGCCGCCCAGGACCCCGTGATGTGGCGCGATGTCTACCTCAACAACCGCGAAGCCGTCCTCGAAATGCTCCAGCGCTTCAGCGAGGATCTCTCCAGGCTCCAGCGCGCCATTCGCTGGGGCGAGGGCGAGGAACTCGAGGATCTGTTCCGCAGGAGCCGGGATATTCGCCGCGGCATCATTGACGCAGGCCAGGCCTGACTGTCACCCCTTGCAAGGAGCAGCCCTGCAAGGGGTGACAAGACGAACCGCTAGAGACCCACTCGTCCGATCCAGGCATTGGAAGACCAGGTCTGCGACGCGCCGGCACTGTCGAGCGCCTCGAGGATCGACAGGTCAACGCCTTCCCCGGAGGAGACGAACGAATCGATGACGCCGGCCTCCATGTAGACCTCGCCAAAGAGATCCCAGGTGGCCGCAAGGTAGCCGGCCGCACAGTCAGGCGCGCCGCCGAACAGCATGTGGCCCCAGCCGCTTGGCTCCGCGGGCGGTTCCGGTGCTCCCTCGGGCAGGCTCTGACAGACGGGCTTGCCCTCACCGACGCCGAATGCGCCGAGATTCTGGTCAAGATTCAGCATGATCGCGCCGTACTGCGTTTCGCGTACATCAGCGACAGGCCAGTCAAGACCCTGGGCAACCAGATCGTTTCCTTCATCGGGATTGGCCTTCCACCAGTCCACCGCCTCAAACCAGGCCCTGATGAGTTCCGCGGCCACGTCGGGCTTCTCCGACAGCCAGTCCTCGTTGCAGGCAATGGATTCGGAAATGAGACCGCGTTCCCATGTCCGGTCCGTCAGGCTCGTCTTGAGAATGCGGGATCCGGCACGATCGGCTGACTGGGACGAGAACGGCTTGTAGTTGACGTCAATGTCCAGCTGACCGCTCGTGAACGCTGCAGCGCTATCCTGGGGAAGCATGATCTTGTGATCGACGGCATCGAACGCAATGCCCGCCTTCTTCAGTGTGAGCAGCATCCACATGTGATTGAGGAAGGCGAAGTCCGCGCCGTAGCTCTTCCCCGGAAAGTCATCGACGGATTCGATGGAGTCATCGACCACCATCTCGTCCAATCCGTAGGACATCGCCGGTATGGCGATGACCTTGACGGGAACTCCCGAGGCGCGGGCCACGACGACTGAATCGAGGGTATTGAGCATGCACTGGATTGTTCCGGTCGTCAGTGCCGCGTTCTTGGCGGTAATGTCCTCGATGATCCGAATGTTGAGATCGATATCGCGGGCAAGGCCCTTCTCCTGGACAATGTACCAGGGTGCATAGGGCGAGAACGATATGATCGCGATATCCACTTGTTCGGCCGCCCGCGCCTGTTGCGGCGCACCGCCGGAAACTCCTGCGACAAGGAACGCCAGCAGGACTGTCCCTGCAAGACGCGACAAGTTTATAAGCGTCATGATTCCTCTCCGGGTTGTTGGTTGTCTGCAAGCATGGCCCGTCGTTCGAGACGGGCGATGATGTCGTCAAGCTGTCCCAGCGTCCGGTAGGTCAGTGTCAGCCTCCCGGATTCGCCCTTTGCCCTGATCGCGACCTTCAGTCCGGTTGCCTCGCCAAGCCGTTTCTCGAGTGCCTGGATGTCGGGATCACCGGATCGTGCAGGTCTGGTGGAACGCGTGCGTTGACGCTGCCCGCGCACCAGTGACTCGGTCTCGCGCACCGATAGCCCATCCTTCAGGACACGGGCGGCAAGGACTTCCGCCTGGCTGGCCCCGAGCAGGGCGCGACCATGGCCTGCACTGAGTTCTCCCTCATTGATCAGCCTGCGCACGGGCTCGGGAAGCTGGAGGAGGCGCAGCGTGTTGGCCACATGAACCCTGCTCTTGCCGACGAGGGCCGCGATGTCTTCCTGGGTCAGGGCGAACTCCTCGTTGAGACGACGATAGCCTGCCGCCTCCTCGACAGGGCCGAGATCCTCGCGTTGCAGATTCTCGACCAGTCCGTGTTCAAGGGCCTCGCGGTCACTCATGTCCCTGATCACGACCGGGACTTCGTGGAGCTCAGCGCGTTGCGCCGCCCGCCAGCGTCTCTCGCCGGCGACGATCTCCATCATGCCGTCACCAGCGGGCCTGACAACGATGGGCTGCATCATGCCGCTGTCGGCCAGAGACCGGGCGAGGCCGTCGATGTCGGGATCGTTGAAACGGGTACGGGGCTGAAAGCGGCCGGGCTTGAGGTCCGCGATGGAAACGGTGCGCATGCCCGGCGGCGAGGCTGTCCGTGCCGGAGGTCCGATGAGCGCGTCGAGACCGCGCCCGAGACTTCGTGATCTGCTCATGGGGCCCTCGTCGGATGCGCGGCGTGGCGGCGCAGGAATTCACTTGCCAGGCGCACATAGGCCCGCGACCCTGCACAGTCTATATCGTATAGAATCACAGGTTTGCCATGGGACGGCGCCTCACTCACCCTGACATTGCGCGGGATCAGCGTGCGATAGACCACATCTCCCATGACGCGGCGCACATCCCGTTCCACTTCGCGGGACAGGCGGTTGCGACGATCGAACATCGTGAGCACGATTCCGCCAATATGGAGTGCCGGATTATGGGCGCCGGAAATCCTCTCGATAGTGTCGAGCAGGAGAGAGAGACCCTCCAGGGCGAAGAACTCGCACTGCATGGGCACCATGACCTCGTCGGCGGCCACCAGAGCGTTGAGCGTCATCAGGCTGAGCGACGGCGGGCAGTCGACAAGCACAAGTTCGTTTCCGGCGGCTGCCCCTGAAAGCGCCGTTGCGAGAACACTCTGACGGTCGGGAACATCAACCAGCTCGACCTCCGCACCGGAGAGGTCGGGGGTCGCCGGAATGAGGGTGAGTCCCGGTATCATGGTGGGCGCCGGCGTCACGTCTTCGCCGTTCAGCAAGTCGTATGTGGTGGCGGTCCTGGTGGACTTCTCGAAGCCCAGCCCCGTGCTGGCGTTTCCCTGGGCATCCGCGTCGACGACGAGGACCTTGTGTCCCGTGGCGGCAAAGGCGGTGGCGAGGTTGATGACGGTGGTCGTCTTGCCGACCCCGCCCTTCTGGTTGGCCACGGCTACCACCAGGGGCCGGGCAACGCCGTCACGGTCGAGAGTCATGGTGTATCCTGTTGATGACCAGAATGCTGGATTGCGCCTCCGAAAGACTGGGGTGACGCGAGAACCACATGTGCCAGTGACGCGCTGCGGATTTCAGCTCGTCATCCACGGACCGTCCCTTGGGGAAAATGGCAACGGAGCCCTCACCCAGAAAGGGGGCCGTGATGGGCAGGAGAACATCCAGCGGAGCCAGGGCGCGGGCCGTCACGACATCGGCCGGTTCGCGCGGAAGTTCCTCGATGCGCATGCCGTGAATGCCGACATCGACATCACACACATGGGCCGCGGCATGAAGAAACGCCACCTTGCTCTCGTCGCGCTCCACCATCTCGACGCCGGCAACCCCCATGATGGCAAGGATCAGGCCGGGCAGACCGGCACCGGACCCGAGATCTACCAGCCGCCGGCACGCCGGGGGAACATGGCGGGCGATCTGCGCGCAATCGAGAACATGGCGCGACCATATCTCGTCGACCGTACCGGGTCCGATGAGCTTGAGACGCGGTTGCCATTCCCCGAGAACGGCAACATAGGCGGCAAGGCGCTCGGATGTTTCGGGCGACACGCCAAGCTGCCTGCAGACCTCGTCGCGGGTCATGCCGCGTTCCGCCTGACATGGCCGAGCAGGGCCTGCAGCGCGGCAGGCGTCACTCCGGGAAGGCGCGCAGCCTGTCCAAGAGTGGCCGGACGGCTGGCCGACATCGTCTCGCGCATTTCCGCAGACAGTCCGCCGATGCGGGTGTAATCGAGTTCGGCAGGAAGATCGAGGGCTTCATCGCGGCGCAAGGCGGCAATATCCGCCTCCATGCGGGCGAGATAGCCCCGATAGCGGCCGGCAATTCTCACCTGGTCCATGGCATGGTCCGGCCAGGACGCAATCTCCGGCCACAGGGCCACCAACCGCCGATCGTCGCCGGCAGTCGAAGCTGCGAGATCGAACAGGTTTCGCCGGCGGCCATCCCGGTTGACATCGAACCCGGCAGCGCGCGCCTGATCCGGACTGACCTGCAGTTCGCTCGCCCGCGTCAAGGCCGCCTCGACCTCCTGGCGGCGTCGCGAGAAGACGCGCCACCTGGTCTCCCCGACACACCCGGCCTCGCGGCCCCTTGCGGTGAGACGCAGATCGGCATTGTCGGCTCTCAGAACGAGACGGTATTCCGCCCTGCTCGTGAACATGCGGTAGGGCTCGGCTGCCCCTCGCGTGACGAGATCGTCGATCATGACGCCGAGATAGGCATCAGCCCGGTCAAACCGCAGGCCCGGGAGGTCTCCGGCACAGCGCGCTGCATTGAGCCCGGCGATCAGCCCCTGACCCGCAGCCTCCTCGTATCCCGTGGTGCCGTTGATCTGACCCGCCAGGAAGAGACCCGGAATCCGCCGCGCCTGCAGTGTGTGGTCAAGCTGGCGCGGGTCGACGTAATCATACTCGATGGCATAGCCGTGACGCAGAATGCGTGCCCCGGACAGACCCGGGATCGTGGCGATGAAGGCCTCCTGGACATCGCGCGGCAACGACGTGGAGATACCGTTGGGATAGACCGTCGTTGTCCGGAGCCCCTCGGGCTCCAGAAAGATCCGGTGACTCTCCCGGTCGCCGAATCGCACCACCTTGTCCTCGATGGACGGGCAGTACCGGGGGCCGGCGCCATCGATGCGGCCGGAGTAGACAGGCGCCCGGTCAAGATTGGCGCGAATGATGTCGTGCGTGGCCTTCGTGGTCGCCGTCACGTGACAGGGAACCTGCGGCACGGTGATGGCCTCACTCAGCCACGAGAACGGCTGTGGAGGATCATCTCCGGGCTGGATCTCGAGGGCAGCGTGATCGATGGTCCGTGCGTCAATCCGCGGCGGCGTCCCCGTCTTCAGCCGCCCCAGGGAAAACCGGAGCCTCTCGAGTGTCGCTGAGAGCGCCACGGTGGAATCGTCATCGATCCGTCCCGCCGGCCAGCGCTCGTCGCCGATGTGAATCATCCCGCGCAGGAAGGTGCCGGTGGTGAGAATGACTGCACGACCACGACAGACCCTGCCGTCGGCGAGTCTGATGCCGGCGATCTCTCCGGCATGGTCCAGGACAAGGTCGCACACTTCACCTTCAAGGATGTCAAGTTGTTGTTGTTCTTCAAGTATTTCCCTGATTGCCTGGGCATAGAGCGCGCGGTCGGCCTGGGCCCTGGGACCTTGTACCGCCGGCCCCTTGCTGGCGTTGAGCAGGCGAAACTGGATACCCGAGCGATCGATGGCCCGCCCCATGACACCGTCAAGGGCGTCAATCTCGCGCACCAGGTGCCCCTTGCCGAGGCCACCGATGGCGGGATTGCACGACATGGCGCCAAGGGTCGAACGACGCAGGGTCACAAGGAGCGTCGCGGCGCCACAACGCGCCGCCGCCGCCGCCGCCTCGGTACCGGCATGTCCGCCACCAATGACGATGACATCATGATCGAAGGCGTGCGTCATGTCGGGAATGTAGTGACAGCGCTCCTGCGGGTCAAAGCGTTGTTTCACGTGAAACACTCACGTTCGCGGTGCGGCGCCACACAGAAAGCCACTGTGCCCGACGTCAGGCTGTGGTGGGCTTCCATGGTTGTGAAAACGGGCGGGCGCCCGACACCAGAAAAGACGGCACTTCCTCACTTGCCGATACAGAATTCCGAAAAGATCACGTCGAGAAGGTCCTCCACATCCACCCTGCCGGTGAGCCGCCCGAGGGCTGTGGCCGCCAGACGCAGGTCCTCGGCTGCCAGGGTCACGTCGTCCGCCTCAAGGCAGCGAGCGAGGGCATCGGACACCTGGACAAGCGCGGCCCTGTGCCTCGACCGCGACAAGGAGAGTTCCACGCCCTGCCAGGCCAGCCGGAACCGCTGCGCCATGGCATCGATGAGACAGTCAAGCCCTTCGCCGGTCTTCGCGGAGAGGCCCGGGATCCCGGGCGGAGGACGGGCGAGATCGGCCTTTCCGGCCACGACAAGCGCATTCCCGTCGCAATGGGGCTTGATTCGGGGCCAGGTTTCCTCCCAACGGCTGGCATCGCCGACAAGCAGCGTCAGATCAGCCGTCCCGGCCCTCGCCAGTGCACGGCGGATCCCCTCTCCCTCAACACCTTGCGGGACCTCCCGCAACCCTGCGGTGTCGACAAGGGTGACAGCAAAGCCGGCGATGTCCATGGTCACCTCGACCGTATCCCGCGTCGTCCCTTCCTCGGCGGAAACAATGGCCGCATCACTTCCGGCAAGCGCGTTGAGAAGACTCGACTTGCCGACATTGGGCGCACCGAGAATGACGACCGTCAGGCCCTCGCGCAGGCGTTCGCCGCGGCGTTCGTCGTCAAGATGGAAACGCACCTCCTCTTCGAGGGCCGTCACCGTTGCAGCGTTGTCATCGAGAAGTCCCGCCGGCAATTCCTCGTCCGGGAAGTCGATCACGGCCTCGAGGCGCGCCATCGCATCGACAAGACGCTGGCGCCACCCGTCATAGAGAGCCGAATGCAACCCGTGGAGCTGAGCGAGAGCCTGATGGCGCTGACGCGACGTCTTCGCGGCGACGAGATCCGCCACCGCTTCCGCCTCCACGAGGTCCAACCTGCCGTTCAGCACCGCACGCCTGGTGAATTCACCCGGTTCGGCGGGCCGCACACCGGGCACACGTGCCAGGGCATCAAGAACACCGTGCACCACCGCGCGCCCGCCATGAACGTGGAACTCCGCCACGTCCTCTCCCGTGACCGTGGCAGGCGCCGGAAACCACAGGGTCAGGGCCTGATCGATCACGTCTCCCGACCTGTGATCATGAAGCCGGCGCAGCACGGCCTGCCGAGCGGCGGGCAGATCCCTGCCGGTAAGGTGTCTGATGGTGTCGCCAGCCGCCGGGCCCGAAACCCGGATCACGGCGATGGCGGCCCGGCCGGGCGCCGTGGCCAGGGCAAAGATGGTCACTGTTTCACGTGAAACAAGGGTGTCAGTCGCGCTTCGCCGGGTTCAGCATCTGACGCCACATCTCCATCATCTGGTTCATGCCGTCACCGGACGCCCCGGTCCATTCCTTCAACATGGAGTCGGGGTCAAACCGGGACATGGCATCGTTCATGCGCTCCTTCAGTCCGGCCATGAACTCGTCCTGCAGGGGACGGATGTCCGGCATGCCCAGAAAGGCGCGTGCTTCTTCAGGTGTACAGTCGATCTTGATTGTCACTTTCATGGCCGATACCGGTTGAGAATGTCGGATGCAACGGTCAGGGTAGGGTCTCCGAACCGGTGAACGCAACAATGGTCCTGGATTTCCGGCGCAACAATCTCGACGGGGAGACCAGTCCCTATCTCCACCAGCACAGGGAGAACCCCGTCCACTGGCAGCCGTGGCGTCAGGATGTCCTGCGATACGCCAGGGAACACGACAGGCCGATTCTGCTCTCGGTCGGCTACGCGGCCTGCCACTGGTGTCACGTCATGGCCCACGAGAGCTTCGAGAACGAAGAGATCGCCGGCGTGATGAATGACCTCTTCGTCAACATCAAGGTCGACCGGGAGGAACGGCCTGACATCGACGCCATCTACCAATCGGCCCTGCAGCTTCTCGGCCAGCAGGGGGGATGGCCGCTCACCATGTTCCTGACGCCTGACGGGGAACCCTTCTGGGGCGGCACCTACTTCCCGTCGGCGCCGAAGTTCGGCCGGCCGGGGTTTACCGAAGTCCTGAACGTGGTGGAGACGACCTACCGCAATCAGCCCGAAAGGGTCGAACACAACCGTGCGGCCCTCGCCGAAGCACTGGCAAATCTCTCGGCCGGACAGGGGGGAGACGACATCCCTCACGACATCGCGGACACCACGGCCCGTCGTCTCGTCGATATCGTCGACATGCGGTTCGGTGGTCTCGGCGAAGCGCCGAAGTTTCCCCATGTCCCGGATCTCGACCTGTTGCTGCGCGCCTGGCGCCGGGAAGGAGAGGGGGCATTCATGCAGGCTGTCGAGGTGTCCGCCGATGCCATGGCCCGCGGCGGTATCTACGATCACCTCACCGGTGGCTGGGCACGCTATTCCGTTGACCGCTACTGGCTTGTTCCGCACTTCGAGAAGATGCTCTACGACAATGCCCTTCTGATCGACTTCTACACGCGGTTGTGGCTCGTCACCGGAAAGGATCTCTACCGCCGCCGGGTGGCGGAGACCGTCGCCTGGCTGCAGTCCGAGATGATCACCGCCGATGGTGCCTTCTGCTCCAGCCTTGATGCCGACTCCCTGAACGCCGAGGGTCACGGGGAGGAGGGCGCCTTCTATGTCTGGAGCGAGTCGGAGATCGACTCGGTGTTGGGTGAGGAGTCCCAATTTTTCAAGGAGTTCCACGACGTCACGCCGCAAGGCAACTGGGAGGGAAAGACCATCCTGAACAGTCTCGCCAGGGAACCCGATGCAGCCGCGGAAATCCGCCTTGCACCGCTGCGCCGGCGCCTGCTCGACCGGCGCGCGGCACGTCCCCGGCCAGGTCTCGACGACAAGGTTCTCGCCGACTGGAACGGTCTCATGATCCGGGCCCTGGCCCGCGCCGGCGCCGCCTTCGGGGATGCGCAGTGGATCGCCATGGCGCGGCGCGCTTTCGATCATGTCTCGGGCGCCATGGCGTCGGGGGACCGTCTCGGACACAGTGCCAGGGCGGGCGCTACCCTCGATGTCGCGATGATCGACGATTATGCCCACATGGCCGAAGCGGCGCTCGTCCTTCATGACGTGACCGGTGACGAGACCTGCCTCGAACGGGCCCGCGCATGGGTGCGCGTGGCGGACCGGTTCTACCGGGACGGCACCGGCGGTGGCTACTTCTTCACGGCCGAGGATGCCGACGCGCTCATCGTGCGCACCAGGACGGCCATCGACAATGCCACGCCATCGGGCAACGGCGCCATGGTCGGCGTACTCGCCCGATTGTGGCACCTCACGGGAGAGGCAGAGTACCGGGAAAGAGCCGAGGAGACGGTCGCCGCCTTCGCCCGGGACATCGCCAGAAATCCCGCCGGCCACGCAGTCATGCTTCTCAATCTCGACCTCCTTGCCAGGGCACTCGACGTCACCATCATCGGAACAAGGGGCGAGAAGGCGACGGACGCGCTCATTGCCGGCGTGTGGAGGTCCGCGCACATGCACGTGGTACTTCGTGTTATCGAGCCCGGCGAGTCCCTGCCAGCGAGCCACCCGGCCGCCGGCAAGTCCCCGGTCGATGGCCGGCCAACGGCCTATGTCTGTCGTGGTCAGACCTGCTCACTGCCGGTGACGGACGTCGAGAGCCTTGCGCAACTGCTCCATCAGCCATGACACAACTTCTTGTCATCAGGGGTTTTTCATGACAGACACACCGTTTCCCCATGTGTTCCGTCCGGTGACACTGCGCGGGCATGAACTGAAGAACCGCATCGTTTTCGGAGCCCATACCGCCAACATGTCCGAAGGGGGCCTGCCCCTCGACAGGCATCTCGGATACTACCGGGAACGCGCCCGGGGCGGGGCGGCGATGATCGTCGTCGAACCGTCGCCACCGCACCCGACGGCAATCCTCACCCGGGGCAACTTTCTCGCCGAGGACGTGGTCATTCCGTATTTCCGCAAGGTGACCGATGCCTGCCACGAACACGGCACCGTCATGTGCCACCAGATCTACCATATCGGCGCCCACGGTGATCAGGACAATTCCTGGAACGCCTACTGGTCCCCCTCGGGCCAGGTCAGTCACCACGATCCCTGGGGCAGCCACGTGATGACGGATCAGGAGGTCGAGGAACTTGTCGACGCCTTCATCCGGCAGGCGCAACGCGACCAGGCCTGTGGTTTCGACGGTGTCGATCTCTTCGCCGGCTACTCCTGCCTGATCGACCAGTTCTGGTCGCCTCTCACCAACCGCCGCGACGACCGTTGGGGCGGCAGCCTGGAGAATCGCCTGCGTTTCGTGACACGCATCGTCGAGGGCATCCGGCGGACCTGCGGAGAGGACTTCATCGTCGGCATGACCGTTTCCGGAGGCGAGCCCTATCCGGGCGGCCTGACCATGGCCGACAAGCAGGAGATCTTCGCATGGCTCGATGAACGGGGTCTGTGCGACTACTTCTCCTGCGGGGCAGGAAGCTACCTCAACCAGTTCTCGAAAATCGTCCCGAGCTTTCATTTCGCCACGCCCCTTGGCCCGGACGAGGCAGCAGAGATCAGGAGTGTGGTGACACACGCACTGGTCACCGCCGAGGCTCGGGTGAAGACGCCGCAGCGCGCCGAGGAAGTGCTCGCCGCCGGCAAGTGCGACCTGGTCTCGATCGTGCGCGGCCAGATTGCCGACCCCCACCTTGCCAGCAAGGCCGCCAGCGGGCGGGCGGACGATATCCGCCCGTGCATCTCGTGCAATCAGCTGTGTATCGGCCGGCGTCTGCGTGACTACTGGATTTCCTGTCTCGTCAACCCGTCAGTGGGCCGCGAATTACTGTGGGACGGTGACAACGCAACACAGGCATCAAATCCCCGTCATATTCTCATCGTGGGAGGTGGTCCGGCCGGCCTCGAGACGGCGAGAGTGGCGGCACTGCGCGGTCATCGCGTCACGCTTGTCGAGAGAAACGCCGAACTCGGCGGCCAGTTCCGCCTTGCGGCGGGTCAGCCTGAAAGGGGTGAGGTCGGCGAGTTCCTGACCTGGTGCAGCCACCAACTGGAGAAACTCCAGGTGCGCGTCGTTCTCAACACCGACATGTCGGCCAACGACATCCGTGCCTTCGAGGCCGACGACGTGATCCTGGCGACGGGATCGCGGCCCACGCGAACAGGCTTCCAGCGTGCCTTTCCTCATGTCGAACGCCTGGAAGGGGTTGAGCAGGACAACGTCATGACGGTCCACGACATCCTTGAGGGCAAGGCGGTTCCAGGCACCACTGTGCTCCTCCTTGACGACATCAACGGCTGGTGGCCCGCCTCCGGAACGGCTCTGCACCTTGCCCTGGCTCGCCACATGGTGACCGTGGTGACGGCGGCCGAGAAAGCAGCCGAGCAACTCGATTTTTCGCGGACCGGCGATACCACCCGGGAGCGGTTCTGGAAACTCGGTGTCGAGGTCGTCTGCGGTCATGCCCTCAGCGCATGGAAGGGTAACACCGCCACGCTCATGAACCTCTACACCGGAGACACCGAGGAACGCGACTTCGACAGCCTTGTCCTGGCTACCACGAATACGGTGGAAGACAGCCTGCGCCGCGAACTCGCTGATGACGATCTCCCGATTCACAACCTCGGCGATGCCGTCGCCGCACGCACCGCCTCCATGGCCATCTTCGAGGCCCGCACCCTCGCCATGTCCCTGTGACACGAGCAGACTGCCCTGTTGCGTCACAGGGGCCGTGACGCGTGTCCTTGAAGATGCGCCAATGGAGTGCAATGTCGTGCGTGATCACGGGTTCGGACGCCAATCTGACGAATCTCGGGGCCGCGCCATCGGCGAGACTGGTCATCGACTTTTCGGCCAGTTCCTCGTCGAAGCAGAACACCTGGGCGTTGAGTTCCTGCCGGCTGGCGAACCAGTCCTGATCGACGAAGTTGCCGGTTTCGCGCCACCTTCTCGACGTTGACCGCGCAGGGCCTCGACCAGGGCGCAGACGCCACCGTCTCCTCAGAACAGCGTGAAGTTCTGCAGGCGCTGGTCGAGACGGTGTTCATGGTCGGGATGGACTCCAACCATATCGGGCGCCATGCGCAGGAAATCCGTCGGCCGGCCGCTGACAGCAAAGGGCTTGTTGCGTGGATTCTTCCATGGCGCAGGCTTCTGGCAAGGCAAACACTCAACCCCCCAATCCCCCGCAAGTGGAGCATGACCGGCGGACGTCCCGATCACAACACTGATGCACGGGGCGGCCCGGGGTCAGAAGGACTTGACACGGCAGCCCTGACGTCCTGCCATGCCCTTTCTGAAGAGCAAGGGGAAGAACGTCATGACATTCTCAGGCAAGTGTGTGTTGGGGCTCGTCGTCGCCGTCGGATTCATGCAGGCTGGCCAGAATCCTGCCGCCGCAGACTCCGGAAGTTTCACCCTCACGGCGAGCCTGACCAGTCAATACACCTCGATCACCCATGTGGAGGGAACGCTCTTCAGTGGCGTCTCGCAGGGCACGAGCACCACTGTCCAGAGCAGTGCCGATCCCTTCGTCGAGGGAAGCTCCATGCAGACACTGTGTATCGTGTCGGGAGCGGCTTCGGCCGCCGGCACCGAACTCGAGGCGGCTTGTACCTCGACGAGCACCACTGGCGACCTGCTGTTCTCCTCTGCGAAGAGACGCGTGGACGGGGCGGCTGACGAAGAAAGTGTCGGTCAGCTGACGCTGCTGGGTGGAACCGGCGTCTATACAGATATCACCGGTTCATGCTCCTACGAGAACGAGTATCTGACAGACACGCTCTACGTCACCTGGGCGCAGTGCACCTGGCAGCGCTAGTGTCATGTCAACGATGTTCTGTCATGTTCTGCCCATGCGGAGCATTTGATCACCAGAGGGTTTTGCAAGTCTCTGCATCATTAAAGTAATCTCTCGAGAATTTCCGGGGTCAAGTAGCCCCGCGCAGGCGCGCGCGTATCGAAGGACCGTCGGGTGGGGCCACGTCCCTCGCGGCTGCCGCCGCTACTCGGGTTGAGCAGGCTCGTTCGCGAACCTGCTCAACCCCGGGGATCTGCATGGCGTCTGGCGTTCGTTCAGAAGCCGTCCGGATCAGTGGAGGAGTCGTAGAAGGTGAAGTCGGTTGTGTCGAGATCATCGATGCTGATGTTCTCGACCCGGATCGTTCCGCCGGCGTCGCCTGTGCTAATCACCACGTCATCGCCGTCAGCCTCAAACACAAGGTCTGCGAACCCGGTCACACCGGTCAGCCCGTTCGTGTCGATCCTGATCGTGTCCTCGCCATTGGCGAAATCATAGATGGCGTCGTTGCCGTGCCCGGCCTTGAACACGAAGGTATCGGCACCTTCGCCGCCAGACATATCATCATTGCCTGCGCCGCCGTGAATCGTGTCAGCGCCTTCCTCGCCCAACAGCACGTCGTCGCCGTCGCCGCCGTCGATGGTGTCGTTGCCTTCGCCGGCAAGAACGATGTCGTCGCCGCCCGCGGCATTGATTCTGGTGCCGGCCTCGCCATCGACTATGAACTCGGCAGCGTCGGTTCCGTCCCACACACCCGAACCCACTTCGATGGTGGTGCCTTGGCCGTCGTCCACT
Source organism: Alphaproteobacteria bacterium (assembly GCA_965213815.1). Classification (GTDB taxonomy): domain Bacteria; phylum Pseudomonadota; class Alphaproteobacteria; order SP197; family SP197; genus SP197. The sequence goes on along the minus strand of OZ243917.1, from coordinate 279,949 downwards.
GAGGTGCTGCTGCTGGTCGGCAGGTTGAAATCATCCGCTGTCAGCTGCGCGCTCGTGACGCCTTCCAGGGTGATGGTGCCGTCGAGAGCGTTGTGGGTGATGGTGACGCCGCTGCCATCGTCGAGATCGGTGATGGTGAGCTCGTCGAAGGCGATCGTCGTCGGCAGCAGGCTGAGATCGATCGTGTCCAGGCCGACAGCAAAGTCGGTGATCGTGTCACTGCCGGAGTTCTCAGCGAATACGAAGGTGTCGTCGCCCGCGCCGCCCGAAAGCGTGTCATCGCCCGTTCCGCCGACGATTTGATCGTTCCCCGTGCCGCCTCTGATGTCGTCATTCCCGGAGTCGCCGAGCAGCACATCATTGCCTGCACTTCCAATGAGGGTATCGTTGCCGCTGTCGCCGCGGATGAAATCATTACCGTCGCCGCCCGTAATGACATCGTTGCCGCTGCCCCCGCGGGCGATATCGCGGGTCGACCCGCCGATGATGATATCCGCGCCGCCACCGGCTACGACAATGCCACCGTCTTCATCGACCACGAACAGTTCGGAGTTTGAAGCGCCCATGTACAGATAACGGGCCATGTCTTTCTCCCATCAGTCTTGTGCGGGGGACTCTACGATCCCCGCAATGCATATTCCAATACCGTTGAGGGACTTGCAAAACCCTCGATCCTCGACTGCCCCGGCCGTCGTTGGTGATCTGCAGGCCAGGAACGGCGGGCTCGATCCGGCGATTCGAGGCATACCGATCGACCGCCGAATGGCAGCGCCGTGTTTGGACGCCTTACCCATTCGTCCGCCACCTTTTCATCGGGCAGCAGGATCTGAAGGGCCTTGTAAGACGCCCAGGATGCAGGAAATGCGCTCCAGCGTATCCTTGGGCAGTGCGGCGCTGGGATCCTTCTTCCACTTGAAGAAGGTTGATCGAGCCGTCAGCCCAGGCAAGGTCATCTGTTCTTCAACCAGAAGGTGCGCAACGCCGGGCCAGAGAGACCCTTCCGGTCAACAAGGGGTTGCCGGACGTGCTTGTTCAGCCATGACCGACCCCATAAATGTATCCGATTGGTGATAAAATTCACACATGGACTATCCTCAATCTGGGATGAACCGGAGGCAATGGATCGACGAGGGCGTTGCTCCGCGTTGGCGCCTGAGGCCGACTTGCCTTGGTCCGCCGGCCGAGCCGGCAAGCTCCATCATCGACCGCGGTACCGTCCATTCTGTTTTCATGTCAAGATTGCACTGCCGGATCCCAGTCGCCCGCGCGCACGGCGTCCCGGCTTTCGAACGCTTTGCGTCGAGCCTTACGGAGTCAGCGCCTGCGCGAGCGTCATCGCGTTGTGTCGCATCATGTCGAGATACGTCGGTGCCGGGCCGTCGGAGTCCGACAGCGCGCCTGGATAGAGTGTGCCGCCGATGGCGGCCCCCGTCTCTTCGGCGATACGTTCCAGGAGGCGGTGGTCCGCGATGTTTTCAATGAAAACGGCCCGAATGTCCTGATCGCGTATCTGCCGGACGAGTCGGGCGACATCCTGTGCGGACGCCTCCGATTCGGTGCTGAGTCCTTGCGGCGCGATGAACGTCAGCCCGTAGTCGCGACCGAAGTACTGGAACGCGTCATGTGAGGTGACGACGGTCCGGCTGCCCTCGGGAAGCTTGGCAACGAGGCCGCGGATTTCCGAATCGAGTGCCTCGAGTTCGTCCACATAGGCCTCGCGGTTCCGATAGAACGTGCCGGCATTCCCCGAGTCGGCCTCGGACAGCGCCGCAGCAATGTTGTTCACGTACACGATGGCGTTGTGGAGGCTCTGCCAGGCATGGGGGTCGAAGGCGCCATGGTCATGGTCGTCGTGATCGTCATGATCATCGTGGTCATCGTGGTCATCGTGGTCATCGTGACCGTCGTGATCGTCGTGACCGTCATGATCGTCATGATCATCGTGGTCGTCGTGGTCGTCGTCTGCACCGTCCTCGTAGGCGATTGGTTCGATGCCGTCGGTCGCCACCACCCGGACACCGTCGAATTCCGAAGCGTCGATCAGCCGGTCCAGCCAACCCTCGAACTCCAGTCCGTTGACGACAACGACTTGCGCTTCGGCGACGGCCCGGGCATCTGCAGGGGTCGGGCGATAAACATGCGTGTCGCCGTCAGGACCGACGAGTGTCGTGACATCGACGTACTCGCCTCCGATGCGCTTTACCATGTCGCCGAGGATCGAGAAGGTCGCGACCACCTTGATCGGCTCGTCGGACTGGGCGACTTCCGGAGCGGCGAACGACAGAAGGGGGATGGTGGCAACAGAGCTCAGAAAGGTTCTGCGAGTGGGCATGGAGAGTATCCTTCAGGCTTCGAGATAACGGCCCCAGAAGACTCGCGCGGCAAGACCGCTGACCGGGCCAAGGACCAGGGAGAACCCGTAGGCGAGACCGGCGACAAGGATGATCGCCGGACCGGAGGGCAGGCTGAAATGGTAGGAGAGCAGGAGTCCGCTCACGCTTGAGAACATCCCGATGGCTGTCGCGACCGCAATCAGTGCACCGACGCTCACCGTCCAGAACCGCGCGGCGGCGGCGGGAAGGATCATGATGCCGACTGCCATCAGCGTGCCGAGCGCCTGGAATCCGCCCACTAGGTTGAGCACGACGAGGACGAGAAGAGTCAAATGCGCCACGGCGCTGAGCCTGCTGACCGAACGCAGGAACTGTGGGTCCGCGCATTCGAGCACGAGCGGCCGGAACATCACCGCAAGAGTGAACAACGTCACGCTCGCGATGGAGCCAAGCAGGACCAGGGCAGCGTTGTCGAGTGCCAACACCGTACCGAACAGCACATGCATCAGGTCGACGTTGCTGCCTCGGGTAGACACGATCAGCACACCTGCCGCCAGGGAGATCAGGTAGAAGGCCGCGAGGCTCGCGTCCTCGCGCAGCACCGTGACTCGGGTCACGAGACCTGCAAGAAGCGCCACGGTCATGCCCGCGATCAGCCCGCCCACGGTCATCGCTCCAAGCGAGAGGCCCGCGATGAGATAGCCGACGGCCGCGCCCGGCAAGATCGCATGGGCCATCGCATCTCCCGTCAGACTCATGCGGCGCAGCATCAGGAACACTCCGACTGGCGTCGCGCCCACGGATATCGCCAAGCAGCCGACGAGTGCGCGCCGCATGAAGCCGAAATCGTCGAAGGGCTGGACAAGTGCCTCCCACATCATACGGCGCTTCGCCCGCATATGTGCGGAGGGCCGGCGCAGGCCTCGCACATCTGGCGCGCGCGGAACTGGTTCTCGGCCGTCAGCACCTGCGCAGTGGGCCCGTGGGCAACGAGTTCGCGCGCCAGCATCAGCGTACGGGGGAAGTGAGCCCTCACCGTTTCGAAGTCGTGCAGAGCGACAAGCACCGTGCGGCCTTCGCCGTGCCAGCGCCGCACCACACCGATCAGGTCCGCCACCGTTCTGGCGTCAATGGCCGTGAAGGGCTCGTCAAGCAGGACGAGCCGCGCGTCCTGAAGCAGCAGGCGGGCAAAGAGTGCACGCTGCACCTGCCCACCCGACAGTGACCCGATCGGGCGCTTCTGGAATCCATCGAGCCCGACCGCGGAAACCGCTTCGGCAACGCGTGCGCGGTGAACGGCCCGCAAGCCGCCGAAGCCGCCGATCTCCCGCCAGAGCCCCATGCTCACGAGGTCGGCGACTGTGATCGGGAAAGACCGGTCGACGTCCGACTGCTGTGGCAGGTAGGCGATCTCGCTGCGCGTGAGCTCGCCGAAGGTGATCCGGCCCTCCAGCGGGTGGAGTGCGCCGATCACTCCCTTCAACATCGTGGATTTGCCGGCCCCGTTCGGCCCGACCACGGCTGTCAGACTGCCCTCGGTGATCTCGCCGCGCAGGCGATGCACGGCCGGTTGCCGGTCGTAGCCGAGGCTCAGGTCCTGAAACTTGAGGGCGTAGGTCATGGCCCCCCCGGCGTGGACGTCGCCCAGAAGAACACGCCCCAGAGCGCGGCAACGATCAGGGTCGCACCGGCCAGCCGCGGGCCGGCGCCGAGCGGCAGCAGCCGGATCGAAGCTCTGTGCCGCCTCCTCATGCCAGCGCCCCCTGCCGGGCGGCGGCGCTCACGTCCGGATTCCGGCTCTCCATGGGTGGACTCCTCGTCCCCGTCTACGCCGCGCCGGCTTCTGCGCACTGTGCACAGGTGCCCTGGACCTCGACCGTGCGACGTGTCGCAACGAACCCGAGGCCAGCGGCATCCTCGGCAAGCAGTCCTCCGATCCGCGGATCCTCCAGCTCAACCGATGCCCGGCAGCCGCTGCAAATGAAGAACATGCAATCATGATCACGCTCGGGATGGACGCACGGGACGTAGGCGTTCAGGCTCTCGATCCTGGAAATGAGGTGCTGCGCCATCAGGAAGTGAAGCGCCCGATACACGGTCGGCGGTCCGACCGGACGCGAATCCCTGATCCTGATCGCTTCGATCAACTGGTAGGCGCTCGTCGGCCCACCGCTCGCCCAAAGCAACTCAAGGACACCCCTCCGCAGCTCTGTCATCTGCACGCCGCGCGCCTCGCAAATCGATACTGCCAACGCGATTCGCTCGCGGGGCGAGTGCCGCCCGCGGCAATCCGGATCGGCGCAGGGCCGCGGTCGGGTCGAAGGATTCGTCATCGCATATCTCAAACTTGCGAGGTAGCAGTGAAATGTTATAACGTAATACCCGCCCCAGTCAAGTGCCCGACCGTCTGCCCGTTCACCGTCGCCTCCCCCAACCGAGGCCTGGCTTCCGTCAGGTATTCAAGACGCGTGCTGATTTCGTGTTTGCGCAGGAACACCGTGTCGGCCGAACGGGCAAGCTCCCTCATCGACCGCGGCGCCGGGCCGTGAGCCGGTCGGCGCAGTCCTTCATGGGCATGCGTCCGGCCCTGATTTCGGCTTCCCGTCGGCGCCAGCGTTCGGGAATGCCGTCGAGGCCAAAGCGGGCGCCAAGCACGGCGCCGGCAATGGCGCCATTGGTATCGGTGTCTCCGCCAACCTCGACCACGTGACGCAGGCCCTGCTCGAAGTTTTCCGCCTGCCAGAAGGAGATCAGCGCCGCCTTCAGGGAAAGCAACGTGTACCCCATGTGATGATCGTCGAATGTCAGGTCATCCAGCGTCGAGACCGATGCCTCCTCGACTGCCTCGACCACACTCAGAGGCGCCCGTGCGCCATAGCCAAATGCCTCGAGACGCGACAGGGATGCCGCCATGCCCGCCTCGGCTTCCCGGATCACCGTGTCCGGGCCAACGGCGGTGCCGTTGAGAGCTGCGGCCATGACGAGATTTGCGATGGCGCAGGACCAGCCGCAGCGCACGTCCCAGTGCGTCGGCACGGCCGAGACCACGCTCTCGCATGTCAGCCGGTCCCTGTCATCGCGCCACAGGATCGAAAGCGGCGCCGTGCGCATCAGGGCGCCATTTCCAGCCCTCCCGCCTTGCCAGCCCTCCCGCGATGCCTCGATGATCGCCATGCCATCGGGTTCACGGGGCTCTCCGGGCAGACGGTTGCAGGCGAGTCGTTGGGGATAGCCACCGCCGTAGAGCGACAGGACAGTTCCGGTCAATCCTCCCATTCCCGCACCATTTGTCTCCCCCCAGTACCAGAACCGCCGGCCCAGGTCGTCGATATCAAGGCCGTCTCCCTGCAGCGCCGCCTCGGTGATGATGATGGCCTGCGCCAGGTCATCGTCGTCGGGATATCCGGATCGTGCCACGATCTCCTCCACACCCCGGGGGAAGGCTTCGGCGATTGCCTGGCGCGACCATCCTTCCGTCGTGATTCCGAAGAGATTTCCGACAGCCAACCCGGCCATCAGGCCTCGCGCGCGATCATCAACCATGGTGCGCGCTCCGAGCGGTGTCATGCGAGAACGAGGCATGGATCAGCCTGTCATCCAGAACCAGCGCCTGGCCCGTCAGACGGCGCCCGCTCACCCGGTGCTCGCAGCCGAGCCCGACACCAGGCGCGGTCTCGGCCGGTGACGTTCCAAGCCGCCTGATCCTCCCGAGGGCGCGCGTGGCTGACGGCCGGCCCGTTGACGGTCTCGATTCGATGAAGTGCGAGCGCACCAGCGCTCCCCAGTGTTCGCGGAGAAGATGCGGCGCGCCGAAGAGGTCCATGGCCGTAACGTCCCTGCCGTGCGCGACGACCACGCCGCACTGCCCGGGAAGCGGACCCCGTTCGACAAGGGCTTCAACGGTTTCAAGGCGGGAGCGATTCCGCCGGTAGGAGTCTTCGAGTCTTTCAGCCGCATGCGTCTGCGACGTCACATCCTCGCTATCCATCATGGCCGAGATGTCATCCCAGATGGCGTGCTGATCGCTTTCCCGGTTCCGGCTGGCCGTGAAGGACCTGTTGACGCTTGCCCGCTTCCTGTGCCGGATCCTCTCGGGCGCAAACGCTTGAGCCCGGCGCCACGCCCGGTGGCGACCCCATCGGCCCTGTTCCAAACACGATACGGGAATATCGACGCTGGATCCGGCCGGAACCAGAACCGTGGCGTTGATGGTGCGATTCTGCTTACCACCGGTGAAGTGTTCACCCTCGACGATGAGGATCGGCCTGGCGGTGGGATTGGTGACCTGCAGTGCCCCGACCGTCGCGACATCGAACTCGGCTACGATCAGTCCCGATGAGTCTCCGGTGTCGATGGGTGGCAGGGGATTGTCCTGAAGGTAAAGGGGGAAGAACGACACTCCGAGGCGCGTGATCGCAGATCCTATGGCGACAGTTTCAAGGCTGGGTATGGTCATGCGGGTTCTCCCTGGTTTATTGTGTTGATGACAATTATATGATCATTATTATTGTCATTGCAACAATATTTTGATGTCGAGGAAATATCGTGGATTATCCGCCATTTGCTGTCACCGTCGACATCGCGCTCTTCACCATCCAGGATGAGGTCTTCTCGATCCTGTTGATCGAGCGCGGCGGGAATCCCTATCGCGGGGAGCTCGCCCTACCGGGAGGCTTCGTGCTTGCGGACGAGGACCTCGGCGCAGCAGCAGCCCGCGAGCTCGAGGAAGAAACCGGTCTCGCCGCCGGCGCGTGGCACCTTGAGCAACTCGCCGCCTATGGCGAACCGGCAAGGGATCCACGCATGCGAACCGTGACCATTGCCTTCTGGGCCATCACCGCCGATCTTCCCCCTCACCGGGGCGGCGGCGATGCGGCAACCGCCCGTCTCGAGCCCGTGGACAGGATCGAAAGCGGGGCTCTGCGACTCGCCTTCGACCACGAGCGGATTGTCCGCGACGCGGTGAAGCGGATCCGCTCCGATCTCGAGACGACGACCATCGCCGCGCAATTCTGCCCACCCGACTTCACGGTGGCCGAGTTGCGCAGGGTCTACGAGACGGTCTGGAACACCCCTCTCGATCCGGGAAACTTCCAGAGATTCGTGCGCGACAGCGGCGCCTTCACGCCCGTGGCCACCGCCCAAGGCCATGACCTTCCGGACGAGGCGGCGTCCGGTCCCCGCTTCATGTCAGCGGAACCGATGAGAGAGAGAAGGCGCGGCCGGCCCGCATCGACATGGACGCTGCGGAACAGGCAGCCCCGTCTTCTCGCCCGCCCACTGCGTCGCAAGAGCGACGACGAGTGACGCGTCAGGACGTCTCGAGAGGCACCAGGTCGAGAATGTTGGCCTGGAAGAAGGTGAGCGAGGTTTCGCCGTGGTCGGCGAGTTCACCGGTCTTCATCATCGGCGATCGCAGGGCTCGTTGCTGCTGTTCGACGACCCACATGTCCTCGATCTGGAAATCGAGGGCCTCCATGGCATGGCAGCTCAGTTCATCAAGGGAAATGTAGCGCCGGCCGTCCTTCATGATGTGGCCGTGGCCGCTGGTACCGCTTCTGCGTCCCTCCTTCTTCGGCTCGTCGCCCTTCTTGCGGGGCGCCATCCAGGTGCGCAGTTCAAGGTAACAGCGCTCCGGACCGACCGGGACGATGACGTAGGCCGAAAAGAAGATGGACGTGGCCAGGACCCCGGAATTCGGAAAGAACTGCCACACGACGGGCCGCCGCCCCGACACCGAGGTCCCGGGTATGGTGGCGTGATCGGAATGCTCCCGGGACGGACTTTCTCCAAAGCCGATGGAGACCCAGTGACGGTGCACCGCATCCCAGTCCTGATCCTCCACGTCGGGACCCATGAGAGTCCTGTCGTGGAGATAGCTCAGGTGGTAACCGTCCATCGCATTCTCGCAGAACACCTTCCAGTTGCAGTGGATGTCGTAGCGTACCGGGCGTTTCTCGGACAATCCGTCCAGTGCATGGGGCCACATGTGGGTCCTCGGCATGGAGCCGATCCAGGTATCGAAGTCCTCGTCAGGCCGGGCCATCGGATTGACGAACACGAGATCACCGATGGTGCCGACACTGCCGGCGTGGAGCGGCCAGTCCGCCAGGTTCATGCCGGCAAAACAAAGCTCCTTCTTCGGCAGTCCGCGCAGACTGCCGTCGTCGATGTTGTAGGTCCAGGAATGATAGGGACAGACGATTCCGTGGCGGCAGTTTCCCTTCCCCTCCTCGAAGATCTGCGTTCCGCGGTGTCGGCACGTGTTGTGGTAGGCGTTCAGCGAACCATCCTTCGTGCGCACGACAAACATGGGATAGCGGTTGATCCGGACCGCCTTGTAGTCTCCGACATGCGGCACATCCTGAACCGTGCAGGCAAAGGTCCAGGAGCGGCTGAACAGTTCCCGGTGTTCCCGTTCGAACCAGCTGCCGGAGTAATAACACTCCTTCGGCAGCAACTGCCGGGCCCTGGCCGGTTTCACGGGAACGGTCATGTCAGCATCTCCCCTCTTGCCGCGGCCTTGTGGCCTTCACTCGATGGAGGGCCGTGCGGACGTCCCCTGTTCGGGGCGTTCCACGCGCGCGGTCAGAATGTCGGCATTGGTAAAACTCTGATGGTGGACCGACGAGGCGTAGTGCCGCAGCAGCCGCAGCGACAGCTCTCTTTCGATCATGGTCCTGTCGGGCTGCTCGCCCAGCACCATGATCTCGTCCTCGATGTTGCCGTCGCTGCCGGACGTGATGAACTCGAGGTCGATTGACGAACCCTCGCCGCGCGCCTTGACCACAAGCCGCCTTGCTTCGCCGCCGTCATCGGCAGACGACAGGGTCGCGGCCATCTCGTCACCAACCAGGATAAGACGGTCGGTCTGTTCCCCGGTCCAGCCGTATCGTGCCCCGACCTTCCCGAGGAAACCGGAGATCTCCTCGGCAGCGCCGGCGCCCGGCTTCGTCTTCAGCACCGCACTCCTGGGCGACATCAGGTTGAGACAGACCGTCAGAACGACGGCCGTGACGCCTCCGGCGGTCATGCCGTTGCCGACAAGACTGCTCACCCAGGGTCCCAGAAGGTCCGGAAAGATGACACCATGCTGAAAACCGGCGCCGATCCAGAACGCCGTGCCGACCATCAGGCTCTTGCGGTAGTCCATGCCGTCGCCGATCACGAGGCGCATGCCGGCGACAAAGAGAAGGCCGAGAAGAACGATCAGGTAGGCAGCCGCCACCGGAGCCGGAATCGCCAGCACCAGGGCCGCGAACTTCGGCACAAAGGCGGCGATGAGGAGAACCACCCCGACACAGACCCCGACCGTGCGCGATGCAATGCCCGTCAGCTCGACAACGGCGATGCTCGTCGAATAGGTCGTGTTGGGGACCGTTCCGGCGAGTCCCGAGAGGAAGTTGCCCACACCGTCGGCCGAAACGGCACCCTGAACCACCTTGTAGTCGATGGCCCGGCGCTGTTTCCACGACACCGACTGGATGGCAACGGAATCGCCTATGGTCTCAATGGCGCCGACATAGGTGACAAAGATGAAGGCCGGCAGCAGAATCCAGAACGTCGTTCCGAACTCGAGATCGAACCCCGGCCAGCCACCGTCTGGAATGCCGATCCAGCCGGCTGCAGCAACCCGGGCCCCGTCGTAGAGACCGAACCACAGGGCGACGAGACAACCGACGAGAATGCCGATGATGGGCGCCCAGAGGCGCAAGGTGGAACGTGAGCCAAAGGCAATGGCAAGGATGACAACGAGCGTCACGCCGGCCACGAGCGGAGAGGCCAGCGGCTCCACATTGTCTGGAACCTCCGCCAGCATGTTGAACACGATGGGCATGACAGTCACCGGTATCATCATGATGACGGTCCCGGTCACCGCCGGTGTCAGGATCCGGCGCAGGAACGACAGCCGCCTGGCCAGGGTGAACTGGACCAGGGATGACAGGAAGACGAGTGTCGCCAGCAGGCCGGGTCCGCCTTCGGCGAGAGCCGTGACGCACACGGCGATGAAGGCGCCGGAGGTTCCCATGATAAGAATGTAGCCGGCACCGAAGGGCCCGATCCTGCGGGCCTGGAGAATGGTGGTCAGACCGCTCACGACGAGGGCGGCGAAGGCGGCCCAGACGAGAAAGGCATCACTGCCCCCGCCGGCCCTGACCACGATGGCCGGGGTCAGGATGATGCCGGTGACCGTGAGGATCGCGAACTGGGTACCGAGCCCGATAGTCAGAAAGAGCGGCGGCTTGTCGTCGGGCTCGTAGCGGATCTCGCTCATGTCACGCATTCTGTCCCAGCTTGCGCAGTGCAAGACCCGCAGCCAGGTAGACAATGATGTAGACGATGACCCGGTAGACGGCAGCCGAGCCCGGCGGAATGCAGATGAAGCTGAAGCCGGTCACCCCGCGCCGGCCGATTTCGTGGGCAATGCGTATGACCTCGTAGTCGGTCATGGCGATGGGTTCCACCAGTTCGCCAAGGATGTCTCCGGGCGCCGGGCCGGCGCCACCCATGACATCCATGTCGAAGTGGGCGTACACACCCCGGGTGCCGTCCCAGGCGCGGTCTAGCTCCCGGACACATCCCTCGATCCCAAGGCCCGTGCGCAGTTCCCACGAGGAGATGAAGCGGGCGCCGTCGTCAAGATAGCGTCGAACCGTGCCGCTCGTCTCCAGCATGCCGCGTTCACCGATCTCGACCAGGTTGCGGGGATGCATGTTGTCGAGAAACTCGTACATCTTGTGTTTCCACGAAGCAGCGCCTGCGATCCGCGGATCGCCAGTCAGGTAATCGAGTGGCTGGGCATCCCAGTGCGTATCGAGACTGACACAACCCACCGCGCCTCGCGTGTGTTCGGCGCAGGCCTTGGCGATGGCATAGCTGCCGCAGGGGCTGTTCTGCCCGATCACCACCGGAACCGCTCCGGCACGCAAGGCGTCCCGGCACTTGATCTCCACGGCTTCCTGCGCGGCAAGGATGCCTTCCGGTGTCTGGTTGTTCATGACATCCGGGGGAATGGCCGCATCACCATAGTCGACCATGGTGATGTGATCGAAGAGCTCCAGATCGAAATCCTGGATGTAGCCACCCGGGTAGCGTGCCGACTGCTGGCGGACCCGCTTGGGCGCCTCGATCCATTCCTCCATGGCAACGCCGGCATACTGGCCGTTCTCGGCGGCGACATAGGGCGCGCCGATGATCACCACGTCAGCCCCTTCCAGTTCATCGGGCGTCCTCGCGACGGGACGTGACATGAACGAGGGCGTCTCGGGTGCGACAAGCGGGAATTCTCTCCTTCCGGCGAAACTTGTCGCCATGAAGGTCTCCCAGTCCGGATAGCCCGTGCTGCTCATGGAACATCATCCCTTCACTGTCCCTCTCCAGCGTCGTGTCCCTTGGCAACAATTGCAAGATGACCAAGGACAAACCCCGGGCTTGTCCTGTTGACGCACTCCATGGCATGTCCCCTTGTCGGACAGGGGCTGCTGGAAACCATGCCGGGCGCATTGCATGGCATACGCATCATCGATCTGACCGGCATGGTGTCGGGACCTTCCGCCACCATGCTGCTTGCAGATCAGGGCGCCGATGTCGTCAAGGTCGAGAATCCCGCCCGCGGCGGAGACACCACGCGCGGCGTGTCGGCCAACGAACACGGTCTTGCATCGTCCTATCTCAACAACAACCGCAACAAGCGGTCCATCGCCATCGATCTCAAGCACGCCTGTGGCCTCGAGGTGCTGATGCGCCTTGTCGCGAAGAGCGACGTGCTGGTCCAGAACTTCCGGCCCGGCGTCGCGGAACGCATCGGAGTCGGTGAGGACGCTGTCAGACACCATGCGCCTGCCATCATTCACGTCTCGATCTCGGGATTCGGCAGAACCGGCCCCTATGCGGACAAGCCGGTCTACGATCCCCTTGTGCAGGCCCTTTCCGGGCTGACAACCGTGCAGGCCGGATCGGACGAGGCGCGGCCGCGCCTGGTGAGGACCATCATTCCCGACAAACTCACCGGCATCGTCACCGCCCAGGCGATCACGGCGGCGCTCTTCAACAGGGAGAGAACCGGAGAGGGTCAGGCAATCGAGGTCTCCATGCTCGACTCGGTCATCTCCTTCATGTGGGGATCGGACATGGAAACCCAGACCATGGTCGATCACGACATCCGCCAGCAGCATGCCCAGAGCTTCATCGACCTCATCTACGAAACCCGCGACGGCTACATTTCGGTGGCGGTCCAGCAGGACAAGGAATGGGAAGCGCTCACGCGCGCCCTCAAACGGCCCGAGTGGCTCGACGACGAGCGCTTTCGCACGCCCGCAGGACGCCAGCGTCATATCGACGCGCGGCTCAAGTTGACCCAGGAGGTCCTCAAGACCGCGACCAGCGCCGAATGGCTGGAACGGCTCGAGGCCGAGGACGTTCCCTGTGCTCCGGTGCTCACCCGAAACGACATGATCCGTCACCCCCAGATCGCCGCCAACGGAATCGTGATCGAACATGATCATCATCTTGTCGGCAGGATACGCCAGGCGCGTCCCGCCGCCCGGTTCTCGAAGACCGATTTCGCATTGCGCGAATCCGGCACGCGGCTCGGCGAGAACACCGACGAGATCCTGAAGGAGGCTGGCTACGACTCCGGAACCATTGCCACACTGCGCCGCGCCGGGGTGTTCGGGAACTGAACGATGATCGACTTCTATTACTGGCCGACACCCAATGGCTGGAAGGTTGCCATCCTCCTCGAGGAACTGGACGTGGCCTACACGCTGATTCCTGTCGACATTTCGAGGGGCGAACAGTTCGCGCCCGATTTCCTCAAGGCCAGCCCGAACAACCGCATTCCCGCCATCGTGGACCACGATCATCCGCAAGCACCGCTTCCTGTCTTTGAATCGGGCGCCATCATGCTCCATCTCGCCCGAAAACACCGTCGCTTTCTCGCCGGCGATCCCGTCGGCGAAAAGGAAACCCTTGAGTGGCTCTTCTGGCAGGTGGGCAACCAGGGGCCGATGGCAGGTCAGCTCTCCCACTTCGTCAACTACGCGCCCGATGACCAGCCTTATGCGCGGGACCGCTACGCACGGGAATACGACCGCTGTCTTGGTGTTCTCGAACGCCGCCTTGCCGGACGCACGTGGCTGGTCGGAGAGTCGTATTCGATCGCCGACATGATCTGCTGGCCCTGGGTGTTGATCGCAAGGCCGCTCACGGCAAGCCTCGACGATGTCCCCAACGTGCGCGACTGGCGGCAACGGATCAAGGAACGTCCGGCGGTTCAGCGGGCCGTGGATCTCGGCAAGGAGTTCCGCCGTTCCGCCACACCGTCGGCCGCCGAGCGCGAGATTCTCTTCAACCAGACCGCCGCAACGGCCCGGCGCTGGCAAGACTGATCAGTGGCGGAAGTGACGCACGCCCGTCATCACCATGGCCATGTCACGGGCATCCGCGGCGGCGATCACCTCGTCGTCCCGCACGCTGCCGCCTGGCTGGATGACGGCCCTCGCTCCGCCTTCGGCGGCTTCGAGCAGGCCATCGGCAAAGGGAAAGAAGGCGTCCGACGCGACCACTGACCCGGCGATCTCGAGACCGGACCGGACTGCCTTCTGCCGGGCGATCATGGCGCTGTCGACACGGCTCATCTGTCCCGCCCCGATCCCGAGGGTCTGTCCGTTCCGGGCATAGACGATGGCATTGGAACGCACATGCCTGACCACGCGAAAGGCAAACAGCATGTCGTCGAGTTCGCTAGCGTCCGGCTGGCGCCTGGTCACGACCTTCAGGTCCCCGGCCGTCAGGCGGCGGCGGTCGGGGGTCTGCACCAGGAGCCCTGATCGAAGGGACCGGATCATCAGGGAACTCTCCTGGCGTGGCGCAAGAAGCAGTCTCGTGTTCTTCCTCGTTCCCAGGATGTCACGCGCCTCACGGCTGGCGTCGGGCGCGATGACCACTTCCGTGAAGATTTCACAGATGGCTTGCGCCGTCTCGCGGTCCAGGGGCCGGTTGGTTGCCACCACGCCGCCGAAGGCGCTCAGCCGGTCACAGGCAAGCGCCTTGCGATAGGCATCGACGAGGGAATCCCCGAGTGCCGCGCCACAGGGGTTGGTGTGCTTGACGATGACGACAGCGGGTCCGTCACGCTCGGGATCGAACTCGGTGACGGCCTCGAGGGCGGCGTCGGCATCGTTGAGGTTGTTGTAGGAAAGATCCTTGCCGCCCTCCTGGCGTGGCGGCTCTGCGCTCCCCGATTGATAGAAGGCGGCGTCCTGATGAGGATTTTCTCCGTAGCGCAGATGCCGGACGAGCCTGCCCGAGAGGGTGAACCGGCGAGGAAGGGTCTCCTTCGTTTCTGCGAGAAACCGTGTTGCCACGGCGGCATCGCAGGCAGCCGTCATCTGGAAGGCGATGCCGGCCATCCGCAGACGAAAGTCACTCGAGGTCGCATCCCGGTGTTGTTCCATCTCGTCGACAAGCGCGGGATAGTCGTCAGGGTCGGTCATCACGGTCACGAAGGCATGATTCTTGGCTGCCGCCCGGGCGAGGGCCACACCGCCGATATCGATGGCCTCGATTGTCCCGTTCCAGTCAGCTCCTGACGCCACCACGTCCTCGAAGGCATAGAGATTGACCACGACGAGATCGATGTCGGCGATGCCGTGTTCGGACATCTCGCGGGTGTGCCGAGCGGAATCCCGACATCCCAGGATGGCGCCGTGAATGGCCGGATGGAGTGTCTTCACCCGGCCATCAAGGATTTCGGGGAAGTCTGTCACCTGGCTGACGGGGGTCACGGGCAGTCCCTGGGCTGCGAGGACTGCGGCAGTACCGCCCGTCGATATCAGTTCAACACCCCGGGAATCGAGAAATCGGGCAAGGTCTGCCAGACCGGTCTTGTCGGTGACGGAAAGAAGCGCTCGCCTGATCATTGAGGAACCAGGACGGAAACACCGGTCAGGTGTTCATGGAGTCGAAGAAATTGTTGTTGTTCTTCGTGCTCTTGAGCTTGTCAATGAGGAATTCCATGGCGTCCACGGACCCCATGGGCATGAGAATGCGACGCAGGACCCACATCTTGGCCAGTTCGGCCCGACCGACCAGGAGTTCCTCCTTGCGAGTGCCCGACTTGCCGATATCGAGGGCCGGGAAGATGCGCTTGTCAGCAATCTTGCGGTCCATGACGATTTCCGAATTGCCGGTACCCTTGAACTCCTCGAAGATGACCTCGTCCATTCTGCTGCCGGTCTCGATGAGCGCCGTGGCGATGATGGTCAGGCTGCCGCCGCCCTCGATGTTGCGGGCGGCACCGAAGAACCGCTTGGGACGCTGCAGGGCGTTGGCGTCGACACCGCCCGTGAGCACCTTGCCCGAGGACGGCACAACTGTGTTGAAGGCCCGCGCCAGGCGGGTGATTGAATCCAGAAGGATCACCACGTCGCGCTTCTGCTCGACAAGACGCTTGGCCTTCTCGATCACCATTTCGGAGACGGCAACATGCCTGCTGGCCGGTTCATCGAAGGTCGAGGCAATGACCTCGCCCTTGACCTGGCGCTGCATGTCGGTCACTTCCTCGGGCCGCTCGTCGATGAGCAGGACGAGAAGGTAGACCTCCGGGTGGTTGCTTTCGATCGCATGGGCGATGTTCTGCATGAGCACCGTCTTGCCGGCGCGCGGTGGTGACGTCAGAAGGGCCCGTTGCCCCTTGCCAAGCGGGGAAATCAGTTCGATGACCCGGGTCGACAGATCCTTCCTGGTGGGATCCTGGACCTCAAGGCAGAGTTTTTCCTCCGGATAGAGTGGCGTGAGATTGTCGAACGGAACCCGGTGGCGCGTCGTCTCGGGTTCCTGGAAGTTGATGTGGCTGAGCTTGACGAGAGCGAAGTAGCGTTCGTTTTCCCGGGGGCTGCGGATTGTTCCTTCCACCGTGTCGCCGGTCTTGAGGGAAAACCGCCTGATCTGTCCAGGACTGACGTAGATGTCATCGGGACCGGACAGGTAGTTGGCTTCCGGGCTGCGCAGAAAACCAAATCCATCCGGCAGAACCTCGAGAACACCCTGCCCGCTGATCGGCACATCCTGTTCCGCCATCTCCTTGAGAATGGCGAACATGAGATCCTGTTTTCTGAGAACACTCGCTCCCTCGATACCAAGTTCCTCGCCATAGGCGAGAAGTTCCTCGGGTTTGCGATTCTTCAACTCCTGCAGATTGAGTGCCCCATAACTCATGGCTGCAAACTCGGTCTGCACATTTTCACTGCCGGTTAAGGTCATGCTGAACCTGCTGAATGGCGATGGGAGGGAACGAAACGACGCTCTTGATGTTCCGCCTGGGAAGGTGTCGAACAGCGTCCCGCAGATGCGGGTGATTCGACAGGGCCGGTGATCGGCCAGCAAGGATCAGGCAACCTAGAGCAGGTCATCCGGGCCTGTCAAATCCGATTTGGGCTAGAACGGCCGAACCACGACCATGACGACAATGATGACCAGCAGCACGGTCGGCACCTCGTTGATCAGCCGGAAGAAGCGGCTGTCATGGTGGTTGCGGTCCTCGGCAAAGGTCCGCCACAGCGTCACGAACCACCCGTGAACGGCCGCCATGGCCATGAACGCCACACCCTTCACGTGCCACCAGCCTTCGCTCCACAGCGCCCCGCCCGCATCGAACATCAGGAGAATGCCGAAGACGAAGGTGGCGATCATCGCCGGATTGATGATTCCCTTGAGCAGACGGCGCTCCATGACCTTGAAGGTCTCGGACTGACGGGATCCTGGTTCGCAATCGACGTGATAGACGAAGAGCCTGGGGAGATAGAGCATGCCGGCCATCCAGGCGATCACCGCAAGGATGTGGCACGCCTTGATGACATCATGCCAGGCTCCGAGGAATCCACCCACGTCACACTGCCCTCAAGGGACACTTCGTGAACGATCCCGGACAGATCCTGGCGCCGTGTCCCGACGCCAGTGCCGGTCGCCCGTCGGCCAGGGCGGAGTGCACGAGCGCCGCCAGACCGTCGATGAAGGCATCGTCACACGAAACAGCCGGAATGCGCCTGTAGAACGGACATCCCGCGTCCCGGGCCCGCTGACGATACTCGATATCGAGTTCGACAAGGGTCTCGCTGTGCTCGCTGACAAAGGCGACGGGAACCACGATGACCCCTCTTCCGGCCCGTCCCGCCCTGTCGATTTCCTCGTCCGTCGAAGGACCGATCCAGTTGAGCGGACCGACGCGCGACTGATAGCACACCGTCCAGTCGAGATCGGCGCGGGCGATGTCGTCGACGATGGCCGCGGCCGTCTGCTCGACCTGCCACTGGTAGGGATCGCCGCGTCGAATGATGGACTCCGGCAACCCGTGAGCGGAAAACAGAACCCGTGACGGCTGTCCCTCGGTGTCGTCGAGAGCGCTCCTGACAGCCGCGGCATAACTGCCGGCAAACCCGCAAGAACGTGGCCAGCAACACACGGCCCGGATCACGGCGTCGTCGCCATGACGTTTCCACGACCGGAACCACTGTTTCATCGACGATGCCGTCGTTGTCGTCGAGAACTGGGGATAGAGCGGCAGCAGCACGATCCTTCGCGGGCTGAACCTGGCCACTTCAAGGGCCACATCCTCACTCATCGGATGCCAGTAGCGCATGGAAATGAAGACCCTGATGGCATCATCATCCAGGGCCGCCTCGAGGGCCCGGGCCTGCCGGCGCGTGTTCTCGAGAAGCGGCGAACTTCCGCCGATCGCATCATAGATCTTCTTCGCCTCGCTCTGGCGGCGATGCGATATCACCGAGGCAAGAACAGGACGCAACGGCCAGGGAATGGAGATGATCGCCGGATCATTGAAGAGATTGTTGAGAAAGGGTTGCACAGCCTCCGGGGAATCGGGACCACCCAGGTTGAAAAGCACGACAGCCGTTCTGTCCATGACCTCTACGTTCCGCCGGACCGCACGGCATCCACCAGGTCGCCGACATGTGACGGCGGTGTCTCCTTGATGATGCCGTGCCCGAGATTGAAGATGTGACTTGCCCCTTCGAGGCCCGTCACGATGGATCGTGCCCGACGCCTCATCGCGTCACCCCCGGCAAGCAGGATCCCGGGATCGAGATTGCCCTGGACCGGACAGATCGACTGCAGGTCCCGCATCACCCCAAGAGACACGTCCTGATCGACCTGCAGGGCATGGACACCGGTCTGGCGGGCAAATTCGCCGTAGCGTTCACCGACTCCGCGGGGAAAGCCAATCACCGGGATCCGGGGATGAACTCCGGTCACACCGGCGACGATGGTCTGTATCGGAGCGATGCACCAGCGGGCGAAACTGTCGCTGTCCTCCAGAAGGCCGGCCCAGCTGTCGAAGATCTGGACAGCCTCGGCGCCGGCCTCGATCTCGGCCAACAGGAGTCCGGTGACGGCCTTGGCGAGACGGGCGACGAGACGGTCAATCAGATCCGGATCGTCCTTCATCAGCCGTTTCGTTGCATGAAATTCCCCACTCGATCCGTCGATCATGTAGGCGGCAATCGTGATCGGACCGCCGGCAAAACCGATAAGAGCGGTCCTTTCGTCGAGTTCGCGTCGCACCAGGCGCAGGGTGTCCATGAGAGAGCGGTTTTTCTCGACAGCCGCATCCGGATCGAGGGCATCGATCTCCGCCCGGCAGCGAAGGGGCTCCAGGAAAGGACCCTCGCCTTCGAGAAAGCGCACCTCACGACCCATGCCATGGGGGATGATGAGGATGTCCGAAAAGACGATGGCGGCATCAACGGCAAAGCGGTCGACCGGCTGCAGCGTGATCCTTGCTGCAAGTTCCGGGGTGTTGCACAGGGAAAGGAAGTCTGGACGTTCCCGGCGCAGTGCCCTGTATTCCGGAAGATACCGTCCGGCCTGGCGCAGAAACCAGACCGGAGGCGGGGTGCGTGTGGATCCCCGGAGGACGGCAACCAGGGGTTTGTTGGTGGTGGGTGGTGACATGACCCGCATGATCCGACGAATGGGCACCGCAGCGCCACATCAAAGAATCAAGGTATGAAAGAACGTGGTAATGATAGGCCTTGTGCATCATGTGGATGCAAGACTGTCATGGCATCAGTCAACAGCCCGACCGTCCAGGGGCACCTCTGCAGGCCGTGCTTGTGTACGCTTGGACGCGAATCGTGGCCTGTTGCCGGTGTGCTCGCGGGAGTTGTTGTGGAGTGGCGTCCGGATGGTTGTGGACCGTCCATGCGTGTGCACCATATCCACCATGCCTTCGATTTCGTTTGTCCCCGGGCAAGAACGGTCGCACACATGCCGGCCAGGAGTGTGATAGTCTGCGCCGGCCATTGCGGAAGCTGATCGTTCACAGGGTGATCAGCGATTCTTCCCCATATCCATGACCAGGTTTCACGTGCATCTCATCTCCGACGCAACAGGCGAAACGGTCCTTGCCGTGGGCCGCGCCGCGGTTGCCCAGTTCGAGAACGTCGATGTGGTCGAGCACGTGTGGACACTGGTCCGCACGTCGCAGCAGATTGACAGGATCCTCAAGTCTCTGGAATCCAGCCCCGGAATCGTCATCTTCACGCTGGTCAATCCTGAACGCCGCGATCAGCTGGTCAGGGGTTGTCAGACTCTGGGAATCGTGTCGGTGCCGCTGCTCGATCCGGTTCTTGCGGCGCTGTCGGGTGTTCTTGACCAGCCGGTCAGGGGACTCCCCGGAGGGCAGCATGCCCTCAATGCCGACTACTTCGATCGGGTCGATGCCATCCAGTTCGTTGTCCGCCACGACGACGGCCAGTCGCCGCATGATCTCGACGATGCCGATGTCATCGTTGTCGGCGTGTCGCGCACCTCCAAGACACCGACCTGCTTCTACCTCGCCAACCGGGGCGTCAAGGCGGCCAACGTGCCCATCGTTCCGGGTGTGGCGCCGCCGGCGGAGCTTCTCGAGTCCACCAGACCGCTCGTTGTTGCGCTCAGTCAGAACATGGAACGCCTGGTCCAGGTCCGGCGCAACCGCATGAAGCTCCTGCACCAGGACGAGGAAAGCGACTACGTCGAACCGGATGCGGTGCGGCGAGAGATGGCGGAGGCCCGCCGGCTCTATGAGGAGCGGGGCTGGCCGGTGATCGATGTGACGCGGCGTTCCATCGAGGAAACCGCTGCCACCATCCTGCAACTCTACAGGGAACGTTTCGGCGCGCTTCCCTGATCGTCCAGAGCCTCGCGCACCATCCTGTGGAAGTGGTGGACGACGTGTTCGCCGACACCGCTGTCCTCGCTGTCGACGATGAACCGGCCCTGATCGTAGCCGCGCGAGAAGAGACCCCGTTGAACCGATTCACAGAGCAGCATGTCCTCTGTTCCAAGCACATTCTCCAGGTAGTTGCGGCGGTCCTTCCTGTCGGGCGTGCCGTCGGGGGAGAAGCGGTGGTTGATGAACCGCGTGGCGAGGTGGTCGACCGGCACCGCTGTGGTGATCAGCAAGTCCCCGTCTCCTGGCATGACGTTGATGGTTGTAGTCGGCCATACGTACCAGAAGAGCGAATGGGGCATGCGGGCGTCCCTGGCAAGGTGATAGGCGCTGTTGTCATGGCAGACGTCCCAACCCTTCTGAAGAGCCGTGATGCCATCAATGGTGTTCTCGTATGTCGGCATGGAGATGATGTCGCAAAACTGCGGGTGCGCCACTTCGCAGTGATAGCATTCGAGATAGTTGTCGATGACCACCTTCCAGCCGGCCTCGATGGCCCGGCCGCCGAAGTCATAGGTTTCGGTGAGAGTGAGATCCTTCCAGCAGGGAAGTTCCCGGCTGATGTCAGCCTCGAGGTTGGGCGCCTGGCTGGCCAGGGGTGCGGCGTCGTTGTCGAGATTGACAAAGACAAGGTTGCACATGACCTCGACACGGATGGGCTTCAGAGAAAATTGCGCCTTGTCGAAGCCCTCCACGCCATCACTGTTGCGGGCGGTGCGGAGCTGGCCATCGAGACCATAGGCCCAGGCGTGGTAGGGGCAGGTGATGGCCGCCCTGATCGTACCCGAGCCCTCAAGAAGGCGATGCGCCCGATGCTGGCAGACATTGTAGTAGCCGCTCAACTGACCGGAACGGTCGCGCACCACGAAGATGTCCTGATCGAGAATGCTGCCGGCAAGATAGTCTCCCGCACCGGCCACCTCGCTGACGTGGCACAGGTACATCCACGAACGGTAGAAGATCTTCTCGCGTTCCATCTCGAAGATATCGGGATCGGTGTAGTAGCGCGACGGCAACGTGTAGGAACGCCGCGGGTCGGCGCTGAGCGGGCGGGCAAACTCCACCTGAAGAACCTCGGCCATGACATGTGGCCTCCCTTGTTGCGCACTCTTCCAGTGTAGCACGTGAACGCGCGTCAGACCTCCCAGGAGGCGATGATATCCGCGGCGCCGGCGATCTCGATCTGGTCCTCGAATCGTCGGTAGACGAGATCGAGCATCGCTCTTGCGGCATCGTCATTGGAACTCGTGACGGCGTCCTCGGCAATGATCACGCGATATCCGCGGTCTACCGCCGTCATCACGGTGGCAAGGACGCAGACGTCCGTCTCCACACCGGTCATGATGAGGGTACGGCAAGCCATGGTATCGAGAAGGCTGACGAAAAGGTCGCTTTCGAAGGCCGAATAGGTGGTCTTGTCAATGACCCTGGCCGGTGGAATGAAGGGCCGGAATTCGCTCATGACATCAAGCATGGCGGGGTCCATGTGCGACGTGGTGACGTGCGTCCAGCGTCGGTAGTAGGTGCGCCAGGCGCCGCTGGTCTCATCGGCCGTGCGGGGCGTCATGAAACGCGTGAAAATGGTGCGCTCGCTGCAATGGGTCACAAGACGCAGGATTGCGGGGATGATGACGGGCATGGATGGCGTATGCCACACGGTTCGGGCCGCGAAGAGATCCTGCATGTCGACGACGACATGGACCGCATCGCGGCCAATCGGGCAGAGATTCGCCATCAGGTCTCGACCACGACCGAATGGTCGGCCAGCCAGACGAGGGCGACCCGTTCGCCGATGCCGATGACGTTGCCGTCGTCATTCTGCCGCAGGACACGCAAGATCCCGGCGTCGGTATCGACAGTGTAGGTGAGGCTGGCCCCGGAAAAGACACGTTCGGTGACACGGCCCTCGATGCGATTGTCCCGTGCCGGCGCGTCGGGATCCACGAGATGGATCCTCTCGGGTCTGACGGCGATGGTCGCCTCGCCGGCGGGCAGCGGGGATGTGGTGGCGATGTATCCGATGCGATCGACCATGATGCCGGAATCCCGCACCGTTCCTGAAAGAAAGTTGGCGTCGCCCAGGAATTCGGCTGCGAACCGGGTGTGAGGGCGATCATAGACATCGCCCGGTTCACCCACCTGGATGAGTCGGCCCTCATCTATGATGGCAATGCGATCCGACAGTGTCAGGGCCTCTTCCTGATCGTGGGTGACGAAGATGGTCGTGATTTCCACCGTGCGCTGGATGCGTTTCAGTTCGCCCTGCATGTCCTGTCTGAGTTTCTTGTCAAGCGCCCCCAGGGGTTCGTCGAGAAGCAGAACCCGGGGTTCGGTGACAAGAGCGCGCGCCAGGGCGACGCGCTGCTGCTGTCCGCCCGAGAGCTGGCGTGGCTTGCGCTGATCGAACCCGTCGAGACGCACCAGTTCGAGAATCTCCTGGACCCGCTGGCGTACCTCGGCCCGCGGCAGGCGGCGTACGGTCAGTCCGAACGCGACATTGTCGAACACCGACATGTGCGGAAACAGCGCATAGTTCTGGAAGACCATGCCGATGTTGCGGCGGAACGAGGGAATGTGTGCCACATCCCGATCATCGATGAGAATCGTGCCTTCATCGGGTTCCACGAATCCGGCAAGGGCCCGCAGCAGGGTCGTCTTGCCGCTCCCCGAGGGACCGAGAAGGGCAAAGAAGGAGCCGTTCGGAAAGGCAAGGGAAACACGGTCGAGGGCCGTCGTGGCGCCGTAGCGCTTCGACACGTTGTGCACGTCAACGGCGCTCATCGTTCGCCACCGAACTTCGAGAGGCGGGCGAACAGCAGGAGAGCCGTCATGGAGACCACGATCATGATGGTGGAGATGGCGTTGACCTCGGGGGTGAATCCCTTGCGAATGGCGGAGAAGATCTCGACGGGGAGGACCGAGACACCAGGCGGCGCCAGAAAATAGGAGATGACGAACTGGTCGAACGACACGGCAAAGGCAAAGAGCGCTGCAGCGACAATGCCCGGCGCCATGACCGGAAGCTGCACGCGCACCATGGACTGGAACGGCGTCGCGCCAAGACTGGCTGCGGCCTCCTCGAGTTCCGGTCCGATGCTCGCCAGGCGGGCGCCGACAACGATGATGACGTAGGGAAGCGAGAGCGCCACGTGTCCCAGCAGCATGGCGTGAAGTCCCCGGCCGATACCCGTCCAGAAGAACAGCACCAGCATCGAGGTGCCGATGATGAGCCACGGGATGGTGATGGGAGGAAACAGCAGCAGTTGCAGCGCCGTGCGTCCGCGAAACCGGTATCGGGCAAAGGCGAGCGCCGCCATGGTTCCAAGTGTGGTGGCGATGAGCGTGTTGGCGAGCGCCACGGCGACACTGTTGACGCTGGCTGTGAGAAGACGTTCGTTGCCGGCCAGATCCTCGTACCAGCGCGTCGTGAAGGTGAAGGGCAGGGTGTAGTGCACCGAATCGTTCAGTCCCATGACCGCCAGCACAAGGATGGGAAGGTAGAGAAAGAGCAGGACCGCAAGGAGCCAGAGCCGGCCCGCTCCCTCGCTCGCCAGCACCATCCAGCGCGCCTGGTTCATGTCGCCCTCATGTGGTTCTTCAGAACCGGCGCCGCCGCGGCGAGGATGAGAAGGACGATGGCCAGCAGGATGAACGAGAGGGCGCCACCCAGGGGCCAGTTGGAAACCACGGTGAACTGTTCCTCGATCACGGTTCCGATCATCGTTCCCTTGGGGCCGCCCAGCAGACGCGGTTCGAAGAAGGAACCGATCACCGGAACGAAGATCAGGATGGATCCCGCAGCAAGGCCCGGAATGGCAAGGGGAAGGATGATCCTCCCCAGGATCGTCCACGAACGCGCGCCAAGACTGCGTGCCGCTTCGAGAAGGGACTCGTCGATCGCCTGCAGGGAGAGAAAGCAGGTGAGAATCATGTAGGGAAGGTAGGAGTGGACCAGCCCGATGATGATGGCGGCATAGGAGTCGGTGAGATCGATGGTCGGCAGTCCCGGGATCACCAGATGCACGGCACGGTCAAGGACTCCATCGGGACGCAGCACGATCGTCCAGGAAAAGACGCGGACCAGCGCGTTTGACCAGAACGGCAGGACAATCAGCAGGAACAGGGCCTCGCGCCAGCGCCCGCGGATGCGCCGGGCCAGCCAGTAGGCGGCGGGGAACCCGATGAGGATACATAGTCCTGTGACGTGAAATCCCATTTCCAGAGACCGCCACATGAGGTCCTGGAGATAACCCTTGGTGAAGAAGGCCTCGTAGTGCTTCAGCGAAAACTCGCTGGCATGTCTGCCGAAGGGTCCCTTCTTCTGGAAACTGAAGTAGAGCATGGCCGACAGCGGCAGGAAGATCGTCACTGCCAGCCAGAGATAGGCGGGCCCCGTCAACCATGCGATCGCCCAGCGTCGCCGGGATTCGATGCGCATGGTCAGCGGAGCGAAGAGGGCGCCGGACGTGTCCGGCAACCCCGGGTATCAGCTATTCGGCGTACCAGGCCTTGGTTTCCTCCCAGATCTCCAGGAAGGTCTCCCGCGTCTCGTCGGTGAGCGGGGCCATGAACTGGAGATTGGCGGTGGCGGCGGGATCACCGAGAACCTGCCGGTTGAAGGCGTCTTCAGGCAGTTGGTTCATGGACACGCCATTGGCCGAAGCCGGCGCCCCGACCTCGGTATCCCAGCGCACGAAGTGCTCGGGGCTCACCATGTAGTCGATGAACTGGAGCGCTCCCTCCGGATTGGCCGAGCCGGCGGCAAGTGAGAGGCCGTCGAGCCAGGCGATGGCGCCTTCGGCGGGAATGAGATAGCCGACCGGCAGCCCGAACGCCTTGGCGCTGCGCGATGCCGACCCCGACCAGTAGACGGCGACATCGAAGGTATCGGCGGCGAACTCCTTGTTCCACTCGTCCTCCGATGACCAGAATGTTCGGATCTGCGGCTTGAGATCGCGCAGTTTCTGGCGGATCACGTCAAGATCATCCGGCGCGTTCATGTTCTGTCCGGTGGCCAGTGCGGCCAGGTAGACGTTCTCGACGGAATCGTCGCGCACGGCGACGTTGTCGGCATAAGCCGGATCCCACAGGATATCGATGGTGTTGCCGGGGTCGACTTCTTCGGTGTCGTAGGCGATCGAGGTCAGGCCCCAGGTCCAGGCAACACCGTAGAGGTCACCGTCGTGCCTGAACTCCGCGGCATCCCTGAGACCCGGCGACAGGTCGCCGAAGTTGCTGATGGCCGCACTGTCGATGGGCTGGATGAGACCTTCGTCGGCGGCCTGGATGGTGAAGGCGGAGTTGATCAGCACGACGTCGTAGGCACCGGGACTGGTGCGCAGCTTGGTCAGCATTTCCTGTTCGGAATTGAAATAGTCGTGCACCACCGTATGGCCGGTCGCCGCCTCGAAGGCCTCGACCCCCCAGGCTTCGTCGGTACCGTATCCCTGCCAGTTCAACACCCTGACTTCGGCGGCGGCCAGCGGTTGAGCTGCCACGGCGGCAGCCAGCAATAGAGTGGCAATCATTCCTGATGTGCGCATGGTTTTCCGGTCTCCCTGCAGAAGGTTCTGATGAGCGTGACGCTGTCACAGCATGCCCCGGTCGTCAACGCAACGCTCCTGCTGGTCAGGGCCTGGCAGGCGCTCCTGGGCGTATGATAGACCGAACGCACGACAGTTGAAGATGAGTGAGATGAAGCCATCCCTGCGTCCCGGACTCTACGAGAATCTCGTGACCTCGTCCCTGAAGCGGGACATCGAGATCCTGCTCGAGGACAACTGGTCGGTCGAGACCGGCAGCACCGACAGGACCAGGCGCGCGGATCTGCTGGCCCACCATGTCGCAAACCTGTTGCGCCGCGCTCTCGACAGGATGCCCCCGGAATGCCAGATCGAGCTGGCGAACCGCATGCTCGGCATGCTTGGCGACTACGGAGTATCGTGCGACGACCATGTCGCCGGGACGGTGGAGTTGCTGCTTGCCGTCGCCAGGCACCAGGGACTTGAAGGTCGGCTGGCAACGGAACGGCCGGTGCGTTCGCTGCGCGACACGGGTCTGCTCGTCAATGGCCGGCGCGATGTTCAGATCTCAGGCGAGATCGTCCGCGAGATACCAAGTGCCGACCGTGTCGACCTGCTTTGCGCCTTCGTCCGCTACTCTGGACTGCGACTGTTCCAACGGGAGCTTGCGGAGAGAATTGCCGCCGGTGTTCCGGTTCGCGTCATCACCACGGTCTACACGGGGTCGACGGAACGCCGTGCCCTCGATGCCCTCCACGATCTTGGGGCCGAGGTGAAGGTTTCCTTCGATGTCGCCCGCACCCGCCTCCATGCCAAGGCGTGGCTCTTCCATCGGGAGAGTGGTCATCATACCGCCTACATCGGATCCTCGAACCTCACGCACACGGCTCAGGTGGATGGTCTCGAGTGGAACGTGCGAGTCAGTGCGGCCCGGAACCCGGAGGTGATCGGGCAGTTTCAGGCGACGTTCGAGCAGTACTGGGAAGAGCCCGAGTTCGAGGCCTACGACCCGGAGCGCGACGGCATGCGTCTTGATGATGCGCTCAAGAACCAGGGCAGAAATGCGACGGGCGTCACGCTCCATATCGATGCCGTTGCCAAACCGCACCAGGAAGCAGTTCTTCAGGCCCTGGAATCCGAAAGGGGCCGGGGTCATCACCGCAACCTCGTGGTCGCCGCCACGGGCACGGGAAAGACATGGATCGCTGCCTTTGATTTCCGCCAACTGTGCCGGGATCAACATGTCAATTCCCTGTTGTTCATTGCCCACCGCAGGGAGATTCTTGCCCAGAGTCAGAAGGTTTTCCAGATTGTCCTGCGTGACCCCTCCTTCGGCGAGCGTCTGGTTGCCGGTGAGCGGCCCGAGAAAGGGCGTCACGTCTTTGCCTCCGTGCAATCCCTGGGGAACCGCATCAACGACATCGATCCGTCAGGGTTCGATGTCGTCATCATCGATGAGTTCCATCACGCTGCGGCCAGCAGCTACGAGCGCCTGCTCAAACGTCTGAGGCCACGGTTTCTCCTCGGTCTCACGGCCACCCCGGAACGGACCGACGGCAAGTCGATCCTCGACTGGTTCGACGGCCGCATTGCCTCCGAGTCACGGCTCTGGGATGCTCTCGATCAGGGCCTCCTGTGCCCCTTCCACTATTTCGGGATCAACGATGGTACCGACCTCTCGGGCGTCGAGTTCCGGCAGGGACGCTATGTGGCAGGCGAGCTCGACACGCTCCTTACCGGTGATCATGCCCGAGCGCGCCGCATCATCCAGGCCGTTGACGACTATGTTCCCGATCCGCACAGGATGCGCGCCCTGGGATTTTGCGCCGGAGTCCGCCATGCGCACTTCATGGCAGAAGAGTTCTCCCGTTCGGGATTGAAGGCCGTGGCCCTCGATGCGGCGACCCCGCATCCCGAGCGTGACAGGGCCCTTGCCGGCCTGCGCGCGGGTGATCTCCACATCCTCTTCACCGTCGATCTCTTCAACGAGGGCGTCGATCTCCCCGAGGTCGATACCATTCTCATGCTGCGTCCGACCGAGAGCGCCACGGTCTTCCTGCAGCAGCTTGGCAGAGGCTTGCGCTGGACCGAGGGCAAGCCGGTGCTGACCGTTCTCGATTTTGTCGGTCAGGCCCGCCGCGAGTACCGCTTCGACATGCGCTACCAGGCTCTCATCGGCGGCACCAGGCAGCAGGTCAGGAAGGCCGTCGAGGAGAACTTCCCCTTTCTGCCGCCCGGGTGCGCGCTCAGGCTGGACCGCATCGCCAGGCGTATCGTGCTCGACAACCTGCAGCATGCCCTGCGTGGTGCGCGCACTCATCTCGTGGAGGACCTGCGCGCCCTGGGCCACGCGACCCGGCTTGGCGCCTTCATCCGGGCTTCGGGCGCCGAACTCCAGGATATCTACAGCAGACCGTCCTCCGGCCACTGCTTTACCGAACTTCGCCAACGGGCGGATTTCGCATCCCGGCCCGCAAGGAGACCGATCCTGAAGGCCGTGGGACGCATGCTTCACGTGGACGATCGCGAACGACTTGAGACCTGGCGCTCCCTCCTGACGAACGACGTGAAGGTGGGTCATCTTCCCCCTCGACAGCGACGCCTTGCGTGGATGTTCTTCGGTCTGCTGGCCGGTTCGAGACCGCTCGGCGACGCCGACGAGGTCCTTTCGTCCATCCGCGCCTGGCCCGACATGCGTGACGAGCTGATCGATCTCCTCGACATTCTCGACGATCGCACGCGCACCCTTGCCCGACCGCTCGAAGACGGCGACGCGAATCCTCTGGCCAGCCACGCCACCTACTCCCTTGTGGAGATCACCGCGGCCTATGGCCTGACCGACGCCAGGGATGTTCTCAAGCGGCCGCGCGAAGGCGTTCTCCGGGAGAAGGCGACAGGGACGGACCTGTTCTTCGTCACCCTGGAAAAGTCGGAGAAGGACTATGCACCTTCGGTCCGCTATGCCGACTACCCGATCTCACCGCAGCTCTTCCACTGGGAAACCCAGAATACAACATCGCCCGATTCCGGCACCGGGCAGCGCTACATCAACGGAGACGGGAAGGTTCTCCTCTTCGTGCGTGAACGAAAACGTGATGACCGCAGGGAGACACGGCCCTATCACTGTCTGGGTTACGCCAGCTACCGGCGCCACGAATCATCGCGGCCGATGAAGATTGTCTGGGAGCTCGAGCGCATGATGCCGGGCTGGCTCTACCAGGCCGGCAAGGTGGTCGCCGGCTGATGGCTGTGTCAGGCGAGTCCGGGCACCAGATTCATGTAGACGACACGCCACGTGGCCTCGTGCCGGGGTGTTGACGTGTAGTGATCGATGCGGGTCACGGAGAGATTCTCCGTTGCAAACTTCAGTGAGGTTTCGGGATCAAGTCCCAGGGCCAGCCCCAGGGCTGCGCGAATGGTGCCTCCATGGGCGACGGCGATGATGTCCTCGCCGGCCCATGCTTTGGTCAGGCGATGGATCACCGGGGTGACGCGTCCACAGAGATCGGCAAAGCTCTCGCCGTTGGGTGGCGTCGTGGTGGCCGGGGCGAGCCAGAAGCGGTGGGCAGGTGCCGATGTCGCAAGTTCCTCATAACTCCTGCCGTGCCAGTCACCAAAGTCCTGTTCGCCGAGACCGGCCTCGACCTCGGGGTTGATTGTCCTCCTGCCCGCCTCGGCGATGCTCCGGGCTGTCTGCCGGGTGCGCCGCAGGTGGCTCGTCACCCAGCGTGCCTCCCGTGGGAGCAGGGCCGCAAGAGCCTGAAAGCTCTCGACATCGTCGGTGTCCGCGTTGGGATCGGTGGCGCCATAGATTTTCCCGCCGGTCTCGGTGACCGGCGCATGACGCACCCACCACCAGCGTGTCGGGGTCATGCCACGGCCACGGCGCCGGCCAGGACGCCGATTTCCGAGACCTGCTGGATGGCGCCCAGAACGTCACCGGTCTTGCCCCCCAGGACCGTCATGGCCAGCCAGCCCACCAGACAGGCGGCGATGCCGCCGCCTGCCAGCACTGCGATCCACGCCCATGGAAAGAGGAAGACCAGAGCCAGGGCGGCGCCGATACCGAGGGCGATCAGGGCCTGATCGAGAGCCGGTTCGCCAGCGTCTGCGGCCATGCCGTCCTCCCTGGCGTCCGGCATCACCGCCATGGCCATCACCATGGCGGCCCGGGAAAGGGCAGCAGCGACGACCAGTGCCGCGAGGACGGCCATGCCGCTCTGCAGATCCGCCACGGCGGCAACGCGGGCGCCGATGACGATGACGAGCGCCATGGCGCCGAAAGCGCCGATACGGCTGTCGCGCATGATCGCAAGCCGTCCCTCGCGATTGGTGTGTGCACCCAGGCCGTCCGCAAGATCTGCCAGGCCGTCTTCGTGAAGACCCCGGGTGAGAACCAGCATGGCAACAACGCCGATGATTGCTGCCAGGACCGGACCAAGGCCGAGCCATCCGGCGGCGATGCAGAACAGCGCGCCGACAAGACCGATGGCCGCCCCGACCACGGGGAACATCACCGTGCACCGGCTGAGCGGGTGATCATGTCCGTGACCTGCCGGAATCAGGGTGAGGAACCGTGTGGCAGCCGCCAGACTGGCGGCGGGCCCGGGTCTTTCCTGATGGTCCGGCATGGTCGTGCTTATGCGATTGTTGGCAGGTGAGGTCAAGGGTAAGAAGGTCGCGAACTGTCGACGGTCTTCACCATGATCTCCGCCTTCGCCGATATCAGGAACCTGATGCAGGACCTGCCGTTTCCTGACGCGGATGCTGCCGCCGCAACGGCTGTACGCAATGACAGGTTGACAAAGCCACCCGGGTCACTCGGCAGGCTGGAGGAGATGGCTGTCTGGATGGCGTCCTGGCAGGGGCGTCATCCGCCGCGGGCCAGCGATGTTTCCTGCATGGTGTTTGCCGGCAATCACGGCGTCACGGCAGAGGGTGTGTCGGCCTTTCCCGCTGATGTCACGGAGCAGATGGTCGCCAACTTCGCCGTCGGGGGTGCGGCCATCAACCAGCTGGCCAGGCTGCTCGATGCCCGTCTCGAGGTGGTGCCGCTCACCCTCGAGCGGCCTACCGGGGACATCTCCCGGGAACCGGCAATGTCTGCAACCGAGACCTGCGATGCCTTCAGGACGGGTTTCGAGACGGCGCAAGGGGCGGATATCGCGCTGATCGGCGACATGGGAATCGGCAACACGACCGTGGCGGCGGCCCTTGGCGCTGCTCTCTTCGGTGGTAACGGCGCCGACTGGGCGGGCCCTGGAACCGGTCTCGATCAGGAGGGTGTGGACCACAAGGCGGCCGTGATCGACCGGGCCCTGGAACGTCATCGCCGACGGTCGGCAGACCCCCTGGAGACCCTTGCGTCACTGGGCGGCCGGGAGATTGCCGCCATGGCGGGCGCCATTCTTGCCTGCCGGCTGACGAGGACGCCCGTGATTCTCGACGGGTTCGTCAACTGTGCGGCGGCCAGTGTGCTCCACTGTCTCGACGCCCGCGCCCTCGATCACTGTATGGCCGGTCATGTCAGTGCCGAACCCGCGGCCGGCCGGTTTCTCGATCACCTCGAAAAGAGGCCGTTGCTCGATCTCGGCATGCGTCTCGGCGAGGGCTCCGGCGCTGCCTGCGCCGCCCTCATTGTCAGCGCGGCCGTCGCGCTCCATGACGGCATGGCCACCTTCGACGAGGCGGGTGTCAGCAACAAACGGGTTGATCCGTGAGCGACAGCAGGCAGCGCGCCCTGGATCTTGCCCGCGGCATTGGTCGCATGTTCGCGACCATGAATCAGGCGAGCGTGACGGAGTTCACGGTCAGGAACGGCAGGAGAGCCGATGTCCTGGCGCTCGACGGCAAGGGCCGCTTCACCATCGTCGAGGTCAAGACCTCTGTCGCGGACTTCCAGTCCGATGCCAAGTGGCCCGACTACCTCGATTTCTGCGACTTCTACTACTTCGGCGTGCCGGAGGATTTTCCGGCCCATATCCTTCCCGCAGAGCACGGTCTCATCATCGCCGACCGCTACGGTGCGGCCATCGCGCGTCCGGCATCCGAATCACCGGTCAATGCGGCGCGCCGCAAGGCCCAGACGCTGGCCTTCGCCATCCAGGCGGCACGACGGCTGCGCCAGCTGACCGATCCCGGGGTGTAGAGGCATCACCCCAGACGTCGAATGACCGGTCCACGGAGACAACCGGGATGTCGCGCGCCAGGGCCTGGGCGGCGATCATGCGATCGAAGGGATCGCGATGCGGACCAGGAAGTCGTCCGGCGCGTTCCGCATCATCCACTGTCATCGACAGTCCCTTGGAATCCCTGACTGGCAAGACAACCGTTGACATCAAGTGCCACCGCCCCGGCCCACGGGAGTTTGCCGAGGCGAAACTTGGTGGTGATCTCCCACGCCGATGCAGCGCTGACAAGGATGGTGTTGCTGTCATCCTCAATCGTGCCATGGGCCACCGTGGTCACACGTGATTCGCCAGCGAGACACCAGAGAAAGGCATGTGTATCAAGCAAGACCTGCACGACTCAGCGGCCCTCCCATGCCTTCAGCTCTTCCTCCGGCAAAGGATCATGGAAACGGTCGTCAACGACGATTCTGTCCTTCATGGCACCAAACTTCCGTCGGCCCGGAGGATTGCAGGGAACAAGGCGAGCAACCGGTTCGCCTCGCCAGCCTCCGCTTGCGCCAACAACCGCGAGAGAAAGGTCTTGGCCTGATGAACGTTCACGACAGGCAAGAGCCGTATCCCCCTTGTTTGAAGTTGACTAGAATCATGGCTAAGTGCCGAAAACGTTTCAAGGCGACTGAGTCACCTTGTCGCCCGCGACCGGATTTGACAGGGTCCGGCAGCTTGCGGTAGCGCGTCGACGGGTATGACCTCATTCTCCTTCATCCATTGCGCCGATATTCATCTCGACAGTCCGTTGAAGGGGCTGGCGGCGCAGGAAGGTCACGCTCCCCGGCTCATTCGCACGGCCTGCCGCAGGGCATTCGAGATCCTCGTCGATCACGCGATCGACCAGGGTGTTGCCTTCGTTGTCATTGCCGGGGATCTCTATGACGGCACCTGGCGGGACTGCAACACCGGCTTCTTCT
Source organism: Alphaproteobacteria bacterium (assembly GCA_965213815.1). Classification (GTDB taxonomy): domain Bacteria; phylum Pseudomonadota; class Alphaproteobacteria; order SP197; family SP197; genus SP197. Next base: position 246,763 of record OZ243917.1, on the reverse strand, counting down.
TCATACGCCAGATGGCGCGGCTCAGCGATGCGGGCATCGATGTCTACCTTGTCTACGGAAACCACGATGCCGAAAGCAGGATCACCCGGCACCTGACACTGCCTGACAATGTCCACGTATTCGGCTCTTCTGCCGCCACCACGTTCATCCACGATGGAACCGGAACGGCCATTCACGGTCGCAGCTTTGCTACACCGGACGTCACGGAGAATCTTGTGCCGTCCTATCCGCCACCAGTTGCGGATGTGTTTAACATCGGTGTTCTTCACACCGGTCTGGGTGGCATGGGCGGCCATGCCAACTATGCTCCCTGTACGCTTGCCGATCTTGTGGCGCGGGCCTACGACTACTGGGCGCTCGGTCATGTGCATGGCAGTGAAATCCTGCACCGCGATCCCTTCGTGGTGTTTCCGGGAAACATCCAGGGCCGCCACATCCGTGAAACCGGTCCGAAGGGATATGCGCGCGTCACCGTTGGCGATGGATCCGTGGACGTGACTTCTGTCGCTGTTGACGTCGTGCGATGGGCGCATGTGAACGTGGATCTCACCGGTTGTGCCGATCACGACGAGGCGCTGGCCCGCATGCGCCGGCGGATCGAGGATGCCGAAGCGCACGAAGCCGATGGCCGGCTGATCGCCTGCCGTGTCGAGTTCACCGGACAGACCGAGCTCAACGGATCCCTTGTGACGCGTGAGAACGAGCTTCTCCAGGAAGCCAGGGCCATGGCGCTTGGACTGGGGGAAGACCGGGCCTGGATCGAGCGTGTCGTGGTCTCGACCGAATCACCCGAGGGCACCGGGATTGATGACGAGAAACTGAGGGACATCGCAGATCTGATGGCAGGTGCGAGCCATGATCCTGAACTGCTCGAGCTTCTCAGAAGAGACTTCTCGCGCCTCGCGGCGAAGCTCCCCGCGGAGATCACGAGGAGCCCCGGGACCGATCTTCTCAGGCTGGTCGCCGACCAGGACTTCGAGACGCTCCTTCAGCAGGAAAGAACCACTGTTGTTTCCAGGCTGGTGAACCGGTAACCATGCGGGTTCGCCGTCTTGATCTCCTTCGCTATGGCCATTTCACCGGCCGGATGCTGGAGTTTCCGGGTTCCGCAAACGACTTCCATATCGTGTTCGGTTCGAACGAGGCGGGCAAGTCGACCGCGCGGACCGCATTAGAGGACGCTCTCTTCGGCATACCCGTGCGATCGACCTTCGGCTTCGTCCACGCCTACAGGGACATGCTGATCGGCGCCGCTCTCGAACAACACGGCAGCGTTCTTGAATTCCGCCGCCGCAAGGGACAGTCGCACACCCTTCTCGATGCTGACGGGCAATCGATGGCGCCGGACGCTCTTGAGCCATTCCTGGGAACCGCCGACCGGGAATTTCTTGAACGCATGTTCTCTTTGTCCCACGAACGGCTTCGCAAGGGCGGTCAGGAACTCAGTGATCCGGAGAGCGAAGCGGGCGCAACGCTCTTCGGGGCCGCCACCGGAATTGAGGAGTTCGCCGGACATGTCCGACATTTGAGGGAAGAGGCGAGCGCACTCTTCACACCGACCAGATCGGCGAAGAGACCATTCTACCAGCTGATTGACCGTCTCGATGACGCCACATCGAGGTTGAGCAAGGCGACGGTGACAGGCGATGACTGGCAGCGGGCGCGCGAGGAGCAGGATCAGGCCGAAGCCGTGCTGGAGGGGCTCAGGCAGGAGCGCACGGACCTGAGACGCCGTGACGAGCGTATCCGGCGTATCCAGAGCGTCTATCCGGACGTGGTACGCAAGAAAGAACTTCTCTGCGAGCTTGCCGAGCTTGGAGAGGCCGTGGCGTTTCCCGAAACGGTAGAGGAGCGGTTGCATGACGCCCGAAGAGAGGTCGCAAGGTACGCCGGTCAGATCGGAGAGCTTGAACGCCAGATCAGGGAAGAGGAGGAAGCCGGCAAGGACATCGCGGTTGACGAACGCCTGCTGCTTCGCACCGACGAGATCGAGGATCTCGACAGGCGTCGAATCCAGCTGCAGCCGGAATGGGGGGATCTTCCCAAACGTCGTCGTGACCTTCACGAAGTGGAACAAAGGGTACGAAGCAGGGCTGTCGAACTCGGCCTTGGAGATGATGATGGCCCCGAACCGACGTGGCGCGTTCCGGGTCGAGGCCATGTGAATCGAATCAGGAAACTTCACGCCGAGTGGGTTGCGCTTGCCCACAAGACCCGCACGGCCGCCGAACAGCACAAGGAAGCCGCTGAACGGGCCCGTTCGGTTCTGGAACGATGTGAACTGATGGGACCTGCGGATGATCTTGACAGGTTGTCAGCAGCGTTGAAGAGCACGGATACACAGCCTGACCCCGGGCAGGCTCTTGCCGCTGGTGAAAGAGAACATCAGGAGCTTGTGGCAGCAGCAGGGACCCTGATCCAGCCCCTGCTTGCGGTGGTTCCCGACGAGAACGCACTTGCGAACCTCTGGTTGCCTCCGCTGGACCGCATTCAGGAAACCAGGGATGGACTGAAGAATGTGGCAGACCGACGCAAGGAATACCGCGATCGTCTCTTGAGGGTGGAGCGCGAGATCCTGGAAAGACGCAGGACAATCGAGGCGATTGCCGCTGCCGATGATGTCGTCACGCCAGAAGAGATCGATCGACTGAGATCATCGCGCGACCATCACTGGACAATCGTTCAAAGACACTACATCGAAGGAACGGGGGAATCCGATGTCAGCGGCGATCCCGTGACGGCGCTGACGGTCTCGATTCTCGAGGCTGACAAGGCGGCGGACCAACGGTTCGCAAACGCGGAGACGGTGGCGCGCTTGACGGAAATCGAACGCAGCGTGCGTGGTCTCGAAGACGAGCGTGCCTCCCTGGAGTCCGAACTTGAAGACCTGGACTGCCAGTCCGGCACCCTTGAAAGGCAATGGCAGGACATGTGGTCGAACCTCCCCGGCGAACCGCTCGACCCCGATGCCATGATCAAATGGGTCGCGGATCACGAGAGGGCCATGAAAGCCCGTGAGGCACGCGACAGCGCCGCGCGGTCTGTCGAAAGACTAAAACAGGCCGAGGCCGGTGCACGAGACCTGCTCATTGCCGAGGCTGCGATCCTGGGTATGGCGAGGGAGGGTCTGGAAGGAAAACCCTTCCATGTCGTGCGGTCTCTCGTTGCGGAGTTCCACGGGTCCTTGAGGGAGAAGAACCGGAAGCGCGCGAGTCTGGAGGAGGATCTCGAGGGGGCGAGAAACGAGGAGAAGGTCAGGCGGTTCGCGAAGACGAGGCTGCAGGACGAAGCGCAGACATGGTCGCAGGCATGGCATGCCGAAACCGGAGACTCCGGTCTGCCGGCGCTCGAGGACCCCGACAAGGCCGCCGATGTCCTGGATATTGTCGAGGAGATGCGCGGTGACATGGAAAGGGCGAAGGAACTGAAAGACCAGCGCATCGCTAAGATAGAACGTGACCTGGAGGATTTCGCATCGCGGGTTCATCGCCTTGCAGATGCCGTGGCCCCCGAGCTTGCCGGGAACAAGGCCGATGACATGGCCGTGGAACTTGTCAGGCGTCTGAGGGAGGAACTGAGGAAGCAGGAACGCCTCGAGCATATCGCGGCATCCCTTTCCTCGAAGAACGGGGAGCTGGAAAAGGCGAAGCAAGCCCGGCATCAGGCGCAGGAGACGATCAACGAACTCATGATGCTTGCCGGTGTCGAGTCCATCGAGGAACTGCAGGGTGAAATCGAACGCTCGGACCTGGTTCTCCGAAAGCGCAAGGAAGTTTCGCAAAGGACCGCGTCACTGGCGCAAAACGGAGACGGCTTACCTGAAAGTACCCTGGAAAGGGAGTGCGCGGGCGTGGATCTCGATCAGTTGAAGGCCGAGGCGGCAGAAGCCGCGGACAGGCGAGATGGACTTGATGATTCGATCGAGGAGGCTCGTCTTCGGCTCCAGGATGCTGCGACGGCACTCGATTCCATCGGCGGTGGCGATGCAGCCATTTCTGCCGCCTGGGACCGTCAGGCCGCTCTCTCGGAACTCGAGCAGCTCTCGGCGCGGTATGTCCGCGCGCAAACCGGTACGAGACTCCTTCAGTGGGCGGTGGACCGTTATCGCGCCGAGCAGCAGGCGCCTTTCCTGGCGAAGTCCGGCACCCACTTCGCAACCTTGACGCGAGGTTCCTATGGCGGGCTCAGGATCCTCTATGACGAGAAGGACCGGCCCCGGCTTGCTGGTACGAGACCCGATGGCGGCGAGGTCGACGTCGCGAACATGAGCGACGGCACGGCGGACCAGCTCTATCTTGCCCTGAGGATCGCCGCGATCGACGGATGGCTGGAAGGCAAGCCGGCCCTGCCATTCGTCGCCGATGATCTCTTCGTGAATTTCGACGACGATCGCACGGTTGCCGGACTGAAGGTGCTCCACAGACTGGCCGCGACGTGCCAGGTACTGGTCTTCACGCACCATGCACATCTTGTCGATCTTGCCCGTGCCGCACTGGGCCAGGGCATTTCGGTCATCGATCTCGACAACACCGCTGTCTGACCGGAAACCCGCCACCTCGAACCACCAATGCGCCAGTATGGAAATCTCGCACTGATTCCCATGGTTCGTCCTGTCGGCATCGAGACGACATGCCAATCCGCGCCTGCTTTGTCGCCACAGAGGAACGCCTTGCCATGATGTGAATCAGCATGTTCTGGTTCAGGTCGATGCTTCCTGTAATCGGCGAATGCCTTCAACGAACACCTGAAAGCTGCGCGACCGGTTCTCGCGTGACAGGAAGCAGGCCATTCGTCTCGCGTCCCGACGCTTTTGAAACTCTGGAATCAGGCGCGAAATTGCGGCAGCAGGTTGAACGACTTGATCGGGGTCACGATAAGCACTCCTGTTCAAGAGGCGACGTGCCTGCGGAGCATTGGGAAACACACGCATAACGGCTTCCGGCTCCCCGATGTACCACGCTTCCAATTCCCGGCAAACCACGCGGACGAGCACATCGCAGCGACCTGCCTGTCGGCACAGGTCGATGAGGTTATCCTTGACCTCATGGCAATCGGCGCTGTCCTGATCGCGCACCACGACGAAACGCACCCCCGGCTCGCGCCATGCTCTCAACTTGCGAGGGACACTTCTCTCCAGATCCTGTTTCCCGTCGTGGGGGATGCACTGGAACCCAAGCCCAGGAAAGAACCGTGGCATCAATCGGTCAATGAAATCGGCCATGGAAGGTTCTTCCACGAGAAAGACAAGCTTGCTCACGGATCGACGCCTTCGAACAAACGTTGCTTCCAAAGGGCGCCAGGGAGATCTCCTTGATCTACGAGGTCTCGCAGTAGCGTCTCGTCTCCGGCGCGCCTCACAGTGGAGAACCCATCCGTTTTCCGCAACAAATGAATTTCGTCCAATTCCGCTCCGCTCAGAAAATCGGGCGAGTGGGTCGCGACGAACACCTGGCCGCCCCGGCGGGCGTAGTCCCTGAACTCCTCGATGAGTTCACCAAGAAGTGAGGGATACAGCTGATTCTCCGGTTCCTCTACAGCCAGCAGCGGATGGGGTTTTGGGTCGTGTAACAGCACCAGATACGTGAACATCTTGATCGTGCCGTCGGAAACGTAGCGAGCGATGAATGGGTCCTTGAAACTGCCATCCTGAAAGCGTAGCACCAGGCGGCCATCCTCTGTGGGCCGGGCTTCGACATCCGTTACTCCGGGTACGCGAGTACGCATTGCGTCAAGTACAACATCGAATTGATCGCGGTGGTTTTCGAAGAGGTACTGGGCAACCTGGGCGACGTTGTCTCCTCTTGTGGAGAGATGTTCGGCATAGCCGGCATCAGCGCTCTGCCGCGCATCGGCAATGTGGAAGTTCGATACGTGCCAATTCTCAATCAGGCTGCGGAACTCGGAAACAACGCGAAATTCCCTGAACTGACCCAAACCCTTGATGGCAAGAATGCTCGGGTCTTCGAGCTGGTACTCTTTGCGTTCTTCCCGAGCGTCTGTCTTGCCGTATGCAGATTCATTGGTGATCGCGGTTCCCTGGCCGTGTCGAAAGTCCACGAAGTGCCAAGGCTTGCCGAATCGCCCCCTGCGGTAGCGGAGGACTTCCCTGTCAACGACCGCCCGCCCGTCTTTCAGCGCGACCTCCAACAGGTATGTGGCCAATCGACCCCCGCTCTCGCGAAATTTCATCGCAATGCCTATCGGCCCGTTCTGTCCCCGACTGACCAATTCCCGAAAGCCTCCGCGCTGGGCAACTGCGGTCGCGATATTGCTGGCAAGAGAATCCTTCAGGAATGAAAAGACATCGAACAACGTGGATTTTCCTGTGCCATTTGCACCCACGACTACAGTCAAGGGCCGCAGGTCTTCGAGCTTTACATTCCGAAAGACCCGGTAGTTCCTGACTTCGATGTGCTCGATCAGCATCCGTCATTCCTCTGCAATATGGTCCATGCAAGTCTGAAGTGCAGGCGAGGGACCAGCTGCTCGTTCATGAGTCTAGCAGAGACTCGAAATCCGTGCGCGGTTACCATTCACGGCACTGCCGCAGCGGTCCGGGACACGACAGTAGCGCCCTTCGGCCGTATTGCGGACATGGCGTCAGCTTCATGAGAACCTGTAGTGTGCGGCGCTCATCCGGTTTCCACATGACGACATGAAATGGAATTCCATGGTTCATCCCCGCTTTCCCAGACTCCTCTCGCCCATTCAGGTCGGGCCCCGGCGTCTGCGCTGCCGGGTGCTGGCGACGGCACACGAGATCCGGCTCGGTGAAGGCGGCATCCCCGGCGCGCGCTACGCAGCCTATCATCGAGCGCGGGCCCGGGGCGGAGTCGGTCTCCAGATCACCGGCTGCACAGCTATCCATCACACTGGCGGGCTCGGCTCCGACGGTGTGCTCGCCAATGTCGACGACACCATCATCGACGGTTATCGCATGTTGTCTGGCGCCGTCCACGAGGAGGGCGGCATCATCCTCTCCCAGCTCGGCCACAGCGCTGCGACCATCCATGCCACCGAGCCCGGTGCTCCTGTGTGGGCACCCTCGGCGGTGGCGGGCGATCTGATGCGACGCGGGCAGCGTGCCCACGCAATGAACGTCGATGAAATCGCCGAAGTCGTCGCGGCATTCGGCGCCGCCTCAGAGCGCAGCCGCGCAGGCGGGATGGACGGCGTCGAGATTCTGGCCGCATTCGGGTTCCTGGTCGCGGCCTTCCTGTCGCCGGCGACCAATCGACGCACCGACCGCTATGGAGGCAGCTTCGACAACCGGATGCGATTCTGTCGCGAGGTGATGACGGCAGTCCGGGAGGCCGTGGGCGCCGACGCCATCGTCGGTCTCCGGATTCCCGGCGACGAACTGGTCGAGGGCGGGCTCGATCTCGAGGAGATGAAAGCCGTGGCCCGCGCCATCGAGAGCGAGGGAAAGGTCGACTATCTCAACGTCATCGCCGGCACCAACATGGACCGTCTCCAGCGTGCCGGGCACTGGCCTCCGACCCCGGCCCGCCACGGTCTCTTCGTGCCCCTTGCGGCCGGTATCCGCTCCGCGGTCGAACTCCCGGTATTCACGGTCGGACGCATTACCGATCCGGACCACGCGGAGAGAATCCTTGCCAGCGGCGAAGCCGACATGGTGGGCATGACCCGGGCCCACGTCGCGGATCCGGACCTGATCGCCAAGCTTCGCGAGGGCAGGCTCGCCGACATCCGGCCATGCGTGGGCGCCAACATGTGCATCCGCAACGGGTTGGAGGGTCGCTCCATCGGCTGCATCCACAATCCGCAAACGGGGCGTGAACTGACCTGGGGTGAGGCGGCGGCGGCCGTGAGGAGCGTCGACGTGGCGGTGGTCGGAGGCGGCCCGGCTGGACTCGAAGCGGCGCGGGTGGCGGCTTTGCGTGGTCATCGGGTCACGCTTCACGAAAGCTCGGAGCATCTCGGCGGACAGTTGCGCATCTGGACCCGGCTCGACTCCAGACGCGAATTGCGGCGCATCGTCGAATGGCAGCACCGGCAGTTGGAGAGATTGCAGGTGCAGATACGTCTTGGGCACCGGGTGGATTCGCCACTGCAGCTTGGTCGTGCGCAGGTGGTCGTCGTCGCAACCGGAGCACGCCCCGGGCCTGTATCGCTGGAGGGCGCCAGCGAACACGGTGTGAGCCTTTGCTCGGCCCCTGAGGTTCTCGATGTGGACGTATCACCGGTTGCGGACTCGCTTGTGTGGGATCGGGCCGGGGGCGGCGCGGCCGTGTTGGCGGCCGAACACCTGGCCGAGGCTGGTTGCCGGGTCGTGCTGGTCACGCCTTCCATGGCGGTGGCCGATGATGTCGATGTCACCAATCGCGTGCCACTCTACCGCCGGCTCTATGAGCACGGCGTGATGATGCTGCCGTCGAGCAATGTCGTGCGTGTCGACGCGGAAGGGGTCGTTGTGGCGAACGTCCATACGGGGCGCGAGTCGACGATGACCGCCATGGCGCGTGTGGTCGTGTGCGACGCCGCCGAAGCCAACAGCGACCTTGCCGACGATCTTCGCGATGCCGGTCTGCGTGTGCTCACGGCCGGGGACTGCGTGTCGCCAAGAGAAGTGGACGTTGCGATGGCGGAAGGAGCGCTCGCGGCCCGGAAGATTTGAGGAAGGGCCAGACGGGCAGCACCCTGGGGAACGCGGGAGTTCTCCACGCGTAACCGGTATCGGCGCAGGCACAGGAACCACGGGTTCCAGGCGGTGCGGGCACGCTCCCAGATCCTGTCGCCACCAAAGCCCCGCGTCGGTGCATGGCCGACAACGAAGGAACCTGTGCTGAGGCAGGGAGTGGCATGGGCCGTCACCGCCGACGTTGACCCACGTTCCGGCAGGGCAGCAAGGGCATCTCGCGGCAGGGAAGATCGAAAGGCCTGTCCGTGGGAGTGCGCACGAGGAGACCTTGTGCCTCACCCGGATCAGAGTGCACCCTTTGCGTCGATTCGGGATCCGTGGGAGAGAGCCATGAGTGGATTACCCGTCATTTCCGCTGACAGTCACGTCCAGGAGCCGCCGGAAGTCTACGAAGAAAGGCTGGACAGGAAGTACAGGGACCGCGTCCCCAGGTTCGAGGAGCGCGATGGCGCCACCTACTTCGTGGTGGATGGCAAGAAGCCGCGACGTATCGACCTTGCCTCGGAGCGCACGGACGAGGACGACCAGAATCGCGAGTTCCGCAATGATCCCAGTGGCGGACGCGACATCGAGCGACGCCTTGCAGACCAGGTCCGCGATGGCATCAGCGCCGAGGTCATCTATCCGAACACCTCGCTCTTTCTCTACAACTCCAGGGATCCGGGCTACCAGTTTGCCGTGGCCCGCGCCTACAACGACTGGTGCATCGGGCACTTTGGTGGACACCGGGATAAGTTCCTTCCCGTCGCCATCGTCCCGGTCATTGATCTCGACGAAGCGGTTTGCGAGGTCGAGAGGGTGGCAAGGCAGGGATATCGCAGCATCAAGATACCTTTGACCATGGACAGCAGGCCCTACAACCTGCCGGACTATGACCGCTTCTGGTCAGCCTGTGCCGACCACAACCTCGTCATCTCGCTTCATGCCTTTACCGAAAGCGAGGATCAGTATCCCGATGACTGGGGCGAGGAGGAAGGCCATGGCGGCGCCCTTGCCCACATGGCCATGAGCATGGCACGGGGGCAGTCGCCGGTTGCCCTGCTGATCGCCTCGGGAGCGCTGCAGCGCTATCCCGATCTCAGGTTCGTTGTTGTCGAGTGCGGCGCCGGATGGCTCGCCTGGCTGCTTCATGTGCTCGACGAACAGGTCGAGAAGAAGCACATGTGGATCCGTCCCAGCCTGGAGATGAGACCGAGCGACTTCTTCCGGCGTCAGGGCGCGGTGACCTTCAGTGACGATCCCGTTGCCCTGAAACTGCTGGACTTCACCGGATCGGAGGTCCTGCTGTGGGGCAGCGACTACCCGCACGATGAAGGAACCTTCCCGCACAGCCAGGAGGTGATCGAGCGGACCTTTTCCGGCATCGCGCAGGAAGACAGGCGCCGTATCGTCTTTGACAACGCGAAGCGCATCTACGGTTTCGGCGTGTGATCCACCGCACTCCGCTCGTGATGATTGTCACGAGCGACATTGCAGGACAGGTCCGCGGCAAGGGCTTCCCGGCCACCGGGCTTGGCGAGCACATCGAACGCGGGGTCGGGTTCACCCATACCAACCAGATGATCAACTGCTGGGGGGTGATTCCCGCTACGCCCTGGGGCGCGCTGGGAGACCTTGTTCTGATGGCCGATCCGGCCTGCGAGGTCAGGGTCGATTTCGGCGATGGCACCCCGGATGAATGGTTCATTCTCGGTGGTCTTTGCACCATGGATGGCCGGCCGTGGGAGTGCTGCCTGAGGCACTACCTCGCCAGCGCCATCGAGGATCTCCACGACGAGACGGGACTGACGCTCATTGCCGCCTTCGAGCACGAGTTCCACGATGGCGGTCTCGCCGAACGCGAAGGTGATTCCTACAGCCTTGACAAGGTGAGGCGTGCCGGAGACTTCCCGGGCGCCGTGCTCCACGCGCTGCAGTCTGCGGGCGCCGAGCCCGAGACATTCCTGCCGGAGTTCGGCAGGAACCAGTTCGAATTCACCGTCAGGCCGGCGCCCGCCATGGTGGCGGCGGATCGCGCCATCATCGCCCGGGAAATGGTGCGCGCCACCGCCAGACGCCTCGACCGGGACGTCAGCTTCGCGCCACAGGTCGATCCCGCCGGCCCCGGCAATGGCGTTCACATTCACATGAGCTTCCGGGACCGTGAAGGTCGACCGGTCAGCCATGATCCGTCACAGCCCTCGGGTCTGTCCGCCGTGATGGGAAGCTTCGTTGCCGGAATCCTGAAGCGGCTGCCGGCGATGGTGGCCGTCACGGCACCGTCCGCGGCGTCCTACCAGCGCCTCAAGCCGCATTCCTGGAGTTCCGCCTTCAACAATCTGGGCTGGCGGGACCGCGAGGCGGCAATCCGCATCTGCCCGGGCCCCGAAACTCCCGGCGCCGATGTCGCCTCGGCATTCAATGTCGAATTTCGTGCCGGTGATGCGGCGGCCAGTCCCTGGATCCAGCTCGGCATCCTCGTGCGGGCCGGTCTCGAGGGGATCCGCGATGGCCTGGAGACTCCCGAGACGGTGTCATCGGACCCTGATGCCATGAGTGACGATGAACGCCGCAGGCACGGCGTCGAGCGCCTGCCTCTCTCACTCGGCGAGGCTCTCGACCGTCTCGAGCGTGAGCCTGGCGCCGGGGCACTCCTGCCGGGCACACTTCTTGAGGCCTACATCATGCACAAGCGCGGGGAACTCGAGGGGGTTGCAGGACTGGCGCCGGAGGAGATCTGCCGGCGCTACAGGGATGTGTACTGATGGCCGACGAACCCTTCTGGCGCGCCAAGTCCCTCGAGGAGATGACGAGCGGGGAATGGGAGTCGCTTTGCGACGGCTGCGGCAAGTGCTGCCTCTTGAAGCTTGAGGACATCGATGACGGCACCATCTCCAACACCGATGTCACGTGCTTCCTTCTCGATACCGTGACCTGCCGCTGCCGGGACTACGCCAGGCGCTTCAGGCGCGTCCCGGAGTGTATCCGCATCACGCCGGGAACCCTCTCCTCTCTGCTGGCATGGCTGCCTGGCACCTGCGCCTATCGCCTGCTCCACGAAGGCCGCGATCTTGCCGAGTGGCATCCCCTGGTGTCGGGTGATCCAGACAGCGTGCATCGCGCCGGAGTGTCGATCGCGAACCGTGTCGTTTCGGAGGCCGACGTTGCCGACGAGGACCTCCCCGACCATGTCGTCGACTGGCCGGTCTGACAGAGTATCCGCCACGATTTCGCCCACGCCAGCGGAAACCCTGGCAAGACTGGGCGTCAAACAGTGCGTCAAATGTAAGCGTTCGGTGACGCGGTGATGGCGGCGATATTCCGGGCCTGAGAACTTTTTCCTCCCGGGCACTGGTAACTTTTTTTGGCATCACCACATGACGTTGCATGGATGGGTTCATTCTCCCGGATATTGCGGCGAGCGGTGCTGGTGCGCCGTGTGGATTCGAGGCCTGCGCGTCGGCTCTTTCGGCAGCCTTGCTTCGGATTGACGAGCTGGAAGCGGAGAAGAAAGAGCTTCGCCTGGACGTGATAGCGGAGCGCAAGAGGGCAGGCTCGTGTTCGGCATTGCAGAAGATTGCGAGGGACAAGCTTGCTGAGGAGCGTGAGCTTTCGGCGTCGCTTCGCCGGGCGGCGAAGGATGCGCTGGCCTCGCAGGCTGAGGTGGATCGTCTGACCCGCCTTGTTGGCGAGATGGGGATTGATGCGCGCAAGCGTTCGACGATTGCCTCGCTGCGCCAGGAGGTCGTCTCGCTGAAGAAGGCCCTGAAGGAAGCGAAGGCCTCGAAGAGGGAGGTTGCCTCCCGGGATCGCGAGATTGTCCGGCAGGGCGAGACGATCGAGGCGTTGCAGATCCGTTGCACGCAACAGGAAGCCGAGCTTGCCAGGCTGCGCGGGACGCGGGCCACGCTGTCGAAGGTGGCATTCGGTTCCAGGAGCGAGAAGCAGAAGAAGAAGGGGACCGGCAAGAAGCGGGGCCAGCAACGCGGAGCGCCGGGCCATGGCCGCACCGAACGTCCCTCACTCCCGGAGAAGGAGGAAAGGCATGACCCGGCTCCAGAGGAGCGGGTGTGCCCGTGTTGCGGCGAGGCCTATGTCGCCAACGGCGACCACGAGTCCTCTCTCATCGAGATCCAGGTCAAGGCCCATACCCGTACGATCAGGCGTGGCCGCTGGCGCCGGGGTTGTCAGTGTCCGTCGGCGCCCCGGGAAGTGACGGCGCCGCCTGCCTTGCGGCTGTTCCCCCGGACACCCTACGGCATCAGTGTCTGGGCGTGTGTGCTCTATGAGCGCTACGCCTGCTTGCGGCCCCTGCGCGGGGTCTCGCGATGGATGGCGGATCAGGGCCTGGAGATGGCGCCGGGGACGATGGCCGACGGCATGACGCGTCTGGCGCCGATGTTCGCCCCCCTGGCTTGCGCCATCCTCGCACATCAGAACACGATGACGGTGCGTCACGGCGACGAGACCAGCTGGCGCATCGGGTCCCTCAAGCTCTCCGGGCGCTCGCAGCGGGCCTGGATGTGGAACTCGGTCAGCGCCGACGCCGTCTTCTTCCTCATCGACCCGTCACGCAGCGCCGAGGTGGCCAGGAAGCTCTTCGGCTCCACCCAGGTCACCGTCTTCCTTGTCTGCGACCGCTACAGCGCCTACAGAAAGCTGGCCCGCGAACTCGACGGCAAGATCATCCTGTGTCTCTGTTGGACCCATAGCAGACGCGACGCCATCGAGGCCGCGGCCGGCCAGGAAGGACTGGAAGACTGGAAGAACACATGGCTGGCCAGGTACGGGGCGATCTTCAATCTGAACAAGGCGCGATTGAAGCACTACGACCCCGCACTGGACCATCAGACAACGACGTTCGACGCGCTGCAGGCGGCATTGGAAGAGACTGTCGAGGCACTGTTTGCCCAGGCGCAGACGGAACTCGACGCCTTGCCGGAAGACGCACGCGAAGCGAAGCCCCTGCGTTCCCTGATCCGCCATCGCGAGGGACTGAGCGTCTTCGTCCACCATCCTCTGATTCCCATGGACAACTCAGAGGCCGAGAGAACCTTCCGGAAAGCGGTGATCGGGCGTCGGCTGAGCTTCGGTTCCGACAGCGAGGGTGGCGCCGCCTTCACGGCCATCATGTACTCCGTCATCGGCACTCTTGCCATGAACGGCATCTCAATCCGGCGCTGGCTCCATGAATGGCTTGAAGCCTGTGCCAGGAACGGCGGCAAGGCGCCCGATGACCTTGCCCCGTGGCTGCCATGGTCGATGAGTCCGGAACGCCGGCGGGACCTCATGGAACCGGGGTAACCGGCGAGGTCGCGTGTCGCTACCACGGTCGTGACTTCACCACCGCCGAGATGGCGCTGATACGCAAGTTGATCACCACCGAGACGAGCCGGGCGGCCATCGCCCGGGCCTTCTGTGAACGTACCGACTGGCGCAAGCCCGACGGCGGCCTCAAGCACATGATGGCCAAGGTCACCATGCTGGCCATGCACAGGGATGGCCTCATCACCCTGCCGCCACCACGATGGCGACCGGGTCCGCGCAAGGCCATCGTCTTCGGGCCGGACACAGAACCGCCGCTGTTTGCCCCTCCAACCACCCTCGACGAGGCACGACCCCTCACTGTCTCCATCGTCACAAGCGGGGCACGGGAGGGGAAGCTGTGGAACGAGTTCGTCGCCCGCTACCACTATCTGGGATACACAACCCTGGTCGGAGCCCAGATGCGCTACGCCGTCCACGACCGCAACGGATGGCCCGTCGCCATGCTCGGCTTCTCCACCGCCGCATGGAAACTCGCGCCCCGAGACACCCTCATCGGATGGACGCCCGAGGTGCGCCAGAAGAACCTGCCGCTGGTCATCGACAATCCTCGCTTCTTGATATTGCCCTGGATCCGAATCGACAATCTCGGCTCCCACATCCTCGCCATCATGCGACGTCGCCTGCCCGGTGACTGGACCAGGCGCTACAACACCACGCCGGTCCTCATCGAAACCTTCGTCCAGACACCGCGCTTCACCGGCGCCGTCTACAAGGCCTCAGGATGGATCCATGTCGGTGCCACTCAAGGACGCGGGCGCTACGATACCCACACGAAACGCGACAAACCGAAAAAAGACATCTGGCTGAGACCCCTGCGCAAGGACTGGAAACGCATCCTCAACCGGTGACACACACTTCACCCATCACCGCGTCACCGAACGCTTACCGTCAAATAGCATGTCAAGTACAAAGGAAGGATAGAATATCATTGTGATATCACGCAAAATTCCTGTCAGTCAGCTGTCAAACAGGATGTCAAATTGAATTGGGATACATTCACGTTCACCTCGTGATGGACGGACGTTGTGGCGAGGAACGTGGCAGATATGGCAAGCGGTGCCTCGACCGCGGGAGACGCGACGGCTGCGGGGTCCTGGATGCCTGCGAGTTCTTCCCGTGACGGTTCGTCCTAGCGTTTGCGGGTATGGAGCGACCAACAGCATTCGATCTTTCACGGCGGATTGGCCTGGAGCAGCGCGTTGATACGCCGCCCGTCTCCTGGCGCAGGCTCAGGAGCTTGAGGCCGTCCGGGGCCTGGGTGATCAGGATATGGTTCGAGAAACCGAACCTGATGACAGGGGGTCAGATGGTGCCGGCGGTGCGGCGCAGCACGTAGTGCAGGATGCCGCCGTTGAGGTAGTAGATGGCCTCGTTGGCGGTATCGATCCGGCAGATGAGGGTCGTGTCGATGGCCGAACCATCGGTCATGCGGATGGTGGCCGGCACCTCCATGCCGGGCGTGATGCCGCCCTCGAGACCGGTGATGTCCCATGTCTCGCTGCCGTCGAGGGCGAGGCTTTCGCGGTTCTCGCCGGGGCGGAACTGCAGGGGCAGGACCCCCATGCCGATGAGATTGGAGCGGTGAATGCGCTCGAAGCTCTCGGCGATGACCGCCTTCACACCAAGGAGTGCGGTTCCCTTGGCGGCCCAGTCGCGTGACGAGCCGGTTCCGTATTCGCGCCCCGAAACAATGACGAGAGGCACGCCTTCGTCGCGGTAGCGCATTGCCGCCTCGAAGATCGACATCTCGTCGCCACTTCCCTGATGACGCGTGACACCACCCTCGGATCCGGGAAGAAGCAGGTTCCTGAGGCGAATGTTGGCAAAGGTGCCGCGCATCATCACCTGGTGATTGCCGCGCCGCGAACCGTAGCTGTTGAAGTCCCGCTGGCGAACCTGGCGGTCGTTGAGCCAGGCGGCGGCGGGACTGCCGGGCGCGATGGAGCCGGCGGGAGAGATGTGATCCGTCGTGATGCTGTCACCGAGAAGGGCGAGGACCCTGGCATGGACGATGTTGTCGGGGGCGGCGGCCGGCTGGCGCGGCATGTCGTCGAAGAAGGGTGGGCGATGGATGTAGGTGCTTCCCCCATCCCATGCGAAACCGCGGCCCTCGGGGATGGCGACGGCCTGCCAGGCGTCATCGCCGCTGAAGACATCGGCGTAGCGCTTCGTGAACATGTCGGGCGTGAGGTGGCGTCCGAGAGCTTGTGCGATCTCGTCGTTGGAAGGCCAGATGTCCTTCAGAAAGACCGGTTCTCCGCGCGCCGCCGTCCCCAGGGGCTCGGTCGTGATGTCGATCGCCATGGTGCCCGCCAGGGCATAGGCCACCACCAGCGGTGGCGAGGCGAGATAGTTCGCCCTGGTCAGCGCGTGGACCCGGCCCTCGAAGTTGCGGTTGCCCGAGAGCACCGAGGCGACCACGAGATTGTTTGCGGTGATCGCCTCCTCGACCGCCTGTGGAAGGGGACCGGAGTTTCCGATGCAGGTCGTGCAGCCGTATCCGACAATGTGGAAGCCCTGTTCCTCGAGAGCCTCGAGAAGTCCGGCCTTGCGGAGATAGTCGGTGACCACCTGGCTGCCCGGCGCCAGGGATGTCTTGACCCAGGGTCTTGTCCTGATGCCGCGCTCGAGTGCCTTCCTGGCGACGAGACCGGCGGCGATCATCACCGAGGGATTGGACGTGTTGGTACAGCTCGTGATGGCGGCGATGACGACATCGCCGTCGCTCAACCGGTTGCCGTCTGCCATGGCTGCCGAGGCTGGCCGGTCGGCGTCGTGACCGGCTTCATCCATCACCTTGCGGAATGCGCTGCCGGCGCCCGAAAGGACGATGCGGTCCTGCGGTCGCTTCGGACCGGCCAGGCTGGGTTCCACGTCACCGAGGTCGAGGTCGAGGACATCGGTGAACAGGGGTTCCTCGTCGCCGCGCCACAGTCCCTGTTCCTTGGCGTAGGCCTCGACGAGACGGACTTGCGAGTCCGGACGCCCGGAGAAGGCGAGGTAGTCGATGGTATGCCGGTCAATCGGAAAAAGCCCCGCCGTGGCGCCGTATTCCGGCGCCATGTTCGATACCGTGGCGCGGTCCGCAAGCGAGAGGTGCCGCAGACCATCGCCGGTGAATTCGACAAACCTGCCGACGACTCCCCGGGCTCGCAGCATCTCGGTGACCTTGAGAACGAGATCGGTGGCGGTCGTCCCTTCGCGCGGTTCGCCGCCAAGACGAAAACCGACGACCTCGGGAATCAGCATCGAGATCGGCTGGCCCAGCATCGCTGCTTCCGCCTCGATACCGCCCACACCCCAGCCGAGGACCGCCAGCGCGTTCACCATCGTGGTGTGGCTGTCGGTTCCGACAAGGGTGTCGGGACAGGCGACGCCGTCGGCGGTCCAAACGACCTGCGCCAGGTACTCGACATTGACCTGATGGCAGATGCCGGTTCCCGGCGGCACCACTCTCAGGTTGTCGAATGCCGTCTGGGCCCAGCGCAGAAACCGGTAGCGTTCCTGATTGCGTTCCATCTCCCGTGCGACGTTGTGCCTGAAGGCATCGGCGCTGGCGAAGCGATCCACCTGCACGGAGTGATCGATGACGAGATCGACGGGGGTGAGGGGGTTGATGCGGTCCGGATCGCCGCCCAGCGCGTCCATGGCGTCGCGCATGGCGGCAAGGTCGACCACCGCCGGCACACCGGTGAAGTCCTGCATGAGAACCCGCACCGGTCTGAAGGCGATCTCCCGCGAGACCGACCGTGTCGCCGTCCAGCCGGCCAGCGCGCGGATGTCGTCGGCAGTGACGGTGTCACCGTCCTCGTGGCGCAGCAGGTTCTCCAGCAGGATTTTCAGCGAAACGGGCAATCGGGCGATGCCACCCAGCTTCCTGTCTGCCTCCGCAAGACTGAAGTAGTCGCAGGACATGCCGTCGACGGTCAGGGTCCGACGGCAGTCCAGATGGTTGGCACTCGACACGGTTGGCGACCCCCGGGAAATCACCCGGCCAACATGCCGCGCCTTGCCCGTCAAGGCAATGTGGCGCGGTCAGGTGAAGGGCTCGCCGGTCAGTCGTTCACAGGCCTCGACATAGCCATGGCGGATGCGCTCGACGATCTCCCGGGGGATCTCGGGCGCCGGTGGTGTGCGTGCCCAGGACGTCCGGGTGTCAAGCCAGGCGCGCAGGATCTGCTTGTCGAGAGAGACAGGCGGGGAACCGGGCCGCCAGCTGTCGGCCGGCCAGAAACGGGAACTGTCGCTGGTCAGGCATTCGTCGACAAGAACGATGTCGCCGTCGATGATGCCGAACTCGAACTTGGTGTCGGCAAGAATGATGCCGCGCCTGCCTGCCTCGGCATGGGCCTTTCGATAAAGCTCGAGGGCCAGGGAACGCAGGCGCCCGGCGCGCTCGCCGCCCAGCCTGTCGGTGACACCGGCAAAGGTGATGGTCTCGTCGTGCATCCCGCGGGGCGCCTTGGTCGAGGGCGTGAAGACGGGATCGGGAAGCCTGTCGCCATGCCGCAGGCCCCGGGGCAGTTGCAGACCGGCAATGGCACCGCTCGCCTGGTAGTCCTTCCAGCCGCTGCCGGCGAGATAGCCGCGGACAACGCATTCCACGGGCAGGACCTCCGCCTCGCGCACGATCATGCTGCGCCCCTCGAGCCAGGCGCGGTCATTGTCCGCCAGATCGAGGCAGGCAAGATCGGTGGAGACAACGTGGTTGGCGACAACGGGCCGCAGATGGTCGAACCAGAAGCCGGAGAGACGGGTGAGGATCCGCCCCTTGTCGGGAATCGCCGTCGGCATCACCACGTCGAAGGCGGAGATGCGGTCGCTCGCCACCATCAGCAGGCGCGTGTCGAGCCGGTAGAGGTCACGCACCTTGCCCCGTGCGACCAGTTCCAGGTTGTCGAGGGTCACCATGACGGGAATTGTTCACCCTGCCGGCGGGGTTCTGTCAACCAGGGGAAGAGAGGCCGGAGGCATCGCGGCAAGGACAAACGCGCCAGAAGCGCGCCGAGGAGGATCCAAAGCCGAATCTGAGGGAGGAAACGGTGCCTCCGGCACGTTCCTAAATGGAATGCGAAAGGGGAAAGTTCAATTGCATATCGCGAAACCGTGATGCGCAATAAACGCATGGCTGCGGGCGCCTTGATCCGGCCGGGATTCCCTGCAAGCCTCCCCTGGATGGAGGTGCATGCCATGGAGACCATTCTTGCCATCGAATTCTGGCCGTCCAGCCACCTCGGCGCCATCGCCGCCACCTTCGAAAGACGCGGCGCCAGGACGGTCTACGTGCGTCCGGAGGAAGGCGAGCCGCTGCCCCGGGAACCGGAAGACTGGGACGGTCTGGTCATGCTTGGTGGTCCACAGAATGCCGAGGACGACGCCCGCTATCCCTATCTCGACGATGCGGCGCGCCTGGCAGCAGCGTTCCACGACGCCTCGCGACCGATCCTCGGAATCTGTCTTGGCAGTCAGATCCTCGCCCGGGCGCTTGGCGCGCGGGTCAGGAGGCAGGGCTGGACCGAGATCGGGTTCACCGAACTCGAACCGACCCGGGCCGCCGAGACCGATCCGCTGTTGACGGGTATCGGTCCTGTCAGGATCCTCGAATACCACGAGGACACCTTCGACATGCCCGGCGAGGCCACGCTGCTCATGACGGGCGAACGGTGTCGCAACCAGGCCTTCCGCCTTGGCGCCAGCTATGGCTTCCAGTGCCACTTCGAGTGTTCGACGGCATTGTGGCAGGAATGGTGGCCCCAGCTCAGCGAGTCGCTCCTGCGGACCGATCCCGACTACCACGCCGCCTGGCCCGAGGACTTCGCCAGACACGAGGCGGGCGCGCTGGCCTTCTGCGATGCCGTCTCCGGCCGCTGGCTCGATCTCGTGCGATCCAGTCGCCGCCAGGCTGCCTGAGCGTCAGGAATCGTCGTCGATCTCGAACAGGCTGTTGTCGAGTGCGACGTCGAAGCGGGGATTGATGAGCGTGATTCGCGTGACCACGCCCTGGGCATCGCGGACCAGCCACTGTTCGAGGGCGAGCGGCTCCTCGGCGAGAATGAGCGAGATCGACCCCGTCCCCGGGGTGTCCGCCCATTCCAGGGTGATGGCCACGAGGCCGCCGTCGCGTTTCATGTCGACGACCCGCACGTCGTCGTTGAAGCGGATTTCGGGACGCAGCAGAAACTGTGCCGGCGTGCCATCGACCGAGCCTTGCGTGATCTCGCCGGTCTCGCCGTCGCGAAACACGAGACGCTCTCCCCTGGCAATGATCAGGGTGGGCGGATCGTCATAGGCGAAGCGGAGAAAATGCGGCCGCTTGAGCTGAAACGATCCGGCGAGATGTGTCTGGTCCTGGTTCGTCTGGACGAACCGTGAATCGAGCGATGTGATCGAATCGAGATAGGACTCGATCCTGTCGAGGAGGGCTTCGCTGTCGTCCGCCGCCGCGGACAGGGTGAAGAGGACCAGGGCGGCGGCAATGCGGCTGATCAATCAAGTTCTCCCGAGGCAGAGATCCGGGCTGCGTTGTTCCCGGACGTCTCGATTGTCCTGACGACGTCCATGCCCTCGACGACATGGCCGAAGACGACATGCTTGCCGTCAAGCCACGGCGTCGGAACGGTGGTGATGAAGAACTGCGAGGAGTTGGTGTCGGGACCCCGGTTGGCCATGGAGAGAAGGCCCGGTCCGGTATGTTTGAGGGTGAAGTTCTCGTCGGCGAACATGGCGCCGTAGATCGACTTGCCTCCGGTTCCGTTGCCCCGGGTGAAATCGCCGCCCTGGATCATGAAGTCGGGGATCACCCGGTGAAACCGTGAATTCTCGTAGCCGAACCCCGCCTCGCCGGTGGCAAGCTGACGGAAGTTCTCCGCTGTCTTCGGGGTCACGTCCATTCTCAGCTCGAAGACGATGCGTCCGGCCGGCTCGTCGTTGATCTCGACATCGAAGAACACCTGCGGATTGTCATCCGCCACCGCCGCGACGGCGCCGAGGCCGGCGATCACCGCAAAGGCGGAAACAAGTCGTTGGATCATGGTCGGGGTCTCCCTGGTGACATGAGTTGGTAGCGGGCCTGTTCATCCGGTGTGCCGTCCGCCGCCACCCGTCCCTGATGAACAAGGCGGATGATGTGGGCCAGCACGGAGCGCCGGGCCGCCGGAAACAGGCGGCGGTCGGTTGTGGCGTAGAGTATCTCGACCATGGCCGGAATGGTCCCGACCCCGTCATTCAGACAGGCGACGATCTGCCGGTCGCGCATCCTGCGATGGTCGATGAGAGCCCGGATAAAGGCCGCAGGCTCGGTGATGGCGGCGCCATGGGTGGGTCTGAGGATGGCATCGCCGCGTTCGAGGACATGATCGAGGCTGTCGAGATAGGCCGACATGTCGCCGTCGGGCGGCGACACGACACTGGTTGACCAGCCCATGACGTGATCACCCGAAAAGAGCGTACTCTCCTCATCGAGGGCATAGCACATGTGATTGGAGGCGTGCCCGGGAGTGTGCACGGCCTCGATGGTCCATCCCCCGCCGGCGACTCGATCGCCGTGGCGCAGCAGGTGATCGGGAGCAAAGGCGCGATCCTCGCTTTCATCCACCGGCGTGGCGCCGTCATCGCCTCCGGTGGCCGGGCCATAGGCCCAGATCTCGGCGCCGGTCGCCTGTTTCAGGAGCCGAGCGGCGGGTGAATGGTCGCTGTGGGTGTGGGTGATGAACTGGTGCGTGATGGTCTCGCCCCGGGTGGCGTCGACAATGGCCTCGACATGGCGCGGCAATGCGGGGCCGGCGTCAATCACCGCCACGTCCCCCTGGCCAACGATGAAGGTGCCGGTGCCGTGATAGGTGAAGACCGAGGGATTGTCGGCGACGATGCGACGCACCAGGGGCGAGACCCGGGTGGCGATGCCCCGCACCACGTCGTGTTCCTGGATGAAGGGAACCGGCACCCCTTCAGAGACCGTAGCGTTGCCAGAGAAACCGTTCCTCCACGGCGCCGACAAGATCATCCGCCAGACCTTCGGTCGAGGCCTTGGAGCGGCCGACGAGGCCGCCCAGGGGCTGGCGCCTGGCGATGGTCCTGAACCGGACGTTGTCGCCAAACCGCTCACGCATGATGGAACGACAGTCGCCGATGCCGTCGACGAGCCCCAGAGCCACAGCCCGGTCCCCGGTCCAGAACTCTCCCGAGAACAGCGTTCTGGCGCCGGACTTCAGGCGGTCCCCCCGGCGTTCGCGTACATGGGCCTTGAAGGTCGCGTGCAGTTCCTTCAGGAGCGCCGACAGCCGCTTGACGTCCTGATCGGACTCCGGAACGAAGGGATCAAGCATCGCCTTGCGCTCGCCGGCGGTGTGGAGTCGACGCTCGATGCCATGGTGTTCGAGAAAGCCGTGCAGGCCGAATCCGGCATGGATCACGCCGATCGAGCCGACGATCGAACTGTGGTTGGCGTAGATCTCGTCCGCGGCGCAGGCAAGCCAGTAGCCGCCGGACGCGGCGACGTCCTCGGCGAAGGCCATGACGGGGAGTTCCTTCTCGTCGGCCAATGCCCGGATCCGTGCCGCAATGAGCGCCGACTGCACCGGCGAGCCACCCGGAGAATTGACGACAAGGGCGATGGCGACCGGTCGGCCCGAGGAAAAGGCGCGCTCAAGCAGGGGCTCCAGACCGGCCAGACTGAGGCCGCGCCTGAAACGCGAGGCCGCCATGATCGGCCCCTCGAGTCGGAGGACGTTGACCACCGGGCGCTTGCCGCCGACGCCGACAAGGGGAATCCACCTCAGGGGAGGTCTGCTGCGCCAAGTCTGGAGGACCATGGGGATCACATAATGGCATTGTCTGCCGGCAACAAGTCCCCGGGTACCCTTGACCGGTATGTCACCACACCACATAACCCCTCGTGACGGCGAGCGCGCGGGCACGGACCGACAGTGCATATTCATCATTCCAACAGTCTCGAGGCTCTCGCCGGCGATGTTGCGGCGCGTGTGCGGCAGTATCCGGCCGATCCCTTCGTGGCTGAAAGAGTGGTTGTTTCGCACCCGACCATGCGGCGCTGGCTCACCCTGGAACTGGCCCGCGCCAACGGAATTGCGGCGAATTTTCACTTCGAGCTGCCGGCACAGTTTGCCTGGTCGATGATGCGTGATGTGGTGCCCGATCTGCCTTCCGTGCAGCCCTTTGCCCCGGACAACCTGCGGTGGCGCCTGTTCGACATGCTGCCCGGCTTCACGAAGAAACCCGTTGCGGCACCGGTCCGGCGCTACCTTGAGGATGGGGATCCATGCAAGAGATTTGACCTGTGCAGCGAGATTGCGCGGATGTTTGACCGTTGCCTGCTCTACCGGCCCCAGTGGATCAGGGAGTGGGAAGCGGGCGAGTCGCCACACTGGCAGGCGCGGTTGTGGCAGGAACTGGTGGCTGTCGCCGGCAAGGGGCACTGGGTGAATGCTCTCGATCGTTTCCACGCTGCCATGGAGGGCGGCGCCGTTCCCGACCGCTGGCCTGCGCGCGTGACATTCTTCGCTGTCCCGGCCCTGTCACCTTCCTACCTCGACCTGCTCCACCGCGTCGCCTCCGGGGTGGAGGTCCACTACTGTCTCATCAATCCCTGCAGGCAGTACTGGGGCGACATCTTCACCCGCTTCGAGACGGTGGTGCGTTCCGGAGACGGCGATCCCGAAGAGCTTCACATCACCGAGGGCAACGAGCTTCTGGCGGCCTGGGGGCGTATTGGACGCGACACCTTCGATTCCCTCGTCGACATGAAGGATGCCCGGGACTTCGACAGGTTTGTCGAACCCGAAGAGCACCACCGCCTGGCGGATGTCCAGCGCGACATTCTCGATCTGAAACTCGCCCGGGAAGAGAGGGCGCACAGCGTGCCGGACGACGGGTCGCTGCAGATCCACGCCTGCCACTCCGCCACGCGCGAGGCCGAGGTTCTCCACGATTGTCTTCTCGACCTTTTCGAGCAGAACCCCGACATCCAGCCGGCGGATGTGCACATCCTCACTCCCGATCCCGCACGCTATGAGCCGGCGATCGCGTCGGTTTTCGAGTCGCGGGGACAGATCCCGCTGACACTGTCGCGCGGGCGGTCTGTCGAGGCGGCCTCGCTGCGTGCCTTCTTCGTTCTGCTGGGTCTGGTGCGTTCGCGATGCGGCGCCGAGGAGATGATGGCGCCTCTTGATGCTCCGCTGGTGTGCCGGAAGTTCGGTATCGACACGGAGAACCTGGTCGATATTCGCCGCTGGGTGCATGCCGCGGCGATCCGCTGGGGCGTCGATGCGGATCATCGCAGGGACGAGGGTCAGGTCCCGGAATCCCGCAATACCTGGTACGAGGGCCTGCGCCGCCTTCTCCTGGGATATGCCGTGGCAGATGTCCGCCGGACGATCCACGACATCGCTCCCTGCCGCCTGGAGAGCCGGGGCTTCGGGTTCGCAACGGAGAGCGAGTATCAGGTTCTGGGTCGGTTTGTGTCCTATCTTGAGGACGTCTTTGGCCTGCGCGGCAGTCTGCGGGCGGACCGCAGGGCTGCAGACTGGGTTGTAGCTCTTCACGACGTGATCGATCGCTTCTTCGTTCCGCTGACCGGCCGGCTCATGTCCGAGGAAGCAGATGAGGTCGATGTCCTGCGCAGGACCATCAGGCAGTTCGAGGACCAGGCCAGCCAGGGCAGTGCACTGCTGTCCTTCGAGGTTGTCCGCGATGTCCTCGACAGCCTCGCCAACGGCCCCTCCCCGGACTCGGCCTGGCTGGGTGACGGTGTCACCCTGAGCAGGCTCGCCGAAGGACAGCCCCTGCCATCGCGCATCGTGTGCCTGGTGGGCATGAACAGCGATGTCTTTCCCGCCACGCCACGCCCCTCGACCTTCGATCTCGTGGCCAACAGCCCGCGCCAGAGAGGTGACCGGGACATCCGTTACGAGGACCGGTTCTCTGTCATCGAAGCGCTGCTGGCAGCCAGAACCGGGTTTATCGTGACCTACACCGGCCGCGGTATCAGGGACGACGCGCCGCTCCCGCCCAGCGTCGTGATCGACGAGCTTGTCGACTATCTGGCCGAACGATTCCCGGACGGCAGGTTCAAGACCGACCATCCCCTGCAGCCATTCGATTCGCGCTATTTTCTATCGGGAACCGGCCTCTTCAGTTATGCCGCCGCCATGCGCCATGTCGCCGGCGCCCTTGACGCCGCCGCCGATCAGCACAAGGACCCCGATCGTTTCAGGAAACCGCTGGACCTGCCCGATACCGATCCCCTGACCGTTGGTCTCGCTCAGCTGGAACAGTTCTTTGCCAATCCCGCCAGCGTCTTCCTGCGCGAACGGCTCGGGATCCACCTGGCTCGCATCGACATCGCACTCGAGGAGGAGGACCGTTTCTCCCTCGACGCCCTGGAGTCATACCAGCTGCGCGCCGACATCGCCGACATGTGCCTTGCCGGCATGCCCTCCAGGGACATCGAGGATCTGATGATCCGCTCCGGCAGACTTCCGCCGGGCGAACCCGGGGTTGTCCTGATCGGTGATGAGGTGGCCCGGGCGCAGGGCCTGGTGACCCTCCTGGCCCCCTTCCGGGAGATGATGGGGTCCGCTCCCACCCTCATCGACGTCCGCCTCGCGGGCTGGCGCGTCATCGGCTCCGTGCCGATGACGGGTCCGGAAGGTCTGGTGTGGTGGCGTCCCGGGAGACTCCGGGCCATCGACCGGATCGGCATCCACCTGCGCCAGTTGGCCCTGGCTGCGGAAGGACACCGCTCACCGGTGGCGACTGCGGTCTACCGGGAGGACAACACCTGGAAGAGCGTGGAGATGGCCGCACCGCAGGGGCAGGACCTCAAACCCTGGCTCGAGGCCTACAGGGAAGGGTTGAAGTCTCCGCTCCCCTTCGCTCCGCAGACCTCCTTCGACTGGGCCGCACGGGAGGCAAGGAACGCGAAGGACAACACAGATTCCTCTGGCGATGCGCTTCGCAGTGTCATCGACAAGTCCTGGCGGGACGGTTTCGGCGGTCCGGGTGAATGCAGCAAGGCCGAGTTCTCTCTTGTCTGGGACAGGCATCATCCCTTGGATCTCGGCTTTGCGGACTGGGTGCCGCTGATGACGCCCCTGGCCAGGGAGTAGCCGTGTCCACGCCGCTCGATGTACCCCTTGATGGCGCAGGTCTGACACTCATTGAGGCGAGTGCCGGATCCGGCAAGACCCGCGCCATCACGACGCTGGTGGCGCGGCTGGTTGTCGAACGCGACCTTGAACTCGATGGTCTCCTCATCGTGACCTACACCCGTACCGCCACTGCGGAACTCAAGGAACGAATCCGCCGGACCCTCAAGGCAACCTGGCGCGCCATGGGCTCCCCTGGCCACGGGGATGACCAGGCACGCGAACTCGTGGAACACTGGATGGCCGCCGGCATCGATACCGCGGTGGCCGCGCGCCGCCTCGATCTGGCGATCCATGACATCGACCGGGCCAACATCCACACCATTCACGGCATCTGTGCACGCCTGCTCGCCGAGTTCTCCTTCGAGTGCGGCCTGCCTTTCCACTGCGAGATCACGGGAAGCCTCGATACGTGTGTGACACGCGCCACCCACGACATCTGGCAGGAAAGAGCGGCAACCTTCACGCCCGATCTCGCCCGGCACATGAACGACGCAAGGGTTTCGCCCGAGTCGCTGATCGAATGGGCGGCGCGCGTTCCCGTGCAGCCCGACCTCGAGATTCACGGCGTTCCGCAGACAGCGCCGTCGGCCCAGGAGAGCGAGGCGGGCTGGAGGACGGCTCTTGCGGACGTCCGCACCCTGTGGGCGGTCCATGGCAGGTACCTCGGATCGGGGCTGCTGCAACAGCACATTCTCAACAGGTCATCCTACCCCAGGGAGAAGACCCTGGAGCGGCTGAAGGATGTCGAGGGCACCCTTCTTGACCAACACGATGACAGACTGTGGGAAGCGGGTCGCGCCGGCCGGTTCGGCAGGACCAGGCTTGAACGGGCCCTCCTGAAGGGCCAGACCCTTCCCGACAATCCGCTCATCGATGCATTCGAGCGTCTCGAAGTGACAGGCGAGCAGGTTCGCTCCGTCCATGCCGGCGCTGTCCGACACATCCGCAACGACATTCTCGAGAGGGTGCGCGACCTCCGCTCAAGGCTGGTTCGCCAGCACCGGCGCCTGGGTTATCAGGATCTGCTGAACGAACTCCACGCTGCTCTGGAGGGTCGCAACGGCATGGCCCTGGCTCGCGGCCTGCGTGCCCGCTATCCGGTTGCGCTGATCGACGAGTATCAGGACACCGATCCGATGCAGACCAGGATTTTCACGCGTGTCTACGAACCGGCGCTGAAAGTGCCGGGAACCCCTCCCGTTCTCTTCATCGTCGGCGATCCCAAGCAGTCCATCTACTGGTTCCGCGGCGCCGATGTCTTCTCCTACCTGGAAGCCAAGAAGCGCGCCCGGAACACCCTCACTCTCAAGAAGAACTGGCGGTCCGCGCCGGCTCTCGTGAGAGGCGTCAATCATCTCTTCGACACCCGGGCTCCGTTCCTGATCGACAGCATCGCGTTCAGTCCGGCCGTGCCGGGACGCGGTGAAGCGCCGGCTCTCGTTGTCGAGGGCGACAGCGGTCCGCCTCTGCGGGTGTGGAATCTCGGTGACACCACAAGGGCGGCCGCGACGCGCCAGGCCGTTGACAGGACGGGTGGTGAGATCCGGCAACTGCTCCGTGCAGGAGAGCGGGGCGAGGCCCGCATCGATGGCCGGCCCCTCAGGGGATCCGACATCGCGGTTCTCGTTCGCAAGCGCATCCAGGGACGCGACATCGCAACGGGGCTGCGCGAGAGGGGCGTGGGCTGTGTCGAGATCGACGACACAAGCGTCTTCGACACGCGTGAGGCCGAACAACTGGGGAGAGTGTTGTGGGCCCTCGCCGAGCCCGGCCGGACCACACGCGAACGCACGATGCTGTCAGGTGACCTCTTCGGACTCGACAACGAGGAACTCCTGGCGATCAAGGAAGACGACGCCACCTGGAATCGGTGGCTGGAGCGTATCGCCGGCTGGCGGCACATCTGGCGGGTGCGGGGTATAGGAACGGCTCTCCATCACATCCTCTCATCCGGGGAGAGCCTCACGGCCTACGGCAATGCGCCCCGGCGCTTGAGCAATGTGCGCCACCTCATCGATATCCTGCAGGATGCGGAAGCGGACCTGCGTCTCGGGCCGGCCGGTCTCGCCACCTGGTTCAGCCGGCAGTTGAGCGACACGGTTCACCGGGACGACGCGTCCCTGTTGCGCCTCGAGAGCGACGAGGATCTTGTCCGCATCATGACGGTTCACGGCAGCAAGGGTCTCGAATTTCCGGTCGTCTTCTGTCCCTTCACGTGGGATGTCCCGAGCAATCGGACCTCCCGCGACGACACCGCAACCTGCCATCTCGAACGGGATGACGGGAGCGGAACCTATCCGGTGGTCCTCAATCTCGATCCCGGCGCCGGCGACCGCAACGCCGAGTTTCTCGAGAACTTCATGGAGGATGTGCGGCTTCTCTATGTTGCCCTGACACGCGCACGGGAACGTTGCGTGGTGGCGACGGCGCGGCTCGCCAGAACGAAGGAGATTTCCCCGCTGTCGTGGCTGCTTCACCAGGGACCTCTGAGCACCGGGTACGTGGCCCCGGCCACGGCCGGAAAATGGGCCGTGCCGGCGGCTGTCTGGGGCCTCTACACGACCGTCAGGAACTCCTTCTACCAGTTGTCCGACGAGGCGTGGCGCCAGCAGATTGAACGGGTCTTTCAGGAATCCGGGGGATCCATCGGGCCCGGTCCGGAACACAAGGAGGCCGCCGTTCCCGGACCGGACTCCCAACCGGTCGTCGCCCCGCTCGTCGAAGCGAGGCGGTTCACCAGGAAACTCGAGAACATACGCCGCATCACCAGCTTCTCGGCACTCAGTGCCGATCACGGTCCAGGAGGCCGTCTTATCGGGCGACCCGACCATGATGACGACAAAGGCGCGCCATCCGACGACTCCGGTGAGGCGCCGGGCGATGCCCTGTCACCCTTCACCTTCCCCCGGGGCGCCACCGCGGGCCGGTGCTTCCACAGCATTCTGGAAGCGATGGACCTCAGGGCGGAGGACGACCTCGACACGATCTGTCGGCGGCAGCTGCGCCACTACAGCATCGATTCTTCCTGGGCCGGTGTCGCGCAACGTGTGGTCGTCAACGCCCGCGCCACGCATCTCGAAGAGCCGGGACACGAGGGTTTCTGCCTGGCCGATCCCCTGGAGAGGCTGCCGGAGCTGGAATTCAGCTTTCCGGCCGAGCGCCTGCAGGTCCGGCGCATCTCCGAATGTCTCGAGCGCCACGGCTACCCCGATCCGATCCCGTCATCGGCCGGTGCGGAACCGATTCGGGGCTATCTCAGGGGATTCATCGATCTCGTGATCGCCCGGAACGATCGCTGGTATGTTCTCGATTACAAGTCGAACTGGCTCGGCAACAGGCCGCAGGACTATGAATCGACACGACTCGATCCGGCCATGCACAACAGCGGCTACACCTTCCAGTACCTGCTCTACCTGGTGGCTCTCGACCGCTACCTTGCAACGAGAATCACGGACTACGATTACGAGCGCCACATCGGTGGCGCCTTCTACCTGTTTCTGAGAGGCATGGATCCCGAGGCCGGCATGACCCGGGGAGTCTGGTTCGACCGACCGACCCACGCCTGCATCCGTGATCTCGACGCCTGCTTCAGGGACGACGCGTCGTGAAGGCGCCCAGGGTTGTCGAGGATCTGCTGAGGGAGCGCGTCATCGCACCCATCGACAGGCACTTCGCCGCCCTCATGAGCGACCTTGTCCCCGACGACGACCCGTCGGTCGCCCTTGCCGCGGCCCTGGCGAGCGCCGCAACCCACGAAGGCCATACGTGCCTCGATCTCGAGGAGCTTGCGGGCCGTGACGGGCCCGCGGGCCTCAGCATGCCCGGCCTGGATGTCTGGATCACCTCTCTCGAGGCAAGCCCTGTGGTCAGGCAGACAACATCCGGCACGCCTGCGCCCCTGGTTCTCGTGGACCGCAAGAGGCTCTACCTGGAGCGCCTCTTCGAACTCGAGAGAAGGGTCGCAGCCGGCATCCGCGAGCGGTGCGACGACCTTCCGGAAACGGTTGCCTCCCACGTTGCCCTGGTGGATCGGCATGTGCCGTCCCAAGGCGCCGTCACGGATGGACCGCGGCAGGCCGTGATGACCGCTCTTGGCAGCAGGTTCTGTTGCATTTCCGGCGGTCCGGGCACCGGCAAGACCACGATCGTGGCCAGCATCCTCGCGGTCCTCCTGGATGCCGGCCAGGTGACGCCCGCAGGCATTGCGCTGACGGCGCCGACGGGCAAGGCGGCGGCCCGTCTTCAACAGGCGGTGCGCGACGCATCGCAGCATGCGGACGTAGCGACGCTTGACGCCCGGACCATTCATCGCTGGCTCATTTCCAGCCGCTGGCGCGAGGAGCCGACGCAGCTGCTGGTCATCGACGAGGCGTCCATGGTCGACATCACCATCATGGACCAGGTCCTGGCGACGCTTTCAGGGAGCGCCCGACTGGTTCTGCTGGGAGACTCCATGCAGCTGTCGTCGGTGCAACCGGGTTCCGTCTTCGCCGATCTCGCCGCCGCGGCCGCCTCACGCGCATCACCGCTGCATTCCCGCATGGTCGCGCTCCGCCACAACTGGCGCTTCGACGCCAAGGGAGGAATCGGACGCCTTGCCGAGGCCATCAGGGGCAACGATGCCGATGGCGTCATCGCGGCTCTCGATGATCCCGGGGAACCGGCCATCACGCGGCGTCCTCTGGATGGCCCCGACGACTTCTCGAGACTCGCCACAGGGTTGACGGCAGACGTGTTCGCCCCCCTGGTGGAGGACATGACGTCGGCCCCGGAGGAAGGCTTCGATCCCTTCTCCCGTTTTGCCGTCCTGTGCAGTCATCGTCGCGGTCCCTTCGGATCGGCGCGTTTCAACCGCCTTGTCGAGGAAGGCCTGAGAGACCGTGGTCTCGTCCGGCAGCGCGACGTGTTCCATGCCGGACGCCCCGTCATCATCACTCGCAACGACCCTGCAACGGGTCTCTCCAACGGCGACACGGGCATCGTCTTCCCGGCGGGCCGCGCCCGCAGGGTACTCTTCCCCCAGCTTCGCGACGACACCGGCCACGCGCTTGTCCTTCCTGCGGGACGCCTGCCCGACCATGAGAGCGTCTTCGCCATGACCGTTCACCGGGCCCAGGGCTCGGAGTACCAGGACGTGGTGTTCGTTCCGGGCGGCGAGGAGTCTCCGATCCTCACCCGTGAACTCCTCTACACGGCCGTCACGAGGGCGCGCCGCACGGTCACCATCCATGGCAGCGAGAACGAGATCAGGGCGGCACTGGCGAACCGGACGCGGCGGCGCTCCGGTCTCTTCGACGCCCTGACGGACTGACCCTTGAGTCTTGCAAGTCGGTGGCGACGACTCCGCCTTCTTTCGACGCCCCGGCGTTTGCTCTCACCCCGGAGCATGAAGTGCCGGAGAAGGTGTTTCAGGGAAGACTGGTGATGACGGCTCCGGACCCTTCGGCGAACTGACGTCTGCGTCCTATACGTCTGTGGCGACGAACCGCATGGCCTGACGCGCCGTGCGGCGGACCATCTTGCGCCGCACCGGCGAGTGAAGGAGACGGTTGAGGGCGGCGAGCGCCACGTCGCCCGCATGTCCCGCTTCCCGGGACGAGGCGAGAAAGCGCACGGCTTCGGCCGTCTTGAGAAGATGAACCGACACGATGTACTCATCCTGACCATGGTCGAGGATCCTGGCCTCGACGTCGTCAAGGAAACCGGCTCGATCGACAACCCTCCAGTCCTCAAGGTCCACGTCCGGGCTCTGATGACCGATGTTCCGGCCGGCAAAGCAGGCCATCTGCAGCAAACCGGCGGGCCACAGGTCTCTGTGGCGCGTACACAGCCGCAGCACGGCATCGGAGAAGGTGAGGCCATGGGTGAGATCGAGCCAGCCGAAATCGCTGCCATAGGGCTTGTCGATGTCGTCGAGGTGGGCCAGGTCGAAGGTGAGCATGTTCATCGCGTTGGCGCCGAGCAGGCTGCGGTAGAGTTCAAGCGGCGCCGCCTGTCCGTGGTGGGCCGTGAACTCGACGGCCTTCTGGGCGCCGAGTGTCGCATAGTCCCTGGCGGCCGGCACCGAGCCGTTCGGCTTCGCGCCGAATGACTCGAGGGCGGATCCATAGGCGCGGAATTCGGGAATGAGATCCTCGCGGAAGGCCGACACGAGACTGCGCACCAGCGACAGCAGCAGGGGTTCTGCGACCTCGTCCCCGAGTCGTTCGACGAGGCTTCCCACCTTCGAGACGTAGATGGCCGAATGACCGAAGTCCGCGTAGTGCGCCAGGGCTGCCCGGGCGAGGCCCCGCTCCATCGTCCGCTGGGCGCCGCCGGCGGCAAGCGCTCCCCGGGTGAGGCGGATGGCGTGATCCTCGTCTTCCTTCTCGACGGCCGCAACGAACGCCTCCTCGTCCCAGTCCAGGGCGCCACGGGCAAAGGGATAGGCGGG
The DNA here is from genome assembly GCA_965213815.1 of Alphaproteobacteria bacterium. Classification (GTDB taxonomy): domain Bacteria; phylum Pseudomonadota; class Alphaproteobacteria; order SP197; family SP197; genus SP197. The sequence goes on along the minus strand of OZ243917.1, from coordinate 214,194 downwards.
TTCGCGCAGCGTGTCGTCCGACATGTGGCCGATCGCCTCGAGGAGGCAGATCAGGCGGTTTTCCGGGTTGCCCTCATGGCGGTCGTGGAGTGCCAGCCAGTCGGCAGCGCCGGCAAAGGCATGAGTCCAGCCGAACTCGAGCCGCTCGTGGGACCAATGAATGGCCTTTGCCATGGCGACGAGGGGATCGGCGCCCATGCGCATGATACGGGCGATTTCACGGCTCATCTGTTCGTAGGCGTGGTCGTCGAAGCCCTTCTTCAATCCTTCCAGGGCGCCGGCGACCTGTTCAGTGAGGGGAGGGTCGACGATCTCGACCCAGACCGCCCCGTCGCGCAGCTCCACCGGATAGGTGCGCAGCCTGTCGCCGTCGCGCTGGTTCTCTCCGGTCTGAAGGTCGAACTTCCAGTTGTGCCAGTTGCAGGTGAGCTTGCAGTCCTCGTCAAGGGTACCCTCGCGCAACGGATATCCCTCGTGCGGACAGCGGTTGTTGCAGGCGAAAATCCCCTTCGCGGTGCTGAAGATGGCGATCTGGCGCCCGTCGAGACGAAAGACCGTGCGTCCCTTGCTTGCCAGGTCTTCGCATGAAACGGCCTTCACCCAACCCACGCTCATGGCGCCCTCCGTGTCTCACCCATGTCGGTTCCGGTCCACGATACCACATCCCCCCGTTTCCAAGCGAGACAACGCCTGCAAAGTCCGTGACCATGGGGGTTTGAGCATCCGTATCATGGACCGGCCACCAAGGGCTGCTCGAAGTGGTTTCTGCACCGTCTTCAAGGGCAGGGTTGTCGTCCGGTACCGCTGCAGACCGGATGTCCGTTCGAACACGGCAACACCGGCGCCGTCCACAAGGCAGGACGCCGAAAATTGCCACAGCGCGGGGATCTCAATAGTTTTGCATAGGGTCCTTAACGTTTCCCATGATCGGAACATGCGTACCGTTTGGTGCAGTTCCGACGAGACCTCAGGGGACAAGCCATGCATGACATCACGATTCGAAAGGCCTGGACAGGACGGCGTTGACGTGCCTCGAGTCCTGCAAAAGAGAGAAGCGCCCTGGCAACGCAGTCGGGTGCGCTGCAGCGTTTGCCAGGACCACGCTGGCGAACACAGAGGGGTCACCCACAAGCAGCCTGCGGCCCGGCAAGGCCGGAGCCCACGCCGGGTTGCTGCCGCGAGATGGAGTTGAACGGATGGAGAAACCAGCTTCGCCAGAAGAGATTGCAGAGGCAGCAGAGCGCATCTATGACGCCCGCTACCGGGAGCAATACGAGGGAACGTGCGACAACGAATTCCTGGCGATTGATGTGACCAATGAGATTGCCTACCACGGGACGTACCCCGAGGATGCGCTGACGAAAGCTCAGGAGGCTGTACCCGATGGGACTTTCTACCTGATGAGGATCGGCGCCGCCGCGACTTTCAACGTAGGATACATCGGTGAGCAGCAGACAGACATGGATTGGTCGCTTCGACCGTGATCATATCGCGCGTCTGAGTTTCATCCTGCATAGTCCGTCTGGCAAGGCGTCGGCCACGTACGAAGGTATCATCGACACCGGGTTTACCGGACTCGTTCAAGTCCCGGTGAACGTGGGAGCCGCCCTGGGGTTCCTCGTGCCGCCGCTTGCGGTTGGCAGGACGCAGTTCGCCAATGGTGCCATGGAGAAAGTGTTGCTCAGACAGACAAGGGTCACGGTCCAGACCGAGACTCAAGGTGGCGTCTGTCAGATCCCCTGACCCCCAACAGCCCCGTACTCATCGGAATGGACTTTCTGCGCCGTTCCTGACGTATGTTGCTGGTTTCCACCACGCTCGGAATTCACCTGGTCCCCGAACAGAACCCTCCGCCGTCTTCTCCTGATACATCATCTTGATGACGGTGATACTCCATGCGCAACACAGATTGAACTCGTCAACAAGGCCCGCCCGAGTGCAGCACGCTGCCGGCGGATAGCTGAGGCGACATGATGCCCACGACTGCCCTGTGCAGGCGAGCGCTTTCACCCATTCCCATCGCGGACGAAGTGCAGTCGAATCAGCTTGGGGCGTGGCATGGAGTCGTCTAGGTAGCAATAGACGGCATCCTCGACGTTGCGGTGTATTTCTCCGAGGGAATCTCCCTGGGTGTGTATGCCGTATCCCAGCGCACTAGCCGAGTATCCGCCGTCCACGTCGTCTTTGCTCACCTCAAAGATGATCTCGGTCATGGCTTCCCTTCACCTCCCGCGGCGTCATCTCACTCATGTCGGTATCCGGGCCCCAGCTACCACCGGGATCCTTGTTCCAGGATGCGGAGTTTCGTTCATCCCTACCCTCCGTCAACGCTGTTCAATCGGCCCCTGAGGGCTCGGAGTTCTTCGCCTGCGCAGCGCCAAACACCGCAAGATCATTGTTGCCCGAACCAGCCAGGAGTTCTATCCGCAGCTTCCATGAGCCTCCTCGATGCTGTCGATGACGGTCGAGAACTGCATCTGTGCGCAGGCGAATGCCCGAGTGCAGACCCCGCCATGTCCACGATCCGAATCGGCAGTCGACACGGCTTCACAGGTTGAGTGTGTTCTGCAGTTTCCCGGCACTCATCTCATGGTGCCTGGCGATGTTGTCTTCATCCTGATCTGCGTCATGGGCCGTCGAAGCGAGGCAACTTCACGCCACAGGGACCAGGCGCCGTCGAATCAGTGTGGGGCGCGGAGTCATGGTGTCGTCAGGGCAGAAATTGACGGCTTCCCTGATGTTGCGGCGCCTTTCTTCAGTGGGAACCGCCATGGGTGTGCATGCCGTATCCCGTCGTCCCCTTGCCTCATCTGTCGTGTTTGGCGACGATGCCGGCGGGGAGAGGGACGTCCATGACGAGTCTCGACGAGCTGCTTCGTGAACTTGCGCTCTATGTCGGGGCGCCCGAGGCCTCATGCGTGTCGTTGCCTCCCGATGCCTATCTTTCGCGGGATCTTGCGGCTCTCGAGGTCGCCACCATCTTCGAGCGCTCATGGCTGTGTGTCGGTCGCGAGGAATACGCGCCGCAGCCGGGGGACTACTACACCATCGATGTCATGGGCGAGCCTGTGGTGATCGTCCGGGGTATGGACGGCGTCCTGCGCGCGCTCAACACAGTGTGCCGCCATCGGGCCATGCCGGTGGTGACGGGCAAGGGTCATGCCAGCCGTTTCGTCTGCCCCTACCATTCCTGGACCTACGGGACCGACGGGCGCCTGATCGGCGCCCCTCATATGGAAGGAAGCGCGGCCTTCGAGAGATCCCGGTGCCATCTCCCCGGTTATCGCCTCGAAAGCTGGAGAGGGTTCCTGTTCGTCAATCTCGATGACGATGCCGATCCCCTCGAGGTCACCATGGCGTCCATGGGGCGGGCGACGGCCAACTACCGCGTCGAGGACCAGACCGAGGTCTTCCACTACGAGACCATCTGGAACGGAAACTGGAAACTCTCGGCCGAGAATTCCATGGAGTACTACCACCACATCGGATTGCATGCCGACACCGTCGGCGTGCAGATGCCGGCGAAGGGAACCTACTTTCCGCAACGGCCCGCGGTCGACGAGACATTCACGCACGAACGCTGCATGATGGGAGACGCGTTTTTGGGCGGCACCGATCATCCGCTCAATCCCCGGGGCGATGTGGCGGGCCTGACGCGCGAGGAGCAGGAGACCGGCTATCTCGTCTACGTCTTTCCCGCCTTCACCATGGCGATGCGGGCCGGTTCGAACAACTGGCTCTCCTTCCGTCCCGACGGTGTCGATCGAACGCATGTCCTGGGCGGCTACCTCGTCTGGAAGGACCTGGTGACGAGTGATGCGCAAGCGATGCGCGCGCGTGCCGAACTCATCGAGAAGGTGAATGCCGAGGATGCCCTCGCCACCACGGAACTGGCACGCACCATGAAGAGTCGCAAGGCGCCCCGGGGACCGCTCTCGCCTTTCGAGAAGACTCTCGCACATTTCTACGCCTATCTCGGCCGCACACTGGCTGCGGACCGGATCTGAAGCCAGGGGAGCACATCCATGGATTTCACCGGCAAGCGGGTGATCGTCACGGGTTCGACGCGGGGTATCGGGCGCGAGGCTGCGCGCCTCTTCCTCGAAGCGGGGGCGAACGTGGTGATTCACGGGCGCTCACGGACCGGAGTCGACGACACCGTCGCGACTCTCGCCGGCGGTACGGGAATCCCGGCGGATCTCTCCACGCTCGAGGGATGCCGGCAGTTGATCGACGAGGCCCTCGACCACCTCGGGGGTCTCGATGTCCTGGTCAACAACGCCGCGCTGGGCGACGGCGGCACGATCGAGGAATCGGACGAAGCACTGTGGCAGACCACCATGGACATCAACCTTCGTGCCCCCTTTTTCCTGACTCGTCATGCCCTTGGCGCCCTGCGTGCCAGCAGAGGCAATGTCGTGATGGTCTCGTCGGTGTCGGGCCTGATGGGACACCCGGGAGGCATCACGGTCTATTGCACGTCGAAGGGCGGGCTCAACAACATGACGCGGGCCATGGCCCTGGAGCTTGCCGGCGAGGTCCGCGTCAATGCCGTCGCCCCCGGGCCTGTGGACACGGACATGCACCGGATTCCTGCACGCCAGTCCGGCGACGAGGAGGGCTACTTCACGGACATCAACGCATGGGTGCCCATGGGCCGGATCGGACGCGTCAGCGAGGTGGCCCGTGGCATCCTGTGGCTGGCGTCGGACCATGCCAGCCTTGCCACCGGGGTCATCCTGTCGCTCGACGGTGGAGCGGCTGCCGGCCATTGACAGCCATGACGTCCCCCGGGGGAGGTGAGCCACGGCTTGTCATCCGTGACCTTGCCTGTGAGCGTGGCGGACGCCTGCTCTTGCGGGACCTGTCGATCTGCCTCGTTGCGGGGGATGCCCTGGTCGTCGAGGGCCCCAACGGCAGCGGCAAGAGCAGCCTGTTGCGGACCATCGCCGGTCTCCTCGCTCCCGCTGCGGGGGAGATCCTCTGGCGCGGCGTCGATACCCGTCTGGAGCCGCAGCCGTGGCGCCGGGAGATGGTGTTTCTGGGGCATCTCAATGGCGTCAAGAGAACCCTGACGGTGTGCGAAAACCTTGCCTTCATGCAGTGTGACGCATTCCCTGGCCTTCGCGAATCCCTGAACCTCGAGGGCCTCGATCACCTGCCGGCGGCCATGCTGTCGGCCGGACAGGTGCGGCGTCTGGCCCTGGCCCGGGTGGCGGCGCGCCCTGGCGGCTGCTGGATTCTCGATGAGCCCGCAGCCAATCTCGATGCCGACTCGACTGCCCGGCTCGATGGACTGATCGCCGGACACCGTGCCCGGGGCGGTGTCGTGCTGCTGGCCGCCCATGTCCTCGATGGGGCGCAGACCGTCCGTCTGGGGATGTCCGCGTGACGTTCGGCGCTCTCGTCAGGCGCGACGTGGCACTCGCCACCCGGCGCGGTGGCGATGCGGTGCTCACGCTGGTCTTCTTTGTCGTCGCCGTCGCGGTCTTCCCCTTTGGCGTCGGCCCCGATCCGGATCTTCTTGCCCGCATTGCCGCCGGCATCATCTGGGTGACGGCGCTGCTGGCGTCCATGACATCGCTGGAGCGCCTCTATCGCGGAGATCTCGAAGATGGCTCCCTGGAGATCATGGCCCTCGCGGAGCATCCTTTCGAACTCCAGGTGGCGGCCAAGTGTCTCGCCCACTGGCTGACATCGGGTCTTCCCGTTGTCGTGCTGTCGCCATTGATGGCCATGCTGCTCAATCTCGATGTCGCCGCCTGGTGGAGTCTCGTCGTGTCGCTCGCCATCGGCACACCGGTCCTGTGCCTTGTCGGGAGTGTCGGCGCCGCCCTCGTCCTGGGTGCGAGGAAGAGTGGTGCCCTGATCGGACTCATTGTCCTGCCGCTTCAGGTGCCGGTGATGATCTTCGGCATCGGCGCCGTCGAGGCTGTCCTGAGAGGGGCCCCGGTGTTGCCGCCCCTGCTTATCGAGGCGGCACTCCTCATTGCCGGGACGCCCCTTGCCCTGTGGGCGAGTGCTGTGGCATTGCGCATGGCCATCGAATGAACCGGACCATCACGTGACCTCCTCCTTTCACAGGCTGGCGAACCCGGCGCGGTTCCAGCGCTTTGCGACGCGCGCCCTGCCGTGGTGCTGGGCGGTGGCAGTCCTGGGAATCGGGACCGGGTTCGTCTGGGGACTGGCCCTGTCGCCAGCGGACTACCAGCAGGGCAACACGGTCAGGGTCATGTATGTCCATGTCCCGGCGGCCTGGATGGCCATGGCCTGCTATGGCCTGATGGCCCTTCTGTCGGCCTTCTTCCTGGTGTGGAAGCACCAGCTGGCCGGGCTTGCGGCGCTGGCCGCTGCTCCGGTCGGCGCCTGTTTCACGGCCATCGCTCTCATCACCGGCAGCCTGTGGGGCAAACCGACGTGGGGCGCTTGGTGGGTGTGGGATGCGCGCCTGACATCCGTCCTCGTGCTGTTCTTTCTCTATCTCGGCTACCTGGCGCTGGCGGGCGCCTTCGACGACCGGTCGCGGGGGTTGCGTGCGGCCTCGCTGCTGGCGCTGGTCGGCATCATCAACCTGCCGATCATCAAGTTCTCCGTCGACTGGTGGAACACGCTGCACCAGCCGGCCAGCATCCTGCGTGGCGGCGGGCCGTCCATCCATGCATCCATGCTGTGGCCCCTCATGATCACGGCTCTGGGCTTCGCCGCCTTCCTTGCGGCCATCCTTCTGGTGCGCATCCGCTCCGAGCTGGCGCTGTGGAGGACGGAGGCCCTCATGCGCCGCCACACCGGCGGCGCCCCGTGAGCGGCTTTCTCGACATGGGAGGCCATGCGGCCACCGTGTGGCCGGCCTACGGCGTCACCCTCGGCATCCTGGTGGCGCTCCTGGTGGTGAGCCTGCGCAGTTCACGGCGCCACCACCGGGAACTGGCGCGTCTTGAACGCGCACTCCGGGAGAATCGCGACCGATGAAGCGCAAGCAACAGCGCATGCTCTTCCTCGGCGCCCTGGTGGCCTGCTTTGCCACGGCCGCCGTTCTCGTGCTGGTGGCCCTCGAGGACACGGTGACCTTCTTTTATTCCCCCTCCTCTCTCGCCGAGATGCCCGGAATCACCGGAAAGGAGATCAGGCTGGGGGGCCTGGTGGTGGAGGGCAGCGTTCAGCGATCCGCTGACGGGCTGACCACGACATTCGATCTCACCGATGGCCTCGCCAGCACGACGGTAATCCATACCGGCATCCTGCCGGACCTCTTCAGGGAGGGTCAGGGCATTGTTGCCAGGGGAACGCAGTCTGAAGATGCCGGCGTGTTCCAGGCCGTCGAGGTTCTCGCCAAGCACGACGAGACCTACATGCCGCCGGAGGTGGCCCAGGCCCTCAAGGAATCCGGATATTGGCGCGAGGATCAATGATGAGTCCGGCCCCGGCCATGACGATACGGTCCCGCCGTCAAGTGGCGGTCTGGCTCCTTGTCGTGGCGGTGCTGGTCTGCGCCATGGTGGTGCTGGGCGGCGTGACGCGTCTCACCGGATCGGGGCTCTCCATGACGGAGTGGAAACCGGTGACGGGCTGGCTCCCGCCTCTCGATCTGGCGGAGTGGAACGCGGCCTTCGATCGCTACCGGCAGTCCCCGGAATACCGGGAGATCAACCGCGGCATGGCGCTGGAAGAATTCAGGACGATCTTCTGGTTCGAGTACGCCCACCGCCTGCTCGGGCGTGTTCTGGGCCTTGCCTTCATGGCGCCCTTCTTGTGGTTTCTCGTCACGCGCCAGTTGACCGGCCGCCTGGCCCTGTGGCTGGCCTTCATCCTTGTTGCCGGCGGACTCCAGGGAGTGCTGGGCTGGTTCATGGTGGCCAGCGGCCTTGTCGACCGGCCGAGTGTCAGCCCGTTCCGGCTGGCCATGCACCTTGCCCTGGCCTTTGCCATTCTCGGCATGCTGGTATGGACTGCGGCATCGCTGCTCCGGGATCCGGGCTACGGCTCGGCGGAACCTGGAGTTCGCGCGCCAAGGCGCCGGGCGTTGTGGGTTCTTGTCCTCGTCTGCCTGACCATTGTCGCCGGCGCCTTCGTGGCCGGCCTCGATGCGGGTCTCTACTACAACACCTTTCCGCTCATGGACGGCAGGCTGGTTCCTGCCTCCTGGGCGGACATGGAACCCTGGTGGATCAACCCGTTTCTCAATCCGGCCGCGGCCCAGTTCAACCACCGGCTCCTCGCCCTGGTGACGCTGGTCGCCGCACTCCTCATGGGGCGATCATTCCACGGCCTGCCGCTGATGGGCCGCACCCGCTACCTGGCCGTGTCCATGGGGCTTGCTGCGGTGGTCCAGGCGGGACTGGGCATCGCCACCCTCCTTGCCTATGTTCCGGTGTGGCTCGGCGCCCTCCACCAGGCCGGAGCCCTGGTGGTCTTCATTCTGGCACTCCTCGTCGTCCACAGTCTCAGGCAGCGGACGACCCCTTGAGAATCAGCCGGCAAGAGCGCGGCCCACGGCCTGGAAACAGCGTGCTGTGTCGAGATCGACATTGTCGTCGGTCGGCAGGGGCTGGGAGGCAAACTTGGCGATGACGAGACTGGCCACGGGATCGATCCACAGGTACTGGCCGTAGACGCCGATCCCGGTATAGCAGCCGTGTTCGTCACCCATGATCCACCACTTGTTGCGATAGCCGCCCCGAGGATTGGCCGCCGCGCCTTCGCCCTGTGCCCACGCCTGCCGGTCGTGGTTGAAGCGCGTGTCGGCGACCCAGGCGCAGGGGACGACCTGACGGCCGTTTGCCGCGCCGTTCTCCAGCATCATCAGACCGACCCGTGCAAGATCGCGCAGGGCGAGGCAGACGCCGCCAGCAGTCCTTGGCGCCCCGAACCTGTCGACGGTGACATAGCCGTCGAATTCCGTGCCCAGGGGCTGCCACAACAACTCGCTGACGACCTCGGCGAAGGACCTGGCGGTGACACGCTCGATCACCCAGCCAAGGACATCGGTGGTCGGTGAAACATAGTGAAAGGCGTGACCGTGCGATCCCTTCGCACGCAGGGTCGTCAGCCAGGAACGCAGGTCACCGGGCCGGGCGGGATCGGACGGTGGCTTCCAGCCGGAGACCTCGCGGTAGGCGGTGATGGGACCTTCGGCGGCAAGATAATCCTCTGTGAAGTCGACGCCGACCGTCATGTCGAGCATGTGCTGCAGTGTGCAGTCGGCGAAGGCCGAGTCCCTGACTTCGGGAATGATGGCGGCGATGCCGTGCGTCGGGTTGAGGAGACCGCGCTCGACAAGAATGCCGATCACCAGAGCGGTGATCGACTTGGAGATCGACATCAGGATGTGCGGGCGCCAGTTCTGCAGACCGTTGCGGTAGTGTTCGGTGATGATGGCGCCCCGGCGCAGTACGCATATGCCGTCGGTCGAGGTGGAATCGAGAAAGGCGCCGAAGGTGGTCTCGGCACCGGTGTGGTCGACGAAGGAAATGGCCGAGAGATCCTCCGGCGCGCGGGCCAGCCGGCTTGCCTCGCCGCTGCCGCGCCAGATTGGCGCCGAGGGCACGAGTTCGCTGACATGCTGGAAGGCCCAGCGATTGTGGGGTGGCGTGCGCCAGTTCTCGAGAGTGACCTGTGCGGTGCCCTCGGGCGGGAAGGTCTGCATGAGATCGTGTTCCGGCATGGTCCCTGGGTCCTTCATGCTGTGTCCGCATGGTACCTGATTTTGAGCGAAGGCGAGGAGCTTCCCTCGCCCCCGTCGAGGCGACATAATCCTGATCAAGAGAACGAGGGGAAACTGATGAGCACGCACGCCGTCGTTGACCCGGTCCCCCAGGATGCTCTGGCGGAGCTCCGCCACATGTTCGGCGATCGCCTGTCGACCGGCGCTTCCGTCCTGGAACAGCATTCCCATGACGAGAGCTGGCATCATCCCCGGGCGCCCCATGCCGTGGTCTGGCCCGAGACATCCGAAGAGGTCGCCTCCATCGTCGCCATCTGCTCCAGGCACGCCATGCCGGTCATTCCCTTCGGTACCGGCACATCCCTCGAGGGACAGGTGGTGGCGACCGCCGGCGGCGTGAGTCTCGACATGATGCGCATGAACCGCATTCTTCGCGTCAGCAGCGAGGATCTCGACGCCACGGTCGAAGCGGGCGTGACGCGCAAGCAGCTCAACGAACACCTCAGAGACCAGGGACTGTTCTTCCCGGTCGATCCGGGGGCGGACGCCTCGATCGGCGGCATGGCGGCGACCAGGGCGTCAGGCACCAATGCGGTGCGCTACGGTACCATGCGCGAGGTGGTTCTCGCCTTGAAGGTGGTGACGCCCGACGGGCGCATCGTGGAAACGGCACGGCGGTCACGAAAATCGGCGGCAGGCTATGATCTCACACGCCTGTTCGTCGGATCGGAGGGCACGCTCGGCGTCATCACCGAGGTCACGGTCAGACTCTTCGGCATACCCGAAGCCGTCAGTGCCGCCACGGTGTCCTTTCCCGACATCGCCGCCGCGGTCGACGCCGTCATTGTCACCATCCAGTCCGGTCTTTCGATGGCGCGCATCGAGCTTCTTGACGAACTCCAGATCGAGGCGATCAACGCCTTCTCCGGTCTCGACAATCCTGTCGCCCCGACCCTGTTTCTCGAGTTCCATGGTACGGCCGATGGCGTCGGGGAGCAGGCGCAGAGAATGGGCGAGATCTGCCGGGACTTTGGCGGCGGCGACTTTGTCTGGGTGACCCGCCAGGAGGACCGCAACCGGCTGTGGCAGGCGCGCCATGACGCTGCCTGGGCGGCCAAGGCGCTGCGTCCCGGGTGCGCCATGTGGCCGACCGATGTCTGTGTGCCGATCTCCCGGCTTGCCGAGTGCATCGTCGCCACCAAGGAGGATCTCGAGACGACCCACATTCCGGCCCCGATCGCCGGTCATGTCGGCGACGGCAACTTCCATCTTGTCTTCCTGATCGATCCCGATGATCCAGCCGAACTCGCCGAGGCCGAGCGTCTCAACACGCGCCTCGTCAGGCGGGCCCTTGCCATGGACGGCACCTGCACCGGCGAACACGGTGTCGGTCTGGGCAAGATGGCCTTCCTCGAGGAGGAGCACGGTGGCGCGCTCGACCTGATGCGCCAGATGAAACAGGCCCTCGATCCCGGGAACATCATGAATCCCGGCAAGATATTCACCATGTGACAACGCCGGCAACGAACAGGGGAAGCGACGATGACATCCTTTCGCATTGCACCTGTGACCCCGACCATCGGCGCCGAAGTCAGCGACATCGATCTTGCCGGCCCACTCGACGACACGGTGTTCGCGGACTTGATGGAAGCATGGCACAAACACCACGTTCTCTTTTTTCGCGATCAGGCGATGGACCCTTCCTCCCTTCAGCGTCTCGGCAGGCGTCTGGGTCCGCTCCACATCCACCCCCAGGGAGACGTCGAGGATTACGAGGGTATCCTGGCGATTCACACGGACCGGAACTCGACGACATACAGCGGAGCCAAGTGGCATGCGGATGTCACATGCGACCGGGAGCCGCCGACCGCCAGTGTCCTCTACCTCGGCACCGTGCCGGACTCAGGGGGTGACACGCTCTTTGTCAATGTTCACGCGGCCTATGATTCCCTGTCGTCGCCCATGAAGAGTTTCCTTGAGGGTCTGACAGCCCTTCACGCCGGTGCCAGGCGCTATGGCGGGTACTTCGGCACCAGGGCGGAAGAGACGCGTGACGGCGCGTTCCCGGAGGCTGTGCATCCGGTGATTGCCCTCAATCCGGCGACCGGCCGCAAGATGATCTATGTCAACGAGATCTTCACCGAGAAGATCGTTGAACTCGAGGAAACGGAAAGCCGTCTGGTTCTCGAGTTCCTGTGGTCGCACATCGCGCAACCGCGATTCCAGTGCCGGTTCCGCTGGCAGGCCAACTCCGTTGCCATGTGGGACAACCGCGCCACGCAACATCTCGCCATCTGGGACTACTGGCCCGCGGAGCGTTCCGGCTACCGCGTCACCATCAAGGGTCCGCCGCCGCCACCGGCATGATCAGGACCGGGGCAGGGCCGATTCCGCGATGCGCGCCCAGTAGCTCGCCCCCAGGGCAAGGATGCCGTCGTTGAAATCGTAGTGCGGATTGTGGAGGAGGCAGCCTCCCTCGGTGGATCCGTTACCGATGAGGATGTAGCAGCCGGGCCGTTCCTGCAGCATGAAGGCGAAGTCCTCGGAGCCCATCATCGGCTGGTGCGTCCTCTCGACGTTGCCTGCGCCGACCAGTCCGGCGGCAACCTTGCTGGCAAACTCCGTCTGGGGCGCACTGTTGACGGTTGCCGGATAGCGCCGTTCATAGTGCAGGGTGGCCTGGCAGCGGTGGGCCGCTGCGATGCCCTCGACGATGCGCCGCATGGATGTTTCGAGAGCGTCCCTGACCGAAGCCTCGAACCAGCGGCAGGTTCCCCTGAGGACGATCTCGTCGGGAATGACATTCCAGGTATCGCCGCCGTGGATCTGCGTGACGCTGATCACGACGGTATCGAGTGGCGAGACTTCGCGCGATGCCAGTGCCTGGAGCGCCAGCACCGCCTGGGCGGCCGGGACCATGGGATCGGCGCCGCGGTCAGGCATGGCGGCATGGGTGCCGGTGCCGGCGATCACCACCTCGAAGATGTCGAATGCGGCGAGGAACGGTCCCTCGCGCACGGCAAAGCGGCCGACCTCAACACCCGGTGCGTTGTGCATGCCGTAGACTTCCTCGCAGGGAAAGAGATCGAAGAGGCCGTCCTCGATCATCACCCGGCCGCCCCCTTCGTTTTCCTCGGCGGGCTGGAAGATGAAGTGGACCGTGCCGTCGAAGTTGCGTGTTTCGGCAAGATAGCGCGCCGCTCCCAGCAACATGGCGGTATGGCCGTCATGACCGCAGGCATGCATCTTTCCGTCGTGGGTCGAGCGGTGGTCGAATTCGTTCTTCTCGTGGAGGTCGAGGGCATCGAGATCGGCCCTGAGGCCGATGTGTCGTGCTCCGTTTCCCGATGTGAGTGTCCCCACCACGCCGGTGCCGGCCAGGCCGCGATGCACCGCGATGCCGAATGAATCGAGGAGGCCCGCGACCACGTTGGAGGTCCGGGTCTCCTCGAAGGCCGTTTCCGGGTGCGCATGAATGTCACGCCTCCAGCCGGTCATGTCGTCCTGCCAGTTGGCGATCCGGTTGATGATGGCCATGGTCCCTCCCAGGTGCGTCAATCAGGTGTTTGCCACGGATCGACCCCGGCGCTCACCGAGATCAAGATCCGCGATCATAGCCCATGTTAACGTGCGTCGTGGAAAGGCGCGTTGCTGGCTTCCAAGCCGACTATTGTTGGGATGTACTCTTTTCCTCCCACACCTTCACGCACCTTGATCTTGATCGAGACGCACATGAAATAGTTTTCCCCTTCCTTCGGAGGACCTGTCAATGTTGCTGATAGCACACTGTTTTCGTCAATTTTACCATCCTGAACCGAATCGTTCACAAATCGAAGGCAAGACTCGTTCGACAGTGCGTGCAGCACAAGGTCTCCAAGGTTTCGCTCACCCTCCTCGCTAACAATCAAGTGCGCTTCCTTGCCGTCAGGGCGACGCCATATCGCCAGCGTTTCACTCTTGCCGCCTTCCTGCTTCAGCTGCTGCCCTCCTGTCCGAATTACGACAGCCAGGGCAAGTACTCTGCCTTCTTCTGCTGCCTTGATTTCAATCTCATTCGTGTTCCATCGGTCCCTTTCTTTGCGGGTCAGGTTGGCATCCGTCCGCATACCCCATCCAGGAAACACGAGTTTGGTGGAAGTCATCACTGTCGGGCCTGTATAATTCTCTGGCTCGTGCCATTGGCCCCAATACTCGTTTGCCATCTTGATGTGTTGCTTGCCCGAACAATGCAAACTGACTTTGAAGTCAGGGTTTGGCTCTCGAAGAGAAAAGTAAATCTCTCCACTTTTGTCCATCCAGATTTTCCACGACTGCGACTTCAACCCGTCCTCGCCCGTGACTGCCAGTCGTATCGGACCGTGGCTTATGGGCAGTGACCTGCTCAGTTTGTCCTTGATGACAATGCCGTTGGTGCGAACTGCGCGCTCGCCTCGACTATCAGCGTTGTCGTCAGTCCGCTTGAGTGCCCGAACTTGCTTCAGAGACTTCAGCTTCGTTCGTATGTCGGCGGCAACCTCTTCCATTTCACGCGCGACCCGAGGCCGGAGCCCTTCCTCCTGCACCAATGCCGTGGATAGAGCCATCAAGAGAACCGCCGACGGCGACGCTTCGATGAGTTCCCGCATGCGCTCACAGCCAATATCAAGGCTGAATTCCATGAGCGCATCCAGAATGTCCTTCGGCAATGCCCTGAGATCTCCCAGGGATGACAAGATTTCCACGATGTCGCCTTCGGTAGCCTCAACATCGTCATCCGCCAGCCTCGCCTTCACGCGAATTGCAAGAATCCGTAACTTGTTCTCAAGAGAATCGGTCAGACAACGCTCGAGAGCGAGATCAGCGGCTTCAATTGCTTGCAGGAATCTCCCGGCGATGAAGTGAAACTCGGCCTTTTCGATGAGATACCGCTCAATTAGCTCTTGATATGAAGGCGCGACGGATCCGATGCGGCGTACCAGTTCTTCATGGACGGCGAGAGCCTCCTTCTGGTGCCACGCTGCGCCCAGTATCGATACCTTCCTTGCAAGCGCCGAGGCAACCGGGCCCAGGACCCAAGGGTCGGTGTGTTCACCGAACCGGGCGACGACTTCGTCGCAAATGGCGAGAGCGTCCTCGGTCTTGCCCAGCTTGTCGAATGCAAGGCCCCTGCCGAGCAGCGCCTTCACCTGAAGCCCGGGAATGGCGGAAGGCTCAGCTTTGGAGGATTGTTCAAGAACTCCTGTGAACGAGGCAAGTGCTTCCATTGGCCGCTGAAGTTCCAGCAGCGCTCCACCCTTCAGGTAGATCGCATCTGCGACCATGTGGGCGAGTAAGGGTGATTCCTGTTCGCCGAAACGTTGGATTACCTCATCGGAGACGTAAATTGCTTCCTGCCGACGGTTCACTGTGAAGAGCACTGCTGCCTTGTTGACAAGAGCTTTGGCAACTGACTCGAGGACGGGAAGCGGCTCGTTCGCACCATAACGTCGCACCACTGCGTCAAAAGCCTCGACGGCTTCGTCGGCACGATTCAGCGTTGCGAGAGCCCCTCCCTTGTTCAGGAAAGCCATTGCGACCAGTCGGCAGAGTTCGCCATCTTCGCTGGAGTCGTGTCGACGTATCACTTCCTCGTAAACTGGCAAGGCCTCGGCGGGCCTCTCCAGCTCCGCAAGTACAAGCCCTTGCTTGACGAGAGCATGCGCGGCGAGCGCGTGGGTCGATGCCCTGTCGGCATCCCGGGCGTGGCAGTCTGCTCGCTCGAAAACTGCCACTGCGTCGATGGGACGGTCGAGCGCGCTCAACGCGTAGCCCTTGTTGAGCCAGCATTTCGCAACCATCTCGACGAGAACAGGAGCGTCGCTTGTATCGAAGGCGTCGATCGCTCGATCAAATGTCCTTATCGCCTGATCGTGTCGGCCGAGCCTGGCGAGGGCTATGCCCATGTTGCACATCGCGATTGCGACGGTCTCGACAAGTGGCTCGGAGTCAGCCGCTACAAAGCGGGTCACAATTTCGTCGTACATCGACAGGGCTTCTTCGTGCCGGTCGCTTTCGCCGAGCGCCGCCGCCTTGTTCAGCAATGCTGTGGCGATGAGTTGGTGCAGGGCCGTGTCCCGGCTCGCTCCGAACCGCCGAGCGACGCTGCCATAGACGGCGATCGCTTCATCGGCTCGATTCATCTTTTCCAGTATGGCCCCCTTGTCACAGAGCGCCTTTGCAACGGTCCCGAGGATGTCGGGATCAGTGCTCTCTCCATACCGGTGAACGATCTCGTCGATCGTTGACAGAGCATCCCGGGTTCGAGACAAGGTGCGGAGCGTAACGGCCTTGTTCACGAGCGCTACCGCGACTTGTTCGAGAATTGCGGACGCATCGTCACTTCCGTAGCGCTGCTCAAGCTCTTCGCAAGTTGCCAACGCTTCATTCAAGCGTTCCGTGCGATAGAAGATTTCTCCCTTTCGTGCGAGCGCCCTGGCGGCCAGCGCACGAAGGCCTGGGTCCGGACTCTCTCCGAACCGATCGAGCACAACGTCAAATGTGGACAGGGCCTCGTCAAGCCGCATTTCGTCCCGAAGAGAGGCGCCCCTGTCAAACAACTCCTGGCCGTCAGCCACATCGCGGGCCTTGCCACCTTCGGTAATGGACTCTGCTGGTTGCGAAGTGGGCTTCACAATTGCCACTCCCCGCTCGGCTCGGTGGGTCTCGACTCCACGCGGTGGGGAGTCCCCAGAACCTGTTCCGGGTATAGTTCATGAAGTTCTGTGCGATGCTGATCCAGTGCAGGAAGCAGCAGCAGTTGACTCAGCGCTGTTTCGCTCAGGACGCGCTCGTTGCCATGAAGACCAGGCAACTCACGCGCCATGCTGAGCCCGATCGTCGACAATTCCTCCGGCGAATAAAGCGATTCCATCAGGCGGATGAGCGAATCGACCATCGCGTGCGGTCCGCTCGGACGACGCAGAAGGTAGTAGATATTGTACATTCGTTCAGTCAGGTAGTACTGCTTGCGCCGCGCCGTTCCACCGGCCACCTCGACGACCGCGCGCTCGCAAAGACGGGCGAGTTGAGCGCTGCACTTGCTTGTCGTGGTCCGAGACCGGTCGGCTATCTCCTTTGTGGTTGCCGGCTTCCACAAGTCGGCAAGGGCCAGATAGACCCGTCGTTCCTGAGGCGGTAGCGCCTGGAGATGACTGCGGAAGTACTCAGTGTGGTCATCGACTAGATCCAGCAAGTCTGTCATCAACTCTCGAAATGTGAGGCCCGCCCCAAAGCGGGCCACAATCAAAATCAGACGGGGATTGCCTCCGACAAGAATGTGTAGCGAGCGAATGGTCTCCTGCCGTGCTTCACGCCCGGTTGTTGTCTGCCAAAGCCTTGCGCACTCGCTCACAGCAAGAGGCCGAAGCGAGATTACACGAAACAGGTCGTAGAAGGCTTGGTCGGGATTATCGATCTGGTCAAACCGGCGTGTTGCACTCGCAATCAGCACAATGCGCGGCTCTGTCTGGAGAACCTTGCGCAAACGCCAGCCAGCGTATGGATCGGTCATTTCATCGAACAGGGTGTTCAGGTTCTCAACAAACAGGACCAATCTCTTGTCGGCACGATCCGAAAAGTCGAGAACCGCCCCAAGACACCGGTCCGCGAGGTTCTGATCGTCGGCGAGGCCTCGAAGACTCTCGTAACTGCGGTTGAGATCGATTCCATTCTCCATGCGTGGCATCTGGACTGCGAGACGGGACAGACATTCAAGCCAGAATTCACCCGCCGTGGAGATCTCATAGTTGTCTTCGGCAAGAACCACCGGATAAAAGGTACGGGACAACGAGTCGTCACGGCGAATTTCGGCGGCGATGCGAAGCAGCAGACTGGACTTCCCGCTTCCACGCGGGCCGATGACAATTTGATGTTGGTTCGAGCTTCCCTGGCAATCCCGCACCATTTCCACCATCGACTCATATTCGGACATCCGTACACAAAAGGACGCTACAATTTCCTCGTCGGAGAGAAAGCCCGGGTTGTATTTCATGGTAGCTATCATCAAGTTTTCCGGCCTCTCTCCGCCAAGCGGCGTTCGACAGGAACAAAGCTGCCTCCGTGTCGGAGGCGCCACCAGTCCTGGAGAAGGCCGGAAAGGAACGCGTACCCGCTGTCTGTCCGTTCCAGATATCCGTCGTGCTCAAGCACGTTGAGCACTATTTCGATCGCGTGACGGTCAGCGTCCTCCGACTCACGAAAGTACTCGCGATATCGCGCTACGGCATCATTGCTCAGCCTGCCGTCATGAACGGCCGCTTCCGTGAGGATGTCGAGCGCAATCTCGTAAAGGTCCGGGCCAAGCACCAGTTTGAGGCGGCCCTCGTAGTGATCGAGGCTGACCTGACCGCGCGATCCAAGCATCTCGGCGGAGTAGACGACTTCCACATCTTGGAGGGATGCTTCAGTCCTCTGGTCACGACGGAGGTGATCGTGAAGGCAATCAAAGAACTGCTGGACATGGTGAGGAACCATCCAGCGGAGCCGTCGGCACATGTCGTGGCGAATTTCGACAGGAAGATCGAGCTCATAGGTCCTGGACAGTTCGGCGAGGCAGCCCGAAGCCGTAGCTTGATCCCATGGCTCGAGATCGTAGCTGGAATAAATGTTGGCCTGGGCGCTGAGTTCCGCTTGCCGCAGGATGGGTCCCAGCCCGACACTTCCCGATAGGATCAGCGTGACCCGTTCCTTGTGAAGCTGGCCATTCTTGCGAAGCCAGCTCATGAGTTCATCCGCCGCCTGTCTTCTTTCCGGCGTGATCCGATAGTCAGACCCCTTCAGAACCCGATTGACCAGAACCGGCAGCTCGTCGATAGCGAGCACGACCTGTCGGTCGTGTCCTGCCAAGGCAGAGAAGATCTCGTCGCCCTTCTGGCGCCAATTTCCAGTGTCGATGCCCGCACGGAGTCTCACCTGGATGTCGGAGACACTCAGTGTGTCGACGCGGTCGCCAATATCCCGCAATACATTCACAAACCCGGACTTGATGCGAACCCAGGCGTCATGCGCGTGCCGCGACTGAACGGCGATTTCGGCGACCGCGTCTTCCGCATTGCTGGCGGCCTCGAGGTCTACGAAAATCGGCTGGACCTCAGCCCGCTCAGCGAGGACGCGCAGAAGTTCCCGAACGATGCTCGTCTTGCCCATTCGTCTTTGCGCAGTCAGCAGCGTATGGGTTCCATCCCGGACTCGTTCCCTGAGCGCCGCCAGGTCGGCCTCGCGGTCGTAGAAACGATCACCCTCGACCCAGTTCGCTCCCGCCTTCTTCAGTGCCATTCTTCGTTGCCAGCAATAATGTTGGCAAGAGTATTGATGGCAACGGAGCCGTTGTCAAGTCAAGCGCTGCACCTACATGTTCGACGTGGCTGAGATTCTCGCTCGATCCAGCCCAGCGTCGTCGCACCGCCTTGTCGTGCGCTCCGACGATGCGCCCGTCGCCACTCACCATCGCCGTCAGCGAGATCGACTTGGGTACGCTCAGCAACACGTCTCGGCCGGGCCGGTGCGCGATGGTGCCGTCGAGTTCCCTGCGCCCAAGACGGCGGCCGCCCGGAACCTCGCCTTCGAGCACCACCCGGAGAGCCCGAGCGCCGCCGCGCCCCGGCTTGCCCACGCGCTCGCTTCCTTGGGCCCGGCGGCGTCCTTCTCGAAAAAGCCCAAGCCCTGCGACGGCGAGGCGATCTTGCCGATCGACGCTACCATCGCGGCGGCCTCGCGACGGAAGCGAAACAAGCGGATTCCTGTCGGTCCATGCTGGCCAGATATGCGCTCTCGAATCGCAGAACAAGGGACGAACGAACGGCCTTATCGTCCTGTCTCCGCAGTGCATGTCCCACGACAGTCTGATAACAACTCGATAACCGATGGCCGGGGGCGAATCCATGGTGACGATCAATGTGCGGCGGCTTGACGATGACGTGGTGGACCGCCTCAAACAGCGTGCAGCGCAGAACAACCGCTCCCTGGAGGGCGAAGCGCGCCACATCCTGCAATGCGCGGCCGACGACGACATGGCGGCGAAGCGTGCCGCGTTCCGGGAAACCATGAAGCGGCTGCGTCCCTTGACCGAAGGGCGCAAGCAAACCCCGGCGGAAGTGCTGATCCGCGAGGGTCGCGACCACGGCCATCGCGACAATTCCTGATTCGCTTCGTCGTCGATGCGAGCGTGGCGGTCAAGTGGCTGGTCGCCGCCGACGATACGGAAGATGCGGAGGACTGGCGATGAGCAGCCACGACCTTCACGCGCCGCGACTGATGGCTTGCGAGGTCGCCAATGCGATCTGGAGCAAGGCGCGGACGGGCGAGATTGAGCGCCGCGCTGCGGGCATGCTTTTGCCGGACATGCCGGTGCGCTGGGGCGCCGACGAGTTTGTCTCCGCCGACGCGGTGCGTCTGGCGCAGGCGCTCGACTGTCCGATTTGCGATTGCATGTATCTCGCGCTCGCGCGCCGCATCGGCGCGGTCATGCTGACGGCAGACCGTCGATTCGCGAATGCCGTGACGCTGATCGAGCACGGCGAGTCCATCCTGACGCTGGCCGATTACGCGGAAACGCGATGATCGCGAAAGTTCTGTATCTGCTTCCTGTAGTATCCGAGATTGACTTGGAGCGTGCGTGGCTTCCAGTGGCGTCCGTAGCGCCGCAAGACTTCCTCGGCCACTGTCTCGAACAGAATTGGGGTGACAGGCCCGGCTTCATCGCCGTGCGGCCTCAAAGCCAGCATGGTGCGAGCTCTTGAACGGACGTACTCCAGGCTGATGGCTTCGGCATCACCGATGGCATGCCAGATGCGTCGACCTTCGATCTGACAGTGGAGAAAAAGAGACTTGCGGCCCGAAGGCAGGATCCGGACACCGGATTCCTTGAGGCCGCTGTCTCGGATGTCACGGGTCTTCCTGCCCGGCTTGAGGGTGTCGACGGCGAACCGGGCTTCGTCGCCTATGGCGCCGGCAAGGGTGCCGTCGTGCAGATGAACCGTTGCATGGCGCTCGATCATGCGGCCCGGGGTATCCGCGTGAACGCTGTCTGTCCGGGCGAGACCCATACGCAGATGCTGGACAGGATGCTGCGTGACCAGGGGGGACTTCGACGAGAACCTGCGGAACTTCGCAGCCGGAATACCGATGCGCCGTGTCGCCAGTGCGAATGAGGTCACCCGATGCATCGTGTTTCTGGCGTCAGATGACGCGAGCTGCGTCACCGGGACGACTCTGGTCGTTGACGGCCGGAGCGTACGGACCTTGAGACAGGACTGACACACCAGGGCGGCTGCTCACCGACGTTTGTGATAGGCGCCTACCAGAAGAGATGAGGCGTTGTCGTGATCTCCTCCACCCCGGAGTCCGTGACGATGAAATTGGTCTCGAAGGTGGCGGTTCCGACTTCGTCGGTCTCAAAGAATGCCTCCACGCTGTGCACCATGCCCTCCAGAAACACGTCGTCCTCGCTGCACAGGCGCGTCTCGATATAAGGCGCCTCCCACATGCAACCGACGCTGTGTCCGTAGTAGGGCCAGCTCGTCTTCAGGACATCGGACTGATAGCCCGACTGCTCCGAAAGTTCATCTGCCAGACGGGCGACATCCATGACCGCAACACCGGGCCTGATGGCCGCCATGAGCTTCTCCATGACATCCACCAGTGTTTCAATGAGATGTCTTTGCGCCGCGGCAGGACGGCCTCCGCATACCGCAGTGCGGCCGGGATCGAGCCAGTAGCCCTTGAAGATCGGACCGTAGATGAAGCCGTGCACGATATCCCCCTGCCGGGGTGTCCTGGTGCTGAAGCCGTTGATCGGATCGCTTTCCAGGTAGCGGCTTGCGGCGCCGTGCGAGATGGCCATGCGATGCCAGTTGCAGCCCCGCTCAAGCAGGAGCCGGCCCGCCCGGGCCGCGGCTTCCGCTTCCGACGTGCCGGCGATGAGCGCTTCCATCATGGCCACATGCGCACGGGTGACATGCTCGCCGGCCTCGCGGTAGAGCGCCAGTTCCCGCGGGCTCTTGATCAGGCGGACGTCACGCACGAGATCGTCTTCCACGATCCAGTCGATTTGAGGTGTCGCGGCGCGGAGCTGCAGCCAGTACTTCATGGGCAGACAGTCGCTTCCCACGAATGCGACCCGCCCCTCGATGCCACGCTCGCGCAGGATCCGGGCCAGGCCCGCAATCGGATCGTAGAGACCGCTGAACCGGTCGGTCGCGATCTGATCATACCGTGGCTCGGTCTCGTCGGTCACCAGTTCGGGAACCTCGCCCGGCTGCACGATGACCGCACAATATGACCGCGCGTTCCAGAGACTGGTATCGGGTTCCTGGCCCGAATGGGTGGAGAAGAAGTTCGTCAGGTAGAGCACGTCACCGGCGCGCTCATAGACTCCGGAGGTCTTGCCCCAGACCACCGCCACCTCAAGGCCCTGCGTCGCCATGTGTTCGTGAACCCGCTCCCAGCGCTCTTCGTATTCCTCCAGGGGAAAGGGGCGAATGTCCGACTCGGCCTGAAGCCTGCTTCCCGGTGATGCTGCATGTCCGGTCATGATTGCTGTTCCTCCATGATTGGGCCTGCCGTATCCGCCCGGATGAAGAACGCCGTCACGCATACGGTGGAACCACGGCAACACGCCTCGCGCGAACTGTGATCCCGCTGTTTGCGAAGGCTAGAGCCGAAAGGCGGGCTTCGACAATGGCTTCCCTTATCACGGCCGCGGTTATACAGGCACAGATGGTGCGCCTCCGTCTGCGTCACGGAAGGCAACCGGGGATGGATCGTGATGCCGATGATGGACGAGGTGCGTCCCTCAGGCGTTCGGCACGACGAGGGCATCGACGGCAATGGCACCGTCGGGCCCGGCGATCACCGGGTTGAGGTCGAGTTCCGCGATCATGTCGCCGAGACAGGCAACGAGCACCGAAAAGCGGGCCAGAGCCTCACCTAGGGCGGCGCGGTCGCTCGCAGGCCTGCCCCGCACGCCGTCGAGCAGACGTCGCGCCCGCAGGCGGTCGATGAGGGCCAGGGCCCCGTCGGCGTCAAGGGGCGGAACGGCCAGCAGGCTGTCGTCGACGACCTCGGCGAGGACGCCGCCGGCCGCCACCAGGACCAGGGGGCCGAAGGTCTCGTCGTGAACAAGACCGAACATCATCTCGACCCCGGCAGGCGCCATGGGTGCGAGGAGCGCGCGGGGACCCAGACGCGAGGCCATCTCCTGCCAGGCCTCGAGGAGGGCATCCGTGCCCTCGATCCCCAGTCTGACGCCGTCGACATCGCTCTTGTGATGGTGTCCGGGCATGGCGGTCTTGAGAACCAGCGGGCCGTCGAGGCGCTCTGCCGCCTCCATGACGTCGCCCGCGGTTTCCACAATCACCGGTTCGCTGGCCCGGCACCCGAAATCCCGGACCAGGGCCAGACCTTCGGCCTCGTCGAGGGCGCCGCCTTCGGCCAGACGGCTGCGCCATCGGCCGATGACGGCCTCCGGTGGCGCCTCGGGTGGTTGCATGGTCCGGTGGTCACGCAGGGCCAGCATGCGAGAAAAGGCTGTCACCGCGGCGTCGAGTCCGTCGATCAGCGGTACGCCGACGGCGGCGAGTTCGCGGGCCTTTTCGTGCACGATGCCGGCAGGCACGCAGTTGGCGAAGCACATCGGCTTGCCGGTGCGCTCCGCGATCAGCCGGGCAGGTTCGATGCAGGGCGTGCGGAAGACATCGAAATCGCGCATGTCGGCGACCCACAATCCGGCGCCGGCGCCGGGGTCTGACATCAGGGCATCCCAGCACTCGGTGTAGGTCTCGACGAAGTTCCTTCCGGTCCCCCAGGCATCGACCGGATTGACCGCCTCGAGTCCGTGGTCGAGACAGGCTTCCATGCGCCGGGCCGTGGTCTCCTGGATCTCGGCGAAGGGAACCTTGTGGC
This sequence comes from Alphaproteobacteria bacterium, assembly GCA_965213815.1. Classification (GTDB taxonomy): domain Bacteria; phylum Pseudomonadota; class Alphaproteobacteria; order SP197; family SP197; genus SP197. Next base: position 190,616 of record OZ243917.1, on the reverse strand, counting down.
GGTGCGCGATATCGACGAGATGTTCCCGTTCGCCCCCGGAATCCGTGAGGGCGACAATGCCACCGGGCCAGAACCGTCGCGGCTGCACGGCCATCTGCAGCGTGGCGATCAGGGCATCGATGTCATCGACCCTCTGGACGGCGTGATGGCGGAAGACGGCATCGTAGGCGGCATCGTTGCCGGCAAGGGCGCCCGAATGGGTGCGGGCCATGCGGATGCTCTCGGGCGTGCGCGCGACCTTGATCGCAACGACGGGAACTTCGCGTTCGCGGGCCTTCTCGGCCGCCTTGCGGAACCCGGCGGCATCCCGGACGGTCTCGAGAACGAGCCCTATTGCCCGCGTCGATTCGATTCCGAGCGCGTAATCCATGTAGTCGCCCGCCGTGACGGCGATCTCCTGGCCCGATGTCACGGTAAGGTTGAACCCCAGCCGGCCGTCGGTCTGGAGCATGCCGAGATAGATGGACCCCGATTGTGAAATCAGCGTGATCGGACCGGCATCGAGACTGGACCGGCCCCCCGCCAGCGTCACCTGCACCTTCTCCTCGCGGTTGACGAATCCGGCCCCGTTGCCGCCGCACACGAGAAGGGAGGCCTCGCGGGCCTTGTGCCTGAGACGTTCAAGAAGAGGAGGATCGCCATCATTCGCCAGATAGCACGATGCGAAGATCGTCACCGCCTTCACGCCGGCGGAAATTGCCTCGTCGAAGACCCTTTCGAGATAGGTGTTGGAGACATTGAGCATCGCGTGCTCGACTGGCCGTCCAATGGAGGCGATGTCGGGAAAGCAGCGCTCGCCGTCGATGTCGTCATAGCGCGGATTGACGAGAAAGAGGTCGCCGCCATAGCCGATTTCACGGATGGCCTGCCAGGATGTCCAGCCGAAGGACTCGCGGTTCGCGGAAGCGCCGACAACGGCAATCGAGCGGGGATTGAGAAGGGAACGCAGACGGTGCTCGCTCATGACGTGACCCCGGATAGGAACGCGGCGGCGACTATAGGAAGAATGTCGCCCAGGGTCACCGCGTGAAACAACCTTTGCGCCATTCTCATGGCCGGGTGGAGGCGGTATGGTGAGTTTGCTCAACACCATGATCGCCTTGCCGACTCTTGATGCCGCCCGCGCGGTCCTCAACAGCACCTTCGGGTTTGACGATTTCCGGTCCGGCCAGGCGGAGATCGTCGCCGCGCTGCTGGCCGGCGAGAACGTGCTGGCGGTGATGCCGACCGGTGCCGGCAAGTCATTGTGCTACCAGCTTCCGGCGCTGGCCTGCGAAAGCCTGACCGTCGTCGTCTCGCCGCTGATTGCACTGATGCGTGACCAGGTGGCGGCCCTGCGTCTCAACGGTGTGGCGGCAGGCGCGCTCAACTCGGCAACGCCGCGCGACGATGCGGTGACGACGCACCGCCTGTTGCGCGAGGGCCGTCTGCGCCTCCTCTATCTCTCGCCGGAACGGCTGATGGTCCCGGAGACGCTTGCCGGCCTTGCCCGCTGCAGCCCGGCGCGCTTTGCCATCGATGAGGCCCATTGCATCTCGCAATGGGGCCATGACTTCCGGCCCGAGTATCGCCGCCTCGCCGAACTGCCGGAACACTTTCCCGATGCCGGGATCAGCGCCTTCACGGCGACGGCCGATGCCGTGACGCGCCAGGACATCGTCGCGCGGCTGTTTGGCGGTGAGGCGAAGACCTTCGTGGCCGGTTTCGACCGCCCGAACCTGCGCATCGCCATTGCGCCCAGAAGGTCGGGGGCGCGGCAGATCGACGATCTCCTCGACCGCTATGCCGGCCGCGCCGGCATCGTCTATACCCTGTCGCGCAAGGAAGCCGAGCGGACCGCAGGGCGCATCTCCTCTCAGGCAAGGGTGGCACTTCCCTATCACGCAGGCATGGATCAGGGCGACCGGGACCGGAACCAGGACCGTTTCCTGACCGAAGACGGTGTCATCATGGTGGCGACCATCGCCTTCGGCATGGGGATCGACAAGCCGGACATCCGGTTTGTCGTCCACGCGAACCTGCCGTCGACCGTGGAGGCTTACTATCAGGAAATCGGCCGGGCCGGACGTGACGGCGAGCCGGCGGAAACCCTGATGCTCTATGGCATGGACGATATCCGGATCCGCCGTCTGATGATCGACGATTCCGATCGTCCCGACGAGGTCAAGCGGGTCGATCACCAGCGACTCAACGCGCTGCTCGCCCTGTGCGAGACCGCCGACTGCCGGCGTCAGGCGCTGCTCGGGTACTTCGGCGAAGCGTGCGGACGCTGCGGCAATTGCGATCGCTGTCTCGATCCCGTCCAGACAGTCGATGGCACGGTGCTTGCGCAGAAGGCGTTGTCGGCGGTGATGCGCACGGGGCAGCGCTTCGGCGCCGAACACCTGATCGCCGTGTTGCGGGGCGACGCGACCGGCAAGGTTCTCGAGCATGGTCACGACCGGCTGGTGACCTTCGGTGTGGGCGCGGAGATCGACAGGACGCTCTGGCGCTCCTATCTGCGCCAGCTGGTGGCGGCCGACGTGCTCAGGATCGATATCGGCGGATACGGCGCTCTCCTGCCGGGGAGTCGCGGCCGCGCCGTGCTCGACGGCGCCGAGAGTGTGGCCTTGCACGGCGAGGCGGCGGGCCGGCAAAGGCCACGGGGCCGTGCCGCAGAGCTGTCCGAAGAGGAAGAGATTGATCAGGCGCTGTTCGCCCGGCTCAAGCAGCTGCGACTGGAGATCGCGCGGGAGCAAGGCGTGCCGGCCTATGTGATCTTTCACGACCGCAGTCTGATGGACATGGCGGCCCGCAAACCGGGGAACCTCGATGCGCTCGAGGCCTGCCACGGCGTGGGCGCCGGCAAGCTGGCGCGCTACGGCGCACGTTTCCTGGAGGCGCTGAACGGGACACAGGACGCGCAGACATCATCGCCAGGAGATCCCCCGCCCTGACAGGCCCCCTGCCGCAGGATCGTGGATCGCTCATGAAAAAGGGGCCCTGGAACATCCAGGGCCCCTCGCAACTGTCGGCTGACCGTGGGCATCTACATGCCGAGTTTCACCTCTTCCCACAGGTTGACGTACTTTTCGTCGAACTCGGGAGGAATGGGCGCCAGGATCCCCTTCGCCAGGAAGGCTTCGGGATCGGTGAGACCCACTTCCGCGACGCGTTCGGCCGGTACCAGATCGAAGGCCTTGGCGTTGGATGCGCCGTAGCTGTACTGGTCGATCAGATAGGCGCCGGATTCGGGCGACATCATGGCATCGAGGAAGTCATAGACGCGCTCGTCGCTGGCCACACGGCTTTCGGAACTGGTGAGAACAAAGCCGCAGACCCAGTTGCGCGCCCCTTCCTTGGGCGACATGTACTTGACCGGCAGACCCTCGTCGGAAACCGTCTTGTAGAGATCGTTCCAGGCGTAGGTGGCGACGAGTTCGCCGGCGACCATGGCCTGACCCGCTTCGGACTGGCTCTCCCAGTAGAACCGCAACACGTCGCGCTGCTGTTCGAGAAGCTTACGCACCTCGATCAGCTGTTCGTCGCTCAGGGACTCCAGATTGGTGTAGCCCAGCACCTGGGCTGCCACCTGCACGCCGGCTTGCGGTGAATCGTAGGTTGCCAGCTTGCCCTTGTAACGCGGGTCGAACAGCAGGGACCAGGACTCCTCCTCCATCTCCACGAGATCCGTGCGGTAGAGGACTGAGGAATTGCCCCAGTCCCACGGCACAAACAGGTTCTGGCCATCGTCCGTCAGGGTGGACCCGATGGTCCTCAGGGACTCGAAGTAGTCAGGCCAGTGCTTCAGGCGGTCGGTGTCGAACGGCTGAATGATGCCGGAGGCATACCACTCCGTGACGCCGCCCGAACAGGGGTGGCCGATGTCGGTCTTGAAACCGGCGAGGATCTTGTTCTTGGCTTCGGTCGTACCGGCAAAGAATGTGATGTTGGGCGAATTCCCGTGCTTGTCCAGATAGGGCTGGTGGAACTCCGGGAGTTCGTAGCCCGCCCAGGTGAAGAAGTTCGCCTCCTCCTCCTGGGCACCGGCAGGACTGGCGACAAGCGGCATGGTGGCCATGCCTATGCCCAGTGTACCCATCGTCTTGTGAAGAGTGCGTCGATCCATCCTTCCCGAGAGAAGTTGATCGACAGGATCACGTGTTTCCATGACCTTGCATTTACCCCCCATCTGTTGTTGTGCCAAGGATACCAGATGTCTGGATCAATGGCACACCACGTCCAGACCGCCGGGGTGACGTCAGGAAAGTCGGCGCCTCCTGTGGCGAGGAGCATGGCCGGGTATGGTGAAACGGGAGGGGTTCTGGTGGAGCTGAGGGGAATCGAACCCCTGACCTTCGCATTGCGAACGCGACGCTCTCCCGTCTGAGCTACAGCCCCCCAGCGGGATGCGCCGATGTAGGTTCGATACCGTGGAATGTCAAGGATCGGTCCATTCCCGATGGTATCAGGGAGGGCCGTGCTTCAGGCCGAATCGAGAACGCAGACGGTCGTCGATTGTGCCTTCAGGGTGCTATGGTCTGTTGTGAGCGGGATTGTCGCGGGCCCTGGCGCCATCGGCCGTGGTCGATGCGCTTTGCCTGCAGCGCCATTTCTGTCTCGTCCTCGCCATGACATCTGGCACCCGTCACCACCGGCGGGCACTATGCACCGTCCCGAGTGAGGGAGATCTGGTGGTGAATGCCTGTCCCGGCCTGCTGTCACCCATCACCATCCGCGGACGCACGTTCCGCAACCGGGTTTTCTCGAGCGCCCACGCACCGGGCTACGCCGTGGATGGGTTGCCGGGAGAACGCTACCAGGCCTATCACGAGGCCAAGGCCCGGGGCGGAATTGGGCTCACCATGTTTGGTGGATCGTCGAACGTCTCGCGCGACTCAGGATCCATCTACGGTCAGATCCATGTCGGCGACGACAGGGTGATCCCGGCGTTCCGGAAGCTCTCGCGCCGCATTCACCGCCATGGCGCGGGTCTGATGTGCCAGATAACCCACATGGGCCGCCGCACCACCTGGGATTCAGGAGACTGGGTGGCGACCCGGGGGCCTTCGGCATTCCGCGACCCGGCCCACCATTCCGTTCCCTATGCCCTTTCCTCACATGAAATCGCCCGCATTGTCCGGGATTTTGGCGAAGCGGCACGGCGTTGCCGGGAAGGTGGACTCGATGGCGTCGAGATCCTGGCATCGACCCACCTGGTGGGCCAGTTCCTGTCGCCGCTCTCCAACGATCGCCGGGACGTCTACGGTGGCGACCTCAGCAATCGGGCACGCTTCCTCTTCGAGGTTCTCGAGGCCTGCCGCATGTCGGCGGGAGATGACATTCTCGTCAGCGTCAGATTCAACGCCGACGAGAGCAACGAGAACGGGCTTGCGGCCGAGGAAGGGATCGAGATTGCCCGCATGATCGGGAACCACGGTGTTGCCGACATCGTCAACGTCAACGGCGCCTACGGCGGGACGGACAGGGGCCTGACGGAGACCATGCCGGGCATGGCCTGGCCGGTGGCCCCCTACATTGAACTGGCAGGCAGGGTGCGCGAGGCCAGCGGTCTTGTGACGCTGCAGGCGGCACGGCTTGCCGATCCGGCGACCGCCGAATGGGCCATCGCGCAGGGCTATGTCGACATGGCCGGCATGACCCGTCCACACATGGCGGATCCGGAGATCGTCAACAAGCTTGTGCGTGGCGAGGCGGCGCGCATTCGCCCCTGTGTCGGTGCGGGATACTGTCTCGACAGGATCTACGGTGGCCGGGACGCACTGTGTCAGCACAACGTCGTGACGGGCCGCGAGTCCTGGCTCGACCCCGGGATCGCGAGGAACGGCGCACCCGGGCGGGCCGTGGTGGTGGGTGGTGGCCCCGCCGGTCTGGAAGCGGCCCGTGTGCTGGCCCTGCGCGGCCATGCCGTCACCCTCTTCGAAGCGGCCACGCGGCCAGGTGGACAGATCCTGCTTGCCGCAGCGGCGGCGTGGCGGCGCGACATGATCGGCATCGTCGACTGGCTCGCCGGAGAGGTCGTCCATGCCGGCGTTGACGTGCGCACCGGCGTGTTTGTCGAGTCGGGCGACGTCGCCCGACTCGATGCCGATATCGTGATCGTGGCCACGGGCGGGGTGCCGCAGACCTGTCTGGCGGAAGGTGGCGACGAACATGTCATGACGGTCTGGGATGCCCTCGCGACAGGACGCCGGCCCACCGGCCACATCATCATCACCGATGTCGCAGGCGGCCATGCCGCACTCTCGCTTGCCGATACCCTGGCAGGTTCGGCGCAAGGCCTCACCTTCGTGACCGCCGACCGTCATGCCGGACGGGCGCTCGGCGTTCAGAACGTGCCGGTCTACCTTGGCAACCTTGCCGTGGCCGGCGCCGCGATCCTCACGGAGAGAAGCCTTGTCGGCGTCCGCCGCCAGGGCAATCGTCTGATCGCCCGCCTGCGTCACGCCTATACGCGCCGTATCGAGGATGTGGCGGGCGACATGGTGATCGTCGATTCGGGAGTGCAGTCGGTCACGGACGTGTTTGATGACCTGCGGGACCGCTCAGTCAACCTCGGTGAAGTTGATCACGAGGCACTGGTGGCCATCGCGCCGCAGAAACTCATGGTGAATGCCGAAGGCACATTCCGCCTCTTCAGGATCGGAGACGCCCTGGCACCACGCGACATCCACGCCGCCCTGCTCGATGCCAACAGGCTGTGCCGGGTGCTTTGAGGTTCCCGCCAGGCCAAATCATGGCGAGCCCTCGTCCGGCACATCGAGCAGGCGCCCGCCCCGCCGAACCCGGACGGTGCGCACGTGCTTCTGGTCACGGCGACAGACAATGCGAAATGGCGGTCGGATCAGCTCGCGGAGATGGGGCTGGTCGAACTCCGGGACGACCCGGCCCATATCGGGATGATCAGCCAGCGCCTTGATACTCACGACGATTTCGTCGATCAGGCGCTCACCCACATCCGGCACGCCTTGTTCCGTGTACCAGGCACGCAGTTCTGCCAGGTCGGCGAGTGCGGACTCGGCGACTCGGATGGCGACCTTCGCCATGCGCCTACTTCAAGCCGAGCCGAGCCTTCGCGTCTGCAAGAGACAGCTCTCGACCGGCCTCCAGGTCGGCGAGACCGGCAACGACCGCGCGCTCCTCCTCGGCCGCCTCGTAGTCGCTCACCGACTGCACGACGGCCACCCCGCGCCCGCGACGGGTGAGCAGCACCGGACGATGTGCGTCTGTCGCATGCTTGACGACGCGGCCGGGGTTCACCTTCAGGTCGGCTAGCGGAACGATGACCTCGGAGAATCTGGTGTTCATGCCGGATCCTCAAGACCTGTGATCAGGTCCGATAGTAGCACCTGTAAACGGACCTTCCCGGCTCGAAACCGGCGGCTGGGCGCGACCAATTCATTGGTAGAACGCCTGAATCGGGGACTTCCTTGAGGTCACCGAAGCTGGTGGTAGGTCACTCATGCGGCAATTCCGTTGTCGGCGAGGAAACGATTGACGAGGTCAAAGCACTGTTCCGGCTCCTCGAATTGCAGGAGGTGGCTGGTATCGGGCACGGCGGCGTAATCGAAGCCGAATGTCTCGCAGAACAGCTTGCAACAGGGCGCGGTCTTCGAAGCGTCTTCAGACGCCGGGTCGGAGCCGACGATCAGGAGCGGGCGACGAGGCGGACCGGGCTTCCGCCAGATGTCCAGCTCGGCTACCTCGACATAGAGATCGGCTTCGACCGGACCCGGACAGCACAGCAGCCATTCTCCGCTTGCGGGATCGACTCGCAGCACGGAGCGTGCGTTGAGTTCCGGCACTCCCTTGCGCAGTCGCCGGAACCGGTGGAGATATCTGTAGACATCGGCAAGGTCTCCGGAATCCCGGAACCGGTTCTCGCGGATCAGGGCAGCGTTGCGCAGCGCCTGTCCTTCGGACATCAGCGGGCCGCGGAGCGGATCACCCTCCGGTGGCACCACGGGCGGGTCGAAGAGGACAAGGGCATCCCAGTGCCAGACACCATCAACGACCGCCAGAAGGGCTGCGATCGCCGTCATTGAATGGAAGACCCCGACGACGGTCTTCTCGCCCCACTCCTGTGCGACAGCGCCATGGACCGCCGCCATGTCGCGCGCAAAGCGGGGATAGTCGTGCGGCCTGGCCGCGTGGAACGCGTTGCGCCCGCAGTTGCGGACATCGAACAGGACGAGATCGAACCGCTCCAGCATGTGTTGCCAGAACGGGAAATAGGAATCGCTCGCGAAACCGTTGCCGTGGCTCAGCGCGATGCGCACCCCATTCGGGTTGCCGTGGCGCACGACCCTGATCGGCGCGCCGTCGTTCATCACGAGATCAAGGGTTGCGGAGGGCTCGGGCAGGACGAATTCGTCACTGTTCCGCCGGTCGTCAGCCTCCGAATGCCAAGGACCGGTCATCTGTCCGCTACAGTTCCCGATTCACTGGCGGAGAGGGAGGGATTCGAACCCTCGGTACGCAAGGCGCACAACGGTTTTCGAGACCGCCCCGTTCAACCACTCCGGCACCTCTCCTCACGCGTCGGCGACCATACTCCAGGCCCGAACCGGACAACAAGGGCCGGATCAGCGTCCCTTCCATTGGGGTTTGCGTTTCTCGGCGAAGGCTCGTGGTCCCTCGATGGCGTCCTCGGAGAGCATCATCTTCTCGTAGACCTCGACGCCGGAATTGCCGATCTTCGTCTTCTGCATGGCATCCTCGAGGGAGAGCGGCATGATGACCGGCATGATCGCCTTGAGTCCCTGAAGCGCCAGTGGCGCCGACTCGCTGAGTTCATCGGCCAGTTCGCGGGCCCGCGTCATCAGGTTGGATGATGGATGGACCTCGCTCACAAGCCCCCAGTGCCGTGCCTCTTCGGCGTCCATGTGGCGGCCGGTCAGGAAGAGGTCCATGGCAACGTTGTAGGGGATGCGCCGGGGCAGGCGCTGGATGGCGCCGGCACTCGCCAGAAAGCCGCGCTGCATCTCAGGCAACCAGAACTCGGCATGATCGGCGGCCAGCAGGATGTCGGAGGAAAGCGCGAGTTCGAAACCCCCTCCTATGGACACGCCGTTGACGGCGGCGATGACCGGCTTGTGGAGATCCCAGAACTCCGTGAGCCCGGCAAAGCCGCCCGGCGATCCCTCACCGTCCACTTCGTCGAGCCGCTCGGCGGCGGCCACGGCCTTGAGATCCCATCCAGCAGAAAAGCAGCGCTCGCCTGCTCCAGTGATGATGCCGACCATGAGCCCGTCGTCGTCCTGCAACGTGCGGAAGGCGCGGTAGAGTTCCATCGACGCGTTGTCATCGATGGCATTGACGGGCGGCCGGTCAAGGGTGACTTCGAGAACCTTTCCGCGGCGCTCGGTCCTGACGGCTTCAGACATGGTGTGACTCCCTTGAAACTGGAGATGAGGTGAGAAGGCCGAGGTGATGGTCGGCATCGCCGAACGATGCGTTCATCACCATGGCACGCTTGAGATGATGCCCGACGGGCACATCCATGGTCATGCCGATGCCGCCATGGAGCTGGACGCCCTCCTCGGCCACCCGTCGCGCCGACTCGCCGACCGCGACCTTGGCCGACGACACAGCGTGGCGTCGCCGGGGCGTCGCGAGGGCCTGCGTTGCGTCGAGAACCGTCGACCGGGCGAGTTCACAGTCGATGTAGAGATCCACCATGCGATGCTGGAGCGCCTGGAGTGACGCAAGTGTCCGGTCGAACTGCCGCCGGGTCTTGAGATAGTCCAGGGTGGTCTCGAAGACCTGCCACATGGATCCGCAGGCGTCGGCGCAGACAAAGGCAATGGCATGGTCGATCACGCGCTCGAGAACTGCGAGGCCCTGATCAGGCGTCGTGAGCAACCGGGTGTCATCGACCTCGACACCGTCAAGGAGGATCGTCGCCACCCGGCTGCCGTCATGGGCACGCTCGTCCAGCCTGACGACCCCCGGGGCATCGGCCGGTACCGCGACGAGGACGATGCCGTCGCGATCCCGCCGGTCCCCTGAAACACGCGCCGAGACAACGATGACATCGGCCTGGGCGCCGCCGGGAACAACATCCTTGCGGCCCGACAGCACCCAGCCGCCATTCACCGGCCGTACATGTGTGACGACATCGTTAAGGTCGTGGCGCGCCTGTCGCTCCACCCAGGCGAGCGCCAGCTTCGTGGTTCCCCTGGCCACGCCGGGCAACAGGTCGGCCTTCCATGAATCGGAGCCTGAGAACAGCACGGCATGGCCACCCAGAACCACACTGGCAAGAAACGGTCCGGTCACGAGGTGGCGGCCAAACTTCTCACCGATGATCATGAGTTCTTCCGCTCCGCCGCCCAGTCCGCCCAGTTCCTCCGGGAAGGCAGCCGCCATGCACCCGAGATCGGCCAGTTTTCGCCAGACATCCTCGTCATGGCCTCCGGGGGTTGCCACCGCTGCCTGGCGGCGGGTGAAGGGCAGTATGTCGGTGAGCAGCCGGTCCAGACTGTCGGCGAATGTCTTCTGGTCGTCAGTGAGGCCTGCGGTCATGACCGCAACTCCAGAACGCTCCGGGCGATGATGTTCTTGAGGACCTCGCTCGACCCGCCCCAGATCGTCGACTTGCGCAAATTGAAGAACGTCTTTGCTGCATGGGACGCCGCGTCGGGCAACGGCGCGTTGTCGCGTGCGGATGTGTCCTCGGGATCCAGCTGACCAAAGGGACCCAGGGCCTCGACCATGAGAGAGATGACCTGCTGTTGTACCTCGGTGCCCTTGATCTTGAGCAGGGACGCCTCGGCGCCCACGTCGTCCGACGCGAACAGGAAGCGCCGCTCGGTGAGTTCGACCTGGCGCAAGGCGATCTCGGCGCGCACCAGTTTGCGCGAAAAGTCGGCGTCATCAATCAGGGTTCCGTACCGCAGAGGTTCGCTGGCGGCGATTTCCCTGAGGCGGCCCAGCATGGCCCAGGTTCGGCTGACCTCGGCTGACCCGATCCGCTCGAGACCGAGAATGTACTTGCCGATCGACCATCCTTCATGTTCCGGACCGAGCCGGTTGGCGCCCGGCACCCGGACATGTTCGAAGAACACCTGGTTGAGTTCGCTTCCCCCCTCGAACGTGGGAATCGGCTGTACCGAGAGACCCGGTGTGGCCATGTCGACCAGGAGCAGCGTGATGCCATGCTGCTTGCGCCCGGACGAGTCCGTTCTGAAGAGGCCGAACATCCAGTTGGCCCATGTGGCGTCGCTGGTCCAGATCTTGGATCCGTTGATGACGTAGTCGTCGCCATCACGGTCCGCCCGGCACTTCAGTGATGCCAGGTCCGATCCAGCATCCGGTTCGGAGTACCCCTGGCAGAGAATGATGTCGCCGTTGGCGAGGCCGGGCAGGAACCGCTCCTTCTGGTCACGGGTGCCGAACTCGATCAGCGCCGGTCCCACCATGCCGGCGGAAAAGACGCTGACGGGTGGCGCGTCATTGAGCGCCAGCTCCCTTTCGAAGACATACTGCTGTTCGAAGGACCAGCCGGGGCCGCCGTACTCGACAGGCCAGGAGGGACAGCTCCAGCCGCGTTGGTTGAGGATACGCATCCAGCGACTGGTATCGGCGGGTGTGAGTCCGGAATTCTCGCGTCTCACCTTGCGTTTGATGTCATCGGGGAGCGCATCGCGGATGAATGCGCGCACCTCCTCGCGAAATTGTTCGATATCCTCATTCACGCCGACACCCCGGGCAGGCAGAAGGCGCACACGTTAGAAGCCGGCACACGTGTCTTCAAGCGGGCGTTGACCCGGGCCACGCAGGGGATTAACGACAGGTTCGGGAGTGCCGGGAGAGATGTCGGCGATGAGCGAGTTGGCCCTTGATCGCCTGTTGGCGCCGTCCTCGATCGCTGTTGTCGGAGCCTCGGAACGTCCGTCCCTGGGGCGCACCATCATCCGCTCGCTCGATACCCTGGGCTACAGGGGCAGAATTCTGCCCGTCCATCCGCATAACGAGACCGTGCTGGGTCACGCCTGTCACGCCGACATCCGGGAGATCGAGGGCAGGATCGATGCCGTCGCGATCTGCCTCGCCCGGGATCGGGTGACGGGCGAGGCCGAAAAGGCGGTGGCATGTGGCGCCGGGGCGATCGTGGTCTATTCCGGCGCCTTCGCCGAGGCCGGGGCGAAGGGTGCGGACGACCAGCGGGCACTCGTTGCCATGTGCCGCGAGGCCGGTGTCGCCCTGTGCGGGCCCAACTGCATGGGGACCATGAGTCTTCACAACAGGAGCTCGCTCTTCATGATGGATGTGGTGGACCCCGCCCGCCTGACCGGCAATGTCGGTCTGATCTCGCAGAGCGGCTCGGTCTCCATCGGCTTCTTGTCGGACACCCGGCGTTTCGGTTTCAGCCATGTCATCTCGAGCGGCAACGAGGCGGCGACGACGGCCGCCCGCTACATGGAGTATCTCGTCGACGATCCGGGGACCGGCGTCATTGCCCTCTTTGCCGAAACCGTGCGGGAACCGGAGAGGTTTGTCGCCGCGCTCGACCGCGCCCATGACGCCGGCAAGCCGGTCATTGTACTCAAGGTCGGCAAATCGGCCCGGGCGGCGGCGGCCGTCGAGACGCATACCGGTGGCCTTGCCGGTGAATCGAGGGTTCTCTCAGCGGTGCTCAAGGCGCACCGCGCCATCGAGGTGCATGATCTCGAGGAGATGGTGGAGGTGATGGCGGTCACCCAGTCGGGACGCCGGCCTGACGGCGACCGCCTCGCCGTGATCACCGGCTCCGGCGGTCATGCCGGCCTTGCACTCGATCTGGCCGAGGGTGCGGACCTGAACCTTCCGCCCCTGCCTCCCGCCGCGCGGCAGGCGATCCGGGCCAAGGTCGGGTCTAACACCGGAGACGGCAATCCGGTTGACGTCTGGGGGCAGGGTGACTTCGCCGGCAATTTCCAGGTGGCGATGCGGGAGACTTCGGTGTCGGGAGCCTATGACGCGGTGGCGGTTCTGCTCGACAACAACGACGGGCAGGCAGTGGAGTACGAGGGACAGGACGAGGCCATCACCCCGGCGCTCATCGACGCCCAAAGGCACGCCACCCTGCCATTCTACCTCATGTCCGCCAGGCACGGGGTCATGCGAACGAGCCAGGTCAGGGAACTTCTTGACGAAGGCATCACGACCATCACCGGCCTGTCCCAGGGACTGGGCGCCATCACCCGCCATGCCGCATGGAACGGATCGGTGCGACGTCGTCCCGCAGACGTCCGTCAGCAACGGACACCACCGGAGTGGGTATCGCGGCCGAGCCTTCACGAGCTCGACGCAAAGAGCCTTCTCGAAGACGAGGGGATGAAGGTGACCCGCAGCATCCCGGTCGCCACATCCGATGATGCCGTCGCGGCGGCCCGGAGCCTGGGAGGGACCGTTGCCATGAAGGCGGTGGGCGACCACCTGCCGCACCGCAGCGAGCATGGCCTCGTGAAACTCGCCCTTGCCGGTGCTGATGCCGTACGAGGGGCCTTCACAAGCCTGGAGCGACGTCTTGCCGGGTTGCCGGAAGCGGCCATCGTGGTTCAGGAGATGGCACCGCCGGGTGTCGAGATCATCGCCGGCATCGCCCGCGATCCCTCCTTCGGTCTTGTGATGGCCGTGGGGCCGGGCGGTGTTCTGGCAGAGCTCGTGGACGAGGTCACCCTGGCGTGCGTGCCGGCAACGGAAGACGAACTGGCGGCGCTTGTCGGCGGTCGCCGTCTTGCACGGATGCTTGCTGGTTGGCGTGGCGCTCCACCGGCGGACCTGCCTGCCCTCGTCGCCACCCTGGGAGCCTTGTCGGAATTTGCCGCGGCTCATGAGCCATGGCTCGAGGGTATCGACATCAATCCCCTCATCGTTCACGGCGAAGGCAAGGGGTGTACCGTCGCCGATGCCCTCATCGTTCCACGCAGGCCGATTGCAGACCTGAAACATCACGATACCCTGTCAGACCACTTCATCGGGAAATGCCGGCCATGACACACCCTTTCTCTCTGGCAGGACGGACCGCCGTGGTTACCGGGTCGACGCGTGGTCTCGGCCATGCCATCGCCCGAACCCTCGGCCAGGCGGGAGCGGTCGTCGGCGTCAACGGCCGCGATCCGGTCACGACGAAGGGCGCCTGCCGCGAACTGGGCGAGGCCGGTATCGAGGCCCATGATCTTGTCTTCGACGTCAGCAACACCGATTTGGCTCTCGAGAGGATCGAGGCGTTTCGCAATCGGCAGGGATCCGTCGACATCCTTGTTCACAATGCCGGTCACGGCATGCGCGTGCCGTTTCTCGACCATGGTTTCGACGACTGGCAGCGCACACTGGATGTGCATCTTTCTGCCGGGTTTCGTCTCTCTCAGGAGGTGGCGCGGCACATGGTGGAACAGAAGCGGGGGCGCATCATCTTCATCTCGTCGATCATCGCCTCGATCGGAAGGGAGCATGTGCCGGCCTACGGAGCGGCCAAGGGGGGTATGAACGCCCTGGTTCGCGTCATGGCGACGGAACTCGGCCCGCACGGGATCACCGTGAACGCGATCGCACCGGGCTATGTCGTCACGGAGCTGACGAAACCCTTGCAGGACAATCCGGCCTTCTTCGAATCGGTCCGGGAGAAGACACCGGCGGGACGCTGGGGAGAGCCCGATGACATCGGTTGGGCGGCGCTCTACCTCGCCTCCGATGCCGCGGCCTATGTCAACGGCCACGTCCTCACGGTCGATGGCGGCCTGACGATCAGCCTCTAGCTGCGGCGCCCTCCCAGCTCCGCGACTCGCCATCGTAGAGCGGTCCGGGATTGCCCCACACGGTGGTGCGCCACATGTCGCGGTTGTACCTCGCGGCATCGAACCAGGTGGCCGAGTGGATCGTGCACCTGTTGTCGTAGATCACGAGATCCCCCTGGTCCCAGTGATGGGCATACGTGAGGGCAGGCTGCGTGAAATGGTGCATCAGGCGGTAGAGAAGCCGTGCCGCCTCGCCGTCCACTCCGGGCTCCATGCCGGCAAAGGGACCGTGGATCCAGTCCATCTGCTCGCGCTCGCACAGGTAGAGTGCCTTGCGGCCGCTGACCGGGTGACACCGCACCACCGGCTGGGGCTGCGGTCCGTCGCGCTCGTCGAGGACCTGTGGTCCAAGGCCCTCCCGGACATCATCTTCGCCATGCCCCTTGAAGGGTGCGACATGAATACCGACGAGATCTTCGGCGATGGCGGCGAGGTCATCGTCAAGACGCTTCCAGGCGCCCGTTCCGTCGGCGTAGAGCGTCTGGCCCTGATCACGGGGTGCGGGTTCGTGGGCATAGAAGAGCGAGATATCGGGTGGCGGCCGGCGGAAGCTCTGGTCGGTATGCCAACCGCGGCGGTGTGGAAAGCGGACCGGAAGTTCGCCGTCGGCGGTCCGTGGTGGATCGGGAGGCTCAGGTGGCGCGAAATTCATCGGCGGCCGGTTGGAGATGCGGATGATCCGGGTCGAGGCCGGGTGCAGGAGGTTCCGGCGATTGGAGGTCAGCGCATAGTCCTCCACCTCCCTGCCAAAGGGATGGCTGAGCCGGACCAGGAGTTCGGGCTGACCGGAAATCGCCCTCATGCCTTTGAGGACAAGGAGTCCGCCAGCCTCGCAGAGCAGGGCGGGAAGCACGTCAGGCGCTTCCTCAACTGCCACCACAAACGTCTCGGCGTCGTCAACGTCGATCAGCCTGCCGAAGTTCGCTCCCGGCAGAGGCAGAACCTTCCGATCGTGAACCCAATCCACAGCCAGCCTCCCGAACGTCGCCCCTTCATCATGCTGGCATCGGCGCGGAGGTGACACAAGGCGCGGGGATGTCTCATCGGCCCGTCGCCAGAGGAGTCCTCACAAAGCCGGGCGGGTATGACCTGCATTCAAGAACAGACAACAGTATTCCGTCACTAACCTTGTTTTTTGGGTATTGCATGCCATATTAGTAGGGATGATTCCTCGTCTAAACTTACAGATCGTTCGCGCCCGGCTGGATCAATTCCCCGCCGTGGCTGTCCTGGGCCCGCGTCAGGCAGGCAAGACCACGTTGGCCTCAATCATCTCGCAAGAGCGGGCGGGGCACTATCTCGACCTTGAGGACGCATCGGACCGCGAGAAGTTGACCGATGCTGCCCTCTACCTTCCCGGACACGCAGAGGACCTGGTCATCATTGACGAGGTGCAGCGGGCGCCGGAACTGTTCCAGACCCTCCGCGTTCTCATAGACAGGGGGCGCCGCCAGGGTCTCCGCACCGGCCGCTTCTTGCTCCTCGGCTCAGCCTCGATCGATCTGCTCAGACAGTCAGGCGAGTCCCTTGCCGGTCGGATTACCTATGTCGAGCTGGGTCCTTTCAATGTTCTCGAAGTCGGGGACGATGAAGGCGAGCGACTGTGGGTCAGGGGAGGATTCCCGGACAGTTTTCTCGCAGAGAGCGATGAGGTGAGCACCCTCTGGCGTGAGTCCTTTGTTCGTACATACCTGGAACGTGACATTCCCCAGCTGGGCCCCCGCATTCCGGCGGAAACGTTGCGCCGTTTCTGGACCATGCTGGCTCACCTGCAGGGTTCTGTCCTCAACGCAGCCCAACTCGCCCGAAGCCTGGCCGTCGACGGCAAGACGGTTGCCCGCTATCTCGACCTGCTTGTCGACCTCCTGTTGGTGCGCCGCCTGCCGCCGTTCCATGCCAATGTCTCGAAGCGCCTGGTGAAGTCACCGAAAGTCTACGTGCGCGACAGCGGTATCGTTCACACCCTCCTGGGGCTCGATGACAGGGATGCGGCGCTCGGTCACCCGGTAGCCGGAGGAAGCTGGGAAGGGTTCGTGCTGGAAAACCTCCTCGGCGTCGCCCCGGGACGCGTTCAGTCATTCTACTACCGGACGATAGCCGGCGCCGAAATTGACCTGGTTCTCCAGATGCCGGGCGGAGAATTGTGGGCGATTGAAATCAAGAGAAGCCTCGCACCCCGGCTCGACAGGGGATTTCATCACGCGCGCGAAGACCTCAAGCCGGACCGCTCCTTCGTCGTGTACCCGGGTATCGAGCGATACCCGAAGGGCGACGGCGTCGAAGTGATCGGTCTGGCAGAACTGGCATCGCTTCTCGCAGCCGCATGAAATCTCAGGCATTCGGAGCCGGTCCTCGTTTGCGAGAGTGGATGGAGGCGCTCTGATGGCTGTCCTTCCCACATCTCTGGCGGTAGCCGCACAAGGTCTCCGGCATTGGGAGCGGTCATGTCTCCCTTGCTGCAGGAGTTCGGGCTCAGGGTTGGGTCAACGCAAGATCGACCTGCTCCGTGAGAAGCGCCTCGATGACCGAGAAGACCTCTGACACCGATCTTCTTCGCAAGATGACGATCGCGCTCACGGCTACACGTCTGATGGCGCTGGACTTGGAGGGACTGACCGACGCCCGCCCCGCGAGCGCTAGTCGGATCGTATCAACCAGCGCAAACGGCTATCGCGACCGCGTCCGTGGTCGATTTGAAGATCCCGAACTTGAGGAAGGGCAGTGACTTCTTCGGCTTCCTGGAGCCGCGGCGGTAGTCCAGGAAACCCGCCACCAGTGCGTATCGACGCGCTCGGTGGAGAACCCGTGTAGGCCACAGGCATGAGCCGCACCTCCCGGAGCCAGGTCCACCGGTTGAGCGGAGAGATCGATGGCTTCCTCGAGCGACCCACGGAGGATGACCGGCCCTGCCTGTCGCTGGATGCCACATACATCAAGGTGAGCCTTCAAGAAGTCAATCCGTCGACTTACCCGCCATTTTCGGTGCAATCCATGTGCTTGACATCAAGTCAGAACGCGTCTCAGTATCCAGAGAAATCTGCCACAGCCGATGGACGTGGCGGAATCTCAATCAAACGGAAAAACCGGTATGCCAGTCGGTGAACAGGGCCCTGCCGGTTCAAACAGCCGAGTTGAAGACCGACAAGCTCTCAGGGGAGCACTGCATGACAACGACAAAGGGCTCGGTATTTTCACCTGAGAAATACGTGGAAACACGTGTATCCATTGATGAGGCAAGGCCCCTTCCGCCAGAAGTCTATTTCTCGAAAGAGTGGTACGACCGAGAGATCGAAACCATCTTCCTGAAATCCTGGCTGGTTGCCACGCGCGAAGAAGAAATCCCTGATCCTGGCGATTATGTCCGCATCGACATCGTCGGCGAACCCCTGGTCATCGTTCGCGACCGCGATGGAGTCATTCGAGCCTTGTCAGCCTCCTGCCGGCACCGTGGGTCCGAATTGGTCACAGGAAGAGGAAACTGCCGAACACTTGTATGTCCCTATCATGCCTGGACATACTCCCTGGCTGGTAAACTCCTGAATGCGCCATCCATGGAGGACGCACGAGGTTTCGACAAATCCAGACACAGCCTGCCGTCAGTTCGAGCTGAAACATGGGGCGGATTCGTCTTTATCAACTTTGACCAGGATGCACCCTCCCTGGCGAAATCGCTGGGTGGTCTCAAGGACAGGTTTCGCGACTACGCGCTCAAAGACATGAAGGTAACAAAAAAGTGGGAAAACGTGTTCAATGCGAACTGGAAGATCTGGGTCGAGAACTCCCGGGAAGGTTACCACGTGGGTACGGTTCACCGTGGTTCCCTGAATACGTACTACCCGGGCGCAAAGGTAACCAAGTTTCATGCCGAGGGAGAGCCAGGCGTCTATGCGATCAACAGTAGCGACATTGAGAATGGTCTCTACGTTCCGAGGAACAAGACCCTTCCTTTCATAGACGGGCTTTCGACAGAGGACCAGGAAAGCACGCACTTCATGATCTTCTATCCACATCTCCTGATGAACTTGCCACCAGACCGGATTACATTTCATCAGTATTTTCCCGAGGGTCCGGAATGGACGCGGATCGTGACCTGGTGCTGCTTTCCACAATCCACCATCGACCGGGATGATTTCGAGAGGGAAGCGGAAGAAAAATACTACCCGCCAATGGAACTCTTCATCGAAGAGGACAAGGGTATCTGCGAGGTCGTCCAGCGGGGTATCGTCGGCCGTCTGACACGCCTGTCGCGCTACTCGCCGTCAGAAGAACAGACAGTTCACGAGTTTGCATCCTATGTACTCGATCGTGTCATTGGACCGTCGACACGCTGCAAGACGCCATGAAAGAGCCAGGAAAATTGGAACGACCATGCCAAGAGAAAGCATAACAATTCCGAATGTCTCTGAACCTTCAGATCCAAGGGTCGGGTCTCAGTGCATCAAGGCAGGAGAGTCAATCTTTGTCTCGGGTCAAATCGCTCACAGTAATGGCTTGCTGGTGGGCCCCGGTGACCCACTTGAGCAATGCCGGCAGACCCTTCGAAACATCAAGTCCTTTGTTGAAGCCGCTGGCGGAACAATGGACCATGTTGTGTCACTCAACGTCTTTCTCAGTGACATAAGGCATCGGCAGGCGGCGATTGATGCTCGAGCGGAGTTTTTCACTGCGCCCGGGCCCAGTGCCACAGTGGTCGGCGGAGTTGATTTTGCTTTCGAGGGCCTGCTGGTCGAAATCAGCGCGATCGCCGTGCTCCCCCGGAACCCCTGAAAAGCAAGGGGTAATCAGATTTGGCGAATACGTTGATGCACTCCTTGGCGTCTCTTCAAACGGATCATTCGAGAGAGAGGGAGTCCTCTCCACTTTCCGGGCACCTCAGCGCTCCTTCGGAAGACATGGGTTTCGCATGTTCGTGGACCGGAATCCGATGGCTATGTCATGGAGTGCGGGAGAGGCGAGTCCAACGACAACAGCCATGTCTGTAACGAAGCAAACGCGAAAGTGAAGTGAGATGACTGAAAGTGACGAGCGAAGTGGCAAAGTTCAGACGGTCCTGGGCTTGATCGACGTTGCGGACCTGGGAATTACACTTGCGCACGATCACGTGTTGATTGACGGTACATTCATGTATGTCGAGCCGGACGAAATCAGTCAGAGAGAATTTGCACATCAGAAAATCACGTTGCAGAACAGGGGGTGGGTCGGTTATCACTGGACATCGAACTGGGACAATGTCGAACTCAAGGATGAAGAGATTGCCGTTTCCGAGCTTCGACATTTTCTTGCGGCTGGTGGACGGTCCATTGTCGACCCGACCAATGTTGGCCTTGGCCGTGATCCCCGGGCGCTGGCACGCATAGCCCGTTTGACGGGCATGAACATCATCATGGGGGCTGGCTACTATCTGGGCACGACTCACCCGGTCGACATGGCGGAGCGAAGTCAGGATGCCATAACGCAGGAGATTGTTCGCGACATAACAATCGGTGTCAAGGATACCTCAATTAGGTCAGGCCTGATCGGCGAAATTGGTTGTACCTACCCGTGGTTGGATAACGAAAAAAAGAGCCTGCATGCAGCAGTGGAGGCGCAAAAGGAGACTGGTGCCGCACTTATGGTTCATCCCGGGCGTAGCCCGAAGTCACCGATCGAAATTGTAGAATTGGTTGACAGAGCCGGGGGCGACCTGTCACGCACAATCATATGCCACGTTGATCGCACCTGTATTGAACGGAACTGGCTTCGGGATCTTGCCGAGACCGGGTGTTATCTGGAGTATGATCTGTTCGGCAATGAGAGCTCCTACTATCCGCCGAATCCGGCAGTCGACATGCCCTCTGACGCGCAACGAATGGACGTCATCCTTTGGCACTTTGAAGAAGGATATGAGCGGCAAGTTCTGCTGTCCCACGATGTTGCAACAAAGCACCGGCTGCACGCCTACGGTGGTCTCGGCTATGACCACCTGATCACCAATGTCGTACCACGTCTTCGCAGCCGCGGGCTGACGGAGCAGCAGGTCGACACACTCATCATCGATAATCCGGCAAGAATCATCGGTTTTGTGTGAGTCAGGGCGGCTCCAGCGTTCCCCTCTGTTTGCAGATCGAAAACACACGAAGCCGGGAGGGCCGGTTTCAGCTGCGGTAGTCGGCGTTGATCTCGATATAGCGGCGCGTGAAGTCGCAGGTCCAGACCGTTGCCTTGCCACGTCCCTGGCCGACCGCGACCTCGATCAGGATCTCGCGTCCGGCCATGTGTCGGGCGACGGGCGACTCGTCGTAGCCCGGCGGTGGTGCACCGTCGAGGGCGACGACGTGACCTCCGACAAGGATGTCGAGGTCCGTCTCGGCGATCGGTTCTCCGGACTTGCCCACCGCCATGACGATGCGGCCCCAGTTGGCGTCACCTCCGGCGATGGCCGTCTTGACCAGGGGTGAATTGGCAATCGAAAGGCCAATTCGTCGCGCCGCCCTGGCTGACTTTGCACCCTGGATGCGGATCTCGACGAATTTCTGCGCCCCTTCGCCGTCCTTGACGACCTGGTGCGCAAGGTCAAGGCAGAGGGCGTCAAGAGCCTCGCGAAAGGCCTTGAGGCGCGGGTCCCGCCGGTCGGTGATGGCCACGTGTCGCGCCCGGCCTGTGGCAAAGAGCTGCAGCGTGTCGCTGGTCGAGGTGTCGCTGTCCACGGTGATGGCGTTGAAGGAGCGGTCGGCCGCCGAGGTGAGCAGGGGCTGGAGCAGGGCGGCTGGCAGGGCCGCATCCGTGAACACGTAGGCCAGCATGGTGGCCATGTCCGGTGCGATCATGCCGGAACCCTTGGCGATTCCGGAAATTGTCACCGGGGTTCCGGCAATCGAGGTGACGGCCGACGCCCCCTTGGGAAAGGTGTCGGTGGTCATGATCGCGACGGCGGCGTCGCGCCAGGAGTCGGTGTCGAGTGAGGTTGTGATTCGGGGAAGGGCCTCGATGACTGAAGAAACAGGCAGCGTTTCACCGATGACCCCGGTGGAGGCAACGAAGATCTCGTGAGGCTCACAGCCGACGAGCCTTGCCGTGTGCCCGGCCATGGCTTCCACGGCGTCGCGTCCCGCCTTGCCGGTAAAGACATTGGCGTTGCCGGAATTGACGACAAGCCCCCTCGCGATACCGCCGGCAAGATGCCTGCGGCACCACTGGACCGGGGCGCCGGCCGTGCTCGACTTCGTGAAGACGCCGGCGACGGCGGCGGGGCGATCGAACGCAGCCACCATGAGGTCGAGCTTGGTGTCGCTCTGCCTGATTCCGCAGCGGCCGGCGCCCAGGCGTACACCCGGCACCCGGTGCATGACCGGGAAGTGTTCGGGAGCAAAGGGAGAGATGTTCGTCTCTTGGTTCATTCGTCGCCCCCGAAGTCGTCCGGCGGAATCGTTGTCAGGATCTCGATCGTGGCGGCCGAGCGGAGGCGCTGCAGATCGTCGGCAATGGCCTGGCGGGCAAGCTCCTGTCGAAGCGTTCCTTCCACGTCGATCCGCGATGGCGCCTCCATGGCCCGCCGGTCGTGGACCTTGATGACATGCCATCCGAATTGCGTTTCGACCGGATCGGAGACGTCGCCTGGAGCGAGCGCCCAGGCAGCCTGTTCGAATTCGGCAACCATCATGCCCGCCCGGAACCAGCCGAGGTCGCCACCGTCTGGACCCGTCGGGCCGATCGAGTGACTTCGCGCCAGGTCCCCAAAGTCCTCGCCCTGGCGGGCCTTCAGCGCGATCGCCTGTGCCTCGTCGGCCGTGGCAACGAGGATGTGACTGGCGTGGACCTCCTGGGGCAGTCCTTCGGCCGTCACGCTGGCGACCCATGCGTCGTACGCGTCGCCCACGGCCTCGTGCGTGACGGCTTCTTCGACGAGTGACTCGGCGTAGAGACGGCGCAGGAGGTCGGCTTCGAGTCGTACGCGCTCGGCGAGAAATCCGGCAGTGTCCTGGATACCGAGCCGTCGCGCTTCCTCGACGATCAGGTGATCGCTGATCATTCTCTCGACCACCGGCATCCACAGGTCTTCAGGGGGCGCGGCCGCAACGTCGGGAGGAAGACCGGCCACGAAGGCCTCGACATCGGTTCGGGTAATCTCCTCGCCGTTGATCCGGGCAACAGGGTCGCCGGCGAGCACGGGCCCACTCATGACAAGGCAGGCGAGGATGGGAAGGAGACGGTGCATGGGCGCAGAGACCATATCTTGCGCACCGGCACAAGGTCACCGGCGACATTGACAGATTTTGACCGCGCACCTATCTGTTTCAGTGAAGAACGACGCCAGATTTCGGGCGGAAGGCAGACGGTTCCCATGCTTGGCAACCTCGCGAACCGGCTCTTCGGGTCGGCCAATTCGCGTATCATCAAGAAGCTCGGCAAGACCGTCGACCGGATCAACGCCCTCGAGGCGGAGATGGAGGCGCTCGGCGACGCCGAACTCGCCGCGCGCACCGGGGAGTTCCGCCAGCGTCTCGCCGACGGCACACCTCGGGACGATCTTCTCGTCGAGGCCTTTGCGACAGTGCGTGAGGCGGCGAAGAGAACCCTGGGTCAGCGCCATTTCGACGTCCAGCTCCAGGGCGGCATGGTGCTTCACAGCGGCAAGATCGCCGAGATGAAGACCGGCGAGGGAAAGACCCTCGTGGCGACGCTGCCTGTCTACCTCAATGCGCTGGACGGCAAGGGCGTTCACGTGGTGACGGTGAACGACTACCTGGCGCGCCGCGATGCCGACTGGATGGGCGAGATCTACCGCTTCCTGGGACTGAGTGTCGGCTGCATTGTCTCGGGCCTGTCGGATGCCGATCGCAAGGAGCAGTACGCCTGCGACGTCACATACGGCACCAACAACGAGTTCGGCTTCGACTACCTGCGCGACAACATGAAGTTCTCCCTGGAGACCATGGTCCAGCGAGGACAGAACTTTGCCATTGTCGACGAGATCGACAGCATCCTGGTGGATGAGGCGAGAACGCCCCTGGTGATCTCCGGCCCGACCCAGGACACATCAGACGTCTACCGCAAGGTGGATGTCCTGATTCCACGTCTTGCGGACGACTCCTTCGAGAAGGACGAGAAGCGTCGCGCGGTGACCTTCACCGACGAGGGTGGCGATTCCGTCGAGGCGTTGCTCAAGGATGCCGGTCTGATGGCCGAAGGATCGCTCTACGACGTCCAGAATGTCACGCTCGTGCATCATGTGAACCAGGCGCTGCGCGCCCACAAGCTCTTCACGAAGGACGTCGATTACATCGTCAAGGACGACAAGGTCATCATCATCGACGAGTTCACCGGGCGCATGATGGAAGGCCGCCGCTACTCGGACGGCCTTCACCAGGCCCTCGAGGCCAAGGAGCGAGTGGCCATCCAGACCGAGAACCAGACCCTCGCATCCATCACCTTCCAGAACTACTTCCGCCTCTATGGCAAGCTGGCCGGCATGACGGGCACGGCGATGACCGAGGCCGGGGAGTTTGCCGAAATCTACGGGCTCGAGGTCCTCGAGATCCCGACCCATCGGCCAATGATCCGTGCCGACGGCGACGACGAGGTCTATCGCACGGTTGCCGAGAAGCACGACGCGATCATCGGCCTCATCGAGGACTGCCACGCGCGCGGGCAGCCCGTTCTCGTCGGCACCGTGTCGATCGAGAAGTCGGAACAGATCTCGGGCCAGCTGAAGAAGCGGAAGATCGATCATCACGTGCTGAATGCCCGTTTCCACGATCAGGAAGCCACCATCATCGCCCAGGCCGGACGCTTCGGTGCGGTGACCATCGCCACGAACATGGCGGGCAGGGGCACCGACATCCAGCTTGGCGGCAATGCCGACATGCGCATCAGCCAGGAACTCTCCGACATCGCGGACGAGGCGGAACGCAAAGTCGGGGAGGAAAGGATCCGCGCCGAGGTAGCCGGCGAGCGTGACCGGGTCCTCGAGGCTGGCGGCCTCTTCATTGTCGGCACGGAGCGCCACGAGAGTCGGCGCATCGACAATCAGTTGCGTGGCCGTTCCGGTCGTCAGGGCGATCCGGGAGCGTCAACGTTCCTGCTGTCGCTGGAAGATGACCTGATGCGGATATTCGGGTCCGACAAGCTCGATTCCATGCTCCAGAAACTCGGCCTCGAGGAGGGCGAGGCGATCGCCCACTCCTGGGTCAACAAGGCGATCGAGAGGGCACAGGGCAAGGTCGAGGCACGCAACTTCGAGATCCGCAAGACACTGCTGCGCTTTGACAACGTCATGAACGACCAGCGCAAGGTGATCTACGAGCAGCGCCGCGACCTGATGGGTGCAAGCGAGGTCGCCGACACCATCACGGACATGCGCCGTGAGGTCGTCGAGGACTGTGTGAATCGCGCCATTCCTGCCGACACCTACCCCGAACAGTGGGAAATCGAGAGTCTCGACAATGACGTCCGGCGCCTTCTCGGACTGGACCTGCCGGTCACCGCCTGGGCGGCCGAGGAAGGCATGGCCGAGGAAGAGGTGCTCGATCGCATTCTTGCCGCTGCCGACGGGGCCATGAACCGCAAGGAGAGGGAATTCACGCCCGACGTGATGAGGATCGCCGAAAAGAGCCTGCTCCTTCAGGTCATCGACCAGAAGTGGCGTGACCACCTGCTGGCGCTCGATCACCTGCGGCAGTCCGTCGGGCTGCGAAGCTATGCCCAGAGGGATCCGTTGCGGGAGTACCAGCGGGAGGCCTTCAACCTGTTCGACGACCTGCTTGTCTCCGTGCGCGAGTCGGTCACCCAGTTGTTGATGCGTGTCGAGATCCGTTCGTCGGCGGAGATGGAGGCGCAGCGCCAGGAGGAGGCGCGCCTGCGCATGCAGGAGTCACGCGGCAGTCCGGAGATGCCGTCCCCCGGGCGTGGCGGATGGCGACCGATGCCGTCCGCGATGCGCCGTGTCAGGCAGAGTGACCGCAATCCCGCCGATCCGGCGACGTGGGGCAGGGTAGGGCGAAACGAGCGCTGCCCCTGCGGTTCCGGGCGCAAGTTCAAGCAGTGTCACGGCAGGTTCACCGCCAAGCCCGGACAGAAGACCGGCGCCACGGTTTCCTGAGCGAACAGTCTACCAGGGCAGGGGCTGTCCGTTGCGGTCGAGAAACCGGCCGCTCATCGCCATGGGCGCCGACGCGATCGCGCGGCGCATGTCCGCAACACTCTCGTTCGCCGAGAGCGGTGCGGTCTCTCCCCCCATGTCTGTTCTCACCCACCCCGGATGGAGGGCAAGGACCTTGATGCCGTCTCCGGCGAGGTCACTGTTGAGGTTGGCCGCCACCATGTTGAGCGCCGTCTTGCTGGTCCGGTAGAGATGGAGACCTCCGGAATGGTTGTCGGCGATGGACCCGGCGAGGCTCGAAATCATCACGACGGTGGCGTTGTGGGCGCGGGCAAGATGGCTCCTGAAGGCCTCGGTCACGCGCAGGGGAGCGATGACATTGGTGCGCATCACGAGCTCCCACTGATCGCCGTCCGTCTCACCGACACCCTGGCGGTCTCCGCCGAAGATTCCGGCGTTGTTGATGAGGAGATCGATGGCCGTGCCGTCGAGGGATGAAGCCAGGGCATCGATCGACCCCTGGTCGGTGACATCGAGGGCATGCGCGTCGATACCGCGATCGAAGCCGCCGGGACGGCGGCAGCAGGCGTGGACCCGCCAGCCGGCGGCGGCGTACTGATGCGCGAACTCGAGGCCGATGCCGCGGTTTGCGCCGGTGATGAGGACGGACTTCACCATGGCACTGCCTCGCCGTTGTAGCGCCGGAACGTGCCGCTGGCGGCGTTGTCGAGGTCGGCGATAACCTTGCGCATGCCGGAGACGCTGGTGGCAACGTCGAGATCGGCGTCATGGCCTGTCATGTCGGTGGCGACGAACCCCGGCGTCAGGTTCACCACGATGATCCCCCTTGGCCGGAGATCCACCGCCAGTCCCCGCGCCAGCATGTTGAGCGCCGCCTTCGAGGAGTTGTAAGGGTAGTCGGGCGACTTGCCCTGCCAGCCGAAACTGCCGCTGCCGCTCGAGATGTTGATGATGGTGCGCCGCAGGCTGGCCGCGATGTTGTCCTGCAGCGCCGCCACCATCGTCATGACGCCGAAGACGTGAACCCGGAACTGCTCGATCCATGCCTCGTCGCTGAACCGGCCATAGAGCTCAGCCTCACCGAACCAGATTCCGGCGTTGTTGACGAGAAGATCGACCGGCTTCCCGCCAAGCGCTGCAGCAAGGGAGGCCGCATCCTCGGCGCGCGTCACGTCGAGCCGGTGGACGACAAGCCGCGGACATTCCAGTTCGAGGAGCCCCGGGGCATGGCTGGGCTGGCGGGCGCCGGCATGAACCAGCCAGCCGTCAGCGAGATACTGTCTGGTGAGCTCGAGGCCGATCCCCCGGCTTGCCCCCGTGATCAGTGCTGTAGGCACCTCTCCCTCCAGTCGCTGTAGCTTGTCATGCCGTCAAGGGTGTGTGCCGCCACCATGGCCCTTCCTGTGGCCCTGGTCACGCAATCCGATGCCATCGAGCCCAGGCGTGCGAGCGTGGTGGCATCAATGGTGTCCGGATGCTTCGCCGTGGCGAGCGCGAACACGGTATCGCCGTCGAAGGGTGTGTGAACCGGACGGATGGCGCGGGCCAACCCGTCCTGGGCCATGATGGCCATGCGATTGAGCGCCCCCTTGCCGAGCGCCGCATTGGTTGCAACGACGCCGATGGTGGTGTTCTCGGCGGCAAAGCCGGCGAACCGGTCTTCGAGGTCCAGAGGCCCTGCGGGCAGCGAGCGTGGCGGCATGCCCATCTCGCCTTCCTGTTCAAAGAGTGCTGCCCAGAGAGTTGCGGTGCCCGGGATCACCGTCGATCCGACCGCATTGACCGCAACGATGGCCCCTACCTGGAGACCGCTGCCGGTGACCGCCGAAGCACTGCCCGTTCCCCCCTTGAGGGCTCCGGCGCTGGCGCCGAGACCGGCGCCGGTGTTGCCCAGGTCGAAGGCGTGGGCCGCCGCCTGGACTGCCCGGTACCCAAGGTCGCTGTAGGGAGAATGCCGGCCCCATGCCTTGTCGCCGCCATTGGAAAGATCGAAGAGAATGGCCGCCGGCACCACAGGAACCCTGCCGGCGGAAGTGGGAAACCCCCGCCCTTCCTCGGCGAGGCGCGCCACGGCGCCGGCTGCTGCATCGAGACCGAAGACCGAGCCGCCGGCGAGCACCACCGCATCCACGGCGTCGACGAGACTGGCGACATGGAGTGTGCCGGTCTCGCGGGTGCCTGGGGCGCCGCCCCTCACGTCGGCGGCGGCCGTGACGCGTTCTTCGGGAACGATGGCGGTAACACCGGTCCTGACATGGTGATCCTCCGCCTGGCCGACGAGGATTCCATCGACATCGGTGATGAGGTTGAGCGGTCCGGGCTTCACGTTCCGCCGTCGCTCTCGCTTTCGTGGTTGAGGGCGGTCGAATTCATGCAGTAGCGCTGGTGGGTGGGCGGCGGTCCGTCGGGAAAGACATGGCCGAGATGGGCGTCGCAGCGCGCACAGACCACCTCCGTGCGGGGCATGAAGAAGAGGCTGCGATCAGATCTGAGTTCGACCGCCTCCTCGTCGACAGGCGCCCAGAAGCTCGGCCATCCGGTGCCTGAGTCGAACTTGGTCGCCGATTCAAAGAGGGCCGCATCACAGCACACACAGCGATAGAGGCCCGGTTTGCCGGCACCGTGATGGTCCCCGGTGAACGGCCTTTCCGTTCCGGCGCGCCGCGTGACTCTGAACTGCTCTTCGGTCAGCCGGGCCCGCCACTCCTCATCGGTCCTGACGATCTTCTCCACCATGATTGCCGCCCGCTTCTTTCAGAACTGCTTCGTCAGGCCCAGTTTCTGGCGTGTCTCTGCGGGACTCATGATCCGCGCACCGAGGCGTTCGACGACCTCGACGGCACGCTCCACGAGCTGGCCGTTGGTCGCCAGCACGCCGCGCTTGAGATAGAGATTGTCCTCGAGACCGACGCGCACGTTGCCGCCCGAGATCACCGCCTGGGCCGCCATGGGGATCTGCATGCGGCTGATCCCGAAGGCCGACCAGTGGGCATTCGCCGGCAGCAGGTTGCGCATGGCGATCAGGGATTCGGGATCCGCCGGAGCCCCCCAGGGGACGCCCAGGCAGATCTGGAAGAGCGGCGGTTCCTCGATCACACCTTCGGAAATGAGCTGGTTGGCCAGCCTGACGTGACCGAGATCAAAGCACTCGAGTTCGGGCTTCACTCCGGCCTTTGCGATGCGCTCGCCCATGACCCTCAGGTGATCGGGGACGTTGATGAAGGCGCCGTCAGGGAAGTTCATGGTGGCCACATCGAGGCTGCAGATTTCCGGAAGCAGTTCCTCGACGTGGAGCACCCGCTCCTCGGGCGACGTCATGTCGCTTCCCGGCGACGCGCGCCCCGGATCGTCGGCGTCGGGCACGTAGTCGCCCCCCATGCCCGTGGTCAGGTTGAGAACGATGTCGTACTCGCTGTCGCGCACCCGTGCCACGACCTCGCGGAAGGCGTCCCTGTCCCGGTTGCCCTTGCCGGTCTCTATGTCACGTACGTGGATGTGGGCAATGGCGGCGCCCGCGCGGGCGGCCTCGATGGCCGCATTGGCAATGGCCTCGGGTGTCACCGGCACGTGGGGGCTCTTGTCCGCGGTGTCGCCGGCGCCGGTTACGGCGCAGGTGATGAAGACGTCTGTGTTCATGGCTCGCTCATGTAGTGGGCAACGAGTTTCTGGAAGTGGTGCACACCGCCTTCCCATATGCCGTTGAAGCGGGCGCCCTGCATGGCCGGGGACATGTGTCCCCTGTGCACCGCCTCCACGGCATTGAAGTCCTCGACATTGGTGGTGTCAAAGAAATCGATGATCGCCTTCCTGGCATCGGCGTAACGCGGCGCCGTGGCACCTTCTCCGTGGAAATAGAAGTCCCAGCGCTGGTGGGACGTTCCCGCGCCATCGGGGAATTCCACCATGGAACAGGCATGGTCGGGGCCGATGACGAACTTGAAATTGGGAAAGAGCGCCAGGTTCTTGGCCGTCCGGTTGGCGTCATCAATGCCGGGCCAGCGGGGCAGCGGTTCGCTCCCGGTCCATGTGGCGGGCAGGCCGATGTCGATGATGGTGCCCAGACAGGCGCCTTCCTTGATGATCTCGTGCTGCTCGAAGGGGGCCGCCTCGGCGAGCACGGTGTGCACGAAATCGAGATGCAGGGTCTCAAGGTAGTTCTCGGCCACCAGCTTCCAGTTGCCGGCGATGTCGTAATGGAGCGTCAGCGCCCAGGTGGCGTCGTCGAGATTGTATTCGGCGAGATGGCCCATGAAGGGTGCCGCGTAGTCGTCAAAGGGTCGGGCGTCGCCGTCGATGTTGACGAAGAGCCAGTCGTGCCAGCGTGCCATGCGCACAGGCTTGAGATCATGGCAGGACTTGTCGAACCCTTCTGCCTGCCCTTGGTTGTGACCGCCCCAATGGGGCGTCAGGCGCAGTGCTCCGTCAAGATCGAAGGTCCAGCCGTGATAGCGGCAGCGCAGGGTGGCAAGGCCGCCGGCTGCCTCGTCGACGAGCAGGGAACCCCGGTGGGTACAGATGTTGTGAAAACACCGAACCTCGCCGGCGCGGGTGCGGGCGAAGAGGAGCGGGACACCGGCCAGTGTTCTCGGCATGACGGATCCGGCCTCTGCCACCTCGTGGGCATAGCCGGCAAAGGTCCAGGTGCGGGCAAAGAGAAGGGTCTGCTCCCGCCGGGCAAAGTCCTCACAGGTGTACGCGTGTCCCGGCAAGCCGCACGCCTCGGCCGTCGGGCGATCAAGGCCTTCGATGTCCTCGGTCCTGAGCATGGCCCGGATGCCAGACTCCCGATAGTGGGTCGCCATAGTGCACCTCTTCGCCCGACCGGTCGAGACCGCTGGCCCGGATCATGGCGTTTTGTGACCTGACCGGATAGATTGTCCCCTGTCCGTGAGGGAAGCGGGGCAGTCCGCAAGCGAGGCATGACCCATGCGAGGAGATCATGACGGGAACCGATGATCAGGAAGTCAAGCTGACGTGCAGGCATGTCTGGAAGGTGTACGGCCCCGAGGCCGAGAGGTTCTTCACCGCCGGCAACGGTGATGTGGCCGATGCCGCCAGCCTGATCGAGTCCATCAACGAGTCGGGTCACATCGGTGCTGCCTGCGATGTCACGTTCGATGTCCACATCGGCGAGATCTTCGTCATCATGGGACTGTCGGGTTCCGGGAAGTCGACCATCGTGCGCTGCCTGTCGCGGCTCGTCGAGCCGACCGCAGGGGAGGTCATACTCGATGGCGAGGATCTCCTGCGTGTTTCCAGGGACAAGCTGATCGACATCCGCCGCCACAAGATGGGCATGGTGTTCCAGAATTTCGGTCTCCTGCCGCACCTGTCGGTGGTCGAGAACGTGGCCTTTCCCCTGCAGATCCAGGGTGTCGCCAAGGAAAAGAGACTCGCCCGGGCGATGGAAATGATCGATCTTGTCGGACTGGGAGGGCGCGAGACGAGCTATCCGCGCCAGTTGTCGGGCGGTCAGCAGCAGCGCGTCGGGATTGCCAGGAGTCTGGCTGTCGAACCGGAGCTGTGGTTCCTCGACGAACCCTTTTCGGCCCTCGATCCATTGATCCGCCGGCAGATGCAAGACGAGTTCCTGCGTCTTCAACAACTGCTCCACAAGACCATCGTCTTCATCACCCACGATTTCCTCGAGGCCCTGCGACTCGCGGACAGGATCGCGATCATGAAGGACGGCCGGATCGTGCAGATCGGAACGCCCGCAGAGGTGGTGATGCAACCGGCCGACGACTACGTCAGCGAGTTCACGCAGGATGTACCGCGGGTGAAGGTGATCACCGCCGGGGACATCGCCACCGCCGCCGATTCCCATCCCGACACCGAAGACGTGGTCGATGAACATGCCACCCTGGAAGAGATCATGCCGCGGTTTGCCGCCGGTTCGGATGTCATTGCCGTCAAGGGGGGGGAGGGCGCCATCGTCGGCTGCATCACGGCCCAGATGGTTCTGAGCGCCCTTGCCGCGGGGGATGCGGCGTGAACCCGGTACACCTGAAGGCGCGTCTGCCGGCGCCCAATCTCCTGGTCTGGCTGGTCTTCGGTGTCCTGGCGATTCTCTGTCTTGTACTGCGTGACGACGAGAAATGGCTCGTCAAGTACCCGAAGGACTGGATGCTCCCCGTCGAGGCTGGTCTCGAGTTTGTCATGGACTGGTTCACGGCCCACTTCAAGCCGTTCTTCCGTCTGATTTCCGATATCCTCGAATGGCCGATGGAGGGCATTCAGGGCCTGCTGCAGGCATCGCCGTGGCCGGTCACGATCGCCATCGTGGCGATCATCGCCTACGCCGCCCAGGGCTGGCGTCTCGCCGCCTTCTGCATCGCTTCCCTCCTCTACATGGTGATCGTCGGATACTGGGAGGAGAGCATGTCGACCCTGGCGCTCGTCGCCATGTCCGTGCCGCTGTCGCTGATGATCGGGTTTGTCCTCGGCTTGCTCGGTTTCCAGTTCCGCTGGGCCCGGCGCATCATCGAACCGCTGCTGGATGTCATGCAGACGGTTCCGACATTCGCCTACCTCATTCCCATCCTGATTCTCTTTGGCATCGGGCCCGTGGTCGGCATGGTGGCCTCGGCCATCTACGCCAGCCCGCCCATGGTCCGCAACCTCATGCTGGGCCTCCAGCGGGTTCCCGACAACGTCATCGAAAGCGGCCAGATGTCGGGCTGCAACGGGTTCCAGCTTCTCTTCATGGTGCGCATTCCGGCAGCCACGCAAACGATCATGATTGGCGTGAACCAGACCATCATGGCGGCTCTGGCCATGGTCATCATCGCCGCCATCATCGGCGGCTTCGCCGATATCGGCTGGGAGGTGCTCTCCACGATGCGCAAGGCCCAGACCGGCCAGAGCCTGCTTGCCGGTCTGGTGATCGTGCTCATCGCCATGATGATGGATCGCATCAGCCGCGGGTTCGCCGAGCGCACGGGCGAGATCCATGTGCGGCGTTCCGGGAACTACATTGCCCGCCATCCCTGGCTTGCCTCCATAGCAACCGCGATCGTGGCCGGCACGCTGCTCTCATGGGCGGTCCCGGTGTTCAGCGTCTATCCCGATGCCTGGATCATCTACCCGGCCGAGGGCCTCAACCAGGGTGTCTCCTGGTTCACCCGCAACTTCTTCGACACCACGGACGCCATCAAGACCTACACGCTCTACTTCTTCATGCTGCCCATGAAGGCGGGTCTGGAGAGGATTGCCCGTCCCGCCTCATGGGGCTTCGAGATGACGGCGCTCGCCTCCGTCATCTACTGGGTGATCCTGATCGCCATCGGCGGTCTGGCCGCCAGGCTGGGCGGCTGGCGCTCCGCCGTGGCCGCGGCACTCCTGGGCATCCTCTTCTACTACGGCGCATCGGGAACACCGTGGCCGGTCTTCGTCGTGGCCATCACGCTCATCGCCCTGCAGGTCGGGGGCTGGAAGGTTGCCCTCTTCGCCTTCCTCGGCATGGTCTTCATGCTGGTGAGCGGAGCGTGGCCCAGGGCCATGCTGTCGTTCTATCTGACCGCCACCTCGGTCATCATCTGCTTCGTCGCCGGAGGGGCGCTCGGGATCTGGGCGGCGCAGAACGACCGTGTCTCCGCCGTCCTGCGGCCGATCAACGACACCCTGCAGACCATGCCGCTCTTCGTCTTCCTGATTCCCGTCGTGATGGTGTTCCTGGTGGGCGATTTCTCGGCCCTTCTCGCCATCATCATGTACGCCATCGTGCCGGCGGTCCGCTATACAGAGCACGGCATTCGCCAGGTCGATCCGGTGGCCATCGAGGCCGCCCGCATGATGGGCTGCACCGAACGCCAGATCCTGTGGAAGGTCCGCCTGCCGCTGGCCATTCCGGAGATCATGGTGGGCCTCAACCAGGTGGTGATGTTCGCCCTTGCCATGCTCGTCATCGCCGCCCTCGTCGGCACCAAGGGCCTTGGCCAGTGGGTCTACGACAGCCTCACCAACGCCCGCTTCGGCCAGGGCGTCATCGCCGGCGGATCCATGGCGCTCATGGCCATGATTGCCGACCGCATCATCCAGTCCTGGGCCGCCACCAAAAAGCGCGATCTCGGCCTCTCCACCTGATTTGCCCGCCCGCCTTCTGCCGCTAGACTTGAACCTGCGACTCCTGGGCCATAATCAAGGTCGATGCGATTGGCATGGCCCTCAATATGAAAATGGAGCGACAAGGCAAACAGCCCACCCCGACAGGATGATGTCTGACGCGCTCAGTTGCAGAAGTTGAGGCAAGAAACGTGTTCTGCGGCAAGCGCCTTGCGCGCCGGGACACTTCCACCTGCGCCGGCTGCGATTATCCGGGAATGTGCTCAGCCGTCGGGCGATGATGGAGGTCCAGACGGATGACAAGAGGCAACCGTGGAAACGCGTGCAGTTTCGCGGCTATTGATTTCGAGACCGCCAACTACGATCGCGACAGTGCATGTGCCGTCGGGATCGCGATTGTACGAGTTGGTCGCATTGTGGCTCTGGAGAGCCATCTGATACGCCCGCCGTCGCGAGAGTTTCATTTCACTCACATCCACGGCCTGACATGGAAAGACGTGCGAAGCGCTCCAACGTTTGCCGAGGTCTGGAAAGAGGTCTACCCAGCCCTTGGAGACGTTGACTTTCTTGCTGCCCACAATGCGTCTTTCGACCGCAGTGTGCTCGGTGCCTGTTGTCAGAGTCACGAACTCAGTCGGCCTTCACAGCCATTTGTTTGTACCGTAAAATTGGCCCGCTCCGTCTGGGGGATCTACCCAACCACGCTTCCCGACGTGTGTAGCCATCTGCGGATACCGCTCAAACACCACGAGGCGGAATCCGATGCCAAGGCGTGCGCACACATCGTCCTGGCAGCGTTAGAGCATGGCTGGCAGCCATAACGGCAGAGGGAGAGAGCCAGGAAGCGCGACTTCCGGAGAGATCGAGATTGACGGACTGGTGGCGCGGTTCTCCGGGAAGAGGGCGTGTGCGGCGTGGCGCAAGCGGCTGGCCAGCTGCGAGCTGCGGTTCCGGCATGTCACCCTGCCGGCCACGGCCGTCATGGAAGGCGCGGAACCGATACGGCCGTGCGGCGTGCATGTCGTGGAGGCCGCGGCGCCCGAAGACGAGGATCCGGTATCGTGGCTCCTGCTGACCAGCGTCGATGTCACCACCGCCAGGGAGGCGGCCGAGATCGTCGTCTTCTACCTCCAGCGCTGGAAAATCGAAGACTGGTTCCGTGTGCTCAAGTCCGGCTGCAGGGTGGAGCACCTGCTGTTCCGCACCGCAGACAGAGTGCAGCGGGCCGTGGCGATCAACGCCGTGATCGCCTGGCGCATCATGCTCATGACACGACTGCGATCCGGACCTCATGTTCACCGATGCCGAACTCGCGTTCCTGCACGACCATGCGCTGACCTTCGGCCTCGCCGAACCGCAACGCCTGGGTGACGCGGTGGCCCTGGTGGCCCACCTGGGCGGGTACACATACCGCACCCATGACCCGGATCCGGGAAACCAGATCATGTGGCATGACCAGCGCAACACCGGGACACCAAATCGCCCACCAGGCCACCGAAATCCGGACCGCGCGCCACCCATCCCGACACGCCATCAACCAGACTTGTCATGACTCGGTAGGGCAGAACCCGAAATCGCCGTTGACACGGCGATGGCATCACCCGATGTCCGGGAAATCAACTCCGTGCCGGCACCATTCTTTCCGGCCGATCATCGATGAGGCCGTCATTCAGGTCCGGGCCGCCTCGCCGATGTTGTCGACGCCGCGTTCCTCGAGAACCGTGTTGAGCCAGTTGGGATCCATTTCCGGCACCGAGGAGAGCAGGAGATCCGTGTAGGGGTGATGGGGTGGCGTGAACATGACGTCCTTGGGGCCCATCTCGACGACACGCCCCTCCTTCATGACGACGACCTCGTCGGCGATGGAGCGCACGGTTGCGAGATCGTGGGTGATGAACATGTAGGCGAGATCGAGTTCGTCCTGCAGGCGGTCGAGAAGCCTCAGGATTCCCTCGGCGACCAGCTGGTCAAGGGCGCTCGTCACCTCGTCGCAGATGATGAAGGAGGGTTCGGCCGCCAGGGCCCTGGCGATGCCGATCCGCTGTTTCTGCCCGCCGGAAAGCTCGGGCGGAAAGCGGCTGTAGTACTGGGACGGTTCAAGCTCGATGAGGTCGAGGAGTTCGTCGACGCGGGTCTTCAGCGCCGCCCCCTTCAGTCCGCTGTAGAACTCGGCCGGCCGGCCGATGATGTCGCTGATCCGGACCTTGGGATTAAGCGCCGTATCGGCCATCTGGTAGATCATCTGCGCCTGGCGCAGCTGGTTCTTCGATCGTGCCCGGAAGCTGGCCGGGAGTTCTTCCCCGGAAAACAGGATGCGCCCCTTGGTGGGTGGCAACAGTCCGGTGATGCAGCGGGCTGCGGTCGACTTTCCGGAACCAGACTCTCCCACCACTGCGACGGTCATGCCTGCGTGGACGTCGAAGGAGACATCCTCGAGCACTCTGGTCTGGCCATAGGCCGCATCGACATTGTCGACGGTGACGATCGGAACGGCGCCATCCGCCGGCCTTGACTTCTGGGGCCGCTGGAAGCTCCGCACGGCCCACAGGGTCTTGGTGTAGTCCTCTTTCGGGGCGCCGAGCATGGTCGCCGTATCCGCTTCCTCGACCTCGTCGCCCTTGAGCAGGACCTTGATGGTGTCGGCCATCTGGGCGACGACGGCAAGGTCGTGGGTGATGTAGATGGCGGCGGTATCGAACTGGTCGACGATGTCGCGAATGGCCGCAAGCACCTCGATCTGCGTGGTGACGTCGAGCGCCGTGGTGGGCTCGTCGAAAATGATGAGATCCGGCCGGCAGGACATCGCCATGGCCGTCATCGCCCGTTGCAGCTGCCCGCCCGAGACCTGATGCGGGTAGCGGAACCCGATCTCCCGGGGATTGGGAAGACGCAGGCGCCCGTAGAGCTCCATGGCGTCCTCCTGGCTCTCCATGCGCTTGCGGATGCGGTAGTGAACCGGTGCTTCCGTGTGCTGATCGATCAGCTTGTGAGCCGGATTGAACGACGCCGCTGCGGACTGGGCGACATAGGCAATACGCGATCCCCTGAGAACGCGACGGTCGGATTCGGCGGTCGTGGTCAGCTCCATGCCGTCGAACTCGACCGAACCCCCCGATATCCGGCACCCATCCCGTGCGAAACCCATGGCTGCGAGTCCGATCGTCGACTTGCCGGCGCCCGATTCGCCGATCAGGCCGAGGACCTCGCCACGATTCAGGGTCAGATCGACGCCGTGGACGATCTCGATCCACTTTTCGTCCGAATAGCCCTCGATCCGGAGACCCTGGATCTTGAGGAGAACGCGCTTGTCGTCGGCCATGACGGTCACTCCTTCAGTCCGGACGAGCGGAACAGCATCCAGTCGACCACAAAGTTGACGGCCACGGTCAGCAGGGCGATAGCCGCGGCCGGAATGAGTGGCGTGATCTCGCCAAACGAGATGAGTGTCGCGTTCTCGCGCACCATCGACCCCCAGTCCGCCGTGGGCGGCTGGATACCGAGGCCGAGGAAGGACAGCCCCGCCACGAGGAGGAAGACGAAACAGAACTCCAGCCCGAACTCGGCGATCAGGGGCGCCGTCGAGTTCGGCAGGATTTCCTTGCGGATGAGGTACCACATGCCCTCTCCACGCAGGCTTGCCGCCTCGATGTAGTCCATGACCACCACGTTGCCCGCGACGGCACGGGTCAGGCGGAAGACGCGCGGTGCATAGATGATGCCGATGATGATGACCAGGATGAAGAGGTTGGTGCCGAAGATGCTGAGCAGCAGCAGGGCGAAGATCAATCCGGGGATGGACATGACGACGTCAATGATGCGTCCCATCAACTGGTCGAACCAGCCTCCCTTGACGGCGGCGACCATGCCGAGAAACACGCCGATGACGAAGGCGATCATCGTTGCCATCAGGGCCAGTCCCACGGTGTTCCTGGCGCCATAGACGATGCGGCTGAAGAGGTCGCGGCCCAGCTGGTCGGCGCCCAGCAGCATGTTTTCGTCGGCCGGTGCAAAGGACTGGGAAATCACCTCCCCCTCGCCGAAGGGTGCGATCACCGGAGCGAAGATCCCGAGTACGGCGTATGTGAAGATGACGAACATGCCGAAAGACGCCGTCAGGGGCGCCGTACGCAGGGCCTTGGCGGTCTGGGCCCCGCTGATGATGACGAGGAATTCGCGAAAGGCGTAGGCCGTCCCCCCGGCGAGCGCCAGCAGGCCTGCGGCGATCGACACGGCCCAAAGGGCGTCCTGCCCGCCGACGATGCCCATGACGAACGACGCCAGGGTCAGCGAGAAGAGAACGAGGAAGATCTCCCGCCTCTTGAAGTAGGCGGCCAGGCAGGACCCGCCGATGAGGAGGGCATAGTAGACGATGACAAAGTAGTTCATGGCCGCCCTCCTACTTCGGATGGCGCAGGCGCGGATTGGTGAGAATGGCGCCCACGTCTGCTGCCAGGTTGAGGAGAATGAACGTCGCGGCGAAGATCAGGCAGCACGCCTGGACCACCGGGAAGTCGCGCTTGGTCACGGCGTCCACGAGAAGCTGGCCGATGCCGGGATACACGAAGACCACCTCGACGAGGACGACACCGGTGATGAGGTAGGCGAGATTGAGGGCCACGACGTTGATGATGGGGGCCCACGCATTGGGCAGCGCATGCCGTGCGATCACCTTCCAGGCCGGCGTTCCCTTCAGGCGTGCCATCTCGATATAGGGGGAGGCCAGCAGGTTGATGATGGCCGCCCGGGTCATGCGCATCATGTGGGCGACGACCACGAGGACCATGGTCAACGCCGGCAGGAAGGTCCGTTCCAGGAGTTCAATGAACGTCAGGTCATCGCTCAGCTTGGCGATGGCCGGGAACATGCCGGTCTTGACCGAGAAATAGAGGATCAGGATGTAGCCGAGAAAGAACTCCGGCGACGAAATCGATGTCAGGGTGGCGACATTGGCAACGCGATCGAACAGCGTGTTGCGCAGCAGGGCGACGATGACGCCGAGAATGATGGCGATCGGAACAGCGATGACCGCGGCGTATCCTGCCAGGAACAGGGTGTTGGCAAACCGCGGAGCAATGGTGTCGGTGACTGACGACTGGGTCAGAAGCGAGAGCCCGAAATCTCCCACGATGGCACCCGACAGCCAGTCGAAGTAGCGGACCGGCGCCGAGCGATCGAGGCCAAGCTCGGTCCGCAGCGCCCTCAGGTTTTCTTCCGTGGCGCCCTGGCCGAGAACAGCCTGGGCGATGTCGCCGGGGAGAAGTTCGACTGCGCCGAAGATGAGGACGGATATCACCAGCAGGGTCAACAAGCCGAGGCCCAGCCGGGTGATGATGATACGCGTCACGTTACCCATGCGTCCTCCTTCACATCCCGGGAGAACAAGGTACTCCATTCCAAGATGCCCTGTCACCCCAACCCCTGGGCCATGGCGGACACGGCCATGCAACCTTGCCACACGCAGCACCTGTCGCGTATCGTGACGAGACAGCCGGGCAACCAATAGAGTGATCAAGTCCGGTCCGACCTGAACAGGCTCACCATGGGGAGACCAGACAATGTCGTCACATGAAAACAGCACCCTGCTTGAACGCATTGTCCGCGCGGGCAGGCAAAACAGGATTTCACGCCGGAACTTCATGGCGGAGGCATCGGCGGCCGGCCTGACGATCGCAGCGGCTTCCACGCTGTGGGCCGAGAACGCTGCGGCCGAGACGCCGCAGAGCGGCGGCACGTTCCGCCTCGGTCTGCACGACGGGAACACCTCCGATACGCTTGACCCGGGCAAGTACCAGAGTGTCAGCGAGATCCAGCTGGCCCACACGTTCCGGAGCTACCTCACGGAGATCACGGCCGACAACGGGCTTGGCGGCGACATGGCGGTGTCGTGGAACGCCTCTCCTGACGCGAAGGTGTGGACCTTCGAACTCAGCCCGGACGCGACATTCCATGATGGCCGCGCCTTCACGTCGAATGATGCGGTCGCCTCGCTCAATCACCACCGGGGTGACGACACGACATCGGCGGCCAAGCCGCTGCTCTCCAACGTCACCGATGTCAGGGCCGACGGTGACCATGCGATCGTCATCGAAGTCGACCAGGGATTTGCCGATCTCCCCTGGGTGATGGCGGACTACCATCTCACCATGCTGCCGGCGACCGAGGACGGCGGCGTCGAGTGGGAAAGCGGCCTCGGAGCCGGTCCCTACCGGATCGTCGATAACGAGCCGGGTGTCGGTGCCACTCTCGAGCGTCATGACGGCTGGCACCGCGAAGGGGCCTGGTTCGACGGGATCGAGATCACCATTCTCAATGACCCCAACGCCCGCCAGACATCGCTGATCACCGATGACGTCGACGCCATCTCGTCGGTCGATCTCAAGACACTCACACTGCTGGGGCGCGATCCCAACATCGAGATCGACAACGTGCCGAGCGGTTCGGCCATCACCCTGCCGATGTTCTGCGACCACGCGCCCTACGACAACGTCGATGTCCGTCTGGCTCTCAAGCACGCCATCGACCGGGAAGAGATCGTCGAGAAGATCCTGTTCGGCACCGGTACTCCCGGCAACGACTTCCACGTCTCGCCGAACATGCCCTACTGGCCGGATATTGAGCAGCGCACCTATGATCCGGACAAGGCGAAGTATCACCTCAAGCAGGCCGGCATGGAGTCGCTCAGGGTCGAGCTTTCGGCGGCTGACAGCGTGTTGCCGGGTGCCGTCGACATGGTCGTTCTCTACAGCGAGCAGGCCAAGGCGGCCGGCATCGACCTCGTGCCCGTGCGGGAGCCCAACGATGGCTACTGGTCGGACGTGTGGCTGAAGAAGCCCTTCGTGTTCGTCAAATGGGGTGCGCGGCCGACGCCGGACAACATGTTCACTCTCGCCTACAAGGACGACGCCCCGTGGAACGAGGCGCATTGGCAGAATGCACGGTTCAATGAGCTCCTGCTGATGGCGAAGGCGGAACTTGACGAGACGCGGCGCGCCGAGATGTATCGCGAGATGTGCCAGATCGCCCGTGACGACGGTGGCACCATCGTCCCGCTCTTCGTGAACTTCGTTTACGCAAGGCGCAGCAACGTGCGCCATGGTCCGAGTGTCGCAGCAAGCTGGGAATGTGACGGCGCCCGTTCCGCTCACCGCTGGTGGTTCGCCTGATCATCACGACCTTGAGGCGGGGCCGGGAATTCCCTGCCCCGCCTCGCTACTCCGCTTGAGGGTCAGCAGCTCGAAGGGATTCCCCGAATAGAGGAGCACCCGAAGACCCGCATGCCCGCCGGAACCCTGCACCGGCTAAAGGTCCGGGCCTAATGCGAACGCCTTGAGATTTCGGGTCACAAGGTCGAGACCGCGTTGCAAGATGCGCCACGTGCAGGGCTTCGGGCGTGTCGAGATCCTGGTTCGGTAAAGAAGACTCTGCGTTCGTGCGGTACGTCGCCACGACGCTCGTCGATTCCGAGCGCGAGAATCGCCGCGCCCCTCTCTGGAGAACTCAAGGCGCTGCCAGTTCTGCCGTGTCATGACAGAACGGGCCAGGCCCGTTCCGCAACGGGTAGCAGTGATGTTTCCCAGTTGGAACCGACGCGTGAGGCGCCGCCGCAGCCCAAATCAGCCACGCCACTGTCAGGGCATCATACTGGTGGCAACCAATCTGCATGCACGATTGGCAGCGGAATCCGAGTCAGCAGCGTCCAGATGACAGGTCTGCAACGTTCCAGGTGGCGACACACTCGATTTCCTGAAACGGTGAGGCATTCAGACTGTTGCGCTTATGCAGACAAAAGTCGCCAAAACTCTTCTGTATTGGGACATATGTCGTTAGTTTCGTGCTGGAAGGAGGGCTTATGCCAGGAATATCCCTTGCCAGGGCGCTGGAGCGTATGCCGGAGGCATTCGTATCCGACAAGCACATCACCCAGGCAGTGTCGCGCGGGGTGAGGCAGGGAAAGCTGCGCAAGCTGGGATCACGGCTCTATACCCGCAACATGACCGATCCTCCTGAAGCGATCGTTGCCCGCAACGTGTGGAACATCGTCGCCGGGTACTTCCCGGGAGCGCTTGTTGCTGACCGGACTGCACTGGAGAACGCACCGGCGAGCGACGGCTCGGTCTGTCTGATTACCGAACGCGGGCAGGAGATTGCACTGCCGGGCCTGAAGCTGCGACCCCGGCGTGGTCGAGGACCGTTTTCGACCGACCGACCGTTTCTGTCCGACCTCTTCCTGAGTTCTGTGGCGCGGGCCTATCTGGAGAACATGCGTCCATCGCGAGCGCGTCGCGGGCTCGTGGCCCGCACCCTTGGCCGAGCCGGCATCGAGGAACGGCTTGATACCCTCATCCGCCGTTCGGGTGACGATGCGGCAAACCGGCTGCGTGACGAAATCCGTTCCCTGGCTTCTCCCCTCGACCTCAAGGAGGAAGCTTCGGCTCTGGAAGCGATGATCGGCGCCCTGCTGGGTACCCGCGAGGCGGAGCTGACCTCACCGGCCGCTGTGGCGCGCCATTTGGGCCGGCCATACGACCCGGACCGCCTGGTGCTGTTCCGGACCCTTCACGCGGCCCTGCGCGACCATCCCCCGATCTCTCGCATCGCGCCCGATCGCGGATCCGAGGGTCATGCGACGCTCGCCTTCTTTGAAGCCTACTTCTCGAACTTCATCGAGGGTACCGAGTTTGCTGTCGAGGAGGCCGCCGATATCGTGTTTCGCGGCGTCATCCCTGACGAGCGTCCGGCGGACGCGCACGATATCCTGGGCACCTGGCGCATCGTGTCGGACCTTCGGGAGATGTCCCGCACACCGGCAGATGTTGTCGCGCTGACAACGCTTCTCAAGGCCCGACACGGATCGATCATGGGAGGTCGACCCGACAAGGGGCCGGGAACCTTCAAGACCGCGGAGAATCGCGCCGGCTCCACCGTCTTCGTCGCGCCGGACCTCGTTGCCGGCACACTGGCGCAGGGATTCGACCTGTTCCGGAGCCTGGAAACCCCCTTCCAGCGAGCGGTCTTCATGACGTTCCTCATTTCCGAGGTCCATCCGTTTTCCGACGGAAACGGCAGGACGGCACGGATCATGATGAACGTCGAACTGGCGGTGGCCGGCGAAGAACGCATCATCGTGCCGACCGTCTACCGTGCCAACTATCTCTCAGCGCTGAAGGCGCTTTCCCAAACCGGTCGACCCGAACCCCTGATCCGCATGCTCGACTATGCTCAAAGATGGACTGCAGCCGTCGACTGGCGCTCGATTGACGAGACCAGGCGTGAACTTGATGACTGCAACGCCTTCCTGGATCCGATGGTCGCCGAGGAAGAGGGCAGGCGGTTGCGCATGCCGGGAAACCCAGGTCGAGCGTAACCTTCCGGAATACTCAATGGACTGTCAGGCGGCGCGGGCGGTGGCCATCTGGTGCCTGACGAGGCGGGAGTAGAGTCCATCGTTTGATGCGAGGTCGTCGTGGCTTCCCTGCTCGACGATGCGGCCGTTCTCCATGGCGACGATGATGTCGGCGTTGCGGATTGTGGAGAGGCGATGGGCGATGACGAGGGTTGTGCGGTCGGTCATGAGCCTGGTGAGCGCCCGGCGGACCGCCATCTCGTTGACGGCATCGAGATGGCTTGTCGCCTCGTCGAGAATGAGGATGGGCGCGTCTTTCAGGAAGGCGCGGGCGATGGCGACGCGCTGGCGCTGACCGCCGGACAACCGGGCGCCACGCTCTCCGAGCCGGGTGTCGAGACCGTCGCGGAGGCTCGCCACGACATCGTCGAGAGAGGCGTTGGCGATGGCTTCTCGGAGGTCATCGTCGCTGGCGTCGGGGCGGGCAATCAGGATGTTGGCCTTGAGGGTGTCGTTGAAGAGGAAGGTGTCCTGAGCCACCAGGGCCGTGTGGGATCTCAGGTCATCGAGGCGGTAGTCCCTGATGTCGTCGCCATCGAGGGTGATACGCCCCTCGTCACAGTCCCAGAACCTCATCAGCAGGTGGGCCATGGTTGTCTTGCCGGCGCCGCTGGGGCCGACGAGGGCCACCGTGGAGCCTGCCGGAATCTGGATGTCGACGTCTGCGACGGCGGGCTCAGTGCGGCCCGGATAGGTGTAGAAGACGTGCTTCAGGGTGATCGCCGCGCCGCCGCTGGTGCGTTCGGATTGGACACCTGGTCCGTCGGCGATGGCCACGGGCTCGCGATCGACCGCATAGAGGCGCCGCGCGGCGCCGAGGGTGTCGGCGAGCTGACGGCCGATGTGGGCGATTTCGCTCACCGGCAGGAAGGACGCCATGGCGAGCAGCGTGAAGAAGGGGAGCAGGCTGCCGTCGAGCGTACCCGAGGTCACCATGGCGGCGCCGGTGACAATGATCGCCAGACCGCCCAGACCCGTTGCCACCTCGAGGATGGCCATCTGAATGGTGAGATCGCGGAAGAAGGGAAGACGCGCCCGGTAGACCGCTTCGGCAATGGAGACAAAGTTGCCGCGACGTTCGCCGATTTGCCGGAAAGCGAGGATTTCGCCCAACCCCTGAATCGAGTCGGCGGTGAACGCGTTGAGTTCGCCCAGGGCCTCGCGGGCCTGTGATCCCAGTGTGTCGAGGCGGCCGCGCAGCATGACCGGAGAGAGTGCGACGATGGCAAGGAAGGGAACGAGGGCCAGCGC
Source organism: Alphaproteobacteria bacterium (assembly GCA_965213815.1). Classification (GTDB taxonomy): domain Bacteria; phylum Pseudomonadota; class Alphaproteobacteria; order SP197; family SP197; genus SP197. Next base: position 146,017 of record OZ243917.1, on the reverse strand, counting down.
CATGGGCCAGCCGAACCACACCAGGACACCGATCACGACGGCGGGAGCCAGCACCGCCACGAAGGCCGGTGCCACGGTGTGGGCGTAGAACGATTCGATGGTCTCGATATCCTGGGTCGCCATGGCCGAGAGATCGCCGGTGCGCCGGCGCAGCAGATAGGCCGGCGCCAGACTGTCGATCTTGTCGAAGAGGCGGACCCGCATGCGCGCCAGCAGGCGAAACGCCATGTCGTGGGCGAACCACGATTCCAGCCAGTGCAGAATTCCGGCCAGAGGCGCGGTGATGGCAAGCCAGACAAGCAGCCCGGACCAGGGCTCGGAGTTGGCGATGCGCGCCACCACGAGGGCAGAGAGAACGCCCACGCCGATGAAGCTGATGACGCGGCTCACGCCGAAGATGAAGGTGAGCACGAGACGCAGGCGCTCGCTGCCGACGAAGGCGAGCAGGACTTCCGCCGCACCCTTCCAGCCCAGACCCTCGGCGCGCAGGATCCCGTGGGTCGGCTCGGCCTCGGCAGCGGCCCGGGCCGCCATGTCCTGGTCCCGGTCCGCGGATGCAGCCTCGCCCGCCATGATGAAATCGTCGCTTCTGGCCAGCGGCTCGGAGGCCTGTTCGTGCATGAGCGAGAAGTAGATGCCGCGGCGCTCCATGAGAGCGTCGTGGGGGCCTTCCTCGACAACCCTGCCCTCGCCCAGGACAAGGATCCTGTCGGCCCGGATGACGCTCGACAGGCGATGAGCGAGAATCAGCGTCGTGCGATCCTGCATGAGACGGAAGAGCGCCTGCTGGATGACCGCCTCGTTTTCGGCATCGACCGCCGAGAGTGCCTCGTCGAGGACGAGGATGGGCGCATCGCGCAGCACCGCGCGGGCGATGGCGATCCTCTGGCGCTGGCCGCCCGAGAGCCTGATGCCGCGTTCGCCGACCACGGTCTGATAGCCCGACGGCAGGGCGGAGATGAACTCGTGGGCATTGGCAAGGCGGCAGGCTTCCTCCATTTCGGCCTGGGACGCTTGCGCCTTGCCGAACCTCAGGTTGTCCTCGACGGTGCCATGAAAGAGGTAGGTGTCCTGGTTCACCACCGCGATTTGCCGGCGCAGGTCGTCGGTGGTCATGGTCCGGATATCGCGCCCGCCGATCGTGATCGACCCTTTTTCAGGGTCCCAGAACCGCAGCAGCAGGCGCACGACGGAGGACTTGCCGGCGCCTGACGGTCCGACGATGCCGACGCTCTCTCCCCTTGCCAGCGAGAACGAAAGCCCCTCGTGGGTCGTGTCCGCCTCGCCTGGATAGGTGAAGGTGACGCCTTCGAAGGCAAGACCCTCGTTGGCGCTGTCTTCTATTGGTTCAGGCGCGGTTGGCTCGTTGACGAGAGGGCTGGCGTCCAGAACCCGGAAGATGGCCTCGGTCGCCGATTGACCGAGCATGCCAGTGTGGAGCTGGGTCCTCATGTCACGCAGCGGGCGGAAGAGTTCGACGCCCATCATGAGCACGATCAGCAGGGTGGAAAGCTCCATGACGCCGGCTTCGACGCGCCAGGCGCCATAGCCCAGCGCAGCTGCGGCGGCCACCGCGATCGTGGCATCGGTGATGCCTCTCCCTAGGGAATTGACCGCAGTCACCCAAAGCGTGCCGAAGGCGAGAGCCTTCGCCTTCGCTGCCAGGGCCACGGCCTTGGCCGTGCTCTGGCCGAAGGCCTTGAGTGTGGCAAGCCCCTGCACGGCATCGAGGAACTCGGCGCCAAACTCGCTGTAGGCCCGTGAGCGCTCGATGCTCGCCCGGTAGTCGAGGCGGTGGAAGGCCATCGGCAGGACGAGGGCGAGGACGGCTCCGGTGACGAGGACGGCGGCAACCGGCAGGTCGAGAAAGGCGACGAAGGAGAAGATGGCGATCGGTGTGACGATGGCGATCAGAAGCGTGGGAAGGAACTCGCCGAAATAGGTCTCGAGCTGTTCCACGCCGTCGACCACCGACAGCACCACGTCCCCGGTGCGCTGTTGGCCGAACCAGGCGGGGCCCAGGATCACGGCCTTGTCGTAGATTCTCTTGCGGATGGCGATCTGCACGCGGGCCGCCGTTTCGTGGGCGACCATGACGCGCACGTATTCGAGGAGACCGCGGGCCACCATCACGCCGGCGACGATGGCCATGGGCGCAACAAGGTCCGCGAAGGGGCGGCCCTCGAACACCAGGGCGATCAGCCAGCCAAGGAGCGCCAGACGGGCCACGCCGACGCATGCCGCAGCGAGGCCAACGATGAAGGAGAACACCATGCGGCTGCGCACACCTTCGGTGAACGCCCACAGTCGAGGGTCGAAGTACATGGGCCGGACCCTATCCGGTCGGCCGGCGAACTTCCACCGCGTCAGGGACCCCAGCGATCCATCGTCTTGTGCCAGGCGAGGGCGAAGCCGAGGAACCAGGGTCTCCCGGTGTAGAGCGGACGGGTCGGAAAGGTCATGTCGTCGAAGGCCGTGCGGCCCTCGGCGTTGCCCAGGACCTTGTGGCCCAGGCGGTGACCGAGATAGCTCGCCCAGGCCACGCCGGATCCGCAGTAGCCGGTGGCGAACCAGACACCGTCATGCTGGCCGATGTGCGGGATCTCATCGAAGGTATAGGCGACGAATCCCATCCAGCTGTGCGAGATCCTGATGTCCTTGAGCTCCGGAAAGAGGTCGCTAACGACCCTGTGGAGACGTGGCGCACTCACCTTCGGATCGGTTTCGCCCAGGGCGACGCGGCCGCCGAAGACCACCCGCGTGTGATCGGGCGAGGGGCGATAGTAGTAGACCACCTTGCGGGTGTCGGAGATCACCCGCTTCTTCGGCATGATGCGCTGCATGACGGCGCGGTCGATGGGCTCGGTGGCGATGACATAGCTGCCGATGGGGATGACGCGACGGCGAAGTCCGGGAGTGACTTCTCCTGTGTAGCCGTTGGTGGCGACGATGACGTCCCGGGCCTGGATGGTGCCGCGACGGGTCCTGATCGTGACTCGACCGTTTTCGGGCGCAATGCCGTTGACGTGTGTTGAGGTGGCGATCACGGCCCCGGCTTCGGTCGCACGGCTGGCGAGGCCTGAGGCGTAGCGGGCCGGGTGAAGACTGGCGTGGGCCGGCAGGACGGCGCCTCCGTGATAGGTCTTGGTGCCGAGTTCGTCCATCGTCTCGGCGGCCGGGACCATGTGCCATTCGAAGGGGACGATGCGGGACGATTCCCTGAAATGCGCCGCCATGGAGTCGTAGCGGTCGGGACGGTGGACACCGATGAAACGGCCGCAATGCTGGTAGTCGCAGTCGATCTCTTCGCGGGCGACGAAATCGCCAAGGAAGTCGAGACTGGCATGCCCCTCGTGAAGGATGGCGTGAGCCGCCTCACGCCCGTACCGCCGCTCGAGTTTGGCGACGCCGGGCTTGACGCCGGGGCTGATCTGGCCGCCGTTGCGTGAACTGCATCCCCAGGCGGTTTCTTCGGCCTCGAGGACGATAACGCTGCGTCCGGCCCGCGCCAGGACGATGGCGGCGTTGAGACCGGTGTAGCCGCTGCCGACGATCGCCACGTCGATTTCGGAGGGAAGCGATGGCGTGTCGTGACGGGTGGGCGGCGCGTCTTCCCACCAGTAGGGGTCAGACTTGAAGGTGCTGCTGAACAGGTCCATCGGCCACGAACTCCCGTCACGGGGGATGACGGCCCAACGATACCCGACCTATTCTCTATCCTCCATTCTTCCATCCGGAGCGCTTCCAGCCATGACGTGGACACTTGAGGAAACCTGGCGCATCACCAAGCCGGCGGTTGCCAGCCGGGCGGGAGTGGTCGCCAGCCAGCACTACGAGGCATCGGCTGTCGGCGCGGAGGTCTTGAAGGCCGGAGGCAACGCGGTCGATGCCGCGGTGGCGACGAGCTTTGCGCTGGGTGTGGTCGAGCCGTGGATGAGCGGACTCGGGGGCTGCGGCTACATGATGGTCCTCGATGCTGCCGGCGACTGTCACGCCGTCGACTTTCACACGCGGGCTCCCCTTGACCTCGATCCGGCGGACTATCCTGTCGAGGAAGAGGGTGGTGCCGACGACGATCTCTTCGGCTGGCCCCGGGTGCTGGACGACCGCAATGTCCAGGGGCCGCTCTCCATCGCCGTTCCGACCCAGGCCGCCGGCATGGCCGCCGCCCTGGAGCGCTTCGGCACCATGCCGCTGGCCGAGGTCCTCGCTCCCGCCATCGATCTTGCCAGGAGGGGCCTCAAGGTCGACTGGCACACCACCTTGAGGATCGCACTCGAGGCGCGCGGCCTCGCGGCGTTCCCGACCGGCCGCGACCACTTTCTGCCCGGGGGGTTGCCGGCGGCGAGTGTCGATCAGGGCGATCTCGCGACTCTCGCGAATGAGGCCCTTGTCGCCTCCCTGGAACGGCTGCGCGATGCGGGTGTGGAGGATTTCTATCACGGCGATCTCGCCCGCCTCCTCGTCGCCGATCTTGAGGAGGCGGGATCACGGGTCCGCCTCGAGGATCTCCGGCGTTGCAGGGCAACGGTTACGCCCGCCTTGAGCGCCACCTACCGTGGCGCCGGGGTCAACGTGCCGCCCGGTCTCAACGCCGGACCGACCCTCATCGATGCGCTTTCGCGTCTCGTCGCCGCGTGGGATGGTCAGGGGGCGGCGCCCGGTTCTGCTTCGTTCGAGGCGTGGGCCGACACGCTTTTCGGGGCCTATCATCACCGGCTTTCCACCATGGGCTGGGGAGCGGGGAAGGGGTCGACGACGCATTTGAGTGTGGTCGATGGCAAGGGCACCATGGTCGCCCTCACCCAGACCCTTCTTTCGGTCTTCGGCAGCCGCGTCATGCTGCCCCGCACGGGCCTGCTGATGAACAACGGCGTCATGTGGTTTGATCCCAGACCCGGCCGGCCCAATTCCCTGGCGCCCGGCCGGCAGCCGCTCTCGAACATGTGCCCCACCATCGTGACGGGATCGCCGGCCGGCAACGTGGCGCTCGGAGCGTCCGGTGGTCGGCGCATCTTCCCGGCGATCTTCCAGCTCGTGTCGATGCTGGTTGATTACTCCATGACACTGGAAGAGGCGTTCCACACGCCGCGGATCGATGTCAGCGGCGAAGACCTGGTGACGGTGGATACGCGCCTCGAGGCTGAGGTCCGGGAGGCGCTCGCCGGCCGCTGGCCGACGGTGGAACTGCCGCCTTCGGTGATCTCGTCCTACGCCTGTCCCAATGCCGTGCAGGATCTGGGTGGCATGAGACACGGTGCGGCCTTCGTGACGTCACCCTCCTCGGCTGTCGCGGCGGCTTAAGCCGAGAGTTGTCCGGGAAGGTGGTTGAGAGGGGAGACCATGTCGACCCGTCGCAGTGGCGTAAGCGGAGAGTTATCCTGGAAGTCGGTCGAGGCGGGAGACCACGTGCCCAATTTCGGGGCGCTGACGTTCCTGGGGGGCGCCCTTCGGAGTGCCGATGTGGACGAAGCCGACCAGGTGATCGTCCGGCGGAATGCCGAGCACGGTCTTGATGCGCCCGTTGTAGGCCGGCCAGTTGGTGACCCACTGGGCGGCGTACCCCAGTGCCGTTGCCGCATGCAGCAGGTTGAAGCAGACATTGCCGCACGACAGCAGTTGCTCGACGGGAGGCACGCCGTCGCGGTCCGGCACGATGCGGCTGGAGACGATGACGAGAACCGGGGAACGCTGCGGACGGATCCTCTCGAGGTGCAGGCGGTCCGCCGGGATGTCGGGGTTCTCCCTCGCGAACTCCTCGGCGAAGGCGTCTCCGAGCTCCTCCTGGGCCCGCCGTGACAGGACCTGCAGGCGCCACGGCGTAACGCGTCCATGATCGGGAACGCGTACCGCCACCTCCAGCATGCGGTTCAGTTCTTCCTTGTCCGGACCCGGTTCGACCAGCCGCGCGGCAAGGACCGAGCGGCGGCTTGCCAGCATGTCGAGCGGCGTTCCGTCGATGATGTTGAGTTCGGCGTCATTCATGGGTCGCCTCCCTGGCTCGTCATGGTCAGGAGCTTCCCGTCGTCGCGAAGAGGTCGACGGGTCTTGTGCCGCGCAGCATGCGGTAGACCTGCATGGCCTCGATCACGCGCTGGACGTAGTTGCGTGTCTCGCGGAAGGGAATGCTCTCGATCCAGTCTATGGCATCGATATTCGCATCGTCGGGACGGCCCGATCGCTTCATCCACTTGCCCACGTTTCCCGATCCGCCGTTGTAGGCGGCAAGGGCCAGAACGAGGGAGCCGCGGTAGTTGCCGATCAGGCGGCCGAGGTAGGCGGTGCCCAGTCTGATGTTGTGTCGGGCGTTCCCGAGAAGCAGCTCGCGTGATGTCTCGACTCCCAGCCGTGCCGCAGTGGCGCGGGCGGTGGCAAGGCGCAGTTGCATGAGGCCATAGGCCGCGCTGCCGGAGATGGCGCGGCCGTTGAACTCGCTCTCGCGGTTGATGACGGCGAGCACCAGGTCGCCATCGACGCTCCCCGTTTCCGGCAGGGCGATGACAGGATACCCGGCAGCCGGCATGACCACGCCCCTGGTGGCCGCCGTCTTCGCCACCCTGACGGCCGCGTGAGGCAGCTGCAGATCGAGTGCGGCGGCGGCGATGGTCTCCAGGTCTTCGGCCGAAGAGGCCGTCGTGGCCATGTGCTGGAGGAAGATCTCGGCGAGGCGCCATTGCTTGACCTCGGTCAACCCGCGGACGACCGGAAACAGTCCCTCATCTTCTGTCGACCGATCGAGGACGGGCGCCACCGGCAGGACGATGTCGATGCCCTGGCGTATGGCGGCAAGCTGTCCGTAGAAGGTCGTTGCGTGCTCTGCCGCCTGGCCGAACCAGTCGCTGGCGAGAGCCGTGTCGCCGCTGGCTTCTGCGGCCCTGGCGTACCAGTAGGCCCCGCGAGCGAGGCTGATTGGCTGGCTCACCCGGTCACGGAACCACGAGAAATGCCCGAGTGCCGTGACAGGGTCACCCAGATGGGTCAGCGCGATCCATCCGGCCAGCCACTCGGCGCGGTGGTGAAAGGCGCCATGGCGCCGGCGATGATCGGCCACGACATCGTAGGCCCCGGCCATGTCGCCCCGGGCCATCAGTTCGCCTGCAATGCGCAGCCTCTGCACTGCCCACCGGTCCGGCTGACTGATGTCGTGTGGCAGGCGAAGAACGAGTTCCAGTGCGGCGTCGTGGCGCCCCCGCGCCAGGCGCCAGTCGACGCGCTCGAAAAGCAGGGCCTCATCGTCATGCAGATGTGCGGGAACCCTGGCGATCGCGGAGTCCACGCCCCATTCCCGGTTTCTGAGGCGTATGCGTGCCTCGCCCAGAGCGGCGAGTCCGGCGTCTTCCAGGCGCACCAGAATGCGCCGCGCCGCCGCGGTGTCATCCTGCCAGATCAGCCGATCAACACGGCTCCGGTGCTGTTCGGGCCCAAGCCAGGCACCGTACTCTCTGAGAAACGTGCGTTCACGGGCTGCCTTGAAGGTGTGGTGCTGCCAGGCATCGAGGGCTGCCGCCCGGGCCTCGTCCTCCCGGTTGTTGTCCAGAAGGGCGGCGATATGGCGCAGCACGCCGCGGTCGGTCAGGGGCGGCCAGCGCGTGAAGTGGGCGATTACCCTGGAGCTGTCGAGAGTCTCCGGCATGGTGTCCTCGGCGTTGCGGCGCAGCATGTCCTGCGCCGGCCAGTCGGGGTGGCTCTCCATGAACGCCCGGATGTCGTGGAAGGAGGCGCGCCAATCATCCTTCATCCGCATCCACCTGATGACGTCGACCAGCACCGGATCGGAGGCCCTGGAGGCCCAGATCGCCGAATCGCGCCATTGATTCTTCTTGGCGTGGTAGAAGGCGGATCGGTAATGGGCGATGTCGGCCTCGCCCAGGGGCTTACTGTCAGCCCGCGCCGGGACAATTCCGGCAAGAATGATCGCCAGGATGGCAAGGCAGGAACGGCGCACGACGGAAAACTCCGGGAACGAGGTGTTCAAACGGTGAACGATTCACCGCAACCGCACATGGCCTTCACGTTCGGATTGTTGAAGACAAAACGGCTCTCCAGCTGGTCCTCGTTCCAGTCGAGCTCGGTGCCGAGCAGGAACATCGAGGCAGTAGGGTCGATGAAGAGCCTGACACCCTTCGATTCGATCGTGTCCTCCCGGCCGGTCGCTTCCTCGGCATAATCCATCGTGTAGGAAAAGCCGCTGCATCCGGCCATCTTGATTCCGACCTTGAGTCCGATCGCCTTCTCGTTGAGGCGCATCAGCGCCTTGACACGCTCGGCGGCGCGATCGGTCAGGGTCATGAGATCCTTGCCGGGTGTTGCGAACATGGTTGCTTCCTCTCCAGTCCTTGAGGGCTCAGTAGAAGCCCAGTTCGATCCTTGCGTAGTCCGACATCATCGACGGATCCCAGGGAGGGTCCCAGACAATGTCGACAAGGACATCCGTCGCGCGATCAACCCCTGAAACGGCATCGCGTATCCACACGGGGATGTCTTCCGCCACCGGGCAGCCCGGCGTGGTGAGCGTCATCTCGATGCGCACCGTGCCATCAGGCTTCGAATCGATAGCATAGATGAGACCCAGATCGTAGATATTCACCGGTATCTCCGGATCATACACCGTGCGAATCGAATCGACGATGTCGCCGATGAGCGGTTCGCCTTCCGCTTGGGGAATGCTGTGGGGATCAACCTCCGCTTCCGGTGTCCAGCTCTCATGGAGGCTGGCGGAGGCCGTCGTGTGTGGCTTGTCGGATTCCATGGTCTACTCCGTCGTTGCCGTGGCCTTGCCGTCCATGGCGGCCGTCATGGCGTGCCAGGCGAGGGTCGCGCACTTGATCCGCACGGGATAGTTGCGCACGCCCGACATGACGACCAGCTTGTCGAGGTTGCCGTTATCGGTGTTGATATCCTGTCCTGTGACGAGCTGGTGAAAGCAGTCGAAGAGACGACGCGCCTGGGTCTCGTTCAGGCCCGGCAGCATCTCCGTCATGATCGACGCCGACGCAACGGAAATGGCGCAGCCTCGTCCCTCGAAGGCCGCATCCCGGATGGTCCCGTCATCGTCGATCTTCAGGTAGACCGACAGGCGATCGCCGCACATCGGGTTGTCGCCTTCCGACTCATGGCTGTGATCCTCGGGATGACGGCAGTTCCTCGGATTCCTGCCGTGATCGAGGATCACTTCCTGGTAGAGTTCGCGCAGATCGTCCATCACGAAAACAGGGTCCTCGCCTGTTCCAGTGCCGCTGCCAGGGCGTCGACTTCGTCGGTGGTGTTGTAGAGAGCGAATGAGGCGCGCACCGTGGCGGCGACATCGAAGCGGTCCATCAGGGGCTGGGCGCAGTGGTGACCGACACGCACCGCAACCCCTTCGTGATCGACGATGGTGCCGACATCGTGGGGATGGATGCCGTCCATCGTGAACGAGACAATGGCCGCCCTGGCGGGATGTGTGCCCAGGATGGTCACGCCATCGATGGCGGAAAGACGCTCCACGGCCCATGCATGCAGCATGGCTTCGTGGTCGGCGATCCTCTCCATGCCAAGATCCGTGACATAGTCGATGGCGGCCTTGAGCCCGACAGCCTGGGCGATCGCCGGGGTACCGGCCTCGAAACGGTGGGGAATACCCTTGAAGGTCGAGCGTTCCAGGGTGACCCGGGCGATCATTTCGCCGCCGCCCTGCCATGGCGGCATCTTCTCGAGAAGTTCGGCCTTGCCGTAGAGGACACCGATACCTGTGGGCCCGTAGATCTTGTGGCCTGAAAACACCATGAAATCGCAGTCCAGGGCCTGGACATCCACCGCGCCGTGGCTGATCGCCTGGCAACTGTCGAGCATGACCCTGGCGCCGGCATCGTGGGCCATGCGGATCATGTCGGCGGCAGGAGTGATGATGCCAAGGGCGTTGGACATCTGCGTGAGAGCCACCAGCTTCACCTTCCCGTCCAGCTGGCGGCGGTAGGCGTCCATGTCGATCTGGCCGTCGTCGCGGATGGGAATCGCCTCGATCACGAGCCCTCTCTCATCGGCAAGCAGGTGCCATGGCACGATGTTGGCGTGGTGCTCGAGAGTCGAGATCAGGACCCTGTCGCCTTCCTGCAGATTGGTCCGCCCCCAGCTCTGCGCCACCAGGTTGATGCCTTCGGTCCCGCCACGCACGAAGACCACTTCCCGATCATCCCGGGCGTTGATGAAGCGGCGAACGGACGTCCGCGCCTCCTCGAATCTCTCGGTGGCGGTCTGGGAGAGCCAGTGCACGCCGCGATGGACGTTCGCGTACTCCTCCTCGTAAAGGCGGCGTTCGGCATCGATGACCTGGCGGGGTTTCTGGGCGCTGGCGGCGCTGTCGAGATAGACCAGCGGACGGCCGCGCACCTGGCGCGAGAGTATGGGAAAGTCCGCCCGCACGAGGGAGCTGTCGAAGGCGATGCCGGTGGTGGCGACGGCGGCAGTCATCGTCATGCCCGCGTTCTCCAGGCCAGGGCATGATTGCGCATCAGCGCCTGTACCTCGAGCGACGTAATGGTCTCCAGGGCGCCCTCGATGAAGGCGCCAATGAGGAGGTTGCGGGCCTCGTCGAGGGCGATGCCCCGGCTGCGCAGGTAGAACAGCGCGTCCTGATCGATCTCGCCCACCGTGGCGCCGTGACCGCACCTGACGTCCTCGGCATAGATTTCCAGTTCCGGCTTGGCGTCGACCCCGGCCCTGCCCGACAGCAACAGGGCCTTGCTGGACTGGTGGCTGTCGGTGCCGCCGGCATGCTTGCGCACGGTGACCCGGCCCTGGAAGATGCCCTTCGCGCTGTCGTCCAGGATGTAACGATAGGCTTCCCGGCTGTGGCACCGGGGTGCGGCATGGTCGATGACGGTGGTGGTGTCGAGTTGCTGGCGATGGCGCCCCAGGCAGGCTCCGTCGAGGCGGACCGAAGCACCCGGTTCGCCGAGTTCGACGGCAATCTGGTTGCGTCCCACACCGGCGCCCGTGGCCAGCACGAAGCTCTCGTAGGCGGCATCGCCGGCAACCTTCACTTCCGTGGTCGAGACATGTACGGCCTCGGGCGAATCGTCCTGCACCCGGTAGTGACGCAGGCGGGCCCCGCGGTCCAGGACCACCTCCTCGACCAGGTTGGCAAGGTAGTCGCCAGTGCCGACATGGCGGGCCACGAGGGTGAGTGACGCCTCGCGTCCCAGCACGATGAGGTTGCGCGGATGCCATGCCGCGCGTCGCGCTCCGGGAGCCCCGACAAGGGTGACCCTGAGCGGTTCGTCGATGGCGACGCCATCGGCAACCTTGAGGACCAGTCCGTCGGCGAGCCAGGCGGTGTTGAGAGCAACGAAGTGCTTGCGCGCGAGACTGGCGACGCTCCCCAGATGGCGCTGGAGAACGTCGTCTGCGTCCTCGATGGCGCGGGCAAGGGACACCAGTTCGACGCCGTCAGGCAATGGCTGACGGCCGCCCGTCCAGCAACCGTTGACGAGAACCGCGCACGCGTCGTCGCCGATGTCCGGTGGGTCCACCGGTTCCGCAGGCATGCTCCAGTGCGATCCGGAAAGCGCCCTCAGATCGGTGTACTTCCAGTCCTCGACCTTGCGGGTGGGGAGGCCGAGGCCGGAGAATCGCCTGGCGCCGGCCTCGCGCAGGGAATCGATCCAGGTGCTGCCGGCGCCGGGAAGGGGTGCCGCGTCGCCGGAATGGAGCAGACCTGTCGGTTCGCCGCTCATGGTCAGGCCGCCGTCACCATGTCGCCGTATCCGCTCTCCTCGAGTTCCAGCGCAAGCGACGGGTCCCCGCTCCTGACGATCCGGCCTCCGGCCAGGACATGCACGCGATCCGGAACGATGTGGTTCAGGAGGCGCTGGTAGTGGGTAATGACCAGCGAGGCGCGATCGGTCGAGCGCATGGCATTGACGCCGTCGGCCACCACCTTGAGGGCATCGATGTCGAGACCGGAATCGGTTTCATCGAGGATGGTGAGCTGCGGTTCCAGCAAGGCCATCTGGAGAATCTCCATGCGCTTCTTCTCGCCGCCGGAGAATCCGGCGTTGAGTGGCCGGCGCACCATGGCGTTGTCGATCCGCAGGTCTGCCAGCCGGGCATCCATGATCTTCTTGAACTCGAAGGCGTCGAGTGTGTTGAGGCCCCGCGCCTTGCGCACGGAATTCATGGCGTGCTTGAGAAAGCTCACCGTCGGCACGCCGGGGATCTCCACCGGATACTGGAAAGCGAGGAAGAGACCCGCCTGGGCCCGCTCCTCGGGCTCCATCTCCAGGAGGTCCTGTCCCTTGTAGAGAACCCGGCCCTCGGTCACCTGGTAGCCGTCACGGCCGGCCAGCACATGGGAGAGCGTCGACTTGCCCGACCCGTTGGGGCCCATGATGGCATGGACCTCTCCTGTGCCGATGGAGAGGTTGATCCCCTTGAGAATCTCCTCGCCCTCCACGGCCACGCGCAGATTGTCGACGACAAGCAGGGTCGTGTCGGCGTTCATGTCCATCGTCATCCCACACTTCCCTCGAGGCTGATGCCGACGAGCTTCTGGGCTTCCACGGCGAACTCCATGGGCAGTTCCTGAAGGACCTCGCGGCAGAAGCCGTTGATGATCAGGGTGAGCGCCTCCTCTTCCGGAATGCCGCGCTGGCGGCAGTAGAAGATCTGGTCCTCCGACACCTTCGATGTCGTGGCCTCGTGCTCGACCTGGGCGCTCTGGTTGCGCGCCTCGATATAGGGAACGGTGTGGGCGGCGCACTCATCGCCGATCAGCAGCGAATCGCACTGGGTGTAGTTCCTGGCGCCGTGGGCCATGGGATTGATGCGGATGCGGCCGCGGTAGGTGCTCTGCGAATGCCCGGCGGACACGCCCTTGGCGATGACCCTGCTCCTCGTGTTCCTGCCGACATGGAGCATCTTCGTTCCGGTATCGGCCTGTTGGCGATTGTTGGTGATGGCGACGGAATAGAACTCGCCGACGCTGTCATCGCCCTTGAGGACGCAGCTGGGATACTTCCAGGTGATGGCGGATCCGGTTTCCACCTGGGTCCACGAGATCCTGGCGCGCTTCTCGCACAATCCCCGCTTGGTGACGAAGTTGTAGATGCCGCCCCGGCCCTCCTCGTCGCCGGGGTACCAGTTCTGCACGGTCGAGTACTTGATCTCGGCATCGTCGAGCGCCACCAGTTCGACGACGGCGGCGTGCAACTGGTTCTCGTCGCGCTGCGGCGCGGTGCAGCCTTCGAGATAGCTGACGTAGCTCCCCCTGTCGGCGATCACCAGGGTGCGCTCGAACTGGCCCGTCTGGGAGGCGTTGATGCGAAAGTAGGTGGAGAGCTCCATCGGGCAGCGCGTATTCGGCGGGATGTAGCAGAACGACCCGTCGGTGAAGACTGCCGAATTGAGCGTGGCAAAGAAATTGTCGGTCGCGGGCACCACCGAACCGAGGTACTTGCGGACCAGTTCCGGGTGCTCCCTGACGGCATCCGAGATCGAACAGAAGAGGATGCCGTCCTTCTCCAGGCGTTCGCGGAATGTCGTGGCCACCGAGACGCTGTCGAAGACGGCGTCGACGGCGACATTGCGTACCCCTGATAGGACCTCCTGTTCCTTCAACGGGATACCGAGCTTGGCATAGGTCTCGAGGAGTTCGGGGTCGACCTCGTCGAGACTCGTCGGTCCGTCGGCGGCTGACTTCGGCGCCGCGTAGTAGGAACTCGCCTGATAGTCGATCGGTGCATAGCCGACCTTCGCCCACACCGGCTCCTTCATGGTCAGCCAGTGGCGGTAGGCCTTGAGGCGCCATTGGAGAAGCCAGTCGGGCTCCTCCTTCTTCGCCGAGATGAAGCGGATGGTGTCTTCCGAGAGACCCGTCGGCGCCCGCTCGGTTTCGATGTCGGTGACAAAGCCGTGCTTGTAGGCGCCGGTGGCCTCGCGGACGGTATCGATGGTTTCCTGCACGATGGCCATGGGTCAGGCCTCCGCGTGACGGAGCCCCGCAAGGGGCATGGTGGGTGCGGTCATGGCAGCGAGAGAGACTCCTTCAAAGGCATCGCGCAGGGCGGTGTTGATCTGGTTCCAGCCTCCACGCATGGGGCAGAGTGCCTCGACATCGCACTGACCCGGGTGGTCGTCGACGCACAGGGTGAGGGCAATCGGCCCCTCGACAGCCTCGACAACGCGGGCCAGGGAGATCTCTTCGGGACTGCTGGTCAGGGCGTATCCGCCACGGGCGCCACGCCGGCTCTTGAGGAGGCCGGCGCGTGCGAAGAGCTTGAGGAGCTTGCCGGCCGTGGCTTCCGGCAGTCCGGTGGCCGTGGCCACCTGGTGGGCGGAGAGCGTTTCGCTCCCGTGCCACGCCATATAGGTCATGACGACGACACCGTAGTCGGTCATGCGGGACAATCGTATCATGGGCACCTGCCAATCAGGACCAATGCGGTACTATATGGTTTGCGAGGCCGCCGATGTCAAGTCCCGCGCATTCCTTGCGACGTCCGTTCGCAGGGAAGGTGTTGCCTCCGCAACGGTTCTTTCATGGTTGCGGGGAAACACCCAACCCGTTCGACCGACGGAGACGTTGTTGCCGTGTGCCACATCCGGTTTCAGCAGACAAGTGAGCCCGCTCGACCACTCGGCACATGGCCTTCTTGTCAGTCGCGGCGGCGGCTTGCCTCGAGACTCTCGCGGGCACCGTCAAGGGCGGCAATGTGCGCCGGGCCAAGGCCACAGCAGCCTCCGAAGAGTGTCACACCCTTGCCGGCCCAGGCTCGGGCCCGCTCGACAAGCGCATCGGGCGCGATCACGTTGACGAAGTGCCAGTGCGGCATTTCGAAGTAGCCCGCTTCGGGATAGACGCCGAGCGGTCCGTTCCAGTGCGGCGCCAGGGCATCGATGGCGTCGTCCGTCACGTCGACATCGCTGTGCATCACGCTCACCAGGTCCGGTTCGAGCGGCACCATGGCCGCCACGGTGTCGGCAAATCGGTTTTCGGGAACATCGAACGCGACCAGGTCACCGCTGTCTCTCTCACGCGTGCACGAGAGACCCAGCCAGACCGGCAGGCCCGTTTCCTTGGCACAGAGCATGGCAACGGGCGCGCAGACCGTGTCCCGCATCATCTCCAGGGCAATCACGTCGCAGCCGCCGTCGGCGAGCGCTCGTGCCATGCGGCCCAGGCTGTCGGCAATCTCGTCATCGGAAAGGCAGTTGCCCGGATCGGTAAGGTCTCCGCCGGCCGCCATGGTCGAGATCGATCCCGCGATGGCCACGTCGCGCCCGACCTGATCGCGCGCGCGTTTGGCAAGATCGACCGAACCGCGGATGATCGCCTCAGCACGCTCGCCATGGCCCATCGCCCGGAGCATGTGAGGTGAGGCACCGAACGTGTTGGTGATGATGACCTCCGCGCCGGCGCGAATGAAGTCTGCATGCACGTCGACCACGGCGTCCGGGTAGTCGACCAGTGCCGCACCCGCCCATGTCTGCGCGTGCATGGGCACGCCGCGACGCTCGAGTTCGGTCCCCATCCCCCCGTCGATGACGATGATGTCCCCCGCAGCAACCTTGTCATTCAGCCGGGCCATGACGCGCTCTCCTGGCAGCCGCTTGGCAGACTACCACGCCAGGCGCACGCCCTTGAGTGGCCGCACCACGTCCGCCGGCGGATAACGCCGCATTTCCGGTCACGGTTCGCGGAGTACGCGGACCACCTGCCCTTCCTCGCTCCGGCAGGCTCACTCGTCGGGACCGTCCCACAGGAGGAGGCGCTGGCCCGCTCCTTCCTGCAGGGCCCGCTCGTGTATCCAGTGTCCGAGCACGACATCGCTGATGGCAAAGCCGCGGTGCCAGAAGGTGATTCTCTCGCTTTCGTTCATGCGCCCGGGCTTGTCGCCGCAACAGATCTCGCCAATCTCGCCCCAGACGGAGTCGCGCGTCAGGACGCGATCGCGAATCAGGGGATGGAAGGTGCCGCCCTTCGTGCACTGCTCCCAGTCGTCGACCACGAGCTTGTCGCAGGCCGTGGCGCTTGCCGGGTCGACCGCCATGACCCAGCCGTAGGCGACCAGAAGCGACCCTGGTTTGAGCACATCGTCGCGCACGAGGACCTCGGGCCGTTCCAGGCGCGTGGCCTCGACCACGATGTCGGCGCCATCGGCCGCGGCGTGAGCGCTGGAGATGGGATGGGCCCGCAACGAAAGCTCGTCCTCGACCTTGCGGGCAAGCGCCTCGCGGGTTTCGCTTCGGGCGCTCGCAATGCGTACCTCCACCAGGGGACGCCGCGCCGCAATCGCCGCGATGTTGGAGAACGCTGTGCCGCGCGCGCCCAGGTGAGCGAGAATTCCCGCATCCTTGCGTGCGAGGTGGTCCACGCCGATTCCGGTTACCGCGCCGGTTCTGAGCCACGTCGTCGCGGTTGCATCGAGAAGGCACAGCGGGACGCCGGTCCGCGGCTCGTAGAGGGAAAGGAGCGCCACCTCCGAGGGCAGGCCGTGTTTCCAGTTGTCGACGTAGTCGCCCACCACCTTCACTCCGGCGCGGTCGATGTGACCGGCATAGCCGGGCAGCACGTTGAAGTGGCCGTTGTAGTGCTCGTCGAGATGGATATGCGCCTTGGGCGGCATCACGACATCGCCGCGACCGTGCGCCACGAGGCCCTGTTCAACGATCTCCATGGCGATCGACACGTCGGGCAGGAGCCCCTCGACCTCATGACGGTTGAGGTACAGGAATTCGAGGCGTGCCATCGCGGTTTCCTCCTTCTTCGGCGCGGGCCCCCTCGACACACACGACGGGAGCACTGGTATGGTTGTGCCCTTCGAGGAGGAAAGACACGGGATGGCCGGACCCTTGCGCATTCTCGTTCACGCCGAGCGGCCCGGGATGGTGGCGCGCGCGGTCGCCGAACGCCACCCCGACGCCGTCATCACGACGTGCGACAGCTTCGACGCCCTGCCGGATGCCGCGCGCGGCGACCATCACGTCGCCTACACCGAGCGCTTCGAACGCCGGCCCTTTCTGCGCGAGGCCCTGTTGGCGCAACCTTCGCTGCGTTTCATCCATGTCTCGGGCGCCGGCATCAACCATCTCGCCCCCTGGAATCCCGAAAAGGTACTCGTGCGCAACGCCGGTGGCGTGCAGGACGAGGCGATGGCGCAGTTCGCCATCGGTCGCCTGATTGCGATCAACTGCCGTTTCTTCCGCTATCACGACCAGCAAAGGGCGCATCTCTGGCAGCCCCACGATGTCATCCGCTCGACCGGCGGTACGCTGACCGTCGTCGGCCTGGGCAGGATCGGTCGGGCCTGCGCCCGGGTCGGCCGCGCCCTGGGCATGACCGTCTACGGCGTGCGTGCGCGACCGCAGCCTCTCGATGGAGTGGAGAAGGTCGTGGGTCCGGATCGGCTCAACGAGGTCCTGGCGCTCTGCGATCATGTCATTGTCGTGACGCCACTGACCGACGCAACGCGTGGGCTCATCGGCGCCGCTGCGCTTGCCGCCGCCAGGCCGGGCGTGATTTTGCACAACATGTCGCGGGGCGGGGTCGTGGACGAGGAGGCGCTGATCTCGGCCCTGCGATCCGGGCAGGTGGGCGCTGCGTCCCTCGATGTCTTCGCCCGGGAGCCCCTGCCTGCGGACAGCCCGCTGTGGGACATGGAGAACGTGCACATCACCCCCCACGTCGGCGGCATGCTGACCTGGCAGGACTACGACCGGCTGAGCATCGAGGTCTTTCTCGACAATCTCGATCGCTTCGTACTGGGCCAACCGCTCGCCAACCTCATCGATCCTGCACGGGGGTACTGAGCCCATGAGAGCCCCCGACGTCTCCGGCATCGTCTATCCGGACTGCGAGGCCCGCCGCACCTTTCGTCTCAAGGTATCGGAACGCCACGAACTCCATGTCGAGGAAAGCGGCAATCCCGACGGCGTGCCGATCGTTCTTCTCCACGGCGGACCGGGTGGCCGGATCTCGCCGCGCCATCGCCAGCTCGTCGATCCCGACCGCTACCGTGTGGTCGCCTTCGACCAGCGCGGCGCCGGCCGCAGCACGCCCGCCGGGCTCGTCGACGACAACACGACCTGGCGCCTCGTCGCCGACATCGAGAGGATTCGCGAGCATCTCGGCATCGAACGCTGGCACGTCGCCGGCGGTTCCTGGGGGTCGACCCTCGCCCTTGTCTATGCCCAGTCCCATCCCGGGCGTGTCAGCGCGCTCTCTGTCTGGAGTGTATGGCTTGCCGACCGGACGACGCAGCGCTGGCTCTTCGAGTTCGGCGCCAACATGGTCTATCCCGAAGCCTGGGACCGCTTCGTGGCCCACTTCACTGCCGATGAGTTGAAGGATCTCGAGACCGCGACCTACCGCCGCATACGCGGCAACGATCCCGGGGATGCATCTCGTGTTGCACGGGCGCTGGGCGCCTGGGAGACGGGCTGCGTCCATTTCCATCCCCGCGATGCCAGTCTCACCGAGGGCGACGATGACGGCGGTGCAGGCTACGGCCGAATCATGGCCCACTACTTCGAGAACGGCTGCTTTCTCGACGGCGAGGACCATATCGTGTCGCGCTCAGACTGTCTGGCGCACATTCCTGGAAAGATCGTCCACGGTCGTTTCGACATGTGCACGCCGCTGCGCGAGGCCTGGCGTCTCGCAAAGGCCTGGCCACGTGCCGATCTCCGCATTGTCGAACACGGTGGACACATGCCCGACGAGCCCGAGATGGCGAGTGCCATCGTTGGCGCTCTCGACGAACTCGCACGCACCCCTTGAGCGTGGGCAAGGGGGCAACCGCCGCCCCTGGCGGGGTCAGGACGTCGCGGCAACGAGGTGCGCGACGGCATCGGCCGGCTCGTCGACCACGTGAACGCAGTTTCTGAGGCTACGGTGCGAAAAGCCGTGGCTGTCCATGTGCTCCAGCAGCGCCACGAAAGGCGCCCAGTAGACTGAATCGACGAGAATCACCGGCTTTGCGTGGATCTCCAGAGTGATCCAGCTCAGCACCTCGACGGTTTCCTCAAGCGTGCCGATGCCGCCGGGAAGGGTGACGAAGGCATCCGCATTCTCGTACATGGCCATGCGCCTTGTGTGCATGTCCCTGGTCTCGATCATGTCGGTGACGCGGGTGTGGGCGTTCTCCCGCTGGCGCAGGAAGGACGGGATAACGCCAATCACCCGTCCGCCCGATGCCACGGCCGCGTCCGCCAGTGCTCCCATGATGCCGATGCCGCCGCCGCCATAGACGACTGTCAGTCCGGCTTCGGCAAGCCGCCGTCCGAGGTCGTCGGCAAGGCCGAGGTAGTGCGGATCAGTGCCCTGGCGCGAACCACAGAAAACGCACACACGACCCTTGTCACCCACCCGTCTCTCCCGCGAGAAATGCCTGTACCCGATACCACAGTTGCCCCGCCGTCACGACCCGGGCTCTCTGCCTCACTATCCCCAGCACTCATCGAGAGCCTCGTCGGGGGTGATGGAGTCGAGGCCGTCGACGGGGTGGTCCGTCACGAGGGTGACCCCGGTGTCGAAGAAGTCGAGGCCTTCTGTCGTCTGTGGTCTGGCGCCGGTCTGCGCGAATGCGACCACTGCCTCGACGCCGAGGCTTGCCATCCTCAGGGGATACTGCATGGCGGTGGCGCCGATGATGCCGTTGGCAACCTGGTTCACACCGGGGCAACCGCCATCGATCGAGACAATCAGGACCTTGTCCTCCAGCGCAAGGGACCTCAGCGCGTCGAAGGCGCCAGCCGCCGCCGGCTCGTTGATGGTATGCACGAGATTGATGTCCGGATTGCGACGCACCAGGGTTTCCATCGCCGCGTAACCCCCTTCGGCCGAGCCTTGGGTTGCGGCATGACCGACGATCCTGGGATCGACTTCGTCGTACTTCACGGTGGCATCCCTGATGTCGACGCCAAGACCGTGGAGAAAACCCTGATGGCGCAGCACGTCGACGGTGATCTGCCCTTCGGAGAGGTCCAGCGTGGCAATCTTCGCGTGGTCCGCGTCGGCGCCCAGTCTCACCCGGGCCCACATGCCGACCAGTTCACCGGCACGGAAATTGTCCGTCGCGAAGGTGCCATCGACGGTGTTCACGGGATCGAAGGGCGTGTCGAGAGCGATCACCAGGACGCCGTCCTGTCGTGCCCTGATGACCGCGTCTGCCAGGGCCGCAGGGTCCGACGGGGTGATGAGGATGCCCCTGGCGCCAGCCGCAACGAGGGTCTCGATGGCCACGATCTGGGCTTCGGTGTCGCCCTCGACTCGCCCGGACCAGGCACTGAGCTCGACTCCAAGCCGGGACGCCGCTTCCCGGGCACCCTCCTTCATGCGGACGAAGAAGGGGTTGGTTTCGGTCTTGGTGACGAGGCCGATGATGATGTCATCGGCCGACGCAGTGGTGGTCGCCAGCGACCATGCCAGCATCGTCGTCGCGAGGAGGTGGAAAGCAGACTTCATCATCAATGGTCTTCAAAGTGTCGCAGCGTCGCGGGATGATAGGCGGCGCACGAGAAGAGTCGAGATGTGCTGGCTCTCCGGGCCAGGAGGTATGGATCGATGGCGCAGGAAGGACGGACGACGTCACCCGGGACCACCCTGATCAGAGGCGGCTGGATCGTCGCCTTCGATGGTGAACGCCATCGCATTCTCAGCGACGGTGTGGTGGTCTATCGCGGCAGCACCATCGTGCATGTCGGACAGTCCTGGACCGGGGGCGTGGACGAGACGATTGATGTCCGCGGGCACCTCGTCATGCCGGGCCTCGTCAATGCCCATGTGCATGTCGGGGCCCATACCGGGGACCGCATGATCCTTGACGGTGGCCGTGACGACCTCTTCCGTTCCGGCTTCATGAACTACTGCACCACCAGGGGGATCAACGGTCCGACGATCCACGACTTCGAGGATGCCGATGTGGCCATTCGCTACAGTCTCGCCTGTCTGCTGCGCTTCGGTTCGACGACGGTGGTCGACATGGGCGGAGAACTCGGTGGCGAGGTGGCCGGAGGCGGACTTGGACCTCTGGCGACCCATGCGGGCGAACTCGGAATCCGCATCTACACGGCACCGGGCATGCGCTCGGCACACCACTACTATGATCAGAGCGGGCGCCACCAGATCCACTGGCATGACGATGACGGGCGGGCGACGCTGGAGCGGGCCCTTGCCTTTGTCGAGGCGTGGGACGGTGCCTACGACGGCCGGGTGCGCGCCATTCTGGTGCCCCTCGAATATCATCTCTCGTCGGATGACCTGCTGCGCCGTGTCAAGGAGGCGGCGGCCAGACATCGGATCGGCATCACCATGCATGTCGCCGAATCGGTGCTGGAGTTCCAGGATTCGGTGCGCCGCACCGGCCGCTCGCCGGTCGCCGCGCTCCATGATCAGGGTTTTCTCGGGCCCGAGGTGATCCTGGGTCACGGCCTCTACACGTCAGGCCACTCGCAGGTTGCCTTCACCCGTGGCGACGATCTTGCGCTGATCGCCGACAGTGGTGCCAGCGTGGCCCACTCTCCCACGGTCTTTGCCCGCCGGGGCGTCCATCTTGAATCGTACCAGCGCTATCTCGATGCCGGGGTCAATCTGGCCATCGGCACGGATTCCTACCCCCAGGACATGCTGGGGGAACTCAAGGCCGTGGCTCTCACCGGCAAGATCGCCGACCGCGACGTGAAGGTTGCCGCCACCAGGGATATCTTCAATGCCGCGACCCTGGGCGGCGCCCGGGCACTGGGGCGCGATGACCTGGGGCGCCTCGCTCCGGGAGCGAAGGCTGACATCCTGATCGCCGATTTTCGGAAACTGCGTGTGGGACCGTTCCTCGATCCGCTCAAGGCACTCATCCAGTGCTGCGACGGAGAGGTGATCGATACCGTCATCGTCGACGGCCGCACCCTCGTAAGCGGAGGCCGGGTGCTCGCGTGGGATGAAGGAGATCTTCTCGACGGAGTCCGTCGCTCCAGCCGGGCTGCCTGGGACCGTTTCGCCGACTACTGGCCCGACAACGACCCCATTGACGAGGTCTTCCCTGCTGCCTTCGAACCCTGGCACGAGTGAGTCCGAGGGAGCGCCGGGCCGACAACACTATTTGCAGGGTCAGCGTATCGGCGGTTCACCCGACGCCCTTCAGGCATGACTCCTGGGCTGTCAAGCGCCGGCACGTACTCCGGTGCAAGGGCATTGCATGGAGTCGCTTGTCGGCATTGCCGATAACGCTGGGTAGATCATTCGAACAGTGACGCCACATCCCGCCACAACTTGTCGAAGGAGGAAGCCACGCGCGCCGCAGTCATGTCGAAGGTCGCCGCAAAGGCGGCCTGGTGGAGTGTCTCTCGATAGGACTGGCCCCTGGGCATGTTGTGGCTCAGCCAGCCCTTGGCATCCCTGATTGACTCGGGATCATCCGGCGAGGTCGTGTCCTCGGCGATACCGTGTTTCCCGGCCAGAGAACCCACCCCCGCCAGGAACCATGCTTCAAACTCCATCTTGGCGAGCACGACCCGAATACTTCGATCCGGTCTGGCGCCGGTGGCGCGCTGCCGGACTTGCGGCGCGATCTCGGCGGGACAATCGCCATTCGCGTCGAGCAGAAGCAGGATGCATCCATCCGCCCCCGCCCTTCCAGCGGAGAGTTCAATTGAGCGCTCAATCTGTCCTTCCTGCAGAATTCTGTTGCGCTTCACGCGGACTGGCCTGGGCACATTCAGGACAGAGCCCGGCGAAACCTGTTGAGCGATCCTGCGGAGCAACACGGGGACGGCTGCTACCTCGCCATGTCCCTCGACAATGGTTGCGATCGTGACCATCACTCGGAAGTGGGGCCGAACAGATTGAGCTGGCTCGAACTCAGGTTCGAGAGAGCCGGATCGGGAAACAGCTGATCGATTTCGAGTAATTCGCCGGCAGTATAGAGGTGTTCTCTGAGCGCGGATCGACCGGTTTCATCCAGAGGGCCTATATGACTTTCACCGTCCTCGGCCATGACGGCAATGATGGACTCGGAGGAGACGTCATTGTGATCCAGCAAATCCGGGCTGTGGCTTGTCACCAAAACCTGAACATGCTCGGCCGCATCCCGAAGGCTATCAAGCAAGACTCCGGTGGCAGCAGGATGAAGCGCAATCTCCGGCTCCTCAATGCCGACGAGGCGTGGTCCTGCGCTGTCCCTTCCGGTGCTCTGGAACAGTGCTACCAGCACTCCCAGTGCGCGCAGGGTCCCATCGGACATATTGGCAGCGAAGAACTTCCAGGGATAGTGCGCGCCTCGAATTTGTTGCCGGAATTCGAGCGTTTCTCTGGGTCCGACAACACGCCGATCCACTCCGGAGACTCCCGGAACCACCTTGGCGAGATAGCCCTCGATCCGGTGTTTGAATTCCGGAGAACGCGCGGAAAGACCGGATAGAACGCTCGCCACATTGCTGCCGTCCCGCTTCAGGCGAATGCCCGGATCTGGCGGCTGCAGATCTCGAATCGCGTCTGGACTG
Organism: Alphaproteobacteria bacterium; assembly: GCA_965213815.1. Classification (GTDB taxonomy): domain Bacteria; phylum Pseudomonadota; class Alphaproteobacteria; order SP197; family SP197; genus SP197. The sequence continues at coordinate 122,545 of OZ243917.1, read as the reverse complement.
AGATTGTAGAAACCGGTTGTCGACAGTGCATCATAGACAGAACGAAAGGGTTCCAGACCTGAAACGGTCACCAGATACAGTCGGTCGGGGGCCGCAACCGGCGGCAACTGCAGAGAGTGCTTGCGAACATCGCCTTTCTCCACTCTGTAGTAGTGCCAATCAGGACCGCTTTGCGGTCTTGCGTAACATTCCTCGCTTTGAACTTCATATCCGCGACTTGGCTTTGCTCCGACTGTGAATGAATAGTGCCCCTTCCACTCATCAAGATTGAACTCGACTCTGATGCCGAAATGGGTTGGATGGCCTCCCGACCGCCTGCGCACTTCTCCAATTCCCCCGCGATCCCTCAGTGCGTGGTCCATGGAGAAACTGAGAGCGTCGGCAACGAAACGCAAGGCATCGAGAAAATTGCTTTTTCCCGACCCGTTCGGTCCGACAAGAAACGAGAGTTGCGCGGGCGAAACATCACATGCACCGATGCTCTTGTAGTTTCGCAGCGCGATCCGTGTCAGCAAGCGTCGGTCAGGCATCTCGCTCCTCCAACCGGAAAAGGGTGCATGGCCAGCTTCCTCAAGTCGGTTCAGGATCGATCCCTGACGCCACCGGAGTACCTGGCGTTTCGTTGGGAGACACTTGGGCTTGGCTGGCCAAGCATCACCGGGGTGATGGTGATCGTGCCAGTCTTCAGCAGATCATCCATAGAAGGCATCCCTTTCCACTCGGTTGGCTCGACAGCCAACCTCCAATTGTCCATCCATTTCCATCCAATATAGCACGGTTCATCCGACCATTTGACCCATTCGGCTCCTTGCAGATTAGGCGCACTTGCCGGCGACCGATCATGTCTTGTTCATCTTCTCAAGTCGCCACGATCGTGCGCCTCCGGCGTGTGACGGGCGAATTCGCACCACACTCAGGCCTGGCCGTCCGGTCGTCGTTGGTCCGGTGGCAACTCCGGGATCGTTTTCACTCCTCAAGGAGCCGGACCAGCATGTGACGGACATGGTCCTGCCCGCCGAAGAACACCGCCAGGACGCGGACCATCTCCTGGCCATCGTCGACGTCGAACCAGTAGATTGCCCGTCTGATGGCGAGATGTCGCAGGCCGGGCAGAAGATCGTCATGGCGTTCACCGCGGTGGGGGGCGGTCAGGATCCGGTCCGCGGACGCACGGATCTCTCGAGTCCGCGCCTCGGCGAGATCAAGGGCGCTCTCCAAGCTTTCGCCAAAGCCGAGATAGCTCCGAAGGAGATGGTCGAATATCAGCCCGAAGTCGCGTTCGGCATCGGCCGAGAACTCAAGGCGGAAGGCCATGGGCGCGACGTTTGTCGGCAACCATTGCGGCGAGCCGCGTGTCCATTGCGTCTGTACCGACAAACGCACCCTTGAGCCGCCGGGACAGGAGTTCTCGCAATGCCGCGGTTTCGAGTTCCTCTGAGTCGACTTTCTTGCGCAGCAGGTCGACGCCCTGTTGCAGCACCGCGCTCAAGCTCGAATAGCGCCCTGCCTCGACCAGTGTCCTGGCGAAAGCGTGCTGCTCGTCGGTGAGCGATATTGAGGACTTGACCGTCACGGGACCCTCCTTGACGTCAAGGTAATACTACGTAGCACCCGATTCAAGCTTCAACTCTGGCTCTCTGCAGCCGTAGACAGTCCCAACCAACGGCTTGATGTCGTTCGACATTTCTGTGGCGCGTCTTGTTGGGCGCCCTTCAACCGAATTCTGCGATCAATCCGTTCAAGTCCGGATTGACGCCCTCGACCGGGTCATCGTCCCCTGCCTTGTTCGGGCGATGTGCGGGCGTGGCCAATGTAGACCATGAGGTCCGTTGGATGCACTCCCGGGCCATGAGAACTGACAACCTCCAGATGCCAACTGGTCCGGGAGAATCTTCCGGCAGATGAACGAAGACAGGGTGCATGCGGTGCACATCACCATCGCCTGCCACGAGACCGTGCACAACATCGAGCACCGGAACCGGTGAATCGAGCAACACCCGGATATCATCCTTCACGGATTGTGGGCAGAGGACGTGCTCAAGGCCTGCGAGACCGGACGAACCGCCATCTTCTTCGGATTCCGATAACTGCAGCCCTCTGGACGACGACATCGGCCTCATCGAAATTCTCCACACCCTCGGCGGCCGCTTCATGCAGCTGACCTGCAACAAGCAGTCCCTCCTGGCGGCGGGTTTCCAGGAGCACCACGACGGGTGTCACAAGGATGGGCCGTGAAGTGATCCGGGTCGGTCTGGTCATCCACGTGGGCCACTCGGGCGAAGGCTCCACCATCGAGGCGGCGGACTTGTCCGAACGACCGATCGCCATCACCCACGTCCACCCGGCTCGCCTGCGACCCGCGCCGCGCAAAACGTCCGACGGCGCCATCCCTGCGTTGATGGCGAATGGCAGCATGATCGGCTTTTCCCCCTATCCGCCACACCTCAAGGGACGGTTCGGCATGGGCCGTATCGGCATCGATTCGGATCTTGTGCAGGATCAGCCCGACAGCATCACCGCCTGAATGCGGACCGGACGCTGGACCAGGCAAGAGAGCGGCAACGCTGCCGTTCCGGCCTTTCCCTCCTGATTCTCCAGCACTCCCTGTCTTGGCGCCATCGAGGAAGTTGTCGGTGTCATGAGAGGGAAACGGCGCCGCTTCTGCGAGGAGAGCTTCGTGTCGCATCCTGCCCGAGTGCCGGACGGCCTGTCGCCACGGCGGCAAGGCGGCTCTCGATGAAGAGCGAACTGCCGTCCTTGCAGGGGACGATCTCGTCCCTGCGGTCCATGCGCACGGTGATGTCGTCCGCGCCGATCCTCTGGGCCGCCTGACGGGCCAGGCGTTCAAGCACGCCGCTGGCATGACTTGCCGCCTCCTCGAGGTCGTCGAAGTCCGTCACCTCATCTGGAAGATGGCAGCGTATGACGCCGCTGCGGGGCGCCGTCAGCAGCCCGTCGGCGCGTTGCACGACACCCCCGGCGACGGCTCCCACCGCGTTGCACACTCCGGCATGGGGCGGCACCACGATGTCGGTGTGAAGGCGGTCGGCGAGGCGCGGATAGTAGGTGGCGGCAGGCGCGCCGACACCCACCACCGGATGGTGCAGGCGAACGTCAAACGCAAAATGCGTGCCTTCCACGCCGTCCGCCGCCGCCTGGAGCAGGGCATGGGCCGAACGCCCGGTGGGCAGTGGAAGGCCGTGTTCTTCCTGCATCGCCGCCTCGATGAGCGCGTGGGCGCTGGCAGACAGCGTTGCCTCCAGGACGAGACGAGCGAAGGCATGGGCATCGTCTGGTGCGGTGTGGCCGGTCATGGCCCACCACCTCAACCACAGGCGCGCCGCGAGGTCCCCCGCCTCGCCCTGCCAGGCGTCGTGGATGCCGAGGACATGGGCAGCGTCGCTCGGCGTGAATCTGGACGTGATGACGAGCCCCCTTTCCATGAGGGCCTCGAGTGACAACTTGGGCGAGCGGTCGCGATAGAGTTCCTCCATGGCGACCGGACCGGTGGCGAGGGCGTCCCACAGGTGACGCTGGGGCCGCGAGAGACCCGCCGGTTCACTCGCGGGCTGGCGCAGGCGCAGCGCAAAGACGCCGTCCCACTCCAGCGGCCAGGCGCGTTTCACCTGCCCGGCCAGAGTGTCGATGATGCCGGGGTGACGCTGCGCGAGGAGGGCCAGGGGCACGGCGCGGCGCGGACCGACGGCCAGGCGTCCCCGGTCGTCGAGGCGGATTTCGCTGTCGCCCCCGAGACCGCTGGTGTAGGCGGCCACGGCGCGCACCATGGTGTGGTAACCGCCGACCCGCGCGCCCCTGGTATCGAGTTTGGGCTGCCCGTTCTCGACCAGGGCGATGTCGGTTGTGGTCCCGCCCATGTCCGAGATGAAGGCATTGTCGTGACCGGAGAGATGGTGGGCGCCGATGACACTCGCGGCGGGACCCGAAAGGATGGTTTCCACCGGTGTCTCCAGGGCCGTGTTGGCATCAATGAGGGATCCGTCGCCCTTGACGGCCATCACCGGAGCCTGGATTCCGCGGCTGGTCATCGCCGTGGTGACCGTGACGATGAGTTCCTGGATCATCGGGATGAGCCGGGCATTGAGCAGGGCCGTCAGGGCGCGTCGCGGCGCATCGAGTTCTGAACTCAGGCTGTGGCCACAGGAGACGGGAAGGCCGGTCGACCGGCGCAACATGTCGCGCACCGCGATTTCATGTGCCGGATTGCGAACCGAGAACATCGAGGAGACGGCGAAGGCCGAGACGGCGCCGGCCACCGCGAGGGCCTCGCCCTTCACGTGATCAAGATCGAGCGAAGCGGTTTCCTCGCCCAGGGCGTCATGGCCTCCGCGCGCCCGGATCAAGGGACCTCCGGCCAGGGCGCTCGTGACGTCCTTCCTGCTGCCATCATCAGGGGCGTGACCGATGAGGATGAGCGCTGCCGGGGAGCCCCGGCCCTCGACGATGGCATTGGTGGCCAGCGTGGTCGAGACCGACACGAGGGCGACCGCGTCGGCATGGTTGCCGAGCACCGCATCGACGGCATCAGCGATGCCGATTGTCAGGTCGTGCCGTGTCGTCAGCGACTTCGCCGTTCCGAGAGGTCCCCGGGTGGTGTCCAGCAACACGGCATCGGTGTAGGTTCCGCCCGTATCAATACCCAGCATCAGCGCCAAGGCGTGGTCTCCCGGTCGTTACGCAGGCTGAACTATGGGCAAAACACCGCCCGGATGCGAGAGGCCCGGTCAGGAAAAGGAGGGGTTCGATGACCATGACGCACAAGGAACGGACCTTGAGGTTTCTGCGGCCGGAATCGGAGACGGTCTTTACTCTCGATGAGTACCGCCGCCGTCTCGAGAAGGTGCGTGCGGCGATGGCCGCCAGCCACATCGACACGCTCTATCTCACATCACCGGAATCCGTGTGCTACCTCTCGGGCTACCGGGCCGAATGGTACCAGGCCCAGGGGCCGGTGGCCTGGCTGCCGGTCACCGGGATTGCCGTTCACGTCGACGCCGACGACTTCATCCACATCGAAGTGCAGAACGAGCAGATCCTGGCGGGATTCACGACGGTGAGCCGGGATCTGCGCATCTTCGGCGGCGACGCCCAGCCTTCCGAGGATGTGATCGGCTTCATCGTCACGTGCCTTGACGGCGAGGGCTGGCTCGGCGGAAGGGTCGGCCTGGAGATGCACAGCTACCGGCCGAATCGCGCGGCAAGCGAGCGCCTGCAGGCGGGTTTCGAATCGCGCGGTGCGACGGTGGTCGACGGCAGCGACATCGTCAACGGCGTGCGCCGGATCAAGTCGCCCGCCGAACTCGCCTTTATCCGCACCGCCGCCAGGATCGGCGACATCGGCATGCAGACGGCTATCGAGACCATTCGTCCCGGCGTCACGGAACTCGAGGTCTGGGGCGAGATGGTGCGCGCCATGGCCCGCGCTGGCGGCGAGCCCTCGTCGATCACCATGCCGGTGTCGTCGGGTGCGCGCAGCGCCACCATGCATGCCCTGGCCACGCGTCGGCAGATCATGCCGGGCGATATCGTCAACGTCGACATCTGTGGCGTCTGGCACCGCTACCACGCGAACATCGCGCGCACCGTGTGTGTCGGAGAACCGCACCCTGACGTGTCGCGCTATCTCGACGCCGTCACCGGGGTCAAGGCCACGCTGGCGAAGGTTCTTCGCCCGGGTCTGCCGGTGCGCGAACTCCTGGAGGTCATCACCGCCTATTACCGCGACACCGGCATCTGGCAGGACCAGTGCTGGATCGGCGGCTATGATCTGGGTCTTTCCTTCCCGCCGGACTGGGTGGGACCTTGGTTCTGGGATGTGCACAACGATCCTGGAGACGAGGTCTTCGGTTCAGGAATGGCGTCCAACTACGAAGCCAACTTCTACCTGCCGCAGGATGCCGGCATGTCCATGTTCATCGACATGATGATGTTCACTGACGAGGACGCGGGGTTCCTGCATCGCGTTCCGGCGCGGGTTCCGGTGGTCGAGTAGGCGGTTCCGTCACGTCCCGGCAGAACGGATCCTGACATCGACATCGAGGGTGGTGCGGCATCCGCCCAGCAGGATTCCGCGGGTCGGTGACACGTCGGCGAAGTCGCGGCCTGTCGCGATGCGGATGTGGGACGTGCCGGCGATGCTGTCATTGGTGGGATCGAATCCCGTCCAGCCGACATCGGGGAAGCGACATTCCACCCAGGCATGGGTGGTGCGGGCTCCGGCATCCTCGCCGTCGGGGCACAGGAATCCCGAGACATAGCGGCTCGGTATGCCCCATGAGCGGGTGATGGCGATCATCAGGTGGGCGTAGTCCTGGCACACTCCTTCGCCGGTCGCGAGGACGTCCTCGATGGTGGACTGCGTGGAGGTGCTGCCCGGAACATAGTCGAGGATGCGGTGGAGCTGCCGCGAAAGGTTCCGCGTGCTGGACAGCGGGTCGGCGCCAGGCTTGATGGCGTGACGCTCGAGAAAGGCCGTCAGCGAGGCCGAGGAAGACGTCAGACTGCTGGGTTGAAGCCAGTCCCAGTCCTCAAAGGGCCGCGACACCGCGTGAAGCCTCTCCCATGCGTTTCGTCCGAGGCCCTGGGGAAGAACGGGTCCGGGTGCCGGAACCACCACCGAACGCGCCTCGATCGCCAGCTGATCGTGTTCCCCGAGGAACGACAGCACATGACGGTGGTTGCCGAAGCAGTCCACCTCCTCTGCCGCCGGTGACTCCGGGCGGGTTTCCAGGGAAAAGGCGCGCAACTCCTGGCCACGATCATGACGCGGCCTGAGGCAGCACATGAGGACACTTCCGGTTGCCGGTGTGGAAAAGCGGTAACGGGTGTGATGGATCACCTCGAAACCGGTCATGGATGTCACGTCCGCCCCATTCTGGGCACGTACTCGAACCAGGCGCTTGTCACCAGTCCGTGGAGGTCGCGGGCCTCCCGGGCGAGTTCGTCAAGCAAGGCAAGCCGGTCGATGCTGTCGGGCCAGTCGTACACCACCCGGGACATCATCTTGCCGGCGAGGCGCCGGGCCGCAGCCGCGGTGTCCGGGCTTCCGGCCTCGTCGCCGAGAGCGTCAAGGCATGATCCGGCGGATGTGAGGGACCCCAGGAGCGATCCCTGCAGCAGCGGATCGGTGATCACAAGGGCAAGGATGCGTTCGGGATTCCTCTCGATGCCGTGGACACCTTCGAAGGCATCGAGCGCCTGGCATGCCCGCAGCAGGCTGGTCCATTCGTGAGCCCCGGCGCCTTCGGGAATCCGGCAGTGTGTGATCACGAGGGACGTCATGAGCTGGATTCGTTCGATGTAGGTGCCGAGCCGCAGGAACTGCCAGCCCTCGTCGCGGTACATGGTCGCTGCGGCGAAGCCGTCGAAGGTCTTGATGGTCCGCGCCATCCGCGCATAGAACGCCTCCGGCTCGTGGGCCCAGATGTCCTGGATGTCGATGTCCCTGATGTCCAGCCATGCGAGATTGAGGTTCGTCCACATACCGCTGGAGATGCAGTGACGCATCTGGCGGGCGTTCTCGCGGCCTGCCGCGAAACAGCTCCTCATGGAGTTGGGATTGCTGCGTTCGAAGGTGAGGTCGCCGGCAAGGGTATAGGAATCCGCCAGGACGTAATCGTCGTTGTAATCCTCCTCGAGATCACCGGCCGGAGGGCTGATGCCGAGACCGCCGTAGAGGCGCCGCCAGCCGAAGTGGATCTCGGAGAGCGGTCTGTCGACCAGCGCCCTCGTCTGCAGTTCGAGCAGGCGGGCGATGAACTCCGAACGCTCGAGATAGCGGCTCATCCAGTAGAGGCCCTGGGCGCTGCGGGCGAGCATCACGACTCCAGGACCCAGAGGTCCTTGCCACCGCCGCCCTGGCTGGAATTCACCACAAGGCTCCCCTTGACGAGGGCGACGCGGCAGAAGGCGCCGGGCACAATACGGGTGGTACGGCCACGCAGTACGAAGGGTCGCAGGTCGACGTGGCGCGGCTCGAGGTGGTCGTCGACGAGGCAGGGCGCCCGGGACAGCGGCAGCACCGGCTGGGAGATGTAGTCCGCAGGATTGTCCCGGATGCCTCTGGCGTAGGACTGGCGCTCGTCGGGTGTGGCGTGCGGGCCCACCAGCATGCCGTAGCCTCCCGACTCGCCCACCCTCTTGACGACGAGGTTCTCGAGATTGTCGAGGGTGTATTCAAGGTCCTCGGGGCGGCGGCAAAGGAAGGTCCGCACATTGGCGAGAACCGGTTCTTCACCCAGGTAGTAGCGGATCATGTCGGGAACATAGGCGTAGACGCTCTTGTCGTCCGCCACGCCGGTGCCCGGGGTGTTGGCCAGGGTGACGTTGCCACGCCTGCAGGCATTCATGAGGCCAGGCACGCCGAGCAACGAATCGGGACGGAAGACGAGGGGGTCGATGAAGTCGTCGTCGATGCGCCGGTAGATCACGTCCACCTTCCTCAGACCCCGGGTGGTGCGCATGTAGATGTACCCGTCATCGAACAGGAGATCGCGGCCCTCGACGAGGGATGCGCCAATCTCACGGGCGAGGAACATGTGCTCGTAGAAGGCGGAATTGAAGACACCGGGAGTGAGCAGGACGATGCATGGATCGTCACTCTCTTCCGGAGCGAGACTGGCGAGGGTGTCACGCAGAACCTCTCCGTAGTGTTCGATGTCGCGCACGCGACAGCGCCGGTAGAGGCGGCGCAGATTGCTCTTCACCGCGGCCCGGTTCGCCAGCATGTAGGACACCCCGGAGGGCACCCGGAGGTTGTCTTCCAGGACCATGAATCCGTCGGACGTGCGCACGATGTCGGTGCCGCAGACCGCGACCCAGGTGTCGTGGGGAACGGTCATGCCGCGCATCTCGATTCGGTACTGGGGACAACCGCGGACCAGGTCCGCCGGAATCACCCCGTCGGCGATGATGCGCGCCTCGCCGTAGACGTCACCAAGAAACCGGTTGAGGGCGTCGATGCGCTGGGTGAGACCGGTCTCGATGTGCCGCCATTCCTCGCCTGTCAGGATGCGCGGGACGCAGTCGACGGGAATGATCCGTTCCTGGGCCTCGTCGTCCCCGTAGACGGTAAAGGAGATTCCCTCTTCGGCGAACGACCGCCTCACCCGATCCTGGATCAGGGCAAGTTCGCCGCCGGGAAGGGCCTTGAGCGCCTCGTCGAGCAACCGGCAGTGGTCGCGCGGCGTCCCGTCGGCCCCGTACATCTCGTCATGGAAGATGTCGTCAAGGTCGTAGGCGAAACCGGTCACGCTCAGTCCATTCCGTGGTTCAGCGGCGCGTCGGGAGAGTGGGTCCCCGAGAACCGCCACGTCTTTCGTTCGTTCACGGGGGTGCACCATAGAGGGTCAGGGGCCTTTCCACCAACCCGGAACCGGTCAGCACCGGTATTCGCAGGGGTCGGTGGCCTCTCATCGGGTCATGTTTCGGGGGTGGAGCGGACGAGGAGATGACGTGCGGTCGCGAACAGGGCGAAGAGCAGGCCTCCTGTGGCGCAGAACACGATGAGGCCGTGAGGGTTCCACAGCCCCATGGCGTAGCCGGCCGCCGGGGGGCCGATGAGATGTCCAAGCTCGTAGACAAAGATGAAGGTGGCGTTGGCCGGCGCCAGTTCGGACGGCCTGAACCTCTGGCCGATCTGCGCCAGCCCGCAGGTGTAGATTCCGCCCATGAAGCCGCCCCACATGAAGAGAGTGGGCCACAACAACCAGGGATGGTGGAGGACGAACGGGAAGGCGATGGTGAAGAAGGAGATGGCGACGGCGAAGACGATCAGCAGGATGCGCTTGTCGAACCGGTCGGCGAGCATGCCGACCGGGTACTGGAGCATCACGTTGCCCGCGGCCATCACGATGAGAAGAACGATGGCCTGGTCCTGCGTGAAGGACTGGCGGCCGGCATAGATGAGGAAGAATACGAAGAGCGCGCCCATGACGGCGCCATCGACGAGGGCCGCCACCATGGTGGCCGGCGCCCGCCTGGCAGCAGCGAGCAGGCCGAAACCGGCCTGTGTGGAGATACGGGGCGCCAGGTTGCGGGCCAGCACGAGAGGCAGGACAGCCACGCACACGATCGTGACGACAATGACAAAGGGCAGGATGCCCTGGGTGCCGACGAGGAGCAGCACCGGCAACCCGGCAAGATAGGCCGCCGAAAGGGCCGTCACGTAGACAGCCATGACGCGGCCGCGGTTGCGGTTGTCGGCCAGCGTGTTGATCCAGGTCTCGCTGACAACCCAGTGGAGCGCGGTGCCGATTCCGAGCAGGAACCTGAGAGGGAACCAGGCCCAGACGTTGTCGAAGACGGGGAGCAGGGCGATCGACACGGCCATGAGCACGAACCCGACATAGAGGGCGTGCATGGTGCCCAGCCATTCGACGATACGCGGCATGAAGATCGTGGCGATCAGCAGTCCCGCCGGCCCGGCGGCGGTGTTGAGGCCGATGAGCCAGCTCGCCGTTGCCCGCTGCTCGAGGATGAGGGACAGCAGCGGCATGCAGATGGAGAAGGTCAGCGAGGCGGCAAAGGCACTCGCAATGACCGCCGCGATGCTGCGCCACCTGGCGCTGAGGCGAATCACCGGCATGACAGCACAGCGAAGGTCACGATGGCGCACTCCATGAAAGGGATGACACCCAGAGCCGGCCGCATGATGAAACCATGGCGCAGATTGGCGGCGACAACAAACGTGTGTCTGCCCTACCATGGTCCAGGGAAGTGCGGCCGCCACGGCTGACGAGGTGATCGTTGGACAACATTCCCCGCGGCATCGCTCTCACCCTGATATCGATCGCCTTCTTCGTGTCCCTGGACTCCCTGGCGAAGATCATGACGCAGACCCTGCCGCCACTGCAGGTCGCCTGGGGGCGGTACGTGTTTTCGGTCGTCCTGCTGCCTTTTCTCATCCCCCCGCGGCTGCTGATCCCGGCCCTGCGCACCAACCGCCTCGATTTGCAGATGGCCCGCTCGGTCCTGCTGGTCTCGGTCACCTGCTCGTTCTTCATCGCCATCAGTCATATTCCCCTGGCCGACGCTGTCGCCATCGGCTTTGCCGCACCCTTCATCACCAGCATGCTCGCCATACCCGTGCTGGGCGAGAAGGTCGGCATCCGCCGCTGGACCGCGATCGCTGTTGGTTTCGCTGGCGTCATGATCGTGCTCAGACCCGGATTCGAGGAACGCCACTGGGCCTACTTCCTGCCCCTCGGGGTCGCCGCCGGGATGGCCACCTACAATGTCCTCACCCGCCTGGTCAACCGCTATGACGAGGCCCGCACCAGCATGGCCTACAACAATGTGGCCGGCGCGGCGGTCATGTCACTGGTCGTTCTTTTCCTTCCCGGGCAGTGGGTCTCTCCCGGCGCCGTCGACTGGCTGATGCTGGCCCTGCTTGGCGGTTGCGCCATGACCGGTCACTACTGCCTGATTCACGCCTTGCGCCACGCTCCGGTCTCGGCCCTGGCGCCCTTCACCTACACGCACATGATCCTCGCCATGATCGCCGGACTCGTCGTCTTCGCGGAGGTGCCGGACCTGTGGACCCTGGCCGGCGTTGCTGTCATCGCCGCATCGGGTCTCTACATCTTCCACCGCGAAGCGACCCTGCGGGCACGAGTCGCCGGACAACCGAAGCCTTGAGTATGTCGCTGGTGTGGGTGGAGCCCCTGGCGCCTGGCTGGCGGCAGGGGCTGTGCCAGGAGCCTCGGCGTGTCATGGGGCAGATCGGCGAGCGTGGCGGCGATGACAAGGTCGACTGGGCGCGCCTGGAGTACGGCCGCTGCCGCCATAGCGATATTCGGGTGAACGATCGTATTGTTTCGATGGGACGGGACTGGAACAATCGTCCCGGCGAAACGCTGTCGTTGATATTTCCCGAAGAGGCAGAGCAGAGGGCGGCCTACCGCTTGCTGTCGAACCGGAAGGTGACGATGGATCATGTTCTCGAAGGGCATCAGGAAGCGATGGTGGAGCGCTGCCGTCAGCAACGCCTGATCCTGGCCATTCAGGACACGACGTTCCTTGATTATACGGGCCTGAAGGCGACAGAGGGGCTTGTTTCCATTGGTGGCGGCGGTTCGGGCAGCATGGGCCTGGGCGCCCATGCCGGTGTCGCCTTCAACGAGGGGGGCTGCGCGCTGGGGCTGTTCCATCTCGACGCCGACTTCCGCCTTGAGCCGGGGCAGGAGAAGTCGGGTGATGACAAGGAGAGCCGGCGCTGGCTGGACGGGTTCGACAAGGCCGTGGAACTGTCCGAGGCCTGTCCGCAGACACGGGTGCTGGTGATCTGCGATCGTGAAGGCGATGACTGGGGCCTGCTGTCCAGGGGCGGGGAGAAGGATGTCGGCCTTCTGGTGCGCGCCAGACGCTCGACACGGCGTCGCGTCGTCACCGCGACCGGTGACCTCCAGGACCTGTGGGACCACATGGCCGGACAGCCGTGCCGTGCCACCCGGACGATCGACATCCCGGCCTGCGGCGGGCCGCGCCGCCGCAAGGAGCGCGCGGGCGTTCACCTCGAGGTTCGTGCGGCAACGGTGTCTCTTGCCCCACCGAAGAAGCCCCGGGGCACGTCGCCGCTCTCCATGATGGCCGTCAGCGTCACGGAGCCCGCTCCACCGGCAGACCACGAGCCTCTCGACTGGATGCTGCTCACCAGCGAGGGAGGGACCACCGCAGCCGACGCCCTGAAGGTCGTCTCCTTCTACGAGAAGCGATGGATGATCGAGGAGTACTTCAAGGCGTTGAAGACCGGCACAAGGATCAAGGATCGGCGCCTTGACCAGGCCGACGATCTCAGGAAGTGCCTCGCCTTCGACGCCATCACCGCATGCCGCGTCATGACCATCGAACGCATGGCACGCTGCCACCCCGACACACCGGCAAGCCGGATTGTCGATCGCGACGAGATCACCGTCGTGACCATGCACAAGAGCCGCAGGCAACGCACCTCACGCGGGCCGCCCGATCCCGAACCGACCATCGAAGCCTTCGCAGTCGATGTCACTCGCCTGGCAGGCTTCATCCCAAAAAAACGCCAACCCCTGCCGGGAACCGGGAAGCTATGGCAGGGGTGCAAACTCCTCCTCTACTTCGTCGAAAACTACCGACTCATGCGGGACATGAATATGATCAAATCCAATGAGTTGACCGTGTCGGGTTGAAAGGTTACGCCCTGCACCCGTCAATACAATTGCATCTACCCGTCGGGAACAGCGCCTGGAACTTCTTTAGAAAACCACCTATCCTCTCAGACATAGAGAATAGCAGCCCCGACACCCTGCTACTAACATTACCTCAGGGACACATCCGAAATGGCAATCACTCAACCCGCAACGCGAGAGATTATCGAAGACTTTGCTCGCGAGATTCAACAAAAGAAGATTCAAGCATCTCCTGCTGAGAGCACTCGCATTGATTTTCGAAACGGCATCGCAGAGAACCGGGAAGAACATGTGTACAAGGTCCCATTGGATCTATTGCGATTCAGAAAAGAAAATGGACGCATCAGCTCTTCAGTAAAGAGTTACGAGCGAACTAAGGGTCCCCTCATTGGTACCGACAGCGAGGCTCAAGAGATATTGCGCGGCTTTCTGCGTCGCAAAGATCCAGAAAAGACTGAGGAACTCAAACAGTTGCTTAGGGCAGAAGGACAGCGCGAACCCGGAATAATCACTGCAGACGGATTCCTCATCAATGGTAACCGACGAAAAGTCGCTATAGATGAGCTTAGAGACGAAAATCCGGCAGACGATACATTTCAAACGATGAAAGTAGTGATTCTACCGGGAACTGACGATGAGGGAGGGCCACCCACAATCAAGGAAATCGAGCAAATCGAGAATCGCTACCAGCTTCAAGCGGAAGGCAAAGCCGAATACTATGGTTTCGATGCAGCGCTTTCTATAAGAGACAAGGAATTGAGCGGATACACACTAGACCAACAAATGAGAGATGATCCGCAATACAAGTTAATGGATGAAGGTGAGTTCCGTCGCGCCGTTAAGAAACGTCGAAAAGACATCTTGGAGCCGCTCGAATGTGTAGAAGAGTATCTTGATGCAATAGGTCGACCGGGAGAATATTGGGAAGTTTCGCGGGGACTAGGCGATCCAGAGGGACGATGGCAGGCCTTTATAGATTTGTCGCAAGCCTTTTGGACAAAGGCAAAGACTCCTAGCGGTCTCGATAAGATGGGCATAGACGAAATAGAGGCGGGAGACATTCTGCAAGCTGCCTATTGTGTAATTCGCCTGCGTACCGTATCTACCTTTGGCAAGTTGCACGACATCATGCGAGCTTTGCCACATTACACAGCGCACGGCAAGGAACATCTACTAGAATTGACCAAAAATACGAAGCACGCTCTTCCCGCAACCGAATTGGTGGCGGATGATGGTGAGCCATTACCCCGGAATGCTGTGGAGGAAAAATGGAAGAACAAGTATCGCACTGAAATCACAAGACGCTTGGTGAAGGCCCGAGAGGCGCGCCAAACCGACAGTGAAAGGAACGCGCCGCTCACACTCTTGAATGATGCATTGAAAAAGCTAACACACGAAAACATGGTGGTGGAGAAAATTCCGCCGAAAGACTTGAATGAGGCATTGACATTGTCTAACAATCTTTGCTCTGAATCGGAGAAAATAAAGACAGAAATTTACAATCAGGTGAGGACTGCGAAGAAGGTCGGTATGCTGTAGTTCAGGGACAGATCATGACAGTAACAATCCAGTCAAATTCTGTTGCGGTCGAAATCCGCGATCCGCAAAACGATCTGCGTCCGGCAACCAAGAGTACACTTCGACTGTATGGGTTCCGGCAGTACGGAGAGAGACTTGTTGCGGAAACCCATGAGAGGCATGAGCTGGTGTTAGATGTAGTAGCTCTGTTGACTAGATCTGATGTTGCACTGGAGTATGACGATAACACAACGGCAGTTATTCGGCGGGCCAACCTAGACATCAAGGAACTAGAAGTGGGCCAAGATATTGGTGGGCAGATAAAGAACGGCATTCTGACGCAAGCGCAAACAAGCGAATTCCTAGAATTCATCCAATTTGGATTGAATCGACCGCTGTTGTTACATCAGGTAAAGGCGGCTCTTCATTTGCTGAATGTAGCACATAGTGCGAATTTTTCGGTTCCAGGCGCCGGGAAAACCTCGGTAGTGTTGGCAGTGTACGAGTATCTGAGACGTAAGGGATGGGCGAACTCCTTGTTCGTTGTCGGTCCGCGCTCGTGTTTTGTGCCTTGGCAGTCGGAATTCACCACGACACTCGGCAGACCTCCTGCAGTTGAGGTCATGGCGGGTGGTGACGTCATGGAACGCCATTCCAAGTATTATGCGTGTTTGCCGCAGCCTAAGGAGTTATACCTCACAACTTATCAGACTCTTTCCAGAGATAGTCAGCATGCACAGAACTTGCTACGTGAACCCGGCAATCAAGCATTTTTTGTTGTCGATGAAGCCCACTACATGAAGCAGGACGGAGGTGTGTGGGCGCGGGCAGTGGCGGAGGCTAGCAGATTTGGGGTCAAGCGATGCATTATGACGGGAACGCCATTTCCGAGAAATTACGCAGATGGTATCAATCAGTTTAATATTCTGTATCCGAATGCGCAGGTATTCGATTCGGCCACCAGGTCTAGGATTAGAAGTGCCTCGGAGGCAGGTCAACACCAAGTTGCAAAAGGAATGATTGAACCCCGGATTAGAAACCTGTTTTATCGAGTGCGCAAGACCGAACTAGGGTTGTCGGATCCCGTTTTCCTGCCGCCGGTCGAAATCGAAATGAACCCAATCGAGCGAGAATTGTATGACTGTATCGAAGCACGGATCGCGGATCTGGCGCGGAGTCTTGAGGATCATGATCTGGCAACGAGCCTAGACCTCCAGAGAGGGCGGCAGATCAGGCGACGACAAGCGGTATCGTACGCAAGCCTGCTGCTTGGCGCAATCGAAAATTATTCAGAGAACCTCATTGAGCCGGAGAATGGATTTCTTGTTGGCAAGATTCGCAACTATTGTGATTTGGAAACCCCGGCGAAGATGGAAGCGCTGGCCGAAATGCTTCGCGACCTTCATTCAAGAGGTGAAAAGGTTGTTGTGTGGGCGAATTTTGTCGGAACGTTGCATCGGATTAGGCAGGAATGCAGCAAATTAGGACTGTGGAGTGAAGTTGTATACGGTGGCACTCCTACGGATGAGACGGGCTTAAAGGAGGAGACCCGAGAGAAGATCATTGAAACGTTCAAGGACAGGGACAAGGGACTGGATGTCTTGATTGCAAATCCTGCAGCGTGTGCGGAGTCGGTGTCATTGCATAGGACCTGCTCGAATGCCATTTACTACGATTTGTCCTATAATTGTGCGGAGTATCTGCAGTCCCTGGATCGAATTCACAGAGTAGGAGGATCGGAGGAAAAGGAGTCATTCTATCATTTCCTTCAGTACCGTGATACGTTTGAAGCTCAAATTCTTGACAATCTGAATGTTAAGACGGCACGGATGTTGGAAGTCATAGATCAGGAATTTCCGTTGGCGGGCGACGAATTGCCTGAATTGGAATTTACGCTCGATGGTCACGCATAGGCGTAGTCCTAGTTCTTGTTGGGAAGATCTCACTTTGGGATCTGTAGAAGCGCTTGTCAAGGTGTTGAGCGATCATGAGCATTTGGAGTGGCAGGTGGCTCGTCGACGATTTGAGGAACGGGCGCGTGGTTTCAGCGAGGCAGTGGGGTTCCTAGAGGCAATGGGCGGGGTGAAGGTCGACGGCGCGCACATCAGGCGTGCTCGGAATCTGGCAGTCATGGTCGAGGCGCTGAACCTGGGCAAGCAAGAGTTTCTACGCCACTTGGTGAAGGCAGTTGTAGTTTCACATACGGTGTATGGTGAGGAACTTTGTGCGGCATGTCGTGCGTTTGACCTCGAAGCCGGGCGGATCCGGATGAAGTGGAGTGAGAACAGGGACGGCTATTACGCAGCTCGAAATGTGCTAGTGGAAGGGGGTGGGTTGCGGCTCCAACACTCGACAGGATGGTTCTCGATAAGCAACTGGTTTCACTCCGACTTCATCAGGGCCACTTACGGTACCGGACCATCACCGGATCAACTGCGAACTCGAAAGAGGGATCAAGCCGAGATCGGCTACACTGCGGAGTTGGAGGTAGTCAACTTCGAGCGACAGGTGGTTGGCAAAAGGGATTCTCAGAAAGTTATTCATATCGCGATGGAGAACACGGCCGCAGGATTTGATATTGCGAGCGTTCGTAGGGATGAAGACTCTGATGAGATAGTACTCCGACTAATCGAAGTCAAGGCCGTGAGTCCGAAGGATTGGGCATTCATTTTCACACGGAACGAAGTTCAGATCGCGAGAGAGAACGGGAGTTCGTACTTTCTGTACCTAGTTCCTGTCAAGAATGGCCAACCAAGAGTGGAGGAAGTATTGGTAGTTGAGAATCCCGTGGAAGAACTGATGAAGGAACATGAGTGGAGAATTGAGCAAGGCGCCTGGAACGTCAGCAAAAGAGAAAGTCATGAGCGGTAGACGTGACGCTGGTGCATGTGGCAATCGGCCAACGACGGTCACGAAGGCGCGAATTGAGTCCAGTTCGTCTGCAACGTCTGGCGCTTTCGGCTATTACGGATCCAAGCAGAGATTGGCTGCAGATATATTAAAGTTCATGCCACCACATAACTGCTGGGTGGAGTTGTTCGGGGGGGCGCTCGCGCTGACATTGGCAAAGTATCCGGCTCAAATCGAAGTTGTTAATGATCTTGACGACAATGTCGTTAATGCGTTGCAGCAAATGCGGGATAATGGAGAACGGTTGGCGGAACTGATTGAACTGACGCCGTATGCGCGATCGGAACTCAAGTATGCGCGACACTCAAGTGGGGACGAGAGTGAATTGGAACGTGCGCGGAAGTTCTTGGTTCAAGCGATGATGAGCGTAAATGGCGTCATTGCCGGGAAGCGTGGTGGATTTTCCATATCGGATGCATATGCTAGGCAAGACCGCGAAGCACGAGTGAACCGATGGTACAATTATCCGGAGAGAGTAAAACTGGTAAGTGATCGATTGCGCGGTATTCGAATGGAAAACAAGGATGGGGTGGAGTTGTTGGTACAGTACTCAAACAGACCAGCGACCTTGGTGTACATTGATCCACCATACTTAGCGAACAGAGGTCGCGGGTATAGTATTGAGGCCAGAGATCAAGGGTTTCACGAGCGACTGCTCAGTCAAGCCCTTCTCTGTAAGTGTATGGTCATGATTAGTGGTTATGAGTCCAGGACATATGTTCAGTTGCTGGAGAATAGAGGCGGCTGGTTCAGAGTGGAGTTGGAGGCATCTACGCAAACTACGAACGGGGATCGGCTCGGTCGGCGGGAGGTGCTGTGGATGAACAAGGCGGCGGAGGACGCCTGGCGGTCTGGAAAACCGGGTTTTGTGTTGACTAGGAAGGAGAGGAAGGATGGTAAGGTCAATCCGACTCGCGGTCATGTTCGCAGATGCCGCCGTGTATGGCGGGTAAAGTGACCGGAGGCTGTCGCGGTTTGTATCGTGCAGGCTGATCAATTGGATAATCTAGTATTGCAATAGGGGTGCACTGTGACAGAAAAGCCCTCGACAAGGATGTTCAAATTCGTTTCAACATGCGATGATCCGGGAAAGCTCCGCACAATCATCAAGAACGCGCGTTTACGCGGGGTTGATTCACTTGCCGACGCGGCTTTTCGCAAGCTCATATCTATTGTTCCTTCGGAGGTGCTTGGGACGGTGGAGTACGATTTCTGGCGTACAATTCACTCGTTTGAGTATGTATTGAGCGAAGAGCGGGGGCGAACGACTCGGTTATCAAGGACGCGCCAAAAGGTTCAGCGCGTCGGCGTGGTTCAGACCTTGATCGATTGGGCGTTGGACACGAAGCAGACCGACGGATTCCGTATGCTCTTGGAGCGAGATATGCCGGAGCTGACCGGTGAAGCGATCGTGCTACGCCATCATTCTCGATTTGATGCTACCGTCGTGGCCGCGGCCCAAGCCCGGCTCGAGGCGTCGGGAGTGGATGTTACCGCCGTGTTGTCATATCGCTAATGGAATTCGAATTCCCTTAGGGGAGTTATGCACGCCCCGATTCGCGATCGTTGACCGTAGACCTTCGTGCATTAGCGCTGTACACATTCAACAAGCATCGGGTGCTCTGACGACTTCTGTCAACGACTGCGGGAAAGTGGGGCCCACACAGAGCGGCCGGGAGGATCGGTCGCACTCGTGCAGGTACTACACCAGATGGGTGTAACGCCGTCACCTCGCCATCGCTTCGATATCGCTGTGTCGTGCCAGATTGCCTATTTCTGGAACTGACTCGTCGGGCGACCAGGCACGGGACACGAAGCGGCACCGGATTTCGCTACCGGACACGGTGAGACAATGGCCTGCTGTCCGCTAGGGCGAGCCTCATCCTTGATGGGACCGATCACCCGATCCGCAATTGTCGCATTCAACCGTCAATCGACTTGATGCGACGGCCGCCAGGGTGATTGGCGAACTTTCGAAATGCCACCGCTATCGGGAGAAGTTGAGGAGAGGTTAGTGCTCATCAAATCGTCCCCGAGTGTGACAAGGGCTCAGGGTCTTGCCGGTTCGGACACGCCCTTAACGCGAAGAGAGGCACGCTCGCACGGGTTAGCGTCGTTCTCGCGGTCTGGAGGCGTCTTCGACTTCCTGTTAGACGGCGCTGTCCAGGACAAAGTAGAGAAACGATTTGGAGAATCCGATGCCATGCGACTACAAGGCGATCCGCAGAGAAAACGAACTCCGGTATGGAACCGACATTGGCCGAATCGGGCCAATGCTCCTGGCGGACCGCTACGACGACCGGACGCACTTCATCTACGAACTCCTGCAGAACGCTGAGGATGCGCTTGCGCGCCGGGACGGGTGGCACGGCTCGAGGGCGGTGTCCTTCGATCTCGACCGGCAGAGGTTGAAAGTTTCGCACTATGGCGTGCCGTTCGACGAGCGAGACGTGGCTGGCATTTGCGGTATAGGCGAGAGCACGAAGGATCTCACGGCGATCGGTCGGTTCGGAATCGGCTTCAAGTCCGTATACGCGTTCACCGATCGGCCGGAAGTTCATTCCGGAGATGAAGACTTCGTGGTGGAAAGCTACGTGTGGCCGGTAGCGACGGCATCCGTGAACCGTGAGGCAGAGGAGACGGTGATCCTAATCCCGCTGAAACCGGATGACAGTGAGGCGATGGCGGAAATTGAGGATGGACTCTCCCGCTTGGGTGCTTCTTCGTTGCTGTTCCTGCGCGAGATAGAGGAGGTCAGCTGGCGGGTGAATGGCAACAAAAAGGGACACTACTTGCGCCACGAAGCAGAAGAAGCACCAAATGTCCGTACCGTGACTGTTGTCGGCGTGGAAGATGGAAAACCTGATGTCGATGAGGAGTGGCTGGTGTGTTCCCGGGAGGTACACAGGGGCCACGAACAGTCGGTCGGCCACGTGGAAGTGGCGTGGTCAGTCGCTCAGGACGATGAAGGAAATCCTGCGATCCGGCCAGTAGATCGCGCGCGACTCGTCGTCTACTTCCCAACGGCAGTCGAGACGGGCCTTGGAATCATGATTCAAGGACCATATCGGACAACACCAAGCCGGGACAATGTACCGCAGAGGGACGAGTGGAACCGGACTTGCATTAGGGAGACCGGGACGCTGCTCGTGGAAAGCCTGCGGTGGTTACGCGAACATAGGCTCCTCGATGCAATCGCCTTGACGTGTTTGCCCTTGGATCCCGGAAGGTTCGAGGGGTCGATGTTTGGTGACCTGTTCGATGTCACGAAGGACGCATTTAGCCGGGAAGATCTCTTGCCGGCGCTTGGCGGCGGACACGTGTGCGGGGATGGCGCGCGCCTAGCCAGCACTCAGGAACTGCGGGGTTTATTGGACCCGACGCAACTCGCGTCGTTGGAAGGCGAGAGAGGCCAGTTGAGATGGGTAGACGGGCAGATCTCCCCTGACAGGACGCCAACGTTGAGACAGTACCTCATTCGGGTGTTGGGGATGAGAGAGCTGACACCTGTAGCCCTATTGACTCGACTAAACCGGGGGTTCCTCGAGAGCCAAAGCGACAGTTGGATTCAGAGGTTGTACGAGTTCTTTGGGTCGCAACCCGCGTTGAGGCCTCGGTTGGGTTCGCTGCCTATCGTCCGGCTCGCCAATGGATCGCACGTCGAGCCGTCTGTGAACGGCGAGCTTCAGGCGTTCTTGCCTAGTCCTGTGGAGACGGATTTCCCGACGGTTCGGGAAGGCGTCTGTCGCTCGAAAGCCGCACGTGAGTTTCTGAAATCAATGAATCTCACGCAACCCGATCCCGTGGATAACGTAATTCGTAACATCCTTCCCAAGTACCGGGAAGTTGAGGACCACATTCCGGAAGGGCGATACTCTTCAGACGTCGAGAGCATGTTGCAGGCAGCAGAAACGGACTCCCAGTCGCAACGAGACAAGCTGGTGACGGCATTGCGGACAACGCCGTGGGTGAAAGCTGTGGATGCCGGTAGCGGGCGACCGCTCAGGGCGAGGCCCGAACATGTGTATGTGGCGACGGAGCGCTTGAGGGATTTGTTCGCGGACATCGAGGATGTCTTGGTCGTGGACAGCCGGGTCGCATGCTTGAGAGGTGAACCGATACGCGAACTTCTCGAACGGTGTGGGGCGTCCCGCTACTTGCAGCCAATTGATATAGGTTGCGATCTTTCGGAAGCGCAGTTGTACGAGATTCGTCGGAGGGAAGGGCTGGAGCGCTCGACATGGAGCAAAATTGAAGACATCGGGATACGGGGGCTCGGCACGCTGCTCGAGAGTTTGCCAGCGCTGGAGTTGGGAGAGCAAGCCAAACGGGCGGCCAATCTATGGGATGCATTGCGGGACCTGTATGATCGACGTGGGGCTGGGACGTTCGATGGCACCTACGAATGGGGATTTTATCAAGAGACTAAGGTCGCAACGTTCGATGCAGCGTTTGTACGCCTTCTCAAGAAGAGGCGATGGATTCCCGGATCGTCTGGGGAGCTTCAGGCACCGGAATCGATTACATTCGACGAGCTGGGCTGGCGTGCGAACGGCTTCCTTGAATCTAAGATCAGCTTCAGGTCGCCCCTTTTCGAGCAGTTGGCGAGGGAAGTGGGGATTGAACCCGGGGTTCTTGACCTGCTGCGCCAGTTGGGGGTGACGAACGAGGTCGAGTTACGACAGCGACTCAACTTACCGGACGAACCATCAGAACCACCGAGTGAAACGGGGCAAACTGAGAGCGAGCACGAGACGTCGCCGTCAAGTGAAGTTGGTGGAGAATCAGGGCAGTCTTCGAAAGGCGAACGAGGAAACGATTCAGATGGCGGGCACAGAGGAACTAGGAGCAACGGAGGCATCGAAGAGGGGACGCTGAGCGAAATGCGTTTCGTATCGTATGTCGGCGTCATCGGCGAGGGGGCGGACTCCGACCCGGATGGCCTCGAACATGCGAAACGGATGGAACTAGAGCGTTCCGCGATTGAGGTTATCTTGACGTGGGAACCAGATTGGCGGCGGACGCCGGCTAACAACGCCGGATTCGACCTTTACAAGGGCACCGCGATGGAAACGGCTACGGAGTGGTGTGAAGTCAAGGCGATGACGGGGACTTTGGATAACCGACCCGTCGGGATGTCGCGGACCCAGTTCGAGTGGGCACGGAAACATGGTAAGGCTTATTGGCTTTACGTCGTGGAGCGTGCGGGAACTGGTGATGCGAGAGTAGTTCGGATTCAAGACCCCGCTGGCAAGGCAATGACGTTCACCTTTGACCGCGGCTGGCGGGCCATGGCAGGCGATTCCAAACCCGGCAGACCTTCAGAGTCAGGTTCTGGGACAGCATGATTCGTCTCAGGGAGCGATTGGCAAATCTGTAGCATCAGCATAAGCGAAGAACCGTAGACGGCCACTTTGGACGCCCGGCGTCAAGGACCTCTCAAAGTGGCCGCCTACACCAGTGATCCCAACTATCAGTCTCAACCACTTGACTTTGTCGGCACGGTTTCAAGTAATTCAACTGAAAAATGTTCTGGAACGCGATGACCTGCGGATTCCAACATTGCGTTGATCAAATCGTAGTATTTCTTCGCTGTGAAGGCCGTTCCCAATTCATGGTATCTCCGAAGCACTTCGTCATGTTCGATGAAGTCAACTGGCACTCTGCTAAGAGCCGTATCGAATGCCAATTCTGCCTCTAGTCGCCCTCGGTTGCTTCCGCGGGCAGTCAACACAAAGCGATGCGCGACAAGGTCCGAGATAATCTTCATTTTCGCTGCACGCCTGACTTCCATTTCACGCCGCTGCACGGAGCGGATTTCTCGACGAATCTGCCAAATCAATGCAATCACCGCTGCCAGCGCAGTAGTCATTGGAGCCAATTCCAAGTAATAGTAAGGATTCATTCCATCACTCCCTGCAGTATTCAGCAAGCGTCGGTCAGTGTATAGTCACCCCCTGCTTCCATCTCAATCGGAAAACTCAGTTCAACGCCGCCATCTCTTTACTCAGCTGTGTCCACAAGGTAATCGGACACTTGAGGACGTCCTTGACGCCAAGTGTCCGATTACGCCTGCGCGGCATCGATCCCTACACGTGGCTGGTCGATGTCCTGCAGTGGGTCTCGACCCATCCCGCCCGGGACGTGGCCCAGCTGACGCGGCGTCTGTGGAAGGGCCACTTCGCCGATGACCCGATGACATCCGATGTCGGCAGGGCCGTGCCCGCAAAGGCAACGCAGGAAGCCTGACAATCAAAGGCTGGTCAGGCGTACGGGACACCCGGCGTCAAGGACGTCGCAAAGTGATGCCTGATAACATACACCTGAACTCCTTCATGTTCGAACCGATTCTGGATATGTCAGGCCATCACCAAAGATCTCTGTATAGTGCGGTTTGCGATTGCAGAGATGATGTTGTCTAGCGTAATCGGATTATTGTTGGTAATTTGATTCACTTGGACAGGGCACGTCATCTTGCCGAGGGGATGCATGGGTGGCATAAGAGTAAGCGGATTGTGTGCGGCATGTCTTGTGTTGTGCGGCGGCGTATTCATGCTCCTGATCCGAAGTAGCCTCACCAAGGAGATTATCAATCCCCGATGGATTTGCCATTGAATGTCATTCGGATTTTGGGCGTAGAATTTGCTTGCTGAACCGTGCGAATATCTGACTGAGCGACGTGATCTTTTCGGGGGATTCGGCGTTCCCGTGTTCCAGGGGAGCAGTTGCAAATTGCAGTGATTGCATCGCCGGTCCTTTCGGCCGCCGCCGCGACTTCCCGGTCGGCGACGTGTGCATAGTGCAGCGTCATAGAAACCTGCCGGTGGCCAAGCAGCCTTGCCACGGTTGGAAGCGGAATGCCGTTCAGGACAGCATGGGAAGCAAAATTGTGACGCTTATTCCGTTAACGGAATAAGCCGAATCCGGGAATAATGACGAAGGTCATGAAGGCGTACATCCGTGATGCCTGCTTCTTCACGCACACGCACATCACGCCAGAAACGATCGAGTGTGGAATTCGAAAAATGGCGGTCCCCGCGAGGTGAAGGGAATATCCATCGGCCCCTGCGGGGCAACCCATCAAGTATCCGGCGCGCGGGCGATGACAACCAGACCGTACGCGGACCCGTCTTGCTGTCGGGCAAGTAGAGTCTGCCCTCACGGAAGTCGGACCACTTGAGAGTCACGATTTCGGACATCCTGCATCCCGTGAGAAGCAACAACCGCAGCATCGCGACAGGAAGTCGCTTCGCGGTCTTCCTATCGAGAACACAGTTCAACCGCCGAATCTCGTCATTCGTGAGGAATCTCTCGCGGTTACGCCGGCGGTAGCGCTTGATGCCGGTGCAAGGATTGGAGCCCTCGGGGCGATAGCCATAGACTTCGGCCTGACGGAAAATCACCGACAGGACGGGTGCCGAGCGATCCGCAGCTACCGGTGTTGCATGGAGCGAGGCAAACCATCGCTGAACGTCGTGTCGCACAATGTCCCCCATGGCGCGACCCTTGAACCACGGCAGGATCTGGTTCCTGTAGTAGTTTCTATTGACCTTCAGCGTACTTGGTTTCCAGTGCCGCTTGTAACGCTGGAACACCTCATCCGCGACATCCTCGAATAGTATGGTTTGGCCACCATCGAGTACTGCCTCCTCACCCCAGGACCGTGACACCAGAAGGGATGTCGCCCGCTCCCGGGCGCAATTGAGGGTCATGTCACTGGCATCACCTATCGATTGCCAGACCCTCTTGCCGTTGACCTGACTATGGAGAAAGTAGCACTTCCGGCCTGCCGGCAGGCCGCGGACACCGAAGCCCCGGATGGCGGGGTCGCGCACGTCCAGGGTCTTCTTGCTCGGTTTGAGGGAATCGATCCGTCGTTGCGTAAGGCGGATTTTCGGCATGGTATTCTCCCCGGTTCCTGTTGCACCGGGGGAAAGGAAACGACGTGAATCCATTCACTCGGCGAAAGCACTGGAGAGAGAACGTGTTTTAATTCAAAGTGTTATTGTTACGTTCAGCGCCGAAGGTGCGTCGCCGGTGTCTTCTGATGGTCCTGACCTGATCCGCCACGACGCGGCTTCCCGTGGAGGCTGGCCGGAGTTTGGCTGTGTCCGGTCAGCCGCCGGCAGCGGTCATGGCTTGAACGCCCTGAGATGGCCGGGCCGAAGCTCTCCGACCTCGGCGGCGCGCAGTGCGGCATGCCAGACATCAATGTAGTGCTGGGATTCCTCGCCTGTCAGGCGAACGAGTTCGTCGCGGCCTTCACCGGTAATCAGGGAGTAGTCGTCCTGCAGGATCCGGATCAGGAATTCATTGCGATCCCTGGTGGAACAGGTGACGAAACCCGCCTTCTCCAGGGCGTCGATGTAGTACGGCGGCGAGTGCATGCCGAAGGTGAGACCGACAACATCCAGCCAGCGCCGTGCCTCCGGTCCCGGTGGTTCCTCGTCGCGGCGCATCCAGTCGCTGGCAAGGAACACCCCGCCTGGACGCAAGACCCGAAAGACCTCGGCGAACAGCGCATGCTTGTCCTCGATATGGATCATGGCATCCTTGCTGAACACGACATCGAAGCTCTCGTCGGCCAGCGGGAACGGGCCGGGGTTGACCTTTTCGTAGCTCAAGCACCCGGAAAGCCCCTCCCGTTCGGCTCGTTCGACGCAACGCCGCAGCAGCGGCGGCTCGATGTCGATACCGTGCACACGGGCCGCGCCGAAGTCGCGCACCAGCACCACGTCACAGCCGCCGATGCCGCATCCGACATCGAGGACTTCCTTTTTCGAGATATCGAGACCCTCGAGAAAGAGAGCGATCTCTTCCCTGCCTCCGGGCGAAAGAAACCCGTCGCCCCAGACCAGTTCCATGGCGCCGACAAAGCTGTCGGTATACTCGTATTCGTCGTGGTCTCTCATGCGCATCCCGCATTGTGCAGGAAAACGGTAGTCCGGATGTCCGGCAAGGACAATGTTGCAGGGCGGCGCTCGTTCCCCGTCCAGAGGGGATCGCTGACGTTGCAATGCGGCGCTCGACCTCGCCCGGCGTGACGACACCCAGGTTGAGATCGCTTACAAGCCCGGGGCCGCAACGGTGATCGCGCAGAGCACATCCCGAGATCCGGGAGATACGTCACAGCCACTGATCGGGGGGCCACTCTGGCGCGTTCGACGCTACCGGGAAAGGCCGACAAGCGAGCCGCGCGCGGCCTTGGCCTGCGCGAGCAGGCGGCGACACTCCACGGCGCGTCACCTCCTGCGGCTTTCCTTATCGACAACGACGCTGACCTGCTTCCTGCGTCCACATGGCTGGTCGGATGAGGACATTCAAGCCGCTGTTGACGGTCTCCCGTCGCTCGCGGACGCCTCGAAGTCCGGCCGCGCAGGCCCGGCTTGTCCGGCGCACGCAAGGCTCAGGAGCCGGACTGCTGCGGGCCTGTTCCTAGAGGGCCAGGATGATCAGTGTGGCCAGCCCCCAGAGGGTGGCCATGAAGTGGGTGGATTGCCCGTAGGAATCGTACCAGTAGTAGAACCACTGCCCTGCGATGAGGAACGATGCCCAGATGCCCGTGAAACCCAGGGCGCCGATCATGGCAAGGTCGCGGGCCCGTTCGTGATCGGCAAGGCCGAGGAACGCCAGCCCCAGGTGCACGGCTCCGGCCCACAGCACGATTGATGCCACGCATTCGGCTGTCACCACCAGGAGGAAGACCCGGCGGACCGTCCTTTCGTTGGTGATGGCCCGATGACCGACCCTGGCCCGCACGTCCGGCCAGTCACGCAGAGCCTTGAGTGCCAGAACCCGAGCCACATCGCCGCGATTGATCCCGGGATGGAGGATGTTGTCGAGAGTGCCCAGGGAGAGCCAGGCCGCCGGCAGGGCGACCGCAGCGGACTGGACGAGAACAAGGATATCGAGCTCCATTCCTGCCTTCGCAAGTGCCGTGCGACCCTCCTTGCTGCAGTCCGGATTGTCATGTTCATGAGAATGTCGTCAACGACGCAGATGAAGAGGACGAGCGGCAACGCGCCCCGCCTTGCGGGACATCCCTTCACAGAACGGTGTCCATCGCACCGGTCGCAAACCCGGATTCCGGATGGCCGCGGTCATCGCGGTCGACGCATGAAATGGGGGAAGGCAATTGGCGTGTGCTGACCCAAGGTGGGGTTGAGCCCGACGCCCCTCTACAGGCCTTCTGCAAGGGCGCGTATGTGCTCGACTCCCACTCCGCAGCAGCCGCCCACGATCGCGGCTCCGGCGTCGACCCAGCGTCTGGCGTCCGCGAGATACGCCTCCGGCGTGACCTGGTCGATAAAGGTCCAGTTCGGCCGCGCCCAGTAACCCGCATTGGGATAGGCCCCGACGGGTCCGGAGTATGCCTCACGCAGAACCTTGACGGCGTCCTCGGTCACGTCCCGGACCGAGTGCATCATGAGGATGGCCGAGCCGCCGACGGACATGATGTCGCACACCGCATCGGCCAGCGGGCCGTAGGTCTGCGTCGCATCGGGGGCTTCGCGGCTTTCCTCGATGCCGAACATGACGGCGCCGGTGTCGGTTGCGCGAACGCAGCTCACGGACACCCACAAGGGCACGCCCAGGTCGCTTGTCGCAGTCACCATGGCCTTGACTGTGCGCGCGGCGGATCCCAGGGTCTCCAGGACCAGCAGGTCGACACCCTCTTCGACCAGGATCTCCCCCTGGGCCCGGAAGTGGCCGGACATCGTCTCGATATCGAGACCGTCGAAACGGCCGTAGCTGCTGACCGAGCCTGCCACGACGACCGATCCTGAACGCCGGGACCGGTCGCGCTCCTCGCGGGCAATACGCACCGAGCGCCGGTTCCAGTCCTCGAAGTGTTCGCCCAGTCCGCAGCGCTGCATCGCATCCCGGGTGGCGGAGAAACTGTTGGTGGTGATGACATCCGCCCCTGCATCGATGTAGCGGCGATGGACCTGGTGCACCAGGTCCGGACAGTCGGCAAGCGCCCGGGCGCACCAGACCTCCTGGTCCATGGCCGCGCCGAGACGCTCAAGCTCCGTACCGATGGCGCCATCCAGAATCACCGGCCCTCCGGTTCGCAGCCGGGTTTCGAGTTGCTGGGCCTGCGTCATCGTGAAGTCCTCCGCCTTGAACAGGGCACAGGCAGTCCGGAAAGCCTGTGCGCCCGGGCGAGGGTACGCGGAAACCGAAGCCGGATCATCAGTTTGCGCCCTGTTTCCGCCGCCGGAAACCGGGCCAGGTCATGTCCTCGCCGCAAGCTCGCTGGAACGGGTCTTTCAAGACATGGACGAACCGCAGGACAGGAACGACTTCCATGAGGACCGGATCAAGGTGCCCGCGTCATATGACCGGCGGCACGTCTGTCCGGTCGCCGGTGGGCGTCCATCTCGCCGCCGAGACGCCCGGCCCGGATGGGTGCGAGGTCTCGTCTCCTGCATCTGTGGAGGTCCGTCACTCGGGGTTCAGCAGGCTGAAGAGAATGTTGATGTCGTTGTCGTTTACCAGAATCCGGTTGTCGGGTGCGAGCACGATGTCGTGGATGAGCCGGGGGCCGTCCACCGTCTCGTCGTGGCGGCCCATGGCCCTGAAGAGGGCGAGGTAGGTGACAAGGTGGCGTGCCTGGCGATGGCCGTCTCGGGCCGCCGCCTTCACGTTTTCGACCAGGTCTTCCATGCCCCTGGTGACGAGCCTCAGGGTGCCGGTTGCCGTCACCGGTGCGAGAGGCGCCGAGGCGAGACGGCCGCTGACGTTGCCGGCGCCGTCCGGCCATGTCCAGTCGAGGTCAAGGCCGAGCGTGGCGCCCTGCGGCATGCCGGGGCGGGTGAGGACTGCCGGCAGGTCCACGACATCGAGGGTCACATCGCCGGCCATGGACCGTGGCGCGACCGGCGCCAGACCGGCGTCCTCCAGGGCGAATCCCTCATGACTGTAGGTGATCCCGATGGTGCCGCGGTTGCCGTCGTCGCCCGCGACCGTGAATTCCAGGAGAGATGACTCCATGCCGGCGCCCATGCCGGAGAAGTGCTCCAGGGATACCGTGCCCCCCAGGGAGGCGCCCTGTGTCAGCCCCTCCTCGGGCGCTGTCGCAGGAACATCGCGGAACCAGGTGGCGGCGTGGCCGCGGACCAGTGACACCGTCGTTGCGTCACCGCCGGTCACCGCCAGTCCCTCGATGGCGATGTCCGCCTCGCCCGTCCATGTCGAGGGTGCGGTCTCCGTTAGCTTCAAGGACGCCGTCAGGTGGTCGATGTGCAGTGTTGCCACGCCGCCTGCCGGGGACACCGTCACGCCCCAGGCGTTCATGTCGGCGGATGCGAGGTGCCCGGTATCGATGTGGACGCTGAGATCGAGTGTGCCGTCGGCGGTGATGCGGGCAAGCGTGTTGCCTTCGTCATCGAGGACGCTGACAGCCGGCAGCGTCAGGGATGCGTCATAGAGCCGCCCGCCTGCCGGTCTCCAGGTGACGGCGATATCGTCGACGACGAAGGGCGTGGGGGATGAGGCATCGGAGAGCGTGGCGATGATGGCGCCATCGTCCCCTTCCGTCATGGCGATTCGCCATGAGATGGCGGGGCCTGCCTCCATGAAGGCCCGGGTGATCTCCTCGAGTCTCTCCGAGGTGGCGGAGCTCCAGGCCGGTGCGTGGAGCAGCATGACGCAGACCAGGGCGAGGCATGTTCGGCCGCGCCTCAGGCTGCCGGTCAGACGATCACGTAGACCTTGGAGATGGTTCTGTGGACCCTGCATTCACCCTTCCAGCCGGCAGGAAACCATATGGTCTCTCCGCCTGTCACGTCGATCACGCCACCGTCGTCATGGGTATAGGTCGATGCGCCCTCGAGAAAGTGGCAGAACTCGCTCCTTGCGATCTCGCAGCGCCAGCGGCCTTCGGTGCAGCGCCAGTACCCGGCCTCGGGGAAGCGGCCTGAACCGCCTTCAAGGAGCCGTCCCGATGTCTGCGACACCGGCTCGCCCAGCGGCATCTCCACCGGCCCCCAGTCGACGAGCGGTCCGTCGGCGAGGACAGATGCCTGCGTCATGGGCTCTTCCAGCGGTATCTCCACCGGTCCCCGGCCGCGAGCACTGACGCTTGCGTCATGGGCATTTCTGCAGCAACTGGTCGAGGGCCCTGGCGCCCTTGCGGCGGCCATCCTCGGCCTGCATGTGCGCCGAGAGCGATTCGAGTCGCTGCTTCATGGCACCGTCGCCCAACAGTCTCTCGAGAGCGCCGGCGATATCCGCATCCGTCCACGTGTAGCGCTCCATGGCGAGGCCATAGCCCCTCTCGTCGATGTGCGTCGCGTTGTCGTGACCGTCCCAGCAGTAGGGCATGATCAGTGACGGCTTGCCGAAGTAGAGGCACTCGTTGAAGCTGTTGTTGCCGCCGTGGTGGACGACCGCGTCCACTTCGGCGATGACCGAAGGTTGCGGATACCAGCTGTCGACATGGCAGTTGGGCGGAATATCGTCATAGGCCTCGCGATAGTCGCCGACGTTGACCAGCACTCTGAAGGGCAGCGTGCCCAGGGTTGCCATCAGGCGCTTCATGAGATCCGTGTCGCCCGATCCCAGGCTGCCGAAGCTGACATAGAGAAGGGGTCTCTTCCGGTTCACGGCAAAGTCCGGGATGGTGTAGGGGTCTTCCTGGCGGATGCAGCCCTCGAGGTAGACAAACCTCTCCTCGTCGAGGGGGTGGCGGCGGTGGAAGGCAAGGGGCCTTGGATAGTGCAGGAGGTTGAGCCAGGGGGAGGTCTCGAAGAACTGTCCAAGCGGATAAGGCTCCTCGCCACAAGAGACGAGGAACTCGTTGAACTCGGCGTGGATGGGGGCGATCTCCCTCTCGAACGCTTCGCGATAGAGACGGAAGCCCTCCGGATCATCCTCACGGCAACCGGAGAGATGGGGCGGGATGTCGGGATCCTCGATCTCGTTCTCGCTGCACGAGATGATCCTCACCCAGGGCGCACCATGACGCTTGGTGGCCGGAAACAGGACCACGTTGTCGACGCAGATAAGATCGGGGTCGACCCGTGCAAGGACCTCCGGAAGGGACTTCTCGGCCCACACCGCGGTCTCGACGATCGCTTCCCAGCAGGCCTTGATATAGGTCTGGACCTGTTCGATGGGCGGTGTGTGGAAATTCGGGATCTGGCCGTTGATGAAGTCCGACCAGTACCGCGCCATCGCCTCGGGCTCCATGGGCTCCGACATCGCCACGGCATGTTCCTCGAAGCCGTAGTCGGCAAAGACGCCGCTGAATCCGGGGTCCGCCAGAAACACCGGCCGGTGCCCCATGTCGCGGCAGACCTGGGCGATGCCCACCGAATTGAGGGCCGGCCCGAACGCGGCCTCGGGGAAGAAGACTATCGTCTTGCCGTCACTCATCACCTGCCTCCATGGATCATGCACCTGCCTGTCTGTTGCGGCGGCTGCCATCTAGACCATAGAGGCCGGGTTGCTGGCAAGTCACCAGGAAGCCCGGGACGCCGGGAACACTCCGGAGTCGACATCAACAACCCTGATGGTAAGAGAGGCGCAAGCCGTCGAGGAACGTTCGGGAAAACGGCCATGAGTTCTTGCGCTCACCCCAGACCCGGAAGGCGTTTTGAGGGAAAACATGGAGAGACGGACATGATGCGTGCGGCGTTGCTCCCGGGAGTTCTGGCGCTGGTCCTCGTCACCTCCTTCAGCGCGGCCTTCACGCCGGGGGATCCCGTCAGGGGCGAGAAGGTGTTCAGAAAGTGCAAGTCCTGCCATGCGGTTGAGGCCGGGAGGAACAAGCCGGCCGGTCCGAACCTGCTCGGTCTTTTCGGACGCCAGGCCGGAACGGCGGACTACAGGTTCTCCACCAGCATGATCGAGGCCGGTGAGGCGGGCCTCGTGTGGACACCGGAACGCGTGGACGCCTACATCGCGGATCCCAAGGCCTTCCTGAAGGAAACGCTGGGCGCCGGCAGGGTGCGCAACAAGATGGTCTTCAGGCTCAAGGACGCCGACCAGCGCGCCGACGTCATCGCCTATCTGATGTCCCTGCAGGACGCGGATCCCTGACCGCGCCGCCGGCCGGTTGCCGGCCCCGTCTGCGGGAGTATTCTTGTCTGCCATGACAGATCCTGCTCCGGGACCGGAGACTCCTTCCTGGGTAGGCGCCATGAGGCGGGGCGAGCGGGCGTCTGTCGCCCGCGCCATCACCGCCGTGGAGAACGACTATCCCGAGGCGCGGGCGATCATGGCGACCGCGCGCATGGCCGCGGGCCAGGCCTTCGTTCTCGGACTGACCGGGCCCCCTGGCGCCGGAAAATCGACACTGACGGACGCTCTGGTGCGGGAGTTCCGCCGCCGATCGAGGCTGGTCGCGGTCCTCGCCGTCGATCCCTCAAGTACCCTGACAGGGGGCGCCCTTCTCGGGGACCGCATCCGCATGTCGGGCCACGCCGCCGACCGCGGGGTCTTCATCCGCAGTCACGCCTCCAGGGGTCGTGCGGGCGGTCTCGCGACCACCACGTCACGCGTCATCGATGTGATGGATGCGGCCGGCAGCGACATCATCATCGTCGAGACGGTGGGCACGGGCCAGTCCGAGACCGGAATCACCGGTCTGGCGGACAGGAGCATCCTGGTGTGGCCTCCCGGGTCCGGTGACGACATCCAGACCGCCAAGGCCGGGATTCTCGAGACCGTGGATCTCATTGTCGTCAACAAGGCCGACCAGCCAGGCGCCCATGCCGCGAGAGCGGCGCTGGAGGCGTCGGTGTCCTGGAGGGGCGACGACGTGCCTGCGGTTCTCATGACGGTCGCCACGCGTGGCGACGGGGTGGGCGCGCTTGCCGGTCTCCTCGTCGATGCGGCCGATGACCCGCGCGTGGCCCGGCGCTCGCGGCAGGACCTGCGCCAGGACATCATCGAGGCGGCACTCGCTCTGGTCCGTGAACGGGCGTACCACCACCCCGGGCTGACCGGTCTTGCCGATGCGGTGGCGACCGGGGCCACGGGAATGGATGCTGCTGCCCTTGACTTGCTGGACATCCTTGCCCGGCGTGACGATTCCCCCTGACGCCCGGCCGCCGGGACACGCCTGATCCGCGGGTGCGTCAAAACAGTGGTCAATCCCCGTGGTTCGGGAGTAGTATGATTGTTCGGCCGGTTCATGAGGCTTCAGGACTGTTGGCATCTGCCATGCTGCGTGGATGAGCTGATCAGGGCGGGAGTGACTGTTTTGAGCCTGGTGCATGGCACCCTCCGACACACGCGTCTTGTCGTGTCTGCAACCCTTTTGGCTGTCTGGTCGGGGCTGCCCGTTGCCGCGGATGTGCCCGGAACCTTTGTCGAGGCGATGACGTGGTATCGCGTCGAAGCGCAAGCCGGCAATGCCGAGGCGCAGTTTCTCCTTGGCTATGGTTACGAGACGGGAACGGCATTCGGTCACGTGTCGGTGGAGCCCCATCCCTTTCCTGTCGATCCGGCCCAGGCACGGCACTGGTACAGTCAAGCTGCCGCACAGGATCACGACCGGGCGAGGGTGCGCCTTGCCCGTATGCTTCTCCACGCAACAGGAGGTCCGGCGGATCCCGACGGCGCCCGGGTGCTTCTTGAAGCCGCGGCCGCGGCCGGGGAGCCTGATGCGATGTCGCTCCTCGGTTTCGTGCTGCTGACCGTGGAACCATTCGATGCCGTGGGCGCCCATCTGTGGCTCAGTCTCGCGGCCCGGGCGGGCGATGACGTTGCGTCGATGAACCTGGCCAGCCTCGAGGAGACTCTCGACGCCGCCGCGCGCGAACGCGCCGCCGTCGCCCTGCGGGAGTGGATGGAGAACGAGACGCGATAGGGACTCCGCCCGGCGATGCGGTCTAGAATGAGCGCGTCATGTTCTCTCGCGCTCTCATCATCCCGGTTGCTTTCATCGGCCTTGTGGTGGCGTCTTCCGGCGCCTCCGGCACGCCGCTTCCCGAAGAGGTGGCGATCACCATCGAGCAGGTGTTCGAATATCGCGAGGCGTCACGGCCCGAGCCTCATGACCTGGAGGACTTCGAGCTTCCGTTGCTCGATTATGCCGAGGACATGCTCCTGGCGGCGGATATCGAGCCCCTCGAGGCTGATCCCGGCGCCGCAGGATGGGAGCTTCGGGTTTCCCTGACGGGGCGCGCACTTGGCCGGCTCTACATCGACGGCGACAGGAACTTTCTCTATACCGGCGCCGATCTCGCCGGTGAGGTCACCGTCACCGGTCCCGGGGCCGCTGAAAGCATGCGGCCCTTCACATCCACCGTCGAACGCCCCTTCGAGGTCTTGATCAATCACGGTTACGAGAAGCCGGAGAATGCCCCGTTTCTCGAGGCCCTGGTCAAGCCGGACGGTTTTCTCGAGGCTCTGGGCCATGTCATGATCGACGTCTGGGGGGTGGAGAGTGTGCTGCCCGCTCTCGACGAACCGGGCCATGAGGTGCGCTTTTCCGTGGTCTCGGCTCTCGGCCACACCGGCGATCCGGTGGCCGTGCCCGCGCTCATCGAGGCGCTCACCGACGAGCACGATCGCGTACGCTGGGAGGCGGCATGGTCGCTTGGCCGCATCGGTGAAGGTTCGGCGGTACCCCACCTCATCGAGGCCCTGCAGGATTCCTCCCAGGATGTGCGCTGGTTTTCCTCGTGGTCACTGCGAACCATCACCGGCGCCGACATCGGACCGCACTACGACGAGTGGGCGGCCTGGTGGAGCAGCCATGGCGGTGACGCCAGCGGCTGATCCGCAAGCAGGTCACAAGCGGTTCTTGCGGGCCCGCAGTTCGGTGAACACCTTACACGGGATCGGCGCCTGCGTGGTTGCGGAAGGTCAGGACCGGTTCTTGTGCTTAACGCGGTTCTCGGTGGCGGGTCAGAAGCGGTCCTTGCGGGCGCGCAATTCGGTGAACACTGTCACAGGGTCGGCGCCCTCCATCTTGAGGGTCTTCATGAGCAGCGGGCTTTGCGGCCGCAGGAAGGGGTTGGTCGCCCGTTCCTCGGCGATGGTCGAGGGAACCGTCGGCAGGTTCCGCGAGCGCATGTCGTCGACGGCCGCCATGCGGCGCACCAGGTCGGTGTTCTGCGGATCAACCGTGAGCGCAAACCGGCCGTTGGCCTGGGTGTACTCATGGGCGCAGTAGACGCGCGTGGCGTCGGGCAGGTCCATGAGCTTCTGCAGGGAGTCCCACATCTGCCCCGGGGTCCCCTCGAACAGCCGGCCGCACCCCATCACGAACATGGTGTCGCCACAAAAGAGGGCATCCGAGTCGGCGAACCAGTAGGCGATGTGCCCGCGTGTGTGCCCGGGGACGAAGAAGACGCGGGCCTCGGCCGCCCCAAGGTGGAAGGTGTCGCCCTCGTCGACCGTGATGTCGATTCCCGGGATGCGGTCGCGGTCCGGTCCCGGCCCGACAATGGTGCACCCGGTGGCCCGCTTGATGTCGAGATTGCCGCCTGTGTGATCGTCGTGATGGTGGGTGTTGATGATGTGGGTGATGGCCCACCCCTTCCTCGCCGCCGCGTCGAGCACGGGTTTCGTGACCGCCGGGTCGACGACCGCCGTGGCGGATGTCTCGGGGCAGTGTGCGAGATAGACATAGTTGTCGGTGAGAACCGGAATCTGGTGGATCTCGAGACAGCTCATGGACACCTCCCCTTGAAGGATCCGCCACTCTATCGTGCGGCAATCCAGGCGTCGATCAGGGCGCGGGCGATGGAATCGTGGCGTGGCAGTTCGACGCCGCGCGGCAGAGCGATCAATTCGTCGCGAGTGAACCAGCGGGCGCTGGCCAGTTCATCCTCGTCGATGACGACGTTGTCGTGCGTGGCGACGGCAAAATAGCCCAGCATGAGCGAGGACGGGTAGGGCCATGGCTGTGTGGCATGGTAGCGGACATCGCGCACCTCGAGTCCGGCTTCCTCGCGCACTTCGCGGACCACGGCCTCTTCCGCCGATTCCCCGGGTTCGACAAATCCCGCCAGGCACGAGTGAAGACCGCCCGGCCAGTTCTTCTGACGGGCCAGCAGGCACCGGCCGGCGAATTCGGTGACCATGATGACGGCCGGATCGGTCCTCGGAAAGGCGAGGGTGCCGCACGCATCATTGGTGCAGCGACGCACGTGACCGGCCTCCCGCGACGCGGTGAGATGACCGCACACACCGCAATGACGATGGTGGCGGCGCCATCGCACGAGCCAGGCGGCATGGGAGAGAAGCGAGGCATCGCGGCGTATGAGCTGGGTGGCGATGCCGTAGAGTTCCTCGAGGTCGCAGCCATCTCCATGGCCGGCGAGAACCCCTTCGTCGACATGAGACATGTCGACGGCAAACAGCGGACCGACCTCGTCTATGCCCAGAAAGATCGGCTCGATGAGGGGGTCATCGGGAAATCCCTCGACGTCGCCCGGTGCCAGAAAGGCCGCGCGCGCCCCGCGCAGCAGGTTGCGTCCGCGGTGAACCGGAACCAGCCTGGTTGCGGGATCGCGCAGCCTGGCGGCAATCCAGAGGTCATCGCGGCGCAGCTCGCCGGCGCGATCAATCAGATTGCCGCTGTAATGGGAAACGTCGACCATGCCACGACGTTCGCACGAGGCCCCCTTGCTGTGCAATCAGGCTTGCGTGCCGCCGGGTGGGACGGCTAGTGTAGCCTCCGGGGGCCGGAATGGACGGTATTGGCTCGTGAACCCGGTCAGGTCCGGAAGGAAGCAGCCGTAGCGTGTTCAACCGGGTCAGGCCGGCCTTCCAGGTCATCCGCGACACCAACGGTTGCGTGAACCCCCGCCCCGTTCATCAGGGAACGCGATGGCACCGCCTGATCAAGACAGCCCGCAATACCGCGTCCTGGCGCGCAAGTACCGGCCGCAGACCCTTGGTGAACTGCGCGGTCAGGATGTCCTGGTACGCACGCTGACCCATGCGGTGGAGACCGGAAGGATCGCCCAGGCCTTCCTGTTGACCGGTGTGCGCGGGGTCGGCAAGACGACCACGGCGCGCATTCTGGCGCGCATGCTCAACTGTGTCGGCGAGAACGGCGCGGGCGACGTGACAGCCGAACCCTGCGGGGTCTGCGAACACTGCGTCGCCATTGCCGCCGACCGCCATGTCGATGTCCTCGAGGTCGATGCCGCGAGTCACACGGGAATCGACAACATGCGCAGCCTGCTTGACGCGGCGCGCTACCGGCCCTCCATCGGCCGCTACAAGGTCTACGTCATGGACGAGGTCCATATGCTGTCCGTGCCGGCGTTCAACGCCCTCCTGAAGACCCTGGAGGAGCCGCCCGAGCACCTGAAGTTCGTCTTCGCGACGACCGAGCTGCGCAAGATTCCGGCGACCATCCTTTCACGCTGCCAGCGGTTCGACCTGCGCCGGGTCGAGGCCGGGGAACTGGCCCGGTACTTCGGCGACATCGCCTCCAGGGAACAGGCGTCGGCGAGCGACGAGGCGCTGGCCCTGATCGCCCGCGCCGCCGACGGATCGGTGCGTGACGGTCTTTCCATCCTCGATCAGGCGATCGCCCAGGGTCGTGGAACGGTGGCCGAGAAGGACGTGCGCGCCATGCTCGGACTGGCCGACAGGGGCAGGACCTTCGCACTCATTCGCCACCTCATGGCCGGCCGCATCGCGGAGGCCCTCGAGGGCCTGGCGGAGCAGTACGCCTCGGGCGTCGACCCGGTTGTCGTTCTCGAGGACCTGCTCGAACTCACGCACTGGCTGACGCGTTGCAAGGTGACTCCCGATGCGGCCAGACAGGCGGCGCCCGAGTTCGAGCGCACACAAGGGGCGGAAATGGCCGCAACCCTTGGCGTGCCGCACCTCACACGGGCCTGGCAGATTCTCCTGAAAGGTCTGGGCGAGGCGCGCGGCGCGCCCGACAGCCTGCAGGCCGTCGAGATGACCCTGGTCCGGCTGGCCTTCAGCGCCACGCTGCCGACTCCCGAACAGGCGTTGAAGGCGCTCCAGGGATCGCCGCCCCCGGCGTCTGCAGGGGCCACAAAGGCACGGGAGCCGAAGGCTGTCAGCGAGACGCCGGAGAGTTTCGAGGCGGTGCTCGATCTCGTTGAGCGTCGCCGCGAGGCCCTGCTTCATTCCCAGCTGCGCCACAGTGTCCATCTCGTTTCCTTCGCTGTCGGCAACATCGTGCTCAGGCTCGGCGATGGTGCGCCTCCCGAGCTTCCCTCCAGGCTTGCCGGTCTGCTTGGCGCCTGGACCGGCATGACCTGGCGGGTGACGCCGTCGACAAGCGAGGGCGCGCCTACGGTGGCGCTCTCCCAGGAGCAGGAAAGGAAGGCCCTGCTCGAAGAAACGGCCAGGGAACCTGATCTTTCCCGCATACTCGAGACCTTCCCCGGAGCCGAGATCGTCGACGTCCGGAACAACCCGCAGGCGAGGAACGGCAGTCCATGAATTTTCTCAAGATGATGGAAAAGGTCCAGGAAGTGCAGTCGCGCATGGAGAGCCTTCAGGAGGATCTCGGCCGGATCGAGGTCGAAGGGGTCTCCGGCGGCGGCATGGTCAGGGCCTCGATGACCTGTCAGCACCGGATCAACAGCCTGTCGATCGACCCGTCTCTGGTCACGGCCGACGACCGGGGCATGCTCGAGGACCTCATCGTTGCGGCCATCAACGATGCCCATGAAAAGGCCGAGGAGACGGTCCGGGAAAGGACGGCCGACATCGCCGGCGACTTCCAGTTGCCGGCGGGACTGAAACTTCCGTTCTGACGGTTCACGAAGCCGGGTGGAGACCTGCTGCTGCGCTTTCCGGTTCCTGGCGCGAGGGCCGGAGCCGGGGATGTGATAGAATCGGGAGTCGGACATCACCGGGAGTTCAGGCAGCCTGTGGACGTGGAGGACGGGTTCATTGTCACCGAGGAAGACGAGTACGCGATCGAGATTGCCAGGGCCGTGGCCCGCAGGCTTCTCGCCAACGCTGCCGTCACGCCGCAGCAGGTGATCGGCCTCGGGAAGGCGTTACAGGCGCTTGAAGACATGCCGCGGGCGTCGTGCGACGTCAGCATCGAGTTCGGGGTCACGCTGAGAACGGACAGTGGTCGCATCAAGGGCATGGAGTATTGCGATTTTCGTATCAGTGATGAGGTGTTCGAGATCTCCAGGGGCGGAAGCGACTACGACGAGCGCGTGGGTGGAGACAGCTATTCCCTGCCTGGCTGGTCCCTCGAACTGGACGGAGCCAGCGACCAGGGGTGCCTTGTCGAACTGGCCGACCTTGAGAACCAGGTGCAGGAACTTCTGAATCTGGGCGCAGAGATTACAGTGACGGACGACATGGCATGACACGCTCCCCGGGGCCCGGGCTGGCGGATTGCGCCCGGGTATCGCCGTCCATCGGGTGCGGAGGCGCCTGATGGTCCTTCCGGACAGGAGTGCGGGGATCAATCGCCTGATGACCCTTCTGGCGCGTCTTCCAGGGCTCGGGCCGCGCTCGGCGCGCCGCCTTGTACTTCACCTTCTCAAGCACCGCGAGACGGTGCTGGCCAATCTCGTCCAGGCTCTCGAGGAGACGGCCCGGACCGTCACGACATGCGGCCACTGCGGGAATCTCGATACCGGCGATCCCTGTGCCATCTGTTGCGATGAACGGCGTGATTCTTCGATCGTCTGCGTCGTCGAGAATGTCGACGACCTGTGGGCCATGGAACGCTCGGCGGCCTTTGCCGGCCGCTACCATGTCCTGGGCGGCACCCTGTCGGCTCTCGATGGCATCGGGCCCGAGGACCTGCGCATGGCCGAACTCGTGACCCGCGCGCGATCACCGGATGTCCAGGAGGTGGTGCTGGCCACCAGCGCCACGGTGCCCGGTCAGACCACCGCCCACTATCTTGTGGACATGCTGTCCTCGTGCGGCGTCACCGTCTCCCGGCTGTCGCTCGGCGTACCGGTGGGCGGTGAACTCAATTTTCTTGACGACGGCACGCTGGGCGCCGCGATGCAGGCCCGCCGCACACTCGAACCGGGCTGACCCGTTCCGAACTTGATCGCTGCGGACCATGAATCTAGTCTGTCGCCCCGTCGGCATGCGACAAGGGGAACGGTCTGTGCCATGACGGTCATGACGGTCATTCACGCTCCCGATCCGCGTCTTCAGGTGGTCTGCGAGCCCGTGGAATGCGTCGACGACTCAGTGCGCCGATTCGCCGATGATCTCCTCGAGACCATGTACGCCGAGAAGGGCCTCGGTCTCTCGGCGATCCAGGTCGGCATCCCCCGGCGCATCGTGGTTGTCGACGTGGCGCGACGCGACGGACCGCCGGACCCGCTCACACTCGTCAACCCCGAGATCACCGCGATGTCGCAGGAACGGGTGGAGTTTGACGAAGGCTGTCTGTCATTTCCCGAACTCTTTGCCATGGTGGAGCGTCCGGCCTCGGTCGACATCACCTATCTCGACCGGAACGGTGCCGGCCGGGAGCTTCACGCCGATGGCCTTCTGGCACGCTGCCTGCAGCACGAGATCGACCACCTTGACGGCATTCTTTTCGTCGATCATCTCTCGGCCCTGCGCCGCCGTCTGATCCTGCGCAAGATGATGAAGTGGAAGAAGGCGCGGCTGCGCGA
This sequence comes from Alphaproteobacteria bacterium, assembly GCA_965213815.1. GTDB lineage: Bacteria > Pseudomonadota > Alphaproteobacteria > SP197 > SP197 > SP197. The sequence goes on along the minus strand of OZ243917.1, from coordinate 81,369 downwards.
CATCGCGTGAACACGCTGAGGCTTGCGTTCATGGCCACCGCCTCTTTCGCCGTGCCGGCGCTGGAGGCCCTCCATGGCGCCGGTCATGACATCGCGGCCGTCTACACGCAGCCGCCGCGGCCGGCCGGGCGCGGCAAGCGCCTGCGCGCCTCCGTCGTCGCCGAACGCGCCGAAGCCCTTGGCCTCGATGTGCGGACACCGTTCTCGCTCAGGGACGGCGAGGCTTCCGGTACCTTGCGCGCGCTCGGTGTCGACGTCGCCATCGTGGCCGCCTATGGACTGATCCTTCCCCGGCCCGTACTCGATGCCCCGCGTCTTGGTTGCATCAATCTTCATCCATCGTTGCTGCCGCGCTGGCGGGGCGCCACCCCGGTCGCCCACACCATCCTCCATGGCGACTGCGAAACCGGTCTGACGGTCTTTCGCATGGACGAGGGTCTTGATACCGGTGCCATTCTCTGCCGCCATCGCCTGGCCGTGCCGCCCGGCGCTACGACAGACGGCCTGGAATCTCGCCTTGCGGACCTCGCCGCCGGGATCCTCCCGGAGCTGCTTGGACGTCTCGGGGACCATCTGGCCGGGGCTGAACCCCAGAACGAGCGGGACGCCACCTATGCGCGCAAGTTCACGCGAACCGACGGCCGCATCGACTGGCGCCGCAGCGCCGGAGACATTGATCGCATGGTGCGCGGCCTCAACCCGCGTCCCGGGGTCCACTTCGGACCGGAATCGGCGCCGGTGAAGGTTCTCGAGGCCGAGGAGGCGGCGGGCGAGGGCCCGCCTGGAACGTTGCTTGATCGCCATGCCATCGTCGCCTGCGGCCGCGGCGCGCTGCGCCTTGTGACGGTTCGGGCAGCGGGACGGCCGACCAGCGATGGTGCGGCCTGGCTGCGCGGCCAGCGCCTCGCCCCCGGCGCGCGTTTCGCCTGATCATGCCGCGCTACCGCCTGACGCTGGAGTACGACGGCACCGGCTATGCCGGTTGGCAACGGCAGCGCGACCGGCCTTCCATCCAGCAGGCGCTGGAGGAGGCCTTCCGTTCGTTCTGCCAGGACGGCGTGACCCTGGTGGCGGCGGGAAGGACGGATGCCGGCGTCCATGCCCTGCAGCAGGTCGCTCACGTCGACCTGGCGCGGGACTGGCCGCCCGACACCGTGGCAAACGCGGTCAACCAGCACCTGCGCCCCCGGGCAATCGCCATTCTCGAGGCGGTGCGTGTCCGGGCGGGTTTTCATGCCCGGTTCGATGCCGTCGAGCGTCTCTATCGCTACCGGATCGTGTGCCGGCGCGCACCCCTGGCGATCGACCTCAACCGGGCCTGGCAGGTGCCGAAGGCTCTCGATGTCGCGGCCATGCACGAGGCGGCGCAGGGTCTTGTCGGCCGGCACGACTTCACCACCTTCAGGGATGCCGGATGCCAGGCATCGTCGCCCGTCAGGACGCTCGATGAGGTCAGCGTCACGGATACGCCGGATGCCATCGCGATCAGCGCCCGCGCGCGTTCCTTCCTGCATCGCCAGGTCCGCAGCATGGTGGGATCGCTGGTTCATGTCGGGGAAGGCCGGTGGACCGCCGGGGACCTGCGCCATGCCCTCGAACAAAGGGATCGCCGGGCCTGCGGCATGATCGCTCCGGCCCACGGACTCTACCTCGTTGAGGTCCGCTACCCCCGGACAGCAGGCGAGGGAGCCTGACATGGCGCCCTCCGCCGCCGCACGCCGACTCTTTGCGCGGCCTTCAACCTTCGTCGCCGCAGCGACGTCCCTGGCCGGTCTGCCCGCTCCCACAGTTCCCGAAGTCGCCTTTGCGGGGCGTTCGAACTGCGGCAAGTCGTCGCTCATCAATGCGCTGACGGGACGGCGAAGCCTGGCGCGAACCTCCAGAACTCCGGGCAGAACCCGTTCGATCAATGTCTTCAGCCTGGACGGACGCATGAATCTCGTCGACCTGCCCGGATACGGATACGCCGCCGCCGGAAAGGCGGACATCGCCGGGTGGACACGGGCCATGGATGACTACCTTGCCCTGCGTCCGGTGCTGCGGCGTGTGTTCCTGCTGCTGGACGTGCGCCGCGGGATCACCGACAGGGACCGCGCGACGTTCGACAGTCTCGATACCGCCGGGGTCGCCTGGCAGGCTGTGCTCACCAAGTGCGACAAGGTGAAGGGAGCCGGTCTTGACGACGTCGTTGCCGCGGTGGCAGGGGAACTCGAAGGACGGCCCGCCGCCGTTTCGGGACTCCTGATCACCAGCGCCCGCAAGGGCCGGGGAATCGATGATGTGCGCTCAGCCGTCGCCACTCTTCTCGCCTGAGCGCCCGGCCTGCCGTCGCAGGAAAAAGGGGAGTGGAACGCTCAAGGAAAGGGCATCGTACGATTGACAGCACAACCCCGGATGGGAGAGGATCAGCCGTGCGTCGCCAGAAGCGTTCCTTAACCAATCAATCAGACTGAACGGGACCAAGACACATGAGAAAACTGATCCTTCTGATCTCGGTCGGAGCACTGGCTGCCGTCACATCGGTTGCCGGTGCGGCGACACTCGATGATGTCCGGGCGAAAGGCCATGTGCAGTGTGGCATCAACACCGGTCTGCCGGGCTTCGCATTCAAGGATGAAGCGGGCGAATGGCAGGGTTTCGATGTCGATTACTGCAGGGCATTGGCCGCGGCGGTGTTCGGCGATGCCGGCGCGCTGAAGTTCACGAACCTCACCGGCGCTACACGCTTCGAGGCCCTCAAGGCGGGCGAGATCGATGTCCTGTCGCGCAACACGACCTGGACCTACAGCCGCGACATCGACCTCAAGCTCACCTTCGTTGGCGTCAACTACTATGACGGCCAGGGATTCATCGTGCCCAAGGCTCTTGGCGTTGGCAGTGCGCATGAACTCGAAGGCGCCTCGGTCTGCATCCAGACCGGCACGACCACCGAACTCAACCTCGCGGACTTCTTCCGGGCGAACGGCATGGACTACGAGCCGGTTCCCATCGAGAACAACGAGGAAGCGCGCCAGAACTACCTGGCGGGACGGTGCGACGTCTACACGACGGACCGCTCCGGTCTTGCCGCAACCCGTGTGGCCCTCGACAACCCCGAGGATCACGTGGTTCTGCCCGAGATCATCTCGAAGGAGCCGCTTGGCCCGCTGGTGAGGCACGGTGACGACGAGTGGGCCGACATCGCCCGCTGGACGCTCAACGCGCTGATCCTCGCCGAGGAGTACGGTATCGATTCCGGCAACGTGAACGCACTTGCCGAAGGTACCGAGAACCCCGAGATCAATCGCATGCTCGGCACCGAAGGCGAGTACGGCGCCATGCTGCGTCTCGACCAGAACTGGGTCGTCAACGTCATCAACGCCGTTGGCAACTACGCCGAGATCTTCAATCGCAACATCGGCCCCGATACGGCGATCGGCCTTTCGCGTGGCGTCAATGCCTCCTATGTCGACGGTGGCATTCTCTACGCTCCGCCGTTCCGTTGATCTGAGCTGATCCCTTCAAGGGACATGCGCAACCGGCGCCCGTTGATCCAGACGGGTGCCGGTTGTGGTGCGTGACATTCTCACCGATCTTGCGGGACCGTTGCCGTGACAGTCCATACGGAGGTTGACACGGGCAGGGGCTTTCGACTGTCCGACCTGTGGGCCAATGAACGGTCCCGGTCTCTTGTCATCCAGATTGTCGCCCTTGTTGTGCTGCTCCTGTCGCTGGCCTGGATCATCAACAACACGGTCCAGAACCTCGAAAATCTCGGTGTGGAAACCGGATACGGTTTCCTCGAGCATCCGGCCAGCTACGACATCAACCAGAGACTGATCGAGTACTCCTCGCGCTCGACCCACGCGCGCGCTGCTCTGGTCGGATTCCTGAACACGTTGCTGGTCGCGGTGACCGGCATCGCCTTCGCCACGCTCCTCGGATTCATGGTCGGTGTCCTGCGCCTGTCGAACAACTGGCTCGTCTCCAGGCTGATGACCGCCTACATCGAGTTCACGCGCAATGTGCCGGTGCTTCTCCATATCCTTCTTTGGTACGGCATCGTCGTCCATGTCCTGCCGCACCCCAGGGAGGCCATCGAGCCGATCAGCGGGCTCTTCCTCTCCAACCGGGGCTTCTACCTGCCGCGTCCGGTCTTCGAGGACTATTCCTGGGTGATACCGGCCAGCCTTGTCGCCACCCTTGCCGGTGTCTGGCTGTTCGCCCGCCACGCCCGACGCGTCCAGGAACAGACCGGAAGGATCTATCCCGTCCTGTCGGTGTCCGTGGCGGTCCTCGTCGCCGTCCCCGTACTCGCCTACTTCGCCTCCGGGTCGCCGATCCATCTCGACTGGCCCGCCCTCAAGGGCTTCAACTACCAGGGTGGCATTGCCCTCAAGCCGGAGTTCTTCGCACTGTGGTTCGCGCTGTCGATCTACACGGCGGCGTTCATCGCCGAGATCGTGCGCGGCGGCATCGTGGCGGTCAGTCACGGGCAGACCGAAGCCGCCTACTCCCTTGGCATCAAGCCTGGCTGGACCATGCGCCTCGTCGTCATTCCGCAGGCCTTGCGGGTGATCGTTCCGCCGCTCATCAGCCAGTACCTCAACCTCACCAAGAACTCGTCCCTGGCGATCGCCGTCGGCTACATGGATCTGACAGCCACCATTGGCCGCATATCGCTGAACCAGACCGGTCGCGCGCTTGAATGCATGTCCATCGTGCTCACCGTCTACCTGCTGATCTCCCTGACGATCTCGTTGTTCATGAACTGGTACAACCGGCGCATACGCCTGGTGGAGCGGTAACGCCATGGCGCGCCCGGTCCATATCGTTCACGAGAAGGCGCAGACCCTGCCGCCGCCCGTGATGTCGGTGGGAATTGTCCGCTGGCTGAAGGACAACCTCTTCTCGTCGCCGTCGAACATCGTGCTGACCTTTGTGGTGATCTATGTCCTGTGGCTGGTCGTCCCGCCATTCCTTGACTGGGCTGTTTTCGATGCGGTGTGGACCGCCGCCTCCCGTGCCGAATGCTGGGATACCAGTGATGGCGCCTGCTGGGCGGTGGTGGTGACGCGATTCGACCAGTTTGTCTACGGCGACTACCCGGTGAGCGAACGCTGGAGAGCGAATCTCGCCTTCGTCCTGCTGTTCGTGGCCCTGGCGCCGGTGCTGTACGACAGGATCCCGTGGCGGCGCTACCTCGTCGGGTTCTCCATCGCCTATCCCGTGGTCGCCTACATCCTGCTGATCGGCGGTCTCGGCCTGCCGGAAGTGGAAACCGCGCGCTTCGGTGGATTCCTGCTCACCATCGTCATCGGCATCACCGGGATTTCCGCTTCCCTGCCGCTGGGCATCCTGTTGGCGCTGGGCCGGCAGTCCGATCTCTTCATCATCAGGGTGCTGTGCGTCGCCTTCATCGAGTTCATACGCGGCGTGCCGCTGATCACGCTGCTTTTCGTTGCCTCGACCCTGCTCAACTACTTCATGCCGCCCGGCACCAGCTTCAACCTGCTGGTGCGCGTTCTCATCATGGTCACCCTGTTTTCGGCGGCCTATCTTGCCGAAGTCATCCGCGGCGGGCTCCAGGCCATGCCGACGGGGCAGTACGAGGCCGCGAAGTCCCTGGGCCTTCCCTACTGGAAGACCATGAGACTCGTCATCCTGCCCCAGGCGCTGAAGATCTCGATTCCCGGAATCGTCAACTCCTTCATCGCGCTCTACAAGGACACGACTCTGGTCATCATCATCGGCCTCCTCGATCCTCTGGGAATCGGCAAGGCGACGCTCTCCGACACCACGTGGCAGGGTCTGTCGACGGAGGTCTACATCTTCGTTGCCATCTTCTTCTTCCTGTGCTGCTTCGGCATGTCGCGCTACTCCGCATGGCTCGAGCGCAGGTTGCACACCGGTCACTAGGACGAATGCGATGACAGATCAGGACGTCCCGAATACCCAGGAAGCCGTCACCGGCGCGGTCAGCGACGAGGTGGTGATCGACATCACCTCCATGAACAAGTGGTTCGGCGACTTCCACGTCCTCAAGGACATCAACCTGACCGTCTACCGCGGCGAGCGGATCGTCATCTGCGGCCCTTCGGGGTCGGGCAAGTCGACGATGATCCGCTGCATCAACCGCCTCGAGAAACACCAGCGCGGGACAGTCGAGGTCGATGGCATCGAACTGACCGACAACATCAAGAAGATGGATCAGGTGCGCCGCGAGGTGGGCATGGTGTTCCAGCATTTCAACCTGTTCCCACACCTCACCGTCCTGGAAAACTGCACCCTGGCGCCGATCTGGGTGCGGCGCATGCCGCGGGCGGAGGCCGAGGAATCCGCCATGCGCTATCTCGAAAGGGTCAAGATTCCCGAACAGGCCTCCAAGTTCCCGGGTCAGCTGTCCGGCGGCCAGCAGCAGCGGGTGGCCATTGCCCGGTCGCTGTGCATGGAGCCGCGCGTCATGCTCTTTGACGAGCCGACCTCGGCGCTCGATCCGGAGATGATCAAGGAGGTTCTCGAGGTCATGGTGGATCTCGCGGAAAGCGGTATGACCATGCTCTGCGTCACCCACGAGATGGGGTTCGCACGCCAGGTCGCCAACCGGATCATCTTCATGGACGAGGGGCAGATCGTCGAACAGGCGCCGCCGACGGAGTTCTTCAGGAACCCGAAGAGCGAACGCACCAGGCTCTTCCTGAGCCAGATCCTGCATTCCGAGGCTTGAGCCCGGATACCACCGGTTTGCGCCCGCCGGAACAACCGGACTATCCTCACGCCGTCCCTTGCCGGATTCGGGTGAATGAAGGCGGCCATCCATGATCAGGCGCGGCACTGCCGAAAAGAACATCCCTGTCACCAAGCAATGGTTGAGAACCGCCGAGACCCTGGCGGAGGCGCTGCCCTATCTGCGCCAGTTTTCCGGCTCCACCTTCGTCATCAAGTATGGCGGCCATGCCATGGGGAACGACAAGCTGGCACGGGACTTTGCCCGCGATGTCGTCCTCATCAAGCAGGTGGGCATTCACCCGGTCATCGTCCACGGCGGCGGACCGCAGATCGGATCCATGCTCGACAGCCTGGCCATCAAATCGGAGTTCGTCGACGGCCTGCGCGTCACCGACAGGCGGTCCATGGACGTCGTCGAAATGGTTCTCTCGGGCTCCATCAACAAGAAGGTCGTCTCCTCCATCAATGCCGAGGGCGGGCTCGCTATCGGCCTGTCGGGCAAGGACGGGCGCCTGTTGCAGGCTCGCAAGGTTGAACGCACGATCCGCGATCCCGATTCCAACATCGAAAGGGTGGTTGATCTCGGGTTCGTCGGCGAACCCGAGAAGGTCAATGCCGATATCCTGACGATGTTGGCCTCGACCCAGTCCATCCCCGTCATCGCGCCGGTCGGCATCGCCGCCAACGGCGATACCTACAACATCAACGCCGATACCGCGGCGGGTGCGATCGCCGAAGTGCTGAAGGCGCCGAAGCTCCTGCTCCTCACCGACGTCCCCGGCGTCTTCGACGGCGACGGCATGTTCATCTCGGAGATGTCGCGCCTGGAGGCCACGGAACTCTCCCGCACCGGCGCCATCACCGGCGGCATGATCCCGAAACTCGAGACCTGCCTGAAAGCCCTGGAGAACGACGTCGACGCCGCCTACATCCTGGATGGCCGCATTCCCCATGTCCTGCTGCTCGAACTGTTCACCGAGAACGGCACCGGCACCAAGATCAACGCATGACGGCGACGGATCGCATCATCGGGCAGGTCGACACCTGGATCTTCGATCTGGACAACACGCTTTATTCCCCGCACTCGGGTCTCTTCGATCAGGTCAGCGAGCGCATGACCCTCTTCGTCGCGGAGTTTCTCGGTCTGGAACGCGATCGCGCACGCGTCATCCAGAAGAAGTACTTCGTCGAGCACGGCACCACGCTCAACGGCCTGATGGAGATCCACGACTGCGATCCGGCAGAGTATCTCGCTTTCGTGCACGACATCGACTGGTCGCCTGTCCCGGAGAATCCGGCTCTCGCCCGGACCCTCGCCCGGCTGCCCGGGCGCAAGCTCATCTTCACCAACGGCGACGTTCCCCATGCCCGGCGCGCCATGGAACGCCTGGGAATCGCCGGTTGTTTCGAGGCCGTGTTCGATATCGTCGCATCGGGCTACATCCCGAAGCCCGACCCCGTTGTCTACCGGACCTTCATCGACTGCCACGCCATCGATCCCGGGCGGGCGATCTATTTCGAGGACATCGCCCGCAATCTCAAGCCGGCCAAGGATCTCGGCATGACGACGGTCCTGGTCGGGGACCCGGCAGACACTGTTGACGGGTACGTCGACCATCTGACAGGGGATCTCACCGGTTGGCTTGCCGCCCTCGTCCCGCCGACACCAGCCGCAAGGGAGGTTCCCGATGGCACATGACATTCAGACCACGATCGAGGAGGCCTGGGAGGCCAGAACCACGATCAACACCGGCACCACGGGAGCCGTCCGTGATGCCGTTCTCCAGGCGGTCGACCTGCTGGATTCGGGTGAATGCCGCATCGCCGAGCCGGGGGATGACGGCTGGATCATCAACGAGTGGCTGAAGAAGGCGGTTCTGCTGTCCTTCAGGCTGACCGAAACGAGGACCATCCCCGGCGCCCCGGGCACGTGTGCCAACTGGTACGACAAGGTGGAGAACAAGTTCGAGGGGTGGGATGACGCCCGCTTCGCGACGGCCGGTTTTCGGGCGGTGCCGCACGCCATTGTCCGTCACGGCGCCTTTGTCGCTCCGGGCGTCGTGCTGATGCCGAGTTTCGTCAACATCGGCGCCTTCGTCGGCGAGGGGACGATGGTGGACACGTGGGCCACCGTGGGCAGTTGCGCCCAGGTCGGCCGCAACTGTCACATCTCGGGGGGTGCAGGTCTTGGCGGCGTTCTCGAGCCGTTGCAGGCCGCGCCCGTGATCATCGAGGACGACTGTTTCATTGGCGCCCGCAGCGAGGTTGTCGAGGGAGTCATCGTCGAGAAGGGGTCGGTGCTCTCCATGGGTGTCTTCATCGGCGCCTCCACCCGGATCGTGCATCGTGAGACGGGGGAAGCCATCACCGGACGCGTGCCTGCCGGTTCGGTGGTGGTTCCGGGATCCCTGCCGCCGAAGGTTCCGGGAGGCCCCTCGCTCTACTGCGCCGTCATCATCAAGCAGGTTGATGAAAGGACACGCGCCAAGACATCCATCAATGAGCTCCTGAGAGACTGACCGTCAGGAGTGTGTGAAGTCCGGTTGGCGTTTCTCGAGGAAGGCGGCCATGCCTTCGCTCTGATCATGCGTCGCAAAGAGAGACTGGAAGGCGCGTTTTTCGAAGGAAAGTCCCTCGGCAAGCGAGGTCTCGAAAGCCCGGTTGATCGCCTCCTTGGCCATGCGCGTGGCGAGGCGGCCGTGTCGCGCAATGGCATGGGCCACCCCGAGCGCTTCCTCGATCAGCCGGTCGGCGGGCACGACACGCGCCACCAGACCTGACCTTTCGGCTTCCGCGGCGTCCATCATGCGCCCGGTCAGGATGAGGTCGGCGGCCTTCGCCTTGCCGATCGCTCGAACAAGGCGCTGCGTGCCGCCCATGCCCGGAATGACGCCGAGCTTCAGTTCCGGCTGGCCGAAACGGGCGCTGTCGGCGGCGATGATGATGTCGCACATCATCGCGAGCTCGCATCCGCCGCCCAGGGCATAGCCGGCGACCGCGGCAATGGTGGGTGTGCGCAGGGACAAGAGACCGTCCCACTCGGCGAAGAGATCGTCGCTGAAGACGGCGCTGAAGTCCTTCTCAGCCATTTCCCTGATGTCGGCGCCTGCGGCGAAGGCCTTCTCGGAGCCGGTGATCACCATGGCTCCGATGTCAGGGTGGCGATCGGCCTCCCCCAGAACGGCGACGACCTCCCTGGCAAGGGCGGCGTTGAGGGCATTGAGTGCCTGAGGCCGGTTGAGACGGACGATGAGGACATGGCCGTCGCGTTCGACGATGATGTGTTGCGCCATGCTCGATTACTCCCTGGCGAGGGACCGCAGATGACGGATGACGGCCGAAAAGTCGAGATGGCCGCTGCCCGAGGTCACCATGGCCTCGTAGACCGAGGCGGCCTTGGCCCCCATCGGCGTGGCGACCTCCACCGAAGACGCCGCCTGCTGGCTCAGTGACAGGTCCTTCGCCATGAGGGCGGCGGCAAATCCTGGCGCATAGTCGTGATCGGCGGGACTGTCAGGCCCGATGCCCGGCAGGGGGCAGTAGGTGTTCATCGACCAGCACGATCCAGATGAGGTCGAAACGACGTCGAACACGCACTCGGGCTCGAGACCAAGTCTGCCTGCAAGGGCGAGGGCCTCGCATACACCGATCATCGAGATTCCGAGGACCATGTTGTTGCAGATCTTGACCGCCTGACCGCATCCCGGTCCACCGCATCGCACGATGTTAAGGCCCATGATGTCGAGCAGCGGGCGCACGGCCTCGCAGGCGGCCGGGTTTCCGCCGGCCATGAAGGTGAGTGTTCCCGCCTCGGCGCCCGTGATGCCGCCGGAGACCGGGGCATCGACCGACGGCAGGTTGCGTTCCGCCGCCATGTCATGGGCCTGGCGTGCCGAATCGATGTCGACCGTGGAACAATCCATCATGATGGTGCCCGCCCGCACTTCGGCCACGATCGTGCGGTAGACCTCGAGGAGGGCGGCCCCGTCCGGCAGCATGGTGATGACGATATCGCGGTCTGCCGCCGCCGAGGTCGCGCTGGCGGCGATGTCGAGACCCCTCGCACGGGCCACGGTGCGGGCCGCCGGCGCCACGTCGTGGCCGACGACATCGAGCCCCGCTGCCACCAGATTGCCTGCCATGGGCGCCCCCATGTTGCCCAGACCGATGAATCCGACTGACGTCATCCTTCTCCTCCTTCCAGGTCAAGTTCCGCGTCACCGAGGTCCGCAAACAGGGCAGCGACCTCGGCGGGCGTGACCTCCTCGAGACAGGAATGCCGCCAGCGCGGGCGGCGGTCCCTTTCGATGATCGCAGCACGGATGCCCTCGAGGAAGTCGGTCTGCTGCGTGGCGCGCCACGCGAAGCGGAATTCCATGGCAAGGCAGCCTTCGAGATCCGCCATGTGACGTGCCATGCGCACGGCCTCGAGTGCACAGGCGACCGACAGCGGCGAATGACGCCGGATGGCGTCGACAGCCTCGCCGGCCCAGGGTGAGGAAGACCTCTCCAGCCGGCCGACGATGGCCGGGCCATCTGTTGCCCGGAACACTTCGTTGATTTCGTCGATGTTCGCCCCGAGGACCCCGGCGGGCGGCGTGGCGGCAAGGCGGTCGATGGTGCCGGTTCCCTGTGTTTCCAGGCGCCGCACGATCTCGCGGAGTGCGCCGGATGGCAGGAAGTGATCGGCAAGGCCGGCATCGATGGCATCCGCCGGACCCAGGCGTGTGGCCGTCATGGCGAGATACTCGCCCAGCCTTCCAGGCGCGCGCGACAGGAGCCAGGTGCCACCGGCATCGGGGAGGAATCCAATGGACACCTCGGGCATGGCGACGACAGACCGTTCGGTCACGATGCGATGCGATCCGTGGGCGGACACACCCACGCCACCGCCCATCACGATGCCGTCCATGAGCGCGACAAAGGGCTTGGGATAGTGTGCGATCATCCGGTTGAGTCGGTATTCATCGCGCCAGAAGGCGCGGGCGAAAGCGTGGTTCCCGCGCGTGCCGTGTTGCCACAGACCCTGAATGTCACCGCCCGCCGAGAACGCCTTGTCACCACGTCCCTCGATGACGACACCGGTGATGGCGTCGTCGTTCCGCCACATGCCGAGCACCTCGAGGAGTTCTGTCACCATCGCATGGGTGAGGGCATTGAGAGCCCCGGGCCGGTCAAGCACAAGGCGGCCGAGACCTCCCTCGCGCCATGTCCGCAAGTCCCCTGTCACCTATGTGGACCGGTCAGCGCACGGCTGATGATGAGGCGCATGATCTCGTTGGTTCCCTCGAGTATCTGGTGCACCCGGAGATCGCGCACGATTTTCTCGATGCCGTAATCCGCGAGATAACCGTAGCCGCCGTGGAGTTGCAGGGCCTCGTTGGCCACGCGGAACGCGGTGTCGGTGACGAAGCGCTTGGCCATGGCGCACTGCACCGTGGCATCGCCGGCGCCGTGATCGAGCTTCCACGCCGCCTGACGCAACAGGCTGCGCGATGCCTCGAGTTCCGTCGCCATGTCGGCCAGCCGGAACTGCAGGGCCTGGAAGGAATCCAGCGTGGCGCCGAAGGCATGGCGCCCGCTCATGTAGGCGATGGTGCGGTCAAGAGCTTCCCGGGCAGCGCCAAGGGAGACGGCGGCGATGTTGAGACGACCGCCGTCGAGACCCGTCATCGCCTGGGAGAAACCGGCGCCGGCCTCGCCCACGAGGTTGCCGGCCTTGACGCGACACTCGTCCATGATCACGTCGGCCGTGGGCTGTGCCCGCCATCCCATCTTCTCTTCAGGCGCACCGAAACCAAGGCCGGGAGCGCCGGCCTCGACGACAATGCAGGAGATGCCTCGCGGCCCCGCATGGCCGGTGCGCGCCATGACGAGATAGAGGTCGGCAAGTCCGGCGCCGGAGATGAAGCTCTTGGTGCCGTTGAGCACAAGACAGTCGCCGTCCTCGCGGGCGCTTGTGACAAGGGCGGCGGCGTCGGATCCGCTGCCGGGTTCGGTCAGGCAATAGGCGGCAACGAGATCCAGGGACACGAGTCCGGGCAGCCATCGTGCGCGCTGGTCCGCTGAGCCGAACCGGTCGATCATGGCCGCACACATGTTGTGGATGGAGACGTAGGCCGCGATCGAGGGACATCCGGCGGCCAGGGCCTCGAAGACGAAGGTGCCGTCAAGCCGGGAAAGGCCCGCACCCCCGAATCCTGAGGAGACAAAGAGGCCGCCCAGGCCGAGCTCGCCGGCTTCGCGAAGCAGGGGTCGCGGTATGGTCCCGGCCTCCTCGAGTTCCCGGGCCACGGGCGCCAGACGGTCGGTTGCGAAGGCCCGCGCCATGTCGAACATGGCCGTCTGTTCCGCACTCGGTTCAAGATTCATGCAACGTCAATCCCGACTGCGCCAACCTCGACACTATTCCCCGGCCCCCGTTGGCGTCCACCGCAACAGGCTTCTGCATCGTTGCCACGGCATCGACTCCATCCATCGGGTCTGCCGATTCGGACAATGCGGTTTCAGCCGGGCCGGTATCCGCGGCGGGTCTTTCCATGATCCACGAACTCGCCATGGAGCTGAGGCAAGGGGGCCGTCGAGTCCCTGGCCTTGGGGAGTGCGAAACGCACGGATCGGCAAAGGCGGCGATCGTGCCGTGGGGTGACGATTCCCGGCAAACCTCGGCACTGACATCTTCTCGCCCGTTCAGGGGTCCCGTCTGGGTCCCAGGAATCTGATGCGGGTGAGTACGAAGAGAGCAAGGGCGGCAACGACAATCGAGGGACCCGTCGGTGTATCCAGCCGTGCCGATGAAAACAGCCCTGCGACCACCGCGGCTATACCGGCGACCGCCGCCAGACCCGCCATGATCTCGGGAGTGGGGGACAGGCGCCGGGCCGTGGCGGCAGGGATGATCAGCAGGGCAACGATCAACAGAACACCGACGATCTCGATGGCGGCGGCAATCACGGCCGCCAGCAGCATGCCGAACACCAGGCGGGCCCTTTCAGGGCGTAGTCCGGCGACTGCGGCCAGGTCGGTATTCACTGTCGCCGCCAGCAACGATCGCCAGATCCACCAAAGGAGACCCAACGCTACCGCGCCTCCGATCCAGATCAATGCGATGTCGTCGCGCGAGACGGCGAGAATGTCGCCAAACAGCAGGCCGTGCAGGTCAAGCCGCATGGGTGGAAGAAAGGAGAGGACGACAAGGCCGAGGGCAAGGCCGCTGTGGGAGAGAATGCCAAGCAGTGTGTCGACCGGCATTCTGTCAAGCCGTTCAAGGTAGAACATGATCACGACGACGAGCGAGGCCATGGCGAAGACGCCGATCGCCAGGTGGGCGTCCATGAGGATGGCGAGTGCCACACCGAGCAGTGCCGAGTGGGCAATGGTTTCGCCAAAATAAGCGAGGCGGCGCCACACGATGAAACACCCCATGGGACCGGTGACAAGTGCCAGCCCCATACCGGCAACGAGCGCGCGTACGAAGAAGTCATCCAGCATGATTCATCCTTCCCCGACGCCGTCGCTGCTGGAGTTCTCGTGTTCATGGGGCACCAGGACAACCACGTCGTCCCCTGATCCCATGGTCTGCCGCAGGTCGTGGGAGATCATGACGACACCACACCCGAACTCGCGGCGGATGGCATCGATCAGGTTATCGAAGACATCCGCTCCGGCGACATCGACGCCCTGGCCTGGTTCGTCGAGGACCAGAAGATCCGGTTTGTGAATCAGGGAGCGCGCCAGCAGCATTCTCTGGAATTCGCCGCCCGAAAGGTTGGCTACCGGAGGATCGCCGAGCCGTTCCAGACCGACGGCTGCCAGCGCGGCGTCGATGTCGCATGCCGCAAATCGTCCGGTGAGCGTCATCATGCGACGCAGGGTCAGCGGCAGTGTCGGGTCCACAACCAGCCGTTGCGGGACATAGCCGACTTCCAGTCCCGCGGCCCGTTCAATGCTGCCCTCATCGATGGGGACCAGACCGAGGAGGGCCTTCACGCAGGTTGTCTTGCCGGCACCGTTGGCGCCGATCACGAAGACGAGATCGCCGCGCGACACGCTCAGGTTGACGTGCCGGAAGATCCATCGATCACCGCGCTTGACGCCCACATCAACGGCGTCAACAAGATGCCCGGAACTGTCTGATTTCGCAGGTCTGAACATGAAGTCGATTCAAGGCACACGGACATGGCGCGCGCAAGAAGGAAGATTGAACCGGCAACCGGATTGAAAGGCTGGTTGACGTGTCTGATACGGTAGCATGAGCCAGCAGTTCGAGGAGATGTGTGATGACCTTCAGGCGCCTTCCCCTGTTGCTTGCCGCAGGGTTCCTGTTGTCGAACAGCCCGGTTTCGGCCGAATCGGGTCTTCGAGTGGTCACCTCCATCAAACCGGTGCATTCCCTTGCAAGCGCCATCATGGCGGGCGTTGGTGAACCCTTTCTGGTCATACGCGGGGCCTCGCCACACGCCTTCACGATCCGTCCATCGACCGCCGCGGCGCTTCAGGAGGCGGATGTCATCTTTCTCATCAGCGACGGGCTCGAAACGCCACTCGTCGCAGCGATCGAATCGCTTGCCGGCACGGCGCGTGTGGTTCGGCTGGCGGAGGCTCCGGGCCTGATCCTCAAGACTCTCCGTTCGGGGGGATCTTTCGAGGAGGACTCGCACCATGAGGACGACCACGCCGACGAGGAGATGCACGCGAGCCACGACGATGACGGCCATGACGACCATGGGCATGAGGCCGGCCACGAAGACGACCACGCCGATGAGGAGATGCACGCGGACCACGACGATGACGGCCATGACGACCATGGGCATGAGGCCAGCCACGAAGACGACCACGCCGACGAGGAGATGCACGCGAGCCACGACGACGACGGCCATGCCGGTCACGACGACGGTGCGATCGACCTGCATGTGTGGCTTGACCCGGTGAACGCCTGGGCGATGGCCCGCGAAATGGCAGCCGTGCTGGCCGAAGCCGATCCCGCCAATGCCGCGACGTACCGGAACAACCTCGCGTCTCTTCTCGAACGCCTTGATAGCGTGACAGATGACATTGCGGTTGACCTGGAGCCCGCTCGCGGCGCTCCATTCCTCGTTTTCCACGATGGATACAGGTACTTCGAGGATCAGTTCGGTCTCACCGCCGCGGGCTCGGCCGTGGTCCACGCCGGCACGTCGCCAGGGGTCAAGAGGGTTCGCGAACTGCGCGACAAGATCAGCGATCTTGGTGTTGTCTGCATCTTGAGTGAGCCAGGAATCAACCAGCGATTTGTCGACACCCTGATCGAGGGTACGGACGTACGCGCCGGGACGGTCGACTCCCTCGGTGTGGACATTGAGGAGGGCCCCGACCTGTACTTCGCCCTTCTGCATCACATGGCCGCATCGTTCCGGGACTGCCTGGTTTCCGAGTGAGGGGGCCATGGGTTCGGTCGACGTTTGAGGCGTGTAGCGCAGCGCGAGGATCAGGCACAAGAGACTGCGGGCGCTGCACGAGCGGGACAATCCCGCGCGGGTGGCGCCACGGCTCAAGCGCATCCTGTTCCGGCTGCATCCCCTTAAAGGGCGACCGTGCTGGCCAGTGGAGCGTTCGTGTCTCCGGCAACTGGTGCGTGGTGTTCCGCTTCGAGGACGGCGAGGCCGTGGACCCGATCGACTATCACTGACCGAAAGGGAGTTGCAGATCATGGACGGCATTGCAAGCGAGCGCGTCGGCCCGATGCTGAACCCTTCACACCTGGGCGAACTGATCCGCGAGAGCATGGACGACGTGGGCTGGAACGTGACCGAGACGGCGGCGCGTCTCGGCTGCGAGCGCGGCACGCTGTCGCGCCTGTTGAACGGCAAGGCGGGCGTGTCGGCGACCATGGCGCTGGCGTTGGAGGACATCGGCTGGGGCACTGCCGAGCACTGGATGCGGATGCAGGCGAGCTACAAGCTTGCGCAGGCGCGGCGCGACCGGACGGCGGCAGATCGGCGCGTGGGGGCGCTGCACGCATGATCGAGGCTCGCGCTGTCGGCTTGGGCTAACGCGCTTGTCTTGGAACGATGTCCGCCCGCGCCGGCAAGTTCGCGGACGCCTGCGGAGCGCGGCTTACGAGAAGGGCGAGGCACGGATGTTCGACAACAAATTCTTTGAAGTCTTCGGCGTCCGGCGACGCTCGGTAGCGCGCTATGCGGAACACGTCTTGAAGCTGAATGACCGCTCGGGCTACATCGACCTGTTCTGGCCCCGCGTTCTCATCGTCGAGCAGAAGGACATCGGGTCCAATCTCGAAAATCCTTCGGACAGGCCAGGGAGTACTTCGACGCGCTGCGCGCCCGCGACCACCCGCGTTTCGTTGTGGTGAGCGACTTCCAGACCTTCGAGCTTCACGATCTTGACGAGCGGACGGTTGTCGAGTCTTCGCTGCCGGACCTTCCCGCGCAGTCGAGTCCTTCGGTTTCACTCTTGGCGTGCAGCGTTGGACGTTCCGCGATCAGGATCCGCGTTTCACCACATCGTTGCCTAACCTGATCGCGAGTCTCTCCTTACGCAAGTCGCCTGTTGCCGGCCCCACTGCCAAGACCGCGCTCAATCATAGCTCGGGAAAATGAGAAAGGCGCGGACGTGCGGACGCATACAGTCAGGGCAAGACTGCGGCAAGTCGCTGAACGGCCGTTAGGGTGGTTGTGAATGCGGGCACTTGATCGTCGCGTCCGTAGCACATCGCGGCGACGAACTGGCTGTATCGGGTCGAGTGCTTGTGCTCGGCTTTGAGAATGTCCAGTGCAGCGAAGACGCGCTCGGCCGGTCGAAGTGCCGCGACGCCGGGGGCACCCCTGCCCCTTGAGGCGTCCTCGATGATGCGTTCCTTGAGGAGGGCCGGAAAGTCCGGGTGTTCCAGTGCATGGTTCTCGAGGGCCGCCAAGTCATGAAGGTGCCGGACGACGTTGGGATCGTCATCCGCTCCATGATGATGCGACAGTATCCGCCATGTGAGGGCGCTGAGCTTGTCCGCAGCGGTTTCCGCTGGCGTGACGCAATGGATACTGGGAACTTCCGGTGTGTTCTCCAGTGCCTCGGCCACCAGTGATTGCAAGGATCTTTGTTCCGGGGGGAGTGCTGGAGCCCTCAGCGACATTTCCAGCCTGATAAATGCGCGCAGGGGCTCGAAGGGAGTGTAGATCGGAGAATATGCGACGTCGCAGCGAAGGAAGCGGCCTTGATCTGCGACGAGAATGTCGTGCTCCGACAGTGTCCAGGCTGCATCGGCCCGAATCACATCTATGAGTGTGGCACGATAGTTGCGGCGGGCATCGCGACCGATACCGGAGCTTGGAAGCAGGAGCTTGAAATCGATATCTTCGGAGAAGCGTTGTATGAGGTGGAAACCCTTCGACAGGCTGGTGCCGCCCGAGAAGACCGGCGCCAGTTCGTGGGATTCCCGTTCGGCAATTCTCGCGATGATCTGAGTGGCATGCCAATCCTTCTCAACGAAGGAAGGGTCGACGGCGAGGTCGGTAGCGACCGCCTCAAGAAGTTCTTGACTGGGATCGTCGCTCAAAGGAGACGTACTTGCCGTCGTAGCCGATCTTGCGGGAGATGCGGCTCCGGACGGCGATTACGCGTCCGGTGGGAACCTGGGTGCTGGCGCCTGCTGTATTGGCCTGGGCAAATGTGGACGGCATGGCTTCGACGTTCAGGCGCTCAAGGGCCTCTAGTGTGAGCGAGGGAAGGGGCTTCGCGGCGACAGTCTTGCCTGATATGGGGGAAACGGTGGTGCGAGCGTAGAGACCATAGCCGATCTTGACGAGCTTACCTTTCGTTGTAAGGCGTTTCAGCGCGCGACCGACCTGGTCGTAGCCACCGAGGTCCTCGAAGTCACGGCGCAGGAAGACGTTGGAGTTCTTGCGCGCCACGCGCCGAGCGATCCGCTTCTCCAAAGGCTGTGGTCGTGATGATGGCATGGTCATCGACTTGCAAAAATACGACACTTGACGGTATGTAGATATGGTGTGGGCGGGCTGGTGTCAATACTTCTCGAAGAAGAGCGATGGAGGCTGTCCGTTTCGCGCTGAGCGAGAGACGGGGAGTGGCGCGGCGTCATGCCGTGAAGGATGGCACGATTTGCAGACCCAAGCGATCCTCCTTAATGGAAATCCGATGCTTCCACGCCAGCGTCGTGCAGCGCGGCCGGCTAACACCCGAGAAGCGTCTCGCCAGACGCATGCGACCGAGTACGGGGACGTCGACCCCGACGCGCGAGCCCGATGCCTTCACGGACGACTTCGGCGTCGTCGTATCGCGACGTTGGGTTTGGCGCCGATACGGGGTGATGTCTGTGGCAGGTGCGTTCATCGGCGTGGGCCGGACAAGGCGAGTCTGCGTTGCGGCATAATGCTCGGCCTGCGCGCGAGTCTCGTGTGATTGAACGCATGTATGAGGAACGTGCCATCCTGGCAGTGTTCCACAGCTTCGGCAGGAAACTGCACATGATCGGGGTCACCCGGTCGGCGGTTGCCTGCCGGTGAAGGGACTGGCCTCTTCGAAAGCCCTTGCGGCACGCAGCACCAGGGCATCCCCGCCTCGGGGTCCGACAATCTGGAGGCCCACCGGGGCGCCCTCTTTCGTGAAGCCGCAGGGAAGGGAGATCGCGGGCTGTCCGGTGAGGTCGAAGGGAAACGTGGTCGCCATCCACCCGGCCCCGCTCTGGCGTTGCGAGCGCTCCCATCCCTCGGGCGCCGGCCGTTCGGCGGCAAAGGGTGTCGTCCCCAGGGTGGGCAGAACGAGAAGATCGTGGCGGCTCAGGAGCGCCTCGAGACGCCAGGTGAGATCGCGGCGGCCGGCCTCGGCCTCGAGGAGATCGAGGGCGCTCAGGCGGTTGCCGCGGTCCGCCGCGGCAAGGAGCAGAGGCTCATCCGGTGTCCGGGGGGAGAGGCGTCGTGTCACGGCGGCGGCAAGGGAATCGGAGAGGATATCGGCCATCCGTGACGGATCGCCGATGTCGGGTCTGACGCGGGTGACCCGGGCTCCGAGCGCGGTGAATACCTCGCGCGCGGCCCCGCCGGCAATGCGCCGGACCACGGGATCGACGGTGGCAAATCCGAGATCCGCCGACCAGGCGACACGCATGCCCCTGACGCCGCGCCCGAGTTCGCAGAGGAGGTCGGGCGCCGGGCCCGCGAGGGCGTAGCCGTCGCGCGGGTCGTGACCCGCCATCACCGTCAGAGCCAGGGCCGCGTCGTGCACCGTGCGGGTGATCGGGCCAATGTGCTCAAGAGTCATCATCGGGCTCGCCGGCCATACGGGAACCCTGCCGAAACTCGGCTTGAACCCGACCACGCCGCAGAAACTGGCCGGTCCGCGGATGGAGCCGCCGGAATCGGTGCCCGTGGCGATGGCAACCATGCCGGAAGCCACGGCCGCCGCCGAGCCTCCGCTCGAACCACATGGGGTCCAGTCGGAATTCCAGGGGTTGCGGGTGATGCCGTGAAGCCTGCTGTCGGTCGTCCCCTTCCAGGCAAACTCGGGCGTCGTCGTCTTGCCGACAATGACGGCTCCGTGAGCCCGCAGTCGCTCCACCACGATCGCATCATCGGGCCACGGCCCCTCCGCGGAGACGGTGAGCGAGCCGTTGCGCGTCGGCCAGCCCCGGGTTTCGGTGACATCCTTGATGGCCACCGGAACGCCGTCGAGGAGGCCGGCGGGTTCCCCCGCCGCCCAACGTCTTGCCGAGGCCCTGGCGTCTCGCCGGGCCGCCCGGGAGTCCACCAGCTGCCAGGCATTGAGGAGAGGCTCGAGCGCCTCGATACGGCCGAGGGTGGCGTCGAGAACGTCCAGGGGAGTGAAGCGCCTGTCGCGGTAGCCCGAGACGAGGCCCGCTGCACTCATGTACGTGAGATCCTCCGGCATCGCTTCTGCGGGCAAGGGGCGCCTAGTCGACGCCCTCTCGCTTCATGATGAACCACTGTTGGGCGATGGAGAGCAGGTTGTTCCACGTCCAGTAGATCACCAGCCCCGCCGGGAAGGTGGCGAAGATGAAGAGGAAGATGAGGGGCAGGAACATGAAGATCCTTGCCTGGGTGGGGTCCGGTGGCTGCGGACTGATCCTCTGCTGCAGCCACATGGTCGAGGACATCAGGAGAGGCCAGGCGCCGATCATCAGGAAGGGCGGCAGCAAGACACCGGGATCGAAGGGAAGCAATCCGAAGAGATTCCAGATCACCGTCGGATCGGGTTCGGAGAGATCCTCGATCCAGCCGTAGAACGGTGCGTGGCGCATCTCGATGGTGACGAACAGCACCTTGTAGAGAGCAAAGAAGACCGGAATCTGCACCAGGATCGGCAGACAGCCCGACGCCGGATTGACTTTCTCCTGGCGGTAAAGGGCCATCAGTTCCTGCTGCATCTTCTGCTTGTCGTCACCGAAACGCTCGCGCAACTCCTTCATCTTCGGCGCCAGCTTGCGCATCTTGCTCATCGACCGGTAGGACTTGTTGGCCAGGGGGAAGAAGATGATCTTGATGATGACGGTGAGTGCCAGGATGGCGAGACCGAAGTTTCCGATCGCGTCCTTGAGCCACAGGAGGACGAAGAAAATCGGCTTCGTGAGGAAGTAGAACCAGCCGAAGTCCACCGCCCGGTCGAAGAGGGGGATGTTGAAGGCCTCGGCATAGTCGTCGAGTTCGGTCACGACCTTGGCGCCTGCGAACAGGCGATCCTCGGCGGTGACCGTCATGCCCGGAGCCACACTGAGGGCGCTGCGGTAGAAGTCTGCCTGGTAGGTGTCGGTCGTGCCTCCCTGGAGGTGATGCAGGAAGCGGCCTCGGAACGGGTCGCTCTGGTCGGGTATCAGGGCCACGAGCCAGTACTTGTCGGTGATGCCGAGCCACCCGTTCGGGCTTTCGAACGAGATTTCCTCCGGATCGTCGGGGTCCGACAGATCATCGTAGTCGATTTCCTCGAGGGTCTCGTTGAGGACTCCGATCAGTCCCTCGTGCAGGATGTAGAATCCCAGCGTCGGTGGTGTCCCGTAGCGCTTGATCCGGCCGTAGGGCAGGAGGGAAACGATATTCCCGCCCTGGTTGGTGACACTCTGGGTTACCGTGAACATGGAATGTTCGTCGATCGCGAAGGTCCGTTCGAAAACCAGGCCCTCACCATTGTCCCAGGAGAGCGTGACGGGTGTTTCAGGGGTGAGCGCGACGTCGCCAGCCTGCCACCTCGAGGTCGCGTCCGGCAGGGTCACGCCGGAGCCCCCGTCGAGCCAGCCGAACTCGGTGAAGTAGGAGGACGGTCCCCCCACCGGCGACAACAGGATGACGTCCGGCGAGTCCGGCCCGACTTCCATGCGGTAGTTGAGCAGTGTCAGATCATCGATGCGCCCGCCGACGAGGGCGATGGAGCCGCTCAGAGTCGGCGTGTGGATGGAAATGCGTGGCGACTCGGCGAGAGCTTCCGCGCGCGTGATGTCCCTGACAACGGGTTCCTCGACATTGACCGATGACGTGGAGACCTGGGGCAGGGTGGAGTCGTCGTGTGTGGCCGAGAGTTCCTGCTGACGGGCAATGGCCTCCTGTTCCCTCTCGATTCGCGGAAGTTCATAGAAGAACTGCCAGGCAATGAACATCAGGAGGATGATTGCCGTGGCGAGCCAAACGTTCCTCTGTTCCTGGGGCATCATCGCTTGTTCGCTCTCTCGGGAACCGGATCGTAGCCGCTTGCGGCAAGGGGATGACACCGTGCGATACGGCAGAGTGCCAGCCAGGTGCCCTTCAGCGGTCCGTGCCGGCGGATCGCTTCACTGGCGTAGGCCGAACAGGTCGGCAGATAGCGGCACGACGCCGGTGTCCATGACGATATGCCATACCGGTAGATCAGGATGAAGGCCTGAAGCACGGATGAGGCGGCGCTTCTCATGACCGTGGCGCGGTGTGCCGCAGGCGGCTGAGCGCCTTTTCGAGATCGCCCGCGAGACGGGCGAAGGGACGATGGGCGGTAACAGGACGGGCGATCAGGACATAGTCGGTCGCCCTGCAACCGGCCCGGGCGAGAACCGGCAGGGCCAGCGCTTTCAGGCGTCGCCGCGCCCGGTTGCGCCTGACGGCATTGCCGACCCGGCGGCTTGCCGTGAACCCGACGCCGATGGCGTCGTCGCTCCGTGGCGCCGCCTGGACGATGATTCCCGTAGTGACCGCCTTCAGTCGCGTTGCCGCCACGCGAAGATAGTCGCTTCTCCGTCTGAGGCGCACGACATCGACAGACATGAATTCAGGCTGACAGGCGCTTGCGGCCTTTCGCACGCCGGCGCGCGAGCACGGCACGTCCGCCAACGGACTTCATGCGTGCGCGAAAGCCATGACGTCGTTTCCGTACGATACGGCTGGGCTGGAATGTGCGTTTCACCGTCGGGACTCCAGTCATCGGCCGCGCACCGGACACCGGTGCCAGCGGCGGTGCTGTATAGGTGAGGGGTCGGTCGAAGTCAATGGTGACATGTGGGGCCGATATCGATGTGCCGGGAGCGCCGACATTTCCTCTGACACGCCATGCCGCTAATGTGTCCCTTGTCGATGGCCGAGGCGGGGTGGCATGTGATGGTCCAGCAATCAACGACTGTGCGATGGCTCCGGCGACTGCTGCCGGTTCTGGTGGTGGCCGCACTGCTGGTGGCCGCGTTCGCCAGCGGTCTCCACAGGCAGATCAGTTTCGAAACCCTGCAGGCGCATCACGCCGAACTGAGTGCCTTCGTGGAGGGCAACCTGGTGCTGGCGGTGGTGGTCTATGTCCTGGCCTACGCATTGCTGACAGGCATCTCGTTCCCCGCCGCCTCCCTTGTCACCCTGCTCGGCGGCTTTCTCTTCGGCTGGCTTCTCGGCACCATGGTCACCGTCGTCGGCGCGACAGCGGGCGCGACAGCGGTGTTTCTCGTGGCCCGCACGTCCTTCGGCGAAGCCCTTTGGGAACGCGTCAAGCCCTTTGCCGGGCGCATGGAAGAAGGATTCCGCGAGGGCGAGTTCAACTACCTTCTCTTCCTGAGGCTGCTCCCGGTCTTTCCGTTCTGGGTGGTCAATCTTCTGCCGGCCTTTCTCGGTGTGAGGACGGGAATGTACATGGCGACCACCTTCATCGGCATCATCCCCGGCACCGCGGTCTACAACGTGATCGGCGACGGACTGGGCGAGGTGTTCGAGAGCGGCGCCGAGTTCTCCCTGGAGAACGCCGTGTCGACCGAGATCGTCGTCGGCCTGGCCGGCCTCGCCGTGATCGCCCTCATCCCCGTGGTGGTCAGGAAAGTCAGGCAACGGCGTTAGGTCCGGCAAGTCCGGCGACGCGATCCGTTCGGGGAGTTCGGCCTTCGATGGCTGTGAGTGCTGCGGATCGCATGGTGGTCGAGCCGGCGCGCGCGAGGAGGCGACAATGACGGGCGATGACGTTGATATCTGTGTGATCGGTGCCGGGTCCGGCGGCCTCGTCACGGCCTACGCTGCTTCCCACATGGGCCGCAAGGTGGCTCTCATCGAGGGCATGAAGATGGGAGGCGACTGCCTCAACTTCGGCTGCGTGCCCTCCAAGGCCCTGCTCGCCGCCGGCAAGGCCGCGCACCGGATGCGCCACACCGGGCGTTTCGGCATCACGCCGCACGAACCGGAGGTCGACTTTGCGGCGGTCAACCGTCATGTGCGCGATGTCATCGCCGCGATCGAGCCCAACGATTCGGTGGAGCGCTACCGCAGCTTCGGCGTCGATGTCATTACCGGACATGCCCGCTTTGTCTCGCCGGATGCCGTGGAGGCGGCGGGACGGCGGATCCGTGCCCGCCGCTTTGTCGTGGCCACGGGGTCGGCGGCGGCGATTCCACCCATCCCCGGTCTCGACCGCGTACCCTTCTTCACCAACGAAACACTGTTCGACAACAAGGTGCTGCCGACGCACCTGATCGTCATCGGCGGTGGACCGATTGGCTGCGAGATGGCCCAGGCCCATCGCCGGCTCGGCGCCCGGGTGACGGTCCTCGACATGGGTCCGATCCTGCCCCACGACGATCCCGAGCTTGTTGCGGTGGTCCAGGAGAGCATGATCGAAGACGGCATCGAACTCGTCGAGCACATCACCATCCACGAGGTCCAGGGAGAGGACGGCCGTATTGTCGTTTCCTGCGCCAGGGAGGACGAGTCTCGCGTCGTCGAGGGCTCGCATCTCCTGGTGGCGGCGGGCCGGCGGCCCAACACCGAGGGTCTCGGGCTCGATGCCGCGGGCATCGCCCACGACCGGCGTGGCATCACGGTGGACAGCCGCCTGCGCACCACGAACCGGCGTGTCTTTGCCATTGGCGACTGTGCCGGGGGATTCCAGTTCACCCATCTTGCGAGCTACCACGCCGGCATCGTGATCAGGAACGCGCTGTTGCGCTTGCCGGCGAAGGTGAATCTTGAGGCCTTTCCCTGGGTGACCTACACCGATCCGGAACTCGCCCATGTGGGTCTTGCCGAGGCCGAGGCGCGCCGCCGGCACGGCACGGTCACCGTCCTGCGCTTTGCTTGCGCCGAGAATGACCGCGCCATTGCCGAACGTGCGACCGGCGGGTTCATCAAGGTGGTGACCACGCCACGCGGCCGCATACTCGGGGCAAGCATCGTGGCCGCAGGCGCCGGGGAGCTGATTGCCCCCTGGGTGCTGGCGATGGGTGCGGGCTTGAAGATCGGCGCCGTGGCGGGGATGATCGCTCCCTATCCGACTCTGGGCGAAATCAGCAAGCGGGTCGCGGGGTCATTCTATACGCCCCGCGTGTTCTCCAGGGGTATGAAACGTCTCGTGGGCATTCTCGCCCGCTTCGGCTGAGAGAGGGAGGCCGCTTCCATGCAATCCGTTATCTGGCTTGTCGATACCCTCCTGTCTCTCTATTTCTGGGTTCTTATCCTTCATGTCGTCATGACCTGGCTGGCGGCCTTCAATGTCGTCAATACGAACCAGGCCATCGTCAGTCAGGTCGGCCGCTTCCTCTGGCAGGTCACCGACCCGGTCCTTGCTCCCATACGGCAGTTCCTGCGCCGCCTCTTCGGCGATCTTGGCGGCATCGATGTCTCGCCGGTGATCGCTCTCGTTGTGGTCGCCTTCCTGCGCCGCATGCTTGGCGAGATGGAGGCTGCCGTCCGCTGACGCCGTCTTGACGGCATGGCAGGCGCTTCACTATGGGTAGCGAGCGAAGGCGAGGGGACATCATGGGTGAGGCTACGATCATCGACGGCAAGGCCATTGCCGGGAACGTGCGCCAGGATGTGGCGGCCCGGGTGGCGAAACTCACGGCCTCCACGGACGTCAAACCCGGACTCGCCGTTGTTCTCGTCGGCGAGGATGCGGCCAGCCAGGTCTATGTCCGGAACAAGGCGAAGGCGACCCTCGAGGCGGGCATGGCGAGTTTCGAGTACCGCATGCCGGCTACATCGACGTCCGGGGAGGTTCTCGCCAAGGTCGCCGAACTCAACGCCGCGGCGGAGGTCAACGGCATCCTCGTGCAGTTGCCGCTTCCCGGCGAGATCAACGAACACGAGGTGATCGATGCCATTGATCCCCTCAAGGACGTCGACGGTTTCCATGCCATCAACACCGGCCGCCTGTCGTCGGGCCTGGATGCGATGGTCCCCTGCACGCCGCTGGGCTGTCAGATCATGCTGCGCGAGCATCTCGGGGCGGACGGCATCAAGGGTGCGCAGGCGGTGATCGTCGGCCGCTCGAACATTGTCGGCAAACCCATGGCGCAACTGCTTCTCCAGGATCATGCGACAGTGACGATTGCCCACTCGCGCACCCGCGATCTCCCGGATGTGGTGCGCCAGGCCGATATCGTGGTGGCTGCTGTCGGCCGCCCCGAAATGGTGCGGGGCGACTGGATCAGACCCGGCGCCACGGTCATCGATGTCGGAATCAATCGCATGGCCCGCGATGATGGCAAGACACGGCTTGTCGGCGATGTCTGCTTCGCCGAAGCAGTGAAGGTGGCCGGCGCCATCACGCCGGTTCCGGGGGGAGTCGGACCGATGACCATCGCCTGCCTGCTGGTCAACACGCTTCACGCGGCGTGCCGGCAGAACGGCGTCGCGGTGCCTGAAGCCTGAAAGCCTCCTTGAGATTGCCTCTCATCCCGACCCGTTCACGATCCTGGCGATTGAACATCCCGGGAAAGGGGGCGATGACATGACCGTGCCGAACAGGTGACGAACCCCGGAACCCGTTGCGCGCCGCACTTGCCTACAGGCTGCCAGCGGATCTGTCGGCCCGGAGAGTTGAATGGTAGTCGAGACATGTGTCCTTCACGGCAGTTGGCTACCGGGCGATGAAGACAGTCATTTTGCGCTCTGGGCCGAAAGACCGCCGCGGAAGGGCCGCGCGAGCGGGGCAATCCATCCGTTCCATCTGAGCCACAAGGAACTCGCCGCCACGACGGCGCCGCTGGGGCTGGATCGTGCTGCCGGGGGTTCCGGCGGGACCGTCGCCGTCTCCGGAGTTGCAGACCGTGGCGGGGCTCGAAGACAGGGTGCCGACTGAGTGGCGCGCCTGGAAGATCGACGCGCTCAGGATCACAGGTCCAGTGGCTCTCTGTGGTCTTGTCGATGAGATCCGGACGCTCCCGTCGGCGAGGAGCGGGAGCGATCTTCACTACCGGGTCCGACTTGCGGACCGTCTGGCGGAGAGATGTGTGCCATGAGGCACATCCACGCGTCGTGCGATCCTGGGCACCGCGAAGCGTGATGCTCAGTCGACGACTCCGGGCCTTTGGTCCTTGCTCTTCATGAGGGAGGAACCGCTAGTTCGCGCTTGCGGGCCAGGGCGAGGCGCAGGGCGTTGAGCCGGATGAACCCCTCGGCGTCGCGCTGGTTGTAGACGGCATCCTCCTCGAAGGTGACATGGGCCAGGCTGTAGAGCGAGTGCGGTGAACGGCGTCCGGTGACGGTGACGTTTCCCTTGTAGAGAACGAGGCGCACGGTGCCGCAGACGTGTTCCTGGCTCTTGTCGATCAGAGCCTGAAGCATCTCGCGTTCCGGAGAGAACCAGAAACCGTTGTAGATGAGCTCCGCATAGCGCGGCATGAGTTCGTCCTTGAGATGGGCCGCGCCGCGATCGAGCGTGATCGATTCCATGGCCCGGTGGGCGGCGATCAGGATGGTGCCTCCCGGGGTCTCGTAGACACCGCGGCTCTTCATCCCGACAAAGCGGTTCTCCACCATGTCGACACGGCCGATGCCGTTGGCGCCGCCGAGTTCGTTGAGACGGGCGAGCAGGTTCGCCGGCGTCAGGTCCTCGCCGTCGATGGCCACGGCATCGCCTCCTTCAAAGGCGATCTCCACTTCCGTGGGAGCATCCGGCGCCTCCTGGGGGGAGACGGTGCGCGACCAGACGTGATCGGGTGGCGGCGATGCAGGATCCTCCAGGACCTTTCCCTCGGCCGATATGTGGAGGAGATTGGCGTCGACGGAGAAGGGGGCCTCGCCCCGGCTGTCGCGGGGGATGGGAATCTGCCGGCTCTCGGCGTAGGCGATCAGTTTTGTCCGCGAGGCGAGGTCCCATTCCCGCCACGGAGCGATCACCCTGATGTCGGGATCGAGCGCCTGATAGCCGAGTTCGAAGCGGACCTGGTCGTTGCCCTTGCCCGTTGCGCCATGGGCCACCGCATCGGCGCCGGTCTCATGGGCGATCGCGATCTGGCGCCGGGCAATGAGTGGCCGGGCGATCGCCGTGCCGAGGAGGTAGACACCCTCATAGAGGGCGTTCGCCCGGAACATCGGCCACACGAAGTGTTCGGCAAACTCCTCGCGCAGATCCTCGATGAAGATCTCCTTGACACCCATCATGGCCGCCTTGGCGCGTGCGGGCTCGAGATCCTCGCCCTGTCCGAGATCCGCCGTGAACGTCACCACCTCGCACTGCCAGGTATCCTGGAGCCAGCGCAGGATGACCGATGTGTCAAGTCCTCCGGAGTAGGCGAGGACGACTTTCCTGACGTCGCTCATGACGACTCCTTCATGGCGAAGACATCGATCTCGATCACCATGGAATCATAGGCCAGAACCGGAAGCGGCACGCCGGTTGAGGCGGGGCCGGGGTCGCGGAAGTAGGAGGAACGGATGGGCAGATTGGCGTTGAGCGCCTCGGCGCCGCAATCGCCCTTGTAGACCGTCGTCACCTTGCACACATCGTCGTAGCCGGCCCCGAGGGCCTCAAGAATGGTGCCGATATGGGTCATCGCCTGGTGTGTCTGGCGCGAGAGATCGTTCGGGTGCACCGCCTCGCCCTTGCGGTCAAGGGAGACCTGGCCGCCAAGGAAGATCATGTCCTGGCATTTCAGCCCATGCTTGTAGGGAAGATGGACATGCCAGTCCCACAGGCTGTCGGGCCACACGTGGGTACGCTCGAGATGCTCGCCATCCTCGCCAAGCATGGCGACCATGGAAATCTTGATGAGGACTTCGCGGTCGGCATGGCGCGGGATGGGGACGCCGGTGGCGGCTGGTCCAGGCTCACGAAAGTGTGCCGCGCAGGCAAGGGCGGCTGCCTCGAAATCGGCAATGCCGGAGCCGCCGGCATACCAGCGGTTGATCTTGACGGCATCGTCAAATCCGGCGCCGAAGTGGTCGAGCACGCGTCCTGCGCGTTCCATGACGAGCCGGGTCTGGGCAACGATGTCGCCTCGTGCCGCGACACGGCCATCGTTGTTCACGGGATACTGCGCCGACACGAAGATCATGTCGTCCGAGCGCAGCCCTTCCACCCAGGGTGCGGCGAGGGGGGAGCCGGTTCCTGCCGGAGCGACGTCCCTCAGTGTTGGTGCGCCATCCCGGCGGCGCATGGCATAGCCCTCGATCTCGATCATGAGACCCTCGTAGGCGAGCCAGGGAACCGGAACGGCATTGACGGTGAGACGGCAGTCGTCCGGGAGATGGCGCGCTACCATGGCAAGAACATCCGTTTCGTCCAGGGACCCATCGTTGACGTAGAAGATGAGAAGCGTGACGAGGTCCTCCGGCACGCAGTCGAGGTCCTCCAGGACCCGCACCAGGTAGGCCATCGCATTGCCGGTCTGGGCCTCGATGTCCCCCCGGTTGCGGACCACGCCATCGGGGGTGAGATCGACCTGGCCTCCCACCCAGATCATCGAGCCACAGCGCACACCGTGCTTGTGGTTGATGGTGATTGGCCAGTTCCAGTGGTGGTCGGGCCAGCTGTGACACTTGTCCATCGATTCCTCACGAGACAGGGGGCGGGGCGGATGTCACGGCGCTGCGGGGCATCTTGACCGTGTCGGACTTGAGCTGTCCGCAGGCGGCCATGATGTCCCGTCCGCGCGGCCGGCGAACAGGAGCCGAATAGCCGCCGTCGTTGACGATTCCGGCGAAGGAGGCGATCCGCCTGGCCGGGGAACACTCGAAGGGCGCTCCGGGCCAGGCATTGAACGGAATAAGGTTGACCTTGGCCGGGATTCCCTTGAGCAGGCGGACCAGTTCACGGGCGTCGGCATCCGAATCGTTGACATCCTTGAGCATGACGTACTCGAAGGTGATGCGCCGCGCATTGCCGGCTCCGGGATAGGCGCGGCAGGCATCGAGAAGATCGCCGATCGGGTACTTCCGGTTGAGGGGGACGAGACGGGTGCGGATTTCGTCGTTGACCGCATGCAGGGAGACGGCCAGATCGACACCGAGTTCCTCGCCACATCGCTTCATCATCGGCACCACGCCCGCGGTAGACAGCGTGATACGTCGCCGCGACAGCGCGATGCCTTCAGGATCCATGATGATGGAGAGCGCCGTCTTGACGTTGTCGAAATTGTAGAGCGGTTCGCCCATGCCCATCATGACGATGTTGGAGAGCAGCCGTCTGCCGTCCGCCGGAGCCGGCCATTCGCCCAGGGTGTCGCGGGCGAGCATGAACTGGCCGACGATCTCACCGGGTTCCAGGTTGCGCACGAGGCGCTGGGTACCGGTGTGGCAGAACCTGCACGTCAGCGTGCAGCCGACCTGGGACGACATGCACAGCGCGCCCCTGTCGTCCTGCGGGATGTACACGCTCTCGACGAGATGGCGCCCGTCCATGCCGAGCAGCCATTTGATGGTTCCGTCCGCGCTCTTCTGGTGGCGCACCACGTCGGGCCGATCAAGACTGAAGGAGGCCGCGAGCGTCTCGCGCAGGGCGCCCGACAGGGTGGTCATGTCGGCGAAATTCGTGACCCCCCGGAAATAGATCCAGTGCCAGAGCTGCTTGACACGGAACGGGGCCTCACCGAGACCGGCAACGGTGTCGGCAAGTGCGCCCCGGTCCAGTCCGATGAGATTCCCCGGAACAACTGTCATTCGGCACAGGTCTGGCTGATGGCGTCATAGGCGGCCGTGAAGCCCAGGAGCGAATAGGTGTCGGTGGTCACGGTGCCCCGCCAGGAGCGCCCCTCGACGACCATGCGAACACCGGCCTTCATGGTGGTCACGAGGTCCCTGTCATCATGGCGGGTGAATGCCCAGGCACTCTCGCCCTCACCGAACAGGGTGAATGTCTCGTTGCCGATCGTTACCGTGACCGGCGCATTCTCCATGTAGTTGTAGCCCGTGCGAACCTGAACGACATCGCGTTCGCCCGCCGGAGAACGATGCGTGACGAGAATCCAGATGTCGCCACGCTGGGTGTAGTTGCCTTCTGCCTTGGTCGGCTGACTGGCGATGAAGCAGACCAGCGTGTCGCCTTCGGTGTAGCCGAAGGCCGACCAGTCGCGGAAGGTTCCGAGCGATTTCGGCTCCTGGGCCAGGGTTTCAGCCCCCGGCATGAGGATCGCGAGAACCAGAAGGAAGCTTGTGACGATGCGCGAACTCAGGTTCATGACAGCCATTCCGTCCCGTGTCGTGATTGTGGGTGTCTTCGCCATGCGAAATCCATAGCACAGATCATCCCGGCGATTCACGCCCACCCCGCCAAGTCCCTTAGGTGGCATGCCTTTCCTTGTCACATCCGGCAGGGGAATGTGTGGCGACATTCAGTCCTTCAGGGCTTCCAGGTCTTCAAAGAGGCTCAGGGCTTCGGGGTTGGCGAGGGCTTCGGTGTTGGCCACCGGGCGGCCGTGAATGACGTGACGTACGGCGAGTTCGCTGATCTTGTTGGACCGGGTGCGCGGAATGTCGGCCACGGCGATGATTCGTGCCGGGGTATGGCGGGGCGATGCGTGGGTGCGGATTCTCGTGCGAATCCTCAAGATGAGGTCGTCATCGAGTTCATGGCCCGGTTGCATGACCACGAAGAGAATGATGCGAACATCGCCGGCGACATCCTGGCCGACGGCCAGGCTCTCCTGGATTTCCTCGAAGATGTCCACCTGGCGGTAGATCTCTGCCGTACCGATGCGCACACCTCCGGGGTTGAGCACGGTGTCGGAGCGTCCGTGAATGACGGCGCCGCCGGCAGCCGTGATCTCGGCCCAGTCACCGTGGCGCCAGACGTTGTCGAAGGTGTCGAAGTATGCCTGGTGGTAGAGGCTGCCGTCGTCGTCGTTCCAGAATCCCACCGGCATGGAAGGAAACGCCCGTGTGCACACGAGTTCGCCTGCCTGGCCGGCAGGCAGACTGTTGCCGCGATCATCGAAGATGTCGACCGCCATGCCGAGACCGCGCGCCTGGATTTCCCCGCGGCGCACGGCGCCCTCGGGGTTGCCGAGAACGAAGCACGAGATGATGTCGGTTCCACCGGCGATCGACGCCAACTGAACATCTTCCTTCACCCCGCGATAGATGTAATCGAAACTTCCGGGCGCCAGGGGCGAGCCCGTGGAGAGAACGAGGCGGAGACCATCAAGGTCGTGACTGAGCGCCGGTCGGATTCCCGCCTTCTCGATGGACGCAAAGTACTTGGCCGAGGCGCCAAACGCGGTGAACCCCTCTTCCTGGCAGAAGTCCCACAGAACGTTGCCGTTCGGCCATGCCGGATGGCCCTCGTAGATCGCCAGGGTGGCGCCCGTTGCCAGGGCGCTGACCTGCCAGTTCCACATCATCCAGCCGCAGGTCGAGAAATAGAACAGCCGGTCTCCGTCGCGAAGATCGCAATGCAGCCGATGTTCCTTGAGGTGCTGGAGAAGGGTGCCTCCGTGGCCGTGGACAATGCACTTGGGCGCGCCCGTGGTGCCCGAGGAATAGAGAATGGCGAGGGGGTGATCGAACGGCACCTGTTCGAAGTCGATGCCGTCATGGGATGTCGCCATGGTCTCCTGCCAGGTCACGGCATCCCTCAAGCCTCCGGCGCAGCTCGCCGCATCCAACCAGGGAACGACAACGACGCGTACGATGCCCGGCAAGGCATCCAGAATCTCCGCCACCCTGGGTCTGCTGTCGAAGTGGCGGCCGCCGTAGGAATAGCCGTCGGCGGTGATCAGCACCTTCGGATCGATCTGGCCGAAGCGGTCGAGAACACCCCTGGTTCCGAAGTCCGGCGAAGAGGACGACCACACTGCACCCAGACTGGCCGTCGCCAGTTTGGCGACAATCGTCTCGGGCAGATTGGGGAGATAGCCTGCGACACGATCGCCGCGGCGGACTCCCTGGCCGGCGAGCCAGGCGCTCAGTGCGGCGACCGCGTCGTGAAGTTCGCGGAAGGTCAGGGTGCGCCGGCGGCCCTCTTCCCCGCGGCACACGACGGCCACGGTGTCGTCGCGTTTGCGGAGCAGGTTCTCGGCATAGTTGAGGCGGGCTCCGGTGAACCAGCGGGCCCCGGGCATGGCATCGCCGTTCTCCAGGGCCGTCTCCCATGTCCGGGACGCCCTGACGCCGGTGAAGTTCCAGATGAGCGACCAGAAGGATGCCCGGTCTTCGATGGACCAGCGCCACAGCGACTCGTAGTCCGGAAATGTGCGTCCGGTTGTCTCCCCGGCCAGGCGCCGGAACTGGCTCAAGGCCGTTGACTCCCGGCGCTGCCGGCCAGGGGACCACAGAACGTCGTTCATCAGCTGCCGCCGGTCTCGCCGGAAGATGCTCCCGCCTTCCTCGCTGCCCGGTCCATGAAGCGGGCCATCGCGATGTCGCGGCGCGTGATGGCGCCGGCATCGTGACTCGTCAGGGTGACATCGACCCGGTTGTAGACATTGAACCACTCGGGGTGGTGATCGACGACGTCGGCATAGACGGCGACGCGGCCCATGAAGCCGAACGCCGTCATGAAGTCGCTGAAGCGGTAGGACCGTTTCAGTGCGTCTCCGCCCATGGCTACGGTCCAGCCAGAAAGGGAAGCGAGCGCCTCATCGAGCGCTGCCTGCGATAGCGTATCGGCCATTGACCAATTCCAACTCGTCGGGTCTTGCGCGGATTGTCCGGCGAGTTGGCCGTTTCGGCAAGAGAGACTATGGTCCGGGCCCCATGATGCGACGTTTCGGTCCACCTCCCGATGCCGAGGAAATCGCGGCGATCGCCGACGATGCGATCGCCACGATTCCCGACATCCTGAAGGCACGTGTCAAGGGGATCGCGATCCTCGTGACCGAGTTCCCCGAGGCCGATGTCCTGGAGTCCCTTGGCATAGAAAGCGAGTTCGGACTGCTGGGACTCTACCAGGGCATCTCCCTTGACCAGGCCTCCGGCCATGATGTGATGGAGGATCTCAACCGCATCTATCTCTATCGGCGTCCACTCCTCGATGCCTGGGCCGAAGGCGACGACTCCCTTGAGGACCTCGTGGCGAACACGATCATTCACGAGATCGGCCACCACTTCGGGTTGTCGGACGACGACATGGAACGCCTCGAGAGCGAGTGACGGCGCTTGCATCCCGATGAGTGGAACCTCCGATCCCAGAAAGGGCGCTGACGGCCGGAGCCGGTGGATGTTCCGGATGAAGGCCGCCACGTCCGACAGGACCTCGTCGACAAGGTCATTGTCTCAGTCAACGGAACGATGAGGGGATCCGGTTTCAGCAACATGAAAGCAGGTCCCCATGTCCTGAATGCGCCGTGCCGCACGTGACACCGGTGCGGCCTTTGTGGGGCGGTCGGGGAAACCTTATGTCAGGCGCCGAGCCCGATTCACAGGGCATCCTCGGCACGCAGCATGCGAATCGCATCACGGACAGCGTCCACCGTCACGTCGATATCGGCGTCCTCCAGAACGCCCGACACGTAGCCGCCAGGTGATCCCCCCATGGTGACGCCACCCAGCATCATGGCGAGATCGAACCGGGTGGCGAGCGGTTTCGGCAGGTACAACAGATCATCGGGGGGCAAGCCGGATCCGTCGAAGGATCCGGGCACGATGTCGAGACGCCGGGGATTGAGAAAGATGTGAAAGGACGAATGGGTCCCGTATGCGGCCCAGGCAACACCGGCGTCGCTGACGACGCGGTTGATGCCGTCGCGGAGTCTGGCAGCCGTGGCGCTGGCGCGTTCGCAGACCGCGCCATCGGCGATCTGTTCCAGGGCGGCGATGCCGGCAGCGGCTGAAAGAGGGTTGGCGTTGAAGGTGCCGAAGTGGTCGACCTTGATGCGGCCATCCCTCCGTGTGGCCTCGAAATCGAGCATCTCCATGACATCCCGCCGCCCGGCCACCGCGCCTCCGGGCAGGCCACCGGCCAGGATCTTCGCCAGGGCGGTGAGATCGGGAACGATTCCGAGCGTCGCCTGGGCGCCACCCGGCGAGACGCGAAATCCGGTCACGACCTCATCGAGGATGAGGAGGGCTCCGTGACGTTCCGTCTCGTCACGCAGGAGCCGGATGAAGTCCGGATTGACCGGTACCCGGCCGAACGTGGCGCCTGTCGGCTCGATGATGGCTGCGGCGATGTCGTCATGGGCGCGGAACGCTTCCCGGAGCGCGGCGTGCTCACCGGCCTCGACAACGACGAGATCCTCCTCGACCCCAGGGACAACGCCCGCGGCACGGGCGCCGCCGCTCGATACCCGGGCCGAGGCAACATGGTCGTGCCAGCCATGAAAGTGATGAGCGAAGCGGAGGATCCTGCGCCGGTCCGTGAACGCGCGGGCGAGGCGCAGGCACATCAGGGTAGCCTCGGTGCCCGAGGAGACGAATCGCACGCGCTCCGCCGAAGGTACAAGGTCGCGCACCATGCGACCCCAGCGTACTTCCGCCCTGTGACCGGCGCCGAAATGAGTTCCCTCGCCAACCCCCTGCCTCACCGCCTCGACGACAGCCGAATTGCCGTGCCCGAGGATGAGTGCGCCGTGGCCACCGAAGAAGTCGACGTACTCGTTGCCGTCGACATCCCGTTTGCGGCTCCCCCGGGCGTCATCGACATAGAGTCCGTAGGGCTCCCTGTACCGGGAATCGTGGGTCACGCCACTGGGAAAGATCCCGCCGGCCTCGCGAGCGAGTTCACGTGAACCCCTGGTTCTCTCAAGCCAGGCGGCAACGATCGGTGAATTGGTCGGCATGTCGGACATAGGGCCACGCGTCGCTGGTCCAGGTCATTGTATCGCCATGACGCCACCCGCAGAACCCTGATCCGGAACGTTTCCCGGGACCTGATCAGGCCATCGCGCCAGAGGTCACGGGCGAGCAGCCCCGGCACCCGATCTGATGGTTGTGTTCGATGTCGGGCCTTGGCCCGTCTTCGGTTTCCTCGAATGCGACGAAGTGCAGTGCTTGTGGCGAGCGCCGGTAAACACGAACGTCACGGCAGGGTTGTGGCGTCCATCATGCTCTTTGCGCGTCGCGATGTGCGCCCTTCGGCGGCGGGGGGCTGGAGTATCACCCTCACACATATCGTGCCAGCCGTTCTTGTCCCTCTGTCAGGATGGTTGAGTCGACGCTTGCCCCAGGGTATCTTACTTTCGACTTACCACTGCGGTGGGCCGAGGAACCCGACATGTCTGTGCCCGACAAGTTCACCACCACCGTGTCGACGAAGGGTCAGGTTATTTTGCCCAAAACGGTTCGCCAGGCGCTGCGCTGGCACACCGGAACCCGTCTGACGGTCGAGAGGTGCGCTGAGGGTGTGTTGCTCAAGCCCGAGCCCGCCTTTGCTGCGACTCGACCGGAGGATGTCTTCGGGTGCCTGGCCAGCGATGGCTCCCCAAGGTCCCTTGCGGACATGGAAGCGGGTGTTCTCGACGAAGCACGGCGCCGTCATGCGCGCGGTTGATACCAATGTCGTTGTTCGTTACCTGACCGGAGATGACCCTGACCAGGCCGCCAGGGCGAGAGCGGCAATCGGTGCAGGGGATGTCTTTGTCAGCACGACCGTCCTGCTCGAGAGCGAGTGGGTGCTGCGCAGTGTCTACGGTTTCGCCGGCAAGAAGGTTGCAGTGACGTTGCGCACCTTCCTGGGGCTTCCGGGGGTGACTGTTGAGAGCCCCGTTCTTCTGGCGGAAGCCCTTGCCAGAGCGGAGAACGGGATGGATCTTGCCGATGCGCTTCACCTCGGCGCAGCCGCTCATTGCGAGACGATGCTCACGTTCGACCGCCGGTTCATTGAGTCCGCCAGGGGATTGTCCATCAGGGTGTCGGAGCCCTAGTCCCGCCTGGTCCGCCACAGCGTTCGAGCCGCGCTCGACAGACTGGCTGATTTCCGCGTTGTCTTCAGGGCTTCTGGTTCTCATACCAACCCAGGCGGCATTTCAAGGGCACGGCCCGGCGATGCGGAGCCCCTGCGCCCTGTCATCGAGTGCGTACTCCCGGACCATGCGGTATCGGGAGCCGTCGCTGCGCCGGTGGCTCTCGTAGAGGGCGAAGGAGCGAATCCCGAATGGCGGGGATTCGAGCAGGTTGTTGGCGGCTACAAAGTCGCCGATGCGCCAGGGCGATGCACTCTTGAGACGGGCAAGGGTGATGTGTGGATGGTACTTGCGTTCCCGCGGCGGGATACGCAGCTGCGCCAGCAGGCCTTCCACCTTGTGGTGCAGCGACACCAGTTCGTCGTGCGGGCGGACTCCGGCATAGAGAAGGCGGGGGTCGCGCCGCTTGCCGAAGAAGCCGACGCCCGACACGTTCAGCATGAATGGGAGATGGCTGACCGTGGAAAGGGCCTCGCAGACTTCGTCGGCCAGCATCGTTTCGGTCTCGCCCAGGTAGCGCAGCGTGACATGCATGTTCTCCGCCGGCACCTGGCGTCCGCCGGGGATGCCGCCACCCAGGGTCGCCAGCCTTGCGGCAATGGCGCACGGCACGGGAACGGCGATGAAAAGCGGTGGCGTCACGGTCCGGCTCTTGCACGTTCGAGAAGCCGGAGTACATATGGCAGCATTCTCTCGACAATCACCTCCACGCCCCGGGCGTTGGGGTGGATGCCGTCATCCTGGTTGAGTGACGGGGCCATCGCCACACCATCGAGAAAAAACGGGTAGAGAATGGCTCCATGTCTGTCAGCAAGATCAGGATAGATGGCATCGAAGGCGGCGACGTAGTCGGCGCCGAGATTGCGCGGTGCGGCCATGCCGGCAAGCAGTACCGGTATGTTCCGCTGCCCGAGAAGGGAGAGGATCCCGTCGAGACTGGCCCGGCTGATGGCGGGATCAAGACCCCTCAGGGCGTCGTTGGAGCCAAGGGCCACGATCGCGGCATCCACACCGCCGGAAAGGGCCCATTCCAGGCGTGCCAGCCCACCGGCCGTGGTGTCGCCGGAAACACCGGCATCGATAATCCTGACATCGTGTCCCGGCAGCTTCAGAGCGGCGCCGAGACGGGCGACAAAGCTGTCGACGGCGGGAAGACCGTAGCCTGCCGTGAGGCTGTCACCGAGCGCCAGGACGCGGATTTCGGCGCCTGCCACGGGGGCACTCGCCAGGAGTCCCGCGACCAGAATTACCATGCGGCCAACGTGTCCCATCCGCGATGCCCGATCCCGTCGTCCGTCTGAACAGCCTTCACCTGAGGCTCACCGGCGCCGCAGGCGCCGTCAACATCCTGCGCGATGTCTCCCTTGTCGTCGAGCAGGGTTGCCATCTGGCCGTCGTCGGTCCGTCGGGTTCGGGCAAGTCATCCCTGCTGGCCCTGACAGCGGGACTGGAACGGCCGACGGCCGGGACGGTCGAGATCACCGGTCGCAATCTTGCGACCCTTGACGAGGATGAACTGGCGACGTTCCGTGGACGCACGATCGGTATCGTCTTCCAGTCCTTTCACCTGATTGCAACGATGACGGCACTGGAGAATGTCGCCCTCCCGCTTGAACTGGCCGGAGACACCGATGCCATTGCGAAGGCGCGGCGTGTGCTTGCGGAAACCGGGCTGGAGGCGAGGTCGGGGCACCTGCCGGTGGAACTTTCGGGAGGCGAGCAGCAGCGCGTGGCCCTCGCCCGTGCCCTCGTCAACCGTCCGCCGCTTCTCCTGGCTGACGAGCCGACAGGCAATCTCGACAGCGAGACCGGTTCGGCGGTCACGGACCTGATGTTCGATGTGGTCGCGCAAGCCGGCGCCACGGTGATGCTGGTCACCCACAACCACGACATGGCGCGCCGTTGCCAGCGCACCGTGGTCATCGAGAACGGCGCCTGCCGGGAGATGACGTGATCACGCTGGCCTGGACCATCGCACGGCGCAATCTGAAGGGCGGCAGGAGGAGGTTCATTCTGGCCGTCTTCGCCCTTGCCCTCGGGGTCGCGACCATAGCGGGTGTCGGCAGTTTCGGTGCGGGCCTCGTCGAAAGCCTGCGCGAAAACGGACGTGTCATCCTGGGTGGCGACATTGCATTGCGCACGACCTTCACGCCGCCCGACGACGGGCAGATCCGGTGGCTCGAAGCGCGCGGCGCGCTGTCGCGGTCGGCCGATCTCTTCGCCATGGCACAACCGGAAGAGGGCGAGCCGCTGCTGGTGAACCTGCGGGCCGTCGATAGTCACTGGCCACTCTACGGTGCGGCGCTCATCGATCCGCCGATGCCGCTCGGCAGCGCCCTTGGCGAGGGCGCCATCGTCGACAGGGATTTCCTTGATTCTACCGGTCTTGCCGTCGGCTCGTCGTTCTCCCTGGGAGACGCCGCGGTTCCCATTGCGGCCGTTCTTGTCGAGGAACCCGATCGGGCCAGCGCTCCCTTCCGTCTCGGCCCGCGTGTCATCGTGTCGCTGGACCTGCTGGACTCGGCGGGTATCGCCGGCGCCGGCAGTCTCGTGCGTCACCTCGTGCGCGTGAGACTCGACGACTCCGGCGAGGTGGCCGGTGTTGTCGCCGATCTGCGGCAGACCTTTCCCCACGCCACCTGGCGCATTCGCAGCGCCGATGACGCCAATCCGTCTCTGCGCCGGTTTCTCGAGCGGCTTTCCCTCTTCATCACCCTGGTCGGCCTGACGGCTCTCCTGATCGGAGGGATCGGCATGTCGAGTGCCGTTACCACCTACCTCACCCGCCAGATACCGACCATCGCCACACTGAAGTCCCTGGGCGCCTCACAGCGGCTGGTTGTGATGAGCTATCTCGTCGAGATCGCCCTCATGGCCGGGTCCGGCATTGCCGCCGGGCTGATCGCGGGAGCGATCCTGCCGGTTCTGGCAGCCGCACTGGCGGGCGAGTCGCTTCCCGTCGCAGTCAGTCCGGGCATTCATCCAGGGCCGCTTCTCATTGCCGCAGGCTGCGGTACCCTCATCACCCTGGTCTTTGCCCTGCCACCGCTTTTTCGCACAAGGGAGATCTCTCCGGCCAGACTGTTTCGTGTCTCCGGGCTTCCCTCCGCAGCGATGCGACCGCGTGACAGGCTGATGGTCGGCCTCCTGGCTGCCGGCGTGGTGATGATTGCCATCGCTGCCGGCAACGAGCGGCTCTTTGCCGCCGTCTACTGTGCCGTCATTCTTGTCGTCCTCGCGTTGTTCCGTCTCGTCGGCCAGGGACTGTCCCGTCTGGCGCGATCCGCCGGCAGACCACGCCCTGTGGCCTTGCGTCTGGCGCTTGCCAATCTCCACCGTCCGGGAGCCGGGACGGTTCCGGTGTCCGTGGCGCTCGGGACCGGGCTTGCCGTTCTCGCGGTCATCGCCGGTGTCGAGGCGAATCTTTCGAGAGAACTCGATGTTGCATCGTCGCGCGTGGTTCCGGCCTTCTTCGTGATCGACATCCAGTCCGACCAGATCGACCCCTTCATTGACACGGTGACCGCCCGCCGCGACGTCACGGCGGTCGACTTCTCCCCTGCCATGCGCGGCCGGGTGACCGCCATCAATGGTGTGCCGGTGGCCGATGCGATCATCGACGAGGATGCCATGTGGTCCATCAACTCCGATGTTGGCGTGACCTACGAGGGATCGCCCGGGAACGCCACTGTCGTTGCCGGCCAGTGGTGGGAGGAAGACCACGAGGGACCGCCCTTGCTGTCTTTCGATGCCGAACTCGCCGCCGGCTACCACATTGGCGTCGGGGATTCACTGACCGTCAATGTGCTCGGCAGGGAGGTCACGGCGCGGATCGCCAACCTGCGGCACATCGACTGGACGTCCGCGGGTCTCAACTTTGTCCTTGTGTTCTCGCCCGGCGTGCTCGATGCGGCCCCCCATGCCTACATCGCCACCCTTCACGCCGATGTTGCGGCCGAGAATGGGCTGCGCCGGGAGCTTGCCCGGCTGTTCCCCAACATCTCCATCATCAGTGTGCGCCATGTCATCGAGGACATTCGCGCCATGCTGGGAAGCGTTGACTCCATCGTCCGCGGCATCGCCTTGATCGCCTTTGCCAGCGGATTGATCGTCAT
This sequence comes from Alphaproteobacteria bacterium, assembly GCA_965213815.1. GTDB lineage: Bacteria > Pseudomonadota > Alphaproteobacteria > SP197 > SP197 > SP197. The sequence goes on along the minus strand of OZ243917.1, from coordinate 40,038 downwards.
CGCCGAAACGGTCGTGGCAGCACAGAGACGACGCCTTGGAGAGGCGGTCATTCTCAAGGTCCTGGGCGCCACAAGGCCGCTGGTGATGACCGTCTTCACCCTCGAGCACGCCATTCTCGGGATCGCGGTCGCCCTCCCGGCGCTGGCGGTGGGTACGGTGGCGTCATGGGCGATTGTCACACTGGCGCTTGATTTTGCCTGGATCATGCCGTGGGCAGCGACATCTCTCCTGTTTGCACTCGCTCTTGGCGTGTCGCTGATCGCCGGAGTGGTCACGGGATGGACCCTCCTTTCGGCCCCGGCGGCCCCGGTCCTGCGCAATGCCTGATCTGCCGGCGGACGCAATCGGTCTTGACGGTTCGGCCCCGGATCACACATAAGTAACTGGGGACCCGGGCATGACGTCCGGCGCACCGCCTGAACGACACAATCATGAGGATGAAGAACATGGCTTTCGGCAACGCAGGACCCCGCGCTGCTGCGTTCACCCGGACAACGGCCGTCTATGATGAGGGCCTGCGGAGCTACATGCTGCGCGTCTACAACTACATGGGTGTGGCGCTTGCCATCACGGGCATCATCGCCTTCGGTACGGCGCAACTGTCGGTGGTCACCAACGCACAGGGGGGTATCGTCGGGTTCACCCAGCTGGGAGTCCTTCTGTTCGGCTCGCCTCTTCAGTGGGTGGTGATGCTGGCGCCCCTTGGACTTGTTTTCCTGTTCTCCTTTCGTCTCCACAAGATGTCTCCCACCTCTGCCCAGACGGTCTTCTGGATCTTTGCGGCCCTGATGGGACTCTCGCTGGCCACCATCTTCATCGCCTTCACCCAGGAGAGCATCGCCCGCGTGTTCTTCATTACCGCGGTGACCTTCGGCGCCATGAGTCTCTACGGCTACACCACCAAGAGATCCCTTGCGGCATGGGGCTCCTTCCTCTTCATGGGACTGATCGGTGTGATCATCGCCATGGTGGTCAACATCTTCCTGCAGAGTTCGGCGCTGCAGTTTGCCATCTCGGCGATCGGCGTCATCGTGTTTGTGGGCCTGACCGCCTATGACACGCAGCGCATCAAGGAGAGCTACAACGTCCACATGAGCGGCGCCATGATGACGAAATCGGCCATTCACGGGGCCCTGAGGCTCTATCTCGATTTCATCAATCTCTTCATCATGCTCATCCAGTTGCTCGGCGTCGCCCGCAGCGAGTGAGTCGCGCGAAGCCTGAGGTACACGGAAGAACGGCCCGGCCCTTGCCGGGCCGTTCTCTTTGCTTGAGAGGCATGCACCGGGAGAATGCCCGTGCTGACGCCCGACGAGGTCCGGTTCTATCACCGTGAAGGCTATCTTCTTGTCGAGGATGTCTTCGACGGGAACGAAGTCGCCGAACTCAACCGCGTGACGGATGGCTGCATCGAACGTTCGCGGGAACTGGCCGCAAGCGATTTCCGCTTCGACCTGGCGCCGCATCACACGGCGGATCACCCGGTGGTGCGGCGCATCAAGAATCCGGTCGCGTTCGACGAGGTCTATGCCCGCGCCGCCCGCAAGGAGCGTCTGCTCGACATCGTCGAATGCCTCATCGGTCCGGGGGTGCGATTCGACCACTCCAAGATGAACATCAAGGCCAGGGGTGGCCGGGCGGCGATCGACTGGCACCAGGACTGGGCCTTCTACCCCCATACGAACGATGACCTGCTCGCCGTCGGCCTCTATCTCGGCGACTGCAGCCTGGAGAACGGGCCACTGATGGTGATTCCCGGGAGCCACAGGGGCCCGGTGTTCGATCACCACCACGAGGGTGTCTTCGTGGGGAGCTGCAACGCCGCAGAACTCGGCGCCCTTCCCGAGGACGCCGTCCCTCTCACCGGAAGAGCGGGTTCGATCACGATTCACCACGTGCGCACGCTGCACGGTTCGCTGGAGAACCGGCTGGACCGGGACCGCCGCCTGCTGCTCATGTGCTACATGGCGCTCGATGCCTGGCCGCTTGCCGGCGCCGGATCGTTCGATCTTGCCGAATTCGATGGTCGCATCCTCAGGGGCGAACCCACCCTTCAGCCCCGCCAGGACGCTCTGCCTGTACGCTCGCCGCTGCCCCGAATCCCGGGTTCCGGCTCGATTTTCGAGGATCAGGAGAGGGTCGCCGGCCGATCATTCGCGACGTGACACGCGGGACGGGCAGCGCCGTCGGCCTCTGGCGGCCTGCGCGCGACCTCGATGGCTGGCGGCGATGTCAGGGTCTGGTAGATGACGCAGTAACGTTCGGTCAGCGTCATCAGGCGCGCCAGGGTGTCGTCGTCGGCATCCGTATCGAGGGTGAAGGCGACGCGGATGGCGCTGAACCCCAGGCGGCGTATCGCGGTCGATCCCGAGGGTGCTGCGGAAATCGAGGTCGCCTTCGGCCGTGATCACGCCCCTCTTCAAGGGTGATGCAGAGAGCACTTGCCACCGCATTCAGCGTGACGCCGGCACAGGCCACGAGGGCCTCGAGGAGCATGTCGCCGGAGCACGCGGCAAGACCGTCTCCTCCCCGGAATCATTGTCTTTACCGGAATCTGTCGGCCAGGGGTTGTCCGGATGACAACGGATTCGATTCTGGACAAGATGTGCCGGACTGCATCACATTGGTGCCACATGACACAATGATGTGAGGGAGTGACACATGCCCAATGATCGTTTGAGACTGTCCCGCCGGCATTTCATGGAGACCTCGGCTGCGGGTGTTGCGGGAGGCACGCTGGCCATGGCCGGGGCGTCTGCGCGGGCCCAGGAAGCGGGCGACACGCTGAGGGTGAGGAACTACTCGGACATCCAGGTCCTTGACCCCGGCTACATCCTTTCGGCGCCTGAATCGGACGTGAACGCCTGCCTGCTTCACGGCCTCGTCACGGTGAAGGCCGGTGACGAGTGGGGCTGGGAGAAGGAGGCGGCCGCCGAGATCGAACAGGTGGATGACACCCATATCAATTTCACCCTGCGCGACGACATCGGCTGGACCAACGGGTTCGGCGCCATGACGGCCGAGGACGTCAAGTACTCCTACGAGAGGATCGCGGATCCCGAGATGGCGTCGCCCTATGCCGAGGACTGGGGCACCCTTGATCGTGTCGATGTGCATGACGAGCGCAGCGGGACGATCGTGATGAAGGAACCCTATGCGCCGCTGTGGACCACGACCATGCCTGCCGGACGCGGCATGATCGTCTGCAAGGCGGCCGTCGAATCCCTCGAGAGCAAGCGCTACGAGGCGGAGCCCCCGGCGGTGTCGGGAGCCTACGAGATCAGTGACTGGCAGCCCTCCCAGAAGCTCACCCTGACGGCGCGTCAGGGATACACGGGGCCCCATGCCAATCCGGATTTCACGACCATCGAGGTCTACCCGATCGTCGACGAGCAGGCGGCGGAAGTCGGCTTTCTCGCCGGCGACCTCGACGTCACCCGTGTGCCGATCACCTCGGTGTCGACACTCATGGAGAGTCTGCCCGAGGACGCCACTCTGGTTCAGCACCCCTCGCTCAAGTACGTCTGGATGGGGATCAACCGCGACAACGAGGCCATGGGCGACATCCGGGTGCGTCGCGCCATCCAGCATGCGGTGAATGTCAACCAGATCCTCGAGGCGGCGTATTTCGGACTGGCGGCGCCTGCCACCGGCATTGTCCCGCCTGGCCTTGTCGGGCATCGTCCCGCACCGCTCGTTCCCTATGAGGGCAATCCCGACTATGCCCGCCAGCAGCTCGAGGAAGCCGGCCTTGGATCCGGGTTCTCGTGCCGGATCGACACCCTCAACAAGGCGGCCTATACGGCGGCCTGCCAGGTGATCCAGGCCAACCTCGCCGATGTCGGCATCGATGCCGAGATCAACGTGCACGATCCCGGCGTCTGGTGGACCATGGGAGACGAGAGTTCCGGAGAGGACTGGAAGTCGCTCCAGATTCTCTATTCGCGTTTCTCGTCCCAGCCCGATCCGGGGTGGTACACCATGTGGTTCACGCCACAGCAGGTCGGTGTGTGGAACTGGGAACGGTTCAATAATCCCGAGTTCGGCGCTCTCCACGCCGAAGCCCTTGTCACCATGGATCCTGTTCAGCGTGACGGCATGTACCGGACCATGCAGGACATGATGGAGGAATCCGGCTGCTACCGGTTCATCACCCATGAATTCGAGCCGACCATCTACCGCAACACCATCGTTCCGGCGCTCACGCCCGACGGGCGCATGCTCTGGAAGCGTTTCATGAAGGCCTGACGGTTCCCCGCCCGCCTGTCTCCCCTCGCAAGGGGGGCAGGCGGGGGCTCGTCGGTGTCCTGATCACTGGGGGAGAAGAAGCATGACGTCTTCGTTCAGTGCGCGGCTGATTGTTCTTGCCATACTCGCCGGACTGTCGGTGAACACGGTTCATGCGGGTTCTCTGGCGCCCGAGACGCGGGTGATCTCCGAGCGCGGACGCGACTTTCTGGAACGATCGGGCGCCCAGACGCTCGAGGAACTCCTGGATACGGGAATCGTGCGCTATTTCTTCACCGGAGGACAGCCGCTGGCTGTCCTTGTCAACGGCAGGCCCTATGCCACGACCGCCAGCGACCTCGATACACTGCCGCTTTCGGCCATCGAACGGCTTGAACTTGTGACCGGAGACACCCTGGGAACTCTCGGGGGCTGGGGCGCCCGCGGCGCCATCAATGTCGTGCTCCGCAAGGATCTGGATGGCGTCGAGACACGGGCGCTCACACGGATGCCCACCCGGGACGGCGGCGACGGCCTGCAGGGCAGCGCGTTCTGGGGCGGTCCGGTCGGCAAGGGACACATGACCTTTGGCGTGGACGTCCTGCAACGCCAGGAGATCCCCTCCAGTGAACGGGAATACAGCCGCTCCACATGGCAGCCGGGCGGCACCTTCGGTCAGGCGAAGAACGTCAGCATTGGCGGCAACACCGTCTGGGTCATCCAACGTGAGGACGACGGCGAGGTAACCGACGTCAGGTCCGTTTCGCTCGGGGACTGCGACCCCGGGAAGAACTATACCGGCCCGCTCCTCAATCCGCCCGGCATCACCGTACCGGGCGACAAGGGCTGCGGCTTTGCCTATGGCGGCATCGCCTGGAACACCACCAGCTATGATCAGAAGACCGCGGTAGTGAACCTTGACCACCCGGTGGATGATGTTCACAACGTCCACATTGACGCGATCATCAACCAGGTCGAGTTGGCCGACCGCTTTGCACCATCGGTCGGCACGTTCTACATCGAACCGAATTCCGCCCTGATTGCCAAGATCAACGCCGACGGCGGTTCCTTCACAGCGGACCGCAACGACTGGTATGCGGTCGGGCACCGGTTCGTCGGGCATGGCAACCGCGACTGGTTGTGGGAGAGTGACGAATACGACGTTTCCATGAGCGTCGACGGGCCGCTGGCTGACGATCTCGGCTACGACGTGCGCATCAGCGGGTACTATCTGGACGGCTCCCTGACCGGCGACACGTTCGTTCACGAGGGGGTGATACAGCAAGAGATCAAGGACGGATACTACGATCTGGCGAATCCGTTTTCCAGGGATCCGGAACATCTGGAGGCCATCAGTAAGAGCAGCCTGCGCGAGGACCTCGATGTTGGCGCCGAAGTACTCGAGACGCGCATGGCGCTGGAAGGCTCCGGATTTGGCCTTGGCGGCCGGCCCGCAGCGTGGACCGCGGGGGTTGAACTGGCGAGATTGAAACAGCATTCGATCCTGCGATTTGTCGATCGTGAGGGCGACGCTCATGACGTCACCGAGGTGCTCGGATCGAGTGGAACCAGCTATGAGGGCGAACGCGATACTGTCTCGGCCTTCGCGGATCTCTTTCTGCCGCTGACCGGGAACGTGGATCTCAGGATTGCGGGCCGCGGGGATGAACTCGATGATGTCGGAGGGATGAGTTCCTTCAGCCTTGCGGGCGAGTACCGGCCGTTCGACAGCGTTGCGTTGCGGAGTTCCTGGACCACGGGGCAGAGGCCTCCCGGCTTCTGGCATCTCCACAGCACCGCGTCACAGGATCACCCCTATATCGGGTGTGACCCCGGGAGTCCGCCCCAACCCTGTACCCAATCCAACCCCCGACAGGTGACACGCGAGACCACGGGCAACACGGATCTCGATCCCTCGGACGTCCAGCGGTTTGCTGTCGGCGCCGAGTATGGTGAGGGCCCGTTTGCCCTGAACGTGGAATGGTATCGACTCTCTCGCTCCGACCTGGTGGGACAAAACTCGGCCGACTGGGCCATGCAGAACCTGGCCAATTGCGAAGACGATGCCGAATCGAACTGCATCCGTCGCCGCGGTGGCGCCATCACAATTTTCGACAGCTATGCGAATGTGATCGACACGGAGATATCGGGGATCACCGCCCGGTTCGGCGCCAGCCACGAGACAGACTGGGCCACGGTCCGTCTGAGTGGCGCATGGCGGCACGTGAACAGCGCCGAACTCACCATTGCCGGAACGAAGGAGCGGTATGCCCTCTCCAGGGACATGGCCCGCGTCCGGCTTGCGGCGGAACGAGACGGCTTGAGTGCCATCTGGACGGTGAACTACCGTTCCGGCTTCACCAATCAGTCAGGCAGCGGCTCGTTCGACTCCTGGACCGGTCACGACCTGGTGCTCGACTGGAATGAACCCCTGGGGCTGGAAGGACTGCGGCTTGCAGCCGGTGTCTTCAATCTCACCGATGCCGGTCTCACGATCGATACCGCGAACCCCGGCAGTGTGGACGGACCTTCCGTGGCGGGCTGGGGCCGTACGTTCTTTTTCACGCTCAACAAGAGGTTCTGAAGAACTCCCGGACAGGCCGGCTGACTTGTCGACGGCTTGCCGGCGCGTGTGCCAGCCGCCTCTGCGAGGAAGGACCGGCGACCGGGTTCCGCAAGATGCCCATAATATGACGACGGAGGTTCGTAAGCACTCGGACCATAGGCGTGGATGTGGAGCGCAAACGGCCCTGTCTGTGAATGGCGAGGGATGACGGTGGGGCTATGGCCCGGAACGATCGTTCTTGTCGGTGGACTCGCCCAGCCATTCGTCGAAACGCGCCGTGATCCTGTCGTGGAGACTGGCGTGCCACTCGGTGTCCTTGGGGATCGCGGTCCGGAAGTTCGCGGAGCTGGTCGGCAGATGGGGCCGCATGTCGACGCCGATTTCGGCATGTTTCGACACGAGTCTCGTCGACGAGTGGCGGGTCGGTCCGTAGGAGATGTAGTGGGCCTGATCCGCCAGGGGGGCTGTGCCGGTGGCAAAGCGGATGAACTCCAGCGCCTCCTCGTGGCGCGGCGAGCCTCTGACCACGCCCCACGTCCCGAACTCGTAGAGTTGTGCGTCCCAGATGATCTCGATGGGATGGCCGTGAACCACTGCCGCATCGAACAGGCGCCCGTTGTACTGGGAGGCCATCGCCACCTCGCCCGTCACGAGCAGGTCCACCGGTTCGTCCGTGGACGTCCACCAGATTACGTGATCGCGGATGCGCTCGAGTTTCCTGAAGGCAAGACGCAGGCCGCGCTCTGTACTCAACAGTTCGTAGAGGTCCTCACGCGGGACTCCGTAGGCCATGAGCGCCCACTCCAGATTTGCCGCAGGGACTTTCTGGAGCGCCCGCTTTCCGGGGAATCGTGCGACATTGAAGATGTCCGCGATGCGTGCCGGCCGCTCTCCGGGAAAGGCGTCCCGATTGAACGCTGTTACCATGGCGTAGACGATCTGCGAGACTCCACATTCGGTCAATGCGCCATCGAGAAAGTCCTGATCGGCCGGGGTGCCGTCGGATCCGGGAAGCAGCATCGCATGGTCGATGGGCTCCAGCAGTCCATGCTGACACGCAGCACGGTTGTCGGCCATGGTCATGTCGACGACATCCCACGTGAACTCCCCGGCGCTCGCCTGCTGGCGAAGTTCCGAGAGCCCGCCGTCGTAGCGTTCAATTCGGACCCGGATGCCGGTTTCCTTCGTGAAGGGTTCGAAGTAGGCCTTGACCTGGCTGCGTTCATAGGCCCCGCCCCAGGTCACGACCGTGATCGCGCGGTCCGGTTCGCCGGCCGCCGCTGCGGCCGGCCCGAAGAGGACGATGCAAAGCGCGATGCAACAGCTGGCAAGCCGCAGGTTCACAATGTTCCTGCGAACGCCTCTATCCTCCCGCATTCTCTTCCTCGCGAATTCTGTTCGTTGTCTCGAGGTAGGCGCTGACGACATTTGCCTCGAACACGACGCCCAGCAGGCGACCAGTGTCGCCGGCCTCAAGTACCGGAATGCTCTCGCCCACGAAGTCGCCCATCTGTTCCATCGCGTGCCACAGCGTTGTCCTTGCATTGAGAATCAGGGGCTCGGGTCTTGCCAGTTCGGCGGCTGTCACTTCTGGTCCGTGAACATCGCCGGCCTCGCTGGTCTCAAGCGTGGCCAGGGACACGGTGCCGAGATAGATGCCGTTCGAGTCCACCACGTAGCCTTCGTGCCTCTTTGCCTCGAGAAGGCGTGATCGTGCTTCGCGACGCGGAGTGTCCGGTGACAGCGCGGTGTAGTCCTGGCTCACATGGTCTTCCAGAAAGCGCTGGTCGAGAATCGCCTTGTGCCGTCCGTCCGTGAGGTCAAAGCCTCGCATGCGCAGCTGTACGTCGAAGAGAGAGCGGCCGAAGATGCGATACGAGACCAGATTCGAGAAGACCACGCTGACCATCGCCGCCGTTGCCAGATCGTAGTTCCGGGTCAACTCGAAGACGATCAGGATCGTTGTCAGGGGCGCCCCGATGACCGCGCTTGTCACCGCGACCATGCCGCAGATCGCGTAGACCGCGACCTCGGAATGCAGTTCGCCGAGCACCACCTCGGCGCCGTGTCCCATGAGCGCGCCGAAGAGGATGCCGATGAGCAGGGCCGGGCTGAACACGCCGCCAGCGAATCCGAAGCCGATGCACATCGAGGTGGCGAGGATCTTTGCCACAAGAAGCAGCAGCAGTTCCCCGGCGCCGAACGCGTGATCGATGACGGCGAACCTCAGCGTTTCCTTGCCCTGACCGAGAATATCGGGGATCCACAGGGCGGCCAGCCCCAGTGCCGCACCCGCGAGCATGGGCTTGAGGTAATCCGGCACCGGCGCCCGTTGGGCAAGGCGGGCCGAACAGAGGATTGCCCGCATGTAGAAAACGGCAACGAAAGCGCCGCACACTCCGATGACCACGAAGCCGACGAACTCCGGGGCGGAACTTGCGGCAACGGTTTCCACCCGGAACAGGGGCGGGCGCTCGAACACCACGTTGGCAAACACGTAGCCGACCGTCGCCGCCACGGTGATCGGCGCGAATGCCCGAAGAGAGTAGTGGCGCAGAATGACCTCGTGGGCGAAGACAATTCCGGCGATCGGGGCATTGAAGGCCGTTGAGATGGCGGCGGCGACGCCGCAGCCCACGCCGACCGTCAGCATCCAACGGCTGTTGCGGGCACAGCCGGCGACGAGGGAGCCCAGGGTCGCGCCGAGATGTGTCAGCGGGCCGTACTGTCCTACCGAGGCGCCGGCGCCGAGTGAGACGATGCTGGCCGTGGCGGACAGGAATCCCGAACGCAGGGACATCCGGGGCTTGAGACCCTGGACGGCCTGGATCACGTCGGGAGGGCCGTGGGAGCGCCGGTCCGGATTGTACCGGTGAATGAGGCCGACGATCAGACCTCCCGCAGCCGGCACGCCAATGGTGGCGAACAGCAGCCACGTGGCGTTGTCCACCATGAATCGGCTGCGCGGCGAGATGAAGAGCCAGTCGTTCAGAGCGGCGACCAGCTCGACGAAACCAATAGCCGCCAGGGCCGCCAGGGCGCCCGTGACCGCTCCAAGGAGGGCAATCGAGACGATCCGCGAGAGTGTTGCGCCCAGTGTCTCCATCAGGCACTCACGCCGGCAGCCGAACCACGCGGCGCGGATGTTTCAGCACGGGCACCGTCGGGAACACGCGTTTGCTCATCCGCGTGATCATACCACAACGCCGGCATCAGATGGCGTCGGTGTCGTTGATCCATGGAGGCCAGGCAGCGCCCGTGAGGAGGCCGTCGGCGGGTTCCCTCGCGACGGCCGAAACGCGGGCGAAGGCATTGAGGCCGGGCATGTCGCGCTGCAGGCGGATGTCGTGTCCCATGGCGGCGAGTTCCTCGACAATCGCTGCGGGAAAGCGCTCGTCGACGAATGTCTCTCGGCTCTGGCAATGGATGCGGGGCGCCTCGACAGCCTGTTGGAGATCCATGCCGTGAACCGCCCAGTTGACGAAGGTGTGCATGACGCCGGTGAGGATCCGGTAACCGCCGGATCCGGCTGCGGCAAAGACGGGCTCGCCCTGGCGTGTGGCCACGAGAACCGGGGCTGCGAAGATCGGCATCTTGCCGGGCCTGATGGAATTCGGCCGTCCCGGCCGGGGATCGAAGTTCTGCATGCCGTTGTTGAGGACCACTCCGGTGCCGGGACAGTAGACGAGGGAGCCATGGGCGTCGGAAAGACTGATGCAGACCGTGACCATGTTTCCGGCTCCGTCGCTCACGGCGACTTGCGTGGTGCCACCGAGCTTCGGCGCCCATGATTCCTGTTCGCCGGCGCAGAGGTCGTCGAGTGATGCCGGCTGCGCCGGGCGTGCCATGGCCCGTTCCGGATCGATCGCCCCCGCCCGCTCCCTGGCGAACGCGGCCGATACCAGGGCGGCGACGGGAGCGTCCTCGAAGTCCGGATCGCCGTACCACCTGATGGTGTCCGTGAAGGCGGTGAGCATGCATTCCGCCATCAGATGAGGTGCCGTGACGCCCCTGGCGTGGCCCAGGTCGAAGGTCTTGAGAAGGTTCAGGAATTCGATGGATGTCGGGCAAAAGCACGTGATGCAGTCGAGACCATGAAAGTCGAGTGGCGTCTCCTGGAGCACCTTCGGGCGATAGGACGCAAGGTCATCGGCTGTCAGGATGCCGCCGCCCTCCTTGACTTCCCGTTCGATGAGGTCCGCGATCCGGCCCTCGTAGAATCCGCGAGGGCCCTCATCGGCGATGAGAGCCAGCGTCCCGGCGAGTTCGGAGAGGTCGAGGACGGTGGCGCCGCCGAACTGGCCGTTGATCCGGGGAAGTTCACCGCCGGGACAGAAGTGGCGGTGCATGGGCCGATAGCGGCGCATGAGCGGGTGGACCTCGCAGACATGGAGGAGCTGGTTCCAGGTCATGACGAGACCGGATTCGGCGAGGCGGATCGAAGGGGCGAGAACACGGGCCCAGTCGATGCGTCCCCAGCGCCGGTGGACTTCCCACAGGGCGGCGACGGCGCCCGGCACGCCTGCTGCCAGGTGGCCCTTTTCGGCCTTGAGGCCCTTCGTCCACGGGGTCTCGTAGTACTTGAGGCCACGGGTGTCGTCGATGTCGAACATGTCCTCGCGGGCGGCGCCAGGCGCCCTCAGATACCCGTCGACCGACACCAGGCGGCCTTCCCGTGCGTCGAAGCCGGCAAGGCGCGCATAGCCGCCGACACCGCACTGGGCCGGCTCGACGACAAAGCTCGCGAAGGCGGCGGCGACGATGGCATCGAAGGCATTGCCTCCGGCCTCGAGAAGATCCAGTCCGACCCTCACCGCTTCAGGATGTCCGGCGGAGACCACGCCACCGGTGCCGTGGGCCGTGCTGCGATTTACCGTCATGACACTCTCTCCCCCATTCGCCGGTCGATGCTGGACGTCATGGGGGTGGCGCGTCAATGCGGTGGCCTTAATGCCCGCGTCGGTTCAGGATTGTTCCGGGTCATTCCTGGAGACCGGGGGTTCAGTCATGTCGATGATGGTACTGCTGGCAATCGTGACACTGGCCTATGTGGGCTACAACCTGTTGATCAAGGTGTCCGGGGACCACGTCCCTGCCGATGCCACCACGACGGTGTTCGCCGCCATCTGCCTGCAGGCCGGGGCACTGGCGACCTCGTTCGTCTTTGCCGCGACCCTTGCCTTGCAGGGCGGCCAGACCTTCCGCCTCTCCGTGCCGAGCTACGCCTGGGCGCTCGCTGCAGGGTTGTGCATCGGCATCGCCGAGATCGGCTATCTCACCATCTTCGGCAGGTCCGATCCGCTGCCGGCGAGTGTGGTGATCCCGACTGTGGTGACCGGAACGGTCGTCGTCACGCTCGTCGTTTCGGTCGTCGTTTTCGGAGAACGCCTCGGCACTCTGCAGCTTGCCGGTGCGGCCATGATCGTTGGCGGCATTGTCTGCATGTTTGTCGGGCGCGCCGGAGCGTGAATTGTACACAGTACTGTGCTTGAATGGCGTGAACGTCCCGGTTTTCGAAAGGAATGCACGATGACACAACCGAGTCTGGTTGCCCAAAGCGGGCCCTTCAAGGGGCTGCACTCGGGCATGGGCATTGCGGCGAAGGTGATGGTGATCGCCTTCGTCGTCTTCACGGCGATCAATGTCGATTTCGCCAACGGCGTCTATCAGGCCGTGCGCGGCTGGATCGAGTATGCGCTCAACTGGTACTACATCATGGCGCTGGTGGTCATGCTGTTCGTCTGTTTCTACCTGATGTTCAGCCGCTTCGGCACGATCCGTCTCGGTGATGACGACTCCCGGCCCGAGTTCTCCAACTTCTCGTGGCTGGCCATGCTGTTTTCGGCCGGCGTGGGCATCGGACTCCTGTTTTTTGGCATTGCCGAGCCGATGTTCTACTTCGACAACACGGAGCCGTGGGGATATCCCAACAACCCCTTTGCCGATCAGGCGGGGCTGGCTGTCATGAATGAACAGCGTGCCGCCGTCGCCATGCGTGTCACGTATTTCCACTGGGGCTTCCATGGCTGGGCGGGCTACGTCATTGTCGGCCTGTGTCTGGCCTACTTCGGCTTTCGCAAGAAACTGCCGCTGACGCTGCGTTCGGCGCTCTATCCAGTGATCGGTGATCGCATCTATGGCCCCATCGGCCATGCGGTCGATCTGCTTGCGGTGTTCGGTACGGTGTTCGGCGTTGCCACATCGCTGGGCCTGGGGGTCAGCCAGATGGCTGCCGGACTCAATCACCTCTTCGGTGTCGATCCGGGGATCGTCACGCAGATCATCCTCATTGCCATCATCTCTGTCGTGGCCACACTCTCGGCAGTTTCGGGTGTCGGCAAGGGTATCCGCATCATTTCGGAGTGGAACATCTGGCTCAGCGTCGTGCTGCTGGCCTTCTTCCTCTTCGGCGGGCCGACCAAGTGGCTGTTGGGCTTCTTCGTCAGCACCTCGGGCGAATACCTGTGGAATGTCATTCCCATGGGCTTCCAGACGTTCAATGACGAAGCCAATGCCGCCTGGCAGAGCGGTTGGACCATCTTCTACTGGGGCTGGTGGATTTCCTGGGCGCCCTTCGTCGGCATGTTCATTGCCCGCATCAGCCGTGGTCGCACGATTCGCGAGTTCATGGTGGGCGTCATGTTCGTTCCAACGACCCTGGCGTTCTTCTGGCTCTGCATCTTCGGTGGCACGGCGATGTACATGGAGATGAATGCGGCAGGCGGTGTCGGCACGGCCGGCATTGCGGACCTGGTGCGCAACTGGGATCTGCCCTCGGCGCTCTACGGCACCATTGCCCAGGTGACCGAGCTCGGCTGGCTCAACTGGATCATGGCCGCACTGGCGACCTTCCTGCTGGCAACCTGGTTCATCACCTCGTCGGACTCGGGCACGCTGGTGATCACGACCATGCTGAGCATGGGTGACGACAACCCGCCGCAGCGTTTCCGCATCGTGTGGGGCATGGGTGAGGGCTTCGTGGCGGCCGTGCTGCTGGTTGCCGGTGGTCTGTCGGCCCTGCAGACGGCGTCCATTGCCGCCGCCCTGCCGGTCAGCGTGATCATGCTGCTGATGGCCTGGGGCGTGGTGAAGTCGCTGCACACCGATCCGTCTGCGGTCGCGGCGCCAGGTGAGACCCATGCACCTGACGGCACCCGCATGGCACAGGAACTGCACGCCTGAGCCTTGATCTGGTTGTTTGGTGGAGCGGCCATGGTGGCCGCTCCACCACCACTTTTTCAGGATTTGCGGGGACGCTCCACCACGTCGCCGCCCGCCGCCTTCCAGGCGGCGAAACCGCCGGCCAGCTGGGCAACGGGCCCGAAACCCATGTCCTGCAGGGTCTTCGTCGCCAGGGCGGAGCGGGCCGCTGCGGCACAATAGAGGATGAACTTCCGGTCGCTGGCGAAGACGTCCCGGTGGTAGGGACTCTCCGGGTCCACCCAGAATTCCAGCATGCCGCGCGGTGCGTGGCAGGCCCCCGGGATCATGCCTTCGCGGTCGAGTTCGCGCACATCGCGGATGTCGACAAACTGCACGGTCCTGTCATGGACGAGGGTGAGGGCCTCCTCGACGGAGACACTCTCGATGGCGGCGGTGGCCTCCTCGACCATCCGCCTCGTCGTGGTCTTCAGCGCCATGGGTCTCAATGGAGGACCGGCATGACGAACTCGGCCCCCTTGCGGATGCCCGAAGGCCAGCGTTCCGTCACCGTCTTGAGGCGGGTGTAGAACCGCATTCCCTCGGGACCATGCATGTGATGGTCGCCGAAGAGTGACCGCTTCCAGCCGCCAAAGCTGTGGTAGGCGACAGGAACGGGTATGGGCACATTCACTCCGACCATGCCGATGCGCGAGCGCTGGACAAAGTCCCTCGCGGCATCGCCGTCACGGGTAAAGATCGCGGTTCCGTTGCCGAACTCGTGCTCGTTGACAAGATGCAGAGCTTCCTCGTAGTCGTCCGTGCGCACCACGCACAGGACCGGACCGAAGATCTCCTCCCTGTAGATGCGCATTTGCGAGGTCACGTGATCAAAGATCGACCCGCCGATGAAGTTGCCGTTCTCGTATCCCTGCAGGCTGAACCCGCGGCCGTCGAGCACGAGGTCGGCACCCTCCTCGACGCCAATGTCGATGTAGCTGCTGACCCTGGCGTGGTGCGCCGCCGTCACCAGCGGTCCCATGTCCGCCTCGCTGTCGGTGTAGGGACCGATTCTGAGGGACTCGACCCGCGGCTTGAGGCGCTCGATCAGGGCGTCGCCCACCCTGTCGCCGACGGCCACGGCAACCGAAACCGCCATGCAGCGCTCCCCGGCCGAGCCGAAGGCGGCACCCATCAGGGCGTCGGTGGCCTGGTCGAGATCGGCATCCGGCATCACCACCATGTGGTTCTTGGCGCCACCGAGCGCCTGCACGCGTTTGCCGTTCGCCGTGCCTGTGCGATAGACGTGCTCGGCGATCGGCGTCGAGCCGACGAAGCTGACGGCCTGGACTGTCGGGGATGCGAGCAGGGTTTCCACGGCTTCCCGGTCGCCGTTGACGACATTGAGAACCCCTTCAGGAGCCCCTGCCTCCTCCAGCAATTCGACCAGACGCAGGGCGCATGAGGGGACTTTCTCCGAGGGCTTGAGAATGAAGGTGTTGCCGCAGGCGATGGCCATGGGGAACATCCACATCGGCACCATGGCAGGGAAGTTGAAGGGCGTGATGCCGGCGACGACGCCGAGCGGCGCACGCATGGACCAGCTGTCGACACCGGTGCCGACACTGCCCGAGTACTCGCCCTTGAGCATCTGGGCGATGCCGCAGGCGTACTCGACCACTTCCAGGCCGCGGGTCACCGAACCCCTGGCATCGTCCAAGGTCTTGCCGTGCTCACGCGACACGAGCTCCGCAAGCTCGCCCATGTGTTCCTCGACGAGGGCCTTGAAGCGGAACATGACGCGGGCGCGATTCTGCGGTGTTACCGCCTCCCAGGCGGGTTGTGCCCGCGAGGCGGCGGCAATGGCCTCCCCGACTTCGCCTGCCGCGGCAAAGGGCACCTGATGAATGACGTCGCCGGTCGCCGGGTTGGTGACATCGCCACAACGCCCCGACGTTCCGGCCACCCTGCGGCCGCCGAAATAATGGTGAAGCATGTCAGCCATGGCGGCCCCCTTGTCGCATTGCGAGAAGCCCCGAAACAATCAGAAACGGCCGGTCAAAGGCAAGGAGAATCTTGGGTCCGGTTCAGCCGCAGCACGCCTCGCGCGCCGCGGAGGTGATCGTGCGGCCGTCCTCGCGCGCCGAGGCAGCGATGGCGCCGTCATCAATCCGGTCCGTGCCATAGACCGTGGTCCCGGCGCTGGTGTGGAAGGTCTCCCAGGGAACGCCGGCGGGATCGACGGACCAGGACTTGGCGGAGCGGGCATAGCAGCACACGCCATCGGAGATGGCGCTGGTGGCGTGACCGGCGGCCTGGAGTCTCTGTGTGACCTCGTGGAGTTCGTCGGCGCTGTCGACATCGAGTCCCATGTGATCGACACCGGCCGCGCGTCCCCTGGAGGTCATGGAGAAGTTGATCGAGGGCTCATCGAGACGAAACCTGGCATAGTCCTCCTTGAGGACATCGGGCTCGGACCCGAAGAGTGCCGCGTAGTAGCGCACGGCGTCCTCAAGGTTGTCGACATTCACACTGATATGCACGCGCTTCATGGCCGAGGCCTCCCTGACAATGGTTGCACCGTATCAAAACCCAGGCAGCAGTCCTCGACGAGAAAGTCCGTGAGACGCTTCATGACGTCGAGGTCGGCCGAGTACATCACGTGGCGCCCGCGACGCCGCGACACGACGAGGCCGCAACGAGCGAGACAGGAAAGATGGAACGACAGCACCGGAGGCGCAATGCCGAGATGACGCGCAATGGCGCCCGCCGGTGTCCCCTCCGGTCCCGCCCTCACGAGCAGGCGCCAGGCGGCAAGCCTGGTGTCCTGGGCGAGGGCCTGCAGGAGGCCCGTGGCCTGTGATGGTTCCATAGTTCTATAAATATAGTATCGATTTCGCCCCTGTCAAGGCATGGGCCGGCTTGTGCCACCCCGGCGCATGCCTGAGACTGCGAGGTCAGATGACACGTCTCGGCATCATTGGCGGTAGTGGATTTCCCGAGTTCAAGGGGCTCGAGGTCCAGGCGTGCCGGGAAGGCGAAACGCGCTGGGGCATGCCGTCCGGTCCGGTTCTCGAGGGTCAGTTCGAGGGAGCGCCCGTTGCCTTCCTGCAGCGCCATGGCACGCCCTCGCGCATTCCGCCCCATGGCGTCAACTACCGGGCGAACATCCACGCGCTCGCCATCGCCGGATGCGACCGAATCGTCGCACTGGCCACGGTGGGTGGCATCCGTGCCGGTCTCGTCCCCGGATCGCTCGTCGTTCCCGACCAGATCGTCGACTATACATGGGGGCGCGGGCATACCTTCTTCGAGGACGATCTCGACGCGCCTGTTCACGTCGACTTTACCGCTCCCTACGACAGCGCCTTGCGCTCGGCGTTGCTGTGTTCGGCCGCAAGCGCCGGCATCGCGGTCATCGGTGTGGGAACCTACGCCTGCACCCAGGGTCCGAGACTCGAGAGCGCAGCCGAAATTGATCGCCTGGAACGTGACGGCTGCGACATCGTCGGGATGACCGGTATGCCGGAAGCCGCACTCGCGCGCGAGGCCGGCATCGCCTATGCGCACCTTGCGATCGTGGTGAACGCGGCGGCGGGCCGTACGCCGGGTCCGGTCCGCATCGAGGCCATGGCCGGCGTCCTGGCGGCGGTGGCAGGGAAGGTGCGCCAGGTCATCCGCGGTGTCGTCGCTTCGCCAGCCTGACGCCTCGCTCATGATCTTCCGCCGACCTGATGACCGGGTTCGGCAAGCGGCCACCCCGAAACGGACTGCTGCAGGCAGGGGCGCCAGGCGCCACGTTGTGGCCGTCCGGGAGACCTGGTACGAGCAGTGATCAGGGTGCCGTGAAGCAGATCAATCCATCAACTTCAGCGATGTGACTGTGCTGCGCGCTTCTTGGCTTCGGCGATGGCGCGGGCCGGATTGAGACCCTTGGGGCAGGCGTTGGTGCAGTTGACGATGGTGCGGCAGCGGAAGAGTTCGTCGGCGCCGTCGAGATCGGCGATCCGTTCGTCGCCTGCTTCGTCGCGGCTGTCGGCAACCCACCGGTAGGCCTGCAGAAGAACCGCGGGACCCGGAAAGGTCTCGCCGTTCCACCAGTAGCTCGGACAGGCCGTCTGGCAGCAGAAACACAAGATGCACTCGTAGAGACCGTCGAGTTTCTCGCGCTCGGCCGGCGATTGCAGGCGTTCCTTCGTCTCCGGCGCGGCACTGTTCGAGCGCAGCCATGGCTTGACCGACGCGAGTTGCCCGTAGACATGGGAGACATCGGTGACGAGGTCGCGAATGACCCGCATGTGGGGCAGGGGATAGACCCGGACGTCGCCGGAGATGTCGTCGAGCGGCTTGGTGCAGGCGAGCGTGTTGACGCCATCGATGTTCATGGCGCAGGAACCGCACACACCCTCGCGGCATGACCGGCGGAATACGAGCGTCGAATCCATCTCGTTCTTGATCGTGATGAGGGCGTCGAGAACCATTTCGCCACAGGTGTCGCGGTTGACCTCGTAGGTGTCGAGGCGCGGGCCGGTGCCGCTCTGCGGATCATGGCGGTAGATCTTGAGCCGGGTGCGTCGGGAGCTGCCCTGCGGCACGGGATGGGCCTTGCCGACTCGCACCCTCGAATTCCTGGGCAGTCTGAACTCAACCATGGTGAATCGCTCCGGTGCGTGGCGTCTGGAAAGGAGGCATGGTCAGTACACCCTGGACCGCGGAGGAACTCTCTCCACCTCGTCGGTCAGCGTATCGAGATGCACGGGCCGGTAATCGATCCTGTGGCGGCCGTCGTCGTCAAGCCAGGCGACGGTATGCTTCATCCAGTTCTCGTCGTCGCGTTCGGTGTAATCCTCCCGGGCATGGGCGCCGCGGCTTTCCTTGCGGTGTTCGGCGCAGATGATGGTGACCACGGCCTGTCGCAGCATGTTGTCGAGTTCCCATGTCTCCATGAGGTCGGTGTTCCATATGAGGGAGCGGTCGCTGACCTCGATGTCGGAGAATCCGGCATGGACTTCCGCCATCTTGCGGCATCCCTCCTGGAGCGATGATTCGGTGCGGAACACCGCGGCGTCGTTCTGCATGGTGCGCTGCATCATCTCGCGCAACCGGGCCGTCGGCGTGCCACCGTCGGCGTGCCGCAACCGGTCGAAACGTTCGAGCGTCGCCTCGCCGGCGCCGGGAGGCAACTCCTGGCGTGTCCCGCCAGGCGTGACAGTGCTGGCGGCGCGCAGGGCGGCGGCACGCCCGAACACGACGAGATCAAGCAGCGAGTTGGACCCCAGACGGTTGGCGCCGTGCACCGAGACACAGGCCGCCTCGCCCGATGCCATGAGGCCCGGCACGACGGCGTCGGGATCACCGTCACGCGGCACCACCACCTCGCCGTGATAGTTGGTCGGGATTCCTCCCATGTTGTAGTGGACGGTCGGCAGCACCGGAACCGGCTCGCGCGTCACGTCCACGCCGGCGAAGATCCTGGCGCTCTCGGAGATCCCGGGAAGACGCGCGGCGATGACATCGGGATCGAGGTGGTCAAGCTTGAGCAGGATATGGTCCTTCTCCTTGCCGGCACCGCGTCCCTCGCGAATCTCGATCGTCATGGAGCGCGACACCACGTCGCGGCTCGCGAGATCCTTGGCCGAGGGGGCGTAACGCTCCATGAACCGTTCGCCCTCGCCGTTGACGAGATAGCCGCCCTCACCGCGCACGCCTTCCGTGATGAGGACACCGGCCCCGAAGACCCCGGTTGGGTGAAACTGGACGAATTCCATGTCCTGCAACGGCAGTCCTGCGCGCAGCACCATGCCGTTTCCATCGCCCGTGCAGGTGTGGGCAGAGGTACAACTGAGATAGCAGCGGCCATATCCGCCGGTCGCCAGGATGGTGATTGCCGCGGAAAATCGGTGAAGGGTGCCGTCCTCGAGGCACCAGGCCATCACCCCCCGGCAGGCGCCGTCATCGTCCATGATGAGGTCGAGGGCGAAGTACTCGATGAAGAACTCTGCCTCGTGGCGCAGGGACTGCTGGTAGAGCGTGTGCAGGATCGCATGGCCGGTGCGGTCGGCAGCGGCACAGGTCCGCTGGGCCGTGCCCTCGCCGTAGCCTGTGGTCATTCCGCCGAAGGCGCGCTGGTAGATGGTGCCTTGCGCCGTACGCGAAAACGGCACGCCGTAGTGTTCGAGCTCGATGACCGCGGCCGGCGCCTCCTTGCACATGTACTCGATGGCATCCTGGTCGCCGAGCCAGTCGGATCCCTTGACGGTGTCGTACATGTGGTAGCGCCAGTCGTCGTCGCCCATGTTGCCCAGGGCGGCCGAGATGCCTCCCTGGGCGGCGACGGTATGGCTTCTGGTCGGGAAGACCTTGGTGATGCAGGCGGTCGAAAGGCCAGCCTCGGCCAGCCCCAGCGTGGCGCGCAGACCAGCGCCGCCGGCGCCGACCACGATCACGTCATAGGCGTGATCGACAATGGTGTAGGCGGGATTCATGCCTGGCCCACCATGAGCACGACGAGGGAGACCACGGCGACAGCCGCCAGCACGCCCGAGACGGCAACGACGACGACCCTGAGCCCGGCGCCCCACGATCTCCGTCCCACGTAATCGTCGATGATGGTCTCGAGACCCAGCTTCATGTGCCACAGACCGGTCCCGACAAGCGCCGCCAGGAAGACCGGAACGATGACCGTTCCCATGAGATCCACGATGGCCCCATGATCAGCGGTCGCGAGAGTCGGCATCAGCCCGATGAACACAAGGGTGAGGGGAATGAGCGCGATTGCCGTCAGGCGCTGGTAGCGCCAGTGCGGCGCGCCCTGCTTCAGGCCCGCCATCTACCCGGCTACCATGGCGCCGAGCACCCAGGCAAGGATGGTGAGGATGACCGTGCCGCCGACGACGGCCCATCCCGACACCCGCACCGACTTCAGCTCGAGGCCGCGTCCCGTATCCCACACCATGTGCCGGATGCCGTTCAGCAGGTGGTAGACGAGACACAGGGACCAGACAAAGAGAATGAGCAGCCCCGGCCACGAGCCGGCAATCGCCCGGGCGACGGCAAAGCTCTCCGGCCCTGCAGCCGCGGCCGCCAGCCAGGCCACGAGGCCGGCGACGCCGATCGAGAGCAGGACGCCTGTCATGCGATGGGTGATGGAGAGAACGGATGTGATCTGCGGACGATAGACCTGAAGATGCGGCGACAGCGGCCGTGCAGCCTCGCCATCTGATTGAGCAGTCGACATGACCTCGAGTCTATGGTCCCGGTGCCGTTCGGGTCAACGCCGGGGCATCGCCACCCAGTAATCAAGGTCCAGTACCTTGTCGGGGTGGTCGCGACCAGCGCCATCGCGATCGGGGAAATCGTCGCACGGGTGGTTCTTCGCCGCCACGGTGCGCAAACGCGCCAGTGCGACGTCCGCGCGACCTTCGATTTCCGCCCTGGCCAGCACCTCGGACCAGGCATAGATGGTGTCCCCGGCAAAGGCGGGCGCCGTGTGCCGGCCGCCGTTGAGGGCGACCACAAGGCAGGCATGGGAAAGACCGTTGAACGAAAGGGCCCGGGCGAGACTGATGATGTGGCCGCCGTAGACGATGCGCCGGCCGAAACGGGTGGCGGATGATCGGTGCTGATCGAAATGGACCCGCGCGGTGTTCTGGTAGAGGCGCGTCGCCATCTGGTGCTCGCCGTCCTCGATGGTCATGCCGTCGATGTGGTCGAATCGCTGACCGCTCGTCAGAGATCCCCAGTCCGGACCATCGCCGGCTGCCGGCCAGTCGTACCTCGAAAGATCGAGACCCTTCGGGATCACGATCGAGGCGGGATCGACTGCATCGGCAAGTGCGGGTACAACGGGCTTCGGTGCCGGACTCGATGGATCGCGCTTGTTCACCATGACCCAGCGCACGTAGTCAAGCACGGTCCGGCGATGCTGGTTGCGTCCGGTGGAACGCACCCAGACGATGCCGGACCGGCCGTTGGAGAGTTGCCGCCGGCCGATGACCTCAGAGACGGCATCGAGCGTATCCCCTTCATGCACCGGTGCGGTGAACCGGCCCGCGGCGTAGCCGAGATTGGCGATCGCGTTGGCCGAGATGTCGGGCACCGTCTTTCCGAAGATCATGTTGAAGACCAGGATGTCGTCGACCGGCGCCCTGTCGAAACCACAGGACGCAGCGAAGGTATCGGCCGATGCCATGGCGAATCGCGATCCTGTGAGAGCGACATGAAGCGACCGGTCACCGGCTGTGACGGTGCGCGGGGTGGCATGACGAAAGACCCGTCCGACGTCGAAATCCTCGAGGAAATAGCCGCAGGGGGTGGTCATGAACCGGTGGTCGTCTGTTCGATGGCGTCGGCAAGGGCAAGGGTGCGTCTTGCTTCCGCCACGTGGAGGTTCTCGATCAGCTTGCCCTCGACCACGACCACACCCTCGCCCCTGGCCGATGCCTCGGTGTGGGCATCGATGATGCGCCGGGACCAGGCAACTTCCTCGGCCGTCGGTCCGAACACGCTGTTGGCCGGTTCGATCTGACGTGGATGGATGATGGTCTTGCCATCGAATCCCATGTCGCGGCCCTGGATACAGGCGGCCTCGAATCCGCTGTCATCCCCGAGATCGAGGAACACGCCGTCGAGAATCGAAATGCCAAAGGCTCGCGCCGCAAGCACGCATATGCCGAGACTCGTCGACATGGCGATGCGATTGGACGTGTGCCGCGCTCCCAGATCCTTGGTGAGATCCGAGGTCCCCATGACCACGGCGCCGATCCTGGGACTGGCCGAGGCGATCCGTTCTGCATGGAGAATGCCGAGTGGCGTTTCCATCATGCACCACACCGCCATGGACTGAGGGGCTCCGGCGACATCCATCAGGGACAGGGCCTCGCGGATGTATCCGGCGCCCTCGACCTTCGGTAACAGCAGGGCATCGGCGCCGGAGCATGCCGCCCGCATGATGTCTTCACGCCCCCATGGCGTCGTCAGGCCATTGACGCGGATGACCACCTCTCGCTGCGCGTAACCCCCCTGCGCCACGGCCGCGCAGACAAGGCTGCGCGCCTCGTCCTTCGCATCGGGAGCGACGGCGTCCTCGAGGTCGAAGATGAGCCCGTCGGCGGCAAGCGTCTTCGCCTTCTCGAGCGCCCGGGCGTTGGACCCCGGCATGTAGAGAACGCTGCGCCGCGGACGTATCGTGTGCTGCATGTTCACCCTCCCAAGAATGTGTCCAGACACTACCGGTTCACAGACGGATCCGACAACCGCACGGCGGCGCGGTCGCACACGCTGTCGGGGGCTGGTAGACTGCGGCCGAGCAGGCGAAGGTAAGGGAATGGCGACGAACGACCGTGAGGCGGGCCTGAAGAATCTCTACGACGACGTCCATGGCGCCTCGATGTTCCCGTTCTGGGCGACGACGAGTGATGTCGATCACGACGAGGTGCGCCAGCTGATGGCGGTATCGAAGGCGGTTGCCCATGTCTGGGACTACGATGGCGTCATCGAGCCACTGCTCAGACGTTCCGCCGACCTCGTGTCGATGTCGGATTCGGAACGGCGTTCGCTCATCCTCGTCAATCCCGGTCTGGCGCCGCGCCGTGCCACGGTGACAACCATGTACACTGCCTATCGTCTCAACGACCCGCGCGAGGTCATGCCGCCTCACAGGCACTCTCCCAATGCCATACGCTTCGGACTGACGGGCGCCATGAACTTCACTGGAGTCGAGGGAGAGGACATCGTCTTCGGCCCCGGTGACATGGTGCTGACGCCGCACGACACCTGGCACAACCACGGCAACATGGGTGACGAGGAGGCCGTGAATCTCTCGGTCCTCGACCTCCCCCTCGTGGAGACCCTGAATGCCATCTATTTCGAGCACGACTACCGGGAAAATGACGTGCCCGCAAACCGCCAGTCGGCGCGCTACGGTCCCGAGTACTCGCGAGACATCTACGGTCGCGGCGGGCTGAAGGCGTGCTTTGTTGACCACATGCGGGGAACCGGAATGGCGTCGCCCATGTATGTCTATCGCTGGGAACCGATGCGGGAGTTCCTCGAAGAGAACATCGATCACGACGGCGATCCCCGTGACGGTCTCAAGGTCGAGTACGTCAACCCGCTCGACGGCGAGCCCGTGTTCCGCACCATGACCTTCTTTGCCCAGATGCTGCGGGCGGGCGAGCGCACCCTGCCGCAGTGCCAGACCGCGAGCCAGCTGGTGGCCCCGTTCGAGGGTGGTCCTGGTCACTCCATCATCGATGGCGAGCGCCACGACTGGCGCCGGTTCGATACCCTTGCCGTGCCCGGTGGCAGCTGGGTGGAACATGTCAACGAGACTTCGTCGGCGATCGTGCTCTTCGTTGCCAGCGACGAGCCGGCCTTGAGGAGGCTCGGTTTCTACAAGCGCTGGGGACGGACCGCCGATGGCGATACCGTACGCCTCGTCCCATGAGCGTGCACCGCGTCGGACATATCGACTGCCCCGGAGGCGGACAGGTCTGGATCGATGGCCGCATCCTCTATGTTGGTCACATGCGACCACCCTCCGGCACCTCGATCTGGGATGTCGGTGACCCGGCCCGGCCGCAGTGTCTGGCGACCATCGAGCTTCCTCAAGGCATGCATTCCCACAAGGTGCGGGTCGCTGACGGCATCATGGTGGTCAATCACGAGCGACTCGGTCACGTGGACGGGGCGCTTGAGGGTGGTCTGGCGATCTGGGATGTGGCGAACCCCCGCCAGCCGAGCCTGATCACCAAGTGGGTCACGGCAGGCAAGGGTGTGCACCGCTACGATTTCGATGGCCGCCACGCGTACATCTCGCCCACGGTGGAGGGCTATGTCGGCAACATCGTCATGATTCTCGATCTTGCCGATCCGGCCCGGCCCGAAGAGGTCGGGCGATGGTGGCTCGAGGGCCAGTGGCAGGCAGGCGGCGAGACCTATCCCTGGTCGAACTATGTGCCTCCCCGCTGCCACCATCCCTTGAGGACGGGATCACGGCTCAATGTCAGCTACTGGCATCACGGCTTCTTCATTCTCGACATCTCCGACATGACGCGGCCGCGCCTCATTTCCGGACGCAACACCAGTCCGTCGTTCCCGCATCCCACGCACACCTGTCTGAGGATGCCCATGAAGGCGAAAGGTCGCGATATCATGATCGTGGCCGATGAGGATGTGGCCAAGCTGTACCCGGCGGCGCCAGCATTCACCTGGGTCTACGATATCTGTGATGAATACAATCCGATCCCCGTCTCGACATTCCAGGTCGAGGGTGTCGATGCCGACGGTGCACCACAACAACCGATGACCGGGTGCCATCAGCCCAGCGAACGCCTGACCGGCACGACGGTGGTGCCCTTTGCCTGGTTTGCCCAGGGACTGCGCCTGGTGGACTTTGCCGATCCCTTCCAGCCGCGCGAGGTGGCCCATTATCTGCCCGAGCCGCCAGCGGGAGCGGATCGCGCCTCTTCGAACGATGTCACCATCGATGACCGCGGTCTCATCTATCTCGTCGACCGGCAGCGCGGTGTCGACATCCTCGAGACCAGCGTCCTTTGAAGATGCCTGCCCCCATCGCCCGACCTTGTGCATGCCAGACCCGGAGGTGGCCGTGAGCATTGCCGCCGTCATCGGTCTTGGCACCATGGGCGCCGGCATCGCCGCGGTGCTGGCGCGTTCCGGCATGACCGTCAGGGGCTTCGATGTGAGTGCCGACGCCATCGCGGCAACTCGCCGGAAACTGCCTGCCATTGCCGGCGTACTCGATGATCTCGACGTTCCGGCGACGGGCTCGACCACCGATATCGCGTTGACGGGCACCCTGGAGGCTGCCGTCGCCGATGCTGATCTCGTGATCGAGAACGTGCCCGAAGAACTCGATCTCAAGCGTGCGGTCCTGAACAGCATTGCCGGTCATGTTTCAGAAACGTGCATTCTTGCATCGGACACATCGGGGATTCCCATCTCCAGACTCCAGGAGGGTCTGCCTTCCCCTGGACGGGTGGTGGGCATGCACTGGTCCAATCCGCCCCATATCATCCCCGTCGTCGAGGTTGTTGCCGGCGGGCAGACGTCGATCGACACCGTCGAGTGGATGATGGCGTGCGTGCGCCGCCTCAATCTCATTCCGGTGCGTGTGAAGCGCGATGTGCCGGGGTTTGTCGAGAACCGCATTCTCTATGCCGTCATGCGCGAGGCACTCGATCTCGTCGAGCGCGGCGTGGTCGACGCGCAGGACCTCGACACATGCGTCAACTGGGGCATCGGCTACAAGCTGGCGGTGGTGGGTCCGATGAGCCTCCTCGACATGGCGGGGCTCGACATCTATGGCTCCGTGGCGGCCTATCTCAACGGTGATCTCTGCAGCCGCGGCGACGTCAGCCCGTGGGCGGCCGGAAAGATTGCCCAGGGGCGGCTCGGCCTGAAGAGCGGCGAGGGAATCTACGCCTATGGCGAGGGCGAAGCCTCCCGCCTGGGAGCGCGAAGGGCGCAACGCCTGGTGGCGGTCCGCAAGGCGCTTGATGCCGAAGGAGGTGGGAAAGCATGAACTGCCGCAAGTCTCTCTTCCTCAAGGAAACGGTCTTCGCGGAAGCGGGTCATGCCGCCACGCCTGCGGTGACGCGTGTCGCGGCCATGGCCACCTTTGCCAATCCGGCAGCGGGCCGCTACGTGGCTGATGTTGCCCCTTTGGCCGATCTTGGTCTTGCCTTTGGCGAGGCGCTTGCCGCCACGGCCGTCGCCATGCTTGCCGGCCCGCCGGTCGCTTACGGCAAGGCGGCCATCGTCGGCGTCAACGGCGAGGTCGAACATGCCGCAGGCGTCCTTCATCCCAAGCTCGGCAAACCGATGCGCGCGGCCTGTGGCGGCGGCGAGGTCCTCATCCCGTCGGTCGCCAAGGTGGCGGCCGCCGGCACAAGCGTCGATGTGCCGTTGGCACACAAGGATGAGATCTGGTCCTTCAACGAGCTGGACACGATGACGGTCATGGTTGCCGATGCCCCGCGACCCGACGAGATCCTGGCGATCATGCTGTTCTCCGATGGCGGCAGACCGTCGCCGCGCATTGGCAGTGGCCGTGCCGTCGTCTAGCGCGGATCGCGCCATGGTGGCAGATCTCGTCGATCTCGATCGCTATCCGATCGCGGATATCGCGTCTCCCGAAGCCATCACACTCGTGCGCGAGGGACGTCGGCGCCTCGCCGCAGACGGGGTCTTCACCCTGCCCGGGTTCCTTCACCCTGCCGGACTGGCAGCCATGGAAGAAGAAGTCGACCGCCTGTGCCTTGCCGGATTCCGGCGGCTCGATCACCGCAACGCCTTTCCGTCCGGCATGGGCGAGGAGACCCGGGTCAGTCTTGTCTGCGTGGGCCTTGACCAGATGCCTTGCGGATCGCCGTCGCACCGCCTCTTCATGTGGGACGCCCTCACGCGGTTCGTCTCGGAGGTCCTGGAACGGCGTCCCTACTACCGCAATGCCGACGCCATCGCCTCGTGCATGGTGAGCGAGTACGCGTGCGGAGATGAACTGGGATGGCATTTTGACTCCAATGACGGCGCGGTTACTCTCATGCTCCGCAAGGCGGGTTCCGGTGGCGCTTTCGAGTACATTCCCGACATCCGGCATCGCCCCGATCTGGCGTCCATGATCGATGATCTGACGGCCGGCCGCTCGTCGCATGTGCGGGAACTCGATGTCGAGGCGGGGGCCCTGACGATCTTCAACGGTGGCCGCGCGCTCCACCGGGTCGCACCGGTTCGTCGCACCCCATCGCGCCGCATGTTGACGCTGAGTTACGAGACGGAGCCCGGCCAGCGTTTCAGCGACGAGATTCACATGCGCTACTTCGGCCGCCGTCAGCCGCTGACGACACAACGCGTCACACAGGCGCAGCACGACTGACCGGCCGCCGGGACCACTTGGCTCCAGCCAGGATCATGGCATTGCAGGACAATACGTCCCCGGACCAGGCCAGGGATTGACGGAAAACATCGTGTCAGTAGGGTGTGCCGTCCTTGCGAGAGAAGCGCCATTCGCCGTTCGCACCCATGATGGCCTGAATGTCGTCCTGGGGATAACTGCTCTCGTCGCCTTCGGGCCGGTCGCCGATCTCCAGAATCACCACGTCCCGGTCGCTGCGGTTGAGGATATGATGCGCCGTGCCCCGGGCCGGGAATCCGGCGCACATGCCGGCCAGGAGCCGCGTCTCGCCTGACGGCATTGCCAGCACTGCCTCGCCTTCCAGCACATAGACGAACTCGTCCTGCCTGCTGTGCGTGTGCATCAGCGCCGACTCGCCGCCCGGCGCGATTGTCGTCAGGTTTACCCCCAAGTTGTGCAGGCCGAAGAAATCCCCCAGCGACTGCTTGCGTCGCCGCGTCATTCTGCTGGCGAAGGGCTCTGGATAGTTGGACGGCCTTGTTCGGGGCGGCACGCTTGCGGCCGCAATTGCAGCAGGCGCCTGGTGGTTTGTCATCGTTCGCTCCCTCTTGTCGCTCGGCGTCATGCTGCCGCCGCATCGGCCCGCAGCACAATCGCCACACGTAAGGATCCAGCTTGAAGGCGGTCGAAGAACGATCAGGATACATCAATGAAAGTGTATCTTCGGAGGATACTCATGCGTGTCTCGAAATGGGGCAACAGTCTGGCTGCGAGGCTGCCCGGAGCGTTGGTGAATGATCTCGAACTGAAGGCGACCGCCTTGAAATCGTATCCGCAAATCCTGATTTCCTCGCCGTTGCAACGGACGAACGCAGGACGCGCGCGATCGAACGAATGCGCGCCCGCGCTCTGCCCATCCCTGCCGACTACGCTTTCGACCGGGTGGAAGCCAGTGCGCGATGACAGCGTCCTTCGACACGAATGTTCTGATCTGTGCCCAGGGACCCGGCGCAAAGGGCGACGCCGCACGCCGGGCGCTCAGGGATGGCGGGATCATCTGCGTGCAGATGCTGAACGAGTTCGTCAAAGTCCTGCGGCGAAAGTTCCGGCTGGAGCGGAACATCATTGCGACGGCGGTGGCGAATGTGCGCGAGTTGTTCGATTCAATTCGACCTGTGGACATGAAAGCGCATGAGGCCGCCATGGCTTGTGCGATTCTCTGATCGTTGCTTCGGCTCTCCGGGCGTGGTGCGACACGCTCTTTGCGGGATGCCCCAGGATGGTCGGCGGATCGACAGCTTCGTGATTGTCAGTCCATTCGTCCCGCAAGCGTGACGCCTTCTCCTTTCAGGTGACCCCCACCACGCGCGGAAATCGGCGGCGTCCATGTCCGCTCTGTCGTCCACGGGGCAAACCAGTCCCACGTGATGTGGAGACTTCGCGGTCTGCCCGCGACATCCTCGACGAGGCGACGGCACGGCTGGCATTGGGGGTGGTGGCGTCGTGCAAGCCCTGGCCAGCAGTCGGGTCGACCACGATGGACAGCATGTCGTGTCGGTTGCTCGAACATGTCGGTCTCAGGGGGGTTGCCCGGGCTCGCATTGCGGGGGAGCACAAACCCGCTGGATTCGGGACATGGCATGATCGCCACCGCTTCGCGCCGGTCAAGGCGCCGTGACGCTGATCCCTGGCGTGGGTGCGCGGCCATGCGGAGGGTTCAGCGCGCGGACAACTGCTGCTGATCAAGAGTGCTGTCGTCGCCGTCTGAACGCATGGCGCGCGTGATCAGGTCATCGGTGACATCATTGAAGTAGGACGCGAGCTCGTCGTGGAGCATGATGAACTCCTCCCAGACCTCGCGATCGAACGTGCGCTCGCGGGCGCGCACCATGACGGTGGTGCGACGCTGGCGGGCATAGCGATAAGGATGCACGCCGTGCTTGCGACACAAGGCGACGAAGAGTCTCACCGACCACATGTCGGACAGGTAGTACTTCAGTTCGACCACGGGGTCGGCGTCGACAGTCTCGCCCAGGCGGCTCATGAGCCGGTCCATGGCGGCCGCAGCGGCCGCCCTTTCGCCTGGAGCGGCGGCACGCCTGAACAGCGCTTCCACCTTGGCGAGTTTCGCTCTCAGGCCTTCGTCACCGTACATCGCAGACCCTGAAGTCGTTTGCGCCACCATGATGGCAACCCTGGCCGGCGTCCATGACAGGGCTGCGAATCCATCCACCGATGACGATCGAAGGGACGGCTGCCCGAATGTCCGTATGCGGTGCCGTGGTGTTAGGGTCGAGTCGGCGGAACAGGAAGAATCTGATCATGGCCCATTGCGACCTCCCGGAATCACTGCATGACGTGGAGAGGGCTGCGGCGCGCCACCTCTGGTTCCACGGCCCTGAAGAGAGCTGGGAGGAACTGACGGAACGCGAAGGCATGCGGGTGTTTGTCCGTGGCGAGGGATCGACTCTCTGGGACGTGCGCGGCAGGGCCTGTCTTGACGGTCTCTCCGGACTTTTCGTCGTCAACGCCGGCCACGGCAGGCGCGAGATCGGCGAGGTCATGGCCGAACAGGCCGGACGCATCGCCTATACGGCCGCATCGACCTGCACCAACGATGCTGCAGTTCGCCTTGCCGGGAAGCTCTCGGACATCACGCCGGGCGACCTCTCGCGCGCCTTTCTCGTCTCGGGCGGTTCCGAGGCCGTGGAAACGGCAATCAAGATCGCCCGCCAGGCCCAGGCGATGCGCGGGTTCCAGGGGCGCTGCAAGATCATCGCCCGGCGCGGCTCCTATCACGGCATGACCCACGGAGCGATGAGCCTCACCGCGTCGCGAGTCGAGAAGTACCACGGCCCCTTCATGTACGGCGTCAGCCATGTTCCCTCACCCAATCGCTACCACAACGACTTCGGCCTCGCGGGCGAGGACGGGGATCTCATGTGCGCCCGCTATGTGGAGCAGGAGATCATGCATCAGGGGCCCGACACCGTCGCCGCGGTGATTGGCGAGCCGGTGTCGACCTCCAACGGCAACCACGTGCCTTCGCCCCGCTACTGGCAGATGCTGCGCGAGATCTGCGACCGCCACGGAGTCTTCCTGATCATGGACGAGGCGATCAACGGCTTCGGGCGGACCGGCAGGATGTTCGCCACGGAGCACTTCGGTGTCGTGCCCGACATGATGACCCTCGCCAAGGGATTCTCGAGCGGGTACGCGCCGATCGGTGGCGTGATCGCGCGCGAAAGCGTCTTCGAGGGGTTTACCGGAGATGGCCGGCCCGTCGAGCATCTGCTCACGTTCGGTGGGCATGCGGTAGCCTCGGCCGCCGCCTTGCGGAACATCGAGATCATCGAGGAAGAAGGCCTCGTTGAATGCAGCGCCCGCAACGGCGCCTACCTCATGGAGGGCCTGCGCACCCTCGAATCCCATCCCACAGTCGGCGATATCCGGGGCCTCGGTCTGATGTGCTGCGTCGAATTCGTGAAGAACAGGGAGACAAGGGAGTCCTGGGGCTGGACCCATGCCTTCACCAAGGATCTTGCGGCGCGTATCCGCGAGCGCGGCCTGTTGACCCGGGTCTGGCATGTCCTTCATCTCGGTCCACCGCTGGTCATCACCAGAGACGAGATCGATTCCATGATCGCCATCATCGACGAGAGTCTTACGGAGACAGAGGACCGGTTCGCCCCGGAAATCGCCTGATCCGTCCCGGGTCCGGAGTGGACTCACGCCGCATCCCGTCATACGAACCCCTCGTCTGCGGGCGCAACAGGGAGGAACCAGTACCCATGATGACGAAACCCCGCGTCGGCGTCATCGGCTCCAGGTATCTCGTTGGTGATCACTACGTGACCCAGATGACGGGGGAGAAGAATCTCCTGGCCGTGGCGGAAGTTGCCGGCGCCCTGCCCCTGATGTTCGCCGGAGCACCCGACATCACCGATGTCGGGTCGCTGATCGATGCCGTTGACGGAATCCTGCTCACCGGCGCGCGCGCCAACGTTCATCCGTCATTTTTCAATGTCGAACCTCATTGCGACTACGAACCCTACGATCGGGAACGCGATGAGGTGGCGTTGTCCGTGGCCGAGGCCTGTGTCGCCAGAGGCGTGCCGATCTTCGGCCTGTGCCGTGGCATCCAGGAACTCGGTGTGGCATTCGGGAGCGTTCTTCACCCCGAAACCGGCAATCTGCCGGGGCGCATGAATCACCGGGCCCCGCGGTTGGAAAACGGCGAGGTCCATCCCGACCCGGGGGTCGTGTTTGCCGACAGGCACGAAGTGCGCCTCACGCCGGGGGGCGTGTTCGAGGGGATCCTCGACAGGCAGACCATCCGCGTCAATTCGCTCCATGGCCAGTGCATCGTGGAGCCGGGGGAGCGCGTGATCGTCGAGGGCGTGGCTGAGGATGACACCATCGAGGCCATTCGCATTGCCGACGCACCGGCGTTCGCCCTGGGAGTGCAGTGGCACGCCGAGTACGACCCCGCGACCAATCCCGTCAACCGGGCTCTCTTCGAGGCGTTCGGCCAGGCCCTGCGCGACCACCAGAGAGCGTAGGGCTACGGCCCGAACGCCCTGGATCGCACCCCATGAGGAACGGAACGTGGAAGGGATGATCGGTACCGGACCCTCCGGAGTAACTCCTTCCTCGATGAGCATTTTCCTGGCTTCACGCCAGCCGGCCAGATCAACAACCTTCAATCTGCGCGATGCGATGACCGTCCGTTCCGCAATTCACATGATGATCGTGCTGGCGCCGCCATTCAGTGCCGCCGGTCCGAATAGAGCCAGGGAAGCACCGCTTGCCCGTAAGGATCGGTACGCTCGACGACGATTTCTTCGGACAGTCGATCGTCGATCGCCTCTCTCAGCACATGCGCCTCGCTGCTGAGCGAACTGCGGCGCCTGGGGTCCTGCTCCCATTGAAGAGCTTCCTGCCACTGCAGGATGCCGGCGCGTTCCGCCATGACCCTGGGATGCAGGTAGAGCCATCGCAGGAAGGCAATCGCGTTGCGGGTCTGGTGCCACAGCTGGCCGCTGCCCAGCACGTAGTCCATCGCCTCCTCCGGCATTCCCCAACTGGAATTGTGCCACATAGCCAGAGGTTGGGGTTTCTGGTTGCCGCAGAGGGCTTCCGCGATGTAGCCGTTGTCGACGAAGCCCTGCCGAAGGCTGGTTGCCGCTTCCACGAACCGTCCCTGACGCAGGAGCAGCAGCGCCCGTTCGTAGAGGTAGGGTGGATACTCGGATGCCGACTCGAACCAGCGCATCGCCTTCTCGTCCATGCCTTCTCGCAGATAGTCGGAACCGATCAGGAAACGAACTCCCAGATTGTCGTGCGGAATCCAGATCAGTATCCGCTCCATCATCGAAATGGCCCTTGCGTGTCGGCCAAGTCGCGACTGGCACAGAGCGATACCGTGGGCAGCGCGCAGGAACGGGCGGTTGTCGAGATATGTCCACGGAATGCGTTCCATGAAGTCGGCTGGCAGCGCCGCCGTGCCAACGGCGTATCCGCGTTCGTAAGCCTGGAGAGCACACGCGAACTCGCCACGACCGTGGAGATAGTTTCCGATGTGCGCGTGCCCGTCGATGAACCAGGGGTGTTGCTCGACGAGCTTCTCCAATGGGCCCAGATACCGCTTCCCGCGCAGACGCCCCGACTCACGCCGTTCCAGAAGGTCGTCAAACTCTTCCACGACATCGGCGTATTGGTCAGGATACCGGAACAGGGCCTCAAAATCACGGATTTCAATGGTGAGTGTCATGGTCGTTTGCGCTGTCGTGTGATGAGACGGCGTGATTCTACTCCATTTTGCAGAGGCAATCATGCGATGTTGCGCGGACTCCCCGGATTCACAGCGGGCGAAGTTTGACAACGGCGAAACGGATGACGCATGACTTGGTCACAAGGTTGGGGAGATGGAGCGATGAGACGATTCGAAGGACGTGTGGCGATCGTGACCGGGGCGGCAAGCGGAATCGGGGCGGCTGCCGCCGCCAGGCTGGCCGGCGAGGGGGCGACCACGGTCTTTGTGGACATCGACGACAGCGCCGCCACCGCACGGGCGGGAGAGGCCGGAGGAGACGCCATCGCCCTTCACTGCGACATCGCCGAACCGGACTCGGTCGCTGCCCTGCACCGGGAGGTGCTGGAAAGATGCGGCAGGATCGATGTCCTCGTGAATGCTGCCGCCCAGGTGCCGTTCGTCGCCTGGGACGATCTCACCTTCGAGGAGTGGCGACGGGTGCTGCGCGTCAACCTCGACGGCCTCTACCTGATGTGCCGCGCCTCGTCGGATGCCATGCGCCGGAACGGCTACGGACGGATCGTCTCGGTGAGCTCCAACTCGATCTTCGCCGGGACGCCGAACATGGCGCACTACGTCGCCTCAAAGGGGGGCGTCCTGACGTTCTCACGGGCCCTGGCGACAGAGCTGGGCGGGGCGAAGATCACGGTCAACTGCGTGTGTCCCGGCCTCACCGACACCGAAGGCGTGCGCAAGACCGATCATGTCAACGCCTTCGAGTTCGTCGACATGCTGCAGGCCATCAAGGGACGCGGGCTGCCGGCAGACATCGTTCCGGCCATAGCCTTTCTGGCGTCCGAGGAAGCGCACTGGATCACCGGTCAGGCCCTGACGGCGGACGCCGGCATGGTGCGCTGGTAGGACGCTGCAGACGGCAATCGAGACGGTCCCCGTCGATTGAACACGTGAACGCCCGGTCCTGGTCGCGGGTGGCGGCAAGGTCGGTGGTGGCGACACTTCGGCTCCAGTGGGCATCGAGGCCGCAGAGCAGGTTCTCCAGCATCATCGGCCCCATGTCACGGTGCGTGATCGCGAGACCGCCATCGGCGGTCTCGGCAAGGGTGAACCGGTAGGTGTCGCCGGCGGCGATGACGGGAAGGTCCACGGTCACGAAATGAGCCAGCACGGTCACGCAGCGGATATCGGCGTCCGTGACATTGGCCAGCGCGATGCGGACACCGTTGTCGTGTCGGCACGCGCCAAGGGCGTATATCATGGCAAGCGCAACAATGACGTGACGGGGAGTGGACATGATGACGGACAAGCCTCCGGTTGTGACGTTGAGTGCCGGGCCGGTGCAGAGCTACCCCAACGTGCTTCAGGCCATGGCGCGGCCGATCGGCTACGACTACGATCCCTCGTTCCAGGTCTTCTATGAGGAGACCGCGCTCAAGTGCGGTCGCGCCATGCGCCAGGATGAGCCGGCCCTCATCCTGCAGGCCGAACCGGCGGTTGCCATCGAGGCGGCGGCCGCATCGCTGATCTCGTCCGATGATGTTGTGCTCAACCTTGCATCGGGTGTCTACGGCAAGGGTTTCGGCTACTGGTCCGCGCGCTACCACAAGTCGATGGTCGAAATCGAGGTGCCGTTCAATGACGCCATCGATCCGGCGGCGGTCGAGGCGGCCCTCCATGACCGCCCGGAGATCTCGGTGGTCTCCGTCGTCCATCATGACACCCCGTCGGGCACGCTGAACCCCATTGTCGACATCGGCCGCCTGGCGGCCGATCACGGGGCGCTTCTCATCGTCGATGCGGTGTCCTCGTTCGGTGGCATGAACATCCACCCCGCGGACTGCCACGCCGACATCTTCATCACGGGTCCGGGAAAATGTCTGGGCGGCACCCCGGGCATCACGTTCGTTGGCGTCTCGCAGGCGGCCTGGGAGCACATGGAACGCAATCCGGCCGCACCGCGCGCCTCGGCCTTGAGCTACCTTGACTGGCGAAACGCCTGGAGCCGTTCGGCGCCCTTCCCGTTCACCCCCTCCACGGCCGAGGTCTGCGGGCTGGCGGAGGCTGTGGACCACTACTTGTCCGAGGGGCCGCAAGAGGTCTGGAGGCGTCACGCTCTCACCGCCCGGGCCTGCCGCGAGGGACTCAAGGCCGGTGGCGCCACGCTGTGGGCGGCGCGCGAGGAGATCGCCTCGCCCACCACCACGGCCATCACGGTTCCCGACGGCCTGAAGGACACCGACATCTTCGATGTCGCGCGGCGCGACTATGGCGTCGTCATGTCCCTGGGCCGGGGTGCGACCGCCGGCAAACTCATGCGCATCGGCCACATGGGCCCGACCGCGGAACCGGCTTTCGCACTCATCGCCGTGGCCGCCATGGGGGGCGCCCTCAGCAAGCTCGGCTTTCCCGTCGACGTCGGCAGGGGAGTCGAGGCCGCTCTGGCCGTGATCGACAATCAGGAATAGCAGCCGTCGGGCGCCTTCACGTAGTCGACGAAGCTCTCCGGATCGTGGGAGTAGAACAGTTCGGCGTCATGGGTCTCCGCCAGTTCCTTGAGACGCTGCATGGACTGCAGGCTGGTCGTCGGATCGAGATGGAAACTCGAGATGCACATCAGGTCCATGTTCTTCTGGCTGTAGCACGCATCGGCGGTGAAGAGCATGGGCCGCCGGTTGGCGAGTTCCACCATCATGGAGTAGTGGCCCGCCGTGTGGCCGGGAGTCTCGAAGAGCCACAGGCCCTTGGCGATCTCCTGATCACCGGTCAGGGTCTCGAATTTCGGCGTGTAGATGTCGAGTTCGGGATCCCCGGAGCCGCCGACCGAACTCGTTTCGTCTCCCCCCTCGCCCTTTGTGAAGCCGAGATCCGAGTATCCCAGGCGCTCGAAGGGTTGATGGTGTGTGCAGGCCTCGAGTTCCAGGGCATGACACACCGTGCAGGCGGTCGAGAGGTGCCGGTTTCCGCCGCAGTGATCGAAGTGATAGTGCGAGTTGATGACGTAGTTGATGTCGGAGGGCTTCAGGCCAACGAGATCGAGGGCTCCGGGAATGGTCTGTTCGGGTGTCTGCAACGGTTTCTCGAAGGGCAGCACCTCCATGACGTGTTCGTAGTCGTAGCCGGTGTCGAAGAGATAGAGGCCGTCGGCATGTTCGACGAGAACGGCATAGCAGGGGAAACGGAGTTCGCCTCCTGGTCCCCGGTTCCAGAAGGCATGGAACCCGTCAATCACCAGGGTTCCGCCATCGAGAAGGTGGACTTTGGTATCGGCCATGAATGGACCCTCCTTGGTGGGTGATGTTGTCAGCGCGCTCCGCGCTGGTAGGGAAGCCCCAGTGCCGGCGGCAGGTAGCTGTGTCGGGCAAACAGTAACAGAACGACGATCACCATGGCGAAGGGCAGCATCTGGATGACGTCCGTCGGGATGTTGACGCCGACCACCTGCAGGGCGGTGGTGAGGGCAAGGCTGGCGCCGAACAGGAAGGCCCCGAAGAGGATCCACAGGGGATTGCCGCGCGCCAGCATGGCAAGGACGATGGCGATGAACCCGGCGCCGCCGGTCATGAAGGGAAGGAAGAGGCCGCCGCCGACCGTCGCCATGTAGGCTCCCCCCAGACCGCCGAGGCATCCGGTGACCAGCACCGAAACGAAGCGGGTCATTTTCACGCTGACGCCCGCCGCATCCAGGGCCGCCGGGGCATCGCCTGCCGCCTGCAGGTTGAGTCCGGCCTGGGTGCGGCGAAACACCCAGATCATGAAGAAGGTCAGCGCGAAGGCGAGGTAGATGAGGACGTTCCGGTCGAAGAAGGCCGGTCCCACGTAGGGGATGTCCGCCAGGCCGGGAATGGTCCAGGTCTCGACCCGGGCGAGCCGTGGATAGGAGCGCGAATAGAGGACGTGGTGCAGGAGGGCCGTGACGCCCTCGGCGCCCAGCATGATGGCGATGCCGACGACGATCTGGTTCATGCCCAGAACGACGCATAGCACGGCCATGACGAGCGCCACGGCCATGCCTGCGAGGATGCCGGCACAGAATCCTGCAAGGAACGATTCCGTGGCGTAGGCGGTGGCGAATCCGGCAAAGGCGCCGGCCAGCATCATGCCCTCGAGGCCGATGTTGAGGACGCCGGCCTTTTCCGACACCTGTTCGCCCAGTCCGGCAAGGAGCAGCGGCACCCCGGCGGTGACGGCGCCGAAGAAGAGGGAGGCAATGAAGACTTCGCTCATGAGGCCGTCCACGGGGCTCACTCCCTTGCCGTCAGGCGCCGGCGGTGGTCCAGGTACTCCGTGATGGCCAGGAACAGCATCACCAGACCCACCAGCACCAGCACGAAGTATGTCGGGACGTCGAGGCGCCGGGCGGCGCTTTCGCCACCGATGACGAGGACGGCGAAGACGAAGACGAAGGCAATGACCGCATAGCCGTTGAAGCGCGCCAGGAACACAAGGGGGATGACGACAATGCCGTAGGCCGGATTCCAGTCGGCGCGGATGGTGCCGTGGACACCGAGAACGTCGACGGCACCGGCGAGGCCGGCCAGACCCGCGCTGACGGCGAAGGCGACGATGACGAGAAGCCGCAGCCGGAGACCTGCATGAAGGGCCGTGCGCATGTTCGCCCCGACGATCTGCAGGCGCATCCCCAGCGCCGTCATCGTCATGGCATGGTGGACGGCAACCACCACGACGAGAGCCAGCAGCACCCCCCAGTGGACGGTGGTATCGGCCAGCCGCGACAGTCGATCTTCGACGGCAAGGGTGGCGGTCTGCGGCACGGTGGTCAGTGGATCGTTGAAGGGGATCTTGATGAGAACGTTGGCCAGACTGACGCCCAGAAAGCTCATCATCAGGGTCGAGATGATCTCGTTGACGCCGAACTGCGCCTTGAGGAGGGCGGGGATGAGCGACCAGGCGGCGCCAACGGCCATGGCCACGGCAAAGCACAAGGCGACCACCAGGAACGATGGCAACCGGTCTGCAAGTGTGGGCGCCAGGGCAGCCGTCACCACGGCGGCGAGCAGGAGCTGACCATCCACGCCCAGGTTCCACAGACCGCTGCGAAAGGCCACGATCAGTCCGGCAGCGATCAGCAGCAGGGGTGCCGTGCGTGTGAGCGAGGCCTCAAGGCCGGTCGGGCTCAACAGCCCCCGTCTGATGACGTAGCCATAGTAGGCAAGGGGATCCTTGCCGAGCGCCAGCAACAGGACGGCGCCGACGGCAAGGGCGAGAATAACCGGCAGCAGCACGCCGATGGTGCCGTGAAGCCGGGAAACGAGGACATGATGCCGGTTCATCCGACCCCCGCCATCAGGCGGCCGATGGCGGTCCTGGCGCCTGGCCGGTTCTTCACGATGCCGGCAATGCGGCCGCGCTCCATCACCGCGATGCGATGCGACACGTCGATCAGTTCCTCAAGTTCATTGGAGATGACGACGATGGCGGCATCCCTGTTTCCGCCGATGCTCCTGATCCAGTCCCGTGCCCGGCGCGTGTTCTGCAGGTCAAGCCCGTAGGTTGGCTTGGAGACGACCAGAAGCCGGGCATCGCCGGTCCATTCCCTGGCCAGCAGGGCCTTCTGGATGTTGCCGCCCGAAAGACCGGCAAGGGGCGCCCGTTCCGACGGCGCCACGATGCTGAAGGTCCCGATGAGAGTGCGGGCATGGTCGTGGATGCGCCGCCACAAGGTGATCCCGCCCTTCCAGAAGCGCGGTGAGCCGATCTCCTTGATGACGAGGTTGACGGCCAGCGAGTGGCGCGGCGCGGTTCCCTCGCCGAGGCGATCATCGGTGATGTAGCGCACCCCCAGGCGGCGGCGGCCGGCAACGCCGAGATGGCCCATCTCCCTGCCGGCAAGCGAAATCGAGCCGGTCGTCATCATGCGCTGGCCGGCAAGAACCTCGGCCAGGTGCTTCTGGCCATTCCCGTCGACGCCGGCAATGCCCATGATTTCCCCGGGTCTGATCTCGAGATCCGCGCCATCGATGGCGCATTCGCCCCGTTGCCCGGCGGTTCGTCCGCCACGGAGCACGACAAGCGGCTCCGTGGCGCCATCGGCACTCTGCGTGGCTCCTGGTTCCGCGGCGTCGCCGACCAGGGTGGCCCTGAGGTCCTCCGCCTTTCCGCCGAGCCCGAACATCATCGCCACGACGCGTTCAATGATCGCGTCCGGCGTCATCGAGCGCAGTTCATCGGGCTTCACCTCGCCGACGACGCGCCCCTGGCGCAGCACCGATATGCGATCGGCGAGATCACTGGCCTCCTTCAGCTTGTGGGTGATGAAGACGATGGCGACTCCATGGTCGCGCAACCGGCGCATGACGACGCCGAGATCGTCGACCCCCCGGGGTGTCAGCATCGACGTCGGTTCGTCGAGGAAGAGGACCCGCTCGCCGTGCCACAGGGCGCGCATGATCTCGACCTGCTGGCGCTCTCCCAGGGAGAGTCGGCCCACCGGG